>NZ_JBZYAE010000001.1:0-3423292 GCF_058890445.1 Acinetobacter sp. CAU_H_S170_2
TAAAGATAAAAAAAGCGAACGTCATGTTGGCTTTTTTATGAGGTGAATGAGGGGGCCTAGGTGAGCGCAATGCCCTCCAAATCATCCAACCCGATCATGTATTCATGCACTTGACCATATTCCGTTTCGGTTGGATTTGGATAGAACCAATTGACGATTTGTTCGGCAACACTGGCATGGGTGTGTAGCTCAAAATGGTTTAAGCCGTAGAAAATGGCTTTATGTGAATCGGGAACTTTCAGTTGAAAGCGTGGATTCATATGCTCGCCTAAGGCACTTTTCACACTGACCAAATAGTCCCCAATCACATTGAGCGCGCGATATTTGCGATGTTCAAACTCAATGGTACCTGCCACCAAGAAGGTATTGATATGGGAGGGTAAAGGGGCTGGCTTACGATTGTCATCAACATGACCAATACGCGCTTCATTATGTTCCCAGTCATCATCCCGCACACTGCCATGCCGTAAGTCTAAAATACCGTTGCTGCGAATGTTGACGATATGCCCAATAATTTTGACAAAAGGGAAACGTCCCAATTTGTCCTGCAAATGAAAGCCAAAACGTTCTAAAGCCGCACCATGATGCGGAGAACCAATACAGACCATGTTTTCCACCACATGAATCCAGCTTTGCATATTTTGTTTGCCGTAGAACAGCGCACTGCGTGAAACCAGTCCACCCATACTGTGTCCAATCAGATCAATCGAGCTAATCCGTGGGTTACGGTTAAGTAAATCTTGTAGTGAGTTGGCAAAGCTACGCCCATTGGCTGAAATACGACGACCCGTGTTGTAGTTGAGATATAGCATGGTATTTTGTGCACGTTGCGCCAGCAGTTTTTCCCCTATACCGCCATAACGCGCCGTGCTCCAGTACAAATGGTTCATGCATAGACCGTGGACCATAATCACCACGCGCCCAGACAACTCGCCTTGCTGGATAGCACCGTAATGATCATAAAACACCATCGGTAGCGCCACAGGGTTGTGGTATTTCAGTAAATAGTCGCCCAAAACACCATTGATTGCACCGACTAAATAATGCATGGTTGGGGTTAAGGGTTTGCGATGCAAATTTGGAAATTTCTCAATGATATGACGCAAACTTGGCGCCAATAAATAGCTACCGTAGTTTTGCAAGGTATTGAAGGAAAACTGGTAAATTTTTTCAATTGACCGTGTCGACAGAAACTTCTTGGAACTGGTTTCATTCATCCCAAATAAACTGATTAAAATTTCACGCTGAATGGCCTGAATTAAATCGTGGACGACGTCGCCTAAGCGAGTTGTCACCAACTGAGCAATCCCTTCAAGCAGGTCGGCTTGGCTGGGAGGAGTACGATCCCATTTACAATAGGTCTCGTGCAGAGGCGTTAAACTTGGCATTTTTTCTACCCTTGTGTTTCTGTGTCCAAAGGGACTTTATTTTTTTCAACGATCACGGTATAAATTCTTAGCACTCTAGCTTATCTAATTCATCTCGAACAACTTTTACAATAGCGATGAATACACAGATGACCTTATTTTTTTGTCTGACAATTTTTATATCCATACAAAATAATACAGTCGGCTGAAGCCATCTCTTTTGAGTTCAATAAAAATGATGTAGAAGAGTAAATGTACAGCATGAATATTATTTATTTACATGGCTTTCAAAGCAGTTCTTTATCGATTAAAGGTCAATTGCTGAAACGCTATTGCGAATCTCATCCACAGTGGCACGTGCATTTGCCAGACTTGAACATGCCGCCACATTTGGCCTTAGAAAAATTGGCCGCCTTGATTCAGGAGTTGGATCAGGTAGTACTGGTGGGCAGTAGTTTAGGTGGATTTTATGCGACACAACTGGTCGCGAAGTTGGCAGTACCGGCTGTGCTGATCAATCCGGTTATGCAACCATGGCATTTGTTCCGAGATCTATTTGGTGCGACGCAACTGCCCTATAGAGTCAATGAACATTGGACGCTCGATGATGCGCAATTGGACTATTTAGAACAGATTGAACTGCCATTTGTGCAAGATGCAGACAAAATTTTAGTGTTATTGCAACAAGGCGATGAAGTTTTGGATTATCGTGAAGCACAGCGCTATTATAATGGCGCAGCGCTCGTGATCTCGGAAACGCAAGGCAATCATGCGATGGAAGATTTCGCAGACAAAATACCGATGGCATTACAGTTTTTATCGGACTGCTTAAAATAAGGAAACAGTACAACGTGTCTCAATATACGGCTCAATCGCTTGAAGTATTATCTGGTTTAGATCCGGTACGTCGTCGTCCCGGCATGTATACCGATACCACACGCCCAAACCATTTGGCGCAAGAGGTTATTGATAATGCAGTCGATGAGGCACTGGCCGGTCATGCCAACAAAATTACCGTCACCGTTTATAAAGATGGTTCACTCTCAGTCGAAGACAATGGTCGTGGCATGCCTGTCGATATTCACCCCGAATATGGTCAAAGCGGGATCGAGATCATCCTGACCAAGCTGCATGCAGGTGGTAAATTCAGTACCGACAACTACCAGTTTTCAGGTGGTTTGCATGGCGTAGGCATTTCCGTGGTGAATGCTTTATCTAGCCGAGTCGAAGTAGAAGTTCAGCGTCAAGGCAACCTCTACCAAATGGCCTTTGAGCACGGTGAACCGACTGCGCCCTTGGTGGTATTAGAAGGTAAAGCTCCGAAGCGTGCGACAGGAACCACCGTTCACTTTTGGCCTGAAGCTAAATATTTTGATTCACCGAAATTTGCCCTGAAAGCGCTGAAGCACAACTTAAAAGCCAAAGCTGTTTTGGCTGCCGGTTTGCAAATCAATTATGTCGATCAAATCAATGACGAAAAAATCGTTTGGCAGTTTGAAAATGGCCTCGTCGATTATTTGATGGATGAAATTGAAGATCGTGAGATTCTGCCTCATCCAGCCTTTGTGGCAACAGGAGATGCTGAGCGTGCCAGTGCCGAATTTGCCATTTGTTGGAATGTCGATGGTGGCGAATTGGTCCAAGAAAGCTATGTGAACTTGATTCCAACGGCGCAAGGCGGAACTCATGTGAATGGCCTACGTTCAGGTGTGACCGATGCGATGCGTGAGTTTTGTGAACTGCGTAATTTGCTGCCACGCAATATGAAGCTGTCGGCTGAAGACGTCTGGGATGGTGTGAACTATATTTTGTCGTTGAAGTTCCAAGAGCCACAGTTTTCAGGCCAAACCAAAGAGCGTTTATCCAGTCGTGAAGCGTCGGGGATTGTCCAGAACATTGCGAAAGATGCTTTTGCACTGTGGTTGAACCAAAACTCCGATATTGCCATGCAGTTGGCAGAAATGGCGATCTCGAAAGCAGGTCGTCGTCTGAAAGCTGCGAAAAAAGTTGAACGTAAGAAAATTGTGGCAGGTCCGACTTTACCCGGAAAATTGTCAGACTGTGTTGGGCATACCTTAGAAGAGTCTGAACTGTTCATTGTAGAAGGGGATTCTGCCGGTGGTTCAGCCAAGCAGGCACGTGATAAAAACTTCCAAGCGATCATGCCCATTCGTGGGAAAATCTTAAATACGTGGGAAGTCTCTTCTGATGAAGTCTTGGCTTCGCAAGAAGTGCATAATATTGCCATTGCGATCGGGGTCGATCCGGGGTCGGATGATTTATCCGAATTACGTTATGGCAAGATCTGTATCTTGGCCGATGCCGACTCGGATGGTCTACACATTGCGACGCTGCTGTGTGCTTTGTTTGTGAAACATTTTCCGATCTTGGTTGAAGAGGGACATCTGTATGTGGCGATGCCACCGCTGTATCGAATTGATGATGCAAAAGATGTGCACTATGCCTTGGACGATGATGAGCTTGAAAGCATGTTAAAAAAATGCAAAACCAAGAACCCACAAATTACTCGATTTAAGGGTTTGGGTGAAATGAACGCAAGCCAACTGCGTGAAACCACGTTGGATCCAAATACACGCCGTTTGGTGCAGTTAGATTTGGATGACAGTCATTTTACCGCAGGTTTATTGGACAAATTACTGGCAAAAAAACGCTCCAGTGACCGTAAAGAATGGTTAGAGCAGAAAGGTAACTTGGCCGAGTTAGTGGTTTAAGCACTGCTAAGGACAAAAGCAAAAAGCCCGCACATTGCGGGCTTTTTGCTGCGCAGATGGGCAATAAGATTGCGCTTAATCTGTGCAAAATTTTTCAGTCAATCGATTGAATTAGGAGAAATGAATTGATTTGGAACACATGATGTATACAAGTTTGTATGCAGAAAAGTAGTCCTCTGAGCGAAAATCTACCTAAAATACAGTGCATTTTAAAATTAATAAATTATTGATAAATATTAAAATAATTAAAAATTTGATAATGATTTGTATATCCTAAAATCCTGCTTGGCATAGAAATTGAATTGGCACTCATAGCGCGAATAACAATCATGCATTGCAAAATGCACCCTAAGTTTCAAGTTTGGAGAAAATCAAGATGTTCCAACAAAAATTACTCACGAAAACATTCCTTGCAACTGCAATGATGGGGACTATTGCTTTGACAGGTTGTTCAAAACCTGCGGAGAAAGCGGAAACAGCAACGTCTGAGCCAGCAGCGGCAGTGAGCAGTGGTGACACTATCAAAGTCGGAATTTTGCACTCCCTGTCAGGCACCATGGCAATTTCTGAAACCTCACTCAAAGATACGGCCTTGATGACCATAAATGAAATTAATGCCAATGGTGGGGTGCTGGGTAAAAAATTAGAACCTGTCGTAGTCGATCCAGCATCTGATTGGCCTTTATTTGCTGAAAAAGCACGTCAACTTATTACCCAAGATAAAGTCGCGGTGATTTTTGGTTCATGGACATCGGTATCGCGTAAGTCAGTGTTACCTGTGGTAGAAGAATTGAATGGTTTATTGTTCTATCCCGTGCAATATGAGGGGCAGGAACAGTCGAAAAATATTTTCTATACAGGCGCTGCACCGAACCAACAGGCGATTCCTGCGGTGGAATATTTGATGAGCGAAGAGGGCGGTAAAGCAGAGCGCTTTGTTCTACTCGGTACGGACTATGTCTACCCACGCACCACCAATAAAATTTTACGTGCGTTCTTGAAGTCCAAAGGTGTGGCCGATGCGGACATCATGGAAGAGTACACCCCCTTCGGTCATAGTAACTATCAAACCATTGTTGGAAATGTGAAGAAATTTGCTGCGGGTAAGAAAACTGCAGTAATTTCAACCATCAATGGCGATTCTAACGTACCGTTCTATCGTGAGCTGGGTAACCAAGGCATTAAAGCTTCGGATATTCCAGTCATGGCTTTCTCTGTGGGTGAAGAAGAACTCCGTGGTATTGATACCAAACCATTGGTTGGACATTTGGCTGCTTGGAACTATTTCATGTCGGTGAAAAACCCGACCAATACTGAATTTGTGAATAAAATGAAGCAGTATGCGGTGCAGTATAAGTTGCCGAATGCTGACAAAATCGTGACCAATGATCCGATGGAAGCCACCTATGTGGGCATTAATATGTGGAAACAAGCGGTTGAAAAAGCAGGCAGTACCGATGTTGATAAAGTTCGCGTTGCGATGGCAGGCCAAGAGTTCAAAGCACCTTCTGGCTACACCTTAAAAATGGATGCAGAAAACCATCACTTACATAAACCAGTCATGATTGGTGAGATTCGCGCAGATGGTCAGTTTGATGTGGTCTACAAAACACCGAGTGTGATTAAAGCAGAGCCTTGGAGCCCATACATTCCTAAATAATTGTCTTAAGTACTGAGCCTATAGCTTCGGCTGTGGGCTCTTAAATAAAAACATCCCGATACGGGACTTTTTAAGCAACCTTAAGGGAATATTTTATGAATCCAAAGATTTTTTGTGTCGCGATACTCTGCTCAATGGCACAGCTCATGAGTAACAGTGTTTGGGCTGAAAATACTGAACCTGCTTCTCCTACACAAAGTGCATCAGCATCTAATGATGCCATTCAACGTTTTGTTAAAGCAGAATTTGCAGAGCGTCGTGCCATGCTGAACCAGTGGCCGGGCACGATTGAAGAGTTTGATCGTCTCGTTGCATTTATTGAAAATGATGAGTTATACAAAGACAGTGCAGGCACGACGTATATCTTAAAAAATAATGAAAAATTATTACGTTATCCCGATGAGCAAGTAATTGAAACTTGGCCAGGGGATTTGTCTCAGGTAACTTTGGTCAACACCTTACGTAAAGCCTTAAACTTTGGACAGGCACAGGCCAAATTAAAATCTGAAGAATCTGCCCAACGTTTAGCAGCCATTGATATTTTAGAAAATAATCTGTCTGAACTGAATGTTGCGCAGATTAATCAGCTCTATCTGCATGAACAAAATAATAAAGTTAAACAGCGCTTGGCACAGCTCAAAGCGCGCCTCGACTTTGAAAGTCCAGATGTTTTAGTCCAAATTCAGGCTGCTAAAGTCCTTACAGATTCCAACCGTCCCGATGTGCTGGCACTGGTTGAGCAGGCTTTAACTCAATCAAATTTGAACCCAGAACTCAAAACTGTGTTGGTGGATGCCAAAAGTCAGATTAAAACCCGGATCCAAGCCAGTGAATGGGCTGGACATGTGTTTTCAGGTTTCAGTACGGCCAGTATTTTACTGCTAGCAGCGCTCGGTTTGGCCATCACCTATGGCCTGCTTGGTGTGATTAATATGGCGCATGGTGAGTTGATTATGATTGGGGCCTATACCACCTATGTGGTGCAAAGCCTGTTTAAGACCTACTTGGGTAGCTATGTCGATTGGTATTTGATTGCTGCTATTCCTGCGGCCTTTTTGGTGAGCGCCTTAATTGGTATGTTGATTGAACGGACGGTGATTCGTCCACTGTACGGCCGTCAGCTTGAAACCTTGTTGGCCACTTTTGGGGTCAGTCTGATTTTGATGCAATTGGTGCGGATGATTTTTGGCGCGCAAAATGTTGAAGTCTCGAATATTTCTTGGTTATCGGGCGGGATAGCGCTGAGTCCGAGTTTGATGCTGCCGTATAACCGGATTGCCATTATTGTGTTTACGGTTGCGGTGCTACTGCTGTTGGTTTACCTGCTTAATAAAACTCGCTTTGGTCTGTTTGTTCGTGCAGTGACACAAAACCGTCAAATGGCACGTGCTGTCGGTATCCGCTCTAGCCGTATCGATATGTTGGCCTTTGGGCTGGGTTCTGGGCTGGCTGGTCTAGCGGGCTGTGCCTTAGCGCAAGTGGGCAATGTTGGGCCTGATTTGGGTCAGAACTATATTATCGATGCTTTCTTGGTTGTTGTGGTAGGTGGTGTCGGGCAAGTTTGGGGAGCTGTGCTGGCGGCGCTTGGTTTAGGGATCAGCGGTACAGTCCTTGAAATTGGGATGGGGGCTGTTCTTGCAAAAATTATTCTACTGGTTCTTGTGATTTTGTTTATTCAAAAACGTCCACAAGGTTTGTTTGCCATCAAAGGCCGTTTTGTGGAGTAAGCGCATGAAAATCACTTCTTTATTTTCCGATAAACCTTATAGTGCGTTCGCTATTGCGGTCTGCTTTACGGTGATGTTGATCCTGCCTTGGTTACATTTGCTACCGGCAGATTCTGCCTTTCATCTCTCTGCGTATTGGGTCACCTTGATTGGCAAAATCATGTGTTTGGCTCTGGTGGCTTTGGCGCTGGACTTGGTTTGGGGTTATGCAGGCATTTTAAGCCTAGGCCATGGCTTGTACTTTGCCCTTGGTGGTTATGCCTTCGGCATGTATCTGATGCGTCAGACAGCGGGTGACAGCCTGCCTGACTTTATGCGGTTTTTAAGTTGGACTGAACTGCCGTGGTATTGGGTGGGTAGCAATCATTTCTTATGGGCTTTGGCTTTGGTGGTGTTGGTTCCTGGTGTGGTGGCCTTCATCTTTGGTTTCTTTGCCTTTCGTTCCAAAATTAAAGGCGTGTATTTCTCGATTATTACGCAGGCCATGACATTTGCTGCGGCATTGTTATTTTTCCGCAATGAAACAGGCTTTGGCGGAAACAATGGATTTACTGGCTTTAAGACTATTTTAGGCATGGACATTACTTCTGCTCCCATGCGTGCCACCTTATGTTCCTTAACGGCTTTGGTGTTGATGCTGTGCTTTGTAGGTCTGCGTCATCTCATGAATAAACCCTATGGTCGTGTGCTGGGGGCGATTCGGGACAGTGAAAACCGCTTGCAGTACTTGGGCTATCGTACGCTGTGGTACAAGCTTTCTGCATGGGTACTGTCCGCAGTGATTGCAGGTATCGCAGGAGCTTTGTATGTGCCTCAGGCTGGCATTATTAACCCGAGTGAAATGAACCCTGTCAATTCGATTGAAATGGCGGTATGGGTGGCTGCGGGTGGGCGTGGCACCTTGATTGGCCCAATTTTGGGTGCAGGGTTAATTAATGGCGTGAAAACCTATTTCACCGTGGCTTATCCAGAAGCATGGTTATTGATTTTGGGTGCTTTATTTATTGTGGTCACCATTTTTTTACCCAAAGGTGTCATTGGTCTGTTTGACCGTTTTAAAAAGGAGCGTAGCGAATGAGTGAGCTAATACAACCTCATGGTGGCCATGCTTCAGACGGCTATGGACGTCCCAAAGAACAAGGCGCCGACTTCAGTCATGGGATTGCACTGTACTTGGAGAAAGTTAGTGTTTGGTTTGATGCTTTTCGTGCCTTAAATGATTTATCGCTATACATCCAAGAAGGAGAGCTACGCTGCATCATTGGGCCCAATGGGGCAGGTAAAACCACACTAATGGATGTGATTACGGGAAAAACCCGACCGACAGAAGGCTCCGCTTTTTTTGGGCAAAACTATGATTTGGCCAAGATGAGTACCGAGCAAATTGCGGAAGCAGGCATTGGGCGTAAATTTCAAAAACCAACGGTATTTGAAAACTTTAGCGTGATGGAAAACTTGCTACTCGCTGCACCCAAAGATAAGCGGGTGAAGAAAAGCTTCTTCAGCAAACTAGATCCAGACGCACAGCTGGCTTTGGATGAGTCATTGGCGCAAATCCGCCTAGAAGAGTGGGTACATAAACCTGCGGGGCTGTTGTCACATGGACAAAAGCAATGGTTGGAAATCGGTATGTTGCTTATGCAACGTCCTAAGCTGATCCTACTCGATGAACCTGTGGCGGGTATGACCGATGCCGAAACGGAACGAACCGCTGAGCTATGTTTAGAGTTAAAGAAAAATCACACCTTGGTGGTGGTTGAACATGACATGAGCTTTATCGACACCATCAGTGAAAAAGTGACTGTACTGGCTCAAGGGGCGATTTTAGCCGAAGGTACATTGGCTGAGGTACAGGCCAATGAAGATGTGATTGAGAAATATTTAGGACGTTAAGGAGCCGACCATGTTAGAAGTCAAAGACGTCAATCAGTTTTACGGTGGCAGCCATATTTTAAGAGATGTCTCCTTTCAGGCCCCTGTGGGAGAGTGCTCCGTGGTGCTGGGGCGTAATGGCGTAGGGAAAACCACTTTACTGAAATGTTTAATGGGGATTTTACCGATTAAGTCCGGACAGATTTTACTTGATGGTCAGGACATTTCGAAAATGAGTCCCGAGCAACGCGTGCGTGTAGGTTTGGCTTATGTGCCGCAAGGGCGTGATATTTTTTCAACCTTAACTGTCGAAGAAAATATCCTGATTGGCATGGCCAAGTTTAAGGGGGTGAAAACTCGAAAAGTGCCTGAGCATTTGTATGAAATTTTCCCAATTTTAGATGAAATGAAGCACCGCCGAGGCGGGGATTTATCAGGGGGGCAGCAGCAGCAGCTGGCGATTGCGCGTGCCCTAGCATCAGAGCCTCGGGTGTTAATTTTGGATGAGCCTACAGAAGGCATTCAACCTTCTATTATCAAAGACATTGGCCGAGTGATTCGTAAACTGGCAGATGGCGGCGACATGGCGGTGGTTTTGGTCGAGCAGTTTTATGATTTTGCCGAGGAGCTGGCCGATGCATATACCGTCATGGCCCGTGGACAAGTGATTGCGCAAGGGGCAGGCTGTGAAATGCCTGCAAAAGGTATTCGAGAATTGGTAGCGATTTAAGCTTTTTTATTCTCCCCCTCTTCCAAAGGGAGAGGGGGAAGCCTCCCTTTTAAAAGGGAGGTTTGGAGGGATTTATTGTTTTTAAATCTCAGTATTTTCATCCCATAAAAAATAAATACCATACTGACCAGTTCGGAACTCACCACCAATAGCTTTTCCTGAATCGGTAAGAAAATGTTTTCCATTTTCTGTAAGGTTTAAATAGCCTTTATTGACTAATTTTTCTAATAAGTCTGGGGTTTTAATTCCAACTTTTGCTGCGAGTTTTGCAGTCGTTAGTTTGGTAAAAATTATTTCTTCTTCGCTTTCTTTCATCTCTGAAACTGGAGAAGCTTCAGCTTTTACTTCATCTAGAGTAATACGTACTTCATCACTAATACGGATAATCCTTTGAGCTTCCTCATAAGCATCTTTGAAGACTTCATTATCTTCATACTTACGGACTAAGATCCCCATTTCATTGTTATTGACTTGGCTGAACTCATAAAGGTTTAGACTTGAAATAATACATTCACTTTCATTGATATAGCATTTTGCATGTAAGTTTTTGCAAAAGCTAACGCGAACATAATCCAATTTTTGCATCCATTTAATTTCGTCTGGGTGTAAATCACTTTTTCCATAGACAATACGAATGTCAATTTTGAGACGATCTTTATCTTCGAGTAATTCCTTAATTCGGTCATTTAAACGGAGATAAGGACTAATTAAAATAAGGCGTTCTTTTGCATTTTTGATGAGTTCTTCAAGAAAAAAATTAGTACCACTTGTATTTAAAAATTTTGCCATTTATCCCTCTGATTATTTTGAATAATTAAATGAGATATTAACGCATAAATACTTGGTTAGGGATGATCTAGACGTGTAATTTGAATTTTTTCATCAAGCTGAAAAATATCACAATGATGTTCTGTCCTCATCCAATCAAAACCGAAAACTCCCTTGAGGGATTCGATTGTTTGAGTCTCAATATATACATTTGCTAGGAGGGGTAAATTATAGTCTGTGTTGGCCGGCCTTTGGGTTGGAAGTAAAGGTTGGTCGTCTTTAACTTTGTATGAAAAATTACTCATACAAATTGTTTGAGCAGTATGCTTTTAGACGCGTTAAGCTAATGCAAAGCAACAACAATAAGAGCAGCCATATGGACACATTATTATTAAGTATTCCGCCCAATGCTTTGGAAACGTTGATTTTAGAATCTATTTCTGTCGACGATGTGCTGAATTCGGAGCACATCGAGTCGCATCTGCTTTTAGGTAAAAACTGGAAAATCTTACAGACCTTATTGCAAGGTAGTTTTAAGTCTGGCACTTCTTTACTGGCTTTGAGTGTGCAAGCCGAGCATCACTTGGCAGAGCGCCAAAAACAACTTACAGAGGTACGTTATAACACCGCGGTGCGTGTGGTTGAAGTCCAGGAAGCTTTAGAAAAACTGGATATCGAAGACTTTAAAAAGCATATGCAAACCAATTGTTTGAAACGCTTAGAACAGGAACATGGCATCCAGACCGAATCGATTGAATTGCAATTTGCCGAGTTGAGTTTAGTCTTTGCTCAGCTCAGAAACTTTTATGAACATGCGGCCAAGCATACGTATGCCGTGATCAGCGTCACCAGTGACAATTTAGTCCCGACCTCACTGATTTAACAGCAGTTGCATCAACACCAGATCACGCCATTGCCCAAACTTTTGTCCGACTTGGGGCATATATCCAGTTTGTACAAAGCCAAACTTTTCATGCAAAGCAATTGAAGCCAGATTGGCGTGGTCAATCCCTGCAACCATGACATGCATGTGCTGCATTTTTGCTTTTTCAATCAAATACGCTAAAAGCTGTTGACCTAAGCCCTGACGGGCATAGTTGGGTGAAATATAAATCGAGTGCTCAACGGTATAACGATAGCCTGAAAAATTACGGAAGGTGGCATAGTCTGCAAAGCCAGCAATAGCTTGCGTTTCTTGGTCTTCCACCACGCAAAATGGAAATTGGTTTTGTTGAAAGTGTAGTAATTGTTTTTGGAAATGCGCTAAATCATAGGCATGTTCATTCCAAGTGGCCATGCCATGTAAGACTTCTGCATTATAAATATTTTGGATCGCGGGCAGATCGTGTTCAGTGGCTGGACGAATGAGAAAAGACATGAAGGCAAGGTTGTATGCGTTGGGGCTTTATCATGCTGCTTTTGCATAAAAAAAAGCAAGACAGAAGTCTTGCTTTTGGATATTCACAAAAGTGAATTAGAAGTGGTATTTGATTAACGCACTTACGTCATTTTGGTCAACGCCTTTATAGCCGTATTTGTTATTCCAAACTGAGTGCTCGATACCCACGTATAGGCGTGTATCTGGAGAAATGTGTTTACCTACATTCCATTTGTACTGACTAGTCCAGTTTAACTCGCTTGCATGGTCATCTTCAGCAGTTGACCAGTCAAGGAAGGCATCAACTAAAAAGTCTTCAGAACCAAGTTTGAACGGTACTGCATAGGTGATGGTCATTTGATAATCATCATCAGTCAGGTCATTATCTGCTTTGTAGAAGTTGATGTTTGCATACTGTGTATATGGCACGTTTAAGGCAAAACCAATACCATAGAGGTAGTTGTTGAAACCTTCACCGCCTTCCCATGTCGTTGCAACTAGCACATCTTTAACTGGGCCAAGCTCAAGTTTAGTTCCTGTCATCGCACCTAAGCTGAAACGTGGTGCAACTTCAAAGTAAGTTTCATTGCCATCAGCATCGTTGTTGGTACGGTCAGCGAAAGCGAAGAAATCGCCATATTTGAAGCCAGCTGCATATTCTGCAGTAATGGTTGTTTGCTCAAGTTTTTCGTCTTGAGTCACAAATGGTGATTTGTAGTTTTCACCATATAAACCAGTGAAGCTAAAGTCTTGCCAAATCGGCGCAGCTTGAGAGATTGCCGCAGCAGAAGATAATGCTACGAAAGCAGCAATTTGAGTCAGTTTCATGAATATTTCCCCAAAAAATCGGATACAGGATACCGATTATTAAGCAAAAATAAAGCCAAATTTGACGAACGTCATTGAAAATAGATATCAAAATGAGCCGTTTTTTATACTTTTTTTACCAAATGGTTTAATGTTGCCTTTCACGCATGACACTTAATTTGATATGGACCTTCTTGGAAAAAATGTTAGGGGATTGAATAATAAATTTAGCAATATCGACATGATACAGCTCGGGAGAATCCTAGAATGGAACAGGGTTTGCACTTATTTGGGGGATGTTTGCAAAGAATGAATGATCGATGTTTGGAGTCATTCCTGCCGTAATTGAAGTTGTCATAATCATTAGATTTTTTGTTCATTCTAGCCAATGAAGTCACCTGAATAGTAGAAGATGGAATCAAATCCATCTGTTTTTAGCCATGCAAGTAAGGGCTTGTCACAATAAGTATCCTTTTCATATTTTTTTAAAAATATCACTTGCATAATTTTCAGTTAGGCCCGATATTCAAAGGAGAAGGACACAGATCTGCAGACTCAAAAGTGTTCATCATTCAATCGATGGAGGTTACATTCCAAAGCAATTGAAGATGGTCGAATACTGTTAAAACAGTAAGTTACAAGTGTACCAAGAGATAAAAATCTTCGTACAACAAAAGAGTCGAATAAAGAAAGAGAGAGAGGATGTTATTTTATGAACATAGAAATCCGTACAGATAAAAACATTCAAAATAGTGACCGTTTAATTAGTTATATACGCGAAGAGCTGAATCAAGAATTTCAACGTCACAGTGAGCGCATTACCCACTTTTCAGTGCATCTAAGTGATGCCAATAGCCATAAAGGCGGAGATGACGACATTCAATGTATGATTGAAGCGCGTCCAGCAGGTTTAAAACCCGTGGTTGTAAATCATAAAGGTCATAATGTCGATACTGCGATTCATGGCGCGATCGATCGCCTTAAACGTAGTTTAGAACATACCTTTGAAAAAAATGATAAACCACGTGCTGGCCAACCTGTATATGCAGATCAGGATGATGGCCTAGTTGATGATGAGGAAGATTAAACCTCACCGAATTTAAAAAAAGCCCCTCAATCAGGGGCTTTTTTAATGCTGGGCACTCACTTTTATCCAACATTACGGATAACAAATGTCCCGTTTATTCGGCATAATAGAATAAACTGAATTGAAGAGCGTCATCTCCATGTTAACCGCGCAACAACAAGCTTTCGTGCAAGCACTTGAAGAATTAGATCTTCAACAAGTTCAACGTCTATTGACCGATGGGTTAAGTCTCAATTTTATCGATCCTGAAAAAGGACCTGTGATTTCTGTCTGGTCAGATGGCTTATTCAAATGGTGGGAAGCGATTTGCGAAGCGTATGAAGCAGGCGCACCGCTGTCAGAACAAGAAAAACAACAGACTCTAGCGGTACATTTAGACATTTTAGAACAACTGATTCATGGCAAAGCAAACTTGCATTTGTGGGATACAGAAGAAATTTATGGCCCACTTTGGGATGCTGCAAGTGCTGCATGTGCGCCCGCGGTCAAACGTTTATTGGATGAAAAAGTTGATCCAAACACCAAAGATGAAGATGGCTTAACTATTTTATCTTCAATTAGCGATTTATTCTTTGATTGTGAATTTGACGAAATTAATTGGGCCGAAGCATTGGCTGAAGAAAAGCAAACTTTAGAGTTGCTTCGTCAGCATGGTGCAAAAATGACAAAAGAATTAGCTTAAACAGCGAGATCATCATGATGCAATTAAAACATTTAGGTTTATGTGTAGCCGCTGGGTTCAGTATGAATGCGATGGCTGCAGATTTTTCCTTTGACCGCCCAGGTTCGGGCATAGGGACAGGGATTACGCCTGTGGGACAGTTGGCTTGGGAGCAGGGCTTGGCCAATGCGCACTATGCTGAATCGACCACGGCTGATGGTGAAAAAGTCAAAACCACCAGCTTAAATGCAGATATGTTATTGCGCACAGGTTTAGCTGAAAACATCGAATTGCAATTGGGTTGGGCTGGGCCCTCTTGGCAACAAATGAAAGTGGCAGGCAATAAGTCTGAAACAGATGGTTTGGGGGATGTCAGTGTGGGTGTGAAAGCGGCGATTCCTTTGGATGATGAACGCTTGAGTATGGCGGTACTGGCTGAAGCGATTATTGCCACAGGTAATGATGGTTTCACCAATGAAGATGATATTTATAGTCTGTCATCTGTGGTTGCATACGATTATAGCGACCTCGTGTCGACATCCATCACTATGCGTTATGAAGTGCAAAATAGTGATTGGGCCATTTCTGCAATTCCGACTTTAGAATATCAATTTACCGATAAACTCAGCGGTTTTTCTGAATTGGTTTATCGTAAAGCAGAAAGTCAAGACAATGAATATGCGCTCGGTACAGGTGTAATGTATGCGGTGAATAATCGGATGCAGTTGGACGCAAGTGTTGGTGTTGACTTAAATGGTTCAGATAAAAGTTATTATTCAGGCCTTGGTGTTTCATACTTATTTTAATTAGAAAAAAGAACATATTATGAAAAAGCATCTTCATCTGAAACAGGGGATGAGCGGCAAAACGTGGTATCTGGCGCTGTCAGTATTGATCATCAATCTGTGTATCTGGGCCAGTATCCTAAACGTTCATGCGGAAACTCCACTTCTTTCAGCTGAAGATGCTTTTCCATTTACAGTGGAATCCACGACTGAGCATAAGGCTCAACTGCACTGGAATATCCCTGAACAGTATTATCTGTATCAGCACAAATTTGAAGTGCAACAGGCGGGTCAGCCCCTTAAGCTTGAGCTACCGCCTGCGCATGATCTGTATGATGAAAACTATGGACACACCCAAGTTTATTATCAACAAGTGCAATTTGACTTAGATACACAGGCCTCGCAGACCTATAAGGTGACTTGGCAAGGCTGTGCCAAAGATCGTATTTGCTATCCACCGCAAAGCATTGAGTTTAAAACGGATGTAAATGGTTTGGTCAGCCTACAAGACCAAGCAGGTGGATCAAAACGACTGTTAGATTTAGCCGCGCAATCGAATCCGCAATTTGAGCCGATCAACCCCACAGTCACTGCTGAACCCGCCGCAACAGCTTCTGATACGATGGCTGCGCAAGACCAAATTTGGTCTGAAGAGTTAGCCAAAAGCTCGTTGGCCTATGGTTTATTACTGTTCTTTGGCCTCGGGATATTACTGGCGTTTACGCCGTGTTCTTTACCGATGTTGCCGATTTTAACCTCTTTAATTATTCGCGATAGCAAAGGCCTGAAAGCATGGATGATTGCTTTGGTCTTTGTGTGCAGTATGGCCATGGTCTATGCCATTTTGGGCTTGGTGGCCTCATCTGCAGGTTTGAACTTCCAGCGTTGGTTACAACAGCCATCCACCCTGATTGCTTTTAGCATTCTTTTTGTTTTATTCGCGCTCAATCTATTTGGTTTGTTTGAACTTAAACTGCCGCAAGCCGTGGTGAATAAACTTGATCATATCCAGTCTATGCAAAAGGGTGGAAGCCTGATCAGTGCTGCGATTATGGGCATGATCTCTGCGCTGTTGGTTGGACCGTGTATGACGGCACCTTTGGCAGGCGCTTTACTGTTTATTTCGCAAACACAAAGCCAGTGGCAAGGGGCCATTTTGCTGTTCACCTTAGGCTTTGGTATGGGGACACCATTGTTATTGGCAAGCGTACTGGGTGCTAAGGTATTGCCTCGTGCTGGGCTGTGGATGAATCAGGTTCGGGTATTCTTTGCTTTCATCATGTTGGCTTTAGCGCTGTATTTTGTGCGTCCTTTGCTTTCTGAAACATGGATGCAAGCACTGAGTCTGCTGCTAGGCTTGAGCTTTATTATTTATGTGTTGTATCGTTTGATGTGGCATAAAACTCAGTTGCGTATGCTGTACATCGTGGCTCTAGTCATTGGCGGGACGTACATTGCCTATAGCCAATATCAGCAGAGTCAGCGTTTCTTTGAAGCGCCAGTGGCTGCATCTGCGCGTTGGCATGTGGTAGCGACGGCAGCGGAGTTTAAGCAGCTCTTGGCACAAGCACCAAAAGGTCAAAAGATCATTATCGATGTCTATGCGGATTGGTGTGTTGCTTGTCAGCCGATTGAACACCGTATATTAAAGTCTGCAACGGTACAGCAAGCGCTTGCGCCATATTATTTGATTAAATTGGATTTGAGTCATTACGATGCAACCCATCAAGTGCTTTTAAACCAGTGGGATATTTTAGGACCACCGACCTATTTATTCTTAGATGCCTCACAACAAGAAATTCGTGGTTTACGTTTAACCGGTGCATTTACTGAGGCTGAACTTTTAGCTCAATTACAACGTTTTTAACCTGAGGGAGAAGGGTGATGCAACGTTTATATATTGCCAATAAAAATTACTCCAGTTGGTCAATGCGAGCGTGGTTGGTCTTGACCGCATTTAACATCGATTTTGAAGAGGCACTGGTTCGCTTTGATGCGACAAACCCCAGTTTTAAAGAGCAACTGTCCCACATTCATGCCAATGCTAAAGTGCCCGTATTGGATGTGGGTGAATTTAAAATTTGGGATTCTTTAGCCATCTGTGAATATTTGGCCGAGCAAAATCTAGATTTAGCCCTGTGGCCCAAGCTTGACTATTTGAGAGCAGAAGCACGGAGTATCAGTGGTGAGATGCACAGTAGTTTTATGGCACTACGCCAATTATGCCCCATGAATATTCAAGCGCAGTACAGCATAGCTGAGGGGCTAGCTTTGTGGGCGCAGCATGTTGAGTTAAGAGCAGATGTCGAACGAATTGAACAAATTTGGGCACAGCGTGCAGATGAACATCCCTTTCTATTTGGTGATTTTTCTATAGCCGATGCCTTCTATGCCCCTGTAGTGATGCGCTTTAAGAGTTATGCACTGCCTGTGTCTAAACGCAGCCAGCAGTATATGCAACAGATTATGCAGCATCCTGCGGTCATACAATGGGTCAACGCGGCACGGGCAGAAGCAGCTTAGTTAGGTGAAATGTGGTGTTTGTCACCAAATGCAGCGCTATCTTTGATCTCACCGGGATTGATTTCCAGATAGCATTTGATTTGATTACGTCCACTGGCTTTAGCGGCATAGAGTGCTTTGTCTGCTTGACTCAAAACTTGCTGAGGTCTGAGTCCATGGTGAGATTGTGCAATACCAAAACTAGCTGTAACGCGGATAGATTGACCTTCATCATTGCTAATGACTAAAGCCTCGATGGCTGAGCGACAACGTTCCGCAATTTGATCGGCTTTAGGGAGTGAAGCATGTTTTAAAATAAGGATAAACTCCTCTCCGCCAAAGCGCCCCACTAGGTCATGTTTTTGTATCTGGTCATTTAATTCTTGGCTCACAGCGATGAGCACGTTATCTCCCATATGATGTCCAAATTGGTCATTGATGCTTTTAAAATGATCGAGATCTAAGAGGACGACGGCATAGGGATTATGCGGATCTTGCTGATGCAAATACTCCAAACTTTGGCTAATATGGCGACGGTTAAATGTATTGGTTAGTGGGTCGATCTGACTTAAATGTTGAATGAGTCGTTCACGATGTCGCCATTGGCTAAGTAAAATTTCAAATAAAATCAGACAAGTGATTAGGATGGGAATAACGAAATACAGCATCGATAGGAGCCAAAACCCATTGAGAAAGAGTTGGCCATCAATCTGAAAAATAGGAGCATAAGGAATCACATCAATAAAACTGAGGTAGCCTGAGAAGGTTAAGAAGCCTGTCGCAGGAATTAGCATCGCATACACGATCTTTCGCTCAAACAACACCAAACCGACAGCGATCAGACAAATATAGACCACCATAGTGACAGGGCTAAACACCCCAATCATATAATCGTTATAGCAAAGTGAGATGATTAAAATTCCAATCGCAATATAAGGGAGGAATCGTTGTACCCAAGCTTGTTTTTGTAGGGCATAGCAAGGGTAAATCAAACCCAATAACGTGATGAAAAAAATGGAATTAATAACCAATTTGTGACGCAAAAGCTGAACATTAACGACATGCCAATATTCTGAGTTGAACAGTACAAAAGTCTCCCAAACTAACCAGATCAAATTGACACAACAGCCGAGAACAAGGATTAAAATACACTTTTTCAAGGTATCCCAGTTCATAATCACTTCCTCTTCAAGTAGATAATGAGAAAGTTTGCTGTTGCTTAGCTGTTTAGATATTGAGAACCATGAACTCATTCAATCGTTTCATCCTTGATATATCCGCTTTATTTTTTAAATAATGTGATTGATTTCTTATACATTGCTTTCAACATATCACAATCTTATAAAAAGACGGTATCAAAGGTGACGAACTGAGTATGTAGCTCAGCAGGGAAAGACCATTCTATTTTTAGAACATAGTGTTTTGAATAGGCCTATTATTCTAAGGATAATCTTATTTTAAAATGCAACTATTCAATAAAGATTATGTTGGAACATCCCATGAAAGTTTTACATATTGATTCAAGTATTATGGCGGATGCTTCTGTGTCTCGTCAGTTGAGCCAAGCGATTGTTTCGCAACTCAGCGAAAAGCATGCGCAAGTTGAGGTTGAATATTTGGATTTGGCAACGCAACCGATTCCACATTTAGACGCAGAAATTTTAATGGGTCAAAATGCAGAACAATCGGCTCTGGGCGAACGTATTATTCAACAGTACTTAGATGCGGACGTTGTGGTGATTGGTGCAGCGATGTATAACTTCGGGATTACTTCGACTTTAAAAGCATGGATTGACCGCATTAGTGTTGCAGGTCGTACTTTCAAATATACTGAAAATGGCCCGGTCGGTTTGGCTGGTGACAAGAAAGCCTATATTGCCAGTAGTCGCGGTGGTGTCTATGGTGAAAATAGTCCTGTTGACTTCCAAGAAGGCTTCTTAAAAACCGTCTTTAATTTTACCGGTGTGACCGATGTTGAAATCATTCGTGCTGAAGGCGTGAATATGGGGCCAGAGCTGAAAGATAAAGCCATTGCAGCAGCTTTAGCACAGGTGCAAGCGATTTAAACAATAACTGTAGTTCCATGATTCCTCATTTGGTCAGCGTTCAGCTGACCTTTTTTTATGCGGAATGTGTCTAGTCTTGGTCGAGCGCTTGAGCAAACGTTGCGATATCATCCAAAGCCATTTTAGCTTCTGGAAACCATGCATTAAACATTTGAAAGTTATGCCACATGCCTGTGTATAGTTTAAATGTCACATCTACACCTGCCTTGGTCGCTTTATCTCTAAACCGCTGGGCATCGTCCAAGAGAATTTCTTTCGAACCGACTTGTACAAGGGTAGGCGGGAGGTCTGCTAAATCATCAAATAAGGGTGAAACGAGTGGGTCGGCGGGGTCGATTTGCTCTGGAACATAATAGTCGATGCCTGTTTCAAGGGCTTCGATGGATAACAGTGCATCGAGCTTGCTGTTATAGCGAATAGATTCACTGGTTAAGCTTAAATCCAAAAATGGCGAAAGCAGAATCAGCCCACTGACTTGAGGGCGTTGTTCATCACGAATGCGCAGCGCCAAGGCTAGCGCTAAATTTGCACCACATGAATCCCCCGATAAAATAATATCTTTGGCTTGTATACCTTGGCCCAATAACAGCTGATAAACATCAAACAGCGCATCAATGGCTTCAGGATAGGGATGTTCAGGCGACAAAGGGTAGTCAAGGTGAATAACCTGCATTTGTGTGCTGGCTGCAAGGTCTGAGACAAACGCGCGATGGGTATTCATTGAACCTAAAAAGAAAGCCCCACCATGAATGTGCAGAATGAGCTGAGTGGCTTCAGTTTCAGGTTTTAATTCTTCCGCACGCAGGCCTGCGAGACGTAGAGGGCGAATCCGAATCGATTTATTGAGCGGAAATGCACGACACATTTGTTCAAGAAGGAACCGCTGACTACTGGGTGGAAGGCTAAAGCGACTTGGGGTTCGAATCGTGGTTTTTAACAACTGCTCCGTAAAAATTTGTTTCCATGGATCGGCAATCTTCATAGTTATACCATTTTGTTATTTGTTTTACCTTGAGTTTGTGTATTTACCAACATAATTTACAAGGTTACACTAATTGGTCACATTGAAAAATTGAAAAATTGTTGTGACTTTTTAATAATGATAGTCGTCTATACTAGACTAGGGAAATGACAAAAATGAAAAAAATTGCACTTGCGTTAAGCGTACTAGGATTAACCGCTCTAGCTCATGCAGCAGATCCGCTGAATGGCACTGTTTGGAAAACGATTGATGACAAAACTAAACAAGCGAAAGCCTTGGTTAAATTCACTGAGCAAAAAAATGGAACTTTAACTGCGAGTATTCAAGGTATTTTGACACCAGGTGAAGAAAATGCATGTACCAAGTGTGAAGGCCCATACAAAAACAAATCGTTGAAAGGTTTAACGATTGTACATGGTCTGAAAAACGCGGGCGGTACAAGCTATGAAGGTGGATCAATTTTAGATCCGCAAACGGGTAAAACTTATAAATTAAAAGGCAACATTGCTGCTGGTGGTAAAAAACTAGAGCTTCGTGGCTACATTGGTGTGGCTGCATTAGGCCGTAACCAAACTTGGATTCGCGCGAACTAATCCCATCCAACAAAAAAAGCCGAGCAATTGCTCGGCTTTTTATTTTTTGTTAAGCCTTCAAGGCACGAATTGCATCTTCATTGAAACCCACAATAAAACCATCGGGTGTTGCAATCACGGGGCGCTTGATGAGACTGTTATGTGTGGTGAGAGCATCAATCAGTCCTTGCTCTGAAGCTAAAGCAGTGTCTTGTTCTGCTTCAGTCAGCTTACGCCAAGTGGTACCTTTCTTATTCAGGACCACATCTGCCCCAATCTGATCGAGCCATGTTTTGACAGTCATAGCATCAATGCCTTGTTTTTTATAATCATGAAACTCATACGCTAAACCTAACTCATTCAGTAGGTCGAATGCTTTTTTCATTGAATTACAATTTTTAATGCCATACACGTTTAACATGGAAAACCCTTCTGAATTTTAAGCTGGGTTTAGAGTAACGGAAAAAGCAGAGCAGCTCTAGTGTCGCGATTTAAGCCAATAGCGTCATCGTCTTGTCATAAAAGCGTTTTAGAATTAAATCAAAGAAAAATAGAATACAAAAAGAAGAAGCATTAAAAAAAGGCAGAGACTAAAAAAGAGAAAACCCGCATTTAATCATCCTGATCATGCGGGTCTCATTACAACGTCCATTGTCACATCCTTGAAAACCAACTATTTCCATAGTTCGTTTTAATTTCATCCTACGGCGTCCTGTCCTTGTGCTGTCATCCTGACATCGTCCCTTTGCCGTGGAAACATAATGCATTGATTGATTGATCAGAAAAAGACTCAAAAAACGGCAGATAATGTAGGTTAAAAACTCATATCCAGTAAACAGTTGTTCACTGGATATGAGCTAAATATTTACATTTATCTAGATTTTGTAGTCAATAATGACAGGTGCATGGTCGCTAAACCATGTTTCTTTATAGACCCAAGCATTGACTGTACGGGCTTTCCAGTCAGGTGAGCACGCTTGATAGTCAATGCGCCAGCCCACGTTCTTCGCACGGGCTTGTCCACGGTTTGACCACCACGAATAAAGCTCAGCTTCTGGACGTACTTCACGGAAAGTATCGACATAGCCAAGTTCATCATAAATATGATCGAGCCAAGCGCGTTCGTGCGGTAAGCAGCCTGAGGCTTTTTGATTGCCTGACCAGTTTTTAATGTCGATGCGTTTATGCACGATGTTGTAGTCACCACAGACAATCACGGATTTATTTTCATCGCGCCATTGTTTCAAAATTTGTTTGTATTCTTCTAAGAAGTGGTCTTTACGTACTTGTGCTTCTTCACCAGAAGAACCCGATGGTAAATAGAGTGAACAAATATGCACGTTTTGGTCTAAGCCTAAGTCAAACTCAGCCGAAATAAAGCGGCCTTGAGAATCGGCTAATTCAAAACCAAGTCCATCAGTAACTGAAACAAATGGTAAACGGCTATAAATAGCAGTGCCAGCATACCCTGGACGTTCAGCAGGGAACAGGTGAGTATGCCAGCCTTCAGGTTTAAATTTATCGGTCCATTGTTCGTGGGTGATGCGAGATTCTTGCATGCAAATCACATCAGCATCTGATGTGGCAATCCAATCAAAAATCCCTTTTTTTTCTGCAGAACGTAGACCATTTACGTTAATTGAAACCACACGTAAAATTTTTTGATCACTTGGATAGCTACTCTTTGGTATCATGCGCAAGTCTTACCTCAATTTGAAAATACGGAGCATCGCATGACAACGCAAGCGACATTTAACCCTCAAGCTTTTATCGAACTCGCATTATCACGTGGCGTGCTTAAATTTGGTGAGTTTACTTTAAAATCGGGTCGTGTGAGTCCTTATTTTTTTAATGCAGGTCTACTCAATGACGGTGAAGCCTTGTCATTACTGGCATCTGGCTATGCAGCCAAACTGACAGAATGCAACAATGTTGAGGTGGTCTTTGGTCCTGCGTACAAAGGGATTCCTTTTGTTGCTGCAACAGCGGTGGCCTTGTCACAAAATCATGGGGTGAGTGTGCCTTGGGGTTTCAACCGTAAAGAAGCCAAAGATCATGGTGAAGGCGGGGTCTTGGTTGGTGCGTCCGTTGCAGGCCAAAAAGTCTGGATTATTGATGACGTGATTACTGCGGGTACAGCGATCCGTGAAGTAGTCACCATTTTGAAAAATGCAGGTGCGCAGATTGCAGGTGTGTTGGTGGCATTAGACCGCCAAGAAAAAGGTCAAGGTGAACTGTCTGCGATTCAAGAAGTCCAAAAAGAATTGGAAATTCCTGTGCATGCATTGGTGACCATGAAAGATTTGATGAATTATTTAGAGGCTAAAGGTGAGACAGAAGCTTTAGCAAAAATGGAAGCCTATCGCGTGAAATATGGCGTCTAAACGTTGAAACAAAAAAAGGAAGCTTCGGCTTCCTTTTTTATTCGCTCTCTTTTATGGTTAGTGTTTGGCTATGCGCCCCTTCCCAGCCAATCATCGCAGTTTTACGTGTTGTCCCCCACATATAGCCGCCACGTTGCCCTGAAGACTGAATGACCCGATGGCAGGGAATTAAAAAGGCAACGGGATTGCTGCCAATTGCTGTTCCGACCGCTCGTGAGGCACGCTTTTGCCCAATCTCTTGAGCAATATGTGCATAACTGCTGAGCTGTCCCATGGGAATTTTGAGCAGACTTTGCCAGACCTTGAGCTGAAAGTCGGTGCCTTTCAGATGCAGTTTAATCTCTGATAAGCTGTTTTGATCTTGCTGAAAAATCGCGAGTGCTTTGCGTTGTAATTCATCCTGATCTTCAATAAATGTCGCACGTGGGAACTGTTTTTTCAGATAGACCAATGCATCCCGATCTACTTCGGTAAAGGCCATATGACAAATCCCTTTAGGGGTCGAGGCAATAATGACGGAGCCAAAAATGGTTTCGGCAAAACTATAGTGAATGTGGAGTGCTTCACCGCCCTGTTTATATTCTGCGGGCGTCATACCTTCGATTTGGACAAATAAATCATGCAATCGGCTGGTACTGGAAAGGCCAGTGTCAAAAGTTGCTGCAAAAATATTATTTTCTGTGTGATTTTTCAAAACCGACTTTGCATATTCCACACTAATATATTGTAGAAATTTCTTCGGGCTAATGCCTGCCCATTCGCTAAAGATACGCTGAAAATGTGTAGGACTTAAATGAACGTGTTCTGCAATCTCAGCCAAACTGGGTTGCTGTTTGAAGTTTTGTTCAATGTATTCAATTGCCTTTGCCACACGTGCGTAATTGCTATGTTCTGTCATGATTACTCGCGGAAATCATTTAACTTAAGAAAACACTAACAAATCCAGCGAGGCCTGAAAATCCGTTTCTTGCGCTTTATAACAAAAGGTTCGAAACGTTTATTGATTGGCTTAGTCATCCATTGCTAAGCATAAAAAAGCGGAACAGTGACCTGTTCCGCTGGAGATGGCGTTTTAACTGAAAGGGTTTAGAACTGGTAGTTCAAACGCATGAGGAAGCTACGTGGTGTACCTGGCATAGAGTCTGAACGCCAGTATTCTTTATTGGTCAAGTTACTGACAGCTAAAGTCACGTTCCATGGATCAGCACTATAACCAATGGCAGCATCGACACGATTGAAACCATCCATTTTGGTCAAGTTATTGATGTTTGGATAGTAAGAGCCGACATAAGTCACGCCAACTTCACTATAGAGTTTTTCTGTAGGTAAGTAGCGCACAAACAGGTTGCCTGTATTTTTAGAGGTATTAGAAAGGGTATTTCCTACATTTTCAGGCTTTTCTTTGTCTTTTTTAACTTCAGCATCAGTATAGCCATAACCACCGCGGACAAATAAATTATCTAATACACGACCAATGAAACTAAATTCTAAGCCTTTGGATTGATGTTCACCACCTACGGCCCATACGTCTGGAACATCTGGGTCTGGGCGGTAGCGAATATTCTTTTTACGAATGTCATAAACAGAGAACTGTGTATTTAGGCGTTCATCGAACCAATCACTTTTCACGCCAATTTCGTACTGTTCATTATATTGGGGTTCAGCATTAAAGATACTCATATCTTGGTTTGCTGATGAAATTGGGTTTACACCCATAGAGCCACCAAAGGGAGCAAAACTTTTACTGTATGATGCATACAGACTTTGATGTTCATTCGGCTGCCAGACCACGCCGACATTTGGGCTAAATGAATCATCATCGATAGATCGTTTACGTTTATCTGCATCTACATTTGGTAGTTTGTTGGTGGTAGAAAAATCATAGCTGTCGTAGCGCATGCCCAGCATGATTTTGAATTGTTCACTTAAGCTGATTAAGTCTTGGGCAAAGAAACCTAAACTTGTACCCTGATTATAATTGTGTTGACTAATTTTAAGTGGACCCGTACCTCGGCTAGCTTGGCGTTCGCCTGTAATTGGGTCTACATAACCATAAATTGCAGAACCATTTTGATTGGTATTGGCTAGACGCGGTTCGCGCTGTTCATAGCTCCAGTCACTGCCGAAAACAAGGTTGTGTTTAATTGATCCCGTGTTGAATTCGCCTTTAATATCAAAAGTATTACTTGTGGTTTTATTGTCTGTTTGTTGCCAATAATAGATTTGAGAGATGTCGCCTACATGACCTTGGCATGTGCCTGCGTTACGGATTACAGTAGTCGCAGTTGCGCAGTAGCCACCTAAATAAAAATGATCAAAGTTTTGTTCGGCTTGTCTGTAGCTCGCAGCCCAATGGAAAGTCCAATTTGGCGCAAATTCATAACTTACATCTGAGCGAATGACCTGTAGCACGTCATTGACATAATCACCCTCTTGAGCAAAACCCGTTTTAATGGATGTTCCAGCAGGTAAAACACTATAAGAAGGTCCACGGTCTGGTACTCGACCTAATTTGTCATAAGTATATTGTGTGGTCCACGTAAGGGTTTCATCATCATTTTTATAAGTGAAACTTGGCGAGATCATTTCAATTTTACTGTCGATGCCTGAACGAAAACTATCCGCTTCACCGTATTCACCCGTCAAGCGCACAGCCCAATTGTCATTCAACACTTGGTTAATATCTGCTGTTGCACCGTAGTTATCATATGAACCTACGTAAGTGCCGACGGAACTTTTCAAGTCAAAGTTGGCGTATTTACTCACCATATTGACCACACCGCCGCCTGCACTACGACCATATAACACCGAGGCAGGGCCTTTTAAAATTTCGATCCGTTCAATGTTGGCTGTACTACGACGGACTTGACCACTTTCACGGATACCATCACGGTAAATATCACCCGAGTCGGCAGAGAAACCACGGAGGGTAATGCCATCACCGCGCATATCGTAGCTGGTTGAAACCCCTGGTGTGCCTTGTAGCATTACACTGAGGTCGTTAGAGCCATAGATTTTATATTTCTGTACATCGATGGTGTCGATGGTTTGAGGAATGTCTTTTTTCTTTAAACCATTCCGTGTGACATTGGCCTGATCATAATCGACATAGCTTTTGATTGGATCAAGTTCACTCATTGCCTCAATTTTTAAGGTGGGCAAAACTGCTGCTGTGCCCGATTTGTTTGTCATCGCTTGAGAGGAGGGGTTCTCATTATTTTGTAGCGTTGCTTCATCCGCATAAGCTGCATGCGCATTTAAAATCATAAAGCTGAGAAGGCTATATTTGAATAGGTTAGAACCACAAAGCGGCTGTGGTGAAAATTTCATCATGATTTAAGGCTCGGAGAGAGTGAATTGCCAATAAAAATGAGAAGTATAATCATTTACTAAAAATGAACAAGACTTACGATAATATTCATTTTTTCTACATAGTTTTACTGGGTTGAAAAGTACAGCTGTACAGGCTTTTTAATTTTTCTAAAAAATGGATAAATAAGCATTAAAATTTGAGGAAAATGCAAAAGAATTATTTTTGTGCATTTTCTAGGCATTTTTTACAGCTTAAAAGAACGCCTATTTTTTCTTGGCGTCCTTGCTCAGTTTCTACCCAAGGGCGGTTTTGCCACGGTGGAGTATGGCGGACATGTTGTGTGTGGCCACAGACAAGCTCCGCCACCCAATGATGTTCTGCATCGAGATGAAAACCGACAATCGCTTGTTGCACTTAAGTACCTCGACTGACGTGTTGAGGCTGTTCTAAGCCGTTTAAAAAACGCTGACACAGTTGATGGATGGCTACCAAATCATCGGGATCTAGACCTAAAGAACACGCCAGCTCAAATGGAATGGCTATAATTTTATCTTTGGCTAAGAGTGCTTTTTCCAGCAGAACGACTTTTTTCATACGTTCATCTTCTTTGACAGCAACACGCTTTAAAAACTGTTTTTCTTCTAGTTTTTTAATAATCGGGGTTAAGGTGCCTGAGTCAAAAAAGGTTTTTTGTCCAATCTCGGTCAGCGTCACATTGTCCTGCTCATATAAAGCCAACAAAACAATAAATTGCGGATAGGTCAGATCGTAAACCTGTAAGCGTGGACGGTATTGACGAACCATGGCATTGGTTGCGGAATACATGGCAAAACACACGCGGTTTTCTAAAAGTGGGGTGTCCGCCATATTGCATGTCCTTGGGTGTTAATGTCTGTAAAGCAGTATAAATGAAATAGGGGCAAAAGTGTATTGTGTATAATAATCTTGCGCACAAGTTAATTGTGTGCAATATTGTTTTGCGAATGAGGTCGGTTCAGTGCTTGAAGCGACTTTAATTAATGACATTTGATGAATGGAAGAGATGTAATGAACACAATTTATGATTTTCAGGCTGAACTGTTAGAAGGCGAGCAAAAAAATCTGGCTGATTATCAGGGCAAGGTTTTATTGGTGGTGAATACCGCCAGCCAATGTGGTTTAACCCCGCAATTTGAAGGCTTGGAAAAGTTATATCAGGACTATCAACAGCAAGGTCTGCTGATTTTAGGTTTTCCCTGCAACCAATTTGCGCAGCAAGACCCTGCGAGTAATGAAGAGATCGGCAGCTTTTGTCAGCGTAACTATGGAGTCTCTTTCCCAATGTTTGCCAAAGTTGATGTGAATGGTCCTACAGCACATCCGCTGTATCAGTATTTAACCACTGAAGCTAAAGGCATTTTAGGTAGCCAAAGCATCAAGTGGAATTTCACCAAGTTCCTCATCAACCAAAAAGGGCAGGTGGTGAAACGCTATGCGCCAATTGTTAAACCTGAAAAAATTGCCAAGGATATTCAACGCCTTTTGGCTTAATGGAGAAGGTATGGAAAGGAGCTGTCGTGTGGTAATAGGCGCATACCTCCTTTGTTGAGTTGAGCAGTTAGTATCTGATTTTTTACTACAATGTGTTGTAGTTGTTTGAATAAAATAGATTTTTTAATCTTTAATTATTACACAACTTGTTGCACCCAAACTTGAAAACTTCGCTATACTTTTTGCCAAGTTTAAAAAATTTGAGCGTGAGAATTATGCGTGTACTAGTAGTGATGGACCCGATTGAAACGGTGAATCTGAAAAAAGATTCCACCATGGCCATGTTATGGGCTGCAAGCCGTCGCGGACATGAGCTGGGTTATGCATTACAACACGATTTATATATCGATCAAGGCAAAGCCTTTGGTCTGATTTCTCCCTTAAAAGTGTTTGAAGACTACGATCATTATTTTGAGTTGGGTGAACAGCAAAAAGAGTCCTTGGCTGATTACGATGTGATCTTGATGCGTAAAGATCCGCCGTTTGACATGAATTTTGTCTATACCACTTATATTTTGGAACAAGCGGAACGTGAAGGTGCGTGGATTATCAATAAACCACAGTCCTTACGTGACTGTAATGAAAAACTGTTTGCCACGCAGTTCCCCGAACTGCAAGTCCCTACATTAGTGACTTCACAACAAAGCCTGATCCGTGAATTTATCAAAGAACATGGTGATGTGATTGTGAAGCCTCTCGATGGGATGGGTGGCATGGGAATTTTCCGTTTATATCAAGATGGTGTGAACATTGGCTCAACTTTGGAAATGTTGACGGAAATGGGCACACGTCCAATTATGGCGCAGCGTTATATTCCTGAAATTGTGGAAGGGGATAAACGTATTTTGCTGGTCAATGGCGAACCGATTCCGTACTGCTTGGCGCGTATTCCACAAAACGGTGAAGTGCGTGGGAATTTGGCCGCAGGTGGTTTGGGTCAAGCACGTCCGTTGACTGAAAACGACAAGGCCATTGCTGCAAAAGTGGGACCCTTCTTACGTGAAAAAGGTTTGGTTTTTGTCGGACTTGATGTGATTGGCAATTATGTGACCGAGATTAATGTCACTAGTCCAACCTGTATTCGTGAGATTGATGCACAATTTGGTACCTCAATTGCCGATGATTTATTTGATGTCTTGGAAGCAGGCAACGCCAGCTAAATTGACAGAAAAGGAACCTGAAATGGTTCCTTTTTTCTTTCATGGTAGTGGTCGGCTTTGAAATAAAAGTGTGCTTTGCTGCAAAGTGTATAAATTTGGTTGAAAATAAAGCGGATTACCTTGCCAGACACCACTAATTTTCATTCTGTTCAAATGTATGCGCTCATATTGTATTTCTAGCCGCTAAAATGAAGTGAATTACGCTTTAGAATTATGTTAAATATTTGATTAAAATCAGCTTCATTGTTTTATTTTTAAATATCTCCAATTGCGCTGTTGAGCCTGATTGTGTGCTGTAGTTTGAGTAAAAATGCACATCTGATAACAAATCTAGTTTAAACTTGAAAATCAGTAGAAAAAAACAATCAAATGCCTGTTGAAAAAAAGTAAATAATCTTTCGCGGCTATGCGTTTGTGATTACAATTGATCGCTTAAAATTGAATTTTGTTTCCATATTTTTAGAATTGAAGAATTAGACTGTGACCGAAGCAACACCAACAAAGCCGAAACATGTAATGATGATGGCTGCCGGAACGGGCGGACATGTTTTTCCAGCACTTGCTGTGGCTAAGGAATTACAGCAACAAGGCTGCCAAGTCTCGTGGCTTGCTACGCCTACAGGTATGGAAAATCGCCTGCTTAAAAATCATGATATCCCAATTTATCAAATTGATATTCAAGGTGTGCGCGGCAATGGCTTAGTCCGCAAAGTATTGGCACCCTTTAAAATTTTAAAAGCCACTTTAAGCGCAATGCGTTACATGAAGCAGCTCAAAGTTGATGCCGTCGCGGGCTTTGGGGGCTATGTCGCTGGGCCAGGTGGATTGGCTGCGCGTGCACTGGGTATTCCTGTAATTATTCATGAGCAGAATGCGATTGCGGGTTTTACCAATACGCAGTTATCACGTATTGCCAAAACAGTGTGTCAGGCTTTTCCAAACACCTTTGCTGCACAAGATAAAATTGTGACCACGGGTAATCCCGTCCGCAAAGAGATTACGGAAATTTTAAATCCGTCTTGGCGTTATCAAGAACGTGAAAAAGCTGGAGCTACGCTTCGAGTTTTAATTGTGGGTGGCTCGTTGGGTGCACAAGCGTTAAATGAGCGTGTTCCTGAAGCATTGAAGCAATTGAATGTGCCGTTAAGCGTTTATCATCAGTGTGGTCAAAACCATGCAGAGGCGACCCAGGCGCGTTATGCCGATGCCCCTGAACAGCTTCAGGTTGAAGTTCACCCTTTTATTGAAGATATGGCCCAAGCCTATAGCGATGCCGATTTAATCATTTGCCGTGCTGGGGCGTTAACCGTGACCGAGATTGCGACTGCGGGTGTGGCTGCGGTGTTTGTTCCACTGCCAAGCGCTGTGGATGATCACCAAACGGCCAATGCAAAGTTTTTAGCCAATATCGGTGCAGCCAAAATTTGCCCGCAAGCAAGCATGACGCCTGAGAGTTTAAAAGCATTATTATTACCCTTGATGAACCGTCAGTTATTGTCTGAAATGGCAGTGAAAGCACGTCAGCAAGCACAACCCGATGCAACCCAACATGTGGTTCGTTTAATTCAAGCATTGTAAACCGAGTATTTTATGTCGCCATCTACGCCTGCTGATCAAGCAAAAAAGTTAATTAAAGTGCCAGAAATGCGCCGTATTAAGCACATCCATTTTATTGGGATTGGTGGTGCGGGTATGTGTGGTATTGCTGAAGTGCTCAAGAACCAAGGTTACAAAGTCTCAGGTTCAGATATCAAAGCATCAAAAACCACGGCTCAGCTTGAAGAAAACGGCATCAAAGTTTATATCGGGCATACGGCTGAAAATATTCAAGGGGCAAACGTGATTGTGGTGTCGACTGCAATTGATGCAGAAAACCCAGAAATTAAAGCGGCTATTGAAACGCGTACACCTGTGGTGCGCCGTGCAGAAATGCTGGGTGAGTTGATGCGCTACCGTCATGGGATTGCAGTTGCGGGAACACATGGTAAAACCACGACCACAAGTCTAGTCACGTGCATGTTGGCAGAAGAAAATCTCGATCCAACTTATGTGATTGGTGGGTTGCTGAACCGTACCGGTGTGAATGCTGCACTGGGCGCGAGTCGTTTTATCGTGGCAGAAGCAGATGAATCAGATGCGTCATTCCTGCATTTGCAACCGATGGCCACCATCGTGACCAATATTGATGCAGACCACATGGACACCTATGGTGGTAGCTTCGATGTTCTAAAAGATACCTTTGTACAGTTCTTACAAAAACTACCGTTTTACGGTTTGGCTGTGGTATGTGGCGATGATGCCAACATTCGCGAAATCATGCCGCGTATTGGTCGTCCATTGATCACGTATGGTTTTAACGAAGACAATGACATTCGTGCAGTGGATATTGAACAAGAAGGCATGCAGTCGCACTTTACCGTATTACGTAAAGATCGTGAGCCTTTGCGTTTAACCATCAATTTGCCGGGTTTGCATAATATTTTAAATGCACTTGCGGCGATTGGTATTGCAACCGATGAAGGTGTGTCTGATGCTGCGATTGCACGTGCGTTGGAAAGTTTCAGCGGTGTAGGTCGTCGTTTCCAAGTACAGGGCGAATTTGACATCGAAGGCGGTAATGTGAAATTGGTGGATGACTATGGTCACCATCCTAAAGAAGTCGAAGCGACCATTAAAGCGGCACGTGCAAGCCATCCAGACCGTCGTTTAGTGATGATGTTCCAGCCACACCGTTTTAGCCGTACCCGTGACTGTTTCGATGACTTTGTGGATGTATTGTCACATGTCGATCAGCTGTTGCTGCTTGAAGTCTATCCTGCGGGTGAAAAACCGATTGTGGGGGCAGACAGCCGATCATTGGCGCGTAGTATTCGTTTACGTGGTGATGTAGAGCCGATTTTGATTGATCCGGTCGAAGGTAATTTGCAGCATGCGTTGAAAAAAGTGTTACAAGCGGATGACTTGTTATTGACGCAAGGCGCAGGTAATGTGGGGGCTATCTCGGTTGAGCTTGCAAGCAATCATTTATATTTAAAATAATCACGTTTTGTGATTACTCGATGAATAAAACAGTCATAAAGTTTAAGGATATCAACGTGTCAAATGCTTCAAAATTCGGCAAAGTAGCGGTGTTGCTTGGTGGTAAGTCTGCTGAGCGTGAGGTTTCTCTAGATAGTGGTGCAGCTGTACTTGAAGCATTGGTTCGTTCGGGTGTAAATGCAGAAGCTTTTGACCCGCAAGAGCGTAGTGTGACGGAATTGGTCGGTTATGACCGTGCGTTTATTGTGCTGCATGGTCGCGGTGGGGAAGACGGACAAATCCAAGGGGTCTTAGAGTGGCTCAACATCCCGTATACCGGAACAGGCGTACAGGGTTCTGCTATTGGCATGGATAAAGTTAAAACCAAGCAAGTTTGGCAGGGTTCAGACTTACCGACAGCACCCTATCGCATCATTAGCCAAGAGTCAGATTTAGCTGAAGTGGTGGCGAATTTGGGTCTCCCACTGATTATCAAGCCAGTACACGAAGGTTCAAGTGTCGGCATGAGTAAAGTTGAAAAAGCAGAAGATTTAGCAGCTGCAATCGCCAAAGCGACCCAACACGATGCTGTGGTGATGGCTGAAAAATGGATTACGGGACGCGAGTTCACGATTTCATTTTTAAATGGTCAACCGCTACCTGTGATTCGTCTACAACCGCCTGCGGATGTGGCTTTTTATGATTATGAAGCGAAATATCAACGTAATGATGTGGAATACGGAATTCCATGTGGCTTAAGCGCGGAAGAAGAGCAGAAGTTGCAAGCGCTTTGCCTCCGTGCATTCCAAGCGGTGGGTGCAAGTGGTTGGGGTCGTATTGATGCGATGCAAGATGAGCAAGGCAATTTCTGGTTACTAGAAGTGAATACAGTACCTGGGATGACCAGTCACTCTTTGGTGCCGAAAGCAGCAAATGCAGTTGGTTATAGCTTTGATGCGCTTTGTGTCCAAATTTTAGAGCAAACACTGACAGGTGCGGCTCACTAAATGGCGCAATTACCTGCTTCTATGCGCCGTAAACGCGCAGCGATTACGTCGATACACGATAAACCACCGACGCGTAAGGAAAAGCTTGCCAACTTCGGTGGTTGGGTGATGTTGGTCGTTGCCGTGGCGGTGCTGTTGGTTGGTATTTATGGCTTATATCAAGTCATGACAGATGCACGTGTGGCCGAACTTGATGTAGCAGGTGTGCGTTCTGAGGCGGAAAAAAATCAGGTGATGGGACATGTTTCACCAGCCATTACTCATAATTATTTCACCTCAGATTTAGAAGAAATTCGTGATCGTACTTTAGAACTGGCTTGGGTCGATCGTGTGGTGGTTTCGCGCGCATGGCCGAATGCGATTCGCGTTCGCGTCATGCCTCGGCATGCAATTGCACGTTGGGGGACGGGGCGTCTCTTAAGTGACAGTGGTGACGTATTTAGCGAAGTGACGCCGAAAAATAATCAGAATTTGCCTTTATTACACGGCCCAATCAGTCAGTCTAAAATGATGATGCGCCGTTATAATGAAATTAATCAATTATTCCAGCCAGTCAACCTTCGTTTAAAAGAACTATATTTAACGGAGCGTATGACTTGGTTTATGCAGTTTGATTCAGGTTTACGTGTTATCGTAGATCAGGATCAAACCATGAGTAAGCTGCAACGTTTGAGTTATTTGGCTCAAAGTGATTTGAAGCCAGTTTGGGCCAAAGTATCTGCCATTGATTTGCGTTATCGGAATGGCTTAGCCATCCAATGGAAGAATGCTGCCGCACCAAAGATAGCAAATGGTCATTTTGTTGTAACGATTGATGACACAAGCATTGCAGGTGGAGCAGCAGCAAAGCCATAATACTTGGCTTTAAAACAGAGGCATAAAGCCATAAATTAAACAAACATGTGATGGTAGTAGTAAATAATGAATGAAGCGGTTCCCTCAGTTGTTGCGATTGACATTGGGACGCACAAAGTTTCAGTTTTGATTGGTAAGGTACATGCGCCAGACAATATCCAAGTGATAGGAATGGCAACTGCTCGTAACCGAGGCATGAATAAAGGAAAAATTGTAAGTCTTGATAAAGTCATTACAGCGATAAAAAATGCCGTGCAAGAAGCAGAAGATATGGCTGAATGCCGTGTCCATTCCGCGTGGGTCTCAATCCCAAGTGCCGAGTTAAAAAGCTTTTATGCATCTGGACGAACGCCAGTTGAAAATACTGACCATACAATTACAACAAGTGAAGTGGTTCGTGCATTAGAGTTGGCCAAAGCCAGCCACATGACCTCGGATCATTATTTGGTTAGTGCTGTTCCACTGGGCTTTGAGCTGGATGACTCCACTGAGTGGGTACAAAACCCAATACGGATGTCTGCCCACAGCATGATTGGTCATTATCAGTTGATGATGTTACCGATTAGCACCATGCAAAACCTTGATCGGGCCTTAAAAGGCGCGAACATCGGGGTGGAGAAACTGGTGGTGTCTTGTCTGGCAACGGCAGAAGCGAGCCTACTCAAAGATGAAAAAGAGTATGGTGTCTGTTTAGTCGATATTGGTGCAGGTACCACCAACATTGCGGTGTATTTAGATGGTCGTTTGGCCTTGACGCATACTTTGCAGCGTGGTGGCGAGCATGTCACCCGTGATATTGCTGCTGTGTTACAAACCACCACTGAAGAAGCGGAACGAATTAAATTACTCTATGGGTGTGTCGACATTAAGTCGGTTAAACCGGATCATATGATTCAGATCCAAGGGATTGATGGTCCGCAAACGATTAGTCGTATTGAGCTGACTGAAATCGTGATTGCGCGTTATGAAGAAATCTTAGGCCAAGTTCGCCAAGAACTAGAGCGTAATGGTGCGATTCATGGTTTGTATCATGGTGTGGTGTTAACTGGTGATGCTAGTCAAATCGAAGGTATGGTGACGTTGACTCGTCGTATGTTGGGTGTGTCTGCGCATTTGGGTAATCCACCTGTGCAAGTGACAGCAGATGAGCAAAATATTGCCGCACTGCGTCGCTCTCAGTATGCCACTGCCGCAGGTTTGTTGATGTTTAGTCAGAGCGAAACACAAGAAACTATAGTGGAACCAGAAGATACAGAAAAATTGTCTCTGATTAAACGCGTTGGACGTGCTTGGTCTGGACTCAATGAAAAGCTGAAATCTGTTTTTTAAGTTGAATTTTTTTGGAATATTGTTAAGAAGTTGTACAACGCATCGCTTAAACTTGACAAGCTATGGCTTGCACAGCATGCTTAAAAGCAATTTTGTTTATTAAGATCAAGGCAGTATACGGGCTTAAGTGACTGCCAATAACGAATTAGGAAATCTATAGGTCATGGCCTCATTTGAATTTTTAGAAGATGATCAAACCGATAGCAACGGTCAAGCCCGTTTTACTGTGTTTGGTGTTGGTGGTGCAGGTGGTAACGCCGTACAACACATGCTTGAGTCAGATATTCAAGGTGTAAAATTTGTATGTGCCAATACGGACAAGCAAGCGCTAGACCGTATGAATGCACAATTCAAAATCCAGTTGGGTGAGCAAAGTACTCGTGGACTAGGTGCCGGTGCCAATCCAAATGTAGGTCAAGCCGCGGCTGAAGAAAGTCGTGACTTGATTCGTCAACACCTTGAAGGCACTGATATGGTGTTTGTCACTGCCGGCATGGGCGGTGGTACAGGTACAGGTGCTGCGCCAGTGGTTGCTGAAATTGCCAAAGAAATGGGTATTTTAACCGTAGGTGTGGTAACGACACCGTTTAACTTTGAAGGTAAACGTCGTCTTCAGTCTGCTGAGCAAGGTATTGAAGCATTAGAAGCACATGTAGATTCTTTAATCATCATTCCAAACCAACGTTTGTTAAAAGTTTTCCGTGACATCTCAATGAAAGATGCCTACAAAAAAGCGGATGATGTCTTATTAAATGCGGTCCGTAGTATCTTTGATTTGGTGGTACGCCCAGGTCATATTAACCTTGACTTTGCTGACTTGAAAACTGCGATGAGCACACGTGGTTATGCCATGATGGGTGCAGGTTTAGGTCGTGGTGAAAACCGTGCACGCCAAGCAGCTGAACAAGCGATCCGTAGTCCATTGCTAGATAATGTCACCATTATGAATGCCAAAGGGATTCTGATTAATGTGACGGGTGGTGATGACGTCACGTTTGGCGAAATCGAAGAAATTACCGACGTTGTGAATCAAATTGTCGATTTAGACGAAGGCCAAGTCTTCTACGGCACAGTATTTGATCCAGATGCGCGTGATGAAATCAGTGTCACTGTCATTGCAACAGGTTTGACTCGAAATTCAGCAGATTCTGCTGAGCCAGTGAAGCGTCCAAATGCACATGTGCAGGTAGCACAACATGGGCATGCAACGCAAGCGGTTGTTGAAGATGATGATGTGCCTGCAATCCAGCGTCAGAACCAAGACGTGGCTGCTGCAGCAAGCTCTGCATCGACAGTGAGTGCTGCACGTCCAACACCAATGAGTATTCAAGATTACTTGAAAAATCAACAACGTAAGTAGTGTTTGTCGATGTGGTTAAGCCACATGTGATAAAGAAAAGGTAGTCTATGACTACCTTTTTGTTTTTTATCAATGGCTAAATATGCTAACGTATAGCGGTTTAGTGGTGAGATGATATGAAACATGTTGAAACAAAGAACTCTACAACGTGTCGTTAAAGCAAGCGGCATTGGTTTGCATAGTGGTCAAAAAGTCTTAATTAACTTTGTGCCACATCATGCGGACGGAGGAATTGTGTTTCGTCGTATCGATCTCAATCCACCAGTCGACATTCGTGCAAATGCGATGTTGATTCAAGAAGCCTTCATGTGTTCAAACTTGGTGCAAGAAGATGCCAAAGTCGGTACGATTGAACATGTTATGAGTGCAATTGCAGGTCTAGGTATTGATAACTTGATCATTGAAGTGTCTGCCTCTGAAGTCCCAATTATGGATGGCAGTGCAGGTCCGTTTATTTACTTGCTCATGCAAGGTGGCCTCAAAGAATTGGATGCCCCTAAAAAATTTATAAAAATACTCAAACCTGTTGAAGCTCTCATTGACGACAAACGCGCCATTTTCCGCCCGCATGAAGGTTTTCAACTCAATTTCACTATTGACTTCGATCATCCTGCTTTTAAGAAAGAATATCAGTCTGCCACTATCGATTTTTCAACCGAAACCTTTGTTTATGAAGTCAGCGAAGCCCGTACTTTTGGTTTTATGAAAGATTTGGACTATCTCAAAGCCAATAATCTCGCTTTGGGGGCAAGTTTAGACAATGCCATTGGCGTCGATGAAACCGGTGTGGTGAATGAAGAAGGTTTACGCTTCTCAGATGAATTTGTTCGTCACAAAATATTAGATGCGGTGGGGGATCTTTACTTGCTCGGTCACCAAATTATTGCCAAATTTGATGGATATAAGTCTGGGCATGCTTTGAATAATCAATTATTGCGCAATGTCCAAAGTGATCCAAGCAGCTATGAAATTGTAACATTTAATGACGAAGATCAGTGTCCAATTCCTTATGTGAGTGTGACTTAAGTCATTGTCTTTATTGTGTGATGTTATATTGTAACAAGATCAAGTGTGATGAATTTATCATTTTAAAAGCGCAATTCTGGCGCGGGTCGAGACGAGGTTACTTTTTTTTGCTTGCCAAACGGCGCATTGCTTGGCTAAGCTTAGGGTCGCTCACAAAGTCAGCAGCACCTCGAATTAAGTCTTGAGTTTCTGTGCTTAGCGATCTTGAAATAGATTGTATCTTTGCGGGTGTTTGAGAGGGGATTCTCAAGCGAACTTGGAGTTTTTGTAGGTCTTTAAACTCATCAAGTTCCGACAGTTGTGCAATATATTGTTTTTGAAGGTAACCAAGTTGACTAATCATCGCTTGATTTTCGCCGGTAATCGTCAAAATACCATATTGATAACAAACAACCTGCCACTGCTCTGGTTGCGGTAGGATAGGTTGAATCAGTTTTGTAAGTTTCTGCCATGCAGTTACTTGCTTTGAGAGAAACGTTAAGTTTCCTGTTTTTATGTGTTTTCTGGTTTGTTGAAAGAGATTCACTGGTTCGGACATACATATTTCCTTCATGTTAATGTCTTAATCTTATGCGCTTCTTTCGGTAGATATCAAGGACGAGATCACGCAAGAAACATTCGTAAGAACAGTTTTAAGAGGTTTTTTATGCATATGCGACGTATTTTGTTGGCTTTTTCTTTTGCGGCATCGGCTGCTTCAGTAGCCTTCGCTGATTTGGTAGAACTCAATACAAATAATGCATCTTCGGATCGAATTGAGCAATTGACACGCACTTTATCGGAAGGTGCTTATACCGAATCTAATGATATTGATGTTCCTGCCGAAACGAAAATGTCCGTTCAGCTCCGTGAAAAAACGGTTGAACTCAACAATGCTTCACTGGCGAAAAAATACGGTTCGGAATCCTCTGCAAAAAGTTTTTCAAATAATCCATATTCGTGGTTAGTGACACACCCGCTTCCAAGTGCACGTGTGAGCTCTAGTTATGGTGGTCGTACAATGAATGGTCGTGCTGAGCGCCACTCAGGTCTAGATCTTGCTGCGCCAAGCGGTACACCGATTTATGCGACAGGCCCGGGGATTGTGACCAAGTCAGGTTGGGGTACGGGCTATGGTCAATATGTTGAAATTAACCATGGCAATGGTTACATCACGCGCTATGCCCATGCATCACGTTTAATTGCTCGTGTTGGTGACCGAGTAGACGCTGGTGAACATATTGCCAATGTCGGATGTACAGGTCGTTGTACTGGCCCACATTTACACTATGAAGTAGTGAAAGATGGTCAACGCAAGAACCCATCGACTTATTTAGCAATGTTGCCTTAATCCGATTTGATCGATGATCCGAACTTACCGTTGGTCTGATGCTTGAAAAAGGAATACAGCTCTGACGGAATCTAAGTTAGCATCAAAAAACAGCATTAAATGTATAAAAAACCGCCTAAATTGGCGGTTTTTTGTTATCTTGGGTAATGAATGGTCAATGACTATTTAGTTGCTAAATAGTATGGCTCAGCCATATTCAGCTGTAGCGATACTCTTATAGGACGAAAGTATGATACATATTAGCGTATAAGATTAGGATATCGAAATAGGTGAATTATGGCGTTTTATGGTGATACTGACGCGCAAGAAACGCAAGAGTGGCAAGATGCGTTTGACTCCGTTTTACAACACATGGGGACTGAGCGTGCAGCTTTTCTACTAGAAAAACTGTATCAACAAGCAATCGCTAAACATGTCCCTATTCAGCGTTTAAACACGCCTTATTTAAATACAATTTCAGTGGCTGAAGAACCTGCAATGCCAGGCGATCAAGACATGGAGCGTCGTATCCGTGCATTGATTCGTTGGAATGCGCTAGCGATGGTACTCCGTGCCAATAAAACGGGTGATGACTTAGGTGGTCACTTGGCAAGTTTTGCATCTTCAGCAACATTATATGATGTCGGTTTTAACCACTTTTTCCGTGCCAATAACGACAACTTTGGTGGGGACATGATTTATTATCAAGGTCACTGTGCGCCAGGTATTTATGCGCGTTCGTTCCTTGAAGGTCGTTTGACTGAAGAGCATCTAAACAATTTCCGTCGCGAAGTGGACGGTGTTGGCTTACCTTCTTATCCACATCCATACTTAATGCCTGATTATTGGCAGTTCCCAACGGTATCGATGGGTCTTGGCCCAATCATGTCGATTTACCAAGCACATATTCAAAAGTATTTGATGAACCGCGGTTTAATCAAAGAAGAAAATCGCAAAGTTTGGGCATACCTTGGCGATGGTGAGATGGATGAGCCAGAAAGCACAGGTGCAATTTCACTTGCGGGTCGTGAAAAATTAGACAATCTCATTTGGGTTGTAAACTGTAACTTACAGCGTCTAGATGGCCCAGTACGTGGTAACGGTAAAATTATTCAAGAATTAGAATCTTTATTCCGTGGCGCGGGCTGGCGTGTCATTAAAGTGGTTTGGGGCCGTCACTGGGACCCACTACTGGCTAAAGACAGCACTGGTGCTTTAAAAGCGGTTATGGAAGAAACACTGGATGGCGAATACCAACGCTTACAAGTGAAGGGTGGTGCATATGCACGCGAAAAATTCTTTGGTAAATACCCAGAAGCGGCTGAGTTGATTAAAGACTTAAGCGATGAAGATATTGATAACCTGAACCGTGGTGGTCATGATCCGTACAAAGTTTTTGCAGCCTATGCAGAAGCATGTACAGCCAAAGGTCAACCAACTGTAATCTTAGCGAAAACTGTTAAAGGTTATGGCTTGTCTGATGAAATTGAAGCGGTCAATAAAACGCACCAAATCAAAAAGATGCAGATTGATTCGTTGAAATACGTGCGTAACCGTTTCAACTTGCCATTTACCGATGAGCAATTAGAAGAAGTGCCTTTCTATCGTCCAAGCGAAAACTCGCCTGAATTGAAATATATGAAAGCACGTCGTGAAGCACTAGGTGGTTACTTACCTGCACGTCGTAAAGAAAGTGAACAGTTGGCTATTCCAGAACTTTCTGTCTTTGATGCAGTATTAAAAGGCTCACAAGGCAAAGAACAATCAACCACCATGGTAATGGTTCGTTTAATCGCTGCATTGTTAAAAGAAAAAGCCATTAAAGACCGTGTTGTTCCTATTGTTCCAGATGAAGCACGTACTTTTGGTCTAGAAGGTATGTTCCGTCAGTTAGGTATTTATGCAGCCAATGGTCAGCATTACACGCCTGAAGACCAAGAACAGTTGATGCATTACCGTGAAGCAAAAGATGGTCATATGCTTCAAGAAGGCATTAACGAAGCAGGTGCAATGAGCGCTTGGGCAGCATTGGCAACCAGTTATTCAACCAATAACTTACCCATGATTCCAATGTACATGTACTACTCTATGTTTGGTTTTCAACGTATTGGCGACATTGCATGGGCTGCAGGTGATGCACAAGCACAAGGTTTCTTATTGGGTGCAACAGCAGGTCGTACCACGCTAAATGGTGAAGGTTTACAACACCAAGATGGTCACTCGCATATTTTAGCCAATACGATTCCGAACTGTGTGTCGTATGACCCATGTTTTGGTTATGAATTAGCAGTTATTGTGCATGATGGTTTACAACGCATGTATGTGAACCAAGAGCGTATTTTCTATTACTTAACGGTAATGAACGAAAACTACGAGCATCCTGAAATGCCACAAGGTGCTGAAGAAGGCATTAAACGTGGTATGTACTTACTTCAAAAAGATGAAAAAGCCTCTGTTCAGTTGATGGGTTCAGGTGTAATTCTGCGTGAAGTCATTAAAGCTGCTCAAATCTTACGTGATGAATACCAAATCCATTCAAATGTATTTAGCGTCACAAGTTTCAATGAACTTGCACGTGATGGTATGGCATGTGAAGAATACAACCGCTTGCATCCAATGAGCGAGAATGTGAAAGAGGCTTGGGTGACTGAGCAATTGCGCGGTACAGAAGGTATCGTGGTTTCTGCAACAGATCATATGCGTGCTTATAGCGAACAAATTCGTGCATATCTTCCAGACAATCGTCCATTCGTAGCATTGGGTACAGATGGTTATGGTCGTTCAGATTCACGCGCTAAATTACGTAGTTACTTTGGTGTAGATGCAGCGCATATTGTTGTTGCCACACTGAAAAAATTGGCTGATGAAGGTGAAGTGGATGCACGCTTAGTAAAAGATGCCATCTCTACATTTGAATTAGATACGGATCGTCCAGTAGCTTGGGCTCCTCAAGCAACGCCATCTGTACACGCTGTAGCTGACTACAAAGAGGAGAAATAAGTATGCAAATTACAACTCCTGATATTGGTGTAGATAAAGCCGTTGTTGCTGAAATTTTGGTCAAAGTTGGCGACACCATTGCGGTTGATGACAGTGTCGTTCTATTAGAATCAGACAAAGCATCTGTTGAAGTGCCAAGCACTTCAGCAGGCGTGGTGAAGAGCATTCTGGTGAACTTAGGTGACTCGGTTGCTGAAGGTGCAGCGCTGATTGAGCTGGAAGCCGAGGGGCAAACTGAAGCGCTAGCAGTACAAGCTCAGGCTGACGTTGTACAAGCTGAAGAAAAGCCTGCACCCGCTGCTGTTGCTGAAACGACTTCACCAGCTGCGACTACAGCATCACAAGTGATTGATGTGCAAGTACCAGACATTGGTGTGGAAAAAGCAACCGTTGGTGAAATTTTGGTGTCGGTTGGCGATCAAATTGACGTTGATCAAAGCATCCTTGTGGTTGAGTCAGACAAAGCGACTGTGGAAGTCCCGAGTACGATTTCAGGCACAGTGGAATCAATTAGCGTTCAAGTTGGTGATAGTGTTAAAGAAGGTGTGGTGATTCTGACTGTAAAAACAGCAGCGTCAGTTGCACCAGTGACTGCTGAGCCTACGCCAGTTGCAGAACCTCAAACCTCTGAAGCTCAGTCTGCTGAAGCAGCGCCACAAGCTGCTGCTGCGCCTGCAGGTGCGGTTGAAATTGCAGTGCCTGACTTGGGTGTAGACAAAGCGACTGTTGCTGAGATTTTGGTGTCAGTAGGTGATACGGTTGAAAAAGACCAAAGTATCATCGTGGTTGAATCAGACAAAGCAACGGTTGAAGTACCAAGCACAACAGCGGGTGTGATTAAAGCCATTCATGTTGCATTGGGACAAAATGTATCGGAAGGTGTGGCTTTGGTGACCATTGAGGCTGAGGGTCAAGCCCCTGCACCAGTGGCTCAAGCGGTTGTTCAGACACCAGCAAAACCTACAGCAGCTCCAGCTGCAACTACACAAGTGGTGGCATCTACTGTACAGGCTGCACCAGCAGCTCAAGGTGCAGATAAGCTGACCAAAGAACAAAATGCAGCCAATGCTAAAGTTTACGCGGGTCCTGCAGTACGTAAACTGGCGCGTGAATTGGGCGTGGTGCTGGCAGAAGTTAAAGCTTCTGGGCCGCATGCACGTTTAATGAAAGATGACCTTTTTGCTTATGTGAAAGGTCGTTTAACAGCACCACAAACTGCACCTGCTGTGACGGCTGTTGCTGCTGCGGGCTTACCGAAACTGCCTGACTTTAGTGCATTTGGTGGTGTAGAAGAGAAAGTGCTGACACGTCTGCAACAAGTCTCTATTCCGCAGTTGTCTTTAAACAACTATATTCCGCAAGTAACTCAGTTTGATTTGGCAGATATTACTGAGCTTGAAGCTTGGCGTAATGATCTTAAAGGTAACTTTAAGAAAGATGGTATTAGCTTGACCATTATGGCGTTCATTATTAAAGCTGTTGCGCATTTGCTGAAAGAGGAGCGTGATTTTGCAGGTCACTTGGCTGATGATGGCAAGTCTGTACTCTTGCGTAACGAAATCCATATGGGCATTGCTGTAGCAACACCAGATGGTTTAACCGTTCCTGTATTACGTAATCCAGACCAGAAATCGATTAAAGACATTGCGGTGGAGCTTGGTGTATTGGGTCAGAAAGCACGTGATAAGAAGCTTTCGCCGAAAGATCTACAAGGTGCAAACTTCACGATTTCAAGCTTAGGTGCAATTGGTGGTACAGCATTTACACCACTGGTGAACTGGCCGCAAGTCGCGATTTTGGGAATTTCTCCAGCGACGATGCAACCAGTATGGAATGGTCAAGGTTTTGATCCGAAACTGATGTTGCCGTTATCTCTGTCTTATGATCACCGTGTGATCAATGGAGCGGATGCAGCGCGCTTTACCAATAAGCTGACCAAGTTGTTGAAAGACATCCGTACTTTGCTGATCTGATGATCTAGCTTTTAGCCCTGCTATTCTCTTTTCTCAAAAGAGAGAAAAGCTGCTGGAAGTCTTGAAAAAAATACCTCAATAAAGACCCTGCTTCGGCAGGGTCTTTTGTATTTATAGATTGCCAAAAAACATATTTTCGCCTAACATGGTGTTACTTCATTGGGGAGTAGCCGCTGTTCCTAAGAACAGGTGATGATCAACATATTTGCTCTAAAACGAGCATGGTCATCATAGCAAAGAACCAAATGAGCTTCTAAAGAGCTTTCTTTTGTTGGCAAGACCTTTGATTTACCACTCTGCAGATTTTTGGCTAGCAGGAGCGGTGAGTCATTGGTATTTGTTATGCTAGCCAGAGAAAGACATCATGTATGAATTCCTCCTCTCCACAGCCATCGTGGCTTTAGCTGAAATGGGCGATAAGACCCAACTGCTTGCATTGTTACTTGCTGCACGTTTCCGTAAACCCGTCCCAATTCTATTGGCTATTTTGCTGGCGACCATTATTAACCATGGTGTCTCTGCTGTTTTAGGCCAATGGATCACCACAGTTTTAAGCCCTGATGCGCTGATCTGGATTCTCTCGATTGGTTTCATTGCTATGGCAGGTTGGATGTTGATTCCTGATCAGTTGGATGATGAGTCAGGCAGCATTAAGAAATGGCAGAAACTAGGGGTATTTGGCGCAACGTTTGTGTTGTTCTTTTTGGCCGAAATTGGTGATAAAACCCAAATTGCGACAGTGGCTTTAGCGGCACGTTTTGACAGTATAGTTTGGGTGATGTTGGGTACGACTTTAGGGATGATGTTGGCTAATGCGCCAGCGGTCTTTATTGGCGATAAGTTGGCGACCAAGTTGCCAATTGCCTTAATTCATAAAATTGGTGCGGCCATTTTCTTGGTCATTGGTATTGCGACACTTGTACAGCATTATTTCTTCTAATTCACCGTAGAAAATAAGAATCCCGACTTAAAAAATCGGGATTTTTTATTGAAAAATGATCTTCAATTTATTGATATATCAAATGATATTGGTCGCAAATGCATTGTAAGTTTGTGTAAATCCATATATGTTGTAGGTATTAAAAAGTCTTTTAAGAAAAACAGCATTTTGAGGGGATGGGCATGGCATTTGACCGCACAACGTCACAGGTTTTATATGATGATGGCACACATAAGTGTATTAGCTTTACCAGCTTGGTCAAAGGCGAGGGTGTACAGGCAAATCAGTTTTTAATTATTGACCATGAGCGTGCTGCGGTCTTAGATCCGGGTGGTGATTTAACCTATGTGCCGCTGACCATGGAGTTGAATAAATATACGCGTTTGACCAATCTTGATTTTGTGATGGCCTCACACCAAGACCCCGACATTATTACCTCAATGCCGCGTTGGTTGGTCTATACCGAAGCGAAAGTGGTGGCTTCTAAACTTTGGGCACGCTTTTTACCTCACTTGAACTCTGCCTTTATGAGTGAGCGGATGAAAGGTAACTGGCTGGATCGTTTAGTGGAGCTACCAGACCACGGTCAGGTGATTACGTTGGGGCAGTCTTCGATTATTGCTGTGCCTGCGCATTTTTTACATTCGGTGGGTAATTTTCAGTTTTATGACCCAATTGCCAAAATTTTATTTTCAGGCGATATGGGGGCATCGATGGTGGACGATGCCTCAAAACCTTTGGAAAACTTTGCTGCGCATATTCCTAAAATGAAAGGGTTTCATCAGCGCTATATGTGCAATAACAAAGTGATTCGTTTATGGGTCAATATGGTCCGCACGATGGATGTCGAAATGATTGTACCGCAGCATGGGACACCGTTTATTGGGCACGAGCAGATTCATCAATTTTTAGATTGGATTGAGACTTTGGAGTGCGGTACAGACTTGATGGATGAGAGTGTTTTTACCTGTCCAACTTAAGTGACAAAATAGTCGTAAATTTTGCTTGTTTGGCAACCACAATTTTTTTAATATTTTCTTCCAAAAAAAGTTTTTTGAAAATGAGAATATAAAGGATGTTGTCTCAAGTTCCAACGGAAGATGCCTGTTTAAGCTGCGGGGCATGTTGTGCCTTTTTTAGAGTCTCATTTTACTGGGCTGAAGGCATCTCCATGCCTGAACATTACACAGAACCAGTGACGGCGGTGTATTCATGCATGGTTGGAACTAATCAAGCCAGTCCACGCTGTATCGCACTGCAAGGCACCATTGGTGAGCACGTGAGTTGTGGGATGTATGAACAGCGTAGCTCTTCATGTAAAGAAGTTCAAATTGCTGATGATCAATGCAACAAAGCGCGACGTGCGCACAATATGATTCCATTTGTGCAATTGGAAGCGAGCATTGCCGTCAATGATGAAGGTTTTGATCAAGTGTGTTAATCAGTAAAAGCAGAGTCAAGGCTCTGCTTTTTGAGTTTTTGAAAGTAAATCAAATCCATCTCAAAACAAGAAATAAAAAAATAAAGGTGAAAATGAAGAGTTTAAATAAAATATAGGTTTTATCACTTTATTTTCTAAGATAAAAAAATAAATTTTCAATTGAAATGAAATTTAAGTTCATATTTGTTTATAATAGCGCACGGAAATTACCAGTGAGACTGCCATGTTGACCATCGTTCAAGACGCGTTAACTTTTGATGATGTCCTATTACTCCCTGCCTATTCTACTGTTCTCCCAAAAGATGTCTCATTAAAGACACGATTCACGCGCGGCATTAATTTAAATATCCCCCTTGTTTCAGCAGCAATGGATACGGTGACTGAATCACGTATGGCGATTGCGATGGCGCAAAACGGTGGTATTGGTATTTTGCACAAGAACATGGATATTGCTGCACAAGCTGCAGAAGTCCGTCGTGTGAAAAAATTTGAAGCAGGGATGGTGAAAGATCCAATCACTGTGACACCTGAAACCACAGTACGCGAATTGATCTCGATTACTCAAGCCAACAACATCAGCGGTGTGCCTGTTGTGAAAGATGGCAAAGTGGTCGGTATTGTCACAGGTCGCGATACACGCTTTGAAACGAACCTTGAGCAACCTGTAAGCAACATCATGACTGGTCAAGACCGCCTTGTGACTGTTCGTGAAGGTGAATCGAAAGAAAATATTCAAGCTTTACTGCAAAAGCATCGCATTGAAAAAGTTTTGGTTGTTGGTGAACATAACGAACTCAAAGGTTTAATTACAGTCACTGACTTCCGTAAAGCGGAAAGCTATCCAAGCAGCTGTAAAGATGACCTTGGTCGCTTACGCGTAGGTGCTGCAGTCGGTACAGGTGTAGAAACACCAAGTCGTGTAGAAGCTTTGGTTGAAGCGGGTGTTGATGCAATTGTCGTAGATACGGCGCATGGTCACTCTGCGGGTGTGATCGAGCGTGTACGTTGGGTGAAAGCGAATTACCCACAAGTCCAAGTGATTGGCGGTAATATTGCAACTGGGGATGCTGCATTGGCACTTCTTGATGCCGGCGCAGATGCGGTCAAAGTCGGTATCGGCCCAGGCTCAATTTGTACCACGCGTATTGTAGCGGGTATTGGCATGCCGCAGATTTCTGCGATTGATAGCGTTGCCAATGCACTAAAAGATCAAATTCCATTAATTGCAGATGGTGGTATTCGTTTCTCTGGTGACATGGCGAAAGCGATTGGCGCGGGTGCGAGTACGATTATGGTCGGTTCACTCCTTGCCGGGACTGAAGAAGCGCCAGGTGAAGTGGAATTCTTCCAAGGTCGTTACTATAAGGCGTATCGTGGTATGGGCTCATTGGGCGCGATGGCAGGAGCAACAGGTTCTGCGGATCGTTATTTCCAAGACTCTAAAGCAGGTGCTGAGAAACTTGTTCCTGAAGGGATCGAAGGTCGTGTGCCATACAAGGGACCAATGGGTAACATTGTGCACCAAATGATGGGCGGTTTACGTTCTTCTATGGGTTATACGGGTTCATCTGTGATTGAAGATCTTCGTCAAAATGCGAAGTTTGTGAAAATTACTTCGGCAGGTATGTCTGAGTCACATGTTCATGACGTAACAATTACCAAAGAAGCACCAAACTATCGCGTTGGCTAATAAAGTTATACGAATTGTTGAATGTAAAAGCCGTCATTTTTATGACGGCTTTTTCGTTTTGGTGTAAAGTGTCGTGAGTAAAAAAGTGATGATTTAGATCACCATTAAGAAGTGAGTATAACATGAGTTATTTTGGTACCGATGGTATTCGCGGTAAGTTTGGCGTCCTCCCTATTACCCCTGAATTTGCCCTTAAATTAGGCTTTGCCGCAGGGAAAGTTTTAAAACGCCACAGTAAAAAATCAAAACCATTGGTAGTACTCGGAAAAGATACACGTTTATCCGGTTATATTTTAGAGTCGGCATTGCAAGCAGGTTTAAATGCGGCAGGGGTTTATGTACATTTATTGGGCCCATTACCAACCCCAGCGATTGCACATTTGACCCGTGCTTTACATGCAAGTTTGGGCATTGTGATTTCAGCATCACATAATCCTTATTTTGATAATGGGATCAAGTTCTTTTCCAGTGAAGGTAAGAAACTACCAGATGCTATTCAAGAAGAAATTAATCAGGAACTTGAAAAAGAATTAGTGATTGAAGACACGGCAAACTTAGGTAAAAGTGTCCGCGTAAAAGATGCCAATGGCCGCTATATTGAATTTTGTAAATCCACATTTCCATACCATTTAGACTTGAATGATTTAACCATTGTGGTGGATTGCGCCAATGGTGCTGCATATAACGTGGGTCCATCGGTCTTTCGTGAGCTCGGCGCCAAGGTCATTGCCATTCATAATGAGCCTAACGGTGTAAATATCAATGAGCAATGTGGTTCGACCCATCCTGAGCATTTGCAGCAACTCGTAGTGAAGCATAAGGCTGATTTGGGCATCGCCTTTGATGGGGATGCAGACCGCGTTATTTTAGTAGATAAAGATGGCAAGCTGATTGATGGCGACCATATTTTATATATCTTAGCGACACAGAGCGCTAAAAAGCCTGCTGGAATAGTCGGTACCTTGATGTCAAACATGGCTTTGGAACTGGCTTTGGAAAAAGCGGGTGTGGCGTTATTACGTGCCAAAGTGGGGGATCGTTATGTCCTACAAGGTCTAGAAGAAAAAGGCTGGGTCATTGGCGGTGAGCCATCAGGGCATATTTTAACCTTGGATAAAAGTACCACAGGTGATGCCATTATTGCGGCTCTACAAGTCCTTACCGTGATGGTCGAGCAGAAGAAAGCGCTGCATGAATTGGTTGCTGACTTTAAGCTTCTACCGAATGTGTTGGTGAATGTACGTTTAGAGGCGATGTTTGACCCTTATGCGGTGCCTGCTTTGGTGGCTGAATTTGATAAAGCCGAGCAACAACTTAAAGGTCGTGGTCGTTTGTTGATTCGTAAATCAGGCACAGAGCCTGTGATTCGTGTCATGGTGGAAGGGGATGACCTCGATGAAGTCAGCACTTTAGCCCATGCATTGGCTGATGCTGTACGTGCGAATGCAGCTTAATAAGGAGTGAAAAATGAGTGATTTAATTAAAGATCTCAGCGAGCTTCGTTTAAGTTACCAAAAAGGCGAGCTGCTTGAAGAGCGAGTAGAAACCCATCCACATGCCCAGTTCTTGCTTTGGTTTAATCATGCTTTAGAAGCACAACTGCACGAACCCTATGCTATGTCATTGGCGACAGCGAGTGTGCAGGGTCGGCCGCATGTACGAACGGTATTGCTGCGCGGTGCAACTGAAGCAGGTTATGATTTTTATACCAATTATGACAGTCAAAAAGGCAATGATTTGGCTGAAAACCCATATGCAGAGTTACTGTTTTATTGGCAAGAGCAGGAACGTCAGATTCGCATTGGTGGTAAAGTGGTTAAAATTTCTGAAGCAGAATCGACGGACTACTATCATAAGCGCCCACGAGATAGCCAAATTGCGGCACATATCAGTACACCACAAAGTGGCGTGATTGAAAGCCGTGAAGTCTTGCAACAACGTTTTGAGCAATTGCAGAACCAAGTTGAAGGTAAATCAGAACTCAATAAACCCCTCTTTTGGGGTGGCTACCGTCTCGAGCCCGACTACTATGAGTTTTGGCAAGGGCGTCCGAACCGTTTACATGACCGTTTAAGTTATGAAAAACAGCAAGATGTCTGGATGCTGAAACGTTTGATGCCATAAATGTCAGCCATTCAAATTAAGCAAAGACCCTTTATTACCTGTCCTGAATTATTTCAGGACATTCCTGCGTTTATTGCAGAAATTTTAGCCCGCCGTGGGGTGGCGTCAACGCAGGAGCTGGAGTTAAAGCTCAAGCATTTACTGGCCCCTAGTCTGAAAGGCTTAAATGAAGCGGTTCAGTTGATGGATGCTGCAATTGATCAGCAACACAAAATTGTCATTGTGGGTGATTATGATGCAGATGGTGCAACCAGCACCGCTTTAATGATCTTGGCTTTGCGAGAAATGGGGGCGCAGGTAGAGTATCTGGTTCCAGATCGCTTTAAATATGGTTATGGCTTAACGCCTGCGATTGCGGATTTAGCATTTACCAGCTTTACACCTGATTTATTGATTACCGTTGATAATGGTATTTCCAGTCATGACGGCGTGAAACAAGCGCAAGATCATGGCATGCAGGTGATTATTACCGATCACCATTTGACCACCAAACCGACTCCCAGTGCCCAAGCGGTAGTGAATCCGAACCAGTTGGGGTGTGATTTTCCAAGTAAAGCCTTAGCTGGGGTCGGCGTGGCCTTTTATGTCTTGGCTAACTTATCGACCTATCGTAAAAAACTAAATAAGTCTTCGACACTCATGAGTCAGTATTTGGATTTGGTGGCCTTGGGGACTTATGCCGATGTTGCCAGTCTTGACTATAACAATCGCATCTTGGTCGATGTTGGCCTGAAGCGCATTCAACAGCATTTATGCCGCCCTGGTATCAGTGCTCTACTGGAGATTGCAGGTCGAGAGGCTGCAACTTTAAAAGCGCAAGATTTGGGGTTTGTACTGGGACCACGTATTAATGCGGCAGGTCGCATGGAAACCATGGATATCGGGATTGAATGTCTATTAGCACAGGACTTTGCCTCTGCCTATCCATTGGCAGAACAACTGAATCAGTTGAATGTGGAACGTCGTCAAGTTGAAACCACGATGAAACAAGAGGCCTTAATAGCCTTGGATCAAATTCAACTAGATGATACGGTCTTACCCGCGGCTTTAATTATGTTCGAGCCGCATTGGCATCAAGGGGTGATTGGCATTGTTGCAGGGCGCTTAAAAGAACAGTTTCATCGTCCGAGTATTGTGTTTGCTGCAGATGAAGATGGGATACATATCAAAGGTTCAGCACGCTCGATTGAAGGAGTGCATATCCGCGATGCCATTGAGTGTGTTGCTGAGCAATATCCACATTTGGTCAGCCACTTTGGTGGGCATGCTGCGGCAGCGGGTTTAACCATTCAAAAAGTCCATTTTGAAGAGTTTAAGCAGGCCTTTGAAGTACTGATGGCAGCTCAGGATGAAGGTCTATTTACGGCGACTTTATGGACCGATGGTGAGTTAGCAGCAGAAAATATTCAGGTTGAAACGGTCGATCTTCTACAGCAGATTAGTCCATGGGGGCAAAAGTTTCCAGCACCTATTTTTGAAGGAAACTTTCAAATTTTAGATTTCCGCTGGTTGAAAGAAGTGCATTTAAAATTACGTATTGCTTTAGACAATGGACAGGTCGTGGATGCCATTGCTTTTAATGCGGCGGACAAATACCAGTTCAATGAGATGAACCATCAAGTTCGTTTGGTTTATGAGCTGGATAAAAATGAATTTCGTGGCAATGTCAGCGTACAACTTCGCATTTTGCATTTAGAACAACACTAAAAAACCGCTCTATAGAGCGGTTTTTTTTAATACATTTTTGTTTCAATTAGAAGCGGAATGTACCATTGATACCGTATGAATCAGCATCTTCCGTTGTTGTGTAGTTCAAGCCAACAGCAATAGCAGGCGTAAAGAATTTTTGCGCGCGAACAGCCCAAACTGTGTCAAAGTCATCGAATGTTGTATCCATAAACGAAACACCAACACTTAAGGTTGGATCGATATATAAATCGGCACCTAAGCGGTAAGCAGTTTCATCGCCAAAGTATGTTGCACCTTCAAAATTGGTAAAATGGTTACCAATTTGAGTCACATATTTAGCGCGTAAGGTCACAGCTGTATCGTCTGCTACTGCGGAGATATTTGAGAATGTATCAATGAAGCCATTTTTTGAAACATACATTGGATCAAGATTTTCTTTGGCTACACCAGCCGCAATGAGTAGCCCATCGACAGGCAGGTAACCTGCTTCTAATGCATAACCCACATTATCATCTGATGCTTTACCAAATTCACTTTCAACCGTTACTTCAGAGCGGTTGAGGCTACCAGAAACATAAAATTGAGAGTTTGGGATAAAAAATTCACCATTTAAACCGACTGTGTCAATTTCTAAATCGGCGCCGTCTTCATCAATACTTGAGTTCGCATAACCAAGACCAATGTTGCTTGCTTTACTTAAAAAAGCAGCCTCTGCAAGTGGCGAATTTTTAGTGTTCACTCCATTTAAGTAGTATTTGCCACCGATGCCAAAAGTATCAAGATCTTCACTGTCACCATCAAAGCTTGTATTTTCGTAGTTTGCATTGATTTCCGCTTGATAAGCATGTGCAGTCCCGAAGCTCGCAATAAGTGCGGTAGTAAGTGCAAGTTGTTTAAGCATTTTAGAGGTTCTCTCTTTGTTATAAAAAATATGACTGTTCTATGACAGTTGTAACGAAGTGTACGAAAAAGTAGCAGGTAGTCAATCTTTATTTATAACAATGCTTTATCAGAGTGCAAAAAGCCCATTCGAAAATGGGCTTTGAGTATTCAAGGTTTTTAATTGGTTTTAGAAACGATATTTAGCAGCTAAACCGAATTTGTTGTAGTCGTTGTTGCCATCTTCACCAAAACCAACACGGCCTTCAAGGCTGACTTGCGGGGTAAAGAATTTACGTGCATTGATACCAAATTCGTTAGTATCACCATAGTCACGGTCTTTGCTGTAGTAATCTACACCTAGGCTTAAGGTTTTATCGATGAAGTAATCTGCTGCAAGATTATATTCGTCTAAATCACCAAAACCTGCGCCTGCTTCTAAGTTAATATCTTTACCATTGCTTAGAGAAGTGACATATTTAGCGCGAAGAGTAGGATCTACGCCATCGTCATAATCGTTGTCATAGCCTTTTAGACCCGCAGCAATTAATAAACCTGGTGCTGGTAAATAACCCACTTCAGCGCCATAAACGGTCTCATCAAAATCGGCACCGCGGTCAAATTTCCTATCATCGCGACCAACATTACCACTCACATAGAAATCTGAGTTAGGGACAAAGACTTCAGCACCGACGCCATAACGATGACGTTCATTATCACCTACTTCGTCGTATTGGTATTTTGCGTTAACGTTACTTGCACGGTCTAAGAATGCTGCTTCTGCAAGTGGCGCATTACGTGTTTGAACTGGGTTGAAATAGTATGTGCCATCTACGCCAAAAGAGCCGCTTGAACTACCGTTGTCTGGATCAATTAGGCCAGCTGAAGCACCCACTTCTGCTTGGTATGCATGTGCAGTACCTGTGACCGCTAGAGCTGAAAGTAATGCTGAAGCAATTGCTAATTTTTTCATGGTATGTACCCCTCGTAAGTGGAACTGTATTTCATTAATTTTTTGTTACAACTTCAGTCTAGGGCAAAATAAAAAAGCGTCAACCAAAGGAAAGTTAATGCTCTGTATCTAAGGTTACATCGTGTAATTTTTTAAATTTAAATGATTGATAATAAATTATAAATTTATAATGTTTTGTTTTATTAAAATTGTGTAGATTATGTGGATTTCATAATTTTTGACGCCATTTTAACCAATTTTAACTCAAAATGTTTAGTCCGTTCGTCTGTTGAGAAAGCTTCTCAGACGTATTTTTTTTGGATGGTTCGCATTTGTATGCAGCTTGATTTTGGATCAAGTGAATACTTTTTGGGAGGCTAAAAAATTTTAAGCTCTAGAAAGAAGGGTGTGATTTTGTCGAATTTGAGATGAATAATCCCAGCCGTCGACTGTGATATAATCAGCGGCTATTTTTCGCTTTATATTGATTGAGAGTAATTCACGTGGAAATTAATCCGTATCTAAACCAATTAAAAGACTTAAACGACCGTGGTCTCACATTACGGGGGTATCTTTGACTACGATCTGAAAAAAGAGCGTTTAGAAGAGGTTCTCCGTGAATTAGAAGATCCAGCGATTTGGAATGATCAAAGCCGTGCACAAGCCATGGCCAAAGAAAAAGGCGAACTTGAAAACGTCTTAAATGTGTTAGATGGTTTGGCAACGCAGCTTGAAGATGCGCAAGCGATGCTTGATTTGGCAGTAGAAGCAGATGATGAAAGTCTGTTGGCTGATGTCCAAGCTGAATTGACTTCTGCAGAAGAAGAGTTAGCGAAGCTTGAATTCCGCCGTATGTTCAGTAACCCAATGGACCCAAATCCATGTTATGTGGAAATTCAAGCCGGTTCAGGTGGGACAGAAGCACAAGACTGGGCTTCAATGCTACTGCGTATGTATATGCGCTGGATTGAACGTCATGGTTTTAAAGCTGAATTGATGGAAGAGTCAGACGGCGATGTGGCTGGGATTAAGTCAGCAACGATTCGTGTGGAAGGTGAGTATGCCTATGGCTGGTTGCGTACCGAATCGGGTGTGCATCGCTTAGTGCGTAAATCGCCATTTGACTCGGGTAACCGCCGTCATACCTCATTCTCTGCTGTGTTTGTCTCGCCAGAAGTCGATGACAACATTGAAATTGATATCAACCCATCTGACGTGCGTACCGATACCTACCGTGCTTCGGGTGCAGGTGGTCAGCACATTAACAAAACAGACTCTGCGGTACGTTTAACCCACGCGCCAACAGGCATTGTAGTGGCGTGTCAGAACCAACGTTCACAACATGCCAACCGTGACCATGCGTGGAAACAGTTACGTGCGAAGTTGTATGAGTTGGAAATGAGCAAACGTAACGAAGCAGCGCAAGCACTTGAAGACTCGAAGTCGGATATTGGTTGGGGCAGTCAGATTCGTTCTTATGTATTGGATGACTCGCGTATTAAAGACTTACGTACGGGTGTTGAAAACTCCAACACAGGTGCAGTACTAGATGGTGACCTTGATAAGTTTATTGAAGCAAGCTTAAAACAAGGTTTGTAATTTAAATGATGAATGAAAGCAAAGGGTTATCAGCTATTTTACAATATATCTAAAAAAATCGATATTAAAATCGAAAAAATGCGATATATTAAGTAAAACAAGCTGACAACGCTTTGTTGCCCATTAAACGTGTCTTGAGTATGGATATAGATTTAATTTTTAAAGCCTTGGCTAATCCAACGCGTCGCCAAATTTTGGAATGGTTAAAAAAACCGGAACAATTTTTATCGAGTGACGAATGTGGTGACTTTAGACGCGGCGTATGTGCAGGTCATATCGAACGGTTGGGAAATGTATCGCAATCGACGATGTCGAACCATTTGTCCGTTTTACAGCAGGCCGGTTTAATTCAAGTGGAAAAATATGGACAATGGTCTTATTTTTCTCGCAATGAAGCGTTGATTCAGCAATTTATCGAACACCTACAACAACACCTTTAACAGGTGGGAGTAACGATGGCTGAATTAAATTCTCCTTTAACGCTCGGTGCGTTAGAGCTCAAAAACCGTGTCATCATGGCGCCGCTGACCCGTAACCGCGCAACTGCTGATCGCGTTCCAACCCCAATGATGGTTGAGTACTATGCGCAACGTGCAAGTGCTGGCCTGATCATTTCTGAAGCTACAGTGATTTCTGAAGAAGCCAATGGCTATTTGAATACTCCAGGATTGTTTACCGATGCTCAGGTCGAAGGCTGGAAAAAGGTCACTCAAGCGGTTCATGAGAAGGGCGGTCTGATTATTGCCCAGCTTTGGCATGTTGGTCGTGTATCGCATCCGGATCTGTTAAATGGTGAAACACCAGTCTCTGCAAGTGCAGTACAACAGGCGGGTCATGTCAGCTTACTACGTCCAAAACGTCCTTATGTATTGCCACGTCCTTTGGAGGTTTCTGAAATTCACGCGATTACCGAGCAATATAAGCAAGCCGCGATTCGTGCTAAAGAAGCCGGTTTTGATGGTGTGGAATTACATGCTGCCAATGGTTATCTGATTGACCAGTTCTTGCAAAGCAAAACCAATCAGCGTGAAGATGAATACGGCGGTTCAGTGGAAAATCGTACACGGTTCCTGCTAGAAGCAACTGATGCACTGATTGAAGTATGGGGCGCAGATCATGTAGGGGTGCATTTTGCGCCGCGTTGTGATGACCATGACATGGGCGATGATAATCCACGTGAAACATTTGGCTATGCCATGGAGCAGCTGGGCAAACGCAAGATTGCCTTCTTCTTTACCCGTGAATATCTGGCTGAAGACAGTATTTCTGAATATATGAAAGAGCGTTCTGGTGGAGTGCCTTATATTGCCAATATGCAACTGAGTCGTGAAGATGCAATTCAGCTGTTGGCATCAGGCAAGGCTGATGCGGTGTCTTTTGGTAAGGCGTATATTGCCAATCCAGACTTGTATGAGCGTTTACTGCAAGATGCACCACTGAATGAACTGAAACTGGAAAATATGATTGGAACGGGTGTCGCTGAAGGCTATGTGGACTATCCGACTTTAGCTGAAATGGAAACTGCTGCGGTTTAAATTGCTTTTCCGTTCAATTCGCGACAAGATAACAGCGCAATTCATGGGATAATATGAGTTGCGCTGTTTTATTTTTGCATTAATTTTTGGAGCACGTATTTGGCTACTCCTTTTTGGTATAACGCAGCACTTGCGCTGATCAAACCGCTGTATAAGTCTAAAATAAAAAAACGTGCAGAGAGTACAGAACAATTTCAACAAGAATGTCTCGAACGTTTCGGGCCCTTTCAACCGGTTAAAAATCGCCAAGCGATTTGGTTCCATGTGGTGTCGGTGGGTGAAACCAATGCAGCGCAGCCTCTCATCGAGCATTATTTAAAAGCGGGTCATCCAGTCTTGGTGACCAATACCACCAAAACGGGTCAGGCGCGGGCCAAATCACTATTTTTAAAAGCACCGTATCTAGATCTGTTCCAAGCTGTATATTTACCTGCGGATCAAAAACCTTTAGTTCGTCAGTTTTTCGCATTGTATCAGCCCAAACTTTTGGCTTTGGTTGAAACTGAACTCTGGCCGAATTTAATTGCCCAAGCGGGGCAGAGTCAGGTGCCATGTATCTTGATTAATGCACGTCTTTCTGAAAAATCAGCCAAAGGCTATGCCAAAGTATCTAGCCTTACGCAGCCGATGTTACACGGACTAGATCAGCTTTTGGTACAAGATCAGGCAACTGCAGAGCGCTTTATTCAGCTTGGTTCAGTGCCATCGCTAACACAGGTGGTGGGGAGTATTAAGTTTGATATTCATGCGCCAGAATCGTTTGTCAAACAGGCAGCTCAGCTCAAGCAAGAATGGTCACTCGCTGGGCGTAAGATCATCACTATTGCCAGTACTCATGCACCCGAAGAACAAAAACTGTTAAGCGCGCTTAAGCCGTATTTGGATGCACAGTCTGAACTGTTGTGTATTGTTGTACCGCGTCATCCAGAACGTTTTGATGAGGTCTTTGCTGCTGTACAGAGTCTAAATTTAAATACCACTCGCAGGAGTACGGGACAAAGCATACAGGCGGACACCCAAGTCTATTTAGCCGATTCGATGGGGGAGATGTGGTTATGGTATGCCTTATCTGATGCTTGTTTTGTCGGGGGATCACTAAATGAACCGGGTGGCGGACATAATATTTTAGAGCCAATTGCGTTACATGTGCCGACGGTTTTGGGCAAAAACTATTTTAATTTCCAAACCATTGTCGATGAATTTGTACAAGCCGATGCAGTGAAAGTTGTTGAGGATGCTGAACAAGCTGCCGTGGTGTTGATGACACTGTTAGATGATGCCGAGCAGGCGAGTACACTGAATCAATCTGCACAAAAGATTATGCAGTTAAATACGGGCTCTTTGAAAAAGCATATTCAAGTGATTGATGCTTATTTATAAAACTTGAGTGAGTTTGTCATTACTACAAATACTGTAGATTTTATGGATGGCTTTGCGTAGGTGGTTCTTACTTTTCAAAGATGAAAAGTAACGAAAATCTTTTGCTGTGCTAAAGGTACATCCTGTACCTCAGCACAGCGGGCGGCATCCTTGTCGCCTTTCACGATGACATGTGCTGATGAGGCCTTCACTGTTTGGATTTTTTCTATTTATTATGAATATCGTTCTGTTAGACCCGCGCCAAACTGAATCTGAACTCTGGTCCATTAGCGTCAAGCGTCAGCTTGAACATTTGCATCATCATTTAGAGTTGAAAGCCGGTGATACGTTAAAAGTAGGGATACAAAACGGAAAGCGTCATCTTACGCAAGTGGTTGATGTTTCTGAAACAGCTGTACGTATAAAACCCTTATATGAAGAACCTGTACCAGCCAAACTGCCAGTGACTTTAATTGTCGCGATGCCACGCCCTAAAGTTCTGCGTCGTTTGATTATGGATGCGGTGACTTTAGGGGTTGAAAAAATCATTTTGCTGCACAGCTATCGGGTTGATAAAAGTTATTGGCAAACCCCGTTCTTACAACAGTTGGATCAATATGTGACTTTGGGGCTAGAGCAGGCAGGTGATACGGTTGCGCCCAAAATTGAAATTTATAAACGCTTTAAGCCTTTTGTTGAAGATCAATTGCCAAGCTTAATTTCAGCCGATTGTCCTGCTTATGTGGCACATCCTTATAGCGATGCCAAAATGCCTTTTGCGATTCAACATCCCTGTACGATTGTGATCGGGCCGGAAGGTGGATTTATCCCTTACGAAGTTGAACTACTTGTAAAAAACGGCTGTCAAGCGATGAGCTTAGGCAGCCGTATTATTCGGACTGAAACCGTGATCCCTTATGTTTTAGGACGCTTATTTAGCAGTTGAAGTTTCTGTCGGGTAGCTGTCATTTTTTGCGACGCGAACTTCTTGAACTGGGTAAGGAATAGAAATCCCTTGCTCAGCAAAGGCCTGAACCACATATTCTTGTACTGAACTGATTGAGCCAGATACCGTGGTTTCTGTGGTGTTGACCCACCATTGGACTTTGAGGTTCACTGAAAAATCTGCAAGTGCAGCGACGTTCACGCTAAAACCTGGTTGACTTAAAATGGTCGTATCTCGGTCTAAAATGCCTAAAATAATATCTTTGGCTTTTTTGATGTCATCTTCATAACCAATACCGACCAAGAACTCGCAGCGACGACGTGGATAGGCGGTGTTGACAGTGACCGCACTGGTATACACAGTCGCATTCGGAATCACGATACGACGACCATCTGGCGCACGTAAGTAAGTGGCACGAATTTGAATATCTTCAACGTTGCCTTCCATACCCGAGACAATAATGTCATCGCCAATCTTAAACGGTTCACCCAGTAAAATCAGGATTCCTGAAAGTAGGTTTTGGAAGATGTCTTTAAATGCAAAACCAATCGCAACCGAGCCAATCCCCAAAGCACTCATCAGCTGACCAGGGGTGAAACCCGGAATTGCAATCACCATGGCAATCAGGAAGCCAATAAAGACGATGGCCGAACTGCCGACACGGTTCAGGACAAGGACAAGGTTTTGCTTGGTATAAGAACGATCAGACAGTGCTTTACGAACAAAAAGTTTAAACAGCTTGGAGAGCAAATAAAAAATGACGAAGGTAATCAGCGCAATACAAAAATAAGGCATACGCTCCCAAAAACTATCGACAAATTTGTCGATGGTGGAATAGGCGTCATTATATTTTGCCGTATGTGCAATTACACTTTGCGTGGTTTTTGCTGTTGCGTCATGTAGCATCTCTGACGTACCTTGAGCAACCTCGCTCAAGGTATGGGTTTGTTCTGACACTGGTGCTCCAATCGCTGAAAATTTGGCATATTTTGCCTGAAAATTGTGTGTATTTAATAGAGAAAAGCGTATGAAATTATCGCATTCTGGGTGATTGATAGACGGATAAAAATCTATCGCTGTGTTTTTTAAATGCTTGAGTTTTGGAATGAAGGCGCTGAGCCATGCTTCTATGTATGAAATAGCGCAGCCTGAAGTGTAACAATCTGCTTAAAAAAGCCTAGCTGGAGCGACTTTACTGAGTTCAGTTTTGTTCATGTTACGGATTAAACACAGGATCTTGTTGAAAGATCACTATAAAATGTGTTTTAAATTGTAGAAATAATATACGACCAAAGCCGTGTTGATCTGTTTAAAAAACAATCGTCATACTGTGGTTATGCAGTCCAATAATAAACCAATAACTGTGGCATGAACTCTCGCGATGAGAGTCAGAATATAAGGAAGTATGATATGAAAGAAGTCTATCCTGTACCTGCTGAATTTGAAAAAACTGCGCGCACCAATGAACAAGAATATTTTAAACGCTATCAAAAATCGATAGAACAACCTGATGAATATTGGGCTGAACAAGCTTTGAAGCTCGATTGGATCAAGTCTTTTAGCCAAGTTAAAAACACCAGTTATGACAAAGATAATTTTAAAATTGAATGGTTTGCCGATGGGCAGTTAAACCTAAGTGCCAACTGCCTCGATCGCCACTTAAAAGAGCATCCGTATAAACCTGCCATTATTTGGGAAGGTGACCATCCGTCACGCCATAAAATCATTTCCTTTGCTGAACTGTATGATGAAGTGTGTCGTTTTGCCAATGTCCTGAAAAAGCATGGTGTGGTGAAGGGTGATCGTGTGGTGCTGTATATGCCAATGATTTCAGAAGCAGCCATTTCGATGTTGGCCTGTGCCCGAATCGGTGCCGTGCATTGTGTGGTGTTTGGTGGCTTTTCACCTGATTCATTGGCGAGCCGAATTGATGACAGTCAAGCCAAAATTGTGATTACCGCAGACTCTGGAATGCGCGGGGGGAAACCCATTCCGTTGAAAGAAAATGTAGACGCGGCATTAAATTTATCTGGGACAGACTCGGTACAAAACGTGATTGTGGTGCACCGGACAGGCAATCCAATCAAGCTGAAAGAAGGGCGTGACTTGTGGTATCACATGGAGATCATGACCGTTAACGAGATTTGTCCACCTGAACCGATGAATGCTGAAGATCCCCTATTTATTTTATATACCTCAGGTTCAACGGGTAAGCCCAAAGGGGTGCTGCATACCACAGGGGGTTATTTAACTTATGTGAATAGTACCTTCCGTGAAGTGTTTGACTTAAAACAAGATGATGTTTTTTGGTGTACTGCCGATGTGGGCTGGATTACGGGACATTCTTATGTGCTGTATGGACCCTTGTCGAATGGAACCACAACAGTGATGTTTGAGGGGATTCCACAGTATCCAAGTTGGGCACGTACAGGGCATATTGTCGACAAACACAATGTGACGATTTTATACACGGCACCGACAGCGATCCGCGCCATGATGCGTGAAGGGGATGCCTTTGTCCGTGAGAGTGATCGTAGCAGCTTGCGTTTAATTGGTTCCGTCGGAGAGCCGATCAACCCTGAAGCATGGAATTGGTACTACACAGTAGTGGGAGAAAGCCGTTGCCCAGTGGTGGATACTTGGTGGCAAACGGAAACTGGTGGAATTTTGATTTCTCCACTTCCGGGTGCTACACCACTTAAACCCGGGTCTGCAACGCGTCCTTTATTTGGAATTCAACCCGCTTTGGTCGATGCAGAAGGCAACGAGTTAGAAGGTGAGGCTGAAGGCAATCTGGTGATTAAGGATTCATGGCCGGGACAAATGCGAACCATTTGGGGGGATCCTGAGCGGTTTATCGAAGCGTATTTTGCAACCTATCCGGGAACGTATTTCACGGGCGATGGTGCACGCCGTGATAAAGATGGTTACTACTGGATCACAGGACGGGTAGATGATGTGCTGAATGTGTCAGGGCACCGTTTAGGTACGGCCGAAGTAGAAAGTGCTTTGGTGGCACATGAGGCGGTGGCTGAGGCTGCGGTGGTGGGAATGCCGCATGAAATCAAGGGACAGGGAATTTGTTCCTTTGTCACTTTACAAGCGGGCACAGCGCAAACGGAAGAACTCCGTGCAGAGCTGATTCAGTGGGTAAGAAAGGTGTTGGGCCCTGTGGCGACACCAGATGCCTTACATTGGGCACCGTCTTTACCCAAAACACGTTCAGGCAAAATCATGCGCCGTATTTTAAGAAAAATTGCGGCGAACGAGTTAGATAGTTTGGGCGATACATCGACGCTGGCTGAACCGCAAGTGGTCGAAGTGTTGATTAAAGAAGTATATCCAAACGGATAAAATCAACCTAAAAAATACCGTCTTAAGCAGACGGTATTTTTATTTTGACATATTGATGGAATACATCAGGTTGCTGTATACAAATTTGTAAGTGCGAGACGTTTAGAAATTAAAGAGTTCTAACGCTGATGGATGCTTTCCAAAGTGTCGACCATCGTCCGTGTCATCTGATCAATTTCATAATTGACGGCATCGCCGACTTGTACCGATGCCCATGTGGTCAGACGCAAGGTTTCAGGAATCAAATCAACTGAAATTTCATGGCTGTTACGATCAACACGGTTGACGGTGAGACTACAACCATTCAGACCAATAAAACCTTTTAAGAAAAAGTATTTGATATTGCCTTCTGGAATGTGAAGATCCACATGCAGAGTCTCGCCGTGACGGCTCAGCTGCTTTATTGTAGCCGTTCCTTCAATATGTCCATACAAGTTATGCCCCCCATTTTCCATCCCGACTTTGGCTGAACGTTCGATATTCACCTCATCACCTGCCTGTAAAGTGCCTAAAGTGGTCAGGCGTCGAGTCAAATCTGAGACATCAAAATGGACTTGACTGGCGGTAAGATCGATGTGCGTTGCAGTTAAGCAGGTGCCATTGATGGCTACACTTGCACCGATGAAGACATCGTGAAAAAAGTTGTGTGTATTTGAAACTACAAGGGTGCTAAAACCGTCGCCTTGACGGACATCTAAAATTTTCTCTAAGCCTTGTACGATACCTGTGTACATCGGAAGTCTTCCTAATTCTGGGGGTATGTTTAATGTAAATGATCTACAACTTGATGTGGCATTATTTTGAGTTGAGATGTGCTAAAGCTGTATCTTTAATGGGATTTCGACGCCAATAAAAGGGCCGTAAAAATCGGAGCAACAGACGTAAGGGCGTCATCCATACGATTCGACTATGGCGACGTTTATTCTCTAAAATACGTTGAGCCAAATAGCGACAGACCACTTCGGGAGGATCGATAATAAACAAAAAAAGCCGTTTCATTTTATTCCAGTGCTGAACATCGCCATTTTGCCAAGAGGATACCAGTAGGTCGGTTGCTACCATTCCGGGACTGAGTGTGCCGACTTGAATGTTGGTCTGTTTGGTTTCTTTAAATAGGGCTTGACTAATAAAGTAACCTACGGCACGTTTGGTGGTGGCATAGACGGTCATGCCTGCACTCCATTCGCCTCGAGTACCCCAACCTTCCATATTGAAAATTTGACCATAGCCTTGTGCCAGCATGCCGTTTAAGGCCACTTGTGAGCCGAACATACTGCCTAGAATATTGGTCTGAACCACAGTCTGTATGTCTGCTGCTGCGAGATCTTTAAAGTCTAGTGTCGCTGTACAACTGCCTGCATTATTAATCCAAATCTGATCAGCACCAAATTGTTGAATGGCTTCATCCCAAAGCGTTTGTAGTTCATGAATCTGCGTGACATCACAAGTGACGGCATGAATCAGCGCAGCAGGAAAGCGATGCTGTAGCTGTTGCAGGGTGCTGTGCAAATCTGTGCTATTTCGGCCAGAAATCACGACGGCTTGTTGCTGTTCCAAGAAGGCTTGAGCTAAACCCAAGCCGATACCTTTAGAACTGCCTGTAATGACGATGCAACCTGATTTTGAATTCATATTGAGCCTTTACTTTGTGAATGAAAGGACGTCGCTTCTTGGTTGTGAAGCATGCAATAACAAATGGATAGACTGATCATTGCAAGGTTCATAGCCACGGGATTAAAAGCACGAATAAGACTGTCTGGTATTAGAAAAGCGACCAGTGCGAATAAAAATACTAAGCTAAAGATACTGAGGTAATGCAGATATTTACTGGAATTAAAGAGGAATAATAAAGCAAAAACACACTCAAGCACACCTGAGCCCTGACCTGCCAGTTGGGCCTGTGTGTAGGAAAGCCCAAAAGTTTGCCAAATGGCAATCTCATCGGGATTGATAAAAAGGATTTTAGGAATTAAACCTTGATAGCCCCATAAAAAGGCCAAAGAGAGATTAATGAATTTAGAGGGTTGGCTGTTGTTCATATAAAATGGTTATTTTTTACTTTGTGCGGATTATACACCAATAAAAAAACCCTCAAGCCGAGCCCTGAGGGAAGAATAGAGTCACCTATCATTATTATTTTTTAGTTCGTGTCTGCTGCTTACCGAGCTAAGCAGATTTGGCAGTCTCAACGGATTGCTGCTGAGCTTCCAACTCACGAACCAATGGCAACACTTTGGCACCGAAGTATTCAACTTCTTCGATAAAATGTAAAAAACCTGAAAGGATTAAATCCACACCAACGGCTTTTAATTCCACAATACGTTCAGCAATTTGGCGTGGTGTACCAATCAAATTGGTTTTAAAACCATCATTGTATTGAACCAAATCTTCAAAGGTCGATTTGGCCCAGTTGCCTTCACCTTCCAGTGTTGCTGCACCCGCTTCACGGGTAGCATCGCCAAAGGCGTGTACCGCTTGAATATTGGCTTTATCAATAATTTCTTGCAGAACCGTTTTCGCTTCTTCCTCTGTATCTCGAGCAATGATGAAAGCATTGACCCCAATTTTGACCTGATGGCCATTCTGTTGGGCTTTTGCACGAATATCATCAATCTGTTTTTTGAGCTCCTCAGGGGTATTGCCATTGGTAAAATACCAGTCTGAAACTCGTGCAGCCATATCCCGTGCAGCGCGTGAACTGCCGCCTTGGAAAATTTCAATATGCGGCTTTTGCACAGGTTTGGGTGACAAGGTGTAGTCTTTGAACTGGTAGTATTTTCCATCAAAACTATAGTTGTCTTGGGTCCAAACACCTTTTAATGCACAAATAAATTCTTCTGAGCGAGCATAGCGTTGGTCATGTTCAGGCCATACTTCACCAATAGCATCAAATTCGCCGCGAAACCAACCACTAACCACATTAATCGCAATACGTCCTTGGGTTAAGTGGTCGATGGTTGCAAGCTGTTTTGCGGCAAGCACGGGTTTCCACGGGCCAGGTAAAATAGCGGCAATGACTTTGAGTTTGCTAGTTTTGGCTAAGATACCGTGACTAAAGCTGACCGACTCATGTTGGTTTTCTGCGTTATAACCCGCAGTAAAACGAATCTGGGTTAGAGCATAGTCAAAGCCATTTTTTTCCGCAGCCTGCGCTAAACGGACGTTATAGTCATAACTCCAGTCTGTGCGCTGCTCAATATTACTCACCACTAAGCCACCGCTGACATTGGGAACCCAATAAGCAAACGTAATATTTTTATTCTGTTGTGACATGTGAAAACCCTCTCAATGCTTTTTGCGTTAAGCGACCTGTGGTTTGGCTTTTTTCTGATGCAAGCGAGACTCGGCTGCATCTAAATTTGGAACTGCGGCTGAAGGCATTACATCGTCTTGTTCGATTTGCGTGTTGATACCCAAGTTCTGATTGGCAAGTTGGGTCTTTTCTTTCACCACTTCTGCACGCTGACCTTTGGCGGGTGCCCATTCTAAGATGGGTAAAGCACGAGCTACGGCAAGAGTAATGCGATCTCGTAATAATTCACTGTGGATGGTATACGCTGGGGTAAAGTCTTTGTCTGTGGCATAGACCCCAATAGGTAAAGTTTGCGCTTGGAAGAAACTGAATAGTGGGCGAAGTTGGTGTTCCAGTACCAGTGCATGACGTTCACTGCCACCTGAAGCTGCAAGTAGGACTGGTACATCCACCAGCGCCGTTTGCTCAACAAAGTCGAAAAAGTGTTTGAATAAACCAGTAAATGAAGCACGGTAAACTGGTGTTCCAACAATCAACGCATCGGCAGCTTCGACCGCGGCTAAGTCATCTTGCACACGTTGTGGCAGTTGGTTGCGGTAAATCGCGCCACCGAGTAAATGGCCAATTTCGCTGAATTTAATGAAATGTACATTGATTGGGGTTGCATCGGCCAGTTCATTTAATATTTCTTGTACCAATGCCTCAGTTTTAGACGGGGTATTTAAACCGCCTGACACAGCGACAATATTGAGTGGTTTTTGCAGTAAAGTAGACATAAGGAAAGCCCTAAAGTGTTGTATCTCGGAATGGGCTTATTTATCTAATATCTGCATTTGGTCTGTAAAATAAAGAAATAGCGTTAAGTTATCTGATTTTCAGATATATCTGTTGATGCTGAAAAAGACTATCTAAATTTTTATTAAATGGTTGTATTTTTTATATATATTTAAATTAAATAACCTTTTTCGATGTGCTGATAAATTTTATATCAAAATGTGATTAGTTATTTATATTTCAAGATCGACTTGGAATTGAGGCTATTTTTCTGAATAAAGCGTGATAAAGTGAAAAAAAGTTAGACTTTGCATATCCTTATCGGCACTTGTATGGTTAGAATAGTCAAGACTAGTGCACTCGAAATCTCTCGTTGCTTATGAATATATTAATCGTTGATGACCATCCGCTGTTTCGCCATGCGTTAATCCAAGCTGTTCGTTATAGCTTACCGCAAGCTCAAATTCATGAAACAGCCGCAGTAAACGAGTTTTATGAACGCCTTGAAAAAGGTCCTGAACCTGATTTGGTGCTATTGGACTTAAACTTACCAGGTGCTTCAGGTTTTTCTGCATTGGTACACGTTCGTGCCCAGTATCCATCATTACCGATCATTGTCGTTTCAGCGCATGAAGAGACGTCGATCATTCAGCGTTCAATTGCGCATGGAGCGATGGGGTATATTCCAAAGTCGGCACATCCAAGTCATATTGGCGAAGCAATTCGCGAAGTCTTAGATGGTGAAATTTGGTTGCCACCAAATTTACCCGCTAACATGAACTTTGACCCACGTGCTGCCGATGAAACTGCACTGGCTGAGCGAATTCAATCCTTAACACCGCAGCAGTTCCGTGTTTTGATGATGGTGGCAGAAGGTTTGCTGAATAAGCAGATTGCTTATGAACTTGATGTTTCAGAAGCGACGATTAAAGCGCACGTGACTGCGATTTTCCGTAAGCTTGGAGTACAGAACCGAACTCAAGCGGTCCTTGCGATCAATGCTTTAAATATTGAAGAAAAACGCATGTAAGCTGATCTATTGAATTAAAAAAAGCGCTGAATCATCAGCGCTTTTTTTCGGTCTTAAGTTTAAGCCAAGCAGTTTTGTTTGCTGGTGACATCGGTACAAAATAAAGGATTTAAAGCGCATTGCAAGTCATCAATTTGCTCTTCAGAGACATAGCCCTGTTGTTTCAAATAAGCGGCAACGCGGTCATCGCGCAGACTTAAAAAGGCTGCGTCATACACGCCAAGATCGACAAATAAAGCCGCCGTTTCCAAGCTGTTGAAACGGTCTAAGTAGATTTCGTTGTCATACATGAGGAAAATATGGTCTTGTGTTCCTTGCGCATCAATACTTAAGCGATCCGCCAAGACTTGCGGTGGTGTTTTAATAAAGAGCAGATCCGACAATTGGTCAAACTGGGTGGTGTCGAGTTGATCCTGATCGGTTTTGACTTTACCGAGCCATGCTTTAAACACCAAAACTGCACCGCCGCGAAGGAGCATGCTCCAAATTTGATGGCGCACATCTGCACTGAGTCCGCTGGATTCGGCTTCCAATGCCAGCAAGAACGGGTCTTCTTGTTGCTGAAGTTTTTCAAATAGACCTAAACCTTGCGGTTGGTAAGCCGCGGGGCGAAACACATCAAAGTCGAGTTGTTCAAACACTTGTAATGCGAGGGGAATAGCGGTGTGATACAGCGTATCTAAGGCCTGAACATGAGTCTCTTTGAGTCTACTTTGTTTAAAGAGTTCGACCCAGTCAATACTGGGTAAAAAGGCATTGGCACTATACTGGCGCAAAAATTGTTGTGATTGATCTGAGCCATGTGGCATTGCTTTAGAAATGTTCATCATAAAACTCCAAGAGAAGGATGATCAGTTTCTTCAGCGAAGGAAGAGGTATATAGGTAGAAAAACTGATCTTTTCTTAGTCCTAGTTATCTGCCAATCCCCTGTGGAGATGAATACGACTAAAGTCGTATTTTGTGTTTTTATGCATATTTAGTTTAAATAAAACAAATACTTGAAAAATTGTAACTAAGTATACAAGTGTTCACTAATGTAAGTGGTGTATTTTGCCATAGTAAAAATGGATGTGTAATTTTTAGTCAATATTATTGGGCTTCAAAGAGCTGAAAATGAGCACTTTGGTCGAAACCTTTAAAACTTTAGTCAGTTTGCCGTATATACAGGGCCTAAAAAAGACAAAAACCCAAGTCATATGGCTTGGGTTTTGTGAGTAAATGTAGTGAATTTATTCAGGATTTGAAATTTTTAAACCCGATAACCATGCTCGTAAAGAAGCAGGTTTTAATGGTTTTTTCAACAGCACGATATTCATATCTTTGACCCGTTGTGGCAGTTCAGGATCTGAGTCTGCGGTAATCAAAGCGACAGGTACATTTTCTTGGCGATTGGCCAAAATAAAGTCCAAACCAATTTTGTCATGATTTAAGTGCTGATCGACTAACCAGACCTGAATGTTTTCTTGTTGAATCATCTCAAAAGCTTGCTCAGGCTCGGTTGCCTTAAACACTTGATAGCCCCATTTGGTGAGTAAAGTCGACATCCCTTCTAAAATGGTTTCGTCATTGTCCAAGCACAAAATCTTATAGGCTTTGGTTTTGAGTGGTACCGCTTGTACAGGCGCTGCTACGACTTTTGGTGGGGCAATGATTGGTACTTCAATCATAAAGCATGACCCTTTGCCATACTCTGAATAGACATGCACTGGGTAGTCGAGCAGGCTGGTCATCCGCTGTACGATGGCCAAGCCCAAGCCAAGCCCTTGCTCACCCCATGGTGAGGTATGACCACAGCGCTCAAACTCTTGGAATAGTTTAATCCGTTGTTCTTCTGCAATCCCGGGTCCTGTATCCCACACTCCAATTCGAATATGGCGTGGTTTGTCCGTGGAGCGGAGTACACCCACCACCACTTTGCCTTTGGCGGTATATCGTAGGGCATTACTGACAAAGTTTTGAATAATACGGCGAATCCATTGTGGGTCGGTATCTATCCAGAACTGAGCATCATGTACGCTGAAACGAATACCGCGCTGTGCTGCAATGGATTTAAACTGCAATTCGAGGTCACTGAGTAAATCATGCAGCGGATAAGCCTGACGGTTGGGTTGAATGGTGCCACCTTCAAGACGGGCAATATCCAACAGGGCAGACAACATACTTTCTGCACCGTGTAAGGCACGATCAAGCTGTTGTAAGGTTTTGCGGTCTTCTTCACTTTGTACGCTTTGTTCTAAAGCTGTACTGAACAGACGCGCAGCATGCATCGGTTGCAATAAGTCATGACTGGCCGCGGCAATAAAGCGGCTTTTCGACATATTGGCTTTATCGGCTTGTTCACGTGCCAGTTGTTGTTCAGTCAATGCATCTGCTAACTGTTGAGTTCGGTCTTGGACACGCGCCTCCAGCATGGCTTCATTTTCACGGAAGGCGGTAATGTCGGCGAAGGTGGTGACAAAGCCGCCGCCTTCAATTGGATTGCCACGCATTTGAATGACACGACCATCTTTACGAATGCGTTCAAACTCGTGCGCACTACCGACTTGCATCCAGTGCATCCGTTTCCGTACATGTTCTTCGACCGAACCCGGGCCACATTCGCCGCGCTCTGCGTTATACCGAATCAAATCCGAAATCGGACAACCGACATAGACAATGTCTTTTGGATAATCAAACAGTTTTAAATATTGGTTATTCCATGCCACCAAACACATATTTTCATCGACCACACTCACCCCTTGGGTCATGTGGTCAATCATGGTCATGATCAGGTTTTGATTAAAACGTTGCCACTGTGAGGCTTGGTCTAGAATGTTTGCCACTTGCCCCAAAGCGAGGCCATTGTTGACCATTGCGGTGGTGAGCAGGGTACGCGCCGATGCAGCACCAATAGTGCCTGCCAAATATTGTTCGGTAAAACGCCACCACATGCCGTTGGCATTGCTGTTTTCATTCAGCACTACATTGTTCTGGGCACAGAACTGTTGGAAAGCGCGCATAGTTGCACCATCACCAGTAATCCGTTTGGCTAAGGTGATTAAATCACCAACTTTTAAACGTGCAACATCGTGATGAATGTAGTTGATGTCTGTAGACGTGCTCTGTGTCGGCAGTGGCTTAGTTTCATAATAGAAAAAGCTTTCTGCTTGAATTTGTTCGGCCACGCTGGGGCGGAAAACGCGGGAAATCCAAATGTATAAAATAATATTCAGACCGAGTGCCCATACCACCCCATGAGTGAGTGCGGCAAAGGATTCAAAACCGAGCAGGGCTTCAGGACGTAACCAGTTAATGCCCATGGGCCCGACATTAAGAAAACTTTCGGTAAAGTGTGAATATTCAGTAGGCAAACTGCGCAGCACAGTCGGTAACAACAGGGTGTAGGCCCACATGCCAAAACCAGCCAATAAACCTGCATAGACGCCTTGTTTACTGCCGCCACGCCAGTATAGACCACCAATGAGGGCAGGTGAGAACTGAGCCACCGCACTAAAGGCCAACAAGCCAAAGACTGAAAGTTGGTCAATGTCATTAAAAAAATGGAAGAACAAAAAGCCCAGTAGCATGACGGCTAAAATACAGACCCGGCGGGTAAATTTAAGCACCAAGGGTAAGCGTTTATCATGGCGGGACAGTAAATTGGTACGCCATAAGGCAGGCATGATCAAGTCATTACTGAGCATGATCGACAGGGCCACTGAAGACACCAACAGCATACCGGTAGAGGCAGAGAAGCCGCCTAAAAAGGCCAATAGGGTTAACCAGTCTTGGCCATAACTTAAAGGCAAAGACAAAACCGCGACATCGGGGATCGCTAAGTAACCTGGCGTTGCATGCAGTGCCCAACTGGCAATCGGGATAATAGCAATGATGGTTAAAACTAAATAAACTGCGAACCAGCGCCGTGCCCCACGAATATGTTTTTCATCACGTAATTCGACCACAGCGACGTGGAACTGACGCGGTAAGCAAATGATCGCAAGTCCAGCCAACAAGGTTTGAATCCAAAATGTATCGGGTACACCAATGAGTTGTACTTGATGGAAAGTCTCTGCGACATCTTTGGAAATTTGATGGATGTTTTCAGGTGCAGCAAACACGAAAAAGAGCGCGACACACAGCAAAGCAAACAGTTTGACAAAAGACTCGAAGGCAACCGCCAACATCAGACCGCCATGCTGTTCTGTATTGGCAATCTGTCTGGTCCCGAAAATCATGGCTAAAATGGCCAAAATACCAGTGAGGAATAGCACGCCGTTGGTGGTTGAGGCGATGCTGCCTGCGGTAGGTTCTAAAATCACCGCGGCACTGAGTGCAATGGCACGTAGCTGCAGGGCTAAGTAAGGAATAATCGCAATGACGGCGAGGATAGTCACCATTGAGGCCAAAGGCCCACTTTTACCATAGCGTGCAGCGACAAAATCGGCAATCGATGAAATAGCATGGTGCTGACGGACGCGGCCTAAACGACGCCAAATGTCATAGCCCAGTGCGACGAAAAGTAGTGGGCCAAGGTAGATCGGCAGAAAGATAATGCCTTCACGAACTGCTGCACCTGTTGCGCCATAAAAGGTCCAAGATGAACAGTAGACCCCTAAAGTTAAACTAAACAATAGCATGCGCCCACGCGTGCTCAGGCGGCTGGCGTGTTTCTCACCAAAAAAGGCGCAGATAAAGAGTAAGACGATATAGAGGGCCAATACCCCGATAATGAGCCAGCTGTTCATTTTACCTAAAGTTTTTCCATCATCTCGGCCATCATAGCGCATCTGGGATAGAGGCTGCTGAGCTTGTTTAAAATTTACAGACCAAAGTCTAAATTACAACCCATACAGAAGCTTGCTACTTTAGCAAATGTAATAATTCGAATTAAAAAATTGTATCTACGGTTGGATACAGACAGGAGTATGGTTATGGATGAGAGACAAGTAGAACAGATTCTACAAAATCCCAAATTCAAGGAAATGGTTAGTCGTAAAAGTAAACTGAGCTGGACACTGACAACTATTATGTTGGTTGTATACGTTGGTTTCATGTTGTTGGTCGGCTACAACAAAGAATTTTTAATGACTTCAGTCAGTGGTGGGGTGACCACGATTGGCATGCCATTGGGTCTAAGCATTATTGTATTGTCTTTCCTTTTATGTGGTGTGTATTCGTATATCTCGAATAACAAACTCGACGCATTAAATGAAGAAGCAATGCGTGAAGTCGAAGCCATTGCGCAAGAGAAAGGACAGCACTAATGAAATGGAATTCATTGAAAGCGCTTACAGTCGCTGCTATCGCACTGTTGACTTCGAGCCTAGCACTTGCAGGCCCAGATTTGGGTGAGGCTCAACAACAAGCGACAAACTGGCATGCAATTATCATGTTCGGTATCTTTGTCGGATTTACTTTACTCATCACCAAATGGGCAGCAAAACAAACCACCAACACTGCTGACTTCTACACAGCAGGTGGCGGGATTTCAGGTTTCCAAAATGGTTTAGCGATTGCGGGTGACTATATGTCCGCAGCGTCATTCTTGGGAATTTCCGCAATGGTTTTCAGTTCAGGCTTCGACGGCTTGCTGTATTCATTGGGTTTCATGGTTGGTTGGCCAATCGTATTATTCTTGGTGGCTGAACGTCTACGTAACTTAGGTAAGTTCAACTTATCTGACGTAGTGTCATTCCGTTTAGCGGAAAAACCAGTGCGTACGCTTGCAGCAGTGAGTTCATTGGTTGTCGTTGCATTCTATCTGATCGCTCAGATGGTGGGTGCAGGTCAGCTGATCAAACTCTTATTTGGTTTGAACTACAACATTGCTGTAGTGATTGTCGGCCTTCTGATGATGGCTTACGTGATCTTCGGTGGGATGTTGGCAACGACTTGGGTACAGATTATTAAAGCTGTGATGCTTTTGTCTGGCGCGACATTCATGGCTTTCATGGTGATGAAAGGCGTGGGCTTCAGCTTCTCTGAAATGTTCACCCAGTCAATTCAAGTTTTCTCTAAAGTACATGACATTTCTTTAGCAGAAGCGGGCAATATCATGGGCCCAGGTAAACTTGCAGCGAACCCAATTGATGCCATTTCTTTAGGTTTGGCTTTAATGTTCGGTACAGCGGGTTTACCACACATCTTAATGCGTTTCTTTACCGTTAAAGATGCTAAAGAAGCACGTAAATCAGTGGTTGTTGCAACAGGTTTCATTGGTTACTTCTACCTTCTAACCTTCATCATTGGTTTTGGTGCGATCCTTTATGTATCGAACAACCCGCAGTTCATTGATGTCGCGAAAATGGCAGTAACTGGCAAGCTAGAGCTTGTTGGTGGTAACAACATGGCAGCGGTTCACTTGTCTGATGCATTGGGCGGTGACTTGTTCATGGGCTTCATTTCAGCAGTGGCGTTCGCAACGATTCTTGCTGTTGTTGCAGGTCTGACCTTGTCAGGTGCTTCAGCAATTTCGCATGACTTGTACGCAAACGTATTCAAGAAAGGTCAAACGACTCCTGAATCTGAACTTCGTATGTCTAAAATCGCGACTTTAGGTCTTGCTATTTTTGCGATGATTTTAGGGATTCTGTTCGAGAAACAAAACGTTGCTTTCATGGTCGGATTAGCATTCTCTGTAGCAGCATGTGCGAACTTCCCAGTTCTTGTACTCTCAATGTTCTGGAAAGGTTTAACCACGCGTGGTGCGGTGATTGGTGGTGTAGTGGGTCTAGCGACTGCAGTAGTACTTATTGTCTTGTCTAAAGCCGTTTGGGTAGATACATTCGCAATCTCTGAAACGCCAGTAAATCCATTCAATGGTCCAGCGATCTTTGCAATGCCATTGGCGTTCTTCTGCTGCTGGTTGTTCTCTGTGACTGATAACTCAGCACGTGCACAAGCAGAACGTAAAGCATTTGATGCGCAGTATGTACGTTCACAAACAGGTATTGGTATCTCAGGCGCTTCAGATCACTAATCTGAACCTGAACTAAAAAAGCCTCATTCATTGGGGCTTTTTTTATGGTGTTGATGCTCCTAACTGTGTCAGCTTTGTATATTGAAATGCATAGATCGTGACATTCAGTATTCAAGCAGTACTCAAATTGTTGGACAAAATGAATCGACTGACACGAATAAAAAGCATCGGTTTCAGTGGCTATTCATGCTAAGTTAAAAAAGCGAGAATAAGAACCAATCAAACTTGGCTTTAAAAATAACAGGCTGCATATGCAAGTATTTGTCGAATTTTGGAAAGGCTTCCGTCTACTGCCTTCAGCATGGTTACTGCTGTTGCAATTTATTATGCTGATTTTGGCACTGTTGAGCAGCCATAGCTTGTCCTTACGTGTATTGGTTTGGGGCTTAGGTGTTTTGGTCCTGTTACTCATTGCCAAGGTCATTCGTCAAACCCCCGTGTTTACCATCCTCGGGTTGAGTTTTGTTGGTGGGGCATTGTTCTTTTCCTTACTGATTTTGCTGGGTGCTCGAGATCCAATGCTGTTGGTGATTAGTCATGCCTTTGAGGCGATGGCCTATTTTATTGCGGCCTATGGCTTGCTGCGCTATATGTTTGCAGACCGTTATTTGACCAAAGATGAGCTATTTGCTGCAGGGGCAGTGTTTACGCTTATTGCATGGGGTTTTGCCTTTTTATATAGCATTTGCCAGATTTTAGAACCCAATAGCTTTTTAAATCCCAATGTGGCGGGCGCACAGTCATGGCTCGATTTACTTTTTTTAAGTTTTAGTTTGCAGTCGGCGACAGGTTTGTCCGATCTAATGCCACTAACACCGCTGGCTCGTATGATTGCGATGTTACAGATGTTTTGTGGGGTGATGTATTTGGCTTTAGTTGTCTCACGCTTGATTGCCTTGCAGTATATTCAGCATCGCCCCAATGATCATAAAGAAAATTAAACTGTTACAGGATTCGCACTGCCTTATTTTCCAACATAAATTATGATGGAACAGAATCGTTAAATTTTAAGCTATTCATTCTTCACTCTTTATTAGACTCGTCTAATTAACCATTTTGGTTATATCTTTGTACTAAAAATAATTTTCTGGGGGAATTATGCCTTCCATAAAGCCATCGCTGTTTGCAAACATCAAACGGAATGTATTTCTCAGCACTGTCGTGATTCTGGTGCTTTTTCTGGCCTTGATTCTTTTTGACCCAAGTGGTTTTGAGGCTTTAACCAAACATTTAAATCAATGGATTATTGACTCATTTAGCTGGTTTTACGTTTTATCTGTCGCGTTATTTCTGATCTTACTGATCTTTATTGCACTCTCCGATATGGGGAAAATCAAACTCGGCCCCGATCATAGTCTACCTGAATATAGCAGTGGTTCTTGGTTCGCCATGCTGTTTACTGCAGGGATGGGGATTGGTTTAATGTTCTTCGGTGTCGCTGAACCCGTGATGCACTATGTCAACCCGCCCACGGGAGACGGGCAAACCGTAGATGCCGCACAACAAGCGATGCGAATCACCTTTTTCCACTGGGGATTACATGCATGGGCCATTTATGCACTTGTGGGCTTGTCACTCGCCTATTTCTCTTTCCGACATAATTTGCCTTTAAAGGTTCGCTCCGCTTTATATCCTTTGGTGGGCAAAAAAATCTATGGTGCAACGGGAGATGCGGTTGATACCTTTGCAACCTTAGGCACCATTTTCGGGGTTGCGACCACACTTGGTTTTGGGGTGACCCAAATTAATTCGGGACTGAATTATCTTTTTGGCATTCAGCAAAGTATTGGTATTCAGGTCGGGCTGATTATTTTTGTCACTTTTCTAGCTTCGCTCTCAGTCGGGTTTGGTTTGGACAAAGGTATTAAACGGCTGTCTGAATTGAACTTAGTGCTGGCAGTGGTTTTACTGTTATTTGTGTTTTTTGCCAGTTCTTCTATTTATATCTTACAAACCAGCATTCAAAATGCAGGGCAATACGTATCCAATCTGTTCACGATGACTTTCAACCTCTATGCCTATCAACCCAATGGTTGGATTGGCGGTTGGACCATTATGTATTGGGCCTGGTGGATTTCATGGTCGCCTTTTGTTGGAATGTTTATTGCCCGAGTGTCTAAAGGTCGAACCATTCGCGAGTTCATTGTCGGGGTGTTGTTCATTCCAACAGGCTTTACCCTGATTTGGATGGGCTTCATGGGGAATGCAGCGCTGTTCAGTATTATTCAAGATGGGCACACTTCTTTAATCTCAGCGGTACAACAAGATTCATCCGTCGCACTGTTTGAATTTTTGACCCATTTACCTTTCTCTCAAATATCGAGCCTGATTGCGACCGTTCTGGTGGTGCTATTCTTTGTGACTTCTGCCGACTCAGGCTCATTGGTGATTGATTACTTAACCGCAGAAACAGAAAATTCACCCTTGTGGCAACGGCTATTTTGGACCATTCTGATTGCGTTACTGTCGATTATCTTACTGATGGCAGGCGGACTTTCGGCCTTACAATCGGCCACAATTATGAGTGCCTTACCCTTTACTTTGATTATGTTACTGGTCTGTTGGGGCTTACTGAAAGCACTGCGTTTGGATGTCACCAAAATGCGTGCACTACAAGATGCACGAATCACGCCACGTGCGATTCAAAATCCACGCAGTTGGCAACAGCGTCTAGGTCTGATTATGCATTATCCACATACCCAGTCTGAGGTCGAAGAATTCATTCGCCAGCAAGTACAACATGCTTTTTCATCGGTACAAAAGGAATTTCAGCGCCGTCAGCTTGACGTGACCATTCAACCGATTGAGCATGGCTTACAGTTACGCGTAGATCACCATAATGAAATTAACTTCATCTATCAGGTGGTTGCCCGTGAAACCCAGCCACCTAGTTTTATGGCAGATCGACTTGAAGAACAGCAGTTTTATCAAGCTGAAGTTTTCTTAAGAGAAGGTGGGCAGAATTATGATGTGATGGATTGGACTTTAGATGATCTATTGCAAGATATTATTGACCAGTACGAACGTCATTTACATTTCTTAAATTTAGTCAGAGCCACAAACTAAAAAAAGGACGCTTTAAGCGTCCTTTTTTTCTATTCAGTTTCTAAATTGAATTAGAAGCGGAATTTAGCGTTTACGCCAACAGTTTGTGTATCGAGATTCTCAGTATTGTCTTTAGCGTTAGCATTTACATAGCTTGCGCCTACAGCAACTGCTGGAGTGATGAAGTAGTTAACGTTTGCACCCCAAGCTGAATCTGGAGTACCAGCAAAGCTTGATTCAACATAAGAAGCGCCAACACTTAACGCAGGCGTTAAGTAAAGATCAGTTTTTAATTGGTAAGCGGTGTCTTCACCGTAAACAAGACCAGCTTCTAAGCCGAGCGCCATGTTTGTACCGTCGATGTTACCTACGTATTTAGTACGTGCAGTAACCGCGTCTTGATCTTCACCGATCGTAGCAGCTTCACCAACAGCTTTAACCGCGCCATTGCTCATTACGTTGAACGCATCAAGAGCAAATTGGTCAGCAACGCTAGTATAACCTACAGCAACCAAGAAGTTCGGAGCAGCTAAAGCACCCACTTCAAGTGCATAACGGTCGCCATTGTCATCAGGAGTTTCGCTGTTTTTACCATCCAAATGTGTGTGGCTATAAGACGCACTTGCATATGCTGGAACGAATTTAGTAGGAATATACGCTTCAGCTTTAGCGCCGTAGTTGTGTGCGATGAAATCAGTACCGTCAGTGCCTAATTCAGCATAGTTATATGCCAAAGAAACATTTGAAGCTTGGTTTAAAAAAGCAGCTTCAGCTAAAGGACCTTTAGATGAATCAACATCTTTAAAGTAGAAAGTACCTTGTAAACCGCCAGTAAAATCTTTGTCATTTGCATCAGATGCATCGATGTATTCAGATTGACCTTGTACTTCGAATTGGTATGCTTGAGCACCGGTCATGGCTAATAATAAAGCAGTGGCTAAACCGAGTTTTTTCATGATATTTACCAGATTGTTAACATTGGATTAAACTAATGCTATTCTATTGTAACAATTTATTAAGTCAATGAGCTCTAATGGTATTATATTATTGAGTAATTACTCTAGATGTGTTAGAGGTTAAAAATTGCTCAATTGAGTGTATCCATGTCAACCAAAAAAACTTACAGCAGAACAATAGGGTATACCTATTTAGAAAACAGAGAATGCAGGAAAATGAATTGTACTGAACTTGATTTTTAATTGGTAAATTAGATTGAATATATTGATATAAACGGTAAAAAAGTTAAATAAGGTACCTCAAATATAGGCGTTTTTGTGTCCTAAATCTAAAAAACGCCTAAAATTAGCGCAAAAAGCTTGTTTTTTGCTTGCATAATGTACATATCCTCTGAGTATTTGTGATAATTTTCACGCTAATTATAGCGTTGTGTTAATCCATAGTGCTTTAGTTGGCTTTACAAGTGAACGGATTTATTTCATAATGATTTTAGCGAATCATTTAACAATATTGTTGTTTTCTGAGAAGCTAATTCTCCTCAAACAGTTTTTGTTTATCTGCCCAACTTTCCCCAAGGTTGGGCTTTTTTTTATTTAAATTTTCGAGATCTTCTTTTTTCTAATAAAAATCTATTGGAATTTAATGCACAATAATGGTGCGAATTTGAGGCTATATTTTTCATTAAAAACTTTTATTTAAGCAAAAAAAAACCAACTTCTAAAAGAGGTTGGTTTTTTCCGCCAAAATTTGTGGAAAAATTAGAATATTTGCTGAGGATATACTCTAATTCGCCCCAATATTGTGCATTATGCACTTAAATGTCGCATGTGTAAATATAGGCACTTTAAAAAATGGGAATTAAAAATATTGAATGAAATTTACACTAAACATGAATATTATTAAGGATGGATTGACTCAGCTTTCATAGGTGCGTGAAAGTTTAGCCATGATTATTCGGGGATGATGAAATCTTAAAACGATGCAAAACAAAGAATTAATCACTTAAATACACGATATACTGTTCGTATAATAAACAGTTAATTTAGTTTTCTTTTATTTAGGAATGGGGGCGTGGTTGAAGTATGCGAGAAATACGCTCTGAGTATTTGAGTCAAAAGCTGTATATTGCAATGAGCATTATCATTTTGTCATTGTGCAGTCTTTCTATTCCATTGATGGTTAAAAGTTATAATGATTACATTAAAGCCAATCAAGCTTTAATTGAAATACAAGCACTGCAAGCTGTTGCAGACTTGGCCAATAAAATTTCACGAGAGCGTGCGCCAGCCAACAAACTCATGTCGAGTAATCAGCAAGACTTTGCCAAACACGTGCTTGAGTTAAAACTATATCGGCTCACGGTGGATGAGCAGATGCAAAAGACTTTAGATGTTTTAAAGCATTCCAACCTTCCTAATTTAGATTTAAGTTTATTTGACCGTTTAGATGAAGCTTTAACTCAAGGCAGACAGCAGGTGGATGCCTATGCAGCTCTGCCACGTGAGCAGCGCAATGCAGAAAAAATGGATCAGGCCATTTTAGAAATGTTTAATGCTTGGGAGCATAGTCACGATGTCCTAAAAGATGTGATTGCAGTTTCGGGAGGCAAAGACACCGCGATTTCAAACTTTTATACCCAAATTTTATTATTGGCTGACTTACGTGATCAGGCTGGTCGTGCTGCATCCAACGTGATGGCGCATGTGACCTTCGAGCAACCGATTCCTGAAACCAATTTAGCGCGTTCTTTGCAAACCCGTAAGCAAGTCATGTACTTGTGGGAGCTCATTGACACCTTACAGCCCGAGCGTGATAAAACTCAAGAATTCAGAGAGTTGCATCAAGCGGTTTATAACGAATTTTTAGCCAAAGGGTTACTGATCGTTGAACGCTTGATGAATGAAAGTATTTACCATCGACCATATTACTTAACCGGCACACAGTTAACCGAAGCAATCGTTGATAAGTTTTCAACCGTGGTGGAATTGCAAAAGTATTTACTCAAATATAGCGTTGAAAAAGCCACAATCGAAAAGCGTAAAGCGCAAAATGTTTTGCTGATGACGGTGAGTATTTCACTGATTTCAATTTTTGCGGCGCTGTTTACCATGATCTATGCACGCAAAAGAGTGTTTGGTCCGCTTATTCAAGCGCGTGAAATTTTGTTTGATTTATCCCATTCCAGTATTCGGCCCAACCCGATGGATACTAAAGATCAACCCGCCAATGTGTATTCTTTATTTACAGCAATTCAGCAGTTAAAACAGACGCTTCAGCAGCGAGATGCGTTGGAGTTTCGACTCAAGAACATTGCACATTTGGATTCATTAACGGGGGTTGCAAACCGTTATGCGCTGAATGAATACATTAAACTTTTGGAAAATCAGCCGACGCAGTTTTCGGAGATTTGTTTAATGGTGATCGACATCGATCACTTTAAACAGGTCAACGATGTTTATGGACATCTGATGGGGGATCAGGTGATTCAATTTGTGGCTGAAAAATTAAAAGAAAATATTCGGACATCTGACCTACTGGTACGTTACGGTGGCGACGAATTTATTGTGCTGATTGAAAATATTGGGATGGAGTGCGCTTTAAAAATTGCGGAAAAGATTCGTTCTGAGATTTATGAGGTGAAGTCGGTTGATAGCGTCCGTTGCCCTGATTTGAAAGTCAGTATTAGTATTGGGGTCGCAATTGGTGCGACCAGTTGGATGGCACTGTTAGAAAAAGCCGATCGTGCTTTGTTTCAAGCTAAAGAGCAGGGTAAAAATAAAGTGGCGAGTTGATGAAATTCACATCCACATAATAAGTAAAAATATAAATGAATTACTCGCATTCATACGTAATGAATATTTAAATTCTTTGTTTTCAGCGCATTTCAATATTTTATCGTTTGTTTATTTTTTCATTGAGTAGGTGTTTCCTCACTTTTGAATGGGCAAAAGTGACAAAACCCACTTGTTTGACTGATGCTCAGTCCCTTGTGCACAGTCAAACGGGCGACATCCATGTCGCCTGTCATGTGATTGGATTTCAGTTTTGATCTTTGGTTTTTTCAATTAAATAATTAATGAAATTGGTACATGCTACCAACATGAATTTGGCGTCTATATAACTTAAATTAGATTCTTCGAGCATAGCATGGCGGATGTCGTCAGCATCTGATGTATAACCATAGAGTTGACTTAAACTTTTCTTTAGAGCTTCATGTAATCCATATTTATTTTCAATGATTTTTAAAGCTTGACCTAACGTAGCTTTCTCATCCTGAGTTACGATTTTGCAAATGGATTCAACAGCACTAATCGATTCTTTAATTGAATTCCTGTAGTCAGGATGTTGACGATCTGACATTAGTTTTAAAGCTTGATTAAGATGTTGTTGGACGCCTGAGTATAGATTTGTATTTTCTAAAGCATCCTCAATAGATTGAATTTCTTGTTCGGATGTGATTGGGGTAATTTGATAATTAATTACTCTATAAGCAGAGTTCTCAATTTCCAAGCAATCATTCAAGAGAATGATAAAATCCTCTTTTTTTCATCAAAAGGAAAATATTCTATACAGGCCTCAATAAAATTATAAATTTCATACCATTTGTATGTTTTAAAAAATAAAGTGTCAATTTCAGCAATAGTAGATTCTATCGAATATGGGATTTGGTCAATTCTTTTCTTGAAAAAACTATGAAATAGTAATTGAAAAAAGGATTCTAAATTACTTCCAATAATAGGACGACTTCGGGCACCAAAATGGTAAGAATACTTGTTAAAAATACATACTATAATTGCATTCCACAAAGCATTTTTTAAATCTGTATTTATTGAATTCTTCTGAATTATTTCACGAATAGGTTGATAACCATATCTTTCTGAAAAGCGCATCTTATCCCCAATAAATCTAACACTTATTGTCGCTTTTTAATCCTCCCTAACCCTCCTTTTCCAAAGGAGGGAATTCCCCTCTTTAAAAAGAGGAGTAGGGGAGATTGTAAAATCACTTCAACATCGGCTTCAAAAACTTCGCAGTATGAGAAACTTTATTCTTCGCAACCTGTTCAGGTGTACCTTCTGCAATAATCATCCCGCCACCTGCACCACCTTCAGGGCCCAAATCAATCACCCAGTCAGCAGTCTTGATCACATCCAAATTATGCTCAATCACCACAATGGTATTGCCCTTATTGCGAAGCTCATGAAGGATATCTAACAGTTTAGCAATGTCATGGAAATGTAGACCTGTAGTGGGTTCATCCAAGATATACAGTGTTTTACCTGTATCACGTTTCGCAAGTTCACGTGCCAATTTCACACGTTGCGCTTCACCACCTGACAGTGTCGTTGCAGACTGACCTAAACGAATATAACCTAAACCCACTTGATTCAATGTTTCCAAACGACGATGAATCACAGGAATAGCATCAAAGAAATGCATGGCATCTTCAACTGTCATGTTCAGAACATCTGAAATATTCTTACCTTTATAACCCACTTCTAAAGTTTCACGGTTATAACGTTCACCATGACAATTATCACACGGCACATACATATCAGGTAAGAAGTGCATTGCCACTTTGATCATGCCGTCACCTTCGCAGGCTTCACAACGACCACCTTTCACGTTAAACGAGAAACGTCCCGCAGCATAACCACGTGCTTTGGCTTCAGGTGTTTGCGCAAATAATTCACGAATCGGGGTAAACAAACCCGTATACGTTGCAGGGTTTGAGCGAGGTGTACGTCCAATTGGGCTTTGATCAATATCAACAACTTTATCAAGGAATTGCAGACCATCAATCGAGTCAAATTTCTCAGCCGTTAATGTCGTTGCACCATTAAGCTGTGTCGCTGCCAAAGGCAATAAAGTACGGTTAATCAGCGTAGATTTACCTGAACCAGACACACCAGTCACACAGGTCATCACACCCAAAGGAATGGTTAAATCCACATTTTGTAGGTTATGACCCGCAGCACCCATCAATTTAATTTGTTCTTCAGGCTTTGGTGGTTCAGTACGTTTTTTCGGTACTTCAATTTTCAGTTTGCCTGATAAATATTGACCCGTGAGAGATTCATTATTCGCAAGAATTTCATCATAAGTCCCTTCAGCAATCACATGACCACCATGAATACCAGCACCAGGACCAATATCGATAATATGATCTGCTGCACGAATCGCATCTTCATCATGCTCAACGACTAAAACAGTATTCCCCAAATCACGTAAGCGGACTAAGGTTTCTAATAGACGATCATTATCACGTTGATGCAGACCAATCGACGGTTCATCGAGGACATACATCACACCCATCAAACCTGCGCCGATTTGCGAAGCCAAACGAATACGTTGCGCTTCACCACCAGACAAGGTTTCTGCTGAACGAGAAAGACTTAAATAATTCAAACCAACAGAGACTAGAAAGTGCAGGCGCTCACGAATTTCTTTAAAGATTTTATCGGCAATTTCGCCTTTTGCGCCATCAAGATTTAAATCTTGATAATAACTTTCAGCATCACCAATCGACATTCTGGTAATTTGGGCGATGGTTTTATCTTTTACTCGAACATGACGTGAAATTTCATTTAGACGTGATCCACCGCAAGCATCACAGGCCGCATTAGACAGGTACTGTGCCAAATCATCACGAACATAGTTTGACTCTGTTTCACGATAGCGACGTTCTAAATGTGGCAAAATTCCTTCAAAAGGTTGTACACGATTATGTTTACGACCCCGTTCGTCGATATAACTTAAATCAACTTTTTCTTTGCCTGTGCCGTAGAGAAATTTCTTTTTGGTGTCGGCATCCAGTTCATTCCAAGGCGTATCCAAAGAAAAGCTAAAATGCTCAGCCACTTTTTCAATCATGCTGTAGTAGTACGGACGTTGTCTGTCCCAACCACGAATAGCGCCTTGGCTAATCGACACATCAGGACTTGGAATGAGTTTTTCGGCACTAAAATGGCTACGAGTCCCTAAACCATCACAGGTTGGGCAGGCACCAAAGGGATTGTTAAATGAAAATAAACGGGGCTCAAGTTCTGCAACAGCGCGGTCACATTCTGGACATGAGTGTTTAGCTGAAAAGACCCGATCTGGGTGTTCACCGTTCATCCACGAAAGAATCGCAATATCACCGCCCAAACGTAGAGCCGTTTCAAAAGACTCTGCAATGCGGTTGCCGAGGTCATCACGGACTTTAAAACGATCCACCACCACTTCAATGGTGTGTTTTTTCTTTTTATCGAGTTCTGGAATTGGGTCGAGATCAACAATCTCACCATCGACGCGCGCCCGTACAAAACCTTGACTTTGTAGCTGTTCAAACAGGTTGGAATATTCACCTTTACGCTCACGCACCACAGGTGCAAGCAGCATCAGCGCTGTCCCTTCATCCAATCCTTTTACGGCATCGACCATTTCCGATACGGTCTGTGCCACCATCGGCAAATCATGCTCTGGGCAAAATGGCGTACCGACACGTGCGTAGAGTAGACGTAAATAGTCATAAATTTCGGTAATGGTGCCCACCGTAGAGCGTGGGTTATGGCTGGTTGACTTCTGTTCAATCGCAATGGCAGGGCTTAAACCTTCAATTGAGTCAACTTCAGGTTTTTCCATTTGTGATAAGAACTGGCGCGCATAGGCCGAGAGCGATTCGACATAACGACGCTGGCCTTCGGCGTACAGCGTATCAAATGCAAGCGATGACTTACCTGAACCAGAAAGTCCCGTGATCACCACGAATTTGTCGCGGGGAATATCAAGGTTCACATTTTTTAAGTTATGGGTACGTGCGCCTCGAATACGGATATGACTTTGGCTCATAAAACTATCTCGAAATTGTGCAGATGAAGGAGGTATATGATAACGACTTATGCTTTATTCAAGTGTTAAACATGATTTTATAGCGACAAATCATGTCGGCCAAAAGAAAAGTGATGCTGCTAAACTGTAGCTAGATTTCAGTGTTGAAACAAGTCTCAAGCTATCGATATTGGCTGCGACTGAAGATAGAAAGATGTTTACGCATTGCGTAAAAAAGAGTGGATCTCCCATTCGGCGCAGCGCAAAAGTTGCATCATGGTTGTGCTATTTTTGGTTTGCCATACGCCTTCAGGGATAGAGTGTTGTAGTGTTTGCAGCATTTAACATGCTAGCGCATAACGACGTTCAAAGATTGAATCGACCGTCTCAAAAGCAAAGGGACGGATAATGTCATGATGAAGACGGGCATAGAAATTGACTTTGTGCTCAAGAGTTTGCAAGAAGGCATCGTAGTCATTTTCAAAGTCTGGTAGGTCGAGTAAGTCTTGTTCTCGACTTAAAACGCAATGATATTTTTTAATAAACGCCAACATCAATTTTTGAATATGTGGATTGGTATAATAAATGAGATAGGTCGCGGCAGAACCGCAGTGTAAACAGCCTTTTTCAAGGTAAATTTCTTCGTTATTTAGCCAGCAACATTGTACGGTAAAAAATGCACGAATGGCTTCAGTACCAAGAGTATCCGGATGCATGAGAACGGCCCTCGAAAGTTAATTATGCAAATGATAATTATTATCATTACTAGGGTTTAGTTTTAAATGCTTAAAATAGCAATCGCGCCTTCTGAAAAAATACGATATTCGGTCAATAAAAAGCCCTGAAGGTTTCAGGGCTTTTTGGATCATTTTCGCTTTTAAGCGTGGTCTAAACCGAGCCATTGCTGCTGTTTATAAGCGCTGTCCCAGAACAACCATTCCAGTTCAGCCCCTTTACGGTAGGCTTTATGCATTTTCTCAATAGTGTCTGCATCGCAACGCGCAGCCACTTTATCGATGGTTGCAATTACATTACGTACTGCTTGGTTGAATTCTTCACCTGCGTAAGTATCAATCCACGCTTGGTACGGGTTGTTGGCGATAGAGTTACCCACAATGTCTTTACCGACTTCAGCATAAATCCAAAAACAAGGTAAGAGCGCTGCTAACACCACAGGGTAGCTTTCAGACCATGCTGTTGCCGTTAGAAATGAAGTGTAATGGTGACATGCCAAAGTCAGAGGTGTTTCTTCAAACTGTTGTTTTGAAATATCAAAATTTTTCATAAAGCCATCATGCAAACTGCGTTCCACCACAATCGCTTCTTTGGCTCCTTGGCTAAACTGGATAATGTCATCGGCCTCATACGCTTTGGCACCACACACCGCTAAAGCACGACCATAAGCCACCAAGTAGTGCGCATCTTGAATCACATAATGACAAAATGCTTCTTTATTAAGTGTGCCTGAAGCCAATTCTTGGTTAAAAGGTAAAGCCAGTGTTTTTTGATATAAGTCGACATTACGTTGCCAAACGTCTTGAGAAAAAGCCATGATTAGATCCTGAGGGAAGCCAAAATATGGGCAAGACTATAACAACAGTTTGCGCGGAACAACAATCCATTTCCGTACATCGGTGAGATAAGTAAAAATTAACGAAGATGTTTTGGTTTCAGACTTAAAAAGCGTCATAATTGCGGCCATAAAACTCAACCTGTTTTTTTAAGTTTTCGTTCATCTCCAAATTTTTTATAGGTCGATCTGTCATGATGAAACATTTTGGTTTCTCTATCATTTTTACGATCGTGTGTCTTGCGTTATCTGCGTACTGGGGTTTTACCCATGGACCAGAAGCGGGCTTAAAGACCATGTTTACTGCTTTGACCATTACTGCAATTTTAGCGGTGATGGAGGTCTCGCTATCTTTTGATAATGCCGTGGTCAATGCATCTGTGTTACGTGGCTGGGATCATTTCTGGAAAACGTTGTTCCTGACGGTGGGTATTTTAGTCGCTGTATTTGGTATGCGTTTAATCTTCCCTGTCGCAATTGTGGCGGTAACTGCAGATATGGGCTTTGTTGAAGTCGTACAACTGGCTTTGAATGATCCAAAAACCTACTCGCAACGTCTGATGGATCATCACCCTGAAATTGCTGCGTTTGGTGGTGCATTCTTGTTACTCGTGTTCTTAAACTTCTTTTTAGATGAAGAGAAAGATACACACTGGTTCCGCTGGTTAGAACGTCGTTTGACCAACTTAGCCAATGTTCCTGCAATGTCGGTATTCCTTGCACTGATTGCACTTTTGGTGATGGCGGCCAATGTCGATGAAGCCAAACGTCTGGTGGTGACCATGGCGGGAATCTGGGGCATCGTGGTTTATATTGGCGTACAAGTCTTGAGTCATTTGTTGGGTGGTGAACCTGAAGTTGATGAAGATGGCAATGCAGTTACGCATGATGCCAATGGCGCAACCACAGGGGTAGTCAAAGCAGGTATTGGTGGTTTCTTATACCTAGAAGTACTTGATGCATCGTTCAGTTTTGATGGCGTAATTGGCGCGTTTGCGATTACTTCGGATGTCGTGATTATTATGCTGGGTCTCGCGATTGGTGCGATCTTCGTGCGTTCGATGACCATTTACTTGGTCGAAAAAGGGACTTTGGATGCCTATGTTTTCCTTGAGCATGGTGCACACTACGCGATTGGTGCTTTAGCATTCATTATGCTGGCAAGTGGTACAGGTCTACATGTACCAGAAGTCGTCACAGGCTTAATTGGTGTGGCCTTTATTGTTTGGGCTGTTATTGCTTCTATTCAATACAAAAAACATCAAGCCGCTTAAAGCAGATTGCTTTAAACCGCGGAAAAGCGCAGCTCAGGCTGCGCTTTTTGTTTTTCAGATCAGGAAGGCTTTTATTAAACATAAAATTCATGCCGCTAGTCGGATTGAATAGCCTATAATCTTGATCCAAGATTAATTCAATACAGTCTGTCCTCGTTTATGATGAATGCTTTAGAACGTCGTTCAACTTTTGCCTTAAGCAGTATTTTTGCCTTACGCATGTTGGGTTTGTTCATGATCATCCCTGTATTTTCTGTAGCAGGGCAGACCTATGAATATGCAACGCCTGCGTTGCTCGGTTTGGCTGTGGGGATTTATGGCTTAACACAGGCCATTTTACAGATTCCTTTTAGCTTGATTGCCGACCGTTATAGCCGTAAGCCTTTGGTGGTTTTTGGGCTACTCCTGTTTGCTTTGGGCGGTGCAATTGCAGCGATGTCAGACACTATTTATGGGGTGATTATTGGTCGTGCCATTGCGGGTGGGGGTGCAGTGTCTGCGGTGGTGATGGCACTACTGGCGGATGTGACCCGTGAAGAAAACCGTATGAAAGCCATGGCAACCATGGGCATGAGTATCGGGGTTTCTTTTGCTGTGGCTTTTAGTTTGGGGCCGTGGCTTACGGGTTTAGTGGGTATTTCAGGATTATTCTGGGTAACGACCATCATGGGTTTGGCAGCTATTTCGATGCTGTTTTTGGTGCCCAAAGTCACCCGCCATCACCGTAATTATCAACAAGGTTATTTGGCTCAGCTCAAACAAGTCTTAAAAATGGGCGATCTGAACCGTCTGCATGTATCGGTGTTTAGCTTACATTTATTGCTGACGGCAATGTTTATTTATGTCCCATCGCAACTCATCGACTTTGCAAAAATTCCACTAAATTCGCATGGCTGGGTGTATTTACCGCTGTTGGTGATTAGCCTATTTTTTGCCTTTCCAAGTATTGTGTTGGCTGAAAAATATCGCAAAATGCGAGGCATCTTTTTAACGGCTATTGGCGGCATTATTTTAGGTTTAGGCATCCTAATTTTTGGCTTTGAGTCGAAGTATATTTTGCTGACAGGTTTGGGCTTATTCTTTATTGCTTTTAACGTCATGGAAGCGTTGCTGCCGTCATGGTTATCGAAAGCTGCGCCAATTCAGTCTAAAGCCACCGCGATGGGCGTAAATGCCAGCAGCCAGTTTTTAGGCGCATTCTTTGGTGGTGTCACAGGCGGTCAGTTGCTGCTGTTAAACAATACAGCCTTGGGCTGGAGCATCCTGACTGGACTTGCGATTGTTTGGTTATTGATTAGTTTTGGCTTGGCACAACCGCGCTATTTGTCTTCGATGGTATTGCGTTTACCTGAACATAAACAAACGGACGAATGGACTTCACAGCTTTTAGCGATTCGTGGTATTGAAGAGGTCGTGGTGATGTCTGATCAGCAAGTAGCGTATGTAAAAGTCGATAAGCAGCAAATAGATGATGCTACGCGACAAGATTTAACGCAGTTGTTGGGGAAAGAGGTAGCCATTTAAGCATAACTCTTATAAAGTAAATAATAGAAATAGATAGGAAGTAAACATCAGATGCGCGGTGTAAATAAAGTTATTTTAGTGGGCACATTAGGCCGAGATCCAGAGACGAAAACTTTCCCAAACGGTGGTTCGTTGACCCAGTTTTCAATTGCAACGAGCGACTCTTGGACAGACAAAAGCACCGGTGAGCGTAAAGAGCAAACCGAATGGCACCGTATTGTGTTACACAACCGTCTAGGTGAAATTGCGCAACAATACCTACGTAAAGGTTCGAAAGTTTATATTGAGGGTTCACTGCGTACTCGTCAGTGGACAGATCAAAATGGTCAAGAACGCTACACCACAGAAATTCGTGGTGAGCAAATGCAGATGCTCGACAACAACCGTCAGCAAGGCGAGCAAATGCAAGGCGGAAATGATGGTTATGCACAACCACGTTTCAACAATAACCAAGGTGGTGGTTATAACAATAACAACAACCAAGGCGGTTATGGCGGTAATCCAGCAGCGGGTAATAGCAACAACCAACAAAGTGGTTATGCGAACAATAACCCAAGCGGTTTTGCACCAAAGGCGGCTCCTCAGTCAGCGCCTGCGGCAGCACCAGCAGATATGGATGATGATCTTCCATTCTAACTTGTGCAATATCTAAATATTGTATGAAGTGAAAAAGAACTTGATTTATATCAAGTTCTTTTTTTATGGCTAGGCAAATTTGGTATTTAAAAAAGAGCTTTATAGAATAAAAATGTTCAGCTAATACGAGTGACAGAGCATACTTTTCCTTTCTATAAAAAAGGAGCCTCTGATGAGATCCCTTTTTAAAAAGACTAAATGCTAATAAATCATGCTAAAGATTGCTGAGGATGAACCATATTTTTGATCGATAGCACATCAGCCAAAATTTGATCAGACAATAGGTTTTCAGCTTTAATTAAAGCCAATACACTTTGACCAGTTTCATTGGCTTGTTTTGCAATACGAGTCGTTGTTTCATAGCCCAAATATGGGTTGAGTGCAGTAATAATACCGATTGAATTATCTACATTGGCCTGACAGTGTTCAGCATTGGCACGGATGTTTTCAATACATTTATGTTGGAACATTTGCATCGCTTTACCTAACAAATCGATCGATTCGAACAGTTTAAAAGCAATTAACGGCTCCATCGCATTGAGCTGTAACTGACCTGCTTCGGCCGCCAAAGTAATGGCCAAATCATTTGCAATGACTTGAAAACACACTAAATTCATTGCTTCTGGGATAACAGGGTTCACTTTACCTGGCATAATTGAGCTGCCTGGTTGACGCGGCTCCAAATGGATTTCATTCAGACCAGTACGAGGACCACTAGAAAGTAAACGCAGGTCATTGGCAATTTTTGAGAGTTTAGTCGCGGTACGTTTTAAGAAGCTCGATAATAAAACGAAATCACCCATATCTGAGGTTGCTTCGATTAAATCAGGTGAACTACTGATCTGCTTTTGCGTAATTTCAGACAATGCTGCGATGGCATATTCACGATACTTAACTTCGGTATTGATCCCTGTTCCAATTGCTGTTCCGCCCAAATTTACAACACTTAAAGCAGACGGCATGATGTCATTGAGCTTGTTTAAATCATTTTGTAAGGTATTTGCAAATGCGCCAAATTCTTGACCTAAGGTCATTGGAACGGCATCTTGCAATTGGGTACGACCCATTTTTAAGATATGCGAAAACTCATCGGACTTGTTCTTAAAACTTTGAATTAAATTTTGAAACGGGCTGTTCAATTGCTCAATTGCAAAAATTAAACCCACTTTAATGGCTGTTGGATAGACATCATTGGTTGACTGAGACATATTAATATCATTATTTGGATGTAAATATTGATATTCGCCTTTTAAATGCTCTAAATGTTCTAAGCCAATATTAGCCAGTACTTCATTGATATTCATATTGGTGGATGTTCCCGCACCACCTTGAATCATATCAATTGGAAATTGGTCATGATACTTATAATTAATAATTTGTTCACATGCATATTGAATGGCATTGTATTTATTTTCTTCAAGTTTATTGAGTTTAAAATTGGCTTCTGCGCATGCAGCTTTAACCATTGCAAGGGCATTAATAAAAACAGGGAATTGATTGAGTTTATTTGGACTTAAATTAAAGTTCTCTAAAGCTCTTAAAGTTTGTACACCATAATAGCAATGAGTAGGAATTTCTTTATGTCCTAATAAATCCTTTTCAACGCGTGTGTTAATCTTAATGTTCATTTAAATAGACTCTAATCTCGAATAAATCGATATTAAAGTGCGCACGGTTTTTTTTCTAATGTAAAAATATATTACTACATGCATTTTTTGCATAATAGATTATAATTGATCAAAGGATGAGTGAAGAATGAGTTATGACTTTAGAAATTCGATGGATTGAAGATTTACTTGCATTAGAGCAAGAAAAATCGATATCTCAAGCAGCAGCTCTACGACATGTCACACAGTCTGCCTTTACGCGTAGAATTCAAAATATTGAAAACTCATTGGGTTTCCAAATTTTGAAAAGATATAGTAAAAATATTGATTTCACAGAAGCGGGGCAAGTTTTACTTGCTTCTGCAAAAAACATACAAAATCAACTCACTACAACAATAAAATATTTAGAAAAGAATGTGAGACATGATGAATTAACCGTCAAGTTTGCAGTGTCACACTCGCTCATTACCCAGTTTTTCCCCCGCTTTATTCATGAGTTAGCGATGGATATGACGGACTTAAAATTGGAAATTATTGCCTCTAATTTCAAACAGGGCATGCGCTTATTAAAAGATGGTTCGTGTGATTTTTTAATCAGCTATTGCGATCAAAAAACATTAGAACAATTCGATCGTTCTTTGTTCGAATTTCATAAGATTGTTGAAATGGAAATACTCCCTGTGACGGCCTTAGATCATGACGGGACTGCCAAATATTCACTCGATCAGTCTTTTCCTTTGTTGTCTTATAGTAAACAAGCATATTTAAGAAACTGTGTGGATAAAGCGATTGAAAATAAGTTGGATTATAGAACTTTATATGAGACGGATAATGCAGGCGATTTAAAAGAGCTGGTGTTGCAGGGTTTAGGTGTAGCATGGCTGCCTAAATTATTGGTTGAAAGAGAAATTCAAGAAAATAAATTAAAAGTACTGGAGGGTAATCAGTATTATTTATTTCAAGATGTCTATCTGGTTAAACGTGAAATGTCCTTTTCAAATCGAATTAATTATATTTGGAATATTTTAATTCAAAAAAATAAATAATTGTATTTTATTGATTATTTTGGTTAATCGTTGTCAAACATATTTAAATAATAAATAAGGTGATTTTATGAATAGTAAATAAAGGACTTTACTTACTATTTAAAAATCACCTTTTATTTTCTCTATAAATAATTCTAACTGTTATCGGCCAATTGGTTTGCGGGTGGAATGTTGTTCACCATAATACCTTCTTGCTCCGTAAGTTCATCTTTATTGCCCTCAGTACGTGCAATCACGGCAGTTGCAATACTATTTCCAATCACATTGGTTGCCGTACGGCCCATATCTAAAAACTGATCAATCGCTAAAATTAATAGAATACCGGCTTCAGGAAGTTTGAACATGGCCAGAGTGGAGGCAATCACCACAATGGATGCTCGTGAAACACCTGCAATCCCTTTACTCGTAATCATGAGGGTAAAGAGTATGAGTGCTTGCTGGGAAAAACTTAAATCAATGTTGTAGGCTTGTGCAATAAATAACACGGCAAATGCCATATACATCATCGAGCCGTCGAGGTTGAAAGAATAACCTAAAGGGAGCACGAAACTGGTAATACGTTTAGGCACACCGAATTTATCCAAAGCTTCCATGGTTTTTGGATAAGCCGATTCACTACTTGCGGTCGCAAATGCCAACATGGTGGGTTCACGCACGATTCGCATCAATCTAAAAATATCTTTTTTCAAGAAGATATAGCCGAAAGCAATCAGGAGAGTCCAAAGCACCAGTAGTCCCACATAGAACTGTCCAATGAAAATACTATAATCGATAATCAGTTTAGGGCCTTGGATAGTAATCGCGGAAGCAATGGCTGCAAAAACGGCGATAGGGGCAAATGCCATGACATAATCTGTAATTCGGAACATCACCTTACAGAGTTCATCAATTATTTTGCCAATGACGGTCGCTTCATTTTGATGTTGAACATAGGCCAGTGCGGAACCAAAGAAAATTGAGAAAACCAAAATTTGTAATATCTCATTATTGGCCATGGCTTCAGCAAAACTACGCGGGAAAATATGCGTAATGAACGTTTCTAAGCTCAGACTTGTCGCACTGACACCGATATCAACCGCTGTTTGAGGAACGGTGAGATTCATCCCAGCGCCAGGTTGGAATAAATTGGCTAAGCCCATGCCCAGTAAAAGTGAAATAAATGATGCACCAATGAACCAACTCATGGCCTTTAAGGTAATTGATCCCAGCGATGAGGATTTTCCCATCGAGACAAGACCAGAAACGATTGTTGCAAAAACTAAAGGTGCAATAATCATTTTAATTAATCTTAAGAATACATCGGTCACTATTTTAAAATAGGCGGCAAGTTCTGTGGTTTGTGCAGTCGTTAACGTGCTATGAAAAGCCCAACCAATCAGTATTCCAGAGATCATGGCAATCAGAATATATTTCAGTAATTTCTTCTGCTTCATACTTATCGTTCCTTCTTTAATCTTCTTTTCATCAACTTTTGGCCTGATGTAGCAAGGCATTGATGACATTCCATGTTGATCAATTTATATAGGCATTGCTTTAGATATTGAGTGCTAAATCGTCGATTGGGGATTTAACTGTGGCAAGTGTTACTTTTTTTTAAAAAAAACGACAATGCAATTTTTAATTCAGTTATGCAAAAAATGCATGAGATGATTCTTTAGTTTTACTTGATATATGTGAGCTGTTCTTAATATAAAGACCGAATGTTTGTTTTTTTAATTCTGATTGGTGATAGGAAAGATACTAAATTTTCTGATTCTGTGAAGAAGAGCCAAGGTCAGAAAGCGAAGCCAAAGTTAATCAATACAAGAACTCAAAACCAAGCTTGCACTCATCATTTTCCCACGGACAAAACCATTGAATTGCCTGTTTTATCCAATCTTTTAATAATCAGCTCATTATATTAAGCTACTGATATAAATAGATAATTAAAGTGAATATGTATCGTGCTGATGTCGTTAATTTAGCATTATTGAATAATTTCATGACTTTTCACAGCTCACGTACAAGGGCTTGATATTTTCATTATTTCCTTTCGTACATCCACAAAAAATTATCTATGCGCAATTCATTGTTAAAGCGACAGAATTTCTAAACATGAATTTGGTTCACTTTGGTGTGAGATTAAATCATTTTTATTCATGTGATCATTCAGGTATAAATTAAACCACGCTCTTAACGATAGATCATATTCATCGTTGCTTCTTAGCCTGACGATCAGAAAAAACTGAAAAGGCTGGTAAGACGATTCGCTAGAAAGATCCAATAAGAAAATTGGACCCTCTAGAAAGAGCATGAAAGAAATTCAGTTTTATCGCAAAAATAGGGTAACAGATCGCCATGAGTACAGAGTTTGCATGTTCAATTAAACGCATTCGTTTTGATGAAAACTATCAACCAGCAGATAACACACGTCTAACGACGAACTTTGCTAACTTGGCGCGTGGTGAAAGCCGTGAGCAGAACCTACGTAATACACTTCGTATGATTAATAATCGTTTCAATGCCTTAGCACAAACAGATAACCCGAATGGTGATCGTTATTCGCTTGAAATCGATATTATTTCTGCAAATTTAGACATTGAAGGCAATGGTCAAACTTTCCCAATTATTGAAATGCTGAAAAGCACGATTAATGATCATCATACCCATCAACGTATTGAAGGCATGATTGGTAATAGCTTCTCGTCTTATGTACGTGACTACGATTTTAGCGTGGTGCTGAAAGAACACAATAAAGAGAATTCGACGTCGTATGCACCTGAAGGTTTTGGTGATCTACATGGCAAACTGTATCAATACTTGGTGAACTCAGACACTTTTAAAGCAGAGTTTAATCAACAGCCTGTGATTTGTTTGAGTGTTTCAACAGCGAAGAAGTATCACCGTACTGCCAATGAGCATCCTGTTTTAGGCGTTGAGTATAAACAAGATGAATATTCACGTACCGATGAGTATTTCCATAAAATGGGCTTACAGGTTCGCTTCTTTATGCCAAAAGGGAGCGCTGCGCCTTTAGCATTCTATTTTGCGGGTGATTTACTGCGGGACTACACCGATCTTGAGTTGATTAGTGCGATTAGCACCATGGAAACCTTCCAAAAGATTTATCGCCCTGAAATTTACAATGCAAATTCATCAGCGTCCCAAGTCTATCAAGCCAGCCTAGAGTATCCAGATTACTCATTAACACAAATTGTCTATGACCGTGTTGAACGTGGTCAGTTAGCAGTTAAACAAGGTAAATGGACGGAAGAGAACTTTATTAAGCCTTATCAAGACATCCTTGAACAATGGGCTGCGAATTATACCGTCAACAGCAACGCTGCTTAATTTAACTGAAATAGAATATTGAAATAGAGATTTAAAATGGCCATTTTATTACCAACATCAACTGCGGGCAGCTTACCGAAACCTTCTTGGCTTGCTGAGCCTGAGAAACTTTGGTCACCTTGGAAACTAGAGGGTGAGGCATTACTCGAAGCGAAACAAGATGCTTTACGTTTGTCATTACAAGAACAACTACATGCAGGCATTGATATCGTTAGTGATGGCGAACAAACCCGCCAACATTTTGTGACGACGTTTATTGAACATCTGGATGGCGTTGATTTTGAGAAACGCGAAACGGTTCGTATCCGTAATCGTTATGATGCGAGTGTGCCTTCAGTGGTAGGTGCAGTAAGCCGTCAAAAGCCTGTTTTTGTTGAAGATGCTAAGTTTTTACGCAGCCAAACAAATCAGCCGATTAAATGGGCGTTACCTGGCCCGATGACCATGATTGATACGCTGTATGATGGTCACTATAAAAGCCGTGAAAAACTGGCTTGGGAATTTGCTAAGATTCTGAATCAAGAAGCACGTGAGTTAGAAGCTGCTGGCGTGGATATCATTCAGTTCGATGAGCCTGCATTTAATGTATTCTTTGATGAAGTGAATGATTGGGGCGTTGCAACGCTTGAACGAGCACTTGAAGGTCTGAAATGTGAAACTGCGGTGCATATTTGCTATGGCTATGGCATCAAAGCCAATACCGATTGGAAAAAGACCTTGGGTTCAGAGTGGCGTCAATACGAAGAAGCATTCCCTAAACTGCAACAATCTAAAGTTGATATCATCTCACTTGAATGTCAAAACTCGCGTGTACCAATGGATCTGATTGAACTGATTCGCGGTAAAAAAGTGATGGTCGGTGCGATTGATGTCGCAACCAACACCGTTGAAACACCTGAAGAAGTTGCGAATACACTACGTAAAGCACTTCAGTTTGTCGATGCAGATAAACTCTATCCTTCGACCAACTGTGGCATGGCCCCTTTAGCACGTGAAGTCGCACGTGGTAAGCTGAATGCGTTAAGCGCAGGTGCAGAAATTATTCGTAAAGAACTTTCGGCTTCATACGCAGCAAGTGCGTGATGTGAAAGGGCTATCTATTTGATCAGAAATGGGTAGCTCGTATTCCATTTAAAAGCATGTGTCCGTTCTACTGAGGAATAAAATGATGATTGAAGCAACAGACTTTAGAGATGCAATGTCTTTGTTAACCAGTGCAGTGAGTGTCGTAACTACGGCAGGCATGGCTGATCGTCATGGATTCACAGCATCTGCCGTATGCAGTGTGACGGATACACCACCGACATTATTGGTCTGTATGAATAAAGCATCGCGTTCACATGCACATTTTGTCGATAATAAAATCCTAACTGTGAATGTGTTAGGTGCACAACATCAGCATATTTCGAATGTCTTCGCATCTAAAATGACGTCTGAAGAGCGTTTTAAACATGGTGTTTGGACAGAGCTAGAAACGGGTGCGCCTGTTTTAAAGGATGCTTTGGTCAATTTTGATTGTGAAATTGATGATATTCAAGAAGTGGGAACACATACGGTCTTTATGTGCCGTATTGTCGCGATTCAACAAAGCCAACATGAGCAAAGTTTGGTTTATTTTAATCGTGCTTATCATCAGGTGGGGCAGACCGAAACGGCTTAATTTCACTTTTTTATTGAACATCAAGGCTCTGAAATGGCTTCCCAAATCATAGATTTTCCACTGCTTGACTCTGGATTTGACTGTATTGTGCTCATTTGAAAAATCGAAAGGTTTTTATTTAGACCACAAGATGGTGAAAGTCGGGCAACAGTGTCGGGAAATAATAAATCTAAAAATCCGATAAAAATAATAAAAACTTACTGTTTTACCAATTTTAGGTTTGTACGTATTCTTTCTTCATCACTTAAGCACTCTCACAAATCTTTTGAGGACGAATACATGAGTTTAATCAATACTGAAGTTAAGGCGTTTAATGCAACAGCTTACCAAAATGGTGAATTCATTGAGTTGTCTGAGCAAAACTTGAAAGGCAAATGGTCTGTCGTATTTTTCTATCCTGCTGATTTCACCTTTGTGTGTCCAACAGAATTGGGCGACTTAGCCGATCACTATGCTGAATTTCAAAAACTCGGTGTGGAAATTTACGGCGTATCGACCGATACCCACTTTACCCATAAAGCATGGCACGACACTTCAGAGGTGATCGGTAAAATTCAGTATCCATTGATTGGCGATCCAACTTGGACTTTGTCTAAAAACTTTGATGTGCTGATTGAAACAGAAGGTCTTGCAGACCGTGGTACTTTTGTGATTGATCCTGAAGGTAAAATCCAAATTATTGAAATTAATGCTGGCGGTATTGGTCGTGATGCATCTGAACTATTACGCAAAGTGAAAGCAGCACAATATGTGCATGCGCACCCAGGCGAAGTATGTCCTGCAAAATGGAAAGAAGGTGAAGCAACGCTTGCACCGTCAATCGACTTGGTTGGAAAAATCTAAGTCAACTTCGATGGTTGCATCGTGCTGAGTCATGAGCATGATACCTGTAAAAAATCAGCCCAAGTGGCTGATTTTTTTATGCAGGGTTCTTTTAGCTTTTACAGATGGTAACCCTTGCTGGTGCTGGCAAAGTCTCTTAAACCTTGGATCGAATGCTCAATCAGTTTCTCCATGACCAAATGTTGTCCTTTACGTGAAGCATAGACCAACTGTACGCTTCCGATATTGGGACACCAGTCGGGCAAAATGTGAACTAGGCGACCTGAAGCAATATCTGCCTCTACCGTTAAGTAAGGTAGGTTGGCAATGCCGAGTCCATCCAGAGTCAAAATAATAATAGTCGTCAAATGAATGCATGATGGGTTCAAGCCTGTATTGATTTGTGACCGAAGGCAGTCTGTGGTGGATGATCTGATACTGTATCATCGCTAACGATTGCGCACGACAATAAAGCGATCCGAAGATCGCTTTTACTGAGGGCTGATTATTTTTGAGCCGTATTTTTGCTATAGCTTTGAATCAGGTTTTTATAGTCTGGAATATGCGCTGCAAAGAGTGAACCGAGGCCTTCAATATCATTAAGCCAGTCGCGGTGTAATTCACATGCTGCACCAAACCATGACATCAGCTGCGCGTCTGCCTGAGATATGCGATCCCATACTGCATCACGTGTGATGGGGTTAATTGTCCTATTTTTGTGATTCTGTGTACTAGTGCAGCGCTATAAGAGGGCTGAGGAAAGGGGTAGTATAGATTGCATATTCATCCTATCGATATAGGAGTTCCAAGATGAAAAAAGTAATTGGTGTTTATCGTAATCAAGACATGCATTGGGTTGGTGATGGTTTTCCTGTCAAAAACCTCTTTTCATATGACCGCTTAGGACAAGCAATTAGTCCGTTTCTACTTTTGGACTATGCTGCACCTTACAAATTTGATCCAACCACATCGCAACGTGGTGTGGGTTCACACCCGCATCGTGGCTTTGAAACAGTCACCATCGCCTATAGCGGTGAAGTGACACACAAAGACTCTAGCGGCGGCGGTGGTACCATTAATACTGGCGATGTACAGTGGATGACTGCGGGTTCAGGTGTGGTGCATGAAGAGTTTCATTCTCCAGCCTTTGCTGAGCATGGTGGCCTGTTTGAAATGGTACAACTTTGGGTGAATTTGCCAGCCAAAGACAAAATGACCACACCGCGTTATCAAGCCTTGACCGTGGCAGATATCCCGCGCATCGAAATGGATGATAATGTTGGACACATACGCGTGATTGCGGGTGAGTTTGGTGGTCATCATGGCCCTGCTCAAACGTATAGTCCCGTCAATGTTTGGGATGGTGAATTAAAAGCAGAGTATGAAACTTTTATCCATGTGCCTATCACGCATAACACGATTGTGGTGGTGCTCAGTGGTGAAGTGCTGATTAATGGCACGCAAAAAGTGGTGGATAGTTCCATTGTGATGTTTGCTCAAGATGGCGAATCCGCAATTCAACTACAAGCGCTGCAAGACACTAAATTCTTGGTGTTGACTGGTGAACCACTAAATGAGCCAATTCAAGGTTATGGTCCATTTGTGATGAATAGCAAAGCGGAAATTGTGCAAGCTTTTGATGATTTTAATCGTGGCAAGTTTGGTGAAATCCCTGTTGCTGTGGTGGACTAAAATCTTGTCGCTAAAAAGAAGAAATCCCTACTCGGTCAAGGGTAGGGATTTTTTAGGCGCTGTAGTCTTCTTGTTTTGCATAGTTGGTCATGAATTATTATGTGATGTAATTATCTTTTTTATGCGGAGCGCATATTAGTGCTTTTTTGCTGGTTTGTAAAACAGATGTTATAAAAATAGTTAATTTATATATTTTGTTTTTAAAGGGTTTATATTTTTATTTAAAATAAAATGTATAAAAAACCTGTGTTTATTTAAGTGGCTTTTTAGTGTAATGAAATGTAATTTAAGCAAATATCGTCCTACCAGTGCGGCACATGAAAAAATGTGATTCTGGTATTTTTTAATAGCCCTATTTTTTCGACATTGGGTCATAATTTCAGTCAATATAAGTCAGACTGACGGATCATAATTTTGGATATTGCAGTTATTGGTAGCGGCATGGCCGGTCTTGCTACCGCAAGAATTCTAAAGGATGCTGGGCATAATATCACTATTTTCGAAGCACTGACTGGGCGAGGGATGGATAGCCACAGTACAGAGTTTGAAGGTGGTCTGATTGATGCTCCGTTACGTGTCATGAACCCACACTTATGGAAAAACACCTTAAGTCTTGCGACTTATTTAGGCATCAAAACGTATCCAGTACGCACCTACATGGCATGTAGTTGGTTGTTTGAAGACCGTACAGAAACATGGCTAACCACTACGCGTAGTCGCATTGGCAATTTCCCAATTATCAATAACCGTAAAGGCCTACAGCAGTATGGATGGCGCTTGGTTAAAGGTATGTTGCAGCTTAAAACTGCGATTGCTAAATTCTTCAAATCTAAAGATCAAGACATTACCTTGGCTGAATTTATCAACCAGCATGACATTGAAGAAGTGTTTTGGCATGGTGCAGTCATGCCTGTGCTCTACACCATCTGTACCTGCAATCCAAAAACCATTGGCGAATGGCCAGCGAAACCGCTGCTGATCTTTTTACGTCAGTTGACGGATGGTGATGCTTTATTGCGTATACAAGGGGGAACACCTGCCTTGGTCGATAAATTGATTGAAAACATCAATATCCAAAGCGGATCGGCTATTAGCAAAGTCACTGAACAAGGTGACAAAGTTTTGGTTGAAAATAATAAGGGCGAACAGCAATTGTTTGACCGTGTGGTGGTCGCAACGCCAACCACAAAAATTGAAGAGTTTTTAGATCCTGTTCAGTTTGCAGATGATATTGCGCTGTTAAAACAGTTCCGTTTTGAGCAAGGTCAGTTGGTGATCCATACTGATCCTTCCGTGATGCCGCCTAAGCGTAAAGACTGGTCGGTGCTAAGCTATATGATGGACCGTAAGTTTACCCGTCAACAGTTCACGGTTTGGCTCAATTCAGTCGAACCAAGTCTGGTCGGTAAAAATGCCGTGTTCCAAACGTGGCAGCCTGTGACCGAGATTGACCCGAAAAAAGTGATTTCAACTGTAACTTTGACCCGTGCGGTGGTGGACTCGCAAACGGTGGCTTTGAATAAAGAGTTACAACAACGCCATAAGAGTGCTAACCGAAAAGTCTTTTTCTGTGGTTCATGGTCGTGCGATGGTCTGCCTATTTTAGAGTCTGCCGTCACTTCAGCAATGCATATTGCAGAAATTTTCGGTGCGCCATTGCCGTTTGTTGGATTAAAACCTAAAGTTGAGGTTGCCCCACAACTCGGCTACTAAAGCATGAAATGGCTCCAAACCTTACAGCGACATCTGCCCAAACATAAATATGCAATTGATGCAAAACAATTGGGAGATCACGCTGTATTGGCTTGGAGCAATCTTGGCTATTGGAATGATGCAAGGTCATCCTATCCTGAGGCTTGCCAAACACTTGCAACGCATCTTGCTGATCGATTACAGCTAAAATCAAATGACCGTGTTTTAGACTTGGGTTGTGGGCAGGGTGCGAGTCTATTGCTGTGGCAGCAGCATTACCATGTGCAGCAACTTTGTGCGGTTGATTTACAAGCCGAATGTGTCCAGCGTATACAGCACATTTTAAATTCAAAGATACACATCATTCAAACGTCATTTTTAAATTTAAATTCAAAGCTATTCTCAGCGCCTTTTGATGTGGTGTTGTGTCTCGATGCCGCTTATCACAGTGATTTAAATTCATTTCTAAGATCAACCCATTCTGTTTTAAATTCAAAAGGGCGCATCGGTTTTCACTATTTGATGTTGAGTGATGCATTTTTGAATTTAAATCGTTTTGAGAAACTTCAACTGAAAATGCTGTTAAAAGTAGCCGATGTTCATTTGGAACATCTTCAGTTAGAGACGAATTTGCAGCATTCGATAGAAGCACAAGGCTATCAGCAGGTTGCTATTGAAGATTTATCAGATGCAGTTTTGGCGGGTTTTTCTCGTTATTATCATGTGCATTTAGTCCAACAGGCCGCTCAAAATTTGGATCATTTCAAAATTAAAATGACCGCTAAGCTCTGCCAGAAATTATTTGAACAGGGCATCGTGCGCTATGTTCAAATTACAGCAGTTAGAGACATTTAAAATGAAATAAAAAACCAAAGGGCCAGAAACAACAAAGCCTCACTAAAAAGAGAGGCTAAGTATAAAATGGTGCCGGCACACGGATTCGAACTGTGGACCTACTGATTACAAGTCAGTTGCTCTACCAACTGAGCTATGCCGGCAACGTGGTGAGAATAATAGCGGATTTTCTTGAAAACGCAAGCCAAAAAGTGAGCGATTGAAATGCGCAAGATTTTTTGTGCAAACTTCACCCACCAAGGGGTGGGTGAAAGCTAAGAATAAAATTTGGGTGGCTGTGATGAAACTGTTTTTAAATAGGGTTAAGTGAAAACATGGAACTTATTTGCTTCTTAAAATTTGATCGAGGTCTTGGGCACATTCTTCCAATGTAAAAGCCATGTCGAGTTGCATTTGAGGTTTGAGTTCATTGGCCATCGTTCTCCATTGTTCAATCAGACGAATTGCTTTTTGAATTTTATGTTTGTTGACATCCTTTGCAAGGGTTGGGGTATAACCGCCTCGTTTAGCGTTTTTAATTTGTTTGACATAATTGGTGCTGTTATTCATTCTGACTCCCGAATAGCAGTTTTATTGGTCAATTTTGTGTTTCGCTAGTTATATACCGCAAATGAATTGTGCTTCATAAACATTGCATCTAGATGATCATTGATGATTTATTTTAACCTCCCTTAGAAATTGTTTTAGCTCAAGTTTGAATCAGGTTCAAGCGTTTATTTTTGAATAAATATTTCACTTTGTGGTGCAAATTATCCTATTGGGTGAAGAGTCATTTTTATAAAGCAGACTTTGTGCCAAGTCTAAATAAGAATGTTCAGCATAAAAAAAGACCTTAATCTTTCGATTAAGGTCTTTAAAATTTTGGCGGTGAGAGAGGGATTCGAACCCTCGATACGCGCAAACGTATACACACTTTCCAGGCGTGCTCCTTCAGCCACTCGGACACCTCACCATGGCGGAGGATAATATCGAAAAACATAGCCATCGACAAGGTGAAACAATTGATTTAGAGAAAAACTTTTAGCGTGATGATATGATTCGCAAAAATACTGTCTAAATTGAAGACACCCTATGCAAAGTACTGCAAAAAAAGCCGCATTGCCCGCAATCACCTTAGCCGCCCTTGGGGTCGTGTTTGGAGATATTGGAACCAGTCCACTTTATGCACTGCGCCAATGTTTTTTAACAGCCCATCTAGCGATATCAGAAGCGTCAGTTTTAGGCATTTTGTCCCTCATTTTTTGGTGCATGATGCTAACGGTGAGTTTTAAATACGTTACGATTATTATGCGAGCAGACAATAACGGTGAGGGCGGAATTATGTCCTTACTGGCACTAAATCTGCGAACCACCTTAATTAGTGATAACAAGAAAATTTATCTTATTGCTCTGGGATTTATTGGTGCATCACTGTTTTTTGGTGATGGAATTATTACTCCTGCAATTTCGGTTCTTTCTGCAATAGAAGGTCTCAGTATTGCTACGCCTATTTTTAATCAGTGGTTAGAGCCCTTATCCATAGGAATTATCACTGGCTTATTTTTGGTACAGCGCCATGGGACAGGGACAATGGGGAAATTCTTTGGGCCATTAACCCTACTGTGGTTCTTAGCGATTGGTGCTTTAGGGCTGTGGAGTATTTTTCAGACCCCTCATGTATTATTGATGGTTAATCCGTACTGGGCATTGAGTTTTGTCTTTAATCAACCCTATGTGGCTTTTCTGACTATGGGTGCCGTGATTTTGACTATGACGGGCGGCGAAGCACTTTACGCTGATATGGGACATTTTGGTCGTCTTCCGATTCGTTTAGCTTGGTTTATTATTGTATTACCATGTTTGTTATTGAATTATGCAGGGCAAGGAGCATTGTTATTGCGTGACGCGGATGCACTCGCGAATCCTTTTTATATGCTTATTCCAGAATGGGCACTATTTCCAATGATTGGTTTGGCCACAGCAGCAGCAGTTATCGCATCTCAGGCGGTTATTACCGGCGTATTTTCTATGGTTAATCAAGCCATTCAATTACGTTATTTACCTCGTTTGGCAGTGCGACATACTTCAGAGGTAGAGCGCGGTCAAATTTATTTGCCATTTATTAATTGGGCGCTGTATATCTCTGTACTGATCTTAATTTTATTGTTTGAGAATAGTGAGAATTTGGCTAGTGCTTATGGAGTTGCGGTCACCATGACTATGTTGTGTGGCACTATTTTAATCTCTATTTTGGCCTATGGGTTGTGGCGTTGGCCAATGTGGAAAGTTGCATTATTCGCCGTGCCATTTTTGTTACTTGATACAGTTTTTGTTGCCTCGACTTCGCTTAAAATTTTATCAGGTGGATGGGTTCCAATTTTAATTGGTGCAGTGCTGTATACTATTTTAATGACATGGAAAGATGGTCGTGCATTAGTGTTGAAGCGTCTTGAAAAGGATTCATTGCCAATAGACCTATTTATTAAAAGCATTAGTATGGGTAGTGAAACTAAGTTCGTTCCAGGTGATGCAGTCTTTTTGACTGGTACACCAAATATTGTGCCACACGCAATGCTTCACAATATTAAGCACAACAAAGTCCTGCATGAACGCAACATCATGGTAACGGTTATTACACGCGATATTCCTTTTGTTCCGTCACAAGAACGCAGTAGTGTTGAAAAACTGGATGTCCGTTTTTATCGTATTACTTTGTATTATGGTTTTAAAGATCAGCCAAATATTCCGCAAGCCTTGGAAATGGCCTATGCTGAACTTGGTTTTGAATATGATCTAATGCAAATTAGTTTTTTCATCTCGCGTGAACGGATTATCAGTACTGTAGGGGATGGTATGGCGCCGTGGCGTGAAAAGCTCTTTATCTCAATGCAACGGAATACCAGTCCTGTGAGCGACTTCTATCAAATTCCAACCAATCGCGTGGTTGAGCTGGGTAGTCAGATCCAGATTTAAACTTCAATAAAAAACCAGCATATATGCTGGTTTTTTTGGAGGATAAATCAGTTGAAGTCTTAGTTCATTGGATCATTTTCAGGTGCTTCAGGCATCGCTTGGACAGGTTGTTCTGCTGAAGCGTCAGGAAGTGCTTGAGCAGGGGCATCTGGTAATGGCAGTGAATCAGGCTCAACCGCATTGACAGGTGCCTCTGCTGATGAATCTAATGGCGGTGCAGCAGCTGGGGCAGCATTCATGTCTGCATTTCCCGTAGGTGCGACAGCATCATTTAACGCCGCTTCAGCTTGTTGCGCTGAGAGTTCTGCATTTGGTGCCAGCGGATGTTGCTCTGTTGGAGTCGCAGCGACTTGTTGTTGCACTGTGGTGTCAGGTGCGGCCTGTTGAACAGGGGCTTCACTCTGTGGTGATGTTGGCATCACTGCTTGGTCATTGGGTACACCTTGGCTCGCTGGGCTGATAGGTGCTGCATTTGGATCAAGCAATTTAATTTGCCCTGAGCTTACGAGTTCTTGAATAGAACCCGGTTGACCATTAACAGTAGTCGTGACTTTGGCTTGAGAGAGACTTTCTAAGGTGTCACCCGGTTGGATAGGTGGCTCGGCGAAGGCTGAAGCACTTATCACTGTGCCGATTAAACCAAGAGAAGCTAAAATCTTAGAATGCATAAGAACTCCGTAAATTGCATGTATTATTTCGTTCGATTCATTTTTACCTTGGCATATTTTTTGAAGCGACAGCAATCAAAGATACGCAATCGCATCACGTTGTCGTAGAAAAACTCTACAAAAAAGACATTTTGTTACATGCAAAATCATCTAAATATGGCGTTTTGTTTAATTGTTATGCGAATAGAACTCGAGCGATATACTTCGTATACGCTGATTGTTAAGCTCGTGAAAAACCGATGTTTATTGTAGTTGTGATGGCGAAGAAGAAAAGTAGTTCAGGTAAGTCAGTGTTTAACATGTTTAATCAAAATGGCCTGAAAGTGATTTTAGGATTGGTGGCAACGGGAAGTTTTGCGATTGCTTTTGGTCAAGAAAAAATTCAGCAATACGTGTCTTTAAGCCCAAGCTCAAATTCAGCCTGTTTAGAACAATTTTATAGGGAAATTCCGCCCTATTTACTCAAAGAAAGTTTAAGTAAACACAGCTATGCACTGTGCTTTAACGGCTTTAATGTGATGTATTCGGGCGTTTCGAAAACCCCCCTCTGGGTTGCAGAGGCTCTGACGCCGCAGCGCCTGAGCCAAAAAATTCCACGTGAAGATAGTTTTCACGAAGAAAATAATGTTGCAACTGAACATCGAGCGACATTGTCGGACTACCGTGGTTCAGGCTATGACCGTGGACATATGGCACCGAATGCTGATATGCCGAATAAAGCCGCACAATTCGACAGTTTTTCTTTGGCCAACATGGTGCCACAGGCTCCTAAAAATAATCAGCAAGTGTGGCGTGAATTGGAAGAAGCCACACGGGCGCTTGTGACCAAGCAAAAGCTAGATGTTTTTGTGGTGACTGGGCCAGTATTTCAGGGCAAAAAACTTAAGACCATTGGTCAGGGAGTGATTGTTCCGAGTGCGGTTTATAAAGCGGTCTATATGCCAAAAACGGGTGCAATCGGCGCTTATTACGCACCGAATGATAATTCACAGCAGGTAAGAATTGTCAGTGTCTGCTATTTGGAAGAGCAGTTGGGTGTGAATTTATTTCCGCAACTGACAGAAGAGCAAAAACGTAATACTTATAAACTACCGTTGACAGCAACGGCGGTAAAAGCCAATAGTGCAATTCAATACTCACATTGGGATGCGGAAAGTCAGTGCGCAGAAGAGGTTTCATCCGAGCAGCTCAAAGCCTTACAAAAAAACTTTAAATCGGGCTCTACTCAGTCGAGTAGTGGTAGCACAGTCACAAAAGGCACGGGTATTGATGCGGCGGATCAAGATGCGATTGTGAAACAATTGGTCGACGTCTTATTGCAATATATTTTGCAGCTGTTACGTTAAAGTTCTACGCAGTTGGATGTGTAGGCATTCGACTGCAGTGCCCGATGCCTGAAGAATAAAGAAGAGTAAAAATAAAATGTTTAAACCTTTTGTACATGGCAATGAGTCCCATGCCATCCATGATTTGACCCTTGAAAATGACACGGACTGCGTCAGTATTTATGGCAATTTACAACTCACCAAAGACCAAGCCGGTTTAGCTGCGGCCAAAGCATTGCAGGCGTATCTGAATGCCATTGTGCAACAGCTTGAAAGTGAAGCCCAGCTTCCTGAGAAAATTGAACATCTGCAGTCGGGTGAAATTGACAATCCGTTTTTATAACATAAGTCTATCTATGTTCCATGTGGAACAATAACAAAGCCTACAGATTGTAGGCTTTGTTATTGATGGGGAGAGAAAAAATTAATCCTCGCCAGAGATATGTCCAAGTGCAAAGGCACCCGTTAAAACGGTTAAATCAAAGGCAAGTGCAACGCCAAGAAAGCCGATGCGCAACTCGGGAAAAGCTGCTGCAAAAATGGCACTGCCACAGCCTCCGAAGACCAACCAAAACGTTCCGATGAATTCAGCAAGATATTTATTCATAATGCGCTTTTTGTAGTTATTGATGTTTTATTCGCATAGAACTTTATATCTAACGAGAAAATACTCGTTTTTTAATCAATTTAACAAAAAAAGCATGACATCCTGATAACGTGGATTAAACAGGTCAGATTTTAGTGAAAATGCTGAATACGCCACTGCTGAGGTGTGACTTGGGTCCAGTGTTTAAAGGCACGTTGAAAAGCACTTTGCTCTGAGTAACTCAGCAACAGTGCAATTTCCTGTAAGCTGAGGTGTGGATCTTTTAAGTATTGCTCCGCCAAAATACGTCGAACTTCTTGCATCCGCTGTTGGTAGGTCGTGCCTTGTTGTTGTAAGTAACGTTGCAGTTGTCGAACTGAAAAGTTCAGCTGCCGAGCAATATGTTCAATTTGATATTGGTTTTTTTGTAGCCCCGTTAAAATCGCATGCTGTAAGCGCTGGTCGATGTGGGTGGAGTTGGGAAGTTTTTCTAGCAATGCTTCGGCTTGTTGTAAGAGCAGTTTTTGCAGGGTTTGATCACCTTGCTGAAAGGGCATGGATAATTCGCTGAGGGGAATCATCATCATCGGTCGGCTTTGAGAGAAGCGAACTTTACAATTAAAGTACTGCTCATACAGTGTCGTATTTTTCGGTGTAGGGTGAGTAAAATGAACTTCACTGAGCTGGATGTCGTCATGGGCGACAAAGTGCTTCATAAACTGAATGATCAGCGCCATTGCCACTTCATTGCTGAGTTGTGTGGTCAGTTCAATCGGCATCTCCACCCAACCAAAGCATAGATTTTCACCTTCAATTGCAACATATAGTGAACTGCCATCATAAATGAGGCGGTGAAAGTCATGATAACGGGTGAGCGCCTCGCCTAAATTTTCGCAGGACAGCGCAATATAGCCCAAAATGCCTAAATGCTTGGGCTGTACATACTTTGCAATCTCAAGTCCGAGCGCAGGGATGTGCAGATGGCTGTCAAGATCATTCAGTAACTCTAACCACAGGGCATAATCAAAACGTTCTAAGTTCTGTGCTTTTTCAAGTTGTTCAGAAATTGGATAGCCCACGGCTTGGCAATAGGCATAGAGTAAATGCCCCAGTCCACCGTAGACAGAACCTGTGTAGTCTTTGAAATGTTGCATTTATTGGCTCTATTGTTCTTGTCGTAATTTGTCAATGAATTTGAATGCTAGGGTCAATATTTAGCATAGTTTCCACATTATATTCAATCTGAATATAGGAGGAATTTGCCATGTGGAAGGGTTTTGTCGCAGGACTAGTGGTTGCCAATGCGTTTGAGTGGGTTGCACATAAATATATTTTGCATGGAACACACCGTGCTGGAAAGCCGCGCTATAGCCCCGTGCCTGACAGCATGAAATCGCATTGGGAGCATCATCGAGAAGTGCGGAAAACCACGTTTCACGATCATGGTTATGTTGAAGGTTGGAGCAACTGGCGTACCAAAAATGAAATCGTGTCACTCGCTGTCGTAGCGGGTGTTTTTGGGACATTATTTTATCCTGTCTCCAAAGGCATGACTTTGTCTGTGCTGTACAGTGCGGGAAATTATTACTATATTCACCGTCGTGCGCACTTAGAGCCAGACTGGGCAATGCGTAAGATTCCTTGGCATTATGATCATCATATGAACTCTAATCAGGATGCCAACTGGTGTGTGACCAAGCCATGGTTTGATTATATTTTAGGAACGCGGGTCATTTCCTCATTGGATTTGCAAGAGCAAAATCCGTTGGGTATTGCTTTACCCCAAGTGGTGTCGGATAAGCTCACCCAGTGGGTCAATCAGGTCTTCCCTGCAAAATGGGTTAAGGCACCTGAAGCGATTCCACTGAACTCAGCGCAGACGACGGAAATGGTTGCAGGATAACTGAATAGGTATTTTGTCGTGATTTGTCAATAATATTGGTATATATTGTCAATATTTCGTCATTTGAACATTCTATAGTAAAGCTGTTGATGAGGTGAAATCATCTCATGAGCACTAGTACGTCATTTTTCATTTTCCAGTTTAACAAGACAATGTTGTACTTATTCTAGGTTTATAGGGAGTCGCAAGACTCCCTTTTTTTATCTCAAAAATTGTGAGCGTAATTGAGATCAAGATCCAGCGAACATTCTAAGCTTTAACATTTGCTGCATAATAGAGGCACTGGCTGTGCCGAGGTACAGCGTAATTGAGCCATTTAATTCGCCTGCTTTTTAAAGCCCGTTAAAATATAGCGATCCATTTCATCGGTATAGTCAGGGGAAAACTGAAAGCAAACATGCTCGTTGATGTTTAAGGTTTTGAGATCAGGGAAGCTTTGTCTGGCACGCGGACTATTGCTAAATAAAAAAGCTTGTCGATCACTCTGAAAATAAAAAACTTTTTCAGTACTGATGTTGTGCCGTCGATAATGAGTGACCTCTGACCATTGTGTAAAAATACCACAAGCCCGAATTTGATCAGGTGCAATCAGCGCTTTTTCATAATAGTGTTTAAACTGATATTTGCAGAAGCTGATATAGCTAAACAGGCATAAACCAAGCAGTAACAATACAGTCAGCATACCGAAAGGGCGGTCAGCATATTTCTTCATCAAAAGGATGAAAACAAAACAGATCAATAGACCACAAATAAATAAGATTAGTTCTAAGAGATACATTTTTTCTCATCTTTAAAATGATAAAAAGAGTACTCGAAAGCACTCTTTTCATAGGTTTTACGGTTATTGTCTATTTATAGACGCATTTCGATGCCTTGATCTGCAAGGTATTTCTTCGCTTCAGGAATGGTGTGTTGTCCAAAGTGGAAGATAGAAGCAGCCAGTACAGCGTCTGCGCCACCTTTTAAAATACCATCGGCCAAGTGTTGTAAGTTACCGACACCGCCCGAAGCAATGGTTGGAATGGTGACGCGGTCATTGATTTGACGCATCAGCTCGAGGTCATAACCTGCTTTGGTACCATCGGCATCCATCGAAGTAATCAGCAGTTCACCTGCACCAAAGTCAGCCATTTTCACGGACCATTCAATTGCATCAATACCCGTTGGTTTACGGCCGCCATGGGTAAAAATTTCCCATTTATTCTCGCCCGTTTTTTTTGCGTCAATGGCAACCACAATACACTGTGCGCCAAAGCGTTGCGATGCTTCTTGTACAAATTCTGGGTTAAACACCGCTGCTGAGTTAATGCTCACTTTGTCCGCGCCAGCATTGAGTAAGAGACGAATGTCTTCAACTTTGCGAACGCCACCACCGACCGTTAAGGGAACAAAAACCGTTTCAGCCATACGTTCAACAGTACGATAAGTCGTGTCACGACCATTCGAAGTTGCGGTAATGTCTAAGAAGGTAATTTCATCAGCACCTTGTTCGTTATATCGACGTGCTACTTCTACTGGGTCACCTGCATCACGAATATCAAGGAATTGAACACCTTTCACTACACGACCGTTGTCTACGTCGAGGCAAGGAATAATACGTTTAGCTAGCATAATTTTTTCCAAAAATAACAGCCGATTATGAAACTTCGCGACTTAGATGCTACACCTTAATAGTCGGAGCGGGTATTCTATCAAACTTATGTAAGTTTTTTTGCAGGTTTTATATGTCGGTTTATACCACTTTGACTTTACAGGAAGTTCAGGCGTTTGCAGCACCTTATGGACTTGAGGTAATCGATCTGATCCCAATTCAAGGCGGTATTCAAAATACGAACTATTTTATTGTGTGTGAAAATGCTGTGCAGTATGTATTGACTGTATTTGAAGAAATGGATGAACAGGGCGCAGGCGAGTTGGTTCCTGTACTTGAGCATTTAGGTCAGGCTGGTTTAACGGTTCCTGTACCTTTAAGTCACTCAGGCAAAGCCATTCATAGTTTAAAAGATAAACCTGCGCAAATTGCCCCACGGATGATGGGTAAACACCCCATGCCTGCGACCCTTGAGCAAGCCGAGGCGATTGCGGTTGCACAAGCACAAATGCACGTCGCACTGCAAAATTTTCCACTGGAGCGTGCAGAATACCGTGACCATGACTACTGGCTCGCTGTAGCGTTACAGATGAAACCAACTTTAAGTGAAGCGGATCAGGCACTGCTCAGTAAGTTGTTGGGTTTATATGATGCATTATCGGCGGTTTATCCGAATCGTCCAAAGGGCTTTATCCACTCGGATTTATTCCGTGACAACACTTTGTTTGAGGGCAATCAGCTCAAAGGCATTTTAGATTTTTATGAACTGAATAAAGATGAGTTCTTGTTTGATATTGCGATTACACTGAATGACTTCTGTACCGAATATCCAAGTGTGCACTTAAATGAAGACAAGGCCATCGCATTCTTAAACGCCTATGAAAGCATTCGTCCTTTGACGACTGATGAAAAATCTTGCCTAGAGCTGTATCTGGCAATGGCTGCTGCGCGTTTTTGGATGATGCGTTTACAAGTGGCACAAAAAAATGCAGAACAAGGCCGTACAGGGGATGACATTTTGCAGAAAAATCCTGCCGAAATGCGTAATATGGTGATTGACCGCTTAAAGTTTGTAACTGCTTAAATAGGAAAGAAAAATGCGTGACCAAGGACGACTCGTTGAATGGTTCGATGAAAAAGGCTATGGCTTTATTCAGCCCAACGATGACAGTAAAGATCGCGTGTTTTTACATATCAAGGACTTTGCACGGCAAGGTCCTCGTCCTATTTTAGGCTGTGCGTTGGAATACAACGTGCTTGTGGATGCGCAAGGGCGTTATCGTGCACAGCAAGTCAGTTATTTAAAAGCATCACAAACCCAAAAGAGTCGTACCTCAAAAGTCTCACCGAAAAAGACCGAACAGGGTCAACGCTGGAGTCCAATGCAAATTGCGTCGGTGGCATACATCGTGTTTTTGGCGCTATTGGTACTCTTGGGGCGCTTGAGTGGATTGGTGCTGCTGTTGATTAGTGTGATGAATGCGGCCAGTTATTGGTTCTATGCACAAGACAAAGAGGCTGCACAAAATGGACAGCGCCGTGTACCTGAAAATACACTACATCTCCTTTCATTTTTAGGGGGATGGCCTGCAGCATGGTTAGCGCAGCAAAAGCTACGACATAAAACACAAAAACAACCCTTTAGAAAGATTTACTTTTGTACAATTCTATTCAATATTCTTTTAATTTTATGGCTTATTTCTCCTTTCAATAGTTTGCCTATTTAAAGTTCAAGCCCACTTCATGAGGGACAATATGAATTATTCAGTCGATCAAGATCCGAATCGTAGTCTGACTTTTATTCTTTATATTTTGTATATCGTTGCGATTTTTTCCGCAGGGATTTTAGCCATCATTGCTTTAGTGATTAATTATGTGAAGCGTGGCTCTGTGCGAGGTTCCATTTTTGAGAGCCATTTTACTTGGCAGATTCGCACCTTTTGGTGGTATTTGATTTGGAACGTGATCGCCTTTGTGCCATTTATTTTCTTATTCTTTACGGGTGAAAATGCCACCGCTTTCGCAGGTGTCGCACTCGGTGCTTCAACATTCTGCGTGTCTGTGATTGGGTTGTCATGGGTGTGGATTGTGTATCGTGCCATTAAAGGCATTATTCGTTTAAATGACAATCAACCGATGTATCAATAACAAGTGATGGGATTTAAAAAGGGCTGTATGCCCTTTTTTTAGGTCTGTATCTTTTGGGATGATATTTATGCACCGAGATGAACCAAGCTGATGCAGCAGTATGTCTATTTTTGCGCAGGCTTTTAAAAAGTACCTTACTAAATTGAATTTCAATCTTTACTTTTCTATATTAATATATTTACTTTTTTAATATTTATAACTTACATTTTTATTTATAGGTAATTACTTTTTTAATAATTATAATTTACATTTTTAATAAATTAAACTTACATTAATGTACATTTATTTATATGAATAAATGCGTAGAGAATATTATTAAAAAATAGCCTTTTTTGACTAAGCGTAGAATCTTCCGCGACGACGTTTTAGCCCCAAAACATGGATGGCGCGAACCAAAACTGCATAAGAAACAGAATAGCCAAAGTGTTGTTCAAAAAGTGGAACTAAATCACTAATATTTTGAAATTTTGTATTTTTAACAAATACTTGAAATTCATTCCAGTCTTTAATATGGCTAGGTGCTCCACGATTGTTCGCTGCTTTTGGAGACAAGCTACCTGTTTCCTCTTCGAGCTTAATCCATGCGTCTAAGGTCACACGAGAGATGTTAAATTCCTTGCAAACGGCAACCTTATAATCCGTGAGTTTATAGCGTTGAATCGCTGCTTTTCGAGTTTCTAAATCGTACTTTGGCATTTAATTCAATATTTTTAAAATAGCGAAGCTGTTATTATATGGCATAGTTGTTGCAAAAACCAAAATCACTAGATTAAAAAATGAAAGATGGTGATTTCGGTGAAAAATGCAGATTTTTCTTTAAAGAAAATGTCACTATGGCAAGTGGTCATTATTGGTGTGGCCTATATGACCCCGATGGTCGTGTTTGATACCTTTGGGATTGTGTCTGGGATCACCGATGGGCGTGTGCCATTGGCTTATATTTTGGCGTTGGTTGCAATGTTACTGACCTCATTTAGTTATGCACGTTTTAGCCGAATCAGTGGTGACTCAGGTTCTGCCTATAACTACACGGCACAGTCGTGTGGAGCCAAAGCCGGCTTTTTTGTCGGCTGGTGTTCACTGCTAGATTATATTTTGTTGCCTTTGGTGAATGCCTTACTGGCAAGTATTTACTTAGAAGCTGTGATTCCGAGTGTACCTTATTGGGTCTGGGTGATTTTATTTACAGGTTTAGTCACCTTGATTAACTGCTTTCGAGTCAATATTTTGGCGAACTTGAGTTTGGTGTTTGTGCTTTTGCCCTTGCTGTTGATGGTTTTATTTATCTATCTAGTCATTCAAGGCGTGGGTTCTGAACAAGGCTATGATCATGTACTGACTTTAGCCCCGCTGTTTAATGGAGACAGTTCTGTTTTGCCTTTGATTGCGGGTGCATCGATTTTATGTTTTTCATTTTTGGGTTTTGATGCGGTCACGACCATGTCCCATGAAACCAAAGATCCGCAAAAGAATATTCCACGTGCCGTGCTGCTTACCACGTTGCTCGGGGGCGGAATTTTTATTAGTGCCTCATGGTTTATCCAGCTGTATTTTCCAAGCAATGTGCGTTTTAACAACCCTGACGAAGCCTTACCTGAAATTGTCCTCTATGTGGGGGGAGCACTTTTCCAAGCCGTATTTTTATGTGCCCAAATCATGAATACCTTCGCTTCAGGTTTAGCCACTCATGCCAGTGCTTCACGTCTGATTCATATTATGGCGAAAGATGGCATTTTCCCCAAAGCAACCTTTGGGCAGCTCCATGCAAAATTAGGTACGCCACTTTATGCCGTCTTAAGTATTGGCCTGATTTCGCTATCGGCCATTTTTCTAGATCTTGCGACGGTGGTCAGCATGATTAGCTTCGGTGCTTTGATTGCCTTTACGGCGGTGAATTTCTCAGTTTTTGTGAAGTTCTATCTGTTGGAAAAACAAACCCAAGGCATTAAAAACAAATGCCTCAATTTGATTCTTCCCTTGTTATCTGTATTGGTGATGCTTTGCCTTTGGGTCAATTTAGAACGAAATGCGCTAATTTTTGGTTGCTCTTGGCTGGCGATAGGCATTGGTCTATTTATTTATAAGAAATTGAAAAGACAAAACATTGTGATTGGAAATGCATATTAAACCCTGCATGAAAATGAGATAGATATTGAGTGTAAATGAAATGAATATGAATAAACCGACATTTGTAGATGACGTTGAATACAAAGCCAGTTTTGCTGTACAAAGCGGCAAAGAGTGGAATTGGTTAAACCCGCAACGTGGTGCGTTTGATCATCCTGCCAATTACTATGAAAGTTCAATGCATGTATGGCATGAGTTTGATGCTTTAAATGCAGATATCGAATGTGATGTCGTAGTGATAGGTGGTGGCTTACTGGGAACCTCGGCAGCACTGCATTTGTCGGAGCAGGGTGTAGATACGGTCTTGGTTGAAAAGAACCGAGTGGGCAGTGCTGCCTCAGGGCGCAATGGTGGGCAACTCACACCGGGATTGGCACGTTGGGAAGCCGAAACCATGATCGAGCACTTCAGCTTTGAAGAGGCAAAAAAGTTATGGCACTTTACCTCAACTGAAGCCATGACTTTGATTGATGACATTACTGAAAAATATGATTTAGATTTACAACGTAAACGTGGACATCTAACGGCCGCAGTACACCCAGGGCATTTAGATGCCTTGCGTGAAGGCATGCAAGCACGTCAGTACTTAGATGAAAAAAATACCTCAATGCTGACCCAAGAGGAATTACGAGAGCATGTGCAATCGGATAACTATTTTGGCGGCTTATTGGATCATCTAGGTGGACATATTCATCCTTTAGCATTGACACGTGGTTTGGCGTATGGCTTTTGCCAAAAGGGCGGTAGCATCTATGAGCAAACAGAAGTGCAGTCGATTCAGGAACGTGCTGATGGTATTTATGTGACCACAGCGCAAGGGGTGATTAAAGCACGTAAAAGCGTGGTGATGGCTGTACACCATGCTTCATTTAAACTATTAGAAGAACGTAATCAAACTACGATTCCTTTTTATACTTACGTCTGTACCACAGCACCTTTAGCATTAGATTTGAAAGAACTATTGCCGACGGATCTGCCCGTATACGATACGCAATTTCAAATTGACTACTACCGTGGCGTTTCAAAAAACCGATTGTTATTTGGGGGCGAAGGCACTGGCTCGTGTTGGAGTCCTGAACAAACCCATGACTATTTGCTGGGACGTATTCAGCATGTATTTCCTCAGCTAGAGCAGGTGGCACTTGACTTTGTGTGGAGTGGAACGACAGATTTAACCGTTAATGGTGCGGCAGACAGTAGAAAATTTGGTCATCAATATCCCATTTATGCCGTACAGGGCTGGAGTGGGCATGGTGTTGCGCAAACGGTACGTATTGGTAAAGCGATTGCCGATGATTTCTGTGGTCAATGTGATGATTTTAATATGTTGACCCGAATTCAACATCAGAACATTCCTTTTGGTCGGGCATTGGCACCGTTAGTGATTCCAATTGCCAAAAGTATGTATGGTTTAGGAGCAATGATTAATCCGGGTAAGATGGTATCGTTCTAAACATGAACTTGTGCTGCTGAATCTATACAATTTATGTTTAGACTCAGCAGACACCGCATTTGAACGTTAAATTAGCGCTGTTCAGCTTCTTTTTTTGATTTCAACAGTTTGGGTTTCCATTCACTCATCATAATGCCAAACACCACCAAGAGACCGCCCAACAAAGCCAGTGGTGCTAAACGTTCTCCTGCAACGCGCCCAAATAGTGCTGCCCACACAGGCTCTCCTGCGTAAATAATCGCTGCTTGTGATGGGTTGATTGAGCGCTGTGCCCAATTCATGACATATTGAATCACAGCACTGGCAAGCCCCAATCCAAAAGCAATGCCTAATAATGGCCATGAAAAAGCAGGTAGTTGTTGCTCACCAGCCAGTGGCATGGATGCAAAGGCGAGCACAGAGGCAACCGCCAGTTGAATGACCGTCACCCGACCAATATCAACTTTTGGGGCAAAATAACCAATCAAAATAATTTCCATTGCTATAGCAATTGCACCGAGCAGGGTTAAGGTCTGGCCAAAATTCAATGAGATTGAGTTCAGACTATTGCCTGTGAGCAGGACTAAGCCTACAAACGCACAGAGTGCACCAATCCAAATCATAAAATGGGGCACTTTACGAAAGATCAACCACAATAGTAGGGGGACTAGGGGGACATACAGTGCCGTTAAAAAGGCAGATTCACTGCTACTGACTGTTTGTAGTCCGACCGTTTGTGTGCCATAGCCAATCGTGACCATACAGCCAATGAGTGCACCTGCCCACAGATCCTGTCGGGTGATGTGTTTTAAATGCTGATAGGAAAATAAGCCAATAATGGTCGCGGCACAGGCGAAACGACAACCGACAAAGAACATGGGGGAGCTAAAATTTAAGGCATATTTCACGGCCAAGAAGGTACCGCCCCAAATAAAAGTAATGAGAATCAGCGCAATCACAGGCGCTTTAGAACCGAGCTGAGTATTCAACATAAAAAACTAATGTGCAATATATTGCACATAGCTTGTCATGGTTTGTTTTTATGTGCAATATATTGCTCAATATTTTTTTTGATTTATCTGTATGAACTCTCCTGCGGTGCTACAACACGTCAGCCAAAATGTGCGTCATTATCGAAGTTTAAAAGGCCTGAGTCAGCAGCAACTCGCTGATTTAGCTGGATTAAGCCGTCGTATGGTAGCTGGGGTTGAATCTGGGCAGGACAATATTAGTCTGGCAAAGCTCAGCTTGATAGCCGATGTGCTTGAGGTCGATTTTGTACAAATTATTGCTGCGCCTGAACAGCAAGGGCAAGCGGTGGTGAACGTTTTGGCTTGGCAGGGCACACAAGCACACAGTGAAGCAAAATTAATGGCTTCAGCGGCAGCGACACAAAAAGTAGAGCTATGGACATGGGTACTTGCTCCAAATGAACACTATAGTGCTGAACCTGACCCAGAAGGCTGGCGTGAGATGCTCTATGTGATGGAGGGTGAACTAACTTTGGATTTGGCAGGCGACATGAAAGTCTTGGGTGTAGGAGAGTCGATCGTTTTTTCGAGTGCCATTGAATACCAATATATCAACCGTGGCAATGTATCGTTAAAGTTTATTCGTAATGCAATTTATTAAGAAGCAGATCTTCAAACTGATATTTAATGCATAAAAAAGAGGTCAATAGACCTCTTTTTTAAATTCTACAGTTAGAGCGATTGTTCATCTAATAGCAATTGTGCTTCACGTAGGTTTAAACTGCCTTCGTAAATCGCACGACCAGTAATTGCACCTAAAATACCAGGTTGACCTTTGAGGTTACGTACGTCATCAAGGTTGGTCACACCACCTGATGCAATCACAGGTAGGCCAGAGTATTGTGCCAGTTGAACGGTTTGTTCAACATTGACCCCTTGCATCATGCCGTCACGTGCAATGTCGGTATAGACAATGCTTGATACGCCTGCATCGGCAAAACGTTTGGCCAAATCAGTTGCCTTCACATCGGTCACATTGGCCCAACCATCGGTGGCCACCATGCCATTCATGGCATCAATCCCGACAATGATATGACCTGCAAATTTCTTACAAGCTTCTTCAACAAACTCAGGGTCTTGAACTGCTTTGGTGCCAATAATGACAAAAGACACACCCGCTTCTAGGTAGTGTTCGATGGTTTCTAGTGAGCGAATACCGCCGCCGATTTGAATGGGCAGCTCAGGTTGTGCGCGAGCAATCGCTTCAACCACAGGTTTATGAATTGGCGTACCCGCGAAAGCACCATTTAGATCGACCAAATGTAAGCGACGCGCGCCTTCATTTACCCAGTGCTGTGCAGTTGCAACAGGATCATCAGAAAAAACCGTATCGTCTTCCATACGACCTTGTTTTAAACGAACACATTTGCCATCTTTCAGGTCAATTGCAGGGATGATCAGCATGCTTTCGCTCCTAGCCAAATCTTAAATAAAATCAATGTCAGTCATCTTAGCAAAGTATTGGCAATTTTCTAAGCACCTGTTACAGCTTTTCATGACGAGGAGGTTTTATGATATTTTCCAGTTTTTGCAAAATCTCTTTCGGTAGTTGTTCCAAATGCCGCAATTCTTCAAAAACCAACAACGCGGCATAGGCATCGGCAGCGGCATAGTCAACTTGTTCAGGCGTGAGTATCTTCCTTGCCCAATTTGAAGTGCTGACTTTTTTGCTTTTCGGGAAGTTGAGTTGAAACAGCAGGGCGATGGCATTTTTAATGCCGACAGGGTTGGTCAAACCAAAGCTTGCAAAGCATTTTGACAGCTCAACCACGCCTTTGAGCTCAAAACCTTTTTTGCGGAATAGATGGGCATCATTTTTTAAACCAAAGCCCACTTTGAGTTGGGCGGGATTCGCCAAAAATGGCGCAAGGAAGTTCAAAATGGGTGGACTCATTTGAAACAAATAAGCATGCTCGACGCTAGCCAGTTGAATGAGATGCGGACCCGTGGAAACTTCTCCCACTTGAAAGGTCGGTTTGGACTCGCTGTCAAAACCGAAGATGGAAACCTGTTCCAGTTCAGCACGGATTGCTTCACACTGTTCGAAGTTTTGAATGACATGAATTGCTTGTTTTGGCAAATTTTGAAAACGAGGAAATTGTTGAATTTCGACTTTGCTGGGAAGGATGTGTTGAAAAGAAGAATCCATCATGCTTTAACTATGCCACTGTTGCTTAAGCCTAAAGCTTTTGCGTTGATTTAGCAAAACAGCCGACCTAGGCAGGCTGTTTTGCACAGGTGATTTTAGGACATAAAACCAGCCGCAATACCGCCGATAATCGCTAAAACGAAAATCAGGATGTAAATCCATGCCAAAACGGCTTCCCAGCCTGCGGTTGGGCGTGGTGAGCCATAGCTGTTGCTACGATCATCGCCTGGTGCGAAAATCAGGTAAAGCATTAGGATCACGTTGGCAAGAGGCACCAACATCAACAGTGATAACCAGCCCGTATGGTTGCGGTCATGTAGGCGACGAATAGTAAATACAAACGTGAAGTACATCAGCGCAACATAAATCAGGACGATAAAAATCATGCCGCCACCGAAGTTGCCTGTTTCCAAGTTCACGAATGTATTAGGAAAGATTGCGATGAAAATACCAAGAATAATTGACGCTACAATGGCAAGTAGACAGTTCCATGCTAGGTATGAAAAACGTCCGAAACGACCTGCGGCATTCAGCGCAGATTCTTGTGCATATTGAGTCATAGTGACTTACCTTATCGTTGTAAATTAAGTTTTTTATAAATAAAAATGTCTAAAAAGCAGGCAAAGCATAATCAAATTTGGTGACAATGAAAAGGCATCTCAGCCATCTTGAGTACACTAGTCTGCTGTAAAGCAAAGATTTTATACATTGAAAGGCACAGGAGTGGGATCACACGCCTCATTTACTTAAGCTGTTTCTGATTTATTTTTAGTCTAGATGCATCAATTTTGGATAAACAAAAGCCCAACCGAAGTTGAGCTTTTTCAATCAAACAAAAGCTGGAATAAATTAAATTTTCCATTCCACAAAGTTTTTCAGCAGTTGCAAACCTGCGGTATGACTTTTTTCAGGGTGAAATTGGGTCGCAAACAAATTTTCTTGATGAATGGCTGTGCAGAACTCTAATCCGTAGTCACAAGTTGCAGCCACAATGCCAGAGTTCTTCGGTTCAACATAGAAGCTGTGCACGAAGTAGAAACGTGCATCTTGCTCAATGTCTTTCCACATTGGATGACTCGGATCAGCCTGATGAACTTGGTTCCAACCCATATGCGGGACTTTCAAGCCGTCTACATCAGGAAAGCGTTTCACGCTGCCTTCAAAAATACCGAGAGCATCCACTCCGCCATTTTCTTCAGAGCGTTGCATCAGCGCTTGCATACCCACACAAATCGCTAATACAGGCTTATTAAATGCCGCATGGCGAACGACTTCATCAATCCCTGCTTCATGCATGCCTTGCATACAGTCACGCATAGCACCTACGCCGGGGAACACAATTTTATCAGCTTGAGCCACTAATTTGGGGTCATTGGTTACATCGACTGTTGCACCAACATGCTCAAGCGCTTTTGCTGCTGAGTGTAGGTTACCCATACCATAGTCAAGAAGGGCAATACGGGTCATTACAAACTACCTTTGGTTGAAGCAATGGTGTTGGTTGCACGTGGGTCAATTTCACAGGCCATACGAAGTGCACGCGCAAACGCTTTGAACACACTTTCAATTTGGTGATGGCTATTTTTACCTTTCAGGTTATCAATGTGTACCGTCATGAGCGCATGGTTCACAAAGCCTTGGAAAAACTCAGAGAATAGATCCACATCAAAACGACCAATCATGGCACGGGTAAATGGAATATCCATAAATAAACCTGGACGGCCAGATAAGTCCACCACAGCACGGCTTAAAGATTCATCTAACGGTGCATAAAAATGACCATAACGACGTAAACCTTTTTTGTCACCTAAAGCTTTAGCAAAAGCCTGTCCAAGCGTGATACCACAGTCTTCAACCGTGTGGTGATCATCAATTTCCAAGTCGCCATCACATTCAATATCAATATCAAATAAGCCATGTCGCTTGATTTGATCAATCATATGATCTAAAAAGGGAATACCTGTGTTGAGCGTGCCTTGACCCGTACCATCGAGGTTTACACGAACTCGAATTTTGGTTTCGTTGGTATTTCTTACCACTTCACTGATACGTTCTGTCATAGACACGTTCCTCAAAGACGTCAAATAATTGATGTAAAATGTTTCGCCGTAACGAAGTCACCGCATATTAGATTGCTCAGGAGGGTTTATCAATGCCTATTACCGTACACGCTTATACTTCACTGGAAAAAGAAGAGTTGCGCAGCCAGCTAGAGCGACTGTACGACACTAGTCCTGAATTTGGCGATGGGCATGATGCCGTAGAACAACTTGAGCAAAATCTAGCTCAGTATACCTTACTTTACACCGCAGAATTTAATACTAAAGTCATTGGCGCCATTTGGTGTAGTGGGCAGGGTGAAAATAAAACCTTAGAATACATCGTAGTACATCCTGCAAACCGTGGACGAGGTGTTGCGGAGCGGCTGGTTGAAGAAGTTTGTCGTATGGAAGAAGCTAAAGGTGTGAAAGTGTTCGAACCGGGCTGTGGTGCAATTCACCGTTGCTTAGAGCACATTGGTAAAATTTAAGCTTTTTTAAAGCAGTCTTTGGGCTGGTTTTATTCATGAATCGCCATGGTGATGCGCTTTAGGTGTAAAGAATGACTCAAAAAATGTACGAATGGTGCTAGGCTTGCTGTAAAAGTAAACACTCAAATGATTTTTTTGAAAACGGACTTGACGCTGCTTCGCTTAAACTGTTTAATACGCGACATCGGCGTGATAGCTCAGTAGGTAGAGCAACGGATTGAAAATCCGTGTGTCCCCAGTTCGATCCTGGGTCTCGCCACCATATTCAAAATCTTATTCAAAGATTTCAATCCCTGATCCCATCAGGGATTTTTTTTGCCTGAAATTTATTCGATCAAATAAAAAAAGTGATGATTTTTATTGACTATTCATCTGAGATACGGCTTAATACACGGCATCGGCGTGATAGCTCAGTAGGTAGAGCAACGGATTGAAAATCCGTGTGTCCCCAGTTCGATCCTGGGTCTCGCCACCATATTCAAAAAAGTCTCAAACAATGTTTGGGGCTTTTTTTTGTCTCATGAAAAGTAGGATTGTATAAGATGTTGAACAACATCATGCTTTAGTTAATGGAAAATGTGCTAATTTTGAGTCAAAAATAAGACTGAGAATGGCTTATGAAAGACCGCTTTTCATCGGGAAGTCAGCTTTATCAACTCGTACGTCCGAGTTATCCAGCGAGTTTGATTCAAGAAATACTCAAGCATGTAGTAACTCCTCAATTTGCGTGGGACTGTGGTGCAGGATCGGGGCAATTAACTCAATTGTTGGCGCCGCATTTTGATGCCGTGGTGGCGACAGATATCAGTGTGCATCAGTTACAACATGCACCTTATTTTGAAAATGTTAGTTATCAAGTTCAGTCTGCAGAGCACACCAGTTTTGCCGAGCAGAGTTTTGATTTAATCACGGTGGCTCAAGCCATTCATTGGTTTGATTTTGATGGTTTTTATGCAGAAGTGCGGCGGACTTTACGACCTGATGGCATTTTGGCGGTCATTGGCTATGGTTTAATTCAGCTGCAGCAACCTGAGTTACAGGGCTGTATTGAACGACTTTATTTTAAGACTTTGAAAGGCTATTGGGATGCCGAACGACGTTATATCGACGAGGCCTATCAAACCATTCCTTTTCCCTTTGAGGAAATAGCGACGTCTGAATTGTCGATGTTATTTCAATGGTCTGCTGCTCAATTGTTGGATTATTTAAATACATGGTCTGCACTGAAACATTATCGAGCAAAAAATTCAGATGACCCCTTATATGAGTTCAAAGCATTCTTTGCGTTGGATGATCACGCGAACCAAGTTTTTGAGCTTAAATTTCCAATTTTTTTAAGATTGGGTCGTCTACCTGGATCGGCGCATTGAGTGTCTGAGCTTAATCGGCAATCAGACGTTTACCAAAGCATACGACTTCGATTTCCTCATAGCCCAGTTGCTCATAGAAGCTTTGCACGTCGATGTTTTCTTTACGTACAAGCAGTTGTAGTTTGGGGCAACCTAACGCAATCAGGCGCTTCTCGAGCTGCTGTATAAGTGCGGTTGCGACCCCATTGCGTTGAAAGTGTGGATGTACTGCCAAATAATTAATCCAGCCGCGATGGCCATCATAACCACCCATCAATGTGGCGATGAGTTGTTCATCTTTAACGGCCAGTAAAAATAAACCATCTTTTTGTGCGGTTTTTCTAAAAATATCAATTTCAGGGTTGTTCCAAGGGCGAGTGAGGTCGCATAACTCCCAAAGTGCAATGACGTCTTCTAAATCTGTTTCGATATAGGGGCGAATAATGAACATGAGCTTAGCATTTTTATTTTTTGGATGCCTTTAGATTAGTTGAGTTTTTTTATTTTGATAAGTGTTTTATTGCACTTTTCATCAGACATAAAAAAAACGCCCAAGAGGGCGCTTTTTTTAAACTTTAAATTAAGCAGATTTTGCTTCTGCTTGAACAGGAAGCATGTGGCCTGTTTCTTCAAAGTTAGAATGCCAAGACAACGCTTCACGTAGAAGGTGAGGTGTATGACCACCTTTTGCACATGAACGATCGAAGTAGTCGTTTAATGCATCACGATACAGTGGGTGTGCACAGTTGTCGATAATCGCACGAGCACGTTCACGCGGTGCTAAACCACGCAGGTCAGCCAAACCTTGTTCAGTTACAAGGATGTCTACGTCGTGCTCTGCATGGTCAACGTGTGATGCAAATGGAACGATTGAAGAAATGTCGCCACCTTTTGCAATTGATTTGGTTACGAAGATTGCCAAGTGTGCATTACGTGCGAAGTCACCTGAACCACCGATACCATTCATCATTTTCGTACCGCAAACGTGAGTTGAGTTTACGTTACCGTAAATATCAAATTCAAGCGCAGTGTTGATGCCGATAATACCTAAACGACGAACCAATTCAGGGTGGTTCGAAATTTCTTGCGGACGTAAAACCAATTTATCTTTGTACGCTTCAAGGTTATTAAATACTTTCTCGCCGTATTTAGCCGAAAGAGTAATTGAAGAACCTGAAGCAAACTTCATTTTACCTGCATCAATCAACTCAAAGGTACAGTCTTGCAGCACTTCTGAGTACATGACAAGGTCTTCGAAGTTCGAATCTTTAAGGCCTGTGAGTACAGCATTGGCAATTGAGCCAATCCCTGCTTGTAATGGGCCTAAGTTTTTCGGTAGACGCTCTTCAGCCACTTCTTTTTCAAAGAAAGCGATTAAGTGGTCTGCAATGCCTTGAGTTTCATCATCTGGCGCAGTTACCGTTGATGGAGAGTCGTGTAAGTCGTTGTTGATGACGATACCCACGATTTTTGCAGGATCGATATTGATCGCGTGCGTACCAATACGTTCATCCACTTGAGTCAATGGAATTGGTTGGCGTGTTGGACGGTAAGTTGGGATGTAAATATCGTGTAAGCCTTCAAATGCAGGGCTTAAGTTGGTATTGATTTCAACAATTACTTTTTCTGCAAAAATTGCGAAGCTTGCAGAGTTGCCTACCGAGGTTGTTGGAATGATGCCACCATCTTCCGTGATCGCAACTGCTTCAATAATCGCTACATCTGGCTTTTTCAACTGAAGATTACGCATTTGCTCAACAGTTTCAGACAAGTGCTGGTCAATGAACATCACTTCGCCATTGTTGATGGCTTTACGTAAAGTGTTGTCCACTTGGAACGGTAAACGACGTGCCAATACACCCGCTTCAGTCAATTGCTTGTCTAGGTCATTACCTAAAGAAGCACCGGTAATTAATGTGATTTTTAAAGGATTTGTGTGTGCACGTTTAACCAATGCCAAAGGTACAGCTTTCGCTTCGCCAGCACGAGTGAAGCCACTCATACCTACAGTCATGCCATCTTCAATAAAAGCAGACGCTTCTTCCGCACTGATGACTTTATCGTGAAGTGAAGCTAAACGGATACGATCTAAAGACATGGTTTACTCTCGTTAATATTCTGGATCTGGCACCGATTGTACCGATCAAGAACGACATTGTGCATACCTGTTAGGCTAAGGTCTAATTTTTTGAAAAAATGTGGGTATAAGGGATTCTGATGATTTGTAAGTGGTTGAAATATATTTGGTAAAATTAAATTGTTGAATAGTTGAACAAAATCGTTTGATCAACTATTGTACAAAGTTTAAAAATGCTCAACCAAGGTTTGCTTTAATTTTTCGAGTGGATTGTTGCTGGAAATTTCAACATCTTGATTGTGATGAAGAGGTAGCGAAATAATTGCTTCAAGTCCGCCTTGTTCCCGATTATGAATAATCAATTTGCCTTGATGAATATCCACAATTCGCTTCACAATCGCGAGACCTAAGCCACTACCTTGTACGGTTCGGGCTTCATTACCACGGACAAAAGGTTGCATGAGCTCTTCAATTTGGTCTTCTGGGATCCCTTCGCCATGATCCGCTACGCTAATTAAAATGTGTTCATTTTCAAGTGTTGCGGAGAGTTCAATAGGTTCAGCACCATAACGTTTTGAATTATTGATGAGATTACCGATTAGGCGTTTGAGAGATAAACTGCGTGCTTGAATAATGGGGAGTTCTGTTGCGTCAAAACGAATATCTAGAGGTTTGAACTGCACCACCAATTCTTGTAACAACATATTTAAATCGGTGTCTTGGATTTCCTCATCTGAACCGTCGCGCATATAGGAAATGAACTGATTTAAGATCGCATCCATGTCCTCGACATCATAAATCAGCCCTTCTTTTAAAAAATCATCATCGGGCATCATTTCTGCACTGAGTCGAATACGGGTCAGTGGGGTGCGTAAGTCATGTGAAATCCCCGCCAGCATAATCCGGCGGTCACGTTCAGTCTGATCAAGGGTATAGATCATGTGATTAAACGCTTGGTTGACCTCGCGAATTTCTTGAGGGCCGTGATTGGTCTCTAAATACGGTGCTGTGCCTGTTTTACTATAACTGTTGGCAGCATTTTGCAGACGACGCAGCGGGCGATTGAGCTGACGAACCAAGGTTAAAATAATGGCTGCTGCAATAAGGGGTACGCCAAGTAGCCAGCCGAAAATTAGCTCAGGGCTGTAGTTGGCATAAGTTTTCAGTGGTTCTCGGACCCAGTTACCGTTCATTTCAGGGGTTTGAATCCAAATACGTGGGCTGGGTTTAAACTGGAAATATACTGTGGCATGTTCGACTTTTAATTCTTTGGCCAGCTTAGCTTCAATTTGGTTGGTAAAGAACTCGGCAATCACCTTATCTTTAACATTGGGATATTCTTTGGGATCGGTGACGTATTCAATCCCGACGCGGCTTCTTAGCCAGTCATCGACATCGACTTCAGTATTTTGATGATAAATCCGTAAATCGGGGTTGTTGAGAATTTCTATTTCAACAGCAAGATAACGAGCATGTTGTTGAATTTCTGGAAGATATAAGGTGCGCCAAAAGAACCACAAGGACATAAATAAACTAAAAAATACAATGAAGAGTACCAGTACGGTGGTACGCATGGCAGCAGAACGCGGCTTGATTTTATCTAAAAAGCGTTCCCAACGTGTGCGTTTCCGTTCTGAATACGCTTCGTAATCTGTAAATTTTTGAGGGTCGATGGGTTCGAGTTTCACGCCAGCTTCCTGTGGACTATTTTTTATCAATATTACTGAAAGATACAGCAGAGTCTTAGCGTTTTTATCAGTAATAGAAGGAGCTCATTCTGTTACTTTTTAAAAAGTAATCAAAATTTTTGCCATTCGCTGAACTCGCAATAAAGTTGACGAGCCTTGAAAGTAAAATTGGATCAAACAGCAGCGAATGGCTTTTAGGGACAATAAGTTCGGTGAACGTTTACATTATTGGAGCTTATTATTCCGCGCCATCTGGAACGAACACATAACCTACACCCCAAACCGTTTGAATATAACGTGCACGAGCAGGATTTTCTTCCACAAGACGACGTAGGCGCGATACTTGAACATCAATCGAACGTTCCATTGCACCCCATTCACGGCCACGCGCAAGGTTCATCAATTTGTCGCGAGTCAAAGGCTCACGTGGATGTTGTACCAAGGCTTTCAGGACCGCAAACTCACCTGTAGTTAGGGTTACAACTTGACCTTCACGCGTTAGGGTACGTGTTGATAAATCAAGTGACCATGGTCCAAAGCTGACCACTTCCATTTGTTGGCTTGGTGCACCTGGAACTTCACGCACTTGGCGGCGCAGTACGGCGCGAATACGTGCTAACAACTCATTTGGATTAAATGGTTTCGGTAAATAGTCATCTGCACCCGCTTCTAGACCTGCAATACGGTCTGAGTCACTGCCACGTGCGGTGAGCATAATAATAGGCGTATCAATATTGGATTGGCGTAGACGACGACAGATGCTTAAACCATCTTCAACAGGGAGCATGAAGTCGAGCACAATCAGTGAAAACAGTTCGCGTTGTAAGAGACGATCCATTTGGGTTGCGTCATGCGCTGTTTTCACCACAAAACCTTTATCTTCTAAAAAGCGTTGGAGTAGCGTACGTAAACGCACATCGTCATCTACCACTAAAATGCGTTCAACGCGATCTGCATCGCTATGTACAGCATCTGTTTTTTCAGCAGGTACAACTAAACTCATTGAAGTGCTCCTTTATTCTTTATTGTCATCGTAAACAAAAGTCGGGATAGTCTTGAGTATACGACTCATTTGTATGTCTTTACTATGCTCTAAAGCAACAAATATTGCAGGTAAAATCAAGACATAGATACCAAATGTATACATCTTAGCCCATAGAAAAAAATGGCAAAGAATACCTAAAAATAAGATTTAACACTGAAAATGAGATGGATTTATGAAATTTGCCTGAAATATGTCACATTTAAGCCATTAAATTAATAAAAACAGTTGTGGATTTTATAGTCTCGGTCTTTATAATCATGGCTTTTAGTACATATCCTTGTGGGATCACATACGATGACTGACTTAGTTCAGCAGTTGGCAAAAGAAATTGCCGTACGTCCAAATCAAATCGAGGCTGCCATCAAGTTGATTGATGAAGGTGCTAGCGTTCCATTTATTGCGCGTTACCGTAAAGAAGTCACGCAAGGCTTAGATGATGCGCAGTTACGTCAGCTCGATACACGTTTGGCTTATTTACGTGACTTATTTGAACGTCGCGACAAGGTAATCGAATCATTAAAAGAACAAGACAAATTGTCTGATGATTTATTGGCACGTGTAAATGCTGCTGAAACTAAAAATGCCTTAGAAGAAATTTACGCACCGTACCGTCCAAAACGGACCAGTAAATCATTTAAAGCCAAAGAAGCAGGCTTAGGCCCGATTGCAGAGAAAATCTTTGCAGAAGCGGTTGATCCAGCTGATGCATTGGCAGGCTTTAGCCATGAAGACTATCCAGATCTAGAAAGTCAGTTGGATGCGATTCAACATATTCTAATTGATGACTGGGCGCAGAATATTGCACTGACCACTGAACTTAAGGCCACGTTTGCAAAAACAGCCACTTTAAAAAGTTTAGTGGCAAGTGATGAGAAAAAAGAAGTTGGCAAAAAATTCCGCGATTACTTCGACTTTTCTGAAAATTTAAATAAAGTCCCGTCACACCGTTTATTGGCTATGTTACGTGGCCGTCAAGAAAACGTTTTAGGTTTAAAAGTTGATGGCGAAGATGATGCACCAGTGGCGCGTATTGAAAATGAATACAGCCTTGAAACTGCACAGCCGCAAGCACGTCAAGACTATTTAAAACAAACAGCTAAATTGTTCTGGTTAGGTAAGGTTCGTCCAAGTATCGAACATTCGTTGCTCACTGAAAAACGTCTTGCAGCTGAATCTGAAGCAATGGATGTTTTTGCTGAAAACTTACGTCATTTGCTGTTGTCTGCACCCGCGGGTGCACGTACAACCCTAGGTGTGGACCCTGGTATCCGTACAGGGGTGAAATTGGCTGTGGTGAATGCATCGGGTGATGTACTTACACATAGCACGATTTATCCATTTGCACCCAAAGATGATAAAGCGGGTTCAATTGCAGAACTTGCCCGTTTATGCCGCGAGTTTAATGTTGACCTGATTGCCATTGGCAATGGTACAGCAAGCCGTGAAACAGAAAGCGTTGTGGCTGAAATGATGGCTGCAAACAGTGATTTAAAACTGACACGTGTTTCTGTATCAGAAGCGGGTGCATCGGTTTATTCAGCATCTGAATTGGCTTCTGCGGAGTTACCAGAGTTAGATGTGTCGATTCGTGGTGCAGTGTCGATTGCACGTCGTTTACAAGACCCATTGGCTGAACTGGTGAAAATCGATCCAAAATCGATTGGTGTAGGTCAGTACCAACATGATGTAAACCAAACTGGTTTAGCGAAAACCCTTGAAGCAGTTGTTGAAGACTGTGTGAACTCAGTGGGTGTGGATGTTAATACTGCATCATCTGCTATCTTGGGTTATATCGCAGGTTTGAATAAGTCGATTGCGCAGCAAATTGTCGATTTTCGTAAAGAAAATGGCCGTTTTGACAACCGCCAAGATTTGAAGAAAGTGCCACGTTTAGGCGAGCGTACTTTTGAACAAGCGGCAGGTTTCTTACGTATTCAAGATGGTTCAGAGCCACTGGATGCTTCTGCTGTTCACCCAGAGTCTTATGCGCTGGTCGGTAAAATTGTTGAAGCGAAAGCGACGACAGTGAAAGATATTATTGGTAACTCTGAAATCATTCGCCAAGTGAATGCTGAAGAATTTGCAGATGAGAAATTTGGTTTACCAACCATTCAAGATGTACTGTCTGAACTGGAAAAACCAGGTCGTGATCCACGTCCAGAGTTCCGTACAGCAAAATTCCGTGAAGACATTACCGAAGTTGCGCAACTGACTGAAGGCATGCAGCTTGAAGGTGTCGTGACCAATGTGACGAACTTCGGTGCTTTTGTGGATGTTGGTGTACACCAAGATGGTTTAGTTCATATTTCAGAGTTGGCCAATGAATTCGTTGCAGATCCGCATAAAGTGGTGAAGCCGGGGCAAATTGTGCAAGTACGTGTACTCACTGTAGATGCTGAGCGTAATCGTGTGAATTTGTCGATGCGTCCGGAAGGTGCTGAAGCGTCTAAAGCTCCACGTCAACCACGTCGTGAAAATACAGAGCGTAGTGAACGTAAACCACAAGGTAAACGTCCACAACAAGCACGTCCGCAAGGCGAACGTGCTCAAACAAACAAGAAGCCGCAAACGGCTAAACCTCAAGAAAATAAAATTGGCGGTTTAGGTGCATTGTTACTTCAAGCAGGCATTAAAGGTTCGAAATAATCTTTAAGATTTGAATAAAAAAACCTCCCGATTGGGAGGTTTTTTTATGGTTACTTTTATCCGTTGATGATGGGCACGATCCAACTGGTGATAATCAGCATAATGCCAAAGTGCCCAAGCTTTCGGCAAACTTTGACAAAAGTTGGAGCGGGTTGTTCCAGTCGAGTGGCATAATCTTTGAGGCTTATGGCTTGTGTACTACGGCTATGCCACAGGAAAACAGCAAGATCGATACAGATTAGAATCGTCCCGACATTGGCCACGATATCCATCATCACATAATCTTGTAAATACAGGCTACTGCCTACTCGGTAGCAGAGATAAATCGCAAAGGCGATACACACATATTGCAGTACGAAAGTAAAAGCGCGCATAAATTCACAAAATAAAAAAAGACGGCTGTTTATAACACAAAAAGTAGAAGGGTCACGTCGTCTTTATTTTTTGTCCACAAAAAAAGGTATGAGTCTTAACTGATTAGGCTTTGTGCAATCAGGCTGGAAAAAATGGAGACTAAACCTATTTTTGAAAAAATATTGCAATACATGCTTGAGGGTTGTGAGATTGGCTTGTTTTTTGTTTCTAGAGAGTATATTTCGCTCGTCAGTGGGGTAGGCTGTTGCGGTGCGCGTTGGCTCTTAAAGCCAAATTCGAGCAAGATCATCAGCAAACCGCCATGAATCAGCACTTGCCAGATTGAAATATGAGAGAGGGTAAGTTCTGTATATAGATTAAAAGCAGTGGTTGCAGCAAAGATGAAGCAAAAAAGCTTGAATAAATAAAGTGTCTGCATTTCTTTTCCCCTTTTATAATTGCTTTTATGATGAGCTTTTTTTCTTAAGCGAATATTAAGAACTATAAAAGAGTTTCGAAAAATTTAGCTACCCAACCTTTGATCAAAGGTTGGGTAAATTGTAAGAAAACTTACCAGTGTTCACCTGGGAATAAGCGTGCATACGCTTTTTGTACCCAGTTGAGTTTTTGCTGTTCGCCTACAGACGCGGTAGAACTTGGGAATAAGTTATAACCAATCGACATGAGCTTATTGTTGATGTCTGGTGCAATTGAATAAGTAATCGATGCCAAGCGACCTAAGTTAGTTGCCACTTTCTTCGGACGCTTCACAATCGCATAAGCAACCAGATCTGCTGCTTGTTCAGGCGAAAGAGTCGGGACGTATTTATAAATTTTCGTCGGCGCAATCATTGGAGTGCGTACCAAAGGCATATACACCGAAGTAATCGCAATTTTATGTGAATGCACTTCGGCAGAAAGACAGCGACTGAATGCGTCTAATGCGGCTTTAGACGCCACATAAGCTGAGAAACGAGTGGCATTTGCCAATACGCCAATCGAGCTAATGTTAATAATATGCCCATCACGACGAATCATCATTTGTGGCAGGATGTTCATGACTAAACGTACCGCACCAAAGTAGTTAAGCTGCATGGTGCGTTCAAAGTCGTGGAAGCGTTCCGCTGACTCATGTACAGCACGGCGGATCGAACGACCTGCGTTATTAATTAAAATATCAATATGATCGACTGAAGCTAAAATCTGCTTAGAGACTTCATCAATCGAGTCTAAATCATTTAGGTCACATGGAAAAACAGAGGCTGAACCACCTTTGGCTTCGATTTCTGCTTTAACTTCTTCTAGTGTTTCTTTGGTGCGCGAAACTAAAAGGACGTGTGCTCCTGCGTCAGCCAGTTTGTGCGCAACGGTTAAACCAATACCACTTGAAGCGCCTGTAATTAAGACGGTTTTTCCATTTACACGTTCTTTAAAAAGTCTATCCATTCTTGAATTCACGTTATCATTCCTGATCTAAGTCAAATATTTGAGGGTTATGGCTATTTTTATATTCGATTATTAAGGCTGCATTTTCTGAGAAATGTAGCGGCTTTCCTTCACGGTATAATACCTAAACTGCTTAAAAATATCACTGCATAAGTTATTGAAATAATAAATAAAATTAGAGTAAAAGCTCTATTTTATTTCTTCTAATTACTTGTTTTTAACATGAATTCAATCAAAGTGAAAGGGCTATAAATATAAAAGACAAGCGTATAAAAAACCTCAATCATGTGATTGAGGTTTTAAGTTTGGCACTCTGTATTTTAGACTTGAGCCAAGGCCTGCTCTAAATCTGCAATTAAATCATCAATATGTTCAATACCTACAGATAAACGCACCATATCAAGACTTACTCCAGCAGACTTTAATTCTGCTTCATTCAGTTGGCGATGTGTGGTGGTGGCGGGGTGGCAGGCCAGACTTTTGGCATCGCCAATATTGACCAAGCGAGTGAAGAGTTGCAGAGCATCAATAAAGCGAGTGCCACCTTCACGGCCATCTTGTACCCCAAAGGATAAAATTGCCGAAGGTTTTCCTTTGACATATTTTTGCGCTAAGCCATGCTGAGGGTGATCTTTCAGGCCGGCATAGTTGACCCATTTCACTTTGGGGTGGGCTTGTAAATATTCTGCGACTTTCTGCGCATTTTCAGTATGACGTTCCATACGCAGGTTTAGCGTTTCTAAGCCTTGTAGAATCAAGAACACGCTTAAAGGGCTAATCGCAGCGCCAGTATTACGTAGTGGTACCACGCGGGCACGCGCGATATAAGCTGCTTCGCCTAAAGCTTCGACATAGTTCACGCCGTGATAACTTGGGTCTGGCGTATTCAGCACTTTAAAGCGCTCAGGATGCTTGCCCCAAGGAAATTTACCGCTGTCGACAATCGCACCGCCAATCGAGTTACCATGCCCACCAATATATTTGGTCAAGGAATGCACCACAATATCTGCCCCATATTCAAAGGGTTTCAGCAGTGCAGGCGTTGCAACCGTGTTATCGACCACCACAGGCACGCCATATTCATGCGCGATTTTGGCGATCGCTTCTAGGTCAATGATGTTGCCGAGTGGATTGCCAATCGATTCAACAAAGACCAACTTGGTTTTTTTATCAATTAAACCGCGTAGGGCTTCTGGATCTTGATAATCAAAGAAACGTACCTCAATGCCTTGTTTCGGTAGAGTGTGGGCAAACAGGTTATAGGTGCCACCGTACAAGGTTGAAACAGAAGCAATGTTGTCCCCTGCTTCGGTAATGGTTTGAATGGCATAGGTGATGGCAGCCATGCCAGAGGCTAAGGCCAACGCACCAATTCCGCCTTCGAGTGCGGCTAAACGTTGTTCTAGCACCGCAGTGGTCGGGTTCATAATTCGGGTATAAATATTACCTTGTACTTTAAGGTCAAATAAATCCGCACCATGTTGCGTATTATCAAAGGCATAAGAGGTGGTTTGATAAATCGGTACGGCCACTGCTTTGGTGGTGGCTTCGGGGCTATAACCAGCATGGATAGCCAAAGTTTCATCTTTATAGGTCATGGGACTTCATCTGCGTGAGTTAAATATTGCACAGTCTACCATCAATGAATATGAGTGAAAGTGTGAAAATAATGAATATTTATCTAAAAAATTCATAAAGATGAGCTGAGCGTAGCTTCTTGTCTGCGGAAAAGTAAGATAAAGAGAGTGTTTAAAAAATAACCGCACTGAAAGTTGTAACATTGCATTGAAGATCGGTTTCATGCCTTATTTTTTCAACGTATTCATCGTATAATGCCCGCAAATATTTTTTCGCTTCTTGCGATTTTTTGGTTTTTCTATTGAGGAGTCCTACGTGGCCCAATATATTTATACGATGAACCGAGTGTCTAAGATGGTTCCGCCTAAGCGCGAAATCTTAAAAGACATCTCTTTGTCATTTTTCCCGGGTGCAAAAATTGGTGTACTTGGTTTAAACGGTGCAGGTAAATCGACCTTGCTTCGTATTATGGCGGGCGTAGACAAAGATTTCTCTGGTGAAGCTCGTGCGCAACCGGGTATCAAAATCGGTTACCTAGAACAAGAGCCGCCACTTGATCCAAATAAAGATGTCCGTGGAAACGTAGAAGATGGTTTACGTGAACCATTGGATGCTTTGGCACGTTTGGACGAAGTATTTGCTGAATATGCAGCAGAAGATGCAGACTTTGATGCATTGGCAAAAGAGCAAGAAAAACTTGAAGCGATTATCCATTCATGGGATGCGCATAACCTGAGCAACCAAATGGATCAAGCTGCAGCTGCCTTGAATCTACCAGCTTGGGATGCGGATGTAAGCTTGCTTTCAGGTGGTGAGCGCCGCCGTGTTGCGTTGTGCCGTTTGCTTTTATCTAAGCCAGACATGTTACTTCTAGACGAACCAACGAACCACTTGGATGCAGAATCTGTGTCTTGGTTAGAGCGTTTCTTGAAAGACTTTGCCGGCACCATTGTGGCGATTACGCACGACCGTTATTTCTTGGATAACGTAGCGGAATGGATTCTTGAGCTTGACCGCGGTATGGGTATTCCATATCAAGGTAACTATTCTTCTTGGTTAGAGCAGAAGAATGCGCGTCTAGAGCAAGAGAACAAGCAAGAAGAGTCTTTTGCTAAAGCATTGAAGAAAGAACTTGAATGGGTTCGTTCAAATGCGAAAGGTCAGCAAAAGAAAAACAAAGCGCGTATGGAGCGTTTTGAAGAGCTTAACTCACGTGAATTCCAACAGCGTAACGAAACTTCTGAAATCTATATTCCACCTGGCCCACGTCTAGGCAATAAAGTCGTAGAAGTGGAAGGCATCAGCAAATCATTTGATGGTCGCGTACTGTACGAAAACCTAAGCTTTACCGTACCGCCTACAGCCATTGTGGGTATCGTGGGTCCAAACGGTGCGGGTAAAACCACACTGTTCCGTATGATGACTGGTGAACAACAGCCAGATACAGGTACGGTGACTTTGGGTGAGTCGGTTAAAGTAGCGTATGTGGGTCAGATTCGTGACACCTTAGATAACAACAAAACCGTTTGGGAAGAAGTTTCTGGCGGTTTGGATATCTTAAGAATTGGCGATTATGAAATTGCATCACGTGCTTATATCGGTCGCTTTAACTTCAAAGGTCAAGACCAGCAGAAGCGTGTAGGTGAGTTGTCAGGTGGTGAGCGTAACCGTTTACAACTGGCGAAAATCTTGCAAATGGGCGCAAACGTGATCTTACTGGATGAGCCATCGAACGACTTGGATATCGAAACCTTACGTGCACTTGAGGATGCAATTCTTGTATTCCCAGGTACGGTAATGGTGGTGTCGCACGACCGTTGGTTCCTTGACCGTATTGCAACGCACATCTTGTCGTTTGAGAACGAACAGCCTGAATTCTACGAAGGTAACTATGCTGAATATGAAGCCTATCGTTTAGCGCGTTTAGGTGATGCTGCGGTTCAAAAGCGTACCAAATACAAAAAAATTGGCGGTTAATTTCCCCGCATAAAAAAACCAGCCTTCGGGCTGGTTTTTTTATGCTTAGCAATTGCCGCTTAAGGCGTTTTAGGGGCATTCACTTGTAAGCTGATAATGGTGTAATACTGATTTTTAGGTTTTGCTTTGGCATCGACTTTTTCGCTCACTTCAATCAGGTATTGCCCAGCTTGTGCAAAAGTGAGTGTGGCATGGCCTTGTGCATCGACAGGCGTGTTTTTTGCTTGTTGCTCAAGCTCACCTTGAGCGCGAACCATGAGTTCTGCGTGTGCAAGCGCTTTGCCTGCTTGAGTAATTTGCAGTTGTACAGGCTGTTGCACCGTGATTTCATTTGGATGGGTTTTGAAGTTGACTTGAATTGGGGCTGGCGTTACAGCGACAGGTGTGGTGCTGTCTTTGCTCACATAGCTTTGAATGCTCCATTCGCGAACCGTAGAGACCTTACTTGGCACTTTGCCTTTAAAGTCACTTGGAATGACATAGTCACGCTCGCTTAGGGCAGGGACTTTATCTGCTGCGACATCAGCAAAGATTTTCCATTGACGATTATGTTGTACATATTCAATTGGATATGAGGTCTTGGCAAAAATGGTATAGGTGCCTTTTTCCGGTAGTTTAAGATCAAATGCAGTTGCAGATTCTAAGTGCTTTTGTGCTTGAATCATAGTCTGTGTTTGGTTGGGCTGGAAAACGCTGAACGAAATATCTTTTAGGGCATATTCAGGATGAAAGGCTTGTTCTGCATAGGCGCTCAATACAGGGACTTGGGTATTTTCAGTGTGATACGCCAGTGGAGCGACATAGGGTTCATGCGCTTGAGCCACTGAACAGAATAAGAGTGTGCAGAGTAGAGCGTTTTTCATAGAGACTAGGCCTAAAATATTTCGTAAGATGAGGCTCTTGATTATATCGAGAAAAACTAACAGGTGATAATAATTATTATTTATTCTTTAAGCAGATAAAAAGGGAGTACATAGACTCCCTTTTTGGATGCAGGTTCTAAGTTAAAACTTAGATTTCCCACTCATGGTCACATTCACGGCATTTCCATTTTTTCTGAGACTGCATGAAGCCTTGCATTGAAATCTTAAAATCAGGAAGGTCGCGGTAAAATAGGAAGCCTGCAATTACACACACGATGAAAACCACAACCGTTGCAATTTGTAATGTTGAGCCAGCGCCATCCCCAAATAGCCACATTGCGATGCTAATGAGCACCAAAAGTAATAATACAAAAATGGCTGGAACTAAAAAAACCAGACTTTTAGGCACGACAGGGCGTGTTGCTGGAGCCCCTGCTTGAGCAACAGGCATAATTTTTGGGCTTTGACATTGAGGACAACGATATTGCATTACAACTCCAAAATTCGAATCTATGCCGTATTCTAATCGGATTGGAGCAGAAAGCCAAAAAAGCGTGGTAATGAAGTGCTGATAAATTTGAGGCAATAAAAAACCCAAATCATAATGCTTGGGTTTTTTACCAGATGTTGCCATCTTAAATATGGCGTCCCTACGGGGATTCGAACCCCGGTTACCGCCGTGAAAGGGCGATGTCCTAGGCCTCTAGACGATAGGGACTTATTGAGGCATCACGTTGAGTGGTTAACACCGTCTCTCTGTGTGAGCGCTATATTAGGGATATAACGCCCATGCGTCAACTAAAAAATCAATTAAGCTTCATCAACTGCGTCATTTTTCGGCAATTTTAGACTTTCATTGAGTTTTTCCCAAACTTTTGCTTCTTTTTTGCTTGGACCACCTACAATTTCAAGAGCATGGCGTAAGCGCGCGAAGGTTAAGTCCGGGCCAATGGTGACCATGGTCTGCATCACTGGAGTCGAAGCGGTTGAACCTGCAATCGCAATAAAGAACGCTGGCATAAAGTCACGGAGCTTAATTTCCATTTGGCTGGCTAAGTCCATCAAGGTTTGACTTACGGTGTCATTGTTCCATGTGAACATGCTTTCCAAACGCCAAATCGCAAATTGCAGACTTTGACGAACTTGTACTTCGCTCAGTTTCTTGCTTTCAAACTGTTCTTTGGTCAAGCTTGGGAACTGGTTAAAGTAATGTGCAGACCAGTTCACCGCTTCTGAAAGTAAGTTGATACGAGGTTGAATCGCTGCAGCGATGTCTTCGAGCATCTTACGATCTGCTTTCCATGCCAATAAAGTATCTAACAGTTCAGCAGGGCTTAAGCCTTTGATCCATTGACCATTGAGCCAATTCAGTTTTTCTACATCAAAAATTGGACCACCGAGGGATACACGTTGAATATCAAAGTGTTCAATCATCTCCGCCAATGTGAATTTTTCGCGTTCATCTGGCATCGACCAGCCCATGCGGCCTAAGTAGTTCAACAAGGCTTCAGGCAAGACACCAATATTTTTGTAGTAGTTAATAGAAGTTGGGTTCTTACGTTTCGACAGTTTTGATTTGTCTGGGTTACGTAGTAATGGCATATGACCCAGTACAGGCATTTCCCAACCAAAGTATTGATACAGCAACTGATGTTTAGGTGCAGAAGGCAGCCATTCTTCGCCACGGAAAACGTGGGTAATTTGCATCAAATGGTCATCGACAACATTGGCAAGGTGATAGGTCGGTAAACCATCGGTTTTAAGCAAAACTTGCATGTCGACTTGTACCCAAGGAATTTCCACTTCCCCGCGCAGTAAGTCATTGACTGTACAAATGCCTTCTTCGGGCACTTTCATACGAATCACGTGTGGTTCACCTGCAGCAAGGCGGCTTTGGACTTCTTCAGCAGATAATTTTAAACCACGACCATCGTACTTTGGTGTTTCACCACGGGCCTGTTGTTCTGCACGCATTTGATCCAACTCTTCGCTCGTAGCAAAGCAGTAGAACGCATGACCTTTTTCAACCAAATCCAGTGCATATTGCTTATAAATATGCATGCGTTCAGACTGGCGATATGGCGCATGTGGCCCGCCAATGTCTGGACCTTCAGACCAATTCAATCCTAACCAACGCAGTGAATCTAAAATCATTTTTTCAGATTCAGGAGTCGAACGAAGTTGGTCGGTATCTTCAATCCGCAGAATAAATTCACCACCATGTTGCTTGGCATAGCATAAGTTAAATAACGCAATATACGCTGTGCCCACATGCGGGAAGCCAGTTGGAGAGGGTGCAATACGAGTACGAACAGTCATAGCCAATTATGATTCAGAATGTAAATTGAGGTCTATTATAACGAAAAAGCCCGACCACTTAATGCTTAATTCAACATTCAGTGATCAGGCTTTAGTACGCAAATGTCATAACTTGAGAGTGGTTACGACACTGTGGCTTATTTTTAGTTTAGAGGAACAATGATTGCACAAAACGGCTAAAGCGCTGGTTTTGTGTAGCAAAGAAATTTTGTGTCGGTGCAACTTTGATTGAGGTCATGATTTTTAAATCATTATCCGTCATCGTGGTTCGGTCACTGCCTTTTTGTTGACTGAGCGCTTTTTCAATCAACGATGTTTTCTCAGTGGGCATCGTCGCTTTGTCATTGCTTTGAATGGCTGCACTATGTCCCAGTTGGCTAAAACAAGCCAAGCCGATACTCAACGTAACGGTATGTAAAAATGTTGCTTTCATGTCCTTTTCCCCCCTCTCAACATGGTATTGGAACAGATTTTTATTAAAGTCATTGGTAATCTAGTTTCAATTTAACCGATTTCACAAATAAAAAAGTAGAACTGTGTCACACAATTTACAAAATTATAAACAAATTTGGGCTAAATTGACATTTAAACATCAAATATAAATCATTTGGCTTTTTGTACCAAATAACTGTGGAGATAGCATGGAGATTTTGAGCTTGATCTGTGGAGGATGGATATGGGTTTATCCTTAAAAGTGCACAAAATAGTCCTTTTAGAGATATCTTTTTATCAGATATAAAAGCCATAATTAATTATAACTAGATGATTGTATTGATTTTTTGTTGTTTATATAGTGAGCAAATTCAGTTCGAGTATAAAGCAATGAAAAAAATATTAGCGACATCTATTTTAGTATTACTTGGGGGCTTTGCAGCCAGTGCTTATGCAGCAAAAGATTTTTTAAATGTATCTTATGATCCGACCCGTGAGTTTTATCAAGAATATAACCAAGCCTTTGGACAGTATTGGAAAAGCAAAACTGGGCAGGAGGTCAATTTTAAACAGTCTCATGGTGGATCGGGCAAGCAAGCACGTGCCGTTGCAACGGGTCTACAAGCAGATGTGGTGACCTTGGCCTTGGCCAATGATATTGATGAAATTGTGAATACTGGACAAATTGATAAAAACTGGCAAAAAGAATTTCCAAATAATTCTGCACCTTATACTTCAACCATTGTTTTTTTAGTGCGTAAGGGTAATCCCAAACAAATTAAAGACTGGAATGATTTAACCAAACCGGGGGTTGAGATCATTACCCCAAATCCAAAAACAGGGGGTGCGCCGCGTTGGATTTATTTATCGGCTTGGGGTTATGCATTAAAACAACCGGGAGGTAATGATGCTAAAGCCAAAGAATTGGTGAAAAAACTTTATCAAAATGTCAAAGTTCTTGATTCAGGTGCGCGAGGTTCATTGACCACGTTTTCTGAACGAGGCATAGGTGATGTGTTGTTGTCTTGGGAAAATGAAGCTTTACTGGCAACTCAAGGCCTAGGTAAAGACAAATACGATATTGTTTATCCGTCTATTTCGATTTTAGCGGAGCCGTCGGTTGCGATTGTAGACAAAACCGTGGACAAAAACGGCAATCGAAATTTGGCCAAGGGCTATTTAAATTATCTGTATTCGCCAAAAGGTCAGGAGTTGGCGGCGAAGCATTTCTTCCGTCCACGAAATAAACAAGTGGCGACTAAATACCTTGCTCAGTTTCCAAAGCAAAAAACCTTTAATATTAATGATGTCTTTGGAGGGTGGGCCAAAGCGCAGAAAACTCACTTTGTAAATGGTGCGATCTTTGATCAAATTTATACTGAAAAATAAACGTGCTGTGGTTTAATGAGATCACGTTCGGACATAAAAGTGGATATACGTATATCCACTTTTATTATATTTTAAGCATAAAAATGTATATAATAAGAATAAGTAAAGTGTTTGCTGTTATTTTAAATAAAAACAATTCATTAGGTCTCAGTGATTCTAAAATAACGAGTATTTAAAAAACAAAAGTGAATTGCGATTTATGATTTTGTTTCATATATTTAGCATAATTCTTGATATTTAATTTAATACGCCATGAAAACGCATTTGAAATCTCTCTGGGCTGCTGCCGTAGTGGCAACAGGTCTGACATTCAGTATGACATCAGCTCAAGCGGCTGACCGTACTATGCTCAATGTCTCCTATGATGCAACACGTGAATTTTACGATGAGTTCAATAAATCCTTTGGTGCTTATTGGCAAAGTCGTACAGGACAAACGGTCGACTTTAAACAGTCACACGGTGGTTCAGGTAAACAAGCCCGTTCGGTCGTGGATGGTCTAAAAGGGGATGTAGTGACCTTGGCTTTAGCCAATGACATTGAAGAAATTGTCAAATCGGGTCAAATTCAACCGGGTTGGCAAAAAGAGTTCCCAAATAACTCTGCACCTTATACGTCGACCATTGTGTTCATGGTACGTAAAGGCAATCCGAAAAAAATTAAGGACTGGTCTGACTTAACCAAACCGGGTGTGCAAATTATTACGCCTAATCCTAAAACAGGCGGTCTACCGCGTTGGGTGTATCTGTCTGCTTGGGGTTATGCACTGAAACAACCCGGTGGTAATGAGGCCAAAGCCAAAGAGTTTGTGGGTAAAATGTACCATAACGTGAAAGTCATGGACTCTGCGGCACGGGCGTCTATGACCACCTTTGCAGAACGTCGCATTGGTGATGTGTTGTTGACTTGGGAAAATGAAGCCTTAGTGACACAAAAAACTTTAGGTAAAAATCAGTTCGATATTGTTTATCCATCGATCTCGATTTTAACCGAGCCTTCGGTGGCAATCGTGGATAAGACCGTGGCTAAAAATGGCAACAAGTGGTTAGCACAGGGTTATATCAACTATTTATATTCACCACTGGGTCAGGAAATGGTGGCGAAACACTTCTATCGTCCGCGTAATGCTGCAGTTTTAGAAAAATATAAAGCGCAATTTCCACCGTTAAAAACCTTCACCATTGATGAAGTGTTTGGTGGTTGGGCCAATGCTCAAAAGACCCACTTTGTGAATGGGGCGACCTTCGACCAAATCTATAATAGCCGTAAATAATCCAGTTAATTATTTCAGCTGCTGCTTAAAAAGCCTCCCTTGGGAGGCTTTTTTGATAATGAATGCCGTTTAAAAACGGTTTTGTCTATGAAAAGTAATATTTCCCTACAAAAAGTCGTTTGGAGCTTTGTTAAAACAAGGTAATAATGTGCAGTTACATTTTTCCTTCCGATCATATTGAGTCTTTATGTCGCATATTTCTGTATTACTTCACGAAACTGTTGATGCTTTGGTAGCAGATCGCAATACAGGGATTTTCATTGATGGGACGTTTGGTCGTGGCGGACATACACGCTTGCTGTTGTCTAAGCTGGATGAAAATGCACGTGTCTATGGTTTTGATAAAGACCCGCAAGCACTGGAAACAGCCGCGATTTTAGAACAAGAAGATCCACGTTTTAAAATTATCCATGCCAGCTTTGCTGACCTTAAGCATGAGTTAGAAGTACGCGGCATTGGCTTGGTCGATGGGGTTATGGCCGATTTGGGCGTGTCTTCACCGCAGCTTGATCAGGCGGAGCGTGGCTTTAGTTTTATGAAAGATGGACCACTGGATATGCGTATGGACAATTCAAAAGGTCCAACTGCAGCGCAGTGGCTGGTCAATATTGAGGAAGAAGCGTTAGCCAATATTATTTTCCAATACGGTGAAGAGCGTTATAGCCGTCGTATTGCCAAAGCGATTAAAGCGGCTGGGTTGATTGAAACCACAGCGCAGTTGGCTGAAATTGTGAAAGTGGCGCACCCGAAATGGGAAAAAAATAAACATGCCGCAACACGAACTTTCCAAGCAATTCGTATTGCCATTAATAAAGAATTAGAAGATATTGAAGTTTTCCTACCGCAAGCGGTAGAAGTATTAAAACCGAATGGTCGCTTGGCTGTGATTAGCTTCCATTCGCTAGAAGATCGATTAATTAAACAATTTATTCAAAAAGAGTCGACACTTGAGGAAGACATGGGTTGGGGTATGCCACAACAACGACCAGATACACGTCGTTTAAAGAAAGTATCACGTGTGAAAGCAAGTGATGCCGAGGTTAAAGCCAATCCACGTTCACGTAGTGCATGGCTTAGAGTTGCAGAGCGCTTAGCACTTAAAGGCGAATAATGAAAACTGAAGTCGTTGAAAAAATTCCAACAAAGTTAAAGTTTAAGAAGCTGATTGCCTATGTCATTTTATTGGTGCTGGTGTTTATCAGTGCCATGATGGTGGTGTTCCAAGTGTTTGAATACCGTCATGACTATCGCGAAATGAGCTCTTTTATGCGCGAGCGTGATGACTTAAATGCAGAGTGGGGCCGTTTGCTGATTGAACAGCAAACTTTTGGCGCAACTGCACAAATTGGAACGCGGGCGGTGACGCAACTGCGGATGTATTCACCACCTGCGGCGCAAACCGTAGTGATTTCTTTACCCACGACTTCAGAAGACAAAAAATAAGGCCGCTGTAACATGGTAGAAAAGCGTAAACCCACTCGTAAAAAACAGCAAGCGGTGACTGAAAAATCGGCTCTACAGGTTGAAATGTGGCGCTTTTATCTCATGTGGGCGGTGGTTTTAGCTTGCTTTATTGCTTTGGTTGGACGTGCTTTTTACGTACAGGTCATCAATACCGAGTTTTTGCAAAACAAAGCCAATGCCAATATTTTAAGAACTGAAAAAATTAAGGCCATGCGCGGTGTGATTTATGACCGTCATGGTGTGCCTTTGGCGATCAGTACGCCGATTATGAAAGTGGTGATTGACCCACGTGATTATTTTGATAATAAAAAACTGTTTGATGAAATTACCGCTGAATTAGCCAAAGACCCGCACAATCGTAAATTGAAGCGTCAATTACCAGACAAAAACTTAAATCTGGATGAACTGGCTGATGCCGTGGGCATGGATCGTGCGGAACTGAAGCGGAAACTGAATGAACGTCCGCGTTCTCGTTACTTGGTCTTAAAAAAAGAAGTGCCACCTCAGCAAGCTGAACTGATTGCGAAACGTGAGTTCCAAGGTGTTTATACCGAAAAGAACTACAAGCGTTACTATCCGCAACCACAACCGAATGCGCAAATTATTGGTTTGACCAACAGTGAAGGTTCGGGCATTGAAGGTTTAGAAATGCAGCTGAATCAACGCCTGTCGGGTATTGATGGTGAGCAGCAAATTGTTCGAGATAAAAAGGGCAATCGTTTTAAAGATGCAGAGGTAGTTAAAGAAGTTGAGCCGGGCGAAAATATTACGCTCAGTATTGACTCGCGCCTTCAGTACATTATGTACCGTGAACTGACTGCTGCGGGTGTAGCCAATAATGCTCGTTCTGCAACAGCGATTGCGGTCGATGTGAAAACGGGTGAAATTTTAGCGATGGCATCGTGGCCGTCGTATAACCCGAACGATAAAAACAGTTTGTCCAATAAAGACGCCATGCGTAACCGTGGTGCGGTTGATTCTTTCGAACCGGGTTCAACCATGAAGCCTTTGACCATTTCAATGGCTTTGGAAAGCGGCAAATATATGCCGAATACGGTGGTCAATACCACTCCAGGTTCGATGAGGGTCGGTAACCACACTATTCGAGATACGCATAACTACGGTCCACTGACTTTAGGTGGGATTATTCAAAAATCCTCTAACGTGGGTGTGGCTAAAATTGCTTTGTCTCTCCCTTATGCAACTTTACCGACTTTTTATAAACGTCTCGGTTTTGGTCAGCGTTCAGCAGTTAAATTCCCGGGTGAAAGTGGTGGTTTAATTCTTCCACCAAGTAAATGGAATGTATCGGAAGTCGCGACCATGGCATATGGCTATGGCTTAAATGCGACTGTGCTGCAAATGGTGGATGCTTATGCCATGTTGGCTAACAAAGGTGTGAAAATGCCTTTGAGTTTGTATAAGTTAGATGCGCCTCCCCGTGGTGAACAAATGATTGATCCAAAAATTGCGGATCAAGTTTTGTTGATGATGGAAACGGCAACCTTACCGGGTGGTACCGCGACTCGTGCAACCATTCCGGGCTACCGTGTGGGGGGTAAAACAGGAACCGCGCATAAGTTACGTGCTGACCGTAAAGGTTACTCAACCAACGAATATCGTGCACTTTTTGCTGGTGTTGCACCCGTTAGCGACCCGCGTTTAGCGATGGTGGTTGTGGTCGAAAACCCGCAAGGGACCTACTATGGTGGTACGGTGTCTGCGCCTGTATTTGCCCGTGTTATGCAAGAATCCTTACGTTTAATGAACGTGCCTTTAGATAAACCTTTAGATGCTCCTGTAATCAAGAGATAGGTGATGAATGTCCATTACATTTCAACAACTCTACACCGTTAACATAAGCGCTGAATGGATGGCACAGCCATTTCAAGGTTTTGTTCTTGATAGTCGTAAAGTACAGGCAGGGCAAATTTTTATTGCGCTGACATCGCTTTCACAACCTGAGAAAACAGAGCAGTTTGCCCAAATAGCCTTGGACAAAGGGGCTTTAGCGGTGGTGAGTGAAACTGAGCTTGCACTTGAAAACAGTATTGTGGTGCCGAATGTGCGTCACTTGATGGGAAACTGGCAAAAGCAATTTTTGTTGGCCACTAGCCAAGTACAGCCTGCTCGCATTTTAGCGGTGACGGGAACCAATGGTAAAACCACCATTTCTCGTTTGGTTGCTGAACTGTTGATGTTGCAAGGTCAGTCTTGTGCTGTGATGGGCACGACAGGTAATGGCATTTTACCCAATTTAGAAGCATCGTCGCATACCACCTTGGATGCGCTACATTTACAAAATGCACTACATACTTATGCCAAGCAAGGTGCTGAATTTGCTTCGATTGAAGCTTCTTCGCATGGTTTGGAACAAGGTCGTTTAGCGGGCAGTGAAATTGAAATTGCTGCATATAGTAACTTAAGTCGTGACCATTTGGACTACCATGGCACGCTTGAGGCCTATGCCGAAGCTAAATCTCGCTTGTTTCAATTTCTATCATTGAAAGTTGCAGTGATTAATCTAGATGATGAGCATGCTGGAGTCATGATTCACGCGGCACAAAATAATCCAGCCCAACCGAAAATTTTAACCTATTCAACTACGCAGCCTGCAGACTATCTGGTGAAGAATATTCAATATAGCCTGACGGGTGCGAACTTTAGCTTGTCTACGGCACAGGCCGAATATCAGGTACAGAACCCATTATTGGGTCATTTTAATATTGAAAATTTGGTCGCAAGTTTAATTATGGTTGAACAAGCGGGTTTTGATTTAGCCGATGTGGTTACTACGACAGCACAGCTCAAAGGTGCACCAGGTCGTATGCAAGTGATTCGTGATGATGCGCGTTTATTTGTTGTTGATTATGCGCATACGCCTGATGCTCTGGTGCAAGTCTTAAGCACGTTGAAGCGCCATGTAGAACAGCAACTCTGGGCAGTATTTGGTTGTGGTGGAGACCGCGACCGTGGCAAACGCCCACTCATGACCCAAGCAGCATTAAACGGAGCAGATGTGGTGTTATTGACTTCAGATAACCCACGTACAGAAAATCCTGAGCAAATTTTTGCCGATATGAAAGCGGGTGTTGATTTCTCAACTCGTGTGGTTCATGAAATCCATGATCGTCGTGAAGCGATTAAATTTGCCGTTCAACAGGCCCAAGCGGGTGATATTGTCGTGATTGCAGGCAAAGGTCATGAAAACTATCAAGAAATAGAGGGTGTTCGGCATTGGTTTGACGATGTCGTCGAAGTGCAATCCGCGATTGATGCACAGCACCACACTACTGATTCTGCTTATCCTGCACACTAAGGAAGTCATATGCATACCTCAACAACCAGCACAGTGCCTTTAGTGTCATGGACCGCCGCACAGTTACTCGAAGCGACCCAAGGTTATTGGCTAAATGATCAAGCGCCAAATACTGAAATTAAGCGTATTTTGACGGATTCTCGTGATGCAGAAGTAGGAGATGCTTTCTTAGCACTCAAAGGCGAACGTTTTGATGCACATGCTTTTATTCAGCAAGTTGCTGAACAAGGTTGCCAAGTGGCCATTGTGAGTCAGCCTATTGATGCGGAAATTTGTCAGTTGGTGGTGCCCGATACGCGTTTGGCATTGCGACAACTGGGGGCTTATCGTCGTGCACAAAATCCACAGTTAAAAGTGATTGCGCTGACGGGGAGTAGTGGTAAAACCACCACCAAAGAAATGTTAGGCAGTATTTTGTCACGTATAGCACCAACGTTAGTGACCCGTGGCAATCTGAATAACGACTTGGGTGTGCCAGTCATGTTATTGGAATTACGTCCTGAGCATCAATATGCGGTGATGGAGTTGGGTGCAAGCCATCAAGGTGAAATTGACTATACTTCGAATTTGGTCCAGCCCTTGGTTGCAGGCATTATCAATATTGGTACAGCACATTTGGGTGAGTTTGGTGGACGCGATGGCATCTGCCGTGCCAAGTCTGAGATTTATGCGCATATTACTGCAAATGGTACAGCGATTGTTCCTGCGGCCGATGACTTTGCCGATAGCATTCGTCAAGCAGTGCAAACTGAACAGGTGCTCAGCTTTGGTGCGGGTGGTGAAATCTTTGCCACTGAGATTGAGTTACAGGCACAATCTGCAACGTTTAAATTGAATACCCCGCAAGGCGTGCGTCAGGTGAATTTGCCGTTTGCTGGGGAGCATAATGTTCAAAATGCAACTGCTGCGGCAGCTTTTGCTTTAGCGGTTGGTATTAGCTTGGATGATATTGTGCTTGGCCTTGAGCAAGCGGTCGGTGCAAAAGGGCGTTTGAACTTTATTCAACAAGGTCGACATTTGTTAATTGATGATACCTATAATGCCAACCCAACTTCTATGCGTGCCGCTGCTGAAGTGCTTGCACAGCAAGAGGGGGTTCGAGTGATGGTGATGGGTGATATTGGTGAGCTAGGTAGCTCTGCTGCACAGCAGCACTATATGCTGGGACGTGATTTGGTCTCGGTGAAAGGGTTGAACTTCGTGGTGGCTGTCGGTGAATTTGCACCTGCGGCACAAGAAGGCGCACGCAGCACCCAATATGGCAAAAAAATGCAGGCTTTTTTAACTCAAGAGCAGGCTTTGCCGTTCTTACTCAGTTTAATTGAAACACATCAACCCCAGTCTATGAGTTTCCTGTTTAAAGGTTCTCGTTATACCCATATGGAAACGTTGATGGCTGATTTGATGGAGAAACTCTAAATGTTGTTATGGTTATTTGAACAACTGGCGGGCTACCATAGTTCGTTTCAGGTGGTTCGTTATTTAACATTGCGTTCTTTGCTCAGTGTTTTAACCGCATTGACCATTGGTCTAGTGCTCGGTCCTGTGATGATTCGCAAGTTGCAAGCACTCAAATATGGTCAAGCCGTGAGTTCATATGCTCCTGAAAATCATGCCAAAAAAATGGGCACACCAACCATGGGTGGGGTGCTAATCTTACTCTCAATTGGTATCTCCACACTGTTGTGGGCAGATTTGTCCAACCCTTATGTATGGATTGTCTTGGCAGTGATGGTGATTTTTGGTGCAGTGGGTTGGGCCGATGACTGGATCAAGATTCGCTATAAAGACAATGCAGGCTTACCTGCCCGTAAAAAGTTCTTTTGGACCTCGCTTGCATCATTGGGCGCAGGTATTGCGCTATATGTAATTGCGCAACAACAGAGCAATCCTGTGCATACCGCAAATATGCTGGATCTGCTGATTCCATTTTTTAAAGATTTAAGTATTCCTTTGTCGGTGATTCCGCTGGGTATTGGTTTTATCATTTTCACCTATTTGGTCATTAATGGTGCATCAAATGCCGTGAACCTGACCGATGGTTTGGACGGTTTAGCGATTATGCCTGTAGTGCTGGTTGCAGCGGGTTTAGGTGTATTTGCATATTTGGCTGGTGATGTCCGTTTTGCCAATTATTTACATATTCCTTATGTGCGCTTTGCTTCTGAGTTGGTGGTGGTTTGTGCAGCCATGATTGGCGCGGGTCTAGCCTTCCTTTGGTTTAATGCACACCCTGCACAGGTTTTTATGGGCGATGTGGGTGCATTATCATTGGGTGCAATGCTCGGTACAATTGCGGTCATGGTTCGTCAGGAAATTGTCTTTGCCATTATGGCTGGTGTGTTTTTGGTCGAAGCGATTTCAGTCTTCTTGCAAATTGGTTCTCTCAGAATGCGCAATAAACGGGTATTTCTGATGGCACCTTTACACCACCATTATGAGAAAAAAGGCTGGCGTGAAACCCAAGTGGTGATTCGTTTTTGGATTATCACAATTATGCTGGTAGTTTTAGGGCTAATGACTTTAAAATTGCGCTAAGCAAAAGTATGAAAAGAGTCGGTATTTGCCGGCTTTTTTTATGCCTGAGGTAATGTCTTGGAGAAAATAATGAATCTGCTCATGTGTCCTGTGTGTCGTGAGACTCTAACTTTAAACGAAAGAACATGGCGCTGTGCGAATTCACATAGTTATGATGTGGCGAAACAAGGCTACGTCAATCTGCATGTTGTTCAACACAAGCACAGCAAAAATCCGGGGGATACGCCTGAGTCGGTACAAGCCCGCCGTGCCTTCTTAAGTGCAGGTCATTACGCGCCTTTACAGCAAGCAGTGGTAAATAAGGTACGTGAGTTACGCATTGAAAATTTACTTGATATCGGCTGTGGTGAAGGCTATTACACCGATGCGATGCAGGCTGAAGTGCTGCAATGTGTCGGTGTAGATATTGCAAAAAATGCGGTTCAAGTGGCTGCGAAAATCAATAAAAATATCACGTGGGTGGTGGGTACGGGAGCAACTTTACCCGTGTTGGATCAATCGATTGATCTGTGTAGTAGTTTGTTTAGCCCGATTCCAAAACAAGAGATTTTAAGGGTGCTCAAGCCGCAAGGATATTTGTTGGTGGTGACGCCTGCGCCTCAGCATTTATATGCAATGCGTGAGGCTTTGTTCGAAGAGGTGAAGCCGCATGAACCGAGCAAATTTGTAGAGCAGTTGAGTGATGCGTTTGATTTGGTGAGTGATGATGTTGTCGATGCTGAATTTAAGCTTAATCAGCAGGACTTAAAAAACCTAATTGCCATGACCCCTTATGCCTATAAAGCAAAACAAGAGCGCCGTGAAGCTTTAGAGTCGCAAGCAGCTTTTGAACTACACGCACAGTATCAAATTTTACTGTTTCAGAAAAAAGCATGAGTATAAAAAAGCCCGCATCTGCGGGCTTTTATTATTGGACTTGATCAATTAAATGATCGAGCGCATCTGATTTAGGTTTCGGTTGTTCTTTGGGTGCTTGCATGGTGGGTGGAGTACTATTCTTTGGAACTAGTGTTTCCTCTTCACCTGGCAAATCATCAAAGTCACGCTCAGGAGCACGTGGAACCACCACTGGTGCAGGGCGATACAACGGCTGCGCCAAAGGTGGGGTTGGTCCTAAGTTGCTCTGAGGTGTTTCTTTCTGATGGCGTTGAATCGGTGCTTTGGCTTTAGCGTCGAGTTGAACCCAAGCCGAAGGCGTGCCTTGTAAGGCTTTGGCCATGAAGTCTGTCCAAATCGGGAGCGCAGCCACACCGCCGTATTCGCGGCGTCCCAAAGTTGTTGGTTGGTCGAAACCGACCCACGCTACGGTCACCAATTTGCCATTAAAGCCGGCAAACCAAGCATCTTTTGCATCATTGGTGGTTCCTGTTTTTCCACCCAAGTCATCTCGTCCAATACGCAATGCAGCACGGCCTGTACCATGTTGAATCACGTCTTTTAAAATATTCGCCATATCATAAGCAGAGCTGGATTTTAAAATACGTTGCGCTTGACGATAGTCACTGTTGATCTCAACAGGATTTGCCGATTTTTCAGCAGGGTTCAGCTCTTGGTTGGTGACTTCAATTACTTCATCATCAGGCGTGATGGTGTCAGCAGACTGAGGATTTGATTCTAATTGAGAGATACAACTGATACATGCATATTCAGGGTTGTTCTGATAAATGACTTTGCCATAGGCATCTTCAATACGATTGATGAAATGTGGTTGAATGCGATAACCGCCATTGGCAAAGGCTGAGTAACCTGTGGCCATTTGAATCGGTAAAACCTGAGGTGTTCCGAGTGCAATGGTGTAGTTACGCGGAATCTGTTCATCGGTTAAGCCGAAGTCCATGAACAATTGGCGTGTCCGTTCAATGCCCACAGTTTGTAAGAGTCGAACTGACACGGTATTACGCGATAAATAGAGTGCACGACGCAATGGAATCATGCCTAAATAGCGACCATCAGCATTACGCGGTGACCATTTCCCAATGGTGATCGGGCTATCATTGACCATGCTATACGGTGTCATACCGCGTTCTAAAGCAAGTGCATAAACAAAGGGTTTGATAATCGAACCTGGTTGGCGCCAGCCTTGTGTGGTTCGGTTGAATTTAGACTGATAAAAATTATAACCACCAACCAGTGCTTCTACAGCGCCATTGTTTGGGTTAAGTGCAATCAGTTGACCCTGAACTTTAGGCAGTTGCACCAAAGCCCATGAGGTTTTGTTGTCATTGGGGCGCAGCCGTACAATGTCTTTCACTTTAACAATTTGAGATGCTCTTGATGGTGCACCGCCTACCGCATTCGCATTGCGATAAGGACGTATCCAAGACATGCCAGACCATGGCACGGTTACTTTTGAGCCATCTTGCATTAAGGCATCAAAACTATTTTGATTGACACGGGTGACTTCGGCAGGGAAGGTGTTGGCAAATGCACTAAAGCTACTTAAGGGTTTGTCATGAGCTTCCGCACCACGCCAACCATGACGACGGTCATAGGCTTCTAAACCATCTTGTACCGCTTGTTCGGCATAGGCTTGGCGTTCGCTGTTGATGGTGGTGTAGACTTTATAACCAGAGTCAATCGCATGCTCGCCGAACTTTTCAATCAGTTCGCTGCGGACCATTTCACCGATATAGGGAAATCGGTTGCTTACCCCGCGGTCAGGCATATCAAGGTTAATTGGTTCAGCAATGCCTTTTTCATATTGGCTTTGGTTAATGTAGCCTAGCTGGAGCATACGACCCAAAATCCAGTTACGACGTTCTAAAGCACGTTCTGGGTTGACCACTGGATTGTATTTAGACGGTGCTTTAGGCAGACCTGCAATCATCGCCATTTGTGCAATGCTGAGTTCGTCTAAGCTTTTGTTGTAGTAAATTTTAGCTGCCGCTGCGATACCGTAGGCATTTTTACCCAAGAAAATCTTGTTGACATAGAGGGTTAAAATTTCCTCTTTCGTCAAATTCTGTTCAATTTTTCGTGCTAGAAAAACCTCAGTCAACTTACGTTTTAAGGTACGCTCGGGACTGAGATAATAGTTTTTTGCCACTTGCATGGTGATGGTCGAGCCACCCGTTTGGACGTTGGAGCCAGTAATACTTTCACTGACTGCACGTCCTAAACCTTTAAAACTGATACCACTATGCTCAAAAAAAGAAGAATCTTCCGCTGCTAAAAAGGCATGAATAAAACTTCGTGGGATCTGATCGTAATCTACGGGTACAGATAGCTTGCCACCGTATTCCGAAATGAGTTGGTTATCCGCACTATAAACTTGTAGAGGTTTTAGTAATGGCGCCTTTTTTAGAGTTGTCATTTGCGGCAAAGATGGGGCAATATAGAGATACATGCCATAAAAACCCATTGGAATTGAGACCAACATTATAATAATGATCAAAAAAAATGGATGAACACGGCCCGAACAAGATAGCTTTTTCATAACAAGTAAGTTTTAATAAGAGCTAATGGCAAACTAATTAGCGGTCAGTATATCCTGTACACATACGGAATGTTAGATGAGTTATTGTATCCGTATAAAATTATAGACGCGGACTAATTAGTGGGTTACTTTTTTTGGGGATAAAAAAATAATAGGAATGATACTGTGCTCAGGTTATATCGTAAGCCAAGTAAGGGGTTAATAGGAGTAGATATTAGTTCGACTTCTGTTAAGGTATTGGAACTTTCTGTTAAAAACAATCGGTATTGGGTGGAGAGCTATGCACTAGTCCCATTACCAGAAGGAAGTGTGGTCGAAAAAAATATATTGAATCCAGAAGCAGTTGGTGATGCCCTTGAGCGTGCGGTAAATTTGGCCAATGTTCAATCGACAGACGTAGCACTGGCAGTTCCGACGTCCATGGTGATTACTAAAATCATTGAAATGGATGCCGATATGAACGATGACGAACGTGAAATTCAGATTCGTGATGATGCTGAGCAATATATTCCATTCCCATTAGATGAAGCGAGTTTGGACTTTGAAGTCCTTCCAGACCGTTTAGCCAATCCTAATCGTGTCAATGTACTCCTCGTTGCAACCCGCATTGAAAATGTAGAAGCGCGTGCCGAAGCATTGGAGTTGGGTGGTTTAACGCCTAAGATTGCCGATGTTGAAAGTTTTGCCATTGAAAATGCATTCAAAGTCTTTTCAGATACGCTTCCAATGGGTGTAAACACCGTTGGGATTCTGGACATCGGTCATACCATGACGACCTTATCTGTCATGCAGAATAATAAAGTCATTTATACCCGTGAACAGGTGTTCGGTGGTAAACAACTGACTCAAGAAATTCAAAACCGTTATGGTTTGTCTTTTGAAGAAGCTGGACGTGCCAAAAAAAGCCGTACCTTGCCTGACGACTATGATATTGAAGTACTTGAACCTTTTCTTGAAGCTGTGGTGCAACAAGCAGCACGTTCTTTGCAGTTCTTTTTTTCGTCCTCTCAATTCAATGAGATCGACCATATTTTATTGGCAGGGGGGAATGCCAATATTCCAGGACTGGCGAAGTTATTACAACAAAAATTAGGTTATCGGGTCACCATTGCCAACCCATTTTTACAAATGGGCTTTTCTCCACAAATCGACATTAAAAAAATTGAAAATGATGCTTCATCACTCATGGTGGCATGTGGATTGGCATTGAGGAGTTTTGATTAATGGCAAAAATAAACCTACTCCCTTGGCGTGATGCGTTAAGAGAGAAACGAAAAAAAGAATTTATTGCCTATTGTATTGGGGCTGCATTAGTTGGGGTTTTAGCTGTTGCTTTGGCTTGGTTCTTTTACAGTCAAAAACTGGAAGATCAAGAACAGGCCAATCAGTTGGTGATGAGTACCAATCAAAACTTAGATGTTCAATTAAAGTCATTGGAAGGTCTGCAAGAGCAGCGCAATGCGATTGTAGAACGGATGAAGTTGATCCAAGGTTTGCAAGGTCAACGTCCTGTGGCTGTTCGTTTGGTCGATGAAATGGTGCGTGTCACACCAACTAATATGTATATTACTAAGTTTGTGCGTACAGGCGATAAATTTACCATTGAAGGGAAAGCGGAAAGCCCGAATACAGTTGCGGAATTCTTACGTAATTTAGAAGCATCGGCGTGGTATCGCAATGCCTTTATGAATTCATTCTTGGTTGCTGAAGAGAAAAAAGATAAAGCACCAAGTTCCATTGTGCCTCGTGTTGAAGAAACCTATGGCACCTTTGTGGTCACGGCAGATTTAGATGAGATTGCACAGCCAGTAGCACCTGATGCGACGACACCTGAAGCCGCAAGTACAGTTAATAATTCAACAGCGGGGGCAGCACAATGAGTCGCGATGAATTTGAAGAATTAACATCAGAAAACCATGCTGTAACCAAGAAGAAAATGACGGTTGATAAGTTTTTTCAACAGTTTAATACCTTAGATCCAAACAATTACGGCAGTTGGCCTTTTTCAGTCAAATTGACTTGTTGGATCTTTATCATTTTAGTGATTGGGGCATTGGGCTATTTTGTCGTGATTAAGCCTAAGCTTGATGCGATTTCAAATGCACATGCACAAGAGCAAAATTTACTGAATGAGTTTCGTGAAAAAGATTCAAAATTACGTAACTTGCAGCAATATCAAGCGCAATTGCAAGAAATGGAAGCCAATTTCAATCAGCAGTTAGAGCAGTTGCCGAAAGAAACTGAAATTCCTGGCTTGGTTGAAGATATCAACGTGAGCGGCGTAAATTCTGGATTAAAGTTTAAAAATATTCGTTTAGAGCCAGAAATTCGCCAAGAGTTCTTTATCGAACAGCCGATTTCCATTGAAGCGACGGGTGATTATCATTCTTTTGGTTCATTTGTCAGTGGAATTGCAGCTTTGCCACGTATTGTGACCTTGCATGACTTCGATATCTCAGCATCAAGTAACAATGAGAAAAAGACGGATATTCCGCAAATTTCATACAGTGTAAAGGCTAAAACTTACCGTTATGTCGGGGCGACGGCTACAACGGATGTTGATGTAAAAGATACAAAAAATGATAAGAAAGCCGATGCGGGAGGTGCCAAGTAATGAAACATCAAAACCTCTTACTTAGTCTCTGCGTAGGACTATTCCTTGTCGGTTGTGATTCACGTATTGATGCGGTCAATATGCAAATGGCTGAAATTCGCAATCAGCCACCGCTACCGATTGAGCCAGCGCCAGATTTCCCACCTGTACCGACCTTTAATTATGCTGCGCACCAATTAAAGAGCCCGTTTATGCCAAGCTCGTTAGCGGCTGAACTGAAGATTATGGCTGGAAAGCGTGTCTATCCAAACCTATCGCGCCAATTACAACCCTTGGAAAGTTATGCGATTGAATCGCTTAACATGAAAGGCAGCATGCGCGGACAAAATGGACAAATTTTGGCGTTGATTCAAACACCAGATGGTGAAATTGAACGCGTGCAGCGTGGTAGTTATTTGGGGATGAATCATGGTCGTGTGATTAATATCACCGCTACACAAATTGATTTGATTGAAATTATTCCGGATGGGCGTGAGGGCTATGTCGAGCGCCCGAGAAGCCTAGTATTAATTGGGCCGGCGCCTTAAAAAAGGAAAAGGAATAAAAATGAAAAATAGTGCTAAAGATTTTATATTTGGGGATGGCAATACGATGAACCATATGTTCCGTCAGTTTTCAATGGGTGCAATTGCAATGGCGGTGATGCAGGCTGCAAGTGCGCAAGTCAGTATTACGAATATTGTGCCGATGCAAATTCCGGGACAGGGAACAGAAATTCGTGTCATGTTCAACGGTTTGCCACCACAGCCGCAAGCCTATCAGTTGGAACAGCCATCACGTTTGGTTTTGGATTTTGATAAAGCACAGCAGAGCTTAAAACAAGGCAGTATTGCGGTGGCAACGGCTGAAGCCAGTACAGTAGATGTAACTTCAGATGCGCAGCGTTCACGTTTAACTGTAAATTTGGCTGATGCCGGTGCATTTACTACACGTGTTGAAGGTAATACCTTTATTCTGAAAATTAACTCAGCGAACCCAACGCTAGCAACACCTGTTGCTGCGGCGCGTTCAGAGCAAGGCATTTCAAATATTGGATTCCAACGCGGTTCAGATGGTGAAGGCCAAGTTGTGATTGATTTAAAAGGTAGCAATACCCCTGTCGATGTGAAACAGCAAGGCAGTAAAATTGTGGTGCGCGTTTTGGGGAATAAAATTCCTGCCCACTTATCACGCCGTCTAAATGTGAATGATTTCGCCACGCCTGTATCGACCATCGATGCACAAAACGATGGCAGTAACGGCCTGATCACAATTCAATCGAATGGCAGTTTTGAATATATGGCTTATCAGGCAGAAGATAAGCTCACGATTAGTTTAAAGCGTCCTGAAGATAAAAACCCAATGAAGCCTAAAGCACCAAGTGCTTATACAGGAAAAAAGATTTCTTTAGATTTTCAAGATATTGAAGTGCGACGTGTATTACAGCTCTTGGCTGATTTTACAGGCATTAACATGGTGGCTTCTGACACAGTACAAGGCAATATTACCTTGCGCCTTAAAGATGTTCCGTGGGATCAGGCGCTTGATATTATTATGAAAACCAAGAATTTGGATAAGCGTCGTAATGGCAATGTGATTTGGATTGCACCTGTTGCTGAGCTGATCAAATCTGAGGAAGATGAAGCCAAAGCTATCGCGCAAAGTATTAAGCTTTCACCAATACAAACCGATTACATTCAATTGAGTTATGCAAAATCGGCAGATGTACTGAAGTTGTTGGAGGACTCTCGAGATAGTAAAGGGAGTGAGTCTAACCGTACAGCAGGTTCAGAGTCATTGGCCTTGGAAAGTTTATTGAGTGCTCGTGGTAGTGCTGTTTCAGATTCGCGTACCAATACGCTAATTATTAATGATACACAGCAAAATATTGACAAGATTCGTCGCATGATTGACTTGCTTGATGTGGCGGTGAAACAAGTGATGGTTGAAGCTCGTATTGTAACGGCGTCAACAGATTTTTCTCGCGAATTGGGGATTAAGTGGAGCGCGAAGAAGCTGGGCAGTAGCCCAGTATGGGGCGGAGATTTTCAGCCCAGTTTTGATTTGGGTGTGGATTTAGCGACTTCTACAGCGGGAACATTTAACTTTGGTTTATTGAAAATTTCAGACTATATGCTAAACCTTGAGTTAACGGCCCTGCAAGCAGATGGTCATGGTGAAGTCTTGTCGGCGCCTAAAGTACTTACTGGTGATAAACAGAAAGCCTATATCTTGCGTGGTACAGAGATTCCTTATCAAACTTGGAGTGCGACAGAAGGCTTAAAAACCGAGTTCCGTGCGGCTAACTTAAAGTTAGAAGTGACTCCAAGCATTACCCCAGATGGTAAAGTTCAAATGGCGCTCATGGTTGAGAAAGATTCGATTGGTGATATCACCAATGATGGTATTGCAATTGACACCAGTGAATTACAAACTAATGTCTTAGTTGATGATGGTGAGACTGTTGTATTGGGTGGTATTTTTGATGATGTGAAACGTAATGACTATCAAAAAGTACCATTCTTAGGTGATTTACCCGTAGTTGGTAATTTATTTAAGAATAATACCAAAACTACCATGCAAACTGAGTTGCTGATTTTTGTGACACCACGAATTGTTAATGACAGTGTTTCAAGAAATCATTAATATATTTTCAATTTGAACAAATCTAAAAGGTGACTCCTTGCCAAGCAAAGAGTTTGAAACCCTACCAAATATTTATTTGGTAGGGCCTATGGGGGCTGGAAAAACAACGGTAGGACGACATTTAGCTGAACTGTTAGGTCGTGAGTTTCTTGATAGCGATCATGAAATTGAGCGTAAAACAGGGGCAACGATTCCATGGATCTTTGAAAAAGAGGGTGAACTTGGGTTTCGTAGTCGTGAAACGGTTGTAATCGATGAGTTAACCTCTCGACCCAACTTGGTCTTGGCCACAGGTGGTGGGGCGGTGACTCAGGCTCCAAATCGCGCATTCCTAAAACAGCGAGGTATCGTTGTTTATCTTTATACTCCTGTAGAGATTCAACTACAGCGAACCTATCGTGATAAAAATCGCCCACTGCTTCAAGTGGAGAATCCTGAACAAAAGTTAACTGACTTACTCTGCGTTCGAGATCCTTTATATCGTGAAGTTGCCCATTATATTATCGAGACCAATCAAGGGGCTGCACGAGATCTTGCGCAGCGTATCTTAAACTTGATTCTTGTAAAGTAGTTTTGATTCAGTTTTGAAGTGATTTGATCCATGCAAACCTTATATGTTGAACTTGGCGAACGCCGTTACCCGATCTTTATTGGCAGTGATTTAGATCCGAAAGCTTTACTTGAGCCGTATATTCAAGGGCGCCAAGTGATGATTGTGAGTAATGAAACGGTTGCGCCTTTGTATTTAGCGCGTTACGTGGCAGCAATTGAAGCTTTGGGAAAAACAGTTGCAACGTGTATTTTGCCCGATGGTGAAAAATATAAGAATATTGAGCACCTCAACCTGATTTTTGATGCATTGTTAGCGTCAGGCTTCAACCGTGATTGTACAGTTTTAGCTCTAGGTGGCGGTGTGATTGGTGATATGGCGGGCTTTGCTTCGGCATGCTTCCAGCGCGGAGTCTATTTTATTCAGGTGCCAACGACACTTCTTTCACAGGTTGATTCGAGTGTCGGTGGTAAAACAGGGATTAATCATCCGCTGGGTAAAAACATGATCGGGGCATTTCAACAACCGCAAGTGGTCTTGGCGGATATGTCTCAACTTAAAACGCTGCCACCACGTGAGTTATCAGCAGGTTTGGCAGAAGTGATTAAGTACGCACTCTTGGGAGATGCTGACTTTCTCACTTGGTTGGAACAATATATAGATGATTTGGTCCAGGGTGATGAAGCTGCACTGGCTGAAGCTGTGTATCGTTCTTGTGCCCATAAAGCGCGTATTGTTGCCAATGATGAAAAAGAACAAGGCGAGCGTGCCCTATTGAATCTTGGGCATACTTTTGGACATGCGATTGAATCTTATTTAGGCTATGGTGAATGGCTCCATGGTGAAGCTGTGGCAACAGGTATGGTGATGGCAGCAGATCTATCGCAGCGTATGGGATGGATTAGTGCAGAAGATTTGGTACGTACAAAAAATATCATTCAACGCGCGAATTTACCGATAGTATGTCCGCAGATTCCTCTCGATGACTTTTTGGCATATATGGCTCATGATAAAAAAGTCTTGAACGGGCAATTGCGTTTGGTTTTGATGCAAGCGGTAGGACAGGCCATCATTACCAAAACATTTGATGTAGAATTGATGAAACAGGCGATTTTAGCTAACCAAGAGCAGGCATAACTTTATTATGGCAACAACCCTTCGAACCCAGTGGCAGACAAAGCAAAATTATATTTGGCTTGCATTCGGAGGGGTATGCTTGTTTGGCGCTTTAGTCTTTTGGGCGATTACGGATCAAGAGGCTGTGGTTGAAGTTGAAAAAAAAGCTGAATCCGAAGTTGAGTTGCAAATTCAGCCAGAAAAAGTCGCAACAACCGCCCATTTAGGCTCATTTATTGATGAAGTAAAACCTTTGGATATGACGACACGTGTGGTGGCCATTGCACAACATGAAGCTGAATTCCGCGGGACTAAATTTATTCAGGAAAATAAAAAGAACAGTACAATTGAACTGTTTAGGGTTTCAGAAGAAGCGATTATTAAGCGTTTTTTGCAGAGGCAATCTGATCGTCAAGCGTTTAGTTACTTAAGACTGACAGGTGAAAACCAAATTGAGCAATATGTGCTGATCTATGGTGTATATAAAAATGCCAATGAGGCGCAAAAGGCATTGGCGGATTTAAAACTGACGTTGCCGAAGTCGGTGCAACCCAAAGTTGAAAAAATTGAAAGCTATGCAGACTATGTCAATGATCTTGGTTCTGACGAACTTGGACTTAGCAATAAGCTTTATGCTGTGCAGTTGAAACCAGCCGCTGTCCCCGTGATTGATGAAGCCACTCTTGCTGCGCGTCAACAAGCGGCACGTGCGGCAGTCGCACAAAATAAACAATCGACCACATCGACAACGGTTACTCGTCGTGATGCAGATGGAAATGTGGTTGATGTGCAAAAGTCACAAACGACCGTAGAGAATGCGCCACAAAATAAAACAAATGAACCTGAAGTGACCGACCCATTTAATTAAAATTGGTTCATTATGGCGCATCAAAAAATGTAAATTTCATATACGCACAAATATAGTGCAATAAATTGATTGTCTTCGAACTAATTTTTTACGTAAAAAACACAAACCTAATAAAACTAAAGCGCTTAACACACAAAATAAATAATTGGCATAAAACTTGCTTTAATGGTGCATGAATTGAGTTGATGTCACTGTTTTGGCGCAAAAAAGATTCGATTTATGAGCGAAATAGTAGCGGCCAAGTGCCTTAAAAAAGTGCGTGACTGCTGCATACATTTTTTCAATTAAGACATGCATAAAGACGAAAATCAGTCTATCTTGGGTGTGAAGAAAAAATGCTGTACTTCAATCAGAATCTGAATATGAGTCAATTGAACGAATCGGCAAGAAGTAATTAGATTGTTAGACGCCCGACAGGGCCTGTAGAAAGAAGGGTACGCTATGCACATGCCATCGCCTAATACTGTAGCTCCCGCTCAAGGTTTATACCAACCGGATGAGTTTAAAGATAACTGTGGTTTTGGTTTAATCGCCCATATGCAGGGTGATGCAAGCCATGATCTTGTCAAGACTGCTATGCACAGTCTGAGCTGTATGACCCACCGCGGTGGTATTGCTGCAGATGGTAAGACAGGGGATGGTTGCGGTTTACTCTTAGCAATGCCAAAACAGTTTTTCCGTGAAGAAGCGAAAAAACTCAGTGATATTACACTCAGTGAAGTTTTTGCTGTCGGCACGGTGTTCTTAAGCCTCGATCCAGCAATTGCAGCACATGCAAAACAAATTCTAACTAAAGAAATTGAATCTGAAGGCTGTCGAGTATTGGCGTGGCGTGTGATTCCGACCAATAACGATGCTTTAGGTTCGATTGCGATGCAGTCACTTCCTGCATTTGAGCAAATTATTGTGAACTGCCCAATGGGAGTGTCTGAAGTTGAGTTTAACCGTAAACTCTTCTTGGCACGTCGTCGTGCAGAACAGCAGCTTAGCAATGACTCATCATTTTATGTAACCACATTATGTTCAACAGTGATTAGCTATAAAGGCTTGATGATGCCTGAATCGATTGCTGATTTTTACACAGACTTGGCAGATCCACGTCTTGAGTCACATATTGTGGTGTTCCACCAACGTTTCTCGACCAATACTTTGCCGCGTTGGCCTTTGGCTCAGCCATTCCGCTATCTTGCGCACAATGGCGAAATTAATACCATTACTGCGAACCGTAACTGGGCGATGGCGCGTACGCCAAAGTTTGAAAACCCATTATTGCCTGGTTTAACTGAGCTCAACCCAATCGTGAACCGTACTGGCTCGGATTCTTCAAGCTTAGATAACATGCTTGAAATTCTTGTGGGCGGCGGTATGGACTTGTTCCGTGCATTGCGTATGTTGGTTCCGCCAGCATGGCAGAACGTGGAGACTTTAGATGCAGATTTGCGCGCATTCTATGAGTTTAACTCGAAGCATATGGAAGCGTGGGATGGTCCTGCTGGTCTCGTGATTCAAGATGGTCGTCATGCAATTTGTATGTTGGACCGTAATGGTTTACGTCCAGCGCGTTGGGTAATTACCAAAAATGGTTACATCACATTGGCGTCTGAAATTGGTGTATGGGGCTACGAGCCTGAAGACGTGATTTCTAAAGGTCGTGTTGGTCCAGGTCAAATTCTAGTGATCGATACCTTCACAGGTAAAATGCTCGACACTAAAGATGTCAGCACGCATTTGAAAAAAATGCGTCCTTACCGTGAATGGTTACGTGAAAACTCGGTTCGTGTACAAGGTAGTCCAGAGCTTGAAGAATATTTATGTGATCAAGGCTTAAAAGGCGACGACCTTAAAGCATCACAAAAAATGTTTATGGTGACCTTTGAAGAGCGTGACCAATTGCTTCGTCCAATCGCTGAAAGTGGTCAGGAAGCAGTGGGTTCAATGGGTGATGATACGCCAATGGCGGTTTTGTCTCGCCAAGTACGTCATGTGTCGGATTACTTCCGTCAACAGTTTGCTCAGGTCACTAACCCACCAATCGACCCATTACGTGAATCGATTGTAATGTCATTGGAAACGTGTTTAGGCCGTGAGCAAAACGTTTTTGAACAAAGCCCTGAGCATGCAGATCGTTTGATTATTTCAAGCCCAGTGTTGTCAAATTCGAAAATGCATCAAATCCGTACGCTGGGTCGCAAGGGTTATGAAATTGCAGATATCGATTTAAATTATGCGGAAGATGAAGGTTTAGAAGCTGCAATTGCGCGTATCTGTGAAGAAGCAGCGCAAGCGATTCGCGACGGCAAAACCTTATTGGTGTTGTCTGACAAGAAAATCCGCCAAGGTTTTTTGCCTGCCAATGCATTGATGGCAACTGGTGCTGTACATCACTATTTAATTAATGTTGGTTTACGTACTGATGCCAACATTATTGTTGAAACAGCATTGGCACGTGATCCGCATCAATTTGCAGTTATTCTAGGCTTTGGTGCGACAGCAATTTATCCTTATCTTGCTTATGACGTGATCAATGACTTGGTTGCCAAAGGTGAGCTATTGGGTGACCCAATCCAAGCGCAAGTGAATTTCCGTAAAGGCATTGAAAAAGGCTTGTTAAAAGTCCTTTCAAAAATGGGGATTTCTACGGTTGCCTCTTACCGTGGTGGTCAGTTGTTTGAAGCGGTGGGTCTGTCTGAAGAAGTGGTTTCAAAATGCTTCACGGGTGTACCGAGCCGTATCAAAGGTGCAACCTTTGTTGACCTTGAAAATGACCAAAAGAAATTGGCTGATACCGCATGGAAAACACGTAAACCAATTGATCAAGGTGGTTTGCTGAAATTTGTCTTCGACAAGGAGTACCATGCATTCAACCCAGACGTGATCAATGCTTTGCATAAATCAGTGCGTTCTGGTCAATATGCAGACTTTAAAGAATATGCTGAGCTGGTGAATAACCGTCCAGTGGCAACAATTCGTGACCTATTAAAGTTAAAAACAAATAACTCGATTGCTCTAGATCAAGTGGAGTCTGTAGAAGCGATTTTACCGCGCTTTGACTCTGCTGGCATGTCTTTAGGTGCATTGTCTCCTGAAGCGCATGAGGCGATTGCGATTGCGATGAACACCATTGGTGGCCGTTCAAACTCTGGTGAGGGCGGTGAAGATCCAGCGCGTTATGGCACCATTCGTAACTCGAAAATCAAACAGATTGCATCAGGTCGTTTTGGTGTAACACCTGCGTATTTAACCTCTGCTGAAGTCTTGCAGATTAAAGTAGCGCAAGGGGCTAAACCGGGTGAAGGTGGTCAATTACCAGGTGGTAAAGTGAATGGCTTAATTGCACGTTTACGTTATTCAGTACCGGGTGTGACCTTAATTTCTCCTCCACCGCACCATGATATTTATTCAATTGAAGATTTATCACAATTGATCTTTGACTTAAAACAAGTCAATCCTCAAGCGATGGTTTCAGTGAAACTGGTGTCTGAGCCGGGTGTAGGCACCATTGCTGCAGGTGTGGCAAAAGCCTATGCTGACTTCATTACCATTTCAGGTTATGACGGTGGTACAGCAGCATCGCCATTGTCTTCAATTCACCATGCAGGTTCGCCTTGGGAGTTGGGTCTTTCTGAAGCGCATCAAGCACTTCGTGTCAATGACCTGCGCGGTAAAGTTCGTGTTCAAACCGACGGTGGTTTGAAAACCGGTCTAGATGTGGTGAAGGCAGCTATTTTAGGTGCAGAAAGCTTTGGCTTTGGTTCTACACCAATGATTGCTTTAGGTTGTAAATACCTGCGTATTTGTCACCTGAATAACTGTGCAACGGGTGTTGCAACTCAACAAGATCATTTACGCCAAGAACATTATATTGGCGAGCCACAAATGCTCATCAACTTCTTCACCTTCATTGCTGAAGAAACACGTGAGTGGTTGGCAGCGTTGGGTGTTTCAAGCCTCAAAGACTTGATTGGTCGTACAGATTTGCTTGAAATGCTTCCAGGTGAAACTGAAAAACATGCACACCTTGATTTGAGCGCATTACTGGAGTCACATCCTTCTGCGCAAGGTAAGGCGCAGTACTGTGAAGTTGAAGGTAATGCACCGTTTGATAAAGGCTTGCTTGCTGAGAAAATGGTTGCTGAAATGCTACCAGCAATTGAAGCTGGGACCACTGGTGAATATCACTTCACCATTGGTAACTGTGACCGTTCAATTGGTGCTCGTATTTCTGGTGAGATTGCGCGTCGTTATGGCAACCTCAGCATGGAAGCGCATCCAGTGAAGATGAACTTGATGGGGACTGCGGGTCAATCCCTCGGTGTTTGGAATGCGGGTGGTTTGCACATTCGATTAGAAGGTGATGCGAACGACTACGTGGGTAAAGGCATGGCAGGTGGTCGTGTGTCGATCTTCCCGCCAAAAGGTTCGCCTTTCCAAACGCAAGAAACGGCAATCATTGGTAACACTTGTTTATACGGTGCAACGGGCGGTAAATTGTTCGCGGCAGGTACAGCAGGTGAGCGTTTTGCAGTACGTAACTCGGGTGCTTTCGCTGTAATTGAGGGTGCAGGCGATCACTGCTGTGAATATATGACGGGTGGTATTGTGACTGTGCTTGGTAAAGTGGGGCACAACTTCGGTGCAGGTATGACAGGCGGTTTTGCTTACGTTCTTGACCTTGATAATGACTTCGTTGATCATTACAACCACGAGCTGATTGAGCTGAATCGTATTTCGACTGAATCGATGGAAGAACATAAAGAGTTCTTAAGCCGTATCTTAGATGAACACATTGCTGAGACTGGTAGTGCTTGGGCGTACAAGATCCGTAACGAGTTTGATTTCTACAGTCGTAAATTCTGGTTGGTGAAACCGAAAGCTGCCAACTTACAGACTTTGTTGAAAACCACTCAAGCTGATCCACAATAATTCCACTACTGCTGATACATAGGCAGGTGCAGACGATAGATAAACGGGCTGCACCTACCCACGGAGAGAGACATGGCAGAGCGCCTAAACAATGACTTTCAATTTCTGGATGTAGCACGCCAAGATCCAGAGAAAAAAGAGATTCAGGTCCGCAAAGCAGAGTTTGTGGAAATTTATAAACCTTTTACAGCGGAAGTGGCAGCAAATCAGACCCACCGTTGTTTAGGGTGTGGTAACCCATATTGTGAATGGAAATGTCCAGTACATAACTACATTCCAAACTGGTTAAAGTTGATTGCTGAGGGTCGTATTTTCCAAGCAGCAGAGCTGTGTCACCAAACCAACACGCTACCAGAAGTATGTGGTCGTGTTTGTCCGCAAGACCGTTTATGTGAAGGGGCTTGTACCTTAAACGATGGTTTTGGTGCAGTGACCATTGGTAACGCTGAAAAATATATCAATGACACTGCGTTTGCACTGGGCTGGCGTCCAGATATGTCTTCAGTAAAGTGGACAGATAAAAAAGTCGCGATCATTGGTGCAGGCCCTGCGGGTCTAGGCTGTGCTGATATTTTGGTGCGTAGCGGGGTTAAACCTGTTGTATTCGACAAACGCCCTGAAATTGGTGGTCTACTGACCTTTGGTATTCCAGAATTTAAAATGGAAAAAGATGTGATGAAGCGTCGCCGTGAAATTTTCACAGGCATGGGCGTGGAATTCCGTTTAAATACTGAAATTGGGACAGATGTCACCATCGATCAACTGCTTGCAGAATACGATGCGGTGTTTATGGGTATGGGTACTTATACCTATATGAAAGGCGGCTTTGCAGGTGAAGACCTTAATGGTGTCTATGATGCATTGGATTTCTTGATTGCCAATGTCAACCGTACTCAAGGTTGGGAAAAAGACCCAAGTGAGTACATCAGTGTTGAAGGTAAAAAAGTGATTGTTCTTGGCGGTGGTGACACAGCAATGGACTGTAACCGTACCTCTATTCGTCAGGGTGCAGAAGTTGTAAGCTGTGCATACCGTCGTGACGAAGAAAACATGCCAGGTTCACGTCGTGAAGTGCAAAATGCCAAAGAAGAAGGTGTGAACTTCTTGTTTAACCGTCAACCGATTGAAATTGTCGGTGAAAATGGCAAAGTTACGGGCGTGAAAGTGGTTACAACTCAGCTTGGCGAGCCTGATAGCCGTGGTCGTCGCAGTCCAGAACCAATTCCGGATTCAGAAGAAATTTTACCTGCAGATGCCGTGTTATTGGCATTTGGTTTCCGTACCAGCCCTGCGGATTGGTTTACAAATGTGAATATTAATCTTGATGGTTCAGGTCGTGTGGTTGCAGCTGAACAGCAAACCTATAAATTCCAAACCTCAAATCCGAAAATCTTTGCGGGTGGTGATATGGTTCGTGGTTCAGACCTTGTTGTCACAGCGATTTGGGAAGGCCGTCAAGCGGCTGAAGGTATTTTGGATTATTTAGATATTTAATCTAAATCGTTCAACACAAAAACCCGCTTCGGCGGGTTTTTTATTGATCACTGTTTGCCTGAGATGATATGAAAGAGGTGAATCGGGATAAATCGAAAAAGATCTGGTTGTAAGTTCTGTAAAAATGGACGAATTTGCAAACGCACTAAGCATTTTTGCCATATGTGAATCGCCTCTAAATTCAGATACTGAAGATCGCTCGGTTAAATGCTAGGAAATGGACATGACTCAAGTGACGACAGAAAAACTATATCAACATCGTCCAAAAGCTCAGGGTATTACGATTCGACGTTTGCAATTTAACCCCAAAGCCATTCACCGGCATTATTTTGCTAATTCACCGGTCATGTCGCATTTGCTAACGGCATTGTCTTCTACTTTTCCCATCGGTGAGCAGTTCTTTGTGCATAGCGTGCGCAATGTACGTGACCAAGTGAAGGATGAAAATCTGCAAGTGCAGATTGCTGCATTTATTGGTCAAGAGGCGATGCATTCTCAAGCACACACGGCATTTAATGCGGCATGGCGCCGTGATGATTATAATCTCGACCGTTTTCAGGCGTGGTTGGCGCGTAAAGATGATTATGTGAAAAATCTGCATCCTAAAATTCAGCTCGCAATCACCTGCGCTTTTGAGCATTTTACGGCACTGCTAGGCGGCTATATTTTAAGGCATCCTGAGGTATTGAGTACCTTGGATGATGATGCGGTTAAACTCTGGGTGTGGCATGCCATTGAAGAAATTGAGCATCGCGCAGTTGCATTTGATGTTTATCAAGATGTTTATGGTGATGACAAGATTCGTCGTTTAATCATGCGCAGTGTAACAACAGGTTTTGCCAGTTTGACTTTCTATTCGGCCAGCCGTTTATTTTTACAAGACCGCAAAAAGAGTATGCCGAAGTTGGGTGGGAATCTCTTTGGGTTGTATTTACTGGCGAAGATGTTTGTGCAATTGCTGCCTGAATATCTGTCTTACTACAAAACCAACTTTCATCCCTCAGATATTGATTACACCCAGTTGTTGAAATACTGGAAAACTCGTTTGGCAGAAGACTATCAACTAGACGGTTTTCAGCAGGAATTACATGCGGTTGTGTAGTTTAAGTATAAAAAATGAGCAATAAAGACCGAGTCAAAATCACTCGGTTTTTTCACTTTTAGATGCTTTAACTAAAAGCAACAAAAGGATAATCAAATGTGTTTACAATCAAGTTATTGCAATAAATACAAAAGAAAGAGGATAGCTGAATGAATTTTATGAAAAAAACTGCTGTCGTTGTTGCCCTTGCGAGCACGTTAACACTATCGGGCTGTGGTTATAATACCTTGCAGGTCAAAGATGAGGCAGTTACAGCTGCTTGGTCAGAAGTACAAAACCAATATCAGCGCCGCGCAGATTTGGTGCCGAACTTGGTTAATGTGGTGAAGGGGTATGCTAAACATGAAGAGCAAGTCCTAACCGAAGTTACACAGGCTCGTGCCAATGTCGCGGGTTTAAAAGTCGATAAAGAAGTATTAGAAGACCCTGCATTATTCCAAAAATATCAAGAAGCGCAGGCGCAAATGACCGGTGCATTGTCACGTTTAATTGCGGTCTCAGAAAACTATCCAGATTTAAAAGCCAATGAACAGTTCCGTGATTTACAGGTTCAACTCGAAGGTACCGAAAACCGTATTGCGGTAGCGCGTAATCGCTACATTAGTACAGTACAAGACTTTAACTCCTATGCACGTCAGTTCCCACAAGTCATGACTGCGAAGGTGATTGGGATGGACACCAAACCAAACTTTAGTGCAGAGCAAAGTGCGCAAAAGGCGCCAACGGTGTCATTTAACTAGCTGTGACTTAAAGTAATCGTAACCATAGGGTAAATGAATGATAGGCCAGCAGCAGTTCTTACAGTTTTCGTATAAATGGGTGCTTGCATTCATTTTATCAGGACTGCTGTGTCTAAGTTCTTTAACATGGGCAGAGGTTGCGACTGCAACAGATGGTGCTGCGGAAACAATCGTTGCTGGAAAAATTATTCAAGGTCAGCAAGCAGCGAGTTCTAATAAGGTAAGCTCTACCAATACTGATGCCGTGCCACAACCACCCATTGCCAATGATATGGCAGAAGGTGAATCGATACGGGCGTTACCGACCTTAAATGAACCCGTGATCGATCAAGCACATATTTTAAGTGCTGAAGATAAGCAAGCCATTGGCCAAAAAATTCGTGCCTTGCATAACACAGGAAAAGCCCAAATAGGCGTAGTGATTGTACCCACCACAGGTCAAGAGGATATTTTTGGTTTTTCCATGCGTATTGCAGACCAATGGCAGCTCGGTTCAGCAAAGCAGGACAACGGTTTGCTGATAGCAATTTCCGTTAATGACCGGCGTATGCAGATTCTTACGGGTTATGGTTTGGAAGGCGTCATCCCTGACATTATTGCGAACCGTATTATTAACCAACAAATCGCACCGTATTTTAAACAAGCTCAATATGCCCAAGGGATCAATGCAGGGCTTGCTGAAATTGAACGGATTTTAAATCTTGATCCTGAAGTTGCAGCTCAAGCAGCGCAGGAGTTACAAGAACGCCAAGACCAAGCCATTCGCGAGCAGGAAGCCAAAAGTAAAACTTTTAGTATGGCTTTATTTATCTTAATTGCTGGTGTAATTGGCTCATTTGTGGTGGGCAAGCGTTTAAGTGCTTCGACGGCTGCAGTTGCAGGAACCGTTGCAGGCTTGGTCAATGGAGCTGGTTTAATCACCAGCTTACTGATTGGTGGTGGGATTTTCTTTTTACTCATCACGACCTTAGCCCAAACGATTTTTCAGCTCTTTCTCTCTTCTGGCGGCGGAGGTGGGCGCGGAGGTCGTGGCGGTGGTGGTTTTGGTGGGGGTGGATATAGTGGCGGGGGCGGCGGCTTCGGCGGTGGAGGAGCATCAGGGTCATGGTAACAACAACTGAAACGACGGAAATCGTCACTAAACCAAAGCTAGATGACGTTGTGCAACCCAGTTTTAAACGTTGGCTAAAGCATTTATTACATATGCCAGCGAGTAAACGCTTTTTTAATCAGCAAGATCAATATGCGATTGAGCAAGCGGTATTTGCTGCTGAACATGGGCACATTGGGGAAATTCAGGTAGTAATCGAAGGACACATGCCTGCACGAGAAGCCTATTACTTAGATACTCGTGGACGTGCGAAACAACTTTTTGCTGAGCTGGGTGTGTGGGATACCGAGCTGAATAGCGGTATTTTACTTTACTTAAATTTGTGTGAACGCAAAGTCGAGATTGTGATTGACCGTGGGATACAGCAAGCCACCACACAGGAGGTATGGAATGAGGTCTGTCAGAGTATTATTAAAAAAATGGCACAGCAGCAGTATCGGCAGGCTTTAGTCGATGGCGTAACTCAAATTGGGGCTATTTTGAATCAATTCTATGCCAATAAAATAGAAGACAAAGCTGATGAATTGAGCAATTCGCCAATTATGTTGAACTAGAAAGAAGTAAACTGACAATATTTGTCAGTTTTTTACATAAAAACACAATGCTCAAAAATAAATTTTTAAATAGTGAAATAAAGTGCTGTTTTTTATTTGAAAATAAATATAATAAAAGTTGGCATAATACATGCTAATTACAAAGTAGCTTAGAAAGCTTATAAAAAATTAACAAAACATTTGTGGAGAATGTTATGAAATCAGTTCAAAAGGGTTTTACCCTTATCGAGCTCATGATCGTTGTTGCAATTATTGGTATTTTGGCTGCAATTGCGATTCCTGCGTATCAAAACTACACAGTTCGTTCAAAGGTTACAGAAATGTTAAGTGCTGCTGCCAGTGCTAAAGCGGCTGTGACAGAAGGTTATTCAAGCAATGGTATGACTGGTGTAAGAACGGCTTCTACAACACTTGCTGCAGAACAAGCGGCAGGTACTGTTGCTTCGAAGTATGTGTCTAGTGTGGCAATTGCACCAACAACGGGTATTATTACAGTAACATCAGCACTGACAGCAGACGCTTTAGCCTCAGGTTTACCAACTGATGCGCAAGGAGCAACTATTTTATTCACACCATTTATTAATAAAGTAGCATTAGCCACTTCAACTGTTGGTGGAACGATTGACTGGGCATGTTCTTCTGCTACACGTTCAAGTGCTACAGCTAGAGGATTAGTTACTCGTCCAGGTACTATGCCAGCCAAATATGTTCCTTCTGAATGTAAATAATTTGATTTAAAGTTAGAAAGCGCATCTTTTTAGGTGCGTTTTTATTCGTAAAGGTTCTTGATTTTCATTATTGGAAGAATGAATGTCTAAACGTATTAAATTCTTTTTTTCTCATTTAACTGTTTCCTTATTTATTACCTTAATAGTATTTAGTTTAGTTTTTTTACTTTGGTATCCCGCACCATTGGCAAAAGCTGTGGGTGTGACTCATATCTTTTTAATGATGTTAGTGATTGATGGTATTATTGGACCAATGCTGGGACTGTTAGTATATAAAGAAGATAAAAAGACACTTAAATTTGACTTAAGTGTGATTATTCTGATTCAGATTGTGGCACTTTATTATGGTATTTATAGTATTGCTCAAGGTCGCCCTGTATGGCTAATTTACTCGTTTGATCGTATAGAGCTTGTTCGTAACAATGATATACAACAACAGCTTAATGTTAAACCTGAATATCAATATCCGACGTGGACAGGTCCTAAATATGCAGGTGTTCTAATTTCAAAGGATATAAAACAAAAGCAAAGTGATATGTTTAATGCTGTTTTTGGTCTAACCTTAGCAAAACAACCTGATCGTTATGTAGATTTTCAGCAAGTTCAACAAGATATTCAAAGATATGCTTTAGATTTAAAGCAATTGAATCAATTTAATAATAAACAAGATCTAAATGATATTTTAAACAAATATCCCGATGCAGATGCTTTTATTCCTCTAAAGGCAAATGCTGTTGACATGACAGTTTTAATCAACAAAGAGAAAGGTGAAGTGGTTAAAATCGTAGACCTTCGCCCTTGGAAGTAAACCTAAACAATAAAAAAACCTGCATGATGCAGGTTTTAAAATCGATGAAAACGTTTTAAATTTGACTCTGAATATAATTCTCTACACCGACGGTTTCAACCAAATCTAGTTGTGTAGTTGTCCAATCTAACCACTCTTCTTCTTTTTTTAAAATCTCTTGAACAAGATCTCGAGTGACATAGTCCAGTTGTTCTTCAGCGAGCTTGACAGCGGTTTGAATGGATTCAATGTTCTCTTTAACTTTACGGACATCACAGTTTAGGACTTCAACAGTATGTTGACCGATGTAGAGTTTACCCAAGTGTTGTAGATTTGGTAGACCTTCTAAAAAAAGAATACGTTCAATGATTTTGTCAGCATGCTTCATTTGGCAAATCGATTCTTTATATTCGGCAGAACCGAGTTGCTCAATCCCCCAGTCATTAAACATACGAGAGTGTAGGAAATTTTGGTTAATGGCAGTTAAATGATGATAAAGCACCTGATTTAGCTGATTAATTACATCACGATTGCCCTTCATGAGAAAGCTCCATTCAAACTGCGGCTTAAAAATAATATCAATAACTTATGAGAAATATCTTAAACAACAAAGTGGATTTTGGCGAGTAATTTATAGAACAGCAAATGAAAATCGCAATCAAAAGCATGCGGGGTGGAAATCTTATTTTTAGATATTTAAAAAGAAAACCCGCCTAGAGTCATAAGCGGGGGAGGAACTACTCACAAAGAGTAAGTTTATAATTATGGTTATTCTAAAAAATGAATCAAATACCTAGGCAGCAATGGCTAAGCGTGAGGCAATGGCAGAGACTTCAGCGCTGATGATTGAGCGCGCTTCCGGTGCACAGCGACCACAGCATGTTCCGAGATCCAGCATCTCGCGAACTTCGCGATAACTGCCCGCACCATTTTCAACAGCGTCTTTAATATCTTGATCTGTAATACCACGGCATAAGCACACGTACATTTCAGCAAGCCACATGAAAGAAATAAGATAAGTGATATTATTGATAATTGTTATCGTTTGTCAATAAAAATCATTTGAAATCTCATTTGTCTTTATTGAGATTTTGGATAAAAAAAAGCCACTCAATCGGTGGCTTTTTCTTAAAAAATATAACTTATTGATTAATAATCACAATACCATCCATTTCCACCAATGCATTTTTGGGGAGGCTAGCCACACCGAGTGCAGCGCGTGCAGGGTAAGGTTGTGCAAAATATTCACCCATAATCTGGTTGACCAGCTGGAAGTTTGAAAGATCGGTCAAGAAAATATTCAGCTTCGCGATATCAGCCAGTGTTCCACCAGCCGCTTCACATACAGCTTTTAAATTATCAAATACACGGCGAATTTGTGCTTCAATGCCTTCAACCAACTCCATACTGTATGGGTCTAAACCGATCTGACCAGAAAGGTAAAGTGTATTGCCGACTAAGATTGCTTGCGAATAAGTGCCGATCGCAGCAGGGGCATTTTCAGTATGAATTACTTGGCGGGACATCGTGTTCTCCTATTATATTCACCATCAATCATAGCCTAGATTGGCATTAAAAGGTGTGGATTTAAACAATTAACTCGCAATCGATGTTTCCGCAATGCTCACTGGTTGAGCCAATCGACTGATACGCGGGAAGCCAAAATGCATGCGTAGATCGCGAATAATTTTTGCGATTTGCTTGCGGTTGTGTACCACAACATTGACATAAGTCTTGTCATCTTGATTACGCACCATTTCGACCCCGATTTTTTCTTTACGGCATTGATAAATCAGGTCGGAAATTTGTTCGTCATCCATCGCCATGTTAATCAATAAATATGCAGAGAAACTAATTTCTTCTTCATTTTCATTAGTCCACTGCAACGGCATGATGTTTTCAGGGTGTAGATGTTGTTCATGCAGCAGATTGTGGCAACGCGCACGATGCACAATAAGTCCGCGGCGTGATAAATGTCCTTGAATTGGGTCACCCAACACGGGGTTACAGCAATGTGCGTATTTGACATCGACACCTTCAGTACCTTGAATGAGCCGGTCAGATTCCTGTGCACTTTGATCATGCGCAAACAAATGATTCGCGACCAACTGCGGCAGTAAATCGCCCACGGCAATTTGCTCAAAGAGTTGGTCTTTACTTTCGATATGTCGCCATTGTAAAAGTTCTAACCAATCTGATTCGGTTAAATCTTTAATGGATACATTGAATAGCTTTAAAGCGCGATTTAAAGCTTGTTGTCCAACGAGGCGTTGTTCTTCGATATCTTGCTCACGCAAAATATTTTGCAAAGCACGACGGGCTTTTTGCGTGTTGACGAAGCTGAGCCAATCCGGGTTTGGGGTGGCCAAGACATCAGTAATAATTTCAATCACCTGACCACTGTGCAATGGCGTAGAAAGTGGTTTAGTTTCCCCATTGATTTTCGCACCTACCGCATGGTTCCCTAAAAATAAGCTAGCAGAGTAGGCAAAATCGACGACTGTTGCACCTTGTGGCAACTCGTGTAGGTGACCTTGTGGGGTATATACCCAAATTTTCTCTTGGTGTAAATAATCGAGTAATTCGCTAAAAGTGGTTTTGGCACAGGCACCATCAATCAAGACATTCAAGTTCTGCATCGAGGCTTGAATCGCAGAGCGGCAAGCTTGTGGAGCACTGTCGCCCAGTACTACACCAAAACGCGCCGCTTTACGCATCAGCTCGGTTTGAATGGTTACTGATAATGTTGTGTTTTCACCTTTTAAGCGTAGTAGCAGTGATTGGTTACCACCTGGGAGGGGTTTACGAATATGGTCTGCAAAGTGTAAAACTTGAAAACTCTCTCGCAACACATCGGCTAAGCGGTCACAGTCTGCAATGCTATTTAGAATAATTTCAAAGGCATGACTATGCGTGAGTTCATGTAGATCAATGTCATTTTTCACAAAGTGGCGTAACAGTTCGATATTATTATTTTTCTTTTTAATGCGACCTGAGATTTGGTGGGTTTTTAATAGCTCGGTAAGATTATTTTCCCATTTGCTTTGATATTCGCAGCGTTTGGGTTTGGTTTGGAGAAGGGCTTCTTGGACATTGTTATACATGTCGAGATCGAGGTTTTGATAACACAGATGTTCGAGGTTATCGCCCATCTCATTCATGCCAACAATACGTGCCATCGGGACAAAAATATCAAAGGTTTCTTGGGCAATACGCGCACGTTTGTCGGGACGTAGTGCATCCAAGGTAGTCATGTTGTGATAGCGGTCAGCCAGTTTAATAATAATGACACGTGGGTCTTGTAGTGTGGCTTGCAGAATTTTTCGGAAAGAAGCGGCTTTATTATATTCTTTATCGCTGGATTGGCTAAGTTTGGTGACGCCATCGACCAGTTCGGAAACGGTTTTGCCAAATTTTTCTGCAATGTCTTCTTTGCTAAAGTCTGTATCTTCAATCACATCATGTAAAAGTGCCGCCATCAAAGTTTCGGCATCTAAACGCATATGCGCTAAAATACAGCTGACCGCAATCGGGTGCAAAATATAGGGTTCGCCACTTTTACGGGTAATACCATCATGGGCAATATCCGCATAATCACAGGCCGCAAGCACTCGCTCGACGTCGCTTTCAGTTAAGTAAGCATCGATAATAGTTTTGAGCTGTTGTTTAGCTTGGCTGACCATTGGGCCTGGCATAAAACACCTTTAAGAAGTAGCAATTACAAGAAAATTTTACTGATCCTCTAATGAAAAGCATATTGCATGAGTTGTCAAATTTTTCATTGAGAGAAAAGCAAAAAAGATACACCTAAACCACGATGAATCCTATCTTCTAGTTATAACGTGTATTGCACAAATATAAAAGTTATCCAATAAAAAAGCCTAGTTAAAAACTAGGCTTTTAAGCGATAAATTTTTTCTTATTGGAAAGAAAAACCATCTAAATTCAAATTGTTTGCAGAAAGTGCAAGATCAAGACTCGAAGTTTGGTAGTCTTGCTCACGTTGTTTCAAAATATCTTTAGAAACATGACCGATTGCAATTTCACGTAATGCAACAACAGTCGGTTTGTCATTGTCCCACTCAACAGTAGGTTCAATGCCTTGACGTGCCAATTGACGCGCGCGTTTGCTTGCCACTAGTACAAGCTCAAAGCGGTTGTCTACATGGTCTAAACAATCTTCAACGGTTACGCGTGCCATAAGAGTTCTCGTTACAAAGGCTAAAATTAAACAGACTGTGCAGTATAAGGTGCTTTGTCTGTAGACTCAAGTTTTAATCACTTTTCAACAGGGGTGATCAGCTCAGAAATCATTTTCTGATGACGACTCGCTTGCTGTGTAATGACTAAACGATTGGCAATAATCACAGACTCAAGATCGTGCAAAGCTTTATTAAAGTCATCATTAATAATGACATAGTCGAAGTTAACATATTGTTGCATGTCTTCAACTGCACAGCCTAAACGACGCTCAATCACTTCAACCGAGTCTGTGCCACGGTTAGACAGACGTTGACGCAGATCAAACTGGCTTGGTGGTAAAATGAAAATTTGTTTAGAGTCAGGAAAAAGCTTACGCACTTGCTGTGCGCCTTGCCAGTCAATTTCTAATAGAACATCATGACCTTTCGCCAGTTGTTCTTTTACTGTAGCTTGAGCTGTACCGTAGTAATTACCAAAGACTTCGGCGTATTCAATAAAACCACCTTGTTCAACCAAGGCCAAAAATGAGTCTTTTTTGGTAAAATGGTAATGTACACCATCAAGTTCGCCGGGACGTTGCCCACGTGTAGTATGAGAAACAGAAACGTGAAGATTCGTTACACGGTCAAGGAGGGCTTTTACGAGGGATGTTTTGCCTGTTCCTGAAGCTGCAGAAACGACAAACAAGAGACCCGACATGATATTTTTCCTGATATGATAAAATATCTTCTCTATTTTAGAGCAGACAAGGTTTAAACGAAATAGCAAGGCGTCACTTTGTTTGCATTTATTTTATTAGTTTCCGCTGATTGAAAAGTGGTATCGAGGAACATATGGAAATTGTATTGGCCAATCCACGTGGTTTTTGTGCAGGTGTTGACCGTGCGATTGCCATCGTAAATCGTGCGCTTGAGTGTTTTAATCCACCCATTTATGTACGACATGAAGTGGTACACAATAAATTTGTCGTAGACGATTTACGTCAACGAGGTGCAATTTTTGTCGATGAGTTGGATGAAGTACCCGATGACAATATTGTAATTTTTAGTGCACATGGAGTCTCTAAAGCGGTACAGATCGAAGCCGAACGTCGCGGTTTAAAAGTTTTTGATGCAACCTGTCCATTGGTGACCAAGGTTCATATTGAGGTTACTAAATATGCCCGTGAGGGGGTTGAGGCCATCTTAATTGGTCACGAAGGCCACCCTGAAGTTGAAGGTACGATGGGGCAATATGATCTGAAAAATGGTGGTGCGATTTATTTGGTTGAAGATGAACAAGACGTCGCAGAGCTTCAAGTGCATCATCCTGAGCGCGTGGCTTTTGTTACTCAAACCACCTTATCGATCGATGATACTGCAAAAGTGATTGATGCGTTACGAGCGAAATTTCCTGAGATTCAAGGGCCGCGTAAGGATGATATTTGTTATGCGACTCAAAACCGTCAAGATGCGGTGCGGGATTTAGCAACCCAATGCGATGTGGTGTTGGTGGTCGGTTCGCCAAACTCATCGAATTCGAATCGTTTACGTGAATTGGCTGAGCGAATGGGTAAAGCGGCTTATTTGGTCGATAATGCAGATGAACTTCAACAAGCATGGTTTGAAAATATCACCAAGGTTGGCGTCACAGCGGGTGCATCGGCACCTGAAATTTTAATTAAGCAAGTGATCCAGCGTTTACAAGATTGGGGTGCAACACCACCACAAGAGCTTGCTGGAACGGAAGAAAATATTACCTTTAGTTTGCCAAAAGAGTTACGTATTGCGGTAACCCAAGCCTAAAAGGTGGATTGGTTAACATTCTAATTTTATTGAAAAATTGACAGATGATTGTAAATTGGCAATCATCTGTTTTTTTATGCCTTTTATCCTGTATTGTGCTGATTGTGTAAAGAATTAGAATATGATTTTAAATAGGGTAAAGTTTTGTTGCCTTGGGGAGGGAGTATGCAAAATAAACATAAAGGTTTCACCTTAATTGAGCTGATGGTGACGATTGCTGTTATGGCAATTATCGCGATGATGGCCGCTCCTTCTTTCGGGGATATGTTACAGCGCCAAAATTTAAATAAAAGCACAAGAGAACTGGTTGCGACCTTAAACCAAGCGAGAGCAAAGGCTGCTCTAGAGCGTCGAAATATTACGGTTGAATTGTTATCTGCGGATGTAGATACAGAAGATACATTGAATTGGATGCCAGTGGGTAAGTCCAGTCTAAAGACTGGTCGTGCGACTGAAATCATTTTTATGCCGACAGGCTTAGTAAAAGATCCTACGGCAAATCAAATTATTGCTACAGACACAAGTTTTGAAATTTGCGATGCACCCTCCGATTCAAAATATTCCAAAATGGTCACAATATCTAAAATGGGGACGATTCAACAAATCGTTGATGGAAATTGCACATGATAAATAGAAGAAAGCAAATAGGTGTTGGCCTAATAGAAGTCCTTGTTGCTTTGTTGATCCTTGCGGTTGGCGTACTTGGCTTTGTTGCGTTGCAATACCGAGCAATTGAGGCTGCAAGTGAGGGCGAGTCTCGTATTCAAGCAATAAATTTAGCTCGGGATATTGCTGAAAAAGTGAGAGTTAACCGTGAACAAATTGGAAATTATGCAACAGCAATTTCTGAAAATACCATTACTTTAAATCCTAATTGTTTTAATGAGTTTTGTAGTGCTTCAGAGAAAGCTGTTTTTGATGCATCTCAAGCGAATTTGTCTGCGCAGCGTATGGGTATGACGGTAAACATGTTGATCTGCCCTGGTGTAGAGAATAGACGTCAATGTATATATGTGGCGTGGGGGGATACTTCTGCAACGGCAGCGGATGCGACAAATAATGAAGATGTGGTGGATTGTACATCTGTCGAAGGAACTTACACCTCCACATCTACGTGTGTGGTAATGGAGTTGTATTAATGAAAAGTCAAGAAGGTTTTACATTAGTAGAATTAATGATTGCATTAGCTTTAGGGTTAATCGTGGTAGCTGCGGCAACTCTACTATTTTTAACAGGTTTGCGTAGTAGTTCAATGCAGCAAGGTGTTTCAGATTTACAAGATAATGCAAATTTTGGTTTGAATTATATTACTCAGGATATCCGTTTAGCTAATTTAAACAATATTGCTGCTCGTGTAGATGATAAGTTACTTTTAGGCGGTATTGTTTTGTCTGAGGATAATTTTCCAGATAGTTTAATTCCGGTTCCAGATCCTGATAATCCCAATTCTTCAACTTTTGATATATCACAGTTAAGTTCAGCAGGTACGGGTGTATCCAATGTAAATCAAGCTAGTGATCAACTTGTCATTCAATATCAACCAATGGCTGCCGGTGGCTTTGATTGTGAAGGTCGTATAATTGCCGATGTGGATCGCATTATAGTTCAGCGTTATTTTCTAAGGGAAGATGATAATTCAAGTACAGGTGAAAGAAACCCTTTGGCTTTAGCATGTGATGCTGGACATTATATTCTTGGTGATGAAGAAATTAATAATTTTGGCGATGCAGGTGAAATTATTATGAAGAGAGTAGATCACTTTAGAGTTTTATTAAATGTAAGTAGTGCTACTGGACTTCGCTATATGGCTATTGATGACTATATGATGGAAACTACGCCTCGCCCAAGGGTGTTAGGTGTTTCTTTAGGGGTTCTAGCGCGCTCATCACAAAATGTAGGTCAGGATCAAGCTATTTCGCAAAATAATCAATTTACAGTGCTTGATCAAACCGTAGGAATTGATGATAGCGGGAACCAACAAGGATACCTTAGACGAGTAGTCACCCAAGATGTAGCTTTGAGAAATGCTTTAGGGGAGAGAGAGGGGGAGTCTGAAAGTGAATAGACAACAACAAAAAGGTGCGACATTAATAGTCGTGCTAATACTTTTAGTAGCTTTAACTATTATTGGAACACTTGCAATTCGTCAAAGTATAGTTTCATTAAATATTGCAACCAATGCGCAGGCACAACAACTATTGATTCAGAATTCAGATGCAGCAATGTTTAATGTTGAAAATCCGTCGACCTTGACACGCAGTTTGGCACGAAATGGTATGTTTGGATTTATTAAGGGTCCTACCAATAAAAGTAAGGAGCTGGTTTTTTGCTATAGAGGCTCTCGAGCGCAGTTTTTTAATTTGTCTCAAGCTAGTTTGGTTTTTTTACAAGATGGACGATTGATTAATAACTCAATTGGAAGAAATGGGTATTGTGAGGCTGGTGCGGGTGTAACCTTTTTTACAAGTAATCGTCGTGCTGTTCTAACGCAGGTTTATGTAAGTTTTGTAGAAGGTGGTAGCGTTAAGCCATTTCAATTTGCAATACGAGGGACTGATCCAGAAAACGCAAAAATTGAGCAAACTGAAAGGGTGGTGGTTCAAGCAGTTTCCGTGATGCCTGAGTTGTCAACTGCAACAGATGCACAAATTAACAATTGCCTGTCTGCACGGTTGAGTAATACCGATGTTGTTGCGAATAGTGTCACAGCATGCCTGTCTAGCTTAAATGTGCCTTTTACTACGCATGTAACTGAGTATACATTGGGTCAGGCATTTATTTAAGGGTGAAAAAATGAAAAGTCAATTAATACAACATCAAAAAACTCATCCATTAAGAAATGTACTTGCGATGAGCTTGTCTGCAATTATGACAGTTGTCATATGCACATCAACTTCAACATACGCTAGTGATATCGATATTTATCAAGAGGCAAAATCTGGTGATATCACCTTAATGTTCATGCTCGATGTTTCAACGAGTATGAATGATTATGATAGTGGGCAGATAGGGTCACGTTGGACACGAGTCCAAGTTGCGATGAGCGATTTGTTGAATGGTAATGCTGCTAAAAAGATTGAGAAAATTGGCGATGATAAGATTATTGGCCTTTCGACTTTAGGGGCAATAAGTTTTAATTCAAGTGGTAATTTAGAAAGGGATTCTGAAAATAGGGGAGCAATTATAGTACCAGCTAGGAGATTGGATACGCAGGTTTCGGTGGACGGTACCGTAATGACACAGCGTCAGCTTTTGGTTAAGAGGATTGATAGTATTAGGATGAAAACCTCCACCCCAACAGCTCGATCCTATGCTGAAACAATTGCTTATTTAATGGGTGTATCAACAAAGGATAAGCTTAACTCTGGTTGGTCATATTCTGCTAGTTCTACAAAAACAAATGGAGGATATGTTTCACCTTCATCATTAACTCAAACTGATGAGGTTAAAAAATGTAGTGGGCAAGGGATTTATGTTTTAACCGATGGTGAACCTAATAATTATACGAACACATCTGATTTAGCAAAACAAGCTATTGGTAACTCTAGTTTTTATTGTAATTCAGATAGCTATAATTCTTATAATAGGATTTGGGATTGTACAAATAAACTTAATGAAGCTTTGATTGATCCGAAAAAAAATGGTAAGGGTTTAAAATTCAAAACTGCTGTAGTTGGTTTCGGTAATGCTTTTAATAACATTGCATCTTATGATCAAACAAAAACACAAGAACAAAATTTAGATGCTTTAGGTGATTTAGATTCACATCCTAAATATGCTGCTCGTTGGGGGATTTTAGGTGAGGGTGGATGGTATTCAGGCAATAGTTCTCAGGATGTTGTGAATAGTGTAAATAATTTTATTAATGGCCTTGGGGCCGAGATTCCTGCTGTGACTACAGGAACACCAACGATTCCTTTGGATCAGTTGAATCCTACAGTTTTACAAAACTATGCTTACTATCCTCAGTTTGAACCTACACCAGATAAAACTTATCAGTTATGGGCAGGTAATCTTAAAAAATATAATGTTGATGTTACTGGAAAACTCCGTGATAAGGCAGGGAATCTAATTACAGATAGCACTGGTAAAATTATTGATAATTATGATTTATGGGCACCGACTTTAGGAAGTAACCCGACTGATATTGAAAAAACAGCTGCCTTAATTGGTGGTATGAAAATGAAGTTAGATTTACGTCACACAGGTTCAGAAACAGCTCAAAGAAAACTGCTTACTACACGTGAATATGTATCAGCTACAAATAGTGATTCTTCAACTTTACAACAAGTGAAAATTACAGACCTTGATGATGCTACGAAGAAAAAAGATCCTAAAATTGGTTACTTAATGAATCTTTTAGGATACGGTTTTGATCCTAAATTCTATATTGCTAATAACGTAAATACTTTGACAAAAGTTCAGCTATTAAGCCAGCCCGAATTTAGGCAGATTGGTGCTGTTATGCATTCGAGCCCTATATTGTTAACTAATCAGGGGAAAATTACTTATAGTGATACAACGAATGCGATCGGTTCGGAAGATCGTCAAGATTATATTTTGTTTGGAACAACACAAGGATTATTACATGTTGTTGATGCTGTAACAGGAAAAGAAAAATTTGCATTTGTACCAAATGAGTTGGTTGAAAATCAGGCAGAAGCATTTAATAAACCAGAGCTTACTAGTGGTGGTATTCATCAAATGTATTATGGTGTGGATGGTCCTTGGACTGCATATACAGAATATGTGATGGATAAGGATGACTCCGATAAGTTGTCTGTAGGGACAGGGAAGCCATATACTGTTGTTGAAAACGACACGAATGTGGAAAAGGAGGTGAAAGGTAAGCAGTTAGTGTATGGTGGTCTGCGAATGGGTGGGAAAAGCTACTATGCATTAGATTTATCGAATATTGACGCTCCAAAATTACAATTTCAAATTAAGCCAAGTGGTACTTGCTCAGCAACTAATCCATTAGGATGCATGGGGCAAAGTTGGTCTAAGCCAAGCATTGCTTGGGTGAATTGGAAAGGCACAAAAAAATTAGTCATGTTTGTTGGTGGTGGTTATGATGCTGAAGGTGTAAATGTTGATAATTCAAACCATAAAATTGCAGATAAATATAAAGGTTATGAATATGATGACTATATACAATCTAATAAAGTTGGCGCTGGCGTCTATATGTTTGATGCATTAAATGGTGAGTTACTTTGGTGGGCAGGTGCAAATACGGAAAATGATACAATAAATCCTACATCCGTTCCTGCTACAGGTGTTGCAAGTTCTTATAATGCAAATATGCAATACAGTGTAGTAAGTCAAATTCGTACCATTGACCGTGATTCAGATGGTTTAACGGATCATTTGTATTTTGGTGATTTAGGTGGACAGGTTTGGAGAATCGATTTAAATAATCAAGCAGGGGGAGAAACAACAGTATTCGCGAGAACACCGACACGTATTTTAAGTATAAATAATGGCAAATTTAGTCCCAGATTTTATGAAACTCCTGCATTTTCAACATATTCGCAGAATGGGACAATTTTTGGTGTTATTTCAATTGGTTCAGGTAATCGTAGTAAGCCATTAGCTGAATATACTTATGATGTGGATAAAACAGGAGTAACTGATTATAGCTATGACTCTGTGTACAATGTTTATGATAAAGATGTTGCTAGAGAGAGCTTACTGAAAACAACTGAAAAAGGAGGCGTGAAATCTTTTCAAATTACTGATGATAACTTAATCACTAAGAATATTACTTTGCAGTCAGAATCAACTATGGGAATTACCAGTGAATCGAGTAAAAAACTTTTATCAATTAACGATAATAATCGATTTACACGAACTGAAACTATCGCTCCTTTTTTATCAACTCAAGGCTGGTATTTTAAGTTTAAGAGTTTTAAAGTCCAAAGTGAAAAAGTGATGTCGACTCCAGTGGTTATTAATAATGATATGTATGTGACTACATTTGATGGGAGTAAACCAGGCCTTTCTGGTGACTGTGGAGCTGGGGTTAAAGGTGAGAGTTTTATGACTCTCTTCTGTATGCCATTTGGTCAATGTAATAGTGGTTCGACAAGCACATATCGTTTGAATTTAGGAGCCGGTATTGTTGGTGGAGCAATTGGCGCTGGTGATGGTAGTGGTATGCAACGCCTTATTGTGGCAAACGTTGATACAACAAATGTTAATAGTGAAATTCTAAAGAAGCGATATAAAACAGCAAATAAACTAATCCCACAACGTTGGTACGAGCGTTGATAATTCGGAGGAAATATTGTGGAAAAACAAAAAACTTCTGGATTTACTTTAATTGAATTAATGATCGTTGTGGTAATTGTTGCAATTTTTGCAGCAATTGCTCTTCCTTCGTATCAAGAATATGTAAGACGAGCAGTTGCTAGTCAAGCACAGCAGGAAATACAACGTTTGGCTACATTATTAGAACGTCATAAAGCAAAGAATTTTTCATACTTTGAGTTTGATAGTGATACTACTGTGATACCAGAGGGTGCGATAGGTTCAGCTGTTAAATATAATATTGAAGTCAGGGATGGGGATGCTACCAATTTACGTTTAAGTAATGCGAATGCTGAAGGTAGAAATTGGGCTATTCGTGCAATAAGTACAGACCCTAAAAATTTTTCAATATTGTTAACAAGTAGAGGGGTGCGCTGCAAGAATAAGTCGAAAGATATTGTTGATTTTACTGGTTGTGGTGATGCTAAAAATGGTAGTGAGGTATGGTAAATGAATAGAGGATTTACACTCATTGAGCTGATGATTGTGGTTGCAATTATTGGTATCTTAGCTGCCATCGCATATCCCTCCTATCAAGAATATGTAAGAAAAACTAAAAGGGTAGAGGCTCAAGCTGAGCTTCTAGATATCGCAAAAAAAATTCAGCGTTATAAAATTGCAAATTTTAACTATTTACAAGAACCAGTTGCACCTGCTGTGATTGGTGAGCCGATTACACTTGAGAATATTGGTGAATCTGCAAAGGTATATTCACCTCGTGCAGGAACTCGTTTGTATAGTATTGAATTAACAGAAGTGACAGCAAATACATGGACATTAACAGCGACTCCTATTGATGGATCTTCGCAGGCGAGTGATGGTGTCAGTATTTTGAATCACCGCGGGGAAAAATGCTGGACCAAAGGTGCTTCGACTTGTGCCCTAAGTGACACATCCAACTGGGACGGCAAATAAAATCCAAATTCAAAACTGTGGATAAATAAATTTTAATCTTCCTTTCGTAGTAAAGATAACGTAAAATATTGCCCTCTATGAAAGGGGTTTGAAATGTTCCGGTGGTCGGGGCAGGGATAATCCGTAAAAACTATAAGGTTGTATCATGGTAGTTATTCGTCTTGCACGCGGTGGTGCTAAAAAACGTCCGTTCTATCAAGTTATTGTAACTGATAGCCGTAATGCACGTGACGGTCGTTTCATCGAACGTATTGGTTTCTTCAACCCAACAGCTCAAGGTAAAGCAGAAAAACTTCGTTTAGATGCTGACCGTTTTGCACACTGGGTTGCTCAAGGTGCTCAACCATCTGAACGTGTTGCTTCTTTAGCTGCTCAAGCTAAGAAAGCTGCAGCTACTGCATAATTTTTGCTAATTAAGTAGTAGGTAGCCCATGACACCAACACAGAATGTTCCCGAAGATCGTATTCAGATTGGACAGTTACGTTCAGCATATGGATTAAATGGGTGGCTCTGGATCTATTCCAATACAGAACCGATGAGCAACATCTTTGACTATCTGCCTTGGTATATTGAAACCAAAGCAGGTTGGCAAACCATAGATGTAAAACGTTGGAAACCGCATGGCAAAGGCTTAGTTGTTTCGCTAAAAGGCGTCATTGATCGCACTACAGCAGATAACCTGGTTGGCGCAAATGTCTGGATTTCAAAAGCGCAACTTCCTAAAGCAGGAATGGATGAGTTTTACTGGTCAGATTTGAAAGGCTTAACAGTGTTAGGTTTGGATAATGAAGAACAAGAAGTAAATCTCGGAAAAATCCATGAAATGTTTGAGACAGGCGCCAATGATGTGATGGTGGTTCACGCAACACCAGACAGCGTTGATGCTGAAGAGCGTATGATTCCATGGCATAAAGATGTGGTGCAACGCGTTGATCTCGAAGCTGGTCGTATTTACGTGAATTGGGGCGTAGATTACTAATTATTTTTGGAAATACGGGAGTCTGCGATGTTTTTTGCAGTCATTACGCTTTTTCCTGAAATGTTTGAAGCGATTACAGCCTACGGTATTAGCGGGCGTGCAGCAAAAAGTGATTTAGTACAATTAACTTGTATTAATCCTCGTGATTATGCTGAGGGCAACTACAAACGAGTGGATGAACGTCCATTTGGTGGTGGTCCTGGTATGGTGATGATGGCTGAGCCTCTGGCAAAAGCAATTCAACATGCCAAAGAGCTTGCCATGCAAGCAGGAGCAGTTCATGTTCCTGTGGTGTATATGTCACCGCAAGGAAAAACCTTAAATGAGCCTGCAGTACAACAGTTTGTCGACTATGATGGATTGATTGTGTTGTGTGGTCGTTATGAAGGGGTCGATGAACGTTTGATCCAAAAATATGTTGATCAGGAATGGTCGATAGGGGATTACGTTTTATCGGGTGGCGAGCTTCCTGCGATGGTTTTATTAGACAGTATTATTCGGAGACTCCCGGGTGCAATGTCTGATGAACAGTCTCATGTGCAAGACTCATTTGTGGATGGTCTTTTGGACTGCCCACAATATACCAAGCCAGACCATTTTGAAGGTTTGGATGTCCCTGAAGTCTTAAAGTCGGGACATCATGCCAATATTGAGAAATGGCGGTTTTTGCAGCGTTATCAACGAACACAACAACGCCGACCCGAGTTGGTGGACAATGTGGAGTTGACGAAGCAGCAAAAGAAATGGCTAACAGATTTGAATACTTAATTCAGAGTATTCTTTTAATAGGCTCTTTGTGCATTGAAGTGGTCAAGCATAAAGAGAAAGATAATCGGGTCTATGCGATTTAGCCTCTATACCCAGCGGATATCAGACCTCTTCTGACCCGCACATATTGGAGATACCCCATGAGCGGTAAGCATCCTTTAGTACAAGCTGTTGAAAATGCACAGCTTAAACAAGACATCCCAGCTTTTGCACCAGGCGATACAGTTATCGTTCAGGTTAAAGTAAAAGAGGGTGACCGTGAGCGTCTTCAGGCATTTGAAGGTGTTGTAATCGCGAAGAAAAACCGTGGCTTGAACTCTGCGTTCACAGTACGTAAAATTTCTAGCGGTGTTGGTGTTGAGCGTGTTTTCCAAACTCACTCTCCAATCGTTGCTAAAATCGAAGTGAAACGTCGTGGTGACGTTCGTCGTGCTAAACTTTACTACCTACGTGAATTGTCTGGTAAAGCTGCACGTATTCGTGAAAAGTTACCAGCTCGTAAAGTTAAAGCTTAATTTTAAGTTTTATACGAGTAAAAAAATGCGCCCAATGGCGCATTTTTTATGCCTAAATTTTAGAGTCCTTGAAGCTTCAAACGGTTGGCGTGTTGACGATAAACATCCACAGGGTCTGGAGCAAAAATAGAACGTAGACCAAAGAACTGGTTAATCACATCTAAATGGTTCCAATTATAGTTATCGCGCACGGTCTTACCATATTTGGCACTACAACGTGAGACTAAGCCATCATTATCATTTGGCGCTTGCATGAGTAAGCCTGTCGCACCCAATAATGAGTCTGGATCAAGAATATTGGTTAATGTTGAGTTGCCAGAGAAAGAGTAAAAATAAACCCCATTTTCTTTCGCTAAACCTTCACCACAGCTTGTTTTTGGCATACCCAATGGATATTTCTGTGCAAAAGCTTTAGACCCAGCTTGACTCAAACTTTTACCAGCACCGAGTGCATCATGTGGAAGTGAGTTCGGATTTTGCTGTTGTGCCCAAACAATAGCCTTGGACCCAAAGTTGATTAAGCCTACCAGCGGTTGTTCTAGCGGCGTACCTTGCGCGGAAATAATCAAATCCGCCACAGGAGAGCCTTTTAAAGGACTAGAAATGGCTGTTGCAGACGCGATTTTATTGGGCATAACATTTGAGACATAGGCAATACTATGTCCGCCGTGACTATGACCAAGCAAATTGACTTTGGGTGCTCCTGTAATCGCTAAGATTTCATCTACTTGTTGCAGCAGTTGTTCACCACGAACTTCAGATGTGTTGAATGGAGAAACGCGTGTTGCCCATGCGTTTGCACCGTTACGGGCTAAATCTGGCAAGATTTGATACCAGTAATCCACACCAAGTTCATCGGTTCCTGCTCGAATCCAGCCACCCATACCATGTGCAAAAACCAAAGGATATTTGGTCTTTGCATAACTAGAGGCAACGTAGTTTGATTTAATTTGTGAAGCAGCTGCTTGCGTTTGTGTAGCAGCAAGTGCGCAGGTCGACAGCAGTCCAGCTATCAATAATTCATATTTCATTGATCATCCTCGTTTTTTATTTTTTATGACGACAATTTAAGTTGTCAAAAATGAGTATAAAGGTGAGGGAGGAGGGGCGTAGAGAAATCCGATTAAATTAAATACAGTTTGTAACTGGATAATTCTAGGAGGCATCCCTCCGAAACGTTAAAGATTCGAAGGGAAAAATAGAACTAGAGTCCTTGAAGTTTTAAGCGATTGGCATGTTGGCGATAGACATCAACAGGGTCTGCGCTAAATAGTCCACGTAGCCCCATAACTTGGTTGACCTCATCTAAATGATTCCAGTCATAGTTATCACGGATGACTTTACCGAAGTGTGTACTACAGCGTGCCACTAAACCATCATTGTCAAAATGGCCATACGCCAAAGGCCCCAACAGTGAGATCGCACTATCTGCAACATCGAGAATGTTCGTGACTTGAGACGTGCCAGTCCAAGAATAGTAATACACGCCCTTGCTGGATGTTGCACCGCTCTTGTTACAGTCTGAAGCCAGTGCTGTTGTTGGATATTTCTGATTAAAAACACTGGAACCTTGCTCACTAATTGAGGTGAGTGATGCTGTTAAATTGCTTTTTAATGCAGGGTTACTTTGCCCATAAGCAAGCATAGGACCAATAATATAATCCGCCGCTAGGCTGAGCAGTTGTGTTCCACCTTGATTGGCAAGAAGCTGGTCTGCCACTTTTGAACCTCTAAATGTTGCTCCCACACCTGTCAGTGAGGCCACATATTGCGGTTTAACTGCTTCTACATAGCGAATGGTTGGTCCACCATGGCTATGCCCAATCAAATTAACTTTGGGCTTGCCAGTCAGGGCGATGACCTCTTCAACTTGTTGTAGTAACTGTTCACCACGTACTTCAGTTGATTCAAGTGGGGAAATTTGTGCTGCAAAGGTGGTTGCACCATTTCGAGCCAAGTCGGGTAAAATTTGATACCAGTAATCCAGTCCAAGTTCGGCAACGCCCACTCGGCTGAACCCAAACATGCCATGGGTAAATAGCAATGGATATTTAGTTTGAGCATAATTACTTTTTACGCTTGCAGTCACCGTCTGTAATCCAGCTGTGGCTGTGGTTGCGCTGAGTCCAAGGCTGGTAACCAGACCTACGAGTGACATTGTTTGTATCATTCTTTTCGTTATAAACATTTTTTTTCATCCTGAAAAAGTCAAACACGGTATAGCTTTAATCTGCGAACGGAAGTTTTCCTCCCGTGTCATGCGTGGTTTCAAAGGCTCCTAGTCGAAGTTGTTCTTGTGAATTATTAAACTGTTGATCACGTAGTTTTTGAATGGCTTGCTGCTGCGCATCTTGATTCATATTGCTTTTAAGAATGTTGTCGCGTTGTTCTAAGTAAGTATTGACCCGAGATTTCCAATTGCTTCGATCTTGGTCGAGTTTTTCTAGGCGTACGGTCGCTTCGGCACCGACAAGATTCTGGCGCATTTGGCGAATTTCTTCGGCAGAACCGCCGCGCGCTTTAATATCTGAGGTCAGTTTACGCAGATCTTCGAGTTTGGAGAGTTGTTCTAGGTTTTCTTTCCAATCTTCAGGCAGTTGAGCAAACAGTTCTTTCAGTTTCTGCGCTTTTTGTACTTCGGTCAGGGATTGATCTGCCATGATACTCATGCGGTCTAAGGTATATTCATGGTAGGTATTTTCAGCGCCAAAGAGACCTTCGATTTCATAGTCAGAAAAGAACTGGCTGCGTAGGTTTTTCATCAAAGTAAAAATTTTACGATAGTACTCAGGGTCTTCTTTATTTAGGCTTGGCTCCTTCAGACTACCCAATTGCACACGATAATCTAAATAACGAGTCCAAAGATCTAAAATTTGCTTAAGCGCAGGTTCTTGATAACCTTGCTGGATATAGGCTTTAAAATCTTGCTTGATCTGGTCAATATTTTTTTCACCATATTGGGTAATGAAATATTCAAAACAGTTACGTGTTTGTTCATTAACAACTAAGCGATTACTTTGGTCGAGCACCAGTTGGCAGTTGATTTCGGTGTCCTGTTGGCTGTTACTGACAAAAGGCAGCCCCGATGCATGTGGCAAGTCTGACGCTGCGGGTAATAAGCCTGTAGTATTTTGAGCACTAGAGCTAATCGGCCCTTGGTTTGAGCCAACAGTTGCATTGGGTGCGAGCCAAATGAGAAAACCAAGAATGACAACGATGATCACGGCGAAAATGAGCCATAATTTCTTTTTTTGCATATCCTATGCCTAACATCCCTATTGTATTTTTTTTTTGGTTCATATGACTGAACTCGATTTATTCTGAAACAAAAGGACAAATAAACAACAGAAAAGTTGTAAAACTAGACAAGCGGTTGATAGTATTGCGGCAGCTTTAAGACGTGTCTATGTTATGAAATCATCTGCTTCAAAAATCCAGCGCCGTGCCGTGAATGGTGTATTTTTATTGAATAAGCCATTGGGGATCAGTTCAAATGCGGCATTGCAAAAAGTGCGTTGGTTATACCGTGCGCAAAAGGCGGGGCATACAGGAGCGCTTGATCCATTGGCATCAGGATTGCTGCCGATTTGTTTGGGCGAAGCGACCAAGTTTTCGCACTTTTTGTTGGACTCAGTGAAGCGCTATCAAACCACCATTCAGCTGGGGCACAGTACCACCACAGGTGATGTAGAAGGCGAGCAGTTGTTAGAGCAGGCTGTACCTGAGTTAACCGAAGAGTTGATTGAAGCCGTTTTGGCTCAGTTTGTGGGTGATATTCAGCAAGTGCCACCGATGTATTCCGCTTTGAAGAAAGATGGTCGTCCTTTATATGAGTTGGCCCGTAAAGGGATTGAAATTGAGCGTGAAGCACGTCCGGTTACCATCTATGCGATTGAGCTGCTTTCATTCACAGCAGACAGTATCACCCTTGATATTACCTGCTCCAAAGGCACATATATTCGTGTTTTAGGCGAAGATATTGCGAAGGCATTAGGTACTTATGGTCATTTGACTTATTTACACCGCATTAAAACGGGTCATTTTGATCTGATTCCAAGTTATACCATTGAGTATTTGGAAAGTTTGTCTGAACAAGAGCGCGAAGCACTGTTGTTACCTGTATATGCACCCGTAGATCATTTTCCTAAAGTACAAGTTCCAGAAGGGCGCAGTGAATACTTTAGTCGCGGTATGGAAAGTAATATTGAGCATACAGCGGAAGCGCAGGTCTTGGTTTTCGATGGGGAAAAATGCTTAGGCTTGGCTGAAATTACTGATAAGAAAAGATTGGTTCCAAAGCGGGTTTTAAATCTATAATCGAAATATATCACTCGGTCAAAAAGGATGAGGCGTGGACATCGACATTATTATCAGTCTGATCTTTTTTGCCTTTTGTGCAGGTGCAATTGACGCTGCCGTCGGTGGTGGTGGGCTGATCCAAATTCCCGCTTTGATGAATGCATTTCCGTCGATGGCACCTGCCACTTTATTTGGCACCAACAAATTAGCGGCAGTGGTGGGTACAGCCACTTCAGCCGTTTCCTTTGCCCGTAAAGTGCGCTTTGAATGGAAACTTTTGGCTGTGGTCGCAGTGTGTGCCACCATCAGTTCATTTGGGGGCGCGGCCAGTGTGGCCATAATTCCAAAAGAAGTCCTCCAACCCTTTGTCTTGGTCATGTTAATTGTGATGGCGGTCTATACCCTCATGAAGAAGCAATTTGGGCAAGTGCATATGGCGCAGCGTGTGACGCCTAAAATTTTGCTGTTGGCGGGAATCGGAAGTTTAGCCATTGGCTTTTATGATGGTTTGTTTGGCCCAGGTACGGGCAGTTTCTTTATTTTCTATTTTATTCGCTATTTACGCGTTGATTTTTTGCATGCGGCGGCATTGGCTAAAATTGGCAATGTGATGACCAATCTTGCAGCGCTAAGCTTTTTTATTCCCTCGGGCCATGTGCTCTTTGCTGTAGGAGGCACGATGGCCGTCGCAAATATGATCGGGTCCATTTGTGGGGTAAAAATGGCGCTGAAATACGGCAGTGGTTTTATCCGCATTTTATTTCTTATTTTGGTGACGATTCTGATTGTAAGATTGAGCTATCAAATGTTTTTGATGTAATGGTGCGATACCTTTAAAACTTGATTACAAAAAACGCGCAGTCTGTGACCTCATTTCTCGTTTATTGCATTTAAGATTAATACAGTGCACTCAATGCTGTGCCAATAAGCTTTTCAATAAAAAATGATGTTTTAAGTTGAACGGAACTGGAGCATAGAATGAATATATTTGAAGCCTTAAGAGAAAGTCACGTTATTCAACGAAATTTGGCCGAACGACTACTCCAAACTTCAGGGGATACGCCTGAGCGCCGTGAGCTATTTGAACGCCTTAAAAATGAATTGTTTGCCCATGCTGTGGCAGAAGACCGTTATTTTTATATCCCTTTAATGATGACTGATTCGGGCCTCAACATTACCCGCCATGCTTTGGCAGAGCACCATAAAATGGATGAGTTATTGGAACAATTGACGGAGACGGAATTCTCAAATCCGGGGTGGTTGGCAATTGCAAAAAAATTATCGGAAACCGTACATCATCACTTACAAGAAGAAGAGCATGGTTTCTTTCAGCAAGCCGGAAAAATTTTACTCGATGCTCAAAAGACTGCGCTCGCCAAGCAGTATCAGCAGGAATACAAAAAGTACAAAAAAATTGACAAAGACAGTTTGGTTTAAGTCCATTTTAAACAAAAGATGGCGAGTACCATCTTTTGTGATTTAAAGCGCGTCATCACTTTGCAGTTTGGCTCTAAAGGTAACACCAACGGAGGCAATCATAATGCAAACTAGCGCCAACGTTTGCCACATGCTAATTTGTTCTTTCAGTAGTAACCAACCTGCCAAGGCTGCTAAAGCCGGCGACAAACTTGAAAGCGTCCCATAGCTGAGTTTACTTAAACGTTTCAAAGCCATCAGGTCTAGAGCATAGGGAATGGTTGTGGCGAGCAGCGCAATCAATAAAGCTTTGGGCCAGTATTCCGTTTGCATCAGCGCTGTTGGGTTATGCGTGGCACTGATGGGCAGAAGCACCAAGGCTGAGATCATAATAGCAATACTGAGGGCATGCATGCCGATATTTTGACGGACGACTTTTTGCCCAAAATAAATATACAGCGCCCAGCAAGCACCCGCTGAAACCGCAAATGCGGCTCCTAAGAAGGAGAAGTTGCTTGCATTGGCTTGATGCCACGGCACCATCAGTGCAATGCCTAAAATCGCTAATCCGACCCAAATATAATCACGACGTTGTTTGATCGAGAGTAGCGCTAAAGTTAAAGGGCCTAAAAACTCTAAACCTACGGCAATACCTTGCGGCAATCTACCCAGCGAAGCGTAGAATAAAATATTCATGAGGCATAAGGCTGCTGTATAACTGAGTAAATCTTTCCATTTTAAATGCGGTAGGCGTTTGATGATGCTCCATGAGCGGAACATCAGCACAATTAAAATTGCGGCAAAGCACAGTCTAAGGGTCACCACGGTCAGCGGGTCAAGGATGGCAATCAACTGCTTGGCAAAAGAAGCACTGATTTGATAGGACAGCATGGACAAGACCATGAACATCACTGCCATCAGTTGAGAATTAGGCATCATGCATACATTAGGTCATAGCGACCTGTTATTTTAAGAAGGTGGATTAGTATAACGATTCAGCACCCAAGTTGGATGCTGAATAAGCTGATTTTTTGAAATGCAATGACATGAATTTAAAAGTAATCGATAGAGCCTTTGGATTTAAAAGCTAAATTCAAACTCTGGATCACATGATTTCAACTGCAGTTTTTCGGTTTTTCTGGGCTGTATAGGTACAACCAATAGACGCCATGATAATCACGCTGAGCGCCAGCCACTGTGACCACAATAATTGCTCGCCTAGAAAGACAAAACCAGACAGTGCTGCGATAGCAGGCTCAAGACTCATGAGCGTGCCAAAGCTTAAAGCGGTTAAATTACGTAGCGCAATCATTTCCAAACTAAAAGGCAGAGCGCTGGCCAAAACAGCCAAAGCCACGAAATAGATTAGGTTGGAGGGCTCAAACACATTTGTAGGTAAACCACTGAACAGGGCGAGAGGCATTAATATTAGCATACCGACAAACATACCTAAGCATACGGTATGATTTCCCGAAACACCCGATGGGCGCTGCCCCGCCACGATATACAAGGCCCAACATGCACCTGCACCTAGTGCAAATACAATCCCAAGAAGGTCTAAAGGTTGAGTTGCTTGGTCGAAAGGAAACAGTAAAACCAAGCCTAAAATAGCTAGCCCGACCCAAACAAAGTCAAAGCGTTGTTTGGCATAAAACAGAGCAACACTGAGCGGACCAATAAACTCAAACGACACTGCAATGCCGAGTGGCAGGCGAGCAATGGATAAATAAAACAATAGGTTCATGCCTGCCAAAGCAAAACCATAGCTGAGAATGGCTTTATATTTGACTTGCTTAAAATCAACCTGCCAAATTTTAAACAGCACGGCCAAAATGATTGATCCCAACAGCAAGCGCATGGCGGAAACAGTTAAAATGGGAAATTGATCGAACAGCACTTTGGCCAGTGAACCACTACTTTGCAAGCTGAGCATTGCAATCAGCAATAAAAAGGTCGCTTGAAGGTGGGGAGTACTTTTTAGATTTGGCATTATTAGAATACTAGATAGAGAAGTGAATACTTGGAAAAAGTAGCGGAGAATGTGCTCAGATTACACATAAAATTTTAACAAGTATTCAAAAATAAAAAAACCACAGCTTGGCAGCTGTGGTTTTTAAATACAGTCGAATTAGAACAATACGCGAACGCGGATTGTACCTTCAACGTCTTGTAGAGTATCTAAAGCTTCTTGAGATGCTGTTGCGTCTACATCCATCACCAAGTAACCCACATCACCTTTGGTCATGAGAGACTGACCTGAAATGTTGATGCCGTGTTCAGCAAACAAGTTGTTGATTTTTGACAACACGCCTGGCACGTTTTTATGGATGTGAAGTAAACGGTGTTTGCCTTCGGTCAACGGTAACGCGATTTCTGGGAAGTTCACCGCAGATAAAGTCATGCCTTTATCTGAATAAGAAACGAATTTCTCAGCCACTTCTAAACCAATGTTCGCTTGAGCTTCCATAGTCGAACCACCCACGTGAGGGGTTAAGATCACGTTTGGAATGTTACGTAGTGGAGAAATGAACTCTTCACCATTGGCTTTTGGTTCTTTCGGGAACACGTCAACCGCAGCACCAGCAACATGACCTGATTTCAAGGCATCTGCTAAGTCTTCAATCACGACACATGTACCACGTGCAGCATTGATGAAGATTGCACCTTCTTTCATTTGTGCAAATTTTTCTTTGGTCATGAAGTTACGTGTAGACGGAACATCAGGTACATGTAAAGAAACAACATCAGCATTGGCTAAAAGTTCGTTTAAGCTACCGACTTGACGTGCATTACCTAAAGGTAGTTTCGTCACTGTGTCGAAGTAGATTACTTTCATACCTAAGCTTTCAGCAAGGACAGAAAGTTGTGAACCGATTGAACCGTAACCGACAATCCCTAAAGTTTTGCCACGAGTTTCGAACGAACCAACCGCTGACTTGTTCCAACCGCCTGCATGTGTATCTGTCGATTTTTCAGGTACACGGCGAAGAAGAAGGATAGCTTCAGCAAGTACAAGTTCAGCCACTGAACGTGTATTTGAGTATGGTGCGTTAAATACTGGAATACCACGAACCATCGCAGCATTTAAGTTCACTTGGTTGGTACCAATACAGAAACAACCAACAGCGATTAATTTATTCGCTGCTTCAAACACTTCTTCAGTGAGTTGTGTACGGGAACGAATACCAATGAAATGTGCATCTTTAATCGCTTCTTTCAACGCTTCACCTTCAAGCGCAGTTTTACGATAATCGATGTTGGTGTATCCGGCAGCATTTAGTGTGTCGATTGCGTTTTGGTGAACGCCTTCTAACAACAAGAAACGAATTTTATCTTTAGGAAGTGAAAGATGTTGGCTCATTACGGCTCCGCTACAAAGGCCAAATTTAGTGGCGATATAATAGCACGTACCGCGCCCGATATACATTTCCTTTATGCGGACTCTGCTGGGTATTTTTAACCTCTATAGTGCGTAAAAAAGTCTTTTTGGTCTAATTAAACTAATAATTTCAAAGGTATCCTGAATAAAACAGCTTTTTCTGCGGGAAACAGAAAAAATGCCTTATAATATGACTCCGTGAAAATAAGCCAGTTGCACACTGCTGCTTAAATCCTCACGAACTGCCTGAGCCTTAGGGCATGGAAAGACTGAAATGAAGCGCTTTTCATGCAGAGAACCCTAGCCCACAAACAACTTGTTTACTTCTTGCAAGGTCTGAAAACGATGAATGCTCCAGTCGCTTTAACCCCAGAGTTATTGACCCAATTGACAGCAATTGTAGGTGAAAACCGCATTAAAACCGATGCGGATAGCCTTGAAAATTGGGGACGCGATCATACCAAACATTTTGATCCAAACCCGTCAGTCATCGTTTTTCCATCGAGCACGGAACAAGTGCAAGCGGTTGTGAAACTTGCAAATGAGTTCAATGTTGCGATTACACCATCAGGTGGTCGTACTGGCTTATCTGCCGGTGCAGTCGCTGCCAACGGTGAAATTGTGGTGAGCATGGACAAGATGAACCAAATCTTGGAATTCTTCCCAGCAGACCGTATGGTTCGAGTCCAAGCAGGCGTGGTGACTGAACAGCTGCAAAACTATGCTGAAGAGCAAGGCATGTATTACCCTGTCGATTTTGCTTCTGCGGGTTCGAGTCAAATCGGTGGAAACATTGGCACCAATGCGGGTGGTATTAAAGTCATTAAATACGGCATGACGCGTAACTGGGTACTCGGTTTAACTGTAGTCACGGGTAAGGGTGATGTGCTGCGTCTAAACAAAGGCATGATCAAAAATGCAACTGGTTATGCACTGCAACATTTATTCATTGGTGGTGAAGGGACACTGGGCTTGGTGACTGAAGCTGAAATCAAGCTGGAACGCCAACCGCAAGACCTTCAAGTAATGGTATTGGGTGTACCTGACTTTGATGCGGTGATGCCTGTACTGCATGCTTTCCAAGCAAAAATTGACCTGACTGCATTTGAGTTCTTTGGTGAACTTGCAATGCAAAAAGTGTTGGCACATGGTCATGTACAACGTCCATTTGAAACCGAATGTCCATTCTATGTATTGTTAGAATTTGAAGCGCCATTTGAGCCGATCATGGACAAGGCGATGGAAATTTTTGAGCACTGCATGGAACAAGGCTGGGTACTGGATGGCGTGTTGAGCCAAAGCCTCGATCAAGTGGAAAGCTTATGGCGTTTACGTGAAGACATTTCTGAGTCAATTGCACCATTTACACCGTACAAAAACGATATTTCAGTTCTGATTACGCACGTACCTGCATTTATTAAAGAAATTGATGCGATTGTAGCAAGCAACTATCCAGACTTTGAAATCTGTTGGTTCGGACATATTGGTGATGGTAATTTACACTTAAATATTTTAAAACCGGCTGACTTAAGCAAAGACGAATTCTTTGCAAAATGTCAGGTGGTGAATAAATATGTCTTCGAAACTGTAAAAAAATACGACGGTTCAATTTCTGCGGAGCACGGTGTAGGTATGACCAAAAAGCCATACCTTGACTACACGCGTTCGGCGGAAGAAATTGAATATATGAAGGCATTGAAGCAAGTTTTCGATCCAAACGGGATTATGAACCCAGGTAAATTATTCGACCTTTAAGTTCGAATTGGGTTTTAAAAGCGCATCCATGGTGATGCGCTTTTTTTATGGCTGAAGGGACTGAATTACATTTACTAAATAGTGTAATAGGCCTAAAAAAGGCATGATGGACTGATAAATAATGAATTTTGGGTGGAATTTATGTTGCGTCTTATTTTAGCTTCAGTCGTATGTGTGGGATTATTGTCTGGTTGTGCGACGACCAAAGAGTTAGTGAATAAAGTCGGTTCGTCAGATACGCCGTTGGCTCAGGTACTCAAAGAGCGTCCAGATTTGCGTAATGAGTTGGCTACGGTTGAAATCCGCCAGTACTTTAATACGGTTGAGTCACCGACTGCGGCAGAAGTTAAAGTGACTGAAACAGGTTTGTTAGATGATTCAGTAAAGTCGGTGCGTACCGTGTATAACTTTAAGTTGGTCGATGGCGACTGGGAAAAAACTGCGACGAAAACCTCTTACCAATGTGCGCGCGGTAAAAATACCAAGAACTTCCAAACAGCGAAGTGTGCATAATAAATCTTTGATTTATGGTTGAACTTTAGACAAGTTTGCCTCATAAAAAGCGTATCGGTTGATGCGCTTTTTTGTTTTTGGGGTTTTATAAAAATGAATATTTTGATTGTTGGGAACGGTTTTGATTTATCGCACTACTTGCCGACAAAGTACGATCATTTTATGGTTGCAATGGAAGCAATAGAAAATTGGGATGTGTCAAAAGGTGAAATGAACTTTGATGATCTGTTTAGTGCCTTGTATGAGAAAGAAGACTACTTTTTTGGCTATACAAAAGCGATGTATAAAACGGATGAAATAAAAATGTCAGTTGATCAAATCAAAGATTTACAAGAACAGTTGAAAGATAATGTTTGGTATCAGTATTTTTCAGATCATATGAAAGAAGTAAAGACATGGATTGATTTTGAACAAAAAATTGAAGATGGCTTAGATTCGGTAGTTTTGTGCTTACAACAGGCCGAAAAATTTTCGTTAGATAAGAATTACCTTAAAACGAATATTGATTTTGAAAAGAACTCAGATATAGAACAGTTTTTTTTAAATCGATCAACTTGCAATATACTTAAAAATTTAGGAATTTTAATATCAGACTATTATGATGAGGAATATGATAGTGATAATGATCGATTTATCTTACATAAAATTTATAACCCAGAATATCAGAGTGATGATAATTTAAAATTTTTTTATCAATTTGCTATGGATTCAATAATTTAGATAATAAAAAAGTTGTTAAATTTCTTTTTAGTAATTTAGAAAATTTTATTGATATTTTTAATATCTATTTGAGGGATGTTGTTGATCATTTAACAGCTAAAAGTATCTTTAATAAGACATTGTTTGATTCACTAAGTTTTGAAAAAATTTACTCCTTTAATTATACATCCACATTTATCAAACTATATGAAGAAGAACAAGATATAGATTTTTTACATGGGAAATTTGGTAAAAACCAGAATATTGTTTTAGGAATTTCTGAAATTACTCATGAGTTTCTACAGAAGCTAAAAGCTTATGGCTTTACAAAGTATCACCAAAAAATATTAAAAAATACGAATTATTTGTTTTTGGACGATTCAACAAATATTTTTAAAGCAATTATGAGAGGAACAACTGTTATTGACACTAGTTTGAAGAAATTCAATTTTTATATTTGGGGTCACTCATTAGATATATCTGATCAGGAATATATAAAAGATTTGTTTTCATTTAACTTGGAGAAGGATCAAAACGTAAAAATTATAATTTTTCACTTTGATGAACCAGCAAAATATGAGCTTTTGGGAAATTTATTACATATATTAGGGAAGAAGAAAATTGAGCAATGGATGAAAAAAGGGTGGTTAAAATTTGAAAAAAATCCTGATATTGCCAAAATTAATGGTATAGAACCTGTCGAGTTACCTAAAATGACTGCTCAAGCATCCTAAATTCAAAACACTGCAACTCAACTAGCCTATCGAACAGGGCTGTTTGCTAGGCTATGATCAAATTATTCAAATGATAAGCAGAATAAAATGAAAACCCTTGCCTTTATTCACTCAGAAAGTACACGGACGGCTGTCGGTGACTTCGCCCCAGTCGTATCTGTGTTTTCACACTATGAACTAGGGAACTCGGTTTCACCTTTTCTATTGTTGGATCATATCGGCCCGAGTTATTTACAGCCAACTCGCTTAAAAAAGGGTGTGAGTGAACATCCGCATCGTGGCTTTGAAACCGTGACCATTGTTTATCAAGGTGAACTCACCCATCAGGACTCCACAGGCAGTGGCGGTGTGATTGGGGCAGGGGATGTACAGTGGATGACGGCAGGGGCTGGGGTACTGCACGAAGAAGTATTTAGTGAGGCATTTTCCAAAACAGGTGGGGCATTTGAAATGATCCAACTGTGGGTCAACCTACCTGCCAAAGACAAAATGAATCCTGCACGTTATCAGCACTTGAGTCGTACCATGATTCCAGAACTGGAGTTGGCGCAGGCTCAAGGAACGGTCAGGGTGATTGCAGGGACGTATGAAAACCAGACAGGGCCTGCTCAAACGCATAGCCCTATGACCGTGTTGGATATTCAGCTTACAGCGGGTACGAAAACAGTTTTACCCGCATCGGAAGGCGAAACGACACTGCTGTATATCCGTAGTGGTCGTCTTCAGCCCAATAGCGGAGAAATGATAGAAGCACAGCAGATGGCAGTCATGTCTAATCATGGTGAGCATCTCGAAATACAAGCGGTACAAGACAGCGCTTTTTTATTACTCAGTGGGCAGCCTTTAAATGAACCGATTTATGGACGCGGTTATTTTGTCATGAACACCTTCGCCGAAGTTTTACAGGCGTATGAGGACTTAAAACAAGGGCATTTTATTGCGCCTAATACAAAGCCAAATGCGACAGATGAAACTTAAAAAAGTAACAATACAAACAGATGCAACACTGCTAAAATAGCTTAACTGAGCTTTGTCGGTGTCACAGCTCGGTCTATTTTAATAACACCTTTTCTAAAAACGCTTTGTGAATACAGCGTAAAACCAGTGTGCATTTCTCGCACCCATTACATTTTTTATTCAATTTTACAGTGCTTGCCATTGGGCTTAGTCGTCTCTCCCTCTAACTGACTTTGCTCAGGCTTGTACGCATTTTATATGTAGATAACAATGCAAAACGTACAAACTTTAAAGTTAAGCCGTGCCACATTGATGTTTCCTTTGGCATTGGTTTTATTCGAATTTTCGGTCTATATCGGTAACGATTTAGTCCAGCCTGCCATGCTCGCGATTACCCAAGACTTTGGGGTAAGCAGTGCATGGGCACCGTCCTCTATGTCCTTTTATTTACTGGGCGGTGCCTGTGTCGCGTGGTTACTTGGGCCACTCTCAGACCGTTTAGGTCGTAAAAAAGTGTTGCTCGCAGGTGTGGCATTTTTCGTGCTGACCTGCCTCGCGATTTTACTCACTCAAAACATTGAGTCTTTTTTGGCGCTCCGCTTCTTACAAGGCGTGGGGCTATCGATGATTTCTGCTGTGGGTTATGCCGCAGTACAGGAAAGTTTTGAAGAACGTGATGCCATTAAAGTCATGGCACTCATGGCCAATATTTCTTTGCTGGCACCGCTGCTTGGTCCAGTAGTGGGCGCGTTTATGATTGACCATGTGTCATGGCATTGGGGCTTTATTGGCATCGCCTTTTTGGCTTTTTTAAGTTGGTTTGGTTTAAAAGCCAAAATGCCTGCAACACAACAGCGTCATTCTAAAAAGCCGCTGCGCTATATTTGGGATGACTATAAAACGGTCTATAAAAATAAGACCTTTTTGGCGCTCACCTTTGGTTTGCCTATGGTCGCCATGCCTTTGATGCTGTGGATTGCGCTGTCGCCTGTGATTTTGGTGGAAGAACTTGGCTTGAGCAGTATGCAATACGGCTTGGCACAGTTCCCCGTCTTGGGCGGTCTCATTCTGGGCAACATTGTATTGATTAAAGTCATCGATAAAATGGCACTGGGTAAAACTGTGTTACTCGGCTTGCCTTTGATGTTCGTTGGTACACTGTTGGTGGTACTCGGCACTATTTTCCAAAGCTATTTCTTGCCGTTACTGATTGTGGGGATGACTTTGGTGAGCTTCGGCGAAGGTATCAGTTTTTCTGTGTTATATCGCTTTGCTTTGATGTCATCGGAAGTGTCCAAAGGGACGGTTGCCGCAGCCGTTTCGGTACTGATGATGTTTACGTTCTTCTTCGTGATTGAACTGGTTCGCATGGCTTATGTGGCATTTGGTCTTTGGGCCTACAGTTTGGTCTGCCTGATATTGATTGCACTTTGGTTTAGCTTTCCACGTGCGACCGTGAAAAAAGTGATGCAAAAACGTCTTGAGAGTGGTGTTTACTAAGATTAAATTCAGCTAAGTTCACATCAAAAAAAGCGCGCATTCATTTGAATGGGCGCTTTTTATGACTGCTTTACAAAATCCTTTTTAAAGCCAGTTTTTTAACTCAGGCTTCAGCTTGCTCAGGTTCTAATTTTTTAATTTTGGCATCAAACACAAAAGGCCCAAAAGGTAAGATTGAAGCGATCAAACCTAAAATAAACATCTTCAAAGACCATTTTTGCTTTTCACATACCACAAACAGCACAATTAAAAACAAGATAAATAATACGCCATGCCCCATACCCACGTATTTGACTAGGATAGGGTTATCAAAGATGTATTTCATTGGCATCGCAACGAATAACAACAGTAAAAAAGAAATCCCTTCTAAAAATCCTACAACACGTAATGTCTGAATGTTCATGGTCAAAAAATCTATGAGAATGAAGCTCGAGTGTACGCAAGAACCAGATAAAAATGAACCACAATACACCATGAACCTTTTAAAGATCGTCGTTGTGTACTCCGTTTTATTTAATATCTCGGGCCAGCAGTTCAGTTTTTAACTTCAGCAATTCGGGCAGAGTTTCCAGTAGTAGACTGATTTGTTTGAGTACCAAGTGTAAATTCTGATTCATGGTTTCTTGAGCATTTAAGCGTTTAATCTCTGCCAGTTTTTGCTGGATGTCGAGTTCAGCTAATGCCTGCTGATGGAGCAGTACATGATTTAGCGTATTTTGACACCACAGCATGAGTTCCAGCACTTGTGTATCCTGCACCAATTCTCGGTGGCTTCCTAAAGCAGAAATATAACTGAGTTGACTGTGGCTATATACCAAGTAGCGAAAAGCATGATGTACCAGTTCTGGGTTTGGATTGGGCTCGGTACTGAGACTAGAAATCATGTTTGCCAGTTCGGTTTGGGCATTATGCGCAGTACGTCGTGCACTGCGGTAAGCCAGACTATTATTTTTGCCGTGTTGATATTGCTCACAGATGGCATTGAAATAGTTGAGGGTTGCATCGGATGCTTTTTTAATGGTGTTGGAAATATTGCGGAAGTCCCAATCGGGCCAAATAAAACTCACTGCGAACCAAGCAATGGCACAACCAATGAGGGTGTCTATAATTCGTGGTAAAATAATGGCATAGCCTGCACCTTTTAAATTAAAAATCAGCAGCACCATGAGTGTTGCCATCAGGGTCGCCATGGCATATTTCTTGGAACTGAGATAGAAAAAACACACGCCAAAAATAATGGTTAGTAGCAGTTGTCCTTCAATACTTGGGACGAAATACAGCAGCGGAATCCCTAAAACAACGCCCAAAATTGTGCCTAAGGTTCGCATTTTTAAGCGACTTTTGGTGGCGAAATAACGCATTTGGCAAACAAATAAACTGGTGAGCAAAATCCAATAGCCATGTTGCGCAAAGGGCAAAAGAGAGATGCCATAACCTACAGCAAAGACAAAGGCGATGCGTACAGCATGGCGAAACAGTGCGGATTGGGGGGTGAGATGTTGACTGAGTTTGAGCCACAGATCATGCCAATCATGGATATCATCATCATATAAATTGAGGTTATCAATATGCTGCTGATAACGCTGTTCTTGGCGCGATTGTAGTTCGTTGAGGTGCTGAAAACGTTCATGCACACTATCTAAATTGTTTAAAATCAGTTGTAGGTTTTTGACTTCAATATTGTGTGGATGATCTCGAACCCAATCCTGCATGGAACTGTGTAAATTCAGCAACGCCTGAGTGGTCGTTGGATCTGATACATAGGTTTGATTGGTTAAGATACACCGTGCCAAAGCCTGACAGGCAAGAGCTTGCAGCCGAATATTTTTTTGAATACGAAAAATGAGGTCAGTTCGGCTAAAGTTTTGATGTAACTGCTCATAGTGTAAATAATTAGAGCTGGCTTGTTCATGAATGTCTTGAACGAGAAAGTAGAGGTTGAGCCAATAAATTGTATTTTGGTTGGCGCGAGACGCTTTTAATCGCGTCAGTAGTGAACTTTTGGTGTGGTTAAAACTTTGCACCACAGTACTGTTTTGTAGGGATAAATCGTAGAGCAGCGCTTCTACATTGTCTCGATTGTCTGGGTCGAATAGACGTGCTTTTGCGTTGAGCAAATCGGCAACTTGGTTAAAACAGCGGGCTAAGTTGTCCTGAACGGCCAAGGTGGGTTTAAGAATATAAAACACAATGGCGGTACAGCCATACCACAATGCTCCCAAGACAAAACAACTGGGTTGAAAGTACCAAACCGAATATTCACCTAGGCCAAACATGCTGTATAGGGAAAGTAAAATGGTACCAAAGCTCATTGCTGCATAGCGTTGCCCCAGTGACCCCAGTAAAATAAAACAAGCACTAGACAGTGATAAATATAAGATGAAGAAGAATTTATAAGGATGCAAAAAATCTAAGATGCTACTAACGCTAAAGAACAAGATACAGACATAGGCAAGGTTTCTGAGACGAATGCTGAGCCGGTCATCGAAGTCGGTCAGGGCTGTTGCAATTGCACCTAATGTGGTCGGAACAATAAGCTGTTGTAGTCCTAAAAAATATAAACCTAAGGTTGTGCCACTCAGCACAATCAAAATTTGCAAGCAATACATAAAAATTGCATTGGACTGAAAGGACTGAAACCACTGACGAAGATTGTTCACGATGTAATAGTCTAGGCTTAGTTTTATTTTGGTTTTAGCCTGAACTTTTTTCAGGGCGCTGTCAATTTAATGCTGTGGTCCATTGCATGAAAAATTCACCTATGACAATAAAAATGCAGCGGAGCATGGCTCCGCTGCATTGTGTGTATAAGTCGAAACTTATCCACATGTGTGCGGTCAAAACACTGCTTTATTCACAGTGCAGGGGGCGATAGAGTTACTTAATCACGCCACACGCAATACGGTCACCGCCACCGCCAAGTGGTTTAGGTGTATCTGAATAGTTATCACCACCTGCATGTACCATCACCGCTAAGCCCTCAACGTCAGCTAAACTTAAGCGAGGAGCGAGTAAATTGACTTTTGCATTACCTGCTGAGTCGACATTCAAGATGGGTAAATCACCTAGATGGCCATTCAGTGGTGTGCCGTGGTTTGGCGCTTTTTCTGGGTTAAAGTGTCCCCCAGCGGCTAAAGCAGCCACAGGTTTTCCTTCTTTTTCAGCTACATCACACGAACCTTTTTCATGGATATGAAAACCGTGTGGGCCGGGTGGAAGTTGAGTCAAATTGGTTTGAATCGCTAAACCAACAGGGCTATCAATAAAACGAATGGTGCCAATTTTTTGTCCTACACCTGCAGTTGAAACAGCGTGTACATCGACGTCTTTGACCATCGTGTTGGTTTCAGTAGGTGTAGTAGTACATGCCACAGTCCCTAAACCGATTAAAGTCACAAGTGCGCTTAGTTTGAAAGCAGAAGACAACATGTTGGGTCCTTTTTTCCTTAAAATTCAGAATTATTCAAACAAAGTCAGGGCTTCGGTTCAATGTTGTCCGTACAGCGTTTTTGTATCTGACATAAAAAAGCGCATACTTTCGAGGAAAGCATGCGCTCAAGTCATTTCACAGAACTTATTTTTTGGGCGTATCTAAAGGCTCTTCAGGTGGATCATAAGCCAATGTCGCTTTCGGCATCATGAGGGGTTCATTGACTTGTTCATGTAGCCATTCGCGCCAAATGGCTAACAGTACCGCTAGAATCACGGGGCCGACAAACAAGCCGACCATACCAAAGCTGGCTAAACCACCCAATACACCAAACATGATGAGCAAGAACGGAATTTGCGTTGCACCTGAGATCACCAATGGGCGAATCACATTGTCTGCTGTGCTGACCACACAGACACCCCACGCCATCACTCCAATCGCTTCAATAGTCTGCCCTTGAGAGAATAACCATAAAGACACGGCACTATATGCCACAGGAGGGCCAAAAGGAATGAGTGCAAAGATAAAGGTCACAATGGTCAGTACCATTGGGTTTGGGACACCAGCAACAAAATAGCTCAGGCCTGCCAAGAGTGCTTGTGCAATTGCAGTCAGGCCAACCCCATAGACCACAGCACGCGTGGTTTCTGAAATGGTGTCTAAATAGTGGTGAATACGTGGGCCAATCACCATCTCCAACGCTTTACTGACCTGATTTAAAATGGTTTGTCCGTCACGATAGAAGAAGAATAACGACATCACCGCAAAACAGAGTTTAAAAATATTTTTACTAATTTCACTCAGCACCAAACGACCATAATTTAAGTGGCTTTGAAACCAGCCTGAGACATTTTGTACAATACTGTTCGGATCGGTGTTGATTTCTTTTAAAGTACGGGTGACTTCTTTACCGATAATGGGCAAGTCCCGAATAAATTGCGGAACATCTAAATGACCTGAGAACACTTGTCTTTGTAGTTCATAAAATAGATTACGACCTTCATGCTGCAGCATAAAGATGGCAAAGGTTAGCGGGATACCGACAACTAACACCACCATACTGATCATGAGGGTGGCGCTTAAGGTTGGACGTGGTCCACAGAGTTTCTGCACTGAGTGATATAAAGGCCATGTGATGTAGGCAATAATCGCAGCCCAAAGCACAGGTACAATAAAGTATTTCAGGACTTGAAAGCTCAAATAGAACAGAATAAAAATCAGTCCAAATAACAATACTTTTTGTAAGGCTGGTGCGTATCGTTGCACGGTATTCACTGCTATATCTCTAAGGTCAAAGTCATATTAACTGAAAAAAATGCGCACGAGAACGTACCCTTGGTAAGTTCTCGTGAATAACCGACTATAAATAGGGAATAGTCCCGTTTTATCTATAGCAAAATATTTTAGAACCAAGCACTTGGGTCATCGACAATAGCGTTGAGCAGCGGTTGCCATTGACTTTGAATGGAGAGGTAATTCTTTTGTGTTTTATCAAATATGCTTAAACCTTGCATTGCCAATTGACCATACGCGGTACGCTCTGAAATCCATGCTACAGGTTGTTGTTCAATTTTCGCAAAAAAATCTTGGATGTCTTTGGCACTGGCGCTGTTGGCTTTGACCCGATTGGCCAAAAGCAAAATTTGCACTTTGCCTTTACGAATGCGTTTAATGTCTTGTAAATGCTTTAAAAAACGACGGGTACTGTCAATATCAAAAAACGAGGGTTGCAGTGGCGTCACAATCGCATGCGCTTCACTGACCAGCTGTTCGGCATGCTCACCAGACAGCGCACCCGGCGCATCGATAATTAAATATTCAATGTTTTTAGGCACTTCACCAATCGATTTCTCATGGCGCCAATCTAAACTTTGAATATGTGCCACTTGCTCTGGACGCTGTTTTAACCACTGACGAGCAGATTTTTGATTATCGGCATCCGCCAAAGCCACTTTATAACCTTTTTGTGCGAGTGCCGAAGCTAAATTGATTGCGGTTATCGTTTTGCCACAGCCACCTTTTTGGTTGGCGATTAATATCGTTTTCATGACCTTAAATGATTTTATTCTGCTCACCCCTAGCATATCATTCTTTTGTGTGTCGCATATGACACCAAACCAAAGTTGTAAGTTTAAATCTTGCTACCTGTAGCACAAAATTAGGAAAGAACCATGTCCATATGGATGGCAATGTTGATCGGTGCAGCAATTGGTGTGGTCTTGACCACCCTTATTTTAAGTCACAGCCGAAATGGACGCATCAAAGCAGAATATGAGCGCTACATTGCCGAATTAGAACTAGAGCATCAGCAGGCTTTAACCCATGCACAAAAGCGCAGTGTCAATACCAGTCGTGCAGTGCTCAAAGGTAAAATGGCGGAGCAACTGGCACCGATTATGCCTCAGTTTGAATACTTACCTAGTGATGCCAAGTTTTTGGGTGATCCTGTCGACTATGTGGTCTTTGATGGTTATACCGACCTACGTGATGGTGAAGGGCGACCAGAGGACATTGAAATTGTTCTCATTGATATTAAAAGCGGTGGGGCTAGGCTGACCAAAGGACAAGTTGCTATTGCACAAGCGATTCAAGCAGGGCGGGTTCGTTTTGAAACGGTCCGCATCGACTTCGATACGATCGAATAAGCTTGATAATGTCTACCCATGAAGGCATTTCTTTATATAGAGCAGATGCTTTCTACATGACTATCATGACCCATCGCGTGAATGTGGCTTTTGAGCACGTGCAAAAAACATCAGTTGTCCGAGTTTCGGAATACCTTCGGCATAAAAGTAGTGTTGTTCTATCATATTAAATCCTGCTGCTTTTAAGGCCTGTTCAATGTTTCGATTGAGATGGCAACCATCGGCTAAACGCTTTTGCACAGGCGTGAGTAAGTGTTGTAGGCGCTGAATATAAAGGTTATTTGTATTTAATACATGCTCCACCACATGTAAGGTACCACCCGGTTTGAGCACGCGTAATATTTCTGCCAAAGCCTGTTCTAGCTCAGCAATACTACACAGTGTCCATGTACTGACTACATGCTCAAGGCTCTGGTCAGCAAAAGGCAGCTTTTCCGCACGGGCTTGTACATGATGCACTTCAAATGCTGCTGCTTGTACCCGCTCTAAAGCCAAATGATAAATTTCAGGACTGGGTTCAAGGGCAAAGACAGTATCGACATTTTGATAAAAGGGTAGATTTAGCCCTGTACCAAAACCAATTTCCAATACCTCTCCCTGAATTGGCAAAAGCAGTTCGCGGCGCTTGTCCATTAAGCTTGGTACTTGCATGACCTGATTCAGGACATGCGGAAAGATGTGCTGTTGATAGTATTTATAAAGCATAATTGTTTTTGGGCTCTGTTCTTCAGCTCTAGCCTAACTGAAAAGTGCTGTGGCTAAAAGTAGACTGCATAATTCGTTCACAATGTTACTAAGTTAATAAGCTTCTTTTCAGGAAACTGGACTAAGATGAAATTGGTTCGTATTTTCCTAGGTCGAAGGGAATGAGGTTTGCAATGAAATCTAAATTTATCCTGCTCGGTTTACTCAGCAGTTTGCTGTTGCCCATCAGTGCAAGTGCAACTGTGGATTACAACATTGCCAAAGGTTTAGCGCCGACCTCTAAAGATCAATCGATTTCGGTGTTGAAACCGTTTAAAGGTGATTTTCGAATTTTAGGTTCTAAAATGTATTCGGATGATGCACAAGCCAAATTCTCTCCGATTGACTACGCCGTAAGTTGGGGCTTATTTGCTGAACCTGAAATTGCACGCCATATTACCGTGAATCAATACGACCGTTATCTCAACTGGAAAATCGATCGTTTGCCTGTGCCTGCCGAGCAAGCCATGCAAATGGTGTCAAATATGCACATCATTCCAGCCAACCCTGAAATTGCTAAACAAATTAAACACGTGAAACGTGGTGATTTGGTTCGTTTAAAAGGTGAGTTGGTTGAAATTAAAGACAAAGATATGGTCTGGACCTCATCCTTAACCCCGACCGATACGGGCGATGGAGCATGTGAAGTATTTCGGGTCAGCTCAATCCAATGGATCGAACGGGTAAAGGGGTAATGTGGAAGTAGCGCTGAGTTACTTCATCGTGCTGTTTTAATGTTTTCTAGGCGATTAATAGCCATATGACGTCTTGCTCCACGTGAAACCTATTGGTCAAATCTGTGGATGCTTATAGGTGTATCAATGTTAATAGTGTTTATAAATATCTGATAATAAAATTAATCTTGTATTTGTTTAAAACCACGCTCAAGTAACTTGAACGTGGTTTTTTATCTTTATTTTGCAGTTAATGCCGTACCGTCAAATTCAATACCGTCCCATCCATTCAACATGAACTGACGAATATTTTGATGATCTGTTGCATCAGGTGTGGCTAAAACAGAAGCATAGTGTTCTGCAAATAGGCTTAAAGTTTGCGTTTGATCGAGACCTTGAAGTTGTGCAAACGAAAACACTTTTGCGCTACCTTGGTTTTCAGTTGCCGCATTGTGCTGCAAACCATTTTTAAAAGCAGTTGGTGTATGTGTATAAGAAGCTTCAATGAATGCCAGTACATCTGAAAATTTTGCTTCGCCTGCTGCAAGCTGAGCCAATAAGACCTGTGCCATGTTGTATATATCCGATTAAATTTATGCCCACATCATACCCAAAAAGTGTAGGTTTGTGAGTTTTGCATTTGATAAAACTTTTGGGCTTATTTTAAGAATCGGCTCAAGGTATTTTAGGGAAAAGTGCCTTTTGAGGGTAGCACAAATATTTATGGATCTGAGTTATTGAACTGCTGTTGTTTCAGGCTTTAATTCATACTTTATCCTAAGTTTTCTGGATATTTAAACGCATTTAAAAGGATGGGAGTCTAATATTGAAAGGCCTTGATGTGGGTAGATTGATTCAGGTTTAATAGTATTATAATTGATGAACTGTGGATAACTTCGGACTTATCCATACCGCATTTTGTAAAGAATAGGATAGGTCAATGAATTGGATCTTGGTGGCAATGGGGGGCGGAATAGGTGCCTGTTTACGCTACGGTGCAGGATTATGGTTGTTTAAACCCAGTATGAGTTTTCCATGGCCGACATGGTGGATCAACATCATCGGTTGTTTTGCTGCGGGTGTTTTTTTTGCATTTAGCCAGAAGTTTCCAGTACTGCAACAAGAAGCACGTTTATTTTTGATGGTGGGCATATTGGGCGGTTTTACGACATTTTCGAGTTTTGGCCTCGAAACTTTTCAGTTATTTAGACAGGGACAACCTGTCCTAGCGTTGAGCTATGCATTGTCAAGTTTAGTGGTGGGCGTCATCGTGCTTGGGATCGGATTTTATCTGTTGGATAGTGTGCTTAAACATTAAGAAAAAAAAGATGGTCAAAATAGGAACCAGAAAAGAACGCATAAAAAAGAAGCCTAAGCTGGAGGAGGTCTTAGGCTTCTTGATATCTTTACTATAACGCGTATAGCTTAAAGAAAAATGAAATTATTGTGAGCGTTTGAAACGCGCGAAACGTTTATTGAAGCTTGCAACACGACCTTCATTACTGGTTTGACGTTGCTCACCCGTATAAAACGGATGTGAAGCACTTGAGATATCTAAACTGACGTAAGGATAAGTCTTGCCTTCATACTCACGAGTTTGATGACTTTGTAAGGTACTACCGATCACGAAAAACGCGTCGGCATTGGTGTCGTGGAACAGGACTTCACGATACTCTGGATGAATATTGGCACGCATAGACTTCTCCTTAAATGTATTATTTTGAAATGTTATAATATAACAATAAAGAAGTCAAAATAAACCCAGTGCCTTTATGTAACTGGGTTTATTGAGTTGTAGCGATTTTATCGTGCCCGCAGTTCTTATTTAGGCAGGAGGTGGCACCAACTCTTCAAATAGATCATTGAGGTTGTCGTGCACTTTGAGATGAATCAGGTTCCAATAATGTCCTGAGACTGTGCGATTGACCATTAGTGTATCGGGTGAAGGTTTAAATACATCCCAGTATTTTAGCGATGGTTTGACCAGTTCAATACCATCATGATGCGCTGAGTTCTCAGCAAAGTCATACAAAGTAGTCAGTGGACGCATGAGCACCTCTAACCATGCTTCATACAGTTCGGCAGGGAACTTGCCTTGCTCAGACATGGAGTGCAAAGCAGTCAGTTGCTGTTCCATGACCAAGATATCACTGTCGCGCGCTGCTTGAATCAGCTGCTTAAAATGCATCACGATTTCAGTCGATAGGGTTTTTACACCGCCGTAGTCATATACGATTACGCTACCATCTTCACGAAAGGCAAAGTTGCCTGGGTGGGGGTCGCAGTGGAAACGTTTTAAGAAGAAAATCTCACGGCCAATGGCACGAAATAAACGACGCCCCAGTTCATTGCGTGTGTCTTGTGACCATGTACTGGCAGTTTCAATGCTTTCGCCGTGCTCCAAGCTTAAGGTCAAAATATGACGGCTTGAATAGTCTTTGTAGACTTGAGGAATAATAATTTTAGAGTCTAACGCTTGATGAAAGGTTCTTGCGACCTCTAAGTTTTGGGCTTCTATTTGATAGTTTAGCTCATTGTCTAAACTGTCCTGAATTTCTTTAAAGAGTTGATCTTGCAGCTTACGGTCAATTTTAAGTACGCCCATTAGGCGTAGCGCTAAACGGACTTGTTTTAAGTCGCTTTCACAGGCTTCTTCCACACCCGGATATTGAACTTTAACCACAACCTGTTCACCACTCGGTAAAGTGGCTTTATGCACTTGACCAATGGAAGCTGCGGCAAAGGGTTGTTCATCAAAGGCGGTAAATATTTGATTGAGCGGTTTGCCGAGTTCTTTTTCAACTTGAGCTTTGATTTCTTGAAAAGGCATCGCAGGCGCTTGGCGTTGTAATTTACTAATTGCACGTGCTACTTCAGGCGGAAAAATATCTTTGTATTGAGATGCAATTTGCCCGACTTTCATCACGGCACCTTTCATTTCACCTAAGGTGTCTGCAATTTGAAGTCCAATGTCCTGAAAAAGCTGACTGCGCGCCGCATTTTTTTTATCTTCATCGGCATTGAAGTTTTTAATTGAATTGGTCACAGTCTTGGTTGCGATACTTGCCGTCATGCTGGCAAGTTTCATAAAGCGACGACCAGGCGTACGAGTCGTATTTGCCATGCGATATTCCTCGGGGCATCTTCATTACATCTCAGATTTGATCATAGGCGACAAATGCAAAACTGCCTACTTTAAATTGTTAAGCTGATGTTTCTATTTAAATAATAGTGGTCAATTGAGTGAATTGCACACAAGATGTCGCTGCATTTAAAAATCGCGTTACACTGTGCGAAAAATTTTGAGTTTGAAATAAATGAAAGTTTATCGTTATTTTACAGGCAAGGACGATGTGCATTTTTGTGCGCGCGTCACCAAAGCACTCAATGAAGGCTATAGCCTGTATGGTTCACCCACCATGACCTTTAATGGCAGTGAGGTGATCGTGGGGCAGGTGGTGGTTAAAGACGTTGAGGATGAAAGTGAAGTGCCACAAGGTCTAAAAGACGCTTTGGCACAACAGTAGAACACCGGGAATAGGAGAAGAGTCTGGCTCCTTCCTATTCCATGCCATGCATGACTTATGGATAGTCCTGACTGAGGCGTTTATTGTTATTATAAAGACGGAGCAAGAGAAGGGCACACGCCACGCTTAAACCGACAATCAGTCCAATCCAAACACCTGCTGCACCTATGTTGGTGTAGCGCGCTAAATAGATACTGACTGGGAAAGCCACGATCCAATAGGCAACCATGGTGATCCACATTGGGCCTTTGGTATCTTGCATGCCGCGTAAACAGCCTGCGGCACTAATTTGCCAAGCATCCATCAGCTGATAGGCAAGTGCGAACAGCAGTAAATACATCGCAACTTCCGATACTTCATGATCCGAGGTATAAATCGCCACAATTTCAGGACGAAACAGTGCAATCAGCAGCATGGTCATCAGCGCCAAAACCGTACCTGTAGCCATTCCGAGTTTTTGCACTTTTCGCATAGCCTCCCAGTTTTTCTCGCCATAATAAGTCCCGACACGAATAGTCAGGGCGATGGCAAGGGACATCGGAATCATAAACAGCTGAGAGGTGACCGACATTGCAATTTGATGCGCAGCCACAATGGTTTCACCCAATGGGCTGAGAATAATCGCAGCGGTACTAAAAATACTGACTTCGAAGAAAATAGCTAAGCCAATAGGTAAACCAAGTTTTAAAATACGTTCGATCCAGTAGCGATCCATCTTCTCCCAAGTGCTAAACACTTGAGTTTTTTGATATGCCGAGGCTTTAAAAATATAAGTGGCCAAGGTGAAAAACATGATCCATTGTAAAATCGCAGTGGCAAATCCGCAGCCTGCCGAACCGAGTGCTGGAATCGGGCCGAAACCATACATAAAGACAAAGTTCAGTGGAACCAAAAGGACCAAGGCCGCTAAGCTAATGACGGTCACAGGACGTGGGTGACCAAGTGCTTCAGAATATCCACGCAGTGCGGCATACATAGTCACCGCAGGCATGCCAAAGCCAATGGCATGTAAAAATAGGCTGGCTTTAGGTAGTAAGTTTGCAGGAACACCCATGAGGGGCAATAACAGCGGCATGGCTTGTAAAATTAAACCCGCAATGCTCCCCAAAATAAAGGCCACCCACAGGGATTGACGAGCAATAGTGGCGATTTTTTCAGGGGTGCGTGCGCCATTGGCTTCTGCCACCAACGGCGTTGTCGCAATCATGATGCCACTGAATAGCAACATCACTGGTATCCATAAACCGACACCGACGGCAATTGAGGCTAAATCGGTAGGGGATAAATGCCCCGCCATGATGGTATCAATTAACCCGAGACCCGCTTGAGAAAACTGCGTGATCAGGATGGGCAGCATTAACACCAATAACTTTTTTAATTCGAAACGATGGGACGTGATTTTATTTGTAGTCGACACAAAAATTACTCATATTCATCATGTGCTTGGTCTAAATAAATTCAGCGTTGTAAAGTGAGAAGCACACCAATAAAAATTACGACGCCACCAAGTAAACGCTGCCAATTGACAGGGGTTTTTTCGGTACCAAGTAGACCATAGTGGTCAAAAATCATCGAGGTCAGGATTTGTCCAAAAATAACCAAACCTGAAAACGTGAGAAAGCCTAATTTAGGCGCAGTATAGATGCTTATACTGATGGCATAAACCCCTAAGCAACCACCGAGCCATAAGTACCATGGAATATTGGAAAAATCATGTAACTGCGGTTTGTCGACGGGTTGGAGTACAACCAAAAGTACTAAAACGCAGGTACCAATGAAGAAGGATAACAATGCGGCTTGTAGTGGAGAGTAAAAATATTCTCTGAGCTGTGTATTCAGCGCCGTTTGAAAAGTCATAGCAATGCCAATACCAAAGGCCAGTGGTAGCATAAACAGCAAGTGGCTCGATATTTTCATCATTTTAAACCATTCATTCTTCTTGTCTTTTTATCAGTCTAATCCAAATAGACACAGATTTCATAAGTGTCTTGATGCAGTCATGTTAAAATATGCAAGATTACCGCTGTGCTTTAGAGTCTCTTCCTTGACTGATTTACATCCTGCAAATATTCCGTTGTCTTTATATATTCACATGCCGTGGTGTGTGCGTAAGTGTCCCTATTGCGACTTTAACTCGCATGCGGTACCAGATGGCAAACTGTCTTTAGATCTAGAGCAAGAATATTTACATGCTTTGGTGGAGGACTTTAAAACTCAGCTTGAGTTTGCTCAAGGGCGTCATATTCATAGTGTGTTTATTGGCGGCGGAACGCCGTCTTTGATTTCAGCACAAGGGTATCAATGGTTATTTGCCCAGTTAAAAGCACTACTGCCCTTTGAGACCGATTGTGAAATTACCTTAGAAGCCAATCCAGGTACAGTCGAACATGACCCTTTTGCCGATTATTTAGCGGCAGGTATCAATCGGTTGTCGATAGGGGTTCAAAGTTTTAATACTGAACATTTGACCAAGTTGGGACGAATTCACAGTAACGCCGATGCGATTTCTGCGATTGGTCTTGCGCGTGATGCAGGCTTTCAGCGAATTAATGTCGACCTCATGCATGGTTTACCTGAGCAAACTTTAGAACAAGCTTTACTGGATTTAAAGCTGGCCGTAGACAATGGTGCAACGCATATTTCATGGTATCAACTCACGATTGAACCGAATACCGTGTTCTTTAGAACCAAGCCTATCTTACCTGTGGACGATGTGCTTGAAGAGATTCAAGCCCAAGGTGAAGCTTATTTAAAAGCGCAGGGTTTTATCAATTATGAAGTCTCGGCATGGCGTAAAGAGCAGCCTTCTGCGCATAATTTGAATTATTGGCAGTTTGGCGACTATTTAGCGATAGGGGCTGGTGCACATGCCAAAGTTACACAGCCAGATGGAGTCTATCGTTTCCAGAAAACTCGTTTACCCAAAGACTATTTGGCTAAAGTTCCTGCGGAGCATGTGCAGTTTAAGCGGATTGAAGCCGACGAACTTCCATTTGAATTTATGATGAATGCTTTGCGTTTAAATACGGGTGTGTCTGCTGAATATTATGCGCAGCGGACAGGTTTGAATCTGGATAGTTTGGCTGAAGCGTTAGACTCACTACGCAGTCGAAAATTAATGGTGGATGATGCCACGCGCTTAGCATGTACCGAGCAGGGGCATATATTTTTAAACTCAGTGTTGGAAGAGTTTATCTAAGTTTTATAAAGCCATGATTGTATGAATTACCATCATGGCTTGAGTGAAGATCTCAAGCCAATTTTTTAACTTGGATGATTACTTAAATGGCATTCGATCAAGCCAAGAATTCCAATTAGTATAACCATCATCAAAGCCGATATATTTCAACATCACCAGTGGGACTAGCATACTGAAATTAGCATAATATTCTGACATTTCGAGTTTTATATATGTTCCATTTATATTTGGCTCACATTCCAATTTTCCATTATGAAATAAAGCATTGCGTAAATGGGTATATGTGGAAACGGATTGTGTTAAATTTTTGACATTGTCTTGAGATATATCAAAGTTATATGGCTTAAGAAATTTTGCAATAGGAGTGGAGACATTCTTTGAATCATAATCATCAAGATGATATCGACTTAATGATTCTAATGCAGAAAAAAGCAGATAATAATTTACATCAATGAAGCTCTCACTGCCTCTAAACGGCTCTATAGATTTAAAAAAAGCACTACGAAAAACTCCTTGGTTTTGGTCAGGCTCTTTCAATTTATTGAGAGCTTTTTGTATACAATCTTTTCTAGATTCAGGGCTAACTGTATCTCTTAAAATCAGAGACCCAATACCATTTAATCGTCCAATAAAAGTAATTTTTAAGGGATAGTCTTGATCTAATGTTTGATCGGTTTCATGCGGGCGTAAGGGATGGGTAATAATCACATTCTTTTGATCAATAAAAGATAAGATACCCTGTAAATCAAAAATTAAAGTGTGTTGATTTAAAATTTGATTTTCATCTATTTCAAGAAATCCCGTTAAATGATAATGATCTCGATCTGCGGCTAATTTTTTAACTTCTCTATGGTTTTGAGAGCGTGGGGTCAGTTTGAAACCCTATAATTCAGCAGTTTTTGTAATTTCATATCCGTAGATGCCATAAGTGATCATTGATTAATCCTGAGTATTTTTAGATTTTTATGGAAGTCTTAAAATTTATAATAAGATGAATTCTATTTAATTTGTACGAATTAGCTTACATCAATTCCCGCTTTTTGCGCCTATACGCCTGCCTGTAAGTTTTTTTATTATAGAATCATAGAGAGCAGGATGCTCCAATAGAATAACAATAAAGATCAGCTCAAGGACGAAGGTACGACAGGAGTCATACCTCAGCACTTAATACGAAAAACACCGACAGGATGTCGGGGTTTTTTATTGTTCAATTTTTTATCTTGTCATACAGGCAAGCTTATATTTACATCTTAAAACAGAGCCACGTTGAAACTTTGTTATGCTGAATAAATGAGCTGTGGTACAGAACTCTAGGTTTCGTAAAACTGAAAATAACCAAGCAATAATAAAGGAGAATCAGCATGGCACAGACCAGCCAAGACCGTAATCCAAGCCCTGATTTAGCTGAAGATAATGCGTTTTTTCCATCACCTTATTCACTTTCCCAATATACCGCCAGTAAAACCGACTTCGATGGAACTGACTATCCAACACCCTATATTGGGCATAAAAAAGTTTTGATGGTCGCAAGCGATGAGCGTTATCTACTGATGAAAAATGGCAAGTTCTTCTCCACAGGCAACCACCCAGTAGAAACTTTACTGCCTATGTATCATTTAGACCGCGCGGGCTTTGACATTGATATTGCGACGTTATCCGGCAATCCAGTTAAACTTGAAATGTGGGCGATGCCCCATGAAGACGCTGTCGTGCCTGCAACATTCCAAAAATACTTAGCCCAATTTAAGAAACCTTTAAAACTGGCAGATGTACTGAAAAACAGTTTAGGTGATGACTCTCCTTATTTGGCTGTTCTTATTCCCGGTGGGCATGGTGCTTTAATTGGTCTACCTGACAGTGAAGACTTAAAAACCTTACTGAAGTGGGCGGTGGCAAAAGATAAATTTGTCATTTCGCTGTGTCATGGGCCAGCAGGTTTATTGGCAGCTGCGGTTAATGAAGCGCCTGAAAACTATATTTTTAAAGGCTATAAAATGTGTGTGTTCCCCGATGCACTCGATCAAGGGGCAAACTTAGACATAGGTTATATGCCGGGGGAATTACCGTGGTTGTTGGCAGATCGCTTAGAAAAGTTGGGTGTTGAAGTGGTCAATAAAGAGATGTCGGGACAGTGTATTCAAGACCGTAAGTTAATTACAGGAGATAGTCCTTTGGCATCGAATACCTTGGGTAAAATGGCAGCACAAGCACTTTTAGCCGAAGTTCAGTAGTTATATCTTCTTCAATCAAGAGCGCCGTGGCGCTCTTTTTTATGTCCAATGTGCTTATTAAAAGTTCGATTTTTTAAGCTTGGAAACTGATATTTAATGTAGAAAAAATATTAAAATTAAGCACTTATTTGTTCCAACCAAACTGTTTAAAAATCGCATGACCTTGTGGAGAACTTAAAAACGTAACAAAACTTTTTGCTTCAGGATTTTTTAGACTGTGCTGAGTCAGTGCAACACCTGCATCACGGTAAATCACCAGTTCAGGTTCGATCGGAATAATTTGCCCAATGTCTGGATTACTGACCCCCCAAATATTGAACACCAACCATGCATCATAACTGCTGTCTGTTTCCCATGCTTTTTTCGCTGCGCCTGTATTGGGCGCATACATGGCGATATTTTTACGGAAGGATTTTGTGAGCTGAATGTTGCCTGTTCTACCTGCAATATCTTCCCACATGCCCACTTGGCCTGCGCCATGTGTGACCAAAACTTTAGTGTTTGGTTTGCTTAGGTCTTTAAATCCTTGAATATGTTTTGGATTTCTTTTTCTGACTAAAATGGCAGCAGGGCGTAAGTAGAGTGGTTCAATCGAGTCCTTTACGATTTTGTCAGCAAATACGCTTTCGAAATCTGACATCATCGCTTCTGAACCGCTATAGATGATGTCGGCATCGAGTTTGGCTTTGTCGGCCCATTGTGAAGTAGGACCAGCGGTTACATGGACATCTATCCCTGTCTTATTTTTAAATTGTTTCGCTGCTTCATGCATCGCTGGTGCTGGCCCACCTGGGCCATAAACATTGATTGCAGCTATAGTATTCATTGATAAAAAGCTCAGCATGAGCGGAAATATATAGTGGCTGAACTTATAGTTTTTTGACATTGTTATTCCCTTTATTGATATTTGTTTTTCTGATGTATTTGAATCTTTATATTATTTTTTCTATTAAATGATTTTTTAAATATGAACGCCATTTTCTTACTTAAATTTAAGTTGTAGAAAGACAGAGCCATGACAAAATTTTTAACGCGCTAACTCTAAAAAACTATCAGGGAGCGTAGAGAACTCTTTTTAACTGTGTAGGGGACGCTTTTACCAAAGTCTAAAGATGAGGCCAGAAAATTGGAGCGACAGCTAAGTTGCTGGGGGAGTTGGATTGTAAGGTCGGACAAGAAATAAAAAGAGCGCCTAGGCGCTCTTTTTATTATTTTGACACTATTAATTAGTAATCAAAGCTAAAGTGTTCAGGTGCTAAAGAAGTCATGGTTTTTGAAGGATTGACCATTGCTTCGGCATGACCTTGGGTACGTGGTAATAAACGTTCGAAATAGAAGTCTGCAACTTTAATTTTCGCTTTATAGAATTCAGCAGATTCTTTGCCATCACCAGAAGCCAATTTTTCTGAAGCGACAGCCGCTTGTTGCGCCCAGAAATACGCCATCATCACATAGCCAGAGAACATCAAGAAATCGACAGAAGCTGAAGATACCACGTCACGGTCTTTACGGGCTGCCAGCATAATGCGAACAGTTAAGGCATTCCACTGCGCACATACTTTGGTTAAGTCCCATGCAAAACGACGCATGTATTTGTTGCGTGCCTGTTGACCACAGAATTTTAAAATTTCAGTGGTGTAGTCGCGAATCACTTTACCTTTAGAGGTCAGAAGTACTTTACGACCAATTAAGTCAAGTGCTTGAACACCTGTTGTGCCTTCATACAATGTCGCAATGCGTGCATCACGTGCAATTTGCTCCATACCCCATTCTTTAATGTAGCCATGACCGCCATAGACTTGCATACCGTGGTTTGCAGCTTCCAAGCCCAATTCAGTTAAGAACCCTTTTAAAATTGGGGTATAGAAACCTAAGTGATCATCATGTGCTTCAAATGCAGCAGTATCGCCACGCTCAAGTGCATCTGCCATTTTGTCTGCAATTTGTGCTGCATAATAAATCATTGAACGACCGCCTTCAGCAATCGCTTTTTGTGTCAGTAACATACGGCGAACGTCAGCGTGATGAATAATGGCATCAGCGACTTTTTCAGGGTCTTTCTTGCCAGAAAGTGCACGCATCGACATACGTTCTTTGGCATATGGAAGTGCGCCTTGGAATGAAAGCTCAGCATGTGCAATACCTTGAATTGCTGTACCGATACGTGCGGTGTTCATGAAGGTGAACATGGCATGTAAGCCTTTGTTTGGCTCACCAATCAAGTAACCGACAGCATTATCAAAGTTCAACACTGCGGTTGCAGAAGCACGAATCCCCATCTTATGTTCAATTGAACCACAGGTCACAGGGTTACGTTCACCAAGGCTACTGTCTGCATTGACCAAGAATTTAGGCACAATGAACAGTGAAATGCCTTTGGTGCCTGCAGGTGCATCTGGAAGACGAGCAAGTACGATGTGAATGATGTTTTCAGTTAAATCTTGCTCACCTGCAGAGATGAAGATTTTGGTGCCTGAGATGTTATAAGTGCCATCGGCATTTAATTCTGCTTTGGTCTTTACTTGACCTAAGTCGGTACCACACTGAGGTTCAGTTAAACACATGGTACCTGACCATGTACCTGCCACTAAGTTCGGCATATACAGATTTTTCTGTTCGTCTGTACCAAACTGTAAAATGGTGTTCATACAGCCGATGCTTAAACCTGGGTACATTTGGAAAGACCAGTTTGCTGTGCCCATCATTTCCGATTTAATCAGATTTAAAGATTGAGGCAGGTTCTGACCGCCAAACTCTTCAGGGAAAGACAAACCTTGCCAGCCACCTTGGACAAACTGGTCATAAGCATCTTTGAAGCCTTTTGGAGTTTTCACTTCACCATTGTCGAAGGTACAACCTTCTTCATCGCCCGATTGGTTTAAAGGAGATAAAATATTTTCACAAAAATCTGCTGCGCCTTCTAAGATCATATCTACCGTATCAGCGTCGGCAGCTTCACCATTCGATAGGGTTTGATAATGTGCAGGATAGTCCAGCACTTCATTCATTAAGAAGCGAATATCATGTAAGGGAGCTTTATATGCAGGCATGTGTGTAATCCTAATTTAGAAATAGTATTGGATTATTTAAATCGATCATTTCATTATTCATACATCGTATCAAAATACATTGATAGATCCGACTTGAGAAAATGTCAGAAAGGCGAATTGGTAGATAAAATCATCAATCTAAAAAGACAGTTCTGTTACACTGACTCGATGGTCTTTTGATCATGTACTTTTTTAATAAACTATAATTAACTCAGGTTTTCAGCAAGTATTATGCGCTTAAAATATATAACACTTTGTTTATTGGGTTTGAGTATCAGTGGGTGTACTCAGCATGTCATTAAATCCAATGCCTCTTCAGATCAGCAGCTCGGGCAACAAGCCACTCAAGGCCTTAATGCCATGTTTGAAAATGCCAGCTATGATTTTAAAGGTCAGTTCTCTATTCAATCTGACTTTAATTTTAATGAGTCCAAGCCAAATTCCAAGTCCAATGCTCAGTCAAATGGGACGAATTTAGATCCAGAGCTGAAAAAACAATTAGATCAACTATTAAAAAATCAAAAGATTTCCTTTACCACCAAAGAAAAACAAGCCTTATATGATGCACTTGCGCGTGAACAAAATCCGTATGCATCGTTGTATGGCAGTGGAGAATCACGTTCTGCTAAGGTTCAAATCGCAGAGTCTTTGGTAAATTTACTCAATGACTTACAGTTTAGTTATCAAGGTTCTGTGCATTTCCGTCAAAAATTGGCAGCATTGACTTTACAGTTAAGTTATCAAAAACCAACCCTACAAGTGCAAGCACAGTTGCCGATGGTGGTTGATTTTAATGATTATAAATTTTACACCAACTACTTTGCCTTTATGCCGTTTATGGTGAATCGTGAAAGTCAGGATCGCTTTGCCTATATCGACTTTTCTAAGCATAAAGACGCATTCGGTCATATTGATTTTAAAAAGTTTGCTGAATACTTAAAGCAGATGAATGCACTGCCATATGCTTTGGCAGAGCCAAATCAGGTGCATAGTGTTGATTTAAGCAAGTCAGAAAAAGAAGCAGGCCTAAGCAAAAAAATTCGCTATATGGGTGACTTAGAAACAGCACAAGTACAATTGGGCTTGTTTGAATACGTCAATAAACTGCACTATACCCAGCAGATACAAGCTTTTGATGCTGAGCGTCTGATTGAAGCATCGGAAGAATCATCAAGTGCCGCGAATGAAGCAATGCAGGCGGAACAAGAAGCAGAGGGTACTGCGACTAGCACTAGTGAAGATCTAGCTCATGAATCACTAGAGCGTGTGACTCAGTTGATTAATCAAAAGGCACATTCACTTAATTTGTATGTGTATGAAGATGTACCAGAAGCTGAGGCGGATGCTCATACTCATGGTGAGGCTGATGATGAATATGATGAAGAAGTGGATGAATATGCCGAAGCTGAGACAGAAGAAACAGAAACTGAAGAATCTGATGCTGTAACATCAAATACCCTGTCTGAAGAAGCTTGCGATGCGCTGATAAACAATAAAAATATTCCAATTGGTAAAGTAACAGTTTGTCGTGACTATCAAGAGATTGATGTACTTGCACCTAAAGCAGCCAATGAAGTTGTAGAAGAGGAGACTTTTGGACAAACGGCGACCAATGTTTTGGAAGCGTTGAAACCGCTCTTTACCGCCTATCAAACAGAACAACTGGTAGATGCACAAAGATTTAAACAACTTTGGCAAAAACATCAGGCTGAAATTACACCAATCATGGCACAGCTGGGTAGTGAGCGTTCACCGTTTGTGATGGATGTTGGACTGGACCAAAAAGGCCGTGCGCAAAACATGGATTACAACATTGTGATTAGCGATGAGCAAATTGGTAAGCTACAAATTAAGAGCACCAATCAGGTGTTTAATTATGGCAGTGCGAGCGCCATTGACCGTCAAGCTTTAAGAAATGCCAAATCGATTGAGGAAGTGTCTAAAGGTTCACTGCTGGAAAATGTAGTGAAAGGCATGCTGGGCCCGTTAGGTGCAGATTCATCAAGTGTAGAGAGCGCATCATCAGGCTCGACAGCTTTATCTCAAGATATTTCTGAATATTATCAGCAGGTTGCACAGAAAAGTTATGCACGTTACCCTTCTGAAGTCAAAGCGTACCAAACGGTATTTGCTTTGGTATTTGCCGCTCAGCGTCCAGAGTATATTCGTTACTATAGCTCAGCGACTATCAATGAAATTTCAGAAGTCTATGCTTATGAGTTCCTCGATATTGAGGAACCAAAGGGTGCAGGACTTAAACGTTTGCAGAAACTACGTCAAAAACATGCCTTAGAGCAGGTGCAAGATTTTGATGCGCTGGGCAAATCTGTAGCGAATATAGTTGATGATGCGTTGGAAGATGCAAAAGAAAACCAGCACTGGAAAAATTTGGTGAAGAAATACAAGACCAAACAAGCTGTATTTGCACAGGTTTACCAAGATGAATTTAAGGACATGTATAGTGTAGATTCAGAGCAAACTGTAAAGTTAGCTCAGGCTGCACAAATCTTTGCTAAAGCATTTGCCGATGATTTAAAAGGTCAGCAATCCGAAAAGTCACTTCAGGGTATGACGCTTGAACATATCGACTTCTTTAGCGATTCGACCTATTACGAGACCTATAAAGCCGTACAGAAACACATGAATTAATCTGAAAAAAAGAACCTCTGCGGAGGTTCTTTTTTATTTGTGCTTATAAAAAATCTTTCAGGTTGGGTTTGATGCCATTCCAAATCGAAAAAGATTCAATCGCCTGACCAACCAGCATGCCATAGCCTTCTGAGGTGGGTACGCCGCGAGCTTTGGCTTGATCTAAAAAGGTTGAGGGTTTGCCATAGGCCATTTCATAGGCATGTTGAAACTGGAGTGTTTCTGGCAGAACGAGGGCATCTCCGCTTAGGCTGGCAGAGGTTGCGTTAATCACCAAGTCAAACTGACCTTCGAGCGCATCTAAGCCGATGGCTTGCAATTCGGCTTGCGGTACAGCTGTTTTTAAGTCAGCAACCAGTTGCTCAGCACGGGCAAGGGTACGATTGGCAATCACAATTTTTTTCACCCCTGCTTGGACCAGTGGATAAATGACGCCACGAGTTGCACCACCTGCACCGATGATCAGTACATCTGTCTGGTCTAAGTTCCAGTCCAACGCATGAATGGCATCGACTAACCCTTGTCCATCGGTGTTGTCACCATGTAATTGACCATCGATCATCCACAACGTATTGACTGCTTTTGCGATTTTAGCGCGTTCAGTGAGGACTGCGCAGGCGGCAAAGGCTTGTTCTTTAAACGGCACAGTGACATTAAGACCCATGCCACCCTGTGAGAAGAATTCTTGGATGTTGGCGAGGAAGCCATCGAGTGGCGCAAGACGTTTACTATAGTTGAGGTCGAGCCCCATTTTTTGTGCAAACGCATGGTGAAGTTCAGGTGAGCGAGACTGCTCAATCGGATTGCCAATGACAGCGAATTGTTTGTTCATCGCACCAAATCCATGTGAGAAATGCCGTTCAATATACGGCAAATTACACACAGGCTAAAGCGTTCAGTGGTTTTTTATCAACAGAAAAAAGAAAGGCGACTTATGGGTTACAGATGCTGTGAATCGCATCAAACAATAATTTTGCTGCGGTCAGGGTTAAGCCGATACCTGCAAATACGGTGATGCTGATGGATGCATTGTCATTAAACGCACTTTCAGAAAAAATAGTGGTACTGATCGAGCTTAGCAACACAATAGCAAAGCAGAAAAGAACCATGGTGGTCGAGCTAACTCTTTTTGCGAACATGTTTGGGACCTCAGAGAGAACAGCAAAGGAGGATACTAAATGTTGATGTCATTAAAATGAATACATTGAAAATGACTTAATTTAGCTTACGGTTTTTGCGAACTTAAAAGAACCCAATTGCTGTTTTAAACCTGTGACAATGCTTTAATAAATGCAAAGAAATGACGCTTTGTGTAGTGGCCATTCTACGAGGAATTGATCGGGAAATATATAAAATTTAATATATAAGCTGCCCTAATCTAGTGAAAAGGGCATGCGTGGGGGATATAGAATTGTAAGACTGTGTGTCTATTTGAGTAGCTTGAGCCAATCTTGGGGTTTCAGGTAAAAGTCGGTCAATTTTTTCTCAGCAGAATCGGCCTCCCATTCAGGTCGATATGACCAACCCGCCAAATTCGGCAAGCTCACTAAAATCGACTCAATTCGTCCACCTGTTTGTAAACCAAAAAGCGTGCCACGGTCATAGACCAAGTTATATTCGACATAACGACCACGACGATAGATTTGAAAGTCGCGTTGCACCTCGCTATAAGGCTTGTCTTGGTTACGCTGGAAGATCGGAAGAATAGCTTCTAGGTAGCCATTGCCGACCGCTTGGATATAGTGGAAACAGGTTTCAAAGTCCCATTGATTGAGATCATCAAAGAATAATCCACCGACACCACGTTGTTCGTCGCGGTGTTTTAAATAGAAGTAGTCATCGCACCATTGTTTATGTTCGGCATAGACTTCAGCGCCAAAGGGCGCACATAAGTCATGCGCTGTCTGATGCCATGACAGCACATCTTCATCATTTGGGTAAAATGGAGTGAGATCGAAGCCCCCCCCAAACCACCAAATTGGATCTTGACCTTCTTTTTCAGCCACGAATAAGCGCACATTGGCATGTGAAGTCGGGACATTTGGATTTTTCGGATGGATCACTAAGGACACACCCATGGCCTGTGCTTTGGCACCTGCAATTTGCGGATGGCGTTCAGTCGCTGAAGCAGGGAGTTTAGATATGTTGATGTGTGAGAACATCACTCCACCTTTTTCGATCACTGTGCCATTTTGCAGTACGCGTGAACGACCCCCACCGCCTTCAGGACGCTCCCAATCATCTATTTCAAACTGCGCAGTCCCGCCACCAGCACACTCTTGTTGTTCAAGTGCGGCACAAATACGAGCCTGTAAGTCGAGGAGAAATTCGCGAACGCGTTGGATATCCGCAGACGTTGGGTGCTGCATGAAAAGCCTCATGGGAAAAGATGAAAACTGCCTACATCAAAACATAAAACAGCAAAAAGATTAAGAATATTTTCCGAAGAGTCCTACAGCAGCATTCGATGTTGTGAGACAATTCAAAAATGAAATGCTGCTATGTGCAAAATAACCTGACCAATTCGCTAGGTTGAATTCTGATCCTAAGCTCAGCAGAATAACCACAGTACAGACCCGAGTTTGGCGATGCAGAATAGGCTGCATTTTCTGAATGTGGAAGAGCTGATGGTAAATATGCGCGATTCATTGATTCAAAAATACAATGTTCCTGGTCCACGTTATACCAGTTACCCAACGGTGCCGTATTGGGAAGAGCCACAGTTTTCTTTAGAGCAATGGAAACAGACGCTGAAAACATCGTTTGCTGAATCGAATTCGACTGAAGGCATAAGTTTGTATATTCATCTGCCTTTTTGTGAAAGTCTCTGTACTTTTTGTGGCTGTCACAAACGCGTGACCAAAAAGCATGAGATGGAGCAGCCTTATATTCAGGCGGTTTTAAAAGAGTGGTCTCTTTATTGTGACTTGCTTGAAGAAAAACCCCGCATTAAAGAAATTCATTTGGGTGGCGGAACGCCGACTTTCTTTTCTCCAGCGCATTTAACTCAACTGATTGAAAGTATCCTTGCGCAAGCAGAGATTGCCGAGCAGTATGAGTTTAGCTTTGAAGGGCATCCGAACAATACCACACGGGAGCATTTGCAAGCCTTGTATGACTTGGGCTTTCGCCGTGTCAGTTATGGGGTGCAGGATTATAATGAAACCGTACAAAAAGCCATTCATCGGATACAGCCTTTTGAACATGTCGAGCAAGTGACGCAGTGGGCGCGTGAAATAGGCTATAGCTCAATTTCACATGATTTGGTCTTTGGTCTGCCTTTTCAAAACCTAGATGATGTGCTCAACACCATTGATCAAACCAATCGTTTACGTCCAGACCGTTTGGCATTTTATAGTTATGCGCATGTGCCATGGATCAAAGGCAATGGGCAACGTGGTTTTAAAGACCATGATGTGCCGAAAGATGAAGTAAAACGCCAGTGCTATGAAGAAGGGAAGAATAAATTACTGGCACAGGGTTATCATGAAATTGGTATGGATCATTTTGCTTTAGAAAATGATGCGATGTATCAATCATTTCAGGCAGGCACTTTGCATCGCAATTTTATGGGCTACACCGCATCAAAAACCCAAGTGATGATAGGTTTAGGTATTTCATCCATCAGCGACAGCTGGTATAGCTTTGCGCAAAATGAAAAGAAACTCGAAGATTATTATGCGCGACTCGAAAACAATGAACTTCCTGTCTATCGTGGGCATATTTTAAGTGCTGAAGATCTGATGATTCGTCGTCACATTTTAAATTTGATGTGTAGCTTTCAGACGTCGTGGGCAGAATCAGATATGCAATTTCCTGAATTGGCTGAGGTCTTGGGACAACTGGAAGAAATGCGGGACGATGGTTTATTAGAGATTGGGCCACAGAGTTTACGAGTGACTGAGCAGGGTAAAGCCTTTGTGCGCAATATTTGTATGGCGTTCGATTTACATTTAAAACGCCGTCGACCCGAGAGTCGTATTTTCTCAATGACCATCTAATGTCATTAAAGCGCTCTAAGCCGGCCTTTTTCAAGCAGGCTTAGAGTATGTTTTCAAATTTTAAAAATCATCTTTCTTGTACAAGTGTGCCATGCGTTCATGCTTGGTTTTTAAATATTCTTCATTGAAAGGATTTAAACCGACCGTCAAAGGCACACGATCTACCACATTGATCCCTTGCTCTTGCAATGCTGCAATCTTCAATGGATTGTTAGTAATCAAACGGACTTGTTGAATATTGAGATGATCCAACATAATGCTGACCATGTCATAACGACGTGCATCGGCAGGGAGATTGAGCATTAGGTTGGCATCAACTGTGTCATGCCCTTGATCTTGTAGCGCATAAGCACGAATTTTATTGGTCAGCCCAATGCCACGACCTTCCTGACGCAAATACAGAATCACGCCTTGCCCAGCTTCATTGATCAGTTTTTGTGTGGCTTGCAATTGTGGACCACAGTCACACTTCAGTGACGCAAAGGCATCGCCCGTGAGACATTCAGAATGAACACGGACTAAAACGGGTTCTGTGATCGGCTGATCCAAACCTTTTGAGAGTGCAACATGTTCTTCACCGGTCTTAGGATCTTGAAATACGGTGATGTTAAATTCACCAAAAGCAGTCGGTAAACGGGATGTGGCAACAAATTCAATAGGCACAGCTAAACCTGTAAATAGTTCAGAAATTGGCTAAAGTATAGCGTAATGCATCGACATTGGTAGAATTGCATCCATGAATTTATGCAGAAGATTTTCTTTTTTGTATAAAGCGAACGATAATAGTTGATAAATAGTAAGATTATTCAGGATAATCACCTGCACTAAACGAACACCCAGTGAGAGCACTGCTCAAAACTGCATCGCTAGAAATATGGCTGATTGAAGGTGATAGCATTCGACGATATGATCGAATTACCCATTTGACCTAGCTAGATTTGCCAGGCTTTAGAAGGCTTTGCCATATTATGTTGTATACAGAAATACCAGCTCATCGCCCTGTAACACCGTTGTTGGATACGATTGATCATCCTCAACAACTTCGCTTGCTTGAGCAAAGTCAATTAGCACAAGTGGCAGACGAGCTACGTCAATTTATTCTGTATGCCGCAGGACAAAGTGGGGGACACTTTGGTGCAAACCTCGGTGTAGTCGAGCTCACCGTGGCATTACATTATTGCTTCAACACGCCGAATGACCGCTTAATTTGGGATGTCGGTCATCAAGCTTATCCGCATAAAGCCTTGACGGGCCGCCGTGAACAGCTCACGACTATTCGTGCTAAAGATGGTTTGGCTGCCTTTCCTGCGCGTGATGAATCGGTATTTGATACCTTTGGAGTCGGACATTCTTCGACTGCGATTTCAGCAGGTCTAGGTATGGCGCTGGCACGTCGTTATCAAAACAATCCATGTGAAGTGGTCGCGATTATTGGTGATGGGGCGATGACAGCGGGTATGGCCTTTGAAGCTATGAACGATGCAGTCGCGCATGATGCGGACCTGATGGTGGTGCTGAATGACAACGATATGTCGATTTCATGCAGCACAGGTGGTTTTGCTAAACATTTGGCTTCGATTTGGGAAAGTGGTCAGTCCATTAATATTTCAGCGGATGGCGAAGCTTATGTGCAGCCACATCCTGAATGGACCTATAACTCACGCTTACACAGTGCAGCGACAGATGCGGCTGACAACGTATTCAAAGCGATTGGTTTTGATTACTTTGGGCCTTTTGATGGGCACGATGTTGAACAGCTGACACAAGTCTTTACCGCATTAAAAAAACGTAAAGGGCCACGTTTAATTCATGTCTATACCAAAAAAGGCAAAGGCTTTGCACCTGCTGAAGCTGACCAAATCAAATATCACGCGATTACAAAAATAAATGCCAAGTCTGCGCCACAAACAGCGCCCAAATATTCAGATGTCTTTGGTCAATGGTTATGTGATGAAGCCGCACAAGATGAGCGCTTACTGGCGATTACCCCTGCCATGTGCGAAGGCTCAGGTATGGTGGGTTTTGCCAAACAGTATCCACAACGCTTTTTTGATGTCGCGATTGCAGAACAGCATGCTGTAACTTTGGCGGCGGGTATGGCATGTGAAGGCTTAAAACCTGTGGTGGCCATTTACTCGACTTTCTTGCAACGTGGCTATGATCAATTGATTCATGATGTGGCCCTGCAAAACCTAGATGTTACCTTTGGTATCGACCGTGCAGGCTTAGTGGGTGAAGATGGCCCGACTCATGCTGGAGCCTATGACTATGCCTTTATGCGCACAGTACCGAATTTGGTGATTATGGCGCCAAAAGACGAAAATGAATGTCGTCAAATGTTGCATACTGCTTATTTATACAATGGCCCTGCCGCAGTGCGTTACCCGCGTGGCAATGGTTTGGGTGTTGAGATTCAACAACAGATGACCCCGATGGAAATTGGTCAGGCTGAAATTGTAGCGAGCTTTAATGATACCCAAGACGACGTTATTAGCATTCTTGCCTTTGGTAGTCGGGTTCAGGCCGCAGTAGAGGCAGCACAGAAATTGGCTGAGCAAGATTTAGCGGTTCGTGTGGTGAATATGCGCTTTGTTAAACCGCTTGATGAAAAGATGATAACGACTTTAGCACCATCAACGGCTTTATTTGTTACGGTTGAAGAACACGCGGTGATGGCGGGTGCGGGCAGTGCAGTCAATGAATATTTGGCACAGGCTCAAATCGTGAAACCGATGTTAAATCTTGGTTTAGCGGATACATTCATGCATCAAGCGACTCATGCGCAAATGTTGCATCAGGCAGGATTAGATGCAGAAGGCATTGAAAGCTCGGTGCGCCAAGCATGGTCAAAACTTGTACATATGGTTTAAGCACCGTTTTTAAATTTTAGAAACATTTTTTCCCTAAAAGCCCCGATCTTTGATAAGATGCGCGGGCTTTTATGCATTATTCTTTATCAATATCTTCAAATTGTAGTGGGTGTTCAATGGAACCTATGGTGGTGATGGCTGCGCGTGCGGCTCAATTAGTCGGTCAAGAGCTTTTAAAAGCGCATCAAAATCGTCATAAGCTCGATCTACAAGTCGAAGAAAAAGGAATTGATGGTCCTGTAACGCGTGTAGACCGTTATTTGGAACAATTGGCTATCGATACCCTACGTAAAAGCTATAAAAATCACAGCTTCCTTGGTGAAGAGTTTGGTTTTCAAGAAGGTAAAGGTCACGACGCAGATTGGTGTTGGATCATCGACCCACTTGATGGCACGCTAAACTTCATTAACGGTGTTCCTCACTTCTGTATCTCTATTGCAGTTCAACATAAAGGCATTACTCAACACGGCGTGATTTACGACCCTGTGAAAGATGAGTTGTTCTCTGCAAGTCGTGGTCGTGGTGCCATGATGAACCAACGCCGTATTCGTGTAAATGTGAAAGACAGCCTTGAAAATACATTCATGTCTGTGGGTCATGCTTACCGTGCAAAACGTAATGGTGAAATGATTTCTTATGCAAAAAATCATTTTGATTCATTGTTAAATGTGACTGAAGCTGGCGCGCAATACCGTCGTACAGGTTCTGCAGCATTAGATTTGGCATATGTTGCAGCAGGTCGTTTCGATGCGTACTTCGAACTTGGCTTAAAGCCTTGGGATATCGCAGCTGGTGAGTTGATCGTGAAAGAAGCGGGCGGTACAGTGGTTGATGCACGTGGTGGTAGCGAATCTATGGAAAATGGCCAAGTACTGGCATGTTCTATGAAAATGTTGAAACCTCTGATGAAAGCAGTTGTCCCTGCTTGGGGTGAAGCGGCTAAGTAATAGCATGCAGATCGTGTTTTAAGACATTGGAAAAGCCCTCAGAAGAGGGCTTTTCTTTGATATGGATGAAAAAATAAAGGCCTTTGTGGGGATTTACTTTATGGCTTTAACCACTATTAGATGACAAATCATGGGCAGTATCAGATTCTGATCAGCGTTTAATCAAGATTACGCTATAAATAAAGCAGCTTAGAATCAACCAACAGCACCTATTAAGTTTGCTCTTTAAGGCAGCATTACAGACCTGTGTTACCTTGCTGCATCGTGATAGTACTAGAATAAGCGTTCGCGCAATGAATTGCAGCTCATACGAGTCAAGTTGAGGAAAGAGCAAAGAATACTATTCAAAATTTTTCTAGATGGTCAAAAAAATTAAAGTGAAAACCTGCATTTATTCAATCTTTGAGGAAAATATTGTATCAATTTCACGAAAAGAGGTGACTTTTAAAAATATCCTGCTATACTCCGCCCACGCACTAAATTTCGTTCATTACCTGAACATTCTCTTCTATCATTGTGTATGCGCGTCCGGTCCAAAGAGAGGACATTATTTCGCGCCCCACCCAATCGCTTAAGCGATTCCTTCAGGTTGCGGCTGTAATCAAATGTGCGTTATACGCATCGTCGTTCTCGGATCGCCGCTGATTCTATATTTTCAGCGATTATTGCTGTGCCGCTTTTTGCCGATGTCCATCAGACCATATATTTAATGGAGCACCCATTTTTCGGGTGAAATACTCTATGAGCAAAACTTTTGCTGATTTTCCTTTACATGAATCGTTACAACAAGCTTTACAAAGCTTAGGTTTTACTTCTCCTACGCCTGTACAGGAACAATCGATTCCTGCAGCTTTGGAAGGTAAAGACCTTTTAGTATCTAGCCAAACAGGTTCAGGTAAAACTGCAGCGTTCTTACTTCCAACGTTAAACGCACTTGCAGCCCAAGAGACTTTCGTTCCGTTCAAAGAACGTATGAAAGCAATTACTCAACCAAATATTTTGGTTCTTTGCCCAACTCGTGAGTTAGCGCAGCAAGTAAGCCAAGACGCGATTGGTTTTGTCCGTCACATGAAAGGTGCACGTATTGCAGCGATCATGGGTGGTATGCCGTTTGGTAAGCAAATCCAACAGTTAAAAGGTGCGCAAGTTGTTGTTGCAACACCAGGTCGTTTACTTGACCTTGTAAACCGTCGTCAAATTAAATTAGACCAAGTTGATGCACTTATTGTTGACGAAGCAGACCGTATGCTAGATCTAGGTTTCTCTGAAGACTTAGAAGCAATTAGCGATCTTGCTGCAAACCGTAAGCAGACGTTAATGTTCTCTGCAACATTTGCTGGTCGTATCATTACTCTTGCTGAACGCATGATGAATGATCCACAACGTATTGCAATCGAAACTGGTCACTCTACGAATACTGACATCACTCAGACTTTACACTGGACTGATGGCTTTGAGCACAAGAAAAAATTACTAACGCATTGGTTAAGTGCTGAAGACTTAGATCAAGCTGTTGTATTTGCTTCTACTCAAGAAGACACCGATATGTTGGCTGAAGAACTTGCTGAAGCAGGTTTATCAGTTGTAGCACTTCACGGTGCTATGCCACAAACTGTGCGTAACCGTCGTTTACGTAGCATCCGTGAAGGTCGTGCAAAAATTTTAGTTGCAACTGACGTTGCTGCACGTGGTCTTGATGTACCAACTATTTCACACGTAATCAACTTCGGTCTTCCAATGAAGAACGAAGACTATGTACACCGTATTGGTCGTACAGGTCGTGCGGGTCGTACTGGTAAAGCAATCACTTTAGCAACTTACCGTGAACGCGGTAAAATCCGTGCTTTAGAAGATTTCTTAGACGCGCGTTTGAATGTATCTGAAATTGAAGGCCTTGAGCCATCTCCACCTCCTGCACGCGGTAGTCGTGATGGCGGCGGTCGTGGTCGTGATGGTCGTGGTCGTGATGGCGGCGGTCGTGGTCGCGGTGGTTTCGGTGGTCGCGATGGCGGCGGTCGTGCTCGTTTCGAAGGTGAGTCTAACTTTAAACGTCGTGAAGGTGGTGATGACCGTCCACGTCGTAGCTACGATGACAAACCTCGTGGTGATCGTCCATCATTTGGTGGTGAAGATCGTCCACGTCGTGAATTTAATAATGATCGTCCACGTCGTGAAGGCGGTTTCGGTGATCGTCCGCAACGTTCTTTTGATGACCGTCCAAAACGTGATTTTGGTGATCGTCCAGCGCCACGTCGTGAAGGCGGTTTCGGTGATCGTTCGCAACGTTCTTTTGATGATCGTCCAAAGCGTGAATTCAACTCTGATCGTCCACGTCGCGAAGGCAGTTTCAACGATAAGCCACGTTTTGACTCGAATGATGACAACCGCGGTAACCGTGTAGATTACAAACCACGTCGTGAAGGTTCTTTTGGTGACCGTCCAAAACGTGATTTTGGTGATCGTCCAGCGCCACGTCGTGAAAGTGGTTTTGGCGACCGTCCACAACGTTCTTTTGGTGATGACCGTCCAAAACGTACTTTCGGTGGTGAAGACCGTCCTAAGCGTACTTTTGGTGGCGAAGACCGTCCTAAGCGTACTTTTGGTGGCGAAGACCGTCCGAAGCGTGAATTTAATTCAGATCGTCCACGTACTGAAGGTGGTTTTGACCGCCCACGTCGTAAGTTTAACGACTAAGTCTGAATGAATAAAAAAACCAGTGGAAACACTGGTTTTTTTTGTCTGAGGCTGTAAAAAAATAAATTAAAATGTATACTGAGTCATATTTTAATTGTATTGATAATAATGATGCACAATAATGGGGTTGAATCAATCGCCACACTCTCTGACATGAAAGAGGTCAATATGGCACATTATCTCGGACTCTTTTTGCTGATTTGCAACATTCTTTTCTTTGTCTATAGTCGTTATGGATGAAGCAATTCATCTTATGTAGCTTGTTTTCGCAGTTCAAATAAATATAAATACAACCAACTGAAATCAATTCGTGCACAAAATTAGACACGGAATACGCTAACATATCGTTTTTTAATCCTTTATAGTATGCATGCTGAAAAAATGCAGGAAAACGCACAGCTATGAATAATCAAGCGCCTCTGACTGCTCAAGCCCTCATTGAGGTCAAAGACCTGAGCTTTAAGCGAGGGGAACGTGTCATTTATGATCAGGTCAATTTAAAAATTCGACAGGGTCAAATTACGGGCATTATGGGACCATCGGGTACAGGTAAAACCACTTTACTGCGTTTAATTGGCGGCCAATTGACCCCTGACCAAGGTGAAGTACTTTTTGATGGGCAAAATATTGCGAAAATGTCACGCAAAGAGTTATTCGCTGCGCGTGCGCGTATGGGCATGCTTTTTCAAAGTGGCGCATTGTTTACCGATATGTCGGTATATGAAAATGTGGCCTTTCCGATAAGAGCACATACCAAGTTGCCTGAGCATTTACTGTCAGAAATTATATCTTTAAAACTAGAGTCTGTCGGTTTACGTGGCGCAGAACAGATGATGCCTTCTGAGCTCTCAGGCGGGATGAACCGTCGTGTGGCTTTGGCACGTGCAATTGCACTGGATCCTGAGCTGATCATGTACGATGAGCCATTTGCAGGGCAAGATCCAATTGTGAAGGGTGTACTCACACGTCTGATTCGATCATTGCGAGAAGCTCTTGATTTAACAACAATTATTGTCTCGCATGACGTGGCTGAAACCTTATCGATCGCAGACTATATCTATGTTGTTGCTGAAGGTAAGGTGCAAGGTGAAGGCACGCCTGAACAGTTACAGGCGAATGCCTCTCCGTTTGTTAAACAGTTTTTAACAGGTGCGGTTGAAGGGCCTGTCGATTATCAATTTAGCCATAAGGCATATCTAAATACTGAGGTGCAAGCATGAATGCGATAGCACTCTTAGGTCGACGCGTGATTGAACGGGTTCGCGGCATTGGTGTTGCCAGCCTGATGTTATTACAAATTTTATTTTCGATGCCCACTGCTTTAGGTGTTCGGTTATTTGTTTATCAAATGTACCGTGTTGGGGTGTTATCACTGCTCATTATTGTGGTGTCAGGGCTATTTATTGGTGCGGTACTCGGGCTACAGATGTATAGCATCTTGGTGACCTTTGGTAGTGAAGCGATGCTAGGTACAGCGGTTGCTTTGACCTTACTTCGTGAGTTAGCACCTGTGGTTGCAGCATTGCTGTTTGCAGGTCGTGCGGGCTCTGCATTGACGGCTGAGATTGGCTTAATGAAAGCCACAGAGCAGCTGTCCAGTATGGAAATGATCGGTGTTGATCCACTTAAACGTGTAATTTCACCGCGACTTTGGGCCGGTATTTTTAGTTTGCCGATGTTGTCTGTCATCTTCGCTGCGGTGGGGATTATGGGCGGTAAAATGGTGGGTGTAGACTTCTTGGGTGCAGATGAAGGCTCTTACTGGAGTGGCATTCAAAGTAGCGTAGAGTTCTATAAAGATGTCCTGAATGGCACCATCATTAAAAGTTTTGTTTTTGCTTTAATTTGTACATGGATTGCGGTGTATCAAGGCTATGCCTGTGAACCGACATCTGAAGGTATTGCGACATCAACCACACGCACTGTGGTGTATTCATCGCTCTGTGTTTTAGGTTTTGATTTTGTGTTGACTGCGGTCATGTTTGGAGGTGTTTAATGAAATCACGTGCAAGTGAGCTGGCAGTCGGCATATTTGTCATTTTATTCGGTATCGCTTTGTTTTTTATTGCGATGCGAGTGAGTGGCTTGGTGGGATCAAATCTCAGTGATCGCTATGAAATGAGTGCAACTTTCGATAACGTAAATGGTTTAAAACCACGTGCGAAAGTGACGATGAGTGGGGTAAAAATTGGTCAAGTTGATCAAATAAGCTTAGACCCTGTGACACGTTTAGCGACCGTTTCTTTTTCTTTGGATGGTAAATTAACGACCTTTAATGCAGCACAACTCAAAGAAGTTGAAAAGAATGCACTTGAAGAGCTTCGTTACAGTAGCGACTATACCGCTGCGGATGCTGCGCAACAAAAAGAAATGGAAAAGCAACTTATTGCGAACATGAAGTCCATCACCAGCATTGATGAAGATGCTTATATTATGGTGGCAACCAATGGTCTGCTAGGGGAGAAGTACTTGAAAATTGTTCCAGGGGGTGGTTTGAACTACGTGAAACGTGGTGAAAGCATTGGCAATACCCAAGGCACAATGGACCTAGAAGACTTAATTACTAAATTTATTACGGGCGGTGCAGGTAAATCGAAAGATGCTTCAGCAACAACTGAGCAACCTGAAACTGCTGAAACAGCAGATGCCAACGTGTCATTTGTTGAATGATTTGAAGAGGACCAATTGTAGTGAATACTTTATTGAAACAAACACTGACAGCTAGCATTTTAACTACAATGTTTGCGGGTACTGCTTTTGCAGCACCAAGTGAAGCACCACCTGCTTTTGTTAAAAAAGTGGCAGATGGTTTGATTGCGCGTTTAAAAGCGGATCATGCCAAACTCCAAAACAACCCAGCTGCGGTGAAAACGATTGTTCGTCAAAACTTAGACCCATATGTGGATTCACAAGCATTTTCACGTATTGTGATGGGGACTTATGCAACCAATCAATACAGTACAGCTGCACAACGCGCGAAGTTTGAAAATAATTTCCGTGAAACACTGATTGAAAATTACGGTTCTGCATTCGCGAAATTCAGCAATCAGACATATACCATCCGTCCGTATAAAGAAACGAACAGCAAAAACCCTGTGGTGACGATCGACTTTAATAACAAAGGCGAAAAAATCCCAGTGTCTTTCCAGTTGGCGGATAAAGGCAACCAATGGAAAATCCGTAATATCAATGTGTCGGGTATCGACCTTGGTTTACAGTTCCGTAATCAGTTCGCGGCAACGGTTAAACGTAATGGTGGCGACCTAGATAAAGCGATTGCAAACTTCCAACCTGATGCAGAAGCAGCGGTTGAAAAGAAAAAATAAGTAGGTGAAAGGTGATTAACTTTAGCAATCAGGAAATGCAGCTTTCAGGTCAGATTACATATGACAATGCTGAAAGCTACTATCAACAAGGTCTGAAGGTGATTCAGTCACAGTCTTATCCTGTGGTGGTGAATTTGGCCCAGCTTGAACATGGTAGTACATTGGCACTGGCAGTTTTGGTGCGTTGGTTGCGTCAAACACCCGATGCACATAGTTTACATTTTAAAGCTGTACCTGAAAAAATGATGAAGGTGATTCAAGCCTGTCATTTACAGGATGACCTCAAGTTAATCCCTTAAATAAAAAAAGCACCTTAGGGTGCTTTTTTTTATATGTTGTGTTTCTTAAATCTATGAGGAAAAACAATGTTTTAACGTGTACTCAAATCCATTTTTTCCAGCGGAAGTAAATGAGCGGACCAATCAGGAACGCCATTAAGATCAGGCTCACCACAATAAAACTGGTGCCGCCTTTGGCAAAAGGCAACACATCGGTGTTCATGCCGTAAATACTGGCAATCAGCATTGGTGGAGCGAGCATACTGGGTAAGATAGAGAAGCGACGAATCGTGTCATTCTGCTCGGTGTTAATGAAGCCTGAGGTGGTATCCAGTAAGAATCGTACTTTTTGGAACAAGAAGGCATCGTGCTCAACTAGTGAGCGAACGTCTTCACTGAGCTCTCGAATGTCTGCATCATAAATATGACTGCCTAAAGCACGCGGGCGTGATAGAAAGGTCAGTACACGACGTAAGTCAATCAAACACAGCTGTGCTTTTCCAAGCATATCTTCCAAGTGGGCCAGACGGGTAATCATGTCATCTAAGTCGAGAATCATCTCGCGGTGACGGTTATTCAGCACTTCTGTGGAATACTTTTCCAAGTCCTTGTGGATATCTTCTAAGATATCCGCAAGCTCGTCCAGCTTAGCCTCGAGTAAACCGAGTAAGATCCACGTTGGATCTTTATAGTCGATTTCATAGTCATTGCGGCGCGCACGCGCACGAAAGGCACGGAACGCTACCAGTTTTTCCCCGCGAAGGGTAAAGAGACGTTCTTTATGTAAAATGAAAGCGACAGTTTGTACCGTGGCAAGGGCACCGCTGCTTTCTTCAGGCTCACCATCGACTTGATAGTTTTTATTTTTCGTTAAAAAATACGTACTGATATGCAAAATACCGTCGTCATCACGGTAGAATCGAGCTGAAGATGAAATGTCTTCGAGTGATTTTAGCGTAGGTAAATTTTGTTCATATGCATCTAAAATCCACTGTTGTTCTTCTTGGGAGGGAGCAATGAGGTCAAGCCAGACCAAATCGGGCTGAAGATCGAAATCGCCATTAATGGTGATGTCTTCTAAGCTACCGCGCTCTGTGGCGTAAAAGGCTTCAAGCATGCCGTCTTTCTCCTTTGCGCAGTAATGGTTGAAGTGGATGGGTGTATTTTAGACAAGGATTGCAATAAAAACACTGATCGAATGGTTAAATTGCTAAAAAATATCCATTCATTTTAGTGAAGTTGCATGACAATTAAATATCAGAGTAAAAAATGACAAATTCAATTGCGATCTTTTGTGGTTCCGCATTAGGTTCAGATCAAATCTTTTCCGAAACAGCACGTCAGGTTGGACACACCATTGCAGAACAAGGCAAAACCTTGGTCTATGGTGGTGGTCGTTCAGGCTTAATGGGTATTGTGGCAGACAGTGCTTTAGAGGCAGGCGGTCAAGTGATTGGCGTGATTCCACATGTGTTGGTGGATCGTGAGTTGGCGCATCAAGGCTTGACTGAGTTACATGTTGTCAAAGACATGCAAGAGCGTAAACTGAAAATGTCAGCCTTGTCGGATGGATTTATTGCAATGCCAGGCGGTGCAGGGACTTTAGAAGAAATCTTTGAACAATGGACGTGGGCGCAGCTCGGCATTCACCTTAAGCCGAATGCCTTTTTAAATGTAAATGGCTTTTATGATGATTTACTTAAATTTCTGAAGATGACCACCAACAAAGGCTTTACCCATGCGCGTTTTACCGACAGCCTGATTGTATCGGATTCGGTGAAAGCCATTTTAAAGCAGATGGATCAGTTCCAAGCGCCTGAACCGAAGTGGGGCATGGTTGATCCTGAGTTGTTGGATGTCAAAGCATGAAGGTGATTACGGTCGCTGCTGCTATTATTGTGAATGAACAGCAGCAGCTTTTATTGGTGCGTAAGCAGAACACCGCGTGTTTTATGCAAGTGGGCGGTAAGCTTGAGCCCAATGAAGCACCTGAGCAAACCATGCTGCGTGAGATTCGGGAGGAAATTGGAAGTGCTGCAACGATTGAACAGTTTGTTGGTCGTTTTGAAACAGCCACCGCCAATGAACCTGATTTTAAATTGGTGAGCTATGTTTACCATGTTCAGCTTCAGCAAGCGCCACAAATTGCGGCTGAAATTGCAGAAATGAAATGGGTCAGTTTGAATGATCAGCAGACTGCACTTGCACCGCTAACCACCGAAGTGGTCATGCCATGGGTACGTGAACATTTGCTGATTGACGTAGTCTAATTATTTTAGTGCATAGGCAATACACGCGGCGCTGACTTTATGACAACCCAATTGTTCAAGCTGTAAAGTCAGTGCCTGAATCGAGCTGCCTGTGGTCACGACATCATCTAATATCAAAACACGCCGGTAGAGTTTTGCGTACTGGCGCTGCTGAGGATCGATTTTAAACTGTTGTTGAATTTGATCTAAGCGTTCTAGTCGACTGAGTCCTTTTTGCGAATGTTGATGCAGTCGTATCACAGGTTGCCAAATGGGAACATTGAACTGCTTGGCTAAGTCTTTGGCGAGGATCATTGATTGGTTATAGCCACGTTCCGCTAAACGCTGGGTCGAAATCGGCATCGGAACAATTGCTTGTACTTTAGGTAAGCGAATTTGCTGAAGAATGCCTGACAGTAGAGGCTGCCAATGCAGTTGTTGTTCATATTTGAACTGCTGAATAAGATGATCTAAAGGATATTGATACTGTCCTGCGACATGAATGCTCAGCTCTTGTTTTTCAACGGTCTGTGGATGCAGTGGAAGTTGTTGCCAGCAGTCCAGACAGACCGAATGCAGATCTGCGCGTACAATGCCACACAACTGACAAGGCTGTGCTTTGTGTAGCAACTGTTTGGCAGTGTGCAGTAAATGACTAAACATAGGCATAGCGTGGTGCTTCAGGTAGCCAGCGTTTCAGTAAGGCTTCAGCGTTTTTAGGATAGTCCTTTAAAATCTGCGCTGCGACAAAATGTGCTTGATTGAGCAAATGATCATCGCGTTCCAGTTTCGCTACACGAAAGCCCATATCGCCTGTTTGTTTGGTACCGAGCAATTCACCGGGACCGCGGATTTCCAAATCTTTTTCGGCAATTAAAAAGCCATCATTGGTTTCACGCATGATGCGTAGGCGTTCTTGTCCATTTTGAGACAGCGGGCTTTTATATAGCAGGGCGCAAAAGCTGGCCTTGGCGCCTCGACCAACACGGCCACGTAATTGGTGTAATTGAGAGAGTCCTAAACGCTCCGCATTTTCAATCACCATGATCGAGGCATTTGGTACATCGACCCCCACTTCAATCACTGTGGTCGCAATCAAGAGCTGTAATTCATTGGCTTTAAACTGTTGCATCACTGCTTGTTTTTCGTCGGCTTTCATTTTGCCATGTACAAGGCCAATGTTGAGCTCTGGGAAGCGTTCTTTAATTTCTAAATAGGTCGCTTCAGCAGCTTGAGCATCTAAGGTTTCAGACTCTTCAACCAAGGTGCAGACCCAGTAAGCTTGTTTACCTTCTAGACAGTTGCTGGCAATACGTTGTAGGACTTCTTCTCGGCGGTCGAGTGGAATGGTCACGGTTTGAATCGGGGTTCGTCCGGGTGGAAGTTCATCGATCACGGACGTGTCCAAGTCTCCATAGGCGGACATGGCTAAAGTCCGTGGAATAGGGGTTGCAGTCATGACCAATTGATGTGGGGTCATATTCTGTGCGCCTTTATTGCGGAGGGCTAAGCGCTGATCGACCCCGAAGCGGTGCTGCTCATCGATAATCACTAACCCGAGTTTGGCAAAGTGGATATTGTCTTGAAACAGGGCGTGTGTACCCACCACCAGATGCGCTGTGCCATCGACAATGGCTTGTTCGGCTGCAGCACGGGCTTTGCCTTTTTGTTTACCTGAAAGCCAAGATACACTGAGTCCCAAAGGCTCAAACCATTTTTTAAAATTGAGATAGTGTTGTTCCGCCAATATTTCAGTCGGTGCCATTAACGCCACTTGCCAACCTTCTTCTAAAGCATGGCAGGCTGCGACTCCAGCGACCAAGGTTTTGCCTGCGCCGACATCGCCTTGAACCAAACGTAACATTGGTTTATTGAGTTTTAAGTCTTGTACTATTTCTTTGGAGACACGCTTTTGTGCATTGGTCATTTCAAAAGGTAGGCTGCTGAGCAGTTGTTTGGCAAACTGACGACTGGCAGAAATACGTGGCGCTTCAATTTGTTGGATATAGGCGCGACGGCTTAATAGACTGACCTGATGCGCAACCAACTCTTCAAAAATCAAACGTTGCTGGGCAGGGTGTGAGCCTTGGCTCAGTTGCAGCATATTGGCATCTACAGGAGGATGATGGATGTAATCCAACGCCTGTTTAAGTGCATAGCCATTGGTAAATTTTGCAGGTAGCAGTTCAGGTAAATCATCACTGTGCTTGGCTAAAGCCTGTTTGATGTATTCACGAAACTTAGGTTGCGTCAGACCTTCTGTGCTGGGGTAAATCGCAGTCAGTTGGGTTTGTGGAAGCGGCGTATGTTCTGTAATGAGCTGAATTTCGGGATGATACATTTCCAAGCCACGTGCACCCACACGGACTTCACCAAAAATACGCAGACGATTACCGATCTTTGCACGATCCGTTAAGCCTTTATAAATATGATAAAAGCGCAAAGTCACTTTGCCAAAGTCGTCTTGCAGTCCAATCGCCATCGATTTACGTTTACCCGGCGGAAAGTCCACGCCTTGAATCGTTCCTTCGAGTAGGTAGCTACGCCCAACCGTTAATTGGTTCATCGGTATGATCGTGCTACGATCTTCATAGTCTCGTGGCAGATGAAACAGCAGATCATCTGTAGTGAAGAGATTCAACTTTTCAAGTAGTGCAGCAGAGGCAGCTCCGACCCCCTGCAACTGATGGACTGCAGCCATGTCCCCTCAACTTTGTCTGTGATTTGGTGCTAAATGCATATTTTATTTATAGGTTATGGTAAAACATCTCAGCGTGTTGCTAAACAGTTATTTCAGCAAGGCCACCAAATTACCACAATTAGCCGAAGTCCGAAATCAGATGATTGGGCTGAGCATTTGATTCAAGATATTCATCAGCTGGATTTGTCTCAAGTCGCACCGATTGATGCGGTATATGTCTTACTCTCGCCTGAGAGCAGTACGGTGGAGGCGTATCAGCGAACTTTTGTAGACTCGATTGCACCCATGCTACATGCCTTAAAAAGTCATCCTTTAAAAAAAGTGATCGTAGTTTCTTCTACACGTGTCTATGGTGAAAGTGCAGGGGAGCGGGTTGATGATGACACTAGTCCCCAACCGAGCGATGTGCAAGGGCAGGTGCTATTGAACATGGAAACTTTGTGGCAACAGGCTTATCCATCTGAATGTGTGATTGTACGTCCAACAGGAATTTATGGGACTTCAGTTGCACGTATGATTAAACTTGCAGAAACCATAAAAACTTATCCCAAACTGCATTGGTCGAACCGAATTCATATTGATGATTTGGTTGCTTTTCTAGCACACTTGCTTCACGTGGAACATACTGAAAAGTCTTACATTTGCAGCAATAGCCAACCATTGCCCTTACATGAAATTATTCAATGGTTTCAACAGCAGTTAGGACTGCCAGTTTTGGTTCTGGAAAGTGCTGTGTCATCAGGCAAACAAATTCATGCTACGCGTATGCAACAGATGAATTTTGAATTACAGCATCCACATTGCTTTGATGATTATTTGGCGTTGTTAGCAGAGCGTGAGTCAAAATAATTTTTTATTTTTACTCATAAAAAATGTGAAGCATCGTTTGGAAAATGGCTGTGGAACGTGAAGAATCATGACAAATCCGTTCCAGTGCGCTTAACCCTAGAACGGCTTTTATTAAGATATTGATGCTTATAGGAAAATTTTAAGAATTTCGTATAAGGTGTATTATGTTAATTTTAGAGAAAGTTAAAAATATGAGAAAAGAGTTAAGAGAAATATTTATTCATGGATGTAATGAGAAAATTGAGAAAAAAGGAGATAGCGTAGGTTTATCTTTCTATGCTTTTTTCAAGAGTAAAAATGATAATCCTGAGCTTTTAATGGAGGCAGCCAATTGGTGGATCATGCAACATAAATTAGATCATTTCGAAAAAGCTGTAAAAATTAAAGCTCTTGTTTTAAGTGAGTCTTCGCCTAACTTAACATAATGGCTGTTATACGAACAGCAAGAAGCCTAGATCCAGATCGTAGTTTTAAAATTTGGATCTATTTTTTCTTCTACTCGTTGTACATACTTTTACTATCGTTATATTAGTAATCAATAAAATCCATTTAAGTACAATAAGTATATGTTTATAATAGGGATAATAAAATTAATATATTGTGATTGATATGTCATTAAGTTCAAAAAAAATAGTCGAGTTTTCTATACTTACTATATTAGGTTTTACACTTTATTTCGGGGTTACCACTTACCATAATTGGAAATACAAACAGGCGTTAAAATCTGGTAATCAAATTCGTGAGTGTGGTGAATTTATTGAAAAAACAGAAATCGTCAAAGAGCGCTTTGGACGATCGGATAGTATTGAACCGATCTATACCTTCAAGAACTCACAAGGCAATTTATTCAGTTTTAGTGGTAGTAAACAAGTCATCAAGCACTTACCTAGACTTAATACATTACAACCACAACAGTCTATTTGCTTCCAATATGCAACGATATCGAAAGATAAAAATGATTTCTTTCCTCTCACCAATCTTTACTAAAAATTAGCTTATTTAACATAAATCTCTTATTCTAAATAGATTTTAATTTTTATTCATAGACTTAAAGCATAGGCACCTACATTTTGTAGATACCTATGCTTTTAAAAAGAAATTACTTCTTCTTACGTTTCAAACGCTTCTTCGCTTGTTCAGCAGCGACTTTGTCTAGCGTGTCTTTCAGTTCTTCATCGCTGAAAGTGGTGATGTGTTGCAACATTTGTAGTGTGACATCATCCAACACCAAGTTGGCATATTGCGCAACGTTTTGGAAGTTCTCATCAAACACAATCGCGTTGTCTGAGTTGGTGCTGATATAACCCTGTTGCGTCAGCACTTTAATAAAGCTTTGGAACAGGGCTTTATCAAAGAATTCAGGTGAATTGAACTCATACAGGACAGATAGACGCTGACCGACCAAATGACTGAGTTCTTCAACCTGACGTGCTGAAATGTTCCCAGAGCCGCGCTGTGTAATCAGCGCAAGCGTCATATAGTAACGTTCGAGACTTTGCATTACTGGCGCTGCCAAGACCACCAATTGGTTATGATCTTCACTGTTTGGAGCAGGAGAAATCAAGTGGCCTTCGGCATCTTCAGAAATCAGTTTGGCTTGAATTAAACCATCTACATAGGCACAGATTTGATCTTTGAGTTCAGCATCTTCCCATTTTAAAAACAGTTCTGCTTTTAAGAATGGATATAGCGTGCGAATTACATTGATTAAATCACTACGACCAATGGTTCCATTATGTTCAACCAAAGCGGCAACAAGAGATGGCAATACAAAGGCATGCAAAATGTTATTACGGAAGTAGGTCAGCAGTACCGCTTGATTGTCCGCAATCGCAATAATGTCACCAAGAACGTGATTGACACGCTTGATCAGTTTTAGCTTTAAACCATAAGCAATGATTTCTTTACCTGATAATGGCGTGACCAAGAGGCGCTCATCATAAGGAAGTGTCGTCAAAAGCTTGCGATAGGTATCGAGCTGTTTAATACAGATTTCTTCATCAAGGGTATGCTTCTCAGTGGCCAACAGAACCAAAGACAAGAGTGAAACAGGATTCACCACAGCCGCACGGTTAATATTTTCTAAAATCGCATGCGCTGAACTGTTGACTGCATCAGAGACTTCTTGCGGAATTGGATCATCATTTTTAGCAATTTGTACATTCTCAGCGCCATGCTTTTTCAGCATGTCATCGAGGAAAACGGGCTCACCAAAGTTGAGATGGACTTTCCCGAAAATACGTTCAATTTTGCGTAAAGTTTGCAGAATCCCAAAGACAGACTCGGCTTCTTTGGGTTTACCGTTCATCTCGCCGACGTAGGTTGCACCTTCCATCAAGCGTTCATAGCCAATATAGGTCGGAACAAAGACTATCGGTTTGGCACGACCACGCAAGTGACTGTGTACCGTCATGGCTAACATACCTGTCTTCGGTGGTAGCAGACGACCTGTACGTGAACGACCACCTTCGATGAAGTATTCTAAAGGCGTGTTACGCGACAAAATGCTGTATAGGTATTCTTTAAAGACCGAAGTGTAGAGCGCGTTACCGCGGAAAGTACGGCGAATAAAGAATGCACCGCCACCACGTAAAATTTGCCCAACAAATGGCATATTCAGGTTATCGCCTGCAGCAATATAAGGCACCATCAAACCACGGTTATACACCACATAAGACAACAGTAAATAGTCGATATGACTACGGTGACATGGGGTATACACAATTTCGTAGTCTTTAGCCAGCTCACGAACCGTATTGAAGTTATGTACTTCAACTCCGTCATAGAGTTGCGTCCATAAACGTGCCAGCGCCATTTCCGCAAAACGGATGGTTGAATGTGAGTAATCCGATACGATTTCATTGACATAACCAATGGCACGACGTTCTGCGTCTAACATGCTAATTTTGCCGCGGATACTTTCACGGCGAATCGCATCTTGTACATCACTGGCTTTAATCAATGAATGCATCACGTTGCGGCGGTCCGAAAGATCGGGACCGAGTACCGCTTCACGGTGTGCATCGAGCTGATTATTTAAGGTGTTTAGAATGTAGGTCGCAGGGGATAAATTCGGATAGGTGGTTTTTGCAAAGTCAACCAAAGCACGTAAAGACTGACTTTCATGAAACTCTAAAAATGACTGACGACCATGTAAACCGATATTCATCAGCTGTTTCACCGTACTTGGAGTTGCCCAAGTGTCGGTAAATAACAATTTAAACCAAGAGTCTTCTTTATCTGGTGAACGTCCCCACAGTACCGTCACAGGTACCAACTCTACGTCTAAATCGGGTTGTTGTTCTAAAGCTTCAACGAGACGTAATAAGCGCGGTGGAAAGGTGTGTGGTGAAGGGTTAAGTAAATTATTTTCATCGTTATGCTGTAAAAAAACGATCGATGCTTTTTCTTGATGTGTCCCCACGACCAAAGGGTCGAGTGCAGGAGCAAGCTTTAAACGACGTGTTTCACCATCCACCAACAACGCATTACTGCGTGAGTGATTTTGAAGCACATAACAGACAATTTTTTTGGGATGGCCTGAAGCTGCTGGGTCAGCATCTGTTGCTGTCGGTTCTGTTGGAACCTCACCCAATACATGTGGGGTTACTATTAGGTCAAGAAGCTTACCTGAAAGCTTTCTATACATTTGACCAAAGCCACTTTTGGACATATACACTCCTGCTTAAATGACCAATCCCGCAGTTTGTCTGAAGGGGTATTTATTTTGCGTAATTGTAAACATAAACCGTATGTCATTTCCTGACAAATTTGTTTTATATGGTGAATTTTATCGTTAAAAATCGTATTTTTAGTCGGAAATAACGAAAAAAACTTATGACAACTCAGTCAAGCAATCTATAGGGTTTTAGTCTGAATTTATGGCAAAATAGAATTTATGCTCTATATATGATATCTGTCACTTTACATAAATATTGGGTATCTCACCATTAAGTAGGTTGTTTATGAATGCTTTAACCCAAGAGTTGGTTGAATTACTGAGCCTCGAAAAAATTGAGGAAAATATCTTTCGTGGACAAAGCCGTAATTTGGTTGGGAAGCGTGTTTTTGGCGGACAAGTCTTAGGTCAGGCCCTACGTGCGGCGTCATATACGACGGATCGTCCAGCTCATTCTTTACATGCATACTTTTTATTTGGTGGCGATGTGAACGCACCGATTATCTATGAAGTTGATCGAATTCGTGATGGTCGTAGTTTTGTCAGTCGCCAAGTGCGCGCTATTCAGCACGGTAAAACCATCTTTATGTGCATGGTGTCTTTTGCTGACAATGAAGAAGGGCTGAATTACCAAATCGGTGAGCCTGAGTATCCAGCACCAGAGTCTTTAAAGTCTGAGGCTGAACTGAAAAAAATGATGGTGGAATTTGTGCCTGAAAATGTGCGTGCAAGTTTCATGCGGGATCGTCATGTGGAAATTCGTCCCATCAATCCACAGAACCCGTATCAACCGCAGCCTGAAGCGCCTGTATATGCGCACTACATTCGCACACATGACCGCATTGCAATAGAAGTGGATGAGATTTCGTTGCATCAAGCAATTGCGGCATTCTATTCAGATTTCACTTTAATGACCACGGCACTGCGCCCGCATGGTTTAAGTTATCTTTCGCCAAGTTTGCAGTGTGCGAGTATCGACCATGCTATGTATTTCCATAAGCCCTTTCGCGTGGATGACTGGATGCTGTATGACATGGACGCCACAGTCAGTGCCAGTTCACGTGGTTTAAACTTTGGACGAATGTGGCAAAACGGTGAGTTGGTGTGTAGTACTACGCAAGAAGGTTTGATTCGGCTCCGTGAAATCGAAGCCCAATAAAGCCTAAGTACAGAAAAAGCTGAGTGATATGACTCAGCTTTTTTTATGACTGATTTTATGACTGAAAGGTGGTCAGAGCTGAGCTAGGCGTTGAGCTTGAATTGTAGTGGTCTCATCTTTTTGGGAGAGGTATATGGGGAAGTGTGCAGTACTTGTGACAAAAAAATGCTCGATTCTCACCTGTTCACATGGCATAGTTTCCCAAAGAAATCTTTGAAAAGCATGAAGCTATGAGCTTAAACACGCAAATTCTAATTGCAGCGATCTTTGGGGTCATCTTCGGATTTATTCTCAATCTTTTCCCGGGTACCGCTTTTTTAGACATGAGTTTGTATGGAATCGGGGTGGTCAGCAGTGTTTTTATTGGTCTGTTAAAAATGCTCTTGATTCCCCTCATTTTTAGCTCAATTGTGGTGGGGGTATCCAACTTACAAGCGGGCGGACAACTCTCCCGTGTTTGGAAAATTACGCTGGCATGTTGTGTCACCACCACGACTTTGGCCTTGATATTGGGTTTAAGCTGCGCGCATTTATTTGAAGTTGGCAAAGGTGTCGATATAGCTATGTTCCAAGACGCCATGGCCTCTCATCAAACTCCAGATACGCTCACGCCATCTTCGTTCTTCACCAACTTTATTCAAAATACGCTGATTAACCCGTTCAAAGCTTTTGCCGAAGGCAATGTTTTAGCGGTGGTGGTTTTTGCTCTGTTCATTGGAGTGGCACTGGTTAAAGGCGGAGAAAAATTCCGTACGGTACGTAAGCTGAGTCAACAGTTCTTTGACATCATGATGTTGATGATTGGTTGGGTGATGAAGCTAGCCCCGCTAGGAATTTTTGCCTTACTTGCTAAGTTGATTGCCACTGAAGACATTTCGGTATTGAGTCGTTTGGCTGAGTTTGCGGCTGTGGTAACGGGCACTACCATTTTTCATGGTCTGGTGGTCTTGCCGCTATTACTGTGGATTTTTGGCAAGATGAATCCGATGACCTTTTTTAAAGGTACACGTGTGGCGTTAATTACGGCTTTTGCCACCAGTTCAAGCTCAGCGACCATGCCTTTATCCCTCAAGTGTGCGCAAGAAAATCTTGGTGTACGTCCGCAAACGGCAGGCTTTGTGATTCCGTTGGGGACGCAGCTCAATATGGATGGTACTGCGCTGTATGAGGCAGCGGCGGCTTTGTTTATTGCCAACTTGATGGGACTAGATTTGACCTTGAGTCAGCAGCTGGTGGTGTGTCTGACGGCAATGATTGCCTCTTTAGGTGCTCCGGGGATTCCGAGTGCGGGCATGGTCACCATGATTATGGTATTGCAGTCTGTCGGGCTTCCTGCTGAAGCAATTGCGATTTTATTGCCGATTGATCGCTTGCTGGATACCGTGCGTACTGTGGTGAATGTACAAGGTGACATGATGATTAGTGTGGTGGTGGATCGACATACCAAGGATCTGGATGCACCTTTGCCCAATTTATCGAATCCGTCTTAAGTTTTGCTCTAAAATAAAAAAAGCAGCCGATTGAGCTGCTTTTTTATTTTAGGATTTAAGCGACTTTGAGCATGGCACGTTTAGCCGCTGGGGATTGGTCTAAGTAGGCAATAGCATCTTCTGTTTTGGCTTCGTGTACAGGGTCATACCATGGTACCAAATAGCCAAATTGCTGTGAGATTAACCAGAGTGGACTTGGTAAAACTTGATGATTCCGTTTAGAAATAGACAGCCACTCACGCCAAATCCAAGGTTTAAACAGACTGGGTTGAATCGACTTAAAACGGTCATCTTGTTTCATAATATGGGCTGCACCATCAACCCATAAACCCAGCACGGCAGCAATCACCACCAGACTCAAATAATAGCGCGCAATATAGCCTCCACCTAAATGTCGGTACAAATCAAATGCGACGGTACGGTGTTCAATTTCTTCTGCGCCGTGCCATTTGATTAAGTCTAGCATCGCAGGGTCAGCGCCCATTTTTTCCCATTCGGTGTTGTCCAGTGCATATTTGCCAAGGACACAGGTCATGTGTTCCACCGTGGCAATAATACCGAGTCGAAACAGATCCCACTGGTGCTCAAGTGCTTTGGGTACAGTGAGATCAAGTGGTTTATCGGCCAGTAATTTTCCAAATAAGAAATTCATCAACTCTAGATTACGGGAGACATCAATCTTTCTTTGGCTGAGATACTCTTTATTGGCTGAGTTGTGTGCCTGCGCATGCATGGCTTCTTGGCGGATAAAGGCTTGTACATCCTGTTTCAGCTTTTCATCGCTAATTTGCGGTAAGACTTTGTTATAGAGGCGGCAGAACCAGAACTCACCTGCGGGCAGAATCATATTAATTTCATTGATGAAATAGCTGGCAAAAGGGTGGTTGGGAATCCAATCAATCGGACTGTCTTGCCACTCAAATTTAACTTTGCGAGGCTTAATTGTGTAGGCAATAGAGGAACGAATTTTGTTTTTTTTCAATCGAGACCATAATTTCATATGCTGACCTATTTTTATATGTGTTGAACTTTTTCACGAGCTGAATAAAGTCAGTATAAAAAAAAGTCCCCGATTGCGATTAGCAATAGGGGACACAGATACAGCAATAGATGATGCTTTTATAGGTTGGCGTTTAAAACTTAAGCCTCAGACTGTGGTTTGGTTTCCACATCGTCTTCAGCGTCAAGATCTATCGCGGCTTCAGGATCTTCATCGAACTCGTCTGCATCCAGCTCATCGGCTGTTGCATCTGGAATACTGCTTAAGTCAAAGTGTTGGGCTTGGTCTAAAGTAAAATTGAGTCGTCCGCCCATCACACTTGCCAGTTCTTCTAGGCCTTGTTTGTTGAGAGAAGAGAACAATTGAATTGAGAAATCCAGTTTCATCTTTTTCAATTGGGCTTTCACTTCTTGCAATGCTTTAGAAGCAGGGCCACGGTTGAGTTTATCGGACTTGGTTAGCAGTACATGCACAAACAATTTACGTGAATACGCCCATTCCAACATCATCACGTCAAAGTGCTGTAGCGGATGACGAATATCCATCAACAAGACTAAGCCTTGTAAGCTTTTACGCTGAATCAGGTAATTTTCTAACTCTTTTTGCCACACGATTTTCATCGCTTCAGGCACGGCTGCATAACCATAACCGGGTAAGTCGACGAGACGTTGATCAGGATTACCCAGACTGAAAAAGTTAATCATCTGCGTACGACCCGGTCTTTTCGAGGCACGAGCCAATTGCTTTTGGTTGGTTAAGGCATTGATCGCACTGGACTTTCCTGCATTTGAACGACCCGCAAAGGCAATTTCATAGCCTGTATCTTCTACACACAGATTGAGCTTCGGGGCACTCATTAAAAACTCTGCTTTACGCAGCCAGTTGAGAGCGCGCACAGCATATTCAGTAACTGCAGAATCTACCTTTTTTTCATAGCTAATTTTTTGCTTTGGGGCAGCAGCAATTTTACTGTTTTTGGATTTTCCTCGGCTGTGGTGCATAACTCAACTTCAATTTATGATCTACAATCAGCCATTATAATGGAAGTCGAGCAGGCAATCGACCTTTGCAGCGTAAAGTCCGTAATCTTGTCTATAAAAGACCTTAATCGGCAAGATTGATCAGGTTAATCGGCGAGTGGGTTGTGAACTTATTTTGAGCTTCAGTGCCCAGTACATCTGCTAAGGTATATTGGTCTAAGCTGTGATAGAACTGATCCAGCGCTTGATCTAAGATCCCTTTCAGTCCGCAATTCGAGCGGAGTACGCAAGGCGGGGTGTTACATTCCACAATGTTCTGATCCGCTTGTAAGACCCGCACAATCTCGCCCAGTCTTAAATGTAGGGTTTCTGGATTGAGTCGAATCCCACCGCCACGACCGCGTGCAGTAATAATCCACTGCTGTTTCGCCATAAAGTGTACGATTTTCATCAAGTGGTTTTCAGACACTTGTAGTGCTTGTGCCAGTTCTGCAATGGTATGTGGTAGCGCTTTCGGCTGTGAAACATACATCAGAATTCGCAAAGCGTAATCGGTAAATTTATTGAGCTGCATGAGGTTACTGATCGTTGATAAGCAAAAAAACAAAGGGCTAGTCTAGCATAACCTGACTAACCCTCTCTATTTTATGCCGATGGCATGGGTTAGTGGTGAACACCACCTGTACCAAAAGCTTCACTGTGAATATTTTCGGCAGGAACACCACGGGCAATTAGGGCTTTTTGTTGTTCAGCCATAAATGGCATTGGGCCGCATAAGTAGTAGTCTGCTTGTACTGGTAGAATCGCGCTATCGATAGTATTCAAATCAAGGCGACCCTTCGCATCATAATCTTGACCCAAAACATCGCTTTGATGTGGGAACTCATATGCAGTAAAGGTGCTTAAGCGTGGGTATTTGGCTTTTAAGTCATGAATATGTTGTTTCATGGCATGCACTTGTTTGCTACGGCAGGCGTGCACAAAAGTCACAGGCTCTGGCATATCCAAAGTCACCAATTGATTCAGCATCGCCACCATTGGCGTGAGGCCTACACCACCACTAATAAAGACATTGCGTTTATTTGGGTCAATCAGGTAGAAGTTACCTGTTGGTGCAGACACTTCAATTTCAGCACCTTCGGCTAAACCATGCAGAGTATTTGACACCCAGCCTCCCGCCAAATCACCTTTTTCATCTTCGCGTTTAACCGAGATACGTAAATAGTCAGCTTGAGGGCTAGTTGAAAGGGTGTATTGGCGAGGTTGTTTTAGACCAAGTTCCTCAACAAATACACGTACTGAAATGTACTGACCTGCTTCATATTTTGGTAAATCACCACCGTCCACAGGGGCAAGATAGAAAGACGTGATTTCATCGCTTTCAACCACTTTCTTCGCGATTTTAAAGTTGCGCCAGCCTAACCAGCTCCCTTTGGTTTGTTGATGTTGCTCATAAATCGCTTTTTCAGTGCTAATGAATAAATCAGCCAATTGACCATACGCCGCAGCCCAAGCATCAATCAATGGATCCTCCATTGAAATACTTAAAACTTCACTAATCGAATGGAGGAGGTTTTCCCCAACAATATTGTAGTCGGGTGCTTGAATATTCAAGCTGACATGTTTGTGGGCAATCAGCTCAACCACAGGGAGTAATACTGAAGGATCTTCAATGTTTTCTGCATAGGCCAACACAGCACCCGCCAAAGCTTGGGCTTGAGCACCACTGCGTTGATGCCCCATATTAAAGGTTTCTTTTAAATTAGGATTGTTGCCTAACATGCGGTTATAAAAATAACCCGTGAGTGCGACACCATTTTCACGAAGGACAGGAACAGTTGCTTTTACAAGGTCAATTTGCTGCGGAGTCATGTTTGATCTCTCTTGGCTATCATTTATAAGATGTATTTAAAATATACCTTTAAAGATGTAATGTAAATACATCTTTTAAAGAAAAGCTTAATTTTTTTATGGAATATAATAATATCCCATAAATTTTGATTTTTAGATTTAAAAAGTAGATCACTTACGCCCAAACAAAGAGCCGAGTAAACCACGGACGATTTTTTGTCCTGTACTGCCCCCAAGGCTACGTGCGGCACTTTTAGCAAAGGTTCCGACCGTGTCTTGAATTAGCTTCTCACGCTGTTTCGCTTCACGTTCAGCTTCTTTCTGCTGTTCTTTTGCGATACGCTCTTGCTCACGTGCTTGTTGCTTAGCCAGTTTTTCAGCTTCTTTGGCCTGCTGTTTTGCGAGCAGCTCCTGTTCTTTGGCTTGTTGTTTCTCTTGCTCTATCTGTACCGCTTGTTGTTGGCGTTCAACCACTTTATTTTGTAGAAGTTCAAAAGCACTTTCACGGTCTAGGCGTTTTTCATAAATGCCTGCCACGATACTTTGTGAAATCAATGCTTGACGTTGCTCTGGGCTAATAGGACTGAAAGACGAGTAGGGTGGCATCACCCATGCACGCTCTACGACTTGCGGCGTGCCTTGTTCATCGAGGCAACTAATCAAAGCTTCACCCACAGCTAGCTCGGTGATGGCTTGCTCAACCTTAAATTCAGGGTTGGCACGGAAGGTGTCTGCAGCTGTTTTAACCGCTTTTTGATCTTTCGGGGTAAAAGCACGTAAGGCATGTTGTACGCGATTGCCGAGCTGTCCTAGGACGCTTTCAGGCAAATCCAGTGGGTTTTGCGTGACAAAGTAAATACCCACCCCTTTGGAGCGGATTAGGCGCACCACTTGTTCAATTTTTTCTTGCAGTGCTGCACTGGCATTATCAAACAGCAAATGTGCTTCATCAAAGAAGAACACCAGCTTGGGCTTGTCCATATCACCAACCTCAGGCAGCTGTTCAAATAACTCTGAAAGCATCCAGAGCAGAAAAGTGGCATAGAGCTTTGGGGTATTCATGAGCTTGTCTGCGGCTAGAATATTGATATAGCCATGACCATTACTGTCGGTCTGAATAAAGTCGAGAATATTTAAGCTGGGCTCCCCGAAAAATTGATCACCGCCTTGATCGGCCAGTGCCAATAAATTCCGTTGAATTGCGCCAAGGCTGGCAGGAGATAGGTTGCCATATTCGGCTTTAAACTCTGCGGCATGTTCACTGACATAACCAATCATGGCTTTTAAGTCTTTAAAGTCGATCAGTAACATGCCTTGATCATCTGCAATACGAAATACCGCAGAAAGTACCCCTTCTTGGGTATCATTCAAATTCAGCATACGTGCCAGCAACAGCGGGCCAATTTCAGTAATCGTGGTACGAATAGGATGACCTTGTTCAGCAAATAAATCCCAAAACATCACGGGTGATGCAGCAAAGGGAATGCTGTCGATGCCTAAACTTTTAATGCGTTCATCAAATTTGGGGTTGGATGCACCTGCCTGCGCTAAGCTGGAAACATCGCCTTTGGCATCGGCTAAAAATACGGGCACCCCGAGTCTGGAAAAACTTTCAGCCAACACCTTCAGGGTTACGGTTTTACCTGTCCCTGTTGCCCCTGCAATTAAGCCATGACGGTTGGCAAACTTCGAGTGTAGAACAACATCTTGTTGGGTATTCGTGGTTTTCTTGGCAATGATGATCGGGGTGCTCATACTTCTTCCTATTCAATTTTTTTGTGATGGTTATTCAGTCGTTTTAGTGCGTTTTCTATATCTTGAATTAAATCGGCAGGATGTTCTAGTCCTATACAAAAGCGAACCAATAAACCTTGTTGTAAATGTGTATGCTCAAGTGCACGCATGTCTTTGAGGTCATACAGCATCACCAAACTCACAGGACCGCCCCAACTAAAGCCGAGTTTGAAGAGCGACAGGGCATCACAAAACTGACGAATATCTTGCAGATCAAATTCGGGCTTGAAAATGACACTGACCAAACCTGCACTGTGTTGATCGACACAAATGTCTTTCCAATATGAATGACCTGCAGCACTCGAGTCAGCAGGGTGTAAGACCTGCACAAATGCCGGTTGTTGTTTTAGCCATGCTAGGAGTTGCAGCGCACTTTCAGACTGTGCGGCATAACGAATGCGCATTGATGCTAGACTGCGTTGGACTTGAGCAACATCATCCCCAGAGACGCTAATGCCTTGAATGGCATGCGTGCGAAAGAGTTGATGATGTAAAGCTCGCTCGCGTGTCACGACTGAGCCCATTAAAATGTCTCCGCCGCCACTTGGGTATTTGGTCAAAGCATGTACCGTCACATCTACACTTAAGTGCGCATCACTAAAATCAAAAGCATTAAAGGCAAGACCTGCGCCCCATGTGTTGTCTAAAGCAGTGAGCACATGATGCGTTTGTGCTTTTTTCACCAGTCCGACCAAATCTGGAAACTCCAGTGTGACTGACCCTGCGGCTTCTAGCCAAATCAGTTTTGATTTTCCCGTCGGTTGGAAAGAAGACACATCAATAGGGTTATAAACACGAACATCAATGCCATAGCGTTTTTCTAGATTACGAAGATGCTCCATGTTTGGCCCGTAAATATTATCTGCCACCCAAACTTCATCACCATGACTTAAAAAACATGAGTTCACTAGGTTGATGGCAGATAAACCACTCGGTGCCAATAAGCAGTAGGTTCCACCCTCAATTTGTGCAATGTTATCGCCCAGTGTAAATGTGCTGGGGGTGCCATGGGTGCCATAACTATAGTCATAGTCATCGGTCCAATGGCGATTAAACAGTGCATCTGTATCTTTAAAAATAATCGTCGATGCACGATACAGGGGAGGTTGGACCGTTGAGATGTACTGAGGAGCTTGTCTTGGTGCATGAACCAATGCGGTTTGCGGTTTTTTTTTCACGAATCGACTCATCATAAAGCGATAAATTGTTTTTAGCTTAAGAGAAAGTTTCTAAATAGGCGAGAAAATTGAACAAATGTGAATAAAGGTAAACAAAATACAAAGTTGGCTTCAATTTTGCTAAATCATCGATAAGGATAGTAAAAAGAAGGCATAAGCGCATGACGTCGCATTTAAAAGTACATTATTTTCAGCATATTGCTGGTGAAGGGTTCGGCAGTTGCTATACGTATTTAAAACAACAGGGTGCAGTAATCAGTGCAACTGAGTTTTTTGCTTTACCTGTGGATCAAGCCTTAGAGATAGAGGCCTTACCGAGTATTGAGGATGTTGACTTACTCATCATTATGGGGGGCACTATGAGTGTGAATGATGAAGTGAATTTTCCATGGTTAAAGATCGAGAAGCGTTGGTTAAGGCGTTACTTGGCCGCAGGAAAACCCGCGATTGGTTTATGCTTAGGTGGGCAATTGATTGCGAATGCTCTCGGTGCTGCGGTCAGTCGCAATGAACAACAGGAGTTGGGTTGGGCGACAGTACGCAAAATCCAGCACGTCCCAACAGAATGCTTTGAATTGCCTGAACAGTTTAATGTGATGCAATGGCATAGCGAGACCTTTGAAATTCCAAAAGGTGCTGTACATTTGGCTGAAAATACAGTCTGTCGCAATCAAATGTACCAAATTGGAAAGAATGTATTGGGTTTTCAATTTCACCCAGAGATCGTGCCAGAAACCTTAGCACTTTTTTTAGAAAATGATGACGAGCTGAATAAGTTTTCGGGGCAATACGTGGCAACTGAAACTGAATTGAAAAAATCGCCAAAATTAAATTTTATTGAGGGAAATCAAATCCTTAATAGCGCAATTGATTATGTGTTGCGGCAAACAGTCTATTGATGATTTTTTAAGCTACTGATAATCCAAACAAATTGAATATATTGTAAAAAATCAAAAATGGATTTGCTTATGCATTAAACAATGGCTATAATGAGCGACCCTTTAATGAAAGGGGGTTAACTGCGAATAAAGTAGTTAACATCGTGACAGTCGTGGCATCGATCATGACCTTAGTGATATTTCACTGCTCTTGACACTTACCTTTTAGTGGGGTGAGATGCGTCAGGAGTGATTCTTTATATATTTGGCTTGGAGTTTACTGGTATGTCTAACCAGAGAATTCGTATCCGTTTGAAGTCTTTTGATCACCGTTTAATTGATCAATCAGCTCAAGAAATCGTAGAAACAGCAAAACGTACTGGCGCACAAGTTTGTGGTCCAATTCCAATGCCTACACGCATTGAACGTTTTAACGTTTTAACATCACCACACGTTAACAAAGATGCGCGTGACCAATACGAGATCCGCACTTATAAACGTTTGATCGACATCGTTCAACCTACAGACAAAACTGTAGATGCATTGATGAAGTTAGATCTTGCAGCTGGTGTTGATGTTCAGATCGCATTGGGTTAAGGCTTTCGGGTTAATTAACGCTCTAAGTTAATTAGGCCGCTTTTTTAGAGGTTTATGCACATGGCTATTGGTTTAGTCGGTCGCAAGTGCGGTATGACACGTATCTTTACAGATGCTGGTGTTTCTGTGCCTGTTACAGTGATTGAGGTTGATCCTAACCGCATCACTCAAATCAAAACGCTTGAAACTGATGGTTATCAAGCGATTCAAATCACTACTGGTGAACGTCGCGAATCTCGCGTAACTAACGCTCAGAAAGGTCACTTCGCGAAAGCGGGTGTTGCTGCTGGTCGTCTAGTTCAAGAATTCCGTGCAACAGAAGCTGATCTTGAAGGTCGTGAAGTTGGTGGAACTATCGGTGTAGACATGTTCACAGTTGGTCAAGTTGTTGACGTAACTGGTCAGTCGAAAGGTAAAGGTTTCCAAGGTGGTGTTAAGCGTTGGAACTTCCGTACGCAAGATGCTACTCACGGTAACTCACTTTCTCACCGTGTTCTGGGTTCTACAGGTCAAAACCAGACTCCTGGTCGCGTATTCAAAGGCAAAAAAATGGCTGGCCATTTAGGTGCTGAACGCGTAACTGTACAGGGTCTAGAAATTGTATCTATCGACGCAGAACGTTCAGTTTTAGTAGTGAAAGGTGCAATTCCTGGCGCTACTGGTGGTGACGTAACTGTTCGTCCTACGATCAAGGCCTGAGGGGAAATAACGTGAATTTAAATACTGTTTCCGGCTCTGCTGTTGAATTATCAGAAGTTGCGTTCGGTCGTGAATTCAATGAAGCTCTTGTACACCAGGTTGTTACAGCTTATTTAGCTGGTGGCCGTCAAGGTTCAAAAGCTCAGAAATCACGTGCAGACGTTTCTGGCGGTGGCAAAAAGCCATTCCGTCAAAAAGGTACTGGTCGCGCTCGTGCTGGTTCTATTCGTAGCCCAATCTGGGTAGGTGGTGGTAAAACTTTTGCTGCTCGCCCACAAGATTGGTCTCAAAAAGTTAACCGCAAAATGTATCGCGGTGCAATGCAATGTATCTTAGCTGAACTTGTTCGCCAAGATCGTCTTGTATTGGTTGAAGAGTTTGCTGTTGCTGCTCCAAAAACTAAAGAGTTGCTTGCAAAACTTAACGACTTGAATGCTACTCGTGCATTGATCGTTACAGAATCTGTAGATGAGAATCTATACCTTGCAGCGCGCAACATTCCACACGTTGATGTGGTTGATGCTGCTGCTATCGATCCTGTTAGCTTGATTGCGTTCGATAAAGTTGTTATGTCTGTAGCTGCTGCTAAGAAAATTGAGGTAGAACTCGGATGAACAACGAACGTATCTATCAAGTCCTACAAGGACCTGTATTCTCAGAAAAAGCACAAGTTTTAGGCGAAACTGCTGGTGTTCAAGTTTTCAAAGTTGCACTTGATGCAAACAAACTTGAAATCAAAAAAGCTGTTGAGCAATTGTTTGGTGTTCAAGTTGTTAAAGTTAACACAACGATCACTAAAGGTAAGACTAAACGCTTTGGTAAAACATTAGGACGTCGTTCTGATGTTAAAAAAGCATACGTCACCCTGAAAGCTGGCCAAGATGTTGAAATGGCTGACTTGGGCGATACCGCTGAAAGCGCAGCGGAATAAGGACGAGAATTATGCCAATTCAAAAATGTAAGCCAACGTCTCCTGGACGTCGCTTTGTAGAGAAAGTCGTTCACGACCATCTTCACAAAGGTGCGCCTTATGCTCCGTTGGTTGAAGCTAAAAAACGTACTGGTGGTCGTAATAACAACGGTCACATCACGACTCGTCACGTTGGTGGCGGTCACAAGCAGCATTACCGTCTAGTTGACTTTAAACGTAACAAAGATGGTATTCCTGCAACTGTAGAGCGTATTGAATACGATCCTAACCGTACAGCACACATTGCACTAGTATTGTATGCTGATGGTGAGCGTCGCTACATCATCGCGCCTAAAGGCCTTCGCGCTGGCGATAAAGTTCAATCTGGTAACGATGCTCCAATTCGTCCAGGTAACTGTTTACCGCTTCGCAACATGCCTATCGGTTCTACTCTTCACAACATCGAACTTAAAATCGGTAAAGGCGCGCAATTAGCTCGTTCTGCTGGTACTTCAGTTCAGTTGTTGGGTCGTGACGGTTCTTACGCTATCGTTCGTTTACGTTCTGGTGAAATGCGTAAAATTCACGTTGAGTGCCGTGCAGTTCTTGGTGAAGTTTCTAACCAAGAAAGCAACCTTCGTTCACTTGGTAAAGCAGGTGCAGCACGCTGGCGTGGCGTTCGTCCTACCGTTCGTGGTATGGCGATGAACCCAGTAGATCACCCGCACGGTGGTGGTGAAGGTCGTAGCAAAGGTATTCAACCTGTAAGCCCATGGGGTCAAAAAGCTAAAGGGTACAAGACACGTACCAATAAGCGTACGACTAAGATGATTATTCGCGACCGTCGCGTTAAGTAACAAGTAAAGGAATCTGACAATGCCTCGTTCTCTGAAAAAAGGCCCATTCGTCGATGCGCACTTGTTCGCTAAGGTTGAAGCGGCTATCGCGGCTAATAACCGTAAGCCGATCAAAACTTGGTCGCGTCGTTCGATGATCCTCCCAGATTTTGTTGGTTTAACAATTTCTGTACATAATGGCCGTAACCATGTTCCAGTGATCGTATCTGAACATATGGTTGGTCACAAACTTGGTGAATTCGCGCCAACTCGTACCTATCGTGGTCACGGTGTTGACAAGAAATCTAAACGTTAAGGTGCTATGATGGAAGTTACTGCTAAATTACGCGGTGCCGCTATCTCGGCACAAAAAACTCGTTTGGTTGCAGACCTAATCCGTGGCAAATCTGTTGCTCACGCGCTTAATATTCTCAACTTCAGCAACAAAAAAGCTGCAGTTTTGGTTAAAAAAGCATTGGAATCTGCAATTGCAAACGCTGAACACAATAACAGTTTAGATGTAGACGACCTTAAGGTTACTACGATTTACGTTGATGAAGGCACTAGCCTTAAGCGTATTATGCCACGTGCTAAAGGCCGTGCAGATCGTATTACTAAGCGTACTTGTCACATTACCGTTAAGGTAGGGGTTTGATATGGGTCAGAAGGTTCATCCAATCGGTATCCGCCTTGGTGTTGTAAAACGTCATAACGCCAACTGGTATGCGAGTCCGAAACAATACGCTGAATACTTGCTTAAAGATCTTCAAGTTCGTGAGTTTTTAACTAAAAAACTTAAGAATGCAATGATCAGCAATATTCTTATCGAACGTCCTACGGGCGCTGCTAAAGTAACTATTAGCACTGCACGTCCTGGTATCGTTATCGGTAAAAAAGGCGAAGACATTGAGAAACTACAGCGTGAACTTACTCAAATTATGGGTATTCCAGCGCAAGTTAGCATCAATGAAATCGATCGCCCAGACTTAGACGCTCGTTTAGTTGCTGAAGCTATCGCTTCTCAATTAGAAAAACGTGTAATGTTCCGTCGTGCTATGAAGCGTGCGGTTCAAAACACAATGCGTGCTGGTGCTAAAGGTATCAAAGTTGAAGTATCAGGCCGTTTAGGTGGTGCTGAGATTGCTCGTACTGAGTGGTATCGTGAAGGTCGCGTACCTTTGCATACACTTCGTGCAGACATCGATTATTCAACTATGCGTGCTGAAACGACTTACGGTACGATTGGTGTTAAAGTTTGGATCTTCCGTGGTGAGATCTTGGGTGGCATGAAACAAGTCATGAACCCAGCTCCAGCTGAAGAACGTCCAGCTAAACGCGGTCGTGGTCGTGGTGAAGGTCAAGAGCGTCGTGGTCGTCGCAATGATCGTTCTGCTGAAAAAGGAGAATAATCCATGTTACAACCTAAACGTACTAAATTCCGTAAAGTGCAGAAAGGCCGTAACACTGGTCTAGCTCACCGCGGTAGCTCGGTATCTTTTGGTACAATCGCACTTAAATCTGTTGAGCGTGGTCAAATGACTGCTCGTCAAATTGAAGCAGCGCGTCGTACAATCAGCCGTCGTATTAAACGTGGTGGTAAGATCTTTATCCGTGTTTTCCCAGACAAGCCAATTACTTCTAAGCCTCTTGAAGTGCGTATGGGTAAAGGTAAAGGTTCTGTGGAATACTGGGTTTGTCAAATCAAACCAGGTAAAGTCTTGTACGAAATTGATGGTGTTAACGAAGAATTGGCTCGCGAAGCATTTACGCTTGCAGCTGCTAAACTTCCGTTTAAAACCACTATCGTGACTCGGACGGTAATGTAATGAAAACTAAAGATCTACGTGAAAAGTCGGTAGAAGAGTTGACAGCTTTGCTTGATGAGCAACAGCTTAACCAATTCCGTCTTCGTATGGCAAAAGCAACTGGTCAATTGGGTAAATCGCACGAAGTTGCACTTACTCGTAAGACAATTGCTCGTATTAAGACACTCCTTACCGAAAAACAGGGGAACGGACAATGAGTGAACAAACAGTTCGCACGTTAACCGGCAAAGTAGTAAGTGACAAAATGGACAAGTCTATTGTTGTACTTATCGAACGCCGCGTTCAACACCCGTTGTATGGCAAATCAATCCGCCGTTCAACTAAATTACATGCTCACGATGAGAACAACACAGCTAAAACTGGCGACGTTGTGACTATCAAAGAAAGCCGCCCAATTTCTAAAACTAAGTCTTGGACTCTAGTTGAAGTTGTTGAAGCTGCTGCTGAGTAATTAGACGTATCTGTTGCATCATCGGTTAATTTCGAGTACTCTTTGAGCCTTTCGAAATTGTGACCGGTGATGCTCGGTTTTGGAGTAGGGCAATGATTCAAACCGAAAGTATGCTAGACGTAGCAGACAATAGTGGTGCTCGCCGCGTACAATGTATTAAAGTACTTGGTGGTTCACACCGTCGTTATGCTTCTGTTGGCGACATTATTAAAGTTACTGTAAAAGAAGCTATTCCACGCGCACGTGTTAAAAAAGGTGACGTGATGAATGCTGTTGTAGTTCGTACAAAATTCGGTATCCGTCGTCCAGACGGTTCAGTGATTCGTTTCGACGATAACGCTGCTGTTATTTTGAACAACAACAAAGCGCCGATTGCAACTCGTATTTTCGGACCAGTGACTCGTGAACTTCGTACTGAACAGTTCATGAAAATTATTTCACTGGCTCCTGAAGTTCTATAAGAGGCAATCATGGCTAAGATTAAAAAAGGCGATCAAGTTATTGTGATCGCAGGTAAAGAAAAAGGCAAACAGGGTACTGTTCTGTCTGTTTCAAATGACCGTGTTATGGTTGAAGGCCTTAACTTGGTTAAGAAGCATCAAAAGCCGAACCGTGCAACAGGTGCTGAAGGCGCTGTAGTTACACAAGAAGCTTCGCTTCATATCTCTAACGTGGCAATTTTTAATGCTACAACCCAAAAGGCTGACCGTGTTGGTTACCAAGTGACTGAAGGCGTGAAAACTCGCGTTTACAAGTCAAATGGTGAATCAGTGGCGGTAGCGAAGTAATAGGTTGAAAAGGCAATGGCCAGACTTAAAACGCGTTACAACGACGAACTTAAGGCTCAATTACAAGAGACTTTAGCCGTTAAAAATGTGATGGATATTCCTCGCATTACTAAAATCACGATCAACATGGGTGTTGGCGCAGCTGCTGCTGACAAAAAACTCCTTGATGGTGCTCTTGCTGATATGCAAGCTATCGCTGGTCAAAAACCAGTTCTTACGTTAGCTCGCAAATCAATCGCTGGTTTCAAAATCCGTGATGGTTGGCCGATTGGTTGTAAAGTTACTTTACGCGGCGAACGTATGTACGAATTCTTAGACCGTCTAATCTCGATTGCGATCCCTCGTATCCGTGACTTCCGTGGTTTCTCTGCGAAATCATTTGACGGTCGCGGCAACTACTCAATGGGTCTTAAGGAACAAATTATGTTCCCTGAAATCGATTTTGATAAGATTGATCGTATTCGTGGTATGGATATTACCATCACTACGACTGCTCGCACCGATGACGAAGGCCGTGCGCTTATGCGTGCATTCGGCTTCCCGTTCAAATAAGAGGTCGATATGGCTAAGAAAAGTATGATTAATCGCGAATTGAAACGCGAAGCTACTGTTGCTAAATACGCTGCAAAACGTGCTGAATTAAAAGCTGTTATTGCAAACGTAAATGCTAGCGACGAAGAGCGTTTCGAAGCGATGATGAAATTCCAAGCATTACCACGTAATGCGTCTCCAGTACGTTTACGTAACCGTTGTGGTTTAACTGGTCGTCCTCATGGTTACTTCCGTAAGTTCGGTTTAAGCCGTAACAAATTACGCGATACAGTAATGCAAGGTGATGTACCGGGCGTTGTTAAGGCAAGCTGGTAAGGAGCACTATAGATGAGTATGCAAGATACCGTTGCCGACATGTTAACTCGTGTTCGTAACGCGCAAATGGCAAAGAAACAAACCGTTTCTATGCCAAACTCTAAGTTGAAGGTTGCTATTGCAAACGTTCTTCAACAAGAAGGTTACATTTCAAACGTAGAAGTTGCTGATGCTGAAGGCAAAGCAACTCTTACTTTGACTTTAAAGTATTTCGAAGGCAAGCCAGTTATCGAAACTGTGAAACGCGTAAGCCGTCCAGGTCTACGTCAGTATCGTGGTAAAGATGCACTTCCGAGCGTTAAGCAAGGTTTAGGTATTGCAATTGTTTCTACAAGCAAAGGCATCATGACTGATCGCGCTGCACGTGCTGCAGGTATCGGTGGTGAAGTTATTGCTTTTGTTTCTTAATAGGTGATTCCTCATGTCTCGTGTGGCTAAAGCCCCAGTAACTGTACCTAACGGTGTAACAGTTACTCAGAACGGCCGGCAGGTCGAAGTGAAAGGTAGCAAAGGTACTTTGTCTTTCACCCTGCATGCGCTGGTCGAGCTTAAACAGGAAGACGGTATTTTAGCGATTGCTCCAAAAGCTGAGTCGAAAGACGCTTGGATGCAAGCTGGTACTGCTCGCGCTGTGCTTAACAACCTTGTAAAAGGTGTGAGCGAAGGCTTCGAACGTAAGTTACAACTTATCGGTGTTGGTTATAAAGCTGCGGTTAAAGGTAACATTGTTAACCTTAACCTTGGTTTCTCTCACCCGATCGACTATACGCTTCCTGAAGGTGTAACTGCTGAAACTCCTACAGCAACTGAAATTGTTCTTAAATCTGCTGATAAAGCACGTTTAGGTCAGGTTGCTGCAGATATCCGTGGTTACCGTCCACCAGAGCCTTATAAAGGTAAAGGTGTTCGTTATTCTGACGAAGTTGTACTTCGTAAAGAAGCTAAGAAGAAATAAGGCGCGAGGTTCTTATGAACGAAAAGAAACAATCCCGTTTGCGTCGTGCGAAAAGCACACGCTTGCACATCCGTGCGTTGGGTGCGACTCGTTTGTGTGTAAACCGCACTCCGCGTCACATCTACGCTCAAGTTATTTCAGCAGATGGTGGCAAAGTTTTAGCGCAAGCTTCAACTTTAGATGCTACTTTACGTGCTGGTACAACTGGTAACGTTGAAGCAGCTACTAAAGTAGGTGCTTTAATCGCAGAACGCGCTAAAGCAGCTGGTGTTACTAAAGTTGCATTTGACCGTTCTGGTTTCAAATATCATGGTCGTATCAAAGCCTTGGCTGATGCTGCTCGTGAAAACGGCTTGGAGTTCTAATCATGGCTAAAGTTGAACAAAACGAAGGTCTTGTTGAAAAGCTGGTTGCCGTTGATCGTGTAGCCAAAGTTGTTAAGGGTGGTCGTATCTTCTCTTTCACAGCATTGACTGTGGTTGGTGATGGTAATGGTCGTGTAGGTTTTGGTCGTGGTAAAGCACGTGAAGTTCCAGCTGCTATTTCTAAAGCACTTGAAGCTGCTCGTCGCAACATGATTACTGTTGACCTTGTTAACGGTACTGTACAGCACCCTATTAACGCGCGTCACGGTGCAAGCCGTGTTTACATGCAGCCTGCTTCTGAAGGTACTGGTGTAATCGCTGGTGGTGCTATGCGTGCAGTTCTAGAAGCTGTAGGCGTACGTAACGTATTAACAAAATGTTATGGTTCTACTAACGCTGCAAACGTAGTAAACGCGACTTTTAACGGTCTGCGTGATATGACTTCTCCTGAGAAGGTTGCTGCGAAACGTGGTCTTACAGTAGAACAAATTCAAGGGTAATCAATCATGAAAACGATTAAAGTTACCCAGACTAAATCTTCTGCGCATCGCTTGAAAAATCACAAGCTTAGCCTACAAGGTTTAGGTCTGCGTCGTATTGGTCATACCGTAGAAGTGCAAGATACGCCTTCTAACCGTGGTATGATCAACCAAGTCTACTATATGGTTAGTGTAGAGGAATAAGCCATGACTCTGCGTTTAAATGAGCTTGCACCTGCTGAAGGTGCAAAACGTGAAAATCGTCGTCTAGGCCGTGGTATCGGTTCTGGCGTTGGTAAGACTGGTGGCCGTGGTGTCAAAGGTCAGAATTCACGTAAGAGCGGTGGTACTCGTCCAGGCTTTGAAGGTGGTCAAACTGCGTTATATCGTCGTTTACCTAAATTCGGTTTCACTAGCCAAATCGCTTTGAAAACTGCTGAAGTACGTTTATCTGAGCTTACTAAAGTGGAAGGCGACATCGTTAGCCTAGAAACTTTAAAAGCTGCAAACGTTGTACGTAAAGATATGTTACGTGCTCGTATCGTACTTTCTGGTGAAATTACTCGTGCATTCACTGTTCAAGGTGTTGCTGTGACTAAAGGCGCTAAAGCTGCTGTTGAAGCTGCTGGCGGTAAAGTCGAGGAGTAATCGCTAGTGTCTATGTCTCCTAGTTCTTCAGGTCATGTCAATATGATGAAAGGCCAGCCATTTCATGTGAAATACCGTGAAATTATTCGCCGCATGATGTTTCTCATCGGTGCATTATTGGTTTTTCGACTAGGAGCACATATTCCAGTACCAGGCATTAATAATGCCGCACTTGAAAATCTTTTTAATGCAAACCAAGGCACGATCCTTGGTTTGTTTAACATGTTTTCGGGTGGTGCATTAGAGCGTATGTCCATTCTTGCTCTTGGGATTATGCCGTACATTTCTGCATCGATTATCGTGCAGTTAATGTCTACAGTTATTCCTTCGCTGGAAGCTTTAAAGAAAGAAGGCGAACAAGGCAAGCGTAAGATTAATCAATATACGCGACAGGGTACATTGTTCCTTGCACTCGTGCAGGCAATTGGGATGTGTGCTGGTCTGATCAGTCAAGGGATTACCTTAACTGCAGGTCTGGCTTTCTACGTACCAGCTGTAACCTCTTTGGTTGCAGGTACAATGTTCTTGATGTGGTTAGGTGAGCAAATTACCGAACGTGGGGTAGGCAATGGTATTTCCATGATCATCTTCGCCGGTATCGTTGCAGGTTTGCCGAATTTAATTCTGCAATCAATATCATCAGTAGATAATGGTCAAACCAGTCTAATCGGCTTGGTAATTTTTGGCGTGTTGTCTCTGGCTGTATTAGCTGCAATTGTGTTTATTGAGAAGGCGCAACGTCGTATTCCAGTAAACTATGCTCAAAAACAACAAGGACGTCGTGTATTTACTGCACAACAGTCGCATTTGCCATTAAAAATTAATATGGCGGGTGTGATCCCAGCGATTTTCGCAAGTTCATTGCTTTTGTTCCCTGCGAGCTTAGGTCAATGGGTGGGTAGTGCAGATCCGAATGCGGGTATTATCAAACGTAGTTTGCAAGATTTGGCATTGGTGCTTTCGCCTGGTCAGCCGTTGTATTTGGTGCTCTTTGGTGCGTTAATTATCTTTTTCTGTTACTTTTATACAGCGCTTGTATTTAGCCCGAAAGAAGTATCGGAAAACTTGAAACGCAGCGGGGCTTATGTACCTGGTATTCGTCCAGGTGAGCAAACTGCTCGTTACTTAGATCATATTCTTAACCGTTTGACATTTATTGGCGCGATTTATATCACCATCATTTGCTTAATGCCGATGATTTTACAAAGCTCATTTGGTATTCCATTCTCTTTAGGTGGTACCTCTTTGCTTATTGTTGTGGTGGTAGTGATGGACTTTATGGCTCAGCTGCAAGCACATCTCACCTCGCATCAGTACGATAATCAAACGTTAATGAGAAAAACGACTGCTCATCCTAAGGGATAAGCGCACTTGAGGTTTCATCATGAAAGTACAAGCTTCTGTAAAGAAAATTTGTGGTAGCTGTAAAGTTATCCGTCGTAATGGGGTTATTCGCGTAATTTGTAGCGCAGAACCTCGTCATAAGCAGCGTCAAGGTTAATCTGATCAAGACCTGTTGATTTCAGTAGGCTAATTAGGTTATTATCCGCCCCTCAAGATTTTTGTGGGGCGGTTGATTGTCTTAACTGCCTTTTTGGAGAAAATTGAATGGCTCGTATTGCCGGTGTAAACATTCCGGATAACAAGCATGCTGTTATCTCTCTAACGTACATCTTTGGTGTAGGTCGCCACACTGCTAAGAATATCTTGGCTGCTGTTGGTATCGCGCCGACTACAAAGATCCGTGAATTAGATGACGCTCAGCTTGATGCGATTCGTGCAGAAGTTGCTAAGGTTCCGACCGAAGGTGATTTACGTCGCGAAATTTCCATGAACATTAAACGTTTAATGGATTTAGGCTGCTACCGCGGTCTTCGTCATCGTCGCAGCTTGCCTGTCCGTGGACAACGCACCAAAACTAACGCACGTACCCGTAAAGGTCCGCGCAAACCTATTAAGAAATAAGATTTCTGGAAGCTAAAAGATGGCTAAAGATACTCGCACACGCAAGAAGGTCACTCGTACCGTCTCTGAAGGTGTTGCACACATTCACGCTTCTTTTAATAACACCATTGTGACTATTACCGATCGTCAAGGTAATGCACTGGCTTGGGCTACCTCTGGTGGACAAGGCTTCCGTGGATCACGTAAATCAACTCCGTTTGCTGCTCAGGTAGCTGCTGAAGTTGCTGGTAAAGCTGCTTTAGACTACGGTTTGAAAAACTTGGACGTCCTTGTAAAAGGTCCTGGTCCTGGTCGTGAATCTGCGGTTCGTGCTTTAGGTGCAGTGGGTTATAAAATTAACAGCATTACCGATGTGACGCCAATCCCGCACAACGGTTGCCGTCCACCTAAAAAACGTCGCGTGTAAGGAGAAACATTCATGGCTCGTTATATTGGTCCAAAATGCAAACTCTCTCGCCGCGAAGGGACAGACCTGCAATTAAAATCTGGCGTTAAACCATTTGACGTCAAAACTAAAAAAGCTGCTAAAGCTCCTGGCCAACATGGCGGAGCGCGTGGTGGCAAACAATCTGAGTACTCACTACAATTACGTGAAAAACAAAAAGTACGTCGTATGTACGGTGTTTTAGAGCGTCAATTTAGTAATTACTATAAAGAAGCTGCTCGTGTGAAAGGCGCAACTGGTGAAAACTTGTTGAAACTGCTTGAAAGCCGTCTTGATAACGTCGTTTATCGCATGGGTTTTGGTTCTACACGTGCAGAAGCTCGTCAGCTTGTATCTCACCGCTCGATCACTTTGAATGGCCGTCGTGTTAACATCGCGTCTATCCAAGTTAAAGCTGGTGATGTAATTGCTGTGCATGAAGGTGCTAAACAACAATTGCGTATCAAAAACGCAGTTGAATTAGCTGCACAACGTGGTATTCCTTCTTGGATGGAAATTGACCATTCTAAGTTGGAAGGTACGTTTAAAGCTGCACCAGATCGTTCAGATTTACCTGCTGAAATCAACGAAAGCTTGATTGTAGAATTGTATTCTAAATAATCCTTGAGGTAGCAATATGACGCGTACTGCAAATGAGTTTCTAACTCCGCAAGCGATCAAGGTCGAAGCGGTTAGCGGGACCTCGGCAAAAGTTATTCTAGAACCCTTAGAGCGTGGCTTTGGTCATACTCTGGGCAATGCTTTACGTCGCATCCTTCTTTCTTCTTTGCCTGGCGCTGCTGTGGTTGAAGTTGAGATTGAAGGTGTCGAGCACGAGTACAGTACTTTGGAAGGCTTGCAGCAGGACATCGTCGAGCTCTTGCTGAACCTAAAAGGATTGTCTATTAAGCTGTTCGATCAAAATGAAGCTTATTTGACATTAGAGAAACAAGGTCCTGGCGACGTAACTGCCGCTGACCTTCGTTTACCTCATAATGTTGAAGTGGTTAACCCTGAACATTTGATCGGTACTTTAAGTGCTTCAGGCTCATTAAAAATGCGCTTGAAAGTTTCTCAAGGTCGTGGTTATGAAACTTCTGACTCGCGTTTCCCAGAAGGCGAAACTCGCCCTGTAGGTCGCTTACAGTTAGATGCTTCTTATAGCCCAATCAAACGTGTGTCTTACACAGTGGAAAACGCTCGTGTAGAACAACGTACAGACCTTGATAAATTGGTCATTGATCTTGAGACCAACGGTACAGTTGATCCTGAAGAAGCGATCCGCAAAGCGGCAACAATCTTGCAACAACAAATTGCAATTTTTGTTGACCTTCAGAAAGATCAAGCTCCTGTTGCTCAAGAACCTCGTGAAGAAGTTGATCCGATTTTGCTTCGTCCAGTAGATGATCTAGAGCTTACTGTTCGTTCTGCTAACTGTTTGAAAGCAGAAAACATTTACTACATTGGTGATCTTGTACAGCGCACTGAGGTTGAGTTACTCAAAACTCCTAACCTTGGTAAAAAATCGCTTACTGAGATCAAAGATGTTCTGGCTTCAAAAGGCTTACAACTCGGCATGCGTTTAGAGAACTGGCCACCAGCTAGTCTCCGTATGGACGATCGTTTCGCCTATCGTAGCCGTTAATTAAGTAGGACTATCACCATGCGTCATCGTAATAGTGGTGTGAAATTAGGCCGTACAAGCAGCCATCGTAAAGCGATGTTTCAAAACATGGCTAACTCTTTGTTTGAGCACGAGTTGATCAAAACAACTGTGCCTAAAGCAAAAGAGTTACGTCGTGTAGCTGAGCCTTTAATCACTTTAGCTAAAAACGATACTGTTGCAAACCGTCGCTTAGCGTTTGCTCGTACTCGTTCAGCAGCAACTGTTGGTAAATTATTTACCGTTCTTGGCCCTCGTTACAAAGAACGTAACGGCGGTTATCTACGTGTTCTTAAAGCGGGCTTCCGTGCAGGTGATGCTGCGCCGATGGCTTACGTTGAACTAGTAGATCGCGAAGTTAAATAATTTCGTAGAACTATTCAGTTGTTCTTAGAAAAAGACCAGTGTTTCACTGGTCTTTTTTTATGGGTTTTTGTTCGACAATCTTTGTATTTTGGCCTGTAGTGACATATTTTACGAAAGATCTGCTTAAACTTGACATTGTGTATTGTCAGTTTTATGGTTTAATAAGAACAGAATATAAGACAGGATAAAAACAACATGGATAAGCACGTCGATCTGCTCATTGTAGGTGCTGGTATTTCAGGCATTGGTCTTGCGGCACATTTAACCAAGCATTGTCCACAACGTTCGTTTGAAATTATTGAACGTCGTGACAGCGTTGGTGGAACATGGGATTTGTTTAAATACCCAGGTATTCGTTCTGATTCAGATATGTCGACCTTTGGTTTTAATTTTAAACCGTGGCAACAAGCCAGCGTTTTGGCAGATGGTTCTTCGATTAAGGGCTATTTGGCGGAAGTCATTGATGAACAGAAACTCAAAGAAAAAATTCATTTTAAGCATCGCGTACTCAGCGCCAATTATGATTCTGCTCAGAAAAAGTGGCAGGTAGTGATTGAGAATGCAAAAGGCAAAAAAGAAAACTGGATTGCAAATTTTGTGTTTGGCTGTACCGGCTATTATAACTACGACCAAGGCTACCAACCTGATTTTCCAAATAAAGAAGTATTTAAAGGCGAGTTTGTAAATCCACAGTTTTGGCCTGAAAAATTAGATTATACAGGTAAAAAAGTCGTCATTATTGGTAGTGGTGCGACAGCGATTACACTGGTGCCAGCAATGGCCAAAGGTGGGGCGGCGCATGTCACTATGCTACAACGCTCTCCAACTTATATTGCTTCGGTGCCATCGATCGATTTTGTATATGACAAAATGCGTAAAGTGTTGCCTGAAGATGTGGCGTATAAACTGACTCGCGCACGTAATATTGGGATGCAACGTGGGATTTATGCACTTGCGCAGAAGCAACCGAAATTACTCCGCCGACTGCTGCTCCAGTCGATTAAGATGCAGCTCAAAGGTAAAGTGGATATGAAACACTTCACCCCAGAATATAATCCTTGGGATCAACGTTTATGTGTGGTGCCAGACGGTGATTTATTTAAAATTCTTCGTTCAGGCCAAGCCAGTGTTGAAACAGATCAGATTGAACGCTTTACTGAAACGGGCCTTCAATTAAAGTCTGGCCAGTATTTAGAGGCCGATATTGTCGTCTCAGCCACAGGTCTAGAAATTCAAATCTTGGGTGGTATACAAGCAACGATTGATGGCAAACCGTTAGATACCTCTAAACATATGTTGTATCAGGGCGTGATGGTGAGTGATGTACCGAATATGGCGATGATTATTGGGTATATTAATGCGTCATGGACTTTGAAAGTGGATATTGCCGCTGAATATATATGTCGCTTACTCAACTATATGGATCAAAAGCAGTGGGCTGAAGTGATCCCGCAAGGGGATGCAACAGAGCTCATGGATGATACGGTCATGGGCAGTTTGAGTTCGGGTTATATTGCACGTGCTGCTAATGTAATGCCAAAACAGGGTAAACATGCACCATGGAAAGTCAGCAATAATTATCTTGCGGATCGTAAGACATTGAAAAGTGCTTCTTTTGAGGATGGAGTACTGAAATTTGCTAAACGTGATGCAGCATTGAACCAGAAACCTAAACTAGTTTCTTAAGCTGTGTAGTGGATTTAAAAGGAGCGTAATGCTCCTTTTTTTAAGGAAATGACTTTAGGGGGTTCTGTTTTTACTTTCTTAAACTGTTGGAGTGTTGGATGATTTTAAAAACTTAAAAGATAATGAATAGGGAATATTTTGAATATCTTAGAACAAAGTTACCAAGTCCCATTTGCATCAAATATGATTCATGCCAAAAAATGGCACACTGATGTAGTAGATCATGCATTAGCTCCGATTATTTTAATGCACGATTCATTAGGTTGTGTGGCTTTGTGGCGGGATTTTCCTGCTCAACTGGCACAAGCGACCGCGCGGGTGGTTTATGCCTATGATCGTTTAGGTTTTGGTTTATCCGATCCGAGTACGCAGCCCTTGGCACATAGTTTTGTCATCACTGAAGCAGAACAAACCTTTAAAGCTGTATTGGATTATTTTTCGATACAGAACTTTATCATCCTAGGGCATAGCGTGGGCGGGGGGATGTCTGTTGCGATTGCTGCGGCGTATCCAGAGCGTTGCCAAGGATTAATTTCAATCTCTGCACAGTATGCGGTTGAAGCACTGACACTAAAGGGGATAAGTGAAGCGAAAGTTGGCTTTCAACAAGCGGGACAAATGGAACGTTTGGAGAAATATCACCCTGAAAAGGCGCAGTGGGTACTTGATGCATGGACTGAAACATGGCTATCGCCCATTTTTCAAGATTGGAATTTGGCCAGAGTGATTGATGGTGTGTGTTGTCCAACGTTGGTTATTCATGGTGAACTGGATGAATATGGCAGTACGGCACAACCTCAGCAGATTTTTGAAGGGGTGTCTGGACAGGCTGAACTGCATATTTTAGAAGGTCTACATCATATGCCACATAAAGAGCAGCCAGAGTTGGTGGTTGCTTTGATTGCGGAGTTTCACCAAGCACATTGTTAAAACTAAAAGCCCATCGAAAGAGGGGCTTTTTGATCTTAGAGTGAACGGGAAATTAACTCTTTCATAATTTCATTGGTTCCTGCATAAATGCGATTGGCACGATTATCTAGATAAGCTCGTGCAATCGGGTATTCCAGCATATAACCATAGCCACCATGCAGTTGTAGACATTCATCGACAACTTTAGAAAACATCTCGGAAATTTTATATTTGGCTGCTGCAGCGGCATCAATCCCGAGACTCTCTTCCAGTTGCAATTGCATACAACGGTCAAGGTAAGCACGGCAAAAATCGATTTCTGTGCGTAACTCTGCCAGTTTAAAGCGAGTATTTTGAAAGCTTGAAATTGTTTTTCCAAAAGCTTTACGCTCTTTGGTGTATTGAACAGTATGCGCAAGTGCTGCTTCTGCACCTGCTTGACAGATAATGGCCACCAACATGCGCTCCCAAGCCAGTTCTTTCATCAGCATCATAAAGCCCATGCCTTCCATACCGAGCAAGTTTTCTTTGGGCACGCGTACATGATCAAAAAACAATTCGCAGGTGTCTTGTCCTTTCATTCCAATTTTATTGAGAGGTTTACCTTTACTGAAGCCTGCACGATCAGCTTCAACGATGATTAAAGAGAGATTGGCTGAACCTTTTTCGTTATTGCCTGTCTTACAGACCACAATCGCCATATCGCAGAGATAGCCATTGGTAATGAAGATTTTAGAGCCATTGATAATGTAGTCATCCCCGTCTAAAACAGCTGTTGTTCGTACCGCTTGCAAGTCTGAGCCTGTGCCAGGTTCAGTCATCGCAATGGCTGTTACGGTTTCACCCGAAGCCATCCGCGTTAACCAATAGTGTTTTTGTGCTTCACTACCAAAGTTATTGATATAGTTCGCGACAATGTCAGAGTGTAGTGAAAACCCTGTCGAGGAATCCATGGCATAGGCTTGTTCCTCAATCAAAATCATACTGTACAAGCGGTCTACACCCGAGCCACCATAAGCCTCAGGCATAGTGGCACACAGTAGTCCCATGGCACCTGCTTTATTCCATAGTTCACGATCGACATGTTGTTGTTGTTCATATTTTTCAATATTCGGAACGACTTCTTTGGCGTAAAACTTTCGAACAGTTTCTCGAAATGCCTCATGTTCAGCATTAAATAAGTTACGCGGCAGCATATTGTGTAACGGGCGAATTGCGCCTGATTGCATGGAAGCTCATCCTGATGTTGTTATTTTGCTAAGAGATTAGTGAAAAGCAGGACATGCGACAATGGACTGAATGCTCAAATCTATTTGATTTTTTGATGAGTTTTGCCAGTTGTTAAAATTACGACATTTAACTAGTGGCGAGGGCGGTGTGATCGGTTAAACTAAGCCGTTTCAATTAATTTGGGGAATGTAATGACTGAAGAAATGAGCCTAGAGGAACGTAAAGTAATCTACCGTGCACGTCGTGGTTTAAAAGAAATTGATGTGTACTTTGACCCTTATGTGAAAAATTATTATCTTCAGGCGGATCCTGCGGAAAAGGCCATGTTTGCGGCCTTGGTTGAACAGGAAGATCCAGATTTGCTGGATTGGTTTATGGAAGTCTCTGAGCCGCCACGCCCTGAAATGAAAACCTTGATTCAAAAATTAAAGCATTATGTACACGGATAAGTGCAATGGAACATCGTCATTTTCAACTTAAACCCAGTCGTTTGGCTTATGTGTTTCAGTTGTCGATTTATGCCGTTCTGATGCTGGTCTTGTATCAGCTACTTCCTTTAGGACTGTGGCTGATCGCTTTGGTAGCAGGCTTTGTGCTGTATTTGTTTTTTCTACGTGGGCCGCAACATTTGCAGCTTCAGCATTTAGACGGCCGTGATTGGTCTTTGTCACTTCAGAAACAAACCAATGTGCAACGAGTACAAATCAGCCATATTGTGGATCATCGTGCTTATATTGTGATTTATTTTCAACACTTTAGAGCAAAACCGATGTTGGTTTGGTGTGATCAGTTACCCATCACGCAGTGGAAAGCCCTGAAAATACTCACTAAAATGCAATAATTGTTGGACAATTTTAACTTTCACGATTTATTTAATTTATTGAAAAATAACAATTATAAATATATATCATCTTAGTTTGTCTGACATATCTGAAGAAACTGATATGCTTTTTAGGATTGTCAGACAACTTTCCTACAGATTTTTGATCTTAAAATGTACATTCAAATCACCAACAGCAAACAAGGAAAATCGTATGATGATCCCAACTTGGATGTTTCTAGTGGTAGCAATTGTGTTAGCGATTGTTATAGGACGATTAGGAACTGTGCTGAAGGAACGATTTGCACCAAACAAAGCCTAGCTAGGCTTCCCAGTTGATAAGTAGCATGTGCCGAACCGTCGCTATGCTACTTTTTTTTGCCTAAAAAAAAGTTGAGGCGTCATTTTAGTCAATTTTCCGCTTTTTATTTCATGGCAGAGTAGTGGTCTGATTTAGAGTAAATACTCTTTTCTTCGGAAAATGCTTCTGCTATGTTTGTCAGCATGGACACATACAATTATACAAATAGAGGACAGGAAAATGTCGCAAGTCCAAAAAATAGGCCAGGGTGTGGCTGTTGTAGCGCTTACGAGTTTATTATTTTCGGGTTGTTCACAAGTGGTTAAAACAGGTGCCAATGTTGCGCTTGGGTTTAGTGAAAAACATATAGTACCGCCTATTTTAGCCATGGAAGACGCTGAGATGGTGTGTAACTCAGGCAATGCTTTGACTCCAGCGATTATGTCGACCAAAGACATGGGGGCAGATCCAACCCGTGTGGCGGTTCTACTTTATTCAGCATCGGGTATTTGTGCGGAAAATCAGGCACTTGAGGCTGAGTTACGTTATTTGCGTGCCTCGAAAGCAGGCAATGTCTCTGAAGCACAGGATGCTCGAATTGAACAAAAGCGTTGGGCGGCGACTGCAGCACAACGCCAATATACTGGTTATCAACTTTTTCAAAACCGCTGGGAAAAGAAATATAAGAAACCATTGGGTGAAGGCTGTCCAAAAATGAACAGCGATTTGGATCAAACTGTGTATCTGCTGGGAATGTTGAGTGGGCTACAAGCCATGACCAATGATATTAACTCTGGTGGCGCAGTCAATGTTCCTAAAGACATTGCCGCTATTGTTGAACGTGGGATGGTATGTCTAGACAATGAAAAGTTTTGGGGTGCGCCGAATGCAACACGTGCGGTGATTTGGACCTTATTGCCAGGTGCGGGTGAAGGTAAACCTGATCCATATCAGACCTTGAAACAATCGATGCAAATTGGGGAGCAAAAAGGGGTTCGTTTATCTCATGCAATGTATGCTATAGCGGCTCAAGCCAGTGGTGACGATGCCAAGATTCGTGATGCATTGAAAAGTTATGCGGCTTCTTATAGTGATGAAAAACAGAGCAATCCACAATTTAAACTGATTGATAGTATGGCCTCGAGTATGGTTCAAGGGATTTCGGATCGTTATTGGACTGAACATACTGGGACACGAACTGGGGATGGTGGTATGGCGCATTTCTGGGATGAAAAAGAAGACCGTTCTGAGCTAGATGAGTTGTTTAGTGAAAGTTAACCAATTTTAAACTGAGCCGAAGGGCAGAAAAAATAACAATAAATAAATGAGCAACACGATAAGGACATGTGATGCATGATCAATTTCTGAATCGAAAAATCATTTTGATTGCGTTTGTCGTGTCGATCTCGGCATGCCTACAGATTTTTAAAGATCAATTTATTTATTGGCGAGTGGATATTTTTCCTGAAATTTGGCGCTTGTGGACAGCGCACTGGGTGCATGTGGGATGGATCCATTTTGCACTCAATATGCTGGCTTTTATGTGTTTGCCTTTTATTTTTCCACGGGCTCGTGTCTGGCATTTTGTGGCGTTATTGCTGATTTTACCGCCGTTGATTAGTCTCAGTTTTTATTATTTTCTGGCGGATATTGAAGCCTATGCAGGGCTGTCTGGTGTGTTGCATGGGATGTTTACTGCCATAGCCATTGTCCATTTGCTATACCGTAAAGAACGGATGTTTGCGAGTTTGGTGTTGTTTCTTATTTTAGGCAAATTGATTTGGGAAAATACCTTTGGCGAGAGTACTACGGCCGAACTGATCGGGAGTCCAGTTTTGGTCGAAGCACATTTATTGGGCGTGATCTGGGGAAGTGTGATTGCAGCTTTGTATTTAATCGGGGTAAATCTATTTGATGAATAGAGGATTGACCTAAATTCTAAAAAGAAAATCCAGATTGTCATATTCAAAAATATAAATTTGATGCAAAGATAAACAAAACAAAAATCTAAAGGCATAGAGAAAGGACAAGCTCGAGCCGACTAAAACGACAGGTTCTACGGTGTATTGCGCTGGACAGAACGGTAATAAAAATAGGAAACAACATGCAGAATCATGGACAGCGCAGATCAGGACTCGATCTGCTGAAGTATATATGGACCGAGTGGATTTCTACTTTTGTCATTCTGATTTTACTGTTACTTACGCTATTAATTGGTACAGGTGAAATGATCCATGGCCAATTGCTACGTATGGGCGAGCGCTTATATGGCAATCCAGCCACAGGTATGCAGTATTCTTTTTTAAGGGCAGAGCCAGCCAAGCCAGAGTGTAATCGTCAGCCGAATGTGGATGCTTTGGTCAAAACCCAAATGCAAGCCAACGCTGCAGATGAGTTCGCCGACTTCTTTGGTACGGCTTCGGAAGCGGATGTGCGTGCGTCCATCTTGGCGGGTGTGCAGCAGTGTGAAGAAAAGTATCAGTTTTATGATAAAGCCATGCAACATATGGAGGCACACCCAAGTATTCGTGCCTATCGTAATTTTGAAACCACTTTTTTTGGTATTTTTAAATTCGGAACAGAAAATCGCGCCATTCTATTAATTTTTATGGTGGTTTTAGCTGCGATTAGCGCGACCTTAAAAATCCATCATATTGGTTTGCGTGGCCCTGCAACCAAGCTGGATTATCGTGTTTATAGTCTCCTGATGACACTGGGTAATGGTTTATTAACTTACTCGAGCATTAGCCAATTTAACTCAGTGAAAGACTCGGGTGTGCCGATGAATGGCGAAACCCAGCTGATTTATTGGCTGTGGATGGTTTTATTTGGCGTACTGACATTGATAAGTGTGTGGCAGCTGTTTAGCCCACCGAAAGAGGCCAAAGCTGGCGGGCGTCTAGGCTTTGCTTTTCTGAGTGTTCCTCTGTATGCCTACATGGCGGTGATTACGGGTGTGGCATTTATCTTCTTCATGGACTATCCCATGGGGCAAGGGATTTACTTGGGACAGTTGGTTGAATTCTCCAGTATTTTCCTGAATTTAGCCCTATTTATTTGGGCGGGTATGTTGTTGAAACAAACCCGTGTCGTGGATCTGTTCTTAAATATTTTGCGTCCATGGAATTTGGCGCCTGAAACTTTAACTTGGTTGATTTTAATCGCTGCGGCTTTACCGACCGCATATACGGGTGCATCAGGGATCTTTGTGATTGCAGCAGGGGCGATTATTTATAAAGAAGTCTGGAATGCAGGTGGACGTCGTCAGTTTGCTTTGGCTGCAACGGCAATGTCAGGTTCGCTGGGTGTAGTTTTGCGTCCATGCTTATTGATTGTAGTAGTGGCATCCTTAAATAAAGAAGTCACGACGGATCTGCTTTATCAATATGGTGTTTATACTTTCCTACTGACATCAACACTGTTTTTAGTGGTTTCACTCTTCTTTGCAGAGAGTAAATTCCGCATCGCGGCACCGAGTTTGGCCGCACCGAAATCAGGGCGTGCTTTCTTAGCAGTTGTGCCTTATATCGTGATTTTTGTCCTCACGTGGATGTTCTATAAATTCTTATTAGACACTGACCTAAATGAATTTACTGCACCCGTGATGATGCCTGTGATTTTATTGATGATCGTGTTGTTTGATAAATTACGTCATCAGCCTGCGCCTTTGCCTGCTGTGGGGCATTGGGATGAGACACTCAGCGCAAATTATAGCTCGGGTGGTGAACCTGCATTGGCTGGGGCTCAAGTTGCCCATGCAGAATACCGTGAAGGGCTACATGGTAATGCCGCAGATGATGGACAAGTGGTGAATCATGGGGTGGTTCAATCTAGTTCCATGGACGTGTTACGCCAAGTCGGTTTTTGGAAGTCGATGCATATCTCGACCAGTGAAACCGTTGGGCACATTGGTGCTTTGGTCATTTTAATGGCACTGTCGGTGAGCGTGGGCGGATTGCTTGAACGTACGGAGGTAATGAGTTTCTTCCCGACTGATATTAGCAGTACGTTTTTGGTCATTACTCTGATTTTGGGATTGATGGTCTTTGTTGGGATGATTATGGATCCGTTTGGCGCCGTGATCTTGATTTCTGCGACGGTTGCACCTGTGGCCTATCAATATGGTATTCATCCTGTCCATTTTTGGATGATCACCTTGATTGGCTTTGAGTTGGGCTATGTGACACCACCTGTGGCCCTTAATCACCTTTTAGCAAGACAATCCATTGGTGATGCCGAGGTAAATGAGGCCGATGAGGAAGTGCGTCATTTATCTTTCTATTATCGTTATGAACGTTGGATTTTACCTTTGATCGTGTTGTTCCCAGCGATGCTGATCATTGCTTATGTTCCATACTTCTTTAAGTTATTTGGCTGGTATCACTAAGTTGTGAACTTGAGTTAGACCATAAATAAGCATCTTCGGATGCTTTTTTTAATGCTTTAGCTTTATTGACGATGCTGGTCAGGAAAATGGTTTCTTTGCAGCGACTACCACTCAAATCAAAACAAAGTACAAGGATATTGCTAAGCGTCCCATCTTAAAAAATCAGCCCGCACTTAAGCTCAATGAAAAGAATCAATCGATCCATAAAGTCCCTCTAAAAGAAACCCTTTGCATGTCTAGGAGGGGGCATAACGAATGCAATGTCATTCATGGAACTAGGTGGGCAAGAATGATGAGTTGTGTAATGGCTTTGCGCTGATTGAATAGGTGGGTGAAGCAGCAGGGCAAAAAAAGACGTTAGCGTATCAGTCGATAAGCTAACGTCTTTAAAAATAACAACCGTATTTTACCGAGCAGCCAATTGGGCTTCTAACAGTTTAATTTGTTCTTCTTTGAGTTTTACCAGCTCATCGGCATCTTTGTGCTGTGCTTGCAAGCTCTTTTCCTGTTCCTTCAACTGGCTTTGAATATCGTCCAGTTTCGCCACTTCTTCTTTGGCAAGTGAGGCATTTTCAGGTACAGGTGCTTTTAAAATATCTTCTTCGACCAATTTAATGGTGTTGTCAGCCATGGCGGTCGAAACTGCTTTTTCAGCTTCTGGAAGCGTCTTCACGGTCGGTTGGATCAACTCCGCTTGGTGCATCGGTGTTATAGGCTCTTGTGCAGCAAACAACCACTGATAAAGTGCGAAAATCGCAATGATTGCGACCAAACCTGCTGTAATACCCCAGAGTAATTTAGGGTTGTTGTGTTGTACGGACGACATTCGATTCAACCTTTATTCTTTGGATTGACGTGGTTTAAATTGAATGACCCCAACCTCGTCAGGGATAGCAGGGATCTGAGGCTTGTCTACATGAGTTGGACGATTCTCAGAATAACCACAGTCGATACATTCAATCCATTCATCGTCATTCGAGGTAAGCATAACAACTCGATCCATCGCCTGACATTTAGGACATTTTGCACCTGCAATGAAACGACGTTTAATAGTCATTAGACTTACCTTCTGAACAATTTAGGCGCCTAGTTTACTCACTTTTTTAGCGGTTCGTCCAACCTTGATGACGAAGTAAAGCATCTATTTTTGGCTCGCGTCCACGGAAATTGATAAATGCATCAAGCGCTGTATCTTTTCCGCCAACTGCTAGAATAAACTGACGAAATTCTTTTCCAGTGACAGTATTAAAAATCCCTTCATTTTCGAAACGATCGAAGGCATCACTGGCCAAAACTTCCGCCCATTTATAAGAATAATAACCTGCTGCATAGCCGCCTGCGAAAATATGACTGAAGCTATGTTGGAAGCGGTTATAAGATGTGGTTTCTAAAACAGCATATTGTGCACGGATCTCATTTAAGGTGGCTTGGATCTGATCTGCTTTCAAAGCAGGGGCTGCTTTATGAATGCTGAGATCGAATAGGGCAAACTCAATTTGACGTAAACTTTGCATGCCAGATTGGAAGAAACGCGCGTCCAGCAAGGCTTTGAGTAGACTTTCTGGTAAGGTTTCTTGGGTGTCAATATGTGCACTGAGCAGGTCTAAGCTTTCAGTATCCCATGCCCAAAATTCCATGAATTGACTTGGCAACTCCACCGCATCCCATGCCACGCCGTGTGTCCCCGCAACTGCAATATTGTCGACTTCTGTCAACATATGATGTAAACCATGTCCAAATTCATGGAACAAGGTGATCACTTCATCATGAGTCAGCAACGCTGCTTGATCCCCCACAGGTGGCGTAAAGTTACACACCATATAGCAAATCGGTTTTTGTAGGCCTTGCGTTGTTTTGGTGCGAGAGCGGAAACCACTCATCCATGCGCCACCACGTTTGCCCTGACGCGCATAGAGGTCAAAGTAGAATCCACCGACCACTGCACCTTGATCTTCTAGTTCAAAATAGCGTGCATCTGAGTGCCAAACTGGGGCTTCACGCTCCACAATTTGAATCCCATAAAGACGATTCACAATGCTAAATAAGCCCTGCAAAATCTTGGGTGCAGGGAAGTAGGGCTTGAGTGCTTCTTGAGATAAATTGAACTGCTGGACTTTCAATTTTTCCGAATAATACGTGCTGTCCCACGGTTTTAAATCCTCAATGCCATCTTCAGCAGCAATAGCTTTCAGCTCCGCCACTTCTTTGAGCGCAGGGGCACGTGAATGTTCAGCTAAATCACGTAAGAATTGATCCACCGTTGCTACATTTGGTGCCATTTTGCTGGCCAATGAAAGCTCGGCGTAGTTGTTGAAACCTAACAGTGCAGCCATTTCCTGACGCAGGCTTAAGATTTCTTCCATCGCCGCGGTGTTATCAAACTCAGCGTGTTCAGACTGATCAGATGCACGTGTGGTATAGGCACGATACAGTTCTTCGCGTAAAGGACGGTTTTCCGCGTAGGTCATAATTGCCAGATACGATGGGAAGTCTAAAGTGGCAACGGGTTGATCAAGTTCGCGCTGCTGACCATATTGTTTTAACAGCTCAATACTGCTTTGTGGTAAGCCTGCCAGTTCGTGTTCCGCTAAAGGTTTGAAATAGGCTTGGGTGGCATCCAGAACATGGTTGGAAAAGTCGGACGATAGTTGTGATAAACGTGCGGAGATTTCTGCATAACGTTTTTTGGCTTCACCTTCTAAAGCCACCCCAGACAGTTTGAAGTCGCGCAGTGCAAGTTTAATCGCACTTTGTTGGGCTTCAGGGAGGTGATCAAATTGCGCAGCATCATGAATGTGTTGATAGGTTTGATACAGCGCTGTGTGTTGACCTAACTCGGTATAGTATTCACTTAAGCTTGGTAATAGTGACTGGTACACCTCACGAGTTTCAGCATTGTTCATGACCGCATTGAGGTGGGACAGCACGCCCCATGCTTCACTCATATTATTTTCTAAATGATCGACTTGTTCTAAGACCGCAAGCTGTCCCTGAATTGATTCAGGGACTTCGCTCAGGTCTTTTAAAAAACTTTGGCCCTGTTGAATTGCCTGTTCGATCTGCTGTTGGAGTTGTACTAAGGTGATTTGATCAAACTGTGGAACAGGCAAGGTTGCTTTTTCTAATGTCATGCGTTTAAGCCAAATTAAATGTTCAGTTATCACTAGATGTAAGGGTGATGCCGTGGGAAATCAAGTTTTAATTGGTTTTGATGTTTTGCGCTGCTTGAAATTCAGCCCATGATGGGTAGTGCTGATCAATGCGTGAGGGCTGATAAAGCACTTTGGCAAAGTTACGGGTCATGCATTCAGTGGCTAAGATTTCACCGCTTTTATATTTTTCTTTGCGGTGTCGCCAAATTTCGTTTTGTCGGTAGTAGTCCGTCCCGATTTTTAGGAAGGCATGCTGTTGTTCAAATACATGGTAGACATAGCCTAAATCGGCGGAGCAACGCAGTTCACCTTCTAAACATTTCTCACTAAACCACAGCCGAATTTGAAAGCTATGCGGGGTGGGGTTGTAAATTTGATAATCAATATAGTTATAAAAAATTGCAGCGCCACTACCAAATGGAAGTACACGACCATGATCTGGAAAAGGGTCAAAGGAGTGCTGTGAACGCTGTACCACTTGCAATGGGCTATGCAAGACAAGCCAGTGAATGAGATTGGCAATTTGGCAAATACCGCCGCCAATACCACCGCGTGCTTGACCAAAGCTGAGTTCCATTCCCTCAACATAGCCTTTTTGAGCTGTTGGTTGTCCTACCAACTGACAAAAAGAAAAAGTCTGTTGTGGGTGGATTAAAATCCCAGAAATACACGGACTGGCAATTTTGAGATTGATGACTTTATTGTGTTGCCAGTGCTGATCGATGTCGCCTAATTTACGAAACAGAACGGACTGATGCTTTTTGACGCGAAAAGCCAAAGGAGCGTTAGAAAATGAATGTGCGTAGTCTTTCCCATCTGTTTTCCATTGCCAATAGCGCATCATACGTCGGCTACGCGTGGCCATGAAGTAAAGCAAGGGATGATATTGGCTGATGGGTTTGCTTAAAAATAAACGCAAAAAATTCATGTTGGCCCTATGAAAAAAGGTGCTAGGACACATTAAGCCCTAGCACCTTTTTCATCATTTACTCAGTTTTCGCTTTTGCGTTTGATTTTTTCTTTTTAAGTTTAGCCTTTTTCTTCACTTTATCTTTAACCTTTGTTTCAGACTTTGATGAAGATTTTTTACCAGGCTTTTTGCTGTAGGAGCTAGGTTGGGATTTATCTTTTTTGCGTCGTATGGGCTGGTCTCCGCTGTTACTGGGAGAGGCGTTTGTCGACTCGCTGAAGACTTCTTCTTTACTTTCGCTTCGTGCTGTTTTGGCTTTACCAACACGGGGTGCTCGACTACGTATGGGCCGACCACCATGTGAGAGTTGCTGCAATAATTCAAAATCAATTTTGCGGTCTTCTAAATTCACTGCTGCAACTTTGATTTTCACTTCATCGCCCAAGCTAAAGCTTTGACCACGTGCTTGCCCAATCAAGCTCTGACTTGGTTGGTCATAGACAAAGTAATCATCGCCCAGTTGGCTGACATGGATCATGCCGTCAACATATAAGTCTTTGAGTGTCACAAACAGACCAAATTCTGCTACTGCAGAAATGGTGCCGACAAACTCTTCACCCAAATGCTGCTGCATATAATGACATTTCAACCATGTGGTGACAGAGCGAGATGCTTCATCTGCACGACGTTCAGTCGCTGAGAAATGTTGACCAGCATCATCTAGCGCAGCCCCTGAAAGAGGTGCCGGTTTATGTTTTAACTTGGCTTTAATGGCACGGTGTAATAACAAGTCTGGGTAACGACGAATTGGAGAAGTGAAGTGCGTATAGGCTTCATATGCCAAACCAAAGTGACCTGCGTTATTCGCGCCGTAGTAGGCTTGCATCATCGAACGTAACAGCACGGCATGGATACTTGGGGCATCAATACGGTCTTTGGTTGCATCAATCACGGCTTGGTAGTCTTTCTGAGTCGGCTGTTCTGGGAACGGTAGACCGAGCAGTTTGACAAAGTCGCGTACTTTTTGAATACGTGAAAACTCAGGTGGTTCATGAATACGGTATAACATTGGCACATCATGTTGTAGCGCATATTCAGCCGCTGCCACGTTTGCCAACAACATACATTCTTCAATCAGTTTATGCGCATCATTACGCGTACGCGGTAAAATTTCCTTAATGCCGCCCAGCTCATCAAAGGTCATGTAAGTTTCAACAGTTTCAAATTCCATGGCATGACGTTCAGCACGTAAACCTTTGAGGACTTGATAGAGTTGGAACAGGGTGTTCAAGGATTTGCGAACATCACGGTCTTCAGGAATGGCACTGCTGTCGCCGTCAAAGTATTGGGCAACATTGGTATAGGTTAAACGTGCTTTTGAGTGCATCACAGATGGGTAGAACTCAAACTTGGTGACCCGACCTGCACGTGACAGGTTTAAATCACAGACCATACATAGACGGTCTACATGCGGATTGAGTGAACATAAGCCATTCGAAAGAGCTTCAGGCAACATCGGTAAAACAAAGTGCGGGAAATACACCGATGTACCCCGTTCTTGAGCTTCATCATCCAGTGGTTTGCCAGAACGGACATAGTGACTCACATCTGCAATCGCCACCACCACACGATAACCGCCACCTGGACGTTTTTCTGCATAGACCGCGTCATCGAAGTCGCGTGCATCTTCACCATCAATAGTGACTAAGGCTAAATCACGTAGGTCAATACGACCTTCACGGTCTTGCGCTGACGGCTCTTTAAAGCTCTCTGCTTCTTTTATGACTTCTTCTGGGAACTCATACGGCAAACCAAACTCTAAAATGGTTTGCGGAATAATAATTTCAGTATCGGCCTTGTCTGCCATCGATTGCACAATATGACCTGTCGCCAACTCATCTTTGGTTGGGTAGTCATCAATTGCGACACGAACCGAATCGCCCACTTTGACTTGTGCGTGTTCGATTAACTCTTTTTCTAAAGTAATCGGTTGGTGCGCATTCGGATTTGCTGGTTGAATAAAGTATTCACCATCATGTATTGATACTTTACCAATGATTTGCTTCACACGATGTTGCACTACCTCGGTAATAAAGCCCCAAGCTTTACCTTTGCGGTCTACTGAGGTTTGACGCACTTTAACACGGTCACCATTAAATACTTGGCGTAGTTCACGTTCAGGCAGAAGTAAGTCTTCATGACCTGCAATATTGGCCGTGCCAAAGCCTTTACTATTGATGTAAACCGTTGCTTCATGTTCAGGTTGCTCTTCGGCAATTTGAAATTTGAAGCCATCTTTCATCAGTTGACCATCACGAACCATCGCAATTAAGCGATGGCTGAGCGCTTCAATGCTTTTTTGGTCTGCAATTTCAAAAATTTCGACCAAGTCCGCATGCGATAAAGCCGTCTTTTTTTCTTCGATGGTTTCTAAAATGAGCGTGCGGCTCGGAATAGGGTTGTCATAACGTTCAGCTTCAGCTTTTGCTTCAGGATCGACCCAATTTTTCATAATGTCTTTGGCTGTATGTCAGTAGATAGGATTAGCATAAGTCATGCGAAGACAGACTGCACGCAAATGATTGCAATATTGTGTTTTATGTCGGCAATTTAGAATATCTGCTGTTTTATTCAACATGCAGATCTAGATAAAAGAATAAATTTAGCTGAATCCGCCCTAAATTGTTTAAAAAGTATTTAATTGAACAGAAATATGCAAAAAATTGAGTGTCTGTGCTTGCAGTGCTAGCATGAAGTTTGTATTATGGCCGCACGTTACGGTGAGATGGGTGAGTGGCTGAAACCACATCCCTGCTAAGGATGCGTACGGGTAACTGTACCGAGGGTTCGAATCCCTCTCTCACCGCCAACTTTACTTATGTCGCGCTCATAGCTCAGCTGGATAGAGCACTTGGCTACGAACTAAGGGGTCGGGAGTTCGAATCTCTCTGAGCGCACCAATAAGTAAACTGTATGTAACGTATCGCCTGAATTGGCACACAAGTAATGCGCTCATAGCTCAGCTGGATAGAGCACTTGGCTACGAACTAAGGGGTCGGGAGTTCGAATCTCTCTGAGCGCACCAACTTGAACAATTAACCGCACATGTTGCGGTTTTTTTGTGTCCGTAAAAATGAAGTGTTTCGCTTGAGAAAGTGATTTATCAAGAAAGATTCGATATAAATAAAGCGCTATTCTTGCGTGATTCCCCAGCTATTTTCATATGCAACGATCAATATGTTGGTTTATGCAGCGTTTTATACCCACTATGCTTAATAACTGGGCAGTTGATCGGCTTTTATGAAAATAAGACTTAACAAAAAATAAGATTCACGTATAATTCACCCCATCAAGACGTCGCGCTCATAGCTCAGCTGGATAGAGCACTTGGCTACGAACTAAGGGGTCGGGAGTTCGAATCTCTCTGAGCGCACCAATTTGATAAATATTGAAAAAACCGCACATGTTGCGGTTTTTTTTGTGCCTGCACTTTCTGTTCAGTAGAAATCCATAGCAGGGATGGATTTTTTGCCGTAGTTATTCAGTTGTTTCTTACATCTTAGTTTTATCATGCGGTTCTGATATCGGTATGGCCTCGGCTTGAGTGGATCGCCGCTAATCAACATCGATCTGCTAAAGTCCTAAAAAAATGACCGATTGTGTTGTAGTATTGAGCACAATATTTTTAGCTATTTGATATGACCCTATGTCAGAGAACAAGCCTGCATTATCGACACGTTATTTCCTCACTTTAGAAGAGTCCCAAGATGGTTTTGCCTTAGCGACCTTTGGTAAAAAGCAAATGACGCGTTTTATCACGCCGTTGATTAGTGTCGGGATTATTGTGTGGGGCTTTATGCTCGGCTTTTCAGGCGTCGGTCGCTACTATGTGGCATTGGGTATATTTTTCTTGGTTTTACAAATTCTCATGCGCTATTGGTTTCTGCCGATGATGTTTAAGCGCCAATTTGTGAAATATCAGTTTGGTAAAAGTGAGCAAGGCATCGATTTATACCAAGATTATGCGGAAATTTATGCCAATGGTCGCAAGCAAGTGGTCCATTATAATGAAGTGCAAAAGTTTGCCAGTGGCAAGTTGACCTATATGCTTGAGCTGAAAAACCGTACTGTGGTGATTGTGCCTAAGCGTGCGTTGGCCGATAGTGCGGATCAAGCAAAATTTGAAAATACTTTCAAAAAATAAACATTTTGCTCCATAACACCATCAACAAATCAGAGGAAGATCATGAGTACACGTCCATCTAAAATTGTCTGTGTCGGTCGTAGTTATGCAGACCATGCCAAAGAATTAGGCAATGCGATTCCTGATCGTCCGGTTTTATTTATTAAACCACCGAGCAGTTTGCTCAGTTTAGATGCGGGCATCTCTTGGAATCCTGCATGGGGCAGCTGCCACTATGAATGTGAACTGGTTTTACGCATTGACCATCGCCTAAGCAAAGCAACCGATCCAGCTCAAGCCCTGCAAGCAGTGGGGGCTGTGACTTTAGGTTTGGACTTAACCTTGCGTGACTTGCAAGATGACTTGAAAACCAAAGGCCAGCCTTGGGAACGTGCTAAAGCCTTTGATGGTTCGTGTGTACTGGCAGACTGGGTTGCTGTTTCCGATGTGGTACAGGACTGGGATGATGTGCATTACAGTTTTCATGTCAATGATGAGCTGCGCCAAGCGGGCAACACTGCACACTTAATTTTTGACATTGGTACCTTGTTGGCCGACATTAGCCAAGTCTTTACTTTGGAAGCAGGCGATGTGGTCATGACAGGCACACCTGCTGGGGTCGCTGCATTACAGGCGGGTGAGCAGTTGAAAATGACCCTAAAAGGCAAAAAACAAGACTATTCTTGGAATACCTTTGTTAAAGCTTAATTTACAGGCTTTCAAACCCCATCATTCAAAAAGATCACTTCGGTGATTTTTTTTAGCGTTATTGGTGGCTATGGTACAGTTTACGGAACTGATCGGGGATATATACCATCCAGCGTTTAAACATATTAATAAAGGCCGATGCATTGGCATAGCCCAAATCCAGCGCGATACTTTCGACCTTTTTTCCCTCTGTCAGCATGCTCATGGCTTTCATGACTTTTAAGCGCTGTCGCCATTCATTCAAGGACATGCCAAGTTCTTTTTGACTATAACGTGCGAGTGTGCGTTCAGTCATATTGTGCTGTACCGCCAGTTGTTGCAAAGAACTGTTGTCCGCAGGGTGCAGATGTAAAAAATCTAAAATACTTTTCAGGGTCGGGTGTTCAGAGTGCGGTAAATAGCTACTGACCAATTCTGCATGGTGTAATTGATCAAGCAAGACATAGAGTAAGCGCATGTGTTCAGGTGCATCATCTGGCAGGCTGTGTTGTCTCAAATGCTTAAATAGTGCCGTGACCAAAGGTGAGCTGAGCATAATACCGGCTTGTTGAGGCAGATGAGTGCATAAGCTTTCATGGATATACAAGGTACCATGCGAAACATCGGTACGATTTAAGCTACTATGGGCTACATTGGGTGGAAGCCAAATGCCATAAGGTGGCGGGGTAAGGTAGTCAATCTGGTTGATATTCACTTCCATCACACCATTAAAGGCGTATACAAATTCGCCCCATGCATGTCCATGCACGGGATAAACCGACTGCGCGGGATCTTCGCGAAAGCTGATCCATAATAATTTATCAATATGATCATTGGTCGGTAATTGTTTGAGTTGCGCGCTCTTTTTTTGTTGTCGTTGGGGCATGGCTGAAATTGCCTGAATAAGAAGATCTCTTGTCTGTTTTAAATTATATGTTTTATTTCAGACAAATCTATAGTGAGCTTTGATCTTTTTCAGTGGAGCAGGTCGTGAGTAGTCGTCAAGCGCTGGACAGTAAAGCTTCAGGGATTATGTTTGGGCTGTGTATTTTGTGGGGATTACAACAAGTGGTGTTAAAGCTTGCTGCCCCCGATATTTCTGCAGTGATGCAAATTGCACTTCGCTCAGGTCTCTCTGCGTTGATGGTTTACCCCATGATCAAGCTAGCAAAGGGCACATCTTTATGGGGGCGAGACTACTTACCCGCAGGAGTTTTAGTCGGGCTTTTATTTGCAGCTGAATTTTTTCTGGTCGCGCAAGCTTTACGTTTTACCTCCGCGGCGCATACCGTGGTTTTGCTGTATACCGCACCTATTTTTGTAGCATTGGGTCTGCACTGGAAATTACCCTCTGAACGTTTATCGCTCATTCAGTGGTTGGGCATTGCATGTGCATTTTTCGGGATTCTGATTGCATTTTTATTTCGTCCTGCATCTTCACAAGCGGCTGCAAGTTCTGCACTTTGGGGTGATGTTTTAGCACTCTTAGCAGGGGTGTTGTGGGCAGCCACGACCATTGCAGTTAGGCTGACGAAACTAGCAGAGGCACCTGCCACCCAAACTTTGTTTTATCAGCTCTTTATCGCATTTTTAGTGTTATTGCCTGTGGCTTTCTTCATGGGACAAGCGACGATTCACTGGTCTGTATTATCTCTTACAAGTTTGCTTTTCCATACCGTTGTCGTGTCATTTGCCAGTTATTTGATTTGGTTTTGGCTGTTGAAAAAATACTTGGCATCCCAGTTGGGGGTCTTTTCTTTTTTGACCCCAATCTTTGGGATGTGTTTTGGTGTGATATTACTCAATGAGCAGCTGGAACTCAACTTTTTGGTGGGAACATGTTTTGTGTTGATGGGGGTGATGGTGGTGAGTTTGCATCACAAAATTAAGCAGTATGTACAGGCCTTTAAAATGGCTTTGCAGTAAATACTGGGTAGGCTCGAATCTATCTCAATTCAGGGTGAAGGTTGAACTTAAATTGATTTGAGTTAGCGGATAAAAAAACGTGTCATAGACACGTTTTTTTTTATAGAAGGCTTAAGATTTATCATCAAAAATTGTAGACAGCGGAATGGCGAGTTTAGCCGCCAAGTAATCATCCGATTCTACTAACGCTGGGCCAATTTTCTGCATCCAGACATCATCAGGATGGACATTACCCAAATCTTTACGCTTTGGTAAAGGGTAAGGAAGTTTGCTGTAAAAACTCCAAAAATCGACTTGAGATAAATTACGTACCAGCACATATTGGTTGTCATCGGTACGTTTGACTAAGTTTTGCTGTTCAAGCATAAACACGTAACTCGGCCAACGCCCCAATTCATCTCGCCCTAATACATCTAAAGCTTCATCATCAGAGACACTGAGTCCTTGCTGTTGCTTTTTATAAAACAGCTCCAGCAAATCTAGTAGCATAATGACAGGGTGTCGTTTTTGCTCTTTATGGGAGGTAAATGCGGTCAGTGCATAACTAATTTCGACCCCAATCAGGACAATATTCCAAGACAGAAAAATCCATAACAGGAAAATTGGAATCGCGGCAAATGCACCATAGATAATTTCATAACTGGTAAAGTTCGACATAACGAAGCCGAATAAGTTTTTTAGGAGTTCAAACACGACGGCACTAAATAAACCTGCAATCAAAGCGGATTTCATTGGGACACTGCGGTTTGGAATGGTCCAATTCAGAATAAAAAAGCCGACGACAGTTAAGCAGAATGAAATTAGCCACAGGACAAATGCGCCATTAAGCTCATAGCCTGCAAAATTATTACTCAGAACGTTGAGGGAAGCCATTGTCGACGAAATAACAAAGGCACTACCAAGTAGAATGGGGCCTAAAGAAATAATGGTCCAATAGCGCATAAAGCCAATAATGCCGCCGCGGGTTTCACGAACGCGCCAAATTCGGTTAAAGACTGTTTCAATACTGGTTAGCATCATGACGGTGGTGACGAATAAAAATAAGATCCCAATAATGGTTAAATTACTGGATTTATCGGTAAACGCATTTAAGGCCTTATCAAAAGCAATCGTGGTTTTCGGTAAAAAATTACTATAGATCAGTTGTTGTAATTGCTGCCGTGCAGGTTCAAGTGCTTTGATTGAGGAAATGATCACCAAAAAAACGGTTAGCATCGGAACGACGGCAAATAAGGTGGTATAGGTCAGTGAACCTGCTTGTTCACGACATCGATCGGCCTCAAAGCGTCGCAGTACAAATAAAACGAACTGAAACCAAGTTTTCTCATAGAAAGGAAGTTTTCTTAAGTACTGTTCTAACATAGGCAAAGTATCTCTTTTGTTTTCTTCATCTTTTCTACATTTTTCACCCTAAGCTTAACCAAAAAATAGGAAAAATACCGTATAGTTTTATTTTTTCTGTTACCGAACTCTATTCATGCAAACCTATGTTTTAGTTTTATATTACAGCAAATACGGCAGTACCCGTGAAATGGCGCATCTGATTGCAAATGGAATTGAAGCCAGTGGTGTTGCAGTTAAAATTCGAACGGTGCCAAATATTGCGGCTGTGGTGAAGGAAGCAGAGCCGAGTATTCCTGCAGAAGGCGATATTTATTGTAGTTTAGCGGACTTGGAAAACTGTGCGGGTTTGGCGCTAGGCTCACCCACTCGCTTTGGTAACATGGCTTCTGAAATGAAATATTTCCTCGATCAAACCACCAGTCTTTGGCTCAATGGAGCTTTGCATGGCAAGCCGGCTTGTGTGTTTACCTCATCAGGTTCGATGCATGGTGGCCAAGAAAGTACTTTATTGACCATGCTGCCACCATTGTTTCATCATGGCATGATGATTTTAGGATTGAACAATGCCATTCCCGCATTGTCACATACTAAAACAGGTGGAACACCTTATGGCGCTAGCCATGTCAGCGGGCCTCGACATGATCAGCGCTTAAGCCAAGATGAAAAAGTGCTGTGCGAAGCTCAAGGTAAGCGTCTTGGGGAAGTTGTGAAGAAACTACAAGCCTAGAATATTTAGACATGAAAAAAGCCCATCAATGATGGGCTTCTTATTATTGGGCTGGCTTCAGATGCTGTTCTTTGAACTTTGTACCGCACTTGAGACATTTATAGTCAAGAAATACATTTTTATCGACAATCACACCCGCTTTTTTACCAAAACGATGTCCTAAAAAACCACCTGTCACACCAATACTGACTGCACCGACAAAAGTGCCAATGGTACCACCCATAATCACCCCAAGAGGTCCAGCCGCTGCACCGATCGCCGCACCAATAGAGGCTCCAGATGCTGCACCACCGACGGTACCAGCAGTTGCACCTGCCGAACTGAGCAATACGCCCCCAATTTTAGTCAGTTGTTGCTCGTGATTGCGTTTTTCAACATCACTAGAGCCACATTTTGGGCAGAGAATTGTATTTTCCATAGTCTATTGGCCTATTGGGATACCAGTGATTGAAGCTGGCAGCCGTTTTACGGTGTGGATGACACGTTGCGCAAAACAACCGTGTTTTGCGCTTGAATTTGAAAGATCTAAACAACTGAATCTAGAGTAAATCTTAGTTGAACTTGCAGCAATAATATTTATTAAACTTGTAATTTTCTTGAGTAGTTTATGCTGTGTTTTTAAATATGGTTTAGTTGGCAAAGTGAATTCGGTTTCTTCCTGCTTGCTTGGCACAGTACAAGGCTTTATCTGCACGTTTAAAGACATCCTCTGCATCTGCGTCATGTTTGCCGACTTCAGCAACCCCTATACTGACTGTGAAACACAGCACTTCTTGCTCATAATGCACTTCCATGGCTTCAATCGTTGAACAAATGCGTTTAAAGACCCGCATGGCTTCATCACCCAAGCAGGCGGGTAAAATAATCGCAAACTCCTCACCACCGATACGGGCTAAAAAGTCTTCGTCACGCAGTACGCTGCGGATTTTTTTGGTCATCTTTTTCAGCACATGGTCACCTGCGGTATGCCCATAACAGTCATTCAGCTGTTTAAAGTGATCAATATCTAAGATACCTATCGTAAATGGCACGCGAGTATGGCTGAAGTGCTACATGGTTTGATTACTTTCTTGCAGAAATACTCGACGATTAAAGGTTGCTGTGAGTTCATCTGTAGATGTTAAGACCGCCATTTCTTGCACTTGTAAATGCAGTTTAATATTTAAAGCTAACCATGTGGCGAGGCCCTATAAAAGAATCGCTTGTTGTAGGGTGTAGTGATATTTACGTTGATCTGCCACATTTAAGGTGCCAATACACACGCCATTGTGAATCATAGGCGCATCCATACAGGTGCCCATGCCATGCTCGGAAAGCATTTTACAATCCAGCTCATCCGACTGAGCGAGGTCATCGCAAATGATCAGTTGAGACTGAGCAAAGACTCGTCCGACAAAAGTCTGCTCAATCGGAATTTTAAAATCCATCAGAATCGCATGATTGCCTGAGATCGAATACAGCTTGAGATATTCTTCAGTATCTTGCAGGGTAATACTGGCCCGATCCGCATCAAACACGTGAGAAATCCAGTAAGCAATGGTATCTAAAACAGCTTGTAAGGAGTCTGCTTTACTCAAGTCGTGAATGAAGTCTACAGGGAGTTGAATGGAGTGTACGCCATCAAATCCAGATAATTGGCTTGGGGTAAATGATCGTTCAGTTAATTGTTTCTTATTTATCATTCAATACGGTATCTCTATAAAATAGTATCCAGTTTAGTCTTTATTGGTTTTGCTCTTAGAAAGTGGACATTACCTTTTAGATTTGATCATGCTATATAAATCGCGTTTCTCCAACTTCAGTGTGTAATTAAATTGAAAAAAAACGATATATTTTTACTTTAAATTAAAAATAACCTACAGCGCAAATGTGGCATTTACATGTGGATGACCCGCGGGTCATCTGAGTGACAAAAAAAGAGCACCTGAAGTGCTCTTTTTTGAAGTTAAACGCCGTGATTAGTCACGAACAAATTCAACAGTACCATTTGCCAAAGACTTTACGCGTGCCAAAGATTCAACGCGGTAGCCTTTTTCAAGCAAAATGTCACGACCAGGTTGGAATGATTTTTCAATCACAATACCGACACCGACAACTTCTGCTTTCGCTTGGTGAATTAGGTCAATCAGCCCCAATGCTGCTTGACCGTTAGCCAAGAAGTCATCAATCACGAGGGCTTTATCTGCTGAGCTGATGTGCTTATTTGAAATTGCAATCGTGCTTTCCGTTTGTTTGGTAAACGAAAAGACTTTTGAGCGGTAAAGGTCATCTTTTAAGGTTAAAGATTGGTATTTACGCGCAAAAATAACGGGCACGCCCAGTTCTAAACCTGCCATGATTGCAGGTGCGATACCTGATGCTTCAATCGTGATGATTTTAGTGATGCCTGCATCTTTAAAACGAGCAGCAAATTCTTTACCGATTAATTGCATCATAACCGGATCGATTTGGTGGTTTAAGAAAGCATCAACTTTCAGAACTTCATCAGATAGAACGATACCTTCGCTTAAGATTTTCTGTTCTAGTGCGTACACGGGAGAATCCTCTAGGGGCAGGTGCTTTTTCAAGCAAAAGCGTATTTTAGGAAGCACCTGAAAAAATGCAAGTAAAATTCGTCAAAATGACTAATTGCTTGCACCTTTATAACCCGTTAATAGCAATCCATAGGATGTTTTCTTATCAACATGGCTGACTTTGACTGGAAGGTAGTCCAATTTAGGTGCTAACCAGAAAATGGTTTCGCGGCCAGGTTTGTCATGTTTCATGACTACTTTAATCGTGTCAAAGGTGCCATAATCGGTTTTGATTGACTCAGAGCCTTGCTTCACAAATTTACGTGCTTCGACTTCTTTGGCATCGGCCAAATAATAAGTCGATTTTAAACCGCCATTTTTGATGTCTTCCCGAAGTTGTAATTCAGCATTCAGTTCATCCAGTACGCCAGCTTTCCAAGCGAAAGAACGCGCTTCTTTGTCTTTCTTGGTGTTGATGGTTTTTGCCGCTGGATTGAAGTTAATACTCATGGTGTTGTTATGCACCAAAATTTTACTGCTACGACTAAAACTGCTGGACTGAATTTGCTTACCGTTGAAACTAAAGCGACTGCTTTCGGTTGCAGAGGCGATACCACCAGCTTTGGCTGCAAAGACATAGTTCCAGTTGTTGCCCGATTTCGATAACGTACGTGACGCTGAGCCCATGTTTTTGCCATTATAGTTAAATTGATAACTGGCTTGGAATGGACTCATGGCAAAGGTTTGACTTGAGAAACCGACAAATAGCAAGGTGCTGACACCTGTTGCCATTGCGACTGTTTTCAACATTGATTTAGCCATAAGAAAAAGTTTCCTATTCAGTTGTAGGCACAAATTTTTTGCATAGAAATATTATGCACGTTGATTATGAAGAAAAAATTCGAAACATAGGGCAAACTGTAGTTTTATGTTTCTTTTACCCACCTTAAGTCACATTTTAGTCGCAGCATCCCGAGTTATTTTTGTCGAATTGGCGAGACCGTGCTTTCGTCTAGATTGGGTTCAATCAAGTCATGGATAGAGGTTTGCGAAAACTTATTAAATAACGCTGTTAAGTTGACATTACCGATCACCACCAATTCTGCTTCACGCAATACGGCATGATTGACATGGACTTTACCTAAAGTATCGATAATGGAACGGTTTTTCCCTAACCAGCGATTCAGATCCAAATGCAGCAGATCATCTTTGACTTTAATCACATTCAGTTTTTCTAAAATCATGCCTAAGGGGTCTTGATTCAGGACTTTTTGATAAAAGAATAGGGCACAGCGCACGCCAATTTTATGAAATACCGTTGGATATTCAGCATCCAGAACACTGGTGTCACTGATTTGCTCAAATACAATCAACTGCGTTTTTTTATTTAACTCCATTTGTGCCAGTTTCAAATCTACCGAAAGCGTGAGTTTGAGCCCGTTATAGTCGAGTGTGGCATATAAGCGTAACCAATCATCATGTAAGTCGGCATGCAGGTCTTTCAACATTCTCACGTTATCGGTCACAAAACGTTGAAAAGTGGCATTTAAAAAGACTTGAGACATTGGAAACTCGCGCTCATCCTCAATAAATCCTTCCGCCTTTTGATAAACTTGGCGTAAACGATTTGAAATGTTGGAAATAAGCGTTTGCATAAGAGGCGTCCTAGCTAATCAACGTGTTTGAGCGATCAGATCTCTGGTCGAAATGTTTAAAAAATACTGTTCATGAACCTTGCAGTTTAGCAAAATTAATTGCACCATTTTCATGATTTTACGAAACAGTGAATCTAAAGGGCACAAGGTCTCATTCTACGCAATAAAATGAAGACTGTGTCTATTTTATACTGCGCGCATGCGCTTTGGGGAACAAGACAAATTGTCGGTTTGGTGTGATGCTTAGAAAAATAAATGTAATGCCTTTGGCTCATGATTGGTGGAAAGACCCAATTTTTACAGCGACCGTCGTACTGGCGGTATTTTTGCATCTCGTGATTTTGACTTTGCAATTTGCGATGCCTCAAGAAAATGATGCGGCAGTGAAAGAAATTGCCGTTACCTTGCGTCCTTCTGATCAAAAAATTGAAAATGCAGATTTTTTAGCGCAAGCCGATCAACAAGGTTCAGGGACCTTTCGTGAATCACATCGCATGTCGAGTGACATGCCTGCACCGATGCTTGAGCAAAGTACAGGTGAGCAGCAGCGCGAGACTTTAGAGCAGATTCAACAAAAACGTGAGCTGAATTTTGAAGAAAAACTGTTGATGACGACTTTAAGCTGGCAAAAACAAGCTGAGGATAATCAGCGCAAAAAAGCCATGGAAGAAATGAACAGTCAGTTTCAAGCCAAAGCAGCAATGGTGGCCAGCCTTGAAGCGCAATATTTACAACGCCAACAAAACTTTAGCCGTCAGCAAAAAATTAAAACAGTCGATGGTATTCAAGCCAAGCAAGATATTTCGGCCGCCTATCTTGAAAAGTTCCGTCAGAAAGTTGAATTTTATGGCAACCGTTACTATCCAGAAGCAGCTAAACAGCAGCGGCTGGCGGGTGAAGTGCGTTTAATGGTGATTCTAAATGCATCAGGAGGCATCCGCGCTATTCGCCTGATTGATAGTTCAGGCCATGAGATGCTTGATGAGGCTGCAAAAGCGTCGGTGCGTAAGGCCGCACCATTCGGTGGATTTGATGCCAAAATGAAGGATATTTCTGAGTTACGCATTGTGCGTACATGGCGTTTTGACCCAGCAGAGGCGGAGTTTGAAGTGCACTGAGCTGTGCACTTTTAAGTATACTCTGATGATTTTGCTTACTTCGATTTATTGGGTTGCGCGGACATAGGCCCCGTCTTGACGTCCACCGATCCAAGTCACAGTTAAATGAGACTCTTCCACATCTAGGCGGCTAGGAAAGATTTCTAAATGCTTGCTATATTTCGGCAATGCCTTTAAACCAATGCAGTTGCCATTTTTCCACCATGTCCCCTCAGCATATTGATCTAAAGAGCCGACAGCTAAGTACCATTTAAATTTACCGTTGGTCTCTAGTAAAAGCTCGGAACCGACCTCCATAACACCCTGCAAATAATAATGTCCAGCCCACGCCTGAGCTGTGTCTTGAAACTTTACTTTCTGACAGGATGTTTGATTTTCATCATTGCTCTTGGCATAAAGTGGCGTGGTGCAGAATAGGGTAATAACGCAGAGTAGTTTTGAAATCGATGTATGCATTTTTATAATCTCTTCATTTATTTTTTCATCTTGCATTATTTTTAACATAAATAAACCCGACACATCGAGATGAATCAGGTGAGTTGTTTCAGATCTAATAGCTATTGTTCTAAATAAGGGTTTTCAAAACCGAGTTTAGCCAAAATTTCAATTTCGATACCTTCCATTTCTTCAGCATCTGCTTCTGACGTTTCATGGTCATAGCCCATGAGGTGCAAAGTGCCATGTACCAACATATGAGTGAAATGCGTCAGTGGCGCTTTGTTTTGTTCTTTCGCTTCCAACAGCACCACAGGAATGCAAATGACTAAATCGCCAATAGGAAATGAGTCAAGAATTTGCGCCATTTCATCGGGCAAGTCACTCGGGAAAGATAACACATTGGTTGATTTATCTTTGCCGCGATATTCCAAATTCAATTTATGACTTTCATCATGGTCGACACAAGCAATGCCAATTTCACAGTTACTCTGTGTGTCAATATGGCGTAAAACAGTTTCTACAACTTTTTTGATATAACCACGTTTCAAGACCAATTCAGGTGCTTGAAAGTCCTGTTGTAGAGAAAGACTCAGTTTCAAAATAGATCCTTAAATAATGACATCTGCGGGCATTTTAAAATGCCCGCAGGCTTTAACTTAATGCTGAGCATCGGCAGCGGCATCATTTTCAGCCACTAAGGCCTCTTGACGCGCTTTGCGTTCAGCACGCGCTTCAGCCGTTAAGCGATGTTGTTCTGCATCCCATCCCTCATAAGCTTCAACAATTTTTTGCACTAATTGGTGGCGTACCACATCACGAGAGTGGAAGCGGGTAATGTGAATTTCTTTGATTTTGTCGATGATGCGTAAAGCATGCGCCAGACCAGATTGCTGACCACGCGGTAAGTCGACCTGTGTGATATCGCCTGTAATCACTGCGCGCGAACCAAAGCCTAAGCGTGTGAGGAACATTTTCATTTGTTCAGGCGTTGTGTTTTGTGCTTCGTCTAAAATCACGAAAGAGTGGTTTAAAGTTCGACCACGCATATAAGCCAGTGGTGCGACTTCAATCACTTGACGTTCAATCAGTTTGGCTACTTTTTCAAAACCAAGCATTTCATACAAGGCATCGTAGAGTGGGCGCAAATAGGGGTCGATTTTTTGGCTTAAATCACCCGGCAGAAAACCAAGTTTTTCACCTGCTTCAACGGCAGGGCGAACCAATAAAATTCGTTGAATTTCATTACGTTCTAGCATGTCAACTGCGGCTGCAACTGCGAGATAGGTTTTACCTGTACCCGCAGGTCCAATACCAAAAGAAATATCGCTTTGTAGAATACGCTGCACATAACGCTTTTGGTTGGCACCGCGTGGATTGATACGACCTTTACGGGTTTGGAGCCACACTTCATCTAAACCAGTGTGCTCTTGTCCGTCGAGGTCTTCTTGCAATTCACGGTCAGTCTGACTGCCTTGAATCATGAGGTGTAAGGTATCGGCACTGATTTGTGCTGTATTTTCTGCTTCTTCATGCAGGCGATGGAGCAGACCTTCTGCTCTCTCAACTGCATCCATTTCACCATCGACATAAAATGCATCACCTCGATGGGAAATAGTGACATCTAAACGCTGTTCGATTTGTTTCAAATGACCGTTATAAGCACCGAGCATGCTCTTTAAACGTTCTATTGAAACCCCAGGAAAAGTTACTGTACGTCGAATCGCTGCAGTCAAGAGAATTCCTTTAAGTAGTCAGAATCTATTCCCTTACATTACGCCACGTCAGGCTCAAGATTCAAGAGTTCACCATAAACAAAATTCAAAGTTTTAATCTCGGTCACTTCGATTTCGGCGAAACGTCCGATCCATGCTGCATCACCAATAAAACTCACATAACGAGTGTTATCCGCCGTACCAATCAGTAAGTTTGAATCTTTGTCTGAAACTTTCTCGACCAAAACACGTTGAATGGTGCCGAGCATGGCATCGGTCTTGTCAATACTCGAGCGTTTGATCCATTTTTGAACTTTACTGAGACGCTCTTTTTTTACCTCTTCAGAGGTAGTGTCTTCAAGATCAGATGCAGGTGTACCTGGACGTTTTGAATAGACAAAACTGTAGGAATGGTCGAAGTCCATATCTTTGATGAATTGATAGGTTTCTTCAAAGTGAGCATCGGTTTCACCCGGGAAGCCAATGATGAAGTCACTGGATAAATGCATATCAGGACGGACTTTACGTAATTTGGCAATTTTGTCGATATACACATCAATGGTGTGGTTACGCTTCATGGCTTGCAATACATCGTTTGAGCCACTTTGTACAGGCAAATGCAGATGCGACACCATTTGCGGTAGGTCACGGTAACATTCAATCAAGTCATCATTAAATTCAAGCGGATGTGAAGTGGTGTAGCGTAAACGCCCAATCCCCGGGATTTCTGCAACAAGACGTAACAAGTCTGCAAAAGTACAGATATTGCCTTCGAACGTTTCACCGCGGTAACCATTCACGTTTTGACCCAATAAAGAAATCTCACGTACGCCTTTTTCGGCTAATGTCGCAATTTCTGCTAAAACATCATCCAATGGGCGAGAAACTTCTTCACCACGGGTGTAGGGCACTACACAGAATGAACAATATTTTGAACAACCTTCCATAATTGAAACAAAAGCCTTGTAACCTTCCACACGCGGTTCAGGTAAAAAGTCGAATTTTTCAATGTCAGGGAAAGAAATATCGACCAATTTGATTTTTTCTTTCTTGGGTTTTTCGATTTGATCAAAGTGCTGATCCAGCATTTGTGGCAAACGGTGCAAGGTTTGCGGGCCAAAAATCATGTCGACATAATTGGCACGTTTTTGAATGTTGTCGCCTTCTTGCGAGGCCACACAACCACCGACACCAATGATGAGATCCGGATTTTTGTCTTTCAGCTTGCGCCAGCGACCCAATTCAGAGAACACTTTTTCTTGGGCTTTTTCACGAATCGAGCAGGTATTCATGAGTAGAATATCGGCTTCTTTCGGGTCTTGGGTCAGCACATAACCGTGCGAGTCGCCAAGTAAGTCTGCCATACGGTGACTGTCATACTCATTCATCTGACACCCTTGCGTTTCGATATACAGTTTTTTAACTGATCCATCGATGGCTGGGGTGTGCTGTGGCTGGGTAACAGTGTTTTCTGAGGCAGCTTGGGCACCATTTGGAATGAAGGTTTGAACCGTCATGTAGGCTCCTAAGGGGGGATAAATCTAGGTTTTTGTGTCTGATCGGTATCTGTGGCGGCGAAAGCAGAGCTTGGCTGGCGACAAAAAAGGGCGATCAAACACCATGTGAAATCTACGAAAGGCGCATATTTTAGCAGGAAATCTGAATAAACTTATAGCTTTAAATCTGAAGCTAAAAAGATTGATTTGTGAAGTGAAAATGCAGGAAAATTAATATTGTCTAATCATAAGGTTACATAAGAGAACAATAGAGTCTGTTATGAGTTATTAAACTAATGAAAATGATGAGACGAGACTAGGCAATCCAAAGATGACTGAAGGCAAACCCATGTTAAAACGATTACAGAATAAATATTATCAAGTGTTTGCGTTGGGTGTGGCTGCCTTGGGTCTATCTGCAGCGACACATGCCGCAGATGAACAATTTAATGATGCCTTGCGTGCAACAAATACAGGTAATGTTGGTTTATTACAGCAATATCAAAGCAGTATGCAGGGTGATGTGCTGGGCTATTATCCTGAATACTGGGTGCTTAACAGTAATTTGGCGTTGCAACCTGCGGCGAATATTGTTGGATTTGCACAGCGCTATCCGCAATCTGCCATGGCTGAGAAGTTAGCAGCAGATTACATCGAAGAAAAAGTCAAAATGGCCGATTTTGCTTCCGCGCAGCCGGTATTGGCCTATGTGTCCAATGCAGATCGCGCAGAAAGCTGCGCCATGGCGCAAGTCCGTGCCAAGTCAGGCGATCCTTTGGTTTTTGCCGAATATAAAGATGTTTGGCTCACCACCAACTCACAACCTGAGTCTTGTACAGGGCTGGGGCGCATGATGTTGTCTAGTCCACTGATGACGGAACAAGACAAACAACAACGTTTATGGGCGCAGCTGCGTGCAGGGCAGTCAGGTCAAGCGGTTGCAACCGCACAAACCATTGGCATGAATCTGTCTTTGGCGCAGCTGAATAGTATTCAAGCCGATCCACTGAACTATCTCTGGTCCGCACCGAAAGCGTCGGCGGCAGATCAAGCATATTTAATTTATGCCATTGGCCGTTTAGCCGACAGTGATCTAAATACTGCACTGGCGTCGGTCAAGCGTGCTGCAGAGGGAACACCAGAGTCGGTGCAAAAAGCGTTGTACCGTGCTGTGGGGTATATCGGTGGCACAACCGTCATGAAAAATAATTTTAATGTCGAAGTGTTGCAAGCTTTCGATCGGAGCTATGGTTTAGCACTGAGTGAAGAAGAAGCTGAAATTTATGCACGCCAAGCCATTCGTTTCGGCGCATGGGAGAGTGTCATTCGTGCCATTGATGGCATGAGTGTGACGCAGAAACAAGAAGATCGCTGGCAGTATTGGTTAGCCCGTGCTTCAGAACAACGTGGTGATGCAAAATCAAAAGCACTGGCGCGCGAGATCTTCAAAAAATTGTCAGTAGGTGACGATTATCATAACTTATTGGCAAAAGATCGTATTGGTCAGCGTTATCAAACGATTCCAGCAAATACCCAACCGAGCAATGCGGATGCGCAGCGTTTGAGTCAAGATATTCACTTTAGCCGCGCTTTTGCACTGCGCAACGTCAATGCGCCAGACAATTATGTCAACCGTGAATGGAATTGGGCAGTTCGACAAGCGTATTTAAAACAAGATGATGGCTTAATTTTGGCTGCTGCCAAACGTGCAACCGAAATGGGATGGTATGACCGCGCGATCTATGCAGCCGATCGAACCGTCAAGCAACATAACTACAGTTATCGTTATGCCATGCCGCATCAAAGCTATGTGGTCAGCCATAGTCGCAATGCAGGCATAGATCCTGCATGGGCGTATGGATTAATGCGCCAAGAAAGCCGATTTGTTACCCATGCTCGCTCGCATGTGGGGGCAGGTGGTTTGATGCAAATCATGCCAGATACGGCAAAACTAGTCGCTAGACAAATGGGTGAAACCTATAATCCTGCTGCACTGAGTGATATGAATACCAATGTTCGTTATGGCACATTCTACTTGTCCATGATTCAAAGCCAATTAAGCAACAGTCCTGTACTTGCCACAGCAGGTTATAACGCAGGGCCAAATCGTGCGCGCCGTTGGCAGCCTGATAATCAGCCGATTGCGGCGGATCAATACACAGAAAGTATTCCTCTGACTGAAACTCGCGATTACGTTAAGCATGTCATGAGTAATGCGACACATTATGGTGTTCTGCTTGGACAGGGCCCACAGTCAATCACCCAGCGCATGCAAAATATTCCATTTAGAAGTCAATAATAAAGGCCTAGGCATTTTATGGTTTTGATGTCATCCCAATCAGTCTTAACGCAAAAGCTTCTGCTGTTGATCAGCAGCGGCATTGCTATGGGGTTTTTTGCGACATCAGCCCATGCAACACCGACCGTGTTTGGCTATGTGATGGAAGTTCAAATGACACCCGCCGTGTGTTTGTTCGATAACCAAGGCTCAAAGAAACGGAAATGTTTGGAAGGCTATTCACTCAATATTACAGGCTTGTACCCTGAAACCACGACACGAGAGTGTCAGACCAAGTCTTCAGCTGTATTGTCTCCGCTTCAAACTAAAGTGGTGGCTAGGGTCATGCCCGATGAGCATGCACGTCGTCAGTTGTGGGCAGAGATTGGGGGGTGTGTGCCGATGAGTGCCAGTCAATATTTCCGTAACGTGATTAATTATGCAGAACGTTTAAAAATCCCCGCAGATTTGACTTCATCTGAAAATAAAACCGCGCAACTGCATAGCTTACGTGGACAGTTCCAACGTTTGAATCCTGGACTGCCTGCAAGCGGGTTACGTTTTAGCTGCCGTACTCACCGTCAAACCAATATTTTGACCGAAGTCAAAGTTTGTTATAAACCCAATGGTCAGTACAAAGGTTGTGCAGAGAATATACAAGAAAACTGCCCAAATTCTTTTGCGATCAAGGGTTCTTACTAATCTCTTTCCCTAAATTAATTTATATTTCCTATCATACTTTTGTTGGAATTCATTCTCTTTTACATGCATCTGCCAAAGTATTGGAGTACAATCTTTGCCGTTTATGATTATTAAGATTAGATAGAACAGCTATTTAATCATATAACGTTCCTCAAATGGAGATAAGTACATGAAGCAACCTGTTCGCGTTGCCGTTACTGGCGCTGCTGGTCAAATCGGTTATAGCCTATTATTCCGTATCGCTAGTGGCGAAATGTTAGGTAAAGACCAACCAGTTATTCTGCAATTGTTAGAAGTTCCTTTTGAGAAAGCTCAAGCTGCGCTTAAAGGCGTAATGATGGAATTAGACGACTGTGCTTTCCCATTATTGGCTGGCATGATCGGTACTGATGATCCAAAAGTTGCATTTAAAGATGCTGACTACGCGTTATTGGTTGGTTCACGTCCACGTGGTCCTGGTATGGAACGTGCTGACTTATTGAAAGTGAACGGTGAAATCTTCATCGGTCAAGGTCAAGCACTAAACGAAGTTGCTAGCCGTGACGTTAAAGTACTTGTTGTAGGTAACCCTGCAAATACAAATGCTTACATCGCAATGAAATCTGCTCCAGATCTTCCAGCGAAAAACTTTACAGCAATGTTACGTCTTGACCACAACCGTGCGTTGACTCAAATTGCTCAAAAAGCGGGTGTTGCTGTAGCAGACATCAAAAACATGACTGTTTGGGGTAACCACTCTCCAACAATGTATGCTGACTACCGTTTTGCAACTGTAAACGGCGAAAGCTTAAAAGACAAAATCAACGATGCTGACTGGAACGCGAATGTATTCCTTCCAACTGTTGGTAAACGTGGTGCTGCGATTATCGAAGCGCGTGGTTTGTCTTCAGCAGCTTCAGCTGCGAACGCTGCGATCGACCATATGCGCGATTGGGCTCTTGGCACAAATGGCGAATGGGTAACGATGGGTATTCCTTCTGACGGTTCTTATGGTATTCCTGAAGGCGTAATGTACGGCGTTCCTGTAACTTGCGAAAATGGCGAATACACACGTGTTGAAGGCTTAGAAATCGATGCGTTCAGCCGTGAGCGTATGGACAAAACTCTTCAAGAACTTGAAGAAGAGCGCGCAGCAATTGCTGACATGCTTAAATAATTAAAAACCGATCGGTTCAAGATCTGTTTTGAAAAAGCACTCCATTTGGGGTGCTTTTTTTATATGGGGCCCGTATTGAACAAAAAATAACATGCTGTGATGTAGATACAACTGAGCATAGATGGGCAAAGGTTTATTCTAAAAGGGCATGATCAGGGCTTGAGGAGAACAATGATGTTTGACCAACAACCGACTTTAGAACTTTTATTTGAACAATTGGGGCTTGATGCGAGTGCAGAAGCAATCGATCAGTTTATTGAAACACACCAACTTACTTCAGACGTTCCATTGCATAAAGCACCCTTTTGGTCAAAAGCACAGCATGACTTCATTATCAGTAATTGGAAAAAAGATGATGAATGGGCAATGGTGGTCGACCTGTTAAATGAACAATTGCATACAGAACATACGCTTTCAGGATCGTGTCATTTATAATCACAAATTGAAACAACAAACCTAGTTTTATGACTAGGTTTTTTTAGAAAATACATATAAGTTAATTTAATAATAATTGACAGTAGTATTGATAAGGAGGCCGAGATGCTCAGTCAACATAAACCATCCTTAGAGCTTTTATTTTCGCAACTGGGACTCGCCAATAGTGCGGCTGCCATCGAATTATATATTCGTACGCATCAACTTCCTGCTCATCAGTCTTTACACGATGCACCGTTTTGGAATTCCGCTCAACGTGCGCTATTAATCAGTCATTTGGTTCAAGATGATGATTGGGCGATTATGGTTGATGAACTTAATCAACAGCTACATCTCGATGCTTATAAACTTCAAACTGCCTAAATTGATTTTATGCCGTTGTCATTTGAATAGTAGAATTGACCCATAAGAAAACGCCTGATTTCAGGCGTTTTTTTATTTGTACATTTTAGTGCAATTTACTTTGCATCAGCTTGATAAACCAATCTTCTTGATGAAGGTCAACAAAAGCGGCATGTTCACGTAGTAAAACGAAATCAAACTCGTTACTTTTCGTATATTTGCCAAGCCAGTGTCGTGCCAATGCCAACTCTTTTCGACTGACCGAGGCATAGGCCAAAAACAGGTAAATATCGCCCTGACCATAGCTGGTCAATGGTTTTAAAATTTGCTGTGTAATCAAAGCAAAGCGATCTTCTTTGGTGATTTCAAAGTACAGCATATAAGCCTTGGCAAGGTGCAAAGACAAATTGAGGTACAAAGACAGAGGCATTTCCTCAAACTCAATTCGACCTTGCTCAAGTAATACCACCGCTTCTTGTAAAAAGTGGACTTGCTCTTGGCGCAGCTGGCTTAGTGTGACTAACTGTAAGCGCAAATCAGCACGCTCAAGGGCTAATTCAGGGCTATTGCCTTGTAGGTAGAGTTGATCTGTTTCACCAATACGCTGAATAATTTGTTGACTGCTGGCACGCATCGGTTACATCCTCATCAATTGATGTTCAGTATATGAGGATACTTCTTACAATTTAAAGTCTTTTTGCTTGAATCACAGGATTGTACTGTCACTCCGTAACCATCCAGTAATCGATAAACGCTGATGTTTAGCTTCTAAGACCTCATGCAGTAAGTCACTTTGAAACAGCGCAATACGATTCGGTTTAGGCTGTAGTACATGCCAAATGTCATTTTTATCTTGCAGATGAAGTTCACCGCCCCAATCGTCTTGCCAATCTTCGTGTAAATAATAGACCGTAGAAATCATGCGGCCATTTTTGCCTTGAGGATTATCACGGTGTAGGGCATAAAACTCGCCAGCGTTATAGCAAGCAAAATGCGCTTCGACGTCTCGAATACCGAGATAAAAGGCACGATTTAGTTCCTGACCCAAACTATAAAGGGCTTGAACATGTTGATTGGAAATAACGAGCTCGGGATTGAGCCATAAAATGTGATCACTACGGATCTTGCTGATGACACCGTTTTGAATAGCGGCTTCACGAAAGCGGTTTAAGTTCGAAGTACATTCTTCAATGAGTTGATGTACATAGTCATTAGAATAGGCGTCATCAATGATGGCAAAACCATGTTGATCTAAATCATCTAGGATTTGATCAACATTCCAAGACTTTGGGAGAAGAACTGCTTCCATTACATTAACCTAAAAAAGACAAAGAAAAGCCACGGTTATTCTAGTGTATGAAAGCAATCTGAACGAAACTATTTTTCATGCTAAAATACTCATTGATTTTAGGAATGATAGAAACATGAATTACCGTCACCACTTCCATGCAGGTAACTTTGCAGATGTCATGAAGCATGTCCTTTTGCTTCAGATTTTGACTCGCCTCAATCAAAAAGATAAACCGTATCGTTATATTGATACGCATGGCGGTGCTGGTAAATATGATTTATCGACTTCAGAAGCACAAAAGTCGGGTGAGTTCTTAAATGGTATTCACCGTTTAGTAAAACTTGATGACTCGATTAAGCGTAATGCGCCTGAAGGTGTTCAGCAGTATTTAAAAATTGTTGAAAAAATGCGTGAAGGTTCAGGTAAGGGCGCTTATCCAGGTTCGCCGTGGTTTGCATTGGAAGGTATGCGCGAAATCGATAAAGCCACCATTTTTGAAATGCAGCGTGATGTATTCCAACAGTTGTATTACAACGTTCGTGACAAACGCGCGGGCTTACATGAGCGCGATGCGTATGAAGGGCTATTTGGCGTTATTCCACCCAAAGAAAAACGCGGTTTGGTGATGATTGATCCACCTTACGAAGTGGAGCGTAAAGATTTCCCTCAATTGGTTGATCTCATAGCGACTGCATATAAAAAATGGCCAACGGGTGTGTTTGCAATTTGGTATCCAATCAAAGACCGTGCCATGATTGATCGTTTTGAAAAGAAAATGATTAAAACCGGTATTCGCCGTCAGTTGATCTGTGAAGTATGTGTTTGGCCAGATGACACTCCAGTGGGCTTAAACGGTTGTGGTCTATTGGTGATTAACCCACCTTGGAAGTTTTCTGAAGATGCAGATGAAGCGCTACAATGGTTATTCCCACATTTGCGTATGAGTGAAAATGGTGGTCATGCTGCTGTTCGTTGGTTAGTTGGCGAATAAAGATAGACTATAAGAGAAAAGGCTACATTAGGATCGACAGAGAATGACAAATATAAATAAACCTGAAAGCGAATCTTCACCCCGCAGTACGCCTACTTTTGATGGGATTACTTTTGAGGTAGAAGAAGAAGAGCACACACAGGAAGGTCAAAAAGTAAAACGTCGAGGTATTTATTTGTGGCCGAACCTGATTACAACGGCAGCGTTGTTGTCAGGCTTTTATTCCATCATTGCCAGTATGAATGGCAACTTCCAGCAAGCGATTTATGCCATTTTCTTGGCAGCGTTGTTGGATGGCTTAGATGGCCGTGTTGCACGAGCCATTGGTGCGCAGAGTGCTTTTGGTGAACAGTATGATTCTTTATCTGATCTATTGGCGTTCGGTGTTGCACCCGCTATTTTGATGTATAGCTGGAGTTTGGATTCGCTCGGTCGCATAGGTTTGGCGTGTTGTTTTGTCTACACTGCCTGTGCTGCGTTCCGTCTAGCTCGTTTTAATGTGCAAATTGGTGTGGTCGATAAGCGTTACTTTATTGGTGTAGCTAGTCCACTTGCTGCCATTATTATTATTTCATTGGTTTGGGTCGGACTCGATTTCCCCGAAATTTTTGATATTCGTGAGCGGGGTATTCAAGCCATCAGTGCAGCAGTGATTGTGTCTGTGGGGCTCCTCATGATTTCGAATATTAAATATTATTCATTTAAAACGGTAGATCGTAAACGAGTACCATTTTTTGTCCTTCCTATCGCGGTCTTTATTTTTGCTGCAATAACTTACAATATTCCTGTCGGTATTTTGGTCATTTCCTTGATTTATGCATTATCTGGCTTTATTACTACGTTTTTAGCACGACGTCAGCACAGCCCATCATGAGTTAATGATATGTAGAAGGAGTATGATATGTGGTTGTTTCAAGATTTTCTCGATCAGTCTAAACAACTTAATCAGGCTCCTTCAGGGTCACTCCCTGCTTATCATCCGCCCAATAAAAAATATAAAATTATTCATCAAGCTTTAACCATTCCCAATCTTCCTGCACCACTGCATTATTTAAATTTTTTGAGCATGATTGGTCAGCCCAATACGCCTATGTTTCGCAATAATAGTGCAATCAGAACTACACCTTTAGATACTGCTACGGTATTGGCCAGCAGTAGCCCACATATGGCTGGGCAACTGAACCGCTATTCAATTTCTGTGGAATGTTCATTTCAAGAAAAAACATTTAAATTTGCCAACAAAGAACAACTCATGGGAGCGTTCCCAAAATTTCAAATTCAAAGAAAAGACACAGAATTGAGTTTTGAGATTGAAATTACAACAACGCCGCTGATTTCACATTTCACCAAATTGCGTTTTGGTCTTGCTGAGCATTGGTCTGTATTGTGTCGATGTCAGGGAGAAGTTAAATATAAAGAACAGTGCTTTGACATTGACCAGTTGGGAGCTTTTGAATACGCGCGCAGTATCGACTTTAGTTATTTACCCTTAGCGTTTTTCACATATCAAGTCATTAATCTAGTAGATCAGCGTCAGTTATTGTTAGAACAAATTCGAGATTCGTTTAATCGAATTGTACAGTCACGTATCTATATACGTGATTTACAAAAACAACAAACCCATATGTTTGATCGGATGGTGCGCTTTCAAGTTCATCGTGTTTATCCTGCTGTGAAAACTCCCAATGGGCAAAAAATGTATTTACCGCGAGAGTTTGAATGGCATTATCAAGATGAGCAGGGACATCACATTCATCTTTACGCTCAAAGTCGTGGTGATTTTAAATTTGGTTTGGCTGCGGGTTATGTAGGTAGCTTTAAATATCAACTCAAAATGGATAATTATGAGGAACAAGGCGAAAGTGGTTATTGTGAATATGTGGATTGTCGTGCATTAAAGTGGCAAGAAAAAAAATCACAAGAAAAAAATCGAAATGAAATTGGAGAAATTGTTCCCTTTTCACTCAAAAAATAAGAAAAAAGCGACATTTTGCCGAATAAGTAAACAGTTGGAGGTTTTTTTATAAATAATTGAGTAAAGGGGGTTGTGTTGGTTTGGAAATACTGTAGAATGCACATCCATCGGTGGTGATATTGATTAAAACTTGTTGAGAAACAAGGATTTAGCCCAAGCGGTAGAATCTGGAAGTCTTGAATAGGTTTAAAAATAATTAACAAAACCAGTTGACTTTCTCTGGAAAGAGAGTAGTATAGCCGACCTAGCTTGCTGATGACGAATCAGCAAGAAGATCATTAAGAGATTATGAAGAACAACTTGTGTGGATTTTTACTGATTGATCGATCGAAAATATTTCATTGATTGAAGGTAAAAATTACTCGAAGTTTATTTGAGAAATATTTGTCAGAAAATTGATGAGCCAAGATTTGTAGCCATAAGCTACTAATGATTTTAACTGAAGAGTTTGATCATGGCTCAGATTGAACGCTGGCGGCAGGCTTAACACATGCAAGTCGAGCGGGGAAGGGTAGCTTGCTACCTGACCTAGCGGCGGACGGGTGAGTAATGCTTAGGAATCTGCCTATTAGTGGGGGACAACATTCCGAAAGGAATGCTAATACCGCATACGCCCTACGGGGGAAAGCAGGGGATCTTCGGACCTTGCGCTAATAGATGAGCCTAAGTCAGATTAGCTAGTTGGTGGGGTAAAGGCCTACCAAGGCGACGATCTGTAGCGGGTCTGAGAGGATGATCCGCCACACTGGGACTGAGACACGGCCCAGACTCCTACGGGAGGCAGCAGTGGGGAATATTGGACAATGGGCGAAAGCCTGATCCAGCCATGCCGCGTGTGTGAAGAAGGCCTTTTGGTTGTAAAGCACTTTAAGCGAGGAGGAGGCTACTTGGATTAATACTCTAGGATAGTGGACGTTACTCGCAGAATAAGCACCGGCTAACTCTGTGCCAGCAGCCGCGGTAATACAGAGGGTGCGAGCGTTAATCGGATTTACTGGGCGTAAAGCGTGCGTAGGCGGCTTTTTAAGTCGGATGTGAAATCCCTGAGCTTAACTTAGGAATTGCATTCGATACTGGGAAGCTAGAGTATGGGAGAGGATGGTAGAATTCCAGGTGTAGCGGTGAAATGCGTAGAGATCTGGAGGAATACCGATGGCGAAGGCAGCCATCTGGCCTAATACTGACGCTGAGGTACGAAAGCATGGGGAGCAAACAGGATTAGATACCCTGGTAGTCCATGCCGTAAACGATGTCTACTAGCCGTTGGGGCCTTTGAGGCTTTAGTGGCGCAGCTAACGCGATAAGTAGACCGCCTGGGGAGTACGGTCGCAAGACTAAAACTCAAATGAATTGACGGGGGCCCGCACAAGCGGTGGAGCATGTGGTTTAATTCGATGCAACGCGAAGAACCTTACCTGGTCTTGACATAGTAAGAACTTTCCAGAGATGGATTGGTGCCTTCGGGAACTTACATACAGGTGCTGCATGGCTGTCGTCAGCTCGTGTCGTGAGATGTTGGGTTAAGTCCCGCAACGAGCGCAACCCTTTTCCTTATTTGCCAGCGGGTTAAGCCGGGAACTTTAAGGATACTGCCAGTGACAAACTGGAGGAAGGCGGGGACGACGTCAAGTCATCATGGCCCTTACGACCAGGGCTACACACGTGCTACAATGGTCGGTACAAAGGGTTGCTACCTAGCGATAGGATGCTAATCTCAAAAAGCCGATCGTAGTCCGGATTGGAGTCTGCAACTCGACTCCATGAAGTCGGAATCGCTAGTAATCGCGGATCAGAATGCCGCGGTGAATACGTTCCCGGGCCTTGTACACACCGCCCGTCACACCATGGGAATTTGTTGCACCAGAAGTAGGTAGTCTAACCGCAAGGAGGACGCTTACCACGGTGTGGCCGATGACTGGGGTGAAGTCGTAACAAGGTAGCCGTAGGGGAACCTGCGGCTGGATCACCTCCTTAACGAAAGATTGACGATTGGTAAGAATCCACAACAAGTTGTTCTTCATGACGATGTATCTGAGGGTCTGTAGCTCAGTTGGTTAGAGCACACGCTTGATAAGCGTGGGGTCACAAGTTCAAGTCTTGTCAGACCCACCAAATCTGACTAACAAGCATTGTTAAATGCTGAATACAGAAAACAGAAACATTGACTTATTGATAAGCTGGGGACTTAGCTTAGTTGGTAGAGCGCCTGCTTTGCACGCAGGAGGTCAGGAGTTCGACTCTCCTAGTCTCCACCATATATTGTTCATCAATATATAAGCTAAGTAGTTAGATTATAGAAATTAGTAAGAAGTAGACATTAGTTTGCATTTTATTAACTTCTGTGATTTATCACAGTTTCCTGACCTGACGAAGGCTGGAAAAATCATTAACAGAATATATTTGAGTTGAAATAATTTGTTCATACTCGTTTTTAAGATTGACATTAACAGTGATTTATTACTGATTGATGAAGATTGAAGAAATGAGTTACTAGCGAAATTAACTGAATCAAGCGTTTTGGTATGTGAATTGAATTGAAGCTGTACAGTGTTTAAGTACACAGAACAACAAACTGTAAGGAAGTGATGAGAAATCATCATAGACTGTCTTAATCCTACTTGTAGGGATTAACGACTGTTTGGGGTTGTATAGTCAAGTAATTAAGTGCATGTGGTGGATGCCTTGGCAGTCAGAGGCGATGAAAGACGTAATAGCCTGCGATAAGCTCCGGGGAGGCGGCAAATATCCTGTGATCCGGAGATTTCTGAATGGGGAAACCCACCTGTCATAAGGCAGGTATCGTATGATGAATACATAGTCATACGAGGCGAACGAGGGGAAGTGAAACATCTCAGTACCCTTAGGAAAAGAAATCAATTGAGATTCCCTCAGTAGCGGCGAGCGAACGGGGAAAAGCCCATTAAGTCATATAAGTTCTAGTGGAATGCTCTGGGAAGTGCAACCATAGTGGGTGATAGTCCTGTACACGAAAGGGCTTATATGATGATGTCGAGTAGGGCGGGGCACGTGAAACCTTGTCTGAATATGGGGGGACCATCCTCCAAGGCTAAATACTCCTGACTGACCGATAGTGAACCAGTACCGTGAGGGAAAGGCGAAAAGAACCCCTGTGAGGGGAGTGAAATAGATCCTGAAACCGCATGCATACAAGCAGTGGGAGCCGACTTGTTCGGTGACTGCGTACCTTTTGTATAATGGGTCAGCGACTTACATTCAGTAGCGAGGTTAACCGAATAGGGGAGCCGTAGAGAAATCGAGTCTTAATAGGGCGTTTAGTTGCTGGGTGTAGACCCGAAACCGGGTGATCTATCCATGAGCAGGTTGAAGGTTGGGTAACACTAACTGGAGGACCGAACCCACTGTCGTTGAAAAGCCAGGGGATGACTTGTGGATAGGGGTGAAAGGCTAATCAAACTCGGTGATAGCTGGTTCTCCCCGAAAGCTATTTAGGTAGCGCCTCGGACGAATACCATTGGGGGTAGAGCACTGTTTCGGCTAGGGGGTCATCCCGACTTACCAAACCGATGCAAACTCCGAATACCAATGAGTACTATCCGGGAGACAGACTGCGGGTGCTAACGTCCGTAGTCAAGAGGAAAACAATCCAGACCGCCAGCTAAGGCCCCAAAATTATAGTTAAGTGGGAAACGATGTGGGAAGGCATAGACAGCTAGGAGGTTGGCTTAGAAGCAGCCACCCTTTAAAGAAAGCGTAATAGCTCACTAGTCGAGTCGGCCTGCGCGGAAGATGTAACGGGGCTAAAACTATATGCCGAAGCTGCGGATTTGCAATTTATTGCAAGTGGTAGGGGAGCGTTCTGTAAGCCGATGAAGGTGTATTGAGAAGTATGCTGGAGGTATCAGAAGTGCGAATGCTGACGTGAGTAACGACAATGCGAGTGAAAAACTCGCACGCTGAAAGACCAAGGGTTCCAGTCCAACGTTAATCGGGGCTGGGTGAGTCGACCCCTAAGGCGAGGCCGAGAGGCGTAGTCGATGGGAAATTGGTTAATATTCCAATACTTCTATGTAATGCGATGAGAGGACGGAGAAGGTTAAGTCAGCCTGGCGTTGGTTGTCCAGGTGGAAGGTTGTAGGCATGTATCTTAGGCAAATCCGGGGTACTCTATGCTGAGAACTGATAGCAAGCTGTACTTGTACAGTGAAGTGGCTGATACCATGCTTCCAGGAAAAGTCTCTAAGCTTCAGTTACATAGGAATCGTACCCGAAACCGACACAGGTGGTCAGGTCGAGTAGACCAAAGCGCTTGAGAGAACTCTGCTGAAGGAACTAGGCAAAATGGTACCGTAACTTCGGGAGAAGGTACGCTGCCGACGGTGATAGGATTTACTCCTTGAGCTATTGGCAGCCACAGAAACCAGGCCCCTGCAACTGTTTATTAAAAACATAGCACTCTGCAAACACGAAAGTGGACGTATAGGGTGTGATGCCTGCCCGGTGCTGGAAGGTTAATTGATGGGGTTAGCGTAAGCGAAGCTCTTGATCGAAGCCCCAGTAAACGGCGGCCGTAACTATAACGGTCCTAAGGTAGCGAAATTCCTTGTCGGGTAAGTTCCGACCTGCACGAATGGCATAATGATGGGGGCGCTGTCTCCAGCAGAGACTCAGTGAAATCGAATTCGCCGTGAAGATGCGGTGTACCCGCGGCTAGACGGAAAGACCCCGTGAACCTTTACTGCAGCTTGACATTGAACTTTGATCTTACTTGTGTAGGATAGGTGGGAGGCTTTGAAACCGAGACGCTAGTTTCGGTGGAGCCAATCTTGAAATACCACCCTGGTAATATTGAGGTTCTAACTCTGCTCCATTATCTGGAGCGAGGACCATGTCTGGTGGGTAGTTTGACTGGGGCGGTCTCCTCCTAAAGAGTAACGGAGGAGTACGAAGGTGCGCTCAGCGTGGTCGGAAATCACGCGTAGAGTATAAAGGCAAAAGCGCGCTTAACTGCGAGACCCACAAGTCGAGCAGGTACGAAAGTAGGTCTTAGTGATCCGGTGGTTCTGTATGGAAGGGCCATCGCTCAACGGATAAAAGGTACTCTGGGGATAACAGGCTGATACCGCCCAAGAGTTCATATCGACGGCGGTGTTTGGCACCTCGATGTCGGCTCATCTCATCCTGGGGCTGAAGCAGGTCCCAAGGGTATGGCTGTTCGCCATTTAAAGAGGTACGCGAGCTGGGTTTAGAACGTCGTGAGACAGTTCGGTCCCTATCTACCGTGGGCGTTGGAAATTTGAGAGGATCTGCTCCTAGTACGAGAGGACCAGAGTGGACGAACCTCTGGTGTACCGGTTGTGACGCCAGTCGCATCGCCGGGTAGCTATGTTCGGAAGGGATAACCGCTGAAAGCATCTAAGCGGGAAGCCTACCTCAAGATAAGATTTCCCTAGGACTTTATGTCCTCTAAAGAGCCGTTGAAGACTACGACGTTGATAGGTTGGATGTGGAAGCATAGTGATATGTGAAGCTGACCAATACTAATTGCTCGTGAGGCTTGACTATACAACACCCAAACAGTTGGTGTTGTGGTTCAAATCACTGCAAACAACTTGATTTAGTTATAAAGCTAGATACATGAGCGAGGAATAAACAAACATTAATTATGTTTGTCCGAGCGCAAGACATAAAGCTATGCTTTATGTTAAAATCAACTCAAGTATACCTGTTAATAACTCATTTGATGAAAGTTAGGCATACACAATGTGTAAATAAGACCCAACGAATAGTCATAAACAGTTGTGCTGGCGACAATAGCAAGAGTGAACCACCTGATCCCTTCCCGAACTCAGAAGTGAAACCTCTTAGCGCTGATGGTAGTGTGGAGTTATCCATGTGAGAGTAAGTCATCGCCAGCTCATTAATTCTAAATCCCCCTAACTTAATAGTTAGGGGGATTTTTTTATGCTGAAATACTAGGGAAGAATAAGAAGACGCGGCTAAAACATAGCCTTTAAAATTTAATAGGGAAAAATAAGAAGAAGTAAACAGATGAAAAGAGCCGAAAATAAGCTATCTATAAGGGTCTAAATGCTAAAAAGCCAGTATTTGCTGGCTTTTATGTCTTATTTACAAGAGATTATAGAGCATCTTTTAAGTTTTCTTGATGTGCTTTAACTTGTTTTGTTGGCATGCTTTCTATAATCTTAATAAATTTATTCTCTAAACAAAAGCAAGAATATGATGGAATTATTTGCCAAGTAAACAATTATTTGAAGAGAATAGCCATTTATGAACCAAAATGGATCAGGAATGACTGACTTATGTATTACAACACATGGTTTATTACGGTTATTAATGTGTTTTAGATCAGTTAAGTTACGCACTAAAATAAGAACTTTACCGCTAATCTAATAAGGTGTGTGTCTTGTAATTAAATCAACGTATGCCGCGAATGATTTATAGTTCACTGCACAGTGTTGATGAAATCGTTTAATTGCACACAGCAAACCTTATTAAAAGAATATGAATCATAAATTTCGCAGCCTACGTATCCAACTGTCGGCGTGCATGCTTTAATGCTGTTCTTAAACCTTCTTCAAGGGTTGGGTGATAAAATGGTTTTTCCAAAATCTCATCGATGGTCAGTTGCTCTGAAATCATCCATGCCAGTAAATGGGCCAAATGTTCAGTAGAGTCTGTGAGTAATTCAGCACCCAGCAACTTTCGGCTGCTTTTATCCACATATACCTCGATGGCCCCATGGTTTTTACCCAGAACTAATGCACGTCCTTGTTTAGAATAAGAGACTTCGCCGATGACAAAATCGATAGGTACACTTTGTAGTTGCTTAAAGTTTTGTCCAACCATTGCCATTTCTGGGCTACTAAACACGATACCTAAAGGCGTTAGGGTTTTACATGATTCTATAGTGGGAAAGTTCAATGCATTTTTGACCGAAACTTTACCTTCGTGTGCGGCTTCATGTTGTAGTGGAGTATCAGTATATGCATCGCCAATGATAAAAATCGGGTAGTCTGCAAGTTGTTTGCTATCAGAATCAACAGGTAAATGTTTTAAGTCTGTGAATGAGGTGTTGATATTTTCGAGTTGAAGAGTATTTAAAAGGCTGCTTCGGCCAGTGGCAACCAGTAAATAATCGACATTGAGTGTTTTAGGTTGACTATTTTCAGTAAAACTAATTTCAACTTGATCATTTGTATAATTAACTTCAGTGGGTAAAACTTCGAATTTGATCTCAAGTTCAGCGCTAATCTCTGTTTGTGCCAACTGTTGCAATTTTGGACTAGTCAGAATCCCGACTTTACGACTACGTGCAAAGACTGTGGTATTGACGCCAAGTCGTTGCATGGCTTGCGCAAGTTCAATCGCGATGACGCCGCTTCCAATAACGGCTAAGGAGTTAGGCAAAGCATCAAGTTCAAAGATTTGATCGGAGGTGATGAGTCGATCACCGAGTTCATTCTTCCATGCTGGGTCAAAGCTAGGTGTGGAGCCTACAGCTAAAATAAAGCTTTTGGCTTGGTAGTGTTGCCCATTAACTTCGACCGTTTTTTCATCGACAAAGCGAGCACGGCCCTGTATTTTATGAGACTCAGGCCAGCTCTCTACGGTTTTAAGGGTACTATGAGTAAAGCGATCACGGAGTTTTTGTACGTGTTGCATTACCTGACTGCGGTCTATTTTTGACTCTACTTGCAATCCGACACGATCCGCATGTTGTATATCGTGCATGCGATTTGCTGTAGAAATCAGGACTTTTGATGGCATACAGCCAACACGTGCACAAGTGGTGTCCCATGGCCCATCATTAATGATTAATAGATTTTGTGTGGACTTCACGGCTTGCTGGTAGGCTGCGATACCCGCAGTTCCAGCCCCAATAATAATCAGATCATACATAAGCAAACGTTTATCTAAGCGAGACATACTCTATAGTTAACATATTCAGGGCTGTAGATGATTATATTTTGTAAAAAACGGCACTAGATGCCGTCTTCACTTTCATTTGACTTATAAGCCAGTGCCAACGCTTACCTCAACGGTAGGATGGACATTCATTGAGCTACATGCTGCCATTAAGGTACAGCAGAGTAAAAGCAGCAACAGTTTATTCATGGAGTAATCCTCGTTGTTTTGCCTGATTGAACAGCAGACTAGAGCGAGCACCACTCTTACAGACCATTAAAATAGGCTTGGGCAATTCATTATAATATTTAGCAAATTCGACCACGTCTGTTTCAGAAATTTTACTGCTGGTAACCGGTTGGTAAATTACGCTGACTTTGGACTGTTCCGCAATATTACGTAGTTGATCAACGCGAACGGTATTACCTTGTTCTTGATCTGGTCGGTTGACAATGACCGACTTAAAACCTTGTTTTATCAACTGTTGAAACTTGTCTTGGGTCATTTCCCCTGAAACGCTGAGCTGCGGGCTGAGTGCTTGACTCAGGTTATTCGTTGCCGCCCACAATGCACTGCTCGTTAAAATCAGAGCAGTGCAGATGACACTTTTAAACAACCGTTTAGTCATCTAACAGGTCCATTTGCTTCGCTAGTTGGTATAAGTTGTTTGAGCGATTGCCTGTACGACAGAACATTAAAACAGGTTTTGGTAGCTCATTGAAATGATTGGCAAAAGTGCGTACATCCATTTCTGTGATTTGCCCTGCAACGACAGGTTGATAGACATAATCGAGCCCTGCAACACGTGCTGCTTCTTCAATTTGAGCGCTGGTCGGTTGTTCTGGGCCACCTTCCATATCTGGGCGGTTATTGATCACAGATTTAAACCCTTTTTCAACCACTTGAACCAAATGTTCTGGGCCAATTTGACCTGTAAAGCCTACATTTTCGCTCATGCTGTCACTCCAAAATTAAACTAATCAAGATATGCTTTATGATAGCATTAAGCTGAAAGTTCAGCCTATGCTGTTGAAATATTTATAAGCGATTACAACCATAAAATAACGCAATGGAGCAGGTATGCACGCCTATACCGTTGAACCGCTATATGTCAAAAGTGGCCAAGAGGTCATTGCTGCGGATTTCTATCGTCCGAAAACCGAAGAAAAACCAGCAGTGATTGTGATGGCCCATGGCTTGGCTGGGCTGCGCCAATTCAAACTGATCCAATTTGCGCAGCGTTTTGCACAAGCGGGTTATGCAGTCGTGTTATTTGACTACCGTTATTGGGGCGGGAGTACGGGGCGCCCAAGAGAGCTGGTGTCGATTAAAAAGCAGCTCGAAGACTGGCGCACCATGATTAACCACCTCAAAGAACGTAAGTCGATCGATAGTCGACGGATCGTGCTGTGGGGGACGGCACTCAGCGGTGGATATGTACTCGATATTGCTGCAGAGTTCAAAAATGTTCAGGCGGTGATGGCGCAAGTGCCTTTTGTCGATGGTGCTGAAAGTGCCAAGCTTTACCCGTTACAGCAACTCCCGAAAGCGTTAAAGCTGTCCAGCCAAGATTATATGGGGGGGAAAGTGGGGATGTCCCCGACCACTTTACCTGTGGTTAATCCACGAGAGTTATGTTTTTTACCGACGCAAGATGCGTATTTGGGTTATCGTTCGATTATTAATCCTGATTATTATTGGAGTGGTGAGATACCTGCCCGATTATTTTTTAATTTAATTCGTTATCGTCCGATTCAAAATGTCAGACAAATTAATATTCCTGTACTTTTCATTGCCGCCAAGCATGATAGTTTAATTCCGATTGAATCCAGTCGTGAAGCAGCTACCAATATTGCCCCTTTTGTTCAATATCATGAATGGGAGATGCAGCATTTTGATATTTATCATGCCAGTTGGTTTGAAAAAGCCATTTCGACCCAATTAGAATTCTTACATCAACATATTGGAGTCAACTAAATGATTATCGTCTGTCCGACCTGTATGGCAAAAAATCGTGTCCCTGAAGAGAAGCTGAATGCTAATCCGAGTTGTGGTCAATGCCACGCAGCGCTTTTACCTGCGGCACCGATTGAATTGAATGAGCAGAATTTTAGCCAGTTCATTAGCCATAGCGATTTGCCTGTATTTATTGATTTATGGGCAGAGTGGTGTGGTCCATGTAAAATGATGGCTCCGCACTTTGCTGAAGTGGCTAAGCAAAATCCGCAGGTTATTTTTGCCAAAATTAATACCGAAGAATCTCCGCGCTTGAGCAGTGCGTTTAACGTACGCAGCATTCCGACCTTAGTTTTAATGAATAAAACCACCGAAATTGCTAGAATAAGCGGTGCGCTTCGTGCGCCACAATTGCAACAATGGTTAGATCAACAGTTGCAAGCCGCCCAGTCATAACGAAAATTGGAGTCAACGTGTCAGAGATTCATGTGAAACCAGAAGGGATGTTGTCTCTTCAGACAATTGCAATGCCAGCCGATACCAACTGGAGTGGAGATGTTTTTGGTGGTTGGATTGTGTCACAAATGGATTTGGCGGGTGCAATTCACGCGGAGCGTTTTAGTAAGGGACGCTGTGCAACGATTTCAATTAATCAGATGACGTTCTTAGTCCCAGTGAAAGTCGGAGATGTCATCAGTTGTTATACCAAACTGTTAAAAGTGGGCAATACGTCTATTCAGATGGAAATTGAAGTGTGGGATAGTCATGACAGTTCACGTCCACCTGTACGTGTGACTGAAGGTGTATTTACCTTTGTTGCGGTTGATGTCAAAGGCAATAAGCGTCAGATTCCAGCGGATGTTAAAGAAAAGTTTCTTGCGAGCCAATCCAACTAAGATTTGAGTCGGTCTGCTAAAAAAGCCAGTGTAATCACTGGCTTTTTTATTGCTATTCCATACAGTCCAGTGGATTAAAACATGGTATTGCGATTGGCGGATTCCGCGGGAATGCTTTGTATTACATCCCAATGTTCTACAATTTTGCCTTGTTCAACGCGGAAAATATCGACAACGGCCTCACCACGATCTTGTGCATTTTGAGTGGAATGTACATGGAGCACCACCAAATCACCTTCGACTACGACACGTTTGATGGTGTTTTTTGCATCTGGATGTTCTTTAAAGTACTGGGTGAAGTAGTTTACAAAAGGTGCTTTGCCGTCTGCCACATAGGGATTATGTTGAATGTATTGTGTACCAATATAGCGGTCAGAATAGGTTTGAACCTGATGTTTGCTAAAAACCCCTTCATAGAAGTCCACTACAATTTTTTTATTTTGTTCGGTCAGGGCAGGGGTCGAATAGTCATTCGGCGTTGTTGAAACCAATGTATTGGCGGGATTGTGCTGTTGGCAGGCCACCAGCCCTAAAGAAAATAAGGCAGTCGCTAAAATTAGTCTTTTTTTCATCAAGTCAGCTCAAATATTCATGTTATGTAGCATGATTTTGAGCTGAGTCGAAGTAAAGATATAGTAAATTTTAGTCGCAGCTTTAGCGTAATGTTGTAAATTTTATACTTACTAAACAGTAAGTTATATTTACATTTTTACTTTTTTAATGATGCTTTGTCGAGCCATGCCCATAACATTTCACATTGAACAGGTGCTTCACCCGATTCATCCATCACTGTCACAGAAACTAAAGTTTCACCTCTGGCGGTGGTTTGCATCAACTGCTGCTGTTCTGGTGTTAAGGTGGCTGTCGCTGTCATGGTACCTTTACTTGGACGTTTAAAGTCAACGTGCATGCTTTTAATCAGAACGATGCAATGATCAGGCACATTCATCCCTGTTACAAAACCTGTTGCCGTTTCAGCAATTAAGGCCATGGCACAGGCATGCAGCTGACCAATATGGTTTTGCATGGCACGGTGATTTTCGATTTTGACTACGACTTCGCTGTGACTGACTTGCAAATAACGAATATTGGCACTGCCGACCATGGGAACTATGCGACCAAAAGCTTGACTCCATAATCGCGTACACAACGCTTTCGGCAAGCGTGACGTGGTTTTTACAAGTTTTGATAAGCGATTGGCCTTTGGCATAGTTACCTCAAATGATCAAACAAGAGTATTAGTCTTTAAAGTTATTGAACTGTAAAGGCAGACCAAATTGTTGTTCTTTTAAAAAGGTCATTACTTGCTGTAATGTATCGCGCTTTTTATCAGTCACACGAATTTTGTCGCCTTGAATTGAAGATTGCACTTTAATGCCGCTTTCTTTAATGGCCTTGTTAATTTTTTTTGCGGTATCTGAGTCAAGTCCGTCTTTTAATTTCACCACTTGAAGTACATTTTTACCTGAAGCAGTCATTTTTTGTGGATCAAGCGCTTGAATATCGACTTTACGCTTAAAGAAATGGTTCTCTAACATGGTATAAACTTGTTCACACTGGAAATCACTTTCAGTTGAGATTTTGATTTCTTTGTTTTTTTCATTGAGTTCAATTGAAACGTCCTGACCACGGAAGTCGAAACGGGTTGCGATTTCCTTTTGGGTGTTCTGAACGGCATGATTTACTTCAAAAATTTCTAATTCTGAAACAATATCAAAAGATGGCATGGATTAAACCTTTACAAATGGAAAGAATATCTGAGATGCTAGGGATGTTTTCTTCATTTGCCAAGTGTTGTTTACATCAAAGGAGTGCGCAATGATCCGTAAACAAGAAATTACAACATTTGAGTTCCCAGAGGATGCGATCATCTGGGATGTACGCGATTCAAGTGCTTATGCTGAAGCACACGTGAAAGGGGCGATTAATCAGCCAATCACAGAACTTTCAGCACAGAGCCTTACTCAAGTGTCGACGGATCAACCGATTTACATTTTATGTGGTGGCGGTAGTAAAGCGCCACGTGCTGCAGAGTTACTCGAAGGTTTTGACAGTGCGCGTGAGTATGTGATTTTAATGGGTGGTACCCGTGCTGCTCGTGATGCTGGTTTAGCCTTAGAACAAAGTAATTAAGCAGAAGCAAAAAAAGCGCCGTCAGGCGCTTTTTTAATGTCTTAGAAATTTACATTTCTCTATTTATAGCTCTATATGCTGTACTTGAGTCATAAGCAGAACTAAGACTGCGCTTTAAAATAAGGCTTTTTGGCTTTGAGCTTTCTATGGAATCGGGTCGGACTGAGCTTTTGTAGCAGTGACTCAGGAACGGGGCAGGCCTCTTTCAGTATCTGCGCCGCTAAAATTTCACTACATAAAGGTGCAAACAAAAAGCCTTTAGAGCCCAAGCCCGCAAAGCTATAAATTTCAGTCTGTTCAGACATTTTTCCAAGGACTGGAAAATAGTCCAAACTTTGCGCACGAACGGATGCACGGCCTTGCCAAGTCCTCACATCAGGAAGCGATTGTGCATAATCTGGAAAGACACTGTGGATAAGCTCGTAGTTATGCACATGGTCTTCAAGCAAAACATCGTTGTCATCCCGATTGGGATAGAAGGATGCACCTAAAATGAACTGTTGAGCATCAAGCTGCATACAGTAGCCGCCATAGCTATAGGCTTGATCGAGGGCCAAAGGTTGTGCAGTATTCTCCACCCAACTGACTTGTCCGCGAATGGGCTTCAGCACAGGGTACTGCTCAAAGAAAGCAGCCGTGTGGCGTGCACAACAGACAATCACGTGATCAAACTGACCGAGAGATTGGGTTTGCTCATTGAAAAGTTCATTGTGCTCTGGATGGATTTGAGTAATGTTGGCTTGTACGAACTGAATGAGCGGATGCGCTAAGATTTGATCTTTGAGTTGATGTGGTGAGACAGCGCCAGCTTCAGTTAGATTCAGACTTGGATATTCAGTAATTAACGCAGAATCAGCAGCGGTTTCGGCTGTCATAAGACCTGCAGGATATTGTTGTTCGAGATCGAGTAAGTCTTCGGCTTTTTTCAGCGCCAGTTGATGTACTTGAATGGGGCGAAAAGCCTGAAACTTGGGATAGTGCTGTAAAGCATGTTGCCAAGCTAAAGTCATTAAATGTTCATGACTTTGTTCAATCGGACAAAGTTTTGGGTTGAGTAAGGCGAGCGGATTGCCTGAACCTCCTGCAAGTGGCTCAGATTGGTCGTAGAGCGTGACTTGGTGTCCGCGCTCAGCAAAGGCCCATGCGCTAGTTAAACCTGCAATCCCTGCGCCAATGATAGCAATTTGGCGTTGCTTAAAAGCGTGTAGTACTTGATCAGGTTGATTTTGATTCAAAATTGATTTGGTATCGACAGCGTTTGATATGTTTTTAGGCTCAGCAGCTAACCAGATGGCTTTGAGCATTTCGCGTTTATGCCTATAGCCGCGCGGACGTGAAATAGAAATACCATGCTGTGTTAAACCACGTTTGAGCACGCCTGCGACACTAAACGAAGAAAATGTCGTTCCAATACCAGATAAGCGAACGATGTGATTCAGCACTTGCTCTTCCCATATGTCTGGGTTACAGGCAGGCGCGAAACCATCGAGGAACCATGCGTTAACGCTATTGGTTTTTGCCATACTGGGGAAAACATCGTGGGCATCGCCTAACCAAAGGTCAAGGCTAAAACGTTCCTCAGGGAAGTTCAGGCGATGACAACCCGCAATTGGGTGCGGGTACTGTGCGATCAGTTGATCGGCGATCGGTTTGAGGTCAGGCCAGACATTGAGTGCACGTATCAGATCCGTTTTAGACAGCGGAAATTTTTCAACTGAAATGGCATGAAGGTGGCTGTGGTTATTTGGGCGAACCTGTTGCCAAAGTTGCCAAAGCGCCAAGATGTTGAGCCCTGTGCCAAAGCCTGTTTCACCAACACTAAAATATTCAAAGGGCTGAAGATTGGACAGACGCTCAGGTAAATCATTGCCATTTAAAAACACATGGCGAGTTTCGAGTAGACCATTGTCTTTGGAAAAATAGACATCGCCAAATTGTTTTGAGACTGGCACATCTATGCCATCAATCTGTTGCCACTCTAAATCGGCAGTTTGAATTGCACGCGACACAACCACAGCACCCTATTGTTTTCAATAGGGCTTAGCTTACCACTGACGACGACGTTTGGTATAAACGTAACTGGCAATTAAGAAACCTAGTAATACACCAACAGCGATGGTCGCTGCGCCGTAGAGGAACATTTGCGCACTGCGTTCGCTTTGTAAGACTTGCACTTGTACACCGAGGCTGTCATTTTTGAGTTGTAGCTCTTGGTTTTGCGCTAAAGCATCAAGATTAGCTTTTTCCAATTGTGCAAGACGTGAAGCTTGGTCTTTGACCAGTGCTTTGACTTTTGCATCTTGCAATGCTTTGTTCTTAGCAAGTTGTTCAGCGGTGAGTGGTTTGGCTTCTTGCGGTTGACCTGTTGGGCTAACTGTGGCCACTGCAGGAATGATTTTCGGTTGAGTCGTACTGCCTTGCACCAGAACAGGTGCGGCAGTCGTTGCTGGTACAGCAGAGGCTACACTCGGGACAGGAGCGGTTTCAACGGCCCACGCCATAGAAGAAAGAAGAGATAAGCCCAATAAGCTTGTGACAACAACGCGCATGACCTTATCCTTGAGGGAATGCTTTATTAAATGGTTTAACATCAATCTGACGATAAACCCCTGCTTTTAAGAATGGCTCTTCCTGTAACCAGACATCGAGTGCTTCACGTGAGTCAAAATCAACAATGATCGTACTACCGTAAAAGCCTGCTTGCGGATTACTTGGATCTTTCGGCATCGCTCCTGCAACAATTAAACGACCTTCATCATTGAGCTTTTGTAAACGAGCAAGATGTTCTGGACGTGTAGCAAGACGTTTTTCGACTGTACCTTCTTGATCGGTACATGTGACGACGAATAGCGGCATATGAGTTCTCGATGTATATTCTGGCTAAATTACTCTTCAGAAGATTTAAAGTATTTACGCAATACAATAAACTGAATAATGATAAAGGAAAACATCACGATCATGTCACCAAAAGCCGTGAATTCTCCCCAATATTTTCCGTCCATAAATAAAAATGCGAAAAATACGTGTAAAAAAGACATGAGGGCAAACATAGCAGCCCATGCAAAGTTTAAATTTATCCAACCCGAGTCGGATAAATTGAAGATTGGGCCGAACAAGCGTTTGATCAGCGGTTTGCGTTCTTTGCCAAAATAAGGAGAAAGTAAGAAAGCGCCTGAGAAAATAATATTCAGTAAGGCCGCTTTGAGTTTGATGTAAAAGTCATCCGACAGCATTAAGGTGACACCGCCGAAAATAACCGTCATAAACAACACAATCCACTGTTGTTTGTCTAAACGGAACTTTTGCATGAAGAACAGTGCGCCGTAAACTACTAGCATCGAAATAATCAAACCTGTGGTCGCTACAAGAATATTATTATTATCGACACCCCCAGCAGAACCAATCAATTGGAGCAATGGGTGATCAGTATTTTTAGGATCTACAGTTTTATATAAATAAAAGAAAATTATCAGCGGCACAAAGTCTAAAAGTGCTTTCATGTTAGAGTATCTAAATCTGTTCAAATAAATAGCTAGTATAAGTGATGGAAGGCGTAGATTTACATACTCACAGCAATATTTCTGATGGTACTTTCACACCGAAGCAATTGGTTGATGCTGCCGCGGAAAAAGGCATCCACACCTTGGCTTTGACAGACCATGACACCATGGATGGTCTTGCGTTGGCAGAGTCGGCTGCAAAGTCGCATGCGATGCGTATTATTTCGGGGGTAGAAATTTCGAGTCAGTGGTCGAGACCCTCAACCCAGAAAAACTATGGTGTACATGTGGTTGCATTGAATATGCAAGACTTAGAACCACTGCAAAAATGCCTTGAACAGCAAAAACAAATCCGTGCGCGACGGGCTAAGCAAATCTGTGATTTGTTGATTCCACTGATTGGTGAAGATATTTATCTCGATGTTTTGGCGAAAGTTGAACAGATGCCTGACCGTGTGACTCGAACCCATATTGCCAAGACCTTGGTTGAAAAAAAGTATGTGAGTCGTGCGCAACAAGCGTTTGATAAATATATTAAGGAAGGTAAGAAAGCCTACGTGAAATTTGATGGGCTGGGCTTAGAAGAAACCATTCAAGTGATTCATGCCAGTGGTGGTTTTGCCGTATTGGCGCATCCGACACGATATGACTTATCTGCGACTAACATTCGTTATCTGATTGAAATATTTGCGCAGTTTGGTGGGGATGCGGTTGAATTGCCGCCCAATGTTGAACCGACATCTACCCGTCAAATGGTGGACCGGATGATTGCCGAGAATGGTTTGAAAGTATCGGTCGGGAGTGACTTCCATGGTGATAATATGCCGTGGATTAAGTTGGGCAATATTCCCAGAGTCAAAGACGGGCAAGTGGGGATTTGGGAAAGTTTTGTCTAAAGAGCACTGGTCATTTCCACCTTCTCCATGAGCTATATAGCCTAAGAGAAGGTAAGCGTGCGCTCGATTAGAGTAGATTATTGTCTTGTGCTTGAATGGGAGGGGGAGTCGGTTTACCTAAAGTGCCAAGCAGTTCAATTTCGATGGTACGTACCATCGAGTCCAGCGGCAAGTCATTACTTTGCGTTCCGAAAGGTTCTTCAATTTCCGAGCTCAAAGCATCGAGTCCTAAGAAAGTATAGGCTAACACACCAACTAATAGTGGGGTGAAAATACCCAAAGTTGAACCCAAGCTAAACGGTAAAATGAGACAGAAAAAATACACCGTACGATTGAGTAATACCGAGTACGCAAAAGGTAGCGGCGTTGTCGCAATACGGTCACAACCAGTTTGCACCACACTCAAGTCAGCAACGTGCTGGTTCAACTGCGCATAGACAATGTCACTAATTTCACCTTCTTTTAATGCCTGCATCAACTCCCATTGAATCAAGCTGAGCGTATACTGCGGGGCATTGGCTTGTTGATACAGTTGAGTCAGCGCATTTTGACTTAAGCCACTGGTCTGCACCAATTCTGTTGGATTGGCTGTTTGATGGCGTAAACGGTCACGTAAGACATTGGCAAAGACAATCACATGTTGAATTACACGTTCACGACGACCTTGGGTCAAGATACGACAGTCACGGTCAAAGTGCCGCGAGTTAGCAATTAAAATGCCCCATAACTTTCGCGCTTCCCACCAACGGTCATAGCAGGCACTATTTTTAAAGCCGAGGAAAATAGAAAGTACCACCCCAATGAGGGTGAAGCCGACCAAGGGCAGTTCAGGGAAGTGGAAATAGCCGACATAGGACAAAATGCCAATAATGGCAGAGACCAACATGACCACACCCAAAGGGGGTAAAACTTTGGGAAGAATGGTGCCACGCCATGAAAAAAGCACCTTAAAAATACTTGGCTGATCACGCACAATCATGTGATTAGAATTCTTTTAAAATTTTGCTTGATCTTCATATTTGTCGCGGTATTTGTCAATCATTTGTCTGCATATTTAAACGGATTGGATCAGGCTGTGTTCAGCAAAAGAAAAAGCACCTTCGGGCGATAAAATGAAATGATCAATCAGTTGAATATCCACGAGCTGACTGGCTTGAAGAATGCGCTCGGTCAGTTCGATGTCCGCTGTGGAGGGCTGAGCTTTCCCAAGTGGATGATTATGGGCAATCACGATAAAGGTAGCATGTTGAGCAATACAATAACGTAGCAATTGATTGATCGAAATTTCACAAGAATTTACTGCACCAAAGAACAATTTTTTAAAGTTTATTTTTCTTAAATGTGCATCCAAGCAGAGCACCGCAAAGACTTCTTGGTTTTCGCCTGAAAACTCATACTGTAAAAATTTGAGCAGTTGAGCTGAATGATTGAGTTCCAACTTGTGTTGCTTGAGCTGCTGGCTACTGTAGCGTCGCCCCAATTCTTTGACGGCCATTAATTGTGAATACTTGGTCGGGCCAATGCCGTGAAATTGGCTGAGCTCGGGCAGTTCAGCATCAAAAACCGCATTCAGACTACCAAAATGTTGCAACAAAAGACGTGCCAATTCGACTGCAGAATGTTGTGTTGAACCCGAGCGGATGAAAATAGCCAGCAGTTCTGCATCGGAGAGGCTGGCTGGTCCTTGTTGTAATAAGCGTTCACGTGGCCGCTCTTGTTCGGGCCATTTTTTTATGGATAAGTGCATTATTTAATACTTTTTTATTCTTAATCTGAGAAACAGGGCCCAATCGATGATTGGGTACGAGACTATTTAATGCTATTGTGAGCGCCACTGCAACAGAAAGGTAGCCTGTTCGTGAGCTTTGATCTCAGTGTAATTCCAAATAAAAATATCCTTTTAGCTGTTACGGGTGGTATTGCTGCCTATAAAAGTGCCATTTTGGTTCGCCGTTTAAAAGATGCGGGTTTTCAAGTCCGTGTGGTGATGACCGAAGGTGCACAGGCTTTTATTACGCCGCTAACTTTTCAAGCTTTGTCGGGCAACCCCGTCCATACAGAACTTCTCAACCCTGAAGCCGAAGCGGGCATGGGGCATATTGAGCTAGCACGTTGGGCAGACTTACTCTTGGTTGCGCCTGCCAGTTGCAACACCATTGCAAAGTTTGCTGCGGGTTTAGCCGATGACCTGCTTTCTACTTTATATTTAGCCACCAAAGCCCCTGTATGGGTCGCACCAGCCATGAACCAACAAATGTGGGCAGCAAAAGCGACGCAGCGTAATTTAGCGACTTTGGTGGAGGATGGCGTGCATGTGATCATGCCAGATGCGGGTGCGCAAGCTTGTGGTGATGTCGGTTTAGGCCGTATGCCTGAGCCTGAGGATTTGGCCCATCAAGTGACAGAATACTTCCATAAAGCGCAGCGTGCCATGGCTGAAAAATTTGGGATGTTGGCGGGTAAAAAAGTCACCATTACTGCTGGGCCAACGCGTGAAGCGATTGATCCTGTGCGTTATATTTCCAACCACAGTACCGGAAAAATGGGTTTTGCCATTGCTGCTGCATGTTATGCGGCAGGAGCCAAAGTGACTTTAATTGCAGGTCCTGTCAGCTTAGACACACCGAACGGTGTACGCCGAATCAATGTTTCATCTGCCATGAAAATGCTGGATACCAGCATGCAAATGTTAGATGAAGGCTGTGATGTGTTTATCGCGACTGCCGCTGTCGCGGACTATCGTGTTGCAGAAGTCGCAGAGCATAAGATTAAGAAAGCAGGGGACGAGCTCAATGTTTCTTTAATCAAAAACCCTGATATTGTGGCGACTATTGCACAGCAAGATAAACGCCCGTTCATGGTGGGTTTCGCAGCAGAAACACGTAATGTCGAGGAATATGCCGCAGGTAAATTGGTCGCGAAAAAGCTCGATATGATTGCCTGTAATGATGTGTCACGTCCTGATATTGGTTTTGCTTCTGATGAAAATGCGATGACGGTCTTTTTTGCAGAAAGCTATAAAATGGAAAAGCGCGATTTGGAAAAAGCGTCGAAACAAGAAATTGCTTTACAGTTGGTTGAAGCGATTCACGATGCTTTACATCGAGACCCTGAAAGTGATGATGATTTTTAATTTACATCGGTCTTCATTTTTGCGATATTCAATGCAGCCTTAGGCTGCATTTTTTTTGCAAACTCATAGGAATAAGAATGAAAACATTATTAAAGGTTGTGCTGTTGAGCAGTGGTTTATGTTTGGCAGGACTTGCACAAGCGTCGGAAGTGCTAGAAAGTGCGATGAAATCTTTGGCGAAAAACTCAAAAGCTTTTGCTCAAGCCAAGACTGCCGCAGAGGCGAATACCGCATTAACTGAAATGCAAAAAGCTGCGGCAACTGCCAAGCAAAACAAACCTGACACTTTGGTGAAACAACCAAAAGACAGTGTTAAAGTGAAACAATATGAACAAAAGTTTGATGCATTAACCGAAGAAATTGAACATGCTCAGCATTTGGTACATGCTGGGAAACTTGCAGAAGCTAAACAAAGTTCAGCCAAGTTTGAGGCTATTAAGCAGCAAGGCCATAAAGCATTTAAATAATTCAGTACAATAAAAAAGACCGCAAAAGCGGTCTTTTTTATGTATGAAGAGCTTAAAGTTTTAAGCTTGACCTTCAACAGCGGCTGCTTGAGCACGCTGCATATTTGCTTCGAACTCAGCATCAAAGTTAATTGGTGTAAGTAACAATTGTGGGAAACTGCCTTTAGTCACCATATCATTCACCGCTTCACGAAGGAACGGGAACAAGATGTTTGGGCAATATGCACCTAAGATGTACGGAAGACGTTCTTCTTCAACACCATCTACAAGGAAAATACCCGCTTGAGTAACATCGACAATAAACGCCGTGTCGCCTGCATTGTTTGCTTGTACAACCACTTTAAGTGAAACTTCGTAGTGAGTTGGATCAACTTTTTCAGCAGAAGATGACAAGTTGATGTTCAACTCTGGTTGCCATTCTTTGGTAAAAACTTGCGCCCCAGGGACTTCAAAAGAAATATCTTTTGTGTAAATACGTTCTAAAGCAAGTTGTGGTTGAGCTTCACTCATTTTCTAATCCTTAATATGCTGAGCTAATTATGCCAATAGTTGGTCGAGTTTGCCTTCACGCTCTAAAGCATAAAGCTGATCAAAACCACCAATAAATTGGTCATCAATAAAAATTTGTGGAACCGTACGGTGATTGGTGCGTTGCATCAATTCAATGCGGACTTCTGGCGCTTCTTTAGATAAATTAATTTCTTTATATTCAACGCCTTTACGCTCAAGGAGCTGCTTTGCGCGAACGCAATATGGACATACAGTCGTTGAGTAAATAGTGACTTGAGCCATGAGTTTCTCCTTGTGCAAATTATTTAGCTTTAACCAGTGGTAAGCCTTGAGCCTTCCAGTTGCTAATCCCGCCATCTAAACGATAGCTGTCAGTATGTGCAACTTGTTGTAAAGCAGTACCTGCCACTTGGCCTAAATTACAGATGAAGACGAGTGGACGATCTGCAGCTTTTAACTCTTCAGCATGTTTTGTAATTTGGCTGTAGGGAATGTTGCGACTTCCACTGATATGACCTTCACGGAAATCTTTGGCATCACGTAAGTCAATCAACATGGCATTTTTAGCTTTCACTAAAATACCTAAAGATTGTGGTGAAATTTTGCGACCATTGCGTTGTCCTTCAAGTACGAAAAACAAAACAACCAATACCGCAAGTGTTCCAAATAAGAAGGGGTGATTCCCCATAAACTCGAACCAACGTTCCACAAGTCACCTAAATTACAATTCAAAAATTGCTAGAGAGTATAGCTTATAAAATATGGTGATCAAAATCACCGCTTCAAGGGCTAAGGTTGAATAAAAATTAATTTTTTTGCTGAGCTTCAGCAATTTCATCAATCAGACGTAAATAGCTGTCTAAACGGCGCGTTAAAATTTCACCATTTGCCGCAGCTAAGCGTAAAGCACATTGTTTTTCATGTTTATGGGTGCAGTTACGGAACTGACAGTAGCCCAACAAGTTTTCAATTTCAGGAAAGCCGCGTTGCACTTTGTCCGCATCTAAGTGCCATAAACCAAACTCACGAATTCCCGGTGAGTCAATCAGCGAGGCGCCTTCGCCAAAGCCAATCAAACGGGTAGAGGTCGTGGTGTGCTGCCCTAAGGCTGAATTTTCAGAAATCACATTGGTTTTCTGCGCAGCATCAGGCACGATGGCATTAATTAAAGTGCTTTTACCAACACCAGACTGGCCAACAAAAGCCACAGTTTCATTTTTTAAACGCTGAGTCAGTGCTGTTAAGTCACCATCGGCTTGGGTTTGCATCACTTCATAGCCTAAGGCTTGATATTCCGCAATCAACGCTAAAATCGGGTCATTGTCTTTGAGCAAATCGGTTTTATTCAGCACCAAAAGTGCTGGAATATTGGCATCGGCACAGGCCACCAAATAACGGTCAATTAGACCTGGTGCAGGCTCAGGCAGTGGCGCAAACACAATCACAATCAGGCTGATATTGGCCGCGACAGGTTTCACTTTATGGTAACGGTCTGGACGAGTCAGTAGTGACTGGCGTGGCTGTATGGCATTGATGATCCCCAGCCCCGTATTTGGGTCGGCTTGCCATTTGACACGATCACCTGTGACCAGTAGTTCGAGGTTGGTGCGTGTGTGACAGCGCCAAATGCTGCCCAGTTCAATCGGTTTCCAAAACGGTTCAGGTTCACCTTCTTGTACTGTCGGTTTGATGGGATGTGGATCTGGAGTCGTAAGGGCTTGCACTTCAAGCTGACGGCCGTAGTGTTGTACCACCAAGCCTTCTAAATCATTTGAAGTGTCGATATCATCTTGACGTGTTTGCTGTTGTTTCTGAATGCGACGTTGTTGCTGTTCAGTTAAACGACGTTTACGAATTAAAGCCATTCATATCCTAAAAAACCATGAATTCAAGATGGCAAAAATAGCACGAAGCAGGGTATCAGTTACAGCATCGAAGCAATTAATTTGCTACTATCATCGTTTTTAAGCCGAATAAGATTGCACATTTATGAGCAGCACCGCTGATACGCGTTTGATTTGGATTGACCTTGAAATGACAGGTCTCGATACTGATAATGACCAAATTATTGAAGTTGCTACAATTGTGACGGATGATAACTTAAATATTTTAGCTGAAGGGCCTGTGCTTGCTATACATCAGCCAGACCGTGTGCTGAATGCAATGGATGAGTGGAACACCCGCCAACATGGTCAATCAGGCTTAATTGAACGTGTACGTCGCAGTAAATTGACGGCGCAAGATGCGGAGCAGCAAACTTTAGAATTTCTAAAGAAATGGGTCAATCCAAAAAGCTCACCGATGTGTGGCAATTCAATCTGCCAAGACCGCCGTTTTTTACACCGTTTAATGCCTGAAATGGAACAATATTTCCACTACCGTAATTTAGACGTGTCTTCGGTAAAAGAGTTGGCTAAACGCTGGCGTCCAGAAATTATGAGTGGCTTGAAAAAGAATGCTTCACACTTAGCAATGGATGACATTCGTGATTCGATTGCGGAACTGAAGTATTATCGTGAATACTTTTTTATTATGAATAAATAAGTATTACAGAAAGAGGCGCTAGCCTCTTTTTTATTGAAATCGAATAGAATAGAGCTGAGGGTGTTTGTGTAGAAAAAAGAAACACTTTTTTGCTATACAAGTTTAAAACACGCTTTATGATAAAGTAAATTAATTAAATTATAACAAAGAGTTGAGTTATGCAAAGTAATAACCCTATTTTGAACCGCGTGGAAACACATGCGGACTATAGTCAACCAATGACTGTTCAAGGTGCTATTCAGAAGTCTGTATTACTTACAGTGATTGCGGCTGTGGTCGGTATGGCACTGTTTTTATACTGTTTTATGACCTTAAATATTTCGCTGGCCTATGCTGCAACCTTAGTCGGTGCGATTGGTGGTCTAATTTTAGGCCTGATTGCAACTTTTAAACCAAATACCGCACGTACCCTTGCCATTCCATATGCCTTGTTTGAAGGTGCTTTTTTAGGTGGGGTGTCGGTTATCTTCCAATTGAAATATCCGGGTGTCCCTTTACAAGCGCTGTTGGCAACTTTTGTCACCACTTTAGTGATGTTTGGTTTGTATCGTTTTCAAATTATTCGTGCCACTGAAAAATTCAAATCGGTAGTGATGTCGGCATCAATTGCCATCGCGATTGTGTTTGTAGTGCAGATGGTTATGCGTTTGGCTTTTGGTTCAAGCATTCCATTTTTATTTGAAAACAACTTATTAGGCCTAGGTTTTGCCGCTTTTGTTGCAGTGATTGCATCACTGAACTTAATTCTAGATTTTGATTTGATTGAAAGTGCTGCGGCACAACACGCTCCGAAAGCGATGGAGTGGCTGTGTGGTATTGCGCTACTAGCAACTTTGGTGTGGATGTACTATTCATTCCTACGTCTACTCAGTATGCTGCGTGGCGACGACTAATCTCGTTAGTTTTAACAAATACGCCCCTTCATCGGGGCGTATTTGTTATTGAATGTTGATGAATTGAAAAAAGGCGCATTATGCAATTTCGGTTTCAACTTAAACTTGGCATTATGCAGATAAATTATTTTGAGTGAGAGTCACATGGCACAAGGACTATTGGCTGGAAAGCGTTTTTTAGTAGCAGGTATTGCAAGTAAATTATCAATCGCATTTGGTATTGCTCAAGCACTTCACCGTGAAGGCGCGGAACTTGCGTTTACCTATCCAAATGAAAAACTGAAAAAACGTGTAGATGAATTTGCAGCACAATTTGGCTCAACGATTGTTCTACCATGTGATGTGGCTGTCGATGCTGAAATTGAACAAACTTTTGTTGAATTGGCAAAACATTGGGATGGTTTAGATGGTGTGGTGCATTCGATTGGTTTTGCGCCTGCGCATACATTGGATGGTGACTTTACCGATGTAACTGATCGTGATGGTTTTAAAGTGGCACATGACATCAGTGCATATAGCTTTATTGCTATGGCGCGTGCTGCGAAGCCATTACTTTTAGTTCGTCAAGGGTGCTTGTTGACCTTGACTTACCAAGGTTCTGAGCGTGTGATGCCAAACTACAACGTGATGGGTATGGCGAAGGCATCATTAGAAGCGGGTGTACGTTATTTGGCTTCAAGCTTAGGTGCAGAAGGGATTCGTGTGAATGCGATTTCAGCAGGCCCAATCCGTACTTTGGCGGCATCTGGTATTAAATCGTTCCGCAAAATGTTAGACGTAAACGAAAAAATTTCACCACTTAAACGTAATGTGACCATTGAAGATGTGGGTAATGCTGCATTATTCCTTTGCTCACCTTGGGCAAATGGTATTACGGGTGAAATCATGTATGTCGATGCAGGTTTCAATACTGTGGGGATGAGCCCAGACTTGATGCTCGATGACTAATTAGATTGATTCAAATTATTTGATAAAGCCGCTTTGATAGCGGCTTTGTTTTGACGTGAAATTTGACAAATGATAAGGGTACTTTATCTGTAGGACTTACGCATTGACGGATTCAAAAAAGTATTAAAATACTTTATAAAGTATCTGTGATCAGACGAATTAAACATGCTTCTACAGCAACTTGTACATTACCCATTTATATGGGCTTTCTCATGACAGAACCGAACTCTATTAGCTGCACACAACTTGCCGAGACTTATAACATCTCGCATGATAGTGTAAATCGCTTTCTAGAACGTGAAGACTACACACCTCACGACCTATATCAAGAAGCAATTCAACATATTGATAATAATAAACTTATAGTCAGTATTGATGATACTGTTTTAGATAAACCCTATAGTCAACATATGGACTTGGTTAGCTATTTTTGGTCAGGCAAACACCACCGATCCGTCAAGGGTATTAATCTCATTACCTTGTATGCGACAGATCAGAATGGTCAAAATATTCCAATTAATTTCCGAATTTATGACAAATCTGAAAGTAAAACCAAGAATGATTACTTTATGGATATGTTAAGTGAAGTACTCAGTTGGGGTGCAAAGATTCAATTTATTACAGGTGATAGTTGGTATTCATCGACTGGAAATCTAAAAACCATAAGAAAATATGGTATTCGATTTATGTTTGGTATCGACTGTAACCGTAAGGTTTCCCCAGAAAAAGGACAATGGTTTCAACTGCGTTTATTGCCAAATTTCCATCAGGGTCAAGTGGTCTGGCTCAAAGATTTTGGCTTTGTACAATTATTTAAGACTCAGTTAAAAGAACAGCAGAGGTTTTATATTGTGCATCAAGATGAAGATGATTTATTGTCCTTTGAGGGTTTTCATGAATTACATTCAAGTCATTGGAAAATAGAGCAATATCACCGGGTGATTAAACAGGTTTGTCATATTGAAAAGTTTCAAGTAAGACGATCTAAACTGATTTTGAATCATATTTTTTCAGCCTTGATGGCCTACGTCGAGATACAAAAGAACCAGTTTGAGCGGATCTTTGAAAATGTATATCGTTGGCAGAAGAAATTATTTAGACCAGTTATCAAAAACTTCATTGATGACTTTATTCTCGATAAAAATCATCTGCTACCACAGAGAATCTATAAATAATAGTGCGTAAGTCCTAATCTGTTTTAATTTTCTGGAACACTTAGATCAAGTTCACCTTCACGATAAAGTTGCCATTGCTCCCATGCCTCAGGAGCATAAAGATCATAGTAGCCACGGCTCTTCAATAGAGCAGGCATAGCTGACAACGGAGTCATAATAACTGTGGCATTATCTCGGATTCGTAATATTTCTTCTTTTGAAAGTGGCCTTTTAGCAATTTCTTCTGCCCTGACAAGCAATGTCACCAGCGCAGGAATAAAGACTTCTACCATTTTTTCCTCAGCCATTTAAAACCCCTTTTGCACAGAACTTTCATATAATAGGCCTAGGTTTGTGTTTCTTCTAATTAATGTGCTTACTAGGTTAATCTTGCTCTGGGTATTGATATTATAAGTTTAAGATCAAACCCATTAAACTTATGATCTTCCCAATTTTCTACAATTAACTCGATTGTTCTACCTGCTACTTTTTCAGAATATGGATAACAACCTAAAATAGCATTTTTCATTTCTTCAGATAAAGTTACACCTAGGCTAGATAAACACAAAATTTCTGCTATCGATCCCTTAAGTATGTAATTACTGTTATATAGTACATCACCATATAACCAATTGATCTTAAAATTATTTTTTATCAGTATATGAACCAGTAATATTTACGTCAAAACATAAAATATGTGAAATACAACAGTTTCTAATTTCAATCTGATACTCAGTTTCTTGATTAGTTATATTATTAGTTTATCTGAGATTTATTTTAATGGTCAGCAACTTTCGTATGAAGTTGTTTTTGATGATCAAGATAAGATTAAACGTATTCACCAGATCCAGAATAATCCAGATCTGGTGAAAGAATAAGAGAACAAAACAATAGCGCTAGGACTATTGTTTTGGTAGTTCTTTTACAGGACTTCCACCCAAGGCTTGCATCAACGTCACATAGGCGTTGTACTGACTCTGTTTGGTATTGACCAATGTTAAGCGTGCAGTACGCGTGGTTTCTTGTTGATCCAATAAGGTTTTTAAAGCTACGGCACCATAGCGATAACGCACTTGAGTCAGGCGTTCTACCTTTTCAGCAAGCTCCAAATTGCGTTGTTGCAATTGTACCTGTTGACTGAGTTCAGTACGTGCTGACAATCCATTTTCTACATCGGCAAAAGCTTGATACAAGGTCTGACGATATTGCACGATAGCTTTTTCATAGTCCAATTGACTAATCGCAAGGTCACGTTTCATGTCGTTATATTGTAAGAACGGCAGACTTAAACTTGCGCCTAAGGTGAGGGCTGGGTTCTTGAGCAGTTGCGTTAGCGAGGTACTGCTTGAACCAAGATTCCCAGTCAAACTGATCGAAGGATAATAGCTCGCCGTGGTGGCATCTTTGGTCGCTAAACTCTCTCGTAAACGTAGCTCAGCTGCTTTTAAGTCTGGACGGCGCGACAAAATGTCGGCAGGTAAGCCCGCTGCGATACTTGGCAAAGCTAAGCGTGGTAAACGTTGAGGTTCATCAATATTCAACTGCTGTACAGGCATATGCAGTAACACGGCAATTGCGGTACGGGTCTCGACCAAACTTTGCTGAATTTGACTCAGACTGGCTTTTTGACTTTGTACTGACTGTTCAGCTTGAGTTAAGTCCAGTCCTGATACAGCCCCAGCTTGATACTGAACTTTAACCAAGTCATACAGTTTTTGTGAGGTCGCAAGGCTTTGCTCGGCAGTTGTACAACTTTCATTATAATAGGCCAACTGCCAATATAACTTCGCCGTGGTGCCAATTAAGCTTTGAGCAGTGGCTTGCAAATCTTGCTCAGTTGCCAGTGCTTCCCATCGCTTTGCTTCAGTTTGACGGGCCAATTTACCAAATAAATCGACTTCATAACTGAGTCCTGTTTTGGCAGATAATCCGCTTGATGTGTCATTTCCATCATTTAAATTAAAACTATGTCCAGTAGATAAACCTGTACTTGAACTCACTCTAATTTTTTGCTGATTCTCAGCCAGTTCTGCTTGTAAGCGCGCTTGCTTTAAGGTTATCCCTGCAACGGCCAAATCGGCATTCTTTGCGAGCACAGCATCGACCAGTTGATTGAGTTGTGCATCGCCAAATAACGTCCACCATTGATCGGCATACAGGGCTTGTTGACGTTGTTGTGAGGTTGCTTTGTCGTATTGAAACTGAGTCGGCGTCTGTACTGCTGGTGCTTGATAAGGGGTTTTAACCACAGCTGCACAGCCAACCAAAGTGCTGCCAAGCAGCATCGCGGTACAAAGGCGCGTTAATAAAAAAGGCATATTTTTTCCTTATTCTCTGGCAAGTGCTGCAACAGGGTCGAGTTTGGCTGCATTTTTTGCAGGCAAGAAACCAAACACCACACCAATTAAAGTCGAGCATACAAATGCGGCGATAATAGACGTGGTTGAGTAGGCAACCCCAAAATTACCCCCAGCAAATTTTTGAATGATTTGTCCTAGACCCAGCGAGAGCAATACCCCTAACACCCCACCAATCAGGCAGACTAAAATGGCTTCAATCAGGAACTGCTGCAAAATATCACTTTGACGCGCACCAACCGCCATCCGAACCCCAATTTCTTGCGTGCGTTCGGTGACCGAGACCAACATAATATTCATTACCCCTATACCGCCCACCACCAAAGAAATAACGGCAATTGCAGAGACCAATAGGGTCATGGTACTGGTGGTCTTTTCAATGGTTTGGCGAATACTGTCACTGTTCATGGTGAACACATCTTGTTGACCATGACGCAAGGTGAGTAAGTTCACAATTGCGTTTTCAGCCGCGCTGGTGGAGTACTTATCATTGATTTGCACCACGATATTGCGCACATTACTCTGACCGAGCATACGACTCATGACAGTGGTGTAGGGCATATATACATTCAACGTATCATCGGAACCCATAGCACTGGTTTGCGGCTCAACGACACCAATAATTCGTGCAGGAACACTGCCCAAAAGTACGACTTGCCCAATTGGATTGCTACCATCACTAAAAAACTGTTTTTGTGTGTTGGTGTCAATGACTACGTCTTGGGTACGGTCGCGGACACTTCGCTGGTCAAAGGTTTGTCCATTTTTGAAGGTCAGGCCTTTCACTGTGAAATAATCGCCACCGACACCATTAATGGTGGCATTGGCTTCACTTTGTTGATAGCGAATCGTTTTGGATGAACTCACCATTGGACTAACCGCACTCACATACGGTTGGGTGGCGAGCGCTTCAGCATCGGCAGGAACAAGGGTTTTAAAGTTGGCGGTTTTGGAGTTATCACCAAAACCGCGCCCTTGGAACACCGTAATGGTGTTAGTTCCTAAACTACTGATGTTACTTAAAATCTGTTGTTGTGATCCATTTCCTAAAGCCACCACTGTCACGACGGAGGCAATCCCGATAATAATGCCAAGCATGGTCAAAAAGGTTCGCATGCGGTGCGCATTCATCGACAAAAGTGCCATACGAAAGGCTTCACCTAAACGGTCGAGTAGGGAACGCCATGCGGAGACACTTTTATTTTTTTCTTGTTGGGCAGAAATCGCAGTTTCTGCATCAGGATCGCTATGCAGTTCAGTGTCGTGCTCAGGTTGATTGACACGGTCTGCAATGATTTGCCCATCACTGATCTCGATAATCCGCGAGGCATTTTTCGCCACTTGCATATCGTGGGTGACCAAAATAATAGTATGGCCTGCGGCATTTAACTCACGCAAAATCCTCATCACTTCCACGCCGCTATGCGAGTCTAGGGCACCTGTCGGTTCATCGGCGAGAATGACATCACCGCCATTCATCAAGGCACGTGCAATCGAGACACGTTGTTGCTGCCCCCCAGAAAGTTGACTCGGACGGTTTTGAGTTTTATTACCCAGTCCTAATTCTGTCAGTAAAGCAGTGGCACGTTGTTTACGCGCATACGGTGTTGCACCTGCATAAACGGCAGGTACTTCAACATTACCTTCTGCGGTTAAGTCGCCAAGAAGATGGTAACGCTGGAAAATAAAACCAAAATACTCACGACGTAATTCAGCCAATTGGTCCGGTTCGAGTTTACCTGTTTCGCGGCCATTGACCTGATAACTTCCTGAGGTTGGACGGTCGAGACAGCCCAAAATATTCATCAGGGTCGATTTACCTGAACCCGACTGGCCGACAATGGCAACCAATTCACCTTCGTAAATGGTCAGATCAATGCCTTTGAGAATTTGGACAGTACTTTCGCCAGCTGGAAACTCTCGCACCAAATTGCTGACTTCAAGCAAGGCTTTTTTGGTCATGCTTACATTCCCATCGGTGGACTGTTACGACGGCGGTTGCTGCTATTGGCAGAAGCCGCAGAGTTCTCTGAACTGTCTGCAATCACCACTTGATCACCTTCTTTTAAGCCTGCAAGCACCTGTGCATTGACACGGTTATTGATCCCCACCAAAATTTGTTTGGGTTGAGCTGAGCCGTCCGCTTGTAAGACACGAACTACGCTCAGCGTAGCTTTACCTTCTTTAACCAATTGTTGTTGTGCTGCATTTAAATTTAGACGTTCAAGACGTGGACCTTGTGGACGGTCTGAGTCCGATTTGGTTTGTGTAGATGACGCTGCTTGCGTATTTGAACCACTGTTACGTTTTGCATTTGCAGGACGATTGGAAATTGCAGAAGAAGGGACTAATAACGCATTTTTTGCAGAATCGAGCACGATGTAGACTTGTGCAGTCATATCAATACGTAGCTTGCCATCATGGTTGGGTACATCAAATAGAGCATTGTAGTAAATTGCGGTGCTGGTTGATGTGCTGGTGGTACTTTCATCGGTAATCGAGTCTGGCGCGGGCTCAACTTGACGTAGGCTAGCATAACGCTTGCTGTCATCACCTAAAGTGGTGAAATACACCGGTTGGCCTTTTTCAACTTTCATGATGTCCGCTTCACTGACCTGCGCCTTAATGGTCATGTTTTGCAATTTTGCAATTTTAACAATAGTTGGCGCACTTTGATTGGCATTTACAGTTTGACCTTCCTCAGTCACGATCGCCACCACGGTACCGTCAGTCGGTGCCACAATGCGGGTATAACCGATATTGGTTTGTGCAGTCGACTTGGTTACTTTTGCAGATTCAATCTGTGCATCAATGGCTTTAATTTGTGCTTGTGCTGTTTTATAGCTGGCCTCAGCCGATTCTAATTCTGCTTTTGATGTAGCATCTTGTGCATACATTTGTTGTTGACGTTTATATGCCAGTTGCGCCTCATTAAGACTGGCTTCTTGTTGTAGACGCTGCGCTTGCAAATTTTTAATATTGGCTTCTGCTGTTTTGAAGCTGTTTTCTTGAGTGGTTGAATCAATCTGCGCAATCAATTGACCTTGTTTAACTTCATCACCCAGTTGCACATACATTTTCTGTACTTGACCTGAGACCTGTGCGCCTACACTCACCAGTTTGGTTGCATCTAAAGTACCTGTCGCCAATACCGTATTTTCAAGATCACCACGAGTGACAGATTCGCTAATATATTGTGGTTGTTCTTGTTTTGGTTTGAAATATGTCCACGCGACATAAGCAAGTACGGCAACACACAGTACCGCGATAACCATTTTGACAGCTTTTATTTTTTGCATTGGAATCAGGGAGTAAACAGAATTGCAGATAGTATAAAAGCGAAATACGGATAAATCGTGAATTTTTTGAACAAATAGAAATGATTATTATTTTTAAAAGACTCGTTGCGGTAATTTAAGCGGGAAAGAGTGATTTTCCACACAGCGTTGCAATGGCTTGCATCACGACATGTTCAGCATTTTCATGCCCCAAACCTTTGATCGAAGCATCAATGCGAAGCAGGAGACTGGGCCACGTTAAAAAGCACTGCGGATTCAGTCGACGTAATGCTTGTTGATAGACGCTGACTTTATTCTTCCAAATCCCTAGTTGTAGTGCATTTTGCGGTTGCTCAAACAGTTGCATGAGTAAACGCATTTCTTTGCTTATGCTCCACAAAATCAGACTGAGGGGTTCACCTGAGGCAATCAGGTATTGGTAAATTTTAATCGATTGCGCCAGATTGCCTTCGAGCAGAGCATCACTCAAATCGAAAGTACTATAGCGGGACTGATCTTGTAAGCAGGCATGTAAATGATCAATCTGAATCAGCTCGACCTCGGCAAAGGTGTCGCTGACACGCATTAAGCTATTTTTAGCTGCAAGTAAGTTGTGTTCATGGTGTTGTTCTAGCCACTGCCATGCATCCTGACTCAGTTTAACCCCAAGCTTATCTGCTTCAATGCTTAAAATCTGCTGACGATCACGCGGATAATTCGCGGTCAGGGCAACATGCACTCCATTGGCTTCAACCGTTTGGAAAAAGCCCGTTTTTAGGCTGGCGCTGTCCTGTTTTGGCATCACCACCAAAAGCAAGTTCTGTTCATTGCTTTGGATATAGCTTTTTAGCAACTTTAAAGCGTTAGCATCGGGTTTAATATTGCCATGAACTTCAATGGCAAGCTGGCTTGAAAACAAGGACAAGCTGTTGAGCGCATTAAAGACATTTTTCCAGTCATTGACATTACTGATGTCATGCCGTTGTCGTTCAATCTCTTGCTTTTGCCAACTTGCTCGAAATGCATCCAGTAAGTTTTGTTCAAGCAATGGCTCTTGACCTTGCATAATCCACGCGCCACGAGCTTCATCGACACGTTTTAAGGCTTGCAAATAGTCAAGTTTCATTGTTAATAAACCTTACTGCTGTGCAGGTGGTAGACGGTTCGATGAAATTTGACGCACAATTTGCTGCGCGACATCATCCACGATGACTTGATTCAGATAGTTTTTCTCTTGGTCATCGGTATTGACCGTTTCAACGTTGTATTGATAACTACGTGATGCGACTACGGTGCGTGGTTCAGTGATTGGACGGCCTTGTGCATCTTCAATACGGAAGGTGACATTGAGGCGTAGTAATACTTCAATCAGTTTACCGTTCAGCTCTAAACGCTGCGGTTTATAGTCTAGCACGCGAAGCACATAGGCATCTGAACCACTGCTCAGCTGTACACCAGACGCACCCAAATAAATGGCCAATTTTTCATGTAATTCATCGGTGTTCTTCGGAAGCACCAAATTCATTTTTGAATAAGCAATCGGCGTTGCGCTTGGATTGGTGCCTTTTAAATGAAAGCCACACCCGACCAAGCCAGCACTTAGGCCACAAGTTAAAACAATAGCTGCCAAACGTTTGCCTAAATGCATGTGTTGTCCTCTGTTTGCTCTTTTTGATAAAAGAAAAATAATATGTCGTGATTGTATGTGCAAAGCCCGTTGACTGGCAACGGGCTTTGTTTGGGTTTTGTTTAGAAATCCCTCCCGACCTCCCTTTGAAAAGGGAGGAGTTCCCCTCTTTAATAAAGAGGGAGTCAGGGAGATTAAGTTAAACCACCAAATTCACTAATTTATTTGGCACAACAATTTCTTTCTTGGTTGGACCTGTCAAGAATTGTTGAACTTCTGGCAATGCTTTAGCCAGTGCAAGCAATTCATCTTTCGATGTATCTACAGACACTTCTAGTTTGCCACGTAGTTTACCATTCACTTGAACCACAATCGTTTGCGTATTACGTGTGAGTGCAGATTCGTCTACAGTCGGGAACAACACGCTGGTTAAGTCCAGTCCAAATTCAGCCAATAAAGTTTGGCTTAAATGTGGTGCAAATGGCGCAAGTAAAGTTAAAAGCGTCGTAATCGATTCACGAGCAACCGCAATATCGTTATCATTTTTCGCTTCAAACTTGTTGTTCGCATTTAACAGTTCCATCATCGCTGCAATAGCCGTGTTAAAGGCATGGCGGCGTTCGATGTCATCACCCACTTTTTGAATGGTTTCATGCGTTTTACGACGTAAGTCTTGTGCTTCTGTAGACAATTGAGCGGTATCAATAACAGAGGCTGCATTACCTTTTTCAAGGAAACTTGCAACCAAACGCCATACACGTTTCAAGAAACGGTTTGCGCCTTCCACACCCGCATCAGACCATTCAAGAGATTGATCTGGTGGAGCAGCAAACATCATGAATACACGTGCTGTATCTGCACCGTACTGATCAATAATGGCTTGTGGGTCGATACCGTTATTTTTCGACTTCGACATTTTCTCTTGGCCGCCAACAATCACGTCCTGACCATCACCTTGGTATTTCGCAGACAGAATACGACCTTTTTCATCACGTTCGAGGTCGATATCCGCAGGGTTAAACCAAGTTTTCTTGCCTGATTCAGCTTCACGGTAATAAGTGTCTGCCAAAACCATACCTTGAGTTAACAGGTTGGTAAATGGTTCATTGCCTTGTACTACACCTTCATCACGCATTAACTTGTGGAAGAAGCGTGCATAAAGTAAGTGCAGAATCGCATGTTCAACACCACCGATGTATTGGTTTACAGGAAGCCATGTTTGAGCAGCTTCAGGCTTAACTAAACCATCAGTAAAATCAGGAGATGCATAACGTGCATAGTACCAAGATGATTCTACAAAGGTGTCCAAGGTATCGGTTTCACGACGTGCATCGCCACCACAACTTGGGCATTTGGTTTCGTAGAATTCAGGCATCTTGTTCAATGGGTTACCCGAGCCATCAGGTACGACATCAGTTGGTAAGACCACTGGAAGTTGCTCTTCAGGTACAGGAACCTGACCACATTTTTCACAGTTGATCATTGGAATTGGGCAACCCCAATAACGTTGACGCGATACACCCCAGTCACGTAAACGGAACTGAACTTTGGTGCTTGCAAGAGTTGTTGGTTCTAATTTTGCAAGGAACGCATCATAAGCAGCTTGAAAGTCTAAACCGTCAAATTCAGCAGAATTGACCAATTTACCCTCTTTAGAGCCGTACCATTCTTGCCATTGTGCAGCATCAAAGTCTGCATCGTCTGCACCTTGAGCATCAATCACTTGTTTGATGGTTAAGCCGTATTTATTGGCAAATTCAAAATCACGTTCGTCGTGTGCAGGTACAGCCATCACTGCGCCAGAGCCATAAGACATCAACACGTAGTTGGCAATCCAAACAGGAACTGCTTCGCCAGTGACAGGATGCTTTACAGACAGACCTGTTGCCATGCCTTTCTTTTCAGCAGTGGCAAGGTCAGCTTCAGCCACAGAACCCATACGGCATTCTTCAATAAATGCTTTAAGTTCAGCATTATTTTCCGCAGCTTTCAGCGCCATTGGATGTTCTGCTGCAACAGCAACATAAGTCACACCCATTAAGGTGTCAGCACGTGTTGTAAATACTGTTAAGCCATCTGCATATACGTCAGGATTTGCAGAAGGGAAGGTAATATCCATCCCTTGTGAACGACCAATCCAGTTGCGTTGCATGGTCAAGACTTGCTGTGGCCAACCGTCTTTTAAGGTATCTAAATCGTCTAATAATTCTTGTGCATAGTCGGTGATGCGGAAGTAGTACATTGGAATATCACGTTTTTCAACCAATGCACCTGAACGCCAGCCACGACCATTTTCAACTTGTTCATTGGCAAGTACAGTCTGATCCACAGGATCCCAATTTACGGTAGATAACTTACGGTAAATAAGGCCTTTTTTATAAAGTTGCACGAACAACCACTGTTCCCAGCGGTAGTATTCAGGGGTACACGTTGCAAATTCACGATCCCAATCAACTGATAGACCTAATTTTTTTAATTGGTCACGCATATATGCGATGTTTTCAAAGGTCCATTTTGCAGGTGCAACTTGGTGTGCAATCGCAGCGTTTTCAGCAGGTAAACCAAAAGCATCCCAACCCATCGGTTGCAGAACGGTTTCCCCTTTGAGACGGTGGAAACGGCTGATGACATCACCAATGGTGTAGTTACGCACATGACCCATATGCAGTTTGCCACTTGGATAAGGGAACATCGAGAGAATATAACGACGTGGACCTTCTACAGAGTCGGCAACTTTAAAGGCTTTACGAGCTTCCCAGTCTTGTTGGACGGTAGGTTCAATCGCGCTCGCTTGATATTCAGGGTCAATGTGAGTAGTCATATACGTATGTAGAACAATGGTTAAAAAGTTTGTTGCACAGCATAGCGCAAAATGCACCTAAAAGTGAATTTTGCGCCTGAGATAAATTATAAAATGCAGCAGTCTCAAGATAATGAGAATTACTTCATGAGCTGGTGTAGAGAAAGTTGTTATCTATCAGATTGTACTTCAGCAGGGCGAGCTTGTTGTCCACGTTCAAGTGCTTCATTCGCTTCACGTCGTTGATTTTCTAACTCAATCGCTGGTGCTGCTGGGGCAGTACTCGGTACAGCATTGGGGGGAGCTGGTATGTTATTCGGCATATTGGCAGGTGGTGGTGCTTCCGATGACGCAGCTTGTGGCGAATTTTTCCAACCATAGGTATCGACTTTGCCTTTTTTCTTTGCTGTTTTAGGTGGAGGCGTCGTAGTGTAATGTGTCGAGCCTTGATTATCGACCCACTTATAATAAGTTTTAGCAAAGCTTTGTGTGCTGCTCATTGCAAGCCCCATCCCCACCAAACATGCTGCTATTCTTGCAAACTGAATACTCATCTACCATTGTCCTTTTTATATCCGTAGTCATTGGATTTTATCGGGTTTATCGTTGTCGTTATTTTATGCCAATTTTAGAGCAATAAGCAGTGTTTGATGCGTTTTTCATCTGAGTTTTTTGAAATATTTTGCAGGTCAAATCCTCAGTTTAAAGTGTGAAATATGCGTTATGGCACAGTATGAAAATAAGAAGGTTATGCTAAAACCTGATGTATAAATGCTGATCTATATTTAAAACTGAAAAAATCTGAGATAGATGTTGGATTTAAATTTGGGTGAATATCTTATTAAACTTATTTATGGGTTTTATTATGTTTTTTTATTAATAAATTCAGTGAAATAGAAATCTATTTGTTTTTGCACTAAAAAACTAAGAAAAAGCAGCTCAGTTTTCTTTGTCCGTGATGAATAAAAAACAAACGCTCTGTAAATAAACAAAAAAAAGCTAATTTTTAAACTTGACATTAGTCACGAAACTCCTAAAAATGCTGTCTTTAGTTTTATATGCCTTTACTCGATCACCCTTCGATAAAGTGTCATTTCATGCAATGGACACGCTTTCTAGCCGAGACCGTGAACAAAGTAAAAAAATGTGTTTATCCCAACATGTTTTAGATCTCATATTGCTCAAACAGCATACAGATCAGAATTTTTTCCTATTGCTATGAAAACTAAGAAATATGTGTGCTATAACAGTGCAGACAATCAATGAATGAAACACTGCTGGTGCCTTCCACCATTGCAGTGATAAAGATTAGGGTGAATCACGTTGGAACTTTTATCTGGTGGTGAAATGCTCGTTCGCGCATTGGCGGACGAAGGCGTTGAACATGTATTTGGATATCCAGGCGGCGCAGTTTTACATATCTACGACGCGTTCTTTCAACAAGACAAAATCAATCATTACCTCGTGCGCCATGAACAAGCTGCTGGTCATATGGCAGATGCTTACTCACGCGTAACAGGTAAGACGGGTGTGGTCCTCGTGACTTCAGGTCCGGGTGCAACCAATACTGTGACTCCAATTGCAACGGCTTATATGGACTCAATCCCAATGGTGATTTTGTCAGGTCAGGTTGCGTCACATTTAATTGGTGAAGATGCATTCCAAGAAACAGATATGGTCGGTATTTCTCGTCCGATCGTAAAACATAGTTTCCAAGTGCGCCATGCCAGCGAAATTCCTTCGATTATTAAGAAGGCATTTTATATTGCAGCTTCTGGTCGTCCGGGTCCAGTTGTGGTCGATATTCCAAAAGATGCAACCAATCCTGCTGAGAAATTTGCTTACGAATACCCAGAAAAAGTGAAGATGCGTTCGTATCAACCGCCGCATCGTGGTCACTCAGGTCAAATTCGTAAAGCGATTGAAGAGCTGATTCACGCTAAACGTCCTGTGATTTATACTGGCGGTGGCGTGGTTCAAGGTAATGCTTCTGCTCAGTTAACTGAACTGGCACATATTTTGGGCTTCCCAGTCACCAATACCTTGATGGGGCTTGGTGCCTTTCCTGGCAATGATCCGCAGTTTATTGGCATGTTGGGTATGCATGGTACCTATGAAGCCAATATGACTATGCACAATGCTGATGTTATTTTGTGTATCGGTGCGCGTTTCGATGACCGTGTAACCAATAATCCAGCAAAATTCTGTCCAAATGCCAAAGTGATTCATATTGATATCGACCCTGCGACGATTTCAAAAACCATCATGGCGCATATCCCGATCGTGGGTGCGGTAGAGCCTGTCCTTCAAGAAATGTTGACACAGTTGAAACAAATGAATGTGTCTAAACCAAATCCTGAAGACATGGCTGCTTGGTGGGCGCAAATCAATGAATGGCGTAAAGTTCATGGCATGCGTTATGAGTCAGGTGCAAATGGGGTAATGAAACCACAACAAGTGGTGGAAGCGTTGGATAAAATCACCAATGGTGATGCGATCATTACTTCTGACGTAGGTCAGCATCAAATGTTTGGTGCGAACTATTATAAGTATAAACGTCCACGCCAATGGATTAACTCAGGTGGCCTAGGTACCATGGGTGTTGGTTTACCCTATGCGATGGCGGCGAAATTGGCTTTCCCTGACCAACAAGTAGTGTGTATCACAGGTGAAGCATCGATTCAGATGTGTATCCAAGAGCTTTCGACGTGTAAGCAATATGGTCTAAACGTAAAAATCCTCTGCTTGAATAACCAAGCTTTAGGGATGGTGAAGCAGTGGCAAGATATGAACTATGAAGGACGTCACTCAAGTTCTTATATCGATTCATTGCCTGACTTCCCTAAATTAATGGAAGCATATGGTCATGTTGGCATCCAAATTGACCATGCGGATGAGCTAGAGTCGAAGCTTGCTGAAGCAATGGCGATCAATGATAAATGTGTATTTATTAATGTGATGGTTGACCGTACAGAGCATGTTTATCCAATGCTTATCGCAGGTCAGTCAATGCAAGATATGTGGTTAGGTAAAGGGGAGCGCACGTCATGAGACACATTATCTCTGTACTTGTAGAAAACGAAGCTGGTGCGCTTTCTCGTTTGGTGGGTTTATTCTCTCAACGTGGTTATAACATTGAGACTTTAAACGTTGCGCCAACCGAAGATCCGACTTTATCTCGTTTGACATTAACGACTTATGGCGATGACCATAAAATTGAACAAATCACCAAACAGCTCAACAAATTGGTTGAAGTGGTGAAAGTGGTTGATTTGTCTGAAGGTGCGCACATTGAACGTGAGTTGATGTTGATTAAAGTCAAATCACTTGGCTCGGCACGTGCTGAAATCAAACGAACTGCGGACATTTTCCGTGCGCAAATTGTTGATGTCACTCCAACGACCTATACCATTCAAATCGCAGGTACGACTGAAAAAATTGATGGTTTTATTGATGCATTAGCAGAGAACACCATTCTTGAAGTTGTACGCTCTGGTGTTTCAGGCATCGCGCGCGGCGAAAAAGTTTTAACCATTTAATTATTTAACACGATTCAACCTCCTTTTGAGTAAGAGGGGGATTTCATCAAACAATAAATCCCTTGATGGAATTACAGAATACCAAGCATTTTAGCGGAGACAGCAATGCAAATTTTTTACGATAAAGACTGCGACTTATCTATCATCCAATCTAAGAAAGTAGCGATCATTGGTTACGGTTCACAAGGCCACGCACACGCGCTTAACCTTAAAGATTCTGGTGTAGACGTAACTGTAGGTTTACGCGCTGGTTCTACTTCTTGGAAAAAAGCTGAAAATTCAGGTCTTAAAGTTGCTGAAGTTCCTGCTGCTGTAGCACAAGCTGACGTAGTCATGATCTTGACTCCAGATGAATTTCAATCACAACTTTACCGTGACGTGATTGAGCCAAACATCAAAGAAGGCGCGACTTTAGCATTTGCTCATGGTTTCTCTGTTCTTTACAACCAAGTAGTTCCACGTGCTGATCTTGACGTAATCATGGTTGCACCAAAAGCACCAGGCCATACTGTACGTTCTGAATACCAACGTGGTTCAGGCGTTCCTGACTTAATCGCGATTCATCAAGATGCGTCTGGTAATGCACGTAACCTAGCACTTTCTTATGCTTCAGGCGTAGGTGGTGGTCGTACAGGTATTATCGAGACTTCTTTCCGTGAAGAAACTGAAACTGACTTATTTGGTGAGCAAGCAGTTCTTTGTGGTGGTGCGGTAGAACTTGTGAAAATGGGCTTCGAAACTTTGGTAGAAGCAGGTTATGCACCTGAAATGGCTTACTTCGAATGCTTACACGAACTTAAGTTAATCGTTGACTTGATGTTTGAAGGTGGTATCGCGGACATGAACTATTCAGTGTCAAACAACGCTGAATATGGTGAGTACGTAACTGGCGTTGAAGTAATCAACGAACAGTCTCGTGAAGCGATGCGCAATGCACTTAAACGTATTCAATCTGGTGAATACGCGAAGATGTTTATTAACGAAGGTGCGTTGAACTACCCATCAATGACTGCGCGTCGTCGTCAAAACGCAGCGCATGGTATTGAGGTAACAGGTGGTAAGTTACGCGCGATGATGCCTTGGATTCAGGCAAACAAGATCGTCGATAAAGAAAAGAACTAAGGTTACGTTACGTGCCTTTAAAAAAGGGAAAGCAATGCTTTCCCTTTTTTTTCGTACCTTAGATTTAAGCAAACAAAATTGTAGATAAAGAAAAGAACTAAGTTTCTGATCTAGCTGATTTTAAGTACTAAAACCCTGCCTCGGCAGGGTTTTTTATTGATCTACTATTATATTTTATGTAGGGCAAAGCTATTAATTAAAAAGATGTGAGTATAAATAGGGCCATGATATGGCTATAGGTACACAGCTATAAGTTGATCTTACCCGTGTTCAAAATCGTTATATGGAGTCAACGAGAATTCCATTTCAGTGCTAGATATATGGGCAGCATATATTGTCAAAAAACTATTGGATTAATAACGTATCCATGGGCTTTATTGCAATAAATGAAACTCTCAAAAAAGTGTACCTATCATTACGTTTGGGTTTTTAGTGTGAGTTTTTGATTTCTAAAATAGTAGGTCATGTAAATTTAAGGCTTGATTATGTGATTTTAGTCATATTGTTCAATCACTGAAATTGGGTAAATAGCATGTGAATAAACTTTGAATTTTAGCGAGATGATCGACCTAAATTGAATAATTAGTAGAAATGTAAAGTAAAAAAAAGATGGAAAATGGATTTTTTAGCGGGTTAAGAAATTATTCACCCAAATATGTAATTAAATGTAAATTTGAAATATTGAAAATTTCTAAGATAAAACAGAGATCTATTTAAAATATAAAAAAGCACTAAAATTGTGCATCACTGAAAGTAGTGTAACTATTTTTAGGGATTTACAAAGTTAATGAATAAATAAAATATAAATAAAAACATTATTTTAATTTTACTTTTTTGAGGTTTTAAAGTTGGGTCTCTATTTGAGTGAAAAAGGCTGCATAGATGGTTTTTTATACAGAACAACTAGAATAAAAACACACTTAAGAAAAGCTTGGTAGCCAAACAAGGTCCAGTTTAATTAAGGGTAACCATAACAATTGATCAGGTTTTAAAAGAAAAATCTCGGAGAGTAGCTATGAATAAATTACTACAAGCATCGCTAGTTGCAACGCTAATGAGTGCAGGTTCTACAGCCCTTTATGCAGAGGATGATACAGCATCACGCCCTAGTTATAACTGGGGGAACTGTACTTCTCTAGGTTGTGAAAAAGATATTCCTATTAAATTAGAAATCCCTAAAAAATGTGAAGTGCTTGGCGGTAGTGCCATTACGCTGAATAAAAATGGTGGAACACAAAGTTCAAATTATACTGTACGTAGTAATACGCACTATACACTTAACATTCAAACAGCGAACACAGGTACAAGTGCAAGTACTTATGTTAAACATGAGGACGATGGCAGTGTTCGTGTACCAACAACAATTGTTACAAATAAAACAGGTGGCGGTGTAATTCCATTTGGTAATTCAAATCATAATGGTCTAGCTGACGATCAATATTCTGTTTCGGTAACTAATGCAGCAGTTGGTGCATTCCAACGTGCGGGTACATACAACGATACTTATAAAATTAAAGTTTACTACTAATTTAGTTAAACTAAGCCTAACTTGATTACAGTATCAGGTTAGGTTTTTTAAAATTATAATAAGGGGTGTAATATGAAAAGAATAATATCAATTTTGGTGTCTTCGATGTTTTATATGTCGGTATCAAATGCTGGTGTTTCAGTTGATCCAGTCCAAATGTATATTCAAAATCCAATAAAACAAAGAACCACAACACTTACCTTAGAATCTAAAGATGAAACTGAGAAGAGAATTTTTGAAGTAAAAGCATTTAAGTGGACGCAAAAAGAAAATGGCGAAAACGTACTGGAGCCTGATAACTCCTTAATTATTAATCCTAAAAACTTTATTTTGCAGCCGAATGGTAAACAGACTATTCGTGTGGGCTTTAACCGTCCCATTGAGTCTATTTTAAGTGGACAGCAAGAAGGTACATGGCGTGTGATGGTTGATGAGATTCCGCAGGCAGTGAAAGAGTCATCTGTGAATTTTCTTGTAAGTTTTAACTTACCACTCTTTGTTGGAAAGCAAGAAGATGTTAAGCTCAAATTTAATGTAGAAAATAATAAACTCGTTGTTAAAAATAACGCGAATTCCCATATTCAAATTGCAAATTTGAAGATTGTCGATGCTAATAAAAAAGAAGTTTTTAAAACGGAGACTATGAGTTATTTGCTTGCAAATAAAAGCACGTCTTATGATTTAAACAATACACGAATATCAAATCCTAAAAATTATTATGTTCAATTGTTTACTGATAAGAACGATAAAATGGTGGAACTCAAATTCTCGGATTAGTCTGAGGTGGGGAGTTTACGATGAATACGAAAATAAGAATACTTATCGTTATTCATATTTTTTTTGCACTAAATGTGAATGCCAGTGAAGCTGTGCTGGAAGAAAATATTGCAAATTTATGGATTAATGATTTAGATCATCATACGGATGTTGCCTTATTAAAAGAAGGCGATCAATACTATATTGAATGTAATATACTGGCAGAACGTCAAATTACAACAAGCCAATTAAAAACGCTCTCCTCTCGGCCAGAGTTTTGTTCAGTGTCATCAGGAGTAATTCAGTCAGCGTTTGATGACACATCACAATCCATTAAATTGACTATTCCTACAGACTCTTTTGAATCTGATTTTAATAACTTAAATGGAAGTGTTATTCCAGAAAAAGCCAGTTTTGGTGGTTTCATAAATTATGATTTTCTTTATGCAACTAGTAATTCTAATAACTCATATAGTGGACTTATGGAGCTAGGGGTTTTCAAAGATTATTGGATCATGAAAAACTCTATGTTGTATCAGAATACCCCCACTGATGAGCGGGTGGTTCGCCTGAGTAGTAGTGTCGATTTTGAATTTCCTAAACATATGACCCGCTTAACGATAGGGGATACTACAACTACATATAACCCTTTGATTAATTCTTTACGTTTTGCAGGTTTAAATTGGGGGACGAATTACACTGAAAGACCAAATTTTGTGTACTGGAATATGCCAAGTTTACAAGGGAGTGCACGCGTTCCTTCTACTGTTGATTTATATATAAATGGCGTAAATATTTATAATCAAAAGGTGAGCCCTGGTGATTATAACTTACTGATGGGGGCACAAATCCAACAAGCAGGTAATGCGCAAATTGTAGTTGAGGATGTACTCGGGAATCGAAGTGTACAAAGCTTTCCTATTATGGTGACCAATAGACTATTACGATCTGGTTTGAATGAATATAGTGTTGCAGCAGGTAAACTTCGTTATAACTATAATTTGGATAGCAGTGATTATAGGGACTTCTTTGTGAATACTTATTTTCGCAGAGGTATGTCAAACTCAACTACGTTAGGAAGCAATTTATCTTACAGTAAAGATATACAAAATATAGGGTTCATGTGGACACAAGCGATTAGTAATATTTTTGTTCTCGATAGTGTTGTTCTTGCTTCTCATGATGATGAAAACCAATTTAATTATTCCTATGGGTTATCCGCAAGTAAAGACTTTGGTCGATTTTCAATGGGGGCGAGTTCAAAATATACAGAAAAAGATTTTAAATTTTTAGGAGATGAGTTAGGTGCCAATTCTAACTATCCAAAATTTGAAAATCTTGCATATTTTGGTATGAGTAATGTGCCCTATTTACATAATCTAAATATTAACTATGCAGAACAAAAATATTATGAATATCCTGAGTTTCCTAATAGTAACCAAAAGGTAATAAATGTTGGGTTTAATCGGAATTTTGGTCGTCGAATTTCATTTGGTTTAAGCTATTTCAACTCTTTTGGTGACAGGAAAGACTCAGGCGGCATTCTTTCACTTAGCTACAGTTTTGATAATAAGTCCGTTTACTTTAGTCAATCAGCTGACCAAAATACAAATCTCCAGTTGGTGAAATATGATTCCAATCAAGTCGGTTTCGATTATTCTCTTGGAGTAAACCGTCGTAGTGAAGACACGATGTTTAACTTTAATGGTGTTGTTAAAACAGATGTAGGAGATTTAGATTTCTATCATGTGCAAGGTCGTGAAGATCGTGAATCACAGTTAAATTATCGAGGAGCAGTTGTTTGGTTGGGTAATAAAATCAGTTTTACTAAAATGGTTGATAATGCATTTACTCTAGTCAAAGTAGGGGATTACCAAGATATTGATATTTTAAGATCGCTGACCTATGTTGATAAAACCAATAAAAAGGGGTATGCCTTTATTCATGATGTTATTCCTTATGTTAAATACGACATTGCATTTGATCAAAATCAACTACCTATCGAAGATAAAATACAGTATTCAAGCAAACAATTAACAGCTTTAAATCAACGCGGCTATATAATCAATTTCCCAGTATTCCATGCGAAACAAGTCACTGTTAAGCCAGTAGATAGTAACAATCGGTCTTTTGCTGCTGGTTCAGAGCTTTATATTGATAATAATGGTGAAGGAGAGGTTTATCCGATTTCTACCGATGGTAGCGTAACGCTTTATGGTTTGATTCCGGGAACATATAAGATACAAATTAAAACTAAAGAAGCACGCAGTTGTTCGGCAGAACTTACAATTACAGATACTAAGAATGATGACAACTCATCAGTACTGGATCTTCAGTGTAAATAAATGGAGTAGAGCCATGAAACTGAACATTATTATACTGCTGTTTTGTGTAGCGGCCACCCCAATAGCTTATGCAAAACAGTGTCAAATTGAGCGTTTAACTTCAAGCCAGTTGAATCTAAGTTCATCGTATCTTAGTCAAGCTGCAACTTCTTTCTCAGTGGCTTGCGATAGTAATTACGCGATTAAATTCAATTCGCGTAATTTAACTAATGCAACAGGGAGTAGTTATTTAGTCAATGAGAAAAACTATAAATTGAGAACTCAAATGAATATTTCAGGAGCAAGTGCATCACGTTGGAATAGCCCTATTGCTCAACCAGCAACTGAGCAAAATAAGTTTGTAGTCTTGGTGCAATTGATGGAACGCCCAACTGCCTTAACCCCAGCAGGTGTGTATAAGGATAGCTTGTATATTAATTTGATGTTTTAAATTTTAGGCATTTAAACTATTAATATGTAAAAAGATACCTACTAATCATAGGTGTCTTTTTATTTTATTGCATTCATTAGATCTCTTTCATAAATCAAAAAACGACCTATCTATTGCTGATTATTTGTACCGAAGAATCTTAAACATTCAGGCATAATCTTTGAATGAAATACATCTATTCAAAGAAGCTTTCTGAAACACAGTTTAAGCGATATACCGGCATCTCATGGTCAACCTTTAATTTAATGGTTGAGCAATTGAAAATGCATGTTCCTGCCAAAGGTAGACCATCTAAATTAAGCCTAGAAGATCAGATTCTCTTATGCTTAAGCTATTGGCGTGAATACCGAACATTATTCCATGTCGCAACAAGTTATGGCGTGTCAGAGCCCACTGCTTCAAGAATCGTACACCATGTAGAGGACTGCCTCATCAAGTCCAATTTATTTAATTTACCAAAGCATTTGCCTGAAGGCGAAGGTATTGACTGGAATGTGGTGATCGTAGATGCCACAGAAATTCCAATACAAAGGCCTAAAAAAACAGAAGAAAAGCTATAGTGGTAAGAAGAAGGCACATACTTTCAAAGTTCAAGCCATTGCTCATTATAAAACTCAGCAAATTCTGAGTTTATGCACAAGTCGTGGTGCTGTACATGATTTCGAACTTTTCAAACGCAATTTGAATCAGATTCCTGCAAGTGCCTTTATACTTGCAGATAAGGGTTATCAAGGGATTTACACAGTGTATCGAAATAGCCTATTGCCATTAAAAGCAAAAAAACGCTGCAAACTAGATCCTGAGTTAAAGCTTTACAATCGAGAAATTAACAAAAGAAGAATTGGCATTGAGCATGTATTTGGCAGTTTGAAAACCTTCAAAATCCTTGCTGAGCGATATCGCAATCGAGGAAAAAGATTGGGATTGAGGTTCAATCTAATTGCTGGGATCTATAATTTGGAACTGAGTAAAAAATGATTTATGAAAGAGGTCTATTATCATCAAACTGTCAAATAGTTTAATTAAACTTGGAGGAAAATAAGAAAAGTTTGGAATAACATGATCGGTTCAATGACAACAAAATTATTCAAACAGCACAATTTCCCAGAACCTCAGCGGTTTTATCTCAAGCAACAACATCAGCATAATATTCAGCAAGAACTCTCTATCCTTGAAGAAACCCTCAAACCCAAGTTAAAAATAACCATCGTGACGGAAACATGGTCACCAGAAATCAATGGTGTTGCGAACTCTTTATTACAACTGTGTAAAGGTTTGCAGAAACTGGGGCATCGCATTCAGCTCATCCGCCCAATCCAAAAAACCATATGTACCGACTTTCAGGCAGAGCAGGAGTGTTTGGTCTGGGCAAAGAGCATTCCTAAATATGCCGACATGCAATTTGGTATGCCACAGTATGTGAAAGTCAGCAAAGCGATTGAACGCTTCGCACCAGATGTGGTCCATATTGTGACGGAAGGACCGTTGGGGTTGACGGCACTGTATGCTGCTCAAGCACATCAAATTCCAGTGTCGAGTGGCTTTCATTCAACTTTTCATGACTTTAGTCGCTTCTTTGATTTGGCTTTACTGGTCAAACCGATTGAAAGTTATCTTCGCTGGTTTCATAACCATACGGTACTCACCTGTGTGCCGAGTGAAACCACGTTAAATCAACTCCAGGCCTTTGGGGTGACTTGTCCTTTGGTTGAGGTTGGGCGAGGGGTCGATACAACTCGCTTCCATCCAGAGCACCGCTCAGAACAATTGCGTCAGCATTGGCAAGCAGATGCAAATACTACGGTGCTGTTATATGTGGGGCGTTTATCTCCAGAAAAAGAAGTCGATGTGCTCATTCAAAGCTATTTGAATATCAAGAAGCAGCAATCACGCAAGTTGAAAATGGTGATTGTGGGAGATGGGCCAGATCGCAAGCGCTTAACTGAGATGGCAAATGGCTCAGATGTTATTTTTACGGGAAGCTTAACAGGGCAGTCACTCGCTCAAGTCTACGCCAGTGCAGATGCTTTTGTTTTTGCTAGTCAAATAGAGACTTTTGGTAATGTGGTACTCGAAGCCATGGCCAGTGGCTTACCTGTGGTGGCCTATAACTATGCCAGTCCGCAGCGTTATATCAAGCAAGGTATAACAGGGTGGTTGAGTCCTTTTGGACAAGTGGCACACTTTATGCAAACTATTATTCAGTTGCCAGAGCAAAAGGTGCTTAGATGTATGGGAACTCAAGCGCGTCAGGACATTGAAAGTGTGGGCTGGCAGTATCCTGTAAAACAGTTTGAGCAAGCCTTATATCACGCGGCAAATATTAAGGCAGCACCTTAACCAATAGCTGTTTTAAAAGTGTCAGTGATAAAGATGAGTTGGGTAATTTTGATGGGTTTTAATTTAAATCATCAAACTGTCAAAAACACCCTTTAATATGAGCTTAACGAGAAGCGATTTTGATGAATTAAATCGTCATATAACAATGATTTTCCAGCTGAACTTTCAACATTGTTGTTAAGGAGAAGTGGTATGAATCTTAAAACTGCAAAAATAAGAATATTAGATTTAGATTTAAAAGGCTGTGTCTATCTCAATCATTTCTCCCATTCGCATGCTGTAGCTAATTTTTTTAAGCGGATCAGTCGATTGGGAGATGGCATCTTTTGGTACACGATGTTGGCTTTAACTTGGTTGTTGCAAGGATTGGTCTACAGTTTGCAAATCCTGTATTTGGTTCTCGGTTCATTGTGCGGGACTTTAATTTATAAAGTCTTAAAAATCAAAACTATTCGCCCAAGACCCTATCAAGTACATCAAGTGATTCGAATGGGTGAGCGACCTCTCGATCACTTTAGTTTTCCTTCGGGTCATACTTTACATGCAGTGATGGTCAGTACGTTATTAGGCTTTGTACAGCCAATTTTATTGGTGCTCATGTTGCCTTTTACTGTTTTGGTTGCCGCGTCACGCATGATTTTAGGGCTACATTATCCAAGTGATGTGTTGGTCGGAGCGGCTATAGGTGCGGTTGTAGCCGTCGCTTTAATTTGTAGTGCACCATTTTTAAATATCGTGTTGTAAAAAAGCCCAATTTTATCCCAAACAAACTAGCGCTTAAATTTCAGAGTTTGCTACAGTACAGCATCTTCTACATTGTGATGAGACTCCACCATGGGCTTACGTTGGTCAGACACTATTGATATTGCTATTGAGTTGTATGAAGCTCATCCAGATGTCGATCCGCAGTGGATTCGCTTTACAGACTTACATGCTTGGGTGTGTGCCTTACCAGACTTTAGTGATGATCCGACCAAGTCGACTGAAGGTTTGCTTGAAGCAATTCAAATGGCATGGATTGACGAAGCGCGATAATCCTTGTATCGAAAAAAGCAACTTTTTACAGAGTAAAAGCAGAAAATTGTGCATTATGTCGGTATAATGCGCCAAAATTTTCATGTCTACATTGACTTAAGGAGCCAATCATGGCTATTGAACGTACTTTATCTATCGTAAAACCAGACGCAGTTGCTAAAAACCACATCGGTGACATTTTTGCTCGTTTTGAAAAAGCTGGTCTTCAAATCGTTGCAACTAAAATGAAACACTTGACTCAAACTGAAGCTGAAGGTTTCTACGCAGAGCACAAAGAACGTGGTTTCTTTGCTGACCTAGTTGCGTTCATGACTTCTGGTCCAGTTGTTGTTTCAGTTCTTGAAGGCGAAAACGCAGTTCTTGCTCACCGCGAAATTCTTGGCGCAACTAACCCTAAAGAAGCTGCTCCAGGCACTATCCGCGCTGACTTCGCTGTAAGCATCGACGAAAATGCTGCTCACGGTTCTGACTCTGTAGCATCTGCTGATCGTGAAGTTAACTACTTCTTCGCTCAAACTGAGATTGCTCCACGTACTCGTTAATTCGAAGTATTCAAACCAGATAAGTGTTATTATACTTATCTGGTTTTTTTATTCCCTGAATAAATTTCTGCTCGTTTATTGAGCTTCTCCTTTCATCGTTAGACATGGTTTAGGTAATACACATGAGTACTGAAGTGGTCGCTGTCTCTACAGTTTCGGCTGAACAGCAACAATCTCCATCCGCTCCTGCACAGCAAAATTCTGTTGCGAAAGTGAACTTACTTGGCATGTCACGTCCGCAGCTTGAAAAATTCTTCGAAGATATGGGAGAAAAAAAGTTTCGCGCAGGACAGGTGATGAAATGGATTCACCAGTTTTTTGTGACTGATTTTGCAGAGATGACCAATATCTCAGGCAAGTTACGTGAAAAACTTGAAAAACTTTGTGAAATTAAAGCGCCAGAAGTGGTGCATAAAAATTATTCTAAAGATGGTACGCGTAAGTGGGTGTTTCGTGTCGGTGAGGGCGAAGGCTCTTTGGTTGAAACCGTATTGATTCCTGCTGAGCATCGCAGTGGTTTGCGCCGTACTTTATGTATTTCATCTCAAGTAGGCTGTGCACTGGATTGTTCATTCTGTTCAACCGGTAAACAAGGCTTTCAGCGCGACTTAAACCCAGATGAAATTATTGGCCAGTTGTGGGTCGCAAACTATTCTTATATGGAAGATGTGCCTGTAGCTGAGCGTGAGCGCTCGGTGACCAACGTCGTGATGATGGGGATGGGCGAGCCATTACTCAACTATGATGCCGTATTGAGCTCAATGCGCATTATGCTAGACGATTTTGCTTATGGCATGTCTAAGCGCCGTGTGACTTTATCGACTTCAGGTGTAGTGCCGAAAATTGATCAATTGGCACAAGATATTGATGTTGCATTGGCAATCTCCCTACACGCGCCAAATGATGAATTGCGGAATGAATTGGTTCCAATCAATAAAAAATATCCATTGGTACAGCTGATTGCAGCATGTCAACGTTATATCGCCAAAGATGGTAATGAAAGTGCACGTAAGCATGTCACCATTGAATATGTGATGTTGGATGGGGTGAATGATCATCCTGAGCATGCGCAGCAGATGATTAAACTGTTGAAGAACTTACCAAGTAAAATTAATTTAATTCCATTTAATCCATTTCCACACGCGCCTTATGGTCGTTCAAGTCGCAACCGCATTATTTCTTTCCAAAAAACTTTGTCTGATGCAGGATTTGTGTGTACGATTCGTCAAACGCGTGGTGATGATATTGATGCTGCCTGCGGACAATTGGTTGGTCAAGTGGCCGATCGAACACGTCGTGCTGAGCAGTGGAAAAAGAAAGTAGCAGAGAAAAACGAGATTCTACGTTCACAAGGATAATATAAGGGGATGCCAATTGAAAAAACCCGTTTCTAAACTTTACCTTGCGCTGACACTGGGAGTGTCAGTGTGGTACTTGGTGGGTTGCCAAACCGTGAATACGAAAGGTGATCCAAGTAAAGCAGTACAAGTTAGAACGCAGTTGGCGGCTGAATATATTAAGTCGAATGATTACGATGCTGCGAAACGTACATTGGATCAGGCATTAGACATCGACTCTCGTGATGCATCTGCAAATATGATGATGGGCGTATTGTTACAGCGTGAAGGCAGTCCACAAAATGTGGAAAAGGCAGAGCGTTATTTTAAGCATGCAATTGCGGCTGAGCCAAAAAATGCACAGGCTCGTAACAACTACGGTACGTATTTATATCAAATTGGGCGTTATAATGACGCGATTGATCAACTTCAAGTTGCAGGTTCAACTTTAGGGTATGATCAACGTTATCGAGCATTGGAAAATTTAGGTCGTGCGTATCTACAAGTAGGTCGAGTGGCGGAAGCAGAAGCAGCTTTTAAACAAGCCCTACAGGTAAACTCAGGTGCCTATCTTGCCATGATCGAAATGGCGGAAATTTCATATTTACGTCAGCAAAATGCTGAAGCTACGCAGTACTATGAACAGTTTGTGCGAGCAGTTGGCGAGAAAAACTTAGATGCGCGTGCGCTTTGGATTGGGATCCGAATTGCGCGAGCAAATCATGACACGATGGGTTCGCAAGTACTGGTCAACCAGTTACGTGCATTGTATCCAGACAGTCAAGAATACAAACGTTATTTGCAATTACAGTACACTACTGAGGCCGTATGGAAGTAAATCCTAATTCACCACAATCGAATGGTTCTAGCAATGCTTTAGGAAATATCCAACGTCCGGGTGATTATCTTCGTCAAATTCGTATTACACAAAAACGTGAATTAAGCGACGTTGCCAAAGAGTTGAATATTCCACTCAAGACTTTAACTGCACTTGAGCAGGACGAATATACAGCGCTTCCAGAAGCAACCTTCATTAAAGGTTACTATCGTACTTATGCGAAGTTCCTAAAAGTGGATGCTACTACGATTATTCAGCGTTTTGATGACATTTATGCCAATGATACGGGGCTATTGCCAAATCATGCATTGAATAATTCACCGATTAAAATCATGGGTAAATTACCCGGTTCTAACCGTGACCGTAACCGTAAATGGTTGAAACGTGGACTGATTGCGATTGTTGTAATTGCGATTTTGGCAGCGTTGTTCGGCATGATTCAGAATTGGTCAGGCAGTACAGATGAGGCTGCGACTCCGCAGATGGAATCTGATGTACAAATCATCAATATGAATGGTGCTGCTGCAACCACAGGGGATCAGTTGAAACTTGAGTTCAATCGTCCTACGTCTGTACATATTGTCGATTCAACTGGGAAAGTACTGGCAACAGGGCGTCAAGCCTCTACACTTGAGCTTGCTGGCGAGACACCTTTTCAAATTCGTATTGATGATGCTGCTGCTGTGTCACTCAGCTTAAATAATGAAAGTATTTCATTGTCACCATATACCGTCGGTGGAAAAGCAGATTTCCGCTTGTCACGTTAATGGGATCAAGGAAAAGCAATGATTGTAAATCCAATTAAACGCAAGCCTACTCGTAAGATTCGTGTAGGTTCAGTCTATGTCGGTGGCGATGCACCCATCAGCATTCAAAGTATGACCAATACTGAAACTTGTGATGTGGAAGCAACGCTGGCGCAAATTCAGCGCTGTGCAGATGTAGGTGCGGACATCATGCGCGTTTCTGTACCAACGATGGAAGCGGCAGAGGCTTTTGGTGAAATTCGTAAGCGTTCATCGGTGCCGTTGGTTGCAGATATTCATTTTGACTACAAGATTGCACTGCGTGTTGCGGACTTGGGTGCGGATTGTTTACGAATTAACCCTGGAAATATTGGCTCTGAAGCTAAAATCCGTGAAGTAGTGGCTGCAGCGCGCCATAACGATATTTCTATGCGTATTGGGGTGAATGCAGGTTCACTGGAAAAAGATATTCAAAAGAAATATGGTGAGCCAACCGGTCAGGCATTGCTTGAGTCGGCGATGCGTCATATTGATATTTTAGATCGTCTGAACTTTCATGAGTTTAAGGTTTCTGTAAAAGCATCCAATGTGTTTTTAACCATGGATGCTTACCGCCTACTTTCACAGCAAATTGATAATCCGTTACATCTGGGTGTAACAGAAGCTGGGATTTACCGTACAGGTTCAGTGAAATCTGCGATTGCATTGGGCGGTTTGTTGTTGGATGGCATTGGTGACACCATGCGTATTTCCTTGGCAGCGGAACCTGAAGAAGAGATTAAGATTGGTTTTGATATTTTAAAATCACTCAGTCTTCGCTCAAATGGAATCAACTTCATTGCTTGTCCAAGCTGTTCACGTCAAGAGTTTAACGTGATTTCAGTGATGCAAGCCTTAGAAGAGCGTTTAGAAGATATTCGCACCCCAATGGATGTGTCGGTGATTGGGTGTAAAGTGAATGGTCCAGGTGAAGCCAAAGAAGCCGATATTGGTGTAGTTGGTGCAAGTCCACGTTCACTGGTGTATCGTAATGGTGAAAAGAGCCATTTAATTGACACAAATCAGTTGGTTGACGAAATCGAAACGATGGTTCGTCAGCGTGTTTCAGAGCTTGAAGAAGCTAAATCTAAAGAGATCATCCGTAGTTCATCATGAGTTCAATTGTCGCAATCAAAGGTTTTAATGACATTCTTCCTACGCAAACACCAGCGTGGAGACGTCTTGAACAGCATCTCGCATCATTGATGGATGCGTATGGCTACCAGCAAATTCGTTTGCCTATTGTTGAACAAACCAATTTGTTCAAACGTTCGATTGGTGATGCAACGGATATCGTTGAAAAAGAAATGTACACCTTCTTGGACAAAGGTAATCCGCCTGAGTCTTTGACTTTGCGTCCTGAAGGAACAGCAGGCTGTGTACGTGCCATGCTGGAGCATAACTTGCTTCGCGGTGCAACGCCTCGTGTTTGGTATATCGGGCCGATGTTCCGTTATGAAAAGCCGCAAAAGGGTCGTTACCGTCAGTTCCACCAGTTCGGCGTGGAAACCTTTGGTGTGGCAACCCCAGATATGGATGCTGAGCTGATTTTGATGACGGCACGTCTGTGGAAACGCATGGGTGTGGCAGATAAAGTTCAACTTGAGTTGAATACTTTGGGTGAGTCTGATGAGCGTGCAGCTTATCGTGCGGCATTGGTGGAGTTCTTAGAATCACATAAAAATGATTTGGATGAAGATTCACAGCGTCGTTTAACCACCAACCCACTACGTATCCTTGACTCTAAAGATGCCAAAACTCAAGCCATTTTAGAAAATGCACCGAAGTTGCATGACTTTATGGGGGAAGAGACACTACAGCACTTTGCCACTTTGCAGCAGTATTTAACCGATGCAGGTGTGAGCTTCGTGATTAACCAAAAACTGGTGCGTGGCTTAGATTATTACAATAAAACTGTATTTGAATGGACCACCACGCATTTGGGTTCACAAGGCACAGTCTGTGCGGGCGGTCGTTATGATGGCTTAGTGGGTCAGCTTAAAGGCAAGGCCGATCAGTCTGTACCTGCAGTTGGCTTTGCGATGGGCATGGAACGTCTGTTGTTGTTGCTTGAGCAAGTCGAAGACGCTACACCTGTACGTGACTGCGAAATGTTTTTGTTGGCAGATCCCGCTTCTCAAGGCAAAGCTTTGGTGCTTGCAGAACAAATTCGTAACCAGTTAGATGCTGCATCAAGCACGCTTCGTTTGAAAGTTGGATCACATGGTTCAATGAAGTCGCAAATGAAAAAAGCGGATCAGTCTGGCGCATTGTTTGCCCTCATTTTGGGTGAGCGCGAGGTGGAAGCTGCACAGTTTGCCGTAAAAGAGTTGGCAACAGCTGAACAAACTTTGGTTGCGGTGGATGACATCGTGCCATTTATGATTGAAAAATTTTCTTCAAAATAAGCCAAAATATAAGGAAAGGGTAGTCACATGAGCGCATTAAGTGATGATGAGCAACTTGATAGTTTAAAGTCTTTCACTAAGAAATATGGTTCAGCCATTATTAGTGGGATTTTAATTGCGCTGATTGCCTTTTTTGGATGGCAATACTGGCAGAAGAAGGCTTTAGCCGAGAACCAAATGAACACGGCTAAAGTTCAGCAATTGATGGATGAAGCACGTGCAACGCAAGGTGATGCATTTACAGCCTTGTCTGCAACTGCGGACAAAATTGTGAAAGAGGCACCAGATTCGGCGCAGGCCATTCAAACGCAATTGTTGATGGCAAAATTGGCCTATGACAAGGCGGATTATGCTAGTGCTGAAAAAGCGTTGAAGAAAGTTGAAAACTCGAAAGTGGATGACGACGGCTTAGTGCAAATTGTGAAATTGCGTTTAGCGTATGCACAATTGGCGCAAAAGAAGTTTGATGATGCGATTAAAAACCTTGCATTGGTAAAAGATCCTGCTTTTAAAGCGACAGCCGATGAAGCTTTAGGCGATGTCTATGTGGCTAAAAACGACATCGAAAATGCGAAGAAAGCCTACCAAAGTGCATGGGATCAGTTGGTTGAACGTAAACAAGAACGCCAAATTTTACAAATTAAACTCGAAAGTGTTGGTATTTTAGTTGATGATCCTGAAATCGAACGTCCACTTATAGAAACAGCAGCGGAAGAAACTGAATGAATAGAAAATACAAAATTTCGTGCGCATTAACCGTATTAACTTTAGCACTTGCGGGTTGTGCAAGTAGCGGAAAAGTAGAAGAAGTTAAGCCGAATCCACTTCCAAAACTGACGCAGGCGAAAACCCTGACTCCTGTATTTTCTCAAAGTGTGTCTTCAACTTCGACTGCTGATCCTTTACGTTTACGCCTTGATGCCGACAACGGTGTAGTTTTTGCACTTGACCCTAAAGGTCTAGTGACGGCATATCAAGGCAAACAAAAACTATGGCAGAAAGAAGTATCTAAAGCCGGTTTGAGTTCAGGCGTTGAAGCTGCCGATGGTCATGTCATTGTAGGTAACGCCAAAGGTCAATTGTTTGCTTTAGATCAGGCAACTGGCGAGCAAAAATGGACAGCACAATTAACAGGTGCACTTCTTGCGCCATCGTTGATTCAAGCTAGTCGTGTAATTTCTGTAAGTAATGATGGCACTGTTTTTGCGCATGATTTGGCAACAGGTCAGCAAGTGTGGACTTATAACTTACCAAATGTACAACTTAGCTTACGTGGTAATGCAGCGCCTGTTCCTGTTGATGCGCGCACAGTGCTGATTTCTTCAGCTAATGCCTATGTTTATGCTTTAGATGTGCTTACAGGTGTGCCACGTATGCAGCGCCGTGTAGCTGTGTCGGATGGTCGTTCGGACATTCAACGTTTGAATGATGTCGATGGTGATCCTGTAGTAGCAGGTCAGTACTTGATTACGACCAGCTATCAAGGTCAAGTGACCATGACAGATTTGGCTTCACAGCAAGTAGTGTGGAGTGAAGACTCAAGCAGTACGCAGCGCCCTGAAGTGGTGGGTAATGGTGTATTTGTGGCGCAAACTGACGGCAAGTTAGTGGCTTATGAAATTAGCACGGGTCAAAAGCTTTGGGAAAATGACAGCCTGCTGAACCGCCAATTGAGTAATCCTGTGATGTTAGGCCAAGACCTAATCGTCGGTGATCTAGATGGCGTATTGCACATGCTGAACCCTGCGACAGGTGAATTGATCGGTCGTGCGAAGACGTCTGGTGAAGTGCGTACTTTACGTGTGATTGATGATCAACTCTATGTTGCAACACGAAAGGGTGCATTAAGCATTTGGCAGAATCGTTAATTCTGTTCGACTTATGTTAAACTAGTCGAAATTCGTATTTTTTTAAATTCCTCGGGGTGTTTGCTTAGTCAAAACCCCGAGTTTTTATTCAGGTTTTTCACCTAATTTTCTTCCAGTTTCTGATGTTCAGACCAGTCTCACTGGCTGATCTTGAATAAAGGTTAATCTATGAAACCCGTAATTGCGCTCATTGGTCGTCCGAACGTCGGAAAATCAACGCTATTTAACCAGATCACCAAAAGCCGAGACGCGCTTGTTGCTGACTTTGCCGGTCTGACTCGTGACCGTAAATATGGTGATGCTGTATTTCAAAATAAGTCTTTCATTGTGGTTGATACTGGTGGTATTGGCGAAAATGAAGGTGGTATCGACTCTTACATGGCAGAACAGTCTAAAACTGCCATCAATGAAGCCGATATTATTGTATTCGTAGTTGATGCACGCGCAGGCCTGCTCGCATCGGATGAGCAAATTGCGCGTGAGCTACGTACACTCGGTAAGAAAGTTTACCTTGTGGCGAATAAAGTTGATGGTGTACATGCCGAAGCTGCACTTGTTGAATTTTACAAGTTGGGTATGGGCGAACCTATGCAAGTGGCTGCGAGCCATGGTCGCGGTGTACAGCAAATGCTTGAAGATGTGCTTTCAAGTGTGCCTGAAGATGAAGATGCAGATGAGCACGATAAGAACACAGGCTTACGTTTAGCGATTATTGGTCGTCCAAACGTCGGTAAATCGACGCTAGTGAACCGTTTATTGGGTGAAGAGCGTGTAGTTGCATTTGACCAACCGGGTACAACCCGCGACTCGATCTATATCCCGTATGAACGTGATGGCCGTCAGTACACCTTAATCGATACTGCAGGTGTGCGTCGTAAAGGTAAAGTCGATGAAATGATTGAGAAGTTCTCAATTGTGAAAACGCTACAGGCCATTAAAGATGCCCATGTCATTGTGGTTGTACTTGATGCACGTGAAGGTGTGGTTGAGCAAGATTTACATTTGATTGGTTACGCGCTTGAAGCGGGCCGTGCGATGGTGATTGCAATTAACAAATGGGACAACATGTCTGAGTATGATCGTAAACAATGTAAGTTGGATGTCGATCGTCGCTTTGACTTTATTCCTTGGGCGAAAGTGCATTTGATTTCTGCATTGCATGGTACGGGTGTGGGGGATCTATATCCATCGATTCACCGTGCTTATGATTCGTCACATTTGAAAGTTTCTCCTGCAAAAATCACACAAATTTTAAGTGATGCTACGGATGCGCACCAACCACCAATGGTCGGTGGTCGCCGTATTAAAATGCGTTATGCCCATATGGGCGGACAAAATCCACCTACGATTGTGGTGCATGGTAACAAAGTTGATAAAACCCCTGCGGATTATCGTCGTTATTTAGAAAACGTATTTCGTAAAGTGTACAAACTTGAAGGTACGCCAGTGCGTATTGAGTTTAAAACCTCTGAAAACCCATTTGAAGGACGTAAGTCACAGGTGGATGAACGTACAGCAGCGCGTAAGCGTCGTTATGTTCAGAAATTTAAGAAAGCTGAGAAGAAATTCAAACGCTAATCAGGCATTAAGTTTTTGATGCTGAAAAGCCCAAAGTGATCTTTGGGCTTTTTTATTTTATCCATTGGAGCGTAAAACCTCGGGGTTTAGCCCATAGGTATCTACACATCTTGATGTACCTAATGCAATTGTTGCGATTTCATTCAGTTCATCTATTGAATATTCTGAGAGCAGTTGAAGAGTGTTCAGTAAAATCGAAAGTCCTGCCAATATTGCAGGTGCACTTTCCAACTTACCTCTCTTCTGCTGTCGGCCTGAAAGACGGGCCAGAAATATACGAATTTTCTGATTTTGTTCATCTTCAGAACGCTGTATTCGCCAAGTCAGTACACACGCCATACTGCTGATCAGGAGCCGTCTTAAAATCGCTGCAGGTGTGGTCTGAAGCCATGATTCAACGTTATGGCCTGCCTGCTTCAGAAGCTTGAAATAGCACTCAATTGTCCAGCGCCAGTAATACCAGGTGGTTAATTCTACCGCATCAATCTCTGAAGAAACATTGCTGATCAGCGACCATCTCGCGACTGTTTTACCTTGAGCATCTTTCACCACAGCAACAATTAATCTGGCTGTAACTGCCTTGCCTGGCTGGGGAGCAACCCGTTGGCCTAAATCATCTTTTCTCTTCGGTTTTGCTGCACGCGTTATCCGAATATCGGTTTCTCCAACATGCAGCATATGCCTGTTTCCTTTATAAGCAATCGGCTTAACTTGCTGAGTTACTACTTTTTCTGCGACTTCTGCAACTTTGTAGGTTTCCCCTTGATGCTCAATCCGATGGCTTTCTTTGGCCCGAATCAACCATTTGAAACCATGGCTGCTGATTTCCCTCAAGTGGGCAATCGAGTCTCCTTCACGGTCAATGATATGGACTTTTGTTTTCTCAATCGGATACTGTTCAATCGTTTTGATTTGTTCTGCGAGTGAGTCCAAATGGGACTTGCGCTCGCTGTATTGTTCACTGAATGTGGAATAACAGCCGGATGCATCTGTTAGCGTCTGAGCTAATGGCGCAATTGGGAGCCCTGATGACGCATCGACAAGTAAACTGCTTTGCAATTCATAGCCTGAATTCGCCTCTGTTCTTTGAAGACGCTGAACCTTATGACTGTGCTTCACATACTGCAGTTGAGACCAGTCATGAACGATTAATGCATACTGATGCGGTGATGTCTTGATCTGTTCGCATGCAAGAAGCTTAATCGGCTGGTTTAATTGACTAAAAGAGATTTTATTATTATTCAGGAATCGCCAAACAGCCTGTGTAGTTGAGAAACTCGACTTTTGGGTAGAGGCCAGGTCTTTGATTGCGGGAGCAAGTGAAGCAAGAGGATTCATATAGAGTTTTACAAGGCTGTTATAACGTTTGACAAGACGCTGATCCAGACCAGAGATGTTAAATTGAAGAGCATGCTCTTCAATTTAACGCAAAGCTCGGAAATTGTGTAGATACCTATGGGTTTAGCCCGAGGATATAAGCGAGTGGCGTAAGCCATTAATGCGGTGTTTGCTGTTGTTGAATATATTGTTTAACAATTCCAATTGGCGCACCGCCACATGAAGCAGCGAAGTAACTAGGCGACCACAAAGCACTGCCCCATAGCTTGTTTTTAATTTCAGGGTGTTTGGTTCTTACAATGCGACTTGAAGCACCCTTTAAACTATTCACTAAGCTAGAAATTGCTATTTTAGGTGGATAATTCACAAGCAAATGAACATGATCGTGTTCACCATCAAACTCTACCAACTCGGCTTCAAAGTCTAAGCAGATACGCTCAAACACTTCACGCATTGTTTCAAGCATTGCTTTGGTAAAAACATCTCTACGGTATTTAGCCACAAAGACTAAATGTACATGCATATTAAAAACACAGTGGCGACCTGTTCTAATCTCTTGACTATTGCTCATAGACCAAATATATTTTAATCATGAAAACACTTAAATTACGCATAAAAGACAAACATTACAAGGTACTAGACCAACTCGCATTGGAAGTAAATTTTGTTTGGAATTATGTGAATGATTTAGGATTTAAACATCTAAAAAGAAAAGGTGAATTTCTTTCAGCTTACGATATTGCTAAATACACGAAAGGCACATCTAAAGAATGCAATCTGCATAGTCAAACTGTTCAAGCGATAACAGAAGAATTGGTTACTCGAAGAAAGCAGTTTAAAAAAGCAAAGCTAAAATGGCGGGTGAGTAATAAGAAGTCTGCAAGACGTTCTTTGGGTTGGATACCGTTCAAAAAGGTTGCAATCAAATATGCTGATGGCTACGTGCAGTATGGCAAGCATCAATTCAAGCTATGGGATAGCTATGGACTATCAAAATACAACGTCAAAACAGGCTCATTTGTAGAAGACAGTCGTGGACGTTGGTATGTTTGTTTAGTTGTTGATAAGACAAAACAAGTTAAATCAAAGGGTAATACCTCAATCGGTATAGATTTGGGCTTAAAAGACCTTGCAACCTGTTCAGATGGCGTAAAGCTCAAAGCCCCTCAAATCTATCGGCAATACGAACAAAAACTTGGCATTGCTCAACGTGCTAGAAATAAAAAGCGTGTTAAAGCGATTCATGCCAAGATTAGAAACATACGTCAAAATACGCTACATCAATTCAGTCATAAATTGGTGAATAAACATGCAGCCATCTTCGTTGGTAATGTGAATGCAAAGGCATTAGCACGGACTAAACTAGCGAAGTCTGTATTAGATGCAAGTTGGACAACACTTAGAACCATGCTCAAGTATAAATGCGAGAACGCAAGTGTATGGTATAAAGAAGTCAATGAAGCCTATACCACCCAAACTTGTTCGAGCTGTGGCTCACGCTGTAGTAGTCCGAAAGGTAGAACGGGACTTGGAATAAGAGAATGGCAGTGCATGGAATGCGGTACATTCCATGATAGGGATATAAATTCCGCACTGAATATTCTTGCGCTCGGACATGAGCGTCTAGCAGTAGGAATCCCCGTCCTTTAGGTCGCGGAGGATGTCAAGATGCATGAAACCATGATAGGAACGAAAAGTGGCAAGGACAATACGTGTTGAGCTGAAAAAGATTGGTGACATTGTGCAGGTGGATCACAGCCTGTCACGTGTCGAGCAAATTGCACAGCGAAAACAAGCCATTTATCAATATCGCAATCAATGCTTATCCAAACAACGGCAGATGGTTGTAGATGATCACTCCATTGCACTGAGTGAGATAGGTAAACCCTATTGGGTTGATCAGCCTTCTTTTCATTTCAATCATAGCCACAGCCAAAATTACTATGCTTTAGCTACGAGTGAGCGGATGCAGGATCTAGGCGTGGACGTGGAGGAGTTAAACCGAAAAGTTCGCTTTGAGGCTTTGGCTAAACATGCTTTTCACGTAGAGGAACTTCGCGTGTGGCAACAGTATGATCAGGACAAAGCATACTGGTTTAAGGTCTGGACAACCAAAGAAGCGGTGCTTAAAGCATCAGGTTTAGGCATTCGTTTAAACTTAAATGAACTGAACACCCAAGCACATCCAACGCATAATGGTGGCATGTGTAGTCATCCGCTGATTGGGAGTTTTGCCTATCAAAATTTTGAGTTAGGAGATGTGATGTTGACCGTGGCTTGGCGGGCAGAGCAGTCCTGCCGTGGCTATGCGTTGCCTCAGATAGAGCTGGTACAACATCTTCAGAGCGACATAAAAAAGCCTCTCAATTGAGAGGCTTTCTTTTTTCACACTATGGTGTGCATTTATGGAATTTCATTTTCTTCTTCAAACTCAGGCTTCACTTGAACAATGAAGTCTTGACGGTTTAAGCCACGCCATAAAGCAAAAGCTGTACCGATGTAGATTGAGGAGTAGGTACCCACAAAAACGCCCACAAACATTGCAACAGAGAACCATTTAAGGCCATCACCACCGAGGATCATCATCGAGATCACCACCAACAATAAAGTCATTGAGGTGTGAATGGTACGACGTAGGGTCTCAGTTAAAGCGATGTTAACGATCTCTAAAGGTGAAGCGCCACGAATCTTACGGAAGTTTTCACGAATACGATCCGAAACAACAATGTTGTCATTCAGTGAGAAACCAATCAGAGCCAGAATTGCAGCCAATACAGTTAAGTCAAATGGCCACTGCATCATGGCAAAAATACCGATGGTGACCACCACGTCATGGAACAACGACAGTACCGCACCCATTGCCAGTTTGAACTCAAAGCGAATTGTTACGTAGACCAACATCAGCAGTAATGCTAAAGCCACAGCACCCGCTGAGCGAATGTAGAGTTCATTGCCGACTTGTCCACCCACCACATCAACTTTGTTAACTGAGGCTGAGTTACCCGGTAGCTGTACAGCTTGGGTAATGGTTTTGGTTAAGTCTTCTGCCGCTGTGTCTTCTTGTACAGGCATACGTACAATCAAATCACGATCTGAACCAATAGTTTGTACCACAGGGTCATGAAAACCTGCTTTGGTCAGTGCAGCAGAGACATCGGCTGATTTCACGGGTTTGCTATAGTTTAGTTCGGCAGAAATACCACCAGTAAAGTCCAAACCTAAGTTAAGACCCTTGGTGAAAATAAAGAATAGGCTGCCGATGGTTAAGACAATAGAAAGAATGGCTGCAGGCAGCGCAATCTTCATAAAATCAATCACACGCTCATCATCTGGACGGCCGTATTTTTTTGAATCTTGTTGAGTCACATCAGTCATCATCGATCTCCTTATATGCTCAACTTTTTCAAGTTACGTTTTTTGCCATAAATGAGCTGTACAATCGCACGTGTTACTGTAATAGCAGTAAACATAGAGCAGATAATACCGATCATTAAGGTCACAGCGAAGCCTTTAATTGGGCCTGTACCGATAGCAAATAGGATAAACGCAACCAAGAATGTGGTTAAGTTTGAGTCGAAAATGGTGTTATAAGCACGGTCATAACCCGCCACAATGGCTTGTTTGGGTGATGCTCCCCACTTCATTTCTTCACGTATTCGCTCACAGATCAAGACGTTGGCATCGACCGCCATACCAATGGTAATCACGATACCCGCAATACCCGGCAGGGTAAGGGAAGCACCAATCCAAGACATGACCGTTAGAATCATGGCTAAGTTGAAGACCAAGGCAAAGTTAGCAATTAAACCAAAGAGACGGAAGAAGACTACCATCCAGATTGCGACCAGTAAGAAACCGATTTGAGTTGATAGCACACCTTTATCAATGTTTTCTTGACCGAGGCTTGGACCCACTACACGTTCTTCAACAAAGTACATTGGCGCAGCAAGTGCACCAGCACGTAGCATTAGTGCAAGTTCAGACGCTTCTTGAGGTGAATCTAGACCCGTAATACGGAATTGAGAGCCGAGGACTGCTTGAATAGTTGCAGCGTTAATCACGACAGACTCTGCATAAGGTGTACGGACTTCGGTTTGTGCACCAGTCGCAGGATCGGTGATATAGCTAATACGTTGTTTATTTTCAATGAACAACACAGCCATACGCTTACCCACCGCATTCCGGGTTGCATCGGCCATCAGTTTGCCACCTGCTGTGTCTAAGGTAATGTTTACCTCAGCACCGCCAGTGTCTTGGCTAAAGCCACTTGATGCGTTTTGAACACGTTCACCCGTTAAAATACGGTTACGGTTTAAAAGTAATTCACGTCCGCTGTCTAAAGACTGATATGCAAAAAGCTCGGTTCCTGGTGGAAGCGGTTGACCATTGCTCTTGCCCGTATAAGGGTCAATCACTTGGTCATTTTGGTCAGAGACCAAACGGAACTCTAGGTTTGCTGTACGACCCAAGACACGTTTTGCTTCAGCAGTGTCTTGAACACCTGGAAGCTCAACCACGATACGGTTACTACCCTGTGTTTGTACCAAGGCTTCTGCCACACCTAACTCGTTAATACGGTTACGTAAAGTGGTTAAGTTTTGGTTCACGGCATAAGATTGAATTTCTTGGCGGCGAACATCGGTATAGGTTAAGCGTAAGGTTGAACCTGTCGCAGTTGCGACCGCTTGCTGATTAAACTCATTACCATTGCTACGTAAGTAGTCTTGAGCCGCAGTACGATCATCATTGTTGGCGAACTGAACGGTAATGGTGTTGTTGTTTAATGCAAGGCTGTTAAATTTAATTTTGTTGTCACGGAACTGACGACGTAAATCTGTCGCAGAGGTTTCCATGCGCTGAGCAATCGCTTTATCCATATCCACTTCTAATAAGAAGTGAACACCACCACGTAAGTCCAGACCGAGCTTCATTGGTTTTGCACCAATTTTTTGTAGCCACTCTGGCGTGGTTGGCGCCAAGTTCAACGCGACAACATAGTCATCACCAAGGCCACGACGTAACGCTTCTTTGGCTTTTAATTGTGCTTCGCTAGAGTCAAGACGTAACAGTGCAGCATTATTGCTAAAACTGTTGTCATGGCTTGAGATACTTTCAGATTTTAAAATCTGCTCTGCTTTTTGTACGATGCTTTGGTCAATTTGGGTACCAGCTTTGGCACCAGAAATTTGAACCGCAGGCTCATCCGGATACAAACTAGGCAGGGCATATAATGTACTGATCACCAAAACCACGAGAATCAGTAGATATTTCCATGCTGGGTAACGCATTTGTTTTCTTCTTAAAATGAAAAAAGTCGTGCGGATGCACGACTAATTTTTTTGATTAAAGGTTATTTAATGTGCCTTCAGGAAGAACTGAAATCACACTTGCGCGTTGAATTTTTACGTCTACACCGCGGCTCAGTTCAACCACTGCAAAGTCACCTTCGAGTTTAGTGATTTTACCCATTAAGCCACCAGCAAATACCACTTCACTGCCTACGCCAAGACTTTCAACCAAAGAGCGGTGCTCTTTGGCACGTTTTGCTTGAGGGCGCCAAATTAAGAAATAGAAGATTGCAATAAAAACAGCAATCATCAATAAGTTTGCGACCATACTTGGTTGTTGTGCAGCTTCACCCGCTGCGTGAGCTGTAGAAATAAAAAGGCTCATTTCAAATTCCTAAACTAAAAAAACGGTGACCAACGAATTGATCATAAATAGACTTGTTCTGCAATTTACCTTGTCTTTTTACCAAGCGCAAATGCTCACAACAATTAATCTTGGGGGCAAGGTGGAACTTCTAAACCACGACGTGCATAAAAATCTTCAACAAAGGCATCAAAGCGATCATTATCCAATGCATCACGAATGTCTTGAGTGAAACGTTGGTAGTAACGTAAGTTGTGAATAGTACCTAGCATTGAACCCAGCATCTCGCCACATTTTTCCAAATGGAATAAGTACGCGCGAGTAAAGTTGGTACAGGTATAACAGTCACAGTGTGGATCAAGCGGACTTTGATCATGACGGTATTTACTGTTACGGATACGCACTAAACCGTCGGTCACAAAATAATGTCCATTTCGGGCATTACGTGTAGGCATGACACAGTCAAACATATCGACGCCACGGCGGATGCCTTCCACGATGTCTTCAGGTTTACCCACGCCCATCAGGTAGCGCGGTTTGTCTGCCGGCATTTTTTCTGGAAGGTAATCCAGCACTTTGATCATTTCTTCTTTCGGTTCACCGACGGACAGACCACCAATGGCATAACCGTCAAAACCAACTTCAAGCAAGCCTTTTAAAGACTCATCACGTAAGTCTTCATACATACCGCCTTGAATAATGCCGAATAGCGCATTTTTATTTTCAAGCACATCATGGTGCTGAGTCTTACAACGCTTTGCCCAACGCAATGACAATTGTAGCGACTTTTGCGCTTCTTCATGCGTTGCAGGATAAGGCGTACATTCGTCAAAAATCATCACGATGTCTGAGTTCAATGTATGTTGGATGTCCATTGAGATTTCAGGAGACAAAAATACTTTAGAGCCATCAATTGGAGAGCGGAACGTTACGCCATCTTCTTTAATTTTACGCATCGCGCCCAAACTGAAGACTTGGAAGCCGCCTGAATCGGTTAGAATGGGCTTATCCCACTTCATGAATTTATGCAGACCGCCGTGCTCTTTAATCACTTCAAGGCCAGGGCGTAGGTAAAGATGGAAGGTGTTACCTAAAATAATTTGCGCTTTGATGTCTTCAATATCACGCGGGAGCATGCCTTTCACCGTACCATAAGTACCGACAGGCATGAACACAGGGGTTTCAACCACACCATGCTCTAAAGTTAAACGACCACGACGGGCGCGACCCGACTGACCTAATTTTTCAAACTTCATAAAATATCCTGAACAAGAGCAAAGCACTGCTCTGCTTGCAGTGCAAGAGCGAAAAAACAGTTCGCCGCTAAAAGGAGGCTATTTTCCTTGATTATGCAAATAAACACCAGTGTTGTAACACTTTTAACGCAAAGCATTTCGGAGCAGGGTGGTGTGCTATAAGGGCTGTTCCGGTTTGAATTTATGTCAGGGTGGCGAGTGAGTCGTGATTAGGATGAAAAGAGTTGATGGCGTATAAGAGGTTGTGAACGTAGAAGTTAAAAAGGCACTCATTTTGAGTGCCTTGGATTTGTTATTTGTGTTAAAGCGATCTTTTTAGTTGAAATTGGGGCGGTAATCAAAATTTTGTAGCGCAGCAGCGTCACGGAATGGACGCACAGCTTTTTTACCGACGGTCATGGTGTTTACAATGTTGTTCGGAAAAATTTGAATGTGGTTGTTAAACAGTTCGACATTGCGGTTAAAGATGCTGATCGCAGCCCCGACATTTTCGTTTTGCTCTTCAATTTCATTCATCATTTTTAGATAAATATCATTGGCTTTGAGTTCAGGGTAGTTTTCGACCACGACATTGAGGCTACGCATTAGCTCTTGGTTTAATGCTTCAATGCGCTGTAATTGGTTGACATCAGTATTATTTAAGTTCAGGTTGAGAATGTTTTGGCGGAGCTCAGTAACTTTTTCCAAGGTGCCTTTTTCAAAGCTGGAGTATTGTTCGACCAGAGGCTCTAAACCATCTAGAATTTTTATTTTCTGGCGCTCATAGGTTGCTACATCCGACCATGCGCGAATGGTTGCATTGTGGTGTCTGACAATATTATTGCGAATGACGATTATGCCAAACACGATTGCAATAATAATCAAGAAGAAAATCAATAGCCCCATACAGTCCTCAAACGGCAAAATGTCATTATTTTAAAAATTGCGTTAGATCAGATTCTAAGCGATCTAGATAAGGTAATTTAAAAGTGCGTAAGTGTCCACGCAATGTCGAAATGTCATTGATTTTTTTTGCTTTTCTGGATATTTCAAACAGGTTTTGTGGGCTGATATAGCACAAGATATTTTTTTCAGGATGAAAAAGTAAATCGCCTTCACGAGAACGGAAAAAATCGGCAGTACGCAGCACAAATGCAGGGGAGAGTAGTTTGGCCATCTGCAGCTGGTCAGTACCAAAAAACTTGAGCTTTTGGTTAATCTGAATATCACTGCTATGCCATGGAAAACTATAAGGATAATAGAATTTTTTATTGTATGCGGTAATCGCGAGTCCTTGCGTGGGTACTTCAAAGACAAAACATCCCCATAAGTCTTTATGCACTTCTTTCACTTTTAACTCATTGCCATCTTTATCACGTACGCGAATTTCATCAACAAAATGATATTGAAACAGCAAAACCTGATGTTGTTGTCCTGCTTCATCCTGCCAAGTGGTACTGGCGTAGTAAGGAATATCGTTGCTGATGGTGCCTTGGTTAAAAATTGGAAACAGCTGCTTTAAATGGGCAATAAAAAATGTAGGTTGTAGGACCACGCCAATATGCTGTGGAGGGGTAAACTCGTTGAGCTGGTATTTTTTATGAATAATTTGTTTTTCGAGATAGTCGGTGATCTCTTCAAGCGGATCATCTTGCTCATAACTTAAATAGGCCCAAAGCAGACAGCCTAAGCCGAATAAAAAGCTGAATAAGGTCCAAATGTGCTCTCCGGCAAAGAACACTGGCACAATAAAAAAAATGCCGACTATTCCAAGTAGAATAGGCAGCACATTTTCAAATTTCAAAGTAATCGGGGCGTTCCAAGGGTGCAGTCGGTCAAGAATATCTTGTACGGAATCTGCCCCTCGGCCGATGTCCCAAAGCCTGTCGATATTATCAAACACAATTTTATTCTTTTTACGTCGAATATGAATGGAATGTTTGATTGTATCGATAGGCATGTGAGGTTCTTATTTGGGTTGAAGTTGGTCAACTAACATGGCATCGCCATAACTAAAGAAGCGATACTGGTTGGCTACCGCATGTTGATAAGCTGCCAAAATATTATCACGATTTGACAGCGCTGAAACCAACATCAAGAGGGTCGATTCAGGCAGATGGAAGTTGGTGATAAGACGATCCACCACTTTGAACTCATAACCTGGGTAGATAAAAATTTGGGTATCTCCAGTCCAAGCTTTGAGTTCACCATCATGTGCCTGCGCTGCACTTTCAACCGCACGTGTCGCTGTTGTTCCGACAGAAATGACTTTATTACCACGCGCTTTGGTTTGACGAATCAGCTCCACTGAATGCTCAGGAACATCACACCATTCACTATGCATAATGTGATTGGCAATGTCATCGGTACGTACAGGCAGAAAGGTACCAGCACCCACGTGTAAAGTGACAAAAGTTTTCTGAATACCTTTGGCTTCAAGTTGATCCAACAGCTTTTGGTCGAAGTGTAAGCTTGCGGTAGGTGCAGCGACACTGGCTAACTTGGTTGGATCATTAAATACTGTTTGATAACGCTCGGTATCAATGGCTTCAGCTTCACGGTTGAAGTAGGGAGGGATCGGAAGTTGTCCGTATAAATCCAGCACCGTTAAAATTGGCTGGGAAAACTCCACAATAAATAAATTTTCATGACGACCTAGTACCGTGACTTTAACGGCATCTGGGCCAATAAAGAGCTCAGCGCCTGCTTTGGGTGTGTTACTAGCTTTGATGTGGCAGTGTGCAATAAATGCATCTTGCATGCGTTCTACCAGAACCTCGACAGCTCCACCGCTGGCACGTTTGCCTTTGAGGCGTGCTTTCATCACTTTGGTGTCATTTAAGACCAGTAAATCACCTGCATCGAGCAAATCTAAAATGTCGGTGAATTGAAAGTCATGATGCTGACCTTGAGCATCGAGGTGTAACAGTCGAGAAGCACTACGCGTGTCTAAAGGATAACGGGCAATGAGTTCATCGGGGAGGTCGAAATTAAAATCAGAAAGTTGCATGATGGGAAAGCAGCGTCAAAATAAGGGAGGTCAAAATTGCGCTTAGTATATGCGTTTTTGTTGAAAAACGCTGAAATTGCACAAATATAAAGCTAAAAAAACAAATGTGACTTAAAAATAGCCAATCACTATCAACTTGCGTTGACAAGTTTTTCAAAAAGTTTAATATACGCATCAACACCTTCCCGAGGTGGTGAAATTGGTAGACGCGGCGGACTCAAAATCCGCTGTCAGAGATGACGTGTCGGTTCGAGTCCGACCCTCGGGACCAAGATATTAAAAAACCCAAGCATATTCAGTCTTGGGTTTTTTATTGCCTGAAATTTAAGATTTGAATCAAATCGCCATAAAACATTACAGATGGCTTAAAGCAATTGAATGTTTGGTGCGGGTTTGCTTAATTATGTCCTCATATGATGGACTCACAATTTTGTTTTAATCCTTCTGATAAATAACGAGTTTTCAAAAAGAGAAAGTAGTCACAAGATAAAATTCTGAAATAATTAATTTTTTTGTTAAATGCCACGCTTGTATTGTTGTATTTTTATATTGTTTTAATGTTGAAAATTTGCTAATAAATACAAGTAAATAATAGGTTTGTGCCGAAAATCACAAAAGATGAGGCAGAAATGGGTATTCAATTGCTAGATATCGGGTCTGATACAGAACAGTTAAGTGCTTGTCACTTATCTTTATTGTTGGGCGTGAACAGTAATGACAATAAAATTAAGAGCTTTCTCAAATTTGCGCGAAAAATTTTAGGTGCACATGCCGCAATTCTAACGTTTAGCAATGAACCTTATAGTTGGTATGCGGGCAAACACGCATTCAATGCTTTTCAGTTACCCGCTGAAGCCAATTTTGCTACTCATTTTGAAGGGGAGATTGCGATTGATAGCCTGCATTGCCATTATCATCATCTTTCTCAGCAGGTGAGTGCTTTAGGGTTTAAACATCAGCGGATCATCGCATTGGATTTAAAGGTATCGGATAAATCTGTAGGGCAAGTGATTTTCTTTGATGAGCAGTTGGAGGCTTTTACGCAAGATGCTGTAGAAAATGTCTATGAACTGGCCTCTGGTTTTCTCAATTTGCTGCATTTGCGCATGGAAAATGCGGAGCTCAAAGAGTTGTATGAACAACAGGTGGCCATGAATGTCAGTAAAACCAAATTTTTCCAAATTATTGCACATGATTTAAGGGCGCCTTTTCATGGCTTAATTGGATTCTCAGAAGTGTTGGCTGAAGAGCGCAAAAGTTTGGATGAGTCTGGTGTGCAAAGCATTGCAGATTATCTGCATGATACAGCACAATCGACTTATAGCTTATTAGAAAGTTTACTGAATTGGGCGATGGCAGAAGGCGGGCGCTTTGTTTATCACCCCATCCATTACAAGCTTAAGCAGTCCTCTCAAATTGTTTTTGATGTGTTGCATGCGTTGGCCATCAATAAAAATATTCAACTGATTGACCGTGTCCCCGATGATTTAAAAATTTTTGCAGATATCAATATGGTGACCTCGGTGATCCAAAACTTGGTCTCAAATGCGCTGAAATTTACCCATATGCATGGCGAAGGTGTTGTGACGATTGATGCCAAAAAACGTGATGATTTTATCGATATCTACATTCAAGATACGGGTCTAGGTATGAACTTGGGGCAAATCGAATCTTTGTTTGAACCGAAACTAACCGTTAGTTTTAAGGGGACAGCTGGGGAGAATGGGACTGGTCTAGGTCTGGTGTTGTGTAAGCGTTTTGTTGATTTGAATAAAGGTGAAATTTCAGTCACATCGAAAGAAGGTGTAGGTTCAACTTTTATCGTCAGCCTGCCACGTTCGAACAGCGCACATCAAGCATTGTCACTCGAGACATCCCAGCAAGAATTTAGTGAATAATCATATTTTTCTTATAAAATAATTCCCCTAATCTCATGATCTGCTGTTATAAATAACCAAAACAATGCGAAAGGGTCGATCATGAATGCTGAGCAATTGCAAAAGACATTGCGCGCAAGTCAATATGCGGAACAAGTCCTATCTATACATCAGGTTTATCTTGAACAAGATTATGCAATTGATCAATTTTCTCAGCCATTGACCACCGAACAAATTTTCAATGTCGTTCAAAACAGCTTAAAAGAGATCAGTGATGAAAGCACATGGATGCGCACCATCCGAATTTTACGTGCGCGTTTAATGTTTCGCTGGATTTGGCAGGATGCCAATCAACTGATCGATGTGATGACGCTAACGCGAGAGTTATCGGATTTTGCCGATGCAGCCATTTGTGTGGCAAAAGCGTTTGCCTTAGCGCCATTGGTGACTAAACATGGTCAGCCTGTGGGTTATAACCATAAAATTCAAGATTTAATTGTGGTCGCGATGGGGAAGCTCGGTGCACAAGAGTTGAATCTCTCCAGTGATATCGACTTGATTTTTGCTTTTGATGAGCAAGGTGAAACTGATGGTCGTAAATGCATAGACGTACAACAGTTTTGCATTTTGTGGGGTCAGAAACTCATTTACTTGTTGGACCATATCACGGCTGATGGTTTTGTCTTCCGTGTGGATATGCGCTTACGTCCTTGGGGTGATGGTTCTGCATTGGCGATTAGTCATGCGGCGCTGGAGAAGTATTTAAGCCAGCATGGTCGCGAGTGGGAGCGCTATGCGTGGATTAAGGCGCGGATTGTGACAGGGGGCAAAGAGGGGAATGAGTTGTTGGACATGACTCGTCCTTTCGTGTTCCGTAAGTATGTCGATTACACCGCTTTTGAAGCCATGCGCGAAATGAAAGCCATGATTGAGCGTGAAGTATTACGCCGCAATATCGAAGATGATATTAAGTTGGGTGCAGGTGGTATTCGTGAAGTCGAATTTATTGTGCAGGTTTTTCAGCTAATTTATGGTGGGGCAAAATTAGAATTACAAGACCGTCAATGTTTAGTGAGCTTGCATCATTTGGGTGAAGTGGGTTTGCTGGATGGGCAAGCGGTCAGTGAGCTGGAAGATGCCTACTTATTTCTGCGCCGTGTAGAACATGCCATTCAAGCTCTGAATGATCAACAAACCCAGTCTTTACCAACAGAACCAGAACTCAGACAAAGGATGATTGACACCTTGGGTTTTGTAATTTGGGATGCATTTATTGAGCACTTAAACCAAAAGCGCGCCAAAGTTATTTACCAGTTTGAGCATTTAATTAAAGAAAAAGAACATGATCCTTTCGTTGAAAGCTTTAGTCAGTTAGAAGCGCGTTTAAATGAGGTCTTAGATGCGAATGCAAAAAACCTCATTCATGAATTTTGGAATGGTCATGCGCTGAAAAAACTGCCTGCAAAAGCGGTGCAGCGTTTAAAAATGTTTTGGCCGCATTTGATTGAAGCGATTTTACAGTCAGATAAGCCGCAAGCCGCGTTGCTACGCCTCATGCCCTTGGTCGAGTCGGTAATGCGACGCACCGTATATTTGGTCATGTTGATTGAGAGTAAAGGGGCGTTACAGCGCTTGGTGAAAATGGCAACCGTAAGTCCATGGATTTGTGAAGAATTGACCCATTATCCAGTGCTATTGGATGAATTTTTGTCCATGGACTTTGAGCTGCCGCGCCGTCAAGATTTGGAAGATTCGTTGCGTCAACAGTTGCTTCGTATTGAGCTTGATGACGTTGAGGATTTGATGCGTGTGCTGCGCCTATTTAAAAAATCCAATGTTTTGGCAGTTGCAGCCAGTGATGTTTTGGCTGAAAGTCCGTTGATGAAAGTATCCGATGCTTTGACCGATATTGCAGAAGTTTCGGTCAGTACAACTTTAAATTTAGCTTACCAAATGACGGCAAAGAAACATGGTTATCCGCTCGATGTTGAAGGACAGCGCTGTTCGATCGATCATTTGGCATTTGCTGTTGTGGGTTATGGCAAGGTTGGTGGGATTGAGCTGGGTTATGGCTCGGACTTAGATCTGGTCTTTATTCATTATATGGATGAGCAAGCCGATACCGATGGGCTGAAGTCGATCAGTGGATTCGAGTTTGCAATGCGTGTTGCGCAGAAATTTATGTCATTGATGACCACGCAGACCCTCGATGGTCGGGTTTATGAAATCGATACGCGCTTACGCCCATCGGGTGAAGCGGGGGTCTTGGTCACCAGTTTAAAAGCCTTTGAGCAATATCAGTTGAAAAATGCATGGGTCTGGGAGCATCAAGCATTGGTACGTGCTCGCTCGATTGCAGGTGAGCCAAGTTTGCGTGATAAATTTGAAGCATTGCGCTGTCGGATTTTGACACAGCCACGAGATGAGGAAAATGTACGCGCAGAAGTGCTGAAGATGCGTCAAAAAATGAAAGACCATTTGGGTTCTTCTAAAGAACAACAAAAAGATGGAATTTTTCATTTAAAACAAGACGCAGGTGGTATCGTCGATATCGAATTTATGGCACAGTATGCTGTGTTGGCATGGAGCGGATCTCATCCAGATCTTGCCCATTATTCCGACAATGTACGAATCCTTGAAGACGCCGCAAAAGCCAGTTGCTTATCCAGTGACGATGCGACTGCATTGATTCAAGCTTATCTCAGTGAACGAGCCGAGAGCCACCGTTTAGCCCTTGCGAATCAATCCATGCAAGTAAATGCTGCGGACTGGCGCGATACCCGAGTGATCGTTTGCAAATTATGGCAAAGATTAATTGATCCAAGCTCAATCGTGAGCATTGGGTAACATGACTGTGTATATAAATTTGGAGTGTGTGTCATGAATTTGGCTGATCGTGATGGTTTTATTTGGCAAGATGGACAATTGGTTGACTGGCGTGAGGCAAAAACTCACGTATTAACACATACCTTGCACTACAGCATGGGTGTGTTTGAAGGTGTCCGTGCCTATGAAACACCGAATGGCACGGCTATTTTCCGTCTAAAAGAACACACTAAGCGTTTATTGAACTCTGCAAAAATTTATCAAATGAAAGTCCCATTTGATCAAGCAACACTAGAGCAAGCTCAAATTGATGTGGTTCGTGAAAATAAATTAGCGTCTTGCTACTTGCGTCCAATTATTTTTATTGGATCGGAAAAATTAGGTATTGCTGCAACAGACAATACGATTCATGCAGTAGTAGCGGCATGGAGCTGGGGTGCGTACCTCGGTGATGAAGCAATGGCGAAAGGTATTCGTGTGAAAACCTCATCGTTTACCCATCACCATCCAAACGTGACGATGTGTAAAGCGAAAGCGTCAGGTAACTATACCTTGTCGATTTTGGCTCACCAAGAAGTAGCGCACTCAGGTTATGACGAAGCAATGTTGCTCGACCCTCAAGGTTATGTATGCCAAGGTTCTGGCGAAAACGTATTCTTGGTGAAAGATGGTGTTTTACATACGCCAGATATCGCAGGTGGTGCACTTGATGGTATTACGCGTCAAACTATTATTACCATCGCAAAAGACTTGGGATATGACGTGGTTGAGCGTCGTATTACACGTGATGAATTCTACATTGCAGATGAAGCATTCTTTACGGGTACTGCTGCTGAAGTTACGCCTATTCGTGAATATGATGACCGTGAAATCGGTTCAGGTACGCGTGGTCCAATCACTGAACAAATTCAAACCACATTCTTTAATGCGGTTAAGGGGAAAGACCCGAAATACGCACACTGGTTAACTTATGTAAAATAAGTAATTAGGTGGAAAAGGGCTCTTCGGAGCTCTTTTTTGTTGGTCTTCAGTTTAGTCATCGATACCGAAAATATCTCGAGTGTAGAGTTTATTTTGGACGTCATTTAGTTCTGATGTTTGACGATTGCTAATAATTAAGTCAGCTAGTTGCTTAAATTTTTTTAGATCGCGAATAACTTTACTATTGGCAAATTTTTTTTCTGAAATATTTGGCTCATAAATAATCACCTTAATGCCTTGCGCCTTAATTCGGCGCATAATCCCTAAAATTGCGGATGAGCGGAAATTATCAGATCCTGATTTCATGACTAAACGGTAGATGCCAACCACTTTGGGATTTTTATGAATAATTGTTTCAGCAATGAAATCCTTGCGGGTTCTATTTGCATCTACAACTGCTTGAATTAAGTTACTTGGGACTTGCTCATAATTTGCTAAAAGTTGTTTAGTGTCTTTAGGGAGACAATATCCTCCATAGCCAAAAGAAGGGTTGTTGTAAAACTTTCCAATACGCGGATCAAGACACACGCCATCAATAATTTGACGAGTATTTAAATCAAAAACTTGAGCATAGGTGTCAAGTTCATTGAAATAAGCGACACGCATGGCAAGATAAGTATTGGCAAATAATTTGATAGCCTCTGCTTCAGTGGAGTCAGTAAATAGTACAGGGCAGTCTTTTTTAATGGCACTATTAAGAAAGAGTTGTGCCAATGTTTCAGCACGTTCCGATTGCTCACCTATAATAATTCGAGAAGGGTAAAGATTATCCTGAAGTGCTTTGCCTTCACGTAAGAATTCAGGTGAAAAAATAATATTGTTTGTGTTAAATCGCTGTCGCATTCTTTGTGTAAAGCCGACAGGTACAGTCGATTTAATTATTATGGTCGCAATCGGGTTAGTGAGTTGGATGTCGTGAATGACTTGCTCCACACTTGAAGTATCAAATTGATTGGTGATGGGGTCGTAATTGGTGGACGTTGCAATCAGAATAACCTCAGCATTGATGTAACTGTCTATTTTATTTGACGTTGCTTTAAAATGAAGCTTGTCATTTTCTAGGAATAATGAGATGTCTTTATCTTGAATTGGGGAGATTTTTTGATTTAACTGGTGAATACGATTTTCATCGATATCAAATGCAGTGACACAGTGCTGCTGCGCTAAAATCAAAGCATTAGAGAGTCCAACATAGCCTAAACCGACCACTGTAATTTTCATTCTGTTGATTCTGAATTATTTTTTATTACGGTGCAGGAACAAGATGTCATGTAAATGAACAATACATTTCAGTTTAATTACCGTGTAATTACTTGGGATTTTATGGCTCTAATCTTCAATCAAACCTAGACTATGTTATGATGCAAAATACTATGTAGATCGGTAGTTTCAAAGATGTCTGTACATGAAAATGATGACGTTTTAAATACGACAGAGCAACAAAATCAGAATATTGTGCTGTGTATGAAGTGGGGAACCAAATATGGTTCGGACTACGTTAATCGTTTGTATAACATGGTAAAACGCCACACTACTATTGACTTTAAAATGGTGTGTTTAACGGACCGTACCGATGGCATTGATCCTGCTGTACAGTGTTTTCCTATTCCTCCATTAGCACTTCCAGAGGGAAGCCCTGAACGTGGCTGGAATAAATTGTCCACTTTTGAGCCTGATCTGTATGGTTTGGAAGGCAATGCACTCTTCCTCGATCTTGACGTGGTGATTGTCGATAATATCGATGAGTTCTTTACCTATCCGGGCGACTTTCTGATTATTCATGACTGGAAACGGCCGTGGCGTATTACCGGTAACAGTTCGGTTTACCGTTTTAAGCTGGGTGCTTTCCCGGGGCTTTTGCCTTATTTCCGTGAAAACTTTGATGAAATCCGTAAAAAATTCCGTAATGAGCAAGCCTATTTGTCTTGGTATGTCGATCAAGAGAAAAAGCTCTCTTACTGGCCTGACAGTTGGTGTAAAAGTTATAAGTATCATTGCTTGCAAAAAATACCTTTGGCGTACTTTAAAGCACCAGTAAAACCCGAAGGTGCAAAAATTATTGTTTTCCATGGGGAAATTAATCCACCTGATGCAGTAAATGGTGGTGGTGGTAAATGGTATCGCTATGTGTTGCCATCAGATTGGATTAAAGAGGCTTGGCATTAAAAACCCAATGTTGGTTTACTTTTGATTAGAAAATTATGAAAAAACTAGATTTTGTTATTGCTTGGGTTGATGGAAGTGATGAAAATCATCGATTGAAACGTCAACAATTTCAACCTGAAAATGTTGTAAAAGGTGCAGCGGAAGACACTCGATTTGCCCATAATGATGAAATCTATTTTTCGATTGCTTCAATTCTGAAATATGTTCCGTATTGTGGAACGATTTACATTATAACTGATCACCAACAGCCGAGTTTTGTTGGGGAGTTTGAAGCGCAGGGGCTATGTCGCTCTGGTCAAATTCAAGTGGTTGATCATCAAGAAATATTTAGAAATTACCAACAGTATTTACCTACTTTCAATTCATTAAGTATTGAAAGTATGTTGTGGAATATTAAAGGGATTTCAAATCATTTTATTTATCTGAATGATGATTTCTTTCTCAATCAACAGTCTGATTTAAGTGATTTTCTTATTGATGGTCAGATGGTGATATATGGACATTGGCAAGCAACACTCATCAAGAAAATGAAATATATTTTCCGAAAATTCTTACAGCAGAATTTTGGAATGGTAGCTGAAGCGAAATATTCAACGGCTCAAATGCTGAGTGCAGATCGTGTGGGAATGACTAGATATTACGAAATTCATCATCGCCCTCATATTCTCAGTCGTGATTTGCTCAGTACTTACTTTAAGAATAATAAAGAGCTTTTAGAGCAGCAAATTCAGTTCAAATTTAGGAACATTGATCAACTGTTACCAGTGGGATTGTCTAATCATTTAGCAATTCAATCTGATCAAGCCATTTTAAAAGATGATATTGATATTGCTTATTTAAAAGATGGTCGTGATTTGGAAAAATTTATATTAGCTTTATCTAATTCTGAGATTAAATTTGGCTGTATACAAAGTCTAGATCAATTGGAATCATTAGCTGAAGGACGCATCCGAGCCGCACTGATTCAAAAATTTACAGGGTTTTTACCCAGCCAAATTCAACCGACTACTGTGGTCTAAACGAAGGAAAGCAAATGAAAGTTGTGACTTATCTTATTAATTTAGACGGCAGTGATCAACGTTTAGCAAGTGCGACAGCTCAGCTCAATCAAGCGGGATGGGATTTTAGCCGATTCTCTGCTTATGATGGGCGAGGTAAAGCCTTATCTGAATTTGAAAACTACGATGATCTTGCTGCTCAGAAAATATTAGGGCGTAGTTTAATGAATTCTGAGTTGGGTTGTTATCTAAGTCACTACGGTTGTGCTGAAAAATTTCTAGAAACGGATGCCGATTATTTAGTTGTCTTAGAAGATGACATTGAAGTGTTGCCTAACTTTAAACAGAAGCTTGAATCTTTATTAAGTTATTTAGATCAACATAAAGAGTTGGATTGGTATACCGTCAATATTGCTGCTAAAAAGAAAAAATTAGCAAAAGACATTGTTGAGTTTGATCATTATACCTTGTGGCATGCATATTATTTCCCAATACGTGGTGTAGGCTTGGTTTGGTCTCGAAAAGGAGCTGAACAGTTTGTACAACTGGGTAAAATCATGACCGTTCCAGTCGATATTTTCTTCCAAAGTTGGTTAAGTAAAACAGGAAAAGGGCTTGGCGTTTGGCAGCCATTTGTGCAGCCAGCAGGTCTGGATAGTGATATTTTAGGTACTGTTGCTGCTCAAGGTATCAAACGGAAGCAACTTGAGAATCGAAGTGCTTCTCATGGATTTAAGAAACAGAAGCGTATGTGGCGTGATCGCTTTTATGCAATTAAACATTTAATGTCTTGAGTCCTAGTTATAGACTGTAATAAATAATTTTCTTTATTTTGTTGAGTACATTTTATGAAGTTTTTTAAGAAGCTCTTCTATCTTTTGAAATTTTATACAATGTATTCAAACCAAAAAAGAGAAATCAATGAGTCAATAGATAACTACGCGGACCTGATCGTTCTCAATCCTGGTCAGAAAAATGCAGTTATTCCCAAAATTATCTGGATGTATTGGGAAGGCTCACTCCCTGAGTTTGTGCAGAAGTGCGTTGATAATATAAAAAAGAACAATCCAAACTATGTTGTAAACTTTCTAACACCTAATAATGTCAAAGAGTTTTGTGATATTGATTATGGTCGTTTAAAGCATGCGACACCACAACAGAAAGCTGATCTCATTCGATTTGAATTAATTTATCAACACGGTGGGATATGGTTAGATGCCAGTACAATTGTTTATGAAAATCTAGATTGGATTGAAAGGTTAGTTACTCAACATCAAACTAACAGTTTTGCCTATTATCGAAAGAAAAATACGACTTGCCCAGACTTTCCTGTTTTAGAGAATTGGTTATTGGCAAGTTCTGCCAAAAATATGTTTTTTAAGTCTTGGTTTGAGGAGTTAATAAAAGCTATAGAATTAACACCAAAGGTTTATATTCAGCAGATTAAAGAAAATAACGAAAATTATCAGGACTATTTTCAAGAGATAGGCCGTTTAGAATATTTGGTTGCTTATGTTGCCTGCCAAAAAATTATGCGTACAACTTTACCGAGTATGACCTTGATTAACTGTGATCGGAATGCTTTTTTCTATCAAGTAAAAAATAAATGGATGAAAGAAAAAGTGTTGATTGATCTTGCCCTCAATTATCCGCCAGTTGAAAAGCCTAAGCTGATCAAACTGGCAGGAAAAGAAAGGGGAATATTAAGTCGTTATTACAGTAAAAAAATGTATTTTAACGACTCGTTTATTGATATCTAATCACTACTTTTTAGCAATAAAGTTTTCTAATACTTTAAATTTTGGTCGTGTTTCAAAGTATTGTTCAGATGCTAATGACCCAACAATTGAGATATGACGTCCATCAAATGAATACGGTGTGTTTTTGGTTGCCATATGATCTGATTTAAATAGATCTGCTTGGCTTAACAAGAGTGTATTCGGATGTTCTGAAACGATTTTATTAATCACACTCGTTGCATATTTTTGCTTTGTAGCGAGTGGATTGTTCATATACTCATTTAGATTAAAGTCTCGCTCTAACCATATTGCACGTTTGAAAATTGAGCTGATGTTTTGATCAAAAGTATATGGTTCAGACATTACAATCACTTTCTTATTATTCATTTGTGCAACTTTGAGTAGCTCACTAAATGAATTCTGCTGATTTTGACGAACAATATCAGTCCAACGACCAGCAAAAATAAGAACGTCATACTGAGCTATATGATTCTTCAGATAGTTTCGGTTGATTAAGCACTGCTGATAAGCGGTAGATGACTTGTCACCTGTAAATTCTTTATCAAGACTTGGATAGCACCAATTCGTACTGATCGTATGGATGTTCAAGTTTAGCTTTTTGCCTAGATGATCCCAAAATGGAATATTGTGACCTGCAAATGAATCTCCAAACAAAAGAGCTGATTTAGCATTTGTTGAGTTAGATGCTATATGACATTTTAATCCATTTTCTCCAACAGTCAGACTATGATCATCTTTAATGTTATAGAAACACCAACCATTCGAGACCATAGGCATCTGTATTTTCTCAATACGCTTTAGGTATTCTGCATCGGCTCGATTTTCTAACCCATCCTTACCTAGAAACTTATAAAATGGATAGAGAATCGCAATACTTAAGATAAAAAGTAGATAAACATACTTTTTATTGATTTTATTCAGATGAATACGACAGGGTTCAATATGTTTGTAACTCAACCATCCTAAAATAAAAGATAATAAAAGAGCAAAACTGATATTGATAATATTTTTTTGAATTAGGAAATAGCTCAATAAAAATGAGATCGGCCAATGCCACAAATAAATAGAATATGAAGCACTGCCTAAACTCTGTATAAACTTGGGTTTCGTTAGTATAGAGTTTTGACGGTTGGCGATTAGAATTAAAACTGTACCCAAAACAGGAAGGGATGCAGCATAACCAGGCCAAGGCGTATCTTTGGTTAAAAAAATCAAGCTTAGCGCTAAAAGTCCAAAACCTGTATATTCAATAATTTTTTGCTTAATCGATGATAAAGAATATTGGTTAAAATAAAAGTACACCAGTCCACCTGCAATTAACTCCCATGCACGTGTTGAGAGTTTAAAGAAAGCATATATCGGATTTTCTGGTGTAAGTTTTACAGACAACAAAAATGAGCAAGAAAATAATATTAGAAGTAATATGCCTATATATTTAGTTTGTTTTGTAAGCTTTTTAAATGTGTACAAAATGATGGGAAAAAGGATGTAGAACTGCCATTCAACAGCTAAAGACCAGGTATGCAGTAATGCTTTATCATGTGAACTAGTTGCAAAATAGTCTCCTGATTGTTCATAGAAGAGATTATTTGATAAGAAAGTGAGACTGTATCTCGCATCTTTAGCAAAGTTTTTTAGATCTTCTGGGATAAACACAAATAGCCCCAAAGCCGTTAAAACTAAGACTAAGAATAATAGTGCGGGATATATACGAATAATTCGAGATAAGTAAAAATCAACAAAAGAAAAATTATTGTGTTCAAGCTTTTCCACAATGATTTTTGTCATCAGATAGCCTGATATCACGAAGAAAACATCAACGCCCAAGTACCCAGCAGAGAAACCGAATACATTGAAATGGAAAAGAACAACAAAAACTACAGCATATGCTCGAAGTCCATTAATATCAGTTCTAAATTGATGATTATTCATATATTTGGGATGACTACAGAAAGAATTGAGCGTTCACATAAGGATGGAAGGAAATTACAGGTGAATTGTAAGTTCTACTCACCACTTTGTGTCAATAGAGTATTTTGTAATTGTTCAGGAGGTATTTTTTCAAAAGCTTTTACTGCACTGTTCTGAGATAAATTATAGACATTTATTTGCTGAGATTTTAGAAAGCGGGCAGCGGCATCGAATGCAGGCAATGTTACATCTAAATACTGATTCAACATAGTGGGTTGTTTATTTTCTTTATTTTCATAGAATCTGGGTTGGGAAAAATTATTCATATCCAAACCTGCAATATAAATGTCTTTATATTTCAAATGATAAGTGATTTGAAGTGCAACATAAGCCACTGTAAAATAGTCAAAAACAGCATTAAAAATGTGACTAGAAAACCCTAAGCGGTCATAGATATGAAAATAATTTGGAGTTTCAGTCACGCGTATCCGCTCACCTAAAAATCGCTCAATTTCACCTTCAGTTATAGGCTCAACAACTTTAATGTCGCAAAGAATATTTTCTAATTTTATTTTTCTTAAAATCAGGTCTAAACAACGTGGTGTTGTAAATAGTGTACAAAAGGAAGTTTTAAGTACATTTTCAATTAGATCAAAACGATTGTTGGTGAAATTGTGATCAATGATCACATAATATTTAAATTTGACACCACTTAAGGCAATTGCACCATTTACACCAATATAATCAATATCCGATCGCTGTAAATATGACGTTTCTAGTTGATGCACAGATGGACCTGTTGCAATTAGCATACATTTTCGATTGGGACTAAAATTTAATTGGGAATTATCGACAATAAGTTGTTTTTTAAAATAAATTTTTTGCAAATCACCATCGGGACTACGTTCTACTTGATAGTATGGCCAATAGCGACGATTGTGTTTATATGATTTTGGATGACTATACTTGTAAATAAATTTATACAGATTTCTAAGGATATAATTTGAAAAAAAACGTTGGGCTGAGATTATTGGTTGAGACATAAAGATCAAATTCTATGTAAGAAAATATGAAACAGGATACAACGTAGCCTGCTACCAATTTTAGTCATCTAAAGTAAAATTAGGTTTTTTACTAAACTTTGATTTTATGGCTTTGATGCTAGCTGTAAGCCAAGTTGTCCCTTTGACAGGGCGTGTAACTTTATTGCCTTGATAATTGATTTGAGTCGCTTTTTGAAATGGACCATAAGCTTTTACTAAATAGTCTTCAGGTTTATAACCATTATCCAATGCTTCTTGATAATATTGATCAAATAACTCAACTAAGTCTTGTCTTGGATGAGGCATGATTTTTCCATCAAACCAATGTTTTTGATTGTTTTTTTCTAGGCGCGGTAACGAGTATTTATGGCTAAACTGAGTACCCATGTCGGAGTAATGTAGAATTTTGATGTCTTCTATTTTTAAGCCTTCACCATCAATACAGTTATATGAATTATTGTAGTTTTGGACTAAATGAGGTTGGTCTTTGATTAGTTGCATTAACTTCTTGTGACCATCTGGATCCGATTGCAACGTTTTAAGTGAAGGTAAATATTGTTTAGCTTTTTTACAATCCCAAACACAAGTACATAAACGAGCTGAACTTTTGCCACCTTTGGCGATGACGATTGCATCATCTTTCATCGGATGCGACCATAACTCTGCGATATCACATAAAACGATGACATCAGCATCCATATAGATCGAACGCCCTTCAAAGTTGGATGATTCAGGAATTGCCCAACGGAAACCAGAAAATGGGGTTGCCCATTTCTCAGTATGCCATCCTTCATGCGTTTCTTGATTGCTATACCACGGACTAGTAGGATCATGGCTCAACTGCATCCATGTAATTTCAATTGGGTGCTGTGTATTTTTACGGATGCTATAATCAAGCACCATCATTTGTTCTAAATCACAGTTATTTGGATCACAGCCAACAAAAATTTTAATTGTTTCTTTGGGCATTCTGATTCTCGTCACGCAGAAGATAGCAAGCAGTTTGATAAGTATAATCTGAAAGCAAATAATACAAAACCCTTTGTTAAAATGAATTCAAATAATGTCTAGTTTAATTTTATAGAAAATTGTTATTATTGAATTTAAGAATAAATTTAGCCTTAGTTTATGAGAAATTTTGTTATTAGTTTGTCTAGCGCGACTCTTCGACGAGCGCATATAAGTTCGGAGTTTGCTAAAGAAAAGGTCGATTTCGAGTTTTTTGATGCAATTACCCCTGTGACATTACAAGCAACTTCATCTGCAATAGGCTTAGTAACTAAGCAAACTGATTTACATCAGAATGAAGTTGCTTGTCTATTGAGTCATGTGGTGTTGTGGAAAAAAGCAGTAGATGAACAGTTAGACTATATTGCTATTTTTGAAGATGATATTTATTTGGGTAAACAGGCTGTTTCGTTTCTTACCAATGTTGCGTGGATACCATCTTTCTGCGGCATCATTAAATTAGAAACCTTAAATAAAAAGATTCAACTTCCTAAGATGCAATCAATTATTCCTTTGCATTTGAATAGAAAACTCATGTTATTGGGCGAGCCACATATGGGTGCAGGTGGTTATATACTTTCATTAAATGTCGCGAAGGAATTATTGGAGTATGTATTGCGAAGTCCAAAACTAATACCAATTGATCATATTCTTTTTAGAGAATTCCCTGAGTCCTCAGGCGAAAAGATTTTTCAATTGTCCCCAGCAATATGTATTCAAGATGTGATTTTAACCAAAGGCAAGACAAACTTTCCAAGTTCACTTGAAAACGTGAGAAATGCGCGAAAGGGTGAGGATAAAAGTAAGAAGAAATTAACTTTATTGGGCAAAATGAAACGTGAAATGAGTCGTTTAATCTTGCAAGTTCATGTATTTTTCCAAGAAAGAATTCAATCTATCAAGGGTAAGGCTTTGATTAAAATAAAATTTAAGTAATACGGCGGCGGTTATGAGTGATGAACAGACTTCTGAGTCGATTATTTGCTTAGTTAAATTTAGGAAGGAATGATTATTATTGAGATGATGGTTGGTAGTAATTTTCAAAATTAGGATTTCCCTTAAACCGCTTATATCCCCACATATATTCAGCAGGAAAGCGGTTGATCATTTGCTCTACCGCTTTATTTAATGCAGTTGTCGCAACTTCTATAACTCGATCATAAAGTTCAGGATCATTGAGATCATCACAGTAGACCTCAAAACCTTCACCATCCTCTCTACGGAAACAACTTAATCCCACTAAGCGGCATTGAGTTTTTTGTACCATTTTGCTGGCTAAAGTACTGGTTAAGCAAGGAATTCAAAAAAAAGGAACCACGACACCACCAGAGGGTTGAGGGACATGATCTGGCAGAATTACACTGAAACCACCTTGTTTGAGGTTTTTGAATAATGCTTTAACACCGTTGGCATCAGTTGGAACTAATGTCGCGTTTAACCGTTGGCGAGCATGTAAAGCAAAAGCATTAAATCCTGAGTCTTTCATGGGTTTATACATAATGGTAGGAATACCATATTGGTGTACCCACGCATTCATCATTTCCCATGTACCGAGGTGAGGGGTAATAATTAAAGCACCGCGGTGATCATTTAATGCATTTGTTAGTACATCTAAGTTATGAACCGTCTTTATTTGCTGGATACTCCATTCGGGAGGCATTGCCCAGCATTTCCCAGATTCGATATAACTTAGACATTGCTTCGTTACGCTTTCTTTAGCAAGCTTTTCACGCTCACTCTCAGGAATATCTGGATAAGTAAGACTTAGATTTACCCGTGTTTTCCAAAGCATACTTTTATCTGAGTTTTGATTAATAAAGTAAGCCGCCACTTTTGCAATACTGCGCAAAAATGCTAAAGGTAGGATACGGAGTAAAGTGGTATAAAACGACATTGCGATTAATCTTGTTTATTCGCGTTGCCTTTCAGCACCATATAAATCAAACCGACAAAAATGACAAAAGCACCTGCCAAGCTACTTACACAGAAAAAGACAATACGGTCATAGGTGGTTAAATTAAATAATTGATTGTCTAAAATATAGCGCATGAAAAACCATTGTACGATTGCAAACACAATTAGCACAATACCGCGACGACGGACTTCAGGACGCATAGCCATTTGGTTGCTCACAACTTATCTAAAACAGTGCGCTATTATGCCACTGCTGAGAATTGATCTCAAATGAATAAAAGTATTCTATTCAGGCCTCTAGGAAATAACATACATTATTGTTTTCGAATTACTTGAGATCACGTGTTGGTTTGTGGAGCCTACATTGGTGGCTGTATCCGATAAGCATTGATATTGCCATAACAATTTCTAAAACGTTTATAGGACCAAATATACTGTTCAGGTGCTTGGTTAATTATGTCTTGCATGGCAAGATTTAAACTGTCTACAGATAGCTGTAGATCTTTCGATAAAATATCTTGAGATAGCTCAGTACAGTACACATCAAAACCTGCTGCGTCAGTATTACGAATACAACTTAATCCGATCACATTGCATTGTGTTTTTGCCGCCATTTTAGAGACCAGTGTCGTGGACAAAGTATTCTGCTGGAAAAAATATGAATAAATACCGCCACTCGGTTTTGGCAGATGATCTGGTAAAACAACAGTTAACCCACCTTGCTTGAGGTGTTTAAAAATCTGACGAATCCCTGTTTCATCAGTAGGAACAAGGGTTGCATTAAACTTTTGCCGTGCAGCTAGAATATAGCGGTTAATCCCTTTAATTTTATAGGGTTTATACATAATCATGGGTTGCGTATAGACATTTAACCATGCATTTAACAGCTCCCAACAACCAAAATGCGGAATGACCACAATCACGCCTTTTTTATTGGCTAAAGCCTCGGTTAGAACAGATTCACCATGAATGTTTTTCAATAAATCTAGGTTGTATTGTGGAGGCATTCCCCAACATTTTAAAAATTCAATATAGGTTTGGCATTGGCTTTGAATGCTGAGATGAACGCGTTTCTGGAGTGCTATTGGGTCGAGCTCAGGGTAGGCCAATTGCAGATTAATAGTGGTGATACGCTTGATTGAAGAGTCACTATAGTGAAGCAGGTGCGCAATTCCGCGTGCGATGTATTGTAAAAAGGACAAGGGAAAAAGTGAGATGATTTTAAGTAGATAATAAATAGCCATATTTTGACTCAGAAATCTTTTTAAAAGATGAGATGAGAGAAAATTTTGCAAAGAGACTTAAAAATCTAAGATAGATAAAATCAAAAAAAGATGAGCGTCTTAAGAACAAAATAAATGAATAAATCAATAGAGTGATTCAGTGCAAGAACTGCTGCAATAAAATATAGACTATCGTGAATCACTGTAAGGGGGATAGATTAAAAGTTCAAAAGAAATTTTGGAAAATTTGAAGCGAAAATAATATCTATGAAATGGATGGTGTTGCCGTGAATGAAAAAACCCTGCGCATGGCAGGGTTTCTTTAATCAAAATCTAAAGATTATTTGGTTTCTTCAGCTTTTGGTTTTTCGCGTAAGCGAATACCTAAATCACGTAGTTGATTTGATTCAACTGGTGCAGGTGCTTGCGTTAATGGACATTCAGCAGTTTTGGTTTTCGGGAATGCAATCACATCACGAATAGACGCACCACCCGTCATGAGCATGACTAAACGGTCTAGACCGAATGCTAAACCACCATGCGGAGGAGCACCGTAACGTAATGCGTTGAGTAAGAAGCTGAATTTCTCTTCAGCTTCTTCTTCACCAATACCTAATGCTTCAAAAATTGCTTTTTGCATTTCTAGGTTATGAATACGCAGTGAACCACCACCAATTTCGGTACCGTTTAACACCATGTCATAAGCCACAGAAAGCGCAGCACCTGGGTTATTTTTCACATCTTCAACGCTTGATTTAGGCAGTGTGAATGGATGGTGAACAGAAGTCCATTTGCCATCATCTGTTTCTTCAAACATTGGGAAGTCAACCACCCAAAGCGGTGCCCACTCGCAAGTCGACATTTTTAAGTCATGACCGACTTTAATACGTAAAGCACCCATGGCATCGTTCACAACTTTAGCTTTGTCTGCACCGAAGAACACGATATCCCCATTTTCTGCGCCAACACGTTTCAATAGATCAAGCACGATCGGCTCGATGAATTTCACGATTGGAGATTGTAAGCCTTCGATGCCTTTTTCAAGCTCGTTTACTTTAATGTACGCTAAACCTTTTGCACCGTAGATGCCGACAAATTTCGTGTACTCATCAATTTGGCTACGTGGTAAAGAGCCTGCACCTGGAACACGTAATGCAACGATACGGCCTTTAGGATCTTTCGCTGGACCTGCGAATACTTTGAATTCAACTTCTTGCATTAGGTCTGCGACGTCAACCAATTTTAAAGGAATACGTAAGTCTGGTTTGTCCGATGCATAGTCACGCATTGCATCGTTGTATGTCATGCGTGGGAATTTATCAAACTCAACATTTAGAAGTTCTTTGAACATCTTCACGGTTAAAGTTTCCATCAAATCCATGATGTCATCGTCACTCATGAACGATGTTTCAACGTCGATTTGGGTGAATTCAGGCTGACGATCTGCACGTAAGTCTTCATCACGGAAACATTTTGCGATTTGGTAGTAACGATCGATACCACCCACCATCAACAATTGTTTGAATAATTGTGGTGATTGTGGAAGTGCGTAGAAGCTACCATTTGAAACACGGCTTGGCACTAAGTAGTCACGTGCACCTTCAGGCGTTGCACGGGTTAAAATCGGAGTTTCGACGTCTAAGAAACCATTGTCTTCGAAATAGTTACGAATTAGGTTGGTTAGTTTAGAACGGAAACGTAAACGATCTAACATTTCAGGACGACGGATGTCCAAGAAACGGTATTTCAAACGGATTTCTTCAGAAATATTAGTGTTGTCGTCATTCAATGGGAACGGCGGAGTTTCTGATGCAGCAAGAACTTCGATTTCTTTACCTAAAACTTCGATTTGACCGCTCACCATATTGGCATTTTCTGTGCCTGCATAGCGGCGACGTACACGACCTGTAATTTTTAATACGAATTCTGAACGTACTTTGTCTGCAGTTGCGAATGCTTCAGGAGTGTCTGGGTCAATAACCACTTGCACAAGACCATCACGGTCACGCATATCAAGGAAGATGACACCACCGTGGTCACGGCGACGGTGTACCCAACCGCAGAGGGTTACTGTTTCATCAATTTGAGCTTCGGTTAAAGAACCGCAGTAATGAGTTCGCATCATGGCGTTAAAAATCCAACTATATGGCTAAAGGTAGCGAATACGTAAACAGCGTACCGCCAGAAATAAAGGTAGGATTATGCCTCTTTGGGCATTGACTCTCAAGGTATAGCTTAAAAAAGGCATGAAATAGCATTTAAGCGTTGGTCTAAATTCAGCCTAAACGATAGTCACGATCTAAAAATAAAAACAGAATGCAGCCAAAGATTAAAATCAGCAAAGCGACTTGGCTAAACTCATTAATACTTCGCCCCGTAAAATAATACAGGTCTGACTGCCACACTTGCGTGGGGATATAACGTGCATAGTCCCAAACACTGACTAAACCGCCCAAAAGGCTCAGTATGAACAGTCCCATCGCAAAGCGTTTGATTTTTAGACTGACAGGAAAATGTTGCTGATGTGTTTGGTAATAACACCAACTCATCCACGCCAACAAGGGGAGGGCCAGTGCCGATGTGCCAATTTGTAAAATGCGGTGTAGCGGATAGCCGTGCCCTAACAAAGAGAACCTCTGGCTTAAAAATTCATGTCCGAACAAGGTGCGGAAGTCAGCATGGGTGAGTCCATCCCATAACAGATGCGTAGCTGTGCCGAGCAGTATTGCTAGAATAACGGCCACAGAAAATTTAAAAAAACGTAGCATACTGCTCAGCCTTAATTCATGCTGAATACCTAAAAAACGATAAAAACAGGGCCGCAATAGCGCGTACCACAAAACACAAAAACTGAGTCCAATCCAAAGATCAGGGTGAATCAGTGAAGTCCAATAGTGGGTGGTATTTGAATTGGCTTGTGTAAACAGTCGATAAAGATCGGGGGTCATACAACCAATGGCAATGGCAGCAATCGGTAGACGGTCACCACTGAGTTTGGCTAAAGGAGGCGCGAGAACGGCATGTGAAATGGTAAAGGGCATTGATCTGTTGGCGTTGGCATCGACTTAGATGGATAGGGCAGTTTATCTTTTTTCTACGATTGGAATGTTTTTTATTGCAATGAATTTGAAATGTTATATTATAACAATATTCAAAAATTGTACGCTTGAGTGAGTTCCATGTCTTTCCATAAAAATTTGATAACGCTCTCTATTTTGGCGGTGGTCGCACCTGCCGTTTTTGCAGATGACACAACAACACAACAACTTGAAACGTTGATCAGCCAAGCACATCCACTCGTTCAGACCGCTGCTGATTTTGCAGTCGCTGATCAGGTGATTGATCAAAAAAGCTTAAAAGAACGTGCACCGACCATTGGGGATGCTTTGGCCGATGAGCTAGGCGTATATTCAAATCAATATGGTTCAGGTTCAAGCCGACCTGTGATTCGTGGTCAAGATGGCCCTCGCGTGAAAGTCTTACAACATGCTTCAGAAACTGCTGATGTCTCGACTTTATCGCCAGACCATGCCGTGACTGTTGATCCGATTTTGGCCAAGCAAATTGAAATCATCCGTGGCCCTTCAACCCTGTTATATAGTGCAGGTGCCGTGGGCGGTTTGGTGAATGTCACCGATCAAAAAATTCCAACCAGCATGCCTGAAAAAGGTTTAGAAGGTACGGCTGGATTACGCTACAACTCTGGTAGTGATGAAAAATTGGCCAGTGCTGGGGCGACGGTTGCTTTGGGGAGTCAGTTTGCTCTTCGAGTTGAAGGTTCAAAGCGTGAAGCAAATGACTATATTGCGCCGAACTATTTCCATGAGCATGAAGGTGAACTCGAAAAAGAACGTCGTGTTGGAAATACCTTTGCCAAAGGTGAAACAGTCAGTGTTGGCGGTTCATGGATTGGTGAGCGTGGTTTTGCGGGTATTGCCTATACCAACCGTCAAGATCAGTACGGTTTACCTGGGCACAGCCATGAATATGAAAGTTGCACTGTATCAGGTAATTTATTAATTGGATGTGGTGAGAAAGATTATGGAGACGAACATGAGACAGGGCCTTGGGTTGACTTGAAGTCGGAACGTTATGATTTCCGTGCAGAAATCTTAAATCCGCTTGCAGGGTTTGAGAAGTTACGAGCACATGCCAGTTATACCGACTACCAACATGATGAAATTGAAGGCGATAGTGTTGCAACTACCTTTAAAAGTAAGAGTTATGATGCGCGTCTAGAAATGGTGCATCAGCCGATTGCGGATTGGGAAGGTGTGGTTGGCGTACAGTACAATCAACAAAAATTAGATATCACGGGTGAAGAGTCTATTTTAGAACCGACCAAGACGCAAAAGTGGAGCGTATTTGGTTTAGAACACAAGCAGTGGAATGACTTCCATTTTGAGTTAGGGGCACGTGTCGATCAGCAGACCATTGATATTGAGTCAGATCGAAAAGACTATGATGATTATGCCGTGTCTTATTCGGGTGCTGTGAATTGGATGTTTGCACCGAACTATAAACTATCTTTGGTCGGGTCACATCAAGAGCGTTTACCTTTGGCACAAGAGCTTTATGCTGATGGTAAGCATCTTGCAACCAATACTTATGAACGTGGCAATGAAAATCTCGATGTCGAAAAGTCAAATAACCTAGAGTTAGGTTTCCATTACGATACGGATAAAATTGATTATCACGTTCATGTTTACCACAACTGGTATGATAACTACATTTATGCTCAAACCGCAGACCGTTACGAAAACTTCCGCCTAGTAGACTACACTCAAGACAAAGCGCGTTTTTATGGGACTGAAGCAGAAGCCTCTTATGCCATCAATGATGTTTATAAAATGAGTGTCTTTGGTGACTATGTACGTGGCAAAATTGACAATGAAAATGCACCACGGGTGCCTACTGGCCGTTTAGGAACAAAAGTGAATGCGAACTTTAGTGACACGTGGTCAGGAACAGCAGAGTACTACCATGTGTTTGAGCAAGATCGAATTGCAAGCTATGAGACCGAAACCGAGGGCTATAACATGGTGAATCTGGGCTTGGCGTATAATGGTCAGTATATGCAGGGCAATGATTATCGCGTGTATTTCAAAGCCAATAACCTCTTAGATGAGACAATTTATTCGCATACCTCTTTCTTATCGACCATTCCACAAGTGGGGCGTAACTTCACGGTCGGACTGGACTTTAGTTTCTAAGGTGCTATTTCAAGCTTCAACCCAACCTTTTCCATAAAGAGGAGATGCTCGCTCTCTCCTCAAAGGAGAGTGTTAGGGAGAGGTTGCCAAAACATTGACAACAGAAATCCTCTTGAAAAATCAAACAATAAGACCTAGTCTGAGTATATTGGATTAGGTTTTTTGTTATGCGTATCTTTCGAAAATTACATCAAAAGCTCAACTGGACATCGACCCGTTATGTCGGTGTCGTGGTGGGGTTATTGGCTCTGACTTATTTAACCTCCGCAGTTTACCATAGCGTTAAACCACTGCCTGATGGCCTGGACTATACGGGCAAGTTACGTCATGCCGATGTCAAATTTATTGCAGATCAAACCTACATCGACGCACAAGGCAAACAGCAACAAGATCATCATATTTTCGACACAGTGTTTAAACTAATTGAAGATGCACAAACCACGATTGTGTTGGATATGTTCTTGTTTAACGATGAAGTGGGAACATCTCAAGCATCACAACGTGCTTTGACTCGTCAGCTGACCGATGCGTTGATTGTCAAGCGAAGCTTGCATCCGAATATTGAAATCAAAGTCATTACTGACCCGATTAACTCGGTATATGGTGGGCTATTACCTGAGCATTACCATAAGTTACGTCAGGCAGGCGTGGATGTAATTGAAACCGATTTACGTCCGCTCCGCGCATCGAATCCCATTTGGTCTGGTTTTTGGTATATCTGTTGTCAAAACGCAGGCAATAATCCCGACGGCGGTTGGTTAAGAAACCCGTTTGGGGATGAAAAAATTACTTTACGTAGTTATTTAAACTTATTTAACTTTAAAGCCAATCACCGCAAAACTTTGGTGGTCGATACCGCCGAAGGTTGGAAAACCTTGGTCACATCGGCGAATCCACATGATGGCAGTTCGCGACATTCCAATGTAGCCCTGTTGGTGACAGGCAATACAGCAATTGATGTATTGAAAACCGAGCAAACTGTGGCACATATGTCTCAGGGCGATGTGCCGATGGTGATTTTGGGCGAAATTGCAGGAATTCCATCGCAGCCGCAGGTACAGGTGCTGACGGAAAAAGCAATCCTAGATGCAACCCTCAACTTGTTGAATACTGCAAAAGCCAATGACCAGATTGATTTGGCGATGTTCTATTTGTCTGAGCGTCAAATTATCAATGCTTTAAAAGATGCGCAGAATCGTGGAGTTAAACTTCGGATTTTACTCGACCCAAATAAAGATGCATTTGGTCGTCAAAAGAATGGAATTCCGAACCGTCAAGTTGCGTCTGAGCTTAACGATGGCGGTATTACAGTGCGGTGGTGTAATACTCAAGGAGAGCAGTGTCATAGCAAAATGATTTTAAAACGCCATGCACAAGAAGCAGAGCTCATTTTAGGTTCAGCGAATTTTACCGCACGGAATTTGAAGAATTATAACTTAGAGACCAATTTACGTGTGATTGGCCAGTCTAACGCATCGGTGTTTACAGATGCACAGCAATATTTTGATGGGGCATGGTCGAACTTAAATGGTCGTCAAATGAGTGTGGGCTATGAGCAATATAAAGATGAGTCAAAACTCAAATATGGGCTATACCGCTTTATGGAGTGGAGTGGTTTATCGACGTTTTAATTTCGAATTCCTTTTTCCATTTCTTGCTGTTTCATGAAAAGCGGTACTTCCTACGTTGTACAAGATGAAAAGTCCCTCTTTTTAAAGAGGGACTTAGGGAGATTTAATTTTTAAGATTTTACTGCTCAGGATTTGGCGGGATGATTTGATCCAAATCTTTATCGGTCATCTTATCGAGTTCATGCAGATCAGTTTTGATTTTCCATTTTTCAATATCTTCTACAGGGCTTGGTAGGCGTGCTTCTAACCAGTCACAAATGACATCAGGTGAAAAATCAGGATGGTTACACTGAATGACCCATGCCAAGAATTGCTTGGCTTCACCATTCATATACGGCGGCGGTGACACAGGTAAAAACTGCGTCGGTAGGCGCTCATTTTTAGAAATATAGTTCAGTACATGTCCCAACTCTTGTACCGTTTGCCATGCCAACGGGTGATCTACATCAATTTGAAACTTAAACCACCATGCACTTTTTCCATCTGTGCCATAAGCATCAATCAGATTTTTTTGAATACTGGGCACTTTTGCAAAATATTCATAGAGTCGATCAAAACTTAATTCAGCCACGATTGTTCATCCAATACATTTATAAACAAAGATTAAGTATAAACTGAAAACTCATGCATTTTTTGCTTTTCAAAGAAATCCAGCTTTAAACCTTATTGCTGTTATAACGACCAGTGATCTAAAATTGATGGTTTGTACATTTTTTATCCATAAAATAGGTTTAAAATAATAATATTCACCTCAGTGGAGGAAGATGATGAAATATTTAAAAATAATCTATGGAATAAGTTTACTCAGCTTATTTCCTGCACTGAGTTTTGCTCAACCAGCGACGCGTAATTATGGAAAACCGCTGACTTCGCAAACCCAGCGTTTCCCAACCTATGCTGGGCCGTATCAAGGAGCAATGCCCAGACCTACATCACCGCCTCAAATTGAGCCCCCTCATCACAGACCACCTCCGCACCATCCACCACATGGCGGATATCCAATGCGACCAGGTGTGAGTATTATTTACCGAGCACCCAGCTATTCAACCTATAGTCAGGAAACCAATAGCTATGTGTATGGGGATGGCGACTCCAGTATTGAAAGCCGTGATTATGTGTTGATTACCGATTGGCGACGTTTGGGACTGCCAGACCCACCTGAAGGCATGCACTGGATCTATGAAAATGGACGCTACGCTTTAGAAGCGGATTCAAAATAAATGAATCTTTGACTGATACAGAAAACCCTCCGTTGTTTAGACGGAGGGTTTTTTAGTGGTCAATAAAGAATTAAGCGAGTTCATCATCTTGTGGGCGTGGTGTTTTCCCTTCGGGTAAAGGCTTGTCGGCATGTTTATCCCGAATTACTGAAGGATAATTCCACGATGCATAACGCACCACCAAAATTGCAATCGCCATAATTAAAATTGAACCCGTAATAATCACCAAATCCATATCCGCTTTGTGGTCATGCTGGATATCGGAAATTAAAAGACGGGTGAGGGCGGTGATGGCGATATAAATTAAAAAGCGGACAGGCATGTGGTTGGTTTTAAAATAGATACCAACCATTGCACCCAGTTCTAAGTAGATGAATAACAGTAAAATATCATCAATCGAGGCATATTGTTTAATGGTCAGGATCTCATAAACGGTATGTCCTGCCGACCAAATCACCATACAGCCAATAATAAATAAAGCCACATAGTGAAAACTTTCTACTGCAGTATTGCCCAGTTTATCGATGAGGGTTTCTATTTTCTCTATTTTAGGGTCACGGTTGGTCATGGCTGCCTCCTGATATGTTGATGGTGGTTTATTGCATCATAAGCAAATTTCATGCACATGACGTATAAAAGCAAAAATAAAGCTGAGCCATAAAAAAACGCCTGACGAAGCAGGCGTTTTTTATTTAGTCTTTAGGCGATTAAGCTTGGCTGGTGAAGTAGTCTTCAGAGAAGTTCGTGATGACTTCTGCACCTGCTTTTACTTTTACAATACGTAAGTCGATTTCAGGCAAAATACGTTGTGTAAAGTAAGCTGCAAGCGCCAGTTTGTTTTGATAGAAGTCACCATCTTTGGCTTTTGCAGCATTGGCAATTCTTGCAAACATATAGGCAAAGCTGAGTAGGCCGACTGCATGTAAGTAATCCACTGCTGCTGCATTCGGGAACTCTGCACTTTCAGCAGCACGTTCAAGGATATACTTAGTCACTTCTTCCACTTCAGTTGCCGCATCGAGTGTTGCATCTTTAATGAAGTTTAGGTCAGCGTCTAAGCTGTTAGCAAAGTCACGGATTTCAGTAATGTAGTCTGCAATGAATGCACCACTACATTTAATGGTTTTACGACCGATTAAATCTTGAGACTGAACGCCGTTGGTGCCTTCATAGATTTGTGCAATACGTAAGTCACGTACACATTGCTCCATGCCCCATTCACGAATATAACCATGACCACCGAAGACCATTTGTGCATCTAAAGTTGCTTGGAATGCTGTGTCAGTTAAATACGCTTTTGCAATTGGGGTTAATAAGGCAACACGGTCATTGGCTGCTTTCACCGCTTCAGGGTCTGTTGAGAATTTAGTGATATCCAGTTGCTGACCGACATATACTGCAAATGCGCGAGATGCTTCATTATTGGCACGTGCATTCAGCAACATACGACGTACATCACCATGAACTAAAATGCTGTCTGCAGGTTTAGCAGGCGATTGAACACCAGAAGCGCTACGACCTTGTAGACGGTCTGTCGCGTACTGTGCAGCATTTTGGTAAGCAAATTCAGATGCACCTAAACCTTGAATACCCATCGATAAACGTTCGTAGTTCATCATCACGAACATAGCCGCAAGGCCTTCATTTTCTTTACCGACCAAGTAACCTTTGGCACCGTCAAAGTTCATTACACAAGTTGCAGACGCTTTGATCCCCATTTTGTGTTCAATTGAACCTGGACCTGCTGCATTACGCTCGCCCACAGAACCATCTGCATTCACTAAGAATTTAGGTACGATGAAGAGTGAAATACCACGTGAACCCGCAGGTGCATCTGGTGTTTTCGCTAGAACCAAGTGAATGATATTTTCAGCTAAGTCGTGGTCACCACCAGTAATAAAGATTTTGGTCCCTGTAATGTTATAGGTGCCGTCTTCGTTACGTTCAGCTTTAGTTTTGATAATGCCTAAATCTGTACCTGCATGTGGCTCAGTTAGACACATGGTCCCAGACCATTCGCCTGAGTAAATTTTAGGTAAATAGGTTTCTTTTTGTTCTTGCGATGCGTAGCTGTTCAGTGCCATACCTGCACCGACAGAAAGAAGCGGGTAGAGCATGAATGATGGGTTGGTTGCGAACAGCATTTCATCTGCAAGAACCGTCAGCATTTTTGGCATGCCTTGACCGCCCCATTCTTCATCAGCCGCTAAGCCAATCCAACCGCCTTCAGCATATTGCTTAAATGCTTCTTTAAAACCAGCAGGTGTAGTCACTGCGCCATTGCTAAATGTTGCACCTTCTTCATCACCTGTACGGTTTAAAGGCAGGGTTACGTTTTGCGCAAATTTAGCCATTTCCTCGAGGATCGCTTCAGCCGTCGCACTGTCTACATGAGCTAGATTTTCATTAGACTGCCAGAACTGATCTGCGTTGAAAACGTCATTGAGGATAAATTTCATATCCGCAAGTGGGGCATTATAAATTGGCATGTTCGTTCACCTGTTTATTGTTTGAATCTCTGTAGACTTAGGACAGCTTAATTAACAACGGAGAGTGTTGTCAGATGACCCAAGCGAAATAACGCTCTATTTATAAAGAAAAAGGACCGCCAAAGCTATGACTGTCCTTTTTCATTTCTGTACTCAAGAGTACAACTATTTCAAATATCGAATTAGTTATTAATTACTTAGAATGAAAAGTGCTCTGCATCTAATGCAAGTAACGGTTCTACGCCACCAGCAATCACGTCAACGTGTGAGCGAACACGTGGAAGAATCTTCTTGAAGTAGAAACGAGCTGTCGTGACTTTCGCATTATAGAAGTCAACGTCAGTTGTACCTGCAGCCAATGTTTCTTGAGCCACAAGTGCCATACGTGCCCATAGGTAAGCAAGCGTTACATAACCAGAGAAGTAGAGGTAATCGACCGCAGCAGCACCCACTTCATCTGGGTTTTGCATTGCTTTCATACCAATTTGCATGGTTAAGTCGCCCCACTCTTTGTTTAGAGCAGCAAGAGGTTCAACAAACTCTTTCATTGCAGCATTGTCTTTGTTTGCTTCAACAAATTTGTGAATAATCTTAGTGAAGTCTTTCAACATTGCACCTTGAGTACCCAAAACTTTACGACCTAACAAGTCAAGTGCTTGGATTTCAGTTGTCCCTTCGTATAAACACGCAATACGTGTATCACGAACGATTTGTTCCATACCATGCTCTGAAATAAAGCCGTGACCACCAAACACTTGAACGCCGTGTTTTGCAGATTCAGAACCCGTTTCAGTCAAGAATGCTTTTGCAATTGGAGTAAGCAGTGACAAGATGTTGTCAGAAGATTTACGCTCTTCTTCCGTTGCACCTTGCTCAACCACGTCCGCATGTAGAGACAATAAGTAAACCAGTGCACGACCACCTTCAGCAAATGCTTTTTGAGTTAACAGCATGTTACGAACAGCAGGGTGAACAATAATTGGATCGGCTTCTTTTTCTGGTGCTTTAGGACCTGTTAAAGAACGCATTGCCAAGCGGTCTTTCGCATAGGTTAATGCACCTTGGAATGCACCTTCAGATGCAGCAAGACCTTGAACAGCAGTACCAATACGTGCGGTGTTCATGAAAGTGAACATGCAGTTTAAGCCACGGTTTTCAGGGCCAATCAAGAAACCTTTTGCATTGTCAAAGTTGATGACGCAAGTTGCGTTACCATGAATCCCCATTTTGTGTTCGATTGAACCACAACGAACTGCGTTACGCTCGCCTAAAGAGCCATCTGCATTTACATTGAACTTTGGTACGATAAATAGTGAAATACCTTTAGTGCCTTTAGGTGCGCCAGGAAGACGAGCAAGAACAATATGGACAATGTTCTCAGCCATGTCATGTTCACCTGCTGAGATAAAGATTTTCTCGCCTGTGATGGCATAGCTACCGTCAGCTTGTGGTTCAGCTTTAGTACGGATAATACCCAAGTCAGAACCAGCGTGTGATTCTGTTAAGCACATCGTACCTGTCCAAACACCTGAAACAAGGTTTGGTAAGTAAACATCTTTTTGTTCAGCTGAACCGTGATGTTCTAAAGTACGAACTGCACCATGAGAAAGACCTGGGTACATGCCCCATGCCCAGTTTGCAGTACCGACCATTTCTGAAATCACGTTACCCAAAGAAACAGGTAATGCTTGACCGCCGTATTGTTCTTCAGCAGAAAGAGACGGGAAGCCAAGTTCGATATATTTTTGATACGCTTCTTTAAAGCCAGTTGGAGTTGTAACAACGCCATCATTCCAAGTACAACCTTCGCGGTCGCCGCTTTGGTTGATTGGAGACAATTCGTTTTCACAGAAATCTGCAGCAGCTTCTAAATATTGGTCAACCAATTCACGGCTTACGGTTTCCTGAAATGCAGGCAATTTAGAATAGTGTTCTTCTGCATTCAATAGCTCATGCAGTACGAATTGCATATCACGTAAGGGCGCTTTGTATTGTGGCATATCGGTTTCCTCAATACTGGTTTAACCAGCTTATAATCCTAATAAACATAAAAACGTGTCTTCTTTGACACGGATTGGAATAACTTAATCGTGCAACATCTTCTAATTTGGTACAAGCGGTTCAGGTGCTTTTCTTGGTGACTGTAAAGTCAAATAAATATTATTCAAAATCGCTAAGTGCACTGAGTGTAAACAGTTTTGCTGCTTTTGGCATGACATAAATAGTCAAAAAGCGTAAAAAGTTATGTCCAATAAAAAAGGCGCAATTTGCGCCTTTTTATATATTTATGCTTTTTAAAGTGGCTTAAGCAGCCTTATTCGGTGCTGAAACAGGGGCTTTAGGCTGGAAGTGAACGATACATTTGCCATCTACTGTTTGTGTGCCAACTTTTAACTGCACGACTTTACCATCGGTTTGACCTTGGCAGGCTTTGGTCGCAGCTTGTTGGCGCGCTTGACGTTCAGCTAAACGTTGATCGTATTGCTGAGTTAACTCAGCACGTTTCGCATCGGTTAGTGGTTCGCCACGCTGCATATGCATGCCACGGAATTCACCACGATCGGCTTGATCACCACGCATTGGGCGGTGTTCACCACGTTTCATTTCATCACGGTTCGGTTTAAATGAAATCGCACATGTGCCTTCTAGTGTTTGTTCACCTGCTTTAACTTGGACTGCTGAACCCACTGCTTTGCCATCGCAGGCTTTTTTAATGTCTTGCATGACCTGCTTGCGTTCAGTACGCATTTTTTCAAACTGTTCGCGTTGTTCAGGTGTCATATGACGGTCTTTTTGATAATGACTATGCATATGTTGCGACTGCTCCATATCTTTTGGTGCTTGGGTGGATTGACAGGCAGTCAACGCACCTACAGATAAAACGCTGGCAGTGGCTAAAGCAATTTTTGTCATCTTATTCATTCTACAACTCCCCCATACAAGAGCATGTGATTTTGGATGATTAAAGATTAAATAATAAAGATGTAGAAACAATGGAGAGTTTTTTGATGCAGTGTTCTATACAATAACAAGGCAAAAGAATGACCGAGAGATTGCTTTTGAAGATTCGCCGCGTACCGATTGCTTTACGCTTATTCCTCACTGTATTGCTGACCACTTTGGTGATTACCACGGTGAGTTTAGGTGTGCTGCATTGGACGATGCAAAAGAATTTTGCCAAATATGTGGCGGACGTGGAAATGCAAAAGCTCGATCATCTGATTGATAACTTGGCTGGCGTTTATAGCACTTATCATGACTGGGGCAATGCCATTCAAGCGCAAATTTTGCAGATTGAAGGACATGCTGCGCCAGATGATTATGACCGTCTCTCTCGTTGGTGGTTACGTCGTCAGTACGACATTGCTTTGCAACAGCGTTATTTTAAAGAAAATACCAAAACCTTACTCAGTGATGTTTCTACCACTGAAGTCAAACATGAAAAACAGATTTTAACCGAACAAGAACTGCAAGCTTTGGAGGAAAACTTACCTTCGGAGTTTCAACCCTTCGAAGGTTTAAAGTTCCCGCTCAGCGCCAATCAAAATGTTTTCCGCCCAGATCGTAAAAAAGAAGAGATTGAACAAGAGAGCAAACAAAACACAGGTAAAAAACAGTTTATTTCCACGCCTGACCGTTTAGGTCTTAGCTCGCGTTTGTCTTTATACGATACGCAGCGTCAGTTCGTGGTCGGTGAACCTTCGGATGATCAAGTTTCTTTCCGTCCTATTGTGGTGAATAACCAAGTGGTGGGGTACTTGGGGCTGAAACCAGTCCTCGATCAAGATGATGCATTGAGTATCAATTTCTTTAGTAATCAAAAACGTTATTTATTACTGGTCTATGGTTTAACCGTTTTTGCCAGTTTAATTGCTGCGTTGTTACTTGCGACTTATTTTAAGACACCGATTCAACGCTTGTTGAATGGTACGCGTGAATTAACCAAGGGTAATTTTCAGCATCAAGTTAAAGTGAATCGAAACGATGAGCTGGGTGATTTATCCAATGAACTGAACCAACTGGCGGTGATTTTAGATCAGCATGAAATTTCACGTCGTCAGTGGGTGTCAGATACTTCACACGAGTTGAAAACACCGCTGGCAGTGTTACAAGCGCAGATCGAAGCGATGCAAGACGGTATTCGAAAGCCAACGCCTGAGCATTTTGAATCGATGTTACGCCAAGTCACCAGCTTGAAAAAACTCACGCATGACTTGGCCGATTTGGCACAAGCGGAAGCACAGCAATTAAACTGTTACTTTGCAACCGTAAACCCGTGGGCGGTGATTGAGCAAGAAGTGGAAAACTTTAAGCCTAAATTTGAACAGGCCCATTTAAGCATTAGTGTCGAAGGTGAGGGCGCCGAGTTACAACTTGATATTGACCGCTTTAAGCAAATCATGGTCAATTTGTTGGGTAATAGCATTCGTTATACCGAAGCGGGTGGTCAGGTTCGAGTCCATACGGAACAGTCCGCAACAGATTGGACGGTCTATGTCGATGACAGTCCATATGGTTTAACTGATGAGCAACTGGCACGACTCGGTGAGCGTTTCTATCGAGTCGATGACTCGCGTACACGGAGCACAGGTGGTACAGGTTTAGGTTTGGCTTTATCGGCTAAACTGGCACAGGCTTTGGGCGGCGAATTGAGTTTTGATCATTCGCCTTTGGGTGGTTTACGTTGCAAGTTAACGTTCCCAAAAAAATGAAACACAAAAGGAAGTATGTATGAAACATATTATGCTGGTTGAAGATGAAGTAGAACTTGCACAATTAGTCCGCGATTATCTTGAAGCAGCGGGCTTTGAAGTCAGTATGTTTCACGATGGTCAGGAAGCCTATGATAGCTTTACGCAGCGTAAACCGAGTCTGATGATTTTAGACTTGATGGTGCCGCGTATGGATGGCTCGACCATTTGTCGTAAAGTCCGTGAACAGTCGGATTTGCCGATCATTATGGTCACCGCGCGTACGGAAGAAATCGACCGCGTGCTTGGCTTGAACATGGGGGCAGACGACTATGTGTGTAAACCCTTTAGCCCGAAAGAATTGGTGGCGCGTGTTCAAGCCGTGTTACGTCGTTTAGAGCGTAAGGCTGAGCCTGAAGATCAGTCTTTGTTCCGTATGGATAAAGCGCAACAACGCATTTGGTATCAACAAAAGCCTTTAAACTTAACGCCGACCGAGTTTCGTTTACTGGAGTTGTTTTTAGAGCATGTGGGTCAAGTCTATTCACGTGCACAGTTGCTGGATCATATCAACCCAGACAGCTTTGAAGTGGCTGACCGTGTGATTGATAGTCATATTAAGAACTTACGTCGTAAGATCTCTGATGCGGCTGAAACAGGTAACCGTCATGAATGGGTTCAGGCGGTATATGGGGTAGGCTACCGTTTTGAATATCCTGAAGATTAATTCAGTTTTCTGAACGATAAAAAAAGCGGATAAGCTGAGGTTTATCCGCTTTTTTTATGGGGTTCAAGCAAATGCGGCAATCAAAATCAGCAGTTTGCTTAAATCTCCAACTGGTGAAATGAAACCGAGCAATCTGCAATTTAAAAGGACAAGACTGGTTGATCGTCTGTGCAAGCGGTACAATTCATTTTTTTATCAGATGAGCATGTGTTTTGAGCAGCGAGACGCCTAAACTTCAGCGCCGTTTAAAGAACCGCCATATTCAATTGATCGCCATGGGGGGTGCAATTGGCACAGGGCTGTTCTTAGGTTCAGCACATATTATTGAATCTGCTGGCCCATCTATTATTTTGGGTTATATGATTGGCGGTTTGATTGCATTTTTAATTATGCGTCAGCTCGGTGAAATGATTGTACATGAGCCAGTGACGGGTTCATTCAGCTACTTTGCCTTTAAATATTGGGGGCGGTTTTCAGGCTTTTTAACGGGCTGGAACTACTGGGTACTGTATATCTTGGTGGTGATGACTGAACTGACCGCGATTGGTAAGTATGTGAATTACTGGTGGCCACATATTCCTGCGTGGGTCTCGGTGCTGGTATTTTTTGTGGTGATCACACTGGCCAATCTTGCCAATGTCAAACTGTATGCGGAGTCTGAGTTTTGGCTGTCGATGATTAAAGTTGTGGCGATTATCGCCATGATCATTTTCGGGGTTTACCTGTTGTTGACGGCTGATGTCGCTTCAACCGCATCTGTCACGAACTTATGGGCACATGGCGGGTTTTTCCCACATGGCTTTGAAGGCTTGTTTTATATGCTGGCCTTTATGATGTTTGCCTTTGGTGGCATTGAGCTGATCAGTATGGCGGCTGCGGAAACCGAAGATCCTGAAAAGAACATTCCAAAAGCCGTCAATCAAACGGTGATTCGGGTTTTCCTATTCTATATTTGCTCGCTGGCGATTCTTTTGTCTCTGGTGCCTTGGAATCAATTGGATTTGGGGGGCTTAGATAAAAGCCCATTCGTACTGATTTTTAAGCAAATAGGCATTGATTGGGCAGCGCATTTACTCAATTTTATTATTCTGACGGCATCGGTTTCTGTTTGTAATAGTGGGATGTATGCCAATAGTCGCATGCTATTAGGTCTGGCCGAACAGGGTAATGCCCCGCAAGTTTTTAAGCAGGTTAATCGACAAGGGACACCGATTGCGGCTGTTTTATTTTCAGCATTACTGATTTTTGGTTGCGTGCTGTTGAATTACTTTTTGCCTGAAAAAGCGCTCAGTTATCTGATTTATATTGTGGTCAGTGCTGCGGTGTTGAATTGGATGATGATCAGTTTGATCCATCTTAAATTTAGACAGAGTATCAAAAAGCAGGGCATTCAAACTAAGTTTCCAGCGTTATTTGCACCGTTTAGCAATTATTTTGTTTTAGTGTTTATGCTGATGATTTTATATATCATGTGGAATCAAGGTTTTATGCTTTCCGTGTTGATGCTTCCTGTGTGGATCCTCGTGTTATTTGTGTTATTTAAAACATTGAAGGCGAAGAAGAGCTAAAGCGCAAGTGATGATGTTGAAAAGGACTCATATTGAGTCCTTTTTTTATTGGGTTTTTGATCATTTAGGGTTCTGGTTCATGGGTGAATTATAAGTATCTAAAATAATGTTTTAATTTGTCTTTTTACTTTTACGTTTGTTTTAGACAAAGTCGATGAGTCGATATTCAAATCAGCAACTGAATATGAAAATGAACAAGATTTTACTGATTCTCAATGGGTCTTTATCTGAGGTTTGGCATGACCTGCTGATTAACTTGGGTGGAGAGTGAGCTACTCTCATACTTCAACTTTTCGGATTGATATGTATAGATAATTAAATAGGCAAAATTGAGAAAAGAGTGCTTGTATTTCCGACAGATTGAAGCAGTGGGCTATAAAGTTGCTTTTAAAGTACTCAAAAATTAACTTTAAGGAGTCAGGTTTAGCTTCGGTTATCCTGAAAACTATCCACAATTTCTGCGGATAATTTTGGGGGTAAGTCTAATTAAGCTTATTTTTCCATGTACGTTTTGGCTTACAACTATTCAAGTCGATTGCGTCTAGGTCAGTCCCAAGATTTTTTATATGATGCAGTCATAGAGAACAGGAAGTTCCAAAACATAAAACAAAAATGATAAGTTCAATACTAGGATGTGAGGTACGACAGGAGTTATACCTAGCTAACCAATACGAAAAAGCTCGACAGGATGTCGGGCTTTTTTTATGATCTATGAATGCCTCATTTCACTTTTCGTTTCAAAATTTGGGTTCAAATGGGCAATACGTAGAAAACGTCGAAAAACTGTTTAGCCGAGACAATATGCGTTCAAACCGATGATCTGTTTGATACAGTGATAGGGTTGTGCTTTAGAACATGTAATAGGAATAATTAACAATCTTTTTCACTCAATACATATTTAGGTGATGGCTTGAAGCGCAGCGATTCGCTGTCTTTGTCGTTTATTCAGCTTGGATACCACGAGCTCATAAGAGCTATGTACCAGATCAATGACTAAATCAGGATCTAAGTTTTCATCCTCATAAATTGAAATCCAATGCTTTTTATTCATATGCCATCCTGCATGAATATACGAATAAATATCACGTAGCATCGTGCCGTGGTCAGGCATAACTTTTAAGTTACTTAAAGCTGCCCCACTTAATGATGAATTGAGTAAAAACATTTTATCCATGACTTTATATACATCACAGCCTTCACCAAAGGGCTGACTACACGTCACTTCTGGCAGGGCAAGTGCAGCTTTTGCAGCAATAAGGTGTAAGGACATGGTGATCATCACTCAGTGGGCGAAGCCCTGTGGATATTGTTTAATTTATCCACAGTTTAAGCCAAACGCTTAAGATGAACAACTCACCATTACCTCAGGAACATCCGTTGGCAAAGGTGCTAAATCTTCCGCTTTCTCTAGTGCGACATTCCGCTCAAACGGTTGGCTAAGCAGGTCAAATAAGCGTTCGACTTCTGAGAAATCATTCCGCTCAGCCAGCTCAATCGCTTTTTGCGCCATGTGATTGCGTAGGATATAAACAGGGTTGGCTTGTTGCATGGCTGCATTGAGTTCTGCCGTGTCTTGATTTGCACGAATTTGTTCATACTGAGCGAGGAAACTTTCAAACTGACGACGGTCAAGGCAGTCATCTTTAATCATTTCATATTGCTGCTCTTGCAAACGCGTAAAGCTTTGTGTGTAGTCGAGCTGTTCAGTTTGTAGAATCCGTAAGAAAGTCATGGCACAGTCAAAACTGTCCGTGTGGAAATGAGGTAAGCCCATTTTCTGACTTAAACCTAGTTTGTAGTGCTCCAAGAACGTGGGTTCATAGTGCTCTAGGCAATCGGCAAGATCTTGCTTCCATTGTTCTTTGTCATAGTCTTGCGGACAAAGCGGAATGAGGTTATTCAACCATGTCCATAAGTTCCAGTGTCCAATGCTCGGCTGCTGCTGATAGGTATAGCGGCCTTGATAGTCAGAGTGATTGTTAATCCAATTCGGACGGAAGCGTTCCATAAAGCCATAAGGGCCAAAATCGAGGGTTGAACCTGTAATGTTTAAATTATCGGTATTCATTACTCCATGTGCGAAGCCGACCAGTTGCCATTTGGCAATCATTACCGCAGTCCGTTGAATCACTTGGGTTGCAAATGCCAAAACAGGTTGTTCCGCATCTAAACACTCGGGGTAATGCCATTCGATGCATTTCTGGCTAAATTCGTCAAGTAAGTCAGGTTGATACTGATTAATCCACTCAAAATGCCCCAAGCGAATATGACAGTCCGATGTACGTAACATCATTGCACCGAGTTCCAATTTCTCCCGTTGCACGCCTTGAGCCGACGAGGTAAAGCCTACGGCATTACTCGATGCGACGCCTAAATTATTCAGCGCATGTCCAGCCAAATACTCACGAATGACGGAGCGAAGTACCGCACGACCATCTCCCATACGCGAATAAGGAGTAGAACCTGCGCCCTTTAAATGCAGGTCAACGGTTTGCCCATGTTGATCGAGAATTTGCACAATCAATAAACCTCGACCATCACCGAGCTGTCCTGCCCACTGACCAAATTGATGCCCAGCATAGACCATTGCCAATGGTTCAAATTCACTAAAGGTTTTTTGTCCGCTACAAATCTCTATCCAAGACTGTTTGTCGGCTTCAGACCATTGCAACTGTTCTGCTAAAGCGGCATTGAAATGACCTGCTTTTGCCCCTTTTAGTGGCAAGGGCTGTTGATGGTGATAAAGTTTTGAAGGAAGGAGGGAGTAGCGTGAATTGAACTGCATAGTGAAGGATCACAAGGGATAAGCCATGACCCCATCAATATAGCAAAGTTTTAGTGTTAAGACATATATCCAACTGTTTTAGTCAACTATAAACAGCTTGGCACGCTTTGAGGTGGACGAGCGATGAGCTTTAGCTTGATCTGCAACTTGGTAACTCATGCCAGCCGTGAGGGTAAAAGTTCGACCATCATCTAGTTCCGTGTGTAGTTCGCCTTCTAAGAACGACAGGATATGTCCTTTAGAACACCATGAGGATAAATCAAGCACTGCTTTATTTATACACAAGGGCCATATAGTTCTCAGAATACTCCACCATACGCACGCGAATCGCGTCAAATTGCTGAGTACGCCATAGGGCAGAACCCTGATCACCTGTATGGCGGGTGGTTGGTATCTCGGCCTAGTTGGTGAGACCGAAAGGAATATTCTTAATATCCATGTTGTTATCCTTTATGAACTGCTAAAAAAAGCCCCTTGCGGAGCTTTTTTTGGAATGGTGAATCAGATAATTAATTACTGAGAAACAGGGGCTTTTTTAATGCTGCGCATCAGTGTGGTCAAGGTTTGACGATGATGACCTAAGCGCTGTTCGACTAACTGAAACTCAATTTTGAGCTTCTCATCCATTTGATGGATTTTTTCAGCCACTGCTGTTTTCTTGGCTTGAATTTCTTGTTCTTTCAATTTTGCCCAGTCATTCAAGGTTTGGGTGAATGCATCATACTCTTGTGCAATACGAGCTTTCGCGGAACTAATGTCATCACTGACATTTAGACCATGAACTTCTAAGTCTTGTTCAGCGTATTTAAACTTCATCGCAAGTTCAGCTTTTTTAATATTAAAGCTCGGAATACGACGTAAGTTTTTAGCTAAACCCAGTTTTGAGCATGACCAAATCAACCATTTGGTTGGATCATATTGCCACCATTTCACACCGTTACGATAGTCGTATTGGAAAATGTGGTGGTAGTTATGATAACCCTCACCCCAAGTGGCAATGGCTAACCAGAAGTTGTCACGTGCGGTATTTTCGTCTGTATATGGACGTTTGCCCCACATGTGGCATAAAGAGTTAATGAAGAACGTGACGTGGTGGCTGAGGATTAAACGCATTAATCCGCCCAACAATAACACGCCCCATAAGTCGCCTACAGCCCAACCAATCGGTAATAAAATACCCATGTGGACGATGATCACTAAAGGAACATAGTATTTGTGTTGGAACATCACCAATTTGTCATTGAGCAAATCGGGTGCATTTTTAAAATCAGGTTCTGCTGATGGATAGTCACGAAGCATCCACCCCATGTGCGCATACCAAAAACCATTGTTAATCGAGTACGGATCTTTCTCGATATCATCGACATGGCGGTGATGGGTACGGTGACCTGAACCCCAGTATAAAATACTGTTTTGCACGGCAAAGGTACCCATAATCATCAAAATGATTTTTAAAGGTAAGCTTGCTTCATAAGCACGGTGTGCCCATAAGCGGTGATAGCCAGCGGTAATACCTAAGCTACTAACACCCAGTAATACAAACATACTGATCCAAGCGGCTAAGCTGAAATCATGCTGAAAGGCATATAAGGGAATTGCAATCACAGCCACAATGGGAAGAAAAACCAATGCAAAAATTGCAACCCAGTTAAATGGGGCTTTGGGTAGGGGAGCATTCATCTCCAACAGCACTCCTGAAACCTTGGGAGGTATAAATGGAAGGTCAATCCATTACTTTTTGCATGGATTAAGCTACAGCATATTAGCATGAGCGAACCTTGGTTCACTAGCATTATTGTACAGATGTATTGTACTAAACAGTAACAGAATACGAATGTTTAGATATCGAAATTATCGAAGCATTTCTAAGCTTTATCGTAGCAGAGCGATCAATATGGAAAATCAATATTTTCAGTGCCACTGCTCATGTAAAACTCAAGTCAATCTTTGGCATTGTTCAATGCTCATCTGCCAAATGTTGTAGCATCATTTTAGGAAAATCGGTAATTAATCCATCAATGCCAAAGTCACGTAAATGTTTAGCTCGCTCGATGTCATTCACTGTCCAAACACTAATGGCTAAATTCGCTTGTTGTGTGGCTTTTAACAAGTCATCGGTTGCCAGTTGGTTCATCCAGCCGATTTGGCAACAGTCGTATTTGAGCGCTTGTTCAATCGCAAGATGTTGAATATCGTCTTCAATCAATAAGCCACGTTTAAATGTTGAGTGTTGATCTTGGAGTGCTTGTAGGATTTTAAGATCAAAACTAGTAATGACCGCACTGTGTTCAAAGCCTCTAAGTTGCTGTGTGAGATGTTGTGTTAGTCGTTCCGCTTCAGCGTGTGTTTCTACAGCTTTGACTTCAACTTCAAGATGTTCAAAGTCCTGCATAATCTGGAGTGCTTGTCGTAGTGTTGGGGTACTTTGCTTTTCCCAGTCTAGCCAAATATGTGCTTGGTTATAGCTATCGAGTTGTGTGCTGCTTAATGGGTAGAGCGCTTGGTCGATACCGGTGGTCCGAAGCATGTTGTCATCATGCATAATGATCAGCTCATGGTCTTTGAGCTGACGAACATCAAACTCAACCGCACGTATGCCCAGATCATGAATATATTGAAAACCGCCGAGTGTATTTTCTGGGGCTTCGCCACGTGCACCACGATGTCCGATGATTCTCATATTGAACCTGAGCTATATACGTCTTTTGAGTGATTGTAGCGCTAAAAATATTTGATTGGGATAGATTCTAAGGTGGAAATATCAGATATGAGTAAATGCGATTCGTAATGGTTTGAGGCAGAACTGAATTTGAATGAAAGGCTTCTGTGATATTCAAGATAAGAAAAGGCATTTGACGAGTTTTACGATTGGAAAAATGGTTTTGATTGCTTTGCCCAAAAGAAAAGTAACATCAAAAAGTCTTGCAGTGAATTGATCACTGCAAGACTCCGAAAAGATCTATTTCGTTCTAAAACTTAGAAACGTTTAAATAGTTTCATTGATATTTTTTTGCCAAAGCACTTCTGAGCCACCTTCAGCGCGTTGTAAAGCACGCGATGCAACAAAAAGCCAATCCGATAAGCGGTTGAGTAACTGTAGTGCGGTGTTTTGAATATTTTGATCACGCGTGTGTACTGACATTAAGCTACGTTCAGCTCGGCGACATACCGCTCGTGCTTGATGTGCATAGCTACATGCTAAAGAACCCGAAGGTAAGATAAATTCTTTCAGCATGGGTAAGTCTTCATTCATGCGGTCAATTTCTTGTTCAAGAAACTCAATACAAACAGGTTGGAGCAAATGATAGTTGGGAATGCACACTTCACCACCTAAATCGAACAGCCAATGTTGAATGAGGCTTAAGCTTTTATCCCATGTGGCTTTGTCCGTGATTTGACTTGCGGTAATTTGAGCACGAAGTACGCCAATTGTTGAATTAAGTTCATCCACATCACCAAGTGCGGTAATTCTTAGATCATCTTTAGTGACACGTGATCCATCACCCAGACCTGTGGTGCCTGAGTCGCCAGTACGGGTATAAATTTTACTTAAACGGTGGCCCATAATTTGTCCTGCCTAAAGAATGAAAAAAAGGATAATGCCGGTCAAAACATTATCCATAAACTGCGCTGTTTTAAATTGTTTTTTGAGTCTTTAGATTAAATTAATAACGGAAAGTGACTCCTGCGGTAGCTAGACGGCCGCTTGCAAGGTAGTAAGAACTAACTTCGTTATTCCATGCTGCTTTATAAGTTGTATCACCGAGGTTATGAATGTTTGAGAAAACTTTGACGTGTGGATTAATTTGCCAATAAGCATTCATATCAATCGTTGCATATCCAGGAATCTCTTGAACATCTTTAGATGGACCTTTAGCAACTAAAGAAGTTGTAAAGCCATAAACGCCATTATCCCAACCAGCAGATAATGTAAAGTTTTGACGTGGACGGTTTGGGGCATCTTCGTCAGTATCATCATTTTTTGGTTGTACATAAGCATATTCTGCATTTGCAAATAAGCTATCCTGTTTCCACTTTAAACCAAGCTCGGATCCAGTGAACGTTGCTTTCTTCAGATTATAAAACTTAAATCCTGTAGAGGCATCAGATACCATGAGGTTATCGACTTTGGTTTGATAAACAGAACCATACAGTTGAATACCGTAATTAAGGGAATGATCAAAACCTAGTTCATAAGAAATACTTTCTTCTGGTTTTAAGTCTGGGTTACCGCCCCACCATGATGGTTCAGAAATAATTTGGCCTACAACAGGTGCTCTAAACGCTGTACCTACGTTGGTATAAAAACTTGTCTTTGGTGTGGCAAAGTAGCGAGCAGCGAGTTGACCAACTGTGTGTGTTCCAAACTGCTGATTATCTTCTACACGAACACCTGCTTGGGTTGAGAATAAGTCATTTTTAAACTGGTGTTGTATGTAATAGCCAATAGTTTCATTGTCTGATTTAAAGCCTTCATCACCTACATAAGCTGCAACTTTCTCTGCTTCAGTTTTATTGTATTCAACACCAACGAGTATGTTTTGGTGTTGGGTGAATTGCCATTTTAAGTTGGAATCAATTTCTTGCTGCTCAGTATTTACAATAGACGGATATGAGCCTTTTACTACTTCATATTGGTCTTCAAATTGAGAAAGACGCGTATTCCAAGTTAGGCTATCGCTAAAGTTTAAGTGGCCTTGGACATTGTATAGGCGGTTAAGAAAATCATAAGCTTTAGGAGCGCCGAAGGAAAAATAATCGCCCGTTCCTTTATTTTCTTTAACTTCAGCAGAAAGACCATAAGCTTCTTTTTCTACGCCAACTTTCGCGCTATAGCCTTTTTGGTCAAAGCCTGCTTTACGGTCATCATTGGCAATAATTTGATCACCATCAGTTTCAAAACGTTGACCGCGGAGCTGAGCATAAAAACCGTCTTCTGCAACATCAACACCTAAAATAGTTTTATAGGTACTACGTTCACCCGCTTCAACCGTTGTGAATATTGAGTTTTCTGTTGGAATCTTAGAAATGAGTTGAATCACGCCCCCAATTGCATCAGTACCGTATTGGACTGATGCTGGGCCTTTAAGGATTTCAATTTGTTTAACATCCGAAAGATCAAAAAGGGGAATGTTAGTCCCAGCTACAGTTGCAATATTTGAGCGCATCCCATCTTGTAGAAATAAAGTATGTGATGCATTGGTTCCGCGTAAATATACTGATGCTGTTTGTCCGTAGCCGCCGACTTGCTTAACAGTTAGCCCTGCTTCTTTAGTAAGTAAAGTTGGAAGATCTGTAATTGGAGACTGTTCAATGGTTTTTTCATCAATTACAGAAATACGCGCTGGTACGTCTTTAACCTTTTCTTCAGAACGTGTTGCAGTGACAACTAGTGTATCTAAAGATGCATTAATGCTGTCTTGTGCAGATGCAGAAACGGAGAAACCCATCGCAATAGCGATTGCGCCCACTAAAGCTGTAGGCTGAAATAAATTTGGCATGCTGGCTCCATACATTCACCCCCCGTGAATGATTGAGTTAAATGGCGCAATAAGCAGGTCTCCGGACTTAAATATAAATATTGCGAACAATATTGGTATATCCATCTTCCCACACGAGTGCAGTGATGTAAGTGCAAACACTTATAAAGATATACGTTTCGTTTTACCGTTGCGGGGGCAGTGTTGGACTCTCACCAACTTCCCTAAAGCATAGTGCTTAGACTTATTGCATTTGGGCGAAGTATAAGGTTTGTATGTGAATTAAACAATCTATGTAAAGATTTTTCAGGATGAACTTTACGCAAGGTGAAAAAATTGCATTACAATGATTCGCCCTGTTATTTATAGATCAGCTATAAATAGGGTTGAGCCAGAGTCATAACCTATGCGAACCCGTGCCAAAATTTGTGGAATTACCCGTAGCCAAGATATTCAAGCTGTGGTCAATGCCGGGGCAGATGCAATTGGTTTTGTATTTTTCCCGCCTAGTCCACGCCATGTCAGTGCCGCTCAAGCTAAAGAATTGATTCGACATGTGCCTGCCTATGTGCAAACTGTTGGGCTTTTTGTGAATGCCACTGCGGATGACATTGCAGATGTGTTAAAACAAGTGGCGCTCGATATCATTCAGTTTCATGGTGATGAAACACCAGAAGACTGTCAGGCAATTGCGGCACAAGTGGGACGTCGTTGGTATAAAGCCATTCAAGTGAGACCTGAACTGGATGTAGTAGCAGAAGTTCAACGCTTTCAACAGGCAGGGGCAAGCGCAGTGCTCTTAGATGCATGGCATCCTGAACTGAAAGGGGGAACAGGACACAGTTTTGACTGGTCTCAATTCCCCAAACTGGATATTCCTTTAATTTTAGCTGGTGGTTTAACCCCAACTAATGTTGAAGACGCTATAAAGACGACTGGGGCTTATGCTGTAGATGTCAGCGGAGGCGTCGAATCCGCTAAAGGTATAAAAGACCAACAACTTATAGAAAACTTCATGCAAGGAGTCCATCGTGGATCAGCAAAGTAATGTGATTGACTATACCCAATACCCAGATGAACGTGGGCATTTTGGTATCCATGGCGGACGTTTTGTGTCAGAAACTCTAATGGCAGCATTAGAAGACTTAGAAAAGCTCTATTTCCGTATGAAAGATGATGAGCAGTTTCTGGCAGAATTCGACCGTGACCTCGCCTATTATGTAGGTCGTCCTAGTCCTTTATATTATGCTGAGCGATGGTCGAAAGAATTGGGTGGTGCGCAAATTTACTTAAAACGTGAAGACCTCAATCATACAGGTTCACATAAAGTGAACAACACGATTGGTCAGGCTTTATTGGCAAAATTGTCGGGTAAAAAACGAATTATTGCTGAAACTGGCGCAGGTCAGCACGGTGTTGCAACGGCTACGATTGCAGCGCGTTTAGGGCTTGAATGTGTGGTATTCATGGGTGCAGAAGACGTGAAACGTCAAGCCATGAATGTCTATCGTATGCGTTTACTCGGTGCGACCGTTGTGCCTGTGGAAAGTGGCTCTAAAACATTGAAAGATGCCATGAACGAAGCAATGCGTGATTGGGTGACCAATGTTGATTCAACTTACTATGTGATTGGTACAGTTGCAGGCCCGCACCCATATCCTCAATTGGTTCGTGATTTCCAATCGATTATTGGTCGTGAAGCTCGCAAACAAATTCAGGAACAAGCAGGGCGTTTACCTGATGCCTTGGTAGCATGTGTAGGTGGTGGTTCAAATGCAATGGGCTTGTTCTACCCATTCTTAAACGATGCTGATGTGAAAATGTACGGTGTTGAAGCTGCAGGTTATGGCATTGAAACGGGCAAACATTCTGCACCGTTAAATGCTGGTCATGTTGGTGTATTGCATGGTAACCGTACATATTTGATGTCTGATGAACAAGGTCAGATCATTGAAACCCATTCGATTTCAGCAGGTTTAGATTATCCAGGTGTAGGCCCTGAGCATAGTTTCTTAAAAGATATGCACCGCGTGGATTATGTGCCAATCAATGACAATGAGGCTTTACAAGGTTTCCGTGATTTAACCCATATTGAAGGGATTATTCCAGCACTGGAAAGCTCTCATGCCATGGCCTATGTGACTAAACTTGCGCCAACCATGTCTAAGGATCAAATTATTATTGCGACTGTTTCAGGCCGTGGTGATAAGGACTTAATGACTGTGGCACGTATTGATGGCGTAGAAATGGTTGAGATGTAATTTTTCCTTTGGTGTGAAGCTTCTCTCTGTGGAGAAGATTATACAATATGAAAATCGTGCTGAAGTAATTCAGCACGATTTTTTTGAAATAGACGTTTATCAAAAACATGAATAAGTGAAGGCGACATGGATGTTGCCCGTTGAGTAGCTTTACAGGGATGTAATGTCCGCTCAACAAGATGGTTTTGTTACTTTTGCTGAAACAAAAGTAAGATATTTCCTCCCAATGAAAGCTCTGGTCAAATCTATCTTACTGGTCATGTAGCGTTATCTGCATTTTGACGGAGTCTTGCTGCTTACACCTCAAATGTAAGGAGTTCATAATGTTACTTTGGATAAGCCCAAAGTAACCAAAGGCATTGTCATTCGCAAAACTCGTCCTATACTTTCATGTGATTAATGGAGTTGCAAAAACATGTCTCTCGAAGGGTAGTTTACCTCGAACAATTATGAATGATGCTTACGTGCAACGCCTGTTAGCTATAAAAAAATATCTCAAAAGAAAGGAAATAGAATGCCCAACCTATTTATGGTTATGCTCGGTGGTCGCCATGCCCGCGCCAATACCGAAGTCCATGATGTGGTATTTGCAGTCGCTGACAGTTTAGAAGACAGTTACCCACAACTTAAAAATGCATGGTTTGGTGAACAAAAAGGCTTACATATTGATGCTTGGACGCAAGTGAATGGTATTGAATGTCGAGGGAAAAAATACCAAATACAGTTTAGTGATGCCCAGCCTCAAGTCACAGATGCAAAACTGTGGCTCATCAATTTAGGTGGTTATGACGCACGTGAATTTGGGGAGTTACATCGTTATGTACTCGTCGTTGCTCCGCATACCGCGGAAGCTAAACAACTTGGCAAACAATATTTTGATCAAAAATGGCAAAAGCAACATACTGACCGTGTTTTAGACGTTGATGACTGTATTGCGATTGATTGTGTATATGGGCGTTATGTGGTTTTGGTTGAAGCTGAGTTTGATGCAAACATCTGGGAAAATACATATCTGATGTTAAATTAAGGTTGGATCATTCTTAATTTTTAAGTGGTGTCTTCAAATGAAAGAGAGTAGGTTTAGCGAACAATTTGATGAAAAAACAAACTAAAGACTTTTCACCTTTAAAATTATAGGCATAATAGGCTTAGGGATATTAATTAACTTTTGCTTAAGGATAAAGCATCAATGGATTTGATTCAGTCCAACGGACAACCCCATTATGGTCGGTTTAGCGAACTTCCAAAAACCATTGATTTAAATAAGTATCAGTATAAAACCCCATATGGTGAAGTACTTACGGGATGGCGGAAAAAGCTGAAATATAAGAAATTTAAGTTTTGTAGCATTCAACATGAACACTACACCATTGGTTTAGCGATTGCTGATATTGCTTGGGCTGGGCATGGTTTCGTTTATATTTACGATCATCTCAAAAATGAAGTACTTGAATGGAACGCCGTGAATTTTCTGGCGCGTAAAACCGTTTTAGATGAACAGCCTTTGTATAACCAAAGTGTGTTTGCAAATTCACCGTTTCAAATTGAAATTCAGCATGCTAATGGGGTGCGCTATGTTCAAGTCACCAAGTATGGTGAAATTAAGCTGAGTGCCCGTATTTTCTGCGCAGGCACTGATCCATTGAGTATGTGTAGTCCAACAGGGATTAATGGCTGGACTTATACCCAGAAATTGACCACCTTAGCTTGTGAGGGTTTTTTTACCAATAAAGCAGGGCAGATGATTCAGTTTAACGAGCGGACTTTGGCTGCGTTAGATGATACCTGTGGCTTCCTCCGGCCAGAAACAGCTTGGTTTTGGCTCTCTTGTAGTTTTTGGGATGCTGAGGGCAGACGTATTGGTCTGAACTTAGCCTCTGGTGTGAATGAAAGTTTTGGTAATGAAAACTGTCTGTGGGTGAATGGAAAGCTCTACAACGTGAGTGATGTTCTGTTCCAAATGAAAGAAGAAGGGCGTTGGAGCATTCGTTCTCTAGATGAACGCTTAAATTTAACCGTGACCACAGGTTGGCGCCGTTTTGAAAACCTAAATTTGCGTCTCGTGGGCAGTCAGTTTAGTCAGTGGCAAGCCAAGATTAGCGGTACAATTCAGCAGGGTGATCAAGAGATTGTATTGCTGAATGAATATGGGCTGCTCGAACAGCACTATGCAAAGTGGTAAAAAGACCTGTGATAAAAAACCGACATCATGCCGGTTTTTCTTTTGCCTTTATTTATTAAAACGACTAATTTGCTCCAATGCTGCTTGAACATGAGCATAGTTTGGCTCTTGATCTGACATTGGCTGATTCTTTTTATCTAAGATTTCGAACTGCCCAACAGCCCCCACTTCTAAGATGTTTTTAGGGGTAACAATGCCATATTTACTATAGCTTGAGGTTAAAATCCAATCACGTTGAATTTGTGGTCCCAACAAATCTTCACCCACTGAATAGTCGTGAATTTTTGTGGTCACACCCAAATAGTTCTTCATGAGAGTTGGAACAATATCTTGATGGCTAGTTAAAACTTGGTTATTCCATAGTTTATCAGCTTGAATCTTCGGACCAATGATTGCAAAAGGAACTTTGACTTGAGGGTCGGTAAAGTTACCATTATGTCCCCAGAAGTTTTGAAGATTATCATTCACCTCTTGTCCGTGGTCGCCAGTAATGATGACCAATGTGTTTTCTGCATCACCCGTTTCTTTTAGTTTATCTAAAACCTGTTTCACAATGCTGTCGACGTAGTGCACACTGGTTTTATAACGATTCATCATTAATGAACGATCAGAATCATTACTTAACTTGAGATAATTAACCTCATCCAGCATAGGTTTGTACTGGTGTGGATAGTCTTTAGGGAAGCTGTATCCGTGTGGGGAGTCGTAAAATAAAAATGAAAAGGTCGGTTTGTTTCGATCTCTTTTTTCATACCACTTTAACCAATCCTGCGTTAGTTCTTCATCTATACCCCCCGCCACTTTGCCAGAAGAACCAATACGTAAATTTGGCACTTTTGAAAACGCGGTTTCGTGGAATTCAGGGTTGGTTAATTTGGCAGCAGCAAATAAACCGAGTTGATAATTCAGTGCTTGCAAACGGTCAATAAATACTGGACTTTGGCGGTTCACAATCATGCCATGCCAGTAAGTACCAGGAATACCATAAAACATGCCGAAAATACCTGTGCGTGTGGCATTTCCTGTTGAATAGTGTTGATTAAAAATCTTTCCGTTCTGCGCATAACTCCACAAGTTTGGTGAGTTATCTGCATTAAATGTATCTGCACGCCAAGAATCAATCACGATAAACATAATATTGGTGGGTTGCTTTGGAGCTTCTCCAACAATCGGCGTCAGCGGATAATTCAGGTCACTTTTACGTTCTAAAGACATAGCCTTTTGTTTTTCTAAAGCTTCTTCATCAATCCAGCCGTATTTTTTCATGGTTTTATTCGAGGTCATCGGATAAAACATTGGTAAATAGCGTTGTGTCATGGTCACAGGCTGATACACATGTGCCGCTGCCCAAACATGGATACCATTACTTAAAAGTAACGTGACAAACACTAAGCCTGTAAACTTTTTACCAATGCTCCATGAAAACGTGGGTAATTTTTTCTCTAAGAATCGAATGAAGTAAAATTGTGCCGCAAAAATACAGGTAATCGCAGCAATGACCATCAGCCATGTTGAGAGTGAGAAACTCACAACCTGACCTGACATCACCAGTTCCAACATGACAGTATTGATGTGGAAACGGTACTGTGCATAAACAAAGGTATCTATGATCAGTGCAATGAGTGCCAAGCTAGCAATACTTGCTTGCGTAATATGACGTAGCGTATTGGGTAGAAATAAGCTCGGAATCAAGATCAAGCCAATCAGGGACGCAAGCACAGTCATGTGCGAGAATGTTCCAGTAAATAAGAAACTGAATCCCAGTAAATCTGTTGGAAACTCAGATAAATACAGGAAATATCTGCAAGCAATGAGCATCGAAATCACTGCATTGACCATGATCAGATAACCAAGAACGCGGAGTTTGAATTTAAACGACATTTTTAACTTCGGATGTAATTGGACATACAAATTCAACTTCATATGCCCATGTTTTAAGATGGGCGTATGATACCTAAACTCATCCAAAGTGTATATTTGTTGCGCTTACTGAATTATTTCCCAGCTTGCCAAAAAGCTTCACCTGCTAAAATTGGGTCATGACTTTCTGCTAGGGTGTCCATCCAAACATCGTACTGTGCAATCACAGGATGTTGATTGGGATGAAAGTCTTTCTTAAACCAATCGAGATATTGACCACGCATCCGAGACAGTATCCCTTTTTTCCCAAAGAACCAGGGCAGTCCTTTACGCATCATTTGCAAGCGTTGAATACGGCTAAAGCCATCATGCTTGAGCATGACATCTGCACGATAGGTAGTGAAACCAAACATCATCACCGTGGTAAAGGCCAATGCAAATAGACGCGTTGTTTCGGGTACATGTCCGACTTGTTTCATCACATCAAACGCCACATCACGGTGTTCCATTTCTTCAATGGCATGCCATGCAAATAAAGCACGCACATAAGGATGAGCCTCAGCCAACGTGGCTTTATGGCTATAAAAAGTCTCGGCCATCAGTGCAGTTAAATGCTCTGCCGCAGCCGTCATGGCAATGTTGTACTGAGGTGAGCGTTTACTCAGTTCAAATTTAAAAATTTTATTTAAACGCTGAATAAACTGATCGACTGGCATGCCTTGTTCTCGCATGACTTGATTCATTTTGTCATGGGCAATGCCATGCTGTGCTTCCTGCTTAATAAAATCGCTTACACGTGCAGCTAAGCTTGGGTCTGTAATTTGGTCCCGAAACAAACGCACGCTTTGAATAAAATAGCGTTCTCCATCGGGGAAAGTGAGGCTGAGTGCATCAAACATACGCGTCCGAAATGGGTCACCGCCAAACCAAAAACGGGGCACTTCATCAAGCTTAAAATTGAGTTGAGTTCGCACAATTGGTTCAATAGGGGCTGTAACAATGGCATTCATTTTGTTTTACTTCATTTGCCTTGGATGATTGCAGTATGTCGGAGAAAATGCAGTTTGTTTTGACAGATATTGCCATTTTTTATACATTTTACGCCAATGTGAAAATATCGCATGTCAAATAGTGGGTGGGCTATCATGCAAGAATTACAAATCCCCAATGGTTATTTTCAGCTCTGGAACATGTACCTCTTAGAGCAAGGAATTGATTTTCATCAACTCGGTTTTTTAGCGCAATATCAGTATGATCTGGAGCATGTATTACAACTGCCAATCGATACCCAATCGCCATTTTCGTTCTTTCAAACGATTTTACAACTGACGCGAGAACAATTGGATTGTCCTCAGTTGATTATGGAGATGGCAAAATTTATTCAACCTGAGCATTTTGGTGTTTTAGGTTATATGGCCACACGCAGTAATAGCGTGGCTGAAGCACTGAGTTATGTGATGCGTTTTAGTCGTTTGGTGATTGATGGTGCTGAAGTTAGTCCCATGCAGATGCAGCAAAGGGGCAGTGAGATTTGGCTGACTTGGCCTTTTCTCAATGAGAAATATGCTTCACTGAATGAAATGACCATGGCATCCATTGTGCATTTGGCCAAGAAAATTTTTCCCGATCAATTACAGTTCTTAAAAGTCCAAATGGCGCATCCAGCCCAAATGGCAAAGTATCATTATCAAAAATTTTATGGCTGTGAAGTGAGCTTTAATCAAGCCTGCTATGCCTATGTGATGAATGTGGACAGTTTGACTTTAAAATCGGGTTTTGCTGATCCTTCTTTAACGCAGCTTTTACTGAAACAAGCAGAGGTTGCAATTGCCCTCAAGCCTCGTTATGAAAGCGTATTGCAACAGATTCATAGCGCCGTGGCTGATTATCTTAAAGCGCATGCAGAAGCCCCTAAAATTGAACAGATTGCTAATGAATTACACTTGTCAACGCGGACCTTACAACGCCAGTTACAAGACTGGGATAGTTCATTTAAGCGAGTACTTGAGTCAGAGCGCATGAAGCGATGTGAATATCTCTTACAACAAGGTTTGAGTTTAACTGAAATCGCCTTACAACTCGGCTATTCGGGACAGTCTGCTTTAGCGCGTGCCTATAAACAGCACAGTGGACAGACCTTATTACAGTTGAAACGACAACTGAAATAACAGCAGGCATAAAAAAAGCGCCTTTTGGAAGGCGCTGAAATGTATGAAATGATCAGGCTGATTTCAGTCGTGGAAAACGGAATGCAATTGCAAGGATGGCAAAGATTGCCAGTATCCAACAGTAGTAAATGCTGCCGATGAGTTCAACTGGTGAAAGCTTTGCAATTGAGCAGGCCAATAGAAGTTGTGCACCATAGGGAATAAGCCCTTGTACAACACATGAAAAGATGTCGAGCAAAGCGGCTGCACGTTTTGGGTCTACGCCATATTCTTTCGCGACTTCACGCGCCATATCGCCCGATAAAATAATCGCTACAGTGTTGTTGGCCACAAAAATGTTGGAAAACACCACTAAAAAGCTCAATCCGATTTCCCCTGCGCGCTCACGACCAACTTTAAATAAACGGGTGAGGCTGTAAATACGTTGAATAAGCCAGTCGAGACCACCTTCTTTTTGCATAATGGTCGAAAGACCGCCCAAGAACATCGACAGTAAAGCGACTTCAAACATACCAACAAAACCATCATAGATGGCTGTGTTGAGTTGAATGACGGTAAATTCTGGCTGTGTAATCAGTCCCATCACCCCAGAGAGCACTACACCGACTGTAAGTACCGCAAGCACGTGTAAACGACTGAAGGCGAGGAAAAATACCACGACATAGGGCAACACCAGCCAAGGATTAAAGTCTTTGGATTGAATGGTTTCGGTTTGGTGAATGCTAAAGAAATAAATCGCGATCGTGACTAAAGCTGCAGGTACTGCAATCCAGACATTAACGCGAAACTTGTCTCGAAGCTGAACGTTTTGACTAGTGGTGGCTGCAATGGTGGTATCCGAAATCATTGAAAGATTGTCACCAAACATCGCACCGCCCACGACCGCACCTATGGCATAGACTGCAGCAATATCAGTGGCTTGAGAGAAACCAAAGGCAATGGGTGCACAGGCCGCAATGGTGCCCATTGAGGTACCCATTGCTGTTGCAATGAACGCTGAAATAATAAATAGCATCGGTAACACAAAGGCGGGTGGAATTGCAGACAAGCCCATTTGTACTGTGGCATCTACACTGCCAATGGCATTGGTGGTACTGGCAAATGCACCTGCCAGCATGAATACCATGAACATTAAGATAAGGTTCGGGTGACTTGCACCGCGCAGAAAGGTTTCGATGCCTTGATTCAGTTCACCGCGATAAATCAATACCGCCAAAATAATGGCAGGAATGGCCGCAACAGGTGCTTTCATTTGATAGAACGCAAACTCGGTTCCAATCACAGAATGGTAAATACCACTGCCTAAGAAAATGGCTAAAAAAACAATAAGCGGTAACAGCGCAAGCGCACGTGCTTGCACGAAACCTGAGTTATCGGTGGTCATAGGAGATAGGGAAATGAAAGAATGTGCGTAGTATAATGCAGGTTTTGCTATTTCATAAAACTTTAAATGTAAAAGCTAAGCCACCTATTTTTATCATTTTTTTGCAAATAAAAATAAGTTTATCTAAAACTTAGACATTTTGGTATTTCCTAAAATTAGGCATCTTTGATCATTGAGAAAAAAAGCGAAATATCAGTAAATGGTGCTTTACGGTTGTTCTGAAAATATTTGACGAAAAATGAATTGGAACGCGAACGCGATGTGCTCTATTCAATGAGTAAAAAATAGCGTTACAATGCAGCGTCTTGTATTTTTACAAAGCCAACTCCTCAGTAGTTTTAATTTTAAACAAGTTAAGGAAAGCACAACCCTATGTCACGTTTAGCCACTCGTTTTGGACAGCTTAAATCTCAACAGCGTAAAGCTTTGGTTTCTTATGTTATGGCTGGTGACCCTCATCCACAGGTAACAGTTCCTTTGTTACATCAGATGGTTGAGGCGGGTGTAGATGTGATTGAACTCGGTCTTCCATTTTCAGACCCTATGGCAGATGGTCCTGTGATTGCCCTTGCTGCAGAACGCGCATTGGCAGGTGGCACCAATACCTTAGACGCTTTGAATATGGTCAAAGAGTTCCGTCAAAAGGATCAAGAGACCCCAGTCGTATTGATGGGTTATCTGAATCCAGTTGAAGTCATTGGTTATGAAAAGTTTGTATCGACTGCGCATGCATGTGGTGTCGATGGCATTCTACTGGTGGACTTACCACCAGAAGAAGCAGCAGAGCTTGATGTTGTATTGAAGCAATTTGATATGGATCAAATCTTTTTACTAGCGCCAACCTCAACGGACGAACGCATTAAACATGTGGTGAAACAGGCGAGTGGTTTCATCTATTACGTGTCTTTAAAAGGGGTCACAGGTGCAGCAACTTTAGACGTTGCTGAAGCTGCAAACCGAATTGCGAAAATTAAAGCAGAAACAGATATTCCTGTCGGTGTTGGTTTTGGGATCAGTGATGCGACATCTGCCAAAGCAATGGGCGGAGTGGCTGATGCTGTGATTGTTGGTAGTGCTTTTGTTAAGCAATTTGCAAGCTTAGCACCAGAACAAGCCGTGGTTGAAACGGTTAATAAAGTCAAGGAGCTTCGAGCAGCGCTCGATGAGTTAGTATGAGTCAAGATGTTAAATCAGGGAAAATCCTAAGCCCATCGACGCCATGGACTGAACGTGGTGTACCCGGTATTCAAGTACCTGATGAGCAAACCTCACTCAAGGCGACGTTTACAGAACCAACGATTGAATGCCCTGAGTGCCATGCACTTGTTACACGTACTGCAATGTCATTTAACGCGTATGTTTGCCCTCAGTGTGATGAACATTTGCGTATGAAAGCCCGTGATCGTTTGAATTGGTTCTTTGACCAAGTGCAAACAGAGTTGGGACAAGAATTTAAAGCCAAAGATCCGTTGAAATTTGTCGACTCAAAGCCATATCCAGCGCGTATGAGTGAAGCACAGACCAAAACAGGTGAAACTGAAGCCTTGGTGGTGATGCAAGGTTTACTTAAAGGTATTCCTTTGGTTGCCTGTGCCTTTGAATTTGACTTCATGGGTGGTTCAATGGGTACGGTTGTTGGTGACCGTTTTGTGCAAGCGGCTGAAAAAGCCATTGCGGACAAACAACCTCTGATTTGCTTTGCTGCTTCGGGCGGTGCACGTATGCAAGAAGGCATGTTGTCTTTGATGCAAATGGCGCGTACATCAGCAGCCATCCAAAAAATGAAAGACGCGGGTCTGCCATATTTGGTGGTGTTGACGCATCCTGTTTATGGTGGTGTAACGGCATCTTTAGCGATGCTCGGTGATGTACATATTGCAGAGCCGAAAGCGATGATTGGTTTTGCTGGTAAACGCGTGATTGAACAAACGGTACGTGAAAAGCTAGAAGAGCCGTTCCAGCGTGCGGAATACTTGCTTGATCATGGTGTAATCGATCAAATTGTTCACCGTCACGCATTACGTGATACAGTTTATCGTATTGTCGCGAAACTGATGAATTTGTCTTGAACACAGCACCACTTGCAACAGACTCTTTAGAAACATGGCTCGATTATTGGGGCCATGTTCACGTTACGGGGATTGATTTAGGATTGGAACGGGTCATTCCTGTAGCTGAAAAGCTCGGTGTGACGCGTCCCGATGCTAAAGTTTTAACCGTAGCGGGAACCAATGGAAAAGGTTCGACCACCACCACACTGGCTGCCATTTTAAATGCGCAAGGCTATAAGGTGGGACTGTATCAGTCACCACATATTTACCGTTTTAATGAACGGGTTAAATTGCGTGGTGTAGAGGTCGATAACCAAAGCTTGGTCAATGCTTTTGTACAAGTGGATCAAGCGCGCCGTGATTGTGATTTAAGCCTCTCGTTTTTTGAGGCGACTACACTCGCGGCTTTTGTCATTTTTAAAGACCAAGCATGTGATGTTTGGGTGCTTGAAGTGGGTCTAGGTGGTCGCTTAGATGTGGTCAATGTAATTGAACCCGATGTTGCGGTGATTACCAATATTGGTTTAGACCATACCGACTGGTTGGGCGATACCATTGAAAAGATTGCTTTTGAAAAGGCAGGTATTATCCGTCCCAATATTCCTGTGGTGTTTGGCGGCTTACAACAAATCCCTCAAGCGATTATCGATAAAGCGGATGCTTGTGCTGCAAAACTTTATGCAGTGAATCGTGACTATTTTTATCAACGCAGTGAGCATGGTCAGTCGTGGATGTTTGCATCCTCTGGTACAACCTTAAAATTACCGCAGGGTGCACTCGCTGTTGAAAATATTTCAACAGCCGTTGCTGCTGTTTTATTGAGTGGTTTAACGGTTACTCAAGTGGCTATTTCTGAAGGAATTCAAAACGCAAAATTGCAAGGTCGTTTTGAAATTCGCCAAATACAGAACAAAACAGTGATTTTTGATGCAGGGCATAACCCGCATGGTGTTGCTTTTTTATTAAATCAATTGCGAAATTTCCTAAAATACAATAAACAGTACACTGAAGTAGTCAGTGTTTTCTCGATGTTGGCAGATAAAGATGTGAAATCTGTCACAGAGTTATTGAAAGACTCCATACAAACGTGGAAAATTGCGGCATTAACGGTCCCGCGTGCAGCTCCAATTGAACAATTGGATCAAGCGCTGCAAGGGCAACATGTGCAGCACTTTGACAGTGTGAAATTGGCTTTTAAATCAGCGCTCGACGAAACAAAGAATAATCAGCTGATTTTGGTATGTGGTTCATTTCATACCTTAGAAGCGGTATGGGAGTATTTGGAAGAATGTCAATGAATAGCAAACAACGTTGGATGGGTGGCGTTGTTTTATTAGGTGGTGGTGTCCTTTTGGCGGCATTACTGCTTAAAGGCAAAGAAGAAATACATCAAAATAATATTAAAACACCAGAGCTAGTCACACAAAATGTGCAACGTAATGCCGAAGGTGAGTTGGTTCAACTTCAGCCGTTAACGGTTGATGTCGAAACAGAAAAGCGTTTGCTGGAACAACAACGTGTAGCACGTGAAAAATCGGTTGCTGAACAAGAAGCTCGTGCGGCCGAATTTTTAGCAATGCAACAGCAAGCCGAAGCAGATGCTGCACGTAAAGCAGCGGAAGAATATGCCGCGTTGAATGCGCACCGTAATGCTGCACAGCAAAGCTCGGACAACATTCCACCAGAATTGGTTGAAGATGAAAAAGCCAAGCAACAGCGAATTGCTACGGACAAAGCGGCTGAAGTAAAGAAGTTGGAACAGCAAAAGCTGCAAGCGCGTACTGAAGCTGAAAAAGCAGCGGCTGCAAAAAAACTGGCTGAGCAAAAAGCCTTAGCAGAAAAGCAAGCACTTGAAGATAAAGCTAAGCGAGAAGCAGAGGCTAAACGTAAAGCAGAAGATGAGCGTAAGGCTGAAGCGAAAAAAGAAGCTGAACGTAAAGCAGATGCTGATAAAAAAGCGGAAGACAAACGTAAGGCAGATGAAAAGCGTAAAGCTGATGAAGCCAAGAAAAAGGCGGAAGCTGAGAAAGCGCGTGATTTGCTTGAACATGGCGATAAGCAATGGATGGTACAGGTGGCATTGGCTGCCAATGAAGCCAATGCGGATGCACTGGCTGCTAAGCTTCGTGCCAAGGGTTATAAGGTCACTAAAAGTCCAACCTCTAAAGGCGTACGGATTATGGTGGGGCCATCCAAAGACCGTGATACTGCCGATGCAGCCCGCAAGAAGATTACTTCAGATGCGAGCCTCGGCATGAAGTCCGCATGGGTGATTGACTGGGTGCCACTCGACAAACGCTAAGATCGGATTCAACCTAATTGCCTTCACTAAGATGGATTCAACAGTTGCTGTTGAATCCATTTTATATTTTCGGGACTAAATAACGGTTCGATATTTTGCCAAATCGGATGAAAACCATAACCGCCATATTTCATCTCAGCCAAGGCATCAGCGGTAGGCCAGTTTTGAAAGATAATGCGGTACATAGCTACACTCGCACCTGTACGGTCTGAGCCATGGTAGCAATGCAGTAAAACTTTTTGCTGGTTTTGCTCCGCATGTTGAATTTGCTGCATCACCTTTAACAAGTCTTCTCGGTCAATCGCCCATGTATGAATCGGGATATGTACCAGTTCAAACCCTTGGTTGGACAGTTTTTTAAGGTCTTGATTGCGTGAGCGTAAATTAATAATCACATCAATTTCTTGCGCCTTTAAACTCTGAACTAAATCTTGATCGGGTTGCTCACTACGAAAAACAGTTTCACTGATTTGATAGAAATTATGCGCAGGTTGGATAGACTGTCCCCAGTGTTGTGGACGCTCTGTCTCGGGCAGCGCAGGCGTAGTCATACAGCCAGAAACACTGATACACAGAGAAAGAATAACAAGATATTTGGTCATAGGATCAGGCTCTGATGGTGTGAAAGTTCAACCGGATCATGCGCGCAAAAGATTTCGATACGTGGTTCCGACTGTGCCAATTGTTGAATTTTATGCAGGTTGCTTAAACGCTGTGCATTATCTTCGGCAAAAAATACTTCCAAGGCATTTAAGCTGCGAAGTCTGTTTTGGGGATTGAGTTCTAGGTGGGAGTAGTAGGCATCCCCGCAGAAGAGTGTCCAACCCTGTTGGGTTTTAATGGCAATGCCACAGTGACCTTCAGTATGCCCAAACAGTGGAATCAAAAGAATCTCATTATGAAATAAGTCAAACCCTTGCACTTGAGTCAAATTAAACCATGCGTCACCGTGGATCGGCTCAATAAAGTGCCAATGGCGATGCTGCTGAAATTGTTGTGTTTTATAACGGGCTTTATTTTTAAATGATTTCAGGTTTTGTGCTGCATTATATTCGTTAGACAGAATATGTACGGTTGCATTGGGAAAGTCAGAAATACCCCCCGCATGGTCAAAATCCAGATGTGAAACCAAAATATGTTTGACATCCTTTGGGCTAAAGCCAAGTTTTTGGATTTGTGCAATTGCGGTTAATTCTAAGTTTTGTTCAATTTTTCCAATTCGAGCCACCAACTGCCCCAAACGCTGCTTGGTGTGTAGATAGTCCTGTATGCCTAAGCCCGTATCAATCAGCACCAGCCCTTGATCTGTTTCAACCAAAAGACAATGGCACACAACCTTAGCTTGAAAACCTTTTTGACCAAAGAGAGGGGCACACACTGGACACATGGTGCCGCAATGTAAATGGTGAATGTTATAAATCATAAAGTCGTTTTTATCGTATTGTTTTGATTGTTATAGCGGAAGATGTGAGTTTTAACAGTTTGATTTTGTTAAAGAGTCATGTGTATCTGCTTTAAGCGGAAAAAAGCCTGTCGATTGACAGGCTTTCAAAAGTTCAAACTCGGCTCGTCATTGGAGTTTGAAACGATCATACAAGGTGACTCTGAACGTATTTTTATGGGTTAGTTTCCTCTTTGGATTGCTTGGAGCTCAGTGTCCCATTTTTGTTTTCAATAGGGCTGCTCGGTTAAAACTTCGGGCTTCGCTTGTCTAGTGCAAGAGTAGAGTATTTTATCCTTGCTCAGGCTGTGGAGTCAGGCGTAAATACGGGGTGACTGCTTTATAACCTTTCGGAAAGCGCTGTGCGATTTCAGCTTCATCTTTGAGTGATGGCACAATCACCACATCTTCGCCTTGTTGCCAGTTCGCAGGAGTTGCAACTTTGTAGTGATCGGTCAGTTGCAGTGAGTCAATCACGCGTAAGATTTCATGGAAATTACGACCAGTTGATGCAGGGTAGGTAATAATCAAACGGACTTTTTTGTTTGGGTCGATAATCACTAAAGAGCGAACCGTTAATGTTTCACTGGCATTGGGATGGATAAAACCATATAACTCAGACACTTTACGGTCTTGGTCGGCAATGATCGGGAAGTTCACCGTGGTGTTTTGGGTTGCATTGATGTCTTTAATCCAACCCTGATGTGACTCGACATCATCGACTGAGAGGGCAATGGCTTTTACGCCACGTTTTTCAAATTCATCTTTGAGTTTTGCGGTAAAGCCAAGCTCGGTGGTACATACTGGCGTGTAGTCAGCAGGATGTGAAAATAGTACTCCCCAGCTATCGCCTAAAAATTGATAAAAATCGATTTCGCCTTCGCTCGAAGCCTGTTGAAAGTTGGGTGCGATGTCGCCTAAACGTAAACTCATGTTGAACCTCAAATTATCTTTATGTCTATGGAATGAACATCACTATGGCGCAATTTCTTTTGCATGAAAAATAGTGTTTTATTATTTATTTATACAAAATATTCATAATTAGTCGGATAGGTGTTCTGTATTTGGGTATACCAAAGATGACCTCATTGTTGCTCTAGAGACCGCTTATTTGCATATTTGGTAACGGTGTTTAGACGAGATTATTTCTGCTTCTGAAGTGTATCGCTCTATAGAATTGATCGCGTATATGATTGGCTACAATTCTTTTCATTATTGATTTATATTTGTTTTTTAAAGCAATTTCACAAAGTATAAAAACTTGAGTATTAGAACAATGAAAAAAATAGGTATCGCCCTGACTTTAGTGTTATGGGGACTGGAAGTAACCCATGCGCAGAATGGTGGGCAATTGAAACAAGCCCAAGTCAGTACTGCTTGCCAAACGCCACAACAAATTACAGATCAATATCTAGCGTCTCAAAAAAGCCTTACACAGCGGAAAGTGGCACTGTCTCAGGCTCTCGAGCGTGAGTTGGCTCAAGGTCAGAATACGAATGCGAGTAATGTCTATAATATTACCTGCGTACAGCTTGTTCCGATTCTTACCGCAATGCGGGTCAATGATGAACAACTCTTGGGTTTCCTACAGAGCATGAATCCAAGTCAGTCCAATAATGGGGTGAAAGCCTTGCTGCGGCAAAATCAAGCACTTGAAAGCAAAACCTTGAATAACTGCGAACAATTAAAGTCACTACTTTAAAAAAGACCTTGAATCCTGATGAGTTCGGATGAAATCTCTATGTCGGCTGTTTAAAATTTGTTACATTAGTTTGCCTTAGATTCGACGGGCTAGAAACAATGAATAGATTTTTTAAATGGTTTTGTGTAAAGCCCTTGTACTTCAAATTTCTAGCACCATAATAACGACTAAGAAAACATATTCATTTGACAAGCAAGATTTAGAGAGTCTATTCATGTTGGCAAGTCTGATCGGAGGAATCTTCGGTACCAAAAATGAGCGCGAACTCAAACGCATGCGTAAAATCGTAGACAAGATTAATGCGCTCGAGCCGACGATATCCGCTCTTGGCGATGCAGACTTATCTGCAAAAACTGAAGAATTTAAACAACGTTATAACAAGGGCGAAAGCCTCGATAAATTACTCCCGGAAGCATTTGCCGTCTGCCGTGAAGCAGCTAAGCGTGTAATGGGCATGCGTCATTATGATGTACAGTTGATCGGTGGTATTACCTTACACGAAGGTAAAATTGCAGAGATGCGTACAGGTGAAGGTAAAACCCTGATGGGTACCTTGGCGTGTTATTTAAACGCGATTAGTGCTCAAGGTGTTCACGTCATTACTGTGAATGACTACTTGGCACAGCGTGATGCTGAATTAAACCGTCCGCTGTTTGAATTCTTGGGTTTAAGCATCGGGATTATCTATTCCATGCAAGATCCAACAGAGAAAGCTGAAGCCTATCGTGCTGATATTACCTACGGTACCAACAACGAATTTGGCTTTGACTATCTACGTGACAACATGGTGTTCTCGCTTGCTGAGAAAAAACAACGTGGTTTGATCTATGCCATCATCGATGAAGTTGATTCGATCTTAATTGATGAAGCGCGTACGCCTTTGATTATTTCAGGTCAAAGTGATGACTCTTCACAGTTGTATGCTGCAATCAATAGCATTCCACCCAAACTGCATGCGCAGAAAGAAGAAAAAGTGGCGGATGGTGGTCATTTCTGGATTGATGAAAAACAACGTTCTGTTGAAATGACAGAAATTGGTTTTGAAACGGTTGAAAATGAACTGATTGAAATGGGCTTGTTGGCTGAAGGTGAAAGCCTGTATTCATCGACTAACCTAAACCTAGTTCATCATGTTACTGCTGCCATTCGTGCGCATTACTTGTATCAACGCAATGTGCATTACATCATCAATGATGGTGAAGTGATCATTGTCGATGAAAACACAGGACGTACCATGCCAGGTCGTCGCTGGTCAGAAGGTTTACACCAAGCAGTTGAAGCAAAAGAAGGCTTAGAAATCCAGCCTGAAAACCAAACGCTTGCAACTACGACCTTCCAGAACTATTTCCGTCTATACAAAAAGCTTTCGGGTATGACTGGTACTGCCGATACTGAAGCTGCGGAAATGAAAGAAATTTATGGTCTAGACGTGGTGATCATTCCAACGCACCGTCCAATGATTCGTCTCGACCAAAACGATTTAATCTATTTAAATCGTAATGGTAAATACAATGCAATTATTCAAGAAATTCAACGCGTACATGAGTCTGGTGTAGCCCCAATTTTGATTGGTACAGCAACCATTGAAGCTTCTGAGATTCTTTCTGATAAATTACGTGATGCTGGTATTCAGCACGAAGTGTTGAACGCGAAACAACACGAACGTGAAGCGGATATTATTGCGCAAGCGGGTGCACCGCGAGCAGTAACTATTGCAACCAACATGGCAGGTCGTGGTACAGACATTCTGCTCGGTGGTAACTGGAAAGCTTTACTGGCAAAAATTGAAAACCCAACCCCTGAAGATGAAGCGCGCTTAAAAGCCGAATGGGAACAAAACCATGAAATGGTATTGAGTTCTGGTGGCTTACACATCATTGGTTCTGAGCGTCACGAATCACGTCGTATTGATAACCAGCTCCGTGGTCGTGCAGGTCGTCAGGGTGACCCTGGTGTATCACGTTTCTACTTATCACTTGAAGATGACTTAATGCGTATCTTTGCGGGTGATCGTGTTGTGGGCATGATGCGCGCGATGGGCTTACAAGAAGATGAAGCCATTGAGCATAAAATGGTGTCACGTTCGATTGAAAATGCGCAGCGTAAAGTTGAAGCACGTAACTTCGATATTCGTAAGAACTTATTGAAATACGATGACGTCAACAACGAACAGCGTAAAATTATTTACTCGCAACGTGATGAGGTTTTGGCGGAAAGCACATTGCAAGATTACATCGAAGAGATGCAACGTGATGTGATGAAAGGCGTGATTTCTAACTATATCCCACCTGAGTCAATTCATGACCAATGGGATATTGATGGGCTTGAAAAAGCGTTACGTGAAGACCTTGCGATTGATTTGCCAATCAACCAATGGTTGGAAGATGACCGTCGTTTAGATGAAGAGTCTTTGGTTGAGCGTATTACTGATGAAGTGGTACAGCGCTACCGTAGCCGCCGTGAGCAAATGGGGGATGAAACAGCAGTTATGCTGGAGCGTCACTTCATGTTGAACTCGCTGGATCGCCACTGGAAAGATCACTTGGCGGCGATGGATTATTTACGTCAAGGCATTCACTTGCGTGGCTATGCACAGAAAAATCCTGAGCAAGAATACAAAAAAGAAGCGTATAACTTATTTGTAAATATGTTGGCGATTATTAAATCAGATGTTGTGACCGATTTATCTCGCGTACATGTACCAACGGCTGAAGAGCTGGCTGAAATGGAAGCTCAAAAGCAAGCTCAAGCTGAAGCGATGCAATTGAACTTGTCGCATGCAGACTTTGATGGTTTGTTGGCCGATGATCAAAGCCAATTCGCAGAAGTAGATGCACAGTACGAGCCTGTAGAAGAGTTTGCGGCACCTGCGAGTCGTAACGCGCCTTGCCCATGTGGTTCAGGCTTAAAATACAAACAGTGTCACGGTAAAATCTAAACTGTGAACGAGTGAAAAAGCAGAACTTCGGTTCTGCTTTTTATTGGCATGGCTGAAAAATTGACATTAAGATCAATCCAAATACGATTCTGATTACAGCTAAAGCGTTGCATAATGTGAATAGCATTTGCAGTGTTAGGCATTAAATGCTATTTAGTTGCTCATCATCTAAACCTCTAAAGTGGAAAGACAATGAAAAAAGTATTAAAACCAATCATGATTGTAGCTTTAGCGCTTCCAACTTTTGCATTTGCAGATACCACTACCGCAGCTAAAGTTCAACAAGCACGCGGTGCAACCACAGCACCTGCGGCACAAGCCAATGGTAATATTACGGTACAAAGTCCGCGTACAGGGATTCGCTATACCTTTGCCAACCCAAATCAACGTCCAGTAGTTCTGCAAACGGCTGCTATTGCTCCTGCAAATGCAGCAACGGTGAACCGTATTGTGGCTTCAAACCCAGCACTTTCTCCTGTAAGTCAAGAAAATGCTAAACAAGTGCTTTTGTCTAGCTCAGCACAGCTTGCTTCAAATTAATCAAATGCTGCTACATAAAACCAATCTTCGGATTGGTTTTTTTATGTCAAAAATGAGTGTGCATTGAAAAGTTAAAGCAAACAAAGTCTTCTGCTCGATTTTTTCTGAAAATTCTAATAAGCTGTGTTTTTTCTAACAAATGAATTGGACGTTTAAAATGCCAGTAGGTGACGTGTCAATGCCACAAATGCACGTGGTGAAAGGGGTGAGAATCGGAACGGCTGAAGCTTATGTGCGCTATCAGAACCGACGTGATCTTGTCATTTTCGAATTTGCTGAAGGAACGAATGTTGCAGGTGTTTTCACTCAAAATGCGTTCTGTGCAGCGCCCGTGCATGTGTCTAAAGCGCACTTACAAGTGGCGAATCCGCGCTACCTCATTATTAACACCGGTAATGCCAATGCTGGTACAGGCAAGATGGGCATGCTGAATGCTGAGCGTACTTGTGCAAAATTGGCTGAGCTTGCTGGTGTGAAAGCAACGGAAGTGTTACCGTTTTCAACAGGGGTGATTGGTGAACAATTGCCGTTGGAGCGTTTGTTAAATGGTTTACAGCCTGCATTAAATAGTTTGAGTGCTGATGCTTGGGATGCTGCTGCTACTGGGATTATGACCACAGACACCACACCGAAAGGAGCATCTGAGCAATTCGAATTGGATGGCGTCACGTATACCATGACGGGTATTTCTAAGGGTGCAGGCATGATTCGTCCAAATATGGCGACCATGTTGGGCTATGTTGCAACCGATGCACCGATCAGTCGTGAATTGGTTCAGCAACTGTTGAGTGAAACGGTGAATGTATCATTTAACCGGATTACCATTGATGGTGATACATCAACCAATGACTCTTGTATCTTTGCTGCAACAGGTCAAGCGGGTGGTACTGAAATTAGTTCAGCAGACGATGCGCGTTATGCTGTAGTGTTAGATGTATTGACGCGTATGATGAAGCGCCTTGCACAACTGATTGTGCGTGATGGTGAAGGTGCAACTAAGTTTATTACCGTTGCTGTTGAAGGCGGTTATGATACGCAAGAGTGCTGTGATATTGCCTATAGTATTGCCCATTCACCGTTAGTGAAAACGGCTATTTTCGCATCAGATCCAAACTGGGGACGTATCCTAGCTGCGATTGGTTATGCTGGGGTTAAAAATTTAGATGTTGAAAAAATTCAAGTTTGGTTAGATGATGTGCAAATCTGTAAGGATGGCGGAGCTGCTGCTGATTACACTGAAGCCGAAGGTGCTCGTGTGATGTCACAGGCTGAAATGACCATTCGTGTAGATCTAGGACGTGGGGCAGCGAAAGACACAGTGTATACCTGTGACTTATCTTATGACTATGTGAAGATTAATGCGGATTATCGCTCTTAATCTTAACGAGTTTAAAAAAGCCTCCTTTGGAGGCTTTTTTACCATAAGAACTTTTGAATGATTGGTCAAAAGCCGAGAAGCCATTTGGCCAATAAATTAAGTGCGGGACTTGCTTGCCGACAAGCAGAAGGGATGAATGAATGATGAACAATGCGACCAATTTAATTGCCAATGACGCAAAATCAATTGTGCAGGCGCATTTGGACCGTTTGGGTGAAACCAAAGACTCAAAGCTCAGTGAAGAAGTGAAGCAAGAAAAATTTGCTTTAATCTTGGCCGAGTTGAAAAAGCGCGATGCGGTATTGGTAGCGCACTACTATTGCGATCCTGAAGTGCAGGAATTGGCCGAGTTAAGTGGTGGCTGTGTATCCGATTCATTGGAAATGGCCCGCTTTGGTCGTGATCATCCAGCATCGACCTTGGTGGTGGCGGGCGTTAAATTTATGGGTGAAACCTCAAAAATTTTATCACCGAATAAAACCATTCTGATGCCAACTTTAGAGGCTACATGTTCTTTAGATTTGGGTTGTCCTGTTGAAGAATTTAGTCAGTTTTGTGATGCCCATCCAGACCATACAGTAGTGGTCTATGCCAACACTTCAGCAGCCGTTAAAGCCCGTGCTGATTGGGTGGTGACCTCAAGTTGTGCGGTCGAAATTATTGAGCATCTAGACAGTTTGGGTGAAAAAATTATTTGGGCGCCCGATCAGCATTTAGGCCGTTATATCCAAAAGAAAACGGGCGCAGAGATGTTGCTTTGGGATGGTGCATGTATTGTGCATGAAGAATTTCGTGCACGTGGCATTGCACAAATGAAGGAGCTTTATCCTGATGCTGCGGTGCTGGTACATCCTGAGTCACCTGAGTCGGTGGTGGATGTTGCTGATGCTGTTGGAAGTACGTCACAACTAATCAAAGCTGCGCAAACTTTACCCAATGAGCGACTGATTGTGGCAACTGATCGGGGTATTTTCTACAAAATGCAACAAGCGGTGCCCAACAAAATTTTGGTTGAAGCACCAACAGCCGGAGAGGGTGCAACCTGTCGTTCTTGTGCACATTGTCCGTGGATGGCAATGAATGAGCTGGATGGTATTTTAGAGGTATTACAGCGTGGCGATCAGGAAATATTTGTAGAGCCAGTACTTGCTGAGCGTGCGAAATTACCTTTAGATCGCATGTTGGATTTCAGTGCATCGCTAAAACGTTAAAATTTGTATAAAAAATGCCTGAAACGCTTGATTAATATACATTTGACGTGATTTTTTTATTTTTTTTAAATATAGGTGTTGACGTTATCAAGCGTCGCGCCTAGAATGCACACCGTACCGAACGAGATGTTCGATACAAAAGCTGAGATGAATCGGAGCATAGCACAGCCTGGTAGTGCACCTGGTTTGGGACCAGGGGGTCGTAGGTTCGAATCCTACTGCTCCGACCAATTCTTCAAGGCAAGGTTATCCATAATACCTCGTATTATTGGTCATGCGCCTGTAGCTCAGTTGGATAGAGCATCCGCCTTCTAAGCGGATGGTCACAGGTTCGAATCCTGTCAGGCGCGCCATTAGGTAGCTTGGTATTAAGAACCGAAACGTTATGGTGGATGTAGCTCAGTTGGTAGAGCCCTGGATTGTGATTCCAGTTGTCGCGGGTTCGAATCCCGTCATTCACCCCAACTTTAAAAAGTTGAAATCGGAGCATAGCACAGCCTGGTAGTGCACCTGGTTTGGGACCAGGGGGTCGTAGGTTCGAATCCTACTGCTCCGACCATTTATTGAAATGGTCGAGATAAAGATACCGCGTTAAGCGGTTTTTTTATGCCTGAAATTTAGTAAAGTACATAAAAAAGCCTTCGTAACGAAGGCTAAAGATAAAACATAAATGCTTAAGGAATAATAATAATATTTACACGACGATTCAGCGCTCGATTTTCCTCGCTGCTATTTTCTACCAGAGGTTGTGATGCACCGCGACCCATGCTCTGAATATTTTGAGTTTTAAACCCTGTTTCGATAAAAATCTGACTAACTGTTGATGCGCGTTTCTCCGAGAGTGTTTGGTTGTAGCTTGGGTCACCAATATTGTCTGTATGTCCAACCACTTTAATTTTATTTAAATTGTATTGCTGTAGCTGTTTAGAAAGCGCTTCGAGTGCGGGTTTTTGAGAGGCTTGAATATCTGATTGGTCAAAGCCGAACAATAATTTTTCAGGCAGTCTCAGCGTCCAGCCTTCTTCGGTCAAGGTAAAGCCTTGTTTCTTCAGCATGCGCGCTTGTTTATAGTTGAGGTGCCCTAAACTGAGACAGCCAGATAAAGCAGTGATAAGACCTGTGATAAGCATAAATTTGCAAACATGTTTTAACATGAGGGTTCATGATTAGGATTTATGCAAGGTGTGATATACCACCCTTGAGCTAAGTTTTTGGCTTTATACATGGCATTGTCTGCTTCAGCAATCAAATCTTCAGGTGTTGTTGCACATTTTGAGAAAGTAACGCCAATACTGAAACTAAAATGAATCTGATGTTGATCAAAATATAATGGTGCTTTACTGCATTCGATTAAATGCTCACAAATCAGTTCTAGGTGATCATAGTGTTTGATATTACGGAGCAGAATTGCAAACTCATCACCACCTAATCGTGCTACCACATCGTGGCTTCTGACATTCTTTTTTAAGCGTTGAGCCATTTCTTTGAGCACGGCATCACCTGCTAAGTGCCCATAAACATCATTAATGTTTTTAAAGTTATTGTTGTCAATAAAAAAGAGAGCTGTCTGGTTTTTCTCAGGGTGCTCAAATTGATTGAACAAAATATTGTAAAAATAATGACGATTCGGGAGTTCGGTTAACTGATCATGCAACGCTTGATGTGATAACTGAGAATTTTCGCTTTGTAGTTTTTCATTGGTACGCTGCACTTTATCTAATAAATTATTAAATGCACCACTGATGACGCGAAACTCATAAATGGGGGATGATGGAAGACGTGCTTGATATTGAGGATCAAGATTAAGGCTTTCAACGGTATTGACCATGGGTTGAATCGAGTGCATCAGTTTTTGATAGGTTGAATGTACCAACCACAACATAATCAACAGGATGATAAAAATCCCAGCGGAGAGACAAATCAAGAGCTGAAAGAAAAAGCTCATGAGTTGAGTGGCACTACCGTAAATGATCAATGTCCCGTACTGGTTATTTTGATGTTTGATGGTGCGTGTCACAGGGTGTTTAAAGAAGACCTTATCAAACAGATTTTCCATCCATGCAAACTCAGGTGTGGGTTTGTATGCTTCGGCCAGTGGTTTCCCTTGTAGGTTGATGACTTGAATAGCGCGAATTGGATATTGCTGAATATGATTGTTCAGTGTTTGCTGTAGTGTAATAGGATCATTGAAAATGACAGCAGGTTGAATTTGCTCACTTAAGGTTGCGCTAAAAATATTAAGGCTTTGCTTGGCGTAGGTATTCATGGTGTAGATGGAAATCACCACGAAAATTAAACTACAAATTCCAAGAGTAAGAGCAAAAATCAGCAATTGAGACTGACTAAAAATTTTTTGTAGAGAAGTATTAGAGCTTTTACGAAACATTGACTTAAGGCTCCGTAGATTTTGCTAATAATAAAACACGTGGATCTACACGTGCTTGGGACTGGGACAGGCTGGCCAAGTTTACCTTAAAGGAAGTTCGCGTTTTGTTTTGATATAAGCAAAATGCGCTACCTAATTTGCATTCAGTATTGTTAGAGCTAAAAGTCAGTGGAGCATCTTTTAGGTTATTTATAATATTTTGCTCTTCACGTGGTGTGTAGGTTGAGAAAAAAACAGCATTGCACATAATCTTATTTAATTCAGACAAACTGACCGCTTGAATTTGATACGCACTCTTGAGTTGCTGATTGACTTGAATGAACTGATTGGATAATTGGCTGTTATTTAAAATGCATAAAGAAATAGGATTGGGAGTATTCCAACGTACATAGCTCAAAATCGTCAACGTGGTTGCAGGGAGATTTAGTTGTGGCTGTGCCTGTACCTGAGAAATCATTAAACAGGACAAGAGAGTTAAATAAATTTTGTATTTAAAAGCTGTCATTATTCATTTTGCTTGGCAGCGAAAGTGAGCCTATTTTAACGAAAAATAAACAGTGATGGTTAAAATTGCTTTAATAATCGACAAAAATCACATTTTTGACCAAAAAATATGCGCTTGAAATGAAATAATCGAAAAAGGTGTTGCAAGGGATTAGAAATACTGTAGAATGCACATCCATCGGCGGTGATGTTGATTAAAACTTGTTGAGAAACAAGGATTTAGCCCAAGCGGTAGAATCTGGAGGTCTTGAATGAGTTTGAAAATAATTAACAAAACCAGTTGACTTCTTCTTGAAAGAGAGTAGTATAGCCGACCTAGCTTGCTGATGACGAATCAGCAAGAAGATCATTAAGAGATTATGAAGAACAACTTGTGTGGATTTTTACTGATTGATCGATCGAAAATATTTCATTGATTGAAGGTAAAAATTACTCGAAGTTTATTTGAGAAATATTTGTCAGAAAATTGATGAGCCAAGATTTGTAGCCATAAGCTACTAATGATTTTAACTGAAGAGTTTGATCATGGCTCAGATTGAACGCTGGCGGCAGGCTTAACACATGCAAGTCGAGCGGGGAAGGGTAGCTTGCTACCTGACCTAGCGGCGGACGGGTGAGTAATGCTTAGGAATCTGCCTATTAGTGGGGGACAACATTCCGAAAGGAATGCTAATACCGCATACGCCCTACGGGGGAAAGCAGGGGATCTTCGGACCTTGCGCTAATAGATGAGCCTAAGTCAGATTAGCTAGTTGGTGGGGTAAAGGCCTACCAAGGCGACGATCTGTAGCGGGTCTGAGAGGATGATCCGCCACACTGGGACTGAGACACGGCCCAGACTCCTACGGGAGGCAGCAGTGGGGAATATTGGACAATGGGCGAAAGCCTGATCCAGCCATGCCGCGTGTGTGAAGAAGGCCTTTTGGTTGTAAAGCACTTTAAGCGAGGAGGAGGCTACTTGGATTAATACTCTAGGATAGTGGACGTTACTCGCAGAATAAGCACCGGCTAACTCTGTGCCAGCAGCCGCGGTAATACAGAGGGTGCGAGCGTTAATCGGATTTACTGGGCGTAAAGCGTGCGTAGGCGGCTTTTTAAGTCGGATGTGAAATCCCTGAGCTTAACTTAGGAATTGCATTCGATACTGGGAAGCTAGAGTATGGGAGAGGATGGTAGAATTCCAGGTGTAGCGGTGAAATGCGTAGAGATCTGGAGGAATACCGATGGCGAAGGCAGCCATCTGGCCTAATACTGACGCTGAGGTACGAAAGCATGGGGAGCAAACAGGATTAGATACCCTGGTAGTCCATGCCGTAAACGATGTCTACTAGCCGTTGGGGCCTTTGAGGCTTTAGTGGCGCAGCTAACGCGATAAGTAGACCGCCTGGGGAGTACGGTCGCAAGACTAAAACTCAAATGAATTGACGGGGGCCCGCACAAGCGGTGGAGCATGTGGTTTAATTCGATGCAACGCGAAGAACCTTACCTGGTCTTGACATAGTAAGAACTTTCCAGAGATGGATTGGTGCCTTCGGGAACTTACATACAGGTGCTGCATGGCTGTCGTCAGCTCGTGTCGTGAGATGTTGGGTTAAGTCCCGCAACGAGCGCAACCCTTTTCCTTATTTGCCAGCGGGTTAAGCCGGGAACTTTAAGGATACTGCCAGTGACAAACTGGAGGAAGGCGGGGACGACGTCAAGTCATCATGGCCCTTACGACCAGGGCTACACACGTGCTACAATGGTCGGTACAAAGGGTTGCTACCTAGCGATAGGATGCTAATCTCAAAAAGCCGATCGTAGTCCGGATTGGAGTCTGCAACTCGACTCCATGAAGTCGGAATCGCTAGTAATCGCGGATCAGAATGCCGCGGTGAATACGTTCCCGGGCCTTGTACACACCGCCCGTCACACCATGGGAATTTGTTGCACCAGAAGTAGGTAGTCTAACCGCAAGGAGGACGCTTACCACGGTGTGGCCGATGACTGGGGTGAAGTCGTAACAAGGTAGCCGTAGGGGAACCTGCGGCTGGATCACCTCCTTAACGAAAGATTGACGATTGGTAAGAATCCACAACAAGTTGTTCTTCATGACGATGTATCTGAGGGTCTGTAGCTCAGTTGGTTAGAGCACACGCTTGATAAGCGTGGGGTCACAAGTTCAAGTCTTGTCAGACCCACCAAATCTGACTAACAAGCATTGTTAAATGCTGAATACAGAAAACAGAAACATTGACTTATTGATAAGCTGGGGACTTAGCTTAGTTGGTAGAGCGCCTGCTTTGCACGCAGGAGGTCAGGAGTTCGACTCTCCTAGTCTCCACCATAGATTATAGAACTTAGTAAGTTAAAGCTTATTAACTTCTGTGATTTATCACAGTTTCCTGACCTGACGAAGGCTGGAAAAATCATTAACAGAATATATTTGAGTTGAAATAATTTGTTCATACTCGTTTTTAAGATCGACATTAACAGTGATTTATTACTGGATGATGAAGATTAAAGAAATGAGTTACTAGCGAAATTAACTGAATCAAGCGTTTTGGTATGTGAATTGAATTGAAGCTGTACAGTGTTTAAGTACACAGAACAACAAACTGTAAGGAAGTGATGAGAAATCATCATAGACTGTCTTAATCCTACTTGTAGGGATTAACGACTGTTTGGGGTTGTATAGTCAAGTAATTAAGTGCATGTGGTGGATGCCTTGGCAGTCAGAGGCGATGAAAGACGTAATAGCCTGCGATAAGCTCCGGGGAGGCGGCAAATATCCTGTGATCCGGAGATTTCTGAATGGGGAAACCCACCTGTCATAAGGCAGGTATCGTATGATGAATACATAGTCATACGAGGCGAACGAGGGGAAGTGAAACATCTCAGTACCCTTAGGAAAAGAAATCAATTGAGATTCCCTCAGTAGCGGCGAGCGAACGGGGAAAAGCCCATTAAGTCATATAAGTTCTAGTGGAATGCTCTGGGAAGTGCAACCATAGTGGGTGATAGTCCTGTACACGAAAGGGCTTATATGATGATGTCGAGTAGGGCGGGGCACGTGAAACCTTGTCTGAATATGGGGGGACCATCCTCCAAGGCTAAATACTCCTGACTGACCGATAGTGAACCAGTACCGTGAGGGAAAGGCGAAAAGAACCCCTGTGAGGGGAGTGAAATAGATCCTGAAACCGCATGCATACAAGCAGTGGGAGCCGACTTGTTCGGTGACTGCGTACCTTTTGTATAATGGGTCAGCGACTTACATTCAGTAGCGAGGTTAACCGAATAGGGGAGCCGTAGAGAAATCGAGTCTTAATAGGGCGTTTAGTTGCTGGGTGTAGACCCGAAACCGGGTGATCTATCCATGAGCAGGTTGAAGGTTGGGTAACACTAACTGGAGGACCGAACCCACTGTCGTTGAAAAGCCAGGGGATGACTTGTGGATAGGGGTGAAAGGCTAATCAAACTCGGTGATAGCTGGTTCTCCCCGAAAGCTATTTAGGTAGCGCCTCGGACGAATACCATTGGGGGTAGAGCACTGTTTCGGCTAGGGGGTCATCCCGACTTACCAAACCGATGCAAACTCCGAATACCAATGAGTACTATCCGGGAGACAGACTGCGGGTGCTAACGTCCGTAGTCAAGAGGAAAACAATCCAGACCGCCAGCTAAGGCCCCAAAATTATAGTTAAGTGGGAAACGATGTGGGAAGGCATAGACAGCTAGGAGGTTGGCTTAGAAGCAGCCACCCTTTAAAGAAAGCGTAATAGCTCACTAGTCGAGTCGGCCTGCGCGGAAGATGTAACGGGGCTAAAACTATATGCCGAAGCTGCGGATTTACACGTAAGTGTAAGTGGTAGGGGAGCGTTCTGTAAGCCGATGAAGGTGTATTGAGAAGTATGCTGGAGGTATCAGAAGTGCGAATGCTGACGTGAGTAACGACAATGCGAGTGAAAAACTCGCACGCTGAAAGACCAAGGGTTCCAGTCCAACGTTAATCGGGGCTGGGTGAGTCGACCCCTAAGGCGAGGCCGAGAGGCGTAGTCGATGGGAAATTGGTTAATATTCCAATACTTCTATGTAATGCGATGAGAGGACGGAGAAGGTTAAGTCAGCCTGGCGTTGGTTGTCCAGGTGGAAGGTTGTAGGCATGTATCTTAGGCAAATCCGGGGTACTCTATGCTGAGAACTGATAGCAAGCTGTACTTGTACAGTGAAGTGGCTGATACCATGCTTCCAGGAAAAGTCTCTAAGCTTCAGTTACATAGGAATCGTACCCGAAACCGACACAGGTGGTCAGGTCGAGTAGACCAAAGCGCTTGAGAGAACTCTGCTGAAGGAACTAGGCAAAATGGTACCGTAACTTCGGGAGAAGGTACGCTGCCGACGGTGATAGGATTTACTCCTTGAGCTATTGGCAGCCACAGAAACCAGGCCCCTGCAACTGTTTATTAAAAACATAGCACTCTGCAAACACGAAAGTGGACGTATAGGGTGTGATGCCTGCCCGGTGCTGGAAGGTTAATTGATGGGGTTAGCGTAAGCGAAGCTCTTGATCGAAGCCCCAGTAAACGGCGGCCGTAACTATAACGGTCCTAAGGTAGCGAAATTCCTTGTCGGGTAAGTTCCGACCTGCACGAATGGCATAATGATGGGGGCGCTGTCTCCAGCAGAGACTCAGTGAAATCGAATTCGCCGTGAAGATGCGGTGTACCCGCGGCTAGACGGAAAGACCCCGTGAACCTTTACTGCAGCTTGACATTGAACTTTGATCTTACTTGTGTAGGATAGGTGGGAGGCTTTGAAACCGAGACGCTAGTTTCGGTGGAGCCAATCTTGAAATACCACCCTGGTAATATTGAGGTTCTAACTCTGCTCCATTATCTGGAGCGAGGACCATGTCTGGTGGGTAGTTTGACTGGGGCGGTCTCCTCCTAAAGAGTAACGGAGGAGTACGAAGGTGCGCTCAGCGTGGTCGGAAATCACGCGTAGAGTATAAAGGCAAAAGCGCGCTTAACTGCGAGACCCACAAGTCGAGCAGGTACGAAAGTAGGTCTTAGTGATCCGGTGGTTCTGTATGGAAGGGCCATCGCTCAACGGATAAAAGGTACTCTGGGGATAACAGGCTGATACCGCCCAAGAGTTCATATCGACGGCGGTGTTTGGCACCTCGATGTCGGCTCATCTCATCCTGGGGCTGAAGCAGGTCCCAAGGGTATGGCTGTTCGCCATTTAAAGAGGTACGCGAGCTGGGTTTAGAACGTCGTGAGACAGTTCGGTCCCTATCTACCGTGGGCGTTGGAAATTTGAGAGGATCTGCTCCTAGTACGAGAGGACCAGAGTGGACGAACCTCTGGTGTACCGGTTGTGACGCCAGTCGCATCGCCGGGTAGCTATGTTCGGAAGGGATAACCGCTGAAAGCATCTAAGCGGGAAGCCTACCTCAAGATAAGATTTCCCTAGGACTTTATGTCCTCTAAAGAGCCGTTGAAGACTACGACGTTGATAGGTTGGATGTGGAAGCATAGTGATATGTGAAGCTGACCAATACTAATTGCTCGTGAGGCTTGACTATACAACACCCAAACAGTTGGTGTTGTGGTTCAAATCACTGCAAACAACTTGATTTAGTTATAAAGCTAGATACATGAGCGAGGAATAAACAAACATTAATTATGTTTGTCCGAGCGCAAGACATAAAGCTATGCTTTATGTTAAAATCAACTCAAATATACCTGTTAATAACTCATTTGATGAAAGTTAGGCACGAAGAGCACTGCTCTGAGGTTAGACCCAACGAATAGTCATAAACAGTTGTGCTGGCGACAATAGCAAGAGTGAACCACCTGATCCCTTCCCGAACTCAGAAGTGAAACCTCTTAGCGCTGATGGTAGTGTGGAGTTATCCATGTGAGAGTAAGTCATCGCCAGCTCATTAATTCTAAATCCCCCTCCGCTAAGCGCTGAGGGGGATTTTTTTATGCTGAAAAGATTAAAAATAAAAAGAATAGAGCGGAGAATGCGTGTTAAATTATAAAAAAATGCATTTATATAAATTAAAATTATGTGAAATATCTACCATTTATCAGAAATATCAGTATTGCATAATTTTGTTACTTGCATTTTTTAGGGTATACAAAGGAATCGAGGTTAAAATGGCTTTACCATTGTCCGCATCCAAAGTAATCGACTGACAACCTTCGAGATGAATTTCATTCATAAAAGCAGCAACCATAGCTAAAATCGAGCTACTAACTGCCGCAAGTTTAGTACTGTTATAACCATCTCTTTTATAAACATGTGCTAAATCGAAGCCATCTGTGCTACACAGCATGACATAATTGACGCTGCGGACATTCATGAGAACATCTTGAATTTCATTCTTAGCAAAATCAATTAACTCTTTTGGTGCTGAGCGGCTTTGCGCTAAAGTAAACATATAGAACCTCGTTAAGGGTTAATTGGCAATATTTGAGTTGATCTCAATGGATGTAATGAGCGCTTCTAATAATAACAAAACGTCATCTTTCTTCCTTGCATCGATAAAGAAGAGTGGAGAAAAGAGATCATTTTGTAATAACCAGTCTTTATAGATAGTGGTTGATTTGGTTGACTCAGAAAGAAGATCGGTATGTGTAATGCCGATCGCAATATTGTCGGTAAAGTTTTGAAAGGTTTCCAGATAACTTTCTAATTCTTGAATAGGGTTATCTGAATGATGGTCAATCAAAATTACAGCACCAATAGCACCTTTAGTAATGGCAGACCAAATAAAGTCGAAGCGGCTTTGCCCAGGTGTACCATATAGCCCAATGGTCAGGTTTTCATCAAGCGTGATTTCACCATAATCAATACCAACTGTAGTTTCCAATTTGGTATGGCGCTGTGCATCTGTGTTGAAAGCCTCCGTTTGCAGTACAGGAATCTCTGAGAGTGATCGAATCGCCTCTGTCTTACCCGCGCCCATACCACCAGCAAAAACAATTTTAAAGCGTTGTAAAATCATATTATTATCCTATATGCCTAGTTTTTTTCTTAGTTTTCCAAAAAAGCTTTTAATTAATCCTGCTTCTTCTGTAACTTGAGGCATTTCTGGTGGGTTAAAGTGTTTATCCCAAATATTGATTTTTGAGAGATTATGGGTCGCGATATTGGCTGCAATAAAGCGCTGCACAGTTTCAATAGGGAGATTCAACTGCGTTGCAATTTTTGAAATTTTACCACCTTGAATAAAGCAGCTGGAAAGTTGAAAAATGGTTTTCCTGTCCACATTACTTGCTGGCTTAGGCCACATATGGATCTTAAAATGTCCATCTTCAGGTGCAATTTTTTTCAAAAATATGGGTGAATCCCAAAAAAACTGCCATAACCAGTCGCTAAGTATATGGGGTTGCTTGCGTGAGACTTTCATGAAGTTGCTGGTGCTGGCAATGTCATAATCAAAACCAGAATCTGTAAAGGCTTGTTCTCGTTCTGTATTGAGCCAAGCGATATTTTTCTGAATATCAATAATGGCAATGGTGCCCAAAGTATCAAAAAGATGTAGCTTTGAGTTGCGTTCGGTATCCAGCATTTTGCTGAAATATTCTAATTTGTAGTGTGTTTTTTTATTCTGAGTTTCGATAGGAAGGATTTGTTGATTGTCAAAAGAGGGGGGCAGTAGATGTTGAATAATCCAATTCGAGAAGCTTTCAAGATGTGTAATTGGTAAAGAAATTGTGTTTTCGTGGAGTCGGTTTTCGTTATGGGTTTGCTTAGAAATTTTTAGCCATGGGAACTGACGACTTCGAATGATCTTTTGGATCCTTCGGTTTCATAAAAACTTTCATGGATAAATAAACGATCAATAGTTGGGTCAGCAGCGGAGCTCCAGTTAATTTGATACTCTTGAGGAATGAGATTACGTAGCTGTGTTTTAAGTTCGTCAGAATGGTTTGAACTCAGGCCAGTAATCGCAATATTAATATATTGCTTATTCATAGTGTTTCTTTAATTTAATTAGGTTGAAGAGGACAACGCATACAACCCCTTTCCCAAAAGGACGAATAAGGTGATACTGCTTACCTAGTGTAATTAAAATATCTTCGATGGTGTCATTCAAGTTCAATGCTTGTGCAACACGTCGTTTTGAGCGAACGACTTCAGTATTACCTGCAGCCGCGAGTTCTAAATCGATGCTTCCACCGCCTTGAGTTGCTAGGGCCAAACCGCTTTCCCCATCGACCAATGCTGCTGCATAGAATCCATCGATATTTGCTAATGCTTCCAATGACACTTTAGCCATAGTTTTTCTCTTTAATTTTATGAGTTTTGAAATCCTTTTAACTTGTTGTTTCACAATTCGATTTAATTATATGGACGGCGTGAAAAAATTATTAATATAAATAAATGTAACAAAAAAAAGATGAATAAATGTACGATTAAACCCGAGGCTTTTAGTCAGTTTTTGCTATAGATTCTGTGATTAAGTTTGCGTATTTAGAAAAGGAGTGTGAGAAAGCTTATTGTTATTTGAAAAAGTGTTTAATTTATTTGCTATTGCAACAAAATGTAAATTTTATCATTTGGACAAATAAAAGCAAAAAAAGAAATCGATTTTTTTGATTTTTAAAGATGAGATATATAATTATTTTTCATTAAAAAATAAAGGGATGCGCAAAATGAGTGCATCCCTTGGGAATTAGACAAACATTTGACTTGCTGCGCAATAAAGTCCCCATAAAATAACAATAGCCACAGCAGGCTCAATCAGTTTTGCCCATGTTGGCGTTGGATTTTGCTCTACTACCTGTGTGTGTAGCTGATCTGAGTGGTCAGTTGCGTGTTGATTTACCATTTGATTAAACTCCTTCATCGTCTCTTCTAATGATAGCTCTTCTTCAGGCTTTGGTTTAGAGCCAATCAGTTCTGTTAGCTCACTTGTTGTCCAAACCCAGTCATCAGCCAGACCAGAGAGGTGCTCGATTTGACCGACAAGCAGCTCACGAATTCCATGTTCGCCAAAGTTTCCCGTGACATCAAGTTGTTTGAGTTCAGCAAACTGAAGACCCAACATTGTAGTCAAGCTATGTTCTAAGTCTGCCTTCGCTAACTGTGATTCATTTTGCGGAGACGTGGTGAGATGCCTTGCAAGTTCTTGAATATAGAGATGATCCTGAGTTTGAATCTCTTGATAGAGCTTGGTGCCATCTTGACGCATCAAAGTGATGAGTTTTCCAAGGGAGAGGGTGTTGGCCTCAGACAGATATTGAAGTCGCTCCTCATCTGAATATTGACTCAGAAGCTCAGGCTTTTGAATTTTAATCTGCTCTGCAAAATATTGTACTAAATCAAAAGCCATATAATTACTCCATTTTATTAATCTAATAACCTTAAACTTGGTTTTTTCTTAGCGGGTTCAGTTTTTTCTTCATTGTCTGATTTTAAAGCATTTTGCTCACTTTGGGTATGATTGTCATACTCACTTGGATCGAAGAACAAGCCCTGTCCATTTTCACGGGCATAAATGCCTATCACAGCATTAAATGGGACATAAATATCACGAGATACGCCACCAAAACGTGCAGAGAAGGTAATCGCATCGTTGCTCATATGTAGCGCATGTACGGCATGAGGGACGATGTTTAAGACAATTTGGCCATCTTGAATAAACTGTTCAGGAACGAGAGTATTGGGCTGGGTTGCATCGACCAATAAATGCGGTGTCAGTTGGTTATCACAAATCCATTCATAAATGGCGCGAGCTAAATATGGACGAGTCGGCGTAAGGTTTAATTCTTGATCAGACATAATGTTCTCTACGGCTGTTTAAATTCAGATTGATAATGGTTTTTCTCCTGCAAAGTTAAAGACTTTAAAAATGCAGGACGACTAAAAATACGTTGACAATATAAATAGATTGGGCGGCATTGCTGTTTCGGTAAATGCACGCCCATGCTGTTTAAGCGTAGAAAGATAGGCGCAAGCATGCAATCTAAAATACTAAAGCTTTCCGACATGAAATAGGGGAAATGCTGGAACAATGGTGTTAAGGAAATGAGTGTATCTTTCAGTTTTTTTTGTGCTTTCAGTTTTGCTTGTTCATCAAGTGTATCCGGATGGCGTAACATCATATCGGCAAGTTTTAACCAATCTTGTTCAAAGCGCCAAATGTACTGACGCTGTTCCGCGCGAGGCATAGGCGCGTCGGCATAGAGCTTGTTTTGACGATAACGATCGTCTAAATACTCAGAGATGATATTGGCATTAAATAGTTTTAAATCATTTTCAATCAACATGGGCAGTTGATTATAAGGGTTTAAGCTGGCGAGATCTTCATCATCTGCATCACTTAAAACCAGATGGTATTTGATTTGCTTCTCTGCAAGTACATAACGAATCCAGTGGGAGCGAAAATCATCTGCATGGCTATACAGCGTAATTCCTTGAAGCGGAGTAGTTTCGACAGACATATTTCAAGAAACTAGGTGAAGTGAATCGGTTAGAATACTAAAAATAGCCAATAAAATCATCTTAACTTTAATATGCTTATACAATCGAACAACTTGGAATAAATGAAAAATAAGGATAGAACTATGCAGCTTAGGCTCAGAATCACCCAATCGATTGCAGTTATTATACTAATGACTTCCATCTCAAGTAGTTATGCTCAAAATCAAGATGCAGCCGAACAGGTAGATGTAGCGCAGCAGACTGCTGAATATGCAGCTTGTATTGCCGATGAAGCCTGTGATGTTGCTACTTCTGTATCTGAGGATGAGATGTATGGCGGCATTCAGCAAGAATATACAGTAAAAGGCTGTAAGGTCACTGTTTATAATGATGGGCCTGTGAAAATGGTCGATGAGAAAACCGACGAGCCATGTAATGCACCACTTCCCAAAGATCATCAATTTTCAAAATAAGCTGGAATATGTAACTACAGGGATGTAGTGCGAATAAAGCCAGAAGCATAGACTTAAAACTTGAAAATCACGTATAAAAAAGCCTTGGATAAACCAAGGCTTTTTTGTCCGATTCGGTAAACGAATTAACGTTTAGAGAATTGAGGACGTTTACGAGCTTTACGTAAACCAAGTTTCTTACGTTCAACTTCACGAGCATCACGAGTAACGAAACCAGCTTGACGAAGAGCAGGTTTAAGTGTTTCGTCAGAAGCGATCAACGCACGAGTAATACCGTGACGGATAGCGCCAGCTTGACCACCGATACCACCACCAGCAACAGTGATGTAAAGGTCATACTTTTCAGTAACTTCAAGAAGCTCTAAAGGTTGACGAACAACCATACGAGCAGTTTCACGACCGAAGTATTGCTCAAGAGTACGGTTGTTAATTACGAGCTTGCCTGTACCAGCTGACAAGAAAACACGTGCAGTTGCGGTCTTACGGCGACCTGTACCATAATTAGTAGCCATGTGCTGTATCCCTTAGATGTCCAAAACTTGTGGCTGTTGAGCAGCGTGTGGATGCTCTGTACCTGCATACACTTTCATTTTCTTGATCATTGCATAACCAAGAGGACCTTTTGGTAACATACCTTTAACAGCTTTTTCTAAAACTGCTTCAGGTTTGTGAGCGATTAACTTTTCAAAGTTAGTCTCACGGATACCACCAGGGAAGCCAGTGTGGCGATAGTATTTTTTATCAAGCGCTTTTTTACCAGTCACTTGAATTTCTTCAGCATTGATTACAACGATATAATCGCCAGTGTCAACGTGAGGAGTATAAGAAGTCTTGTGCTTACCACGTAGACGACGAGCGATTTCAGTCGCAAGGCGACCTAAAGTTTTGCCAGAAGCATCAACAACGTACCAGTCGTGTTGAACTTCAGCAGGCTTAGCGCTGAGAGTTTTCATTAAACCACTACCTATTATAGTTGGTTTGGACTATGGAATCTGTCCAAACAAAAGGAGACGCGATTCTAAACGAAGTTGCTCAGAATCACAAATGAAAATATAAAATTTCAAGAGCCGTATTTTAAGGTATTTCCCTACATAAAGGAAGAGATCAAAGTTTATTCTTTTTAAAAAACCACAAAAGAGTTCAAACTTTAAAAAAATGGGGAACAGCGATATTGAACTTTATGACTTCACTGAATGAAATGCAGGATTATCACCATAGAACCATTTTAAATTAACGGACAGTGCAGCAGTTACGACTCGCAATTTCTTTGCTCATGTTTGATGTGTTTGAGGCTTTATTTTTTTCTTTGAAAGTTGATGGAATGTGAAAACAGGATAAGTGAGGATTTAAATATAAAAGAATAGGTTCAAGTTGAGTACGGTGAATGCGGAGATACTGGGTGAGACGTTGTATAATAGTCAAAACGCATTTTATTTGAGTTGATCATGCTGCCTTTATATGTCACCAGTGGTGAACCTGCTGGGATTGGTCCAGATATTTGTTTAAGCCTTGCTGCTCGTATAGATGAGCGTCCGATCGTGGTCCTTGGTGATATGAACTTGCTACGTACACGTGCAGCATGTTTGGGATTGGACATTGAACTGATTGAATATTCAGGGCAAGAAGCATCATCAACTCAGGGTCAACTTTATGTTGAGCATGTGCCTTTAAGCAAAGCTGTTGTAATGGGTGAGCTCAATCCTGAAAATGCGCCTTATGTCTTAGAGCAGCTACGACGTTCGGCCGATTATGCTATGTCCGGTAAAAGTGTAGGTGTTGCAACTGCTCCTGTACAAAAGTCAGTCATCAATGATGCTGGGATTCACTTTAGTGGACATACCGAATACTACCAAGAGTTTGCTGGGGTTGAATGTGTGGTGATGATGCTCGCAACCAAGACCTTGCGTGTCGCGCTGGCTACTACACATTTGCCATTAAGAGCAGTACCCGATGCGATTACCAAAGAGCGATTGCATCAAGTCATTGATATTTTAACTCAGGACTTAAAAAGCAAATTTAAAAAAGAGCATCCCCACATTTTAGTGTGTGGCCTAAATCCACATGCTGGGGAGGATGGTTATTTGGGCATGGAAGAAATTGAGGTGATTAACCCTGTGCTGGAAAGCTACCGTGCTCAAGGCATAAATATGAGTCTGAGCCTACCTGCCGATACCTTATTCACCCCAGAAAACTTAAAAGATGCCGATGCTGTTTTGGCGATGTATCACGATCAGGGCTTACCTGTGTTAAAATCGCAAGGGTTTGGTGAAGCCATTAATATTACTTTGGGCTTACCGTTTATTCGTACCTCAGTTGATCATGGCACAGCTCTCTCCCTCGCAGGCACAGGTCTTGCGAAAAGCTCAAGCTTACAGGTCGCTGTTGATTTAGCGTTAGAATTAGCTCGTCACTAATGTTCAGTGACTAACTCACGTTGGAAAATTTTATGTATCAAATTAATGCCTTAAACCCTAAAGATGAAGGGCACCATACGCGGAAGCGTTTTGGGCAAAACTTCTTACATGACCAACGTGTGATTGCCAAGATTGTACGTTCAGTTGCACCACGTTCAGGTGATAACATTGTGGAAATTGGGCCGGGTTTGGCAGCCTTAACTTCTCCGTTGATTGGTGAGTGTGACGCACTTACGGTGGTCGAATTAGACCGTGATTTGGCGGCAGGTTTGCCGGGGCGTGTGCCACATCCTGAACGTTTAACCATTATTGAAACCGATGCACTGAAGTACGACTTCACCAATTTATTTGAAGATGGTCGTCCTTTACGGGTTGTGGGTAATTTGCCGTATAACATCTCAACGCCACTTTTGTTTCACCTTTTGGAGTTTGGTGACAAAGTTAAAGACATGCACTTTATGCTACAAAAAGAAGTGGTTGATCGTATTACGGCTTCTCCAAATAGCAAAGAGTATGGTCGTTTGTCGGTGATGATTCAGTATTTCTGTAAACCGACGTTCTTGTTTGAAGTGCCACCGGGTTCATTTAACCCACCACCCAAAGTGACTTCTGCGGTGTTCCGTTTAGAGCCGTATGCGGTTAAGCCGATTGTGGCAAAAAATGAAAAAGCCTTGGCACGTTTGGTCTCGCATGTCTTTACTCAGCGTCGTAAAACTTTGCGTAATAGCTTAAAAGGCATGTTGGTTGAAGATGGTTTTGAACAAGCAGGTGTTGATCCGATGGCGCGTCCAGAGACTTTAACACTGGCTCAATTTGTGGCATTAGCAGATCAAATGGTGGCTTAAGATGGCAGGTGCAGAGATTCGATACAATTATGTCATTGGTGATGTGCAGGGTTGTTTTGAAGCACTAAAAGCTTTGTTAAAGACCATACAGTTTGATCCTGACCAAGATTTTATTTGGTTTGCAGGGGATTTGGTTGCCCGTGGTGAAAACTCATTGGGTGCTTTACGCTTTATTAAAAAATTAGTAGAGCGTAATGCGGCTGCAACAGTTTTAGGCAATCATGATTTAACTTTGCTGGCGGCTGCACGTGGCATTAAAGCAATCAAAGACAAAGATAACATTCGTGATGTGATTGATGCGATTGATAGTGATGATTTGATTGATTGGCTACGGAAACAACCCTTGTGTGTGTTTCCGAACGCAACCACGGTTCTGACGCATGCAGGCATTCCAACCAATTGGACAGCAGAACAAACTGCTGCTTTAGCCGCAGAAGTTGAGGCGGTCATTGCAGCAGATGATTTTGATGTTGTCGATGCCTTTTTAAAAGAAATGTATGGCAAAGAGCCCACCTTATGGTCGGATGAACTGACGGGGCATGCGCGTTTACGTTGTATCGTAAATTATTTGACTCGTATGCGTTTAACCGATAGTGCTGGGCGTTTGGAGTTTAGTTTTAAAGACTCGCTCAACGACCCGATGCCTGAAGGCTTCAAACCATGGTTTGAATTTGCTTCGCAAGCGGCACAAACCCATAAAGTTGTGTTTGGTCACTGGGCAGCTTTACAAGGTAAAACCATTTCGGACTCGATTCAAAATGTAGATGGCGGTTGTGTTTGGGGACATCAATTAATGGCTTATCGTCTAGAAGATGAGACCTTATTTGCCGTTGATAATCCAGTTCAATAGCACATGCATTAAAAAAGCCACGAACTTCGTGGCTTTTTTATTCTTAGTCGATTCTTAACCAGGTTTGGTTACGACCTAAAGCAGAAACACCGATGTAAGCACGTAGCGAAAGACGCTTTCCTGTGGCATTCAGTTTCATTTTCGCATCATAAAGTTTGCCAGACAGCGGATCAATCACACGACCTTTTTCATAGTTATTGGTGCCGTCGACATGTTTTAAGCCTTTAATAATGTCCATACCCAAAATTGGTTTATTGGTATATGGCGTAGGGCAATTCACACAAGTTTCTTTTGGCGTATAACCTGGGCGTGGTGTAATTTTTACAATTTTTCCAGTGTAAGTATTATTCGATTCTTTACGAATTTCGATAATGGCTTTTGGTGAACCTGATTTATCATCAATTTGTTGCCATGTCCCTGTTAAGTCCTGTGCAAATGCTCCCCCGCAAAGCATGGACAATGTTAATCCCGCGATAAAAAACTTACTTTTCATATAAGGTTCTCTATAGTTTCACAAAAAGATATCCAAGACACAGAAAAATAAACAGTTTGCACAAGGCAAACTGTTTTGTGTTTAGATATGAATTAGGCAGTTGCCTTTAAAAAATGAAAAATCATACACGCTTAGCTGAAACACTTTTATTCATTGAATTTGAAACAATCAGACTAAGTTTGGAGCAATGTATAAGTGACTCAGTAGTGGTCTACAAAATCTAAAATGAATCGATCAAGTGATTGCGTAGACCAGGCCTGTTCAGTAATAAGAACCTAGATTATTCTCGAATCCAAGTTTGGCTGCGACCTAGAGCCGATATGCCCACGTATCCTCGCAAGGTTAAGCGTTTGCCATTCGAACTGAGTTTTGCTTTACAACTATAAATATTACCAGACAGTGGATCAATGATTTTTCCACCCGTGTAATTGGTATCACCGCTGTGTTTCAAACCTTTCATCACATCCATGCCTAAAATAGGCTTATTGGTATACGGCGCAGGGCAATTAATACAAGTTTCTTTTGGTGTATAACCCGGACGAGGCGTTACTTTAACGATCTTAGCGGTATATGTCCCATTTGATTCTTGGCGAATATCAAGGATGGCTTTTGACGACCCAGTTTTGTCATCAATATTTTTCCAAGTGCCGCTAATATCTTCAGCGAAAGCTGTACTACCCATAACGGTTGTAGCGAATGCGATTGCAAGTGTCAATTTGCTCATGAACAAAATCCTTTTATCATTTAATCAACGACAAACTCATCTTAAGTCGATTTTTTAAACAATACAATTGTTTATGTGAGGAACATATCACATTTTTTGCAAGTATAGAATAAACAAAGGTAACCAGATTGCTGTAAATACCGCATTGACAGCCATTCCAAAGGCTGCGTAACGTCCAGCAATACTTCCCCGTTGCCATGCTTGAGCTGTACCGATGGCATGAGCTGCAAGACCTAGCGCTAAGCCCGATGCTCGTTCGTCATTAATGTGTTTGAGGATCAGTGGTGAAAATGCAGCACCAATCACACCGGATAAAATCACGATTAAAATGGCCAGACTCACAGGGGCTTGTAGCAGTGTTGCAATGTTAATTGCGATAGGCGTTGTGACTGCGCGTGTGGCAAATGCCATAATGGTAGGGTCAGACAAATGTAATAGATAAGCCAGGCCCATCGGCAGTCCGACCGCACTGATACTGGCAAAGACCAAAATGCCCACCACGGCTTTGAGGGGGAGGTCGTCATAGCGCATGGCAGCCAATGGAATAGCCAATGCGACTGTGACATAACCGAGCAGATGGTTAAACACTGGATTTACCTGTGCCATATATTGCTCATACGGAATGTTTAACAACAACAGCAGGGCAATCACAAAGCACATGCCAAAAACAATCACTGGAATTTGTGGCAGTTTTTTGTTGAGTGGCTTTGCCAGTAAGTAGGCAACGAGGGTTAGGAAAAAACCGAAAATAATGGGAATCATGTGCACACTCCTAAAGCCATTTCTTAGACATTTTTGCGTAAACCCACAGTGGAATTAGTGTGCTGACAAACAGCACCACCAAAAACATTGGGATTTCACTGCCTAAATGCGTCATCATTAACAGGGAGCCTGCACTGATAGGTAGAAAAGCAAAGGCACTTTCTTTCATGATTTTATTGTTGGTATCCACCAAACGTGCTGGAATTTTATGAAATTTTCTCCAACCCAAAAGGACGATTAATAAACTAATCAGTCCAATTAAATTGCCCAGTTCAGGATGTCCAAAACGTCCAGTGATCCACACAGCCGCCTCACGAAAGATGATGATCAGGGCAACCGTGCCGATCCATGCTTTCCAATCAACAGTTTTTATCCATTCCATTTTGTTCTGTCATTAACATTTTACTTATCACGTTTTAACCGATTTAGCTTTTGATTTCAAATTCTTCGAGTTCACGATGAAATTGTTTTGCTTTCAAACCTAAAATTTCATCAATCGGTAAATGTGCTTGTTTGATCAATTGTTCAAGTTTATGTGGCGCAATATACACTTGTAGGTGTAGGTTGCCCTCATCATCATAATTTTCAGATTGAATCACATTTAGGGCGTACAGTTGATTACGCAATTTGCCATAGGCTGGTTTGAGTAGGACGTCAAAATTTTGAATTTGGCCCATCAAGCACTCTTGGACCGCTTGGCGTAGTAGATTAAATCCTTCGCCTGTATGTGCTGAGACATAGACACGCTCAGGTACATTGGGTTCAGCGTAAATGATTTTGGCTTGTTCGCCACTTTGATCGATCTTGTTATACACCCGTAGGATTGGAATATCTGCGCCAATTTCTTTGAGCACTTTTTCAACGGCTTCAATTTGTTCCATATGGTCTGGACTGCTCGAGTCAATCACATGCAACAGCAAACTGGCTTCTAATGTTTCCTCTAGCGTCGCTTTAAACGATTCCACTAAAGCATGCGCGAGATTCCGCACAAAACCAACCGTATCGGCTAGGACCAGTGGGCCAATACCATCCCATTCCAAACGTCTTAAGGTTGGATCTAAGGTTGCAAATAACTGATCTGCGGCATAAACATCAGATTTGGCTAGGGTGTTAAACAGGGTCGATTTGCCCGCATTGGTATAACCAACCAAAGAAACGGTTGGAATCGCGGCTTTTTGACGTGCAGCACGGCCTTGGATACGGGTCTGACGGACTTTTTCTAATTTATCTTTAAGTTGTCCAACACGGACACGGAGTAAACGACGGTCAGTTTCGAGTTGCGTTTCACCTGGACCACGGAGTCCAATCCCGCCTTTTTGGCTATCGAGGCTAATGCCTGTACCGACCAGTCGAGAAGACAAGTGATCCAATTGAGCCAATTCGACTTGAAGTTTACCTTCATGGGTACGGGCACGTTGTGCAAAGATATCCAAAATAAGGCGTGTACGGTCAATGACCCGGCACTTAATAATACGACTCAGGTTACGTTCCTGACTGGGTGTTAGGGCATGGTCAATAATCACCAGCGTGGCTTCAAGCTCCTCAACGCGAGCAGCAATTTCCTCTGCTTTGCCTGAACCAATGAAATATTTAGCATCGGGTTTGAATCTTTGAGCGTGAACATGCTCCAGAATTTCTGCACCTGCCGACTTAGCAAGCAAACGAAATTCTTCTGCATCAAGGTCTTCCAGAATATGGATGGCAACACTGACTAAAATGGTTTTTTCGCCACCTTGCTTCTGCTCAAAATATTCCACTAAATTCGATCTCACATTGAAAACTCTAGTGTAGATGAATTTGCTGAGATTGAGCGAAATAGTTATGCCGTTGCCTTACATTGAGCGAAATAAGTGAACCAAAAGCAGTAAGGTGCCAAAGTATAAAATACTGAGCCCTATAATAAATTTCAGTGCCTGAACAGGATTTAACGGCGGAGCTGGAGGATTTACGTGGTCGTTCATATACACACCATGTTTTAGTATTTCGATTGATTTATTTTAATTAATTTGTTTAAGCGATTAAAATTGAAAATAATCATCTGGGCCTTCGGTTTTTATGATCAATGCAAGTTGCTCAAGATCAGTATAGAATGAGCCGAAATCAATGATTAAATGTTGAATGAAGCTGTGCCAAGTGAACCGTCTATGCAATCGAATACTGAAATAAAAACAACATCAATAAAAGGTGTCTCTAAGCTTTTTCTGTATGGTAAAAAGCTGGCTTCAGGGCTTGGCGCCGTGTCCGAAGGGTTTTATTTGGTCTATCGACATGGCTTGTATAAAGACATTAACAATCCACAAAATACCCGTTACGTGCAGTATTTCTGTCGTCGACTGTGCAAGGTTTTTAACATTGATGTGCATGTCCACGGGGATATTCCACGTAAGCCTGCACTTTGGGTCAGCAATCATATTTCGTGGTTAGATGTCGCGGTTTTAGGTTCAGGCGCACGAGTTTTCTTTTTGGCCAAGGCTGAAATTGAAAAATGGCCTGTGTTTGGCAAGCTGGCAAAAAGTGGTGGAACTTTGTTTATTCAACGTGGTTCAGGCGATTCCATCAAAATTCGAGAGCAAATTACAGCGTTTTTAAAACAAGATATTCCTGTGTTGTTTTTCCCGGAAGCGACCACGACCGATGGTTCTAAAGTGAAAAAGGTTCATGGACGTATATTAGGCGCAGCAATTGAGGCCCAGCGTGATGTGCAAATTTGTTTGATTTGCTATGTGAATCAACAGGGCGGACTTGACCAAGTCTCTCCGTTTATCGGTAATATTAGTTTTGCCGAGCATGTTAAAAAAGTACTAGAAATGCCACAAGTCACGGCACATTTAGTTGCGCTCCCAGCCATTTGTACAGCAGGACATACGGTTGAGAGTTTAACGGCACTGGTCCAACAAAAAATGGTGCAAGGTTTGGCTGATTTACATCACAAAGTTTTGAAGTCCCAACCTAACATGCAACAAGCTTGAAGGCTTACATAAAGCCTTCAATCGGTAGCCAAGAAACGACTTTGAGACCAGCGCGTTTAAACCAATTCATTTTGGGTTCAGTAGTATAGGTTTTGGTAGAGCCATCAGCTTGTTTGATTTGCCAGTTAATGTTTTTGTTTGCATCTAGGACCAGCTTATAGGCATATTTACTGAGGTTTTGGTCCATGGTGTAGTGTACCGCTTTAGCCAGCGGTGGACTGTTCAGTAAAACCCCAATTTCTGTATTTAAGTTGGCAGAGCGGGGATCAAAATTAAATGAACCAATAAAAACCTGTTTCTCATCAATGGCCATGAGTTTGGCATGCAGACTCGAGCGGCTTAATCCTTTGATGCTGACTTTGGCTTTTTTGGAAATTTCTTCATTGTTTTCGTTTAGGGCTTCGGCCGCAGGCGTGGCTAAAAACTCATAGAGTTGAACACCACTTTCCAGCAAGTCTTCACGATATTTTCCATAGAAAGCATGCACCAACGGTACATCATTGGCTTTAAATGAGTTGGTCAATACGCGGACTTGAATGTCACTCTGTGCTAGGTTAGCCAGATGTTTTTTGCCTTTACGCTCAGGTACAAAATAGGCTGAAATAATGTCGATGCTTTCCATTGGCTTTTCTAAATGGGTTTGCAACTGGAAGTTTAAATGTTCTTCTTTTTTTGCCCGTGATTTGATTTTACTCGGTGAGTCCTTCACCACTTCGGCTTTGACCCAATCGAATTGGATACTATCATTTAACCAGTGTTCAAAGGCTTGCGAACGATTGGCTAGATCCAAATAATTTTGGACGGTCACTTCCTGATAGTGCTGCTCTAACTGGGTTTTTAAACCTTCATAACGCAAGCTGTAATGGTTAGCGTTGACAATTTGACGCACTGGAAAGGCATAATCGTCATTCCAGTATTCATCGAAGGAATGCACAATTTCATCTGAGGCAGAGCCGACCAACATCACATCAACATCTGAAAACTGATAACTGTCGCTGACGTTATAATATTGATTGCTCATGTTACGCCCACCAATCAACGAAATTTGATTATCGGCAATGAAGCTTTTGTTGTGCATCCGGCGGTTGATGCGTTTTAGATTTAAGACCATATCCATCGCACGATAGTGACGGAAGCGGTAGGGGTTATACAGTTTGATGTCAATATTGGCGTGCTGATCGAGCGCCAAATAAATGCCTTCCATTTTCTTGGCATTGTTATCATCGATTAGTAATCGAACCTTCACCCCGCGATCAGCGGCTTTCAAAATAGAATAAAGCGCTAAAGAACCAATACGATCGTTGTCCCAAATATAGTATTGTAGATCTAAGGTTTTTTCTGCCTTATCAATAAGATGGATACGCGCGGCCAATGCTTCGAGTGGATTATAGAGAACATGGAAACCTGTAAGGCCTGGATTTTGTTCACGTAAAGGCAGAACGATTTTGCCTAAACTGGTTTGATCTGTCGGTAGATCAAAAGCATAGACAGGCGTCTGTGGGATTTGTTTGGGTAAGGTATTACACGCTGGGACAGTCAAAACCATACAGCTCAGCAACAACAGTTTGGCACCTTGCTGAGTCGCAGATGAGCGGAATAAAGTTTGTTTCGCTAAGCCGTGAGGTTTTTCCATCGTCATAAAGTCTATAAATTTGGTTTGAGTATAATTCTGAGCTGTGAAAAGATAAACAGAAGATTATGTGTTCTTGATGAACAGTTTGTGAGTAAAAGTCTATGATGAATATACACTCCGTCGTGTTCTATTTTTATATTGCGATGGCCTTACTTGCGGGGTGGGCGGTGTATCAGGCATGGATCAGTCAAACCAATACGGAGACTATTCATCCGTTTAAAGCCTTTGTGCATTTGTTGGCTTTTTATCTCTCTTATTTACTCATTCCTTTGTTTTTCTTTAGCTTATATGCCGGTTTTCAGGGCTATTATTCATGGCATGAAGCTATTTTTGTGTTTTTGGTTAGTGGTGTGCTGTGTTATGCACGTTTCATTGAACCGCATTTTGTACATGTCAAAACTACTCAATATCAAATCCAAGAAGATTATAAATTACTCAAACCCGTTCGTATTGCCTTAATTGCCGATCTACATATTGGTCTATTTTCAGGGCATGAGCGACAACTGAAAACCATCGTCAAACGACTGAATGAACAAAAACCTGATTTGGTGGTGGTTGCAGGGGACTGGACGTATGAACCTGAAAATACACTGGCAGAAGAATTAGAGGTGTTACAAGAAATTAATGCCCCTGTCTATTCGGTCAATGGTAATCATGATGAGCAGTATCCTGGTCCGCCGATTCAAAATTTGTTAAGACATGCTTTGAAGGTGAATAATGTGATTGATATTGAAGGTCAGATTGTTGAATTTGAAGAGTTTCGTTTGATTGGAGTCGGAGATTTGTGGGCAGGTAAGGCGGATATGCGTTTTATGCCGCATTTACCGCAGGACAAACCATGGGTCATCTTATCGCACAATCCAGACACGGTCGATATGATACCCGCTTTACCCAGCCGTCCTTTAATGCTTTCGGGTCATACCCATGGTGGTCAAGTTGAACTGCCATGGCTCACAGACTATGTAATGAAAAAAGTATCTATATTAGGACACAAAAAAGGCTTGTACCGACATGAACATGCGGATGTGTTTGTCACGGTTGGAACAGGTATGGTGGGTGTGCCGTTTCGTTTTCGCGTACCACCGACCATCGATATTATTGAACTGATTTAAGTTGGGTTTAGAACCAATAAAAAATAAAGCTTAAAACCAAAATGACCACAGCCAAGACGATCCAAAGGTTGTGATTTTTTGTATGAAGCGCTTGTAGGTCTTGTATTGCATCGAGGTTATTCACTGCTGTGCTATGCGGGCTTTGTGGCTGTTGTTGTGTAAAGCTCTGTCCTTCAGACACAAGGGAGCTGCGGTGTCTTAATTCAGCGGTTGATATGCGTTGTTGTTGATGTCGTTTATGGCGATACATGCTTTTTAGTGCAGCATCATGCCGCTTCGTGAGTTCAGTCACGATCTCTTGTGCATCATCGTATTGAAAAGCGGTATGTGTGGCGATGTATTGAATGGCTTGAATAATTTTATTTTCTTCAACTAATACGATGACATCAAGGAGTTGTTCATTGGTGAGTTGTTGTATTTTTTCATCCATTTTTCGGTCCTATTCATCTGTATCTCTCTCTATTTTTGAAGTAAAACGACAGATTTTAAATATGGTTTTTGTAGCGTTTGTTAAAGCATTGGTATAAAAAAACCAGCATCACTGTGCTGGTTTTTAGACATCAAATTCAGGGTCAAATTTGATTATTTACATCATCATTTTTGGTTTCACGGATCATTAAGAACGCACATAAAGACAGTAGTGATGCCGCCGTGAGGTAGTAACCTACTGCGTGTAAACCGTAGGTGGTTGCAAGCTTGGTGGCAATGAGAGGTGCAAATGATGCCCCAAAGATCCCCGCAAGGTTAAAGGTTAGTGCTGAACCTGTATAACGAACGGATATTGGAAAAATTTCAGAGAGCACAGTACCAATTGGTCCATAGGTTAAACCCATGATGGATAAACCAATACACAGGAACAAGAACACAACAAGGGTACTGCCTGATTCCAACATGCTTGAGAACACTAAACCAAATAACGCCGCAGCAACACAGACAGCAATAGATGTGGTTTTACGACCAAATTTTTCCGCTAAAACTGCTGACAAGGGGATGAATGCAGCAAAGCACAGGGTTGCGACCAGTTGAAGTTGTAAGAACTGTTCGCGGGTGTAACCCAGCTGTTTGGTACCCCATTGCAAAGCAAATACCGTCGTGAGGTAGAACACCACAAAGGTACAAATGGCTGCAATGGTACCTAAAATCAACATGCCCCAGTGTTTGGTGATCACTTCTTTAAACGGAATGTTAACTTCTTTTTGCTTGTCTAAAACTTTCTGGAATGCAGGAGTTTCATGTAGTTGTAAACGAATCCATAGGCCTACAATCACCAGTAATGCACTCGAGATAAAGGGAATACGCCAGCCCCATGTCATAAACGCTTCTTCAGTCATAAAATGACCCAGCGTCAAGAATGAACCCGTTGCTAAAATAAAGCCAATCGGTGCGCCCAGTTGGGGGAACATGCCATACCAAGCACGTTTACCTTCAGGTGCATTTTCTGTGGCAAGCAATACCGCACCCGACCATTCACCACCTAAGCCGAGTCCTTGACCTAAACGACACAGCGCAAGCAGTAATGGTGCGGCAATTCCAATTTGTGCATAGGTGGGTAATAAGCCGATACACACGGTTGAAAGTCCCATGGTCAGCAAAGCTGCAACCAAGGTCGCCTTTCGGCCGATACGATCACCTAAATGTCCAAAGAGTGCAGCGCCAATCGGGCGTGCAATAAAGGCAATGGCGAAAGTTGCCAAAGACTGAATGGTTGCAGTCATTGGATCGGTACTTGCTGGAAAGAACAGGTACGGAAAAATAATGACAGCCGCAGTGGCATAAATATAAAAATCGAAGAATTCGATAGTTGTACCTACCAGACTGGCTGTAAGTACGCGGAATTTTGAGTTTACAGGCTGCTGTTCAGCAACAGCAGTATTTAATGACGCCATGGTAGACCTTACACTTAAAAAATAGTCGAACTGAGTTTTAAAAGCGTCATCTTTTTAAAAAAGGCGTAATTTTTTAAAAAAATACGAATGTTCCTCGGGCAGACTACGGAATTAGGGTTGCTAAAAAATGTAGTGTGCGCGGGTTATATCACGTAAAGATAGATGGACAGGAAATGTGATCCTGCACCAATCAATACAAAAATATGCCAGATAGCGTGCGTATATCTTACCTTTTTTAGCGCATAAAACAATGCACCGATGGTATAGGAAAGTCCACCAATGATTAAAAAAGTCAAAGCTGGTTTAGATAAAAAGCGTTGCATATCATCCATTACCAGCACAGCCAGCCAACCCATGAGCAGATAAGCAATCAGTGAGATTTTTTCAAAGCGATGAATGAAAACTAACTTGAATAGTGTACCAATGAGTGCAATCACCCAAAGTGCAATGAGTAGGTAATGGGCTTTTTGCGTGGGCAGTGCGATAGACAAAAATGGAGTGTAGGTGCCTGCAATCAGATAATAAATGGCAGTGTGATCTAATTTTTTATACCAGCCGCGAAGCTCTGGTGATTCCGCAAAATGATACAAGCTTGATGCGGCGAACAATAAAAATAGGCTCAAAGCATAGACCCACAGCCCGATCCATTGTGCTGTTTCTAAGTAAGACCCTTTGATAATCAATAAAATACCGGCTATGAGTGCAAGACCTGCTCCAATAGCATGGCTAATAAAATTGATTCTTTCTTCAACTGGATCGTAGTTTACAACAGGGTGAGCGCTCATAAGTCATGTGCATTTTTATAAAATATACAACTGTATCGTAATTCAAGTTTGCATTTAGCGTAAGACGCTTTAAAATTTAATCGCAATTCTTTTTTTGGTTTCTATTATGACCGTTTCGGTATCGTCCTCTGCACAAGAGCAGCAATTCCTTCAAGCCTTCCAGCAAGCGCTTGAATCTCAAAGTTTTGATCGGATGATTCTGAGTCAATATCAGGGTGAACTGGAGCAACTCGAGAAGATGACTTTTCGAGTCGTCATGTTGCAAGGACAGCCTGTATTGAGCTGTTTATATCGCCATAAAACCCAAGATGTCACCAAAAATTATTCATTAGACACAGCACTTGATACGGTAACTGCACTTTTGGCGCAGTGTAAACAAGCCAATCTGCTGACAACTGAACAAGAGTGGCAACTGAAGAAGAACAAGAAGAAAGCCATACTGACGCAAAGTAAAAATAAAACGGTAACCAAAGCTGTTGAGCAGAAAGGTCATGACCGTGTCAAACAGCGTTTTGTCGATCAAGACAGTTATTTCTTACAGCCGCTTGGTATTACCGATGCAAAAGCGCACATCATTCCCAGTATGGCGCGTAAGTGGAAGCAGATTAATAAGTTTGTCGAAATTTTCTCAGGGGCACTAAGTCATATTCAGCTGCCTGAACAACTGCGCGTGGTCGATTTTGGCTCAGGAAAAGGCTATTTAACTTTTGCTTTATATGATTATTTGCTGAAGCAAGATTTGAACCCTTTTGTGACTGGGGTTGAGCTAAACAGCAAAATGGTGGAATTCTGTCAGGAGGTTGCGGACAAGTCAGATTTTCAGCAACTTGATTTTTTTCAGGGTGATGTTCGGACGTACCAACCTGAACGCCTCGATGTGATGATTGCGCTGCATGCATGTGATGTCGCGACGGACTTTGCGATTCATACCGGCATTCGTTTAAATGCCGAAATGATCATGTGCGCGCCGTGTTGTCATAAAGAATTACGCCCGCAACTGAAAGCTCCGCTCGTGTTGCAACCCATGTTGCAGTTTGGCATTCATGCAGGACAGCAAGCTGAAATGCTGACCGATACTATTCGTGCCTTGTTACTCAAAGCCTATGGCTATGAAACCAAAGTGTTTGAGTTTGTAGCACTTGAGCATACCAGCAAAAATAAAATGATTTTGGCAACCAAGCGTAAGGATTATCAAGCGCCCGATGTTGCTGTCTTGGCACAAATTCAAGCCTTGAAAGAGATGTATGGTATTCAAAAGCATTCACTGGAATTGCTGTTGAATAATCAATGGGATCAGCAAGATGTAGGCTGCAAATGCTGATCTGAACATCACTTTTTAGTGCAATGACCAATATAGAGATGATTTATAGGGAAATGAAAATGCCAAGCTTGAGAATTACGCACGGAACATGGGAAGAGTCGCAACGGGCTGCGAAAATGATTCGTGAGCAGGTCTTTATTCAAGAGCAAAACATTGCTGCTGAATATGAATGGGATGAGCAAGATGAAATCGCAGTTCATTTTGTGGTCTATGAGCAAGATCAAGTCATCGCCACCGCACGACTTTTGCAAAATCATAGTATTGGTCGTGTTGCAGTTTTGAAGTCAAATCGTGGTTTGGGCGTGGGCAAAGTCCTGATGCAGGCGGTGATTGCATATGCCCAACAGCAACAGCGTCCATTTTTAGTCTTGTCCTCTCAAGTGCATGCGCAAGCGTTCTATCAGGCTTTGGGCTTTATGCAAGAGGGTGAGGAGTATTTAGATTGTGGCATTCCGCATATCCATATGCGTTTATCATCCATAAAAAAGCCCTGATCTTTCAGGGCTTTTTTATTAGTCACAGCATATTAGTGACCATGTTCAGATGACATTTTCGCATGTTCATCGGCACTCATGTCGTACTCATCAGCGGTTGCATGTTCTGTGGTATCTTCAGAAGCTGCTTGAGCTCTTGCTTCGCGCGCATCTTTATCCGCTTGTGCTTTGGCCATCGCTTCTTCAGACATTGCAGGCGCGTTTTTAAAAGCATGTTGCTGAGAGTTTTGCTGCGTTTGCTGACTTGGCATATAGTCAGGCTCATTGGTGATCGCAAGGTAGAAGATACCTAAGAAAATTCCACTTAAAATGAAAGCAATAATCAGTGCTTTCCAACCCCATGGTGATTTTTCAGGAGAAGTATTGTCAGTCATGTGCAACAGCCCAATTGAATAAAAATAAATCTAAAACTATGTAACTTTATAACACAAAAAACGGTGTCGGGCTTGAAAAGAATGCACTAAAATAAGTCAAAATTAGATGCTGAATCAGCAGGTTAATTTTGTTGTGTGCTGAGAGTGCAAAAAAGGGATCTGCTGATCCCTTTTTTAAGGTGGAAGTTTTAGCGAATCTGACCCGATGGCACCGATTCAACCAGACGTTGCGGTGCTTTGAAACGCTCACCATACTTCGCTTCAAGTTCACTGGCACGTTGTACAGCTTGGTCTAAACCATATTGATTTAAAAACTGAATTGCACCACCTGTCCACGGTGCAAAACCAATCCCAAAGATCGAACCGATATTGGCGTCAATGACAGACTCAAGGACATTTTCTTCATAACAACGTAAGGTATCTAGCGATTGTACAAACAGGAAGCGGTCTATCATTTCTTGTTCAGAAATATCTACATCTTGCTTCCAATGCTTCAAACCTTCCCAAAGATGCTTTTTACCACCTTCTGGATAATCATAGAAACCTGCACCAGCAGCTTTACCTTTACGGTCAAAAGTATGAATCATGGTTTGAATCACATCATCTGCACCTGAACGCGGTAAATCTTTACCTTCAGCTTGAAGCGCCTTACGGGTTTCATTGGCAACATGTTCAGAAAGTGTTAATGCAACTTCATCTTGAATGGCTAATGGGCCAACGGGCATACCTGCTTTAAGTGCTGCCATTTCAATACGAGCTGGGTGTACACCTTCATGTAATAAACGCAAACCTTCCTGAACAAAAGTACCAAATACGCGACTTGTGAAGAAGCCACGGCTGTCATTCACAACAATCGGAATTTTGCCAATTTGCTGTACATAGTCATATGCTTTTGCCAAAGTTTCAGCAGAGGTATTTTTACCTTTAATGATTTCAACCAATTGCATTTTATCGACTGGACTAAAGAAATGCAGACCAATAAAGTTTGCTTGATCTTTCGATGCATTTGCCAAACCAGTAATTGGTAATGTCGAAGTATTTGAAGCCATCACACCGCCCTCTGCAAGGAATGCTTCGGCTTCTTGAGTGACTTTCGCTTTGAGTTCTTGATTTTCAAATACCGCTTCGATAATTAAATCACAGCCTTTTAAATCTTCCACAGATGCTGTAGCAGTAATTAAACTTAAAACCTGATCACGTTTTTCAGCGGTCATACGACCTTGGGAGACCTTTTTATCCAGTAATTTTTGGCTATAGGCTTTACCTTTTTCTGCATTTTCTACAGAAACATCTTTCAGTACAACGGGAACCCCTTTGATTGCTGTAGAGTAAGCAATACCTGCCCCCATCATACCTGCACCAAGTACACCGACTTTGCTTGCTTGCCATTTTGCAACGTCTTTAGGACGACTCGCACCTGCCTTAATTGCATTCATTCCATGCCAAAAAGTACCGATCATGTTTTTTGAAACTTGACCTGTGGCAAGATAAGTAAAGTAACGTGATTCAATAGTCAGCGCCGTATCCACATCGACTTGCGTACCTTCAACCGCAGCTGCCATGATCGCTTCAGGTGCAGGATAACAACCTTTGGTTTTATCACGGAGCATTGCAGGAGCAATCGCCAGCATTTGCGCAACTACAGGTGTTTTAGGATCACCACCCGGAATTTTATAACCTTTTACATCAAACGGTTGTTGCGACTTTGGATGTTCTTTTACCCAAGCGATGGCTTTATCCATCAACTCTTCAGATGTTTCCGCCGTGTCTTGGATTAAACCAAGAGATTTTGCTTTATCTATACCAAACTGCTTACCTTCCATTAAGAATGGAAAAGCATTTTGTAGACCTAAAAGGCGTACCATACGCACGATACCACCACCACCCGGCAGCAGACCTAAAGTTACTTCTGGAAGTCCAAATTTAGTTTTAGGATCATTCAATGCAATACGTGCATGACAGCCTAAAGCGATTTCCCAACCGCCACCTAAAGCCGTACCATTCAATGCTGCAACCACAGGAACACCTAAAGTTTCGATATAACGAAACTCTGCTTTCATTTTCTGAATCATTTCAAAAAAAGGTGTGGCATCTTCCAAACGTGCTTGGATTAGCTCATCCAAATCACCGCCTGCAAAAAAAGTTTTTTTCGCTGAACGGAAAATAATTCCCGTAATAGAAGTTTCAGATTTCAGTTTAGAAACAATATTTTCCAAAGCCACACGGAAATCACCATTCATGGTATTTACAGATTGGTTTGGAGAATCCAAAGTTAGAATAATAATGCCATCGTCATTTTTTAAATATTGAATTGCGCTCATTATTATTCTCCTTATACCAACTCAATAATGGTCGCAATACCCATGCCACCACCCACACATAATGTTGCCAAGCCACGCTTTTTGCCCTGACGCTCTAATTCATCCAGTAATGTTCCGAGAATCATTGCGCCCGTCGCCCCCAATGGATGTCCCATCGCAATTGCACCACCATTCACATTGATTTTTTCAGCAGGCACTTTTAATTCTGTCATAAAACGCATCACCACAGATGCAAAGGCTTCATTGACTTCAAATAGATCAATATCGTCAATCGTTAAACCAGCTTTTGCCAATGCTTTACGAGCAGCAGGTGCAGGCCCTGTCAGCATAATGGTTGGATCCGAACCCACCAATGCAGTCGCCAATACTTTGGCACGCGGTTTTAAACCTTGTTCTTTGACCGCTTTCTCGGAAGCAAGTAATACAAGTGCCGCACCATCGACAATACCCGATGAGTTTCCTGCGTGATGCACATGGTTAATTTTTTGTGCTTCTGGATATTGTTGTAATGCAATCGCATCAAAACCCATTGCACCCATCATTTCAAAACTTGGATTGAGTTTTGCTAAACCATCTGCTGTTGTTGACGGTTTAATAAATTCATCTTGATCTAAAATGGTCACGCCTGCTTTGTCTTTGATCGCAACCACTGATTGATTGAAATAACCCGCAGCTTGTGCTGCTGCCGCTTTACGTTGCGAATTTGCAGCAAATGCGTCGACATCTGAACGTGTATAACCATCCAATGTTGCAATTAAATCTGCACCAATCCCTTGCGGAACGAAGTGTGATTTTAAATTGGTTTCAGGGTCTAATGCCCACGGGCCACCATCTGAACCCATTGCAATACGTGACATTGACTCAACACCACCTGCAACAACAATGTCTTCCCAACCTGAACGTACTTTTTGCGCAGCCATGTTTACGGCTTCTAAACCTGATGCACAAAAACGGTTAATTTGCACACCTGCAACATCATTATCCCAACCCGCTGCGATTGCCGCAGTTTTAGCAATATCACCACCTTGGTCTGCAATAGGCGTGACACAACCCAATACAATATCATCTACTTTAGAAGTATCTAAATGATGACGATCTTTCAATTCATTCAACAATGTGGTCAATAGCGTAATCGGTTTCACTTCATGCAGTGAACCATCTTTCTTTCCTTTTCCGCGTGGTGTGCGAATGGCGTCAATGATATAAGCCTCGCGCATAGCTGTTCCTTTTTATGACTTTTAAGTTGTTATGCATTTGAGTGTACAAATTAATGGCCGTGATGCAATGACTAGAACGGGTCAGGTCAGATGAGTCTTTTTGCCAATAGACTGAAGATTTGGGCATAAAAAAACCCAAGATCGAAATCTTGGGTTTAGCAATGTGCCGAACCGTCGTCAAACTAAAAAATTAGTGATAGCCGTGTAGTTGGCGATATAAACCGGGTGTAACCCCAGTCCATTTTTTAAAAGCACGGTGGAAGGTACTGGTTTCACTAAAGCCTACTTGCTGTGCTACATCTTCTAAAGTTAAACCCGGATTTAACAGTAGGTGGATTGCGGCATCACGACGTAATGCATCTTTCACACCTTGGTAACTTTTACCTTCAGCAGCTAAGCGGCGACGCAGCGTTTGTGGAGATAAATACAGCATAGAAGCCACATCATTCAGGGTTGGCATTTCCTCACCAATTTGACTCTTCAATACATCACGAATACGTGAAGTGAGTGAGTTGGTGTTTTTAAATTTCACCAACAACTGTGCAGGCGCGGCTTTTAAAAACTCTTCTAACGTTTCTTCATTTTGACGAATTGGTAAGTCCAAATAATCTGCCGCAAAAGTGATTTCGGTACGCGGCATGTCGAACTGCATCACAGGTGCGAAGAACAGAGCATCGTACTCATCTGCATGGGTTGGACGTTCATACCCAAAGTGCACACGTTCTAGCGGTAAACGACGTTCAATCAACCAAGATGCGAGACCATGCCAAATCATCAGCATACTTTCGGTAATGAAGTGATCTGGGTCCATCGATTTCGGAATCTGAGGAACAAGACGAGCTTCATGCTTGTCGCGCTCTAATGTCACCGACCACTCATCGCCAAACAGTTTATAAAACTGTGAAGACAGTTCTAAAGCATCACCTAAGGTTTTGGCATGAATAATCAGCTGACACATGATGGCAAACGTACCTAAACGACGTGGTTGCTTATCGAAGCCAACATGTTCGTCTTGGGTCACCATCCATAACATTTTAACGAAGCGAGTATATTGTTCTGGAGAAATACGGGCTTTAGGTTGACGCAGCAGTTCTGCCTCAATCCCTACGTGAGAAAGTAATGTTTCGACATCCATGCCGAGACGTTTTACGCCAGTTAAAGCCGCATTGACGAAATGGATACTAATGGTATCGCGGCTCATATTTAATCCTTCAGTCTCTTTTATATTCACTTGCGTTTGACCTAAATGACGCTAAAAAAAGTATTTTAGGCAATTTACACTAAAGTTTTTTGCCTTTTTACATGTTAAATTGCCGAAATGATCAAGGTAAATGGCTGAACATGACATTGTTTTGTTGCTTTTATATTTCTAAAATAGCTAAAAAATCAACATAAAAAGAGAAAATAAACATGGATATGGCATTGAAAGGATTGAAAGTTCTCGATTTTTCTACACTTTTACCCGGACCTTTTGCAACAATGTACTTAGCAGACTTAGGTGCAGAAGTGATCCACATCGAGTCTCCAACCCGCCCCGATCTGATCCGTTTAATGCCACCTTATGCCAATGGACAGGCCACTGCACATAGTTATCTCAACCGAAATAAGCATGCTGTCGCTCTGGATTTGAAAGATCCTGCCAATATTGAACTGATCAAATCGAAAATTTCAGACTATGACATTGTGATTGAACAATTCCGTCCAGGTGTGATGCAAAGATTAGGGCTCGATTATCAGACCTTATCTGAAATTAATCCGCGCTTGATCTATTGTTCCATTACGGGTTATGGGCAAACAGGAGGGTATCAAAATAAAGCAGGACACGATATCAACTATGTGGCTTTGTCAGGGATCGCGGGACATAGTGGCCGACAGCACAGTGGACCACCACCAATGGGGATTCAAATTGCGGATATTGCAGGTGGCTCTTTGCATAGTGTGATTGGAATTTTAGCCGCAGTAATTGAAAGACAGCGGAGTGGTTTGGGGCAGTATATTGATATTTCCATGACCGACTGTGTAGTAGGGCTCAGCAGCATGGCCGCAGCTGCGAGCTTAGCAGGGCAGGAAAAACAAGGGCCCGAGCAAAGCTATCTCAATGGTGCGACTTTTTATGACTATTATGAAACGCAAGATGGACGTTATTTATCGATTGGGAGTTTAGAGCCACAGTTTTTATATGGGTTGGCACAAATTTTAGAATTGCCGATTGTGGCTGAAAAAGGAGCCTCATTGGCAACTGATGACCGTCAGGTGGTGAAACAAGCAATAAAAGACAAAATTAAAACCCAAGATTTTGCCACGTGGAATGCAATTTTTCAGCAGCAAGATGTCTGCGTTGAGCCCGTATTAAAGTTGGATGAAGCACTCGATTCGCAGTTAGCCAAAGATCGTGCATGGGTGGTTTCTGTACCTTTACAAGAGGGGAGTACAAAAAGCGAACAACAATTAGCTTGTCCAATTAAGTTTTCACGTTCAAAAATAAGATATGAATTTATAGGCAAACCGCTCGGTTTTGATTCTTTATAAATATCATATAGCGATAATTTGAATATATTTAAAACAAAAAAACGTCATAAAATGGGTTTTTATACAAATAAAGCGTATCATATCGATTAGTTGTAATTTTGTAAGAAAGGTCACCAATTATGAATAAATGTAAAAGAAGTTGGTGTTTTAACCTCAGTCTCTTAGCGCTCAGTTGCTGCTTTCAAAGTGTGTATGCTGCAAATGCCTTTGAGGCAGAAAGCCCTTGGATGCTGGGTGACTGGAATGGTCAGCGCAGCGCATTGCAGCAAAAAGGCTACGACTTTAGCTTTGGTTATACGGGTGAAATGGCAACGTTGCTCGATGCCTCGCATTCTTCAAGTCATGGTACCGAATATGCAGACCAGTTTGCATTTGGTACACACTTCGATTTAGACAAGATTTTGGGTTGGCAGGATACTGAGGCTCAAATCACCATTACCGAACGCAATGGGCGTTCACTTTCTCAAACATCCGATGCTTTAGATGGACATTTAAGTTCCACTCAAGAAGTGTGGGGACGTGGACAGACGTGGCGTTTAACGGATTTGTGGATTAAGAAAAAGTTCATGGATCAAAAGTTAGACATCAAAGTCGGTCGTTTTGGTGAAGGGGAAGATTTCAACAGTTTCGACTGTGATTTCCAAAACCTTGCGCTCTGTGGCTCTCAAGTTGGTAACTGGGTCGGTGACCAGTGGTACAACTGGCCTGTCAGCCAATGGGCTGCACGAGTCAAATATAACCTTCGGCCAGACCTGTATGCACAAGTCGGGGTGTATGAATATAACCCTGAAAACTTAGAACGTGGCAAAGGCTGGAACTTAAGTACTGACGGTTCGCAGGGAGCCATTATTCCTGCTGAAGTGGTGTGGCAACCTGCTGTAGGTGTAAATAAGTTACCTGGTGAATATCGTGCGGGTTATTACTACAGTTCGGCAGATGCCACAGACATTCAAAACCCACAGCAAACCTCACATAAACAAGGCGGCTGGGTTGTTGCCAAGCAAAAATTCACAGCACATCATGGTAATGCCGCGCGCGGTTTAACAGGTTTTGTGAATCTCACGCTACATGATTCAGATACCAATAAGGTTCGTGACATGCAGAACATTGGTTTGGTCTATAAAGGCGCTTTTGATACCCGCCCTCAAGATGAAATCGCGATTGGCCTAGCCCGTATTAATATCAATGATGATGTCAATGACGCGAATATTGTCAATAACAGCGTCAAAGCCCGTTTACAAAGTGAAGAGTATGATGCCGAGATTTACTACGGTATTCATGCAGCCAACTGGTTAACCATTCGTCCCAATATCCAATATATCCGCCATGTAGGCGCATATAAAAATGGTGAAAATGCATGGGTCGGCGGAATTAAATTCCAGACCGCATTTTAGTTTCTAGATCGATAAGTATTTGTCCAGCAAGGTTGATAAAAACTTTTAACGGTTGTTCAAAGCATAAAACTGTTCGAAATAAGTCGTTTGGACAGATACTTAAAATCTAAAAACTGTCTAGGTGTTCATATCGATATTAAAACGATACGAGCTTTTAACAGAATCTAAGGAAAAGGTGGTCAATATGAGTACTCCGTCTTCAGGTTCAGGACTTAAAACTTTTACAGCTGTGATTGCTGTGATCTTTGGTTTAGTCCTGCTGATAGGAGGGATTTATCTTGCAGTGCTTGGTGGGTCTTGGTACTACATCATTGCAGGTTTACTCTTCATCGCGACTGCAGTTCTACTGCAAAAATTAAAAAGTACGGCATTAATCGTTTATGCGTTGTTGGTCTTGGGTACAGTGATTTGGGGCTTATGGGAAGTGGGTTCAGACTTCTTTGCCTTGGCGCCACGCTTAGATATCCTTGGTTTATTTGGTTTATGGCTACTCATTCCAGCGGTCACACGCGGTTTTGACAATGCTAAAAGTGCAAAACTAGTTTTAACAGGTTCACTGGCGGTGACTATTGCCGTGATGATTTTTGCTGTGTTTAATGATCCTCAAGAAATTCGAGGTGAACTGAGCAGCAAGCAACCTGCAACCGCACAGTCCATTCCGGGTGTTGCTGATGGCGACTGGCCTGCTTATGGTCGTACTCAGTCTGGTTTGCGCTATTCTCCTTTAACGCAAATTAATTCTGAGAATGTTAAAGATTTAAAAGTGGCTTGGACCTATAACACAGGTGACTTTAAAACAGAAAATGACTCTGGTGAAACCACCAATCAGGTCACCCCAATTAAAGTTGGGGACAATATGTATATCTGTACCACGCACCAAAAACTGGTTGCCCTCGACCCAGCGACAGGTAAGGCGAAATGGACTTTTGATCCGAAGTTGAAATCGGACAATACTTTTCAGCATTTAACCTGTCGTGGCGTGTCTTATTATGATGCGAACAATACAGTTGGTTTTGAAGCCAGCTTGCAACATAAAAAGTCATCGTCTGAGTTGTGCCCACGTAAAGTAATCTTACCTGTCAATGATGGTCGTTTGGTTGCCATCAATGCTGATACTGGTGAGCGTTGTACGGACTTTGGTAAAAATGGTGAAGTCGACTTACAAAAAGATATGCCATTCCCTTATCCGGGTGGTTATATCCCAACTTCTCCACCTGTGGTCACAGGCACGACGATTATTATTGCGGGTTCAACCACAGATAACTATTCAACTGAAGAACCTTCAGGTGTGATTCGTGGTTATGATGTGAATACCGGCGCATTGTTGTGGGTCTTTGACACAGGTGCCGAAGATCCAAATGCGATTCCCGCTCCGGGTCAAAAGTATGTTCAAAACTCACCGAATGCATGGGCACCATTAGCCTATGATGCAGCCTTGGATATGGTTTACATTCCAACGGGTGTGGGTACGCCAGATATTTGGGGCGGTAACCGTACTGAGTTGCATGAGCGTTATGCTAACTCAATGCTGGCACTGAATGCTTCAACAGGTAAGTTGGTGTGGAACTTCCAAACCACGCATCATGATTTGTGGGATATGGATGTACCATCACAGCCGACATTGACGGATATTAAAGATAAGTCAGGCAAAATGGTTCCTGCCATTTACGTATTAACGAAAACGGGCAATGCCTTTGTTCTAGACCGTCGTACTGGTGCAGCCATTGTTCCAATTACGGAAAAACCTGTACCACAAACAGTGAAACGTGGGCCGCAAACCAAAGGTGAGCGTTACTCTGCGACACAACCTTTCTCTGACTTTGACCTTGCGCCAAAAGAGAAACTGACGGATAAGCAAATGTGGGGTGCAACCATGTTTGACCAGTTGATGTGCCGTGTGTCTTTCCACAAACTGAACTATGACGGTATTTATACCCCACCTTCAGAAAATGGAACTTTAGTTTTCCCAGGCAACTTGGGTGTATTTGAATGGGGCGGTATGTCCGTTAACCCTGATCGTCAAATCGCGGTGATGAACCCAATCGGTTTACCGTTTGTTTCTCGACTCATTCCAGCCGATCCAAACCGTCCGAAAACAGCCAAAGGTGCAGGCACCGAAGCGGGTGTACAACCGATGTATGGTGTGCCTTACGGTGTAGAGATCAGTGCGTTCTTGTCTCCATTTGGTTTGCCATGTAAACAGCCTGCTTGGGGCTTTGTGGCGGGTGTGGATTTAAATACTCACGAAGTTGCATGGAAACGTCGTATTGGTACAATCCGTGACAGCTTACCGGGGATTCAATTACCACCATTTAAAATGGGGGTGCCTATGCTTGGTGGTTCAATCTCAACTGCGGGGAATGTGATGTTTGTCGGTGGTACGCAGGATAATTATATCCGTGCCATCAATGTGACCAATGGTGATGAACTTTGGAAAGGTCGTCTACCAGCGGGCGGTCAAGCTACACCAATGACCTATGAAGCCAATGGTAAGCAGTATGTGGTCATTATGGCGGGTGGTCATGGTTCATTTGGGACCAAGATGGGAGATGCTTTGGTGGCATATGCCTTACCCGATGCAAAATAATCTTTTGTAGTCATTTAAACTTTCAAATAGCCTGATTCGTCAGGCTATTTTTATGTGCAATCGGTTTAAAAGGGTAAAGTGAGAACGAGGAAGCAATAGAAAAATTGAGATCTGCCCAGAAAGCCAGGTTTAAAATTTATGCGGTAGCAATGCATTGGTTAGTGTGTATGTGATAGGCTGAACGGAGTTAGCTGAATAATGTATAAGTATCTAATAAAAAATACTTTAATCAGAAAAAACCTTTAGGATTAGGGACAAACAGTACATCTACTTATCCTTATCAATAAAACAGCTATGAAATATGTAAAAAACGCATTTTGTTGATAGTTTAAATCTCGTTATGCTGTCAGCCGTTATAATGAAACTACTAGCTGTACGCCATGTATTTATATACTGATTTCGATCAGCAACTGATCAATGAACGTGTTGCACAGTTCCGTGACCAAACGGAACGTTATTTAGCTGGAAAACTCACTGAAGATGAGTACCGCCCATTACGTCTTCAAAACGGTCTCTATGTACAACGCTATGCGCCAATGTTACGTATTGCTGTGCCTTATGGCTTAATGAACTCAACGCAATTGCGCAAAGTTGCAGAACTTGCAACTGAGTTTGACCGTGGTTATGCACACGTTTCAACCCGTCAGAATATTCAGTTTAACTGGCCTGCGCTAGAAAATGTTCCAGACATGCTTCAAGAGCTAGCTTCTGTACAAATGCATGCAATCCAAACTTCGGGTAACTGTATTCGTAACACGACTACAGACCAATATGCAGGTGTGGTTGCTGGTGAAGTGGCTGATCCACGTCCAACGTGTGAATTGATCCGTCAATGGTCAACCTTCCACCCAGAATTTGCTTTCTTGCCACGTAAGTTCAAGATTGCGGTATCAGCACTTGAAGAAACTGATCGTGCAGCGACCTCATTCCATGATATTGGGGTGTATATCGTTAAAAATGAAGCGGGTGAGATCGGCTATAAAATTAAAGTCGGTGGTGGCTTAGGTCGTACCCCTGTGATTGGTAGTTTCATTCGTGACTTCTTGCCACGTGAAGACCTGATTGCCTATTTAGAAGCCGTACTGCGTGTTTATAACTTGCACGGTCGCCGTGATAATAAATACAAAGCACGTATTAAGATTTTGGTGAAAGCGTTGACGCCTCAAGTCTTTGCTGAAAAAGTCGAAGCTGAGTTTGCGCATACCATTAAAACTTTAAAAATTCAGCCTGAAATTTTGCAGAAATTAGACGAAGAATTTATACCGTTTGATTATCAAGATTATGCAGACGAAGATTTTTCTGAACAGTTTGCTGCACATCCAAAATTCAAACAGTGGTTCAATATCAACACCAATGCTCACAAAGTGAAGGGCTACCGTATTGTAACGATTTCGTTGAAACGTACGGGTATTGCACCGGGTGACGTGACCACGGAAGAGATGAATTTGATTGCAGACCTTGCAGACAAATACACCTTTGGTGAACTGCGGACCACGCATGAGCAAAATATTTCTTTGGTGGATGTTCCGCAGAAAGATTTATTTGAATTGTGGACTATTCTTGAGAAAAACAATTTAGCTCGTGCGCACATTGGTTTCTTAACCGACATTATTTGCTGCCCAGGCGGTGACTTCTGTTCACTGGCAAATGCGAAATCAATTCCTATTTCAGAAGCGATTTCACGTCGTTTTGATGACTTAGATACCATTTATAACCTTGGCAAACTTGATCTGAATATTTCAGGTTGTATGAATGCCTGTGGTCACCACCATGTGGGGAATATCGGTATTTTAGGTGTGGACAAAAAAGGCGCTGAGTTCTACCAAATCACTTTGGGTGGTAATGCCGATCATGATGCTTCAATTGGTGACATTCTAGGCCCATCATTTGCAGCTGAAGTTGTGCCAGATATCGTTGAAGAGATTTTAAATACCTATCTTGACCTTCGTGCTGAGGGTGAAGAATTCATCGATACTTATCGCCGTGTGGGCATTCAACCCTTTAAGGAGCGTGCATATGCTTAATCTAGCACTACAAGTCCTCTCTAAAGATGGCTCGATTGCAGACAATACTTATCAAGTGATTGGTGAAGATGGTGTTTTACCGCAAGGTGATGTGGTTTTAACGGTTGAGCAGTTAGATCAATTGGCTGAAGTTTCAGGTAAAAAAGCACTCCTTGTTACAGTTGATGCCTCTCCTGAAACGCATGATTTCCCTTTAGATCAGCTAGATGCCATCTTTATTGATTTTGCGGGTTTTAACGATGGTCGTGGCTATTCATTTGCAGCGTTATTACGCCGTCAAGGTTTCCAAGGCGAACTACGCGCAACGGGTGATGTGTTTAAAGATGTCTTGAACTACATGAAACGTTCAGGCTTTGATACCTTTGTTATTAAAGAAGGTAAAGACATTCTTGAAGCTGCTGCGGGTTTAAATGATTTTCGAAATCCGTATCAAGCATCAACAGCCGTTGCACAAGCCAGTTATCAAACGGGCGCTTAAATTTTCAAGTGAATAAAAAGCTGGACTTCGGTTCAGCTTTTTTGTATTTATACGCAGCATTTTTGATGAATAAATTGAAGAAAAAGAAGCAGGTAAATTGGACATGATGGCACTTTTTGCAAAAATTAATCCCGGTGTCATTTGGCTACTTATTGCTATTGCTACAGATGTGCTTTCGACTTTTTATTCCGCAAAAGGTAATGGCTTGGTCAATAAATTGGATCAAGGCATTGCACTGGTGCTTTATATGATTTCTTTTGCGTGTGCAGCCTATGCTTTAAAATTTATGCAAGCGGGAATTTTATATGTGCTGTGGTCTGGCATTGGTGTCATTGCCACAGCACTTCTTGCTAAAGCATTTTTAGGACAGAGCATCGATTTGGCTGGATGGCTCGGTATAGGTTTTATTACCGTGGGGCTCACTATTATTGCGCAATTTTCAAATATTGATGTTTAAAAAGAAAAAAGCTTTTATCCTTCTTCTAATTGGCAATTCACCATCCATTTAATTCCAAACTGATCGGTAAATGCACCATAGAGTGCGCCCCAAAACGTTTTCTCTAGAGGCATTTCTATTTTTCCATTGACTGAAAGTGCATCAAATAAGCGTTTTGCATCGGCTTGTTCATGGGCATCTAAGTTAATGGAAATATAGTGGTTGTTGCCTACAGTAAAGACGGTATTGCTTTGAGCGCAAAACTGATCATTGGTATCCGAAGCCATCAGAATCGTGCTGGCATTGATGGGAAGCGAAACATGCATGATTTTTTGTTGGTCAGCTTCGGAAAGGGCGAATGAACTTTCATCTGAAGGTAAGTCTCCATAACGCATGAACGTTGCAAACTCTCCACCAAAGACAGACTTGTAAAAATTAAAAGCGGCTTCAGTTTGACCATCAAAGTTGAGGTAGTGATTCAGTTGCATTGTCTTATCCTTGTTGTTTTTTTCGTCGTTATTTTAACAAGTCGTTGAGATCGGCCCTAATACAATCTTGTAATAAAAAATCCCTCGCAGTCGAGGGATTTTCATAAATGTCGCTTTTATATCAGCTAATTATCCAATGTTTTATTGTATAAAATATGTCAATAAAAGAGGGTTGCTTGCATCTTAAAGTAATTCAATCGCTACAGCAGTCGCTTCACCACCGCCGATGCATAGTGCCGCAATCCCTTTTTTACCACCTGTACGTTTAAGCGCATGAATCAAAGTCAGGATAATACGTGAACCAGTTGAACCGACAGGGTGACCCAATGCGCAAGCTCCACCATTGATGTTCACTTTTGCTGGATCAAGTTTGAAGTCATCGATTGGACACATAGTTACCATCGCAAAAGCTTCATTGATTTCCCAAAGATCTACGTCCTGTGCATTCCAACCTGTTTTCTTAAGCACTTTTTCAATTGCACCGACTGGTGCAATGGTGAACTCTGATGGATGTTGTGAGTTCGATGCATAAGCCACAATTTTGGCTAATGGTGCTAAACCTTTGCTCGATGCATTTTCTGCTGAAGTTAAAACTAGTGCGGATGCACCATCCGAGATTGAACTTGCATTTGCTGCAGTGATGGTGCCATCTTTAGCAAAAGCAGGGCGAAGGCTTGGAATTTTTGCAATATTGGCATTGAACGGTTGTTCATCTTTATCAACGACAACATCACCTTTGCGAGATGAAACTGTCACAGGCACGATTTCATCTGCAAAGTAACCTTCGTTGACCGCTGTTTGTGCGCGCTCTAAAGAGCGAATCGCGAAGGCATCCATTTGCTCACGCGTATAGCCACGAGTATTGGCCATATCTTGTGCAAAAGAACCCATCAATCGACCTGTTTCTGCATCTTCTAAGCCATCAAGGAACATGTGGTCTTTAACATCGCCATGCCCCATACGGTAGCCCGCACGCGCTTTGGTTAAAATATAAGGAGCATTGGTCATCGACTCCATGCCACCTGCAACCACGATATTTGCTGAACCTGCTTTGATCATATCCGCAGCTTGCATTACCGCTTTCATGCCAGAACCACATAATTTATTGATGGTCACAGCACCTGTTGAATCAGGTAAACCTGCTTGGCGCATAGCTTGGCGTGCTGGACCTTGCTTTAATCCCGCAGGTAGAACACAGCCCATGATTACTTCTTCTACATCGTTTGCGTGTAGGCCAGCACGAGCAATCGCTTCTTTAATCGTTACAGCACCGAGCTCTGGAGCGGTTACACTGGCTAAACTGCCTTGAAAACCGCCCATTGCTGTACGAGCACCATTCACAATTACGATGTCTGTCATTTTCTTCTCCGAATCACTTATACGTTTTGTTGGAAACTTAAGCAGTATATGCAAATTTGCTAGCGAGAAAAGCTGAAAACGTGATTATGGACTCATGGGTCTAGTTACAGGCATCGAGGGGTTCAGTCCGGGTCTGCCCCATTTTGCTCATGACTAATTTAAAGTGATCCTGACTTTGCATAGAGCAATAATAGAAAGTTCCATTTGAGCCAAGGGGGAGGCCATTTTCAGCTTTAAAGCTTAACGATGGAAGACTGAGTGTGCCACGCCAATCAAGATTGCCATATTTGAGCTGCTGTTGTTCTGTCCGAATAATCGTTTCACTGGTATCTACTCGTCGGTTTTTATTATTATCGATAAATACAATAAAGCCCATGTTCCACTGATGATTTTGGCATTGAACGAGGTCTTGACTTGGGCAAATGGTGATATTTTGACGTTGCAGGTTGGCCATATTTTTGGCTGCCTGAATACTATTTCGTAATGTATTCAGTGTTTTGCTGCGCTCTTGTGAGGCCATATACTGATGAAAGTGAGGAAGTGCGATTGTACAAATGATCAGAATAATGCTAATAGTGATCATGAGTTCGAATAAAGTGAACCCTTTTTTATTGATAAAAAACATATGGTTATCCAGTTTTGTTGTTATAGAGCTATTTTTTATTTATTAAAGCTTTGTTTATCAAACAAATTTTATACATAATTAGTAGTACTCAACTTGTTTAAAAAGCTGTTAAAATGTAATACAAGTGAAAATAAGCTATTCGCAAGTAAAAATTGAGTAAAAAATTACCGAATTACAACGGAAATTGTAAGTAATTTTGTCAATAATTTACTTGATTAAAGTTATCAAGCACTTGGAAAAAAAATAAAGTGTTTGTATGATTCATTGCGAATAGCTTAAAAATAAAACTGGGGTATAAAAAAGCCTATCTCAGAATTGTTAAATAATTTTAAGCTTAAGCTTGAAAAACAATTGTTATCTCTGGAGGATAAATCCATGAAAATGAGTCGTATTGCATTAGCAATGCTCGTAGCTGCTCCTTTAGCTGCTGCAAACGCGGGCGTAACTGTTACTCCATTAATGCTTGGTTACACTTTCCAAGACACTCAACATAATAATGGTGGTGATCATTTGACTGATTCAGCTCAAATGGATGATGACCTATTTGTTGGTGCTGCACTTGGTGTAGAGCTTACTCCTTGGTTAGGTTTTGAAGCGGAATACAACCAAGTTAAAGGTGACATGGTTGACCAAGCGAATGCTGAATACAAGCAAACGCAAATCAACGGTAATTTCTATGCTACTTCTGACTTGATTACTAAAAACTACGACAGCAAAATCAAGCCATATGTACTTTTAGGTGCTGGTCACTACAAATACGAGTTTGATAACGATCTAGGTCGTGCTGGTCGTGGCCTTAAAGAAGAAGGTACTTTAGGTAATGCTGGTTTCGGTGCTTTCTGGCGCTTGAACGATGCTTTGTCTCTACGTACTGAAGCTCGTGCTACTTACAACATCGATGAAGATTTCTGGAACTATACAGCACTTGCTGGTCTTAACGTAGTTCTTGGTGGTCACTTGAAACCTGCTGCTCCAGTAGTAGAAGTTGCTCCAGTTGAGCCAGTTGCTCCAGTTGAACCACAAGAGTTAACTGAAGACCTTAACATGGAACTTCGTGTGTTCTTTGATACAAACAAATCAAACATCAAAGACCAATACAAGCCAGAAATCGCTAAAGTTGCTGAGAAGTTAGTTGAATATCCAAACGCTACTGCTCGCATCGAAGGTCACACAGACAACACTGGTCCACGTGCATTGAACGAACGTTTATCTTTAGCTCGTGCTAACTCTGTTAAATCGTCTCTAGTAAACGAATACAACGTTGATCCAGCTCGTTTGTCTACTCAAGGTTTCGCTTGGGACCAACCGATTGCTGACAACAACACTAAAGAAGGCCGTGCTATGAACCGTCGTGTATTCGCGACAATTTCTGGCAGCCGTACAGTTCAAGCTCAATAATCTGAGTTTTAACTAAAAAACGACTCTTCGGAGTCGTTTTTTTATGTCTAAAATAATGAAATTTATGTTAACTCACATCGTTGAAAATAAACTCGAGCTCAATGCAAGAGCCTTTAAGGCTTACGGTGGTCATGGTTAGCTACGTATAGGATATTAAATATAGTTAGAAGTATTTAATTTTAGAGGATGAATATAAGAAGAATGAAAAGTGGATTTCCGTCACTCATGCTTCACTACATCGATAATAATTTTGCCTTAAGAGTGAATGGATATTTCTAGTTATTGATTTTTATAAAGATTTGTTTGCTAGCGAGATAATATTTCTGGCTTGATATTTAGGGGCTAGGAATTTGAGAGAGATCAGTGCTCAATAAGCCGTTTTATTTAGTTATGGCGGTGCGAATTGAGAGGCTAAATTTTTACTACCTAAATATGTAAATTGTTCATCGCGCAAGTGAACGGATGCTAGTTACAGAATATTAACTAAGTTTAGGATGGATCCGAGTCATAACTATCGATTCTATGTAACTTCAATAATTGAACTGTCTTATTGAAAATTGCGTTATTAATTTATGCTTTACGGCTTTAGTAAATGAATAAATGATAATAAAAAAACAGCCCGAAGGCTGTTTTTTATTATGAAAGAATTTTATTCGCGATCAGGATTCATTGGACTGACATCCATTTCTTGGTAAGAAACCAGTTTGGTTTTGTATTTCCATTTATAGCCTAGCCAAATCGCCAAGAATAAGAAAATACCAATATAGGTCGATAAAACAGAGAGCCATTCGCCATCAAGTACCGCTTGGTAGTTTTGACCTAAAACAACAATGGCGCACAGGATAAAGGCAAACCAAGGGGCAAAGGGGAAGAATTTTGCACGATAAGCTAAGTCTTCAACCTTATGCCCTTGGGCAACATATCCTTTACGGAAACGATAGTGTGAAACAGCAATCCCTAACCAAACAATAAAGCCACACATACCCGACATGTTGAGCAGCCAATTAAAGACCTGTTCTTCGCCAATGAAAGTAGTTAAGAAGCAAAGTGCAGCAATTGCAGTTGTCGCATAAAGTGCATTCATGGGTACGCCGCGTGGGTCTAATTTGGCAAACAGTTTAGGTGCACTGCCATTTTGGGCCATATTGAACAGCATACGCGTCGATGAATACATCCCTGAATTACCTGCCGATAGAATCGCGGTTAAAATCACGGCATTCATAACACTGGCAGCAAAGGCAAAACCAGCTTTTTCATAGAGTAAGGTAAATGGAGAGAGTGCAATATTCTCTGATGAAGCCGCTTGTAACAAAAGTGGATCATCATATGAAATGAGTGTACCGATAATGAAAATACACACCACATAAAACAGTAGGATGCGCCAAAAAATCTGTTTGATGGCAATCGGGATCGTCTTTTGTGGATCCTTCGATTCACCTGCAGCAACACCGACCATTTCGGTACCTTGGAACGAGAACCCTGCAATCATAGCGACACCAATCAGTGCAGATAAGCCACCAACGAAGGGTGCTTCACCTTTGGTCCAGTTGGCAAAAGTTGCGACACCTGGCGTCATCATGATTTTACCAATCATGAAAATACCAATGATGATAAATACAATGATGGCAAGGACTTTAACCAAGGAGAAGAAGAACTCACTTTCACCAAAGCCTTTGACTGTCAGTGCATTGATCCCAAAGACAACAGCTAAGAAGAGAGCACTCCAGTAGAAACCGGGCAGATCGGGAAACCAGAATTTCATAATGAATTGGACTGCAACCAATTCAAATGCAACCGTAATGGCCCAGTTATACCAATAGTTCCAGCCAAGGGCGAAACCAAAACCACCTTCAACATACTTGGTGCCATAGGTGAAAAATGCACCGGATGTTGGGTTGTGTGTTGCCAACTCACCCAGACTGGTCATGAGAAAGTAAATCATCACACCAATTAAGCAGTAGGCCAATAACGCCCCGCCAGGGCCAGCATTTGCAATGGTTGCACCTGAGGCAAGGAATAAACCTGTACCAATTGAGCCACCAATGGCGATCATATTCAGATGGCGAGCTCCAAGCTTCCGCTTGAGTTGAGCTGGTTGAGTCATTTCGCTCATCATTGTTCCTTAAGATTTCTTTTGTGTGCTGGCAAACAGCACTTTAAAGCCTTGTTGATCGGCTTTGGTTGTACATTGGCCAAAACTTTGCTCAATGAGTAATGGATAATTCAGAAAGCGGTTGGCAACAATCCACAACTCGCCATCCGATTTAAGATGGCGACGGGATGTTTTGCATAAATTTTCGCTGGCATTGTAATCTGTATGAATGCCTTGATGGAATGGGGGGTTACTGACGATTGCGTGTAAAAACAGAGGAGCATCCTCAATTCCGTGTACCGCTTTAATCTCAAGTTGTTCTGGTAAAAGGTTATTTTTCTCAAAAGTCATTTTTGTTGAAGCTAATGCAAAGGCATCGACATCGAGTGCAAAAATGCGATTTTTCGGATTTAACTTGGCTAAATAAGCACTGATCACGCCTGCACCACAGCCAAAGTCTGCAATTTTTCCAGAAGTGACCTGTGAAAGATGAGGCAATAACACGGCTGTACCCACGTCCAGACGATTTTGACTAAATACACCCGGTAATGCGCAAATCTGTAATTCACCTTTCGGGGTTGGTACAGTGTAGTGTTGTGCCCAATCGGCCAAAGGTTTTGCCGTTACGGTTTTTTCGGTGACCAGTTGCCACATTTGACAATGTCGAGCGCTGTCTAATTTGAGGGTTTTACCAAAAGGTTGCAGCTGTTTAGAGGCGCGTTCTACACCGCCTTTCTTTTCACCAACTAAAAAGATCGATGCGCCTACGGCCAAACGACTCACCAGTTGGTGTAGCACATAATTGAGTAGTTCTTTTGACTTTGGAACAAACACGATGGCTTGATCAAAAGCGACATCAGGCAAATCTGTATCAAAATGCACATCACTTTGTTGGTTTTGGAAATATTGTAATTCGTTAAAATTCCATGTCCAAAAATGTGGTTCTACAGTACCAATTAACTGTGTGTTTAATTCGTCACACGGTGCATTGACCAGTAAAACTGAACCAGAGAGAAATTCTTGCTGGCGAAGAACAACTTCACTTCGTGGATCCATTTTATATACTCCATTGTAAAAACGATGCCCAGACAGTGCTGGGCAAAGTGCATACTGAAATGAACAATTATTTCTTCGTTTCAGGAAGAATAATATTTAATAACAAGGCTGCAATACCACCTGTCGCAACACCTGAACTGAAGATGTTACGGAATAATTCAGGTAAGTGTTCCAAAATTTGTGGAACTTGTGCAACACCTAAACCGAGTGCCAATGAAATGGCAATAATCAGTAGTGCGCGGCGGTCAAGATGAATACCTGACAGAATGTTAATTCCAGAAGCTGCTACAGCTCCAAACATTACCATTACAGCGCCACCTAAAACAGCTTGAGGCACTGCCTGAATCACACCTGCAACAGCAGGGAGTAAACCTAGAATCACCAATAATGCGGCAATCCAGATGCCGACATAACGGCTCGCAACACCAGTAAGCTGAATCACGCCATTATTTTGTGCAAAGACCGAACTAGGAAAGGTATTGAAAATACCAGCAAGGAAAGAGTTTGCACCATTCACCAAGACACCGCCTTTAATACGTTCCATCCAAGTGGCACCATCCACAGGCTGGTTGGAAAGTTTTGAAGTCGCGGTGATATCACCAATTGCTTCTAAAGACGTCACTAAATAGATGAAGGCCATTGGAATAAACAAGCTCCAAGAGAAGCTGAGTCCAAAATGCATTGGCGTCGGAACTTGGATTAAAGGTGCGTCTTTAAGACCAGAAAAATCCAGATGCCCCATAAAGCCTGCAAGAGTGTACCCTGCAATTAAGGCAATTAAGATAGCAGAACTTTTTACCCATGTAATACGGATGCGATTCAGCAAGATAATTAAGCCTAAAACCGTACACGACATGATTAGGTTGTCTGCATTGGCAAAGGTATTGTTTGACATGGCTTGATAGCCACCACCCATGCTGATCAGACCTTCTTTAATGAGGGTCAAACCAATCAATAACACCACAATGCCTGTGACCAATGGGGTAATGAGCATTTTCACCCAAGGCAGAATACGTGACACGCCCATTTCAATAAATGAACCTGCGATTACCACACCAAAAATTGCAGCCATGACGGATTCTACAGGAGTACCAGCAGCAACCATGGCAGAGCCAATTCCAATAATCGGTCCGATAAAGTTAAAACTGGTGCCCTGAACAATCAATAAGCCTGCACCAAAAGGTCCAACTTTTTTACATTGTAAGAAGGTTGCAATCCCTGAGATGACCAAAGACATGGATAAAATCATGTTAGTGTCTTCTTTCGACACACCAAGCGCTAGGCAGATGAGTAAGCCTGGAGTAACAATTGGGACAATAATTGCAAGGAGATGTTGAAAGGCAGCAAGAAAAGCAATGATTGGGCGAGGGCGGTCGTTTAAACCATAGACCAAATCGAGTTGATCTGTTTGATTGGGAGAGAGATTTTGATCAGACATATGTCAAAGGGTGTTAGCAAGGTGGCGCTATTCTAATCGCTTTACACAGCTTTACAAAATTAATTACACACCACTTATCAAAAAAAATGAGTCTGTCAATAAACTGTCACTACTAAATTCTATTATTTTTCTGTATAATTTGCCCTCAAACTTTAGGCGTATCGAATTTACATGTCAGATATCAAAACTCTCCGCAACATTGCCATCATTGCGCACGTTGACCACGGTAAAACCACTCTAGTAGACAAACTTTTACAGCAATCAGGTGCACTTGGCGATCGTGCAGGCGAGATTGAGCGTGTCATGGATTCAGGCGCGATTGAAAGTGAACGTGGTATTACCATTCTTGCAAAAAACACTGCAATCAAATGGTTAGATGCACGTACCAATACAGAATACCGTATTAACATCGTCGACACCCCAGGACACGCAGACTTCGGTGGTGAAGTTGAACGTGTAATGTCGATGGTTGACTGTGTACTTCTTCTTGTCGACTCTCAAGAAGGCCCAATGCCACAAACTCGTTTCGTAACGCAAAAAGCGTTCGCACGTGGTTTGAAGCCAATCGTAATTATCAACAAAGTCGACAAGCCAAGCGCGCGTCCAGATTGGGTTATTGATCAAGTATTTGATTTGTTTGATAACCTTGGTGGTTCTGACGAACAGTTAGACTTCCCAGTTGTTTACGCTTCAGGTCTTCGTGGTGTTGCTGGTCCATCTCCAGAAGAATTAGCGGAAGATATGACGCCGTTGTTCCAAACAATTGTAGACATTGTTGAACCACCAGCAGTCGATGTTGATGGTCCATTCCAAATGCAGATTTCATCACTTGACTATAACAGCTTCGTTGGTGTTATCGGTGTTGGTCGTATTCAACGTGGTTCTGTAAAATTAAACACACCAGTAACTGTGATTGATAAAGACGGTAAGACACGTAACGGTCGTATCTTAAAAATCATGGGTTACCATGGTTTAGAGCGTGTTGATGTTGAATCTGCTCAAGCAGGCGATATCGTGTGTATCACAGGTATTGATGAACTTCATATTTCTGACACCATTTGTGATCCGAAAAATGTTGAAGCTTTACCAGCATTGTCTGTAGATGAACCTACAGTAACCATGACTTTCCAAGTAAACAACTCTCCGTTTGCGGGTAAAGAAGGTAAATTTGTTACTTCACGTAATATCCGTGAACGTCTTGACCGCGAATTAATTCACAACGTTGCGCTTCGTGTTGAAGATACTGATAGTCCTGATAGCTTTAAAGTATCAGGTCGTGGTGAACTTCACCTTTCAGTTCTTATTGAAAACATGCGTCGTGAAGGCTTCGAGATGGGCGTATCACGTCCACAAGTAATCTTGAAAGAAGTTGATGGCGAAAAGCAAGAGCCATACGAAAACGTAACATTTGACGTTGAAGAACAGCACCAAGGTTCTGTAATGGAACAAATGGGTCACCGTAAAGGCGAAATGACGAATATGGAAGTTGACGGTAAAGGCCGTATCCGTATTGAAGCAACTGTTCCTTCACGTGGCTTAATTGGTTTCCGTTCAGAATTCTTGACCATGACTTCTGGTACAGGAATCATGACTTCAAGCTTCTCACACTACGGTCCAATGAAACAAGGTACTGTTGCGAAACGTCAAAACGGTGTGTTGATTTCTATGGTTCAAGGTACTTGCCTTGGCTATGCATTGTTCACATTGCAAGACCGTGGTCGTCTATTTGCTAAACCTCAGTTAGAAGTTTACGAAGGTATGATCATTGGTATTAACTCTCGTTCAGATGACATGACAGTTAACCCAACTAAAGCAAAACAGTTAACAAACGTACGTGCTTCTGGTACTGATGATGCGTTGACTCTTGTTCCTGCTGTTGAATATACGCTTGAACAAGCGCTTGAATTCATTGAAGATGATGAATTAGTTGAAGTAACACCTAAGTCAATCCGTATCCGTAAGCGCTACTTGACTGAAAACGAACGTAAACGTAATCGTTCTGGTAAATAAGTTTTAAAAATGATGTTGCCCCATGCGGGGCCGCAACATTTAAAAATGCCATCAATTTATTGATGGCATTTTTTTGTTTAAAATTAGCAAACCAATATATAAAAGCAGATGATTTCCGAGTAAATTACGTGGAAATGAAGCTATAAAATTAATGTATACTTCGTCACATAAATTAAAGTCAAAAAATAACTGGAGATTTAGATGAGTATTGTTCAAGAATTCCGCGAATTTGCGGTAAAAGGCAACATGATTGATTTGGCTGTCGGTGTAATCATCGGTGGTGCATTTGGTAAAATTGTCGATTCATTGGTGAAAGACATCATCATGCCATTGATCACGGTTGTGACTGGTGGTGGTGTAGATTTCACACAGAAATTCTTTGTTTTGGGGGACAACCCAAATAATTTACAGTCTTTAGATGAGTTGACCAAAGCTGGGGTGAACGTCCTGACTTATGGTAACTTCCTTACGATTTTAATTAACTTCATCATTTTGGCATGGGTGGTGTTCTTAATGGTGAAAATGATTAATCGTATGCGCCGTAAACAAGAAGAAGCAGCGCCAGAACCAGCAGCAACGCCAGAAGATATCGAGTTACTACGTGAAATTCGTGATGAATTGAAAAAACGTCAGTAATCGAACGGTTAAAATAAAACGGCACATTAAGTGCCGTTTTTTATGTCTGTATCTTATCCAAAGACTGGTTTTTATACAGTTTTGGTTTTATGATGCGCGCTGATTGAATAGCTGTGGTGATGCCAAATGAACCAATTATTTGTCTATGGGACGCTCCGTCCAAATCATGAAAATGCCCATCTTTTAGAGCGCATAGGTGGAACATGGCAAAAAGGCTATGTGCATGGCGTGGTGCATATTTTGGATTGGGGACCCGACAAAGGCTTATTCGCCATCGTCTTAGACCCACAAGCAGCAGCGGTTGAAGGATATTTTTTTAGCAGTGAAAAATTGGCCGAACATTGGGATGCATTGGATGAATTTGAAGGGATACAGTATCGACGGGTGAGAGTACAAGGGACGCTGGAATCTGGCGAACGCGTTGATGCTTGGACATATGAGATGAAAGAGGCTCAGATACAGTGTTCGTGATGTGCTTATACTCAAACACATCACACACTGGGTAACTATTTAAAAATCCATACGGAATTTAATTTCTAGTAAATGAAAACCAAATTGGCTCTTGATGGGGCCATGTAGTACTTTTTCAGCAGCACTAAAGACCAATTTATCAATCACAGGCACCAATTGGCCTTTTTTGACTTCACCTAGTTCACCACCGCGTTTAGCTGAATTACAGGTGGAGTATTGCTTAGCAATTTTGGCGAAATCGGCGCCATCGTGGATTTTCTTTTTCAGTTGTTCAGCGAGGTCTTTGTCTTTGACCAAAATATGACGAACAATGGCAGTTTTCATTTGGTTTTTCCTCGAGCTGTGGCTTTGGGCTTAGGTTGCACTTTTTTCAGCGGTTGGCATTCGGGACAAAACACAGAAGCACGCTGTCCCAGTTTGATGTTTTCAAGCGTAGTCTCGCAGTTCACACACATTTCACCTGCTCGACCATAAGCCAATAAAGTTTGTTGAAAGTAACCATTTTCACCCATTGCGTTGGAATAGTCCCGCAGGGTAGACCCACCTAAATCGATGGCCTGCTGCAAAATACGTTTAATCTCGACCACCAATTTTTCAATTTGGCTGGGTGTTAAACTAGACGCCACTTGCGCAGGGTGTATGCTCAAATTAAACAAACTCTCTGTGGCATAGATATTTCCGACACCAACCACCACATGGTTATCCATGATTGCAACTTTTATGCCGACCTGTTTGCTTTTTAACTTTTGGCTTAAATATTCAGCGTTAAAATCAGCACTCAGTGGTTCAGGCCCAAGGGTATCGATTAACTTGGTTTGCGAATATTCATCCAACCATAAAATACAGCCGAAGCGGCGCGGATCATGGTAGCGTAGCTCGACATCTTCAAAACGAATAATCAAATGATCGTGTTTACGCAGGGTTTCACCCACCTCACAAATACGGAAACTACCAGACATACCCAAATGCCAAAGCATCGTGTCTTGTTCAAAAATGGCCAAAATGTATTTAGAACGGCGTTTGAGTTGAATTAAACGCTGACCCACCAGTTTGCTGAGATCGGCGGGAATCGGCCAGCGCAGGCTCGACTGGCGAACTTCAACACTGAGCACTTGTTGATCTAATAACGGAGCTAAACTGGCTTTGGTGGTTTCAACTTCGGGTAATTCTGGCATGGCAACATGAGCTGATAAAACTTGAGGCTAATATTGCGGTGTACACGCGAGATTGCAAGTGATTTCAGCGAGAGGCTTGGCTTTAGCACATTTTTAGAAAGCTAAAGTGCGGGATTGTCTGCTGTGATCAGGAATCATCCTCCTTAAATTACACTCTTGAATTGAGTGAAAACTGCCATGAATCACTCAAATCAAATCTTCTATTTATAGCTGTGGGCGATATTGATAACTTTTTTTTGACTTAATGATAAAAATTTTGCTGAGATCTTTATTTAAAAATTATGTACTTTTCATTAAATTTTTCATTTAAATGAAATGGATTGTTCTTCATTTTAGTTTGGGGCTTGGGTTTTATGCGACAGTTTTCTTTTTCTTTATTTGCAACAGCAATGTGTGCCTGGGCGACAGTGAGTCATGCGGAGCAGATGTTAGATGTACAGGGTCAGTATTTGTTTGGTGACTGGCAGGGAAAACGAACTGAATTGGCGCAAAAAGGCATTAAGTTTGAAGCCAATGCTTTAACAGATACCAACTATTTGGCGGATGGCGGGCATAATGCAGGTGCAAGCCCAAGTACCGCTTCGCAGTTTTGGTTAGGCACACAATTTGATTTAGAAAAGCTAGCCGGCTGGGAAGGGGTCACCATTCGTTTTGTTGCGACTGCGCGTCAAGGACAAAGTACCTCAATTCGAGATTTGCAAGATCCTTCTGCACCGCAATTAGCCAATGTACAAGCCACCTATGGCCGTGGAAACCAAGACAGCCGTTTGTCAGAGCTTTCGATTGAAAAGCGTTTTAAAGAACAAGGGCTCAGTGTCAAAGTTGGGCGACTGGGTTTAGGTTCTGATTTTGATGTGATGGCGTGTGATTTTGTTAGTAATGCCTTTTGTGCCGCACAAATGGGGAAATGGCAGGGCAATATCTGGATGAATACGCCGGTTTCACAATGGGGCGGTCGCATTAAATATCAACTGACCCCTGAAGTGACAACTCAAGTGGGTGTTTATGAATTCAATCCAGATAATGGCAATGGCAAAGCCGAGGGACAAGGTTGGAGCCTAGACACAGAACATGCCGACGGTGTGACTATTCCAGTAGAAGTGATTTGGACACCGAAAGCACTATTGAATGGTTTGGCGGGGAGCTATCGGGTTGGTGGGATATATAACACCGCAGATGATCCAAATAACCAATATGATGTGGCTTATGGCAAAGGTGTGGTTGGCGAAGACCGGACATTTGCAGGATGGATTGCCATCGAACAGCAACTGACTTCAACGGGTGCAGGGCGCCAAGGTTTGCATAGTTTTGCCAACTTTACATGGCATGACCGCATCACCAATAAAGTAGACAACTCACAGCAAGTGGGGCTGAAATATATTGGGGTATTTGAGCAGCATCCGACGGATATTTTAGGTTTGGGAGTGAATCGTGTACATCTGAATGAGCGATTTACTGCGGGTAAAGCACAGTATGATGCGAGCGCAGAATACAATATTGAACTGAACTATAGCTATAACGCTACGCCGTGGTTAATGTTACGTCCCAACATTCAGTATGTGATCAACTCAGGTTCAAGCCATGTGGTGGATAATGCATTAGTCTTGGGGCTTGGAAGCCGCATTACTTTCTAAATGGATAGCCATAAAAGTGCAAAGGTTTGACAGCAGATTTGCACTTTTAGCGTTGAATGCAAGGCACTTTATTTGTTATAGATCATAGTGAGTACAGGGAGAGCTGTGATGCCATTATTATTTCAACCCATTCAATTTGGGGATTTAAACTTAACAAATAAAATCGTGATTGCGCCGATGTGCCAATACTCAGCCAATGATGCGGGTGAGCTGAGCTATTGGCATGAGCAACAATGGGCCAATTATGCTTTGTCAGGTGCGGGCTTGTGTATTGTTGAGGCAACAGCCGTACAAGCTGTAGGACGAATCAGTTTTGCGGATTTAGGGCTGTGGAATGATTTGCAACGTGCACAAATGAAGGCCTTGCTTCAAAAAGTCAAAACACTTTCACCAATGCCTTTTGCCATTCAACTGGCACATGCGGGGCGTAAAGCATCGACCGATCGTCCTTGGTCAGGAAAAGGTCAGATCAAACCGAATGAACCGCATGGTTGGCAAACGGTTTCTGCCAGTGATGTCCCCTTTAAGCCCGAAGAGCATGCACCACATGCTTTAAGTGTGACGGAGATGCAAGACATCATCGAAGACTTTGCCAGTGCTGCAGTACGCGCAGTAGATGCAGGTTTTGAGCTGATCGAACTACATGCAGCCCATGGCTATTTGTTGCATCAGTTCATGTCACCGCTGTCGAACCGACGTACCGATGAATATGGTGGAAGTTTTGAAAACCGTATTCGATTTACCTTAGAGGTCTTCCAAGCCATTAAACAAGCTATTCCTGAAAATTATCCCGTAGGTATACGTTTATCTGCAACTGATTGGATGGAGTCGACTGCAACAGAAAGTTGGGATATTGATTCAACGGTTGGGCTATCGAAAGCGTTAGAGCAACTCGGTGCGGCTTATATTCATGTTTCAAGTGGTGGCTTGCATGTGGAACAAGACATTCAGATTAAGCCCAAGTATCAAGTGCCTTTTGCCCATGCAGTGAAACAAGCGGTGAAAATTCCAGTCATTGCGGTGGGCTTGATTACAGAAGCTAAGCAGGCTGAACATATTTTAGAAGCGCAAGAAGCCGATGCAATTGGTCTGGCGCGTGCCATGTTGTATGACCCACGATGGCCGTGGCATGCCGCTGCAGAACTGGGTGGGAAAGTCTCTATCGCACCGCAGTATTTACGGTGTCAGCCACATGGGATCAAAGATTTGTTTTCTGCGTTCTAATCTCATAAGTGTTTTGCTTCGCCATTGGTCTTATAAAATATTTCAACTGAGTAAAGGTGTATCCTAGGATAGGTCTTTACTTACATCATCTGGAAAAGGAACAACTTGAATGATTTTTTCGGTAATTTTTCCAGTATTTTTCCTGCTCTTCCTCGGTTTTGCTTCTGTCAAAATCCAGTTGCTCGCTAAAGAGCAAATGACTGCAATCAGTGCTTTTGTCATCAAAATTGCGTTACCTGCTTTATTGTTGCACGCCTTAGCTTCAAAAGATTTGCATGAAATTTGGTATCCCGCTTATTTTTATGTTTATGCCGCTGTGACCTTTGGCTTATTTATTACGGCTTTTATTTTAGGTCAAAAGCTGTTTAATAATCACTTTACCCATGCTGCAGTCTTTTCACTGGGTGCATCCATGTCCAATACGGGGTTATTGGGAGCAGCAATTTTGACGCTGCTGATGGGGAGTGAAGCGATGATTTATATTTCATTGGTGGTGATCATTGAAAGTGTATTTCTTGTGCCGCTGATGCTCACTCTGGCGGAAATAGGGCGACAAAGACAAGCCAATTTAGCCTCTATTTTAAAAACCACATTTCTTACGCTACTTAAAAATCCGTTGTTCTTATCGGTAATGCTTGGCATGAGTTGTGCGATTTTTGAACTTCAAATTCCACATTTAATCGACCAAGTGTTTGCGATGTTAGGTCAGACCGCTGCACCTTTAGCGCTCTTTATTATTGGTGGGGGAATGGTGGGTCTCACTATTCAGTCTTTTAACCTGCAAACGGTTTATCTGGTGGTGTCTAAAAATATTTGTATGCCACTTTTGGTTTATTTAGGGCTGACCTATTTGACTGAATTGGACCCAAAGATGATTTATGCAGGGACCTTGATTGCGGCTTTGCCGATGCCGTCTTTGTTTGGAATTTTTGGGCAAGTGTATGGTTTGAATGAAAAAGCATTCACTCCACTGATGATCAGCACGCTATTGAGTTTTGTGGTGGTCAGTGTCTTGATTGGTATTTGGTGGTAAAAAAATACTCTCCGAGGAGAGTATTTTTTGAAGAAGAGATTTATTTTTTGACCGCAGCTGTTGCAGCAGGGGCTTTGGCTTGATCGGCAATCATTTTATCAACCATCGCCAAAGATTCTTTGGCTTGCGGTACATTTTCTTTAGCTAAAGCGGTGAAAATTTTCTTCGCTTCAGGCAAGTTCTGCGGAATGATATTGCCATTGGCAAACATATTGCCTACGGCCATCAGGGCAGGAATGTAACCTTTTTTGGCTAAGTCTTGAATGCTGTTGAGACCTTTTTGAATGGGTGCTTCTTGTTTGTTTTTAAAGCCTGTGCTGATGTCGTACAGGGCTTGTGCATGAATGGCTTGATAGTTGCCTTTTTTCACCAAAGGCTCAAGTTTCTTAAGGGCTAACTTTTCAGACTCTGGTTTATTTTCAGAAAATAACAGCACGGCATATTCAACGGTTGCATCATCAAAGCCTAGTTTAGATGCGGCTTCAAAGTGTTGTTTGGCTTTGTTAATGTCTTGAGGCAAGCCTAAAGTACCCGTGACATAGTTTTTCGCAAGCACATAATGCGCAACGGGGTAGCCTTTGTTTGCAGCATCTTGATAGAGCTGAATGGCTTTCTTCTCATTCTTCGCTGTGCCTTGGCCAGTCTGAGTCAAATAAGCCAAGTTATACATGGCTTGTGGGTTGCCAGACTTTGCCAGTTTTTCTAAAGCCTGATATGCCCCCGCCATATTGTTGGCTTTAACCATTTCCTCAATCTTGGCAAATTCGGGGTTGATGGTATCTTGAGTGGAGGCTGCAAGTGCAAGCTGGCTAGAGAGTGCAATTAAGCTTGCAAGTACGATTTTCTTCATGTTTTATAAACCTTTTTCTTACACATAAGTCCATCTATGTGTGTATTTGTTTTTAGTCATTTCACATCATAAGTTGAATTGTGTGAATGTAAATATCTGAATTGTGTCTTGGTCTTACAAATTTCCGTTGATTGTGTTGATCGGTATATATTTTTCCAATACAAACCGCGTGATGTACAGTGGAAAGGAGTGCAATGGGTTATTGGTATTTGCAGCTGATGGCTTCGGGTTTTATTAGAATTCTGGCTTAGATTCTGTTTAAATAGCGCTGAAAATGAGTAGCGAGTTCAGCATGTTTATTAAGTCAATTAAGCGAAATTATTTAAAAGTTTTGGCCGATGAGTCGATTCCAGATGGCGAAAAAATTGATGCCTTATTGATGAAATTGGGTGGTGAGTTTTTAGTGAGCAAAGATGACCGTGTATATATCTTTGAAAAAGACGGTGTGACTGCAAAATTTGATGCTAAACATGCGCGAGATTTTTCATTTAAAGACTATCTCTGCAAAGACATGAATAAGCTGTTTCATGATTTTTGATGTTTAATCTTCATTGAAGATGAGTGAACTATTAAATAAGGCTCTAAAAATAGTTTAAGTCCTTGGATGAGCCTTTTATCCAAGGACTGATGCTTGCTATAGAGTTAAAGCAATATTTTCTATGTTCTGTTTATAGCCGCAGAACGAGTGTGAATGGATTTACCCACTGTAAAGATACTTGCAGTGGTCAGGCTAAAAGATAATATAAAATAATAGTTTGTATAGAAGAGCCTATACGTTTTTCTAGCAAAAGCGTTTGATTATGCACTCATCATTCAAGTTATATCCTATAAAAAAGAAGATTACTTTTCATAAGATGAATCGAGACGTCTCTAAAATGATAAAAATATTCTCAATCTTATTCATATGTTTAGTTGGTTCAATGGCAGTTTTAGCTGGGCAGCCAAATCTTGTTCCTCATCAAATCAACTTGAAAAATGGGAAGCGCTTTTCTCTAAACCTTCCAGCAAATTACGACATCATTCCTGCGGCTGAGGGTTTAAAACGTGTTCGTTTTTTAGCAAAGCACCTGACGGTAGAATGTTTGTCACAGATATGCGCGATTTGACCGACAATAAAAAAGGCATCGTTTATATTTTGGATGAATGGAATGCTGAGACAGGAAAATTCGGCAAAATTATTCCTTATATGACAGGTTTGAAAAATCCAAATTCAGTCCAGTTTTATACAGACTCTTCTGGGCAAGACTGGTTATATTTGGCTGAAACTCATCAGCTCACCCGACGAAAATTCACCCAAGGTGAAATTAAACCCACGGACAAAACCGAAGTTTTAGCGACTTTTCCTGATTATGGTTTAAGCTATAAATATGGTGGCTGGCATCTAACACGAACCATTGCCGTGGGTGGGAACGGTAAAATTTATGTTTCAGTCGGCTCAAGTTGTAATGCTTGTACCGAGAAAGAGAAAGTTAGAGCGACAGTTTTAGAAATGAACCCCGATGGTTCTGAACAAAAGATTTATGCCACAGGTTTACGCAATGCTGTCGGTTTGAAATGGGTGGGTAAATTTTTATTTGCCACCAATCAAGGTGCAGACCATCTGGGTAAAAATAAGCCTGATGAAACGTTTTATGCACTCAAGCGTGATGCAGATTATGGTTGGCAATCTTGTTATTCGTCGAATGGTAAAATTTTAGCAGACCCAAAATTTAAACGTCCAACAGGATGTAAAAATGTACCGCCTCCTTATGCCTATTTCCCATCGCATTCATCTGCACTAGGCTTTGACTATTTTGATCATCCAAATACGGATGACACCATTAAAAATTCTTTTTTAGTTGCTTTACATGGTTCTACGGATGCCACGATTGGTCATGGTTATAAAATTGTGATTATGCGTAAAGGGCAAAAACTTGAAACCTTTATGGATGGTTTTTTAGTAGGGAATAAGGTGAATGGTCGACCTGCGGATATTTACCGTATAGATGCAAATTCCTTTTATTTTTCAGATGATCGAAGTGGTGTAGTTTATTTTGTGAGGAAGAAAGAGTCCTCATCGCTCTAAGTTTTAAAAAGCCCCCAAAACCAAGAATAAGTTTTAGAGGCTCATTTATCATAACAGCATAAAATTTAAAGTCTTACTGAGGTCGTGCCACATCACTATTTAAGTGTTCTGGTAAGTCTAAAACTGTCACATCAAGCTCGCTCAAAGACTCAGGACGTGCCACCACTAACGCGACATAACCGCCATCAATCGCAGCGCTATTCACCACTTGAATACCTTTATTCAACTGTTCAGCTTGTGCAGGTGCACTGCCTGTACCCTGAATTAAATGCAACCATGCTTTTGGTTTGGCTTTAAACCATAAACGTGCAATCACTTCCTGACCCAAGTAACAGCCTTTGTCATAGTGCACGCCTTCACGTTGGTGTAAACGTAGCTCTTGAGGTTGAAACACATGCTCAATGGCTTGGTCGATAAACGCTTCACCATGAGTAATGGCTTGCACTTGCCATGCAGCAATATCGGTAGGCTCAGCAGAAAAGGTGGTGCGGTCTTGCGTAAAGGTTGGGAAAACTGAACCCATAGGTTCAAGTTTCATTTTAGAGAAAGCACCAAACTTTTTAATGTGCTTAGCAAATTCTTCCGACTGGTCTTGAGTGGTGACAATTTCAAAATGCTCAGGGTTGCGTTTTGTCAGCCACAAACCAAAGTGGATACGGCCTTTCAAGTCACAAATTGCGGTGTATTGCGTTGTATTTTCAGCTAAAGCTTCAACGTTGACCGTCACTTGGCCTTGTAAAAATTTGAGTGCATCTACACCAATTAAAGTGAAAGAGGAGAAAGCTAGATCGCTCATGAATTGCTCGCCTACCTTAAAATCTAATACTAAAGAATTAGGGCTATTTTCCGCTATTTTTCAGAAAAAATCATATTTAAAGTAAATATTTAAAAGTTAATGTAACTAAATATTTCAAAAATCCCTGTTTTTATATCTAAGTTTATGAAATATAAACGATTTGGGAAATGGGTTTTCGACAGTGTAGTATGCCTAGCAGACAAAGATGAATTGTCTAGTAAAGACAGTGAAGAAAAATGAAACACCAAAGGCAGGAACGCTATGAACAATAATCACCGCAAACCACTGCAAGGCACCCAGCTAGAATACTTTGATGTGCGAGAAGCCGTTGAACAGATTCAGCCAGGCGCTTATGCAAAACTTCCATACACCTCAAAAGTATTGGCTGAACAGTTAGTGCGTCGTTGTGATCCTGCCATTTTGGAGCAGTCACTAAAAGAATTAATTTTCTCAAAACAAGATCACGATTTCCCTTGGTATCCAGCTCGCGTCGTCTGTCATGACATTCTTGGACAAACGGCATTGGTTGACCTTGCAGGTTTGCGTGATGCGATTGCAGACCAAGGTGGTGACCCATCGAAAGTGAATCCTGTGGTGCCGACTCAGTTGATTGTCGATCACTCTTTAGCTGTGGAATTCGGTGGTTTTGACCCAGATGCTTTTGAGAAAAACCGTGCTATTGAAGACCGTCGTAATGAAGACCGATTCCATTTCATTGAATGGACCAAGACTGCTTTTGAAAATGTCGATGTGATTCCTGCGGGTAATGGCATCATGCACCAAATCAACTTGGAGAAAATGTCTCCTGTAGTGCAAAGTCGTGAAGGTGTGGCATTCCCAGATACTTGTGTCGGTACAGACTCACACACGCCACATACCGATGCGCTTGGTGTGATTTCGATTGGTGTGGGTGGACTCGAAGCTGAAAATGTAATGCTCGGTCGTGCATCGTGGATGCGTCTTCCAGACATTATCGGGGTGGAATTTGTTGGACAACGTCAAGCGGGTATTACTGCAACCGATATCGTTTTAGCACTGACTGAATTCTTGCGTAAAGAACGTGTTGTCGGTGCGTACCTTGAGTTCTTCGGCGAAGGCGCGGACAGCATGTCAGTGGGGGATCGTGCCACGATTTCCAATATGACCCCTGAATATGGTGCAACTGCGGCAATGTTCTATATTGACCAAAACACGATTGATTATTTAACGCTGACAGGTCGTGAAGCTGAGCAAGTTGCACTGGTTGAAAACTATGCCAAAGAAATTGGTCTTTGGGCATTGGATATGAAACAAGCGGAATATCCACGTGTCCTTCGTTTCGATCTTTCAACAGTAACACGTAATATTGCAGGCCCATCAAACCCACATGCACGTGTATCTACAGCAGATTTAAAAGAAAAAGGTATTGCAGGCGTGGTTGAAAACCGCACCGATGGTTTAATGCCAGATGGTGCTGTCATCATCGCTGCAATTACTTCGTGTACCAATACATCCAACCCACGTAATACCGTTGCCGCAGGTTTATTGGCACGTAAAGCCAATGAATTAGGCTTAACCCGTAAACCTTGGGTGAAATCATCATTTGCACCGGGTTCTAAAGCAGCTGCGCTTTATCTTGAAGAAGCAGGCGTATTAGACGACTTAGAAAAACTCGGTTTTGGTATCGTGGCGTATGCATGTACCACCTGTAACGGTATGTCAGGTGCTTTAGATCCTAAACTACAACAAGAAATTATTGACCGTGACTTGTATGCAACAGCGGTACTTTCGGGTAACCGTAACTTCGATGGTCGTATCCATCCTTATGCAAAACAAGCGTTCTTGGCATCACCTCCGCTGGTTGTAGCGTATGCGATTGCAGGAACCATTCGTTTTGACATCGAAAAAGATGCATTAGGAAACGACAAAGACGGTCATCCAATTTATTTGAAAGACATTTGGCCTTCGGATGAAGAAATTGATGCTCTGGTCAAAGAAGCGGTGAAGCCTGAACAGTTCCGTAAAGTGTATATTCCAATGTTTGATTTGGGTGTCACTGAAAAAGCGGCAAGTCCTTTGTATGACTGGCGTCCGCAAAGTACTTATATCCGCCGTCCGCCGTATTGGGAAGGGGCATTAGCTGCACCACGTACACTGGCAAATATGCGTCCGCTTGCCATCTTGCCTGACAACATCACCACGGATCATTTGTCACCATCGAATGCAATTATGATGGATTCGGCAGCAGGTGAGTACCTACACAAAATGGGTGTACCTGAGGAAGACTTTAACTCCTATGCAACGCACCGTGGTGACCACTTGACTGCGCAACGTGCAACATTTGCTAACCCGAAACTGTTTAATGAAATGGTGGTTCGTGCGGATGGCACCATTAAGCAAGGTTCGAAAGCACGTGTTGAGCCTCAAGGCGAAGTGATGCGTATGTGGGAAGCGATTGAAACTTATATGAATCGTAAGCAACCGCTCATCATCATTGCAGGTAAGGACTATGGTCAGGGTTCTAGCCGTGACTGGGCTGCAAAAGGTGTACGCCTTGCTGGTGTTGAAGCGATTGTGGCGGAAGGTTTTGAGCGTATTCACCGTACTAACTTGGTCGGTATGGGCGTGTTACCGCTTGAGTTTAAAGCGGGTGTTGACCGTAAAACTTTAGGTTTGGATGGTACTGAACTTTATAGCGTGATTGGTAATATCGCACCGCGTTCGACGTTAACTTTAGTGATTGAACGTGCGACGGAAGATGGTAAGAGTGAAATCGTTGAAGTGCCTGTAACCTGTCGCCTAGATACTGAAGAAGAAGTGTCTGTATATGAAGCGGGTGGTGTATTGCAACGCTTTGCGCAGGACTTTTTGGAAGGGAATGTGGCGTAGTTTAAATAAGTCTTTTTAATACTTGAAATAATTTTATAAAGCCATATTTCATATATGGCTTTATTTTTTGAGTATGGATATGGAAAGATATTTGGATTTAGATGATGATTCAGGTGTAGTTGGATATGAAATTGGGGATACTTTTATAAGGGTTAAATTTAGTGGTACAGCTAAAATTTATACTTATAGTTATCGAAGTGCAGGTATTGAGAAGGTTGAACGTATGAAGCAGCTAGCTAAAGTTGGAAATGGTCTCAATGCATATATTAAATTAAACGCAAATAGCCTTTACGAAAAATAAGAATATGAAATTTAAAAGCAGAAACCTAAGAGCGATTGCTGAGTGCATTATTGGTGATAATAAATCCTTTAAATATAGAAGTAGCACGTATATTACTGAGTTTTTCGAGGAGTGTGATTTACCATTTCAACATGATGGTTCAACACGTTGGGCTTGGACATCAGATAGATTAGCCGAATTACTGGACGAATCTTGCCCACCAAATATGTTGCCTCCACGATTTGTACATGTATTAAGGGTCTTAATGCATAAATCTGAAGCAACAGAGGATGATCCGCAACGTATCAATGCTTTAATTGAGTTAAATAAGCCTTTAAGCAGAGAAGGATATGAGGCTTTTTATAGTAATGATAATAATTTATATATTAAAAACTTAAATAATAATCAGATTATAAAACCTTCTGAAAATCCTCATCGAATATTCTCAGAAGAGGAAATCAAAAAAAGAGATTTGTTAATCAATTATTTAGATAAATGCTCAGAGGATCAACTAATTGAAAATATATTATTACCACTATTTCGAATATTAGGTTTTCATCGAATCACAGTAGCAGGACACAAAGATAAAGGGCAGAGTAAAACTTGAAGTGCGACATAAACCACCTAATTAATTTAAAGGGTTTATGGAGTATATAAAATTGTCATACCATCATCTTAACTTTGAAGATCGTACTGCATTAATGCTTGAGTCAAGAAAAGAAGGCTTTTCAGCCAGAAAATTTGCTGAACTTATTAAAAGACATCCTAGTACGATCTATCGTGAGCTTAAAAGAAATAGCATCAATGACGTTTATCAAGCTCGATATGCTTCTGATAACACCTTCGCTAGACGTAGACGTGGTCACAGAAAACTCAAAATCGATTCAATCCTCTGGAAATTTATTGTTGAAGCGATCCGTTGTTTATGGTCTCCTCAGCAAATAGCAAAGCGTTTAAAGACATTTCCTGATTTGGATCAAACAATGAATGTAAGCCATACAACGATTTATTCAACGATACGAGCATTACCCAAGGGTGAGTTGAAAAAAGACTTATTATCCTGTCTACGTCATGAAAATAAAAAGCGAAAAGCTAACGGTGAACCTAAAAAAGATTCTATATTACAGGATATTAAAACTATTCATGAGCGCCCAGCCGAAGTTCAAGAAAGAAAAATACCGGGTCATTGGGAAGCTGATTTAATTAAAGGTAAAGACAATAAAAGTTCGATAGCAACACTTATTGAACGAAATACACGGCTCTGTATCTTGGCAACATTACCTGATGCAAAGGCAGAATCAGTGCGCAAGGCTTTAACTGAAGCTCTGAAATATTTACCTGCAGAACTGCGTAAAACGTTGACCTATGACCGTGGACGCGAGATGGCAGAACATAAAATACTTGAAGAAGATTTAGGCATAGATGTATATTTCTGTGACCCACATTCACCCTGGCAAAAAGGCACATGCGAAAATATGAATGGTTTAATTAGGCAATATTTACCTAAAGGGATTGATTTAAATCAGGCAGATCAGCATTATTTAAATCAAGTTGCCATGTCACTGAATACTCGTCCTAGAAAAGCGTTAGATTGGCTTACACCATTAGAGAAATTTGCTCAGCTTGTTGATTATCATAAGACTTTTCAAACTGTCGCACCTCATGTTTGAATTCGCCAAGCATTGGAATATGGAAAAGATATTTGGATGAAATATACACTGCCTACACAGCATATAATTTATTTTGGAATTCAGGTAAAGAAAGGAAAACTAGATTCTTCAGGTGTTTCCAAAGCTAGCAACCACAATATTGCTGAAATTTATAACCAAACAACGATGATGTTGGGGCATGAAATTTTCGATCCTGAAACAAATAAAAGAGTATTGGTAGATCATGCTTATATCATTGCAGGCGGTGAAATCACAAAAGCAGCAAGAAACTGGTTAGGTAATAAATTAGATGCAAATCGCAGAAGCCAAATTATTTTCATGGATAGAGATGATATTTTGAATTTATTTACTGTGAATGTTATTGAAGTACCTCAAATTCATTAAATTTAATTCGCTTGAAAAACACTCAATAAATACCTATCATAAGGTATATATCAAAACTGATGGAGTAGCCTTATGACTACCGCAAAAGTTTTTATGACTGGTCGAAGCCAAGCTGTTCGCTTACCCAAAGAATTTCGCTTTGAAGGTACAGAAGTCGAAATTTTCCGTCGTGGCGATGACGTGATTCTGCGTGAAAAGCCAGTCACCGTAGATCGGTTATTTAAAGTATTAGCGCAAATGCCGAATGACTTTTATGCAGAAGAAAGAGTGGATGAACCACCACAGGAACGAGAAGAGTTCTAATGCAGACACAATATTTATTGGATACGAATATTTGTATCTACATCATCAAACATCAACCTGAAATTGTCCGTCAGCATTTTGAAAAACATCTCCCACATCGAAATATTTTAATTTCAGTCATTACTTTGGGGGAGTTGCGTTTTGGTGCAGAGAAAAGTCAGCAAAAAGAAAAAGCCCTTAAAGTGATAGATGAATTAACCTCAATGATTCAAGTGGTTGAGTTAGATGAATATGTCGCTGATCACTATGCGCAAATACGCCAAGACCTTTCATCTAAAGGGCAGATTATTGGTGCGAATGATTTGTGGCTTGCCGCGCATGCACGTGCGAATAATTGGGTGATGGTGACCAATAATGAAAAAGAATTTTTGCGTGTCGATGGATTGCAGATCGAAAATTGGGTGACTAACACCTTGTAAGGCGTTTAGATTTTCTAGGGAAATTATTTCTTGCCCAAATGCCATCATCATTTGTCGAAATGATCAATAGACATTCATCATAAAAGGCATATACTAGTAAGACCATTTTCTAAACATATGGAGAACAAAAATGGTTACTGCTGGCGAAAAACCTGGAACAGGCTTCTATTTTTGTGTTCAATGCGGACACCGCGTCTACTTAGAAATTGGTACAGATCGTTTACCCCCGTGTACCAAATGCCAAGGCAATCAATTTAACAATAAGAATGCCTAAGCCCAAGATTTAACAGTTACCCACTGTTTAAAAGAAAAGCCCTATCACCCGATAGGGCTTTTTGCTAAGTTATAAAAAAGATAAAAGTATCCCAACTTAAGCCACATAGGAAAAGCACATGGAAACCATATTAGGACTTTGTATCGGCATTGGCTTAAGTGCGGCCTGTGGCTTTCGTGTTTTTGTCCCACTCTTGGTCATGAGCCTTGCATCTATTATGGGTTGGTTCGAGCCCATGCAAGGTTTTGAATGGTTAAGCATGCCATCGGTATGCATTGCCTTAGCTATTGCAACTGTCTGTGAAATCGCAGCTTATTACATACCATGGGTAGACAACGCTTTAGACACCATTGCAACGCCAGCCGCGATGGTCGCAGGAACACTCACCACTATGGCGGTCAGCAGCGGGGAAATGTCGCAGTTTGCCAGTTGGGCCGCAGCAATTATTGTCGGTGGGGGAACAGCAGGCGCCGTGCAAATGAGTACCGTTGCTGTCCGAGGGGTTTCAACCGCGACGACGGGCGGGGTCGCCAACCCACTGGTGTCTACAGTGGAATGGGTCGGAGCCGTTTTACTGTCCGTGCTGTCACTACTGGTTCCAGTCTTGGTGGTGATTGTGGGCATTATTTTGGCGATTTGGGCCGTACGTTGGTTTAAACGTAAAAAACAACAAAGTATCAGCACACCTTTATAGTTTCAGCAGTTTTCTTATGGTGTTGCTGGGCCTCTAAATTTAAAGATAGCATGGCTAATTTTTCGGTTATATGGACATCAATTCTTTTAACTTGATATGACTTAGAGGTCAGTTTCACTTTTAAAATAATGATTGATTTTTATACGGCATCCGTTTAATTTTATAAATACATACTTTTTGTATGGTTTTGTTTGTGGTTGAACTTTATAAAAATTATTCGGGGAGCTGTAAATGATAAAATTTATTGTAAATGAACAGCCTAGTGAAAAAGGCATCCATCATATTCATAATGCGTCCTTAGGCTGTGCAGACTTACCCAGCTCGGAGGATCAAATTCTAATTGGTTATTTTGCCAATTATGAGCTGGCTTATAAACGGGCAAGAATGAACTGGCCCAGAGAAAAAGTCGAAGGTTGTGACAAGTGTTGTTTCAAATAGCCAAAAGCAAAAAAGCTCTGCAAATTATGCAGAGCTTTCCATTGTTAGATATGGATGTTCAACTTTTTAAGCATTACAACATTAATGAATTTCAATTCGGGTCGTGACCTTAATTTTTCGACACTCTCGGTCAGCTTCGACTAAAGCACGAATTTTAAAGTCAGAAAATCGCACTACTCGGTTTTGCATAGCAAATTGTTCAGGTGTTTTAATTTCTAAGCACTGAAAAGGACGCAGATTTTTTAGGATGTGCTTTTGTTTATCCGTCATGTTCTGTGTCGATAAATATACATAGCCTTTGGTGGTTTTTAATAACACTTCATTTGGCTGTGCTTCAGTTGAGCTGGTGACTTTAACGATATGTGTTTTTAACACTTTGCATGCACTGAGGGAAAGCGCAAGGCACAGCATCAGCAGGGCAGTTTTAGTTTTCATGATGAAACGTATTTGAATGGTCTTCCGTCACTTTAGCCGAAAGTTTTCAGCGGCAGCAATCAAAATATGACACTGATACGGTCATCTGTTTTAATTGTAGAGCATCCTATAAATAGGCTTCTGATAAATGCTAATCTGTAGTACAGATGCCAAAAATGAGGCATTCATTAGCGTGCTCGCTTAACTACTTTATTTTAAAAATTAAGAAAACTATGAAAAAACAGTTCATTCAAACTTCTCTAATGTTCGCTGCAATGTTGGGTATATCCACCAATCTCTGTGCTGAAAACTTAAGCGCTGAGAACATTCAGCGGCAAAAAGCGACCAACCAATACCAAGCTTACCTTCCCGCAAAATATACGGTGTATGAGGTTGTGCAAGGGGACTTAAACAAAGATGGTTTAAAAGATGTGGTTTTAATCGTCAAAGGTACAGATCCGAAACAATGGGTCACCGATGAATACCGTGGAAAACTAGACCGCAACCGCCGTGGTGTGATTGTGCTGTTGAATACCAAAGGGCACTACCAAAAAGTCGTTCAGAACCTGTCACTGTTTTCTTCAGAAAATGAAGATGGCGGTGTGTACTTTGCGCCTGAGTTGGTGCCCTCTATCGAAAAAGGCGTGTTAAAACTACATTATGCCCATGGCCGTTATGGATATTGGGCCTATCAGTTCCGTTTAGAGGGGCGTGATATGCGTCTGATTGGCTATGACAGCTCCGATAATTTCGGCCCTTATGTGAACAGCGAAACCAGTGTCAATTTTCTCACCGCTAAGAAGCTGGTCAGAGAAAATCTCAATAAAGACCCGGATAGTGACCCTAAATTTAAAGAAACATGGAGCAAAGTGAATTTTGCTCCACTGTATTTGAGCAAAATTCAAGACATCGATGATCTGAGTCTTGAATAGTATTGGCTTAGTTTTTGCTAACTTATATCTCAAAATGCACTTTTATAAGTGACGTGAGTCTGAGGCATCAGTCACATGACTGCTTGATCATGTATAGGGGAAAGAGATGGAAAATAAAGAACTGGCCTTGAGTGTTGAAGAGAAACCTAAGCTGAGTACGGCTGCTCATTTGATGGCAGGTTGGCCTTTGTTTTTAGTGATGATTGGTGGTGCAATCGGTGGAGCCTTAGCTGTGGTTGCGTATGTAATTAACCGAAAAATCTATCTGTCTCAGCTCAGCAATATGCAAAAGGTGCTTGCCAATTTACTCTGTGGTATGTCTGCGATCAGTTTGTGGTGGTTTATTGCAACATGGTTGCAAGGCTATATGGCGACTTAAACGTTCTGGAATGATGGTGTAAAAAATGATACAAGTTCATTTTTATGCGATGAAATAGATGATTTAAGTGTCATGATGAATATCTTTATCAAATTTAGTTTTATTTATGGAAATATTTTTCATCATCGCTTGAAATTAGCCAATCTTCGAAAATTCATCCCGTACCAATTTGCTTAATATAACGTTTAAGGGCACAGGAATCGAAAAGAGTAGTTTGCGACTCGTTATCTATCAGATCAGCGTCGTACTTACCCACAAGGTCTCGATTCAGCTTAGGACGCTATAGATTATCCATTTATAGGCAAAAGTTTAGAACTTACCCAGTTTTAATCGTTGAAGTTATCTCCTGATCCCTAGAAACTACATGATAAAAACAACACGATAAAAGACAGGTCCATTCAAATATTTTCTTCCATTTTAAACTTCTATATTGCCCCGAATTTATCCAAATATTTGCTTTAACTGTGCCAAAACAAATTGGCGCTTTGGTTTGCGAAAACGGCTTTAAAAAAATTGCGATTTGATAACATTGGAACGCTTAGAGTTCTGCTATAACCATTAAAAGTCTGATAAAAAATATGGAACAACAATGAAAATATATGTCACCAGCATCATGGTCGATAGCCAAGAAAAAGCCTGTCAGTTTTATACAGAAAAACTCGGTTTTAAAGTCAAACATGATGTACCTGTGGGGGATTATCGTTGGCTGACTTTGGTTTCCCCCGAAAGTCCTGAAGGTGTTGAACTGCTACTGGAGCCTGATGCACATCCTGCGGCACAGCCGTTTAAAGCTGCAATTAAAGCAGACCTGATTCCCTATACTTCTTTTCAAGTGGATGACCTAGATGCGGAATATGAGCGACTCAAAAACTTAGGGGTACGCTTTACCAGTGAACCGATGCGGGCAGGAAAAGTTAAAGTTGCAGTCTTTGATGATACCTGCGGGAATCTCATTCAGCTGATGCAGGTCTGTGCAGGAAGTTGAATTTCTCATCTGTGATGCAGCAAAGAAATAAAATCCTGAGAAAAGTGCTTTTATGTGAGAAAAAAATCATAAATACTCTGCATTTGGGAAAATATTTTTTAGATAACCTGAAAGCCAAGATTTTTTTCCAAAAATAGCCGAAAAGACTTTATCTTCGGGAAACAATCCCGCCCTTGGATTGTTAAATTATATCTCAAGGGTGTGACGGGATCGAAAAGAGTAGCATGCTACCAGTGGCGCAAAACGCGTGAGTAGTACTTACCCAAAAGGTCTTGATTCGGCTTAGGACGCTATAAATCAAAAGTTTATAGGCTATAAGATCATCACTTACAAAGTTATGATAGTTGAAGTAAACAACATGTTTTCCCAGACACCCTAAAAAATTTGAACTCGAATAAAAGATAAATCAAAAAAATAAATTTTAATATTTCCCGCGAAAATCGAAAAATCCTGCTGTTGTAGTTTCACTTACATCATTTTATTTTAAGCTTTCAATCCAATCAGCCCTGCTAAAAAGCTGGCTTATATGGAGTGATGGACGCCTAGGATTAAGGCTGTTTTCCATATTTCTTGAATGATTGACAGCAGAAACACGGCTTGCTATTTTTCGCGCTCGCTTTTTTATGCTGTTATTCCTATGGCTCTAAATGACAACTTTATTTATGCACCACCCCAAGAAGACTTGGTGATCGTTTATGAAGACGATGATTTGGTGGTAATTGAAAAGCCTGCGGGCTTGTTGTCTGTACCAGGGCGTTTACCAGAACACCAAGACAGTGCCTATTTACGGGTTTTAGCCCAGTATCCACATGCCAAAATTACCCATCGTTTAGATATGGCGACCTCGGGGATTTTAATGTTTGCCAAGCACCGCGATGCCGAAGTTGCCGTCAGCAAAATGTTCCAAGCCCGCACGGTGGATAAACACTATATTGCTTTAGTTCAAGGCCAGTTGGATGCTGAAGGCAGTGTTGAAGTACCACTGATTACTGACTGGGAAAATCGACCACGGCAGATCGTGCACTTTGAGTTGGGCAAACCTGCAAAAACACTTTATCAAGCACTTAGCTATGATACTGAGACCGATATTACGCGAGTTTTACTGACCCCAATTACGGGGCGTTCGCATCAGCTCCGTGTACATATGCAATATATTGGGCATCCAATTACAGGGGATAAGTTGTATCACCCTGAGCCGACACGAAGTCCATTAAAACGTATGGCTTTACATGCCAGTTTTCTCGCCTTTCAGCAGCCTTTAAGTGGAAAAGCGGTTGCGATTCATGGAAGTGTGCCATTTTAACTGTGTCACACTTTACCTATATTTTGAGAAATACTTAAAATTTGGGATATCGGGCAGTTTAAAAAACCGTTAGCGTAAGTTGTGTAAGTGCAGTTTTATCCAGTGTGCTTATCTTTGTGGAAATTAACATTTGAGTTTGACTTTTTGGCCATAGTCACGATTGATTGAAATTGAATGAAAATATGTTTGTCTGTTCCAAGGCTTACTGTTCGAATTTCATGTGTTCTTACAGCGGAGTCTTTAAAAGAAAAATGACGTTCCCGTAGGGAGATAGACCATGCTTTATGTATTCGCTGTCATTCTTGTCCTGCTGTGTGCGGTTATATGCGGGCAAATAATACACAGCCTTGCCCAAAAAAAGAAGATTGAATCCTTAGAAAGTAATTTAGAGCGCAGTCGAAACAGTTTAGAAGTTTATGAACAGCAGCAAAGTGAATTACAACACCGGCTGACCAGTTTAAGAATTGAGCTTGGAACACTCAGACAACGCAATGAAACTTTGAGTCCTTACCAAGAAATTATTGATGTCGAACACTATGTCATTGAACGACACAACCAAGTTGAATTGTTTGCTGAAACAGTCAAATTTGATGCTGAACAAATGCTTAAACAATGTCGGCAGCGCATCGAAAAAGTACATCACTTTTTAACGGAATATGAGCGTAAAGCCAAAGAAATGAGCATGCTGCGCGCCAGAGAAAAACTGGGTGCTTTTTTTCACATGGCTGAAGAACGACAACATCTGGCTGAAATATCAAAGGCCTTACATCATAAAATTGAAACCTACAGCCAGAGTTATCAACTGCCTTCGGAGCAGTTATTAGATGAACTCATCGAAGGCTATGGGAAAACAGATGCGGCCGGTCATTTACAAAAAGTCCGGCAACAAGTGATTCGTGCGGTTGAGCAAAACGACGTTGTGACCTGCGCCTTTATGGATGAACATCGACGACTATCGATGATGGTGTTGGTTTCACAGTTATTTAATACGAAAGCAGACTTTTATTTACAACGTGTGAGCAAAGACAATCTTGGCCTTTTGATTCAAGCTTTGCAGGATGACTTTACCCTCATTAATCACTATGGTGTGGCTTTCGGTCATACTCAGATACAAGAGAGTTATCTGGCTTTACGCTTAGAAGAACTTAAATTTGCGGCTCTATTAGAAAGCCTAAAAAGCAGTGATTTACAGTTTCAAGCGGACATTTTAGTTGAGCATCGGGTTTTACAATAATCTGGCAAAGTCTGCGTGAAATAAAGTCCAAACAACCTTCGAAAAATCAGATGTAACTGCTATAAAAATGAGCAAAATATGCTATGTTGAAGTCACTATTTTGTCACTTGCCAACGATATATTGGCTAAAAAGATAACAAGGACATACGCATGACACGTGATTATGAATTATATCCAGATGATGATAACGGAAATGTACTTTGGCAAATGGCTGAGGATGGCGACGACCTATCTGAACCGCATGAAATAGAATATTCGATTGCCTTTCAAGAGCAGTCACAAGCAGAAAAGTGTGCGTTGTATTTATTACAAGAAGAGCAAAAAATCACTTTGTTTGTCGATGAAGAAAGTGATGTATCTGAGTGGATTATTACCATCTATGTGTACATGGAACCTGAGTATTCAGACATTGTCGACTTAGAACAATGGTTTACTAAAATTGCAGAACAGTTTGGTGGTGAATATGATGGCTGGGGCTGTATGGCCTATGTCTATGACGACGAAGATGATGAGGACTATGAGCAAGGTCAAGCCTAAAAAATGGTCAAATTTAAAGCATGTTGAAAAACATGCTTTTTTTGTTGGTGGGTAGAAAAAGACAGCTGGCCACGTTTGGCTATTTAAAAAAGATGCACAAAAAAAATACAGTATGTGGGGTTGAGCGTTCTAAACTAAATCTGAATATTTGAAAAGAACGAGAAAAATCATGTCAAATAGCGTCCAATTACACCGCGTATTTAGTGCGCCCGTCGAGCGCGTCTATCGTGCTTTTACCACTGCAGATGCTTTAGTCAAGTGGATGGCACCACATGGCTTTACCGCACATGTCGATCAGTTCGATCTGCGTGAAGGTGGTCAATATCGTATGTTCTTTACCAACTTCAGTACAGGCATGCAGCATTCATTTCATGGCACTTATCATGAAATCGTTGAAAACAGTTTATTACGCTATACCGATGAGTTCGATGTACCTGAACTTGCAGGTAAAATTGAAGTGCGTGTTGAATTTAAAGAAGTATCTGTCGGTACAGAGGTTCATATTACGCAGTCTGGTTTGCCCGATGTGATTCCTGTCGATGGCTGTTATCTAGGTTGGCAAGAGTCGTTGCAACTCTTGGCTTTTTTAGTGAATCCAGACATTCCTGATGAATAGTGCTTCGTCATCGTTGAACAATAAAACAAGTTGCACCATAGATTTAAAAGGAGTTTTGCATGCCAATACGCATGAAGCGAATTTATGCGCCTGTCGAGGCAGAGGATGGCAAACGGATTTTAGTTGATCGGTTGTGGCCTCGAGGGGTCTCAAAACTTGAGGCCAAAATAGATGAATGGCCAAAAATTCTCACACCATCCAATGAACTACGGAAATGGTATCACCAAGACATGGTGGCACACTGGGATGAGTTTAAAGTCCGTTATATGAAAGAACTGGAAGCACATCCCGCCGAGTTGAATGATTTGCGCCAACTGGCAGTGCGTGAGCAGATCACGTTACTCACCGCAGCCAAAGAAGAACAGCATAACCATGTGGTGATTTTGAAGCAGTGTTTGGAACAAAAGTAAGTGTTGAGCTGATGCTATTACAGGGAAAATTTATACTTTCCTAGGCTTTATTTTATTCATCCCGTGACAAGGCTAAAGCCTTAAAATAAATAGGTGATTCGCATCGTTTTTGTCTGAAAAATGCTATATTGGCGTTTTGAGCAATGTGAATTGCTTATTTTTTTATTTTTGAGGTTTTTATGTCTTTACCCAACTGCCCAAAATGCCAGTCCGAATATACCTATGAAGATGGTGACTTGCTGATCTGCCCTGAATGTTCAAACGAATGGAAAGAGGGAGAAGCAACTGAAGAAGTGGTAGCAATTAAAGATGCCAACGGCAACTTACTTGCTGACGGTGACACGGTAACGGTGATTAAAGATTTAAAAATTAAAGGTTCGTCATCGGTGGTGAAAGTCGGAACCAAAGTGAAAAATATTCGTTTACTGCCAGATGCCGCAGATGGTCATGACATTGACTGTAAAATTGACGGTGTCGGTGCGATGAAACTGAAATCTGAGTATGTGAAAAAAGCCTAATCCGCTGAGTTTGCAGTTCGAGATTAAAACGGAGTCAATTGGACTCCGTTTTTTGTTTTTTCAGCCATTTTGAAAAGACATTAAGCGTTGAAACACCCGCACAGCATGCTATAAAGATAAAAACTTGTTGAAGAATACGCTATGCCACATATCCACCTTGAATATTCAGACAATATCGACACCCTTGAAGTTAAGCCGATGTTATTGGCGTTAAACCAAGCTTTGCTGGATGGTCAGTTTGTACAATCGGGTAATGACATCAAAAGTCGTGCCATTCGACAGTCCGATTTTGTGATTGGGGTGGATGGTGATGCACAGGCTTATTTGCATGCCAAAGTGTCTTTATTAAGCGGACGAGATGAAGCCACCAAGTGTGCCATTTCGAGCCAATTGCTTAAAACCTTGCAGCAAAACTTTACCGCTCCTCAGGATTTAACGGTACAAATTTGTGTAGAAATTATTGAAATGCCAAAAAGTAGTTATAGCAAATTGGTATTAAAAGCATAGAATTAGGAAGAGTACCAAGCCGTATTGGGCCGATATCGAGTGTCATTTAAACGGTTTGAGGCTGTCATGCGTTATTCATATAGCGCTGTTATTTTAAAAAAATAAAAATTGGGCTGGTAGTAAATGCACTTTTTTTTATAAAAGAAGTCATTTATATTTTATGAAATTGGATGATTTTTTATTCGGTTTTGGTGGATCTACAATCACTTTAAAATAACAATAGGTGAGCTTATGTCAGGATGGTACGAAGTAAGTCAGGCAAATGATGGCCAATACCGCTTTGTTTTAAAAGCGGGAAATGGCGAGGTCATTTTGACCAGTGAACTGTATAAAGCAAAAGCGTCAGCACATAATGGAATTGAGTCGGTGCAAAAAAACAGCCCCGATGATACGCGTTATGAACGCTTAGAAGCCAAAAATGGCAAACCTTATTTTAACTTAAAGGCTGCCAATCATCAGATTATTGGTACCAGTCAGTTTTATGCCAGTGAGCAATCCCGAGACAAAGGCATTGAATCGGTCAAAAACAATGGTTCAAGTACCACGATTAAGGATTTGACGACTTAAGATCAGATTACATATTTTGCTTGTTTTAAGAATTGAAGAAAACCGCGTGTTTGCTATGGATGGCGCACGCGTTTTTTTATGCAGTTTGATTTGTAGTGTGGGAGGGCGATGTGGATTTTCGATTAGTTGGAGATGAGCATGCAGGGCATGAAATTATCTTCAAACTCAAACAATGGGATGATGCCATTTGTAAAATGGATGTACAAAATATCATTCGTCTTTGTCAGAGTGATGTCAGCTTGTTTGATATTGGGTTTGAGCTGCAAGGTGTGCAAGCCTATCAAGAATTGTGGAGACGATATGCCCCATTTTTTCAGGGGGAAATCAAAGTGTTTAGGCGTAACATCAATATTTTTAGTCGTGACGGTTTAGCTTTTTTACATTGTTATTCTAAATTGGATCATGCCAGTGGTGTTGCAACTCCAGAGATTCCTTGGTGCAGAATCACCCTATGTTTTCAAAAAACGGCAGGTGAGTGGTTGGTTGCCCATCAGCATATTTCGGTGCCTGTGGACTTTGAAACTAAAATGTCAAAGCCGATTTATTTTCCAGACTGAGTTCGACTAAAGCTTTGGCTTTGGCACAGATCGAGCCACCTCAGTTTTAGTGAGTTATGTTTTAATGACAACATGAACAACTTAAGAAGAAGGTATCTATGGCATTTCAAGACTTTTACCGACTGAGTTCTCATGCGGTGCTAACCAATGCTGTAGGGCAGGTTTTATTACTGAAAGCCAATTATGCCGATCAGGCTTGGGGGCTGCCAGGTGGAGCCTTGGATATGGGAGAAACCATTCATCAGGCTTTGCTGCGTGAGTGCCAAGAAGAACTCGGTTGTCAGGTTCAGATAGAGTATTTGTCGGGTGTGTACTTTCATGCGGCAGTGACCTCGCATGCCTTTATTTTTAGATGCCATCTGGCTGCATCTGCTGAGATCAGGCTCAGTGATGAACATACGGCCTATGCTTGGTTTGATCTAGATCAGCTGTCGAAAGTACAACGGATTCGCGTTGAAGATTGTTTAAATTATACAGGTATCGTGCAAAGCCGAAGTTTTTGAGTGCAAGATTATATTCCTCTAAAGTGGAGTGAGTGCATATGTTGAATAATAAGATCATAAAACGAAATAGTCCCATTATTGGTGTGTTGCTGATGAGTGCCTTGAGCCAGTTGACTCATGCTGAAACGGGTAACTATTTTATGCATAAAGACTGGGAGCTTGCCTGTGATAATACGGGTATGTGCCGCGCGGTGGGTTATCAAAGTGATGCTCAGTTTGGTCATCCAGTTTCATTACTGATTTCTCGTCCCGCAGGTGCAGGCAGTGCGGTACTCAGCCAAATTCAAGTGGTTGAGGAGTTTACGCAGGATACTGAAGCCAGTTTAAATGTAGGAGGAACATCTCTAGGGAACCTAACCATCGATGCCAAGAAAAGTACCGCGAAACTGTCCAGTGCTCAAAGTGCGCAGTTGCTAAAGGCTTTGGTAGGCGCAGAAGATATTCGTCTCACGACCCAAGCACAGCAATGGCAAATTTCAACTGCTGGGGCAAATGCAGTTTTGCTCAAAATGGATGATATACAAAAACGTGTAAATACACCGAACGCGGTATATCAAAAAGGCAATCAGTCTGAGCAAAATGTTTTACAACCCAAAGCCATCCCTAAAATTGGTATTACGGGATATCGACCTGCAGTTGCCAGTCATTTTGCCGTGGACAGTAAAATTGCCAATCAACTCTTTAAAAAGTTAAAAGCAAAAACAGATGAACAAGACTGTCCAAATCTCTATGAGGCACGATTTTTTGAGGAAGATCGGGTTTCAGTCTATCCGCTGAATGCAGAGCAAGTGGTGGTTCAAGTGCCATGTTGGCGTGGAGCGTACAATGAAGGTCTAGGCTACTGGGTTATGGACAAAGCATTACAAAAGATTCAGCAGCAAGTCACGACATCAGGCTCAAGTTTTAGTGAGGCGCAGATTTTCTCAGAGCAAAAAGGTCGGGGTATTGCTGACTGTGGTATTAGTTCAGAGTGGGCTTGGAATGGAAAGGCTTTTGTCCTTAGTTATCAGGCACAATCGCAGCAATGTAAAGGCTTTGCAGGTGGTGCGTGGAACTTACCCACTTATGTCGCGATCGTTGCGCGAACGGATTAAGTTGAGCTTGCGTTTAGTTTAAGAATAATGTCATCCAGCGGCTTGATACGTTTGACTTCATCCCAGAGGGCTTTGGCTTCTGGATAGTGTTTAGACATCATGCCAAGCCATTGCTTATAACGTCCGACCATATTCATTTCTTTTTTATAGCCGCCGTTTAAGAAACGGATTTGTAAAGTTAGTAGCTCATTCCATGTCAGCAAAGGTGTGTCGATATTTTGACGAATACATTGGGTCAAATCAGGTATGGTCACGGCACCACGTCCAATCATCAAATCTTCACAGCCAGACTCTAAGCGACACTGTTTCGCGTCTGCATTGTTCCAAATTTCACCATTGGCAATCACATTGATCTTCAATGCTTCACGAATCGGGCGGAGCTGATCCCAAAAAGCGGGTGGGGTATAACCATCGGCTTTGGTACGTGCATGCACGGTAACCCATGCTGCACCTGCATCTTCAATGGCATGAGCATTGTCCAACATAAAATGTCGGTCCATATAGCCTAAGCGCATTTTCGCAGAAACAGGAATATGTGCAGGAACCGCATCACGCACGGTTTTGACCAGTTCATGCACTACTTCTGGCTCATCTAAGAGTACAGAGCCACCACGGTGACGGTTCACGGTTTTGGCTGGACAGCCAAAGTTCATATCAATGGCGGGTGCACCGAGTTTCACCGCACGGATGGCATTGGCAGCCAGCATTTCAGGGTCATTGCCCAAAAACTGCACATGCACGGGTGTTCCTGCCGCCGTTTTTCCGCCATTGAGTAATTCTGGGCAATACTGGTGGTAAATATGATCGGGTAAGACCGAATTGGTCACACGGATAAACTCGGTCACACACCAGTCGAAGCTACCTACAGACGTGAGAACATCACGCATGATTGGGTCGGTTAAGCCTTCCATTGGTGCAAGAATGAGTTTCACAGCGGTGTCACCAGTCAAATAGAAAAACGGTGTTATACGCAAATCCGATCACGCTGTCTAGTCTAATCCGTTTGGGTTAAATCGAAATAGTTTTCAATCTGTGTCTCCTCGATAAAGGCATCATCATGCGAAACTAAAATAACCGCCCCTGTAAAATCGCGTATAGCCTGTGCCAACAGTTGTCTTGAGTTGATGTCGAGATGATTTTCGGGTTCGTCCAGTAACAGTAAGTCCACAGGCTGTGCTGCGAGACTGATACACAGTAAAGCGACTTTGAGTTGTTCACCGCCACTGAGTAGTGAGATGGGAAGCAGAGCCTTATCTCGTCGAATTCGAAGTTGCCCCAATTGATTCCGACACTCCTCATCGGACAAAGACGGATTCAATAATTGTAAATTGTGTACCGCATTCAGTTCTGGATTCAGTAGGCTAAAGTTTTGATCTAAATATAACGATGCTCCACGCTTAAAAATGTCTCCCGATTGAACATGACTATGATTTTGAATGGCACGAAGTAGGGTCGACTTACCTGAACCATTTTGGCCGCGCAGTTGGATTTTTTCTCCGTTGTGTAAGGCGAAAGAAATAGGCGAGATAGAAAGTGCTGCTAAACCCACTTCTTTCAAACGAAGAATTTCACCTGTTTGTTTAGGTTGAAAATGGAAATCAAACTTTTGTGACTTAATCTGTTCTAGTTGCTGCTGTTTGTTTTTGAGCTCATCTTGCGCTTGTTCCTTTTGGCGAAGTTGTTGCTGCGCGACTCCCGATAAGGTTTGACTCGCACGTTCTTTTTTAAAGTCGAGTAGGATTTTGGCTTGAGAACCAGAGCTTCGTAATTTCTTCCCAGACTTTTGCCTTTTCTGAGCTTTCATGCGCTGCTCATGCTGTTGGACTTGTAATTGTTTTAGTTCGCGTTTCTCTTGCGAGATATTGTGTTGTAGTGCCTGCTGTTGTTGCTCTGCTTGTGACTGATACTCGGCATAGTTGCAACGGAAGTGTTGTAAACCAAAATCATTTAAAACATAGGTATTGGAGATTGGATTTAACAATGTGCGGTCGTGGCTAATGACTAAACAGCCCGCAGGATGCTGAAGGATTTTTTGACTTAACCATGCACGACTTGCATGGTCTAAGTGATTACTGGGCTCATCAAGAAGTAAATAATGCTCAGTTTGTAAAAAAAGGCGACACAGTGCCAGTTTAGTTTTCTGACCTTCACTCAGTTGAGAAACTGAGCTAGATAGATTTGTAGGTAAGTTTGCACTTTCTAGCAATTTCAACCATTCAGTGGGTTGATGCCATGCATGTTCGACGCGGTCATAGTCTTCAAAGCTCGCAGTCGATTGTTCAATACGTTGAAAACTTGCATGTAAGTCAGCAATGTTAAGGGCTTCGGCAAGTGTACAGTTGCTTAAACGCTCGAGCTGACTTAAGTAGGAAAATGACATATGCCAAATCACTTCGCCACTCGCATAATTGGGCATGTGCGCCTGAGTGAGTAGGGACATTAATATTGATTTGCCTTGACCATTTCGTCCAATCAGAGCTGAACATTGGGCAGCGGGCAATTCAAAGTTTAAATGCTGAAACAGTGGTTCATGAGCAAATTGAACGCTGAGATTTTTTACAGTACAGGCCTGTTGGATCATTGAAGACTCCTTTATACAGGACATACAAAATAAATTTTTATAGAGATATAGAGCAGTAAATAAGTTTATTTTGCACGTCAGAAAACACATAAATTAGATTTGACGGAAAATAAGACTTACTTCATTGGTGTTACTCTAAATTGGAAGAAGGGGGGATATTTAGCCAGTATAACAGGTGGATAAAAAATGATCCATTTCATTGTCTTTCTTATGTACTTAAGGTTTATCGATCAATGCTATTGGTTAGGGAGTTTGTCATATACACTAGTCGAAGCTTTCTGTAGATGTAAGTACAACCCGCACGATTGGTTAAGTGAGGCTTTTGTGAGTGCGTGGATGAGTTTTACAGTGGTGCTATACGTTTTTAGTAGGGGTGATAAGCAATAGATAACTAAAATATTGTAGGGTGGTTGGGGGAGTTTTTAGTGTTATGTTACATAAGCTCTATTCTGTAAACTTTATGGAAAATTATTAATTTTGTTCATATTTGTTAGAATTTTTATAGTATCCATATAAGTGTGAATGTAAGTATATTCATAACAAATTTTTTCCCCTTGCTTTATTTCTCCAGAGTATTTTATGTTCTGATGCACATCAAATTCAGGATCAAAATTAAATTTATCTATTTCCTTTTGATTATTCTGTATTACAAAATACTCCTGACTAAATCTAGCTTTTGTTGACTTAATGCCCAACAAGTAGCCACAATTTTTAATTTTATTTGTTGAGTTTATTGCAGAATCTAATTGTTTTTTATGAAAAAAATCGCTGCAAACCCATGTGATTAAAGTGAATGCAAATACTACAAAGAAAAATTTCATTATAAGTTTAATTTTCCTAAAGTTAACATAAAATACTTTATCGACCTAAAATCATTTCCAATACAAACTTAGATCCGATAAAACCGACAGCCAACAAGAAGAATCCAATTAAGGTAAAACGAATCGCTTTTTGACCGCGCCAACCAAAACGGTAATGTCCGATGAGCAAAGCCCCATACACAAACCAAGAAATAATACTAAAAGCGGTTTTATGTGCCAGATGTTGGGCAAAAAAGTTATCGATGGTAAAGAAACCAAACACCAATGCTACAGTCAGTAAAAGAAAACCCGTTTTAATCAAGTCAAACAGTAAAGATTCCATCGCTTGAAAAGAGGGCAGTAAGTTGACCCAAAAGCGTTTTTTTTGTTTGTTCTTTAACTCTCGATCTTGGAACCATAAAATCACGGCTTGTATGGTCGCCATGAGTAGCACTGCATAGGCCGACAGCGATAAAATAATATGAATATCTAAACCCAATGAGCGCTGTTCAATAAATTGAGTGGACTGACTAAAGGCAAAACCTAAAATGAGTCCTGTCGCGGCCACAGGAATGCCAATCAGGTTCAAAGCTAGAATTGGACGATAAGTGCTATAGAGTAGACTAAGTAATAGCATGAGCCCCGATGTAAATGACATTAAGACAAAAACGTCATAATTCACTCCCATCGGTGTGAGCATGTCATGGTACAAAACAGTGGCATGTAGCAATAAGCCTAGGCCTAAAATAATGCCAATAAACCAATGGTTTGGATCACGTTTAGCCATTAATTTGAGAAACAAATACCAAAAAGAGGTGGTATAAGCGACTAATGCTAAGATGGTGTAAACCAAGGGCAGGCTAATCATGTCAAACCTTTTTCAGGATGATGAATATTCATTTATATAAATTCGGTGCGAACTACAGTATCCTATAGCATTCTATGCATAAATTTTCTATTTTAAGAAAGATTTTTTTGCAACTAGCAATTTTAAGCGGATTTTGCAATGTTTGATACCTTAACGGAACGACTCACGCAGAGTTTAAGAAATGTTACTGGCTCTGGGCAGCTAACCGAAGACAATATTAAAGATACCCTACGTGAAGTACGTATGGCACTTCTTGAAGCCGATGTTGCACTTCCTGTAACTCGTGAATTTATCGCGAAAGTTAAGGAAGAGGCGTTGGGTCAAGAAGTCATGACTCAATTATCGCCGGGCCAAGCATTTGTTAAAATCGTGCATGACGAATTAACAAAAATGATGGGCGAGGCAAATGAAAGCCTTGATCTTGCAGCAAAACCTCCTGTTGTGGTTCTACTTGCAGGCTTACAAGGTGCAGGTAAAACAACAACGGCTGCAAAACTTGCTCGCTTCTTACAAGAACGCCAAAAGAAAAAAGTAGCGATGGTATCTGCCGATGTTTACCGTCCAGCAGCAATTAAACAGCTACAAACCGTTGCAGGTGAAGTAGGCGCGATTTTCTTTGAATCGAGTGCTGATGAAAAACCGATTACCATTGCAACGCGTGCAATTGAACAAGCCAAAATTCAGTTTGCGGATGTCTTGATTGTCGATACAGCAGGTCGTCTACACGTAGACGATGAAATGATGGACGAGATCAAAGAACTTCACGCGGCGATTAAGCCAACTGAAACTTTGTTCGTGGTCGATGCAATGACCGGTCAGGATGCGGCAAATACAGCCAAAGCCTTCAATGATGCACTGCCATTAACAGGTGTGATTCTGACCAAAACTGATGGTGATGCGCGCGGTGGTGCGGCGCTTTCAGTACGTGCAATCACAGGTAAGCCAATCAAATTCTTAGGCATGGGTGAAAAGCTCGATGCCTTAGAGCCATTCCATCCTGAACGTGTTGCACAGCGTATCTTGGGTATGGGTGACGTACTTTCTTTGGTCGAAGAGCTTGAACGTAAAGTCGACAAAGAAAAAGCCGAAAAAATGGCGAAAAAACTGCAAAAAGGCGGCAGCTTCAACTTTGAAGATATGCTAATGCAGTTTGAGCAAATGAATAAAATGGGAGGCATGATGGGCTTCTTGGATAAGTTGCCTGGCATGAGCAATGCAGGGATTCAAGATGCGTTGGCGCAAGCGAACCCTGAAAAGCAAGTGAAAAAGATGGAAGCGATTATCCAATCGATGACCATCAAAGAGCGTCGTAATCCGGACCTGATGAACCCAAGCCGTAAAAAGCGCATTGCAGCAGGCTGTGGTATGGATGTTGTTGAAGTCAATAAATTGATTAAACAACATGCGCAAATGGCGAAAATGATGAAGAAATTTGCCAATCCATCGGGTATGGCAAAAATGATGAAATCATTAAGCGGTATGCAAAAACAGTTTGGTGGTGGCGGCGGAATGGGACCATTATTTGGTGGGAACGATAAGAAGTAATCTGCTTCTTACCATTTCAGAAAAAGGCGCGTTGAGCGCCTTTTTTTTGTTGTTTTGTAAGTCATGGAAATTATTGTGTGCGTTTTCAATACCGTCGCTTAATAACAAAAACGCACTGTTTATGGCTTGAAAGTTGCGTAAAATTTATTCTTTTCAAACATTATAATAAGAAGTTGAAAATGAATGGATCAAAACAACATATCTATATTGTGCATGGCTATCAAGCATCGCCCAATGACCATTGGTTTCCGTGGCTAAGTCAAAAACTCAGTCAGATGGATCTGCATGCTGAAGTAAAACGCTTAGTGCTTCCGCATAGTGATGCACCACATTTCGAAGAATGGCAACAGGCTTTGGCCCTGCAAATGACCACTTTGGATGAAAATACCATCATTATTGCGCATAATTTGGGGTGTCTGGCGACTTTACATTATCTCAGTAGTAAACTGCGTGAACGTCGAATCAAAGCGATCTTCTGTATTGCGGGCTTTAAAGCGGCTTTAAAAAGCTTACCTGAGTTAAGTGGTTTTATTGCGCAAGCGAAGCTGGACAGCGGTATACTCCACTCTCACATCGCTTCACGTGTGGTGATGTTTTCCAATAATGACCCTTATGTTCCACCGCCTTTGGCGCTTACCTTTGGACACTTTTTGAGTGCAGAGGTATTGGAAGTGAAACGTGCAGGAAATTTTATGCGGGAAAATGGCTATGCTGAATTTGAGCTACTGCTCAATACCTTAAAACCCCTTTTACAACAACAGGCGGTGGCTCAGGGTTGATGCTGAATATAATATTGTAGCCCTTTAAGTAATAAATCATTTTCAATACGTGGTGCATACTCTGCCAAATAGCGTGCAAATACAGGCGCATCACCGCCAGTTAAAATCAGTTGGCGTGGAGACTGTTGCAAGACTTTTTCAATGGTACTGACCAAACCGAGCAAAATCCCATGATGCACTGCGTCGATGGTATTACGACCGGGCCCAAGTTCATCAAAAGCCGCATCTGGAATTTTAATGCCTTTGGTGTTTTGGATCAGCGAGTCTCTTTGTAAGTAGAGATTTGGTAAAATATAGCCGCCCAAATGCTGTAAACCATCTGCCAAGTCGATGGTCAGCGCCGTACCACAGCTAATCACACAATAGTTCTGCTCTGGATTACGTGCGACGGCCAACACTTGCAGCCAACGGTCAATTCCGAGTTGTTCAGGCTGTTCGTAACCACACTGCAGGCCTGCATAGTTGGCCTGCACTTGAGCAAAGGTGATCGGCACATTTAAACTTTTTAAAAGTCTACGGATTCGGTCATTATTTTTTTTGTCCTGAACCGAAGAAACACCAATCTGTTGGATGTTTAAGTTTTTAAAATGCTGAATTAGACCTAAAAGCAAATCGGCAGGGGACTGTAAATGTAACTCAGCCCCTTGCTCTAAAATTTGATCTTCCTGCGTAATCCAATATTTTAGGCGGGTATTACCAATATCTAACCATAAATTTTTCATGATGATGCTCAATCATTTAAACAGGGGTCACTGGGCGTAAACGGCCTTGATAAAAATTTTCAACACCATTGGCGGTCTGAATTTGTACCGCACCATCATCTTGAATGCCTAAGAATAGGCCTTGAGACAGACCCTTCATATGTTCAAATTCAACGGGTTGCTGCATAAAGGCTGCGTAATGATTGAAACGAGAAGCCAGATTTGCACTGTTATGGGTGAACCATAGGCCTGCTTGTTGAATTGCCAGATATAGTTCCGCCATTAAGCGAATTCGCTCTGCTTGGGCTAAACCCAGCTGTTCAAGTGAGCTGGTGGCTTGATCAAGCTGGGTATCTTCGACTTGGTTGATGTTGATGCCCACCCCAATAATCGCTTGGTGGCTTGACAGTGGTTCAACTAAAATCCCGCCCCATTTACCTTGAGCACTATAAAGGTCATTCGGCCATTTCACTTGCAGAGCAAGGCCTTGCAAACTCGGCATTTGCAAGATATTTAACGCAATTTCTAAAGCCAAGCGCCCATCTATAGGTGTTTTGGTCTGTAGCAATGTGCTTAAATAGATGTTTCCTTCAGGAGAAACCCATTGTCGTTGACGCTGTCCACGACCTTGAGTTTGTCGTGTACTGCAGACCAAAACGCTCTGAATCCCTTTTTGCGCAATTTCACGCACATCGTCATTGGTGGATGTGGTAACTGGCTTAAGCAATAAAACTTCAGGAAGTTGCTGTGCTTCAGCGAGAAGCTGTTGTAATTGGCGTGTCTCTAAATCCATATGAATCTGAGAAAAGTGAAAAATGATCATGGAGTTAATCATATATTTACTGATTGGTGCAATCGCTGGTTTTGCTGCGGGGCTATTTGGGGTCGGTGGTGGACTCATTATCATCCCGATTTTATATGTGGTGTTTACTCATCTGAACTATGACCCGAGTGTCATTATGCATATGGCGGTTGGCACATCACTGGCTACGATTATTGTCACGTCAATGAGTTCAGTGAGTGCGCATCATAAACGCGGGGCAGTGTTATGGTCTGTGTTTCGCAATTTGGCTCCAGGTTTAGTCATGGGTGCTTTTTTAGGTGCGGGCATTGCAGACTATATGTCGGGACATGGCTTACAACTGCTGATCGGTTTTTTTGCGGTATGGGTGGCGTACAAAATGTTTAGTGGCGCACATGTTGAGGTCGATCCTTCGCGTCAGTTACCCTCTACAGGCAAACAGTTATTTGTCGGTGCAGGCATTGGTGTGGCTTCTGCGATCTTTGGCATTGGTGGGGGAAGTTTGACGGTGCCGTACTTAAACCGTCATGGTGTGGTTATGCAAAAAGCGGTGGCGACGTCTGCGGCTTGTGGCTTACCAATTGCAGTGGCTGGAGCTTTAGGTTTTATGTGGTTCGGGCATCGGGCTGAAGTGAATGTACCGAATACCATTGGTTATATTCATGTCTATGCATTTTTCGGGATTGCGGTCATGAGTTTTATCACTGCCAAGTTTGGGGCAAAAGTGGCGCATCTTTTATCGCCTGCGATGTTGAAAAAGTGTTTTGCTGGTTTGTTGGTGGTAGTTGGTTTATATTTTATTTATCAAGGTTTTAGTTCTTAATTTCTTTGACAATGTTGTGTGCGTTGCTGTTGATTGGCATTATAGACGGTAAAATTGTTAGACAATGACATAGTGTTTAGCGTTTAAGATCGGGTAAAACCTAAAAATAGGTCACTAAAGACCATGGATTGCATCTTATAAAAACAAGTTAGGAACAGTATGCAAGCACATGATACAGAGAGTTTGTCCGAACAAATTGCCAAGCACATCAGTGAACAAATCATTCGCGGTGAGTTGGTCGAAGGTGAGCGCATACAAGAATTACGTATTGCCGCTGAACTGGATGTGAGTCGCGGCTCGGTGCGTGAGGCCTTGTTACTGCTTGAACGTACACATCTGATTGAAATCTACCCGCGCCGCGGCGCCATCGTTTCTGAAATGTCCGCTCAGCAAGTGCGCGCCTTGTTTGACACCAGCAGTCTACTGTTGGGGCAAATTGTGCAACGCATAGCGGAAACATGGCGTAGCTATGAAGCGGAACGTTTACAGCTGTTATTGGATGAGTTGGGGAATCAACTGAAACAGGGTAGTATCGAAAAATTTTATGATTTGATTTTTGAAGGATTGGCGCGCCAGCATGAAATGGTGGGCAATGCTTATTTGATGAAGTTTTACCAAGAACTGTTACCCTCGATACGTCGGAGCTATTTTTTAACCTTAAATACTTCGCGTAGAGAGTTACAAGAATCTTATGATTTATTTAAACTGGTGACTGATGCGGTTTTAATCAGAAAATCACAACAAGCTACTTTATTTATGGAAGATTTTTGTCGACACTTACGTAACTTGGTGTTGGAATCTCTGACCCGAATGAAACAAATTGAACTTGCGTGGGCGAGACGCTCACGACGTTAGTCAGGACATTATGCGTTTAAGCAGTTTAAAACTTTCCGGCTTCAAATCTTTTGCCGACAGCACCACGTTACACTTTAAAGATAACCGCACAGCAGTGGTTGGGCCGAACGGTTGTGGTAAATCCAATGTGATCGATGCTATTCGTTGGGTCATGGGCGAATCCAGTGCTCGTCAACTGCGTGGTGGTAGTATGCAGGATGTCATTTTTACCGGTACGGCAAAGCGCAAACCCGTGAGTGTCGCGAGTGTAGAACTGCGTTTTGACAACACTTATGGCAAGTTGGGTGGTAGCTATAATGCCTATACCGAACTGGCGGTTAAACGTCAGGTCAACCGAGATGGCAAGTCTGAATACTTTTTAAATGGCACCAAATGCCGTCGTCGGGATATTACCGATATATTTTTGGGCACAGGTTTAGGGCCACGTTCTTATTCGATTATTGAACAGGGCATGATCAACCGTTTGGTCGATGCAAAACCTGAAGAAATGCGAGTTTTTATTGAGGAAGCCGCAGGGGTTTCTCGTTATCAAGCACGTCGCCGCGAAACTTTATTGCATTTGGATCACACCACGCAAAATTTATCGCGTTTAGAAGATATTGCCTCCGAGTTAAGATCACAGCTAAAAACTTTAAAACGTCAGGCTGAAACCGCGATTCAATACAAAACACTGGAAAGCCAAATTCGCACCATTAAAGTCGAAGTTTTATCTTTTCAGTGTGAACAAAGCAGCCGTTTACAGCAAGAATATACGCTGCACATGAATGATTTGGGTGAGCAGTTCAAACTGGTGCGTTCAGAGTTAACCACTTTAGAGCATGATTTGACGTCAACCAGTGAGCTATTTCAACGCCTGATTCAGCAGTCCACGCCACTACAGAGTGAGTGGCAACAGGCCGAGAAAAAGCTGGCTGAGCTGAAAATGACTTTGGAACAAAAGCAGACACTGTTCCAGCAAAACACCACCACTTTGGCACAGCTTGAACAGCAGAAGGCGCAAACTAAAGAACGTATGCAACTGATCGAGCTGCAACTGGAAAGTTTGCACGAACAAAATGAGCTTCATACCGAACAGTTACAACAGCAAGAAAGTCAAAACCAACAGCAAAGCCAAGGTTTAACGGATTTAAAAGCACAGCAGCAACAGCTGCTTCAACAGTTTGAACAAGTCAAAAGTTTGGTTGAAAAACAGCAGCAACAAAAAACGCAAATGTTGGCGCAAAGTGAACAGTTGGCCAAAAATATTTTACGCTTTGAACAGCAAAAGCAGATTTTAGAGCAGCAAGCGGCGCAAATTCAAAACCAAAGCCAGTTGGATGCGATTGATCAACTGTTACATGCCAAGCAAAACGCCGAGGCACAGCAGTTACAACGTGAGCAAAGTATCATTGAGGTACAGTTGCAGCTGGATGATTTGCGTATCCAACACCAAGCTGCTCAAACTGAGCTGAATGAACATAAAGCAGATATACAGGTTTTGAGTGCCGAACAGAAGCACCTCAAACAGCTTCTGGTCAAAGTCAGTGCCTTAAAAAATAGTGATCATCCACAGTTGATGCATGTGCTGCAGCTTAAAGATGCGGCTAAAACCCATGCCGCGCTGGTCGAAAAATTCTTAGCCAAATGGCTTTCAGCGCATTGTTTGGACAACAGCGATGCATTCACCGATGCCGTTGCACGTCAGTTAACGCCTCAGCCGCATGTTGAGCTGATCGAAATTGCAGGTTGCGATAGCCTAGCCAGTTGGATTGAATCGCCACAATCCTCTTTGTGGCAACAGGTGGGAGTGACCACCAACTTAAAACAAGCCCTCGCTTTGCAAAAGCAATTGAAAGATGGTCAGTCTCTTCTAAGTTTAGACGGTTATCATGTTGGCGTGGACTGGGTGATTGGTCTGGATTATGACGAAGCGAGCCAAGCTGGACAGGGGGCGCTCAGTCATCGAATTCGTTTAGATGAAATTGAACAGAGTCTTGCTGAAAAAACAGGACTTCTGACTCAGCTTGAAACGAAAACCACAGAACTTCGTACTCAAGTTCAAGCAGTAGATGAGCAGTTAAAAGCGGATCAACAGCTATTGAAAAAAGAAGTTCAGGCAACCCAGCAGATTGACTTGAATATCGCCAAAGTACAAAGTACCAACCAAGCCTTTGAAGTGCAAAAACAACAATTGGCCAATCAACTGGTACAGTTAGACAGTCAACTCGAAGAAGATGCCATGCAAAAAGATGATTTGGAGATTGATCTGCATGCATTGACTATTAAGCTAGAACAAAACTTGCCTAACTACAAAACCATGCAGTTCCAAGTGGAGTCTTTGACTGAGCAACTGGATGACAGCCAGCAGCAGGCACAGCAGGTTTGGCAAGCGCTTGAAATGGTACGTCGTCAGGCGGTACAAACTACACAGCAGATTGAACTGTTAGAAAAAGACAGTACTTTCTTAAAAGCACAGTATCAGCAAATATTGTCACAAATGGAGCAGGCCAAAAAGTTTATTGACCCTGTACAACTTGAGTTACCCGCCTTAGAAAGCCAGTTTAGTGAACAAGCACAGATCACTGAAAAGCTACAAAAAACATGGTCTGAATGGCAAGTTGAGCTGAATGCGGTACAAGAGCGTCAGCAGAGTTTAACCGAACAACGTCATCAGCATCAGCAACAAGATGAAAAGCTGAGAACTCAGTTAGAAGAAAAACGGTTAGCGTGGCAAGCTGCAAAGTCAGACTTACAACATTATTCTGAACAGCTGAAAGAGATGAATGTTGAAGCTATTGAGGGTTTGAACATTGAGATCAGCAGCCATCAACAGATTTTGGAAAAAGCGCAGCAGCAGTTTGAGAAATTGGGTGCAGTGAATTTGGCGGCTTCAGAAGAATATGAAGACGTGTCTAAACGTTTTGAAGAGTTGAGCCATCAAATTCAAGATTTGGAAAATACCGTTGAGCAGTTGCGTGCTGCAATGAAAAGTATTGACCAAGAAACCCGTAAATTGTTCATGAGCACTTTTGATCGGGTCAATACCGAACTACAAGATCTGTTCCCGAAAGTTTTCAATGGCGGTGAAGCGAGTCTGACTTTAGAAGATGACTGGCAGTCTGGGGTTAAACTCATGGCCCGTCCGCCAGGCAAACGCAATAGCTCTTTGGCGCTACTTTCAGGGGGAGAAAAAGCCCTGACCGCATTGGCCTTGGTGTTTGCAATTTTCCGTCTCAATCCATCGCCATTTTGTGTTTTGGATGAAGTTGATGCGCCTTTGGATGATGCGAACGTGGGAAGATTTTGTAATCTTGTAAAAGAGCTTTCTGAACAGGTGCAATTCATTTACATTACCCATAATAAACTCGCAATGACGATGGCGACCGACTTGTTAGGTGTTACGATGCCTGAACCGGGAACATCAAAGTTAGTGACTGTAAATTTAGAACAGGCAAAAGAATACGGTTTAGTCGCGGAGGCCTAATAAGATGGAATACACAACAATTATTGGTATCGTCATAGCAGTGATCATTATGCTGTTTGGGGTTCGAATGATTTTTCGAAAGCCGGCAGATGCAGCGCCTTCACTTGAGTCCGCATTGCATATCGATGCTGACAGTCAAAAACCGATTATCCCGCGTCACGTACGTGACCAACTGCAAACGGCATCAGTTGAAGAGGCTGAACGTAAAGAGCCGACTTTAAACGAAAGCTCTGTAGAAGAGACACTGCCTGAAAAAGCCGAACCGAAAGCTTTGGATGCAGACAGTGTGCTCGAAAGCAGCAGTACTGAACCAAGTTTGGATGCATCAGCTGAGGTAGAAAATAAAGCAGTAGACTCAGTCGCTCCTGAAAATGCAGTAGCAGATGCAACGGAATTAACGACTGAAAGCGCAAGCTCCTCGCTTGTCGATGACCAAGCAAAAGCGGATAAAGCTGAATTTAGTTTAAATGCCAATGTCGAAAAAGCCGAAATTTCAGAGTTTGACGATGAAAGCAGCATTTTAGATGCACATTTGTATGAGCAAAAAATTGTCGATGATGAAAGTGCCTTAGCCACAGCAGAGTCGTTTATTGCCCTGAATGTTTATCCTGAACGTCGCGCGTTGTCTGGTGAGAAAACCTTAAAAGTTTTAATGAAGTATGGTTTACGTTTTGGCGAAATGTCTTGTTTCCATCGTTATAACGAAGATGGAACCAAATTGCTGTTCTCTGTGTTGCAAATTACTGATACAGGCATGGATGGTTTTGACTTGGAAAATCTGTCGACCGATCCAATTAAAGGCTTGGCATTTTTCTTGGCCTTACCACACCGTGACGTGCAAAATGCCTTCGACACCATGGACAGTATTTCACGTTTGATTGCTCGTGAAATCGATGGAACGGTTTATGACCAAAACAACCAAGAGTTCACGCCACAACTGCGAGAGCATTGGCGCCATTTGGCGATTGATTACCGTGCTGGACAAGCAATCGACGCTTAATCTGATTGAAAGCAGTGGTAACGATTTCTATAATAGACAGTAGAAATACAATTTTTAGGGCGGAACAAAGACCGCCCTTTTTTATGGTGAAATTATGACTCAAACTTCGACTGTCGTTGCGCAAATGCGTCAACTGATCCAAATTTTGGCACAGCATAATCATGCTTATTATGTGATGGATCAGCCGACTATTTTAGACAGTGAATATGATCAGCTTTTTCATCAGTTGAAAGCTTTAGAAGAACAATACCCTGAGTGTATTCAGCCAGATAGCCCGATCAATAAAGTCGGTGCTAAACCTTTGGCGAAGTTTACGAGCGTGACCCATGTGGTACCGATGCTGTCTTTAGGCAATGTGTTTAATCAAGAAGAACTTTTTGCCTTTGCACGCCGTGCAGAAGAACGTTTGCCGAATCAAACGATTCAATATGATGTCGAACTGAAGTTTGATGGTCTTGCGATTTCACTGTGGTATGAACAGGGTGTGCTGGTTCGTGGAGTGACGCGTGGTGATGGTGAGACAGGGGAAGACATTACCCAAAACGTCAAAACCATTCGTAACTTGCCGAAGGTGTTGACCACAAATCAGGGCGAAGTACCTACGCTACTGGAAGTTCGTGGCGAAGTTTTGATGCCTAAAGCAGGATTTGAAAAGCTCAATGCAGAAAATGAAGCCAAAGGTGAGAAGACTTTTGCCAACCCACGTAATGCCGCGGCTGGCAGTCTACGTCAGTTAGACCCGAATATTGCGGCTTCGCGTCCACTTGCATTTTATGCTTATGGTATTGCGCAGTGTGAACCAAATCATGGTCAAAGCACCATGTCGGAAAGTCTAGAGTGGTTGCAACAGTTTGGTTTTGCAGTTGGTGAGCGTCATTTTGTCTGCGATAGTATTCAAGAAGTCCAAGCTGTTTATGAGCAAATCAATGCGGAACGACCACAATTGAGTGTGGAAATTGACGGCATGGTGATTAAGGTCAACAGCCTCAAACAACAGCAACAGCTCGGCTTTTTAAGCCGAGAACCGCGTTGGGCAACGGCTTATAAATTCCCTGCGGTGGCTGCGCTCACCACGGTTGAAAATATTGACTGGCAAGTGGGACGTACAGGTACATTGACCCCTGTAGCGCGGTTGAATCCTGTCGCTGTCGGCGGCGTGACCGTTTCAAATGTGACCTTGCATAATATTGGAGAAATCCACCGCCTAGATGTGCGAATTGGCGATACTGTCAGTGTTTACCGTAGTGGTGATGTGATTCCCAAAGTGGAAAAAGTATGGCCTGAGTTCCGTCCTGTCGATGCCATTGAAGTTGAACTCCCGAGCCAATGTCCCGTGTGTGAATCGCCAGTGGTGATGCCCGAAGGTGAAGCTTTAGCACGTTGCTCAGGTGGTTTGTATTGTGCCGCACAGCGTATTGAGGCAATTCGCCACTTCGTGTCACGTAAAGCTCTTGATATTGAAGGTTTGGGAGATCGTTGGGTCGAATCACTGTTACATCTTGATCTGCTTAAAGATGTGGCTGATATTTATCACCTACACGAGCACCGAGAAAAGCTATTAACCATTGAAAAAATGGGTGAGAAGTCCGTTCAGAACTTGATTGATTCGATTGAAAATAGCAAGAAAACCACTTTGGCTGCATTTATTTATGCACTGGGGATTCGTGGGGTGGGTGAAACCACAGCACGTATGTTGGCCAATACTTTCCAAACTTTAGATGCGCTACGTGTCGCAGACATTGAAGCTTTAAAGAAAACCCCAGATGTAGGGGATATCACGGCGGAGTGGATTGTCGACTTTTTCCAAGCGCCGCATAATCTTGAAGTTTTAGACCGATTATTGGCGGCAGGTATTCACTGGGACGCGCCTGTGGCACCAAGTCGCCAGCCTCTAAATGGAGAAAGTTGGGTCGTGACGGGTACACTCAGTACGATGGGGCGTGATGAAGCAACACAGCTCCTACAAGCACTGGGCGCACGTGTCAGTGGTAGTGTGTCGAGTAAGACCAAGTGTGTTGTTGCAGGTGAAAAAGCAGGTTCAAAGCTGGATAAAGCAGAGAAGCTTGGGATTGCTGTGATTAATGAAGCTGAGTTTATTCAACTGATGAAAGATTATGGCCAGTTAGAGGCTTAGATTTTTGATTTGGATCAAAAAGATACTGTTCAGATAATTGCGTTCAGTTAAAGCACGACTAAAACGACTTTTAATGATGAGGGGTTCACAGCGGAGTCTTACGTATTCGCATCAAATGCTTGAAGTTCGTATGTTACTTTGGATTAGCCCAAAGTAACCAAAGGCATTAGTCATCAGCAAAACTCGTTCATTGCCATCAATGAATAAAATTGTCGCAGAAACAATTTTTTTCTAATGTAGTGTTGTCTCGAACAGTTGCTGATGACATTTCGTGTATCCCATACCTTCATAAATTTAGAAAAAGCATAATGCTCGTCAGTTATGAAATTGACTAGTACTATGCTTTTTATTTATTTTTAAGGAATATATTGCTTAATGACACCGTCATCGAGCAATTGTTGAAAGTGCTCAACCAAGCTTTCTTTGACATCTCGATACTCTAAACCCAATTCTTTTTGGCTCTTGTTCGCATCAAAATAAATCGGATAACCCATATTCAATTCAACAAACTCGCGGCTAAAACCAATGAATGGGCCAATCACCTTAAAAGCTGCTTTGGGAAGTTCATTTCGTGGAAATGGAAACTTCCAACCAAAATGTGCTTTAAGCAATTGACCGATTTCAAGCAGACTTAAAGTTCCACCACTTACAATGTAACGACCTGTTGCTTCTGGGTTGAATGCTGCTTGTAAGTGCGCTTCAGCAACATCTTGAACATCGACCACACCATTCCACATAGGTGGGACACCCGCTAAAGTCAAACCATTGGTAAACTGTTGTAAGACCTCAATTGAGCCTGACTGTGTATTTGGTGTCAATGAACGACCAAAGACCAACGCAGGGTTAATGCATACCAACTGCCAACGATCTTGTGCCTCAGCCATTTCCCAAGCTTTACGCTCAGCCATCACTTTAGAATATGGATACGGCTGATGGGTCTCAGAACTGCTGGTGTTCCAGTGACTTTCATCGAAAGAATTATGGTCTGTTTTTAAAATATCAATGGCATCGCCATAGGTCGACGCAATACTCGAAGTGACAATGACGCGTTTAACGGACTCGGTTTCATTTACGGTGTTTAAGACATTTTCTGTACCCAAAACAGCAGGTTCAATGATGTCTTTCACCGCATCCTTATAGTTAGTAACGACGAAAGGAGAGGCCATATGAAAGACAATTTCACAGCCTTGCATCGCTTCTTTAAAGGAATTGGGCTCGAGCAAATTGGCTTTAAAGAGTTTCAGTGTTCCAGCACTGCTGTCTGCAATTTTAGATAAATGCGCGAAGCTTTGGGTTTTGTTCAAGTCACGTACAGTGGCATGAACGGTATACCCTTGGGTTAATAATTTTTGAATCACCCAACTGGCAATATAACCCGATGCACCTGTAACCAGTACCGGTGCTTGTGTTGCTAAGTTTGTCATAGATTACCCATTGTTGTTTTAAGTATTGGCTTAGTGTAAACGTGAATGCCATGAAAGTCTTTGCCTATGGGGTGAACAGGTGTCTGACTTATGCGTCATTTTATAATACTGCACCAAACTGTATTGAAATTGAGCGAGTAAAACGTATTTTTTAGCAGTAATCTTAAATTTGTATTTTAGATCATATAGATAAGTCAAATGATAAAATACAATAAATAATGATAATTATTTTACATATAATAATGATTCTCATTAAAAATAAGCGTTGTTTAAAATGAAATCCTTCTCTAAGAAAATTCTTGCAAGCTCTGTTGGGCTTTTGATGATGGGTGGAGGCTGTTTACAGCTTGCTTTTGCAGAGGAGGTTTCAGTTTTACCTGCCTTAAAATCAGAAGCGCAATCACAACAAGGCTATGCCGATGGTAAATTGGCGAAGGCAGCTGACTTGGGTGCTTTAGGGAATAAGTCAACGATTGATACGCCATTTACGGTTTCTACTTATACAGAGCAACTGATTCGTGATCAACAAGCATCTACAGTGGGGGAAGTTTTAGAAAATGATGCCAGTATTCGTGCGACGACCAATCAAGGTCATTTAAACGAAAACTTCCAAATTCGTGGTTTTAGTGTCGGCTATGACGATATGGCTTACAACGGGTTATACGCTGTAGCTCCTATGGGACGTATACCAACAGATTTACTAGAATCGGTAACAGTATTGAAAGGACCGAATGCTTTGGTTGCAGGTATGGCACCAGCAGGAAGCGTTGGCGGAGTAGTGATTGCGAATTCTAAACGTGCCGATCAAGATCTAACACGTATTTCGACGTCATTAGAAGATGAGAGTTATTATAAAACCAATGTAGATGTTTCTCGTCGTTTTGGTGACCAAAACCAATTTGGAGTTCGTGTAAACGGCACATATGGAGACGGTGAGCATCTTATTGAAGGTATGGATGACCGTTTAGCACTGGGTTCGATTGCAGCGGACTATACGACCGATAAATTAAAACTAAACTTTGATGCTTATGCCATTCGTGAAAACCGTGATAATGGTTCACCTGCAATGGTCTCTATGCAAAAAACAGGCGTAGTTGCTGCACCAAAGGGGGATAGTAATTACTTTGATCAAATTCATGGGGAAACCTATAGCCGTTATGCGGGCTTAAATGGAGAATATAAATTCACCCCTGATACCAAAGTTTTTGCAGGTGTAGGTTATGTTGAAAAAGGTTATTCGGGTCATATTTTTGGTACGCGTATGATCTTGCAGAACAGTGCAGGTGATGCAACTTCGCAGTACTATCGAGTCGCATCTAAAGAAAATAACCTAAGTGGTAATACGGGTATTGAAACTAAATTCAATACAGGCGCCATTAAACATACCCTTGGGTTACGTGCAGATTATGTGCATCGCGAATACGATCAACACTCTCGTGCGACCAGTTCATCATTTACAACGAATCTTTATAATCCTAACTCGAACGGGACAATGCCAACGACCTATCCAACAGTTGTACCTTATGAAGATGATAAATTCATGAGTTATACCTTGACGGATCAAATTTCAATGTTGGATGACAAATTTCAGTTGATTTTGGGTGCTCGTTATCAAGATATGCAGTTGGAAAGTCTCACTACAGATGTGAAATACGATGAAAATAAGCTTTCACCAAGTTTAGGCATCGTAATCAAACCGTTTGGAGAAAATTTATCTTTTTATGCAAGTTATGTTGAAGGTTTATCAAAAGCAGACTCAGTAACTTCTACCGCGGATGTGAATGAAGGAAAACTATTTAAGCCTTACGAAACGAAGCAATATGAAGTGGGGACAAAGTATCAAGCTGGTTCTTGGTTAAATAGCTTGGCACTTTATCAAATTGAAAAACCGACTCTGATCACAACAGCTTTGGCGACAGCGGTTAATGGTAATACACAGATCACTGAAGATGGTGGGGAAAGTCGATCACGTGGTATTGAATGGTCCTTCTCAGGGAATGTGACTGAGGACTTAAGTCTACTGGGAAGCATGGCTTATATTGATGCTGAATATACAAAAGGTTCTACAAGCACCACTGATATTTCAGGCAATACGATTTATGGTGTGCCCGACTTTACTGCCTCATTAGGCTTGGATTATGCCGTACCTGTGATAGATGGTTTAAATGTTAATGCTCGGGCTAACTATGTTAGTGAACAATATTTAGATAGTTTGAATACCTATAAACTTCCTGACTATACTATTCTCGATGTTGGTGCGCGCTATAAAACAAAACTGGGTGGTGTAAACACGACTTTCTTAGCCAATGTAGATAACGTGACAAATAAAAAATATTGGGAAGGTGTGTTCAATTCTTACTATGCAACGGTTGGTGGTGCACGTACCTATAAACTTGGCGTCACTTTCGATTTCTAATTTTACTGAACAGCCCATTGCGATGCAGTGGGCTTTTTTATGTCTGAATGCTGCCTCATTTAAGTTGAACGCAATGATGAAATTTCTCGGTTTACTCCTGTGCTGTGGTGGTTGTGTGCTGCTGTATTTGACCCATCCTAACCAAACGGTTCTTAAACAGACTGTGGCGAAAAAGTATCGTTGGGTCGGGTGGATTGGTTTTGTTTTGGCATTGACTCTTTTACTGGCGGTATTACCAAAACTGGTGGCGGTGTTGATGTGGTTACTGATGCCATTGGTGTTGTGGTCAGCACTACCATTTCTTCCTTTATTACATGGGGCTTTGACGCATGAGGTTACTACGTGATCAAAAGATACAACCTGACTGGTGGACGAAAAGCTTTGCAGGAGCAGTTCTTGGACTCAGCCTAGCTTTCGCTTTAGCTGCATTAATCACAATGTGGGGACTGCAATCTGAGTATCGTAGTCTTGCTCCACAGTTAGGTATGTGGTCGATTCCTTGGATTTGGCTACCACTCTTTTTCGTGGCCTATTTTATTCCACGCGGATGGCAGTCCATTGTGATTTATCTGTTTTTCAATGTTGTGGCTTACACACTCATATTTTGGCTCAGAGGAGAATAGGGCATGAAGGTACGTACAGATATTCTCCGACTGGCCAAAGAGTTACATACATGGGTGGGGATTTGTGCAGGCATTCTCTTGTTCATTTGCTTTTTTGCAGGTGGGCTGAGTATGTTTCAGCATGATTTGAGTAAGTGGGCAACGCCGCCGCAACAAAGTCTAAATACGGTTGAACTCCATCAGTACAACGATTTGGTGTCACAGGTACAGCAGCAGTATCCTGAAGCGCAAAAAAGTTTCCAGATCAATTTAAACTCCAAAGAGTTTCATTATGCCCCGATTCAGTGGCAACCTGCGCAAAGTCAAGCACATGATGATCATGCCTTTGATACCGATCAAAGCGCGATGTTGGCGACACTGAAACCAGATGGCACTTTACAGGTTGAACAAGAAAACTTATCTAAACTGGGTTGGTTGATTGAACAACTGCACGAAACGGCAGGCATTCCAGGGATGCTTGGGCACCATACACTCGGTGTTTATGTGATGGGTGTGGTATCCGTCTTATACTTTTTAGCGCTAATGACAGGTTTGATCATCCTCTTGCCGACGTTGGTCAAAGACTATTTTGCGATACGGCAAGGTAAGAACAAAAAACGCTTTTGGCTCGATGCGCATAATGTGATTGGCATTACCAGTTTACCGTTTCATATTTTGATTAGTGTGACGGTAATTGTTTTTGCATTTCATGATCTCTTTTATGATGGCTTGGGGCAGTTGGTCACCAAAGGTAAACCACTGTTTGAACGTCCCGCTGCGGTGCAGATTGTAGATCCAGTTCCTCAACTGGATGTTGAAAAAATACTCTTACAGGTACAGCAACAAGCACAGGGCTATGAGGTCTCGTCTGTAAGCTTTAACAATCTAGACCAACCCGCCAAGGCATCGGCACGCGTCAGTTTATATAGTCCAGATCAGATGTTACGTGGAGATAACTTCGACGTGATGTTTTTCAATCCTTACCAGCCTGCACCCTATAGTACAGACAATTTAAATACCCAAAGTTCTGGTCTAGATCAATTGATTCGATCGATGTTCAGTTTGCACTTTGGTAACTATGGCGGAGATTTTACCCGGTGGTTGTATTTGGCCTTGGGGCTGGGCGGAGCATTTTTATTTTACTCAGGCAATATTCTATGGATTGAATCGCGTGTAAAGCGACAAAAAAATCCAAATTTAGCACCACCTGCACAGCGTAAGGATGTGCAATTCATCGCAAACTTAACCATAGGCGCATGTTTGGGAGCGGTCTTTGGCATTGTTATGAGTATGTTGATCGGGCGCTGGGCCTATGTACTCAGTCCTGAACTACACAGCATCAACGCATGGTTTATGTATATCTATTATGCGATTTTTATTTTCAGCTTAATGCTGAGCTTCGTACTGGGTGGAGCACGGGCATTACCAACGTTATTGCTGTCGATTGTGATTGTTTTACTGCTCATGCCTTTGACTTCTGCTATCGCATTGCTCTTACCTGAGATTGGATTATGGTCATCTTCTTCCTCTTTATGGTGGGTTGACGTCTTTGCTATTATTTTTGCTGGGTTATTTTTCTGTTTTTATCGCCAAGCTCAGGCCCGAGTCCAGTCCGCAGAAGTGGGGTCTCTTTGGTCCGTTGCTCAGAAAAAATGAAAGATTGTGCACCGTTCCAAGGTTGAAATAAGAAGCATTTTTAATGGTTACAAAATGAAGCACAGGGCGGTTCAAGCCTAAAAAGCCTTTGCAAAAAGGATAAAGTTTTGCAAAGGCTTCTTTTATAACTATTATTTTGATGACTCATACTGCAAATGCGTATGTTTCTCATTTTAATTTTATAAAAATCATAAACTTACATAATTTATCTTTTGCAAAGTGAATTAAATGTGTCCATAATAGTTGCATTAGAGAATGGAGATTTTGAAAATGCGTGGCAATCCTGAAGTCGTAGACTACTTAAATATGTTGATCGGTGGAGAATTGGCTGCACGCGATCAATATCTCATTCATTCACGTATGTATGAAGATTGGGGTTTGAGCAAAATCTTTGAACGTATTGATCATGAAATGCAAGAAGAAGCACAACATGCAGATGCGATTATTCGCCGTGTTTTGTTTTTGGAAGGCACACCAAATATGCAACGTGATGACGTTGAAATTGGTGAAGATGTGGTTTCATGCTTAAAAGCCGATTTAAAGCTTGAATATCATGTACGTGAAAAATTAGCGCAAGGCGTAAAATTGTGTGAAGAAAAGGGTGATTACATTACCCGTGATATGTTACGTCAGCAAATGTCAGATACCGAAGAAGACCATACTTATTGGTTAGAAAAACAATTACGTTTAATTGAATTGATTGGTCTGCAAAACTACATTCAGTCTCAAATGTAAGAGATGCCAGCTACCAGTTTTATGTAAAGGTGGCATGTGTATTTACATACTGAGTAATCAAAAAGCCTTCGAATCAATGTCCGAAGGCTTTTTTGTATGGGTTATTTTTTAGAGAACTTTTGAATATCTGCTAATACTTGTCCTGCATGGGTTTGGGTATTCACACTGCTGTAGTGATAGACCACCGTACCTTGTGGGTCAATCAGAAAGGTTTCACGTTTCGCAATTTTCGCGATGCCCAAGTTCCGCACGATGCCGAGTTGATTTGCCAGTTGATGATTGTTATCAGCCAAAATAGGGAAATTCAGTCCCAACTTTTTAGAAAATTTTTGATGCGACTGTACATCGTCCAAACTCACGCCTAAGACCACCGCATTATTTTTGCTAAATTGTGGGTAGAGTGCTTTAAACTGATTGGCTTCTTGGGTGCAGCCCGGCGAGTCATCCTTCGGATAAAAATATAACACCACCCATTTGCCTTGATATTGTTTGAGCTCATGCCATTTGGCATTTTGATCTTGTAACTTAAAACTCGGTGCGGGCTTGCCTACCCATTGTTTTTGGTCTGATGAAGCGCTTGAAAAAGCTGGTGCTGCATAAGTGGCGCTACTGATGGCACAGAAACTACCTAGCGAAATTAAGCTAATCGTTGCCATTTGCATTATTTTCATTGTGTAGGCTGTCCAGAAATGTATTTCATTGATCTTAGCAAATTTTAAGGCACTAAAGTGCTGAGATTCTGGTGTCTAAATCTGAATTATTTATTTAAATTTACTGTTCATTCAAAGGGCTTGCTTTGCAACGGAGTCTGAGGTTTTATACTGTTTGAAATTTACAGTTTTAGAGTCTGCATTGAATCAACGTATTTTACTCATCACGGGCTGGGGTGGTGGGACCAAGTTACTGCAACCTTTGTCTCATGCTTTGCAGCATAAAGGCCATTCGGTTGAGCTGATCAATATTTTTAATGGATTGGATACACAGGCGTTGCAGCAACATGCTGAACAAGCCAAAGATTTTGATATCATTATCGGTTGGTCTTTGGGGGGGCAACTGGCGACTTTATTGATCGATGCTGTTGAACAGCAGTATCAACAGCAAAAAGTATTAATTACTCTGGCTTCAAATCCGTGCTTTGTGGCGCATGAAAACTGGCCAACCGCGATGAGTCCAGCGACATTTAAAAGCTTTAAACAATCCTTCGAAGCAGATGCGATTGCAACCTTAAAGAAATTTGGATTTATGGTATGCCAAGGGACGGCAACCACCAAGCAAGATTTTTTGCAGTTGCAAAGTTTGATTCAGCCTCAGTCTTTAGATCTGTTAAAACAGGGACTCAATTGTTTAGAGCATTTAAATACGGTTGAGATCTTACACAATTATACGGGGCATCAACTCCACCTGCTGGCTAAACAAGATTTTTTAGTTAGCTACAAAGTCTTGGATAATTTAAAAGCTTTGGGTGCAAATTTTTTAGATGCGGTGCTTTTAAGTGGTTCACATGGACTTCCAGTTTTTCATGCCGATGAAGTAACTGACAAAATCTGCCAATATTTACAAAAAATGGATTAAACAATTCGCTGAGTGGCGAATATCGCAATTTCTTTTTGATGCGCGCAGGTTTAAGATCAATCAAATTGAAATTTTGCTGTAACTGTAGTCGATATGGAGTTAAGGATGACTGAGATCAATGCCAAATTGGATGGTGAGTTGGATGACTTAGCATTTGATCGGGAACATATTTGGCATCCTTATACCTCGATGACCAATCCGCTCCCCACGTTTAAAGTTAAAAAAGCCTTTGGTTCAACCATTGAGTTAGATGATGGTCGTCAGCTGATTGATGGGATGTCTTCGTGGTGGTGCACCATACACGGCTATAACCACCCTGAACTGAATCAGGCCGTGACAGATCAGCTGCAAAACATGTCGCATATTATGTTTGGTGGTTTTAGCCATGATCCTGCCATTCAACTGGGCAAATTACTGTTGCAAATCACCCCACCAAGTTTAGATAAAATTTTCTATGCAGACTCGGGTTCTGTTGCGGTTGAAGTGGCGTTAAAAATGGCAGTTCAGTATTGGACTTCGCTTGGGAAACAAGACAAAACTAATTTTGTCACCCCGCGTTCGGGCTACCACGGTGATACATGGAATGCGATGTCGGTCTGTGATCCTGTCACAGGGATGCATCAAATTTTTGGTTCAAGTTTACCCAATCGTATTTTTGTTCCTGCACCGCAAGTTGCCTTTGATGCAGCATGGAATCAGGATGATATCCGTGAACTTGAAAACACCTTAGCAACACAGCATGAAAGTATCGCCGCGCTGATTATTGAGCCGATTGTTCAGGGTGCAGGAGGGATGCGTTTTTATCATCCTGAGTATTTACGGCAGGCCAAATTGCTCTGTGAAAAATACAGCGTTTTACTGATTTTTGATGAAATTGCGACGGGTTTTGGGCGTACGGGGAAACTTTTTGCTTGGGAGCATGCACAGGTCGAACCAGACATTATGTGTATGGGTAAAGGTTTAACAGGCGGCTATATGACCTTGTCTGCAACCTTAACCACAAAGCATATTGCTGAAATCATCAGTCGAGGCGAAGCGGGTGTGTTTATGCACGGCCCAACGTTTATGGCCAACCCCTTGGCGTGTGCGGTGGCGGCGAAAAGTACAGAACTCCTGATCTCACAAGATTGGCAAAGCAATATTCAACGCATTGAAACACAACTTCATACCGCTTTGACCCCGTTGCAGTCACTTGAATATGTTCATGAAGTTCGTGTATTGGGTGCCATCGGTGTGGTTGAGCTGACGTTTAATGTGGATATGAAAACCTTGCAACAGGAGTTTGTCCGCCGTGGTATTTGGGTGCGACCCTTTGGAAAACTGGTTTATGTGATGCCTCCTTATGTGATTACCTCACAGGAACTCAAGACCTTACTTGAGCAATTGGTTGAAGTGGTGGTGCAGATGCAGGAGCCTGTTGTATGAAGCATGTAGAACATTTTGCAGCACAACTGGATGTACTTAAACAGCAAGGCAATTTGCGCCAGTTTACGTCTAATGTGCAGCAAGGGCGGATGATTCGAATCCATGATCATGAGATGTTGAATTTGGCATCGAATGACTATCTAGGATTGGCTGCAAATATCGAATTACGTGAACAGTTTTTCGATGAAACACCGAATACACAGCGCTGGATGAGTTCAGCCTCTTCACGTTTATTGACGGGTAATTTTCCGGAATATGAACAGTTTGAAGCAAGCCTAAGTCGGGCTTTTCATGGTCGTGCTGCTTTGGTATTCAACAGCGGCTATCACATGAATATTGGTATTTTACCTGCGCTAGCGGACAGTAAAACCCTAATTCTGGCTGATAAATTAATTCATGCCAGCATGATTGATGGTATTCGTTTATCGACTGCGAAGCTGGTACGTTATCGCCATAATGACTTGGCACATTTGACTCAACTTTTACAGAAGTATCATACCGATGATACTTTTGAGCGAATCATTGTGGTGACGGAGTCCATTTTTAGTATGGATGGTGACGAAACTGATTTGGCTGAATTGGTTCGCATCAAAAAACAGTTTGAAAAAGTCATGCTCTATGTCGATGAAGCACATGGTATTGGTGTGCGTGGTGAGCAAGGTTTGGGCTGTGCCGAGCAATATCAAGTGATTGATGACATTGACTTTTTGGTTGGTGCTTTGGGTAAGGCTATGGCTTCAATCGGTGGCTATCTGATTTGTCACCCTGTGATTCGAGACTATCTCATCAATACTATGCGCCCATTGATTTTTAGTACGGCACAACCGCCGATATGCATGGCGTGGAGCAACTTTATCTTGCAACAAGTCTTGCGGTTAAAGACTGCACGACAGCATTTGCATAGTATCAGTCAGACCTTACAGCAAGCAGTTCAGGCCAAAGGTTTTGATTGTCCATCAACGTCTCAAATTGTCCCTGTGATCATCGGTGATTCGAGCAAAACGGTAGAGAAGGCGAAAGCTTTGCAACAAGCAGGTTTTTATATTATGCCTGTACGACCACCGACTGTGCCGCAGCATAGTTCTAGACTACGTATTTCCTTGACCGCTCAAGTTCGCCATACTGATTTAGATCAGTTGATTCAGTTGTTGTGAGTGAGTCGTGAAGAATTTAGAGATTGATAAAGCACAAGTCGCATTGCGCTTTGCTCAGGCAGGGCAAAGCTACAGTGAACATGCGGTTGTGCAAAAACAAATTGCACGCCGGCTTTTTAATTTAATCCAACGTCATGCTGCTAAAACGCAATTTGAGCGGGTGTTTGAAATTGGTTGTGGTTCAGGCAATTTAAGCCATCTTCTGCTGAACGATTTCCAAATTCAGCACTATTTACTGAATGACTTATATGCTGAGGTGCAGCAGCACTTTCAGGGTTATTCAAATATAGACTGGTTATTGGGCGATATTGAACAGCTTGTTTTTCCAGCTCATTTAGAACTGATTGTATCGACCTCTGCACTGCAGTGGATGACGAATCTTGATGCTGTTTTTCAGAAAGCGAATGACAGTCTGCTTCCACAAGGTCTATTTTGTTTTTCCACCTTTGGCGAGCGGAACTTACAAGAGATTAAGACTTTAACGGGGCAAGGTTTAGATTATGTCAACCTCGATCAACTACGGGAAAAATTGCAAAACCAAGGCTTTGAAGTTCTGCATTTGTCTGAACAAATTGAGTACTTAGACTTTGCGACACCGAAACAGGTACTGCAACATTTAAAAGCCACAGGTGTCACGGCAACTGCATCGAGCTTTCGTTGGACCAAGCACTCGCTTGAACGCTTTTATCAAGATTATCGACAATTTTCACAACTCGATACATCAGGACAGATTCATTATCGCCTGAGTTATCACCCTATTTATTGTATTGCACGGAGAATGCCATGACTGGATCAGTTTACTTTATCAGTGGAATCGATACAGGCATTGGGAAAACCTATACCACGGGCTACTTAGCCAAGCTTTGGAATGAACAAGGCCAAAAAACCATTACCCAAAAGCTAGTGCAAACGGGCAATGTTGATGTTTCTGAAGACATTGAACAGCATCGTAAAATTATGGGTATGGGCTGGTTTCCAGAAGATGACAGTAAGCTGACCATGCCTGAAATTTTTAGTTATCCTGCATCGCCACATTTAGCGACTAAAATTGATGGTCGTGAGATTGATTTTGCAAAAATCGAGCGTGCTACTCAGCAGCTGGCTGAAAAATATGAGGTGGTGTTGTTAGAAGGTGCGGGTGGTTTGATGGTGCCTTTAACCACAGATTTGCTTAGCATTGACTATATTGCAACCAAGCAACTGCCTGTAATTTTGGTGAGTTCGGGGCGTTTGGGCAGTATTAACCATACTATTTTAAGTTTAGAAGCACTGAAAAGTCGTGGTTTAGAGCTTTACGCTTTAGCCTATAACCTAAATGATGAATCTCAAGATGAACTCATTTCTAAAGATACTGCGACCTATTTAAAAGCTTATTTGGCGACACATTTTCCGCAAGCATTGTGGATCGACATCCCCGTATTGAAGTAATTCGTAGAGTCATTAAAAAAGAAAAAAACCGCTAACAGCAAAAGTTGTCAGCGGTTTTTTTGACGGTTTTATTTATTGATTACTCACGACTCCAATTTTTTTCACATCAAGGCGTTGGGCTGCGGCCATGACCATCGCAATGTATTTATATTCCGTTGCGCGGTCAGCTTTGAGTTTAATTTGGTCTTGATCTGCTTTTTGAGCAACGGTTTGAAACAAGGCTTCGAGCGCTTGTTTGGACTCCACAGCTTGTTCATTCCAAAACATTTTGCCTTGAGCATCTAAGCGTAGTTCCACGATTTCAGGTGGTTTTTCCTGAACTGGTGGTGGTGTGCCATTCGGGAGGTTGATATTAATGGCGTTGTTTGGCAATGGAATCGTGATAATGAACATAATCAGCAATACCAACATGACATCAATCAAAGGCGTCATGTTGACATCGAGCATGACATCTTCATCATCTTGATTGGAACCAACATTCATACCCATAGCTGAATCCTTCTTTGATTAAGGTGAAGAGGGCGGTGTGGTGACAAAGGCAATTTTGCCAATCCCCGCTTGCTGCGTGGTTGTAATGACTTGGTCAATCGCATCGTATGGCGTAAGTTGGTCACCACGAATGTGGACATCGGGCTGAGGTCTCTTTTGTGCCTCTGTCTGTAACCGAGAGAGTAATGTTGCTTTATCGGCAATGTAACTTTCATTCCAAAAAATATCGCCATTTTTATTGACTGCAAGTTGAATATTTTCAGGTTTGGTTTCATAAGGCACATTCCTTTCTTCAGGCAAATTGACTGGCACGGTATGAATCGCAACAGGCACTGTAATGAGGAAAATAATCAGTAAAACCAACATAATATCAACCAGTGGGGTGGTATTAATGGTTCCGATTACATCATCATCGCTGTCATTTGAATTTACCGTCATTCCCATGGCTGATTCCTCATGTTCTTATTTCATGTCACGGTTAACAGGATTGTTGGTGCTGATTTCACCACTTAACAACACCGCATGCAGGTCTGAACCGAAGGTACGAACTTCTTCCATCACGGCTTTATTCCGACGAGTTAACCAGTTGTAACCAAGCACTGCTGGAACAGCCACGGCTAAACCAATTGCAGTCATAATTAAGGCTTCACCCACAGGGCCTGCGACCTTATCAATAGATGCTTGACCCGATACCCCAATCGCGGTTAAAGCATGGTAAATGCCCCAAACGGTACCGAATAAACCCACGAAAGGTGCGGTTGAACCTACAGTTGCTAGAAAAGCCAGCCCACCACTTAAATGACTGTGAATTTTGTCGATAGCACGTTGAATCGAGATAGTGACCCAAGTATTAAAGTCAATACGCTCTAATAATGTTCCACCATGGTTTTTTGTCGACTTAATACCTTTTTCAGCGATAAAGCGATACACACTGGCATCATCTAAACCTTCAGTTGCAGTATCGAGAGAGGTTGCTTCCCAAAAGTTTTTATCGGCATTTTGGCCTTGTTTGCGAATTTTGCCTTGCTGTAAGCACTTGGTGATGATGATGTACCATGTCCCAATCGACATAATCACCAAAATAAACAGCGTCACTTTAGACACCAGATCACCTTCTTTCCACATTGCTTCTAAGCCATAAGGGTTATGTACTTTTTCTGAAGCAGAAGGTGCTTTCTCAGCTAAGGGTGGGGGAACAGGTGTTGCTGCTTTCTCAGTCGCAGTGACTGGTGTAGTCATTGTTGTAGTGGGCGCAGCGGTTTCCTCTGCGAAAACAGCTTGTAGAGGAAGTAATGTGCTCATTCCAAGTAGGCTTGCTGCGGTAAAGTTTTTTAAATTTTGCATTGTGTAACTCCTAATGTCGGCTGATCTTTTTCAATTATTCGAGAACAAATTCGTATGGGATGTCGAACCAAGCGCTTTGAGCTACGCCATCTTTCATTGCAGGTTTAAATGTGCACAAGCTATACGCTTTCGTTGCTGCTCGGTCTAAAGTACGGTCACCTGTTGAGCGTTTCACTTTGACTTCTTGCGCCTTACCATTGGTATCGACAAAGACCGAAATCAGTACGGTGCCAGAAATGCCACTCATCTCTGCTTCGCGTGGATAGCTTGGTGCTTTGCATCCAGCTTCACCTTCCGATACTCCACGTGTAACACCTGTGGGTTTGGGTGCAGGTGATGGAGTAGCGGCAGTCGGTGACGGAATTGGAGATGGGCTTGGAGAAGGCGATGATGCAACTGGCGTCGGCGTGCTTATCGTCGGTTTAGTGACGGGTGTAGCAACTGTTTTTTGCACTGGGACTACTTTTTCTACAGGTTTGGGGTCAGGCTGCTGCGCTACTTTTTCCACCATTTTCGGTGGCTCTGGTGGAACTTCTTTAGGTGGTTCAGGCTCAGGTGGCTTGATATCTTGCAGAATGACCAATTCCACAGGTTCGGTTGAGGGTTTAACAATATCTTTTGCCAAACCTGCCATTAGCACCAAGCCAACAAGAACATGTAAGAAAATCACAACGCCAATACCTGTGAGTTTTTTGGCGGAGTTTTTTTCTAAATCTTCAAATGTAGTGCCCATAGTTACTCCTAAAATTTAAGCCAAATCTACTTTTTAAAAGCATTGGATTGCACTTGGGAAAATCCATATATATCTGGTTAAAGTTGAGCATGTATAAACATCACCACAGATTGAATACTTCAATCTGTGGCTCAGATCCGCTTAGAACGTATATGTACCTCTTACATAGAAAGTACGTCCTGTTGGGTCGCTGTAACGTGGGTCATAGCCGTATTGGAAGTTATCGAGAACATTCGATGCAGCAGGTTCTTCATCAAATAGGTTTTTGATGCCACCCGTTAGGGTTAAGTTTTTGAAACCTTTATAGGTGCCTGCAATGTTGTAGAGGGTATAGTCGGGGACTTTGTGATTATCAAAGCCTTCTTCACCTGTTGCATTTTGGTCGTGATAGCCTCGGAAAAATTGCTGTTCAAAGACCAATTTCCAGTCTTCATAGCTCCAGTTGATGTTTGCGGTATGTTTCCAGCGCAGTACTGCAGGGTCATCATAAACGCCCACTAAGCCCTCCCAGTCTCCATCTTTTTCTTCTTGGTAGTCATTTTTGATGACATAGGTTCCATTAATTCCAAAGCCAAACCGACCTGTTGATGTCATAGGAGTCAGGTAGTCTAAGCTAATGTCGATCCCTTCTGTTTTGATGCCACCTGTATTCATTAAAGTGGTATTGATGTATTGGATACGACCATCTGCATCTCGCACAAAGCGATCTGCATATTTGGTTGGATCTTCGAAAATGGAGGTTTCACCCGTTAAGCCAATAAGATTCTCAATTTCGATATTGTAGTAATCGACTGCTAAGACTAGGTTCTTAAGGGGCTCAAAAACAAAGCCTGCTGTAAATGTGGTTGATTCTTCGGGCTGAAGCTCAGAGTTACCACCTTGCATACGCTTAAACTGGGTATTACATTCTGTTTGATATTGCGGTGAAGTTGCTACGCCACCTGGACAGAGCACAGGGTCATCGTATTTTGCCCCCGTGTAAGTTTGGCTTTGCGGTGCATTAATTTCATATAAGCTTGGTGCACGGAAACCTGTACTGTAAGTACTTCGGAACATTAATTGCTTTAAAGGTTCCCAGCGTAAACCCACTTTCGGGTTGAAGGTGTCGCCAAAGTCACTGTAGTCATCATAACGTGCTGCAAGTTGCGCTTCTAAAGTTGAGGTAATCGGAATTTGTAGCTCTGAGAAAACGGCTGTAATGTCGCGGTCACCCTTACTGATAGGTTTGTCAGGGTCAATGCCACTACCTGGGACAAGTCGAACAAGATCTGAGTTTACCTTTGCTTCCCAGTCTTGTGTGGTAAAGCTACCACCGAAGGCAAAGCCCACATCACCCGCAGGAAGTGTGAAAATTGGACGGCTGATCGTAAAGTCAAAGGTGGTGGAGTCTAAGGTCGCATCATTGGTCGTACCGCTGACTTCTAATGAACTCCAAACACTTGAATCCGCTGAAGGACCAAAGGGGTTAATGGTACCGTTATCTAGTCCTTCTTGTAGTTGACTACGATTTAAATAGCCACTAACGAAACTGTCCTTTGCTTTACCTTTTGCATAGGTCACGCCGCTGTCGATGTTCCAGCCATATGCTTCACCTTCAATCCCTGCAAAAATACGATGTGATTCATTGGTTGTCTTAGAAACACGGTTACCTGCTTGTGAGCGTAGGTAGAGTTGTAAAGGATCACCACTTAAACCGGGAACAGCAGGAGTGATACTTTCACCTGGATAGTATTGGCTTCCTTTGGGAAGTGTCACAGATCGGCTATAGACATCGGGTGCGATTGAGGTAGTGACTTCATTTTTTGCATATACATATTCAGCAATCGCGTTGAATTGGTCACTGAGTTTGAACGTTGCACGCCCTAGTGCCGATAAGTCTTCTGTTTCTGGTTGAATACCAATCAAGGCTTGAGTGTTTAAAAAACACAGACCATCTTCCGCAACGACATTAGGAGTGTTATTACAGTTGGCATTACCGTAAGGATTGGCTAATACACCACTGGTTGGGTCATAGAAGTTAGCAGGAAAACCATTCGCAGAGCCAGCATCGATCCCTAATTCAGGTAAAAGCCCACCACGACGGCTAACTTTACGGTCTTTGGCCATAATTTCTTTAGACTTTTGGTAGCTGATTGCGCCATATACGTTAAAACCTTGTTCGTCTAAGTCGCCATAGCCACCAAAGATAGAGACATCGTATTCTTCCCCCCCTTTTTCTTCGGGTTTGAGTACACCGCTGCTGATACCGAAACCTTCATATTGTTTTTTTGTGATGAAGTTGATCACCCCAGCAATGGCATCTGCGCCATATACCGCGGATGCACCATCTCGAAGGACTTCAATTCGTTCAACCATTGCTAGAGGAATTGTATTGAGGTTGGTTTCAGAGGTACTAAAAGGGCTATAAGCCAAACGGCGGCCGTTTAATAATACTAAGGTTTTGTCTGGACCTAGGCCACGCAAGTTAGCTGTTGAACCAGAGGTATTACTTGCCCCCACGTTTTGCGCGGTTGTGTAACCCGCTTGGTTGGCACTGATTTTGGTTAAAGCTTCTTCGGCAGTTGTGACGCCTTGTTGCGCAAGCTCTTCAACTTTAATGACGGTAATGGGTGAAGAACTTTGAGCTGCAACTCCTTTGATAGAGGAGCCAGTGACAGTCACTTTAGCAACTTTTTTAGTTGGTTCTGCTGAGACTGAGCTTTCGGTTTCTTCTGCATGAGCTAAAGACAAACACATCATACTTAAAGTCAGGGTACTTAGTTTAAGTAGTGATTTGCTGATGGTTGGGGTCCCCATAGATCGAACAAGTTTGTTTTTTTGCATCGTAAATTCAACCCTTCTTTTTCTATATTTAGCGGTATTGCTGTGCTGATGGAGTGCAAGGCAAATGCCAACTTTCAGGGATAGACAAAAGACTGTGAATTAAGTTATTGGAAAATATTGTTTTATTTTATTATTTGTATGGATTTATGTAACTTTTTTTCATTTTTCTAGAATTTAAAAAATTAAAATGGCAAAAAATTACTTATAAATCGATTAAAAAATAATCATAAAAAGATTATTCATATAATAAGTGATCAAAAATGAGTCGTTATTTTTTGAATTTTTAATACAAAATCTTATTTGTAATTATACTGAAATTTTAATATTTATCTTTAATAAATAAATGCTTGTGATGTTTTATTTGGTTTTTTGTATTTCTTGTGATGTTCGAATTTGAATCATTGGTGTATTAAATCTGTGCAATAGTTTATTTAAATTGAATGTTTAAAAATAGCTACTAATTGGCAAAATGTTCCGATGTGAGTTGAGCCTCTCATTTATAACTAATTAATATCCATATATTTTTCTTACAAAATGTTAAATTAGAATGATAAAAAAATAGGCGTGGCATGATATTCGCTTTATTGCTGAGGTGAAGATTTGCCTATGACCGTTTTTTAAATTTTGATAATTAAAATTTAATTTATAAAACATGGGTTTATGTTTTAAGTTTTTGTCAGTGTTGTCTGAAAAATAAAACACTGACATTGAACATGGATGGCATGAGATCACCTTGCTTAAAAAAAAGATGTGTATAGGTATGAACTTGAATTCAAAAAAACTGAAGCTTGCTGCTTTATCCCTTGCGATGGGTTTTGGCTTTTCTGCCTATGCAAAGTCGCCTGCAGATCCAAACAAAGTATTAAATATTGCTTATGAAGCGCCTGATGATGGTTTTGATACGGTTAAAACCTATAATTTTTATAGTGGTAGTATTGCCCAAGCCATTTTTGAACCACTTTTAAAATACGATTATTTGGCGCGCCCCGCTCAATTGGTTCCAAATACAGCAGTGGCGATGCCAAAAATAGAACAAGAGGGCAAAGTCTATATCTTTAAAATTCAGCCCAATATTTATTTTAGCGATGATGCGGCCTTCAAAGGCAAGCCGCGAGAGTTGGTGGCGCAGGATTATATTTATTCCATGATGCGGATTATGGACCCGAAAAACCGCTCACCGACCTATTCATTTATTGAAGGCAAAATTGTCGGTGGCGATGCTGCTGTTGCTCAAGCCAAGAAAACAGGCCAGTTTAATTATGATGCCGCGATTTCGGGTTTAAAAGCCCTCGATAAATACACACTACAAATCACATTGACCCGTCCTGACTATAACTTTCCCTATATCTTAGCCTATGCCACATTTAGTGGAACAGCGCGGGAAGTGGTGGAGTTTTATGGGGATCGAATTGCGCAGCATCCAGTGGGGACAGGGCCTTATCAACTGAGTAAATATGTACCGCGGAGTCGTATTGAACTGGTGGCCAACCCGAAATATCGTGGTTTTACATGGAACTTTAAATCTACAGGTTCGAGTTGGGACAATCGTCTGGTCAAGGAGATGCAAGGCAAAAAAATGCCGCAAATCGGCAAAGTCAGCGTCAGTATTATTGAAGAAGAACAGTCTCGCTGGCTCGCGTTCAAATCGGGACAACTCGATTTTGACAAACTGACTTCCAATGCGGTACCACAGGCTTTAAATGGTAAGCAACTCAAACCTGAACTGGTCAAGCAAGGCATTCAACATTTTCCCAATAAAGACGCTGAAATCACCTATACCATGTTTAATATGCAAGACCCTACAGTGGGTGGTTTTGGGCTTGAAAAAGTTGCATTAAGACGTGCGATTAGTCTGGCTTATAACCAAGCAGAAGCCATTAAACAACTGTATAAAGGGCAGGCGGTGAAGTCGGAGATGTTGGTGCCTGAGGGGGTACAAGGCTTTAATCCGAATTATCGGAGTAGCGTGGCCTATAACCCACTCTTGGCGAATAAATTACTGGATCGTTTCGGTTATAAGAAGGGAGCAGATGGTTACCGTCGACTACCGAATGGTCAGCCTTTAACGCTCAAGTTTATGACTGAAAACAGTTCCAGTTCGGTGATTCAATCTGAACTGTGGAAGAAAAATTTAGATGCGATTGGTCTGCGTGCTGACTTTGTGGTGAGTAACTTTGCTGACAATTTAAAAGCAGCGATGCAATGTAAATACATGATCTGGGGCGGGGCTTGGATTGCGGACTATCCTGAAGGGGAAAACTTTGCCCAACTGCTGTATGGGCCCAATTCGGCTCAGGGCAATCTCAGTTGCTACCAGTCCAAAGCCTATGATGCACTTTATACGCAGGCTATGGCCTTACCACCTCCTCAGCGTTTGCCATTTTATGAAAAACTCAGTCGTCAAATTGAGGCCGATAATCCATGGATTATTCATAACAGTCGTATTCGAAATTGGTTGTTACATCCACAAGTTCAGGGTTTTAAAGCACATCCGATGATGAACACCAATTGGCAGTATTTGGATATTCAGCCCATAAAAAAATAATTGAGATGTAGAAAATAATGAGAGATCTAAATCAGAAATTGAAACGATGGGGTTTGGGGATTTTGGCAGGCAGCATTCTGCTGAGTAGTTCAGTTTCCAGTTTTGCACAAAGCCCTGCCGACCCGAAAAAAGTTTTACGTTATGTTTTTCCTGTGGCTGAAACAGGCTTTGACCCTGCGGGCGTGCATGACTTGTACTCGGCCCATGTTAATGGATCGATTTTTGAAACGTTGTTTACCTATGATTATTTGGCCTCACCTGCGAAATTGGTACCACGAACAGCTGCGGCTTTACCCGAGGTGAGCCCGGATGGATTGACCTATACCATTCGTTTGCAAAAGGGGATTTATTTTGCTGCAGACCCAGTGTTTAAAGGTAAAAAGCGTGAGCTGACTTCGGCTGATTATGTGTATACCTTTAAGCGTTTACTGGATCCGAGTTTGCATTCACCCAACAGTTGGTTATTTGATGGGCGAATCTTAGGGATGGAGGCTTTGCTGAAACAGGCGAAGAAAACGGGAAAATTCAATTACGACCAATCTGTCGCGGGCTTGCAAACACCAGACCGTTATACCTTGGTTATTCGCCTGACCAGCCCAGATCAGAACTTTCCAATGTTGCTTGCGCATCAGCCTGCAGGCGCGGTTGCACGGGAAGTTATCGAAAAATATCGTGACAAAGCGGGTTTTGTGATGGGGCATCCAATAGGAACGGGGCCATATATGCTCAGTCGTTGGACGCCGGGTTCGCGGATTATTTTAAAGGCCAATCCTGATTTCCGAAGTTTTGTTTGGAACTTTAAAGCCAGTACGCCTGAGGACCAAAAGATCGTCAAAGCCATGCAAGGCAAAAAGATGCCGCAAATTGGCGAGATTGATATTCAGGTAATGGAAGAGGGGCAATCACGCTGGTTGTCTTTTATTAAAGATGAAGTGGATTTGTTTGCCTTAGATGGTGAGTTGACGGTTCAAGCCTTGCAAAATGGAAAACTAAAACCGGAATTGGTCAAGAAAGGCGTACAGCTGTCACGGATCACCGATCCTTCGATTGACTATCATTATTGGAATATGCAAAACCCAATAGTCGGCGGCTTAAGTAAAGATAAAATTGCCCTGCGCCGTGCCATGGCGATGGCATTTTCAGCCGATAACTACATCAATATTTTACAAAAAGGCGATTCGCAAAAACTGCAAGCACCGATTCCAAGTGGTGTGGTGGGCTACGATCCCAATTATCGAAGCAGTATTCCTTACTCAGTCAAAGCGGCAAATTTATTGTTAGATCGTTATCACTATAAAGTAGCTGCGGATGGTTGGCGTACTCAGCCGAATGGGAAACCTTTGGTGATTGAGATGACGCTTTCGGGTAATAATTTACGCAGTCAACAACAGGCCGAGTTTTGGAAGAAAACTTTAGACAGTATCCAAATCAGAATGACCACCAAGTCGATGCCTTTTGCTGAGGCTTTGAAATTAGAAAAACAATGTAAAACCATGTTTAAAGCATCAGCATGGATTGCAGACTACCCAGATGCAGATAACTTTATGCAGCTGTTTTATGGCAAGAACATCAAGATCACCAACAATGGCTGCGTCAAAATTCCTGAATATGACCACCTATATGAACAAGCCCAAAAGATGATACCGAGCCCAGAGCGCGATGCAATCTACGCCAAAATGTCGCGTCTGCTAGAGGTGTATATGCCTGTGCAGGTGATTGGTGCGCGTTACCGTAATATCTTGGCACAACCGCGTGTGATTGGTTTTAAAAAGCATCCCATACTGCCCGCAGAGTGGATGTATATCGATATTGATTTGAAGAAATAGAAATTAAACAAAACTGGAGTCATGATGAAAAAGCAACATTTTAAATTCACTGCATTGTGCATGTTGGGCCTAGGGATGAGTCAGATGGCTTTGGCGGAAACAGCACCGCGCCAAACATTACCCAGCTTTCAAGCCAAAGACATCCCTACAATGTGTAATGCCAAAATTGCGGATGTGAAAAAGCAACTTAAAACGTTTGAAAATAAGCCCCTTAAAAACGAAACGGCGGCAGCGCCTATATTGGCTGAATGGGATCGTATTTTTGCATCATTTGAAGATTTTTACGGCCCGATTGGTCTGTATAGCAATGTTGACCCTGATGAAGCACTGCGTAAAGCGGCTGAAGACTGTGAAATTAAAATTAGCCAATTCCAAACCGATGTGTATCAGAATCCAAAGCTATATCAACAAATTAAGAAAATTAAAATTGCTGATCCGATTGAAGCCAAGTTCCGTGAAGATATTTTGGAGGGCTTTGAAAAAACTGGGATACAGCTTTCAGCGGATAAACAAGCACGCTTAAAAGCGATTTTTGATGAACTGGCAAAAATTGAACAAGAGTATGCGCGTAATGTACGTGATAATCCTGAAAAACTCGAATTTAGCCTTGATGAGCTAAAAGGCCTGCCACAAAGTTATATCGACGGCTTAAAGAAAAATGACAAAGGCAATTATTTACTCGGTTTTGAGTATCCCGATTATCGTCCTTTTATGGAGTTGGCAGATAACGATGATGCACGTAAGCGTTATCAAATTGCATTTACCCGACGTGGCGGTGAGAAAAATCTGGCGCTGCTGAAGCAAGCCATGGACTTACGTTATGAGTTAGCCAAACTGTTTGGTAAGTCCAGTTATGCCGAGTGGGTACTGAAAAGTCGTATGGCGAAAACCCCTGAAACCGTGAATAAATTCTTGGCAGAGGTACATGCTACCGTAGCACCCCTAGAGAAAAAGGAAGTCCAAACTCTACGTGAGTTTAAAGCGCGAAGTTTAAATATTCCTGTTGAGCAAGCTAGTATTGAGCGTTGGAGCGAAGCATATTGGAGTGAAAAATTACGCAAAGCCAAGTATCAGGTCGACCAAGAACAGCTACGTCAGTATTTTCCAACGCAAGCCTCTCAAGACTGGCTATTTGCCATTTCTGAAAACCTGTATGGCATCAAGTTTAAGCCTGCCAAAGTCGAGGTTTGGCAAGATGAAGTGGAATATTACGATGTGACCGATGCCAAAACAGGGCAACTGCTCGGTGGTTTATATATGGATAAATTTCCACGTAAAGGCAAATATGGACATGCTGCTGTGTGGGGTGTTTATGGCGGAAGTAGCCTAACAGGGCGCAAACCAATTTCAGCACTGGTCACTAACTTTAACCGCAATGGTTTAAATAGCGATGAGTTAGAAACTTTTGTACATGAGTTTGGTCATGCGTTGCATGGCATTTTATCTAACACACGTTTTTCATCTCAGTCAGGAACTTCAGTTGAACGAGACTTTGTCGAAGCCCCGTCACAAATGTATGAGGAATGGGCACGACGCAAAGAGACTTTGTCAAAGGTGGCGGACTACTGCAAACCTGACTGCCCACGTGTGGATGATGCGCTGATTGCCAAACTCAATGCCGTGCATAGTTATGGGCGTGGTTTGCATTATGCTCGTCAGACGTTGTATGCGCAGTATGACATGGCGCTACATGGCAGTGATGCACGAGAGGTTCAGCCCTTAAAGGTTTGGGAAAAAATGGAAGGGGAAACGGCTTTGGGTTATGTTCCAACCACCGAGTTTCCGGGGCAGTTTGGTCACATCATGGGCGGTTATCAAGTCGGGTATTACGGTTATATGTGGTCAGAAGTGATGGCGTTGGACATGCTTTCAGCCTTTGGTGATAACTTAAATAACCCTGAAGTGGGACAGCACTATCGTCAAACCATTTTGTCCCAAGGTGGTCAAAAACCTGCCAAAGCATTGGTCAAAGACTTTTTGGGTCGTGAACCTGATAACAAAGCCTTTTTCGATGAAATTACCGGTCAACGGGTGAAATAAGGGGCATTTTTATGCTGGCATATATTATTCGTCGAATTTGGCAAATGATCCCGACCATGCTTGGGGTGGTGTTGCTGATTTTCTTCTTGTTTAACTGGGTCGGTGGCGACCCTGCCTATATTTTGGCAGGGAAAATGTCGAACCCTGAACAGATTGAAAATATCCGACAGCAGCTTGGGGTCGATCAGCCCTATTATGTGCAACTGTGGATTTTCATTAAGCAGATTTTGACTTTTGATTATGGGTTAAGTTGGAGTACAGGAGAGTCAGTATCGCAAATCATCACGACACGACTCGGGCCTTCACTGACTTTGCTCATTCCACTGACGATCTTACAAACCATCATTTCTATTGTGTTGGCTTTGGCGGTAGCAGCGGTACGCGGCAGTTTAACGGATCGTATGGTGATGATGCTGTGTACGATTGGCATGTCGATCAGTATCTTGGTGTATATCATTGTTTTTCAGTATGTCTTTGCCTATCAGCTGAGCTGGTTTCCAGTCCAAGGCTGGAGTGATAGCTTTAGCGAAAACCTGTTTAAGTATGCTTTATTACCTATTCTGATCATGTTGGTGGTCAGTATTGCCCCGACTTTACGGTTGTATCGTAGTTTTGTTTTGGATGAAGTCAATCAAGACTATGTTCGTACTGCACGTGCCAAAGGAATTGGCGAACGGCGCATTTTAGGTGTGCATGTGCTACGCAATGCCTCGATTCCAATTATTACAGACGTGATGGCAAGTTTGCCTGCTTTGCTGATTGGTGCATTTTTGATTGAGCGTTTCTTTGGTATTCCGGGCATTGGTCGTGAAGTGATTATTGCGGTAGAGCGTAGTGATTTTCCTGTGATTAAAGCCATTACTGTGTACGTTGCTCTCGCAACGATGTTTTTCAACTTGATTGCCGATTTGATTTATAAATGGGTCGATCCACGTGTACAGTTGAAGTAGGTGAATTATGCTCAGTGTTCTCACTAAAAGAAAACCAGATACTGCTGAACCTACAACAGCATCTACAGGGCTATGGCAACTCGCCATGCGCCGTTTAAAGCGCGATCGAATCGCCATGTTTTCCCTCCTAATCGTACTGTTTTATTTGGTGCTGTTAATTTTGTCATCCACAGGATTGATTGCAAAAGACTGGAATAAAGAAGTCGCGGTGAGTTATGCACCGCCTACGTTTATCGGTGCAGCAGCGATACCTGCTACGCAAAGTGAAACACAAAAAGTCGAAGCGGCTGTGCCTGAAAACCCTGTCGATCCTTTAAAAGATGTGATTCGTGAGCTCAACGCAGAAATTGCTGCTGAACAGGGTGTAGGTGGTGCTATTGATTACTATGGGGTTGTTGATCCTTTAGCTGAAGACATGAAAGCGATTGACCAAGCGCTGGATGGTCATTTACTAGATCAGCAAGCGGAACTCAAGCAAAGCCTGATTTTAGGTGCCGACAAATGGGGACAAAGTGTTTTACTGAAAACCATTAAAGGCGCAGAAACATCAATTATTGTGGGCTTAGTCGCAGCTTTTCTTGCTGTCGTGATTGGTACCGTTCTAGGTGCAATTTCGGGCTACTTTGGTGGCTGGATCGATGATGTCTTGAACTGGTTTTATAACATTTTTACTTCGATTCCTTATCTGCTCTTGGTTTTAGCGATTGCTGCAGTACTACAACAAAAAGGCGTCTTATCCATTGTTTTGATTTTGGGTTTAACGGGGTGGACGGGAGTATATCGTTTAATTCGTGCCGAATATATGAAGCATACTTCGCGGGAATATGTGCTGGCGGCAAAAGCGATTGGAGTGAGTCATAGCCGACGTATCTTTGTGCATATATTTCCCAATGTCAGTCATATTGCACTGGTTCAAATGTCAATTTTAGTGGTGGCCTTTATTAAGTCAGAAGTGATTTTGAGCTTCCTAGGTTTTGGTGTCCCTGTCGGTGTGGTGTCATGGGGCAGCATGTTGAATGAGGCGCAAAGTGAATTGATTTTAGGCAAGTGGTGGCAGTTAGCGGCTGCATCTGTGGCGATGGCTGTTCTGGTCACTGCATTTTCAATGTTTACCGATGCACTGCGAGATGCATTAGACCCGAAACTGAAATAGGAGCATGAGAATGTCTGAACTCAATCATATGACAGCGCCAGCCTTACTTCAGGTGGAAAACTTGCGTGTCAGCTTTAAAAATGAAGAAAAGCAGTACATTGAAACAGTCAAAGGCATCAGTTTTAGTATTCCAGTGAATACAACTGTGGCCTTGGTTGGGGAGTCAGGCAGTGGGAAGTCGGTCACATCGCTAGCGACCATGGGACTATTGCCTCCTGAAAGTAGTCAAATTGCTTTGGACAGTAAAATTCTGTTTGAGGGGAAAAACCTACTCGACTTACCGCGCCGTGAAATGCGGAAAAAGTGCGGCAAAGATATTGCCATGATTTTTCAAGAGCCGATGTCATCACTGAATCCTGTGTTTACGGTAGGTTCACAAATTGCAGAAATTTTGCAGTTACATTTGGGCATGAGCCGTAAGCAGGCGCGTGTACGTGCTTTGGAACTCTTGATAGAAGTTGGGATTCCATCTCCTGAAACCAAGATTGATGCATATCCGGGGCAATTGTCGGGTGGGCAGCAGCAGCGTGTTATGATTGCCATGGCAATTGCGTGTAAACCCAAACTATTGATTGCCGATGAACCGACGACAGCGCTGGATGTCACCATTCAAAAGCAAATTTTAAATTTGCTGGAGTCGTTGCGGAAGAAGCATCAAATGTCGATGCTGTTTATTACCCATGATTTGGCTTTGGTCGGGGAAATTGCCGATCAGGTTATCGTAATGCGGCAGGGTCAAATTCGTGAACAAGGCAGGGTTAAAGATGTGCTTGAACGCCCTCAAGATGTCTATACCAAAGCGTTGTTGCATTGCCGTCCGCAACTATCTAAACGTCCCATGCGTTTGCCCATGATCAGTGACTTTATGCAACAAAAGGGCGATGACTATATTGAAACGCATACTGTCGATGTCGAGTCACTTCAACAAAGATCTCGCGGCTTAACTGGCCAAGAAGAGATCATTTTAGATGTACGTGACCTTAAAAAGTCATTTTATAGTCGTAAAGGATTATTCGGCAAAGAGGAGTTTCAAGCGGTCAAAGGCGTGAGTTTCCAACTGGCAAAAGGCAAGACTTTGGGCTTGGTGGGTGAGTCTGGTTCGGGGAAAACCACCATTGGATTATTGCTGATGCGTTTACAGGAGGCGACAGGAGGAAAAGCGCTGTTTGAAGGTCAAGATATTTTGGCCATGTCAGAAAAAGAGTTTGCTCGGTATCAACGCAAGATTCAAATCATTTTCCAAAATCCCTATGCATCACTCAATCCTCGTTTTACTGTAGGGCAGATTTTAATGGAGCCGATGCAAGTGCATCGTATCGGGGCGGATGATACTGAACGCAAACAGATGGCTTTGGACTTGTTGGAACGCGTGAGCTTACCTGCACAGGCTTTTTATCGTTATCCACATGAGTTTTCAGGCGGACAGCGTCAACGTATTGCTATTGCCCGCTGTCTAACTTTAAAACCTGAGGTTTTGATTTGTGATGAGTCGGTATCAGCATTGGATGTTTCGGTACAAGCCCAAGTACTGAATTTGCTACAAGATTTACAGGATGAATTTGGACTGAGTTATATCTTTATTTCACATGATTTATCAGTGGTGAAATATATTTCAGATCAAATCATGGTGATGAACCATGGTGATTTGGTGGAAATAGCCAATTCAGATGATTTGTACCAGTCACCGCAGCACGAATATACCAAACGCTTACTCAGTGCTATTCCACAAAGTGTGTCATGAATGGGTGGTGGCTGTTGGCGGGAGAATAAAAACGCTCAATAGGTTGGGCGTTTTTTATGAGGAGCTTGCAGCTTGTTCGTGTTACAGAATAGAAAGTGATTATTGCAGCGTAAACACATATAAAAAGAGCCACTCGAAAGTGGCTCAAATTTTGACTTTAAAAATTAAAACTTTTTAAAGCCTTTATTTCCAAAAGGTTTACGTGGCGCATTTTCATCACGCGTGTCGCGTTGACCATAAGTGCCTTTGTTGCCAAAGTTCTCTGGACGGCTGTCACGTTGTGCATAGCCTGAGTTTTGGCGTGGTTCACGTTGACCATAACCAGTTTGTGCATTGTCCTGACGACGTTGGCTATGTCCATTTGGATTTTCACGGCGTTCACGATTGAAAGCTGGCTTCGCTTGTTGTTGGCCTTCATCTTCATTGTCACGGCGCTGTTGGCGTAAGAAACCACCACGACGCGCAGCCATTGGTTTTTCTTGCATACGTTCAGTACGACGTTTTGCCATGCCGTATAAACCAGTGCCTTGGCGCGGCTTTAGCTCAACCGCTTTGGTTAAGTTGTCGATGTCGTTTTTGTCCAACTCCATCCAACGACCGGTACGTAGTTCGCGTGGTAAAATAACCGTGCCATAACGTGTGCGGAGTAGACGGCTGACTTTTAAACCTTGCGATTCAAAAATACGACGTACTTCGCGGTTACGACCTTCTTTTACCACCACTTGATACCAACGGTTAATCCCTTCACCGCCAATTTCAGAGAATGACTCAAATTTCGCTGGGCCATCATCTAACACCACACCTTTGAGCATGTTGTTCTTAATTTGAGGCGTCACTTCACCCATAACACGTACAGCATACTCACGTTCAACTTCATTTGATGGGTGCATCAAGCGATTCGCGAGTTCGCCATCATTTGTGAACAATAGTAGACCTGTTGAGTTAATATCCAGACGACCCACCATCACCCAGCGATCATTCGCGATTGCAGGTAATTGATCAAATACCGTTGGACGTGACTCAGGGTCATTGCGTGAACAAATTTCGCCCTCTGGTTTATAGTAAATCAGAACACGACGACGAATTTCATCTTCAATTTGGAACGATACTTTACGACCATCGATGCGAAGCTCATCACCTGGTTCAATACGTTCGCCTACTTGGGCAACTTGGCCGTTGACACTCACACGACCAGCGGCAATGACTTCTTCCATATAACGGCGAGAACCCAAACCAACTCGTGCGAGTACCTTTTGCAACTTTTCACTCATGACAGCATAACCTTAGAAATTATCATCAACAGTTCACCTATTTACGACTTCGGTGCATTCGCATCGAGCGCCATAAAAGCTTCCTTGGCATCCTGCAGGGGAGGCAACTGACCTAAAGAATTTAGGCCAAATGCATTTAAAAATTGGGGCGTCGTAACTAACAACGCAGGTCTTCCTGGGAGTTCACGAAAACCAGATTCTTTAATCCAGTTCCAATCAAATAACGTGCGTAACAGTTGACTGTTATTTGAGACTCCTCGAATTTGTTCTATATCTGCTCGAGTGACGGGTTGATGATAGGCAACCACGGCCAACATTTCGAGTAGCGATGGCGAGAGACGAGTTGGTCGCTCTGGCCACGTTTGTGCAACGATTTGACGGTATTTTGCTCGAACTTGAAAACGAAAACCTTGAGCAGTTTCAATCAGTTCAATCGAACGACCATGTTGTAACATGGCAAGTTGTTGTAAAAACTGGCGTAAATCTTGTTTGCTATATTGATTTTGGAACGATTCTTTCAATCGTGCAAGTGAAACAGGCGCATCACTGGCAAAAATAATCGCTTCTAACTGCATCAACACTTCATGCAAGTTATCTTCATTTGTTACAGGAGCGGTTTGTTCTAACATTATTTTTTGACTCCTTGTATCGAAAGCGGTGCTTCAACACCTGAACTCACAATTTGAATACGTTGCTGACGGGTTAGCTCTAAAATGGCCATAAACGTCACGACCATGCCCATACGACCTTGGATGGGACGCAGTAAAGATTCAAAAACTAAAACTTCACCTGAAGCGACTTTGCTTTCAATAAAAGCCATGCGCTCTTCAAGTAAAACTGGTTCTTGTGCAATTTGATGGGTAATCGGCTCAGGTCGGTTAAATACACAGAACAGTGCATCACGTAGCTGTTGCACATCATGACCGTCATTATTATCTAGAGTTTGGCCTAAGCTGACATTGGTTGAGAAGGTGTCTCGCTCTAATATAGGCATTTGCCCCAAGCGTTCAGCCGCTTGTTTAATTCGTAGGTAAGTTTCTAAACGGTCAATCAGCTCTTGTTTTGGGTCTTTTTCAATTTGGATTGCATTGGGTGCTTTTGGCAATAGCAAACGTGACTTTAAATCAGCCAAGAGCGCGGCCATCACCATATAGTCTGCTGTCAGCTCAATGTTAAGCGACTTCATGGCATCCATATAAGACAGGTATTGCGCTGCAATCGGGGCAATATCTAACTGTAATAAGTCAAAGCCATTTTTTTGAATCAGGTAAATCAGAAAGTCGAGTGGTCCTTCAAAATGCTCTAAAAGAATTTCAAATGCAGCGGGAGGAATATATAAATCCTCAGGGATGGAGTCATGCCACTCATCCATAACACGGATTTGTGGGAGATCTTCCATGGCATTATGGACGGATTGATTCATTACAGTTATTGGCCACGCGAATTTTCAAAGGCATGATTATGTTTTTTCGAATCAGTACTTAGGAGAAAAAGTAGAGGTGATTTAAAAAATACATAATTTTAATAGGGCTTAGTGTAAAACAAATTGCGGTGTGAATACATGATTTCACCGACCAAATAACAAAAAAAGCTGTAAATAAATATAGAGTATTTATTTGTGTGATGCTTTTTATCCACTGATGTCGTAGCTAAATTTGCAGAAATGGGGTGGGTTTGAGACAACTTGGCACACTTAGGGCCTAGTCCTGTGGTTTGCAAAATAATCGATTTGCTGCAGATAGTTAGATGGGTGATACAGATTTATTGAGATTAGATTAGTGATGGACAACGCTTTAATTTTATAAATGGTTTGAAAGAGTGAAGAGAGTAGCTGAAGCTCAAGTTAATGTCAGTTGACGCCAAAGAAAAGATTTACTCAGGTGCTTGTAGCGCAAATTCAATGATGCGCTGACAGCTGTCTTGTAGGCAGAGATTTTTGGGTTCGAGGTATTTGAAATATTGTTGGATGGTCGAGATCGGTAGGAAATAGTTGTACAGATTCTTTTCCCACATAATGCAGTTGATTGAGCTATGGCGTTGCACCAAAGTCTCGGACTCAAGCGTCCAAGGACGCTGCACATATAAATTATGTTGCTCGGGAAATTGGTTGAGATTGAGCAAAACCATAAACAGGGTCATGTTGATCTCTTGAGAATGTGAGATTCAGTTTCCCTAGCGAATAAATGCAGCGCATCACTCAAATGCGCTGACATCGCCAAGCCCACGGCGAATCACTTCAGGGTGATCACCTGATAAGTCGACAATACTGGTGGTGCTCAAGGTACCCAGCCCGCTGTCGATAAACACATCAATTCGTTTTGATAGTTGCATTTCTATATCATAGGGATCATCCAGTGGTTCTTCCTGATTCGGCAGGATTAAGGTACTGGTTAGTAGTGGTTCACCCAACTCTTTGAGTAACATTTGGCACACTGGGTTACTTGGAATACGTAAACCAATGGTTTTTTTCTTCGGATGCATCAAGCGTTTAGGCACTTCACTGGTTGCAGGCAAAATGAACGTGGTCACGGCTGGTGTATTGTTTTTCAGTAAACGATACATAGCATTGTCGACTTTGGCATAAGTGGCAATATCGGACAGATCCGCGCAAATGATGGCATATTGATGTTTGGCCCCAAGGCCGCGAATTTGAGCAATCCGCTCCATGGCATTTTTATTCCCAATCTGGCAGCCAATGGCATAAGCGGCATCGGTCGGGTACACCACCACATCGCCTGCGCGAATCCGTTCTACTGCTTGGCTGATTGAGCGTGCTTGAGGGTTATCAGGATGGACTCTTAAATGAAGCATCGTTTTTATCTCCTGATGGTTTTTTCAACATTATCGCGCTTTATCTCGGTGCTGTTCAATGGCCAAAATGTGAATCGTGCTAAATTTAGTCGAGCATTTCTCTTTGAAATTCATCGCTCTGTAATGTTTTGCCAGCACGAGTACATAGGCAAATACAGTCAATGAAGTGTTTTGCATCACGTGGTAATTGAGCTTGGCCTGAAAAATAAGCCTGAACTTGAGCGAAAACATGGTCTTTGAAGCGGTTGCCGTCACCACCTTCACCAGTCAGATTGTCTAAGGAAACACGGAACTTCCGACCAAAAGCTGTGGCAAATAACCATTCAATGGCTTGTGGTTTAATTTCAACCTGTTCAAATAAAGCTTGTTGCTCAGCCGTACGACCATCGGGTGCATACCAGTAGCCTAAGTCTGGGAGTAGACGGCGTTTATCTCCTGCAATGCTCCAATGGCTGATTTCATGTAAGGCACTATTAAAAAAACCATGGGCAAATTGGATGCGTGCAGGGGTGCTGTCAATCGCGGGAAAATATTCAGGTTCAAAGTCACCTTTAACCAAGTTGACATTCAGGTGGGAAAACCAACGATTAAAGTGTAAGATGAGCCAATCAACTTGTTCTGCTTCTGTACACAAATTCTCCCACGTCGAGAGTTGCACTTGGCGGTTTGAAATGTCAGAATCGACAGTTGAAATTGTGCTCACAAGTGATGAAATACTCACTTCTGTTTGCGGCTGCAACAGATGCATGACTTAAGTTACCCAAATGGTCTGTCTAAATAAGTACAAAATTGTATCTTAATCTTTGACAGAGTACTGATGAATTTGTAGAATTGCCGCCTTAATTATGTCAGCAAATACCTTTCCGGCACAGATTGAGCCGTTTAAATGGGCCGAACAAGGCTTTACATGGTCAGGAACACTGCCATTGTCTCGCTTTGCTCGTATAGCCCGTGAAGCTGTTGGATCAATTGATGATCAATTGATTAACATAGACTGTAAGCTATCAATGGATGCGTATCATCGTATTGTATGGCTAGATGGTCACGTTGAAACGAACGTTCCAATGGAATGCCAGCGCTGTTTAGGCACGGTAAACATTGAACTCGTTTCAGATTTTCATCTAGCTCTAGTGGATGATGAGTCACTGATAGAGCGCTTGGATGAGGATGCTGATTTCATCGTCTTAGGTGAAAGTGAAGCAACGACGAAAGGTAGCTATGATGCGCCTGCGACGGCTGATTTACTGTCTCTGATAGAAGATGAATTGTTATTGTTGATGCCTTTGTCTGCTAAGCATGACGCTTGTGAACATAAGCACCAACCTGCCGTTGAAGAACTTGTTGAAGAAAAGCGGGATAATCCGTTTGATGTTTTGGCAAGTTTGAAGGGTAAACTTAACTAATTTTTGTGTTATACTCTTCCGTATAAGACAACTGAATTTGTTCTGATCCATATTTTTCGATTTGTAAGGAGCCATCATGGCCGTTCAGCAAAACCGTAAAAGTCGCTCTCGCCGTGACATGCGCCGTTCACATGACGCTTTAACCGAGAATGCATTAACTGTAGACCAAGCTACTGGCGAGACTCACCGTCGTCACCACGTATCTAAAGATGGTATCTACCGTGGTCGTCAATTATTCGCTAAAGCATCTGCTGAATAATTGTCGAAGCATTAAGCTTAAAGCTTAGTCGAAAAAAGGGGAGCGTAAAGCTCCCTTTTTTTGTTGTCGAATTTTTATCGCTGCTGTTTTTGTTGTATTTGGCAATTACATCGACCTAAATTAAGTGTTAAATTTTCGCTCCATAAACGAGAGCAAAGACAAGAAAGGACTTTTTTATGTCTGCGAAACAACTTGATCAAGTCGCTCAGGCAACAAAAACAGCTTTTGTATTTCCCGGTCAGGGTTCACAAAAGGTTGGCATGTTGGCTGAATTGGCAGAACAATTTGCCAGTGTTGAAGCAACATTTGCAGAAGCCTCTAAAGCGGTTGGATTCGATTTGTGGCACATTGCACAATCTGGTGAAGGTTTAGACCAAACTGAATTTACCCAACCGGTATTGTTAACTGCCAGCATTGCTTTGTGGCGTGTATGGTTAGAACTTGGTGGTGTTGCACCAAAGTATTTGGCGGGACACTCACTTGGTGAATACAGTGCGTTGGTTGCAGCAGGAAGTCTAAGCTTAGGCGATGCAGTCAAGCTGGTAAACTTGCGTGGCAAGTTAATGCAAAGTGCTGTACCTCAAGGTAAGGGTGCAATGGCAGCAATCTTAGGTTTAGATGATGCGCAAGTTGTTGCTTTATGCCAACAAGTTTCGAGTCAAGCTGAAGGTTCAGTTGAAGCGGCTAACTACAATGCTCAGGGTCAAGTGGTGATTGCTGGTGAAAAAGCAGCAGTTGAAGCAGTCATGGCTTTAGCCAAAGAAAACAGCGGCAAAGCGATTGCATTACCAGTTTCTGTTCCATCGCATTGTTCATTGATGAAGCCTGCTGCAGAACAGTTCGCGCAAGCTTTGGAACAAACTGCCATTGAGCTGCCTAGCATACCTGTAATACAAAATGTGGGCGCGGAAATTGCTACAGATGTAGCACAAGTCCGCCAAGCACTTACAGCTCAGTTATATGAGTCTGTACAGTGGACCAAAACAATGCAGTTTATTCAGGATCAAGGGATCCAATATGTTGCAGAGTGTGGTCCAGGCAATGTTTTGGCAAACTTGGCAAAACGTCTACCTAATATTGAAAAAGCATTTCCACTCGATAGTAAATCACGCTTGGAAGATGCACTAAATGCCATTTTAGTGGCTGAAGGAAAAATTGCATGACACAGGAACGCAAAATTGCACTCGTGACAGGTGCAAGTCGAGGGATTGGTGCTGCCATCGCTCAGCAACTTATTCAAGACGGTTATTTTGTTGTGGGTACTGCGACATCTGAGCCAGGTGCAGAAAAACTTGCTGTAAGCTTCGGTGAACACGGTGCAGGTAAAGTGCTTGATGTTCGTGATGGTGCTGCCATTGATGCGCTTGTCACTGACATTGAACAAAACTATGGCCCTGTGTTGGTTTTGGTGAACAATGCTGGGATTACCAAAGATAATTTGTTACTACGTATGTCAGAAGATGACTGGGATGACATTTTAAATATCCATTTAAAAGCAGTTTACCGTTTGTCGAAACGCGTTTTAAAAGGTATGACCAAAGCGCGTTTTGGGCGAATTATTAATATTAGTTCTGTGGTTGCACATTTTGCTAACCCAGGTCAGGCCAACTATTCAGCAGCGAAAGCTGGTATTGAAGCATTTAGCCGTAGCCTTGCAAAAGAAATGGGTAGCCGTCAAATCACTGTAAACTCAGTGGCGCCTGGTTTTATTGCAACAGAAATGACTGAGCAATTAAGCGAAGATATCCGTAAAAAAATGAGCGATCAAGTGGCCTTGAACCGTTTAGGTGATCCACAAGATATTGCAAATGCGGTGAGCTTCTTGGCATCAGACAAAGCAAATTACATTACTGGTACGGTAATGCATGTAAATGGTGGTCTATACATGAGCTAATTGGCTGATGGATAAACTTTCAAAATTTTAAAGATTCAATTAAACTAACGGCATTAAAAACGCCACAAGCAATGAGGAGAATTCCTGTGAGCGATATCGAACAACGCATCAAGCAAGCAGTTGCAGAACAACTTGGTCTTAAGGCTGAAGAAATCAAAAACGAAGCATCTTTCATGGATGACTTAGGTGCTGACTCTTTAGACCTTGTTGAGCTTGTTATGTCTTTCGAAAACGACTTTGACATCACAATCCCAGATGAAGATTCTAACGAAATCACAACTGTACAATCTGCGATTGACTACGTTTCTAAGAAACTAGGTTAATACATATTGTTTCAGCTTTGCTGAATGGAAAAGCCACCCACTTGGGTGGCTTTTTTATGCCTTTCAAAAACGCAAAGCGCCTAACTCATCTTTAAAATCTGCTATTTACTGGGGTAACTTACAAAGCTTTACCTTAAGAGGACTATTCGCTACCAAATCTGTTGTCTTTTTTGGGTATAAAAAAGGGTGTCTCATTTTTGAGCATTCAATATAACAACACTGATATAACAAGATGGAGCATAAACATGGGTCTTTTTGATTTTGTTAAAGGCATTGGTAAGAAAAATACAGCAGCAGCCGAGCCTCAAGCTGCACCAAGCACACCAGCAGAGCCATCTGCTCAAGAAATTGCCAACAAGTTATTGGGTCATATCAAAGCATTGGGCTTACCTGTGACGGGACTTTCAGTTAGCTATAACTCCACCACGGATTTGGCGACAGTGAAAGGGCAAGTTCAGACTCAAGCCGATAAAGAAAAGATTGTTTTAGCCGTCGGTAATATTGACCATGTGGCACAAGTCGATGATCAACTCACTGTGGCTAGCCCTGAACCTGAAAGTAAGTTCTACACAGTTAAATCGGGCGATAATCTATCAAAAATTTCCAAAGCATTTTATGGTGATGCCAACCAGTACAATAAAATTTTTGAGGCCAACCGTCCGCTATTGAAAGATGCAGATGATATTTTCCCAGGCCAGGTCCTGCGTATTCCTGCTTAAATTAAAAGGCTAAAAAAGGCGCATGAAGCGCCTTTTTTATTTGAGAGTGGAATGTTGATCGAGTGCTTAGCGACTTGCTTTCACAACAGCATGCTGACTGAGCATACCTAAGGTAATTTTTTTTACCTCATCTCGACTTTGTTGAATGTGAGCGCTGATCTTTTCAACGGCAAGCTCCGTCTGTTGCTGTGCTATATAATTCAAAATGGCTTGATGCTCCGCATAGGTGGCTTCAATCCGATCTGTTTTTGAAAAATCGAGGCGACGAATAATGCGAATTTTTTCACTGACTTCTTGGTGAATTTTGATCATTTCTTGATTGCCAATGGCGCGAACCAATGCGCAGTGAAAATCTTCATCAATTTTCGCCATGGCTTTTAAACTTGACAGATACTGCTCAGGTGCAACCATCCAAATTTTGTGTAGGTGTTTCATTTCCTTCGAGGGCTGAGATGCACTGCTGCATAACTTTCGAATTGCATACTGCTCAATCATGATGCGTAGCTCATACAGCTCATCGTAGTATTGCAAGTTCAACGGACGGACAGTCCAGCCACTACGAAATGCTACCTCTACATAGCCTTCTTGTTGCAGTCGATATAGTGCTTGCCGTGCAGGCGTGCGGCTGACCTGATAGCTCAAGGCGATTTCGGATTCGGTAAAACGTTCACCAGGCATCAATTTGAAATCAAAAATATCGTTTTTTATTTGCTGGTAAACAAGTTCAGACAAATTGTCTGAACTTGAACCTGCACGTGTCATATTCGGCATGCGTTATTCCATATAAACCAAAGGCTCTCCGCTATGAACGGTTTGTCCAGCCCGACAAATAATGGCTTTGACAGTACCATCATCCGCAGCGTACACCGGTAATTCCATTTTCATGGCTTCAATAATAGCAATGGTTTCCCCTTTTTTCACAATCTGACCTTGTTCCACTAATATTTTCCAAATATTACCGGTCATCGAAGCATGTAGCGCTGCATAGGCACTGTAGTCGGTCTCATCAGGTGCTTCTGCAACCAGATGTTCTTGATGATCAACGCTTTCTTTCCATAAGCCCACTTCAGCACTAAAAGCGTGTTGTTGCTGTGCTTTAAACTCGGCAATGCTGTCTTTTTCATCTTCAAGCAGTTGTAAATACGCTGCATAGTCAAATTCAGTGTCTTCAATTTGAATTTGTGCTTGACCATTTTCAAAGTCGGCACGCCATTGCTCTAACTCTGACTCAGATACGGGGAAGTATTTGATTTGATCAAAGAATTTTAGAAACCATTGTTTGTCGCCAAACTGTTTGTTCTTTTTAAACTTATTCCAGATGGGTAGGGTGCGTCCGACCAGTTGGTAACCTCCCGGAGAGTCCATACCGTAGATACACATATACATGCCGCCAATGCCTACAGTACCTTCAGCGGTAAAAGTACGTGCAGGGTTGTATTTCGAGCTTAATAGGCGGTGGCGTGGGTCAATCGGTACTGCACAGGGCGCAGTGAGATAAACATCACCAAGGCCTAAAATGAGGTAATGGGCATTGAAAATAATTTCTTTGACTTGCTCTCGGCTGTTTAAACCATTGATACGTTGAATAAAATCGACATTGTTCGGTAGCCAAGGTGCTTTGGCACAGACACTTTCTTGATAGCGTTCAACAGCACCTAAAGTTGCACTGTCTTCAAATGCCATTGGGAGATGAATGATCCGTGACGGAATCTTGATTTGGCTTAAATCTCCCATTTGCTGTTCAAGCTTGAGTAGAAATTCGATCAATTGATGCTGTGGAAGCGTGAGTCCATCGTATTTGATTTGCAGCGAACGTACACCGGGAGACAGCTCCAATATGCCTTTAATATTGGCTGCGCGAATGAGTTGCATGAGCTGATGAACGCGTAAGCGTAGCGCCAAGTCTAAAACGTTGTCACCGTACTCCAGTAGAATATAGCTGTCACCCGCTTGGCGGTATACCGTGCGTGGAGACACATCAGTTGCCTCTAAGCTGGCAAGAATTGCGGATGGTGGAATGTCACTGCTTGGTGGCTCAGAATTAAGGGCTGCATGAGCAAAATTTTCGATCCGTTCAATTTGTTGTTGTTCTAAGGTATTGGCTTGTTCAACGGTTAAAGGATAAAAGCTGATTTTATCATCGGCTTTAAGTTGACCCACTTTCCAAAGTTCAGCTTTGGCAATAGTTACAGGGCAAACGAAGCCCCCCAGACTTGGCCCATCTTTGGCTAAAATGACAGGGAAGTCACCTGTGAAGTTAATTGCACCAATGGCATATTCACAGTCATGGACATTGGATGGGTGGAGTCCTGCTTCACCTCCATTTTCACGTGCCCAACTTGGTGTTGGCCCTGACAGTCGGATGCCTAAACGATTGGAGTTGAAGTGTACGGTCCATTCGGAGGCAAAAAACTCTTCAATATATTCGGGTTTAAAAAAGTCAGGTGCGCCATGTGGTCCATACAGCACCCCAATTTTCCACTCTTTGCCATAGCTTGGAATGAGTGCAGGAGATAGAGCCTGTGGTTCTTGCGTGGCTAAAGGTGTATCGCTATTTGGATGGGTTGTGTTGACGAGTTTGATAATGTCACCTGCACGAAGCACGCGTCCTGCATGCCCGCCAAAGTTACCTAAAGCAAAAGTCGAACGACTGCCCAAATATAGGGGGACATCGAGTCCATGACGAACGGCTAAATAGCTACGGCAACCAGATTCGACTTGTCCTAAGCGGAGTACTTGACCTGCGCGAATGTGAATCGGCTGCCAAAAGGTCACGGGCTTATCATCCAGTTGCGCAGGGCATGGCGCACCTGTCAGTGCAATCATACTGTCTTGGTGGAACTTGAGGCTTGGGCCTTGCAGGGTGAACTCGAAACCTGCAGCGCTAGCATCATTCCCTACAATTTGATTGGCCAATTGAAAAGCATAGTCATCCATAGGACCCGATGGTGGTACACCGATATCCCAATAGCCAACACGTCCCGGAAAGTCCTGAATTGAGCTTTGCGTGCCAGCTTGGAGTACTTCAATCACATTCGGTACGTAGTCAAAGTCATCTAGCAAGCGTGTCCAGATTTGCATTTGTGCAAAGCGTTCATCAGAGATCACGCTATGTGCATAGTCTAAATTGGTGCTGATGCCATTTAAACGAGTTTGAGAGAGCACACTTTTTAGTTGCTCAATGGCTTGTTCACGGGTGTCCGCATGTACGATGATTTTGGCAATCATTGGGTCAAAATATTGCGAAATTTCTGTTCCTGTTGAAACCCATGTATCAACACGACAATTGTCTGGAAATACAACTTCGGTCAGTACACCTGGGCTGGGTTGGAAGTTTTTAACTGGATCTTCTGCATAAATACGCACTTCAATTGCCGCACCTTGCGGTTGGATGTTGCTAAGTGCAGTCCAATCCAGTGTATCGCCCGCAGCGACTTTAAGCATGCATTCAATCAGGTCTAAACCCGTCACCATCTCAGTGACAGGATGTTCCACTTGTAGGCGCGTATTAACCTCAAGGAAGTAAAATTCATCACGTGCAGCATCATAAATAAATTCGACCGTACCTGCGCTGCGATAATTGACCGATTTGCCGAGTTCAACTGCTGCTTGGTGTAGTTTTTGACGTGTGGCTTCGGGCAGATGAGCCGCTGGGGTTTCTTCCACCACTTTTTGGTTACGACGTTGCAATGAACAGTCGCGTTCGCCCAATGCAACCACTTGACCTTGGCCATCACCAAAAATCTGAACTTCGACATGACGCGCACGGTCAATAAAACGTTCTAAAAATACGCCCGAATCTTTAAAAAATTGTGCGCCTAAACGTTTGACGCTTTCATAAGCTTCAACTAAGGCTTGTTCATTATCACAGCGGGTAAGACCTATACCACCACCGCCTGCGGTGCTTTTCAGCATGATGGGGTAACCAATCTCTGTAGCTGCTGAAATTGCCTCATCTAAGCTTTCAAGTAAGCCTGTACCCGGTGTCATAGGAACCTGTGCAGCCGCCGCCAGTTCACGTGCACGGTGTTTTAAACCAAACTCTAAAATTTGTGTCGCGGTTGGCCCCATAAAAGCAATATTATTTTTCTCACAAGCCTCTGCAAATTCAGCACTTTCTGATAAAAAGCCATAGCCTGGGAAAATAGCTTCAGCCCCCGTTTTTTGTGCAGCTTGAATCAATTTTTCAATGCTTAAATAAGTGTCAGATGGTTTTAAGCCGTCTAAAGCAATGGCAATGTCCGCGTCTTTGACATGTTGTGCGTAACGGTCACTGTCTGAATATACCGCTACACTAGTCATCCCCAGTTTTTTTAAAGTGCGAATTGCACGTACGGCAATTTCGCCACGGTTTGCAATCAATACAGTTTTAAACATTTTAAAATTCCTAAATTTGACTAAGCTTGTTCTACTTTTGAATTGTTACGGTGCTGGATATAGGCGCGCCAACCACCAAAGTGACTGATGTTTTCGGCATCGTTTAAGCCATAAGGTTCGCAAATGAAACCTTTCACCCATCGACCGTCTGCCAGTTCGACATTGCCCATGCCCAGTGGTGTCGGAATCTCTGCGACAAATTCTCCAAAGCGAGCGGTCGGTACATCCCACAGTTCAACAATGATCTGCTGACCGTGTTCATTGACTCGGGCTAGACCGGGTTTAGGTGGGATCGTGCCATTTAGGGCAAATAGGGCATAGTGTTCAGCGGTATGCGTGGTTTCCACAAGCACAGCATCACGGGTGAGCAATTGGAAGTTCAGCGGCATTCCTGTCAGGTGTGCGCCAACCACCGCAACACGGATATGATGTGGAGAGACTGTGTTCTGTAGCTTTGGAATAGATGCATATCGGTCTAAGGCACCCAGCTTTAGGTTCAAATGCATCTGCCAAATTTTTCCAAATTCAATCAGGGCTTGGTCATACCATGCAGGTGCAATTAGGCTGATACCGAAAGGTAAACCGTCGGTGCGGAAACCCGCGGGCAGAGCGAGGGCACTTAAATCGGCGAGGTTGGTAAAATTGGTATAAGTCCCAAACTCAGAGTTCAGACTGATCGGTGACTGCTCCATTTCTACAAGGGTATGAATGGTTGGGGAGGTAGGAACAATCAATGCATCAAATTGGGATAAAATATCTTGAATTTTTCGGCTTAAGTCTTGCTTTAAGTACTCTGCGTTATAGGCATCAACTGCACTAAAATCATGACCTTTTTGAATGATTGTGCGCACTGTCGGATCGAAAACATCGGGTTGCTGTGCCAACAACTTGGCAACTGCCGCCGTACGTTCTGCCACCCATGAGCCTTGATAGAGTTGGGCTGCTAACAGTTCAAATGCTGAAAAATCAATTTCAGTAATTTCAGCACCTAGAACTTTTAATTGTTCTACAGCCAGTTGAAAGGCATACTTAGCTTGGTCATCTCCAAAGAATTCCAGTTTTTGAGGAATAGCAAAATACGGTTTAGCCGAGAGTTTCACAGGTGCAGTCTTTGGATGCTGGCGTGAATAGCTATCTAACGCATCGTAGTGTTCTACCATTTGGGCAATGGTGTCGGCGTCTGTTACCGTTAAAGCAAAAATCGAAATACAGTCCAAACTTTTACAGGCTGGGAGTAGACCACGATTTGAAAAACGACCTTTAGTCGGTTTTAGTCCAATAATATTGTTAAATGCAGCAGGAACACGGCCAGAGCCTGCAGTATCTGTTCCGAGTGCAAAGGGCACCAAGCCACGAGCAACAACACTGGCTGAACCAGAGCTAGAGCCACCACTGACATAGTCAGCATTAAACGTGTTACTGACTGCACCAAAGGGAGAGCGTGTCCCTACGAGACCAGTTGCAAATTGGTCTAAATTGGTTTTTCCTACAACAATGGCCCCTGCATTTTTAAGCAGGCGAATGGTTTCAGCATCTTGTGTAGCAACAGTTGTCAGGGCTTTGCATGCGGCCGTGGTAACAAAACCAGTAACGTCGATGTTATCTTTCACTGCAAATGGAATACCATATAAAGGCAATTCTTTGCTGAGGTCTGTGGCTTGATCTGCTTTTTGTTTTAAGGCTTCAATTTGTTGGGAAAGTATTTCTGTCGTAGCAATTGAAATCCATGCATGATCAGGTTGTGGTAATTGCGCTACATAGTCGATTAAATCTTCAAGATGAATATCTTGGTTGAGATAAGCGGTTTGCCATTCTTGAAGTGTCCAGCCAATGCATTTGTTCTGACTCATTTTTTGCATTCCAACTTGTATACATGATGGAATACAAAAATGCAGAATCTATGCCAATCTAATCAATTTGATTTATCTTTGATTATAATTTTTATAAATCAATTGGTTAAGAGTAAATCTTTGGATTAATTGAGTGATTCTAAGTGTTTTTAGAGTTGCACCAAAACAAGCGCATAGGGGAGCTAATGGTGCTTTTTATGATCAAGCCTTGGGTAGTTTGACGTTAAACTATTTAAAAGTAGGGTTTAAATCATATTCGTTTTTTATGTGAATTAAAGCCAAAAGAATTGAGGTTAAAACATATTATAAAATAGGATGATTCAAAGAAAATATACACACTCAGTTTTTAATTTTTATGTATAACTTAATGTATTTGAGCTATACCAAATCTGGAAAGTTGCAGCTTCATTTAATTCGTGACCAATACAACTGTTGAAATGTGCAGAGATAATCAATAAATAACGCGTATAACTTATAATAAAAACTCTTATTTTTTATAATTTTGCATTTATCTTTTTTAATCTTTTCTGTGTATTTAACTTCATGACATAGAGTGATATACCTAAGTTGGCTGGATCTCAATTCAAACATCTGACGTGAATAACTGGGTCTTTTTTCAAATAATAATTGATGTACTTAACTTGCATTTATCCTGCATAAGGTGATGATCTAAACTGTCTGTCGTTAGCAGATCAATTGCTACTATGTATAAGCTATTGGCAGTAGGCTATGTATCTATGGGGGAGTGGCCTATATTATCCTGATAAGCAACAGCTTCGAGAATTACGGGTTATGTAGAATACTGTAATTGTTAACGGGTTAAACGAAGTTTGAGTAAATTGCAAACCAGTTTGAAGAAAATAAAATTTTAATACTTCTATGGCGGATAAAGGAATGAATTGGGTTAAGCTGAATATGGGTGGGATAATATCAAAACTAGAAAAATAGAAACTTACAGATGGATCGGTCGTTTATTGAAAAAAGGCTCTGAAACTTAAAAATTCTATTAAAGTTACAAAAAATTAAAGAAATTTTTTGAGACTTTTGTACAATCAGCCACAACTTAAAATTTAATAATAACGATGCCCAATAATATTTATGCTGCAATAGAGCAACTTGGACTTACTGCACAAAAACGTGCTATTCATATTCAGTTCAGCAATACCTCGCTTAACGAACAAGTATTCCTTCAGCGCATAGATGGAACGCATGAACTGAATGCAGGTATAGAGTTACAGCTCCTTTGCTTATCTACCTCCGCTCATATTCCGTTAAAGCAATTCATCGGTAGTCAAGTCGCTGTCGATATTGTCACTGAAAAATCAGAACTCAATCGTATTTCAGGCATCATCACCAAGGCGGATGTGGGGGCAAGTGATGGCGCTTTAACCATATATCGTTTAACCGTGGAAGACCCGACAGCTTTATGGAAGCATCGACGCAACTCTAGAGTTTTCATGGCGAAGTCTGTTGTTGAGGTGGTTCAAACTATTTTTGCCGAGTGGCAGCAACGTAGCCCCTTATTTGCTTCGAGTCTGACATTGGATAAAGGTGGTTTAAGCAAAGAATATGATGTGCGCCCATTCATTATGCAAGCGAATGAGTTGGACAGTGAATTTATTCAAAGGCTGCTCTCTTCAGAGGGGATTAACTGGCTTATTGATGAGTCTCAGCTCAAAGTGTCCAGTTCAAGTGAACCCATTCAGCCGCAAAAACTTAGACTGATTGATGACAACGCCCAATATCAAAGTTTAGAGCGACAGAATATTCGCTTCCATCGTAGCAGTGCTGTAGAAAGCAGTGATTCGATTACAAATTTTGTCGGACAGCGTTCTATACAACCAACATCTGTCCATATTCAACATTGGCAAGCGAATACTTTAGAAATAGAAGAAGGTGCGGGTTCAGTTCAAAGCAAACATAGCCATAGTGATAATCAAGACAACGCCAGTCTAGGTTTAGAGCAAGCATGGCATTTTTCACCTGCATGGATACAAGACCTTAAAGGTGAAGATGGAACGACCAAATCAGGCAATGGTCAGATTGAAAAGTTTAATCAAAATCTTGGTCATTATTACGACCTACAAGCCAAGCAATTTATGGCTACCTCGACCGTACGAGATGCACAAGTGGGTTACTGGTTTGAACTCAACGAGCACCCTGAAATTGATCAGCATAGTGGTTCAGACAAAGAATTCTTAATCACATCTAAAAAATTCTATAATCAGAATAATTTACCTAAAGATTTGACCGATCAAATCACAGCTTTGCTGAAACAAACCAATTGGCAACAGGCTGAAATTACAACACATAATAAAGAAGAACGCCAAGCCAATCACCTCGTTTTACAACGACGTAATATCAGTATTGTTCCAGAGTACAATCCGCTGCGACAACGGCCTATTGCATCACCACAACGCGCGAAAGTGGTTGGACCAAGTGGTGAAGAAATTCACGTGGATGAATGGGGGCGTATTAAAGTCCGTTTCCTGTTCACCCGTAGTGAAGACAATACTCACGATGGCGGTGCAGGTTCAAATGACAATGACACAGATTCTGCTTGGGTTGATGTGCTCACACCTTGGGCTGGTGAGGGTTATGGCGCACGCTTCTTACCTCGTATTGGTGAAATCGTGGTTATCGACTTCTTTGATGGCAATATCGACAGACCCTTTGTTGTGGGGCGCATCCATGAAGCACAACGTCATCCAAGCAAGTTTGACAATACAGGCAAACTGCCAGATACCAAAAAACTGGCAGGGATCCGATCAAAAGAGGTTCAAGGAGAGGGCTTTGGGCAACTACGCTTTGATGACACGACGGGTCAGATCAGTACCCAACTACAAAGCAGTCATGGTGCGACACAACTGAATTTAGGGGATTTGAGCCATCCTAAAGAAACGGACACGAGTGAAAGGCGAGGTGAAGGTTTTGAACTGCGTACTGACCAGTGGGGAGCACTCAGAGCTAAACAGGGTTTATTACTTTCTACCTATCGACAAGATTCAGCAAATGGGCATCATCTTGATGCTTCTGAAACGAAATCACAATTTGAATCTAGTCTAAGTAAGTCAAAAGCTTTAAGTGAAGTTGCTAAAAATCAACAAACCGATCCATTAGAAATACTGGATAATCTAAAAGAGTTTATTGAACAAATTGAACAAGAAAGTGAGGCGAAGGCAAAAGCATTTAAACAAGCTTTAATGATATTGACCTCCCCCCATTCGATTGCTCTGACTACAAATGAAGATGTTCACCTTTCAGCAGATGGTCAAATTGGTCACAGTGCAGGGGACAGTATTAATTTTAGTACCCAAAAGAATTTACTTGCACATGCACAAAGTAAAATCAGTTTGTTTGCAGCACAGGACGGTGCGAAATTCTATGCAGGTCAAGGCAAAGTTGAAATACAGGCTCAAGCAGATGGGGCTGATTTGATAGCACGTAAAGGTGTTCAGATCATTTCAACTGAAGATGCTATTTACATTACCAGCCCTAAAGAAATTAAATTAATCGCTGATGGTTCGGAACTTAAGATTAATAGTTCTGGAGTCTTTGCAACAACTAGTGGAAAGTTTGAGGTTAAGGCGGGGCAGCATTTGTTTATGGGTGGGGCGAGTGTTTCACCTAATTTTCCAGCATTGCCAGCTCTAAATCTATTGCCTAAAGAGCTGGAGTTAAAATATGTCTATGATGATTTAAAGCCAGTAATCCAAGCACCTTATAAGTTAATATTTTCTGATGGTACCTCTCAGGAAGGAATACTTGATTCAAATGGCTATGCTAAGGTTCCTATTCCTGGAGATAAAACACAATCCAAAGTTTATTATGGATTTAGTCATGTAGAGGCAAAGCCTGATAAAGAAAAAGTAGCTAATCCTTTTAAAGATAGGAAAGTTATGAATGTCACAGAAGCAGAACAACTCATTGAACAATATAATCAACAAGAATTAGCAACCTTATTAGATGAATATTTTCCTGATGAGATTGAAGATATGATTAAAGGAGATGATATCGAATATGATGATCATATTAGTGATTATGAAGAACATTTAATTGCATCAGAAAATAATACAGAGGATGTACTGGAGGATGATGCAGAAGAAATTCTATTAAGCAGCGAGGATTCAACTTCTGGGTTAGGGCTAGGAGATAAACAATGAATACAGCTGTAGCAAGAACAACATCTCAAACAATGAGAGTTACCCAGAAAGGTGAGGAGTCGGCAGCTCAATGGATTAAAGGGGTACTTGATGGTAGTGGATCAAGCCCAGCACAGATTATTGTTGCTGTTGTGATTGGTTGTATTCCTTTTGTCGGTCAAGGGGTAGACGTTGGGAATGTCATTGTTTCTGTAGTGAAGATAGCTGAAAAACCAGAAGAGAAAGATAACTGGTTTGATTTGGTTTTTAATCTTGTGGCATTTATTCCTGTAGCTGGAGATGGGTTAAAAATTGTCTTTAAGCAATTACGTTCAGGTAAAGCGATGGGGGCTATTTTAGATGCGATTCCAAGTAAAACCATGCGAGGGAATGTTGATAAGTGGTTTAGGAATGTAAACTGGAATACTTATACCAAAGAGCTGCAAACGACCTGTAATAAGATTATTGATGGTTTAACTGATGTTTTTGATAGCTGGTTAACCAGAGCTGTATTGGGACAAGCCAGATTAAAAACTTTGGTTACTCAGTTGAAGCAAATGAAAAAAGTTGCCAATCAAAAAATTGATATGGTAATGAAAGAATTACAGGCTGCACATCAAAAAGCGTTAGGAACACCTTACCCTAATACTACAGCACGAGCTCCAGTTGTGACGACGAGAGCACCCTCAACACCAGCGGCAAAGACCCCTAGACAACCGAATCAACAACCTGCGCCTCACACACCGCCAAATGGTAGTGTACCTAAAAATACTGGTGGAAATGCGGCAAATGCTGGCACACAAAATAATTCAACCAAAAGAAAGCAAAGAAAGAGAAGACGACGTTCAAATCAAGAGTTAGGCTCTGGTGGTGAACATATAACGGATTACTACTATGTTAAACGCATGAAAAGTAGGACTAAAATCAATTTTAATGGTGTGCTTTATGAATATCATGATAAAGGTCACAACGGGATTGATCATGTATGGCATAGTGCAAGATTAGGGCATAAATACCGAGTAACCGACAGTAAGGCGACCAATGCTTTAAGTCATAGATCATTGATGACCCCCAAAGCTGCGATGATGGCTTTGAGAATGGGCTTAGATGTTTATATGGCTTCAGACGAAGACGATAAAGTAAAGCGTTCCGTAGGTACGACTGTGGGAGATGGCGTGCAAATGTCACATCTCTGGGTTTCTAGTAAAATCGAATCAGCAAGAATTATTCCTGCACATGATAGTTTAATTGAAGCTATTGAAGCTTGGAGACGAGTAGATTTTAAGCCATCAACAGAAAGAGTATTTAAAAATGGTAAAAGACAAACAATGGCTGTCCGTTGTCCTTATGATCGTAGTTTAGTAACTATTACTGGGGACAAATTTGATCATCATCAAAAATGTAAAGGACTTGATAAACCGAAGTGTACACGTACAGTGACAGCACATGGTATTAAATTGGAATTTGTTTTACCAAATGATATGTTGCCGGAGTAAGAAAGTTGAATAACCAAATAAATGATTTAAATATTGATTGGGAACAGTGGTTTAATCAACAAATACTAAATTATGGAAAATATAGAGATAGTTTCTTACAAGAAGATATGTATCAAAGGCGGTTTGATGCTTTTCTTAATGGTGTTTATTCAGTAACTGACGGTTTTCAAAAATATAAGGCAAATGCTAAATCCAGTAAAATGATGGCTGCTGGACATCAAAGAGTAAAAGATGTCTTAAATTTAATGTCATTACAGTACTCTGCTGGTGGAGATATTGCATTTATTCAGGAACTTTATCCATATCTTTTAAACTGGACAGAAGAATATGCCGAAATTCACAGTCAATATCATCAAAGCCCAGAGGCAGATGGTCGATATGTTTGGCATATCAGTTTAGGAACAGAAGACTATTGGTATATTGCTTTACGTCTGATTTGTTTTGGACTGTTGACTGGTTATGCGGATCAGATGGATCGGATTATGCCAATCATTGACTATGTAGAAGCAACGCCTGATGGACAGGAAAAAGATGGATTAATTGAACGTTTAGTTGCTCCTTTTGTTGCAGATCGTGGAACTCCACCAGATGAAGCAAGACGACATTTGCCTTATCGTAAGCTCATTAAAGTGTTTAATGCTTCACCTGAACAGCGTCCAGCTTTAATGCTGCAATACCTAGAAGACTGGTATGAGGCGAGCCGCCGAGAACCTTATTATGATCAACATCCTCAACCAGACATAAGATCTGGAGTTAGCTATTATGGGTATTGGTCATGGGAAGCAGCAGCGGTAACGTGGTTGCTGGATATAGATGATACGTCATATCGTGAACATCAGTTCTATCCAAAAGATTTGGTTAATTTTGCTCGAACACAGTCAAAAGTAGTTTTAGATGATCAACAATTAGAACGAATGAAAGTTAAGGGTGGAGAAGCCTGTATTAAAACAGGTTATTGGAGAACACCAGCACAACCAGATTTACGACAATACTTTAAACAGGGTGAGATTGTTCCTGCATTTATCGAGCTGGATTGGGGGGGAGTATATTGGTATTGGGATGGTGAAAAATAAGTTAATCATTTGAGAAAAGCCATCCTCTTTTGGATGGTTTTTTTACTTTTACCGAATGACATGCTGGAGCGTTAATAAATGTCCATACAAGTAAATGAGCAGACAATAGATTGGCAAAAGTGGTTAAGTTTAGAAATAAAAGACCCTGCTTTATTTAGAGATAATTTGCTTGAACAAAAAATGTATAGCAAAAGATTTGATACATTTGTGAATGGGATATATTCCGTAACGGATGGTTTTAGTAATTATAAAAATGAAAAAAAATATGGTGGCTATATTGCGGCAGGTCATCAGCGTTTAAACGATGTCTTAAATTTAATGTCTTTACAGTATTCGGCAGGCGGAAGTCTTGAGTTTTTAAAAGAAATATATCCATATCTACTTCATTGGACAGAAGAGTACGCAGAAGCAAGCCATTTATACAATTTAAGTCCTGATGCTGATGGACGATTTGTTTGGCATTTCAGTTTGGGAACTGAAGACTATTGGTATATTGCTTTACGTCTGATTTGTTTTGGGCTATTGACTGGCTATGCAGACCAGATGGATCGGATTATGCCAATCATTGACTATGTAGAAGCAACACCTGAAGGGCAGGAAAAAGATGGATTAATTGAACGTTTAGTTGCTCCTTTTGTTGCAGATCGTGGAACCCCACCAGATGAAGCAAGACGACATTTGCCTTATCGTAAGCTGATTAAAGTGTTTAATGCTTCACCTGAAAAGCGTCCAGCTTTAATGCTGCAATATTTAGAAGATTGGTATGAGGCGAGCTGTCGAGAGCCTTATTATGATCAACATCCTCAAACTGACTTAAGATCTGGAAGAGGCTACTATGGCTATTGGTCATGGGAAGCAGCAGCGGTTACTGTTATATCAAGAATAGATGATAGTAGCTATCGAGATAAACCTTACTATCCTAAAGATTTGGTTGATTATGCTCGAATTCAATATACGTCTTTAGATCAACAAGGTAATACTATGATCAAAGAATTACGATAATTTGTTTCTAATAAAAAAAGGCTGCAAATAGCAGCCTTTTTCTATGACAACATATGTGTCGCGTGACGTTTTACCTTACCAGCTCAACGCACCGCCAGTTTGATAGTCTGTTACACGTGTTTCGAAGAAATTCTTCTCTTTACGCAAGTCCATCATTTCAGACATCCACTGGAACGGGTTGCTCACACCAGCAAACTGCTCAGGCAAACCTAACTGAGCTAAACGGCGGTTACAAATGAATTTCAAGTATTCTTCCATCATCGCAGCATTCATACCCAATACACCACGTGGCATAGTGTCACGCGCATATTCGATTTCAAGCATCGTACCTTCAAGAATCATTTGAACGATTTCTTCTTGGAATTCAGCAGTCCATAAGCTTGGGTTTTCGATCTTGATTTGGTTAATCATGTCGATACCAAAGTTCAAGTGCATCGACTCATCACGTAAAATGTATTGGAATTGCTCAGCAACACCATTCATCTTATTACGACGGCCCATCGACAAGATTTGGCTGAAACCACAGTAGAAGAAGATCCCTTCAAGGACACAGTAGAACGCGATCAAGTTGCGAAGCAAAATTTGGTCGTTTTCAGGTGTACCAGTTTGGAAAGTAGGATCACTTAAAGACTGCGTATATTTCAAGCCCCAAGCTGCTTTACGCGCAACTGATGGAACTTCGCGATACATGTTGAAGACTTCGCCTTCGTCCATACCTAAAGATTCGATACAGTATTGGTAAGCGTGAGTATGAATAGCTTCTTCAAACGCTTGACGCAAAATGTACTGACGGCATTCAGGGTTGGTAATGTGACGGTAAATCGCCAACACCAAGTTGTTTGCAACCAATGAATCTGCTGTAGAGAAGAAACCAAGAGAGCGCATAACAATGGTACGTTCGTCTTCAGTTAAGCCATTTTCAGACTTCCAGAGCGCGATGTCATGGTTCATGTTGACTTCTTGTGGCATCCAGTGGTTTGCACAACCGTCTAGATATTTTTGCCAAGCCCATTCGTATTTGAACGGTACAAGTTGGTTTAAGTCCGCACGACAGTTAATCATGGCTTTGTCGTCAACTTGTACACGTTGTGCACCCATTTCTAGTTCTTCTAGACCTGGAGCAACATCTAAGCTTTCTAAGGCGTTAGATGCTCTTGCCAACGGATCGGCTGGATTTGTTGATCGGCTTCGAGCGGTTGAAGCGGGTTGTGCAGTTGCCACATTCTTCTGTGGTTGCTCTGCAGCAGATACCATCTGCGGATTAGCCGCTTTTTGCGGTTCGACGGGCGCAGACTTGTGTTCAGGTGCAGCCGGTTTTTGCGAATCATCTTCGAAATCGTCCCAACTTAGGATAGACATATCAATTCTCTCTACGTTGCTTTATATCTTTTATCGACATCCAGCAGTGCTGAGATGTCTTACTATACGCTTAATTTGTGAAAGCAAAATTAAGTTTTGCCAATCATTGTTCTAAAACTGTGCATAGAACGCGATTCTCACGACTTATTTTGCTTTCGCTTTTTGTTTTGGTTTGCTTTTACCCAAAAGTAGGCAATCGGCATATAAAACAAAACCACAAAGGAAATCACCAAGGTCGCAAGACCTAACATATAGTTATGAGTCATATGAAGCATGGTGATTTCCTAGGTTGTCTTTAATTTTTTAATCTCCCTAAATCCCTCTTTTAAAAGAGGGACTTTCACACCTCAATAAGTTTGGTGTAATTCCCCTCCTTTTAGGAGGGGTTAGGGGAGGTTATTACTGACAAGCCTCACAGTCTGGATTGTCAATTGAACACGCCATTGGCACTGGAGCTGCTTGACCGAAGCCTTCATCTTCAGCAACCACTTCTGGTTTAACTTCCTGAGCAACTGCTGCAACAGGCGCTGCCGTTACAGTTGCAGGTTTTACTGCATTCAATGCACCCGTGTTAATGGTTGATTTCTCAGCAGAAGTTGCACCTAAAGCTCGGAGGTAATACGTCGTTTTCAGACCACGTAACCAAGCCATTTTATAGGTCAAGTCCAGTTTCTTACCGTTTGCACCAGAGATGTAAAGGTTTAAAGACTGCGCTTGATCGATCCATTTTTGACGACGTGATGCAGCATCCACAATCCAGCGTGGCTCAACTTCAAATGCCGTCGCGAAGATTGCTTTAAGCTCTTCAGGAATACGAGAAATCTTTTGAACTGAACCTTCGAAGTGTTTCAGATCATTCACCATCACAGAGTCCCACAGACCACGGTCTTTCAACGCACGTACTAGGTACGGGTTGATCACTGTGAATTCGCCTGATAGGTTCGATTTTACATATAAGTTTTGGAATGTTGGCTCAATCGATTGAGACACACCACAAATGTTCGAAATGGTTGCAGTCGGTGCAATGGCCATCACGTTTGAGTTACGCATACCGTCTTTTTGAACTTTGGCACGTAAAGTGTCCCAGTCCAAACGTTGAGTGCGGTCAACTTCAAACATACGTTCAGGACGTGTTTTTGCAACAAGGTCTAGCGAGTCAATTGGCAGGATACCTTGATCCCACAGTGAACCTTTGAATGTCTCATAAGTACCACGTTCAACAGCCAAATCACTTGATGTTGAAATTGCGTAGTAGCTGATCACTTCCATCGATTCATCAGCAAAGTCTACTGCTGCATCAGAACCATAAGCGAGTTGCATTTCATACAGCGCATCTTGGAAGCCCATGATACCCATACCCACTGGGCGGTGTTTCAAGTTCGAGTTTTTCGCTTGTGGCACAGCATAGTAGTTAATGTCGATTACGTTATCGAGCATACGAACCGCTGTTTTTACTGTACGTGCAAGCTTTTCACGGTCTAACACACCACCTTGAACGTGTTGTACAAGGTTGATTGAACCTAAGTTACATACCGCAATTTCATCTTTGCTTGTATTTAATGTGATTTCTGTACACAAGTTAGATGAGTGAACTACACCAACGTGTTGTTGTGGTGAACGTAAGTTACATACGTCTTTGAATGTGATCCACGGGTGACCTGTTTCAAACAACATCGACAGCATTTTGCGCCACAAATCTTTTGCACGGATTTTCTTGTGCAACATGTTTGTTTCTTTCGCAATTGCTTCATAGTGTGCATAACGCTCAGCGAACTCTGCACCCATTAAGTCGTGTAGGTCTGGTGTTTCAGACGGCGTGAACAGGGTCCATTCAGCATCTTCAAAAACACGTTGCATAAATAAGTCAGGAACCCAGTTTGCTGTGTTCATGTCATGCGTACGGCGACGGTCATCACCAGTATTTTTACGTAGCTCTAGGAACTCTTCGATGTCCAAGTGCCAAGTTTCAAGGTATGCACACACAGCACCTTTACGCTTACCACCTTGGTTAACTGCAACAGCAGTATCGTTCGCCACTTTAAGGAATGGAACTACACCTTGTGACTTACCGTTTGTACCTTTGATATATGAGTTCAAGGCACGAACTGGCGTCCAGTCATTACCTAAACCGCCTGCCCATTTAGATAGCATTGCGTTATCACGCATAGCGCCATAAATGTCATATAGGTCATCATCAATGGTCGTTAAATAACAACTAGACAACTGTGGACGTAGCGTACCTGAGTTAAACAGGGTAGGCGTAGACGCCATGTAATCGAAGCTCGACAATAAGTTGTAGAACTCGATTGCACGTTCTTCACGGTTTGCTTCGTTGAGTGAAAGACCCATCGAAACACGCATGAAGAATAATTGTGGTAATTCGAAACGTACGCCATCTGAGTGGATGAAGTAACGGTCAAATAATGTTTGTAGACCTAAGTACGTAAATTGGTTTGAGCGTTCTGGTTGAATCGCTGCGGCCAATTTCGCAAGGTCAAAGTTAAGAAGCTCTGGTGAAAGTAGGTCTAGCTCAATACCTTTCTTCAGGAAAGTTTCTAAAGCATCGCCTTCAGCTGTGTCTTCAGACAAGCCAAGGAAAGTTAAACCAGTTGCGACCAATTCATCACGAAGTAGGCGAGCTGTCACGTAGGTATAGTTTGGTTCTTGTTCGATACGGGTACGTGTTGCCATCATCATCGTGGTTGCGATGTCAGACGCTTTTACACCGTTGTAAAGGTTTTTAATGGTTTCATCGATGATCGCTTGAACATTGATGCCTTCTAAACCTTCAGCCGCTTTTGTTACAGTCGCTTCGAGCTTACGCATGTCAAGCGGTTGAAGCTGACCATTGGCGTCAGTGATTTGTAAGGTTGGGTGATGGTTTTCACCTGCTTGTTTACGTGCATCAGCACGTTGATCGCGGTAGATGACATACGCACGAGCAACTTTCTGTTCACCTGTACGCATTAGCGCAAGTTCAACTTGGTCTTGGATTTCTTCGATGTGAATTGTACCGCCAGAAGGTAGGCGGCGACTGAACGTATTTAATACCATCTCGGTAAGTTGAGAAATACGATCGTGGATGCGGCTTGAGTCAGCACTTTGTTGGCCTTCAACAGCCAAAAATGCCTTACCAATGGCAACAGAGATTTTTTCTGCGTCAAAGCTGGCAACATCTCCAGTGCGTTTAATCACCTGAATTTGACCAGGGGTTGAATTCGATACGCTCATGCTAGCATAGCTCCATTTTGTCATCTATTTTTATGTCTATGGACCGTTTGAACTGGGCAGTTTTTATGCCACAGTGTTTGAGGTTTAAACACAAGACCTAGTGGTTTAAAAATTAATTGAACACAAGATACGGGAAAATTCAGGGTAGATCAATATTGACATTTTATTAAATATTTTGATCGATCTGGTCTCGAAAAGATCTCAAAAAGATCCCTTTTTTATGATTCTTGTATTAAGCCTTATTAGACAAGGCGATAGCATAACAAAGCTCGGTTTAAGTGCTTATAGATAACATTGTGGATAAGTTCAAAACAGACGAATGAGTGAGTTATAAACTGTTCAAACAGTGACTTGGTATGAAAAATAGCCATTTTGTAAAGAAACGTTTCTTTTGCTTTGGTTGGATATACAGCAAACGCGAGAAAGCGCTCATTTGGAGGCTAAAAAAATGTATAACAAAATGCTACTTTGATGTATCAGTTTGGTGAACAAGATCTTGTTTACAATGTAAACGTGTGTATATTGCAAAATATATCAGAGCGTATCCCTTGGATTTTAAAGGATACGTTAAGTCGTCAAAATAAAGGGGCACTCCATGAGCCAAGAAGAAAAGTTACCAAAAATTTTAATCGTAGAAGACGATGAGCGTCTAGCTCGCTTAACTCAAGAATACCTAATCCGTAATGGTCTTGAGGTTGGGGTAGAACCCGATGGTAACCGTGCCATTCGCCGTATTATTGCAGAACAACCTGATATGGTGGTGTTAGATGTGATGCTTCCTGGTGCAGATGGTTTAACCATTTGCCGTGAAGTTCGTCCACATTATCACCAACCGATTTTGATGTTGACTGCACGTACCGAAGATATGGATCAAGTGCTTGGTCTAGAAATGGGTGCAGATGACTATGTGGCAAAACCAGTTCAGCCACGTGTTTTACTTGCACGTATTCGTGCTTTATTACGTCGTACTGACAAAGCGCCTGAAGATGAAGTTGCACAGCGTATCGAATTTGATGATCTGGTGATCGATAACGGTGGTCGTTCAGTGACTTTAAATGGTGAGTTGGTTGACTTTACCAGTGCTGAATATGACTTATTGTGGTTGCTGGCTTCAAATGCAGGACGCATTCTTTCTCGCGAAGACATTTTCGAGCGTTTACGTGGTATTGAATATGACGGTCAAGACCGTTCAATTGATGTGCGTATTTCGCGTATTCGTCCAAAAATTGGTGATGATCCTGAAAATCCAAAGCGTATTAAAACGGTACGTAGTAAAGGCTACTTATTTGTAAAAGAAACCAATGGTCTTTAAGCCGTTTATTTGATTCGTTAAAACGGGACATTTTTAGTGTTCAAACACAGTATATTCTTGCGTATCTATGCTGGGCTGGTAGTGCTAGTCGCTATTGTTGCCCTCATGGGATATTTGCTTGTACAAATTATTAACTATCAGCGAGTGCAAGAATATCGCGAGTCTTTGACGGACGGGATTTCCTTTATTATTAGTGAAGGTGTATCCCGTCAGACCAATGCACAGCAAAAAGCAGACTGGATTTCAGATGCTTCAGATTTGCTTGAGCTGCCGATTAATATGATCCCTGCCAATAAGGTTGATTTGAGTCGTGCAGAGTTAAAACGGATCAGTGAGCGTAAAGCGGCTGTGCGTTATGATGCGCAAACGCAAGTGGCGTACTTGATCATTGGTCTAAAAGATGATCCGAATCATTTACTGTATATTAAAGTAGATAAAATTGGTGAGCTGCAAATGAAAGCACTCCCGATTTTTATCCTAGATTATTTGGTGTATTACCCAGGTCAAGAAGAAGAGTACTTGGAAAAAGTACAGAAACATTTCTCTTATCCTGTGCAGATTGAAGAAGTACAAAATCTGGCTTTAGAGTCTGAGCAGATTGGTCGTTTGCGTTTAGATCATAGCGTGATCTTATATCGTGATAGTGCTTCTGTGCGTGGTACCACCATTTCTATTGTGTCTCCACCTTTACCTAGTTCACCGAGCAAGGTTTTGGTATTGGGGCCTGTGCCTATTTTCAACTGGATGCCGTTTCAGCTCGCAGCAGGGATTACCTTGTTGAGCCTTTTTGTACTCAGTTTGGGGGTCTATGGCTTGCTTGTACCGATGCAGCGTAAACTGCGTGAGGTCAATTACGGTTTAAATCGTATGAAGGCAGGCGATATGACCCTACGTTTGCCTGTCGACGGCACGGATGAGATGGCCAGTCTAGCCAATAGCTATAACAGCATGTCAGACCATATTCAGCGACTCATCGAGGCGCAGCGCGAGCTGATGCGTGCGGTATCGCATGAGCTTCGTACGCCCGTTGCTCGGATTCGTTTTGGTATGGAAATGCTGGCTGAAGAAGATGATTATGAATACCGTCTTCAACAAGTCGATATGATTGATAAAGACATTGAGGCTTTAAATACCTTAATTGATGAAATCATGACCTACGCCAAGTTGGAGCAGGGCACACCATCACTTGATATTGAAAACATTGTATTGTTTGAAGTCTTAGATCAGGTGGTGGTTGAGACGGAAGCACTAAAAACCCAGAAAGAAATTCATTTAAATGCTCCTCCTTTAACCTTAACGGTTGAGGCTGAACGTCGTTATTTACACCGCGTGGTGCAGAATTTGGTTGGTAATGCAGTTCGTTATGGCGACCATCAGGTGCTGGTCAGTGGTGGTATTAATGACAGCGGTATGGCCTATGTTTGTGTTGAAGATGATGGGCCCGGTATTCCAGAAGACGAGCGAGAGCGCGTTTTTGAAGCCTTTGCACGTTTGGATGATAGCCGGACTCGAGCATCGGGTGGCTATGGTTTGGGTTTGTCGATTGTGAGCCGAATTGCCTATTGGTTTGGTGGTAGCGTTAAAGTGGATCAGAGTCCAAGCCTCGGTGGTGCACGTTTTACCATGACATGGCCGGCACATCGCTTTAGTAAGTCTAAAAAGAAGTATAGTGTTAAAGATAATACAGACTCAAAAAGCTAAGCATTGAAAATAAAAAAGCACCGAAATTCGGTGCTTTTTTATTTTCAATGCTGACTTATTCTTGGATGCTGGCATCGGGAGAAATAATCTGCTTGCCTTGTTTTAGGCTTTCAAGCGCATCTGCATTAAAGTCAATCAATAATGAGTTATTTTGGGTGTCTATGCCATAACGGCTAATGAGCTTCTGATCACCATTAATCGTTTCAATTTTATATTCATCCACAATATTCATAATGCCATCAAGGTTGGTGGTGGCTGAAGCTTTGTCTTGGCGAAAAAGCTCATAAATGTCGCGTAAATCAAAGATGGCATTATTGGCATCGGGGTGTTTACGAACATAAGTTTCAACATGGCGAATAAGCAACTGGGCAAATAAAAAATAGTTAGGTTTATGGGTGAATTCCAGACTCATGTGGTGCTCCTTATTCTTTGTTGTTGGTTGTCTATATCAATAGCACAAGAAAAAGCCAAGTGCATTAATTGATTGGAGTGATTTGCAAAAAAATACAAAAAATATGAGTGACTTAATCTACTTTTGTACTTTTTAAATAAACAAAATGGAGCGGTTGTTGAGCTTAGTTTTTTAAACTGCTGATTGTGTGATTGTTATCGGAATGAGGTTGAAAAATGGTTTATAGGCTTTGTTTGAATGTCAAAATTTGGAAAAATAATAGAATAGTAGTGTTTTATTAGATAAAGCGATTGGTTTCGAAATAAAAGGGCTTTCATCGAAAAAATCTCAAAAAACGAAGAGAAATCATCCTAAAGACGAAGGTCTATAAGCTAGCAACTTACGTCAGCAATCGGGTACAATTGGCGGGATTAATTTTGTGTTTGGTGTATTTGAAGGCCAATACATGCATTCTTTGTTAATAAATTAGGCCTGCCAGGAGTTATCCCCGCATGAGTGCCATTACTCCATACGAATGGGCAATTATTGCCTTCGTGATCGGCGTTACATTTCTTTGCGTCTTTATGCTCACTGTCCCATTACTCCTTGGGGGTAAGTCATGGGGCCGTGCAAAGCAAGAGCAATTTGAATCAGGTGTGGTTGGTGCTGGTGGTGCACGTATCCGCCTGTCAGCAAAGTTCTATTTAGTTGCAATCTTCTTCGTCGTATTCGACTTGGAGGCGCTTTACCTTTACGCATGGGCTACATCGGTTCGTGAAGTAGGTTGGGTGGGTTTCACCACTGCAGCAGTATTTATTTTAGTTTTACTCGTTGGTTTGGTTTATGAGTTGTCTACCGGTGCGCTTAACTGGTCGCCTTCTGACAAACGTAAAGCAGCAGGGATTAAACCTAAAGTTGGTTCTCCAAATATGAATCTTGCAGAAATCACTCGCTTTAATTCAATTGAAGAGTTGGTTATGGACCCTACAGGTCAAATCCCAGCTCAATCATCTGGTCGTGTGAAAGATAAGTCACCGGCTAAATCGTCTGATAAGGAGTAACTCGGGATGAAATATACATTAACCCGTGCGAATCCGGATGCTGATCAATATCCACTTCAAGAGCGTCAAATCGTAACGGATCCGCTTGAAGAAGAAGTGAATAAAAATGTGTTCATGACTCGTTTAGAGGATGTGGCACATACAGCAGTGAATTGGGGTCGTAAGAACTCAGTTTGGCCGTTTAACTTTGGTACATCTTGCTGCTACGTAGAGTATGCAACGACTTTAACAGGCGTGCATGACTTGTCGCGTTTCGGTGCCGAAGTAATCCGTGCTTCACCTCGTCAGGCTGACTTGATGATTGTTGCAGGTACATGTTTCGTCAAAATGGCTCCAGTTATTCAACGTTTATATGAACAAATGTTGGAACCGAAGTGGGTTATTTCAATGGGCGCATGTGCAAACTCTGGCGGTATGTACGATATTTATTCAGTTGTACAAGGTGTGGATAAAATCATCCCAGTCGATGTTTATATTCCAGGTTGCCCACCCCGTCCAGAAGCATTAATCCAAGCATTAATGTTGTTACAAGACCAAATTCAATTAGAGCGCCGTCCACTTTCTGCCGTGATTGGTGATGATCTTAAGCCAGTGTATAAGCCAAAGATGATGCCAGAACGTGACCGTAAGAATGCTGAACGTATTGCAGTGAAAAACTTACGCTCTATGGATGAAATTAAATAATTTAAACGACAGTTGTTTTGATGCACCCGGTCTGGGTGTAGTTGTCGTTTAGGTTGAATGAATTTGTATTAAATAGGAAGCCAAGCCAATGGCTGAAACTGAAAACGCTATGCCAGAGTCAGCGCAAGTTGATTCACGCCCAGCATTTGCAATTGTAGAAGAGCTCAAAACCAAATTTGGCGAGAACTTCTATGTGCAAACGACTTTTGAAGACTTTCCAACAGTCTGGGTTGAGCGCGCGCGCGTACAAGAAGTTTTAATGTTCTTGCGTACAGTGTCACGTCCATACGTGATGTTGTTTGACTTGTCTGCGGTAGATGAACGTTTACGTACACACCGCGACGGTTTGCCTGCGTCTGACTTTACTGTGTTCTATCACTTATTATCGCTTGAGCGTAATAGTGATATTCGTATCAAAGTTGCATTGAGTGAAAATGATGTAAATCTTCCAACTGCAACCAATATTTGGCCAAATGCCAACTGGTACGAGCGTGAAGCTTACGATATGTTCGGGATCAATTTCGAAGGGCATCCAATGCTCCGTCGTATTTTGTTGCCAACCTATTGGGAAGGTCACCCACTTCGTAAAGAATACTCTGCACGTGCCACTGAATATACACCGTATATGCAGAACCAAGCGAAGCAGGATTACGAACAGGAACACCTTCGTTTCGTACCTGAAGATTGGGGTATGAAGCGCGGTAATGACGACGAAGACTTCATGTTCTTGAACTTAGGTCCGAACCACCCATCTGCGCACGGTGCTTTCCGTGTCATTTTGCAGTTGGATGGTGAAGAAGTGAAAGACTGTGTGCCTGATATCGGTTATCACCACCGTGGTGTGGAAAAGATGGCTGAACGTCAAACTTGGCATTCATTCATTCCTTATACCGACCGTGTGGACTACTTAGGTGGTTGTGCGCAAAACATGCCTTATGTGATGGGTGTGGAGCAAATGGCGGGTATTACTGTACCTGACCGCGCGCAATGTATCCGTGTCATGATGTCTGAATTGTTCCGTATCAATAACCACTTATTGTATATCGGTACTGCGATTCAAGATGCCGGCGGTATGACGCCAGTCTTCTACATGTTTGCGGATCGTCAAAAAATCTATGATGCGATTGAAGCAATCACCGGTTACCGTATGCATCCAGCATGGTTCCGTATCGGTGGTACAGCGCATGACTTACCAAACAACTGGCAGCATCTGATACGTGAAATCCTAGATTGGATGCCGAAGCGTATGAATGAATACTACACAGCGGCGCTGAAAAACTCTGTATTTGTAGGTCGTACGCGTAACGTGGCTCAATATGACGCGAAATCTGCGTTGGCTTGGGGTGTAACTGGTACTGGTCTACGTGCAACAGGTATTGACTTCGACGTTCGTAAATATCGCCCATACAGTGGCTATGAAAACTACGACTTCGATGTGCCACTTGAGTACGAAGGCGATGCGTATGCGCGTGTTCTTGTTCACTTCCGTGAAATTGAAGAATCACTCAAAATCGTGAAGCAATGTTTAGACAACATGCCTTCTGGTGCATACAAAGCAGACCATCCATTGGCTGTTCCACCACCAAAAGACAAGACTTTACAAGATATTGAAACCTTGATTACGCACTTCTTAAGCGTATCTTGGGGTCCTGTAATGCCTGCAGGTGAAGCATCTGTAATGGCGGAAGTGGTCAAAGGTGCGTCGAACTACTACTTGACTTCAGACAAGTCAACGATGAGTTATCGTACCCGTATTCGTACACCGACTTTCACGCATTTACAGCAAATGCCTTCTGTGATTAATGGCAGTCTGGTATCTGACTTGATCATTTATTTAGCGACAATTGACGTCGTTATGGCTGACGTGGATCGCTAAGGGGTAAACGCATTATGATGATTTTGACTGATAAAAAGCCACGCGTGAATGTTGAAGGGATTTTGACTGCGGACGAAATCCACGAAATTGAACATCACATTGGTCACTACCCGTACCCACGTGCAGCATCTTTGGATGCTTTGAAGTGTGTACAACGCCGTAATGGCTGGGTAGATGACGCGCAGCTAAACGCCATTGCTCAGTTATTGACAATCAGTGTTGCTGATTTGGAAGGTGTTGCAACTTTCTATAACCGTATTTACCGTCAACCCGTGGGTCGTAACGTCATTTTACTTTGTGACTCGATTGCGTGTTTCTTGATGGGTGCGGAAACTTTAGCAGAAGCTTTTCAGCGCGAGCTAGGCATTCAGTTTGGTCAAACGACTGCTGATGGTCGTTTTACTTTGCTGCCGATTTGCTGCTTAGGTAACTGTGACAAAGGCCCAACCTTGATGGTGAATGAAGACACTCACGGTTTGGTTGAAGTTTCTTCAGTGAAACAGTTATTGGAGAAGTATGTATGAATACCGAACCAAAACCAATTTATGGCGAAGGTAACCCAGAAACGCATCCATTAACTTGGCGTTTGAGTAAACAAGAGCACGTTCGTAATGCCGATGATTACGAAGCGCTTGAAGGTTACGCGGGTCTGAAAAAAGCAATCACCATGCCGCCGAAAGATGTGCTTGAAGTGATTAAAGCTGCGACCGTAAAAGGTCGTGGTGGTGCAGGCTTCCCAGCAGGGATCAAATGGTCTTTGATGGCGCCAAATGACAACTCAGGTCCACGTTACCTGATTTGTAATGCCGATGAGATGGAACCAGGGACCTTTAAAGACCGTTTGTTGATGGAAAAACTTCCTCACCAATTGATCGAAGGGATGTTGATTGCAGCGTATACGTTAGAAGCAACCCATGGTTATATCTTCATTCGTGGCGAGTACATTGAAGCAGCTGCTTACTTAAATGAAGCGCTTGAGCAAGTTCGTGCCAAAGGTTACTTGGGCGAAAACATCCTTGGAACTGGCTGGAACTTCGAGTTGCATGTGCACACGGGTGCGGGTCGTTATATCTGTGGTGAAGAAACTGCATTGATTAACTCGCTTGAAGGTCGCCGTGCAAACCCACGTACGAAACCGCCATTCCCACAAGTTGCAGGTGCTTGGGGTCGTCCTACGATTGTTAACAATGTAGAGACCTACAACAACTTACCAGCAATCATGTTGCGTGGCCCTGAGTGGTATATCGGTTTATCTGCGGGTAAGTCGAAAGATCCAGGCACAAAAATCTATGGTGCATCTGGCAAGGTGAAATTCCCAGGTCTTTGGGAGCTTCCATTTGGTACAACTGCGCGTGAAGTCATTGAAGACTATGCGGGCGGTATGCGTGATGGCTTGAAGCTTAAAGCATGGTTACCGGGTGGTGCGTCTACAGACTTCTTGGCTGCTGAACACATTGATCTACCGATGGATGCTGAGAGCATCATGAAAGCAGGTTCACGTTTAGGTACGTGTTTGCTGATGGTGGTTGATGAAACGCAATGTATGGTTTCAGCGACTCGTAACTTAGAAGAATTCTTTGCACGTGAGTCATGTGGTTTCTGTACGCCTTGTCGTGATGGTTTACCGTGGGCGGTGAAAGCACTGAAAGCATTGGAAGATGGCACAGGTAAGAAAGAAGATATCGATCACTTACAAGAACTTACTCGTAAGCTTTGGATTGGTAAGACTTTCTGTGCGCATGCTCCAGGTGCAATGGAACCGTTGATGGGTGCACTCAAATATTTCCGTGGCGAGTTTGAAGCAAAAGTAGTGAATGCTGCTGCGCAAACTAGCAACGTAGAACAAGCTTAAGGAATTCGACTATGGCTACAATTCATGTCGATGGCAAATCGTACGAAGTCAATGGCTCAGAGAACTTGCTGCAAGCATGTTTGTCTTTGGGTATTGATATCCCGTACTTTTGTTGGCATCCATCCTTAGGTTCTGTCGGTTCTTGCCGTCAATGTGCCGTGACTCAATACGCGAATCCTGAAGATACGCGTGGCCGTTTAGTCATGTCATGTATGACACCTGCATCTGACAATACCTACATCTCGATTGAAGACAAAGAAGCGAAAGACTTCCGTGCGTCAATTGTTGAGTTCTTGATGACGAATCACCCACACGACTGTCCAGTCTGTGAAGAAGGTGGGCACTGTCATTTACAAGATATGACCGTGATGACTCAACACGACCGTCGTCGTTACCGTTTCACTAAACGTACACACTACAACCAAGAGCTGGGCTCATTCATTTCACACGAAATGAACCGTTGTATCGCATGTTACCGTTGTGTTCGTTACTACAACGACTATGCGGGTGGTACTGACTTTGGTGTGTACGCAAGCGCGTCACGTGTTTACTTTGGTCGCCCTGAGTCAGGCACTTTAGAGTCTGAATTCTCGGGAAACTTGACTGAAGTATGTCCGACAGGTGTATTCACCGACAAAACTCACTCAGAACGCTATAACCGTAAGTGGGACATGCAGTATGCGCCAAGCGTATGCCAAGGCTGTTCTTCGGGTTGTAACATTTCTCCGGGTGAGCGTTATGGCGAACTTCGTCGTGTCGAAAACCGTTTCAACGGTGAAGTGAACCAATACTTCCTTTGTGATAAAGGTCGTTTTGGTACAGGTTATGTGAACCGTGCAGATCGTCCACGTCAACCGCAGTTCCGTGATGGTGCTGAAGCAACTACAGTTTCTGTAGATCAGGCATTAGATACCGTTATTGCAAATATCCAAGGCAAAAAAGTTTTGGGTATTGGTTCTCCACGTGCATCACTTGAGTCGAACTTCGCGCTTCGCGAATTAGTTGGTCAAGAGAACTATTCAACGGGGCTGTCTCAAAAAGAGCAAAACTTGGTTGAATTGGCTGCATCGATTATGCAAACCGAAGGTGTATATAACCCGGGTATGCGTGAAATCGAAAGCTATGATGCTGTGCTTATTTTGGGTGAAGACTTAACGCAAACTGCGCCACGTATGGCGTTGTCTGTTCGTCAAGCGGCGAAAAACAAAGCCAAAGAAATGGCTGCGGAACGTCGTACTCAAGACTGGTTAGCAGAGCCGCTACAACGTATTGCTCAAGATGCGAAATCACCGATTTTCATCCTCGCTGCAACGCAAACACGCTTAGCTGATGTTGCAGCAGGTGAAGTGGTTGCTTCTCCAAACGATATCGCTCGTTTAGGTTTTGCCGTTGCTGCAGCAGTAAAAGGTGATGCAATTCTTGGTCTAGCGGATGATGCGAAAGCATTTGCTCAGAACATTGCAGATACATTGAAAGCGGCGAAGAAACCACTGATCATTTCAGGTACAAGTTTACAAGACGCATCAATCATGGAAGCTGCTGCACAAGTTGCGCAAAACCTTGGTGGAAATGCTGGCTTAAGCTTGACGGTTCCTGAAGTGAACTCTATGGGCTTAGCAATCTTCGGTGGACAAAGCTTAGAGCAAGCATTTGCACAAGATTATGACACGGTTGTGATCGTTGAAAATGATCTATTCCGTCGTTTGCCAGCGGTACAAGTTGAAGCAGCACTTTCTGGTAAAGACGTGATTGTTCTAGATCACTCTGAAACTGAAACTGTGAAGAAAGCGGATATCGTACTTTCTGCTGCGTCATTTGCTGAAGGTGATGGTACGGTTGTCTCTCAAGAAGGCCGTGCACAACGGTTCTACCAAGTGTATGACCCTAGCTACTACAAACCTGAACTGGCGATCAAAGAATCTTGGCGCTGGTTACATGCCATTGAAACCGGCGTGAAGGGCAAAGCGATTTCTTGGACCTTGCTTGATGATGTGATTGAGTCAGTTGCGAAAAACGTACCTGCACTTGCTGCGATTCAAGATGTGGCTCCAGATGCGGGCTTCCGTGTCCATGGTTTGAAAGTTGCGCGTGAACCGCGTCGTTACTCTGGTCGTACCTCTATGCGTGCACCATTGAACGTGCATGAACCGAAACAACCGACAGATATCGACTCGGCATTAACATTCTCTATGGAAGGTTATGTCGGGAACCAGACTCCGTCTCCACTGGTACCATTTGCATGGTCAGCAGGTTGGAACTCACCGCAAGCTTGGAATAAATTCCAAGATAACGTGGGTGGTCACTTAAAAGGTGGTGATTCGGGTGTGCGTTTATTCGATCGTTTAGCGAAGCGCCCAGCACGTACTTTCGTTGCTCCAGCAGTTATCGTTGCAAACCCTGAAAGCTTCCGTTTAGTGCCGATGCATCACATTTTTGCTTCTGGTGAATTTACTGTGAAAACACCTGCTATGGAATCGCGTATTCCTGAAGCGGTCTTTGCAGTGGGTGAGCAAGATGCAACTCGTTTGAATGTTCAAGATGGTCAAAAAATCACTGTGAAAGCAGGTGAGACTTCGATCGTACTTCCAGTTCAAGTGATTGATTATTTACCTACAGGTTATATTGGTTATCCAGTTGGTCTTGCACCTACGGTTTCACTTGCTGAGCCTGTATCAGTCGCGGTAGGAGCGTAATTCATGCAACAAGAATTAATCCGTCAAACGCCGCTTTGGGCTGAGAACTGGCCAATTGCCTACTCAGTCATTCAAGCGATTGTGATTTTACTCGTTGTAGTACTCATCGCTGCGTTGATGTCTTTTATTGAGCGTCGTTTACTGGGCTTATGGCAAGACCGTTATGGTCCGAACCGTGTAGGTCCTGGGGGGATGTTCCAGATCGTTGCCGACATGTTGAAAATCATGTTCAAAGAAGACTGGACACCAAAGTTTGCTGACAAATTGACTTTCCGTTTAGCTCCTGCTGTTGCCATGGCAACAGCGGTGATGTCGTTCATGGTTATTCCTGTATCACCATACTTAGGTGTTGCAGACATGAGCATCGGTCTATTGTTCTTTATGGCAATGGCAGGTATTGCAGTCTATGCGGTATTGTTTGGTGGTTGGTCATCAAACAACAAATATGCATTGCTTGGTGGTCTACGCTCTGCAGCTCAAACCATTTCGTATGAAGTGTTCTTGGGTATTTCATTGATGGGTGTGGTTGCAATTGCAGGCTCATTCAACATGCGTGAAATTGTAGAAGCACAAAAAGATGTATGGTTTGTCATCCCACAGTTCTTAGGTTTCTTAATCTTCGTGGTTGCAGGTGTTGCGGTAACTCACCGTCACCCATTTGACCAACCAGAAGCAGAACAAGAATTGGCGGAAGGTTACCACGTCGAGTACGGCGGTATGAAATGGGGGATGTTCTTCGTTGCAGAATATGTCAACGTAGTTCTGATCTCTGCATTGATCGTCACGCTATTCTTCGGTGGTTGGTTAGCGCCATTTAACATCGATATTCCGTTCATTCCACCAGTATTCTGGTTCATTATCAAAACAGCATTCTTTGTGATGATGTTTGTCTTGGCTCGTGGTTCACTTATGCGTCCGCGTTATGACCAAGTGATGAACTTTGGTTGGAAGATTTGCTTACCATTAGCGTTAGTTAACTTATTAGTTACTGGCGCAGTGATTCTGTGGTAAGGGCAGGGAGAATAAAATGTATAAAATTCTAGCTGGGTTCGGGTCAATCGTACGTTCACTGTGGATGGTTTTCTCACACGTGACACGTAAACGTGACACCATTCTTTACCCAGAAGTGCCAGCCGAACAAATTGTTCCACCACGTTTCCGTGGTCGTATCGTGTTAACACGTGACCCAGATGGTGAAGAACGTTGTGTTGCGTGTAACTTATGTGCAGTTGCATGTCCTGTTGGCTGTATTTCACTACAAAAAGCAGAAAAAGAAGATGGTCGTTGGTATCCGGAGTTTTTCCGTATCAACTTCTCACGTTGTATTTTCTGCGGTATGTGTGAAGAAGCATGTCCGACGACTGCAATTCAAATGACTCCAGATTTCGAGTTGGGTGAATACGTTCGTCAAGACTTGGTATATGAGAAAGAAAATTTACTCATTTCAGGTCCTGGTAAATACCCAGATTACAACTTCTACCGTGTAACAGGTATGGCTGTAACTGGAAAAGACAAAGGTCAAGCGCAGCGTGAAAGCGCACCAGTTGATGTACGGAGCTTATTACCATGATGTGGCCATTTTATTTGATGGCACTTGTGGCCATCGTTTCGACGATTCGTGTTGTGACCAACGCGAATCCTGTACACGCTTTATTAAGCTTGATCGTGTCACTTCTTGCGGTTGCAGGCATGTTTATGATCGTAGGTGCGCCATTTGCTGGCGCGCTTGAGATCATCGTCTATGCAGGCGCGATCATGGTGTTATTCGTATTCGTAGTGATGATGTTAAACCTTGGTCAACACACCGTTGAACAAGAACGTAAATGGTTAACATCGTCTGCTTGGGCATATCCAGCACTCATGAGCTTCTTAATGGGCTTGGTGTTGGTGTGGATGCTCGGCTCTGACTACACAGCTGCTGGCCCTGTTATGGGTACTGAAGTTGTGGGTCCAAAAGTCGTTGGCCAAGCACTCTTTACTCACTATTTATTATTGGTTGAAGTTGCTGCCATGTTATTGCTTGCTGCGTTGGTTGCAGCATTCCATCTTGGCAAACGTGAACCAGGTGCAGAAGAGGACAAACAATAATGGGCAACATCCCTTTAGAACATGGTTTGATTGTTGCAACCATTCTTTTTGCACTGGGTTTTTACGGTGTGATGGTGCGACGCAATCTATTATTTATGTTAATGAGCCTTGAAATCATGATGAACGCAGCTGCGCTTGCGTTTGTTTTGGCTGGTAGTGCATGGGTACAACCAGACGGACAAATCATGTTTATTCTGATCTTAACGCTTGCTGCGGCAGAGGCTTGTATTGGTCTTGCGATCGTCCTTCAGTTCTACCATCGCTTCCATCACTTGGATGTGGATGCTGCTAGTGAGATGCGCGGATGAGTTTTTTATATTTAACAGTATTATTCCCGCTCATTGGTTTTGTCCTTTTAGCGGCAGGTCGTAACAAACTTCCTGAAAATGTCGCTGCCATTATTGGTGTGGGGGCGGTTGGCCTTTCTGCATTGGTTGCTTTGATCGCTGGTCTAGACTTTGTTAATAACGGCAAAGTGACCTATGTTCAACATCTTTGGACATGGTTCAATGTAGGCAATCTAAGCCCAGGCATTAGCTTACATCTTGACGGTTTATCACTGCTCATGATGGGTATGGTGACGGGTGTCGGTTTCCTTATTCACATCTTTGCATCATGGTATATGCGTGGTGAAGAAGACTTCGCGCGTTTCTTCTCTTATTTCAACCTGTTCGTTGCTAGCATGTTGCTGCTCGTATTGGGCGATAACTTAGCGTTATTGTTCTTAGGTTGGGAAGGCGTAGGTCTATGCTCTTACTTGCTGATTGGTTACTACTACCAAAACCCTGCAAATGGTTTTGCGGCAATTAAAGCATTTACCGTAACACGTGTTGGTGATGTTTTCTTACTGATCGCTTTGTTCTTAATTTACCAACAGTTCGGTACTTTAAACATTGCAGAAGTGGTTGCAGCTGCACCAACAGTGATGACACAAAGTTCATCTTTAACCATTTGGACAGCACTGATGTTGTTCTTGGGTGCAGCAGGTAAATCTGCACAGATCCCATTACAAACATGGTTGGCCGATGCAATGGCAGGTCCTACACCTGTATCTGCATTGATCCACGCTGCAACGATGGTAACCGCAGGTGTTTACCTGTGCTGCCGTATGTACACCGTGTTTGAAATGGCACCTGAAGTGATGATGTTTATCTCAATCACAGGTGCGGTAACGTTGTTAGTGGCTGGTTTTGCTGCATTGGTTCAAACCGACATCAAACGTATTTTGGCTTACTCAACGATGAGTCAGCTGGGTTATATGTTTATGGCAGTGGGTGCTGAAGCTTACCAAGCAGGCTTGTTCCACATGTTAACTCACGCATTCTTCAAGGCATTATTGTTCTTGTCTTCAGGTGCCGTGATTTTAGCTTACCACCACGAACAAAACATCTTCAAGATGGGCGGTTTGTTCTACAAGAACAAATTCCTATTTGCTTGTTTCGCCATTGGTGGCGGTGCATTGGCCGCGATTCCATTCATTACCGTGGGCTTCTTCTCGAAAGATGCGATCTTGGGTGCAGTTTGGGTACAAGGCGAATCAATCGCAGTGTATAACTCATTGTACTGGGCGGGTGTAGCAGGTGCATTCTTAACGTCGATTTACACATTCCGTCTCATTTGGGTTGTGTTCTTTGGTAAAGAAAATACACCGTATCATGCGATTAAAGGCATTACTTTCTGGGGTCCTTTGGCGATTCTTGCTGTACTTTCAACTTTCGTCGGTGCGGCACTTAAAGCACCAGTGGAAAGCATTTTAAATGCAGCAAAAATTCCAGCATTTGTGATTCCTGAAGCTTTAGAACATGGTATGCACAGCGCAGAATATACTGCTGTGGGTATTGCATTGGTTGGTTTAGTGATTGGTGTGGTCTTGTTTGCGTTTGCTTATAGCGCAGTGAAAGGCTTTGCTAAAACGTCATTGGGTGCAGGTCTTGCAAACATTTGCCGTAATGCACTAGGCTTCGATGCGCTTTATGACATCGTTTTTGTGAAACCATATTTGCTTATTGCGAAGATTTTAGGTCGTGATCCAATTGATCGTTTGTGGTTAGTCTTGCCTGCACTTGTAAAAGGTGGTCATAGCTTCACAAGTTCACGTCAAACGGGTTCATTGCGTGATTACGCATCAAGCATGGCATTAGGTATCTTTGTATTACTAATGGTCTTGATCGTAACTCAGATCGTGGGGAAATAAGATGGAAATCACAAACAACTGGATTCTACCCGCGCTGATCTTAGTTCCGTTCATTGCAGGTTTTATTTGTTGGTTAGTCGACAAACTCGACGACAAACTGCCGCGTTATATTGCGCTGATTGGTATGCTCATTACTTTGGGCTTAACATTTGCGCTGTGGCAAACAGGTACATTTAACTACGAACTTGGCGCGAAAGTGCCATCGTGGTCTGCTGAATTCATGTTGCCATGGATTCAAACTTTAGGCATTAACATCCATTTAGCGGTGGATGGCCTATCTCTATTAATGGTGGGCTTAACGGCACTTTTAGGTGTGTTGGCTGTCGGCTGTTCTTGGGGTGAAATTCAAAAGAATGTTGGTTTCTTCCACTTAAACCTTTTATGGTCTTTGGGTGGTGTGATCGGTGTATTCTTAGCGATTGACATGTTCTTGTTCTTCTTCTTCTGGGAGATGATGCTTGTACCTATCTACTTCTTGATCGCGCTTTGGGGTCATAAAGGGGCAGAAGGTAAATCACGTGTTTACGCTGCAACCAAATTCTTTATCTATACGCAAGTCGCTGGTCTTATTATGTTGATCGGTATCCTAGGCCTAGTGGTTTATGGTTACATGATGACAGGTATGATCGGTTTTGATTACAACTACTTATTAGCTGTAGCCAACACTTTAGACAAAGAATTACCTACCGTTGCTTATGCATTCATGCTGTGTTTATTTGTCGGTTTTGCGGTAAAACTTCCAGTTTTCCCATTACACGGTTGGTTACCAGATGCGCATGCACAAGCACCTACAGCAGGTTCGGTTGACCTTGCAGGTATCTTAATTAAGACCGCTGCATATGGTTTACTACGTTTTGTGATTCCATTCTTCCCAGCGGCTTCTGCACAGTTTGCAGACATCGCGATCATTTTCGGTTTAATCGGTATCTTCTACGGTGCTTGGTGTGCTTTCCAGCAAACCGATATGAAACGTTTACTTGCGTATACGTCAATTTCACACATGGGCTTTGTTTTACTTGCGATTTACGCAGGTAACATCTTAACCTTCCAAGGTTTGATGATCATGATGTTGGCACATGGCCTATCATCTGCTGCATTGTTCATTATGTGTGGTCAAGTGTACGAGCGTGTTCATACGCGCGATATGCGTTTGATGGGCGGTATGCGTGGTCAGTTCCCATATCTTGCATTCTTCCTCATGTTCTTCGTGGCGGCGCTTGTAGGTATTCCGGGTCTAGGTAACTTCATTGGTGAGTTCCTGATCCTGATGGGTTCTTATGCAAAATTCCCAGTGTTTACTATTCTTGCAGCAGTAAGCTTAGTATTTGCAGGTCTTTATGGCTTGATTCTGATCCACAAAGCGTTGTTTGGTACGCCAAACGAAGAACAACAGCAGCACTACAACAACCCATTGAAAGACTTAAATGCACGTGAAGTAGTGATCTTGTTAATCTGTGCTTTCGGTCTGTTATGGCTTGGTTTGTACCCACAAAGCTTCCTTGATATTTCAAATTCAAGCATGGCGTGGTTAGCGAACAGCTACATTCCTGTACAAGAAGTAGTTGACGTTGCGAGTCAAGCAACTGTTCAACTCGAAAATGTGGAGATGCAATAAGTCATGAACTTCACAATGTCATTTTCTGAGCTTATGCCTTTAGCTCCTGTGATGATCGTTGCTTTAACAACGATTGTCGTGATGATTCTTACTGCAATTAAGCGTAACCATAACTTAATTGCAACAGCATCAGTGGTGGGCTTAAACCTTGCAGCAGCATATGTACTATTCACAATGTTCGGTGGTGCTTTTAAACCTGCGAACGTGATGGGTATGTTCATGGTGGATGCGTTCACCTTGCTGTACCAAGTAATTATTCTAATTGCTGCTTTGGCGTGCTGTACTCTGTCGCATGCCTATATTGAAAGCTATAAAGATAACCGTGAAGAACTGTATATCTTAATGTTGTCATCAGTGACTGGTGCAATGTTAATGGTGGCAAGCTCTCACTATGCATCGTTCTTCATTAGCCTTGAGTTGATGTCGATTCCTGTATATGGCTTATTGGCCTATACACACCAACGTTCTAAGTCTTTAGAAGCGGGGGTGAAGTACTTGGTGCTTTCAGCAACAGCTTCAGCAATGTTGTTGATGGGTATGGCTTATATTTACGCGTACACAGGATCAATGTCGTTCTATGACAATGTTCAAGCGTTAATGCAAAATATCCAACAGCCAATGGTACTTTTAGGTTTAGGCCTGATCGTTTTTGCTGTGGCATTCAAACTGTCTTTAGCGCCATTCCACAAATGGACACCAGACGTTTATGCAGGTGCACCAACACCGATCGCAACTTTCCTTGCTACAGCTGCAAAAGTAGCAACGATTGGTCTGTTTGTACGTTACATCCTTACTTCAGGTGCGATCCTTGTTGACTCAATCGTGACGATCTTAACCGTGATTGCGGTGTTATCGATCTTGGTGGGTAACTTCCTTGCAGTGAAACAAGTGAATTTGAAACGTATCTTGGCATACTCTTCAATTGCGCACTTTGGTTACTTGTTGATTGGTTTAATCAGCATGACTTATGCAAGCCTTGGTAACGTATCGGTCTATGTGATCACTTATGTGTTAACCACGATTGGTGCGTTCGGTGCGGTTGCATTGATGTCTAGCCCATACAACAACGTAGACGAAGCAGAAAGTCTAGCGGACTACCGTGGTTTATTCTGGCGTCGTCCAGTGTTGACAGCGGTGTTAACCGTGATGATGCTATCGCTTGCGGGTATTCCTTTGACAGCGGGCTTCATTGGTAAGTTCCTTGTGGTCATGGCTGCAGTAACGACTCAACATTGGTTCCTTGCTGCGATGATCATCGTTGGTTCTGGTATTGGTCTGTACTACTACCTCCGTGTGATGGTTGTTATGTACATGACACCACCAGATGCACCTCGTGTAGACGCTGTGGATCATTGGGGCCAAAAAGTGGGTGGTATTATGGTGCTTTTAGCTGCAGCAGCAGTGCTTGTGATTGGTATCTATCCAGATCCAATTATCAAGTTAGCACTTCAGTCAGAGATTCTATCTCCAATCCACTTTATGCTTTCTCAACAGCACTAATTTTTAAAAACGTTTCGTTTTAACAAAAAAGCCTCCATCAATTGGGGGCTTTTTTGTTTTTATCGCACGATAAAAAGCTTTATAATGTAAGGAATTTTATTTTACCTTTTAGGTGCTCTCCCGTGGCTATCCATGAAATTCGTCATCCACTGATTCGTCATAAGCTTGGTCTTCTTCGTCGTGCAGATATCAGCACTAAAAACTTCCGTGAGTTGGCTCAAGAAGTGACCATGCTGTTGACCTATGAAGCGACCAAAGATTTACCTGTTTGCGACCATGAAATTGATGGTTGGAATGGTAAAGTAACGGTAGATCGCATTGTGGGTAAAAAAATTACGGTTGTGCCAATTTTACGTGCGGGTATTGGCATGTTAGATGGTTTCTTAAACCTGATTCCAAGTGCAAAAGTGTCTGTACTGGGTTTAGAGCGTGATGAAGAAACGCTTGAAGCACGTACTTATTACAAAAAATTAGTTCCAGATGTACAAAACCGTTTAGCGATGATCATCGACCCAATGCTTGCAACGGGTTCTTCATTGGTTGCTGCGATTGATGTATTGAAAGCAAGTGGCTGTAAAGACATTCGTGTGATGGTGTTGGTTGCGGCGCCTGAAGGTATTAAACGTGTTTTGGATGCGCACCCAGATGTCACTATTTTCACGGCTTCAATTGACCAAGGCTTAAATGCCAATGGTTATATCGTGCCGGGTCTAGGCGATGCGGGCGATAAAATCTTTGGTTCAGTTCAAAAAGATTAAGATTGAGCCCCAGCAAAAAGAGGCTTTTATAGCCTCTTTTTTATATACTACAACAAAGCGTGTACATATTAGGATCTGTTTATGAAAGCCGAGCAATATCAAGGAAAAGTTAAGCAATATAACGCTGACAAAGGTTTTGGCTTTATTTCCTCACCTGAAGGCGACGTATTTTTTCATATCTCGGATTTCCCTGCAGACTCAGGTGAGCCGAAACGCAATGAACGCGTGAAGTTTAATGTGGTTGAAAATGGCGATCGCTATAAAGCAATTAAAATTGAGCGGGTTGAAGACAACTCTGCCAAAGCCAAGAAATCGAAAGTCTCAAGTCATAATAAATCGATTACCACAGACTTATTGTCTAATTTTAGACGCTAAGTCAGCGTTGATTCAGAGTTCAATCGTGCAAAGATTAATCTTTGCATTTTGAAGCAAAGAGGCTTTTTAGCCTCTTTTTTATTGATTACAATACGAAAATAGGACTTACGCATTGACGGATTCAAAAAAGTATTAAAATACTTTATAAAGTATCTGTGATCAGACGAATTAAAAATGCTTCTACAGCAACTTGTACTCTACCCATTTATATGGGCTTTCTCATGACAGAACCGAACTCTATTAGCTGCACACAACTTGCCGAGACTTATAATATCTCGCATGATAGTGTAAATCGCTTTCTAGAGCGTGAAGACTACACACCTCACGACCTATATCAAGAAGCAATTCAACATATTGATAATAATAAACTTATAGTCAGTATTGATGATACTGTTTTAGATAAACCATATAGTCAACATATGGACTTGGTTGGCTATTTTTGGTCAGGCAAACACCACCGATCCGTCAAGGGGATTAATCTCATTACCTTGTATGCGACAGATCAGAATGGTCAAAATATTCCAATTAATTTCCGAATTTATGACAAATCTGAGGGTAAAACCAAGAATGATTACTTTATGGATATGTTAAGTGAAGTACTTAGTTGGGGTGCAAAGATTCAATTTATTACAGGTGATAGTTGGTATTCATCGACTGCAAATCTAAAAACCATAAGAAAACATGGTATTCGATTTATGTTTGGTATCGACTGTAACCGTAAGGTTTCCCCAGAAAAAGGACAATGGTTTCAACTGCGTTTATTGCCGAATTTCCATCAGGGTCAAGTGGTCTGGCTCAAAGATTTTGGCTTTGTACAATTATTTAAGACTCAGTTAAAAGAACAGCAGAGGTTTTATATTGTGCATCAAGATGAAGATGATTTATTGTCCTTTGAGGGTTTTCATGAATTACATTCAAGTCATTGGAAAATAGAACAATATCACCGAGTGATTAAACAGGTTTGTCATATTGAAAAGTTTCAAGTAAGACGATCTAAACTGATTTTGAATCATATTTTTTCAGCCTTGATGGCCTACGTTGAGATACAAAAGAACCAGTTTGAGGGGATCTTTGCAAATGTATATCGTTGGCAGAAGAAATTATTTAGACCAATGATCAAAAACTTCATTGATGACTTTATTCTCGATAAAAATCATCTGCTACCACAGAGAGTCTATAAATAACAGTGCGTAAGTCCTAGAAAAATACAGTTGAATAGAGCAGATTATGTTTCTGAAAGGAAAAATCAAAAGCTTTAGTACCTCCCGTGGTTTTGGTTTCATTGAGGTGGAAGGGGATATTGATGATGTATTTTTTCATATCAAAGATTTGCCACAGCACAACATTGAACCCAAGATTGGTGAAGTACTTCAGTTTATGATTGTAGAAGACCAAGGCAAGTTTAAGGCTGGCAATATCCAGCGGCTTGGTCTGTCCTCAGAAAGCAAAGCAACGACATCACCAAATAAGAAAAAAGCACGTACCCAAGCCTCACCACGTTACCATGAGGCAGGGCATAAAAGTACCATCATCACCGTGATTGGGATCATCATCGTCGCGGCATTGGGCTTTTTGATCTATGGGAAATATCAAAGTTATTATAGTGCAGAAAAACAGCGTAAAGCTGAGCAGTTGATGCTCGAGCAACAACAGATTGTAGAAGAACAGCGTAAAGCTTTAGGAAAGTTGCCCGATCAAATCCTATCTGAGCAAGGGAAGCGTAATTTAGATGCAGGTCTGCATCAGACCAATCAACCCCGTTCTGAACGCGTAACGGAAAGTATTGATAAACAAAACGGTCGTTTACCTGTCAGCACTGGACAGTTTAAATGCGATGGACGTACCCATTGCTCCCAAATGCGTTCTTATGAAGAAGCGGTTTACTTCTTAAGGAATTGTCCAAATACCCAAATGGATGGGAACAATGATGGTGAGCCTTGTGAGCGCCAATTTGGGAAATAAAAAAGCACCCTTGGGTGCTTTTTACTTACTTACTTATTTTTCGCAGAATTTCATAAAGGCTTTGAGTCCTGGGCCTTGGTACTTCTGACGATGCACCAACATGAACAGTGGACGTGTGAGAGACCAAAACGGCGTATCAAGCACCACCAACTGGCCTTTTTCGCGCAAAGGTTCCGTTGCCAGTTTTGAAATGCATGACATCCCTAAACCACCTGCCACGATTTTTAAAATTGCTTCATTATGACCCAAGGTCAGACGGATATTGGCATCAGGCAAGTCTTTTAAAATAGCATTATCAAACACTTCACGCGTACCTGAACCTTCTTCACGCAAGATCCACTCGACCGATTTAAAGTCTTCAGGTGTTAATGTACGATTTAACTGCGCCAAAGGATGATCTGGTGCACAGCAGACGGCTAACTCATCGTCACGCCAGTGAATACATTGCAGTTGCGGCAAGTGACAAGAGCCTTCAATCAGGGCCAAATCTAGTTGGAACTGATTCACCGCCTCAATCATTTGACGGGTATTACCAACTTGCAGCTGTAAATGGGCTTGAGGTTGAATTTGTAAGAAGTCAGCCATCAGGTCAGGCATGAGGTAGTCACTGATGGTCAGGGTTGCACCCAAACGTAAATCAATGCTTTGTAACTCACCTTTAGCGGCTTGCTCGAAAGCATCACAGCGACCCAAAATTTCTAAAGCTTGTGGCAGCAGGAAACGACCCAGATCATTGAGCTGAAGACGCTTACCTAGACGGTCAAACAGTGGAGCCCCTAAACCGTCCTCTAGATCTGCTAAAGCCATACTCGCAGCACTCTGGGTGAGTCGAACCGCATCACTGGCTTTGGTTACTGTGCCTTCTTGAGCAACTGCTACAAAAACCGCCAACTGGCGTAAAGTCATGCGCATGAATATAGCCTTAACATTTAAAAAATATTAACAAATTATGTGGTCATGCTAACATGAGCAACGTCTTTGATGCCACGCTGAAATCATGTCAATTGAAAAATTTAGCCTAGAAAAGGTTTTATCCGTACACCGTTGGACCAATACACTTTTTAGCTTCACCATGACGCGACCTGCACATTTTAAGTTTACCGCAGGACAATTTGCCCGTATTGGCATCAAAGTGGGTGATGAATTGGTGGTTCGAGCGTATTCGGTGGTGTCTTCTCCCTTTGATGAAACTTTAGAGTTTTTCTCGATTGTGGTGCCTGAAGGTGCATTTACTTCGAACTTACAACACTTAAAAGTCGATGATGACATCTACCTTGAAAAGATCCCGTACGGTTTTTTGACTTTGGCGCGTTATCAGTTGCCGTTACCAAAAGACTTATGGCTACTTGGTACAGGGACAGGGCTTGCACCTTTTATTTCGATGTTGCAAGACTTTGAGACGTGGTCGAAGTACGAGAGCATTACGCTGGTTTATAGCGTACGTACAGCCTCTGAATTAGCGTATGCAACACGTATTCAAGAAATTGCAGAGACCTTTGGTGAAGGACATACAGGCTTTAAATTTGTGCCGATTATTACACGTGATCCACATGCGCCACTGCATGACCGCTTACCTGTACTGATTGAAAATGGTGACTTGGAAAAAGCAGTCGGTTTGAGCCTGAACCCTGAAACCAGTCATGTGATGCTGTGTGGTAACCCGCAAATGGTCGAAGACACCAAAGAAGCCCTAAAAGCACGTGGTTTGACGATGAACCGCCGTGGTGAAGGAAATATTGCGGTCGAAAACTATTGGTAAGATTCAAAAGCTCACATGGATAGCGATATCAAAGTATTGCTAAAACATCGCTTTAGCACAGAGAAAGAGTCGAAATATCGCGCAGGTTTTGTTGTTGACTGAAACACTTTAAACTGAGGAGCAGTGGGGTAAATGCTAAAAATGGATTCATTTCGTAATCGATTGATGGTGTTATTTGCTGGTTTGGCGTTTACTTTGGGGCTCTGTATTACCTTATATATCGGTAAAACTGCTTCGGCTCAAATGAGTAAATCCAGCGGTCAAACCTTATATATTGCTGCGAAGAGTATCAGTAATACTTTGGCAAATTCGTTGACAGAACGTGAACGGGAAATGGTGCTTTTGAGTCAATCACCGTTTATTGCTGAGGCAGACTTTAATAATCCACGTGTTCAACAGCAACTCGATCAAGTTAAAAAATCATATCAATATTATGCATGGCTTGGGATTGCTAACCCCGAAGGTAAAGTCGAAGTTGCGGCAAACCATTTATTGCAAGGTGCAGATGTATCTGAGCGGGATTGGTTTATTCACGGTTCCAAGCGAGTATATTTGGGCGATGTACACAAGGCTGTTCTGCTCGCCAAAAAAATCAAAGCCATTAACCCGAATGAACCGATGCGTTTTATTGATTTTGCGACTCCCATTTATGACCCTACGACGCATAAAATAAATGGCGTTTTGGCTGCGCATGCAGACTGGAGCTGGGCAAGCCATGTGCTGAAAAGTTCATTGTCTGAAAATGCCGCACAACGTGGGATTGAAGTCTTTATTGTGAACCAAGCGGGTGAAATTCTGTATCCGTTTAAAAGTATTGGTCAGGTGAACCCTCCGAGTTTTAGTAAACAACATGGCAATTACTTTGTGCATGACTGGGGAGAAGGACAAAACTACCTCACCACGGATGTTCCTGTATTTTCAAAAACACAGATGAACTTAGGTTGGCATGTCATGATTCGCCAGCCAGTTTCGATAGCCTTGGTAGAAGTTCGGTCACTGCAACATCAAATCTTAGCTATTGGTTTTGTGATTTCATTACTGCTACTTTTTGTGACTTATCGCTTAGCGAATCGTTTTAGCCGTCCAATTGAAAATTTGGCAAAAAGTGCGCATGCAGTCGAGCAGGGACGTGAAGATGTTTACTTTGAGGCGAATACCAGTATTCGAGAAATTAAAGGCTTGTCACAGTCATTAAATAGTATGACCGACACACTGTTGACACAAAAACATCAGCTAATGGATGCCAATACAACGCTTGAGCAAAAGGTTCAGGAACGCACAAAGGAACTTAAAGCGGCCAATATAGAATTAGAAAAGTTGGCACGGCATGATGCACTGACAGGACTATATAACCGCCGTGCTTTGACCGATTATCTGGATTATTTATACGCTCAGTTTACACGTAGTCACGTGGGCTATGCGGTGCTGTTGTTGGATGTGGATTACTTTAAAAAAGTGAATGATCAGTATGGGCACGAGGTGGGTGATCGAGTCTTAAAAGGGGTGGCGCAGGTGTTGTCCTCGAACATCCGTGAGTCGGACTTTGTTGCTCGTTATGGTGGTGAAGAGTTTGTGGTGTTGTTACCCACGACCACGCTTGAAGGTGCAATGGTTTTGGCTGAAAATCTACGACAAACTGTCGAACAAGCCCCAATTTTGGATCAGCATCCCATCAGTATTAGTATCGGGGTGAGTGTGGTTCAGGTTACAGATAGCGATGCACAGACCGCCATGCGCCGTGCAGACCAGCATTTGTACCAAGCTAAAGCGCAAGGGCGTAACCGTGTGGTTGCACTTTAACATTGAGGCTTTGACTGTGGCAGATTGGAGTGATCTGCTACACTGAAGTATCTTCTGCTTTACTGTGCATTGTTGTGATGTCTTACGATATAAAAATGAGCCAACTGCCTAAGGTTGAGCGCTCCCCGCAGCAGAAAAAATTAAATCGTTTAATTGATCAGATTGAACAGCAAAAACAAGAGCTGGCAGCATGGAAAAATGCGCAAGCCGACATTCGAAACTATACACGCAGTAAGCTTTTACCTGTGTATAGCGAGTTACACACGGTTTTATTTGCACAGCTTGATACCCTGTGGAAGCACTTAGCCAGTGACGCCTTTAGCAAAGTTGATCTGGCGCAGATTGACACCAAAATAGCCGCTTTAGCCAAGATGCTAAAAAAATCTCAGATGCTAACTTCCGTGCAGAAAGAACAGGTAGAGAAAGTGGATACTTTCTATATGCAGCATGCAGAGCATGTATGGGCGAAGAAAACCAAAACGAACTCAATACAAAATCATGACCTCGCTGAAACGGTAGTACAAAACGTGGATGTGGACTGGGAAAATTATGAATACGATTCTACCCAGTATGACGCAGAGCGGGAACGTGCCAAGCAGTTAAAACAACAAGAAAAACGTGAGCAAGCAGCCAAAATGGCAGTGCAGTCGCTGAAAACGGTGTATTTAAAAATTACCGCGATGATTCACCCAGACCGTGAACCTGACGAAGCGAAGAAGTTGGAAAAAACTGAGCTTTTACAGAAGGTCAATGATGCTTATGCAGAGCAGGATTTATTTTATTTACTAAAACTTCAGTTACAGCTAGAGACCAATAAAGGCTTAAGCTCAAAAGCTTTAAGTTCTGAACAAGTGAAGTTTTATCAGTTGTCTTTAGAAGCACAGAGTCAGAATTTGCAAAGTCAGTTAGAAGAGATTTTTGCGTCTTTTCACTTAAGCAGTCATATCAATACCAAACAGCTCAAAATGAGTGATGTGTATAAGGTGGTTGATAAGGACGTTGCTGAGTTAAAGCAACAGTTGAAGTGGGAAAAAGAACGTTTAAAGCATATGAAAAAGGTGAGTGGGGTCGAGATGTTGTTGGAGCATGGGGTGCTTTAATGCTTTTCTCCCTCTCCCTTAGGGAGAGGGAGCTGCAAGTGATTTTATAGCACCATGAATTTAATAATGAAAATTCCCTCTCCTTTTAGGAGAGGGCTAGGGAGAGGTAATAATAAAAATGATAGACCCACAATTATTAGAATTCGCCAAAACTATGCGAAGCAATGCCACAGATGCAGAACATTTAATATGGCAATTACTTCGTGCTAAACGATTTATGAATCTTAAGTTTCGCCGTCAGCATGTGATCAAACCTTATATTGTGGATTTTTACTGTCATGAAATTGGTTTGGTCATTGAGTTAGATGGAAGTCAGCATGGCACAGACGATGCGATTGAGTATGATGCCGAACGTAGCAATTTTTTAGAGACTTTGGATTTGAGTGTGGTGCGTTATTGGAATCATGATGCTTTGAGTACTAATGTTATAGCCTATGAATAGTTTGGATGGGACTAAAATATACATGACAAGTTTTTCAATCACTTTCTTACTTGCTTAAGTGGAAAAATGATGCTATCTAATCTTAAATTTTTGATTAATAACTAGTTGTTATAGAAACTGGCGGTGTGTTTTGGATTTTAAGAAGAAAATTTTGGAACTTCAACCCACAGAGTTGATGGTTTTAATAACGGTTTTATTAGTGATGTTAGGAGGTTCGAACCTCTATGCATATTTTAGTACTTTGGGGGTGGAATTTTTAATTAAAGATATAACAATATCTTTATTAGTAATGTCCACCTTTAAGCTATTCATATTCTTTTTATTATGCTTTGTTATAGCATATATAATATTCCAATTAGGAGTTCTTTTAGCATTTATATTAAATGTAATTTTAAGTTTTTTCAATTTTGAAAATATAAAAGAACATTCTTCTTTACTTTGGATTTTTGTTGCCTCTCTTCCCTCATTGTTTTTTTTAGTTTATTGTCTTCAATATGAAGATTTTAGATCACTTATTCTATTGATTTTTTTTAGCTGTACTGCATTAATATTTAAAGAAATTAACAATAAGTTTTCAATAGAGGATATAAATGTACTTATTTGTTTGTTAATTTCATGTTTTGCTATAGGGAATTATCAAGCAAAAGTTGATTCAGATGTTACAAGAAGTAAATTAGCCAAAGTTGAAAATTATGCTAAAAATCAAGATTGGAGAATTTTAACTTATCTAAATGAAAATGTAATTCTGTTAAATTTGAAAAAAGTTAATAATAAAACTGAATTTAAAATAGTTAAATTTGAAAATTTGGAGTTTTCAGTTGATAAAAAAAGTTATGAATAATCAGCTCTTTATACTACAAATTAAATCAAACTACCAACACATTAAAGCGCTGCAATCTGCTCCATATTCGCTTTAATTTTCGTTAACTGGTCCGCAAACTCAGCCAATTTTACTTTTTCACCTTCAACCACAGCCACAGGAGCTTTCGCTACAAAGCCTTCATTAGAAAGTTTGGTGGCAATTTGGTCATGCTTCTTTTACTTTTATATGAGTTTTTACGATCAGTTTTTAATTAAAAATTAATATATATTAGATAAATACAGTCTTTTCTATCAAATGATGTAGTTTCATCAACTATTATGAGATTCTCCTTTAGTTCTTTTGATAGATTGATATAATGTTGATTTGCTGCTCTTACTGATTGATTTTCAAGAAAAACCATAAATTTAAAATATTCTGTCGTATTGAATTTTGACTTAGTCTTACCATAAAGTAGGTTATTTAAATCTTTAGTTATACCATTTCGTTGAGCAGACCCATATTTTGTCCCACCATTAATTGGAATATTACACTTAACTTCAGCTATCAATTTTATAATTTCATTTGAAACAAGATCATAACCATTAGTACTAGGTTTTATGGATAAAATTTCATCGGTTAATTTTTGTTTTGACTCTTGAGAAAGATGAAACTTTTTTGAAATCCAATTAACAAATGAAATTGTTATTTTCATGGTTAATAGGTTATTTATATCAGAGAGAGCCATTTTCAAAGAAATTATTTTATCACTGTCAAGACGACTATAATAATCATCTTCTGGAAGAGAAAATTGCGTGATAAAAAAATTATTTAATCTACTTTTAAGTTCTTCTTCACGATGATATTTCATAAAAATAAAGGGCTGAATAATCAGCCCTTTATATTACAGATTAGATTTTTAATTACAACACCTTAAAGCGCTGCAATCTGCTCCATATTCGCTTTAATCTTCACTAATTGGTCAGCAAACTCAGCAAGTTTAACTTTCTCGCCTTCAACTACGGCCGCAGGTGCTTTCGCGACAAAACCTTCATTAGAAAGTTTGCCTGCAATGACGTCATGCTGCTTTTGCACTTTGTCTAAGTCTTTTTGCAAACGACCCAATTCCGCTTTCGGGTCAATTAACCCTTTCATAGGAACAAAGACAGACACGTGACCTACAACAGATGAAGAAGACAATGGTGGTTGTTCACCGTCAGCCAAGAAAGTAATGCTTTCCACTTTCGCCAAGGCTTTAAACAACGCTTCAATACGTGTGATCTGTGCTTTCTCAGCTTCCGTCGTGTTTTGTAGAAGCACTGGTAATAGACGTGCATTACCTAAGCCCATTTCACCACGGATGTTACGTACTGCACCAATCAAACCTTGAAGCCATTGCATGTCTGCTTCAGCCTGTTCGTTTACACGCTCAGGGTTAGCAACAGGGTACTGCGCCAGCATAATGGTTTCGCCAGAAATACCGAGTTTCGGTGCAAGTGTTTGCCAAATTTCTTCAGTCAAATACGGCATGATTGGGTGTGCAAGACGTAAAGATGCTTCCATCACCGCAAGAAGTACACGACGAACTTCAGCTTTACGCTCAACCGATACGTTTTCATCATTCAGAACAGGTTTCGTCAGTTCGACATACCAGTCACAGTATTCATTCCAAATGAACTCGTAAATTGCTTGTGCAGCCAAGTCTAAACGGTAAGTTGCAAAGGCTTGTTGTACCGCAGCTTCTGCTTTTTGCAGACGGCTCAAGATCCACTGTTCAGGCAATTCCCAAAGGTCTTGACGAACTTCGCTACCAATTTCTTGATTTTCACAGTTCATCATTACGAAACGGGTTGCGTTCCAGATTTTGTTGGCAAAGTTACGGTAACCTTCAACACGTTTCATGTCGAACTTAATGTCACGACCTGTGTTCGCCAGTGCACAGAAGGTGAAACGAACTGCGTCTGTACCATAAGCTTGAATGCCTTCTGGAAACTCTTTACGGGTTGATTTTTCAATCTTCGCTGCTTGTTTCGGGTTCATTAGACCTGTAGTACGTTTTTGTACCAAAGTCTCAAGGTCAACACCGTCAATCAAATCCAGTGGGTCAAGCACGTTGCCCTTAGACTTCGACATTTTTTGACCTTCGCCATCACGAACTAAACCGTGAACGTATACCGTTTTAAACGGAACTTGTGGCGTACCATCTTCATTTTTCATGAAGTGCATCGTAAACATAATCATACGAGCAACCCAGAAGAAGATGATGTCAAAACCAGTCACTAACACATCAGTTGGGTGGAAAGTATTGAGGAAATAGTTTTCCGCATCGATCGAAGCATCGCCAGTCCAACCAAGGGTTGAGAACGTCCACAGTGCAGAAGAGAACCATGTGTCCAGTACGTCTTCATCTTGGCTAAGCGCAACATCAGCAGGGATGTTGTTTTTGGCACGGACTTCAGCTTCGTCACGACCCACATAGATGTTACCTTCAGCATCGTACCAAGCTGGGATACGGTGACCCCACCAAAGTTGACGAGAGATACACCAGTCTTGAATGTTGTTCATCCACGCCATGTACATGTTGCTGTACTGTTCAGGCACGAACTTGATGCGACCGTCTTGAACCGCTTCAATGGCAGGTTGAGCCAATGGTGCAATTTTTACATACCATTGGTCTGTCAATAATGGTTCAACGATCACACCTGAACGATCACCACGAGGTGGTTTCAAGGTGTAGGGTTGGATTTGGTCTAACCAGCCTTCAGCTTCAGCTTGTTCAACCAATTTTTTACGTGCTGCAAAACGCTCTAAACCAATATAGTCCGCAGGGGCAGCAATGGTTTTCGAGATTTGTTCGCCCGCTTTCGCGATGTATTCAAACTCTGCCAACACTTCTGCATTTTTATTGAAGATATTGATGATAGGCAATTCACAACGCTTGCCAACTTCATAGTCGTTAAAGTCATGTGCAGGCGTAATTTTCACACAGCCTGTACCGAATTCTTTATCGACATATTCATCTTTAACGATTGGAACGGCACGACCTGTAATTGGCAGGATTATGTTCTGACCCACAAGGTGTGTATAGCGTTCATCATCCAGTGCCACAGCAACTGCAGTATCACCTAACAATGTTTCAGGACGTGTGGTCGCGACAACAATGTGGTCTTTACCATCATGGGTACGTAGGTTTTTATCTTCAAAGAAATATTTGAAGTGCCACAGTGAACCTGCTTCTTCTTTATCTGACTCAACTTCGAGGTCAGAAAGCGCAGTTTGCAGTTTTGGATCCCAGTTCACCAAACGTTTGCCACGGTAAATCAAGCCGTCTTCGTGCAGTTTAACGAACACTTCTTTTACTGCATTGGATAGACCTTCATCCATCGTGAAGCGTTCACGCGACCAATCGACTGATGAACCTAAACGACGGATCTGACGGGTGATGGTGTCGCCTGATTGCTCTTTCCATTCCCAGATTTTTTCGATGAATTTTTCACGGCCAAGGTCATGACGGCTGACACCTTGAGCACCCAATTGACGTTCAACTACCATTTGCGTTGCAATACCCGCATGGTCTGTACCCGGTTGCCATAAGGTATTTTTACCTGACATACGGTTGTAGCGGGTTAACGCATCCATAATGGCATTGTTAAAACCATGACCCATGTGCAAGCTACCGGTGACGTTTGGTGGCGGAATCATGATACAAAATGACTCACCTTTTTCAGAGGGCTTGAAATAGCCACGTTCTTCCCAAGTTTGGTACCATTTTTTCTCGATCTCGGTCGGATCGTAAGTTGTAGCGATATTTTGCGCTGAATCAGTCATAGTTCAAACAGTTCAAAAGTAGATAAAAAATTGCATCTATTGTAGCAAAGAAATCGCAAATGGGGGCATGTAAAGCAAATGCGTTGATCTAGCAATTGCGACATGATGCAGAGCGCTTTATGATGTGTCTAAACCTAGAGTGCGCTTTGTTCGCAGTAAAAAATCAAAAAAAGGGGGGATCACTATGACTTATCAAATATCATTAAAATTAAAACCTGAAACTCACCAACGCTTTGCCCACATTCATCAACAGCTTAATGCCGGCGAAAGCCAAAACCTTGCCAAACCTTTGGGTGAGGTTTTAGCGGATATTTCATGTGAAGTGATTGATCAAGTCTTTGGCGATCTTGCACGCTTGTCTACCTCAGTCGATGGGGAGTCTGAGAAAATTATTCAGCACATTGTGGACACTATGCGTAAGTACATGCCGTGGTCTGTGTCTTTTTTTTCAAATGACCGTCTAATTCCAATGGTGAATTATCTAGAGCAAAGGATGTATGACACCGAGAACATGCATTTTTTAAGCTACCCAGTCGAAAAAACCTTAGTTACCGAACTTTTGGGTTGTGCGGAACAGATGGAAAAGGGCAATAACAGTTATGTTGCTCCAGCTTTGAAGGTATTTACGCAAATTGTCGATCAAGGGGTGACCAGTCTGGTCCGTGAACCCAAAAAAATGCTTAAATTTAATCTGGTGGTCGATAAAACACTAAATGGGGTGATTAACTTAACGACCCAGTTGGGCTATAAACGTTTTGATAAGTTAGGGCGTATCTATGATGCGCAGATGATGAGTCAATATTTCGATCATTTCCTGACTTTTTTAAATGATCAATCTGCAAATAAAACTTCGGTATGAGGCAATAAGGACATGGCACAGTTAAACAGTTTAGACGCTAAGGTGGTGTGGATTACGGGGGCATCTTCAGGGTTAGGAGAAGCACTGGCTAAAGAATGTGCTTTACAGGGTGCTGAGGTGGTCCTCACGGCAAGACGTTTTGACGAACTCGAAAAAGTTCGTGTCGGGCTGCTCAATCCAGATCAACATATTTCCATTTGTGCCGACATTACCGATGAAGCTCAAGTTCGTCATGCCTATGAGCAAGTGCTACAGAAAAAAGGTCGAATTGATTGGCTGATTAATAATGCGGGTTTAAGCCAGCGTGCCTTGATTGCTGACACCAGCATGCAGACTGAACGTGCGATTATGGAAGTGGATTATTTTTCACAGGTGTTTTTAACCAAAACCGTTCTACCGACATTTTTAGCGCAAAAATCTGGCCGTATTGCCTTTGTTTCGAGTGTTGCGGGGTTGTTGGGGACGCAGTACCGTGCCAGCTATTCAGCAGCTAAGGCTGCCATTCATATGTGGGCAAATAGCCTGCGTGCCGAAGTGGCAAACGAGGGCGTAGACGTATCGGTGATTTTCCCGGGCTTTGTTAAAACCAATGTCTCGTTTAATGCTTTAAATGGCGAGGGTAAACCACAGGGTCATCAAGACGAAGCGATTGAAAATGGTTTAGAACCTGATATTTTTGCGCAAACGGTGGTGAGTGCTTTGCTTAAAGGTGAAGAATACATCGTAATCGGTGGGCGTAAGGAGAAAATGGGGGTTCTGGTGTCTCGTTTATCGCCTACAACGTTGTATAAAATGATTCGTAAGATGAAAGTGAAGTAAATTGAAAAAGGCAGGAGGAACGTCACTTCCACCTGCCTTTTTGGGGATGTTGTTCCCATATTCCCTATACTTTGATAGGGGAGATAGAGTTGTACTACTTACTGATTTTATTTAAATAGTTTAAAAACAATTCCGCATTTTTCCCACGCACTTGCCAAGACAAACAGCGCACACCGCCGCCCATATGACAGACATTAGAAGACTGTATTGGGACAACAGTACGTTTGGTTACGCTACGAATTTGTTGTAAAGCGACAGTATCCTCTTTAATCCCAAATTGCGGGAAGTAAATCCGTTCAGGCGTCACCAGCATATTGGTGTATAGGCCACATGCAGAACCAAATTTTTCATCGTAGATTTCACTGCCATCATAAGGGGTGATGATTTCACGAATTTTAACATTGGGAATACCGCGTTTTAAATCGGCTTTGAGTTGCTTAGCATAGTCGGGATCTTCAGGGTAAGAGTTAATTACCAAGGTATTTTGGTCGACAAAGCTGACTACGCCATCGGCATGTTCCAAGCCCCCTTGTTCATCGGCTTCAATGAACGCAATCTGTTTTGCACCCGTCAGCGCCATTAATTTCTTACGGGCTTCACTTTCGGTGAGCTTGTTATCCGCTAGGAATTTGGTGCTGAGGACGACATTGCCATAACCATCTTCCACCCAGTTTCCGCCATCATTCAATAGTTTGCTTTGCGTAAACTGTAAGCCAGCCTTTTGGCTGTAGTATTTAAACTCGTCTTGCACTTCATCTGAAATGGCCTGACCTTTTTTAGCGCCACCTTGTCCTGCCGCCGTGTAGCGGAACATGATGGGTTGAGCTGGGTTGGCGCTGGTGAAGTCGCGCATCCAAATGTCATGCATCGGTGCGATTGCCACATGCTTTTTGCCCAAGGCTTTGACATAGTCGGGGTAGAGGCCCTTGTCCGTCAGAACAACGACATTGTCTCCATTTTTAATAATTTTTTTTTGCATAATCGACGTGAAAATCAAAAATATCATCAATCATTTTTGCATAGTACGCATCATTACTTTGAGGGGATGCCAGTACAATTAATTCAGCTTTGGCTACAAGTGGAATCATGCTGAGTACAGCCATACTTATTTTTAGTGCTAAAGATTTCATTATCTGTGACCTATTTACAGTGTAGGTAATGTCCATTTTTATTGTGTTCAGTGTAGAGAATTATGCTCTAGTGAGCAATCTACCATCCGAATGTACGATAGAAGGTGAGCGAGCATGAGCTATTTTGAACGCTCATGCTATTTGAGTTTAGTGAATGGATGATTGGTCAATAGTCGCTGTTTAAGGACTTTGAATGGCAGTCCCATAAGCAAAGACTTCGACCATACCGCCTTGCATGCCCATTTCTGTGGTCGCCAGTCGCATACAAGCAATATGCGTTGCGCCGTGCTTTTCCGCTTCAAGTTTGAGTCGAACGATGGCTTCACGACGGGCGCGATCGATAACACTTTCATAGCTGGTGAGTCTACCCCCAAAAAAGTTTTGCACGGTCGCCAGTACATATTTGAAATAATCATGAGAAATCACAACATTGCTACTGATCATGTGCCCAGACTGCTCGAAGCTTACTTTGCGTAAATTACCTACAGTAATGTAAGCAAGACGCTTCTCATTTTGTTCAAGCTCCGCCAAATGTTTGCGTTCGTTATAACGACCAAAGCCAAAACCGACGCTAAAGAGCACGGCAAAGATCAGCAGTTGGAAAACTAAACTTTCCATGGCTTAGGCCTGTGTTGGAAATGGATCGGGAAGATGGTTGTCTAACGGTGTGACACGGACTGCAGTACCATAAACAAATAATTCAGAGGCGCCTTGGGCAATGTTAGAAGTTGAAAAACGAATACCTACAATGGCATTGGCACCTAAGCCTTGCGCTTTTGCAATCATACGATTCATGGCTTCTTGGCGTGATTCTTCTAAAAGCTCGGTATAGGCAGTGAGTTCACCACCGACAATATTTTTTAACCCTGCCAAAAAGTCGCGCCCGACATGTTTACTTCGAACCGTACTGCCATAGACCACATCCAGTTGTTGAGAAATGGTATGTCCAGGAACAGACTCAAGGTTACTTAAAAGCATAATGTTCAATATTCAAATGATTTGATTATCTTTGAAGATAGGAAAAAGCCCAGCAAAAAGCAATAAAAAAGCCCACCTAAGTGAGCTTTTGATGTTGCAAACCTTAGTTTGCTGTTTTGTTGTATTTCACATCTGAAGAAGAAGGCTGTTTCACCACTTGATCCGTCGTGTTGGCTTTTACACCGCCACCGAGGGTTTTATACACTTCAACTTGGTTGTTTAAGTTTGCTTGTTCAAGCAATAACAACCCTTGTTCCGCTGAGTACGATGTACGTTGTGCATCAAGTACAGTCAGGTAGTTATCGATACCTGCACGGAAGCGAGCAGTTGAAAGTTTATAAGTGGTGTTGGTTGCATCTACCAGACGACGTTGCGCTGCTAGACGGTCACCAATATTTTCACGTACTGCCAAGGCATCATTCACTTCACGGAAAGCGGTTTGAATGGTTTTTTCATAATCTGACAACGCAATTTTTTGGTCAGTTTCTGAAATCTTCACATTGGCACGACGTGTACCCCAGTCAAAGATTGGAATATCCAAGCTTGGGCCAAGTGACCATACAAAGGCACCTGATTTAAACAAATCGCTTAAATCTGTCGATGCATAACCTGCCGTACCTGTTAAACTGATGGTTGGGTACAACTGTGCTTTTGCCGCACCAATGTTGGCACCCGCAGCAGACAATTGATATTCCGCAGCACGGACATCAGGACGGTTATTTAACAAGTCGCTCGGCAAGCCCGCTGTCAATGCCGTACTTTGGGTAATGCGTTTCACCGGTTGAGGAGACAATAAGTTTGCAGGAACAGGCTGACCCACCAACAGGTTGAGTAAGTTCTGTGCTTGTGCAAGTTGAGTCTTGTAGTTCGCAACGTCATTACGTGCGGTTTCAACCGAAATTTGCGCTTGGCGTACAGGAACTTCGCTGTCGATGCCTACATCAAAACGTTTTTTGTTCAGATTGTATGATTCAAGCTGTGCTTTTAAGGTTTGGTCTGCCAGTTTTAAGTTAGCATTGGCAAACGAATAGCTCAGCCATGCTTGCGCAACCTGACCAATCAACGAAATTTGAGTTGCATCACGTGCACTTTGAGTCGCCAAATAGCTGTCTAAAGCATTGTCTTTTAAGCTACGAACACGCCCCCAAAAGTCTAACTCATACGCGGTTACGCCAAGGCCAACATTATAGGTTGTCATGGGTTTGCTGCTGCTGAGTGTATCTTGGCGAAGCACACTACCACTTGCACCAATGGTTGGCAGTTGGTTGTTTTCGCTAATTTGATACGCTTGCTGAGCACGTTGAATATTTAAAGTCGCCGTACGGAGGTCACGGTTATTGGCTAGTGCTAACTCGATGACTTGGACTAAACGCTGATCAGCAAAAAAGTCTTTATAGCCTTGTTCTGCAACAGATGGACCTGTCGTTGAACCAATATATCCTGTTGGGATATCCGCTTGAGCGACGGGTTCTGGACCACGCATGCTTTGACATGCAGTCAAAGCAAGCGCAAGTGCAGATACCGCAATGCTACGACCTGAAATAGACCATACTTTTTGCATCACGATGTTTGCTCCTGATTATTTTGTTTCTTAGGTTTGTATTTGAAAATACTACGAATCCAAACAAAGAATACTGGAATGAAGAAAATACCCAACAGTGTAGAACTAATTACACCACCAAGGACACCAAAGCCTACCGAGTGTTGGCTACCTGCACCAGCACCTGTTGAAAGGGCAAGCGGAAGTACACCAAAACCGAATGCAAGGGTGGTCATGATAATTGGGCGTAAACGCATTTTTGCAGCATGAAGGGTTGCATCAAACAAGTCTTCACCTTGTTCTTGCAACTCTTTTGCAAATTCTACGATCAAGATCGCATTTTTCGCAGAAAGACCAATCACGGCAACAATTGCAACTTGGAAGTAGATGTTAAACGATAAGTTTGGATCGCCCTTAATGATCATACCTAACCATGTCAATGCAAATGCACCAAGAATACCGAGTGGTACAACTAGTAATACCGAAACAGGGATAGACCAACTTTCATACAATGCAGCAAGACATAAGAAGACGATAAGCATTGAAAGAACAAGCAGCGGAGCTGTTTGATTGCCCGAATCACGTTCTTCTAAAGATAAGCCTGTCCATTCATAGTCGAAACCTTGTAAGCCCATAGATGGTAACTTACCAATAATTTCTTCCATCGCGAGCATTGCATCACCTGAACTTACGCCCGGTGCTGGAGTACCTTGAATGTTTACAGAAGATACACCGTTATAACGCTCTAGACGTGGTGAACCATAAGTCCATTCGCCTGTTGCAAATGCTGAGAATGGAACCATTGTGCCACTACTATTACGTACATACCACTTGTTCAAGTCTTCAGGCATCATACGTGCATTTGCTTCGCCTTGCACATAGACTTTTTTCACACGACCACGGTCTACGAAGTCATTAATATATGAACCACCCCAAGCCATGCTCATGGTTGTATTGATATCCGCAATACTGACACCCATTGCGCCTGCTTGTGCTTGGTCAATACTAATTTGATACTGAGGTGTATCTTCTTGACCATTTGGACGCACACCTGTAAGGCGTTTATCCTGTGCTGCCATACCTAAAATCGCATTACGTGCAGCAATCAGTTTTTCATGACCTTGACCACTCGCATCTTTTAATTGGATGTCAAAACCAGCAGATACACCTAATTCAGGCATTGCAGGTAACTGTAATGGCATGATGTAAGATGCGTCTTTCACAATCATATTCAATGCCATACCACGTTGGATGATGGCACCAATTTGCGACTCAGGTGTCGTACGCTCACTCCAGTCCTTCAGCTTGATAAAGGCAAGACCTGCGTTTTGACCAACACCTGTGAATGAGAAACCAGAAACAGTAAAGATAGACTCTACATGTTCTTTTTCTTTATTCATGAAATAGTCTGTCATTGTGGTGATGACTTTATCGGTACGTTCAAGGCTTGCACTTGGTGGAAGCTGAACTAAAGTCATGACGACGCCTTGGTCTTCGTCAGGCAAGAATGAGGATGGTAAAGCTTTATATAGGCCAACTAAGCCTGCAATCACCAGTAAATAAACCACACCAGAAAATACTTTATGATGGGTCATACGGTTGACACCACCTTGGTATTTTACGGATAGCTTTTCAAAGCTGCTGTTAAACCAACGGAAGAAACGCGCAAAAATATTATTACTTTCTGCTTTATTCGGATCGTGTTGTTTTAACAAGGTTGCACACAGGGCAGGGGTGAATGTTAATGCCACGATCAGTGACAAAATCATTGCGGTAACTAGCGTAATCGAGAACTGACGGTAAATAACACCGGTTGTACCTGCAAAGAATGCCATCGGTACGAATACCGCAGTTAATACACTGGTAATACCGACCAAGGCACCAGAAATCTGTTGCATTGATTTTTCGGTCGCAGCTACAGGGTCGAGGTGTTCTTCTTGCATTACCCGTTCGACGTTTTCCACCACAACAATCGCATCATCGACCAGAAGACCAATCGCTAAGACCATCGCAAACATGGTGAGCGTGTTGATTGAGAAACCGAAGATGTTAATGACAGCAAATGTGCCCAATACAACCACTGGAACAGCCAATGTTGGGATAATCGTGGCACGCCAGTTCTGTAAGAATAAGAACATGACAATGAACACCAACACGACAGCTTCAATCAACGTGTGTACAACACTTTCAATCGACAGCTTAATAAACGGTGTGGTGTCATAAGCCAGTTGATCTTTTAAACCATTTGGGTAGTTTTTACGAAGTTCACTGAGGCGCTTTTCTACAGCCGCTGCTGTATCTAGTGCATTTGCACCAGTTGCCAGTTTAATCGCAACACCGCCAGCAGCCTTACCATTAAATTTAGAGTCGAACTGATAGTTATCTGACCCGAGTTCAACACGAGCAACATCACTCAAACGGACTTGAGCACCAGAAGATGTATTTTTTAGAAATATATTCTTAAATTGTTCAGGTGTTTGCAACATGCTTTGAGCATTCACCGTTGCATTCAGCACTTGACCTTGTACAGAAGGTGCACCGCCTAACTGACCTACAGCCACTTGAGCGTTTTGAGCACGAATTGCAGCAGCAATGTCACTTGGTGTCACTTGCAAACTGTTCATTTTCGCTGGATCTAGCCAAATACGCATCGCATATTGACCACCAAAGACTTGAATTTCACCTACACCAGCAACACGGCTAAGTGGTTCAGAAATATTTGAGTTTACATAGTCTTTAATGTCCGCCCCAGAAAGACTTCCATCTGGAGAGTAAAATGCAAGTACTTGCATAAAACTTGCGCCAGACTTAGTCACTTTCACACCTTGACGTTGTACATCTTCAGGTAAAAGCGCTGTTGCAGATTGTAATTTGTTCTGAACTTGAACCTGTGCAATGTCTGGATCAACCCCTTGTTCAAAGTTCAAGTTGATTGACGCTTGACCATTACCCGCACTGTTAGATGAAATGTAACGTAAACCATCTAAACCATTCATTTGTTGTTCAATGATTTGCGTTACAGTATTTTCAACAGTTTGTGCAGAAGCACCTGGATAAGTTGCAGCAATTGTCACCACTGGTGGTGCAATTGTTGGATATTGAGCAACAGGCATTGTAGTTAGCGAAAGAACCCCCGCCAACATAACCACCAGTGCAATCACCCAAGCAAAAATAGGGCGATGAATGAAAAATTGAGCCATATTCGTCTACCCCTTATGTATTTGAAGTAGCTTTTTGTTCAGTTTTTGCACCAGCTTCTGTCTTTTTAGCATCCGTTGTTGGAGCTTGAGGTGCTGCTGCTTTAGGTTGATACGGTTTCGCAACAACTTTCTGTTCAGCTTTAACTTTTGCTATTCCGTCAACAATAACTTTTTCACCTGTTTTAAGGCCTTCAGTCACAATCCAGTCTTGACCTTGAATACCAACTGTGGTGATTTGACGAGGCTCTACTACGCCTTTGTCATTCACAATCATTGCCATTGCTTGACCTGTTGGTGTACGAGTCACTGCAATTTGCGGCACTAACATCGCATTCGGGATTACGCCTTGAACGATTTGTGCATTGGCAAACATACCTGGAAGCAGCAAGTGATTCGGGTTCGGGAACACCGCACGAATCGTCACAGTCCCTGTATCTGGATTGACACTGGCATCAGAGAACGCTAAGCGGCCTTCGATTGGATAGTCACTGCCATCTTCAAGTTTCAGCTTCACACGCGTGTTGTTACTGCTGTCTAAGCTACCTTTACTCAATTGTTGACGTAAACGAAGAAGTTCAGAGCTTGATTGGTTGATATCAACATAGATCGGGTCTAAACGTTGAATTGTCACCAATGGCTCTGTTTGGTTTGCAGTCACCAAAGCACCAGCAGTAACTGTAGAGCGGTTGGTTTGACCTGAAATTGGAGAGCGGATGGTTGAGTAACCTAAGTCCACTTCAGCATTTTTAACTTGAGCACGTGCTGCTGCCACTTGTGCTTCAGCGACATTTACTTGACCCACTAAGTCGTCATAGTCTTGCTTCGCAACAGCGTTGCTTGAAACCAGTTGCTGATAACGATTCAATTTGGTTCTGAGTGTGCTTAAATTCGCTTCTTGTTGTAATAATGCTGCTTTGGCATTATCAAATGTTGCGCGGTTAGTACGAGAGTCAAGTTCATAAAGTGCCTGGCCTTCACGTACATAACTGCCTTCCGCAAACAAACGTTTTAGAATGATTCCACTCGTTTGTGGGCGAACTTCAGAGATTTCAAATGCCGTGGTTCTGCCAGATAACTCTACAGATTGTTCTACATTTTGCGGTTGTGCAACAATGACACCGACTTCAGTAGGTGGCATTTGTTGAGAAGCGCCAGCTTGCTGCGCATCCTTTGGATCTTTGCTACAACCAACAAGTGCAATACTCGTTGCTAATGCGCAAGCGGTAAGGGCTGGGGCCCAAAGCTTTGCCGATATCATTGTTCCACCTCGATTAGATTCTTATCTAAAATAATTTGTATTTAATTGGGTATATCTGCCACACAAGATGTAAAGCAGTGAAATCCAGATAATACTAATGCTCCAACCTGCGAGAACGTCGGATGGGAAGTGTACTCCAAGATAGACTCTTGAAATTCCCATCATCAGCATCCATAAAATAGCAATGCATACAACATAACGATGTGCAGGAAATGGTCGACTTAAGAAAATGGCAAGACACGCCAAAGTGGCAGCATACATACTGTGCGCACTCGGAAAGGAAGCACCATAGCTCGTCACTAGGTGAAACATTTCTGGTGGGCGTGGTCTTGAAATTAGAAATTTAAGTAGCCAAGCAGAAGCAATACTTCCAACAACGCCTAAACCAATAAAAACAACATCTCTATACTTTTTATACCATGCACGATGGAAACACCATAGAGTGGTTAGAAATAATACAAACGGCATGCCACCGAGTGCCGATAAAAGTATTGCAAGTTTATCTATAGGCTCAGTTCTTAATGTGCTGAAATATTCGACCATCGCCAGATCTAAAGCTGTGAGTGGTTGAATGCTTAGAGCTAATGCACTGATTATAAATAAAATAATACCGATAAAAAGCAACAAGTAAGGCATGCTGGAACTCGTGTCATTTCAACCGATTTAAGCGCGGTTATTTACTGGGTTAAAGTGTACTCATCAGTACACTTTAATTCAAGTGTTGATTAATCATGTATAAAATTTTGTTCACAGTGTAACAAGAGCTCAAAATCGGTACAAAATCATTTTGTATGGTGTTTTGTATTGTTCGAACTTTCATCAACTTCAAGAGGTACTTTCGGTGGCCAAAAGAAGTCACTTGGTCGCGTTAGAAAATGGGTTAAAACCAATTTTGCTAACGGTTTCCACTGTTCAAAACGTACCCGACGTGCACGTAAAGCCACAATAATCGTGAGGGTAAAACTGACAAATAAGTTCGTCAGACCAATAGCGAGTACCCCGAGGAAAGATACAATAATCAAGCCAATCTCAGGACTACCATTAATATTCATCAGGCCTTGAATGAAGTTTGCTGAAGCAAAGGCAATATGGCGAATATCTAGGGGTAAACCCAAAATATAACCAATGGTTCCCATACTTCCTAACATAATCCCGAACAGAAAATTACCCGCCAACGCACCTAAGTTGCGTTCTATATAGCCTGCAAATTTATCGAGTCGTTCTTGTCCCATGATGGTTTTGAGACGAGGGTGTGCTTTTAAGCGAGGGCCGACTTTGCGATAAACCGCCATATTGTCAAAATAACCCGCCAAAAGTCCCGATAAAAACAAACAGACACCCGCAATCGCGGCATGCGGAATGGCCAAAGAAGTGAAAGGGTTTAAGTCATGTAAGACTTTCGCCGCTTTTGCATGGTTGAGTAGCGGTTCGTGCATACCAGTTGCCCATGCCCAAGTAATAAACGCGGCAACAGGAATGGCAATTGAGATATTGCCTAAAATAGCAATAAACTGCGTGCGAATAATGTTAATAATCAGCGCCGCCAATTCAGCAATTTGTGCTGTTTTTGAACCTTTACGCTGTTGTACTGTTGCCGCGAGTGCCGCCGCGGTCATCGCTGGTTGTTTGGTTGCCACAGTAAAGTGCAACACATGAATCAACATAAACCCTAATGAGTAGTTCATGCTGTAAACAAAGGCTTGCATGAGCGGTGCCATGATCATTCGTGCCGACAAGATTTTCAGGGTGGCCATGGTTGCAATGATGACGCCTGCACCCGCTGCGGACTTATACATGGCTAAAAAGCCTTGTTTGTCTGTACTTACATAGTGTTCGCCCGTTTTACTGGCATTTTCAGTCACCTGTAAAGCAATCAATTCACTATTGGTCGTCAGTAAAGAGCGCACACTCCGTTCACTATAAATCGCAGCGGTAATGTCGACCAAGAGCAGGCTCACCGCTTCATAGTGTGCTTCGCCTTCTTCTACAATTAAATTGAGCAACAGTTCGACGCGGTCTAAGCATTGCTCAAGTAAGGAAATCAGATAAGTTAAACTGACACTGACCCCAATGCGTTTGGTCGCACGACGAATTTTTAATACTACATCACGACACTGCTCAATCATGACCAGTGCTTGAGAGGCATCGGGTGGGGCAACCACACTGGATGTTTCAGCTTCTTGATGTGCCTTTTTATACTGTTGAATGAATTCAACAATTTCGCGGTTCTGCACTAAAAAAGGCGATTCATATTCGGTCAGTTCAGGATGCGCATTAATAAACTCTGGATATAAACCAATACCACTAATCCGATAAGACAGCACCGTAATGGCTTTAATCACTTCACTGCGAATTTTGACTTTTTCTTTTTGATTGGCATGCCCGTGATTGAGCAGGTTAAGCAGTTGTAGCCAGTCACTGTCCCGGATGTTATCGAGCCAATATTTGTCACTTCGGTTGGGAAAAACGCGACGGACTAAATCTTGCAGTTGAGTTTCGTCATTAATCAGCGGGAGAAAATGTGCCCCTAAACGCTGTGACAATTGGTTCCAAAACCCATCTAAAGACAAGATACCTGTATCGGCATAAAGACTGGTTTGTTTATATTGGGAAATAAGCCGCAGTACAAAGCTTTGTAAGGTCGATGCGGCATCGGGAGTGATGAGTAAGGCTTGAATGAGCGCTTGAAATTTTTGATGGATTTCATCGGTTTGATACGCATCTATTGGACGAATACGCTCCACCAACTCAATTAAAAGTTGATCATTTAAAACAGCTTGAGGTTGCTCAAGCTGTTGCTGCATTTGAGAAAACAGATCATTAAATTTTATATGCATAGGCAAGTTAAAAACATTTTAAAGCATCATTTGTTATTGAATTCGATGTAAAGCCAGTTGGGTTAAATTGACCAGTGCTTGACGATATTGGCTGTCAGGTAAAGCCTGTAATGCTTGAAGTGCGGCTTCGGTTTCTTCATGCGCCCGTTGTCGGCAGTAATCTAGTGCGCCAGAACTGTTTACGATAGCAATGACTTGATCAAGATCTGCCGTTCCACCTGTCGCAATACTTCGACGAACAATGTCATGTTCTTCACCCGTTGTATTTTTCAATGCTGAGATTAACGGCAAAGTCGGTTTGCCTTCCATTAAATCATCGCCAATATTTTTACCTAATGTTTCAGCATCTGAGGTGTAATCCAAAATATCATCAATGATTTGAAAGGCATTGCCAAAGTGGCCTGCAAATAAACGTAGTGGTTCACGGTACTGCGGTGTCCCAGAAAGAATGGCAGCCCCTTCAGTTGCCAGTTCAAATAAACGTGACGTTTTACCGTGAATAATATCTAAATAAGTTTGTTCTGTGGTTTCAGGTTGGTGCTGTGCTTGAAGTTGTAGCACTTCACCTTCGGCAATTTCACAAGTCCCTGTAGAAAAATCTTTGAGTAAGGTCATATCACCGAGATCGACCAATAAATCAAAGGCACGTGAAATTAGAAAGTCACCCACCAGTACAGCGGTCTGATTGTTCCAAGTCGCGTTGGCCGTTGGGCGACCACGTCGTAAGCCAGATTCATCGACCACATCATCATGGACTAAAGTTGCGGTATGCAGCATTTCAATGATTGCAGCAAGTTTACGTTGGCGTTCAAGGTCTTCTGCACCACAGGCTTTGGCGGCCAATAAACACATAATGGGACGCATGCGTTTACCACCTGCTTCAACCACATGTTTACTCACCGCCATGACCAATGCCACTTTAGAGGTAATGCCTTCATTAATAAATGTGTCCATCGTGGCAAAGTCTTGAGCTACAGGGGCGAGAATATCTTGCTTAAAGTCGATGGTCATTTGAAGAGCGGCCTCATCTATATAAAGTGATAAAAATCAGCATTACCAGTATTGTGTAAATAGGGATACCTGTCTAAATGATTCATTTCAATCATAAATAAGACTCGCTAGTGTGCGAGGCTGTATTTTACGAAAGACAGTTCCTTATTTCCCCAATGTATAAGCGTACTGCATTTGTAGGCTTATTTACATTTTTAAAATCAATTCATCCATACTATAGCGGATTGATTTTAAAAATCTATTTCATTGTAAGCAAAGTCAAGCCAGAGTTGAACTGTAATTTGTTGATTGAGTTTTTCTCGATTATTAAATAATCGTTAATTTAGTCTAATAAGTTCGGCAAATCTCTTGTTGTTTGAGTCAATATCACTTAAAATCCTTGCCCTTGATTAACCCCAGTGGCGTTCGTATTAAGATCGATATCTTCCTTTATCGGCACGACGACACGGGCATGTTTGGAGTACATTATGTACGCAGTAATCCAAAGCGGTGGTAAACAGCACCGTGTTGTAGAGGGTGAAACCCTTAAAGTTGAATTGTTGAAAGCTGAAACTGGCGCAACTATTACGTTTGATGACGTATTAATGCTAGTAAATGGTGACAGCATTCAAATCGGTGCTCCAGTTGTTGCTGGCGCTACTGTAACTGCTGAAGTAGTTAGCCATGGTCGTCACGACAAAATCCGTATTGTAAAAATGCGTCGTCGTAAACACTACCGTAAACAACAAGGTCACCGTCAATGGTTCACTGAGTTGAAAATTACAGCTATTTCAGGCTAATCACGAGGAGTAATGAGACATGGCAACTAAAAAAGCCGGTGGTTCGACTAAGAACGGTCGTGATTCGAACCCTAAAATGCTTGGTGTTAAAATTTACGGTGGTCAATCTGTGACTGCTGGTAACATCATCGTTCGTCAACGTGGTACAGAATTCCACGCAGGTCAAAACGTTGGTATGGGCCGTGACCATACTTTGTTTGCAACCGCTGACGGCGTAGTAAAATTCGAAGTGAAAGGTCAGTTTGGCCGTCGCTACGTAACTGTTGAAGCGTAAGTTTTAATAGTAAGAAAAACCCACATTTTGTGGGTTTTTTTTCGTCTATTCATATTTTTAGCTTATTTTTCTTGTGTTTTTTGTATTTTGAGATAAAGCACTAAATATTAATAAATAGTGATTTGCATCACAAAAAAATAGGAGTGTAATAAAAAAACAAAACTAAAAGAAAGGCAGACAGATATGAACAAAATAGATACAAATGTCTTGGGCAATTCAGACAGCCAGATAACGAAAGTCTCTGGTCAGAACTTAAAACAAGAACATACTCATATTAGTACTGCAGTTTCTGCTGCAATGAATCTACAAACACTTAAGCCAAACCATTGTCTACAAAGGTTTGCTATGAACGTGCTTGTTTTAAGTGTGATTTTAATGACAGCGAATACAAATGTTTTTGCAAGTTCGTGTAATTCTAATCAAGACACAGATAGTTGTCCCGGAAGTGGAATACCAGGACCCGCAGGACCTGCAGGGGCTGATGGTGATAGTGCTTATCAGGTAGCTGTGAACAACGGTTTTATAGGTACAGAGGAGGCATGGTTAGAGAGTTTGCAAGGAACAGATGGTGTGGATGGCATTAACGGAACCAACGGACTGGATGGTAAAGATGGTAAAGATGGCGTAGATGGTCTTAACGGTCTTGATGGTGTGAAAGGAGATACTGGAGCACAAGGTGAACAAGGCCTCCAAGGCTTACAGGGTGAGCAAGGTATCCAAGGTGTGCAAGGTGAAACGGGAGCGACAGGATATAATGCTTATCAAGTTGCGCAAGTTAATGGTTTTGACGGTACCATTACGGAATGGCTCGCGAGCTTAAAAGGCGATATGGGTAATACAGGGATGACAGGTGCAACAGGTTTTAGTGCTTATGATGTTGCAGTTGGTAATGGCTTTGAGGGTAGCATTACTCAATGGTTGGCCAGCCTTAAAGGTACAAACGGTACTAATGGTATTTCTAAAGAAGTGATGGATGCTGCTGACACCTACATCCTGAATGAAGCAAAAACTTATGTGAACCAAGTTGGGCAACAAACTCTCAACCAAGCAAATGCTTATACCGATAGCCGTATAAATGCCTTGAACAGAGACATGCGAAAACTTGAAGATCGAACCTATGCAGCAGTAGCATCAAGTATCGCGATAGCATCTTTACCGCAACCGACAGATGCTGGCTACAACATGTTTAGTGCCGGTGTGGGTACATGGGAAGGTGAGCAAGGTTATGCTTTTGGTCTCAGTGGTGTGACTGATAGTAACAAATATGTGTATAAAATCGCAGTGACAACCAATAGCGAAGGTGATTTCGGTGCAGGTGCAGCAATTGGTTGGCAATGGAAATGACAGTGATAATTCTTAACCTCAGTTAGAAAAGCCTCTGCACATTCAGAGGCTTTTCTATATGTAAAGAGCACATCTGATCTTCATCATGATGGATATTTCACAACATTAAGCACCAATAAATATACAAATCTTCTTATATTCTCAATTATTAGCCATAAAATTTGATTTAAGATAGCTCATCTAACAAATTGCGACTGCGCAAATTATAAAAGGTGAGATTATGAAAATGCTTCGTAAGACTTTATGTGCAATGACAGTAGGTGTAGTAACACTTGGCCCTGTTATGAGCAGTACAGTATTTGCAGCTCCGGTTGCAGCATCGGAGCAACAAGCGACGACGAGTTTAGTGAAACAGTTGAGTGGTATCCAAAGTATCAGTTCTAACTTTGAGCAAACCACCAAAGTCACAAATTCATCTAAAGCACCGAAGAAACAAGGTTTATCTGCCCAGCACATGAATCAGACCTTTAAAGGGGTGATGAAAGTTGAGCGTCCAGGGAAATTCTATTGGGAAACTACAAGCCCTGCAAAACAAACCATTGTGACTTCGGGCAAAACGGTTTGGATTTATGATCCAGACTTACAGCAAGCAGTTCGTCAGACTTTAGATGAACAGGTGGCGAATACCCCTGCACTATTATTGTCAGGGAATACGGAACAGATTCGTAAGTCATATCGTATTACGCAACCAAATCAGAGCAAAACCTACTATACCTTGTACCCAAAAAGCGATGATGGTGCATTTCAAAGCTTGACGATCAGTTTTGGTGCGAAAAATGCGCCGACGCTAATGATCTTAGAAGATTCTTTGGGACAAACAACCTATGTGCGTTTTAATAACACCAAGGTAAATACCAATATTCCAGCTTCAACCTTTAATTTTACTCCGCCTAAAGGCACAGACATTATTGACCAATAATATGAGTCTGTTGTTCAAAACCACCTTCGGGTGGTTTTTTATTAGATCAAGTTCAGTTACATAACGTGGTGGGAAGTTATGGCTGTGCTTTGTATAGTCTGTGCTATTGAATACTTAACTGCGGGTAAATCATGATATTACTTCATAACAATAAAATTGGATCTGTCTTCGCAATGATGTTGTGTACGGGGTTGCTGAGTGCATGTCAGCCACAAAATGACAGTAACGCTGCAAAAAGTGAAGAGACAACTAAACCAGCTCAAGTCACACAGACTTTGCCACTGATTGAGGCAAAAGTTCGACCATTACAATTGGCACATTCTATTGCTTGTGATGAGGAAGGATGTACCCAATACCAGCTGTACAGCTTGGAAACCAATGTCCCATGGATCAATCAATATTTTGATGAACGGATGAAAAAAGCCAATCCTGTGGCATTTGAAAGTTTGAAGCAGTCAAAGCCACAGATTGATGAAAACATGCTCAGTGAAACTTTGTCTGATGTCCGTTATGTGGCGCAGCGTGGAAAATATGCTGATTTTGTCTTGATGTATTATCACTACCCAGCGCGTGCCGCACATGGCATGTATCACAACGAGTACATCACCTTAGATTTGGCAACGAAAAAACGGGTTGCGCTGAGTGATATCGTGGTAGACAAGACAGAGTCTCAATTATTAGATGCATTGTATGGTGCCAATAGCATGTGGCTGTCCGATCATAATATTTCACGCGAGCAATTGAAGCTGACCGATAATTATTATATGAGTGCCAAAGGTGTGGTGTTCGTCTATCCCTTATACGAATTAGCATCTTATGCAGAAGGGATGTCTGAATTGGTTTTACCTTATCAACAAGCCAGTGGCTTAATTAAGGCGGAATATTTGCCAAGTTTTGTCGATTATGCAGCTGAACGAGAAAAAGCGAGCAAAGAAAAGCCATAAAAATTGCTGTAATAAGCCACAGCTAGTGATCGCGTGACTGTATTTTTCGGCTTGAAGCGCTTACACTATAGCCAGTTTTTTTCTTTGCAAAAGATTGGCTATGATCGACCCGAAATTACTCAGAAATAATATTGAGGCTGTAAATTTAGCCTTAGCAAAACGTGGTGTACAACTGAATGTTGAAGAATGGGCATCACTAGAAGCTCGCCGTAAAGAGATTCAATCCAAAACTGAATCTCTTCAGGCTGAACGTAATTCGGGTGCAAAACAAGTTGGCCAAATTAAAAAAGCTGGTGGTGATGCATCTGAAATTATGACGCGTATGTCAGCGATTGGTGATGAAATCAAAGCTGCAGAAGTCGCTTTGTCTGAATTACAAGCTGAACTTGAAGCGAAATCACTCAGCATTCCAAACTTGCCAGATGAGTCTGTTCCTGAAGGAAAAGACGAAAGCGATAACGTGGAAATCCTCACATGGGGTACCCCGCGTACGTTTGACTTCGAAATTAAAGATCACACTGACTTAGGTGAGTGGATGGGTGGCCTTGAGTTTGAAACTGCGACCAAATTGACAGGTTCTCGTTTCAGCGTGCTCAAAGGACCACTTGCTCGTTTACAACGTGCGATTACCCAGTTCATGTTGAATACGCATACTTTGGAAAATGGTTATACCGAAGCTTATGTGCCGTATTTAGTCAATGCTGACTCACTCCGTGGTACAGGCCAATTGCCTAAATTTGAAGAAGATTTATTCAAATTACAAGGTGAAAAAGAGTATTACCTCATTCCAACTGCGGAAGTTCCTGTAACCAACTTCGTGCGTGATGAAATTATTGATGCAGACCGTTTACCACTGAAATATGCAGCACATACGCCATGTTTCCGTAGTGAAGCAGGTTCATATGGTCGTGATACGCGTGGCTTGATTCGTCAACACCAATTCGACAAAGTTGAAATGGTGCAAATTGTTAAACCAGAAGACTCAATGCAAGCGCTTGAAGAGCTTACAGGTCATGCTGAAGGGATCTTGAAAGCACTTGGTTTACCGTACCGTAAGATCATTCTTTGTGGTGGTGATATGGGCTTCGGTGCAACTAAAACTTACGATCTTGAAGTCTGGGTACCAAGTCAAAATACGTACCGCGAAATTTCTTCATGTTCAAACATGGGTGACTTCCAAGCGCGTCGTATGAAAGCACGTTACCGTGCAGATCAAAAGAAAACTGAATTTGTACATACGCTGAATGGTTCAGGTTTGGCTGTGGGCCGTACTTTACTTGCGGTCATGGAAAACTACCAACGTGCTGATGGTTCGATTGAAATCCCAACCGTGCTTCGTCCTTATATGGGCGGCGCTGAGTACATTGACTAATAAAGTCGATGTACTGCACAGTTTTGTGCACAATAATTGCTTTAAGACAGTCAGATAAAACTCATTGAGGTCGTGTGTGGATATTTTTCCAATCTCTTTAAAGTTGCAACAGCAACCTTGTCTGATTGTCGGTGGTGGGCATATTGCTTACCGTAAGGCAGTGTTGTTACATAAAGCAGGAGCGCTGATTCATGTCATTGCTCCTGATATTGATGCAAATTTATTGCAACTGGTTGAAGAAAGCCAAGGGCAATATATCCAAGCGCTATATCCTGCGCAGATTCAACTCAATGACTACCGTTTAGTGATTGCTGCAACAGATGATTATGCGGTGAATACTCAAGTCTTTGAGGACTGTGAAGCGCTGAAAATACTGGTCAACAGTGTTGATGATCCACCACATTGTCGTTTTATGGTTCCTGCCATTGTCGATCGTTCGCCTTTGGTGATTTCAGTGGCCAGCAATGGTACATCCCCCGTGTTATCTCGCCAAATTCGAACCCAGCTTGAAACCAGTATTCCACATGGGATGGGTAAGCTGGCTGAATTTTCAGGAAAATGGCGTGCAGCGGTGAAAGCGAAGATTTCTAATCCTGACGAGCGCCGTGTTTTCTGGGAAGATCTATATGCAAGTCCACTGAAAGAACAAGTTTTTCATGACAATCTGACAGAAGCAGATAGTTTAATCGAGCAAGCACTGGCAGAGTGGAAAACCCCGAAAGGTGAAGTGTATTTGGTTGGTGCAGGTCCAGGTGATCCTGAGTTGCTGACCCTTAAAGCACTGCGTTTGATGCAACAAGCCGATGTGGTGATTTATGATCGTTTGGTTTCCCCTGCGATTATGGAACTCTGTCGCCGAGATGCAACAAAAATTTATGTGGGTAAAGCCCGTTCTAACCATGCTGTTCCGCAAGAAGGCATTAATGCCTTACTAGTGGAATATGCCTCAAAAGGTCAACGTGTTTGCCGTTTAAAAGGTGGTGATCCTTTCATCTTTGGTCGTGGTGGTGAAGAAATCCAAGAGCTTTTTGCTGCAGGTGTACCATTTCAAGTAGTGCCGGGGATTACTGCCGCTTCGGGTTGTTCGGCTTATGCAGGCATTCCTCTGACACATCGCGATTATGCACAAAGCGTGCGTTTCCTTACCGGACATTTAAAAGAAGGTTCGCCTGAGTTACCGTGGGATGAGTTGGTCTATCAGAATCAAACGCTTGTGCTGTACATGGGCTTGGTTGGTTTAGAAAAAATTTGTGAAAAGTTAATTGAGCATGGCCAGCGTCCAGATATGCCCGTTGCTTTGATCTCGAAAGGTACCACGCTAGAACAAAAAGTGTTGGTCGGGACCTTAGCGGATATCGCATCAAAAGTTGAAGAAAATCATATTCAAGCGCCTACATTGACCATCATTGGTGATGTAGTGAGTTTGCGTGAACAATTACAGTGGCAAGATTAACTTTTGCCATATTGAAAGAGTAGAGAAAAGCTGTGATCCATGTTGTTTTATACGAGCCCGAAATTCCTGCAAACACAGGGAATATCATTCGTTTATGTGCCAATACTGGAGCGCAGCTGCATTTGGTTAAGCCACTTGGCTTTGAGCTGGATGATAAAAAACTCAAACGTGCAGGTTTGGACTACCACGAGTGGGCGCGCATGCAAATTTGGGAAACATTCGATGAGTGTTTAGCAAATTTAGCTGAAAAAGGTGTCGATATAAACGCGATTTATCCTCTAACCACCAAAGGAACGGAAACACCGCATACTTCGGATTTGAATCGCCCTGTGGCTTTACTCATGGGACCTGAGACACGTGGTCTGCCTGAACAGGTTCGTATGTTGTTTCCAAAAGAGCATTGGATTCGTTTGCCCATGGCTGAAAACTCGCGCAGTTTGAACTTATCCAATGCGACAGCCGTGATTGTGTATGAAGCATGGCGTCAGCAGGGTTTTAAGCCTTTAGCCTAATCAAATTACTGTGACAGAGCCCGCTTAAGCGGGCTCTGTTTTTTCTAGCTTTTGATCGAATCCAGCTCTGGATTTTAAAACTTTAAGCATATTGGCTTCGACCCAATCTTTCATTTGATAGGCATTTTGAGCAAAGTCTTTGCCAATTTCAGTTAACGCATATTCCACTCGAATCACATTGTCTTCATGAATGGTTCGCGTCAAAAAACCATCGCGCTCTAAGATCTTTAATTTTTGTGACAGTACTTTAGGTGAAATACCTAAAACATTTTTCTTAAGCTCATTAAAGTGCTGTGACTCTTGATCCAGCGTATACACAATCAATAAAATCCACTTGTCTGCAAATTTTTCAAAAAAAAGACGAGCAGGACAATCTGGATGAAAAATATTAAATTTCATTGGCTTATTCATTTCTAATCATGCTCCTTTTACGTTCTATCTTCATTTGAAACAATCAAACAGACCAGTTACTAAGTGGTAACTAATTGATACTAAGTTTCATAAGTGTATCATGAATACAGACTTAATGCAGCGCTGTCATCAGACTACGCTTTCGCAAGATACTGGCAATTGGATGGATCACATAATGAAAGTTTCAGAGGCTGTTGTTTTTATTACGGGTGGGAATCGTGGCTTAGGACTTGCCATGGCTCGGGAGGCACGTCGTCAGGGCGCTAAAAAGATCTATGTGGGTATGCGCCAGATTGGGAGCTTTCAGGAAGAAGGTCTTACCCCGATTCAACTGGATGTAAATGACAAAGCATCTATTCAGCAGGCAGCAGAACAATGCGCAGATACCACAATTCTTGTGAATAACGCGGGCATTGAGCTTTTGAATGAACATCCTGTCGATGCCAGTATTATCACGACTACGCAAAAGATTTTGGAAACCAATTTATTGGGTTTGATGTGGGTGACGCAAATTTTTGTTCCGATCTTGCAAAAGAACCAACAGGCTTATGTGGTCAATATTCTCTCGGATGTATCTTGGGAGCCAAGCACTGTTTTGACCAGTTATGCCATTTCTAAGGCAGCAGCATGGTCCTATACCAACTCAAGTCGTCAGTGGTTGTCTCAATTTAATATTCAGGTCATGGGGGTGCATGTGGGTTTTATTGACACCGATCTGACTCGTTCATTACCTATTCCAAAGATTGCGTCAGAAACAGTAGCCCAAGAAGTCTTTCAAGGCATCGAGCAAAATGCTTATGAAGTTTTGGTCGGTGAAAAGACCCAGCAGTTGAAGCAGGGTCTAAGCGCTGAAGTTGCAAGTTATGTGAAGCTCAAGCCCGATCAGGCCAGTGTTTAAGATATTTCATACTATTTATTTTTAATGGTTTACGCAGCGTCATGCTTGACGAAGCAATGCCAATCAACTAATTCAAAAGAGGAAACTAAAATGTCGAATATTTCAGTGGTTTTTTATTCAGGCTATGGACATACCAAAGTGATTGCACAAACTTTTGCGCAAGAAATTGGTGCAAATTTGGTGGAGATTGACCCAAATGGCGACATTTCAGAGCAAAATTGGCAGACATTGGATCAATCTGATGCAATTGTATTTGGTGCACCAACTTATATGGGTACTGCACCGTGGCAATTTAAAAAGTTTGCCGATGCATCTTCAAAAAAATGGTTTACTCGTGCATGGCAAGATAAAATTTTCGGTGGCTTTACCAATAGTGCAAGCTTAAATGGTGATAAGCAAGTGACCTTAATTCAACTGCAAACACTTGCATCGCAGCATGGCGGTATTTGGGTAAGCTTGGGCTTATTGCCTGCCAACAGTAAAGCGGCAACCCGTCAAGATGTAAATAATTTGGGTGGTTCTGTAGGTTTGTTGGTTCAATCACCATCGGATGCAAGTACGGATGAAATCCCAGCCGGGGATCTCGAAACCACAAAAGCCTATGCACAACGTATTGCTAAAATGACTAAACAATTTAAGGGCTAGTTTTTTAGCTCTAGTTTAAAAAAGAAAAAGACGCACTTGGCGTCTTTTTCTTTTTGAATGAAAGATTAGAGCGGATCGTCAAATTCATTATGTTGTGGTGCAGGTTGCTTAAAGCCTTTGGTTTTATAACCTAAGTATAAAATACCAAACATTGCCCACCATAAACCGAATTTCAACGCGGTTTCTTCAATCTCTAGCCACATGGCAAAGATACTGAGGAATCCACACATTGGAATTATCACAAAGCTCAAGATATCTTTAATATTCTTTGTGCGGCCATCACGCAGTGCATATCTTGAAATCACCGATAAGTTTACAAAGGTAAATGCAGTTAATGCACCGAAGCTGATCATCGAAATGACGATGTCTAAGTCCATGAAGCCAGCGGTTAATGCCACAGCACCTACAATGAGAATGTTATAAGACGGTGTGAAGCTTTTCGGACTAATGTGACCAAAAATCTTCTTGTTAATCACGCCATCGCGGCCCATCACATACATTAAGCGTGAAACGCCTGCATGTGCCGAAATACCCGATGCCATAACAGTTACAATTGCGAAGTACAGCACCACCGTTTTAAACGCAACACCACCGACGGCTTGTAAAATGTCAGGCTGTGTTGCAGCAACATCTTCAAAGTAAGTCTTTGGATCGTTCGGGAAGTAAATCTGCATGAAGTAGGTGCTGATAATAAAAATCACACCAGCCAAGAGTGCCGTTAAGAAAATCGCTTTAGGTAGAGTTTTCTCGGTATCTTTTGTTTCTTCTGCCAGCGAGCTGAGCGAGTCAAAACCTGTGAATGAGAAGCACAGCAAAGTCGCACCTGTAATCAGGGCACCCAGTGAAGTAAGCTCATTCCAGAATGGCTCTAAACTCCATAACTGATATTTTGCATTGACCAAAGTACCATCTGCGTTGACGCCACCAGCAAGTAAGCTGTAAACCATCCACGTGAAGTAAGCAATCACACCTAACTGTACAAAAACGATCAAACCATTAAAGTTTGCAACGAAGCGTGCACCACGTAAGTTGACCGCGGTCATAAATGCAGTTAAACCAACCACCCAGACCCAATGGTTTACATCAGGGAATAAGGCTTCAAGGTAAATCACGGCAAGAATGATGTTGACCATTGGAGACAATAAATAGTCTAACCATGATGACCAACCGACCATAAATCCGACATTCGGATGGATGGACTTTTGCGCATAGGTATAGGCTGAACCCGAGGAAGGGTAGCGACGAATCATGTGACCATAACTGATCGACGTGAATAAAATTGCAATTAAAGCAATGATATATGACGTTGGCACATGATAATGACTTTCTTCTGATACTAAACCGAAAGTATCAAATAATGTCATTGGTTGAATATAAGCTAAACCAATAATAATGATGTGCCAGAGACCTAGCGTTTTTTGCAGTTTAGCTGCCGATTGAGTCCCAGAAATATTAGTCAACGGCGTTATCCTCTTAATCGTTGATCAAGGATCAGTCATGTTTAATAAGGATCGTTTGAGACGAACGATCCCCCCTGTGTTTAATTTCAAAAGTGCGCCAATCTACATTAATTTGGCCGCTTTTGTCAGTAACTTTTTCAGATTTTTTAGCAGTTTTTATGCCAATAGGTATAAGGAAAGCATTATTCCTTATGGCAAATAAAAGCCCGATGTTTAAAAAAGCATCAGGCTAAGATTGTCGCTATATTGGCTGATTTTTTATGAATTACCAAGCTTTTTCTAAAATTGCTTTTAAATCTTTTAAGCTGGCTTCTTTCGGGTTGTAAATGATTGAACCATCGTTGAGGGCCTTTTCTGCGACCTCATCGAGTTGTTCTAAGGTTACTTTTCCTGTTTCACTCAAGGTACGGGGTAACTTGGTTAGGGTAAATAAGCGATCACGCATGGTGAGTAATGTGCTGATAGCTTTGTCTGCACGTAAGTGAGCAGGGGTCTGCGCATAAATGTCTGGCCCTGCAAGCGGTAACAAGAGCTCTGCAATCTTGTCACCATTCACTTCCTTGTTAAATTCAAGGACATAAGGGAGAAACAGGTTCATGCATAGTCCATGCGGCAAGTGTGCAACTGCACCTAAGGCATGTCCAAGTGAGTGTACAAGGCCCACCATCGAGTTTGAAAATGCAATGCCAGCCATGGTCGAAGCTTGAGCCAATTCTAAGCGGCCGTTGGCATCACTTGGATTATCCAGCACATTAAACAAATGATTGCTGACTTTTTTAATTGCTGCCGTAGCATAGGCATCTGAAATCGGATTGTGTGCCATGCATGTATAGGCTTCGATGGCATGGGTCATGGCATCCATTGCGGTCATCGCAGTTAAGTGCGGTGGCAGGGTTTGGGTCATGCGTGGATCGAGAATCGCAGCATGCGGCATTAGATAGTACGATGCGAATGGCAGTTTGACATTTTTCTCTGGATCAGACACCACGGCAACCATGGTAACTTCAGAACCTGTACCTGACGTGGTAGGGATCACAAAAAAGGGTTTGAGTGGTTTAGGTAGGTTGTGTGCCCCAGAGTATTTGAGTAAGTCATCACCACCTTCAGATACCAAAATATTGGTGGCTTTCGAGGTGTCAATCACCGATCCGCCACCGACAGCAATAATTGCATCGCACTGATGTTCACGATATAAATTGGCCGCTTTACGCACCGTCTCTAAGCTCGAATCGGGTGGAACATCATCAAAAATTGCACCAATCACCGCATCGGTAGACTCAAAAGCCGCTTCAATGGGTGCAAGTAAATTGTTGGCACGAACACCTTTGTCGGTAATGATTAAAGGTCGGGTTGCGCCTAATGTTGCCAGTTCAAACGGAATGTGTTCTAAAGCAGCATGACCAGCGATCACTTTTACAGGACAGAAAAATTCGTAATAAGGCTTCGCCATGTTATGCACTCCGTTTTAAATATGATTGGGCTACTTTGAGATAAATATTTGCAGCACCAGTGAGTTTTTCTTTTAAGCCCAATTCAGTTGGGTATTCTTTGACGGCAAGTTCAGCGATCATTTTCGGTAAAATCAAGGATTCCATTTTATTCAGACAGCGTACGAGGCGAATCGCATACGAAATATCGCCATCTGCAATCATACGGTCGTGTGCAAAAGCTTGTGCTGTACTTTCTTGAAATGAAAACACCAAAAAGGCGTGGCTTAGATGTTTAAAGGTGATGGTTAAATCTGCCTTTAAACTTCCCGGAGTGAGTAGTTCGAGTTGATGGTTTTCGGTCACTTTGGCTAAAAAAGCCGGGCCGTTTGGAAAAACATTCATCGATAAGGTGAAATTGGCTGGAAATTTTGCAACTTCTTGCTGAATTTCACTATCGACTTGGCTGGCCATGACCAATCCTCGGCCAATCACATCCATCATAAGTTTGACATAGGTCAATTGCAGAGCGGGTTTCACTGAATTTACGTTAATCACTCGCTGTTGTCCTTTCTAAAAATAATTATTAGTTTAGAGTAAATACTCTAATTTATTTTTCCATGAAAAGCAAAGCCTTTATATATGCTGTACTTGAACTTCTTTAAAGTAACCGCTGTGCTGTAAAGTTTCAATAATGTCGGCACATAAGTTTTCAAAGTGCGGGTAGTCTGGTTTGAGGTCTGAGATACGCACCATTTCTAAGCCCGCATAGCCGCATGGATTAATGGTGTGAAACCCAAATAAGTCACAATCAATATTTAAGGACAAACCGTGATAACTGCGGCCTTTACGAATTTTAAAACCCAATGAGCCAATCTTGCGTCCATCGACATACACGCCGGGTGCATCAGGTTTGGCATAGGCTTCAATCTCATATTTTTTGAGTAACTCAATCATTAGGTTTTCAGCATAAGACACCAAGGTGCGGACGTTCCAACCAAGTCGGTTGAGGTCAAACATAAAATAGGCAACCAACTGACCAGGACCATGCCAAGTGACTTGCCCCCCGCGATCCGTTTGTACCACGGGAATGTTGCTGCTCATGAGGATGTGTTCAGGTTTTCCAGCTTGACCTTGGGTGAGCACGTCATGATGTTGCAAAATCCAAAGTTCATCTGGTGTGTCTGCATCTCGTTGTTCAGTCAGTGCTTTCATTTCTACAAAGCGGTCAGCATATGAAGTTAAATTATCAAACTGGCGAATAATGAGTTGTGGTTTGAGAACGGCATCTGACACGGCACTTGCGTCCTTATAAAACAAAAAGTATGTCTGAAATTATAAAGAAAAGATCTAGAGCGTAGGGGGATTTCTTCAGTGAATAAGCTGAATTCAATAGATCAAAAATTTAGGCACAAAAAAACACGCTCGTAAGCGTGTCTCATTGATACATCATTTGAATTACAGCGCCGTTTTAATTAACGGACAAGCCGCAAGGTCTGCATACAGTTGATGAACTTGTTCTAATTCTTCAAAACGCAATTGAGCAGTTAAAGAATGGTATTTACCTGTGCGTGATGGCTGGACTTGGATCGATTCACCATCAAATTCTGGGAAATGTTTGACTAAAATTTCAACCACTGCAACATGTAACTCAGTGCTGGCAAAGCCAATGAGTTTGATCGGGTAGTCCATAGGGAATACCCAAAGATGTTCTTGTAATTCACGTGATGGTGTACGGTCTAACATAGTCATGAGCGTCAGTCCCCCTTATTTCAAACGCCTGCGAAACTGCAGGCGTTAGGTGTTGCTCTTAAATACTTAATGGAGACTCGAGATTAAATTTCAAGTCTCCAATGTATCGGTATGAATTAGTCGTTTTCTAGGAATGAACGTAAGTGTTCAGAACGAGAAGGGTGACGTAATTTACGTAGTGCTTTCGCTTCAATCTGACGAATACGTTCGCGCGTCACGTCAAACTGTTTACCTACTTCTTCCAAAGTATGGTCCGTTGGCATGTCGATACCAAAACGCATTTTCAAGACTTTCGCTTCACGTTCAGTCAAGTTTTCAAGCACTTCACGAGTTGCTTCTTTTAAGCCTTCAGATGTTGCAGCATCGACAGGTGAAGTGATGTTGCTGTCTTCAATGAAGTCACCCAAATGCGAATCTTCATCATCGCCAATCGGTGTTTCCATCGAAATTGGTTCTTTGGCGATTTTCAGCACTTTACGCACTTTGACTTCGTCCATTTCCAAACGTTCACCGAGTTCTTCAGGTGTTGGTTCACGTCCCATTTCTTGCAGAAGTTGGCGTGATACACGGTTGATCTTATTAATGGTTTCGATCATGTGTACTGGAATACGAATGGTACGTGCTTGGTCGGCAATCGAACGAGTAATGGCCTGACGAATCCACCACGTTGCATAAGTCGAGAACTTATAACCACGACGGTATTCAAACTTATCTACCGCTTTCATCAAACCAATGTTACCTTCTTGGATCAAGTCCAAGAATTGTAAGCCACGGTTGGTGTATTTTTTCGCAATCGAAATGACCAAACGTAAGTTTGCTTCAACCATTTCTTTTTTCGCGCGGCGTGCTTTCGCTTCGCCTACAGCCATACGTTTTGAGATCTCTTTGATGCCTTTAACATCAAGGCCCAAATCTTTTTCAATGTCTGCAATTTTTTGTTGGAACGCTAAAACGTCAGGGCGTACTTTTTCAAGATAGCCTTTTTGGTCTGGCGAAGCTTTCGCAATTTGTTCATCTAACCAAGCAAAGTTGGACTCTTGGCCTGGGAAAGAGGTACGGAATTGAGTACGATCCATACGACCACGACGTACTGCATAGCGCATTACTTCACGTTCAGAGGTACGGATTTGTTCATGTGTACCACGAATCATTTCTGAAATGATGTCAAATAAACGTGGTGTAAATTTGAACATCATAAACACAGTTGCAAGTGACTCTAAAGCGTCTTCTGCTTCTTTGCTTGAACGACCATGTTTCTCGATGATGGTTCGGGTGTTTTTCCAAGCCGCAGTCAGTTCGTCAAAGCGCGCTTTGGCAATTTCAGGATCTGGGCCAGATTCACCTTCAGAATCATCATCACTTTCAGACTCTTCTTCTTCCTCGTCGTCATCCAATTTCACATCTTTGGTAGACTTGGTTGAAGAGTCTTCTTCATCAATTTCTGACTCTTCTTCAAGGACTTCTGGAATCGCTTCATCAGTTTCAGGGTCTAAATAACCTGAAAGGATGTCCGCAAGACGACGTTCGCCCGCTTCATAATCTTTGTATTCTTGTAATACCACTTCAACCGCATTTGGCCAGTAAGCAATCGAGTGAAGAACGTCACGAATCCCTTCTTCAATACGTTTTGCAATACTGATTTCGCCTTCGCGCGTCAACAGTTCAACAGTACCCATTTCACGCATATACATGCGGACAGGGTCTGTGGTACGACCAGGCTCATTTTCTACAGAGGCAAGAACAGCAGCGGCTTCTTCTTCAGCAACTTCATCGGCAGCTTCATTACCACCCTCAAACATTGCATCATCAGATTCAGGCGCACGTTCGTGCACAGGAATACCGACGTCTTGAAGCATTTGAATAATGTCTTCAATCTGTTCGCTTTCAGTGATCGAGTCTGGGAGATGATCGTTAACCTCAGCGTAAGTTAGGTAACCTTGCTCTTTGCCTCGGCTAATCAGAGCCGCTACTTGTGAAGTAGGGGAAGTCATATCGCTCATCTTTGCTTACTCTTCGTTGAATCTGTGGCAGTGGAAAATTGTGCATCTGGGCACAATTCGCTTCATAAACTTATTTGTAAATAACTGCGTATTCCATCAGAGATAGTCAGCCAAAAGCTGCCTGATAAAATATTAAAAATATAAATTCAGTGATTTAGATGGGGGTGAATTTGTTGTTTTCAAGTTCATCCCGAGCGTGCTCAAGTTCAAAACCCAAATTTGAAATCTGAACAATTTGGATTTTATGTGACCATTTTAAAGTCGTAAACTACAAAGACGCAGGGTGGATTATATCATGCCATAAAAATTGGTTAGAAATAAAGACTAAAAATCAAATTAATTGCTCTAAATTCAAATAAAACTTGACAAGGTTCTGGAACCCATATAAATAGCGGCTAAGACCCTTCACATTTTTTCACTATGAGGTAGTTTTAGTGTCTTCTACAGATTTTGAACTAGATGATAACTACGCTGATGATGATGTTAATTTTGATGAGTCATCAAGTAAAATTAGTGCGAAAGAATCATTAGAAAAACGTCGCCTGATTGATGACCTTCTTGCACAGCGCCGTTTGGAACGTGAGCTTAAAGATTTTGATTACGACATCGACGATGATGACGATTTTGACGACGAAGAAGACTAAAATCAGATGTAGCATCGTGTCTGAAAATGCTATGCTAATGCCCTAATCAGTTTCTGAATTTGGATTTGAAATGAGTGCTTTAGATTTAGACTTATTGAGTGAATATCTAGATGGTGACCAAAATGAGTATGGTCTAGATTTTGCAGCGACTCATGGTTTCTTGTGTGCAATTGCAGTTGGTCCTACTTTTGCAAAATGGTTGGATGAACTTTTTGATAATAATCAAAAGAAAGTGCCTGCCGAGATCATCGCGCAAGTGAAAGCTTGGCTTGAGTCTATTCGTCAAAACCTTGCCAATGAAGAAGGGATTGAATTTCCTTTTGAAATTGAAGAGGCAGATGTTGAGTCAAGCCTAGGGGATTGGAGCGTTGGTTTTGTCGATGCAATGTTCCTCAATGAAGATGCATGGTTCACGCCTGAGTTTGAAGAGCAACTGGTCGATCTTACTTTACCAATTATGGTATTTAGTGGGATTGATGAAGAAGATCCGCAAATGGAAACTTTCCGTCGTAACGGTCAGTTAATGGATGAGCTTGCAGAAGAAATTCCAGAGAACTTAAACGAACTTTATCTCATGTATCATACGCCAGCATAATTGTTCTTGCGTCGTGACATCAGCGACGCAGGCATTAGCAAGCAAATAAAAAAACGTCCCTAGAGGACGTTTTTTTATGCCCAAATTTTAGGGTCTAAACGCAGGTATCACTCATGCTTAGTTTGTGAGAAATAAGCAAAGTCCTAAAGTTGCGAGTACGGTACCGGTGACACGGTTAATACTCACTTGTTTGCGTAAAATTTTATTTCGGATCACTGGGGTAGAGCAGAATAGTGAAATGAGCAAAAACCACAGCAGATGACTGGCCGAGATAAACATGCCATAACCGATTAAATGCATCAGACCATGATTGCCTCGCAACAACTGTGCAAAGATACTCATCACAAATAGCGTAGTTTTGGGATTTAAGCTGTTGCCAAGAAAGCCTTGTGTAAATGCTTGCCGTGGATGCAGTAAAGCATGGGTGACATGGTCACTAATTTGCTGTTGGGTAAATGTTTTGTACCCGATATACATCAGGTACAGCGCACCAATATACTGAATGATATGCAATAGGTTCGGAATGTAGTGCTTTAAAAAACTGAGCCCTAGTACACTATAGCTAATGTGTATCCATACAGCACAAGCAATACCATATGCGGTATAGATCCCTTGTTTACGCCCATATAGATAACTATTTCGGCTGACCAAAGCGAAGTCAGCACCGGGACTGATGACTGCAAGTAGGGTGATGATTGCAATCGCTATAATTTCATTCACTCATTGATCCTTGTTCGGGTTGAATTAAAGGATTTATATATTTTTCATATATTTGCTATAGTGAAAATCGATTTTAATTCTTTCCTTTTGATGAGTTTTTGGAATGATTGAGCGCTTATCACTGAATTCTCTTAACTTTTTTTATTATGTTGCCCTCTATGACAGTGTAACCATCGCTGCTGAAAAACTCTTTGTCACTCAAGGGGCGGTCAGTAAGCAGTTAAAAAATTTGGAAGAGGCGCTGGGACGTCGTTTATTTATTCGCGACGGCAAAAAGTTACAGCTGACGGGGGATGGTCTAACACTGTTTGATTGTTGTGAGCAGGTCTTTCCTCAGATTGACCAATGTCTCGTACAGATGGCAAAAGAAAAGAAGAATGAGAAGAAGAGCTTAATCTTATCCTGTGAGCCGACCATCGCCATGAAATGGCTGATTCCGCGTTTAGTTCAATTTAAGCTACGTTATCCTGAGATTGACATCAGTTTGTTAACAGCGGGTGGAGAAGCGGATTTTAAAGCGCAAAACATCGACTTGGCCTTAAGGCGCAATGATTTTGACTGGGGCAAGGCCATTTATAGCGAAAAAATAGCAGATGAGCATATGGTATATGTATCGCGTCATAAGCATTTAGCGCCGATGACTCAGTTGTTTTGTGCATAGAGGCCTCTTTAGAAGGGTTGGGGGCAACAGTGGTTTCAGCTTATATGGTTGAAAAAGAGCTCGATTTTCAAATGTTAGATATGCTTACCCCGATTGTGCAAGATGGCTCCGCTTATTATTTACTTTCCGCATCTCCTTTTGAGGATGATCCGCATAAAGTCATTTTTAAGGATTGGTTGATTGAAGAAATGAGAGCTAGCCAAACAAAGTTAATGGCACTTTCCGCTCAAAAGCACTAATCACGTGCGCATGTGATCGCTATCTATCGAGCATAAAAAACACCTCAAACGAGGTGCTTTTTTATGGCAACTTTTTAAAACAATAGTCTGCGTACCAACCATAGGCAATATGAAAAATAGCGCCATGAATCGCGACCATACACAGCATAACGACAGCGGTAAGTCCAATGCCGGCATTATCGACTGATTTCATAATGGCTTCAGCATTGGGATTCATCAGCACTAAAAACAGCACAAAGAAACTACCGACGATAATTGCGACAGCACTTGAACTCCAAACCAGTTGTATTTTTTCATGATTATTTGGAACACGGTGTTCTTTTTTTACGAAGTGTCTGACACTAATCAGTGCACAAGCCACTAAGGTCGGAATTAAGGTTAAACCGCCAAGGTTTAAACCAAAGACCAGTACGGTGATTAACAGCACCAAAGCAATGCTATATACCGCCGCAAAATGCAGTAAATAGTGTTTCATGTATTTCCCCAAAATAAATTAGCTGCGTGTTTTACGCAAATGCCTGCGATATAAAAACCAAAGGATAATCACAGCGACAATGGCAATAATGACATAACCGACTTTGCTAAAAATTTGATGCATCAGTGCTTGGTTTTCACCAAAGTAATAACCGACTGTTGCTAAAAATGTTGTCCAAATAATTGTGCCGAGTCCACTATAAAACATGAACTTCCAAAAGGGCATACGGCTCATCCCCGCAGGGATGCTAATCAGTGAACGTACCGCAGGAATCATACGACCAAAAAATACAATACGGTGACCATACTGCTCAAACCAATCTAAGGATTTTTTCACATCGGCGGATTTGATAAATAGATATTTACCATAGCGGTCGACCCATCTGAAAATGTACTCTTGTTTAAATTGATAGCCGATCCAATACAGCACTGCTGCGGCAAAGAGTGAACCAATACATCCTGCAATAATGACCCCAATTAAAACCAACTCGCCTTGTGATGCGGCATAACCTGCCGAAGGCATGATAATTTCAGAAGGAATGGGCGGAAAAACATTATCAAGAAACATGAGTAAGGCTATTCCCCAATAACCCAATTGTTCCATGACGGAGATGATCCATGCAGTGAGGTTCATATAGACCATAAAAATAAATGCGATAAGTTATCTTAAGGACTTATCGCATGTGGGTAAAGAATTGAAATGTATTGTTTTCTATTCATCGAAACGGGTATGGGTTAGCGTGTGAATATAGACTTTACGTAAGCTATAGGCCAGCGCAACTGGGATTAAGCTGAGCAATGTATAATTTAAAAGATTTGAGCTTAGATGGTAACCAATGCCGAGCGCGATACTTGAACCAATCAACATGCCCAAAACCACGATAAATAAATGCGTGCGCTGTTCAAGCTTGGCTTTGATTTGGTTGAAGCTGGTACTGTGATATTGCTCGATACGGTTTGCTGCGGCATTGCGAATCAGTGTGCGATGGCGTGGCATGATTATTTTATGCATGGCAATCATCCTATTTTCGTCGTTTAGGCATGTCATTTTTATTGTTATGTGGAGACCTTCAGGACACCACTTTAGCTTATTATTTATACAGTATGACTCAGATTGAGTTCAATGTTGTGACAAAATTGTTAAATATTTTTAAAAAATGCGAACTGCATAAAAGAATAAGCCCTCAAATGAGGGCTTATTCTTGACTTAAATCATCTGAATGATTTTAAAGGCGTTTACGTTTAGCCGCAGCAATTTGTGACTGGCGCATACGGAAGCCTTCTTTTTGTTTTTCTGTGGTGTTGTCGATACAGTATTTGCATGACACACCATGTTCATAGCTAGCTTCTTCTGCTTCAGCAGGAAGAAGTGGCCAACCACAAGCATGACACTTAATGTTAAGGCCTTCTTCAACACCATGAGTGACTGCAGTACGGCCATCAAAAACGAAACATTCACCTTCCCACATACTTTGTTCAGCAGGGGTTTCTTCTAAGTATTTTAAGATGCCGCCTTTTAAGTGATAAACCTCGTTGAAACCTTCTTGAAGGAGAAGAGAGGTCGATTTTTCACAGCGGATACCACCTGTACAGAACATCGCAATTTTTTTATCTTTGTGCTGTTCAAGGTTTTGTTTAACGTATTCTGGAAATTCGCGGAAGCTTTCTGTTTTCGGGTCAATAGCACCTTTAAATGTTCCAGCTTTGTATTCATAGTCATTACGGGTATCAATCAAAATGACGTCATCACGAGCAATCAGGTCATTCCATTCTTTCGGGTCAAGGTAGTGACCGACTAAATCACGTGGCTTTACTTCAACGCCTAAAGTCACGATCTCTTTTTTAAGTTTAATCTTCATTTTACGAAATGGTTTGTCTGCACTGTCAGACTCTTTGTATTCCATTTCGTTAAAACCTTCATTCAGAAGGAATTGATGAATCATATCGATCGCGGCACGATCGCCTGCAACCGTACCATTAATGCCTTCGCCCGCTACAATCAGAGTACCACATAGGTTGATGGTTTTTACCAAGTCTAAAAGACGTTGTTGAAGATCAGCAGGATCTTGAACTTCTTTGAATTGATAAAGTGCGGCAACAACCCAACCAGTCGTCGCTTGCTGTTCTACAGGTGCAAGCTGTTCTACAGTAGCGTTCATGGAGTACTCCAATGTATTTTGATAGATAATTTTAAGGCGCACATTTTACATGGAATTGAATCAAGATGCGAGATAAGTAAACATTTTAAATGGCTTCTCAAGTGGTAGGTGAGCGTGTATATTCAGTTGCCAAAGACAAAATCCGTTTTGTTTTGGTGCGTTTATTAACAGGAGTATGTTTTGAGTACAGATCGTCGAATTGCCTCTTTGACCCCATGTGCAGGGCGTTGTTCAACGGTATTTGGTGATTCTGTGTGTCGTGGTTGTCGTCGCTTTAATCATGAAGTGATTCAGTGGAATACCTACACGGCTGAGCAGCATAGCTCAGTCTGGCAGCGTTTAGATGCGCAACTCGATCAAATTTTAGTCCCAATGTTGCCTTTTGCAGATGTACAGCAGGTGGAAGCGTTTGTTTTGTCTAAACGAGTGCGTTTACGCTCAGATGCATCAAAAGGACGCAAGCTATACCACGCATTAAAAGTGTGTGAAAAGAATAAAAACTTGAGTGAAGAAAGTGGTTTAGGCATCCTAGCCGAACAAGTCAAACCGATTTGGCAAGAATTTGAGCATCGTGTGCTTGCACTGGCGACCGCCAGTTATGACTTGGCATTTTTACGCGCCGACGTGATTCGACAACATCTTATCCAGACTGTAGAAGATGAGTAAGCTCTCTTTGTTTTTGCGTCAAAAATAATATGCGGTTATTGCAATAGTTGCCCAGTGTAACTGGGGGAAAGGGTTTTTTAGATGGTCAATGTATTTGAGCTGATGCTGTACTGCATGGCCGTGGTGGTCATGATTGCAACACCTGGCCCAGTGATGTTGTTGGTTGCCAGTGCAGGTCTAAAAGGTGGATATAAACAAGCCTTAAAAACCATTTTTGGGACGAATTTAGCCTCTTTGGTTCTCATTGTACTATCTGTGCTCATCTTAAAAGGCTTTTTAAACATTGCAGAGCATTGGTTAAATGCGATTAAGATTTTAGGCTGCGTATATATTGCTTATCTTGGCTTTCAAATTTTAAAAGAAGCCATTGTACAAGAAACAGAAACATCACCTGTGCAACTAAAGGCGGTGCAGGGGGGCTTTAAGCAAGGTTTTTTGGTGGGTATTTCGAATCCGAAGGATATTATTTTCTTTGCTTCATTTTTCCCACAATTCATTGGGGTAACCAGTGATGTTGATGTCAGCCTTGTACTATTGACCATTCTCTGGATTATTCTAGACTTCAGCACGTTGTCTTTGGTTTATTTGGGTTTTAATAAACTATCGCAGTCCGCTTTGTACAATAAGTTATTAAGCGTTTGTGGTGCGATATTGGTCAGTATTGCGCTCTATGGTATTTATACTGTGTTTGTTTGATGCTGATGGTATTGCATAAAAAAAGCCTCCAATATGGAGGCTTTTTTGATCGGGAGCCTGAAAATTAAACTCCGTGTTTAATGCGATATTGCGCCAATTCTTCAATGGTGATCACCGTCAACTGATGCGTTTGCGCATATGCCAACACTTGAATGCCAGAGGCCATAGTCCCATCGGCATTAGTCAGTTCACACAAGACACCTGCCGGCTTCAAGCCTGCTAAACGAGCTAAATCGATGGTCCCTTCGGTATGACCGCGACGGGTGAGCACACCGCCTTGGCGTGCACGAAGAGGGAAGACATGACCAGGGCGATTTAAGTCGCTGGCAACAGCCCCATCTTTAATTGCTGCTTTGACTGTGGTGGTACGATCTTGCGCAGACACACCTGTGGTCACGCCAGTTGCAGCTTCAATGGTCACCGTGAATGCAGTTTTAAACTGACTTGAGTTATCTGACACCATAGGCACAAGCTCTAAGTGATCGGCCAGTTCATCGGTCAGACATAAACATACAATACCAGAACCATCACGAATCATACGTGCCATTGTTTCGACGGTGAGGGTTTCAGCAGCCACAATGAGGTCGGCTTCGTTTTCACGGTCAAAGTCATCCATCACCAAAACGGGTTTGCCTTGGCGGATATCTTCTAAAGCTTGTTGAATACGTTGTTCAGCTGGAGAAAGGGCTGAAAAGAAAATTTCGGGTTGAATCAAACTAGACATTGAAACGCTCGCGTAAAATTGAAGTACGGTTGAACATTTCAGGACTTTGAAAAATTGGCGTAGCAATAAATCCTCATAGGTTTGCACCTGCGATTCTATTGGTCACGTCGTCTTCTTTCATCCGGACTATACCGTCGGCTTTGGAATTGAACCAAATCTGCGAGCCAAATAGATGATTTCTGCTTGGCTGGCTCGTGGGCTGATTCAGTCTGAGTCATTCAAACTGAACTTACCACCGGTGGGGAATTGCACCCCGCCCTGAAGCGATGTAAGCCCATTATAGTGCTAAATATTTAGAAAAACAGGGGGAGTTTTAGAATGATCAGTTTTATACATAGAACAATTTTTGCTATAGCGTTGTTTATGTTATTGGTTTGCTAAAGACCAACACTCTCTATGTATGATTTCACTTAGTATGAGTTTAATGTTCAAAAATGAATATCTGAGAAAAACCATAAACATGAATAAGAAGTTTTTCTATAGTTTGAATGGTTTGAAATGATCAAGATAAAAATAAGAGTGAGGAGTTAGAATTGATCAAAATTCAACAATATGATTACCCTTGGAGTGCTGAATCCTTCATAAAGCATCTGCAAGTTTTTGGTTTTACCCTCATCGCGATCAGTATATTGTATTTGGTTGCCGCCAATTGGTTTATGTTGCCACACAATATTCAGCTGGCTATTCCCCAGTTGTTATTATTCCTCAGTGCGGTTTGCAGTTTGTGGCTGACAAAACATGATTTTCTAGTGCAGTGTTTACATAGTATCTGTGGTTTGATGATTGGTTTAATTCTGGCTGTGTTTGGTCAAATTTATCAAACGGGTGCTGACAGCTATTTATTATTTTTACTTTGGTCTGTGCTGCTTTTACCGTGGTTATATCGCCCGAATATCGGGATGTTTTTCCTTTTATGTATTACCAGCCAGTTGGCGTTGTTTCTGTTTTTTATCCAAACCTTTTGGGGGGATCAATATCCAGATCTCTTTTTAATCAGTATTCATGTATTTGCGCTGATTCAATTCTATTTCTGCAATAAATATTATTCGAAACTTCGTTATTTATTCTTGCTGTGGTTTGCCGTTCTCTCGATTTGGCATATGGCGATGTATCTTTATGCGGATAAAAGCATTCTTTATTTCATCGTGTCTTTTATCTTGTTGGGCATTTCACTGGTTTACTATTATCAAAATAAAGATCAGTTGTGTAGTGCACTTTCAGCCGTTGGCTTGGGCATTAGCTTTACCTTGATCATTGTGAAGGCGGTGACGGAGTGGTTTGGTCAGAATGAAATTGTTGAATTATTTTTTATCGCACTGATTATTTTTGCGTGGTTTGCTTTCATCACTTACATGTTGATTAAATTTATTCCACATAGTCGGTTCAACGCTATTCCCCTTGCTGTGGGAGCTTGGATTGCGGGCATCGTCTTTGCTACGTTAATGCTGACCTTTTGGGGAAATTTCTCTTTGCTTATGGGCGTTGTCTTTGTGGCTTTGGCGGCTTACTTATTGAAAGCTAAACAAAGTTTGTTTTTAAGACAATTTGCTTATTGTCTCTGGGTTGCAGGACAAATTGCGGTGATTTTTCACACCGTTGATTTAATGAATCACATTCTTCCTATTCTATTTTTACAATTGGCGATGCTAGCACTCGCTTATTTTATGCGAACACATTGGTTCTTTGTTTTTGTTCAAGTTTTGGGTTTATATGCAGCAGGTGTAGCGTGTATTTGGGATATTAATGCATATCTCAGTTGGCGTAATATTGTTGAAAATTTTGTCTATTTAGCACTTTGGAATTATGTTTTTTATTTGGGAATTCTGGCCATAAAATTCATACAGCCAACTGAATATCAACGCAGTTTATTGCTTGCGGCACTTGGCATTATTCTATTTTCTATGGGTTTTTATACTTTATTTGGGAAATACGAATTAGCGAAAATTGAGCACATTCCGATATTGACTTTTGGCTTACCGATTTTATGGTTTGTACTGTTTGTCTTTTTACATATTCAAAACCAGTTTCATTTATTTGCGCATTTTATTTTGACTGCTTTTGCAACTGGGCTAATTTATTATGGTTATTTCGATATTTTTATTTGTTTGGCCATCATTTCATGGGCATTAAAAACACAAGATAAAGTGATCTATGGATTTGCGCTGGCAACTTTCGCTGTAATTTTAGGGTTTTTATATTATTCCCTCGATGTAACTTTTTTGATTAAAAGTTTAAGCATGTTACTGTCAGGTCTGATGTTGCTCTTGCTGACCTTGAGCTTGATGCTATTTAAGCAAAAAGAGGAGTTCGGCATATGAAGAAAATGACTCCTCTTGCTTTGGCATTACTCAGCATCGCGGTATTTCTAGGCTTAATTTTTAAAAATGAATGGCACTTAAATAATAGTCAAACCATGTATGTGCGTTTGCAACCTGTAGACCCGCGTTCGATTATTCAGGGGGATTATATGGCGCTGAATTATCAACTTTATTTTGCGCCTCAACATTTGAGTCCAGAAAGCACCAGCCAAGCAAACATCAATCAAGAAGATCAGATTTTTTCAGGTCATTATTTTGATGAAGTGATTAAGAACAAATCTTCGGTGCTCACTTATGTTGAACTCGATTCACAGAGGCGCGTGATACATAGCTATTTTGAGTTGCCGAAAAATGTTCGTACAGCCCGACTGATTTTACAAAACCCGAATAATCGATATAGCGAGCTTTATCCTGCGTCGAGAAGTTTTTTGTTTGCAGAAGGTTTAGCGGATTGTTATCAGCAGGCAGAATATGCTGAGTTTAAAGTCGATGAGCAGGGCAGTGCGATACTCATGGCATTGAAAGGTGATCAGCTACAAGATTTAGGCTGTGAGAGCAAACGAGATTGGTTGAGCGGGTTTCGTGCTACTCAGAATTGATACAATTGCATTATTCTGCTCATAAAAAAATCCGCACGCAGCGGATTTTTTTAATCTATTGGGCTTAAGCCACTTGGACTGGAATACAGTTTGCCATGTGACTTACAGTATTGTCTGGATTTGCATAAACTAAACGTGGTTTATGTGCATTTGCTTCAGCTTCTGTAAAATCACCAAATGTCGCAATAATCATTAAATCGCCTACATCGGCCTGATGTGCTGCACCACCATTGACTGAAATGATGCCAGAACCTTCTTCGCCACGAATTGCATAGGTACTGAAACGCTTACCATTAGTCACGTTCCACATGTGAATTTCTTCATATTCGCGGATACCGGCTAAATCCAATAAAAGACCATCGATTGCACATGAACCTTCATAATGAAGTTCAGCTTGGGTAACAACACAACGGTGGATTTTTGCTTTTAATAAACGAGATAGCATGGCTAGCGTCTCCTGAGTGGACCTAAGATCGTTATCTTATGGTTGAATCAATCTGAACTTGCTGGATAAGCAATCAGGCAAGCGCATTTTGCCTTTAAAATGACAGTATGGCAAGCAGCATGGTTCAACATTTTTTTGACTAATCAGTTTGGTTTGTAAGCATTGATTTGATTCATGGCAGGCTGAATCTCACCATTCACCAGCATTTTAGTGCGAGCCAATGCGTGATGGATTGCGTCATCCATTAAATTTTGTTCATTGCTTGGTGCTTTGCTTAAGACATGTCCTGAAACACGTTCTTTTGAACCGGGGTGACCAATACCAATGCGTAAGCGATGGAAGTTTGGACCGATATGAGGGACTATGTCACGTAAACCATTATGACCACCATGACCACCACCTGTTTTTAGGCGAATGACACCAGGGTTCATATCCAGTTCATCGTGAGCAATCAGTATTGCTTCTGGAGCAATATTGTAGAATTTTGCGAAGGGAACAACACTTTTACCAACAAGGTTCATAAAGGTTGTGGGTAATAGCAGACGGACGTCTTGACCTTCGATATTACCACGCCCACTCATTCCATTGAATTTTGGGTCTTTTTTAAGCGTAATGCCATATTGTTCTGCAAGGCGTTCAACAAACCAAAAGCCTGCATTATGGCGGGTTTGGGCATACTCAGAACCTGGGTTGCCCAAACCAACAATCAGTGAAATATTTGACACTAATTACACCAATAACACTTATGCGCGAACGAAGTCAGCGTGCATAGGCGTGTTTTTAGCTGGGTGACGTTGTAACGCTTTGATTTTAACGCTTTCAACTTTGTCGCCAACTTTGATTTCAACAACTTCTTCGAAGAAAGCGTTGTTTTCTAAAGCTTTAACAAGCTCACGAAGTTCTAAAGTAACAGCTACAGGTTCAGCAGCACCACCGTAGATGATAGCTGGAACTTGAGCAGCGTGACGAAGGCGGCGGCTCGCACCTTTCCCTTGGTTAGCTGCTTCACGCGCTTGAGCGTTTAATACGAAGTTTGCCATGATAGACATCCTTAATTTAAGTTTTAAATAAACTAGATCTGCGACCGACCTAGTGAGACAAAGCCCTGCACTGGGCAGGGCTTTTAAAATTCAGCGCTATATTATAGATAAGAATCAAACATTGCACTAATAGATTCTTCGTTGTTAATACGACGAATTGTTTCAGCAACCATACTCGCAACTGAAACTTGGCGAATCTTACCAAGAGCTTGAGCTTCTTCAGAAAGAGGAATGGTGTCTGTAACAACCAATTCATCAATCACAGAGTTTTTCAAGTTTTCGATAGCTTTACCTGATAAAACAGGGTGAGTTGCATAAGCAACCACTTTGCGCGCACCAAATGTTTTCAATGCATCAGCAGCTTTACATAACGTACCTGCAGTATCCACCATGTCATCTACGATGACGCAGTCACGGCCTTTAACATCACCAATCAAGTGCATGACTTGTGATTCGTTTGCCTTTTGACGACGTTTGTCGATGATAGCAAGGTCAATATCGCCCATTTGTTTAGCAACAGCACGTGCACGAACGACACCGCCAACGTCAGGAGAAACCACCATGAGGTTATCATGTGATTGTTGACGAAGGTCAGCTAAAAGCGCTGGTGTACCGTAGATGTTGTCTACAGGGATATCGAAGAAACCTTGGATTTGGTCAGCGTGAAGGTCGATCATTACCACACGATCAATTCCTACAGTTGTCAGCATATCTGCGACAACTTTTGCAGTAATTGGAACACGTGATGAACGAGGACGACGGTCTTGACGCGCATAACCGAAATAAGGAATCACTGCGGTAATACGACCAGCACTTGCACGACGCAAAGCATCAGCCATAACGAGGATTTCCATCAGGTTATCATTCGTTGGGGCACAAGTAGGTTGTACGATAAATACGTCTTTACCACGAACATTTTCAGTAATTTCGACAGCAATTTCACCGTCAGAAAATTGACCAATAGATGCAGCACCTAAAGGGATGTGCAAGTGGCTTACGACTTTTTGGGCGAATTGTGGATGTGCAGATCCACTAAAAACGACAAGATTGGGCATGAAGCACCCTTGGCGGTTGGCAATTTAGGAATTAGATGGCAGGGGTAGCTGGATTCGAACCAACGGATGCCGATATCAAAAACCGGTGCCTTACCACTTGGCGATACCCCTAATGCGGCAGAACTTTAATATTTTTGCGTCATTCTGTCAAGGTAAATTAACAGTAGAACAGCAAAGTGTTGCTCTGTCTTTTTTGGAAAATGGCAGGGGTAGCTGGATTCGAACCAACGGATGCCGATATCAAAAACCGGTGCCTTACCACTTGGCGATACCCCTAAATTTGATTACTGTAAAATGGCAGGGGTAGCTGGATTCGAACCAACGGATGCCGATATCAAAAACCGGTGCCTTACCACTTGGCGATACCCCTAGTACAGTCATCTACAGGTGAAATAAAATGGCAGGGGTAGCTGGATTCGAACCAACGGATGCCGATATCAAAAACCGGTGCCTTACCACTTGGCGATACCCCTATCAGGTAACGTGGAAATGTCTTATTGGTGATTCATTCAAGCTGTTGACCAAGTAAGCTTTACATGGTGCATTTGCAAGAACATCATCAATGTTCATATCACTCGTTACTTCAGCAAAAACACAAGCACCTGTACCTGTAAGTTTTGCAACACCGAACTGGTCGAGATATTGCATCGCTTCATCTACTTCTGGATATAAACTTCTTGCCAAAGGCTCAAAATTATTTCCAAAATCAGATGGCTTTAACTGATAGGCGCAAAATTTAGAGCTCTTCGTGTTTCTTGTCAATGTTTTTTGTGAAAAAAGCAATTGAGTGCTGATAAAACAATCAGGTTTTAACACAATGTATTGTTTTTGATCTAAGTCTATGAATGTTAAGTGCTCACCTATGCCTTCAGCCCAAGCATTGCGACCATGGACAAAGATGGGAACGTCTGCGCCTAACTGAACACCCAAGTCTGCTAATTGCTCAGTATTTAGCCCGCACTGCCACAGTTGATTGACTACGATTAATGTCGTTGCAGCATCCGATGAACCACCACCTAAGCCTGCACCCATCGGAATATTTTTTTCAAGACGAATGGATAAACCGGTGGCTGTTTGTGCATACGGCTTAAGTATCTGCGTCGCCTTATAAATCAAATTTTGACTCAAATCGACACTGTTTAAGCCTTCAATATGAATTTCTTGATCTGTACGGAGCTCAAACTCTAACCAATCACACAGATCGATCAACTGGAAAATACTTTGCAGTTCGTGGTAGCCGTTTTCACGACGACCCGTAATGTGTAAAAACAAATTCAGTTTTGATGGGGCAGGGACACGGATCATAACGAGATAAACTAGCGGTTTTGAATGACCATTGTAATACGGTTTTCTGCACCATTTTCAAGTGCTTGTTTTAAAATCAACCGATTTGGCATATGGGCTTGTTCGTTATAGCTCAGCTCAACGCTCCAACCATCTTCAATGATCTTTACCGCTCGTTTGGCACTGTCACGTTGGATTTGTGCTTGAACTGTTGCAGGTTTGGCTTGAACCCAATTGACTAAATGGGTGATGGGTGCCTGCCAACCTGTTGCTGTTTTTAAAAGTTCTTCAGGAGTTTCAGCTTGGATGAGGCCAGTTTTAGCACTATTCAGGCTAACTTCACCTGGACGACCAGTAATTTGCGTTTTACCAACGCCTAAAATTCCACTGAGCTCAATATCAAACTCTTGTTGCTGTTGTACCCATGTGAAAAAAGCACTGCCTGTCTGTTCAGGCGTACGCACCCCAATTTTACCCTGTAAGCTAAATTGTTGATCAGATTCGGTTTGTATAGTGTTTGGATCAAGCTGTGGTTTAGTAAATTGTTGACAGCCTGTTAGTGCTAAGCTACTTGCAGCAAGTAAGCTTAAGCTCAGATTTGAGAAAATACGCATAAAAACTATGAGCTCTTTTTCAGTTGTTGGGGTAACAATAAAGTATTGAGTTGATCCAATTGAGGATCATTTGGGTGTTTTTGTTTGAGTTGTTGTAACACAGTGGAGAATTTTTGCAGATCACCGAGCATATAAACTGAACGCGCATAACGCACGCCAATATTGACACTACCACTGATGAGGTAGGCTTTTTCTAAGACTTTGGCTGACGTGCTAAAGTCATTTTGTAAGTAACAAATAAAGCCCAAGGTGTCTAAGATGGAGGCTTGTTCAGGGGCATATTCTAAAGCATGTTCAACAAATCTACGTGCATCATCTAAGCGTCTGTTTTGCAAGGCTAAAGTATATGCATAAGCATTGAGATAGGTTGGGCTATTGGGCTCGATACTTAACAGTTGGTTTAGCAACTTTTCAAGTTTGTCTTTATCCGTATGTGGATCCAACATTAGCACTTCAGAATAGATCAGTTCAGGATCATCCGGTAAGTTCTTAATCGCCTCATCTAACAGTCGCATGGCTGCGGCTTTGTTATTCATGCGCTTTAAAATATCGGCTTGCGCCTGATACAAAAAACTTGCATGTTGTGGATAGTTCACCCGTTCTTGGGTTAAAAAGCGCAAAGCATCATTGGGTTTGTTTTGCTGAGTATAGATACTGATGAGGCTACGACGTGATACGGTATACAGACTACCATCGACTAGACGATAGTAGGCCTTGGCTGTTTCAAAATGCTGTTTTCGTTCAGCATTCACTGCTAGATAGTAATAGGCTTCATTTTGATATTCGGCTGAATTACGTAGTTCAACCAGATATTTTTCCGCTTTTTCGTACTTTTTTAAGTCAATACTGGTTAACCCCGCAATAAACAAGGCTTCTTCTTGGTTAGGCCATTTTTTAATCAGGCTCTCAAGCTTGGTTAAGGCCTCATTCGACGCATTAATTTTAATCAGATATTTGGCTTCGGCTAAACGGACATCGACATTGTCACGGTGTTTACGACTCGATTTTGCATACCAATTACGGGTTTCTTCTTCTTGACCGAGTGCGCTGAGTAAGTTGGCTTTCATCAGGATGTAGCCTGTGACTTTTCCGCGCTTTTTTAGGGCTTTATTGATGGTGGTTAGGGCTTGGTCAAGCTGGCCATTTTGCGCCTCTAAACCTGCAATCAATGCCAAAATAGAGGGATTGTTCCGCTCCTTACTTGAACGTAGTGCTTGGATGAGAATTTCTTGATCTTCAGGTTCTTCAGGGGCAATCCCCGCAAGGATTTGCTCTAAATCAGCATTGGCATCAATGTTGAGAATTTTATCGAGTGTTTCAGCTGCAAGTTCATATTCATGTGCTTTGAGTGCAATGTGAGATAAATAAAATAAGGCTGGAACATCGGTAGGCTCTTGCACCACCCAATGCGTTGCAATGTCGAGTGCGGCATGCAAGTCATTTTGTTCAAGGGCAATATTTAAAGCGCGCTGTTTAATGGTGGTGGAATTACTTTTAATCGCCAACACAGTATAGTTATGCAGGGCAGTCGCGCTGTCTTGATAAGCCAGTGCAAATTCGGCAATCATACTTTGTTGAATTGCATCATAATTAGATAGCGAAAAATCTCCAGCTGCTCTAAGATGAGCACTAGATGCCATGCTACCGACGAGTAAGAATGTGGTAGAATATTGCTTAATTCTCGCGCCGCTCAGTCGGCAATGTGTTTGACGCAATTTTTCTTGATCCAAGTAATGCTTTTTATGACACCGTTATTGCACAATAGCATAAATTTAGCGAAATGATGATCTGATATGTCTTTCTTTGCATTGGGTGTCAACCATCAAACCGCCTCCGTAGAATTGCGTGAGCAAATTGCATTTAACCCTGAAAAGTTAACACAACTGCTTGAGCAACAAGGCCAAAACCAAGACTTAAATGAAATGGTAGTGGTCTCTACGTGTAACAGAACAGAAGTGTATGCCATGTCTGAAAACTCAGATATGGTATTAAACTGGCTCGCCCAAGCAAATGGCATAGATGTTAAACAATTGTTGAATCATGTATACCGTTATGAAAATGCGCAGGCTGTCACTCACTTAATGCGTGTTGCAAGCGGTTTAGATTCACTCATGCTTGGTGAACCGCAAATTTTGGGGCAGGTTAAATCAGCACTATCTCTAGCGAAGACGGCTCATACTGTTTCTCCTCATTTAAACCGAATTTTTGAATATGCTTTCTATGCGGCGAAACGCGTCCGCTCTGAAACGGCTGTGGGTAGTCATGCTGTATCGATGGGTTACGCGGTGGCTCAGCTTGCATTACAAGTGTTTAGTAAGCCTGAAAAGTTGACAGTCATGGTGGTCGCTGCGGGCGAAATGAATAGCTTAGTGGCGAAGCATTTGGCTGAAATGGGCGTCGCAAAAATCCTCATTTGTAACCGTACCCGTGAACGGGCTGAAACTTTGGCTCAAGAAATAGCCCATCGTGTAGATGTGGAAATCATTGAGTTTGATCAGTTGGCTAATAACTTAGCGCGTGCAGATGTCATTTCCAGTTGTACCGGTAGTTTACATCAAGTGATTCATTATCCAGATGTAAAAGCTGCCTTAAAAAAGCGTCGTTATCAACAAATGTTGATGGTCGATTTGGCTGTTCCGCGTGATATCGACCCGAAAGTGGAAAGTTTGGATGGCGTCTATTTATATGGCGTAGATGACTTGCAGTCGGTGATTGATGAAAACCTTGCTCAACGTCGTCAGGCGGCGGTTGAAGCTGAGGTGATGGTCAACCAACTAGCAACGGAGTTGGTGACCCAGCAGAAGGTTAATCTCGCAGGTGAAACCATCCATGCTTACCGTCAGCAAGGTGAACACTTAAGACAAGAAGAACTAGATCTAGCGCTGGCACGGATTGCGAAAGGAGAAAAACCGGAGCGGGTGATGCAAGAGTTTGCACATCGTTTGACGCAGAAGTTGCTACATCCGACCTCGATTATGCTGCGTGAAGCAGCCAAATCAGAAGATCCGAGTCATTTTGAACAAATGCAAACATGTTTAAATGAGACTTTTACTAAACGTCGTAAAACTAAAAAGTAAATCTAAATACAAAAATGCAATAGGTTTAAGTAATCAGTCTTAAGCCTATTTTTTTGGTCAGTTCAAAGAGTTTATGTTTTAAATTTCGTGTCTCAATTAATGAATTTGGGGCTTTAAGTTTAAGTTTTAAATATTTTTCTTCAAGCGAAAGAGCATATTCACTGGCCAGTTTATCCGCCAGTTCTGGTGTTTTAGTTAGTTCTTCAATATTGGTACGCTGCATAATATCGGCAATCGCGTTGGCATAACGGCTACATGCACCCAAAACATAATAGGTTGCCAGTTCTTGGTCGTCGGGTAAATCATCAAAGATGCCATCTAAGACTTGTAGCACATGCGCTAAAAGTTCATCTTCAGGTAAATAGGCGCGTAGAGTTTCAAAGTGAATATACAAAAACGGATGATGGATCAGAACGGCGAGGGCGAAGTCTTCATCTTTGGTGCGAATATTAAAAGACAACGAGGCATCGTTGCTGACTTGAGGTGTCCAGCGACGACCAAAACCAAGCTTTTCTTTGAAGGATTGATTTAGCAAATAACGGAAAGAGCCCGTTTTCGGCAATAAGTCCGTCAGTTGGCGCAACTCACTCATGACCTGACTTTTACCTTCAGGGCTACTAATGTCATGGTTCTGCGTCAGATGTGCAAAAACAAAATCTGACAGTAGTGGGGCCTGTTGGAGCAGTTTATTAAAGTTTTCAATACCTTCGCGACGAATCATTGAGTCAGGGTCATGATCATTTGGCAGCACAAAGAACTTCAGCTCACGACCATCATTGAGTAACGGTAATGCAATTTCTAAAGTACGGCGTGCTGCTTTTTGTCCAGCCACGTCACCATCGAAGGCAATGGTAATCCGGTTGTTTTGTTTAAACAGAATATTTAAGTGTTCGGTGTTACTGGCAGTTCCCAAGGTCGCCACAGCACCTGCAATGCCATACTGCTGTAGTGCAATCACATCCATATAGCCTTCGACCATTAGGCAGTCTTGGGCTTTTTGTTTACGACCTTCATATAAACCATAAAGCAATTGGTTTTTATGAAATACCTCAGAGTCTGGCGAGTTGATGTATTTGGGCTTAATTTCGTCATTTAGAGCACGACCACCGAATCCCACCACACGACCTTTGGCATCACGAATCGGAAATATGACGCGATCCCGTAACAAGTCAAAGTCACGACCGTTGTCGCTGGTACGAATCAATCCGAGTAGCTTTAAGCCTTCGATATCTTGCGGGAAGGCTTTTTCTAAGTGTTGCCAGTCCTCAGGTGCATAACCTAAACGCCAATATGCAATGGTATCTCGGCTGAGTCCACGTTGCTTAAAGTACTGCTGAGCAGAGCGACTATGCGGTAGTTGCTGCTCATAGTATTGCGCAATATTTTCTAACAGGTCGTATAAGTTGCCTTCTTGAACGGGGGCAGTGTTGAAGCCCTCGAAAGTATCAAAATCAGCATAACCCTCTTGGTAGTCCATGGACTGAAATTCAGCAAAAGGATCATGCTCAATTTGAAACTCAGGTTGTACCAGAGCTGGCTCAGTTTTCTTGGCTTCTGCGACATCGACCTGTGGTTTTTGGACAGGTTTAGCTTCTCGCTTATACACCAGTTTTTTCGAGTCACGGTTGTCTTTTGGAAGTTCGATGCCTGTTTGACTCGACAAATCCTTCATCACATCAATAAAGCTACGACTGTCGATGTCCATTAAAAAACGAATGGCATTACCATTGGCCTGACAACCAAAACAGTGGAAATACTGTTTGTCACGATACACGTGAAAAGATGGTGATTTTTCTTGATGGAACGGACAACAGCCTGAATAGGTGCGACCTGACTTTTTAAGTTTCACACGTTGACCAATCAGGTCGACAATGTCGGTCCGATCTAAAATTTGGTCAATGGTGTGTTGAGGAATAGCCATGTCGAATCGTCAGTCGCTGATGTTTTGAACCGTGAAAAGAAGCAGAGATGGAGGTTTTAAAATGCAAAAAACCATCGAATCTAGATTGTTTTGTATACCTTTTAAGCGTTTTGATCAAGCGGAAATCGCACAAAACAAAAGGGCAAGTATGATAACTTGCCCTTTCTAAAATAGCGAATATTTCAGAGGAATTATTCGGTTTCAGTATTGATGTTTTGCTGTGTTTCAGGACGATCGAGTAGACCGAAACTGATACGGTTGGTAAAGCTGCGCTCTGTTGTTTGTTTCGGCTGTTCGATTGTTTCTTCAGAACTGTTTTGTTCTTCGCGACCAAACACACCTAAAGTCGCGCGGTTGACCCAACTTGCTTCTTTACGTGCAGCGCGTAAGTTCACTTCACCATTCGATTTCACTAAATTTGGATAATTTAGTTTCAAGACATCGGTATATTGTTGCGCAGTTTGCTTGTCGCCCAATTGGTCATACGAATAAGCAACAGTTGCTAAAGCTTCAGGCACTTGAGGGCTTTGTGGATAATGTTCAATCACCCATTGCGCACGCTCTAGTGCTGCGACCCATGCTTTACGTTTGATATTAAAACGTGCCGCATTCATTTCGCTTTCAGCCAACTCATTGCTGATAAACTTCATGCGCTGTGCGGCATCAACCGCATAAGTGCTTGAAGGGTAACGACGAATAAAGTCTACGAAGTTTTGATATGCCACTTTAAGATAGCTCACATCGCGATGTGCTTGCTTTAAAGAAGTATAACGAATCAAACCATCATAGTTTTGTTCCATATTGGCTACGCCACGGACATAGTAGGCATAGTCCACGTTTGGATGCTGAGGGTTCAAACGAATGAAACGATCAGCCAGTGCAATCGCACCTTCATAATCTTTCTGCTGAAACTTCACATAGAGCAGCTCTAGTTGAGCTTGTTGCGCATATTCACCTGTAGGGTAATAGGTATCTAATGCTTCTAAGTGTTTTGCAGCGTCGGTATATTGACCACTTTGCAGTGCTTTTTCTGCTTTTTGAATATAAACCTGTTCACTCGATTGTGGACCGGTATCTACCACTTCTTTCTTGGGATTGCTGCTACAGCCTACCATTGCAGATGCAATGCCAATCGTTAGAGCAAGCATTGTCATTTTATAATGTGGTAGCGACATAAAAATTCCTCTGTTAATACGGGCAATGAGCTACAATTGCGCTATTAAATCACTTTTATTTGAATGATCAAATGGCTCAAGCACAATCTTCCGATCCAAATTTCCCTGAAACCGATTTCAATTTACTTGAAGATTCTGAGGATGCAGATAACCATACTTCAAGCTCTACTGCAACACGTTTATCGTTGCAATTTCAATTGGATGAAACTTATCTCGGACAACGTATAGACCAAGTTGCAGCAACGATTTGGAGCGACTTTTCGCGTGAAAAACTCAAACAGTGGCTAAAAGAAGGCCATTTGTTGGTAAATGGTAACAGTGTCAAACCCAAATATAAATGTGAAGGATTTGAACTGTTAACCCTTGAAGTTGAGTTAGAAGCCCAAACTCGTAGTCTGCCTGAAGACATTCCGCTGGATATTGTCTATGAAGATGAGGACATTATTGTCGTTAATAAACCTGTTGGGATGGTGGTTCACCCAGGTGCGGGCAATTCATCGGGTACGTTGGTAAATGCATTATTGCATCACTATCCAAAATCGGCAGAACTGACCCGTGCGGGTTTGGTACATCGTATTGATAAAGATACGTCAGGCTTGTTGGTCGTTGCGAAAAATTTAGAAGCGCAATTTTCACTGAGTAAGCAATTGGCGAAAAAAACGGTTTACCGTGTTTATGACCTGATTGTGTATGGCAATGTGATTGCGGGTGGCACGGTGGATGAACCGATTAAACGTCACCCTGTAGATCGTGTCAAAATGGCGGTATTGCCGGGCGGTAAAGATGCTGTAACACACTACAACGTGAAAGAACGCTTCCAACATTTCACCCGCATCCAAGCTCGTCTTGAAACTGGACGTACGCATCAGATTCGTGTGCATTTTAGTTATATTGGTTTTGGTTTAGTTGGCGATCCTGTGTATATGCCGCGTGTGCGCGTGCCCGCAGGTGCAACAGAACTTTTAGATGAGACTTTACGTGGTTTCAGACGCCAAGCCTTGCATGCAGCAGAGCTCGGTTTGAAACACCCTCGTACAGGTGATGAAATGTTGTTTAAAGCGCCGTGGCCAGCAGACTTGGCGACCTTGGTCGATGTACTCCGTACGGAAAACAAAGCCTACTAAGTTATAGCTGAATCATCATAAGGACAGTATATGCAATTTGTTCAAGGACTTCCGGCAGGTGTTTTTGTGGGGCAAACCCGTGTGCATCATGATCGTGCTTTAGAAACCACTCAAACTGAACTGCAAGGCTTTAATTTGGCTTTGCACGTACAGGATGATGCCGCACGTGTGCAACAGCATCGCATGATCTTGCTCGAAGAGTTTGCGGGCTATGGGGTCGATAAAATCACATGGATGACGCAAACCCACAGCACCATTTGCCGTGTAGTGAATGAGCAAATTGACTTTGATGCTCAAGAAGGGGATGGTTTGGTGACGCAGCGCCCGAAGCATGCCCTGATGATGATGACAGCCGATTGTTTGCCAGTGGTTGTAGGCAATGCAGATGGAACTGAAGTAGCCAATTTGCATGCAGGTTGGCGTGGGTTGGCGCATGGCATTATTGAAAATACCATTGCCAGCATGAACACTCAGCCGACATGGGCTTGGTTGGGTGCGGCCATTAGTCAACCTTGTTTTGAAATTGGGGCGGAAGTAAAAGAAGCTTTTTGTTCAAAGTATGCTGAGCTTGAGTCTGCATTTCAAACTGGTGCGCAAGCTGGAAAATATTATGCTGACTTATATGCGATCGCAAAATTCATTCTAAAACAGCACGGTGTTGAGGTAGTCTCTGGTGGTGATCAGTGTTCATTTAGCCAGTCGGATGAGTACTTCTCTTATCGACGTCATGCCAAAACTGGGCGTATGGGGACATTCGTGTTTATGCAATAGTTAGGCTTTTGATGAAGTGCTTGGCTGTTTTAATCCTTGCACTTACTCCCCACTCAGCGAGTGGAAGTGTTAAACTTAACTCAATTCTTTGGTCTTAAAAATTTCCATGTCTGTACCTGATCTTGTTTCTGCTACACCTGTTCATGTGTGTGTGGTTTATCATAGCGCCTATGGTCATACGGCGAAAGTCGCTCAGTATATTGCACAAGGTGCAGAGCAGGCGGGTGCTGATGTGCATTTAATTTCTGTTGCTGCAGTGCAGTGGGACTTGTTAGATCAGGCCGATATTATTGTGATGGGTTGCCCAACGTATATGGGCAGTCTTACAGCAGCGCTTAAGCAGTTTATGGAAGATTCCTCTAAGCGCTGGTTAGCACGGGCTTGGCAAGGAAAACTGGCTGCAGGCTTTACCAATGGTGGGGGCTTAAGTGGCGATAAACTGGCGGTATTACAGCAGATTAATTTATTTGCTATGCAGCATGGTATGTTGTGGGCTGGTTTACCGTTTATGCCGACGGGACGTAGCCAACACGATATTAATCGGATGTCGAGCTTTTTAGGTTTGATGACTCAGTCAGACAACGCTAGTATTGAAATAACCCCACCTGAAGGTGACTTGGAAACTGCTCGAAAGTTTGGAAAATATTTGGTTGAGCTAAAAGCTGACTATTAACAGTTCTGATAATAAAAAACCTCCACATGGGAGGTTTTTTATTATTTATGCATAATACGGGCTTTATCACGTTGCCAGTCACGGTCTTTTTCCGTGGCACGTTTGTCATGCAGCTGTTTGCCTTTCACTAAAGCGATTTCTAATTTCGCACGTGGTCCTTTCCAATAAGCAACAAGTGGAACACACGAATAACCTTTTTGATTCACTGCGCCGAGTAGCTTATCCAGTTCACGACGGTTCAACAGTAACTTACGGGTACGGGTCGCTTCAGGAACAATGTGCGTAGATGCACTGAGTAAAGGCTGAATTTGAGCACCGAACAGGAAAGCTTCACCATTTTTAAAGGTGATATAACTCTCAGACAGCGTCATACGACCTGCACGTAATGATTTCACTTCCCAGCCTTGCAGTGACAGGCCAGCTTCAAATTTTTCTTCAATAAAATAGTCGTGACGTGCACGTTTATTCTGTGCAATCGTCCCGCTGGTATTTTTTTTAACTACAGTTGCTTTCGCCATAATCAATTACTTCCAACAATGTACCTATTGTGCCTTAAAGCATGGTTAAGGTGAAGTTTTTTCAAATTTATAGAGTTTCTTCACCTATAAAACAAGTTTTTGCTAAAATATGGCTCTACAAAATCAACAGAGTAAAAATGGATGTCTAAAACTCGCGTCATTTACCCGGGGACTTTTGATCCAATTACCAATGGTCATATTGATTTGGTTACACGTGCATCACGTATGTTTGATGAAGTGGTGGTAGCCATTGCCATTGGTCATCATAAAAACCCTCTCTTTAGTTTAGAAGAGCGTGTGAGCTTGGCCAAAGCATCATTAAGCCATCTTGATAATGTTGAGTTTGTAGGTTTTGATGGTTTGTTGGTGAACTTCTTCCGTGAACAAAAAGCAACGGCTGTACTGCGAGGATTGCGTGCAGTGTCTGACTTTGAATACGAGTTCCAGTTAGCCAATATGAACCGTCAACTTGATTCACACTTTGAGGCGGTATTTTTAACGCCGTCAGAACAGTATTCATTTATTTCATCGACATTGATTCGTGAAATAGCACGTTTAAAAGGTGATGTGACGAAGTTTGTACCACAAGCGGTGGTTGCTGCTTTTGAACGTAAACATCAACAAGGTTGGTAATGTGTCTTTATATATAACCGATGAATGCATCAATTGTGATGTTTGTGAACCTGTGTGCCCCAATGAAGCCATTTTCATGGGGGAATTGATTTATGAAATCAATCCAGACTTATGCACAGAGTGTATCGGACATTATGATAAACCCCAGTGCCAATTGTTCTGTCCAGTGGATTGTATTCCGCTAGATCCTAATCATGCGGAAACTGAGGATGAGCTCATGGATAAATATAAAAAACTAATTGCTCAAAAAAGCGCAAGCAATTAAGTCTAAAATTTGATACTATGCGCCTCGAAGTGAGCCAGACGATCGCTGCTGTGGAGATCTCCGTGATTGAAGCAGGGGAGGAAAGTCCGGGCTTCATAGGGCAAGGTGCCAGGTAACGCCTGGGCGGCGTGAGCCGACGGAAAGTGCAGCAGAGAGTAGACCGCCTTCATTATGGTTTCGAGCAATCGAAATCGGAGGTAAGGGTGAAAGGGTGCGGTAAGAGCGCACCGCATGGCTGGTAACAGTTCATGGCATGGTAAACCCCACCGGAAGCAAGACCAAATAGGGATCCTTTAGGCATGGCCCATGCTGGATCCGGGTAGGTCGCTTGAGCGTATGAGTGATTGTACGCCTAGAGGAATGATCGTTCTCGACAGAACCCGGCTTATCGGCTCACTTCAACAAATTTTGATCAATTAAGCGCGCAAGGTACTTGACGTACTGGTGAGAAAACCACATAATGCGCGCACAGTTTACGGCTATGTAGCTCAGTTGGTTAGAGCACCGCACTCATAATGCGGGGGTCACAAGTTCAAGTCTCGTCATAGCCACCATTTTTATAGACCACGTTCCAAAACGTGGTCTTTTTTTGTCCTTATTTTGGGCTTAATACCCACCTCCAATTTGCGTTTGTTGTTGTGAAGAAACTTCCTGAGCAGTAATTTTCTGCTGATCATCTGTTTCAATTAAATAGGTGGAAGAACGTTTTTTTGAAATTAACCCAAATTGATAGCGAGCGGTGAGTTGAACATAATTTTCTAGATATTTTGCACGATGACGTGGTTCTAATTTGAAAATATATTGTGCAAATTCTTCAGCATAACTTGGATTATTGAGTAAATTAGGATCGGTAATCGTGGCTAAATAATAATGTTGAGTTGGATTTATACCTTCCTCATTTTTAGGAAGGATGAGATAACCATAATCAAATTGGCTTAATTCCTTAAATTTTAGATTTTGTAAAGAAATAGGAATATAGTCTTGGTCACTTGTAATACTGTTCCAAACTTGTAACCCTGAAAAAATGAAAACTAAAATAGTTACGATGTAAAAATGTACATTCCATGTTGTAGAAATAGTCTTAGGTTCAACCCCATTTTTTATGACAATTGTGTGTGCTAGATAGTCGTGAATAGAGCGGCGATTTTTCCGATTAAAAATATATAAATAAATTATAGAAATCAGTAAGCTACCTAAAAGTATCGTAAAGATGCTATTCAATACTGGGTGAAAAAGTAGCGTAAAAGACATTAAGCAGAAAGGGGCATATAAAATTGCCGAGCGTAGAAATGAGGCGGATAGGCTGAGATACTGCTGATCTAGTTTGACGACTTTAATGGATTGAAGAATTTTGCCGATTGTTTGTCCATTATTGTTAACGCTGTTGCAATAAGTAAAGTATAGAATAACGAAAAGATAACCAATTAATGTTATGAGTATAGGGTATTCATAAGGAAATTTACCTAATAGGCTAGAGATAATGTTACAGAAAGCACCGATGAGCAAAGCATCAATGATAAATGCGAAGCTCCTACGCCAAAAGCCTGCAATATAAGGTTGTGTATCAGGTGATACATCATTTTCAATTGTATTATCCAAAATAATGACTCATGCTGTTATAAAATTATTGGTTTTGATGTTAAAAGTAATCAGTGATTAAAGTTTTAAGCACTTTATTAAATAGTGAGCTGTTTTACAGAATTGTAGAGATGAAATCAATAATTCGAAGAGATTCTTTTTATTTATATTGAGTTGATACTTCTGTGATTTTAATCCTTGGAAGCTATTTTGGATCTGCATATAGGCAGTACATTATTCTGCAAAAATTTATTTTTTTAGCCTGTAATTTTATTCTTTGTTCAGTTTAGTTGCGCATAGCATTTAGCATTTAGCATTTAGCATTTAGCATTTAGCATTTAGCATTTAGCATTTAGCATTTAGCATTTAGCATTTAGCATTTAGCATTTAGCATTTAGCATTTAGCATTTAGCATTGCAATTTCAAGTTGCTTATATGGTGATCTTTTTGAACATGATATAAGCGTTGTTGGGCTTTGCTGAGCTATGCCATGCATCGTTTTTTGTTACATGTTCTATAAGTGTTGATTGATGATTCATTTGGCAACATTCATGTAAGCGTGATTATAATTGACCAAGGCTGGACTCACGAGCTGGCATGCACTTAGTGCTGTTAAGAGTGTAGTAATAAGCAAGGATTTGATCTGCTTAAGGATAGTTTCCTTTATATATTTAGCTATTGTGCCCGATGTTTTTTACTAAATATGTATTAATTTTAAACATTTAATTATCAGTTGTTTAAATGCTGATCATTGGGATGGGGTAGGGCTTGACGGGTGTTTAATATGTATAGATAATGCCCCCACAGTTTACGGCTATGTAGCTCAGTTGGTTAGAGCACCGCACTCATAATGCGGGGGTCACAAGTTCAAGTCTCGTCATAGCCACCATTTTTAAAGACCAAGCTCTCAGCTTGGTCTCTTTTTTTGTGCGTAAAAAATAGATTTGAATATGTCGATATAAAAAAGCCCAAACATCTGTTTGGGCTTTTTTATTGGAACAGCAGCTTATATGCCAGCTTTCCAGCCATTCATGATTGGGTAACGACGTTCACGGCTAAATGCGCGTGAGCTGATACGCGGACCAATTGCACCTTGGCGACGTTTGTATTCATTGAAATCGACCAAACGAATCACTTTTGCAACCACTTCAGCATCAAAGCCTTTGGCAATGATGTCATCTTGGCTCATATCTTCTTCAATATAAGCATACAAAATGGCATCCAGTACATCATATGGTGGTAAAGAGTCTTGGTCCTTTTGATCTGGACGTAACTCTGCTGAAGGTGGGCGAGTAATCACACGCTCAGGAATCACAGGCTTGTCTGAAATGCTGTTTCGGTATTTCGCAAGTTCAAACACAATGGTTTTATACACATCTTTTAGTACGGAAAAACCACCCACCATGTCACCATAGAGCGTGCAGTAGCCCACAGCCAATTCTGATTTGTTGCCTGTAGACAGGACTAAATTACCAAATTTGTTTGATAAACCCATCAGCAGTGTACCGCGGGCACGCGCTTGTAAGTTTTCTTCAGTTGCATCCGCAGGGCTGTTGCCAAAGAACGGATAAAGCGTTTGCATAAAGCTGTTCACAATCGGGTTGATTTCAGCAATCCCAAAAGTCACCCCCATACTCTTCGCTTGTTCAGCAGCATCTTCTACACTGATTTGGGCGGTATAGGTATATGGCATCATTACGGCTTGGACTTTGTCGGCGCCAATCGCGTCGGCTGCAATGGCAAGGGTTAAAGCAGAGTCGATCCCGCCTGATAAACCCAAAATCACCCCAGGGAAACCTGAGCGCTGTACATAGTCGCGAGTCGCCATCACTAAGCTTTGATAAATCTCTGCCATAGTGTCTAAAGCAGGCGGCAGCGCATTGGCCTTAAAGGCTTGTTGTTCTGCTTCGTATTCAGCGAAATACAGGGATTCTTTAAAGCTTTCAGCTTGAAGTACAACTGAACCATTTTTGGCAATCACGAAGCTTGTACCATCAAAGATCAGGTCGTCTTGACCGCCGACTTGGTTGGCATAAACCAAGTTGAGGTTCATTTGTTTTGCCAGTGCAGACATGGTTTCAACGCGGTGCTGTGGCTTACCGACTTCATATGGTGAAGCATTTAAGACTAAAGCTGTTTCTACATTGAGCTGTGCTAGTTGTTGTACCGTTGAAAGTGACCAAACATCTTCACAAATCAACACACCAAACTTATGCCCCAGATATTCAAAAACAAGGTGTTGATGCCCTTCGGTGAAGTAGCGCTTTTCATCAAACACGCTATAGTTTGGCAAGTTTTGTTTGTTATACACACCCAAAACTTGCCCATCTTTCATGACCGCAGCGGCGTTGTAGCGTTGACCGTCTTCAGTTTGATTGACAAAACCAAAGACCATCACAATGTCTTTTACTGTTTTAAGTTGTTCAAAAACTTGTTGCGTGCGTTTGGTTAGGCTAGGACGTAGAAGTAAATCTTCTGCTGGGTAACCAATGCTCGAAAGTTCTGGAAAAATAATTAAATCAGCATTTTGTTTTTTTGCTTCATTGGCCTGCTCCAACATTTTTTGGGCATTTGCTTCAAGGTTGCCAATGTGCGGAGAGAACTGTGCAAGTGCAATTTTAAAACTTTTCATTTCCAACTAAATCCTATACCTATAGGGATATACACGACGATTGAGTTTGTTATAGCTATAAGTTCTACGTGGTGTAAGTGACGATAAACAAATAGAAGTATTAATCAATAATAAGTGCGAATACTATATACGAAATGCGATTTTTTTTAAGGGATATTCTAAAAAAAATCCGTAAATGTCCTTAAAAAGAACAAATTATTCTAATGTCTTTATGGAGTGTGATTGTGTGGTTTCAAGCGCTTTTACAAAAAATACAGCAAAAGTTTGAACTTAAAAATCGGCCCTTGACTGAAGCGGAGAAAAAGCTCGCCAGCAGCATTTTTGGGAACAGTCTGAACACGGATTCAGTTCGAATTATCGCGCATCGGGCAGTGCTGCCTCATTATGCGATTAGCCCCAATGGACATGTCTATTTTAATATCAAAGACTGGTGCGAAAATTTTGCCGACCAACCGATTCATCAACAAGCTTGGTTGATTCATGAGCTAACACATGTTTGGCAAATTCAGCAGGGACTCGCTGTAGTCCGTAAGGCACTTTTTAACCGTCAATATCGTTATGCATTAAAACAAGGAAAACAGTTTTTAAGCTATGGCATTGAACAGCAGGCGCAAATGGTGCAAGACTACTTTCTCAAAAAACACTATGGCGAAGATTGCTCAGCCTATGAGCAGTGTATTCCCTTTGTGGCACACAAAGCCTCGTTCTGACCCCGATAGATAAATCTGTGGAGTGATTGTTAGACAACAGATTTTAAAGTCATAAATTGCAAATCATTTGAAGAAAAATGCCAGTGGCATAGGGGAAACGGCCTCTTATTTTGAATGCAAAGAGATGGTGAAAATCGTGAGATTGAGCCTGAAAAACGAGCTAAAAATAAGAAGGAATGTCCTATGCGTATCGCTCTTCCATTGAAAGGCAAAGCCAGCCAAATTTTTAAGGGACCCGTATTCGATGCTGAAAAACAGTCTGCGATTATTCCGATTCGGCATATGAAATTTGACTTTGAAGCTGAGAAAATTGATCCCAAATTCTACCTAAATGCGGAGTTGGCCAGTGCTTACTTTGCATCACTCTCGATCTTTCTGACCTATGGTGAAGACTTGGTGATTGATACCGCCCGTTATCACCGCGATTTCCTTAGAGACCCTGTATTAAAACAACGCGTGACGTCTTTGATTGGACAGGAGGCACTGCATTCAAAGCTACATGAAGAATTGAACGATACTTTTAAACAGGTTGATTTACCCGTTGGTATTTTTCGTTATTTAGCTGAAATCGTTTTTGACTACGGTTTTAACCGCTTACCGCAGCCGATGAAATTGTCTTTGATGGCAGGCATTGAACATTTTACCGCAGTGCTGTCTGAATACATGATGAACCATGAAGAGATTTTTTTCGATTCTCAAGACGAAAAGCAACGGGCGATTTGGATGTGGCACATGCTAGAGGAATCTGAGCACAAAGACATTGCATATGATGTGTTTCAATCACTTTCCAATAACTATGCCTTACGTATTACAGGCTTTTTTCCAGCCCTTATCACCATTTTGCTATTGATTTCAGTGGCGTCAGTTTTTGTCCCGTTTTATCGCAAACCGTCTAATTTGGTGAGTCTCAGTTATTGGAAGGATGTACCGCGCAGTTTCAGCCTCTTGTTTGGGCTGAAACGAGGTGTTTATGGCAGTAGTTGGAAGCATATTTTTGATTATTTACGCCCGAGTTTTCACCCGAATGATTATGACACTTCTGCATTTTTAGATTATTACAAAGAGCGTTTACTACATCCTGAAACAGGAGTGTTAACCCCCTATTTCACCAAAGAATTTACTCCAATACTTAAATCATAAGAAGGAGGTTATGACATGGGACTGTTGAGTAAAAAAAATAAACCAAGTCAAAAGGCCTACGCAGTTGTAACGGGCGCAGGTAGCGGAATTGGTCGTAGCTTTGCACTGGAACTGGCAAAGCGCGGTGGTGATGTCATCTGTGCAGATATTGATTTAAGCTCGGCACAGGAGACTGTAGATTTGATTCAGTCGATGACATCTACGTCAGCCTACGCCGTGCATTGTGATGTTGGATTAAAAGAATCTGTACACGCTTTGGCCGAGCAAGCGGAACAGCTTTTGGGACATCCTGTTACTTTGCTCATCAATAATGCGGGAGTGGGGCTAGGTAGTAAGTTTGATGAGGTGTCGCTGGAGGATTGGCGGTGGTGTATGCATGTCAACCTGTGGGGGGTGATTCATGGTTGCCACTACTTTGTACCCAAATTTAAACAGCAAGGCTTTGGTGCCATTATCAATGTGGCATCGGCTGCGGGCTATACCGCAGCCCCTGAGATGACAGCGTACAACGTGACCAAGTCTAGTGTTTTGGCTCTATCAGAAACCTTGGCTTCAGAGCTTCATGCTTATAACATTGCAGTCAATGTGCTGTGTCCGACCTTGGTGCCCACTAATATTATGAAGAATGGTCGCTTGCCAAGTCGCTATTCTGGACTGGCTGACAAACTGCTAATGAACCATGCGTTTACCACCAGTGATGCTGTTGTAAAAAAAACATTAAATCGCTTAGATGCAGGCAAGCTTTATACCATTCCGCAACCCGATGCCAAATTGTTTTGGTGGATGAAGCGGGCATCACCAAGCTTATACGTCAAGCTTTTAGGTTTGGGTTATCCACTGTTTAATCAAATCACAAAATAAGAATAGAGAAAAATGAATATGGAAACGCAATTAGAGACAGAGCAAGCAGATGTGCAAGCACCGTCTGATCAAATGCGAGATCAAACTACGACGCCAAAAAGTACGGAAGCTCAACCTAAGCAAACCCGTAAAAAGGCTGTGCTTCGTCCTAAAGCCGCACATACTTACGATACCATTGTTGTAGGTGCTGGGATTTCGGGCATTGCTGCGGCTTATAAAATGAAACAAGTCGGCTATCAGGACTATCTGGTTTTAGAAAAGGCAGAGAGAGTTGGTGGTACGTGGCGTGATAATAATTACCCCGGCTGTGGCTGTGATGTACCTTCGGCATTGTATTCATTTTCCTTTGCACCTAGTCATCAATGGAGCCATTTATTTGCGAAACAACCTGAAATTTTAAGTTACTTGGAACAGGTGGTTGAGCAGTTTGAATTACAAGACAAAATCCGCTTTCAGCATGAGTTGCTCAGTGCAAAGTGGAATGAAGAGGCGAATATTTGGCAACTTGAAACTTCTCAAGGGGCATATCAAGCACGAACCGTGATCTTTGGCACAGGGCCGATTACAGAACCATCTGTACCTAAGATTAAAGGGATAGAAGGATTTAAAGGAGAAATGTTCCATTCAGCCCGTTGGAAACATGATTATGACTTAACGGGAAAGCGGGTTGCAGTGATTGGAACAGGTGCGTCTGCCATTCAGTTTATTCCACAAATTCAGCCATTGGCGAAAGAGTTGATCGTATTTCAGCGGACTGCGCCGTGGGTTTTGCCCAAAGCGGATATGCAGCTCAATGCTACAGTAAAGTCGCTGGTGGCCAAATTTCCGATGATTCAGCAAGGCTGGAGGAACAGTGTTTCCAGTATTTTAAATGGGATCAACTTTGGGCTGCGTCACCCGTCACTGCTTGAACCAGTCAATATTTTAAGCCGTCAATTATTAAAATTACAAATACAGGATGACTCCTTACGTAAAGCCGTAACGCCTAACTTTTCGATCGGCTGTAAGCGACTTTTATTTGCCAACAATTATTATCCAGCACTGCAACAAGACAATGTCACGCTGTTACCCCAAGGTTTGGTCGAGATTGATGGGCAGAGTGTCATTGCGGCAAATGGGGAACGATTTGAGGTTGATGTCATTATCTGGGGAACTGGTTTTGAAGTGGCACATCCTCCAATTGGCCAACGCGTATGGAATGCCCAAGGTGAGCGACTGGCCGACCTTTGGAAGAGCGGTTCTCCAGAAGCGTACTTGGGTACAAGTTTGGAAAATGTGCCGAATGCATTTTTGGTACTGGGGCCAAATATCTTGGTCTATGACTCGTTTATTGGCATTGCTGAAGCGCAGATTCAGTACATTGTAGATGGTCTACTAAAAATGAAGCAGCAAGGCTTTAAACGTATGATGGTGAAACGAGATGTTCTACGTTATCACAATGCCAAGGTACAAACTCATTTAAAAACCACCGTATTTAACCGAGGCGGCTGCTCAAGCTATTATTTAGATCAAAATGGGCGTAACTTCGCGGCTTGGCCGTGGTCCTTGGCCGAGTTAAAGCAACGTTTATCTACGCTTGAGCTAAAACACTACGATGTTGTTGAAGCTTAAAGTAGTCACATTAAGTATTAAAAAAGCCTGAGTCTGTTCAGGCCTTTTAATACTTTAAGTGTGTCATTCATAAATGGTAGATTTAAAGTTCAACATATAAAAAACCACCCATGCGGGTGGTTTTTTTTGTCTATCAACGCAGACCGAATTAACGGTTGATGTCGCGTTGAACTTCGCCAGTGTAAAGCTGACGAGGACGACCGATCTTGTACGGACCGCTGTGCATTTCTAACCAGTGGCTGATCCAACCAACAGTACGTGCAAGCGCGAAGATCACTGTAAACATTTCTGTCGGGATACCAATCGCTTTAAGGATGATACCTGAGTAGAAGTCTACGTTCGGGTATAAGTTACGTTTGATGAAGTATTCATCAGAAAGCGCGATACGTTCAAGTTCCATAGCAAGAGCAAGCTGTGGATCGTTGATGCCAAGCGCACCAAGAACTTCGTCGCAAGTTTCTTTCATTACTTTCGCACGTGGATCGAAGTTTTTGTACACACGGTGACCGAAGCCCATGAGTTTAACTTCTTTAGTTTTCACTTTTTCCATGAAGTCAGCAACGTTCTCTACAGTGCCGATTTCATCAAGCATCTTAAGAACAGCTTCATTCGCGCCGCCGTGAGCAGGGCCCCAAAGTGCAGAGATACCCGCAGCGATACATGCATATGGGTTCGCGCCAGTAGAACCAGCTAAACGTACTGTAGACGTAGAAGCATTTTGTTCGTGGTCTGCGTGAAGCGTGAAGATACGGTCCATTGCTTTAGCAAGGATAGGATCTACTTTGTAATCACGGTCTGCTGGAGTAGCAAACATCATGTATAAGAAGTTTTCAGCGTAGCTTAAGTCATTACGTGGGTAAACGAATGGTTGACCTACAGTGTACTTGTAGCTCCACGCAGCCAAAGTAGGTACTTTAGCAATTAAGCGGATAGCTGTAATTTCACGGTGATCAACATTTTCGATGTCTAAGTTGTTGTGATAGAACGCAGAAAGCGCACCAACTACACCAACCATGATCGCCATAGGGTGAGCATCGCGACGGAAACCATTGAAGAAGCGGCTAACTTGATCGTGAACCATAGTGTGGTTACGAACTTTAGCATCAAATACTTCTTTTTGTTCAGCTGTTGGAAGCTCGCCATTGAGAAGTAAGTAGCAAGTTTCTAAGTAGTCAGCTTTAGTTGCTAACTGGTCGATTGGGTAGCCACGGTGTAAAAGCACACCTTTGTTACCGTCGATGAAAGTGATTTTAGACTCGCATGCAGCAGTAGCCATAAAACCAGGATCAAAAGTGAAGTGACCTGCGGCCAATACATCCTTAACGTCGATTACATCTGGGCCCAATGTGCCGCTGTAAATTGGTAATTCAATTTCTTTGCCATCAAGCTGTAAAACGGCTTTTTTGCCAGTTGCTTCAGACATTCAATAGATCTCCTGTCCTGGTGAATGATTTATCTGACTCGAAATACTCATCTTTTAATGCACGAATCAGACGGATTAAAAATTTGCTCTAAGAGTAGAGAGTGCTGAAATTTTGTCAATTATACTTATGGATAAAATGATGACTTCCGAAGTTATAGTTAAGATTTAATCCATTAAAATTTGCATAAAATCACAGCACTGACACACTATAATAAGTTAATTCAAGGAGCAAGTGCATAAATAAAAAATGTTGCTGGCGCAATTGTAAGCAGTTTTATATTGAAAAAAGCGCTTGAAAAGAAACAGAATTCAAGTCGTCATATATTTACATTTATTATGATTCTCGTAACTTACGCATCATTTTAAAAAGAAAATGCTGCTTTCGTAGTCATTGTTAAAAACAATAAGTGACTCAAATAAAATGATTTAATTGTATAAAAAATAGCTTATTTGGTATTTCGAAAACGATATATAAGTCACTTTTTTTATTTATACGGATGTGAAAAAATTGTTTTAATTAAAATTTATTACGAGATATTTCAATCTTGTAGGGGATTAATCTGTTGCACCAACATCATGCATATTTATGTCACTATATTAAAATAAAATAATGAACATTTTATATATAAATAAAAAATGATTAAAATAAAGCAGTGAAATTAGCTAGTTTTAAAAACAAGACTTTTTTGTGCATCTTTAGTCTAAAGTCGAATTTTACCGTTTTTGTATAAATTTTAGCGCTTGAATTTGGTGTTTATTTTATAAAAACCAACCATATAGCTGAGATTTGAAGCTAAAGTATTGTAGCGCAAGGCATTTATCTATGTGTTAATGATTCTTATTTAAAGAATTTTTATGCAAAAAGGCCAAGGGCATTGTTTGTATTTTGATAGTTCACGTCTTATAATTCAGTGTCGTTTTAAGTTCAAACGCTATTTAATTTAGAGTTTTAAAGTAGCTGCTGAACAATGCCAGCTTTCCTTCGAATTAATTCCAACAAACTCCGGATGGAGTTTTTACTTACAGGATGCCCGCTGTGAAAAGCAACAGACCTGTCAATTTGTCCATGGGTCAAGTTTTAGAAGTAAACTTAAAATCCCCTGTGGCTATTGCATCAATCTTACACCGTCTATCAGGTGTCATCGTATTTTTACTCGTACCGGTACTTCTATGGATTTTAGACAAGTCATTGTCTTCGCCTGAAGGATTTGCTCAAGTTCAGGCTATTTTTAATAGCTTCATTGTGCGTTTTGTCGTATGGGTATTTGTAGCCGGCTTAATTTTCCACTTTATTGCGGGCGTTAAGCACTTACTTGCAGATATCGGTATTGCTGAAGAACTGCAAAGTGGTCGTATCGCAGCTACTATTTCATTGATCTTGTCTGCAATCGGTATCGTTGCGGCATTTGTATGGATTGTTATCTAATGAAAAGTGCTACTGGTTTAACGGGTTCAGGTTCTCGCGATTGGTTTATCCAACGTGTAAGTGCTGTCGTATTAGCGGTTTATACAGTTGTTGTTTTAGGTTGGATCCTATGCAATGGCGGTTTTAGCTATGAACAGTGGTACGGCTTTATGATGACAGCTCCAATGAAGATTTTATCTTTATTGGCCGTCTTATCTCTTGTTGCACATGCTTGGATTGGTATGTGGCAGGTATTCACGGATTATGTGACTACTCGTCAAATGGGTCCTTCAGCTTCAGGTTTACGCCTTGTACTGACTTCAGCAGTAATTATTGCTGTATTTGCATATGCGATCTGGGCAATCCAGATTTTTTGGGCGAATTGATAGGAATAGATCATGGGCGCTATAACCCCTAAAGAAGATTACACAAATATTCCACACGAAACTTTCGATGCTGTCATCGTTGGTGGTGGTGGTTCTGGTATGCGCGCGTCTTACCAACTTGCTCAAGCTGGTTTGAAAGTTGCTGTTTTAACTAAAGTATTCCCAACTCGTTCGCACACAGTTGCAGCGCAGGGTGGTATTGGTGCATCTCTTGGTAACATGCAAGAAGATAACTGGCACTACCACTTCTATGACACTGTTAAAGGTTCTGACTGGTTAGGCGACCAAGACGCGATCGAGTTTATGACGCGTGAAGCGCCACAAGTGGTTTATGAGTTAGAACACTTGGGTATGCCATTTGACCGTAACGCAGACGGTACGATTTACCAACGTCCATTCGGTGGTCACTCTGCAAACTACGGTGAAAAAGCAGTTCCACGTGCATGTGCTGCTGCTGACCGTACAGGTCACGCACTTCTTCACACGCTTTATCAAAGCAACGTGAAAATGGGTACGCAATTTTTTGTTGAATGGATCGCACTTGACCTGATTCGTAACGAAGCAGGTGATGTACTAGGTGTAACAGCAATTGACCAAGAAACGGGTAAAATTGCAGTATTCCAAGCCAAAGCGACATTGTTTGCTACAGGTGGTGCGGGTCGTGTTTACCGTGCATCAACCAATGCTTATATCAACACTGGTGACGGCCTTGGTATGGCGGCTCGTGCAGGTATTCCATTGCAAGATATGGAATTCTGGCAGTTCCACCCAACGGGTGTTGCTGGTGCAGGCGTATTGTTAACTGAAGGTTGTCGTGGTGAAGGTGCAATCCTTCGTAATGATGCTGGTGAGCCATTCATGGAGCGCTATGCACCAACTTTAAAAGACTTGGCGCCACGTGACTTCGTATCACGTTCTATGGACCAAGAAATTAAAGAAGGTCGTGGTTGTGGTCCGAAGAAAGACTACATCTTGCTTGATATGACGCACTTGGGTGCTGAAACGATCATGAAACGTCTTCCATCTGTTTTTGAGATTGGTAAGAAATTCGCGAACGTTGACATCACCAAAGAACCAATTCCAGTTGTACCAACAATTCACTACCAAATGGGTGGTATTCCAACGAATATCCACGGTCAAGTGGTTGTGCCTGAAGGTTCTGAAACTGAAGCATTTGCAGCACATTATGACAAAGATAGCGATATCTATTCGACTAATGCGGGCGATCGTAACTTTACGAAACCTGTTAAAGGCTTCTATGCAATTGGTGAATGTTCTTGCGTGTCTGTACATGGTGCAAACCGTTTAGGTACGAACTCATTACTTGACTTGGTTGTATTTGGTAAAGCTGCGGGTGAGCACATCATTGACTACGTGACTAAACATCACGGTGATGAATACCAACCGCTTCCTACGACTGTACTTGAGCAAACTGTTGCACGTATCCGTAAATTGGATGACTCAACAACTGGTGAAAATGCTCAAGAGGTTGCAGATGCAATTCGTGACATCGTTCAAGACCATGCTGGTGTATTCCGTACAACTGCACTTCTTGAAGAAGGTGTGAAGCAGATTCTTGCGATTGAACCACGTGTACGTAACATTCACTTGAAAGACAAATCTAAAGTATTTAACACTGCGCGTGTAGAAGCTTTAGAAGTTGAAAACTTGTATGAAGTGGCTAAAGCGACATTGATCTCAGCAGCAGCTCGTAAAGAGTGCCGTGGTGCGCATACGGTTGTAGATTTTGAAGAGTCGCCTGATCACCCAGCTTACCCATATGGCCGTCGTGATGATGAGTGGATGAAGCACACATTATGGTTCTCTAGCGATAACCGTCTTGAGTACAAGCCAGTACGTTACAAGCCATTGTCTGTTGCTGCAATTCCACCTAAACCACGTACATTCTAATTGGGAGAAGTAAGATGAGTAGAGGTACTCGTACATTTAATATCTACCGCTACGATCCTGATAAGGATGCAGCGCCGTACATGCAAACTTTCAAGTTAGAATTGACTGATAAGCACCGTATGTTGCTTGATGCACTTCTTGCATTGAAAGTACAGGATGAATCATTAACATTCCGTCGTTCATGCCGTGAAGGTATTTGTGGTTCGGATGGTGTGAACATCAATGGTAAAAATGGTTTAGCATGTCTTTGGAACCTAAACGACTTACCAGAAGTGATTACAGTTCGTCCTTTACCTGGTTTGCCTGTGGTTAAAGATTTAGTTGTGGATATGAACCAGTTCTACGATCAGTACAACAAAATTCATCCATTCTTGATCAACAACCAACCTGCGCCACCAAAAGAGCGTTTACAGTCTCCTGAAGAGCGTGAACACTTAGATGGTTTATATGAATGTATTCTTTGTGCATGTTGTTCAACTTCATGCCCATCATTCTGGTGGAACCCAGACAAGTTCTTGGGTCCTTCAGCGTTGTTAAATGCATACCGTTTTATCATCGACTCTCGTGATACAGCAACTCAAGAGCGTTTGGCTCGTCTAGACGACCCATTCTCGCTATTCCGTTGTAAAGGTATTATGAACTGTGTATCAGTGTGTCCTAAAGGTTTGAATCCAACTAAAGCAATCGGTCACATCCGTAACATGCTTTTAGATGCTGCGGGTTAATCTGTAGGCTGATCTTCAGTTAGAAAAAGCACACCTTTAGGGTGTGCTTTTTTATTTTATAGCTAGATTTTTGCTGTAGAAATAAAGTTGAGTGAGAGTGTGAGGTTGGCACTATTTTTGTTTGTGATAGGTGGCTTTTTTGGAAATTGCACCAGATTGGTGAAAAGCGCGGCGATTTAAAACAAATGTCATAAATAAGTGCAAGTATGAGTCTGCAAAAAAAGTTATGAAGATGTTAATATGGATGTTGTTGATGGGGAGGGCATATTGAAAGATGATGCTCTCTTTTCGTATGTGTTTTTTGGAGTAGACTTTGGTCTACGTTGAAACTCGGTTTTATTTAAAGCACCATATATTAGATGAAATTTTGATATGTGTATTTCGCCAATTTATGAAAGGTATGTGTCAAAAAAATCAATTGAAATATGGGGAGTATGTTAAAATTTTTGCACGTTTATATTTAAAAAATGCGCGCTAAATATGTACATTAATTCAACATTTAAGCAGCATTAGAGCGAGTATAAATGAAGGGTTAGTCGCTTTAGAAAAAATAATGCATCGCCTTATTTTTTCTAAGTCGATTTGCAAAAAATTGCTCGGTTTTGGCCGGGTATGAATGAGTGATGATGCCGCTGAGGGCGTTATGATTCATTGTCACATTGGGTAATTCTAATGTAGTGATAACGCCTCATGGCATCCGCCTTATGGGGACTAATGTCATGTTACCAATTTGACATTACTAATCATGGGTTCGCTTAAAAAGCATCCTGAAATGTTTTTGCAATAGGAAATGGGTCCACAAATGCAAGAAGTTGCTGACGCATTGCGTCTTGACACTGAACTTTCCGCTGATAGTGCAGCGTATATTGAAGAACTTTATGAGCAGTACTTGGCTGCACCAGACTCAGTAGAAGCTGACTGGCGTGCATACTTCGATAAATACCCGAAAGGTGATCAACCACACAGCAATGTACGTGAGCAATTCTTATTACTAGGTCGTAATTCAAGTCGTGTTCAAGCAGTGGTACAGAGTTCTGTTAGTACAGAACATGAGCGTCGTCAAATTGGCGTACTACAACTGATCGCAGCGTACCGTAACCGCGGTCACCAAAAAGCGAAGCTTGATCCTTTAGGTTTGGCAAAACGTGAAATCGTGCCAGATCTTGACCTTGCTGCACATGGCTTAACCCAATCTGATTTAGACACTGTATTCAATACAGGTAATCTTTTGATTGGTAAAGACGAAGCAACTCTAGGTGAAATGGTTCAAGCCATGGAAGCAACGTACTGTGCTTCAATTGGTGCAGAATACATGCACATTGTTGATACCAAAGAAAAACGTTGGATTCAACAACGCCTTGAAGGTGCACGTGGTCAATTCAACTTCACTGCAGAACAGAAAAAACACGTATTAGAGCGTTTAACTGCGGCTGAAGGCCTAGAAAAATTCCTAGGTAATAAATACGTTGGTGCAAAACGTTTCGGCGTGGAAGGTGGTGAATCTTTCATTCCAATGGTTGATGCTTTAATTCAGCGTGCAGGTTCTGTAGGTTGTAAAGAAGTGGTCATTGGTATGCCACACCGTGGTCGTTTGAACCTTCTTGTAAACATCATGGGTAAAAACCCAGCAGACCTATTTGGTGAGTTCGAAGGTAAGAGCTTACATAAAAAAGGTTCTGGTGACGTTAAGTACCACCAAGGTTTCTCTTCAAACGTAATGACTCCAGGTGGCGAAGTTCACTTGGCATTGGCGTTTAACCCGTCTCACTTAGAAATCGTCGGCCCTGTGGTTGAAGGTTCAGTGCGTGCACGTCAAGTTCGTCGTAAAGACATTGGTGGCGATGACGTATTGCCAGTAATTGTTCACGGTGATGCTGCATTTGCAGGTCAAGGTGTTAACCAAGAAACCTTCCAAATGTCACAAACACGTGGCTATACAGTGGGTGGTACGGTTCATATTGTGGTGAATAACCAAGTCGGTTTCACAACGTCTGATCCACGTGATGCGCGTTCTACAGAATACTGTACGGACATCGCGAAAATGATCCAAGCACCGATCTTCCATGTGAACGGTGATGATCCTGAATCAGTATTGTTTGTTGCGCAATTGGCACATGACTTCCGTCATACTTTCCGTAAAGACGTTGTCATTGATATGTTCTGTTACCGCCGTCGTGGTCACAACGAAGCGGACGAGCCAGCTGCAACTCAGCCAATGATGTATCAAGTCATCAACAAGAAAACGACAACGCGTGCGCTGTATGCAGACCAATTGGTTCAAGAAAGCGTATTAGACCGTGCTAAAGCAGATCAAATGGTTGAAGACTACCGTGCTGATTTAGAAGCAGGTAAGCACGTTGCAAATGCATTGGTACTTGAACCAAATACAAAAATGTTTGTAGATTGGGCACCGTACTTAGGACATGACTATACAGACGTATGGGATACAACATGTTCTGAGGATCGCTTAAAAGAGCTTGGTCGCAAAATGCGCGAGCTTCCTGAAGGCTTCGTGATGCAGCGTCAAGTTGCAAAAGTGATTGATGATCGCTTAAAAATGCAAACTGGCGAAATGCCATTGAACTGGGGTGCTGCAGAAACTTTGGCTTATGCATCTATTTTAGATGATGGCTATTTGGTTCGTTTGACTGGTGAAGACGTTGGTCGTGGTACCTTCTCACACCGTCATGCAAAACTGCATAACCAAGTGGATGGTTCAACGTACATTCCACTTTGCCATATCAAAGAAAATCAACCACGTACTGCTATTTATGACTCATTGTTGTCTGAAATGGCGGTGTTAGGTTTTGAGTATGGTTATGCAACGACTCTGCCTAAGAGTTTGATCATTTGGGAAGCACAATTTGGTGACTTCGCAAACTGTGCACAGGTGGTAATCGATCAGTTCATCGCATCAGGTGAAACCAAGTGGGAGCGTGTGTGTGGTTTAACCTTACTTCTTCCTCACGGTTTTGAAGGTCAAGGTCCAGAGCACTCATCTGCACGTTTAGAGCGTTTCTTGCAGCTATGTGCTGAAGACAACATGCAAGTGATGACACCGACTACGCCTGCACAGATTTTCCATGCTTTACGTCGTCAAGCGATTCGCCCAATTCGTAAGCCAATGATCATCATGTCACCGAAGTCTTTACTTCGTCACAAGCTTGCAACGTCTACTTTAAGTGAACTTGCAAATGGTACATTCCAAACTGTGATTGATGAAATCGACAACATCAACAAAGCAGACGTAACACGTTTAGTGCTTTGTGGTGGTAAGGTTTACTATGACTTGCTTGAGAAACGTCGTGAGCAAGAGTTGAATAACACTGCAATCGTTCGTATTGAACAATTGTATCCATACCCTGAACAACGTATTGCTGAAGTTCTTGCTCAATATCCAAATGTGAAAGACATTGTTTGGACGCAAGAAGAGCCGAAGAACCAAGGTGCTTGGTTATTTATTGCCCCTCGTTTATATGATGATGTAATGAAGTCGGCTAAACCAGTACGTATCAGTTATGCAGGTCGTGAAGCTTCTGCTGCACCGGCTTGTGGTTCACCATATTTGCATGCAAAACAACAAGCTCAGCTCGTAAATGACGCTTTAGCGATCGTAGCTGAATAACAGGAGATTCTTAGTAATGGCAACCGAAATTAAAGCACCGGTATTCCCTGAGTCAGTTGCGGACGGAACAATCGCAACTTGGCACAAACAACCAGGTGAAGCAGTATCACGTGATGAAGTGATCTGTGATATTGAAACAGATAAAGTTGTTTTAGAAGTTGTTGCTCCTGCTGACGGTACAATTGCATCGATCATTAAAGGTGAAGGTGACACTGTTCTTTCAAATGAAGTGATTGCACAGTTTGAAGAAGGTGCTGTATCTGGCGCTGCGCAAACTGAAGCAGTTCAGTCTGAAGCGAAAGTAGAACAAGCGGTTGTTCAAACTGAAGCGGGTGCTGCACCAGTCGTTGAACGTGCTCAAGTTGCTGATCAAGCGCCTGCTGTGCGTAAAGCATTGACTGAGTCTGGTATTCCAGCTGCTGATGTTGCAGGTACAGGCCGTGGTGGTCGTATCACAAAAGAAGATGTGGCAAATCACCAAACTAAACCAGCAGCTCCAGCTGCAGCACCATTAAGTGTTGCTGTGGGTGAGCGTGTTGAGAAGCGTGTTCCTATGACACGTCTTCGTAAGCGTGTTGCTGAGCGTCTGCTTGCTGCAACGCAAGAAACTGCAATGTTGACGACGTTTAACGAAGTGAACATGAAGCCAATCATGGAAATGCGTGCTCAATACAAAGACGCATTTGAGAAGCGTCACGGTGCGCGTCTTGGCTTTATGTCTTTCTTTGTTAAAGCTGCAACTGAAGCGCTTAAACGCTACCCAGCAGTTAACGCTTCAATTGATGGTGATGACATTGTTTACCACGGTTATTATGACATCGGTGTAGCGGTATCTTCTGAGCGTGGTCTAGTTGTACCTGTGCTTCGTGATACAGACCGAATGAACTATGCTGAAGTTGAAAATGGTATCCGTGACTTTGCTTACAAAGCACGTGATGGCAAATTGGGCATCGAAGACATGACTGGCGGTACGTTCACAATCACCAACGGTGGTACTTTCGGTTCATTATTGTCGACTCCGATCTTGAATACACCACAAACTGCGATTTTGGGTATGCATAAAATCCAAGAGCGTCCAATGGCTGTAAACGGTCAAGTAGAAATCTTACCGATGATGTATTTAGCGCTTTCTTATGACCACCGTCTAATCGATGGTAAAGAAGCAGTTGGTTTCCTTGTAACAATCAAAGAATTGTTAGAAGAACCAGCTAAATTGATCCTTGACCTTTAATTCTAAAGAATAAAACATGGGCTTAGAGCGATCCTCTAAGCCCATTTTTGGAGATAAAAATGTCTCAACAATTTGATCTTGTTGTAATTGGCGGTGGCCCAGGTGGCTATGAAGCAGCGATTCGTGCAGCGCAGCTTGGTTTTAAAGTTGCGTGTATTGAAAAACGTATTCACAAAGGCAAACCATCATTAGGTGGGACGTGCTTAAACGTGGGTTGTATTCCGTCTAAAGCATTGCTTGATTCTTCTCACCGCTACGAAGATACAGTGCATCACTTAGCTGATCACGGTATTACAACAGGTGAAGTGAACTTTGATTTGCCTAAACTCCTTGCGCGTAAAGACAAAATCGTTGACCAATTAACTGGCGGTATCGACCAATTACTTAAAGGTAATGGTATCGAGTGGTTAAAAGGTACAGGTAAATTACTTGCAGGCAAAAAAGTCGAGTTTGTATCTCACGAAGGTGAAACTCAAATTTTAGAGCCTAAATATGTGATTCTTGCGACGGGTTCTGTGCCTGTGAACATTCCTGTAGCTCCAGTAGATCAAGACATTATTGTTGACTCTACAGGCGCACTAGAATTCCAAGAAGTACCTAAGCGTTTAGGTGTCATTGGTGCGGGCGTAATCGGTCTAGAGCTTGGTTCAGTATGGCGTCGTCTAGGTGCTGAAGTTGTTGTATTTGAAGCGATGGACGCATTCTTACCAATGGCTGATAAAGCCTTGGCGAAAGACTACCAAAAACTTTTGACGAAACAAGGTCTTGATATCCGTGTTGGTGCTAAAGTTGCTGGCACAGAAGTTAATGGTTCTGAAGTCACTGTTAAATATACTCAAGGCGGCGAAGAAAAAACTCAAGCGTTTGATAAGTTGATCGTTTGTGTAGGCCGTCGTGCATATGCTGAAGGTCTATTGGCTGATGATTGCGGCATCAAACTCACTGAACGCGGTTTAGTTGATGTGAACGATTGGTGTGCGACGTCTGTTGACGGTGTATATGCAATTGGTGACTTGGTCCGTGGCCCAATGCTTGCGCATAAAGCGATGGAAGAAGGTGTAATGGCTGTTGAGCGTATTCACGGTCATGCAGCTCAAGTGAACTATGACACGATCATTTCTGTGATCTACACACATCCAGAAGCAGCATGGGTCGGTTTAACTGAAGAGCAAGCCAAAGAAAAAGGCCATGAAGTTAAAACAGGTCAATTCGGTTTTGCTGTCAATGGTCGTGCTTTAGCAGCTGGTGAAGGTGCTGGTTTCGTGAAGTTTGTTGCTGATGCAAAAACTGATCGTTTACTGGGTATGCACGTGATTGGACCTGCTGCATCTGACATCGTACACCAAGGTATGATTGCACTTGAGTTTGTATCTTCGGTTGAAGATCTACAGTTGATGACTTTCGGTCACCCAACATTCTCAGAAGTGGTTCATGAAGCTGCACTTGCAGTGGATGGTCGAGCGATTCACGCAATCCAGCGTAAACGCAAATAAGACAACGAAAAGAGCGACTACGGTCGCTCTTTTTTGTTTCAGGTGTTGTCTTCTCATGAAGAATCATCTAAAAATAAAGACAAGAAGTTTTAAAAATCCAAAATGGTTACTGTGATAGTAAACAGTTTCGGTGCAACAAAAAGTAAATAAGCAGTAATAAAAAGGTTAGTCGATGAATTTACATGAATATCAAGCTAAAGCGCTATTAAAAAAATATGGTATGCCTGTCCAAGAGGGCGTACTTGCCACCACTCCAGAAGAAGCAGTAAAAGCCTTTGATCAAATAGGCGGAAAATTTGCTGTAATGAAAGCCCAGGTGCATGCGGGTGGTCGTGGTAAGGCGGGTGGCGTAAAAGTTGTAAAGTCAGCAATGGAAGCTGCTGAATATGCAAAAAGCATCATCGGGACCAACCTCGTTACCTATCAAACCGATAGTCATGGCCAACCTGTCAACAGCGTACTTGTCGCGGAAGATGTTTATCCTGTGGAGCGTGAGCTGTATTTAGGTGCAGTGGTTGACCGCTCAAGCCGTCGTGTGACCTTTATGGCTTCGACCGAAGGTGGCGTTGAAATTGAAAAGGTTGCTGAAGAAACCCCTGAAAAAATTATCAAAGTTGAAGTCGATCCTTTGGTTGGCTTATTGCCATTTCAAGCACGCGAAGTTGCATTTAAGTTGAACCTTAAAGATGGTCAAGTGAATCAATTTGTGAAAGTGATGTCTGCTGCGTATCAAGCATTCATCGAGAATGACTTTGCTTTATTTGAGATTAACCCACTATCTGTGCGTGAAAATGGTGACATCCTATGTGTCGATGCCAAAGTGGGGATTGACTCAAACGCGCTGTACCGTTTACCAGAAATTGCTGCGCTGCGCGATAAGTCACAGGAAAATGAACGTGAGTTAAAAGCGTCTGAATTTGACCTCAACTACGTCGCGCTTGAAGGCAACATTGGGTGTATGGTTAATGGTGCAGGCCTTGCGATGGCAACCATGGATATTATTAAACTTTATGGCGGCCAACCTGCGAACTTCCTTGATGTCGGTGGTGGTGCAACTAAAGACCGTGTAATTGAAGCGTTTAAAATTATTCTGGCAGATACCTCTGTACAAGGGGTATTGATTAATATCTTCGGTGGAATTGTACGTTGTGACATGATTGCTGAAGCAATTATTGCAGCGGTTCAAGAAGTAAATGTGACCGTACCTGTAGTTGTTCGTTTAGAAGGGAACAATGCTGAATTGGGTGCCAAATTACTTGACGAATCAGGTTTAAAACTTATTTCTGCAAATGGCTTGTCGGATGCCGCAGAAAAAATTGTTGCTGCAGTAAAAGCGTAAGGAGTATCAATATGAGCGTATTAATTAATAAAGACACCAAAGTATTGGTACAAGGTTTTACAGGTAAAAACGGTACATTCCACTCAGCACAAGCACTAGATTATGGAACTAAAGTCGTTGGCGGGGTAACTCCTGGTAAAGGTGGCACAACCCACCTAGATTTACCTGTATTTAACACCATGAAAGATGCAGTTGCAGGCACAGGCGCAGATGCGACTGTGATTTATGTGCCAGCACCGTTTGTATTAGATTCAATTATTGAAGCAGTGGACTCAGGTGTTGGACTGATTGTGGTCATCACAGAAGGCGTGCCAACTTTAGACATGCTCAAAGCCAAGCGCTATCTTGAAACCAATGGCAATGGTACACGTCTGATTGGTCCAAACTGTCCGGGTATTATTACTCCAGATGAATGTAAGATCGGGATTATGCCGGGTCATATTCACCAACCGGGTAAAATTGGTATTATCTCGCGTTCAGGCACGTTGACTTATGAGGCAGTTGCTCAAACGACGAAACTAGGCTTAGGGCAATCGACCTGTATTGGTATTGGTGGTGATCCAATTCCGGGCATGAACCAAATTGATTGTTTGAAACTGTTCCAAGACGATCCACAAACTGAAGCGATTATCATGATTGGTGAGATTGGTGGTACGGCTGAAGAAGAAGCCGCGGAATATATTCAATCGCATGTGACTAAACCTGTGGTGGGTTATATTGCCGGTGTAACAGCACCGAAAGGCAAGCGTATGGGGCATGCGGGAGCGATTATTTCTGGTGGTAAAGGTACTGCGGAAGAAAAGTTTGCAGCATTTGAAAAGGCTGGGATGGCCTATACGCGTAGCCCAGCAGAACTCGGTTCAACGATGTTCCAACTTTTAAAGGACAAAGGTTTAGTTTAAGCCTTTTATATTTTAAAGGAAAAAGCCGTATGTCTTAATTGCACATACGGCTTTTTTGTGGAGAGCATATTGGTTTGCCCTAATACATTTCTCTGTATAAAAATAATATGGGGGTTAGAGTGTTTAATCTTAGCTGAAAACTATATTTAGCCATATTGGACAAAAAACAAAATGGGTAAATTAGTGCAAGATTTGCTATGTACTTAACAATCTGAGAGTTGATAAATATTTGGTGTACACTGTTTATATAGGAGACTATGCTATATTCATAATTAAAATAATTCTTTTGAAGACATAGTATTGCAGATGTTAAAGCCTATTCATTTATTGTTTTGTCGTTGCTTATTCTTGTTCGGGCTAGCGATGAATAGCGCTTATGCTGAAAATGAAGACGTCTACTTGGCTGAGTCTTTGAGTGATGATATTTTCCACTATTATCAGCAGTTAGCGGCACAACATGATGAAGAAGAAAACGATTATACATTGATCAATAACGATTTTTATGAGAATGAATATATTCGTATATTTAACTACTCGGCCTACAACTCGGATGGTTTGAGCCATAAATTAGGGACAGGGGAATTTCACAGTTCAGACTTGGATGTACTCAGTATTTCATTCGGGTATGGTATTGAAATTAAAGTCAACAAAAGAAATAAAGTGGGATATGAGTACCTTTCAAATTTTCCTTATGATCGTGGGCAATTGATTCGTTTCTTTTGGGTGCGTTTGCACTAAATAGCTTAATTCTATTTATTCATTAAAAAGTTTTTTCCGTTACTGTTTAGAATATTTTCACTCAATTGTAGCGTCTAGGATGTTCATATTACTTTTTGGACTTTTCTGATGGTCGGCGAATCTATTATCAAGCTAAAATAACTTAAATTTTTATAATAGATGATGGGCTTACTGCGCTGGGCAAATTCTTAGGTTTATCGTTTTAACAGCTTAAATGTGTATTTTATTGAAAGTTAAATATTAAAGTAGATAAAAAACGCGACAGATCGTCGCGTTTTTTGCTTGTAAGTATAAGTGCTATTGAGTTTTGCTTTGCGGTTTTAAGCTTTGGGTTAAACCATTGATGTCGCCGCCTTGAATCCCTAGTTCATTCATCAAGCTATCAATTAGTGGTGCTTGAGTACGATAGCGTAGCGCACTATTTACCACTTGATCAGACAAAGCAACTTGTGAAGATTCCGCACCATCAACCCCAGATGCTACTGAACCGACATTGCCTAAACCATTGACCTGTAAAATTTTGATGTCATCAATATTTTCCATCGGTTTAACACTTTCACGAATGATTTCAGGTAAGTATTTTAACAAAGCTAGCCGAATTTGCATTTCGACTTGCTCAGGAGATAAGACGTTGTTGGCCTCATTCACCGCACGTGTACCATCCGCGTCGACTTGGTATTGTTTTTCCATTGCTTGAGCCAATAGTATTTTGGCATCTGCTTCACCTTTGGCTTTTAAGCGAGCTTGTTCGGCTTGAGCTTCCGCTGCAATACGAACGGCTTCGGCATCATCGGCAGCGGCTTGTTTGCCTGCTTCAGCTGCAACCGTAATCGCAATCGCATCTTTTTCTGCAGCTTGCTTCGCAGCAACCAACTCAACTGCTTTTTGACGCTCAGCACGCTGGGTTTCACGTACGGTAATCACTTCTTCTTCGGCTTTAACGGCTTCAGCACGGGCACGGTCAGCAGAAGCTTTGGCTTCAGACTCTTCACGCGACTTTTCAGCAATTGCAATGGCACGTGACTGTTCAGCCAGCTCGATGGTTTTCTTTTGTTCAACCTGCGCTTGTTCAATAATTTGTGATTTTTGAATATTTTGGCTTTCCACATCACGTGCTGCACCAATACGCTTTAACTCTACTTCACGCTCAGCTGCAATACGTGCTTCTTCTGCTTCACGTTTTTTCTCTGCTTCTTGAGAGGCAATTTCAGCCAATTGTTCTGCACGGCGAATTGCAATTTCACGCTCTTGCTGTAGTTTGGCGTATTCTTCTTCACGAATGATTTGTAGGCGCGCTTGTTCTGCTTCTAAGTTTTTGGTCTTAATGGCAAGGTCAGCGTCTTGCTCAATGTGATTACGTTTACGACGACGGTCTTCAATTGTTTCGGTCAGCTTGGTTAAACCTTCGGCATCGAATGCATTTTGAGGGTTAAAGTATTTGAAACCTGTTTGGTCTAAACCTGTTAATGACACAGTTTCTAGCTCTAGACCATTTTTATGTAAGTCTTCGGACACGACTTGTTGTACTTTTTGCACGAAATCCACGCGTTTTTCATGCAACTCTTCCATCGCCATTTCAGCTGCTACAGCACGCAAGGAATCGACAAATTTACCTTCTACAAGGTTCTTCAACTCATTTGGAGACATGGTTTTCTGTCCCAAAGTCTGCGCGGCCACTGCAATTGATTCTGCTAGTGGCTTCACACGGACATAGAACTCAGCCATGACATCGACGCGCATACGGTCCCGGGTAATGAGCGCTTGATCATCAGCACGGCGAACCTCTAAACGTAGCGTGTTCATGTTGACAGGGATAATTTCATGTAATACAGGCAGTACAATTGCACCGCCACCTAAAATGACTTTTTCGCCGCCAAAACCGGTACGTACGAAAGAGATTTCTTTGCTGGAACGACGGTACAGACGGGCAATAATAATGCCGATAATAACCAGAGCTGCAAAGATAATCCCTGCAAGAATAAGAATGTTATAGAAATTGTTGCTGAGCATAAGGGTCCCGATTTTATTTAAAGTTATAAGTACAAAATGAAAGAATTAAAGTGAAATGGCTTTAAAGCCAATCTTGGTTTTTTGAGTCAAAATGACTTCTTGACCTTGAGAAAAATGAAGGTCTGTTTCAGGTTCAACCAGCACATAATGCGTTTGCCCAAACTGATCTTGGACTCGTGCTTGAGCAGGTGAGTTGACTTTAGCTTCACCTAAAATAATCAGTGCTGTTCGTCCAATCAGCTCTTCACTGTAAATTGCTGTGGTTTCATCTTGTGGCAAAATTTTAGCAATCAGCATGGCGCTGTAACGAATCATAGGCATCGAAAGTATGAGGCAAAGTGGTGCCATGATCCATGCACTCCAATAGCTTCCCGTCCAAGTTTGAAGAATGGACTGTAGAATAAAGCCACTTAAGCTATATAGAGTGAGGAAGATAATCAGCCAAACCAAGAGAGGAACACGGCCAATAAACAACCAATCCAGCAGGGCGTTGAGCCAACCTTGATCGGCATCTAGTGCAATGTCGACGTCTTTAGTACTGCCTAAGTCATCAGGTAGGAATTGGTCAAGTAGGCCTTGTGAGCCGCCCCCTAACACCAATAGAATCAATTCGAGCAGTCCCAATAAAAACATCAGACTGAGGCAAATACTAAAAATTAAATTGGATGGGTGAGTAAATAATTCCCACATTCTAAAGGTTCTCTATTTTTATGCTGTTATCAGTTAAGTGTAAATTTTTAAAAAGAATTGTATTGAAATTGGGCTTTAGCATAGCATTCAAAAAACAGAATGTCTAAGTTTGTTGGCACGTAATGAGAAAGCGGATTTAATTGTGATTTGACAAATTTTAGGCAAAAAAATACGCAATGATTGGGGTATTCATTGCGTAGAACTACGAATCTGTTGTTACACAGTTTCGGTAAAAAGGAGAAACGTTATATCTCAGGGTTAATCTAAGCTATGGACTTATCATAAGGGCTGTGCATTCTTATTTCATGAGTATTCACGTTAATTACTGTAAATTTAGGTTAACAAACGACACTAAATGTCAGTTTTTGAGATGCATGTGGCTTATTTTTGTTTGTTTAGTGATCAAAAAAGCCTTTCTCAGTGAGAAAGGCTTAAATATGCGCTTTAGTTTAAGAACGGATTAGAAATGAAACACCCCTAAACCCGATTTAACTTCATCTAGAGTCTGTTGAGTAATATCACGACATTTGTCTGTACCAGTCTTCAAAATATCCATGATGTAATCAGGATCTTTCGCAAGTTCCATACGACGTTCACGAATTGGCGTGATCAGCTCTTTCAATACGCCTTCAAGACGTTTTTTCACCGTACCATCGCCTAAACCGCCACGGCGGTAATGTGCTTTCAGTTCTTCAACTTCTTCTTTGTTTGGATCAAACGCATCTAAATACGTAAATACGATATTACCTTCAACCTGACCTGGGTCTTCAACACGCAGGTGGTTCGGGTCGGTGTACATCGCATTAACAGCTTTTTTAATGTCTTTATCGGTTGCATCCAACACAATGGTATTGCCCAAAGATTTCGACATTTTGGCTTTACCATCAAAGCCAGGTAAACGACTCATATTAGAAAGCAGGGCCTTACATTCAGGCAGTAATTCCTGACCAATCTGACGGTTTAAGCGGCGTACGATTTCATTGGTCTGTTCGATCATTGGAATCTGGTCTTCACCCACAGGTACAACCGTTGCTTTAAATGCGGTGATATCTGCTGCTTGTGCAACTGGGTAGCATAAGAAACCCGCTGGAATATCACGTTCGAAACCACGCATCTGAATTTCAGACTTGATGGTTGGGTTACGTTCTAAACGAGACACGGTCACAAAGTTGAGATACAACATGGTGAGTTCATTTAGCGCGGGTAAGCTCGACTGCACGCAAATGGTGGTTTTGGTTGGGTCGATCCCGACTGCTAAGTAATCTGTGGCAACTTCAAGAATATTGCGGCGAACTTTTTCAAAGTTATCGGCATTGTCAGTAAAGGCTTGCGCATCGGCCAATAATAAATGCTGATGGTGTGAATCCTGCAACCCCACACGTGAACGTAAAGATCCGACAAAGTGCCCTAAATGAAGTTGTCCCGTTGGACGGTCGCCTGTCAAAATAACAGGACGGTTGTCTTGATTACTCATTATCTATTTCCAAAGTCGTCGTAGCGACATGCTATTTTCAAAGAATGCAGACATTGTACGGCATAATCTTTTTCAATGTCAGTCTTAAAAAAACTGCAGTGAAAAAATTATAAAATCAGTTAAATTTCAAAAAACAAATATTCAAAAGCTTAGATCACAGATTAAAATGTCAGAATTCTCAAGATGGATAAAAATAAATGGCGAGTAGCTTATTAATATTACTAGATGATATTGCCACGATATTAGATGACGTTGCGGTCATGAGTAAAATGGCGGCAAAAAAAACGGCGGGTGTTTTGGGCGATGATTTAGCACTCAATGCTCAACAGGTCAGCGGGGTTCGTACTGACCGTGAGCTGCCTGTGGTTTGGGCTGTGGCAAAAGGCTCTTTTGTTAATAAATTAATTTTAGTCCCTGCGGCGCTGTTGATTAGTGTGGTTGCACCGTGGCTGATCACGCCACTGTTAATGATTGGTGGTTTATTTCTATGCTATGAAGGGGTAGAAAAAGTCCTACATAGTTTGCATCACAAAAAAGCCAAAACCGAAGAAGAAGCCAGCCAAGAATTAACTGCGATTGAAACCGATATGGCGACTTTTGAAAAAGATAAAGTTAAAGGGGCGATTCGTACCGACTTTATTTTGTCGGCAGAAATTGTGGTGATTTCACTGGGGACTGTGGCTGCTGCAACTTTTTCAACCAAAGTCATGGTGTTGTCTGTAATTGCCATTTTAATGACCGTCGGTGTGTATGGTTTTGTGGCGATGATTGTTAAAATTGATGATTTAGGGCTGTATCTAGCTCAGCAAGCCTCTTCATTTAAGCAAACTATTGGCCGTGGTTTATTGGCTTTTGCACCAAAACTAATGAAGACCTTAACCATCGTGGGCACTATCGCGATGTTTTTAGTGGGTGGTGGCATTATTTCCCACGGCGTGCCTTTATTGCATCATTTCACTGAAGGTTCAGTGGATTATGCTGAACATATTCCAACTGTGGGAAGCATTGTGGGGGCATTAACCCCAACACTGATTAACTTAGTGATTGGTTTTGTGGCTGGTTTGATTGTATTGGCTATTGTGAGCTTGATTAAAAAAGTTTGGCCGAGCTCAAAAAAGGCATAAACTGGATCGGGTCAGCATGTATTAGAAGAAGGAAGAGTGCTATGCGTTGGAAGGGACGTCGTGTCAGTAGCAATGTCGAGGATCGCCGCGGTGGTGGCGGTGTCAAGGCGGGTGGCATCAGTATTTTAGGGCTGATCGTAGCCTTTGTGGCATGGAAATTTCTAGGAGTCGATCCGCAGCAAGCCTACCAAGCCACTAAACAAGTGACCGCACAAACTGGAGCGGCAGAAACTCAAGGTTTGGATAACCCAACGCCTGATCAGCAGGAAGCGATGGACTTTGTCGGTACTGTACTGGCCGATACTGAAGACACATGGAGTCAAATTTTCCAACAGCAATTGGGACAACAATATGTTCCGCCCAAGTTGGTGATGTTTTCAGGAGTGATCAATTCGGGTTGTGGTACTGCTCAGTCTGCAATGGGGCCGTTTTACTGTCCAGCAGATCAGAAGGTGTATATCGACACCGCTTTCTTTAAAGACATGCGGACTCAAATGGGTATTGGCGGTGAGCAAAACCAAACGGAGTTGGCGCGCCAAGATCAAGCGGGTGACTTTGCTCAGGCTTATGTTGTGGCACATGAGGTTGGACATCATATTCAGACCATTTTAGGGATTTCTGAACAAGTGCAAAAAGCTCGTGCACAGGGCTCAAAAGCGCAAGGCAATGCTTTATCGGTACGCCAAGAGTTACAGGCTGACTGTTTAGCAGGAGTATGGGCGCATCATAACAATCAACGAACTCAGTTCTTAGAGCAAGGCGATGTTGAAGAAGCGATGGATGCTGCACATAAGATTGGTGATGATTACCTACAAAAGCGGGCAACAGGGCAAGTGGTGCCTGATAGCTTTACCCATGGAACCAGTCAGCAGCGTATGACTTGGTTTGGCACGGGCTTTAAGTCGGGGCAAGTTGAAAGTTGTGATACTTTTAATCAAGCCATTTAAGTCATAAAAAAGAGGTGATTAATCACCTCTTTTTATTTTAACCAATTCATTTCTATCGGTTTAAGAACTGCTTAAAGTTTCGAGCAATACGGACGCTCACATATAACGCAATACAGGCAAATAACAACACCCCAAACACCACATACTTTAAGTTGCTCATATCCGCACGGTAAAACTGCTGAATTTGCTCAGGCGTATAACGCAATGTTTTAACATCTTGTGTACGTGTATCGAGATAACTGACTTGCTGAATGTAATTAAATTGCCCTGCTTTGAGTAGTTCAATTGACTGAATTTGGCGGGTATGTTGTTCGTTGTAGTCATCTACACAAATGTCGGTTAAATAATGATTACAGCTGAGTTTGGCGATATAACCATGATTGGCCACATGCAAATAAATATGATCATCGGGTGCTTTATTGTTTGAAAGTAGAACCAGAGTTTGATCGGGACGAGAGTTCATTTTAAAACTTTGTGCTGAGGCAAAAGTTTGCTCGGCTTGTAAAATTTCTTTGGTTTTTGCAAAGCAGGTCAGAAACAACGCAAAGGTGGTTAGGAAAATAATCAGTGCGAAGAACATCCGAAAGATGGTTTTAAAAGTGAATTGCATAGGAGATCAAACTTGGCCAAAGGGAACGTTCACGCATAAAAAACATGCATATGCGCTATGTTAATTCATCATCAGGAGAAATGTTAAAAAAATTATTTTTTTCGGGCGTTGATGTGAAAAATGATTAAAATATTTCGAGCATCAATGTGTATGAAATGAACTTTTATTCCATAGATAAGCACTGAAAGCCACCGTCTCCCCAACCGCCCAATTTGGAAGTTCAATGGGAAATTATTTTTTTCTACAAGTTTTTACCGTTATTTTTGCATTATCTATTGCAACGACTATTTTTAATAAACGTATTTTAGGTTTTCCTCAAGCCATTGGCGTACCCATCGTTTCTGCCATTTTTGTCTTTATTTTACAGTGGGGCGCGAGCCTGCTGAGTGGTAATCAGTTTATTACCATCAATATTCATAACATTGAAGAAGCGGTTCGTCACATTGATTTTTATGACTTTTTAATCAATGGCGTGATTTGCTTCATTTTGACCTCGTCGGCACTGAAGTTCAAAGTCTCAGATTTACGTAGTTATTGGAAGCCGATCAGCATTTTAGCCAGTATTGCGTTGGTACTGTGCGCCGTGTTCTTTGGGGTGGTGCTCTACGGTTATCAGTTCATTATTGGACAACATGTCGATTTATTGGTGCTTTTGCTGTTGGGGGCTGCATTGGGTGCAACGGACCCGATTGGGATCAAAGGCGTACTTAGTTCGGTACGTGCGCCCCATCATTTAATGGTCAAGCTTGAGGGTGAATCACTGTTTAATGATGCTATGTGTATTGCCTTGTTCATGACGCTCTTAAACGTATTACAAGGTGAAAACTTTACCGTCATGGGCGTGTTGCAAACCTTACTCTATGAAATTTTTGTCGCCGTCATTATTGGTTGGGCCTTTGGTTTAGGGATCTTGCGACTGCTGCGTGGTAAGCACGAAATGGAGTCTCTCATTTTGACCACAGCACTCTTGGCCTGCGGTTCGTACTTGGTTGCACTGTTTGCACATGCTTCAGCACCGATTGCTTGTGTCATCGGTGGTTTGATTGTGGGGAATAAATGGAAAGAAATTTTACAAGAACGCGAAATACGGGAAGTGAACCATTTTTGGCATACGGTTGAAGGAATTATTAACTCGTTCTTATTCACCTTAATTGGTTTGGAACTGTTTATTTTAGATCTCAGCTTTAGTCTAATTTTTGGCGGCATCGTCGCTTTTATTATTCTGCATGCTTCACGTTTTGCAGCGAACTATTTATCTTTTGCCTTTTTTCCCTCTTTCCGTAAGAAAAGTTATAACGGAAGTTTGGCGATTTTGTCATGGGGCGGAGTGCGTGGAGGGATCTCCTTAGCACTGATCTTAGCCGTAGCTAACGTACCTGAGCTAAGTGAATACAGCAGTATCTTGATTGGTTATACTTTTATCACCGTGTTGCTTTCAGGTATGGTCTGCGGTCTAGGATTGCCTGCTGTAATGAATGCGTTCTACTACAACCCGAATGAAGAAAAGACAGGTTTTAAAGGTTGGTATCAACGTCTGTGTAATAAAATGAACCGTAAAGGCTTCAAGTATATTATTGGTGAAGATGCACAGGGCTATGAAACCATTATCGTCTATCAACCTGAAGCATTGATTGATGTTAAAGCAGATGATGGCATTGCTGCGGTGCATAACCCTGAGCGAGTTCAGGAAGTGAAACGTCTGGAAAGTCCTGATAACTTTTAGTGATTTACTCAACTAAAAAGCCCCTGTATTGGGGCTTTTTAGAATGAATGAGCTGGTTTATTTGAATCATATAACGATGTCATTATGGAATAATTAGAACAGGATACCTTTGAAATGGCGGAATCGATAGTCAAAGAACTGGCACCGATGATTTTTCAGGTGATCGCCCAGATTCCTTATGGGCGGGTAGCTAGTTATGGACAAATTGCACGCTTAGCAGGTATTCCCAAACATGCACGTTTAGTAGGCTATGTGCTAAAACATATGGATGCAGACAGTAGTTTACCTTGGTATCGTGTAATCAACTCCCAAGGAAAAATTAGCCTAAGTAAACTGAATGATCAGGGACAAAACATTCAAGCACAGTTACTTCTGGCGGAAGGTATTTTAGTGATTGGGGACAAAGTGAAAATGAAAGAGTTTCAGTGGAATATTTAAAATAGCAAGGCTCTACCTCCGTGGAAGTAGAGCACTCGATGTATTACTGACGAACAACTAAAACAGGAATGTGCGCTTCACCTAAAACACTTTGTGCAACACTGCCTAGGAATAAACGTTTTAAACCTGTACGACCATGAGAGCCGATCACAATCAGGTCTGCTTTAGATGTTTCAGCTTCTTTGATAATTTCACGGTGCACCACCTGACCTTCAAGTAGTTTTGCTTCAACTGGAATGCCCAGATCGCTAAATTTAGCCGCTGCTTCCTCAAGTGTTTTCAAAACTGAAGTACGCGCACGTTCAATTAAGTCATTGGTTTGAGTTGCAGAAATGTATTCGGCAGCAATGTAAGGGTCAAGTGCAAGTACTTGAACGACTGTAATTTTTCCGCCAAATGCTTTAGCAAGTTCAGCCGCTTGCGCAACTGCTGCATATGATGTTTCTGAACCGTCTACAGGGACTAAAATGTTTTGGTATGCCATGGTTGTTTCTCCTTATTATCAACTGATTATACGTGCAGATTTCTGTTTTAATGTATCACGGGTTAAATACAGCTTATGCCTTGATATTAGCTGTATTTTTTAAAGAATAAAACCTAGTAAATTCATATGGATATTTGCATATGAAATGCTAATTTCTCACTTCTAAATTAGCACAAAAGCGTGTGAATAATAATCAATTTAACACTAAAGTTGAATGTATATGTAGCGTTTAAGAAACATAGGCTTTGTCTAAAAAATAGCTTATATTTATGAATGGCTTACTACTTTATAAATACGATGACAGATACGAATCAACTGAATTGGCAACGAACAAATTTAGAGAATATAGAAACAGCTTGGGAAGGTGACCTTTGGGATCGTAAGCGTTTGGGTATTCAACTAACGAATTATGTTGATCGTTTGCAGTGTGGAGCTGTACTCGCTTTAGATGCTCGTTGGGGGGAGGGTAAAACTTGGTTTGTTCGACACTGGCAAAAACATTTAGAAGATGAAAATCATAATGTGATTTATTTAGATGCATTTGCAAATGACTATTTAGATGATCCATTTTTAGTTGTGACTTCAGAAATTACAAATACTTTAAGTAAAGACAAAAAGACCAAAAGTAAGGTTAAAAAACTAATAGATCTATCAGCATCTGTAGGAACAGCATTGTTGCCATCTTTACCGAAAATTGCATTAACGCTTGGACTTCATCTTGTTGGAGCTGGATTTTTAGGTGGAATCTTGCAGCAAGGTTATGAAAATGCGCAGGATGAAATAGATAAATTATCAGATGAGACGAGTGATCGAATTAAAGAAAGTATTCAAGAGAAAATTGCAGGTCATGAAGCTGAAAAGAAAACTTTAGAAGAATTCAAAAAACATCTAGCTCAAACAGTTGAAAAGTTAGACAAACCACTAGTTTTTATTATTGATGAACTTGATCGTTGTCGTCCTGATTTTGCAATTCGTTTGATTGAGCGTATTAAACACTTTTTTGATATTCCTAAAATTGTTTTTGTTTTGGTGATGAATAAGACTCAGCTTATACAGTCTGTACACACTTTATATGGCTATACTATTGAAACGAATGGTGATTACTTCGAAAAGTTTATTGATTTCACGATTAAATTTCCTCAGTTGGATGCTATAAATAATTATGAAATGCTCTTAAAAGAGCAGCTTTTTAGAATAGGTGAAATTGAAAATAAAGAGCATTTTAGTACTTTTTATTTTTGGGTATTGGCATTGCAATTATATAAAAATTACAATTCGCGAGAGCTTATTAGAAAAGTCAATCAATATGCCCTATTAAGAACAAATAATTTAAATAAGGATATGATTGTAATAGCAATAATATTTGATAGGGATTTCCAAGTTACAGTGCAGTATTTTAGAAGAGTTCTAAAGAGATTATTAGAATATATAACTAATCATACTCATCAACGGGATAATGAAAGTTATATAGCAAGAAACTTAATAAATAATTTAAATCAAAAATATAAGTTAACTAGCTTGGGAATTCTGGAATTAGCTGATCAGTTGGAAAATTTTATGAAACACTACACAACTTCTGGACAGATGGATGAGAAGGAAAGAGCTCTTTTAGATTTATATTCAGATTATTCCGTGACGAAATTGCGTAAATCTGATGATCTTGTCACGAGTTGGAAAAATTATATTGAATCTGGTTTTATTTCAGAAACTCAAGCAGAGAGTTAATATCATCTGTCTGTAACTGCTCACGCATTTTTAAAAACTGCTTTTCATCTAAGTCATAGAGCTTCAGTGCAAGCAGTTTTTCTATATCTGCTTCGGGAAAGCGATACTTAATAATCTTGGCAGGTACTCCACCCACAACGGTATAGGGTGGAACATCCTTGGTCACGACAGCGCCCGTTGCCACCACTGCACCTTCACCGAGTGTTACACCCTGCATAATCATGGCACGTGAACCAATCCAGCATCCATCTCCAATGATGGTATCACCCGCGAGCACAAAACTACGTGTATCAAAAGGAAAGGCCGAAATCCAGTCAGTACGATGCAGTTGGTTACCACCCATCATAATGACGCATTCTGCGCCAAAACAGACGAAGTTGCCGATATAGAGTTGATCAATTGGTTTGTCTATGGTCGAGGGCTTATCATGCAAATAACGCACGACACAACGTTCAAAACCTTGATCCCAATACGCTGAATAGTAAGAGTAATTCCCTTTAATGTGAATATTCGGATTCTTCACCGTTTTAGAGATGAACTCAAACTCACACCAGTGTTTGACAGGAGAATTAATCAGTGGCTCAGACATAAAAAGACAGCGTTGAAGAGTGTGAGAAATTATAACAAATAAAAGTCTTGCTTTGATAAAGAGGGGAAATGAATACCCTAAATCTATCTCATTCTTGGGGTGAAATTTCCCACGTGCATAAGAAGAGGGCTAGGAAGAGCTATTTGGTAAAATACAAAAACAAAAAACCCCTCAATCGAGGGGTTTCTACAGCCGTAAATATCAAAGAAACTTAGATATATGCAACTTTTACAATTTCGTATTCAACTTCACCCTGAGGGGTTTGAATTTTTGCTTCGTCCCCTTCACTTTTGCCCAAAAGGCCGCGCGCGATAGGAGAGTTCACTGAAATTTTATTGATTTTAAAATCAGCTTCGTCGTCACCAACGATCATATAGGTCTTTTGTTCTTCGGTGTCTAAGTTTTCGATAGTGACTGTCACCCCAAAAACCACGCGACCGTTCTGTTCAAGTTCTTTTACATCAATCACTTGAGCCGCACCCAATTTACCTTCGATGTCTTGAACACGACCTTCACAGAAACCTTGTTGCTCACGCGCAGCATGGTATTCCGCATTTTCTTTTAAATCCCCGTGCTCACGTGCTTCAGCAATTGCCGCAATAATACGTGGACGTTCAATACTTTTTAATTGATGTAATTCTTTCTCTAAGGCTAATTTGCCTTGGGGAGTCATAGGATAACGTTGCATTGTTGTCCCTCAAGTCTGTGAGTGTAAAAAATATAGGTTTATAAATGAAAAAAGCCCGCCACCGAGAGGTGACGGGACTTCTCGGTAAACGAATTAACCTACAGTTTGTAAATCTTGCAAACGGTATACATCCATTGGCAATTGAATCGCAAAAGCTTGGCATACAGCATCAGCACCGTTCAAGGTCGTAGTGTTATACACTTTCGCTTGAAGCGCTGAACGACGAATCGAGAACGAATCTTGTTGAGCTTGTTTGCCTTCAGTTGTATTGATAATGAGGTGAACTTCGCCATTTTTCAAGCGGTCCACGATATTAGGACGGCCTTCAGTGACTTTATTTACACGTTCACACTCAATACCTGCAGCTTTAATGAACTCATAAGTACCGCCAGTCGCAAGTACTTTGAAGCCAAAGCCTACCAGTTGCTTCGCAATACCAACAGCACGAGGTTTGTCTGAATCACGCACAGAGATAAATGCATGCTTCACTTCGCCTTCTGTAGGAAGACCTGGTACGCGTTCATTCGAGCCTAACACAGCTTTGTAGAATGCTTCACCAAATGTTTTACCTACACCCATTACTTCGCCTGTAGATTTCATCTCAGGGCCAAGAATAGGGTCAACACCCGGGAACTTGTTGAACGGGAACACCGCTTCTTTTACAGAGAAGTGAGTCGGGATGATTTCTTTAGTGAATCCTTGAGATTCTAAAGACTGACCCGCCATACAACGCGCAGCCACTTTCGCTAAAGACTCACCGATACATTTAGAAACGAATGGCACAGTACGAGACGCACGTGGGTTCACTTCTAGGATGTAAACGTCTTCGCCTTTCACAGCAAACTGTACGTTCATCAAACCAACAACGCCAAGCTCTTTCGCCATAGCAACAGTTTGACGACGCATTTCGTCTTGGATTTCAACTGAGAGTGAGTATGGAGGAATCGAACATGCTGAGTCACCTGAGTGAATCCCTGCTTGTTCAATGTGCTGCATAATACCGCCAATCACAACGTCTTTACCGTCAGATACACAGTCTACGTCAACTTCGATCGCATCATCTAAGAAACGGTCAAGAAGAACTGGCGCTTCATTTGATGCTTGTACCGCATCACGTAAGTAGCGTTTAAGCTCTTCGTCGTTGTATACGATTTCCATCGCACGACCACCGAGTACATAAGAAGGACGCACCACCAGTGGGTAGCCTACTTTCGATGCTTCAGCCATACCTTCTTCAGCAGATTTTACAATGCTGTTGTTTGGCTGGCGAAGTTGAAGACGTTGAATCATTTGTTGGAAACGTTCACGGTCTTCTGCTCGGTCAATCGCATCTGGTGATGTACCGATAATTGGCGCACCTGCTTCTTCTAAAGCACGAGCCAATTTAAGCGGAGTCTGACCACCATACTGAACGATAATGCCTTTTGGCTTTTCAGTACGAACGATTTCAAGTACATCTTCCAATGTGATTGGTTCGAAGTACAAACGATCAGAAGTGTCGTAATCCGTTGAAACTGTTTCAGGGTTACAGTTCACCATGATGGTCTCGTAACCATCTTCACGCATTGCAAGCGCAGCGTGTACACAGCAGTAATCGAATTCGATCCCTTGACCAATACGGTTAGGACCACCACCGATCACCATAATCTTATCTTTATCAGATGGGTTTGATTCACACTCATCATCGTAAGTTGAATACATGTATGCAGTGTCAGATTCGAACTCTGCTGCACAGGTATCCACACGTTTGTAAACTGGCGTTACGCCCAAGTTCCAACGGTGCTTACGGAATTGTTTTTGTGAAATACCCATCAAGTTCGCGATGCGAAGGTCAGATAAACCTTTACGTTTGAACGAACGGATGTTGTCTGCGTTTAGATCACCAAAACCTAAAGTTTTGATTTCATTTTCAGTTTTGATGATGTCTTCGATTTGGATCAAGAACCATTTATCGATTTTCGTCGCTTGGAACACGTCTTCTAAGGTGAAACCATGACGGAATGCGTCAGCCACATACCAAATACGCTCTGGACCCGGAACTTTAAGTTCAACCAAGATCTTTTCTTTCGCGCCTTCAGTTCCTACTGCGATTTTTTCATCAAAACCACACGCACCCACTTCAAGACCACGAAGTGCTTTGTTTACAGACTCTTGGAAGTTACGACCAATGGCCATTACTTCACCCACAGATTTCATCTGTGTGGTCAGTGTTGCATCTGCTTGTGGGAATTTTTCGAAGTTGAAACGTGGAATTTTTGTTACCACGTAGTCAATTGCAGGTTCGAACGAAGCAGGAGTCGTTCCGCCCGTGATGTCATTTTTTAATTCATCAAGGGTATAACCGACAGCCAATTTCGCGGCGATTTTTGCAATCGGGAAACCTGTTGCTTTTGATGCAAGGGCAGATGAGCGCGATACACGCGGGTTCATCTCGATGATCACCATACGGCCAGTATCTGGGCAAATACCGAACTGAACGTTAGAACCACCTGTTTCTACACCAATTTCACGAAGAACTGCTAAAGATGCATTACGCATCAATTGATATTCTTTGTCTGTTAATGTTTGCGCAGGCGCAACAGTGATTGAGTCACCTGTGTGCACGCCCATTGGGTCAAAGTTTTCGATCGCACAAACGATAATACAGTTGTCGTTTTTGTCACGAACAACTTCCATCTCGTATTCTTTCCAGCCAATTAAAGATTCATCAATCAATAATTGTTTGGTTGGAGAAAGATCGAAACCGCGTTCACAGATTTCAAGGAATTCTTCTTTGTTATAAGCGATACCGCCACCTGAACCACCCATCGTGAATGACGGACGGATAATCACAGGGAAGCCGAAGCGCGCTTGAATCTCTAAAGCTTCTTCCATGTTTTCAGCAATCGCAGCTTTTGGACATTCAAGACCAATTTTACGCATTGCTTCATCAAACAGTTTACGGTCTTCAGCTTTTTCAATCGCTTCTTTGGTTGCACCAATCAATTCAACATTGTATTTTTCTAAAATACCGTTGGCATCCAGTGCAAGCGCACAGTTCAATGCTGTTTGACCACCCATTGTTGGAAGGACAGCATCTGGACGCTCTTTTTCAATGATTTGAGCAACAGTCTGCCAAGTGATTGGCTCGATATATGTTGCGTCTGCCATCGCAGGGTCGGTCATAATGGTAGCTGGGTTAGAGTTCACCAAAATAACACGGTAGCCTTCTTCACGAAGAGCTTTACACGCTTGCGCACCTGAGTAGTCAAACTCACATGCCTGTCCGATGACAATCGGACCTGCACCAATAATTAAGATACTTTTAATGTCTGTACGTTTAGCCATGATCGCTTCCTTAATTACTTCTTAGATGCTTCGATAAGTTCGATGAAATGATCGAACAATGGTGCGCAGTCATGCGGACCAGGGCTTGCTTCAGGGTGACCTTGGAAGCTGAACGCTGGTTTGTCTGTACGATGAATCCCTTGAAGAGTTTGATCGAACAAAGACTTGTGCGTAGCTTTCAAGTTTGCAGGAAGTGTTTCTGCATCCACTGCGAAGCCGTGGTTTTGAGAAGTAATCATCACTGTGCCTGTTTCCATGTTTTGAACAGGGTGGTTAGCACCGTGGTGACCATGCGGCATTTTCACTGTTTTTGCACCTGAGGCAAGTGCAAGAATTTGGTGACCCAAGCAAATACCAAAGACGGGTAGGTTGCGAGCGTCTTCTACAATTGTTTTTACAGCTTCAATTGCGTAGTCACATGCAGCTGGATCGCCAGGGCCGTTCGATAAGAACACGCCATCCGGATTCAATGCAAGCACGTCAGCAGCAGGAGTTTGTGCAGGCACGACAGTGAGTTTACAACCGCGGTCTGCAAGCATACGTAAGATGTTGGTTTTGACACCGTAGTCGTATGCAACAACATGGAATTTAAGTTCAGGTTGTGTGAAGCCTTTGCCTAATACCCAAGAACCTTCTGTCCATTCGAAACCAGTTGGGTCACAGCATTCTTTAGCTAGGTCTAAACCATTTAAACCACCAAATGCGCGTGCTTTTTCTAAAGCCTGCTCTTCAGTAATATTTTCACCAGCAAGGATGCAACCATTTTGCGCACCTTTGTCACGCAAAATACGGGTTAATTTACGCGTATCAATATCTGCAATTGCGACAACATTATGTTCTTTTAAGTATTCGCCTAAAGATTGCGTTGATCGGAAGTTGCTATGCAATAAAGGTAGGTCACGAATAATTAATCCGTTGGCCCATACTTTGTGAATTCGACCTGACTCAGCGTCTTCATCATTACAACCTGTGTTACCGATATGAGGGTAAGTTAAAGTCACAAGTTGCTGTGCATAACTCGGGTCAGTCAAAATTTCTTGATAGCCAGTCATGGCAGTGTTGAAAACGACTTCACCAGTCGTACTACCCGATGCACCAATAGACGTTCCTTTAAAGATCGTACCATCGGCAAGGGCTAAAATTGCTGGGGTGCTCAAACCAAAGCTCCTGAAATTTAGGCTGTAAAAAAGCGAGTAGACGAAAAAAAAGGAAGGCTATCTAAAAACCTACCCTCCCTATGTCTGCTCGCTTGAACTTAACATGGCACTATACGCAACTTCACTAACAAAGTCCATGCCAATAAGATGGAATTAGCAAGATAAAGTGCTTTTATTTTGTAGCGGAAGCTGTTTCTAAGTTTTGTAAAGAAAAATGTAACAACAAATAATTGTCTAACAAATCAAAATCTAAATTTTATCGAATCACGCTAAGCTGTCGCTGTGTATATAACAACAGGAATAACATCATGACTGAACAAGACAAAGTGACCAAACCAAAGCCAGCGTTGAAAGAAGTCGTTGCAGAAAGCACTGAAAAGCTTGAGCAAGTGGCGAAAGAAGCAACAGAGCAGGTCACGGAAGCGGTAGTTGAAAGCAAAGAAAAGCTTGAAGCTGAAGCGAAGCAGTTGAATGCCAGTGTGCAAGAGCAACTCCGACAATTTAAACAAGATCTTTTACTGCGCTTAGAAACCATTAAAGGGCAGCTATCGAACTCTCAAAAAGACTTAACTGAACTAAAAGAGTTTGTTAAAACTGAGTTTACGGCCGTTTTAGATGACTTGACCAAACTAGGTAAAGAGTTAAAAGGTGATGTCAGCGAAATTTCAGTAAAACATAAAGATCAGTTGACTGAAACGTTTAAACGTTCAAAAGAACACACCTTAGATGCGTGGAATAAGGTTTCAAGCAAGTAATCTCGCTGTACGAGACTCAAGATTAAGTGCATAAAAAAGTGAGGTCATGGCCTCACTTTTTTATTGCTCGGGTTTATTTGTCTGGATTAAAACTGATGCAACCAATCACGTTTATTGTGAAAGTCAGCTTGTTGACCACTATGCTGCATGGCATAGAACTGTTGACCTTGTGAAGTATTCAACACCGCGGATAAACCCAGATATAGGTCAGCCCATTTCAGTTTGTGTTGTAGCATAAACTCAGTCAGATCAATGCTGACATTTAAACCATAGTGGGTACGCTTCAATTGATTGAGTTCAATATCGTAAGCGACCTGTGGCGGCATATCTTCAGGATACCGATATTCCTCAAACTGATAGGCCTGCCAAGCTTGCGAAGGGGAGAGATTGATTTCGCGATAATAATCTTCGCCTTTTACCCCGATAAAGACTTCAAAACAGGTGTTTTCCCATAAAAAGTCTTGACGAGGATTTGCATTCACGACTTCGGGCCAGTGCATGTACAAATTGGGATCGCGTAACCAAAAGCCGATATTGAGAGCATATGGGCTTTGTTGTTCAATCGCACCAACAAGCGAAATAGCTTGAAAGCGACGATCAAATGCACTGAGTTCGTAACTTGCCATAAAAAACTACAATTATTTTGCTGCGTGAGCGAAACGGACTAAATTAGACAATTTGGCATTTTGTTTCGCCGCTTTTTTGTAAAGCAATGCAATTTTACCAATGGTCTGTACAATTTCTGCACCTGTAGTTGAGGCAATTTCTGCAATGATTGCAGCGCGCTCTTCACGGTCTTCACCCGCGATTTTGACTTTAATCAATTCGTGGTCGTTTAAAGCACGTAAAATTTCTTCAACGACATTTTCAGTCAGACCTGAACCGCCAAGCATTACCACAGGGTTTAAAGCATGACCGATTTGACGCAAACGCTTGCGTTCCTGAATGGATAAAGTCGCCATAAAGATAACCTAATTTTAAAAACGGCTTAGTATAACAAACTGCGAAATTAAACGCTGTATATTCTGTGGAAATAATCGATTTAGATAATAGAAAAAAACAACTAAAACCCAAGATTTGGATACAGATGTATACTGCAAGCCTAGAGAATTTAACGTACAATTAAGTTTAAGAAATTTTAATGTTTTAGAGAGATATGGCAACACGCATTACCAACCAAAAGTTATCCAAAAGTAGCCGTGCGTGGATGAGAGAGCACCTTGATGACCATTTTGTGAAAAAAGCGCAAAAAGAAGGTTATCGAGCACGTGCAGCTTATAAGTTACTTGAAATTCAAGAAAAATATAACATCATTCGTCCTGGCATGACCGTGGTTGACTTGGGTGCTGCACCTGGAAGTTGGTCACAAATTGCAGGAAAGCTGGTCGGTGATCGAGGATTGGTGGTTGCATCTGACATTTTGGAAATGGATGCACTTCCAGATGTGACCTTCTTGCAAGGTGACTTCCGTGAGCAAGAAGTATTCGATAAATTGTTAAATATTTTAGATGGACGTAAAGTAGACGTTGTAATTTCAGATATGGCCCCCAATACTTCAGGTAACAAGGCTGTAGATCAACCTCGCCAGATTTACCTCTGTGAATTGGCCATCGATTTTGCTACGAAAGTGCTCGGTCCAAATGGTCAGTTTGTTGTAAAGGTATTCCAAGGTACAGGCTTTGACGAGTTCCGTAAGCAAGTAGTCGACAACTTTGATGTGTTAAAGACAGTAAAACCTGCTGCATCACGTGCCCGATCTAAGGAAGTATTCTTAGTTGGGCAAGGCCGTAAGAAGGCTTTCAAATAAAGTTTACTTGCCAAGTCGTTAAAAATTGTGCATTTTGTACCTTTTTATTATTTTGCGAAGCTGATCTTCAGCAGAAACTTTAAGGTCACCCGATAGGGCATGATCAAATTAGATTGATATGGGAATAAAGCTTTGAGCGATCTCTTCAAGAATGCCATATTGTGGCTAGTGATACTGGGCGTACTGATCCTTATTTTCAGTAATGTCAGTAGCAATGAAAAGCCGACAGCGATGAATTATTCAGAGTTTGTTGCTGCGGTGAATGCTGGTCAAATTAAGCAAGTGACAATTGATGGCGAACGAATTCATGGCCAAAAATCAAACGGTTCAGAGTTTGAAAGTATTCGTCCTGCGGTTCAAGACCCAGAGCTTATGCCTAATCTGATTAAAAATAACGTTGTCGTTGAAGGTACTGCACCTGCACGTCAAGGTTTATTGATGCAACTTTTGATCGCAAGCTTCCCTGTACTTTTAATCATTTTGTTATTCATGTTCTTTATGCGCAACATGGGTGGCGGAGCAGGTGGTAAGAACGGTCCAATGAGTTTTGGTAAGTCAAAAGCAAAAATGTTGGCAGAAGACCAAATTAAAGTGACTTTTACCGATGTCGCTGGCTGTGATGAAGCAAAGCAAGAAGTTGTAGAAATTGTTGATTTCTTAAAAGACCCTTCAAAATTTAAACGCTTAGGTGCAACAATTCCTAAAGGCGTGCTAATGGTGGGTCCACCGGGTACAGGTAAAACTTTACTTGCAAAAGCAATTGCAGGCGAAGCGAAAGTACCATTTTTTAGTATTTCTGGTTCTGACTTTGTTGAAATGTTCGTGGGTGTGGGTGCGTCTCGTGTCCGTGACATGTTTGAACAAGCGAAACGTCATGCACCATGTATTATCTTTATTGATGAGATTGATGCTGTGGGGCGTCATCGTGGTTCAGGTACAGGTGGTGGTCACGATGAGCGTGAGCAAACCTTGAACCAAATGTTGGTGGAAATGGATGGCTTTGAAGGCAATGAAGGTATTATCGTCATTGCTGCGACAAACCGTGCCGATGTACTGGATAAAGCTTTACTCCGTCCAGGTCGTTTTGACCGCCAAGTAATGGTTGGCTTACCAGACATTAAAGGTCGTGAGCAAATCTTAAATGTTCACATGAAGAAATTGCCTTCAGTGACTGGTGTCGATGTACAAGTGCTTGCACGTGGTACGCCGGGCTTCTCGGGTGCACAATTGGCGAACCTTGTGAACGAAGCTGCATTATTTGCTGCACGTCGTAACAAGAACACTGTCGATATGCATGATTTTGAAGATGCAAAAGACAAGTTGTACATGGGCCCTGAACGTAAGTCGATGGTGATTCGTGAAGAAGAACGTCGTGCAACCGCGTACCATGAAGCTGGTCATGCGATTGTGGCTGAAATTCTACCGGGTACAGACCCTGTACATAAAGTGACCATTATGCCGCGTGGTTGGGCGCTGGGTGTAACTTGGCAGTTACCTGAACATGACCAAACCAGCCACTATAAAGACAAAATGTTGAATGAACTTTCAATTTTGTTTGGTGGTCGTATTGCTGAAGAAATCTTTATCAACCAAATGTCGACAGGTGCTTCAAACGACTTTGAACGTGCAACTAAAATGGCACGTGCGATGGTGACCAAGTACGGTATGTCTGACAAACTGGGTGTAATGGTGTATGAAGATGATTCTCAGCAATCATTCATGGGTAGCATTGGTAGTCGTACGATTTCTGAAGCAACACAGCAACAAGTAGATGCTGAAGTTCGTCGTATCATCGATGAGCAATACCATGTAGCACGCAATATCTTAGAAAACAATAAAGATATTGCTCATGCGATGGTGAAAGCTTTGATGGAATGGGAAACGATTGATCGCGAGCAAATTCGTGACATTATGGAAGGTCGTGAGCCACAACCACCAAAAGTATATGTTGCAGAAAATCCTGTGATGGATGTAACTCCAACGGATGGTCCAAGCACACCACCACCATTACCATCTGCAACTTAATTTTAAAAAGTTAAATAAAAAGCCACCTTCGGGTGGTTTTTTATTGCGCGATTTTACACTTCCGATGAAGAAAAATAAGCGCGTAAAAGTGGGGAACGCGTTAAGATAACGCGAGTTGGACTGGAGAATATCACATGCAATTGATGGCTTTGCCAAAGAAAATCCTACGTTGTGGAGAGCTATCACTGGATCTGTCTGTACCGCATGTGATGGGTATTTTAAATGTGACGCCAGACTCGTTCAGTGATGGCGGCAAACATAATGGCAAAGCACAAGCGCTTGCGCATGCTCAGCAAATGATTGCGGATGGGGCGACAGTCATCGATGTTGGGGGTGAATCTACACGTCCAGGTGCATCTGTAGTTGAGGTTGAAGAAGAGATTCGTCGTGTCGTCCCAGTGGTGGAAGCTTTGGCTGAACTTGATGTAGTCATTTCGATTGATACCTCTCAACCTGAAGTGATTCAAGCTGCAGTCGCAGCAGGCGCACATATCTGGAATGATGTGAGAGCATTAACACGCCCGAATGCTTTAGAGACGGCAGCTAAACTGAATATTCCAGTGATTATCATGCATATGCGTGGTGAACCGACTACCATGAATGGTTTAGATCAATATGATAATGTCACTCTAGATGTCATGACTGAGCTTTCCCAGCGCGTGTCGGATGCACTCAAGGCTGGTGTCAAAGCTGAAAATATCATGATTGATCCGGGTTTTGGCTTTGCTAAAAATGCAAAGCAGAACCTTAAGCTTTTAAAAGAATTCCATCAGCTAAATCAGCTCGGGTATCCTATCTTGTCCGCATTGTCACGAAAGCGCTTTATCGGAGAAGCTTTAGGCGGGGCAGAGGCAGGGCAGCGGGCCGTGGGTTCTGTAGCGGGACATTTGCTGAGTATTCAACAAGGCGCGTGTATGGTGCGCGCCCATGATGTTAAAGCCATGAGTGATGCGATCAAGGTTTGGCAAGCGATGAATATGGCTTAATGGGGCGGCGGAATGCCGAGGTAATGATTTAATTTGAAAATTTGATCTATATCAGATTGTTAGACTGGCAGCATCTTCAGATGCTGCTTTTTTATTTGGTGATTTGTTTGGTTTATGTTATACAGACTCGTTTTTTAAGTTTCTCATTTTGAGTGCCTGTATGTTTGCAGATTTACTTCTCCCTATGTTTGATGATGAATATTATCCCGATATTCTTGTTGCTGAAGTGAAGCAGCATGTCGAGACTTTTGCTAAAAAAATTGTAAAAGCAAAATCTGAGGGTGATATTTATCAATATGCCAATGCCGCAGTGGCTGAAATTAATGAAATGAAGCCGCATTTTGAAGATCTAGATTCATCATTAGATGACTCTGCTGCTGATTTTATTGCTGAAGCGATGATGATGGTGGTACAAGATGCTGGGTTTATGGATATTGAAATGGAAGAATTGGTGGTGAACAGAGAGTGGTGAGCCACTCTCTCATTTCAAGTTCTGTTGGTTTTGCTTTAGAAGCTGAGATTGCTGTTATAACTCATCTAAAAGATCGGTGAGATGACAATTTTGGTTCAAATGTTCATCTTGAATCGTATCGACTGTCATCACATATTCACCTTCGACCATTTCAGCATTTGCACTGAGATTCAGCCAAAATTTTGGATGCTTTTTCATGACCTCACGAATATGTTGCTCATCTTTAGTGTGATTAAAGCTTAATTTAAAATGAGCATCTACTGATTTACACGCATGTAAATAGAGTTGACGGTCTTTTTCAATAATTGTGCCTGCAAACAAGTCATAAAAAGTATCGCTATCTGTTTGCTGTGAGGTGGGGTTTGCATGGCTGATGTTTGAAAAAATTAGGCATAAGATGATAATGAGAGTGTTCTTTTTCATATTGTGATTGTTATGTGCTTCGATGCATAAATTATAGACATAAAAAAACCAGCATATTGCTGGATTTTTTATTGCACCATCTTAATTAGCTTAATAATGGTGCCCGAGGCCAGACTCGAACTGGCACGCTTTGTGGGCGGGGGATTTTAAATCCCCTGTGTCTACCGATTTCACCACTCGGGCATGAGCGCAATAATAGAGGACGAAATAAAAGTTGGCAAGTCTATTTGTGATTATTTGCTTTCTTTTCAAACAATTCAGCGGTTTATGTTTAAAAAATAGCAAAATTATCTGTCTGCACTTGTTCAGGCGTCATAAAAATGTCATCGACTTGAGATATGCATGTCATATTTTTCGCATAAATTTCAAGTCCATATCGTCTTTAGGCAATCCACATGACAAAAAAAATGAACCGCCGAGAACTTATTCAAAAAACTTTGGCAGGATTTGGTGCTTTATCTTTACCTATTTCACTGACCGCTTGTGGTGATGACGCCGATTCAAACACACAGCCCACTACGCAAGTGCAGTTTTTGCATGGGGTTGCCAGTGGTGATCCTTTACAAACTCAAGTTATCATTTGGACACGCGTAACACCATCGGATAGCAGTGCGCGTTTAGAGGTGCTCTGGGAAGTGGCAAAAGATGCAGACTTTAAACACATTACAGCAACAGGAAAGGTGCTGACTACAGCTGCACAAGATTTTACTGTGAAAGTGGATGTGACGGGACTTGCTGCGGGGCAAGTTTATTTCTACCGTTTTAAATCGGCGTCGACATATTCAACCACAGGGCAAACCAAAACTTTGGCAACGCAAGTACAGTCGGTACAGTTTGCCGTATGCTCATGTTCAAATTATCCAGCGGGTTATTTCCATGTTTATAAAGAAATTGCAAAACAGGATGTGGATGTTGTGATTCATTTGGGGGATTACATTTACGAATATGGTATGGGCGGATATGCAACGGAAGAGGCTGTAGAGATGGGGCGTGCACTGGCGGATGATAATAGCTTAGAAATTATTCGCTTAGATGACTATCGCAAACGTTATGCTTTATACCGACTAGATGCAGATTTGCAGGCCGCGCATCAACGTCATCCTTTTATTGTGATTTGGGATGACCATGAACTCGCAAATGATACATGGGAAAAGGGTGCTGAAAATCATCAGTCAGATACTGAAGGCGATTTCCTTGAACGTAAACTTGCGGCACTGGCGGCCTATTTTGAGTGGATGCCAATCCGTCCGCTTTCTGAAAAAGATCATTTGAATATTTATCGCCAGTTTAACTTTGGTAATTTAGTGCAGTTAAATATGTTGGATACGCGTATTCTAGCGCGGAGTAAACAGTTAGATTATGCAGATTATTTAACCGCATCGGGTTTGGATGCTGTGCGCTTTACTACAGATATGCAAGACCCAAATCGAACGTTACTGGGGTTGAATCAACGCGCATGGTTAACACAGCAACTTGCGAGCTCTAAAGCCACATGGCAAGTTTTGGGTCAGCAGGTGTTGATGAGCAAAATGCTTGTTCCAGCCGAGATGTTACAAGTGCTCAGTGCAATCAGTAGCGGCGCGGTGACTCCAGATGTTTTGGCGCAGGTGAATCAACTCATTAAAGAATTGGTGGAAATAAAACTTCGTTACTTAAATCATGATCCATCTTTAACAGTAGAGCAGTTGTCTCGTATTAAAACTGTGGTTCCTTACAATTTAGATGCATGGGATGGTTATGCGGTTGAAAGGGAGACGCTGTACGGCACACTGCAGTATTTAAATAAAAAAGTCGTGGTCTTGGCTGGTGATACACATAATGCATGGGCATCGGACTTACACGATTTAACAGGGCAATTTGTGGGTGTGGAGTTAGCGACAAGTTCAGTTTCCTCGCCAGGTATGGAAAAGTATTTGTCTATTCCAATGCAACAACTCCAAGAGTTTGAGTTTGCTTTTACAACCTTGATTGATGAGCTGAGTTATTGCAATTTAAATCAGCGCGGTTATTTGAAAGTCCGTTTTACCGCAGAGCAGGTGCAAGCGGATTGGATTTTCGTAGATAGTATTAAGCACAAAGAATACATCGTTGACGAAACTCGCTCGCATCAAGTGATATTAGACTCGACATTATTGCCAGTCAGTGCATTAAAACAAACGGCATAAAATGACCTTAGAAAAACCGAGCATCATTGCTCGGTTTTTTATAATTTTTCATCGATATAACTGTCGAGATCGATGTGCTTAATCTGCTTACAGTAAGCATGCTCATACTTCAGCAGTTGCACGTATAAATCTGCTTCACGCCCCAGCTGAAGTTTTCGTGCCTGATAATCTTCAGATTGATGGGAGCTAAAGCGTAATTGGAGTCGTGATTTGAGCGTTTGTTTATAGGCCCAAAAGCAGACACGTCTGAGTTGTTGTAACTGGTGATGTTCAACCGACTGGCTGTGGTCTCGAAATAAATTTTCTTTATAGAAGCGCACAAAACCAAAGTTCACACCAAAATAAAACAAGATCCACATCAGCAAACTGCTTTCAAGGAACATTAGATTTAGTCCACTTAAAAGAATCACCGCCGCGAGTTTGATGGGTGTATGGCGTTGCAGTTGATACAAGGAGTTTGATGAATGTTTAATTTGCTTAATGACAAAAGGTAAGACCCACATCAGCACCAATAAAATAGTGATAATGGCGTAACTATGACTTTGGAGAGGATCGATATTCTCCAAGTGAGTTAAGTAAAAATTTTTTAGAATTAAGCTGATTGGAATAAAAATCATCACCGCCAAAACCCACGGAATAACTTCACGCTGGTCATCTAAAATACCGCGTGTTTTGATTTGACTATAAAGCAAGTAATTACGTTTAAATGCGGCAGGGTAGCGGGTCTCTAATTGTTGCAGTAACAGTTGAACTTGTTTGGATTGCATCGTCAAAAAAGAGCGTATGAGAAAAATAGCCTTTACTATAGTAGATTTGGAAGGGGATGGCTCAAAAAAATACGTGAAACAGAATATTCACAGAGAAAAGCACAACAATTTCGCTTTTTCACTCTGAATTATGCGAAAATGTCGGATTCAATTTTTTTGTCTAAGGGCAGTTCATGACTGATCATTCTCCTGAATCTTTAAGTGATATCGAAATTTTAGACATTTTGCAGTCTATGAAAGACGATGAGCTTGATACAGAGGCAAAAGAAGAGATTCTTAAGGGTGGTAAAGCGGGTCGTCAAGAAGCACATAAACTTGCGATTGTGGCTTTGAACCAATCTTTTGAAAGTAAGTTTGTTGAAGCTGTAGCTTTGGCGTTGGGCCTGAATGAAGGTCAAGCCAAAAAAATTCGCTATAAGAAAGACCGCATCCGTATTTTAAAAGTACGTGGGATTGATTACATGGCGATTGATGGTGCGGAAACAGCACAAGTCTTGTCACAAGTTGCGCAAGCAATTGTACGTGAAGATGCGACCGTGACCCATGATTTGCACAACATCTTCCCATTTTGGAAAGAAGGCTGGCCAATGGTTCAGTTTGACAGCGCATATAAAATTTTATCTGAAGATATTACCATTCACTATCAAGCGACTTTAGATACATTACTTGAATTGTATGGTCGTTAAGATCGCAGTATCAAAGGCACCTTCGGGTGCTTTTTTATGGCTTCTATTTAACTATGAAAAATCCAAGCCAGTAATAAGCTGATGGGCCAAATGAACAGTCGCCACCATGTAATCAGTGGATCCCAAGAATACTGTCCAAAAGACAGAGTATCATTAAAGCTTCGTTGCCCACGTTCATAAGCATAAGGTGTAATCCGCCATGCTAAAATCAGCAAAACAATCGCACTTACGATCAGAAGTGTGTGGTTGTATTGGGCAAAATAATAGTAAATCAGATACAGCGCAGAATAAAAGAAAGTACATGCCAACACAGCGGGCAATGAAAAAGACATAATCTTGACTCTATTGTATTGTTATATCAAGGCATTATAAATGAAAATACCCGATGTATCACATCGGGTATTTATCGGTTGTTGAGCTTAAGGTTCGTTATAACTCAGTGTAGGTATTTAATTAGCCCAGCGTTGAGTAAAGTGGGAAAATACCAAAGACCATTGCTGTAACCAGCATCACTAAACAGGTAATCACTGCCCATTTGATGGTAAATTCTTGGTGTTCACCGAAGTTAATTCCTGCCAATCCACAGAGTAAGTAAGTCGATGGAACCAATGGAGACAGCAAGTGTACAGGTTGACCGACAATCGATGCACGAGCCATTTCCACAGGAGTGATACCATAGTGTCCAGCAGCTTCAGAGAGTACAGGCAGTACACCAAAGTAGAAGGCATCATTCGACATAAAGAAGGTCAGTGGCATACTAATTACAGCCGTGATAGGTGCTAAATATGGCCCCATACTTTCTGGAATAATGGCAACCAATTCTTGAGACATAGCTTCAACCATACCTGTGCCCGACAAAATACCAGTAAAAATACCTGCCGCGAAAATAATCCCGACTACAGCTAAGGCACTAGCAGAGTGGTTACCAACCAAACGCTTTTGCATGTCTAAATCAGGATAGTTCACCACCAATGCAATGCACAGCGCCACCATGAACAGAATGGCCGCAGGTAAAACACCCATCACTAAGCAGACCATCAAGACCAAAGTCAGTAGTGCGTTAAACCATCTTAAGTGGGCACGGTTAGCTTCTGGTTCTTGCGAAATTTGAATACTGTCACCATGACTAATATCTAATTCCACAATACCAATGCGCTTACGCTCCATACGGCCATACATAAAGCCGAGGAAGTATAACCAACCAATTGCAACCAGCATTGGTAAAATCATCGGAACAAAGACATCGTTTGGATCGACATGCAATGCCGTTGCAGCACGTGCTGTTGGTCCACCCCATGGGGTTAAGTTCATGATTCCGCTCGCAAGCATCATCAGACAAGCCATAATTAAAGGACTCATACCAATACGTTTATACAACGGTAGCATTGCGGCAACACAGATCATATAAGTGGTTGAACCGTCACCATCCAAGGAAACAATTAAAGTCAGCGTAATGGTGCCGAGGGTCACTTTTAAAGGATCGCCTTTAACCTGCTTTAAAATCCACTTCACTGAAGGGTCGAATAAACCCGTGTCGATCATAATTGCAAAATAAAGGATTGCGAAAAGAAGCATTACGCCCGTAGGAGCGAGCTTTTTAATGCCTTCCATCATCATATTGCCAAGTTCAGCAATATCAAATCCAGCAAGGTTGTCAACAAAGAGACTTAAAACATAAGTAAGTAATGCAAAAATGATAGGGATTAAAGTTAAAGCAACGAGAGCGCTCAGTCGTTTGGACATGATTAAGTACATGAAGCACATAATCATGCCTAAACCTAAAATGGTCAGCATGGATCAATCCTTTGAACGTGTTAAGTCTGTTTATTCATCAAGTGACAGCGATAGTATGCAATTCAGCATGATTTTTAAATGCTCTTAAACATATGTGATTTTTCATTCTATTTTTCTAATAAATAATATATATCTGTAAAGTATGGTTAAGATACTTATTTTGTATAACTTCATATGGTTAAATCTGAAGCAAAAAAAACCTTGCAGTTGCAAGGTTTTAATTTAAGGAGATGTTTCTATTCCTCGACTGTTTGGGTTGCAGGCTGTAGTGTTTCTTCAAGTAAGCGCGTCACTAAAAGTTGGTCAATCTTAAAATGATCGACATCGACCACTTCAAATTTAAAGCCTGCGTATTCTACGGTATCGGCAGGGCGTGGAATTTTGCGCAGACGGTACATCATAAAACCAGCCAAAGTTTCATAATTTTCTTCATCTGGCATTTCATCAATGGCCAGTGCATGCTTCATGTCTTCAATCGGTGTGCTGCCATCAATTAGCCATGAATTATTATCACGTTTAATAATCTGTTGTTCGGCTTCAATCGGAGTCACCCAATCGCCCATCACCGTAATCATAATGTCCGACAGGGTGATGACACCCACGACCAAAGCATATTCGTTAATCACAACGGCAAATTTTTCTTTGGTGGAGCGGAAACGGTCTAATAACTCAGACAAGGTTAATGTGTCTGGAATGGTGAGAACATTACGAATAGTGCTTTCATTGAGTTGTAGTAAAGATTGATTATTCAGAATACGGACCAGAATGTCTTTGGCATCGACATAGCCAATTACATCGTCAATATTTTCACTACACACCAAGAACTTAGAATAAGGATATTCAGCCAATTTTTGACGAATACTGGCTTCGGATTCATTTAAAGTAAAATACACCACATTTTCACGCGTAGTCATACTTGAAGGAACGTTCCGCTCTTCAAGCTCAAATACGTTTTCAATGAAATGATGTTCTTGCTTTTGTAGCACCCCAGCTTGCGCACCCGCATCCATCACTGCAGAAATGTCATCAAAGGTAATGTTGTCATCACGTGTGGTATTCACTTTAAACAGGCGGAATAACAAGTTGGCAAGGGCATTAATAATCCAAGCCAAAGGTTTGCAGACCTTAATAAACACCTGAATGGGGTTAATCACCGCAATAGAGATTTTCTCTGGGGCAATCATGGCCAAACGTTTTGGCATGAGGTCGGCAAACAAAATAAATAGCGAGGTGACTAAAGTGAAAGATAGCGCAAAGCTAATAGTTTCAGACCAGGGGCCAGTATAAAAACGAGAAACAAAGCTCATGAAGTAAGGACGAAAAGCCCCTTCACCTAAAATACCGCCCAAGATCGCCACTGCGTTTAAGCCAATTTGTGAAGCGGCAAAGAAGTCAGCAGAATTTTCTTGTAAATTCAAAACTTTCTGTGCGCGATCATCGCCCGACTCAGCCAAGATTTTCAGCTTGACCTTACGTGCTCCTGCCAGTGCAATTTCTGTCAGAGACAAGAAACCCGCCCCAGCAATCAGGACTAGAATGATAACTATGTTTTGAAAAAGGCTCACGGAATCCACCTGTGATTCATCGTTATTATGAATATTTTTAACACAAAAAAATAAAGACAGTAATCACTTACTGTCTTCTATCATACCTGAGTTATTGGTATGAAAATGAATTATTTAGAGCTTGAGTGCTTAATAATGTGAGAATTGCGAGTTATTGCCTAAAAACTCACGATTTTCTTCCTCAATCATTTGACGTGCCACATACAAAATCAGCTGTCTGAGCCAGCGATGTGCAGGATGGTGATGCAACAGTGGACACCATGCCATTTTCAACTCAAATTCTGGAATATAAAAAGGTGGGTCTTTAATCAAGAGATTTTGACTTTTGGCTTGTAAGCGTGCAATACGGGTCGGTAAAGTCGCGATCAAATCTACATTTGAAGCCAATAGTGCAGGCATTTGATAATGTCGAGTGAAGACCGAAATTTTACGTTTTTGGCCAATACGCTCTAAAGCTTGATCAATCCAACCTAGACCTGCTTGTTTTTCAGGGTTAACGCCGAAACCAACGCCCATACCTGTTTTAGAGACCCAAATATGCTGTGCATCGAGGTAACTTTTTAGGTTTAAGTTGCTGGCAGCAGGGTGTTTACCATTGAGCAAACATGAAAAACTGTCACGCCAGACCAAAACTTGGTGGAAGCTTTGTGGAATTTCATTGAATCGGTTAATGGCTAGATCAACTTTACCTTGTTCCATATCACGATATGACACATCACTTGGGGTTAAGAAGTCTAAAACCACATTGGGTGCTTCTGAACGCAGTGCTTTAACGAGGCGGGGAACTAAGGTGGCTTCGGCATAGTCCGAAGTCATAATACGAAAAACACGATTTGAGGTATAAGGACGGAACTCGGTACGAGGTTCCAAAATCATGGAGAGATCAGAAAGAGCGTCACGTATGCGGGGTTGTAATTCTAAAGCCCGTTCGGTTGGTGTCATACCTTCAGAAGAGCGAATTAGCAGGGGATCATTAAATAAGTTACGAAGACGACGTAGAATATTACTCATTGCTGGTTGGGTGACACCCAATTGTTCAGCTGCTCGGGTTACATTTTTTTCGCGTAAAAGTACGTCCAAGTAAATTAAGAGGTTTAGATCAACCCGCTCCAGATTCATAAAATAAATACCGAGAATAAAATCATGAAATTATTTGCATTATGCCATAAGCCATCGGGCTTGTGTAATAAACTGACGAAAAAAAAAGCATCGGGTTGTATAAAGAATACCCCCTTCATTTTCACAGAAAATGGGTTTTTATGCTTAAAAACGGAGGGCATATTAGTCCTAAGCAATGTTTTAATATGTGTGAATTGAGGCTTAGAGTATCGCCTAGAAAATGGCTTGAGCTGGCCTGTTGTTGGTGGAATAAAAGCGTGATAAATACTCTTTTTGCTGAATATTGAACTTTTGTCATTTGGGTCAAATTAAGTATTGATTTTCGGTTTGAACTCTTTTTTCCAACGGCCGAGACTTAAGTCTAATGAAGAAATATTCGACAAAGGATGTATTTTTCACGGTTTTCTTATTTTATTTAAGTTTAAAAATAACAATTACTTAATTATGTTTTATCGAAATATAATTAGACTTTTATCTATATATTTTTTAAATAAATACTGAAAATTAATGCAGAATATTGGATTAATTTATTCTGTCAATCTAATCTGTATTCATCGCAACGAAGCGCTCTAAATCTAAGCAAAAGCTTGAGGGTCTGATTTTAGCTTTTCGTTGAAGAAAATCCTAATATTATTACAGGAAATATCATGACTACATATCAAACAGCGATTGATGCAATCCGCGAATTAAAAGCAAAATTCGGTAGCACTTGGGCAGACATCAGTCCTGAAGATGCTGCGCGTATGCAAATCCAAAACCGTTTCAAAACTGGTTTAGATATCGCTAAATACACAGCTGCAATTATGCGTCGTGATATGGCTGCTTATGATGCTGACTCTAGCAAATACACTCAGTCTTTGGGTTGCTGGCACGGTTTCATCGCACAACAAAAAATGATTGCGAACAAAAAATACTTCGGTACGACTGAACGTCGTTACATCTACCTTTCTGGTTGGATGGTTGCTGCACTTCGTTCAGAATTCGGTCCACTTCCTGACCAATCTATGCATGAAAAAACTTCAGTACCTGCATTGATCGAAGAAATCTACACTTTCTTACGCCAAGCTGATGCTAAAGAATTAAACGACCTATTCCGTGCGCTTAAAAAAGCTCAAGAAGCTGGTGATACTGCAAAAGCTGCTGAAATCACTGCGCAAATCGACGGTTTCCAAACTCACGTTGTGCCAATTATTGCGGATATCGATGCTGGTTTCGGTAACGAAGAAGCGACTTACTTACTTGCTAAGAAAATGATCGAAGCTGGTGCTTGTGCACTACAAATCGAAAACCAAGTATCTGACGCGAAACAATGTGGTCACCAAGCTGGTAAAGTAACTGTTCCACACGAAGATTTCATCTCTAAAATCCATGCATTACGTTATGCATTCTTAGAAATGGGTCTTGATGACGGTATCATCGTTGCGCGTACTGACTCTGAAGGCGCTGACTTGACTCAAAAAATCCCAGTGGTTAAAGAGCCAGGCGACATCGCTTCTCAATACATCGGTTTCCTAGACACTGTTGAAATTGACATCGCTGATGCTCAAGAAGACGAAATCCTAATCAAGCGTGATGGTAAATTACACCGTCCTAAGCGTTTGGCTTCTGGTTTATACCAATTCCGTCCAGACACTCAAATTGACCGTGTTGTTCTTGACTGTGTATCTAGCCTTCAAAATGGTGCTGACCTTCTTTGGATCGAAACTGCGACTCCAAACGTTGACGAAATCGCGCACATGGTTAACCGTGTTAAAGAAACAGTTCCAAATGCGAAACTTGTTTACAACAACTCTCCATCATTTAACTGGACGTTGAACTTCCGTCAACAAGCTTACGACCGTTGGGTTGCTGAAGGTAAAGACGTTTCTGCTTACGACCGTGCTAAATTAATGAGCGCTGAGTACGATGCAACTGAATTAGCTGCTGATGCTGATGAGAAAGTACGTACGTTCCAAGCAGATGCTTCTCGTGAAGCGGGTGTGTTCCATCACTTGATCACACTTCCGACTTACCACACTGCTGCGCTTTCTACTCATGAGCTTGCACAAGGTTACTTCGGTTCTGAAGGTATGTTGGCTTATGTTGCTGGCGTACAACGTAAAGAAATCCGTGGTGGTATCGCTTGTGTTAAACACCAAGCAATGGCGGGTTCTGACATCGGTGATGATCACAAAGAAATCTTCTCTGGTGACAACGCTCTTAAAGCGCACGATGATGCTAAAAACACAATGAACCAATTCGCTGCTCACTAAGCACTGAACTGATTCAAAAAAAACCCTGCGAAAGCAGGGTTTTTTTTTATGACTTAATTTTGAGCTTGTTGAACAACTTGCGCGTGAAATATTGAACAAAAACATTAAGGCATCAGAATCAGTAGCCAAACAATAAAGATAATACTTAAAGAAACAAACTGTGCAGCACTGCCCATGTCTTTGGCATTTTTTGAAAGCTCATGCCGCTCCAGAGAAATACGGTCTACAATCGCCTCAATCGCTGAATTGAACAATTCAACGATAATTGCAAGTAAACAAACGGCTACCATGAGGGCTTGTTCTGAGCGACTGACATCACAGAAAAAGCTTGTTGGAATCAGAATCAGGTTAATCAACAGGACTTGTCGAAAAGCTGCTTCGTGCGCAAATGCGGCCTTAAAACCTGAAATAGAATAATGAGTTGCATTAAAAATACGTTTAAAACCTGACTTGCCTTTGAGTGGGGAATATTGGTTCATACCATCAACCATTTTAAAATTTCAGCCACAATACATGATCTATATTAAAAGTTACTTAATTATAGTATTCAAAAGGTGCTTAATCTATGTACACCTAAAATAAGAGAAAAGAGATTAAAAAGCCTGCTTTTTAATCTCTATGGTTAAAGGATGGATATGGGTTTGACGTCAACAAGATGCTTTAATGTCTTGTTTACTTTGTGTGACTTATTCTATTTTTTCAAAAAAGCATCGGCGGCTTGACGTCCCAAAGCAGGATCATCGGTAAAAACACCATCCACTCCCGCTTTAAAGAAAATTTCAAACTCTGCCAGCGTGCCTTTTTCGCACTTTTCAGAGGCAATCGCGCTACAGTCTAAATAGTCTGGTAAGAAATTGTTTTCAGGGCGTAGGGTATAAGGATGTACTTTTAAGCCCACTGCGTGTGCATCGTTCACAAAACTGGTCGGGGTCGCTGGCTGAGTATTCGGCACGATATAGGTTTTACTTGGTCCGACACCATGCGCATAGCTTGCGACGTCTTTCAGTCCTTGAGGTGTTGCCATATCACTATAGCGGAGTGTTGATTTGGCAAGCACAGCATCGGCAGGTTGTTCGGACTTGCCACCATAGAGTTGAATAATTTTGGCATGTCGAATCGATTTTAATTGATCTAACTGCTGACGCATTTGTTTTAAGTTGCTGACTTCAAACGACTGAATATAGACCGGTGCAATGTCACGACTATAGGTGTGTTTGGCCAGCGTGGATAATAGGCGTTGCTCCATGGCCAAATTGAGACCTTGGAAATAGCTGGGATGTTTGGTTTCGATATACAGGCCCACAATTTTTCCTGTCTTTTTATAGTGCGCATCTACGAGTTCAATAATTTCATCTAAAGTTGGAAGATCAAATTGATCATTATATTGGGCATTTGCTGGACGAATCTCTGGAATACGTTCTCGTGCCTTCAGTTGCTTCAGCTCGTTTAAAGTAAAGTCTTCAGTAAACCAACCTGTGTAAGTCACACCATCAACGACTTTACTGGTCTTCCGTTCTGCAAACTGCGGTAAGCTGCTGACATTGGTGGTTCCTCCGATTTCATTTTCATGGCGAGCGACTAAATAACCGTCTAGAGTTGGCACCAAATCAGGCTCAATAAAATCCGCACCATCATCAATCGCTTTTTGATAAGCGGCTAAGGTGTGTTCAGGGCGTAGTGCGCTGGCGCCGCGATGTCCAATAATAAGCAATTTAGGCTCAATGTATTCGGCGTTGTTTGATGGTGGCTGGGATGTTGCATTGTCTTTCTCATCATGATGACAGCCCAATAAGCCTAAAAAAATAAAACTCAATAATGTTCTTTTTAACATGTGTTCCTCAACATTTTATTGTGGTGTTGCGGACTCAGTGTTCAATTTTAATATCTCAGATCAATGACAAATTGCGAAAAATTACAGGATGTCATCAATTGGTCAAAAAGCTTTCTTCATAGTTTCTTCATATTTAGCTCTAATGTTCTATTTCATGTTGTTAAGTCTTGTTTTTTAATGATTCGTCATAGAAGATCAAGCATAAAGTGATGCCCAGTTTCTAGATCTAGCCTCAGACCCAAGAGTACCGCAGACCCATGCTGTCTAAATTTTTTATTCATCGTCCAATTTTTGCTGGTGTGCTGGCGATTATCGTGATGGCATTTGGTTTATTTGCCACCTTTCAGTTGCCTGTAGAGCGCTACCCAGATATTGCACCTCCGCGAATTACGGTGAGTGCAACATATACAGGCGCGTCGGCAGAGACGGCGGAGGAGAGCGTTACTCAGGTTTTGGAACAGCAAATTAAAGGGATTGATCATTTACTGTATTTTAGTTCGAGCAGTGACTCGAATGGCCGTAGTCGAATCAGCATTAGTTTTGAGAATGGAACTGACCCAGATACCGCTCAGGTGCAAGTTCAAAATGCCATCAATGGGGTGATTAACCGTTTACCAGAAGATGTACAGCGTCAAGGGGTCAATGTCTATAAATCGCTTGGTGATACGCATATGGTGATAGGCCTATATGACCAAACAGGCAAAAGCAGCAATATTGCACTCTCTGATTATATGATGACGCATTTGGAGCAAGATTTAGCCCGTATTGATGGAGTTGGTGAGGTTGATGTCTTTGGCGCGCAGTATGCCATGCGCTTATGGCTGAATCCGCACAAATTGCGTCAATATGGACTGATGCCAAGCGATATACGTGCATCGGTTGAAGCGCAAAATACGCAAGTGGCCGCAGGGGCAATTGGCGAGTTACCCAGCCTGTCAGACCAATATTTAAATGCCAAAGTCACCTCCGGTACACGTCTAAAAACCGTTGAAGAATTCGAAAACATCATTGTTAAATCGACCCGCGATGGCAGTTTTATTTATTTAAAAGACGTCGCACGGGTGGAACTAGGCGCGGAAAATTATCAGTCATTTAATACCATCAATGGCTTTCCTTCAGCGGGGATGGGTATTTCATTGTCTTCAGGAGCTAATGCATTAGCAACTTCGGCATTGATCAAACAAGAAGTCAGCCGTTTGTCCTCTAAACTTCCTGAAGGCTATCAAATTGTTTATCCACGTGATAACACGCCTTTTGTGCAAGAGTCGATTAAGGAAGTGGTCAAAACACTGTTTGAAGCAGTGCTTTTGGTGATTGTGGTCATGTTTGTCTTTTTGCAAAATTGGCGTGCAACGCTGATTCCGACCATCACAGTACCTGTTGTAATTTTAGGCACGCTGGCCATTCTGTATGTGCTCGGGATGAGTATCAACACCTTAACCTTATTTGCATTGGTCTTAGCCATTGGGCTTTTGGTGGATGATGCGATTGTGGTGGTGGAAAACGTTGAACGGCTGATGCATGAACAGCAGATGAGTGCTCAACAAGCTTCGATTGCATCAATGCAGGAAATCAGTGGGGCATTGATTGGGATTACGTTGGTGTTAACCGCAGTGTTTATTCCCATGGCATTTTTCGGTGGTTCGACAGGAGTGATCTACCGTCAGTTTTCAATGACCTTAGTTGCTGCCATGGCGCTATCGCTGCTGGTTGCACTGATTCTGACACCTGCACTATGTGCCTTAATTTTAAAACCCAATGATAAATCGGCACGATGGGCAACTTGGTTTAATCTGAAGTTAGATCAGCTAAAGCAGCGTTATTTAAAACTGAGTACGCAGACCATTCAGCACAGTAAAATCATGCTGGTGGTTTTTGTAGCGTTAATTGCCGTCTTTGCATTGTTTTATCGGGCATTACCGACCAGTTTTATTCCCAGTGAAGATCAGGGTATTTTAAGTGTTCAGTTTAAACTGGCCGATGGTGCACCAATGAGTCAAAGCCGTGTGGTGGGAGAAGAAATTCGCCAATACTTTTTAGATAAAGAGCAGGCCAATATCGATTTAGTGATGATCCGCTATGGGCGTAATTTTTCAGGAACAGGACAAAATTTAGGTCAAGGTTTTATTGCGCTGAAACATTGGGATGAACGTAAGGGGAAAGAGAACTCTGCACAGGTGATTCGAGAACGGGCAATTGCTCATTTTAGGTCACATCGAAATGCGCAAATTAATGTAAATATGCCGTCCTCAGTCAGTGGCTTAGGACAAACCGACGGCATGGAGTTTTGGATACGTGATATCAATGGCGAAGGTCGTGCCTATTTAGAAGCACAGTTTAAAACTTTGCAGGAAGCATCCAAGCAGTACTCTAGTTTTAGCAATTTAGATAAACGTTCTAACCCAGATAAAGCCGAGCTCAAAGTGGATGTAAACCAAAAACAAGCTTTGGCCAATGGACTGAGTCAGACCGCCATTAATAGCACCTTATCCAGTGCTTGGGGAGGAAGTTATATCAATGACTTTATTGACCGTGGTCGGATTAAACGGGTAATCATGCAAGGGGATGCCGAGTTTCGTTCAAAACCTGATGATCTTCAAGCATGGACCGTACGTAATGATCTGAACCAAATGATTCCTTTTACAAATTTTGCTCAAGTATCTTGGAGTGGAGGCCCTGAGGTAGTGAATCGCTTTATGGGCTATACCGCACTAGAAATGGAGGCGGATACAGTACAAAATGTTAGTTCTGGACAAGCCATGCAAGACGTACAAAACATGGTACGAGGGCATGATGGTATTGATCTAGCATGGAGCGGGTTATCGTTCGAGGAAAACAAGTCCAATAACCAAGCATTGCTGCTGTATTTGGTCTCCATAGGCTTTATCTTTTTATGCCTTGCTGCACTTTATGAAAGTTGGAGTATTCCAACAGCCGTCATGAGTGCGATTCCACTCGGTATCGGTGGCAATATTCTGTTCAGTTATTTGACGGGTTTTCCGAATGATATTTACTTTCAAATTGCCTTGCTGACCACGATTGGTTTGTCCTGTAAAAATGCGATTTTAATTGTGGAATTTGCTTCATTGGCGCAGCAAAAAGGCCAGACCGCAATTGAAGCAGCGTTGGAAGGAGCAAGCTTACGGTTACGCCCGATTTTAATGACGTCTTTGGCTTTTGGCGCGGGTGTCACACCTCTGGTCTTTGCCTTTGGGGCAGGGGCAGCAAGTCGTCAGGAAATTGGGGTGAGTGTACTCGGTGGCGTGATTTTTGGCACAGTATTGGTGTTGCTGTTTATTCCTTTAATGTATGTCTTGGTTCGCCGTGTGTTTCATGGACGAACACCTCAGGACAAAGTCTAAGATCGAATCTGAATCATTCGTGTGCAGTATGAATAAGCAAAGCGAATCTTTAAGCCATGTAGGCCGAAAGGCCTGACATTTAAAGATCCTTTGCTATACTCGGACAGATAAAGAAAAACAATATTTGAGTGGTGTATGCCAAATCCGTCATTTTCACAGCAAGATTTCCAAGAGCAATTAAATCAGCCCGATAACCATGCTTTTATCCAAAGTTTGAAACAGTACAGCACTGCGGATTTGGCTGATATTTTAATGGGCCTGCCTATAAATGATCAAATTCGGCTATTGGAACAATTACCCCAAGCCAGTTATGTCTTTGAGTTTTTAGCATTAACCGAGCAGCAGCAGCTAGCAGCGCAATTGCCTCAGGCTTTGCTGGTGAAGCTACTGGCTCATATGCATTCGGATGACCGTACTGATTTATTTCAAAGCTTGGCACAAGAGGTTCAAGGTCAGATTTTTCCGCAGCTAGATGCGCATGTTCAAGCCCAGCTGAATGATTTAATGCACTATCCAGCTGAGTCTGCGGGTGCAATTATGAGCACTGAAGTCATTACGGTACATGCCGAAATGACCATGCAACAGTCGATTCAACATATACGACAGCATGCAGCGGAAAGTGAAACTTTATATCTCATCTATGTGACCGATGCCTCGCGTTATTTACACGGGGTGATTTCGCTGCGGCAAATTATTCAGTCTCCGCCTGAGCAATTGATTGGACAGGTTATGACCAGTCATGTCATTACGGGTTTAGTCAGTGAGGATCAGGAAAGTATTGCACAGAAACTGGCTCATTATGATTTTATGGCTTTGCCCATTGTCGATGAGCAGCAGCGTCTATTGGGGATTGTGACTTATGACGATGCAATGGATGTGGTGCAACAAGAAACCACAGAAGATATTCTAAAAAGTAGTGCGGTTGCGGCCAGTCCGCAGATGAGTATTAAAACGGCTCCAATCCTATTACTGTATCAGAAGCGGGTGTTTTGGTTGGTGTTTCTGGTTTTTGGTAGTTTACTCTCGGGACTAGGAATTGCACACTTTGAAGACTTGATTGCGGCACATATCGTTTTGGTATTTTTCCTTCCTTTACTGGTGGGAAGTGGGGGAAATGCGGGGTCACAGTCCGCCACTTTAATGGTACGTGCACTGGCAACTGGCGACGTACATTTTAAAGACTGGTTTTATTTGCTAGGGCGTGAAAGTCTGGTTGCGCTGTGTCTAGGCGGAACTATGGCAACAGCTGTTTCCATTTTGGGCTATTTCCGTGGGGATATTCTGGTCGCTGTAGTATTGGCACTGAGTATGATGGGCATTGTGTTGATGGGTTGTTTGATTGGTATGAGTCTGCCGTTTATCTTAAACCGCATGAAACTCGACCCCGCCAGTGCATCCGCACCTTTGGTCACCTCAATTTGTGATGCGTCAGGCGTGGTGGTATATCTGCTGATTGCATCGCAAATTCTGACCTTGTCTTAAGCTTATAAGCTATTGTTTCAGCACAAAGTTAGCACAGAAAAAAGTCATGAAAAGCAGCATAATTCAGTGGTTTTATGATGTTAATGTGGTTGAAATGATGGAGGTCAGTAACAACATGCCTGAACCCTTAGAACAAAAAAAAATGAGCCAGCAAGATGTCATTCGTTTAGAGCGTGATTTGGCCAAATATGCCAATATGATGGATTCTGTGGTGCGTATCCCGTTCACCAAGCAGGGGGTCGGTGCAGATGCTGCGTTGAGTACTGTTCCGATTGCTGGGGATATCGCAGGTTTTGCCCTAACGTGTTATGCCATTTATAAAGCCAAGCAAATTGGTGTACCGCAAGAGAAATTGAGTCCAGTATTGAAGCTGGCTATGATTGATGCCGTCGTCGGTTTTATCCCTGTTCTAGGGACACTGTTTGATATTTTTATACGTCCGAGTCGTAAAGCACTGGATGTGGTTCATGACCATATTCGGGAAGAATACCAAATCCATTCAGAGCATCATGTGACTCATCCTTTTCTCCATGAAAAATTGGAAAAGAAACAGCAACAGTCCGCATTTTGGCGAAACCCAGTAGTGGCATGGCTTTGGCTACACATCCCCGATTTGTTTGGCCTGATCTTTTTGGTGTGTTTTATGGGCTTATTGTGGTGGGGTGGTAGTGTGATGTGGCATTGGTTACAGGGACTAAACTTAGGATAGCCACTCATGAAATTTGAAGGTCAGATTACGGCAAATTTGCCATCGATTGATTTAGCGCGCACCGCTTCATTTTACCAAGGCTTGGGCTTTAATCTGGTTTATCAGTCCGCAGAGTGGATGATTCTGCGTTTGGGCGAAATGACACTGGAATTTTTCCATCATCCGCATTTAGACCCAAATAGTTCATGGCATAGTGCCTGTATTCGCGTAGCGGAGATTCAACCCTATTATGAATACTGGTCTAAAGTGAATTGGTCGTTGTGGGAAAGAGCTCGTATGACCGATATTCAGGATTTTGACGAGATCCGCCAGTTTTGCATCATTGACCCAAATGGCAGTTTATTACGCTGTATCCAAGTGACGATTGAATAAAAATGTTCTGTTATGCCGAGTCACAAAAAAGCCTCCAAGTGGAGGCTTTTTAAAATCTTGTGAACGAATTATTTATGGACAATCGAGCTGTTGTAAAGCAGCAACACGTTGTTCAATCGTCGGGTGGGTTTGGAACAATGCGGCTAAACTAAAGCCTTGTTCTTGACCTGCCGCGATTGCAAATGCTTTCATTTCTTTAGGCATCGCATCTGGAAGTTGTGACTCCGCTTGTAAGCGTAACAAGGCTGAAATCATTGCTTGTTTGCCTGCAAGACGCGCGCCTGCTTCATCTGCACGATATTCGCGGTAGCGGGAGAACCACATCACGATTGCAGAAGCTAAAATACCAAAGACAATATCAAGTACGATGGTAATGGCAAAATAAGCTAAACCTGGTGCTTCACCGTCTTCACGACCAAAAACATTACGGTCAATAAAATCACCTGCGACACGTGCAAAGAACATCACAAAGGCGTTCACTACACCTTGAACGAGCGCCAAAGTCACCATGTCACCATTGGCGACGTGACCAATTTCGTGAGCCAAAACTGCACGAAGCTCGTCTTTATTCATACGCTCAAGTAAGCCGGTAGAAACTGCAACTAATGCATCGTTCTTGTTCCAACCTGTAGCAAAAGCATTAGATTGGTAAGACGGGAAAATACCGACTTCTGGCATTTTAATACCAGAACGTTGCGCCAATTGAGCGACTTCTTGTAACAACCATGCTTCAGCTTGGTTGCGCGGGGCATTTGGGTCAATTAACTCTGTACCAGTTGTTTTTTTCGCCATCCATTTTGACATGAATAGAGAAATCATTGAGCCAACCATACCAAAGACAAAACAGATAACCAGTAGGTTACCTAGATTTAAGCCACCCGCGCCATGGTAACTACCGACACCGAAGAGTGACAAGATAATGCCAGCTACAACCAGTACCGCGAGGTTGGTTAGCAAGAACAAACCAATCCGCATCATTGAGAAAATCCTCTTATAATAAAAAAATAATCTGATTTATAAATCGAAAATCATTGATCTCAATATGAGGTGAAACTCTTCAAAATTCAAGAAAAAATAATAAAACTGCTATAAAAATTATTCTGAAATTTGAATGCGGGCAGAGGCGGTTGCATTGGCTGTGGCATAGGAACCCGGCGCATCAGTAAAACTGCCATCGGCTGCGAGGATAATTTGACGTGAAGGTGCGCTACGACTCACACTGAGTTGCGTGCTTGGAGAAGAGTCTGCATCGTAATGTGCAGATTGTGCAATGACTTGAGCATTGGCCGGTGTGCTATTTGAGCCTGGAGAAATGTTGATCCCCCCTGCATATAAATTGCTATAACGGCTACTCACCCGGCGAACATAGTCTTGAGTTTCACGGAAGGGTGGAATACCGCCGTACTTTTGTACATTGCCTTCGCCAGCATTGTAGCCTGCAAGCGCAAGACTGGTGTTGCCGTTAAAGCGTTTCATCAGCCAAGCCAAATACTTGGCACCTGCATTTATGTTCTGCTGTGGATCATATGCATTAGAGACATTAAAGCGCCGTGCTGTCGCAGGCATGAGTTGCATAAGCCCCTGAGCCCCAACAGGTGAGCGTGCGTTGACATTAAAGCCTGATTCGGTATGCATAACCGCTTTAATTAAGCCTTCAGAAACGCCATGGGTTTGAGCCGCTTGGCGAATAATGTGGTCAAAAGCATTTTTGTTACGACTATAACTGGGCAACACGGAAGATTCAGAAGCCCCCCAGTTACTATAACTATGGATATTACTGTCTGGATAATAAGTTTTCTTTTCGACTTTTAAGTTGCTATAACGACTTTGTTTATTGGTTAACAAGGTCGTTCCGTTGGAATCTCTCAATTGGTAGATGGTTTGACCCGCGTGACAATCTAGTGCCATGAACGAAATCGTCATACACCCCAAAACGTAAAAACGACTCAAAAGCAGCTTATTTTTCATTATCTATTATTAATCGTAAAAAAATCGATTTCAGTGACTAGAAATGAGTTTAGCAAAAAAAGAACCGTCTGAAACTATTTTAAGTTCAAAAATCCATGTCTTTGTAAAAATCAAGTCAAATTGTTGAGCAAGTAATCAAAAAAAATAATTAATTTATTTTTAATGAGGATTGCTTGACTGGGTTAAGTTATTGAAATTTAATAGTAAATAAATTGATCAAAAAATGATCAATTTAAATAGAAGCCTTAAAGAGTGGGGGGAACACCCTGTCAAGTCGATTAGAATCCACAAAGTTATCCCCAGCTTTTGTGGAAAAATGTGGAAAAGTCCAAAACATAAGCAGTTCAGCTAAAATATGAACGCAATCGTTCAAAGTTAAACCGATTTCAATACATGAATATGACAGCAATGACAATTCATGAGAATTTACATTCTTTAGGTGCGAGATGGCTGTGAATCGGATAAAATTGCGCGGTATTTTTTTTTAGGTTTAACTCGTCTATGTTCTCGCCAGTTGAGTCCAATCAGGGATTTAATTTTAAACCAGAACTACCCACTAGCTCTGCGTATTATCGTTTGTTGAAAAAGTTACGCCGTCAGGTGGGTCATGCTATTCGCGATTTTAAAATGATTGAAGAAGGCGATAAAGTGATGGTCTGCATTTCCGGTGGTAAGGACAGTTATACCTTGCTCGATATTATGTTGCAGTTTAAACGCATTGCACCGATCAATTTTGATGTGGTGGCTGTGAATTTGGACCAGAAGCAACCCGGCTTCCCTGAGGACGTATTACCACGTTATTTAGAAGAGAATAATATTCCCTACTATATCTTAGAAAAAGACACCTACAGCATCACCAAACGTTTAACGCCTGAAGGCAAAACTTACTGTGCAGTTTGTTCACGCTTACGCCGTGGCTCTTTATACGGCTTTGCGCAAGAAATTGGCGCGACCAAAGTGGCGTTGGGCCATCACCGTGATGATATCTTGGCGACTTTCTTCTTGAACTTATTTCATGGCGGCAGCTTAAAGGCGATGCCTCCTAAATTGTTATCGTCAGATAAAAAGAACATCTTGATTCGCCCACTGGCTTATGTGGAAGAAAAAGACATCATTAAATATGCGGAAATGCGTCAGTTCCCGATTATTCCGTGTAACTTGTGTGGTTCTCAGGAAAATCTGCAACGTGCCATGTTAAATGACATGTTGCGTGAGTGGGATAAAGCACATCCAAAGCGTCTACACAGTATTTTTGGTGCCTTGCAAAATGTGTCACCATCGCAGCTGGCGGATCGTGAGCTATTCGACTTTGAAGCGTTAGATAGCGAACGTGAATTCGACTTTAAAGGTGAAAGTTGTTCAACAGAAGATGAACCGGAGAACAAACGTATTAACATGGTTAATCTTGGCTTTGCAGCAGACTAATTTTGTCAGTTAGGCCAATGCAAAACACCAATCAATGATTGGTGTTTTTTTTATGTGGATGATTTTGATAAACTTTGTATAAGAAATATAAAATATGAACGGTACGTACAAAAAACTTTAGGCACATGTAGGATATACATGCTATAACAATCTGCGAGCGTATTTAGCTTCACAATGATGCCGTCTGGATAGGCAGCACACAACGAACAAAGAATTGAGGAAACATCATGCCTGCTTTTTTAACTGATGATTGGTTTTCAACTGTAGAAACATTAACTGCTCAAGCGGGGAATTTGAACCTGCCGCCAGCACTTGCGAATCTTGCAATTAACTTAGTTGTTGCTGACAATGCGGGTAATACCGAATTATCTTTAGATGGTGGCGCAATTAAAAAAGGCTTGTCTTCAAACGCGAAAACAACCTTGAACATGGATGCTGAAACACTACGTAAAGTGTTCCTTGAGTTTGATATGGCTGCAGCAATGCAAGCGTTCATGACGGGTAAAATAAAAGTTCAAGGCGATATGTCACAGTTGATGGCATTGCAAACAGCGAAACCAAGCCAAGAGCAAAAAGATTTATTTAAGAAAGTGCTTGAGCAAACAGCTTAAGTGTTCTGAAATAAAAAAAAGCTTACCTTTATAGGTAAGCTTTTTTTTATGCCGATAGAGATGATCTTTTAGATATTGACCAGCTGCGGCGTGGTTTTAATGTGCTCAAGATAAGCACGGATACGTGTCACATACTGTAGTGCTTGACGGTAACGGCCATTCTTCGCTTGGTTCTGTTGTAAGTAAGCATACAAATTGAGCCAGTTATTTGGGTCTTGACCTTGTGCCTGAATGCGTTTTTGAATCTGATTCACCGCACCCGGTCCCATATTGTACGCAACCAGTGCATACCAGTTCCGGTCAGGAAAGGGGATATCATCATAGCGACTCAGCATTTGGTCGTAGTACTTGGCACCACCTTGAATGCTTTGCGCTGGATCGGTACGGTTACTCACACCCATGGCTTTGGCTGTGCTATTGGTCAACATCATCAAACCACGAACACCCGTGGGAGAAACAGAGTTCGGTTTAAGATAAGACTCTTGATAACCAATCGCTGCCAATAAGTGCCAATCTAAATCGTACTTTTGCGCTGTGCTTTTAAAACTGGCCTTATAGATTGGCATACGCTGACGCAAATCGCGTTGAATCGTATTCCAGTTTTCAGGCTTCACGACATTACGGTTGTAAAAAGAGGCCAATTGACCAATTGAACCAGATTGTTTACCACGGCAGACAAATCCGCTCGCCGTTTGCGTTAATGGATCATTCGCATGTTTAAACACCCAGTTCAGTTCAGTATTGAGGCCATTTTTACGTAAAACGTTTAAATCACCACAAGTTGCAGAAAAGGTTGCGAGACTTTTTTGTTCAATCGTTTGAACACTTGCCGTCGTCATTGCAAAATTTGCTTTGCCCTGTGCTACCCATTTCAGTGCTGTAGCGTTATCGGGGACGGTTTTGAAGTCTAGCTTTACATTTAAGCTGTCTGCATAGTTACGTGCAAGGTCATAACCAAAACCATGCAAATGCTGACCATCTTTAAAAACGGTCGTTGGGTTTTCCACTGAAACGACAGTCAATTTATTATGATTGACGACGTTATCATACTGGTAGGTCTTACTTGCATTAATACTATGAAATGGAATTAACAAAGTACTTAAAGCAAGGGCTTTCAACGGGAGAGAGAAAGTTAATGAATTAAGGCAAAGCCTCGATCCAGAAGTTGAACTACTGTGCATGTTGTCTCCGCTACAAGTAATTTATGCCCTAGAACGCAAAGGCAAAAACATGCCTTAAAACGAGTTCAAGTTGTCTAAATTCAATAAGAGGTTGGGCATTCATGACGTCATTCAAAATGACATGGGATTAAGAAGATTATGTAGAAAAACTACATAGATTAAAAAATAGGCAACTAATTTAAGATGTGCGCATAATATATAGCAATTTTAAAAGTGTCAAATTTTGTGCAGTATTTTTTAGAAAAATGTAACATAACGATTTAATTTAATTCAGGAATTTATTTTATAAACTTCTGTTGTGGAGAAATAAGGGATAAAATAATCCTTTGTTGTAAATCAATAAGCAGATTTAGACGGCATTCATCATGAAATCAAACTTAATTACACGTGCAGGTCACGACAAATTGGTGGCGGAATTAAAGCAGCTTTGGCATGAAGAACGCCCTGAAATTACCAAGAAAGTAAACTGGGCGGCGAGCCTTGGTGATCGTAGTGAAAACGCGGATTATCAGTACAACAAACAGATCTTACGTAAGATTGATCGACGGGTTCGCTACTTGGGAAAACGCCTCGAAGAACTTCGTATTATCGACTTTTCTGAAGAGCAGGCTGGCAAGATTTATTTTGGCGCTTGGGTCGAAATTGAAAATGACGCAGGGGAACAAAAAACCTTACGCATCGTCGGAGTAGATGAAATTTATGATCATCACCCGCAGCACATCTCTATCGACTCGCCGATGGCACGTGCTTTACTGTCCAAACAAGTCGATGATGAAATTGAAGTGTTGACGCCAACTGGAAAAAAACACTGGTATGTCAATTCAATTCGTTATGACAGACCTGAAAGTTCAGAGAACTAAAAGATTTTGTTTTAATTTTAGCCACTTGGTGTGATTTTTGAAGAAAAGTATTTGCCAAGTAGATTGAATGTTTATATGATGTCGCCCATGGAAGCGTGGCAGAGCGGTTTAATGCACCGGTCTTGAAAACCGACGAGGGTGTGAGTCCTCCGTGAGTTCGAATCTCACCGCTTCCGCCAAATTCAAAAAACCCTGACTAAGTCGGGGTTTTTTTATGCCTTTTTTAAATTAATTTCTAAAAGATGCCAGAGTTATCGCTCATTTTTCCGGGATATGCAGGCTGTAAAGTTAATATCTTATTGAGATTGAACATTTTTTAGCTGAATAGTGGCTTTTTGAAGGCCGTGAGATGAAAAATATTTGCCAAAAAATATTTTTATTTATATGATAGCGCCCATGGAAGCGTGGCAGAGCGGTTTAATGCACCGGTCTTGAAAACCGACGAGGGTGTGAGTCCTCCGTGAGTTCGAATCTCACCGCTTCCGCCAAATATCTAAATAAGCCCTTGTTTTTACAAGGGATTATTTTTTGTCTGTAGTTTTACCCCTCAACCTACCCCTCATCAAATTTTGGATTGGATTGATTTCTTTTGGTGGTATTTGGAAGATTAAGGAATATAGTTTAATAAGCTGTATTTAAATCTAACTAAATTCTTATTCAAACATTTTTTATTATAAATATTTTCACTCCCCATTTATTTAGCTTGCTTGACGCTCTACAGCGTGCAGATTATCCTTAGTCTGCTGACCTACATCGTCAGCGGGTTTTGACAGACCCTTACCTAAGAACATCAAAAAGTAATTTTTTGGTGGCGAACTCGTTCGTCCCTCCTGCGTTGCGGTAGGACGGGGGAGGGACGCCTTCGGGCGTGCTGATTCTTAGGTTCAGTCTGTCAACCCTTTCTCGTTCTGCCACCATCAATTGACAGTGGTTGTGGTTGAGCTCTATTACCTAAGGAGTACGCCATGCGCTTACATCAATACCGTCTTTTACATTTCTCTTTTTTCATGTTTGTGCCGTTGGGTGATTAGACCTGATGCCGTGCAGTCAATGCATAGCTGTGTCCATGACTTTCTAAGAATAAAACTTTTTCAAGTACATATTACCGATATGAAGATGAATCTCTCATGCTGTTTTGAGGGACGTAGATTTGTGTGCTTTATCGTCTATAACACTTCAAAAAACATAGATATTCATTCCAACATTTATGACATGGGGAACACTGTGTCTGATTAAGACCAAGACCAGTGATGCCTATAAAAAAGAGAAAATGATGATGTTTAAAACTTTCCTAAAAACGACCCTGATTTCATCACTACTTGCAGGCGCATCATTGGCGCAGGCAGGCTGGTTTGCACAAGCCAGTGAATCCTACCTTGTTCAAGCACGTCATACAGGCGGTGGGGTTTATCAATGTCTTTATAAAACCAATCCTGGCAACCGTGGTTGGCGTAATTTTACGGTGAACTTTCAAGGTGGTTGTCCACGCTTTGTTCACTTTAATGCGCAGAATGGTCAAGTCACTGTGCCCAACTAAATGAGGGGAACATTCAAATGAACCAAAAAACCATATTGGGCTTGGCGGCAATCTTAGCCCTGACCTTGATCAGCATCGCAGGCTTCTATTTCTTTAGCCCTAAACACGCAACTGAAAAAATGGTTCCAGCCAGTACTTCTGAGGTCAGCTCTGCACAACCTTTAGAATCTGCCAATTCAGAAGCAGTATCCACTGAGATTGCAGCAGCAGAAGTGGATGGCATCGATGTCAAAGAATTGACCACGGGAAGCAAAAGTCTGAGTTCATCAGATCATGAACCTGAATTGCTGAGTTTTGAGTTTGATCAAAACCTTAAGGCGGCGGATACCTTACTGTCGATGCTGCCTTATGATGAACTGCCTGAATTTGAGCAGGACAATATAGACAAGTATCAAGGCTATATCTTTGCCAAAGCCGTAAAAGATACAGGCAAATCAGTGCAAGACTTTAGCTTACAAGAACATGGCGCACTGGAGTCGGAGCAAGCGGGTAATCGCTACTACGTTTATAAATTTGATAACGGCACAGACTGTGAAATCCATTTGGCCAGCATTGATTTAAATACAGGCGATTATGGCGTGAGCTATAACTACTGCTAAGGATGAACTTGATGAAGCAACTTTTAAAACCCTTACTCTTCGCAGTGACTACAACGACAGGCATCATGTTGAGTGGCTGTAATGCAGGTCTTGATCCAAACACGTTTACGGTCGAACTCGATGTAATTGATACCAGTAACTGGTATGCCCAAAATCAATCCGCTACGGTATTGACCATCCGTTCCAATATTGCAGAGCCTATCGATGTCAGCCATGTTTCTGTCAATCATGGACAATGTCGTTATGAAGGCTATCGTCGATCGTTGGAATATCCGCAGCATTTTAAGATGGGGCAACGTTTAAGACTAAAATTAACAGACTGTAGCTACAGTAATGTGGTGCAGGTTGATGTCGAAACAGATAAAGGCACTGCAAGCTATAGCTTTCAATAGCGACTCTCCTCGACAAAGTAAAATTTAAATCAAACCGTGTCCTCCATGGGCACGGTTTTTTTATGCCCTCAATTCAGCTTTTCGTACCCAATTCATTTAACAAGGAATATTCAATGTCCTTAATTCAATGCCCCTATTGTCAATCCACCTATGTCAGACAGACTGATTCAAGTCATGCAAACGCCAACTATTTCGAACAACTGCAACGCTGTATTTCACCGACACAGATGGCGCTGTTCGGCATGCAGCTTGCCAAAAAGGCAGGATTCCCGCCTTTTACAGGCGCAGCCATCGGTGTTGTGGTGGGTGGTGTATTGGTTATTGTCAGTCAGTACTGCTATGAAAAATATTACAGCAATGCCGAGCAGTATCTCTGTTTGGATTGCCAACAAACGTTTGCATGGGTGCCGTAATCGCATCTCTGACTTTACACGGTTACATCTTTGAATAGATGGATTTTTTAAACCCTTACAGCACATTTCTGCATCTTTACATCTTTCACTTTTATTTGAGGAATAATCAAAATGGCACATCAAATTGAACAAATGGCTTATGTCGGTGAAACCCCCTGGCATGGCTTGGGTAATCAACTCACGCAAAACCAACCAATTGAAGTCTGGGCCAAGCAAGCAGGTATGGATTGGCGTATTGAATCATCCAATGTCAGCTACATGGCTCAAAACGCGCGTGGACAAAGCATCATCATGCCGTATGAAGAACAACGGGTACTGTATCGTTCAGATACGCATGCCCCTTTATCGGTGGTGAGTCAGCGTTATCAAGAAGTCCAACCGATGGAAATTCTGGAGTTCTACCGTGATCTGACTGAGCAATCAGGCTTTGAACTGGAAACCGCAGGTGTCCTAAAAGGTGGGAAAAAGTTCTGGGCTTTGGCACGTACAGGACAAACTGCAGAATTGAAAGGTGGGGATGTCAGCAATGGCTATATTCTGCTAGCAACCGCATGTGACGGTACGTTGGCGACCACAGCACAATTCACCAATATCCGTGTGGTGTGCAACAACACCTTAGCGATTGCCTTACGAGGGCAGAGTTCCAATGCAGGCGTGGTCAAAGTACCGCACAGTACCAAGTTTGATGCCGACAAAGTCAAAGATCAACTCGGTATTTCAGTGAAAACATGGTACGACCACATGTATGAAATGAAACAACTTACCCAACGTAAAGTCACCCAGAAAGAAGCAGCAGCTTATTTTGATGCGGTATTTAACAACAATAGCCTAAGTGCGATGGAACAGGAGGATAACATTATTCAGTACTACCGTAATGTCGCGTCTCAAGCCAATCCACAGCCCAATAAAACTGAACCGAATGGACGTGCCATGACCAAAGTCATGAATATGTTTAATGGGCAGGGACGTGGAGCAGACTTATCTTCAGCCAAAGACACCGCCTATGGACTACTTTGTGCGATCACCGAGTTTGTCGACCATGAACGTCGAGCAATGAGTACTGATCACCGCCTCGATTCGGCATGGTTTGGTGCAGGCGCAGCATTGAAACAACGTGGATTGGAACAAGCTTTACACTTGGCTGTTTAAGCTTGATTTAATCTTGAGATTTTATCATCAGGGCATGTGATCAGCACGATCAAGTGTCCTCCTAATCAACGATCCCTCTTTGCCACATCTTCGGATGTGGCTTTTTTTATGCCGTTTTAAAATCAATGATAGAAGGATAAACCCATGAATCAGATTATAAACCCAACAGTAACGTCTCAATCTCAGTATTTACCAACTATAGCCAATGACAAGCCTAAACAAAGTCAATCAGGTTCAAAACGCAGCTTAAATGCCAAACGTCTGATCAACACCAAACAACTGGACTATCAGGCATGGCTGGAAGTGCGCAAGCAGGGAATAGGCAGCAGTGATGCCGCAGCCGCCTGTGGCTTGAATCCCTATATGTCGATGCTAGAACTGTGGATGATTAAAACAGGACGGGTACAGCAAAACATCGATGATGAAAGCTCAGGGCATGCACCTTTATATTGGGGCAAGCAGCTAGAACCCTTGGTCGCAGAATATTACAGCATGCACACCAATAATAAAGTCCGTCGGGTCAATGCGGTGTTACAGCATCCTGATCCTGACAAAGCCTTTATGTTGGCAAACTTGGATTATGCCGTTGTGGGCAATGAAGACGTGCAAATCCTAGAATGTAAAACCGCAGGGGAATATGGTGCCAAACTGTGGCGAGATGGTGTGCCGTTATACGTGTTGTGTCAGGTACAACACCAACTGGCCGTGACAGGTAAACAAGCGGCACATATTTGTGTGTTGCTGTGTGGGCAGGAAACTAAAATCTACAAAGTCAGTCGTAATGAAGCCCTGATTGAACAGATCATTCAGGCAGAACGGCTGTTTTGGGAGTGTGTTGAAAATGACGTTCCGCCAGCAGTGGATGCCAGTGAATCGGCAGCCAAAGCTTTACAGCAGCTCTATCCAGAACATGTGCCGCTTAGCACCACAGATCTATCTGAGGATGAGCAGGCTAATCAACAGTTTGAGCAACTGCTTCAAGCTCGGAGCCAAATTGACAAGCATCAGGAGCAGTTCGATCTGTTGAAGCACCAACTTCAAGCCAAGATGCAGGAGGCTGAACGTGCCACCTTTAAAGTAGGCTCAGTGACATGGAAAAAGTCGAAGGATTCGATCAGCTTAGATAGCAAGGCTTTACTCAAATCACATCCTGAATATCTCAATCAATTCCCACAAACTAAGCAAGGTTCACGACGTTTCAATATATACAGCAAGGATGATTGAAGTCGCTTTAGCCTAAGTGCAATTCACAAGCAGCACCTCAAGCTCTACTCAAAAATCCCATGCCACAGCGCATGGGATTTTTTTATACCACTTTCATTTTAAACAAACACTGAAACTCATTTAAACAGAAGAGGAAAGCACCATGATTAAAGGTCTAGCAATCACACCACCAATACTCGGGCGAATCAGTATCGGTAAAATGGTGGAAAAGAATGGCAAGCGCATCCCTGAAAAGGATGACCAATTCACCATTACCAGCCAAATCCAAAATAAGGATAGTGGTTGGGTGAAACATCCACTTGATGAACAACTTCGAGCTAAAGCACCCAATCAAAAACTCCGTTCAATTCCAGTCCGTATGATCTTTAATGATCCTGAACTGAATCTACGGGCGGAATACAGTTTATTTGATCGTCAGACAGGACGTCCCGTTTGTGTGGGTAATGGTGAAACCTGCCAACGACTGACTAATCAAGGGGTAGAACAACATCCATGTCCATCCCCTGATTTATGCCCATTAGCACAAGGCGGAAACTGTAAACCTTATGGGCGTTTGCATGTCAATTTAGATGAATCGGATGAACTCGGCACATTCATCTTTAGAACCACAGGCTTTAATAGTATCCGTACTTTGGCTGCGAGATTGAACTACTACCATGCAGCATCGAATGGCTTGCTTTCATGCCTACCTTTACAACTCACGCTGAGAGGCAAATCTACTGCGCAAAGCTATCGTACACCTGTGTATTACGTGGATTTGACTTTACGGGATGAAGTTCATTTACAAGAGGCGATTCAAACAGCTAAAGAAATTGATCAGAAAAGTAAGTTGTGTGGTTTTAATCAGGCTGCTTTAGATCAAATGGCACGGCAGGGTTATGGTAATGCACGATTTGAGGTGAATGCTGAGGAGGGATTAGATTTGCTGGAGGAGTTTTATGCAGAGGACAACCAGCAACAAGACCAGATACCAGTGCATGACCTAAGCCATGTTCAGGATATTAAGAAAGGGTTGCAGCAGTCAGTGCAGGCTTTGAACTAGCTACTAGTGATGAAAGGTACAACAGTATCTTTCATTATTTTTTTGCTACTTTTAAAAAAGTACTAATAAAACTATTGACGAATTAAGCGTGATGTTTTATGATTTCTTTAATAAATCGTACTAATAAAACTATTTTGGAGTTTTGATGAAACTAGATAATGTATTGAGTGTGAAAGTTGGTGTGGCTCAATTTGAAACCACTGATGAGGGTGTAAATAATCTTGCACAAGTAGGTTTGGTTAATGGTGCTAATATTTCTGAATTAGGTGATTTAGATTTTGTTGATGCGGAGTTGAAGTATGTATATGTTTCTGCTGAAAAATTACATGATAACGTTCTGAAAGTTGGTGACATTGTTTTGATGTCTAGAGGGTCAAATATGCGAGCTGCAATTGTAAATCAGCAAGATGCTGACAAAGGCTTAATTGCTTCACCGAACTGTTTGGTTTTAACGGCTAACCTGAACTATGTATTACCAGAAGTTATTGTTGCATTTCTCAATAGCGAGCTTGGTCAAAAAACACTAGATTCTTTAAGTACAGGTGCAACAATAAAAAATGTTCCTGCTCGAAAAATTAAAGATATTGATTTAAGAGTTCCTGATTTAGCAGTACAAAACAAAATTGCACAAATCTTTAAACAGAATATCGAGACCTTAAAAAGCCTTAAGGTATTGCAGATGCAGCAAAAAATTACTGCAAATGCTGCAATTCAAAAATTAATGGCAGAGTAGGAGGCTGTATGAATCTTAATGCGGAAGTAAAAAAACAGTTATTTAAAACGTTTGAGATACTTAAAACAACTTTATCAGTGGATCAAATCCCTGAAATTCTGAGTTTAACGAGTTATAGCGTATATGCAGAGTTTGATGCAGTGAAAACTGTATCGAGTACAGGTGAAAATGAAATATTGAAATATTTTGAAGATTTTGTTCAAAGACATAATTTAATTTGGGTGAATGTTCCAGTTTTAAAAGCTGCTGCACATTCATTTTCAGACATACTTCGGTCTCTTATTACTTTTTATGGTGAATGCACTTCAACTGATGAATTTGGGCGGCAGATTGTAGGTCTTTTACAAGAATGGGTTGGTCTTAATCCATCTTCTTTAGGGTCTTTTTACAGCAGTTCAGAATCGGTGATTGCATTATTCCAGTCCTTAATAGGTGATTGTTCTGATGCTGTACTTTACGATGGCGCATGTGGGATTGGAATGATTGCGAATAGGTTGAACCCTATGAAAGCGATTTTAAGGGATATCAATCAAACGGTTGTGGGCATTACTGCATTATTGTTTAAAATGTCCAGCATAGATGTGGATTTACAGGTTGCAGATACCTTAACGCACAATGAAACTTCTTATAATGTTGATATTGTAGCGAGTACACCACCATTTGGTTTAAGAATACAGTCTCAGTTGGTAGAAAATACTGCATACATTAGAGATATTCATTTGGGAAAATCTATACCATCGAGTGCCTCAGAAAGTCTATGGATTCAGCAAGCCTTATATCAGCTAAATGACACTGGGCGAGCATTTTTGCAAATTATACCTGGTTGGTTGTTTCGTGGTGGCTATGATGCTGCTTTAAGAGAGAAATTAATTGAAAAAGATTGGGTTGAAGCCGTAATACAATTGCCTGAAAAATTGCTTAGTAATAGCAATATTGAAACAGTGCTTTTAGTTTTAAATAAAGCCAAAAACACTAATGGAGTGGTACGTTTTGTAGATGCACGAACTCTAGGTCAGCGTACTCGTTCGCAGACGACATTGATGTTAGAAGACATCACTTTAATTCGTAATTTGGGTATGGGGATTGAGACTGATTCACAGCTCAGTCAAACCATCTCATTACAGCAGATTAAGGAAAATAAATACAATTTACACTGTAATGAGTATTTTGCCTCTGAGATTGAAGAAACAAAGCTAGACTTAAAAGCTGAGAGTGACAAGCTTATTCAGGCACAGCTTAAGTATGAGAAAGCTCAACAAATTTTTAATCAGATTCTGAGTGAAGTTTGAGGAGAAAATTATGATGCAAGTAACCCAGCATGCACAAAAAAGAATGACCAAACGTGGAATTACCAAAGATATGATTGACTTTACTTTGGATTTTGGCGAGACAAAAGGTGATAGATGGGTGCTTAATCGTAAAATGATTGAGCAATCCATTGGTGATTTAGAGCGTAAATTGAGAACGGCTAAAAAATTGAGAGATAAAGGTGGCATAGTAGTTGTTGCTGAGGGTGAATCTTTATTGACAGCTTACGATTTTGATAGCCGCAAAATGGCATATTGATTTAAGGTACCTAAATAGTGGTTTAGCTAAACTACTATTTTCTAAATTTTGAATAGATTATCCAATTAATCATTTATTTGAACAAATGACATAGAGAAACGAACAAACATGGCGATTAAGAAAACAGAACTTTATTCTTCCTTATGGGCAAGTTGTGATGAGTTACGTGGTGGTATGGATGCCAGCCAGTACAAAGATTATGTGTTGACCTTGCTTTTTATGAAATATGTGTCTGATAAATATAAAAGTAATCAGTATAGCATGATTGTCGTACCAGAGGGTGCGAGTTTTGACGATATGCTTAAACTTAAAGGTGATAAAGAAATTGGCGATAAGATCAATAAAATCATTGCATTATTGGCAGAAGAAAATGATCTGAAAGGCGTGATTGATGTTGCTGATTTTAATGATGAAGACAAGCTTGGTAAAGGCAAGGAGATGCAAGACCGTTTGTCGAAGCTGATTGGGATTTTTGAGGGGCTGGATTTATCATCAAATCGAGCTGAGGGCGATGACCTACTCGGTGACGCTTATGAATATTTAATGCGTCACTTTGCAACAGAGTCGGGTAAGTCTAAAGGACAATTTTACACGCCTGCTGAAGTTTCTCGTATTTTAGCAAAAGTTATTGGAATTCGTCATGATACACCACAAGATGCTAGTGTTTATGACCCGACCTGTGGTTCAGGTTCATTGTTATTAAAAGCTAGTGATGAAGCTCCTCGAGGTTTGTCTATTTATGGTCAGGAAATGGACAATGCGACCAGTGCGTTGGCTCGTATGAACATGATTTTGCATGACAATGCGACCGCTAAAATTTGGCAAGGTAATACAATTGCCGACCCACAATGGAAAGATGGCAACGGGCAACTTAAAACCTTTGATTTTGCTGTGGCCAATCCGCCATTTTCCAGTAAAAACTGGACGAGTGGGATTAATCCTGAACACGATAAATTTGAGCGTTTTGTGTGGGGCGTACCTCCTGAGAAAAATGGTGACTATGCGTTTTTATTGCATATTCTTAAAAGTTTAAAAAGTACAGGTAAAGGTGCGGTTATTTTACCGCATGGTGTGCTGTTCCGTGGTAATGCAGAAGCTCGTATTCGTGAAAACCTGATTAAGCAAGGCTATATTAAAGGCATTATTGGTTTGCCTGCCAACTTATTCTACGGTACGGGAATCCCTGCTTGTATTATCGTGATGGATAAAGAAAATGCCCAAGCACGAACAGGCATTTTCATGATTGATGCCAGCAAGGGCTTTATCAAGGATGGCAATAAAAACCGTTTACGTAGTCAAGATATTCACAAAGTGGTGGATGTATTCAGCAAGCAGCTTGAATTACCACGTTATAGCCGTATGGTGACTTTAGCTGAAATTGCTGATAATGAATATAACCTGAATATTCCTCGTTATATTGATTCCAGTGAAGCTGAAGACATTCAAGATTTAACGGCTCATTTACAAGGTGGGATTCCACAGCGTGATATCGAAGCCTTAAATGCGTATTGGAAAGTATTTCCAACGATTCGCACAACGCTTTTTGTTGATGATCGAGAGGGTTATGTAAAGTCATTGGTTGAGGCGGCGCAAGTCAAAAGCACAATTTTAAATCACCCTGAATTTAAATCTTTTGCTGAGCAGAGTTTGCAGCCATTTACCGCTTGGTGTGAACGTGCAGCACTTGGAAATATTCAAGTGGGCGAACAACCCAAAGCCATTATTCATCGTATCAGTGAGGATTTACTCGACAGTTATGCCGATATGCAATTGTTAAGTAAATACGATATTTATCAGATCTTGATGGATTATTGGGATAGCGTCATGCAGGACGATGTATTTATTTTGAGTCAAGATGGTTGGAACTCTGCCAAAGTATTAAAAAAACTGCTTGTCATCAAAGGTGAAAAACTCAAAGAAAGTCCTGATCTGGTGATCAATAAAGATAAATACAAAGCTGAAATTATTGCACCGTCTTTGATCGTGGCACGTTATTTTGCAGTAGAACAAAATAAGATTGATACACAACAAGCCGAACTTGACAGCATTAGCCAAGAGTTGGAGAGCTTTATTGAGGAGCATAGTGGTGATGAGGGCTTATTGGTCGATGCACTGAATGATAAAAATAAAGTCACGGCTGCCACGGTCAAAACTCGTTTAAAAGTGAGTAAAGATGCTGAAGAAATCAGTGTGTTAAAGCAGGTGCAAAAACTATTTGAGCAAGAAAGTACATTGAAAAAAGCAGTCAAAGACTTACAGGATGCTTTGGATCTGGCAGTTTTTCAAAAATATCCACAGCTTGATGAGCAAGCGATTAAAACCCTTGTGGTCGAGGATAAATGGCTTGCGACACTGAAAGCTAATATTAAAGCGGAAATTGAGCGAGTCACACAACAACTTGCTAATCGAGTGAAAGAGTTGGATGAGCGTTATGCAGAACCTTTGCCACAAATTAGCAAAAATGTTGATAGTTTAAGCGATAAAGTAGCTCAGCATTTAAAAGCGATGGGTTTGGAGTGGTCACTATGAGGGAGGAGAAGATACCACAAGGTTATAAACAAACAGAAATAGGGACGATTCCTGAAGATTGGGAAATCAGTGAATTACAAAATGCAGTAGATTTTTTAGATGGATTAAGAAGACCTGTTAAATCTGGAGATAGAGCAAAAATTAGTGGTATTTATCCATATTACGGTGCATCAGGTATTGTTGATTATGTAAACGATTTTATTTTTGATGATGAGTTAATTTTGTTAGGTGAAGATGGCGAAAATATTTTAAGCAGAAACTTACCTCTTGCATTTAAAGTATCAGGTAAAATATGGGTTAATAATCACGCACATGTGATGAAGCCAAAAAATGATTTTGATATTGGTTATTTAACTGACTTTTTAGAAAGCTTAGACTATTCTTTATTAAACTCGGGTACTGCTCAACCAAAATTGAACAAACAAAATTGTTTAAAAATTAAAGTTGCAAAACCTAGCTTAAAAGAACAAACACTTATCGCCACAGCATTATCTGATGTCGATACTTTAATCAGCGAACTAGAAAAACTGATTGCTAAAAAACAAGCGATTAAAACTGCAACCATGCAGCAACTTTTAACAGGTAAAACCCGTTTACCGCAGTTTTCTTTGCGTGAAGATGGTACAAAAAAAGGCTATAAACAAAGTGAGTTAGGAAAAATTCCAGAGGATTGGGAAATAGATAAAATTGGTAATGTTGTATCTATTACAACAGGAGATAAAAATACACAAGACAAAGTTACTGATGGGCTATATCCGTTTTTTGTTCGATCACAACAAGTAGAAAAGATTAACTCTTTTTCTTTTGATGGCGAAGCAGTTTTAACGGCTGGTGATGGTGTTGGGACAGGAAAAATATTCCATTACATAAATGGTAAATTTGATTTTCATCAAAGAGTGTATTTAATGCATAATTTTTTTGAAAAATTAGATGGTTACTATTTTTATATTTTTTTCAGTAATCATTTTTATGAAAGAATTATGTCGATGACTGCGAAATCATCGGTAGATTCCGTTCGACGTGAAATGATTGCCGATATGCCAATTATTTTACCAACTAAACAGGAACAAACCGCTATAGCCAAAATTCTATCCGATATGGACAGCGAAATTCAGGCATTAGAAAAACGCCTTGTCAAAACTCGTCAGATTAAACAAGGTATGATGCAGGAGTTGCTTACGGGGAAAACTCGGCTATTACAAGGAACTGTAAACACATGAGTATTCAAATTGATGTGGTTCGTATTTGTGGATTTCGAGGGATAGCCAATATTGAAATAACACTGCCTAGAGTGGCCGTGTTATTGGGGCAAAACAATGCGGGTAAAACTTCTGTAATTAAGGCATTACAGTTAGCATTGGGGGATTATTCTCGTTATTTGACTGATGAAGATTTTCATATCGGCGATGATGAAAAACGTCAGGAGTTAATCACTGTTGATGTTCGATTTATTGCCACGAATGAAAGTGGTAGAGTAAACGAATTTCCTACGGCATGGCAAAATGAGTTTGGGGATAAAATTCAGTCAGAACCCGATGGTAAACAATATGTTGCTATTCGCACTAGAGTGAAACCAGACAAGGTAAAAGGTGGTTACACCGTGGAACGGTTTCATTTAGAAGTGTGGGCGGCTATAAGTGGCTGGCAAGATGTTCCAGTAAATACTAAAAATAGATTAACTAAAAGGTTGGAAGCGACACCTTTTATTTCGATTGATGCCCAGCGAGATATTCATAATGAGCTAAAGGAAAAGACTTCTTTTATTGGTCGTGTATTATCTAGCGTAGAATACAAAGAAGATGATGTAGCTGAATTAGAGCGTATGGTTGCAAAAGTTAATCAAGAAGCTATTATGAAAAGTGACCATCTCAATAGTTTGAAAACGCATCTCGATAAACTTAATCAATCATTTGCAGGTTCTGGTCAAACAGAACTGACTCCTTTCCCAAAGAAAATCCGTGATCTTTCTAAACGGTTTAGTGTGCATTTTGGAGAGTCTGATAAAGATTCTTTTTCAATGGAATATCATGGCATGGGAACTCGTAGCTGGGCTTCGATGCTAACAGTAAAAGCATTTACCGAATTAATGGTAAAAAAGCATGAGGACGAGGTAGAGCCATTCTTTCCGATCTTGGCAGCAGAAGAACCCGAAGCACATTTACACCCCAATGCACAGCGGACTTTATATAAGCAGTTGATTGATACAACGGGTCAAGTAATTATCAGCACGCATTCACCTTATATCGCTGGTTTGGCAGAATTACATGAAATTAGGTCATTAAGAAAAACTGGCAATTCAGTTGAAGTATATCAACTCAGAGATAACTTTGAAGGTGATGACCTAAGAAAACTAAAAAGAGAAGTTGTTCATTCTCGTGGTGAACTTTTATTTTCTAAAGCCATCGTGTTGTCAGAGGGAGAAACTGAAGAGCAAGCCCTGCCTGAATTATTTGAAGCATATACTGGACAGCATCCATTCGCACTTGGGATTAATTTCGTTGGCGTCAATGGCTCAGGTGCGAAATATCGCCCATTTTTCATTTTAGCAAAAGATCTAAATATTCCATTATTTGTATTTAGTGATGGTGAAGTAGACACAATTATAGGATTGAAAAAGACTTATAACAAAATATTTGGCGATACCGACGTTGAAAATACATCTAATATATTTATTCTAACTGGAACAGATTTTGAGGGCTACTTATTTAGCCAAGGGTTTAATGACTTGATAGAGCAAACTATTCGTGAAGTTGACGGAGAGGGGGAAATTGATGACTGGATTCAGAAAAAAAATGGAGAACTATTAAAACGAATTAAGACAAATAAGCCACCATGTGTAACGTGTAAGCAGCATATTTTTGAAGATGTGTTACGAGATTTTAGTGGGGACGATGGAAGAAAACGAGCTATCCTTGAAATTATTGACTTAAAGAAGCCGCAGTATGCTAAAGCAATTACAGGAAATTTGATTAAATTACCAAAAGAGTCATTCCCACAAAAGATTATTGATCTTTTTAAAGAAATTGAATCTGGAGTCTGATATGAATCTTTCCCAAGCTCAGCGTCAGATTGTTGAAGCACCTATTGGTGGGGCTATTCAAGTCCTTGCATCGGCTGGCTCAGGTAAAACTCGAGTTTTGACTGAGCGAATCCGTTATATTTTGGAAACGACAAAAAAAGAGGGTGTTATTGCTTTAACGTTTACCAATAAAGCGGCTGAGGAAATGAACACTCGTTTGGCTCATAGTGAACACATACAAGATAGAGCATGGATTGCTACAACTCATTCAGTTGCCCAACGTATTTTAGAAAAATATGGTCATACCATTGGATTACCAACGGATTTACATATTTATGATAGAGATCGGGACAGAATGGAAGTCTTTTTGCAATCTCTACGCGATGATGGAATCGAGGTTGATAAGTATTTAGATATTTCTGATTCAAACGAGTTGAAAAGCAGAGAAAAAAAACTTCAAACATATATGGATATTTTTTCAAAAATCAAACGGGAATTGCTGACAGAATCTGGTATATCCTCAGTCTATCCTAATAATAATATTTGGAAAAAATTTCAGGATTATCAACAGTCATTGCTTAACAGCGGTGGCATTGATTATGATGACATTTTGATATATGCCCACAAAATACTATTGACACATGAATGGATTGCAAAAATATATCGTTCCAAATACAAGCATATATGCGTAGATGAGGCTCAAGATCTAAATAAGACTCAATATGAGTTTATAAAAGTATTGTGCGGTGATGTGATCAAAAGTGTTCTGATGGTAGGTGATCCTAACCAAATGATTTATGGATTCAATGGGTCATCAGATCGATATCTCAATGAGGAATTTATCCATGATTTTTATCCTCAACAATTTGAGCTAAAAGAAAACTATCGAAGTACTAAAGCTGTTATTGGGGCAGCAAATAAATTAAGACCAAACTCTCAAACTGAGGTTGAGTATGCTTTAGATGGTAATGTGCAAATTAAAGATTTTGATACAGAAGAAGCAGAAGCAAATGCCGTTGTTGATGAGATTAGGAAACTCTTGGATTTAAAAAGTCATGCCGAAATTGAGGGAGAAATATCCTTAAATAAAATGGTGGTGATTGCGCGGAATAGATTTGTCTTTCACAAATTAGAAGCAATTCTTAAAGACAAGGGAATACCTTATTCATTAAGAAAAGGTGAGAGACAACTTGAACCATCAACAACTTTTGGTAAGGTACTGGATTGTGCTATCCGAATTAAATTAAATCCTAAAGATTGGGTGAACGGTAAAAAGTTATGTCAAGTATTAGGTATTGTAGAACCTGAGAAGTGGGATGTAGATGTCTTATCAAATATGGCAGTTCAGGTTGATGAAACTATTGAGGGGGAAAGCAGTGCATTATTGGCAAAACTACTCTTAACAATTGATGGCTTGGATGTTGAAAATCCTAATATACCTAAATTTATAAAAGAGCTTGATATTGCTTTAAAGTCTTCAGTAGAAAATCAACAAAGCGCACTTAGTGATGAAATAGAAGAAGTTAAATCGAGCCTTGATGAGTTGAATGAGTTTAGTTGTGCATGGACTAAATTTAAAAGAAAGGGCTTGGGGGATTCATTGACGGCATTTAGAAATGCCTTGGCTCTCGGTCAACTTTCAGATCATGATATTGATGGCGCTCTAACTTTAAGTACGGTACATACCATGAAAGGATTAGAGAAAGACATTGTATTTTTAATTGGTATGTGTGAGGGAGTATTTCCTGACTATCGGGCTAAGACAGCTAAAGAGTTAGAAGAAGAGAAGAACAACGCTTTTGTGGCAGTAACACGAGCTCGACGTTGGCTATATATGTCTTATCCTAAGCAAAGAATGATGCCTTGGGGTGATATAAAGTTTCAGGCAGAGTCATGTTTTATTAGATTACTTAGGGCTGGGAAGTAGATCATGCTAAAAACAGAATTATTGGAAATCATTGCCAACGGTGAAAACTCAGGCATTGAATTTAAACGTGATGATATTCGCCCAGAACAATTTGCCAAAGAAGTGGTTGCCATGGCCAACTTTCAAGGTGGGCGAGTGCTATTTGGTGTTGAAGATGATGGCAGAATTAGTGGGATACAAAGACCAGACCTTGAAGAATGGGTGATGAATGTTTTTCAAAGTAAAATTCACCCGATGATTTTACCTTTTTACGAAGAGGTAAAACTTGATGATGGTAAAACAGTTGCTGTCGTGAGTTTTCCGATTGGTATTTCTAAGCCTTATGTATTGCGACATAGTGGTAAAGAAGAAATTTATATCCGTGTTGGAACAACCTCACGCTTAGCAACTCGAGAACAGCAAATGCGTCTGTTTGAACTGGGTGGTATGTTACATACAGAAGTAATGCCTGTACCCCTTACTGATATGAGTTGTTTAGATGATGCTCGATTGATGAATTATATTCGAGATATTTTGCGTGATCCTGATGTCCCACAATCAACAGAGGCATGGCAAGCCAGATTACTTGGATTGGGTTTTCTGACCGAAGCTGCTGGAAATATTTGCTGCACGATTGCAGGTTTGATTTTATTTGGTAAAAATCCACGACGCTATTTAAAGCAAGCTGGTTTAAGAGTAATGGCATTCTATGGTGATGATAAAGACTATCAAACGGCTTTGGATGAAATTCTTGATGGTGCAATGGTTGGTCGCTGGGATATGAGCAATGGAGATAAGCGTTTGATCGATGGGGGCATTATTGAACGTTTTATGCAAGCCATGACGCCATTTATTTCACAACAATCGGCTGAAGTAAATATAGAGTTAAGACGAGAAACACAGTGGTTTTATCCTCTTGAAGCTGTACGTGAAGCATTGATTAATGCTTTGGCTCACCGTGATTGGACACGTTTTGTAGAAATTGAGGTTTCTGCTTATTCAAATCGGCTTGAAATTATTAGCCCAGGTACATTACCCAATTCAATGACTGTAGAAAAAATGAAAGCAGGTCAGCGTTCGCCTCGTAATACCATTGTGATGGAGGTCTTGCGTGATTATGGTTATGTTGATTATCGTGGTATGGGCGTAAGAACAAAAATTGTACCTTTGACCAAAGCATTAACAGGTAAAGAACCTGAATTTGAGCTTACAGAAGATTATTTAAAAACAGTTTTGTATCGCTAGATAAGGATAAAAAATGAGCCAAGTCGGTCAGCGTGAACGCATTACCCAAAATCGAGTGGTGCATTTTTTTCAGCAACAATTAGGCTATCGTTATTTAGGCGATTGGCATGATAGAAATGATAATAAAAATATTGAACACGACATTTTAATTGCTTGGCTTAAAAAACGTGGTATCAGTGATGCCTTGATTAACAGAACCATGCGCCAACTCGATACTGCAACTGCATTGGGTGAGGGCAAAAAACTTTATTATGCGAGTAAAGATGTATATCGCTTATTGCGTTATGGGGTTAAAGATAAAGAAGGTGCTGGTGAACTAAATCAAACCGTTTGGCTCATTGATTGGCATCATCCTGAAGCAAATGATTTTGCAATTGCTGAAGAAGTTTATATTAAAGGTGAAAATAAAAAACGCCCAGATATTGTGCTATATATCAATGGGATTGCTTTGGGTGTATTAGAGCTGAAACGTTCATTGGTTGATGTATCTGAGGGCATTCGACAAAATTTAGATAATCAAAAAAAAGATTTTATCCGTAATTTTTTTAGCACAATACAACTGGTGATGGCGGGTAATGACACACAAGGATTGCGCTATGGCATGATTGAAACACCTGAAAAATATTATCTGGAATGGAAAGAAGAGCTTAATCACGTAGAGGGACATAAACTCGATTATCATTTAGGTAGAATGTGTAATAAACAACGGTTTTTGCAAATCATTCATGATTTTATAGTCTTTGATGCGGGTGTGAAAAAAACTTGCCGACATAATCAGTTTTTCGGTATTGAAGCTGCAAAGCAACGTATTGCCAAACGAGAGGGTGGTATTATTTGGCATACCCAAGGGTCAGGTAAGAGTCTGACAATGGTGTGGTTAGCTAAATGGATACGAGAAAATGTCAGTGATAGCCGTGTACTTATTGTCACAGATCGAACTGAGTTGGATGAGCAAATTGAGAAAGTCTTTACTGGTGTAGAAGAAGAAATTTATCGTACAAAAAGTGGTGTGGATTTGGTTGCAACACTGAATCAGCCAACCCCTTGGCTTATGTGTTCATTGGTGCATAAATTTGGTCGTTCTTCAGACGCAGACGATGATGCTGCAACGAATGAATTTATTGAACAGCTCAAACAATCCATGCCTAAAGACTTTAAAGCTAAAGGTAATGTATTTGTTTTTGTTGATGAATGCCATCGTACCCAATCAGGTAAATTACACGAGGCAATGAAAGCGATTTTACCCGAAGCCATGTTCATTGGTTTTACGGGTACACCTTTGATGAAAAAGGATAAACAGAAATCAATAGAAGTATTTGGTTCCTATATTCATACCTATAAATTTGATGAAGCGGTTGCTGATGGTGTTGTTCTTGATTTGCGTTATGAAGCACGAGATATTGACCAAAATATTAGTTCACAGAAAAAAATTGATGAATGGTTTGAAGCAAAGACTCGTGGGCTGTCACGCCTAGCAAAAACCCAACTTAAACAGAAATGGGGAACAATGCAAAAGGTCTTATCAAGTAAATCTCGTTTACAGCAAATCGTAAATGATATTTTACTGGATATGGAAACAAAGCCACGCTTGATGGATGGGCATGGTAATGCCATATTGGTTTGTTCCAGTGTCTATCAGGCATGTAAGGCTTACGAAATGTTTAGCCAGACTGATTTGGCTGGTAAAGTTGCTATTGTGACTAGTTTTCAGCCGACCCCTGCCAGTATCAAAGGTGAAGAAACAGGCGAAGGACTCACCGAAAAACTATTTAAATATGATATTTACCGCAAAATGCTAGCGGATTATTTCGAGAAAACGGAAGAAGAAGCAGCAAGCCTTGTCGAAGAGTTTGAGACATCTGTTAAAAAACGTTTTATTGACGAACCTTCACAGATGAAATTATTGATTGTAGTGGATAAGCTTTTAACAGGTTTTGATGCGCCATCAGCAAGCTATTTGTATATTGATAAACACATGGCAGATCACAATTTATTCCAAGCGATTTGTCGGGTCAATCGCTTGGACGGTGATGATAAAGAATATGGTTATATTGTCGATTATAAAGACTTATTTAAATCTATAGACCAAGCTATTTCTGATTATACTCAGGAGGCTTTTGATGGTTATGATAAGGACGACGTTGAAGGATTATTAAAAGACCGTTTACAGCAGGCTAAATTAGATTTAGATACTGCTTTAGAAATGGTCAAGGCATTGTGTGAGCCTGTTAAAGCACCTCGAAACACTCAGGACTATATTCATTATTTTTGCGGGGAATCAGGGCATAATCAAGATGAACTCATTGAAAAGGAAGCTCTCCGTTTAGCGCTTTATCAAAATGTGGTGAAGCTCATCCGTGCTTTTGCAAATATTGCCAATGAAATGCAAGAGGCTGGCTATAATGAACAGCAGATTGTAACTATTCGAGCCGAAGTCATACATTTTGAAAAAGTGCGTGATGAAGTCAAAATTGCTAGCGGCGATTTGCTTGACATGAAACGTTTTGAGCCTGCTATGCGTCATCTACTCGATATGTATATTCGTGCTGAAGACAGCGAAGTATTGATGGACTTTGAAGAGTTAGGCTTGATAGAGTTGATTGTGGAAAAAGGTGCAGATGCGTTGGATGCATTGCCTAAAGATATTCGCAATGACGAACAAGCGATGGCTGAAACTATCGAAAATAATGTTCGTAAAACAATTATTGATGAAAACCCCGTGAATCCAAAATACTACGAACAAATGTCAGTTTTGTTAGATGAATTGATAGAATTACGTCGTCAAAAAGCCATTGAATATCAAGAATATTTAAAACATATCCGTGATTTATCTAGTAAAATTATTCGCCCTGAAAAAAGCACATCACATTATCCTAGCTCTATGGATAGTAGTGCTAAACGAGCGTTATATGATAATTTTGGAAAGGATGAGTTACTAGCCACAAAGATTGATAGTGTTATTCGCTATACTAAAAAGGCAGATTGGGTGGGCGATAAATTTAAAGAACGTGAAATTGCATTTGCAATACAGCAAGACACAAAAGGCTATGATATTGATATTCAAAGTGTCATGGAGCTTGCTAAAGCGCAACGAGAATATTGGTGATGCAATGGCTACATATTGGTGAGCTTGAGGTAGAGCTGCACCATAAGGCAATCAAGAACTTACATTTGAGTGTGTTGCCACCAGATGGAAAAGTCAGGGTATCTGCTCCTATTACTATGTCTGATACGGCTATACGCATGGCGGTAATTAGTCGTATTCCATGGATAAAGAAACAGCAATCGGCTTTTCTTAATCAATCTCGTCAATCAATCCGAGAAATGGTCAGTGGGGAATGCCATTATGTTTGGGGGAAAAAATATCGCTTAAATATTGTGGCAACATCTGGACAGCATCGCATTGAATTTTCCCATGCTAATCGGCTTGATATGTATGTTCATGCAACTACCTCAACCCAAAATAAACAGAAATTACTAGAAGCATTTTATCGAATGCAACTACAGGAAAAACTTAATTTACGCTGTTCATCTTTACTTACTAGAATTGGTGTAGAACCAAGTTTTATTGGTATTCGTAAAATGAAAACCCGTTGGGGGAGTGCTAATCCATTGTCGAAAAGAATATGGCTGAATTTAGAATTGGCGAAAAAACCAGTTGAATGTTTGGAGTTTATTCTTGTGCATGAACTGGTGCATTTAATTGAGCGTCATCATAATGATCGTTTTGTAATGTATATGGATCGGTTTCTTCCCCAATGGCGTGAGCGAAAGGCTTTGTTGAATAGTTTACCTTTAACCTCCTAAATATATGCGCCTTATCTGGCTCAAGGTCAGACGAAATAACCCGAAAGCCGAAACTTTCGGGGTTACAGCGGTGTGTTTAAATATAATTCGATTGATTAATATGAACTTTTTTCGACTTTAAACGTTGTGTTGGTGTACTTAAACCGAACCCAGTATTCAGGACCAATCAAACTGTATTTTAAAGTGGTAAGACGCATACCAATGTAGTTCTGATTTGTATCGTAAAAATTGGATTCTATACCATAAACCAAAGGCTCTACCCCTGAGTTCATGCAGGCAATATCACTCCACGCAACACTGGTTTTACCTTCTCGGAATACAAAAGGTTCAACATCTGTATAGAGCTGAGATTCCGCAAATGGAGTAAAGTCGGTATCTTCACGTGCTACAAAAAATATGAGCCGAATACTCCTAAAACCTCGAATAGTCGTTTCCTGCTTCGACAAAATACCTAGAGTGTGATTCTCAGCATTGTTAGCCCAGACTGCTTCGATAATTTTACCTGACGTGGCACGCAGCATATCCTCAACAGTCACAGGACTAAATGTTTTCTGATCCATTGAAAAATCATCAACATTCATAAACTCAGCAGAAACAAGCAATGAATGAACCTGAAACATTGGATTGTTACATAAGACAGCTTCTTCAAAACGATTATAAGCCTTTCTAGAATTGCCTAATGAAGAATCCCAGTGATTTTTCAAGCTCATAAAATCTCGTGTTTTAGACCTCACTTTCAGATCCTGACAGAACCCATCAACAACTGCTTCAAACTGTTGATACAATCCAAGTGGAAAGTTGATGAGTGCATGCTTATACAGCAAATCAACCATCAGCTTGATCTCTGGTCTGATGATCACATCTGAAAATTTACCTGTCAGGAAAGGATTAATCGGAATATCCTGAATAATCTTGAGTAAATTAACACCCTTGGGCGTTAGATAAACATGAGGCACCAGATAGTCGTAAGTTGGTTGTTTGGAGATAATCTTAAAAGTCTTATTTTCAGTAATCATGAGATACAACTTCAGATAATCATCCAAGCCAACAGGAGGGCGATTATTGGGTATATAGCCAATAAAAGGCTGGATATACGCTTGAGTGATATGGTGAGTACTGAGTAGAGATGTATAGGATTCATCAGGCTGTAATCTAATCATGCTTCATCTCCCGCAAAGGCATTGAGTTCTAGGTGGTTTTTTCTCGGACGACCACGAGTCTGTGGTTTTAAAGGCTGACTAATCTGGAAACGTCGTCCATTTTTCATGTTGCTGAAAATGAATAACTGGCTGGTTTTACAGAGATAATCAAAGCCATCTTCAAGCCACTTTCTTTTCTGCGATTGGTTGTATTCAATCGTGCCTAAAAAACAGTTTTCGTAAGTATGCTTACGCATATTACAGATATAGGCATAACCTTGATCATTGGTCACTTTTTTCCACAGCTTTTCAATACCTTGTGCCAAGCTAATGTCTTCCTGATTCTTATTCCCATTGAAAAACCAGAAGGTATGCAAGTGGAATCCACTTCTTGGAGTATATTCAAAACGAAAAATATAGCCGATAGCTTGTTTCAACACAGGATTATGTCGCTTGTTTTCGAGTAGCTGTTCAACGCACTTTTTAAACGCATCAAAATCATTTTTAGACAAACAATCTTCAGCTTTGAAGCACGTTTGCATTAACGTTTCAGGTTGATGTTTGAGATACAAATCAAGCCTTACAACAACTACACGTGAATATCGTTCAATTAAAGAATTGAACATTTCGATCATTCGAGACTTATTTTTTTTAAGATTCTTCCGCTCATCATAAACTTTGCGTCTGATGTTGGGGCGACGGAAAAAAGCACGAATTAATCCAGTAAACTTATTCATTGCATTAATATGCGGGAGCAAATTCTCCTTCAGATTAGAAGGTAGGGGTGTACCATTACGGAGTAGCTCTAATTCATCTCCTGACATTTGACTCTGTGCATCATCAAATGCCTGAATATCAAGACCATTGATAATGTCTGAATGCGTAGAATAGTTTATAAGTTCCACAGTATCAGAAGCTAAGTTACTCATGTGAGCAGGGGATTTGACGACAAAGCCATAGCGACCATTCGATAGTCTTTTCGTTTCAGCTGTGACTTCAGCAAAGTTATATTTTTTAAGCTGATTGACAAGCTTAGCTTTCCCAATAGCAGGTGCTATGATGTTATCCAGTGAATGTACGACAAAGGTGGTTTTATCACCATCATTGACTGGAGTAGTTTGCAGTTCGGTTTCAAATTGCTGGAGCCATTGGTCATGCGTTCCCATATAGCGACCAGCATTTGCTTTGATAATGTTCATATTCATTACGCTTAATTTAAAGTTAAAAGCGCAACTGTGATCAGTATTCTGGGTATATGCATCCAATGGATACTGTTTAGCGCAGTATCCATGATGGAATGTAGGTTGGTTCAGCTAATTTAGAGTGAGCTATGGTCGTCTTTACTTCACCAGTATTGCCTATACATCAACGACCTGTCGGGTCACATGAACATTGTATAGCTGAGTACTTTTAGACTACTGATTATCTATAAATACATAGAATATTCTGTGATTTATAAATATAGAGTAATAGTAAGTAAATATATAAGACCGTAATTCATTGAAAATTAAAATGATAGCCTAGCCATACTTATAATTTCAGAATGCATTGCACAGCTGCATTATGTTTTGAATTTACAAGTACAGCGTTAGCTCTCAGTATTCCCTTGATTACGTGTTGAAATTTTGCTTTCAATCCACGCTTCAACTTCAGAGAGTAACCACCGTGAAGCATTATTTAATTTTACAGGCTGCGGGAAGTCGGGATCATAGCGTTTAGATCGTCGGTTGAGTCGGTCATAAATGGATGACCGAGATAAACCTATCAGTTTAATCAGCTCATGTAGACGTAGCATTTGAATTGTGTTTTGGATAGTAGACATTTAGATTTCCTTCTATGGCGTTGGTTCAATCTGGAAGGTGTTGAACCAATGATTAGAAAGTACATAAATGGAATTGCATTTGGAGCAGGAAGTGCGTGGAGCCAATATATTTCTCAGTGTGAAATGCTGAACTTAATCATTTAAAAGGTTTTTCAAAGACTGATAGATTTCATGATTCTTTTTGAGCATCCTTTCAGTATCACCAATAAAATTTCTTTTAGGCTGAGTAGTTGGATGCTCCTGATTCTGAAAACCTTTCTGCTTTTTAGCAGATTTATTTCGGGTGGCTTTTGTTTTAAGTTCAGTTAGAGCATTTGTGTCATGGATAGATGCAGTAGGAGTAAATAAGTACGGGTCATAAACAGGCTCACTGCTTATAGTTCCTGTTGACGAATTTGTCAGATTTCGCACAATGTGCTCTTGCAGTTGCACTTTAAAATCAAGCTGTTGCTGTTTTTTCTCCTGTTTGTCTTCTAATATTTGTATTATTTGAGGTGTAAATTTAGTTTTAATCTTAGCAATAATTTTAACCTGTTGTTTTCTGTTTAATATCTTTGTCTGATATTTTTTAAAGTTAGTCCGTAAAAGTTTGTCAATATTTCCTTGTTGTTTTATATATATTTTTTCTTTTTGATCATACGTTTGCATTAAAATCTCACGTACATATGCTGTCGCTTTTTTGTCCAGATACTCCATAAGTTGTTCGAACAGTATATTTTTTTTGGGTTTCAGGGACTGGATCTTTGAATTGCGTTGGCGTATAGCAAACTTATTTTTTAATGGACCAATGAATCGAAATGAAAGAAAAGACAATTCCTTGAGCGTATTCTGATCCTGTCTTGAAAAATTTAACGCATTCCAAAGTGACACATGATCATATTCGTATTTCTTGATAAATTCTTTAACAAAGTCGATATAAGCTTTTTCTTTGATTTCATCAGGTTCTTGTGAAAGATAGCTGAGTTGAATTTTATCGATCGTGTTTTGAAAGCTTTCAGGTAATAATTCGACTACGTAACAATCACGATGTTTTGAGTATTGCTGGAGTAAGCTTTTATAAATAATTTTTGCTTGCGTATGATTTTTAGTTTCGATGGAGGAACGATAGCTTTTTATGTCTGAAATGATTTCATGATAATGTTTAGGCAAATATTCAAAATCCAGTTTCTCAGCTATATCATCACCTTTTTTACAAAGCACTTTACCTTTACAAATATCACAAGGAACTTCATCATTATCTTTTAGACAAGAAATAGGTTTTTTGACAGTATCCCTACATAGCCTTTTTACTCGATCTTCATCTGATTCTTTAAACATACCCTGATCATGTAATATGTAGATTGTCGTTTTAAGAATTTTGTCATGAATAGGTTTGAAGAAATTTAAAGGTGTAGCAGCTTGAATTTGATAAAAAGATTGGCAGAGTAAACTTTTATCAAATATCGTATAAGTGAGTTTGACTAAGTTTAGAGGATCTAGTTTTATTTGATTATGTATCTTTGAGCGGAATTCTAAACTAGTATAAATTTTTTCAAATATATACTGTTCCAAATCATTTACAGTTTTGATTTGGTCATCAAAAGAGAGATTTTCAGAACGTTCTTCTACGGTGTCCATTATTTCCTTATACTCAATATTTTGATTGAACATTATTGTAAATTTTAGTCTTTATGCCCTGGTCTAGAGTGTACATACTTATGCGCTATTTCAGTACGGACTTTTTAGTAATTATTAAATATATCATTAATATACACGAATATAATATCCTGTAAATATACAGGGGTGAGTTGTAGTTGAATGGGTATTTTTATTGTGTGAATTTTCAAAAAAAACTAATCGTAATTTACAACAAAACAGATTCCAATCAGTCATCAATCCTTTTCTATTTTCAAGTTAAACTCCACGTAAATAAGCTGCTTCAACTTCATCAGGCAGTTTATGTGTAAGGACATGTTCGCAGAATTCGCGAGGGTAATTTATTTTGTCAGTTGACCAATCGCGGAAAGTAGAGCGAAAACCATATGTAGTAATCCCTCTATTTTGTTTAGGGTCCATATAGCCTATTCGTCTGAGAATTATATTATTCAATTTGATTTTTTGGATAGAACTGAATTTAAGAATATAGAATCAGATTTTATAACTTGAATAATAAGAGATTATTTAATAATCTGAGGCTAGAAAAGAATAATCATAAGGACAATTAAAAGGATGATACCATATAAAATTGCGATTGACGCCTTTATACGATCTATAGATATTAATAAAAAAAGGCCGATTTGCTTATTATTAGGTGCTGGAGCATCAATATCTTCTGGTATGCCATCCGCAGAGCGTTGTATCTGGGAGTGGAAGCGTGAAATATTTATAACTAAAAATCCACTTCTAAGGGAAACAGTTGGAGAGTTATCTCTACAAGGTACAAAAGATCGAATTCAAAAATGGTTGGATCAAAGAGGAGAATATCCCATTTTGAATAGTCCAGAAGAATACTCTTTTTATGCAAAAGAATGCTATATCACAGAACAGGATAGAAGAAGTTTCTTTCAGCAATATGTTGAGATGGCTAAGCCGCATATCGGGTATAAATTATTACCACTGCTTGCTCAAGCAAAAATAATAAAAACTGTGTGGACTACAAACTTTGATGGTTTGGTTGCTAGGGCTTGTCATTCGAATGATGTTGTATGTATTGAAATTGGGCTGGATAATACCCAACGTATTACCAGACAACATAGTGAGGGCGAGATAAGGGTAGTTTCATTGCATGGAGATTATCGTTACGATGAGCTTAAAAATACAGATGAACAATTAAGACATCAGGAAGAAAATTTAAAAAATAATATTGAACATGAGTTACAGGACTATGATCTTGTAGTTATTGGTTATAGCGGTCGAGATAAATCTTTAATGACAGTTTTAGAAAATATTTTTTCTAAAACGGTTAAATCAAGATTATTTTGGTGTGGGTATGGTGAAACAATAAGCCAGCCAGTGATGGAGCTATTGGAACTAGCAAGAAAAAACAATAGGGATGCTTTTTATGTCTCAACAGAGGGATTTGATGACACCGTAGAGCAAATTTCTAGAAAATTATTGAATGACAACATGTTGAGTAAAGCATTGTCAATGCTACAGGAAATTCCTTGTATTGCTAAGAAGCCAGCTAAATTTACAGCTCCAGAAAATGATATTTCTTCACTTATTAAAAGTAATGCTTACCCTTTTGTTAAACTTCCTAGCCAGTTTCTTAAAGTTACATTGAAATATCCTGAAGGGAGCTTAAATTATATTGATTGGCTTAATAGTAAAGTGGACTTTAAAGAAGTAGTACTTTCAAAAATAGGAAAGGAAATCATAGCTTTCGCGGATGTTGATAAACTCAGGAAATATTTAGGAGAGTTCTATCTAAGTACGCCAACGGTAGTAAATTTTTCAAAAATTGATGTATTGAACGATACAAGGATTCAGTCTCTCATTAGACGTGGGTTAATCCAAAGTATTGTCAAAAATTTAGAGTTCAGTTCAGATCAAAATAAACGGATATGGAATCCAGATGTAAGTTCTATCGAATTTCACAATGGGAAAAAATATAAGATAATAGATGCTTTGATTCTAAATTTAAATTTTATTAAAGATGATATTTATTTAACATTTAAACCTGATTTGCTTGTATTAAATTTAGATGAATCTTTGCCTGATCATGATGTTGTAAAAACTATAAAGAATAAAAAATTCGGTTATCAACATAATAAAGAATATAGTCAGATATTAGAAAAGTGGGCAGATATCATTACAAAAAAAGACCTTATAGTCAGTGGTGGCGGTATATTTAATTTAGGTAAAAAGCCACTTTATGCTGGTTTAGTTAATTATGCTACACGAAAGCTTCCTACTGATTTCAATAAGCATGCAACTCAAAAAGGCTTGATCATTCAGGATGCAAAATTAATTTTTGGTTCAAATTCTATATCTAATGAAATATCTCATATTAACCCTTTAAAAGGATTAGTTGAAAATCGCCCTTGGGATTATAAAAATACCAGTTCTGGTTTATGCCCTGAAATTTGTATCAATGTAATAAGTACACGTCAGGATGCAGGGATTGTAAATAATCTTTTACGGGGAATTCATGAAAAGTCATTACCAGAAAAATCAGAACAAGATTATTTATATCCATTTCATGGATTTACAAATGCATTTGGCGTACCGATAACCTTTCCTAAAATAGGTGAAAATACATGGCGATTTGTAGATGAAGCTCTTTCAGCACAAAAAGCTATTGATAATGCAAAAAGTTTAGCAAATAGAATTTGTTATGAGCTCGATGCTTTGAAAAAATTAGAATTGCGTACGGGTACAGTTGTAATTATTTATATTCCTAAAAGATGGGAATTATTAACTTCAATAAAATCAGAACATGAATACTTTGATTTACATGATTATATTAAAGCATATGCCGCTCAGCAGGGAATAAGTACCCAATTTGTAAGAGAGAAAACGGTTAATAGTTCCCAAAGTTGTAGAGTGAAGTGGTGGTTATCATTAGCATTTTATGTCAAAGCTATGCGGACACCTTGGCGATTGGAATCTATAGATAATCAGACAGCTTTTGTGGGGATAGGCTACAGTATCAATAGGAACACGTATCCTGAAAACTCTAAAAGGATTGTTCTAGGTTGTAGTCATATTTATAGTGCTAGGGGGGAAGGCATGCAATTTCAACTTGGTCGGATAGAGAACCCTATAATTCACCATCATAATCCTTATATGTCTGAAGAAGATGCAAGGAGAACAGGTGAGAAAATTAGACAAATGTTTTTTGATGCAAAAATGCAATTACCACGACGTGTTGTGATACATAAGAGGACAGCATTCACAGCAGAAGAACAGCGTGGGTTTATACAAGGATTAGAAGGCGTGGAAGATATAGAATTGATCGAAATTAACTTTGAGGATTCTTTTCGATATTTGTCATCTAAATTGGTTAATAATAAACTAGAAATAGATGGTTTCCCTATTGCTAGAGGCACGGTAATTGTCCAAAGTTCTAATACAGCATTATTATGGGTGCATGGAGCTACGCCAAGTGCTCAAAATCCAAGTTTTAAATATTTCCAAGGAAAAAGAAGAATCCCAGTTCCATTAGTTATTAAACGTTATGTTGGGCAATCAGATATTAGCCAGTTAGCGAATGAAATTTTAGGTTTATCTAAAATGAATTGGAATACTTTTGATTATTATTCTAGATTACCTGTTACTTTGGAATCGGCAAATGACATTGCTAGAATAGGAGTTTATTTTAATAACTTTAGCCCTATGTCGTATGACTATCGGCTTTTAATTTAGTAATCAGTTATAGGAAACATGATTTAAATATGTCTCAAGATAGAGAAAATTTAGCCAAAGAAAAATTAATTGAGATGTTAGGTGATCTCTTCTATATTCAAGAAGAAGTTGCAGGGAGATGGGTTATTGATGACTCTCCTTTAAGATTGGATTTGCTACTCCGCCCAAATGAAAAAGCAAAATCGATGGGATTTGATGTAGACGCTATAGGTATTGAGATTAAAGATCCTCAAAGTAAGGAGAGTGTAAAAAAGTTATTAAACTGTGTGATGCAAGCATATACATATAGCTTTTGTGAGTTTGATGGGGTGCGTCCAGCGTTTATTTTGATTTATCCTGATATAGAGAAATTTTTTGACTACGATTGGCGTAATAAATACAACTCTGAATTTACGGAAGAGCCTACCAAACGTGAAAAAAATTTATTACGAAGATTGATGCAAAGAGCAAATGTTGGTGAACTCATAATTCAGCAGAAGTACTCAAAAAATTACGTTTTTAAATTTCATGGTGGCCCATACTTTTCCTCTACAAAAGGTCGTTCAAAGATAAAAGGTATCGGTCTAAATCGTTTTATTGGATCACAGAAAATTAGAAGTCAGGAATAGGTATAAAAAATAGTAACTAAATTTTGCGTAAAATATTTTTGTCTAGTTTCGTTTTTAACGAATGCAGTCTAATAAAACTGTGTACTACAGAATTTAGCCCAATCAGCCATTAAAGATTTACGTTTTTCAAGATAAGCTCCACGTAAATAAGCAGCTTCAACTTCATCTGGCAATTTATGGGCAAGCACGTGCTCACAGACTTCACGAGGATAATCAGTTTTGTCTGCTGACCAATCACGGAATGTTGATCGAAAACCATGTGTTGTAATTATTCGATTTTGTTTTGGATCAATATAGCCTAAGCTATTTTCTTTTATTTTTTGTTCATGCATACGTTTGATAAGAGTCGTTAATGACATGTCAGAAAGCATACTGCCGCGAGGAGCAGGGAATATGAAATCTTGAGGCTGGGAAAAATCTCGAATTGATTCAAGCAAATTGATCGCTCCTCGAGATAATGGAACACGATGTTCCTTTTCCGCTTTCATGCGTTCTTTAGGAATAATCCAGACCTTATTCTTAAAATCGATTTCCTGCCATTTAGCTCCAAAAACCTCACCAGACCGACAGGCAGTTAAAATTGTAAATTCCAGCGCTTTAGGTGAAATTCCTTTTTTCTGTCTCAGGTGGTGAATAAATTCAGAGACCTGATCATAAGGTAGAGATGGGTGAGGGCGCGATTCCCGCTTTAAGTTGCCTAAGATTGGCTCAAGATTACCTTTCCATTCAGCAGGATTATCACCAACAAAATATCCCATGGCCTTAGCATAATCAAAAATGGTTTCTATACGACCACGAATACGTTTAGCTGTTTCGTTCTTCTCAGTCCAGATAGGTCTAAGAACTTCGGCAATATCGACTTTAGTAATTGTACCAATACTGATATCACCTAAAGTTGGGTAAATATAGGTTTCTAATGTAGAAGTCCACTGTCCAATATGCTTTTCATTTTTCAGTTCACGGGCTTTATTGGCAATAACGACTTTTGCACACTCAAGGAATGTTTTGTCACGAAGTTTCTGAACATACAGCTTTTCTAGTTGTTCTTGTTTATGAGCAATTGGATCAATGCCACTTCGTATTTGTAATCTTAATTCAGTTGCTTTGGCACGGGCTTCAGCTAAAGAAATTTCAGGGTAGGGACCGATTCCAATATCGCGGCGATGTGGTTTTAACTTCCCATCTTTATCCAGACGTTTTCCTACTACTGCACGCAAAATCCAGACACGGGAGTTACCTTCAACATTCAGGCAAAGGCCATCAACGCCCCCTACAGTATGTCGCCCAGTCTTCTTTATTTTTGATACACTGAGTGCAGATAGCTCTTTAGATTTCTTTGGCATGTCTTTATTTACCCCACAACCTACCCCTCATAAAATACTGGAAATGGTAGGATGAAACAAGATGTGTTAGGATGATTAAAATGTTAAAACATTGAAATATATATGTTTACAATATTGATTTGGATTGCTTAGGACTATTGTTAGACGGACACCGCTTCCGCCAAATTATTTTTAAATACAAATTAAAACGAATCATTAATCGATAACCCAAGTTTAAGTTGGGCCATTACGTCAAGTAGTGTGGGGAACACCACATAAATCGGCAGTGATCAAATTCTAAAAAAAGCAGTCAGACCTTTTCTTGCTGCTTTTTTTATTTAAGGTATTGAAGTCTTCTTTTATAGTATTCAGCTATAGCTTGAGTTGTCCAACTCGATCCTTTTTTAGATTCACTATTCGTTTCAGACAAGCAATTATAGAGACTATGCAGTTGTACTGTGTAGCAGTCATTTTTGTAGATCAGTTTTTTAATTTCATCTGAGCGGTTTTGAGCACGCGTTGTTCAGCCTATATAGCAACTCATTGTATATAAGTTGGAACTACATATGCTGTGTAAAAGTATAGAGCGATTGTTCTGTTTCGCTTTTTATCCACCGCCATTGTAATGGGGTGATTGAAGGGTATTCTCCCGTATTTGATTCATCTGATATTTCCTCCATTAAATAAGCAAAGGTGACTTGTATATTTTTACAGATTCTATAGATTAGGTAGATCGGTCTACTTAGTTGAGTGTGATGAATACCAAAACTGCGAAACAGAAAATTTTAGATGCAGCCGCGATTTTGTTTTATAACGATGGCATCACCAGTACAGGGATTAATAGCATTACCGATAAGGCCAAAGTTGCTAAAATGTCCTTATATAATAATTTCGCGACTAAGGCTGACTTGATCACTTCTTATATAGAAGCACGGCATCAAGAGTGGTTAGATTTGTATGCGCTTCGAAACCAACAAGCCCATACCCCTATTGATAAAATTGTCGCGGTTTTTGAAGCCTATCAAGACCATGCCGAGTTTGCCTATGAAAAAGGCTTTCGGGGCTGTGGTTTGTTGAATGCTGCTGCTGAGTTCCCAGCGCACAGCGCCGAGCGCTTGGCTGTGAAAGCGCACAAGGATGAAATTGAAAACATTATCTCTACACAGCTTGCCCTTATCATTTCGGACGCAGACAAGGTCAAACAAATGGCTTTGTTGTTGTCTTTTATTCTAGAGGGATCGATTGCGCGAGCAGGCTTGGAAAGCTCGAGTGAAAAAGTACAAGCTGCAACAGCGATGGTGAAAATACTTTTAACACAGGAAATCAGTACGTGAATCAGTCTGTTTCTGCGGTACCGAATTATGGTTTTATCACGGTGCTGTTCGCTGCTTTTCTATGGGGAACGACGGGCACAGTGGCATCTTTTGCACCTAATTTGAGTCCTTTGGCTATTGGCGCTGCTGCGATGGGTGGTGGTGGACTGTTACAGGCACTTTTGGCGCGAAAAAGTATTATCTACCATCTGGTACATGTCAAAGCCAATGTTGTGATGCTCGGTGTAGGCGTAATTGCGGTTTTTATTTATCCTTTGGCCTTTTATTCATCGATGCACTATGCAGGCATCACCATTGGTACGGTCGTGTCGATTGGTACGGCGCCTTTATTTACCGCACTTTTAGAAAGGGTATTTGATCGAAAAGAACTTTCGATGACATGGCTGATGAGTTTTGTATTGGGGGTGACGGGCGTTGCGCTACTTTCTCTCGGGGAATCACATGCTGTAGCAACCATGGAGCATTTGTCCCAAAATCGACCAATGTTGGGTATTGCTTTAGGGGCGGTTGCGGGATTGACCTATGCTTTATATTCTTGGGCGGCAAAACGAATGATTGACCAAGGAATGGATGCAAAAGCGTCTATGGGGCTCATCTTCGGACTTGGTTCTTTATTATTACTTCCGACTTTATGGATAACGGGTTCAAACTTGTTTGAAGAAAACATCAACCTTTATGTCGTAGGTTATATGATGTTGATCCCCATGTTTTTAGGCTATGTTTTATTTGGATATGGCTTAAAAACCGTGCCTGCCAGTAAAGCTATTACTTTGACCTTGTTTGAGCCTTTGATTGCCGCTGTATTTGCAATCCTGTTGGTGGGAGAACAACTTGCACCAATCGGCTGGATTGGGATGGTTTTAATTTCAATCTGCTTAGCATTGCAGACTAAAGCAAAGTAAATTTTTTGCTTCAGACATTCGTTGGCGCATAAAGCATAATTGCTGGGTGTCGGGAAATCTGATGCCTAGTTGGACTAAGCATCAATCTTGTTTCAGTGAAATTGGCTATACACCTTAAATCCTTAGAGGTATTTAAGAATGCGAATGTGTTTGTTTTTATGTTTAAAGGCTGAGAATTTCAACATCAACGGATAGAAAGCCACAGTTAAAATAATCGAAATGAGCCAGAGGGTGGAGACATGATCGACGCCGAAGTATTCGCCATGGGTCGTGCCAAACAGTGCGACTGCAATGAGATAGAGGGCTTTCAGCACATATAAGTGTACGATATAGAAAAACATCGGCACGGAACCAAAGACAATCAAGGGCTTGATCCAAGGTTTACTTTCAACCTTTTGAAGTAACACTAACAGGATTAAACCTAGTCCGACATTCCACAAAATAAACAGCAGCGATGGCGGATACTTGGTCAGATTTAAAAAACTCATAACGGTTTCAGTGCTGGTCGGCATGACTGACCATGCTTGGTCGCCATAGAGATTGATCATTCTTAAAACGATAAATAAACTGATACTGGCAAGCCCGAAGCCTAACAAGATTTGATTTCTTTTCGCGACATCATGTGTACTGTTAAATACAGTATGACCGATGCAATAGCCGAGGGTAATCACCCCAATCCAAGGCAGTACTGGGTAGGAGGTTCTAAAGCGAATCAGATCTCCAAATTCGATCCAACCACGTTCATGCAAAATAAACCACAGATTTTGCAGGATAGGTATTTGTGAAAATGACACTTGATCCAGTGCATTATGTCCAAAAATAATGCTGAGACTGATCACCCAGAGCCATTTTTGCGATAGCCCAATCAAGCCTGCTAAAACCACCATACTGAGACCAATGGCCCAAATCACTTGTAAATAGATGACATCGGGCGGGAACTGTCCAGTCCAAGCGAAATTGATAATGATCAGTTCGAGAAAAATTAGAAATAGACCGCGCTTGAGTAAAAATTCACGGGTCATTTGAACACTGTTGTTTTTTGCTTGGTAAAGATAAGCCGATAAGCCTGTTAAAACCACAAAAACAGGGGCACATAAGTGAGCCAAGATCCGGCTAAAGAAAAGGGATTCTTCGGTTCCTGGAATCAGCATCGGGTCGGGGACTTGCTGGTGCAGATAAAAAGTTTCTCTGACATGGTCGACCATCATAATCAGAATAACCAATCCTCTGAGGGCGTCAATCGCTTGTAAACGTTGTGAAGGTGTAGACATAAGATGAATTAAAAACTAATGTTATGGTATAATGTAACATCTATTTCAATCATTTATATCTAAAATTTAATCAGTAAAATTTATATGCAATCCAATGGTTCGAGATGAAGTATCGAAAAGATGCATTATTTTATAGACGACTGGTCTATTATTAATTTATAGTGTGGATATGAAACGATCAGATAAAAGTGAAGCAACACGACTACACATTTTAAATAGCAGTTTTCAACTGGTGTTACATAAAGGTTTTGTCGGAGTGGGCTTACAGGAAATTCTAAAGAATTGTGATGTACCAAAAGGTTCATTCTATTATTACTTTGCTTCGAAAGAGGCTTTCGGCTGTGCGCTACTTCAGCAGTATCTAGCCGACTATAAGGTCAAAATCGATCAGCTGATACAGCAAGAACAGCGAAGCGCCTATGCAAGCCTCGTGGCACTTTGGCAAGCATGGATTGATAACCCATCACATATTGAAAGTGATGTTGAACATCATAGCGATGGGGGATGGGCGGAGAATTGTTTGATCGTCAAATTGGCAGCAGAAGTCTCAGATTTGTCTGAAGATATGCGTCAGATTTTGAACTTCGGGGTGCGTAAGTTAACAGAACGTATTTCGGGTCTAATCCAAGCAGGGCAGCAAGACGGTTCAATTCCAGCGCATATTGACGCTGAAAAAATGGCACAGACGATGTATCAACTGTGGTTGGGGGCAGCTTTATTGGCAAGACTGGCCCGAAATAAGCAGCCCCTTTACCTTGCTTTGGAAACCACCCAACAACTATTACAACCGATAAAGGAATAGCAAATGCAAAGTATTATTCATCACCATTTTGGTGAACCTGTTGAAGTCTTGGAAGCTGCGGATATGCCGCAACCTGAACCGAAAGCGGGTGAAGTGCGTATTAAAATGATTCTATCGCCAATGCATAACCATGATGTGTGGACAGTGCGTGGCAGTTATGGTTATAAACCGACACTGCCTGCAATTGGTGGCAGTGAAGCTGTGGGTGTAATTGATGCGCTTGGTGAGGGTGTACAAGGCATATCGGTAGGGCAGCGTGTAGCGGTTGCAGGAATTCATGGCAGTTGGGCTGAGTATTTTATTGCACCAGCGCATGGTGTCGTGCCTTTAACTGATGCGATTGATGATGAAACGGCAGCTCAGTTGATTGGGATGCCGATCAGTGCACTGATGCTTTTAGATTTTATCGACTTGCCAGCAGATTCTTGGTTGATTCAGAACACTGCCAATGGTGCAGTGGGTAAAACCGTGGCAATGATTGCAAAAGCGCGTGGTCAAAAGGTCATTCATTTGGTTCGCCGTACTGAGGCTGTAGCTGAAATGCAGGCTTTAGGCATTCAAAATGTGGTGGCAACAGACCAAGCCGATTGGAAAGAACAAGTCAAAGCGATTCATGCAGATCAGCCATTGATTGCGGGTGTAGACTCCATTGGTGGTCAGGCCAGTGGTGAAATGTTGGCTTTACTGAGTGAAAATAGTCTATTGGTTTCATTTGGTAGCATGACGGGTGAGACCATGCAGATTTCTTCGGGAGATCTGATTTTTAAACAAGCTACAGTTAAAGGTTTTTGGGCGAGTGTGGTGAATAAGCAATTATCTGCTGAACGCAAAAAGGCGTTAATTGTGGAGTTATTGACGCTTGCTGCACAGAAAAAATTACTGCTGCCTGTTGAAGGTATCTTCAGCTTTGCACAAATTAAAGATGCTGCACTGAAAGCGACGCAAGGCGCACGTCAGGGTAAAGTACTTTTGAAACCTTAACTGTTTTCGACCTAGATCAGCTGTGAAGCTGATCTAGCATCATTCATCAAAAATAAGGATAAAGCGTATGATGGGACAAATTTTGATTGCTTTAATTGCACTGTTGCATGTGTATATTTTAGTTTTAGAGATGTTTTTATGGGATAAGCCCTATGGTTTAAAAGCCTTTGGCAATACGCCTGAAAAAGCACAGCTGACCAAAGTCATGGCGAAAAATCAAGGCTTATATAATGGTTTCTTGGCTGCAGGTCTATTTTGGGCGCTATGTGCACCTGAAACTTACGCACTACCACTGGCCAATTTCTTTTTAGGCTGCGTTTTGGTTGCTGGTATTTATGGTGGCCTGACCGCCAGTAAGAAAATTATCTACATTCAAGCCTTACCTGCTGCTGTAGCATTACTTGCGGTGAATTTTCTCTAAGCCAAGGGAAAAAAGCTGCTTGAGTTTTGTATTAAAAAGCCAACGTCTAGACGCTGGCTTTTTAATATGAGTGATGACTTATTTGCCTTCAGGCAAATCAAACCAAATCACTTGTGCATCTTCCACAGCTTTAACATTGCTTGCTTCTAAGAAAGCAATTGCGTCACCTGCATGAAGAGTATGTTCTGCAATTTGGATTGAGCCTGAAATTACATGCACATAGTTAATATGCTGTGTAGCTTTAACTTCTAGCATTTGATCTTTTTCAATCACAGCTGTTTTGACTTCGGCATTTTGACGAATATGCATTGCAGCATTGTCATTTGGGCCACAAATCGCATGCCATTGATTTGGCTGCTCATGCGGATCAAGACGAATCTGTTGATAGTTTGGCGCTGCATCTCTTTGATTTGGGGTAATCCAAATTTGTAGCAAATGTACTGGCTCATCACCCTGATTCATTTCGCTGTGCTGCACACCCGTACCTGCACTCATCAGTTGCCATTCACCTGCTGAAATACCACCATGGTTGCCCATGCTGTCTTTATGGGTGATGGTGCCTTTGAGTACACAGGTTAAGATTTCCATATTGTCATGGGGGTGTTGCCCAAAACCTTGATGACCCGCGATCACGTCGTCATTGATGACACGTAAAGCACTTACGCCCATATATTTAGGGTTATACCAACTACCAAAAGAAAAGCTATGTTTCGACTCTAGCCAGCCGATATTGACATGACCACGGTCTTGACTGCGATGAATGAAAGCATCCATTTTGAACTCCAATCTTATTTTTAATCTATGGAGTAATTTTAGCGTTTTATATTTATCGCTAAAATAGTGAATTTGCAATGTTGCGTTTCAATATTGGAATGATTAAACACAACATTGCAGCCTTAGTTTAAATCACAATACCGTACGCGGAAATCTTTCCAGACGTAGTTTTTGCCTTGCGCATATTCAGCTAAAAATTGTTGATGTAGATTCGGCTGCTGTTGCATCCAGTCATTGCCCCATTTCACACCGAGTGGAGCCGCTTTGTCCTTAAAAACAAAATAGTCATCAAGGCAAGTACTGCTTTCAACGGAGAGTGGTACATCTTGATCATCGAGATAATTTTCATAATTAATCGAGTTCGGTGAATTCTTTAAGAACACTTTGTCACTGGCGGTGAGCAGAATTTTTTGTTCAAAGTGCTTCAATTGACCTTGTTTGTATTCATAACGGGTTTCAATGTTATAAGGATGCACGGTTTGGTAGTCGCCCGGGGACTTGGTGCTGTATTCAAGTATTGCATGATTATAATCTGATAAGTCTTCATCCCATTTGGGGCCAAAACTCATTCCATCTTCAATGATTGGAGCCACAAATTGCACGCGGTGGAGCTGTTTGCCCTTCGTGTCGATTTCAATAATTTCATAGCTGTATCGGTAGCGATTGTTGGCATAGGTGGCGTTCATGGCCGCATTGGCTTTTAACTCTGTAGGAGTATAGGCATAGCGAGTACGAAAAATCAGTGCGAGATGCTTCGCGACGGGCATAATCGAAAACAACTCATGATTTTTGACTGTATTGTCGAGTTGAGGCTGTAGGGTGATTTTTTCTCGATTTTCAGCATAAGCCTCGCCTATTGAAAAAACTGCCGAGTGGGGCTGGTTTAAATAAAGTAGTTTAGGCTTTGCTCCTGTTCGAATCGCGTAATAGTGAATCGGAGATTTACCTGCGATGACGTAATAGCGTGCATTCAAAAGAGGCTCTCTGAGACTGTCTTCCTCTGGAATGTATTGGGGATGGCGGATTTTTTCATGATCATTCAGACTGTCAAATGGATAGTCAGATTCCACCGCATAAGCAGAAGCATCCACGCTGGTCACGATTTCTTGATCTAATTCGGCAAAGCTATAAGGTGAGAAAAACAGTAAGCAGGCCACGGGCAGTATTATTTTTAAAGCGTTCATCGTCATTCTATGTTGTTATAATTTAAAAAAGGTGCTCTCAAGAGAGCACCTTTTATAGCGTAAATACCTTAGAAAGCCAATTATTCTAAGAATTTAACCGTAACACCTGACTTCACTTTTTTGCCAAGATCATTGGCATCCCAGTTGGTCAAACGGATACAACCGTGTGATGCTGTTTTAGAAATAGCAGAAGGGTTTGGTGTGCCATGAATACCAAATGATTTTTTGCTTAAACCAATCCAGATATTCCCTACAGGACCATTCGGACCCGGTGGTAGAGAAAGTGGTTTTAAGTTTTTGCCCTGTACAAAGTTACTTGGTGAGTAGCTATACCAAGGATTTGGCGCAACACCAGTGACTTTATAAGTACCCGTTGGAGACGGAGTATCTGAGCTACCAATAGTTGCAGGGAAAGAACCGATCATTTGGTTGCGGCTGTTAAATAAATACAGCTGTTTTGCACCTTTGTGCGCAACGATCAAATGAATGTCTTCTGGCACTTCATTGCGGATATTGGCCACAATAATTTTTTCGCCCGCTTTTTTGAAGGTTGCTTTTGGATTTAACTTCTGCAAGAAGTCTTCATCCATATGGAACTTTTCACCCAACATTTCAGTCACACGGGTGTAATACAAACCTTTCATTTTGGCTTGTAGTGCATAATCGCGTGGAATAGATGCAGCATAAGGACCTTTTAGGTCTGCTTCGGTAATGGTGTATTCAATAAATGCAGGCTTAGAACCTTGGCTTGCAAGTAGAGCATCCCAAGTTTCTTTGGTTAAGGTACCTGTTGCTTTTAAACCGCTCATTTGCTGGAACGAAGCAATGGCTTTGAGGGTATTTTTACCGCTCATGCCATCAATTGCACCTGGAGACGCATGCGCATTATTGAGCATCACGTGAGCACGTGCATAGACAGGAAATTGGCCTTTACCAATATTGTCGAACCATTCTGCACTGTTTAGACCATTTAATGTCCACGATGCTTTAGCCGCAGCAGGATTGGTCGTCGTGGTGGTCGGTGCAGTGGTGGTTTTGCTTGGTGCAGCACCAACGTCAGCGGTTTTATCTTCAGATTGTTCAAGTTGATCTAAAGTTTGCGAAGCTTGGTTTAAGTCTGCTTGTTCTTTTGCTGTAATTTGGCTGTTTGCAACCGCAGTAGAAGCTGAAGCGACATCTGTTGCTAAAGGATCAATAGGGTCTTGAACTGAAGTATCAATGATCTTTTTTGGCGTCAAGGGTTGTTCAGTAGTAGATGCAGCAAACGCTGTACCAGCAAGAATGCAACTTAAACTCATCGCGAGTATTGTGCGAACGAACATGTAATTCAACCTTAAGAATTATTCATTTACAAAGTAAAAACTAGTGAAGTATTACAGAAAAAAGATGGAGATGCAGTATTTGTTTTGTGTAAATATTCGTTTGCATCTTTGTCCTGATCGAATTTTAGTGTTATGAGAAGTTATTAAAAATTCGACCTTTTTGTTATGATGGTGAGCAAATTTAATTGAGATGGGAAAGTAAATGACGACGCTTAAAAATGATCGTTTTCTACGTGCTTTATTACGTGAACCTGTAGATACCACACCCGTCTGGATGATGCGTCAAGCAGGGCGTTATTTACCTGAATATCGTGCAACCCGTGCTCAAGCGGGTGATTTCCTTTCGCTGTGTAAAAATAACGATTTTGCTTGTGAAGTGACTTTACAGCCTTTACGTCGTTATGAACTAGACGCTGCCATTTTATTTTCAGATATTTTAACTGTGCCCGATGCTTTGGGTTTAGGGCTTTATTTTGAAGCTGGGGAAGGGCCTAAATTTCACAAAGCGGTTCGTACTGAACAAGATGTGGCGAATTTACCTCAGTTTAATGCCGCGTCTGATCTTGATTATGTGATGAATGCGGTCAAGACGATTCGTTCAGCACTTGGTGGACAAGTGCCATTAATTGGCTTTTCAGGTAGTCCTTGGACGCTGGCAACTTATATGGTTGAAGGTGGTTCGAGCAAAGATTTCCGTTTCACCAAGCAAATGATGTATGCGCAACCTGAAGTTTTACATGCACTGCTCGATCGTTTGGCTGATGCGGTGATTGACTATCTAAATGCGCAAATTGATGCAGGTGCTCAAGCCATACAGATTTTTGACAGCTGGGGCGGGGCGCTAGCACACCGTGAATATTTAGAATTTTCTTTAAAATACATGCAAAAAATTGTTGCAGGTTTACAACGTGAAAATGAAGGACGTAAAGTGCCTGTGATTTTATTCACCAAAGGTGGCGGTCAATGGTTAGAGCCAATGGTGGCAACAGGGGCGGATGCTTTTGGTCTAGATTGGACGACGCCATTAAATGTGGCTCGCCAAACGGTGGCTGGCCGTGCGGCACTGCAAGGCAACTTAGACCCTGCAACATTATATGGTTCGCATGAGACCATTGTGAAAGCCACCAAGGCCATGCTAGATGACGCTTATGCAGGCGGTGAGAAAACGGGTTATGTTGCAAACTTAGGTCATGGCATTACTCAGTGGGTTGACCCTGAAAACCCGAAAGCCTTTATTGATACTGTGCATGAATACAGTGCCAAATATCTCTAAGTTTCACAGCTTCAATTCAATTAGGGTTCATGCGTGATCACGATTTTAAAATCATGTTTTGAGTTCTCATCCAAGGCAGCTTCGGCTGCCTTATTTGGGATATTACTGTTATTGGCTTTTGCCTTCACAGCCAGTATGGGAAGTCAGGAATATTTCGGCTTTTTCCGTTATGACTATCTATTGTTTTATGCCGTGCTGATTCAAGTTTGTCTGTTGTACTTAAAACTTGAGTCTTGGGCCGAGGCCAAAGTGATTGCATTATTTCATGTGATGGCAATGGTGATGGAAATCTTTTTGACCCATCCGCAAATTGCATCTTGGCAGTATCCGCATCCCGCCGTGTTTAAAATTTTAACAGTGCCTTTGTTTGCAGGTTTTATGTATTCGGCTGTGGGCAGTTTTTTTGCGCGTTCATTACGTCTTTATCATGTTTCTTTTGAACACTTGCCCCGTTTCTCCGCCATGCTGACATTGGCGGTGTTGTCTTATATCAACTTTATGTCCAAATTTTTTGTTCCAGATATTCGTTATCTTTTGTTTGCGTGGAGCATAGTGCTGTTTTGGAAAACCAAGATTGGCTTTGAATTACAGCAACACCGTTTTCAACTGCCGATGTTACCCGTACTTTTACTGTTGGCTTTTATTATTTGGATTGCGGAAAATATCAGTACGTTTTACCAAATCTGGTTGTACCCAAGTCAAGTCGATGCATGGCATATGGTCGGTTGGGGCAAGTTGGGTTCTTGGTATTTATTGCTACTGCTCAGTCTGGTGTTGGTGCTAAAGATTTTAGGGAAACGAGATCTACGTGGCAGTTGGTCCTTATACCGCTAAAGCACATTTTTAAATATTCACTTCACTTTAGTATAAATTGTTTTGCGTTATGCGCTTGTTACCGCTATCTTACAAGGGTGTAGCTCAAAATACACACAATAGGAACAATAAAAATACTCGGAGATAATCGAGTCTGGAGAAACCTTATGTTGAAAAAAATAGCATTGGCTGCGGTTTTGGCTGTTGGTTCTACCGCTACATTTGCAGATAATGACGTCGGTTGTGGTATTGGTTCACAAATTTGGGCTGGCCAGTCTGGTAAAGTCGCTAAAATTTTAGCGGGTACAACCAATGGTCTTTTTGCTAACCAACTTTTCGGTATTACCTTTGGTACTTTAGGTTGTAGCGGTACAGGTACAGTGACTGCTCAGGCAGTAACATTTACCAACGAAAATGCGGAAGCATTGGCGCGTGATATGGCAGTTGGTGACGGCGAAAGTCTAAATGTACTGGCTGAATTACTGAACATCCAGTCTGAAGATAAAGCACGTTTCTTTGAAGTGTCTAAACAAAACTTCGCAAAAATCTATTCAGCTGAAAACCAAGATGCGCTTCAAGTATTAGCATCTTTACAAGCAGTCATGGCAACGGATAGCGTATTAAAAGCATACGTTTAATTGCACCATAAAACCCTGCCATTCAGGCAGGGTTTTTCATATCTAAAAAAGAAGAATAGCTAACACTGCATGAAATCTGTTGTCCTCCTCTTTAGTGTGCTATTCAGCACCAGCATCTTTGCTCAAGCACCTAGCTCAGCAGAGTTTTATATTGAAAAAGCACAGCAGCTTAAGCTTGCCTCAAATGTAACTTGGCAACGTTTGATGTATGCCAATACTTCATCAGGACAAAGTGAAGTCAGTTACCGTCCGTTCTTTTATAGTGCGCACGGACAAACTCAGCTCAAACAAGAGCTTGATGCCAATATTGCAGCACTCTTTATTCCAACCGAAGCTAATCAATCGATTCAATGTCGCTTTCCAGCCCGGTCAAAATGGCTCATAGGACAACTGAATATTGCATCAAACCAACTGCCTAAAGCCTCATGTCCTGAGCTGGATGAGTGGCTTGGGCAAATTAAGCCGTATAAGGCGACTTTAATTTACGCCACGGACTTTATGGGCAATCCCAGTTCGATGTTTGGGCATACCCTGTTAAGGCTCGATCCTAAAGACCAAAAACAGCTGAACTTAGTCTCTTATGCCGTGAATTACGCAGCGACAGTGGCCAATAGCGACAGCTTTTCTTTTGCATGGAAGGGCTTAACCGGGCAGTACCCAGGTGAGTACTCACTCATGCCGTACTATCGAAAAGTGAAAGAATATGGTGATTTGGAAAGCCGCGATTTGTGGGAGTACGAGTTAGCCCTGACGCCAGAAGAAACCAAAACCATGGTTGAGCATATTTGGGAACTCAAGCATGTGCAATTTCCTTACTATTTTATCAGTGATAACTGTGCCTATCGTTTACTGGGTTTAATTGATTTGGTACGGCCAGAGGTCAACCTACAAAAACAATTTAAAACCGCTGCGATTCCTGTTGAGACAATTAAGGCGGTCGATGAAAACCATCTAATTGCGGAAAGTGTTTACCGTCCAGCTTTAGAAACTCAGTTGTTGGCACAAGCCAAACAACACGGACAAGCCTTGGCAGCGGCTGCGCATCAGGTTGCGCAACTTGAACCTGCTCAAATGCAAGACTATTTGAGTCGCTATGCCTTGGTGGATCAGGCACGTATTTTAGAAATGGCCTATGACCATGTGTATTTACAGTTAATTGCACAAAAGATTGCGGCAGAAGACGCCCAACCGCGTATTCGACAACTGCTGGGTTTGCGGAGTCAGATTGACTTGGAAAAGCAACGTCAAGTGGTCGAAGCGCCAAAAGTAGATCCAGTAAAAGGCCACCATGCGCGAACCGTTCAGCTTGAAGCAGGTGAGATACAAGGTGACACTTATTTCCGACTGAGCCATCGTCAGGCCTATCATGACTTGATAGACCCGCAAGGCGGTTTCCGTTTGGGTACACAGCTTAAGTTTCTAGACGGCAGTCTCGAATACCGTGATGATCGACTAAAACTGCAAGAACTAAATGTGCTGGAGGTCAATGCCTACAGTCCATTGACTGCCTTTAAAACACCATTAAGCTGGGGTTTTAACATGGGTTGGCAACAAGAGGCACTAAATCGAGATGGTGCATTTAGTGAACAGGATCAACACGGTGTATTCAATCTATCCAGTCAGTTTGGCTATAGTGTGGCAGATCAAGAGCGTCAACATTTATGCTATGCACAATTGCAAAATCATGTTCAAGCAGGCAAAGCTTTAGACCGAGGTTGGCGCGTGGGACTTGGGCCAACGGTAGGCTGCCAGAACATCTGGAGCGAACATATCAATAGTTTGGTACAGGTCGAGCTGCCATATTGGGAAGATAGCCATCAATGGCAAGTCAGACTGAATACTCAGTTGCAATATTTATTCAATCAGCAAAATGCGTTGAGGCTTCATTGGCAGTATCAACAGCAAAAAGGCAAGGATTGGGATCAGACGGGTTTGAGTTATATCCATTTCTTTTAGTTCGGTCCTCTTTTCAAAGCTCCAATAAAGGGGCTTTTTTTATGAAAGTCATTGCTGTTAAAACAACCAAACGTGAGCCTTACTTTTTATAAAGTGCTGAAAATGAAAGCTGATGGTGAAAATAAGTATTGAAATTTGTTATATTAATCACATAAATGTCTAGTAAGTCTCAAAAATATATAAATAGGTAAGTTTTATGAATGATGAATGCATGGCTAAATTGGCCGAGCAATGGGGGAAAATTTGCCAACATTATTCAGTGAATGATCACGTTAAAGCGCAAAATTTTATTCAGCAGCATTCGTCTGTATTGGTTAATGAATTTTATAGCAATATTGTCTTGGAGCCTGAGGCTGCAGATTTTTTTAAAGATGACATCATTCAACAACGTTTAAAAAACAGTTTAAACCAATGGCTCATTGAAAGTTTCGACGTGGCTGTGAATGAAGCTTATTATGCAGCAGTTGAAAAACAACAAAAAGTTGGGCAGGTACATGCGCGGGTGGGCATTCCTTCTTGGTTGATCATGCGCGGTATTCGCGAGATTGAAAACAAGATCTTGGAACTCTTGGCTGAACTTCCGCTGGAAAATAACCACCACATGCTGAGTTATATGCTGCAAATTATGGGCTTTGCGACAGAAATCATGTGTAGATCCTATGAAGCCAATACAGAGCGAAGCCATGAAGTTAAGCATAGCTATCGTTTATTTTCTGCAATGCAAGATGTCGCAGTACAAAAAGATAAGCAGCGCAGTATTTTGCTTGACTGGGAAAATGAGTTGATGTTCAAAGTCTTCTCCGAGCATCCGCAGTTACAACACATTGCTTTGTCTAAGTCGGAATTTGGTCTATGGTTTGTGCATAAAGCAGCGTATGCCTTTACGGGTGCAGAGCAGGTTGAGACCATTATCAGGCTGATTCAACAGGTCGATACCCTCAATTTTGACGTGCTCGACTGTCAGGATCAGACTCAGAAGGTAGAACGCATTCAAGAAATTCGTGATGTGAATCGACAGATTCAGCATTTGGTCGATCAACTGTTTCAAGTGACCGAATATATAGATTCAGGCAATGACTCGCTGACTCAGCTGTTAAACCGTCGATATTTAAGTACGATTGTGTCGCGTGAAATTAATTTTTCCCGTAAAAATGATGCTGCGTTGAGCTTACTAGCAATTGATGCGGATTATTTCAAACGTATCAACGATAAATATGGGCATACCGCAGGGGACTTGGCACTGCGTTTTATTGCTGAAGTCTTGTTAGATGTTGCGAAGGGTAGTGACTATGCCTTCCGTGTCGGTGGCGAAGAGTTCTTATTGCTGTTGGTCGACAGTGATCTCACACGTGCTTTACAAATTGCTGAAACGATTCGCATGCGGATACAGGAAACCCCAATTCGTACCGCTCATGGGCAAAGTTTTAGTTTTACCGTCAGTATTGGTTGTACGGTTTATAATGGTCATCCTGACTATCAACGCTTTTTAGACACTGCCGATTCGGCACTCTATGCCGCCAAAAATAAAGGGCGTAACTGTATTCATGTGACTGAAAAAGTGCTAAGTGTTTAAATCTCAGACTTAAACACGAGCTGTTCTAAGACGTTTCCAATCGGTTGTTGAGGTACTTATACCTCAACAATCACATAGTATTTTTTAACAGCTTCAACCACTTCAAATGTGCCGATAAAACTCGGTGGAATAATTCCTGCCTGACCGGCCTTGACTTCAATGAAGTCTTGAGTGTGGGCATCATGAATACGGATGCTGCCTTCCATCACTTGAAAGAATTCTTGTTTATTGTCGGCAAATTGAATATTCCATGAACCAACCTCACAGTGCCAAATCCCGCAGCCCATGTGTGGGTGTTCATATAGACTATAGGTCTGGCGCTGTGGATTGCCTTGAACCAAACGGTCTGGACGTGGAAAATCAATACTCTGTTCGCCTTGGGTCAAACCATGACCTGCTAACCAAATTGCTGACATTGCGTATTCCTCTAAACAAAAAATGAATCGTTCAATGATATATGCATAAAAAAAGCCCCAACAGAGGTTGAGGCTTTATGTTTCAATTAATAGCTTTCAGGGACTGCACTTAAAAACTCACGACGCTCTTCTTTATTGGTTTTAAAGTCACCAATAAAGGAAACGGTACGTGTAGTCGATTCTTGCTTGCCGACGCCGCGCATCATCATACACATATGTGCTGAATCAATCATAACAGCCACGCCACGTGCACCTGTCACTTCTGCAACCGCTTCTGCAATCTGCTGCGTCAGGTTTTCTTGAATCTGTAGACGACGTGCAAACATTTCGGTGATGCGTGCAAATTTAGAGAGTCCAAGGACATTGCCTTCAGGTAAATACGCAATATGTACGCGACCATAAAAAGGCAATAAATGGTGTTCACAGAGTGAATAAAACTCGATATTTTTAACCAGTACCATTTCACGGTTGTCCGATGGGAACACCGCATTATTGGTCACTTCTTCTAAGCTTTTGCTATAACCAGACGTTAAATACGAAAAAGCTTTAGCAGCACGCATAGGCGTATCGAGGAGACCTGGACGGGTTAGGTCTTCACCAACGGCAGTTAAGATGTTAGCGTAGGATTGCTGCATAGACATAAGACGTGTTCACTTACACTGATATTGAACAAGGACGGCATTGTAGCAGAAAACTATTCCAATGCCTTATTTTGGACAAAAATCCGATTACTGTTTAAACTTTGGGTTCTTTTCAGCACGTTTTAGCAACACTAAAACTGCACCTGTGCCACCTTGCTTCTCCGGCGCACTGACAAAAGCCAGCACATCGCGGTGTTGACGCAGCCAACCATTCACATAGGTTTTTAAAATGGCTTCCGGACCTTTGCCATGTACAATTTTAATGACATTTTGATTTTCATCTTTGGCCATTTGAATGACTTGTAAAACTGCGACACGGGCTTCTTCAACGGTGCAACCATGCAAGTCGACTGCTTCAAACCAACGAATGTTACCCGCTTTTAAATCTTCAAATACTTTGTGTTGTAGTGTAGCAATGCGATAACTGAGTGCGGCTTGGCTCGCTACAGGGTTGAGCATTGCTTGAGTATCGGACAGCTCAGTTGCATCGGTATGCATTGGGCCTTCAGCCGCTGCACGTTTTGCTAAAGTTTGCGCATCGATTTTTTTCTTTGGATTTTTTTTTATTTTGGCAATGTTCGCGGTCTCCATCTTTTGGACACCTTGCATTTGTTTTTGAAACAACGCGAAATCATCTTCTGGCTCGGGCGGAGCAACTTGAGCTTGGGCCTCAGACTGTTTGATGGCAGTCGAATGCGGATTGGTGATTTGCTTTTTAAAGTCTTTCAGTAAATTAAACTGTTCTTTAGAAAGCGATGAATCATGTTTGCTCATAGTGTCAGAAAAATACGCAAAATAAGGAATTAGGCGATAATTATAGTCTGATTTTCCCTATATTTGAACTGAATTGCATCATGCATAGAGGGTTGTATAAACTGAAAGCAGTGTTGAAGCTTTGATCGGCAGTTCTGGGCTTGAGGCCTTATATAGCTGAATACTTAATTTATTATCACACCTAAAAACATAGAAAATGAGGTTTTACAGATGTTTCCATGTGCTAGTGTTTTTAGAATTTAGCTATAGAAACGTGAAATCCAAATTTTAGAAAAATTAAGCCGTGGCTGTACCGATGCTGAAATATCTGAGTCGATTTTTTTGTCCATCAATACGGTGAAATGGCATCTGCGTAAAATCTATAACAAGTTGCAGGTCCGCTCTCGAATGGAAGCGGTGAATGAAGTCAAGAAGCAGGGTTTCATTGAGTAATTTAAAATTGAACAATTTTTTATATGTTACTGTTTAAGCAGATCTTCAACAGCTTTTTGAAAGTGCAAATCATAAAGTATTCAGGGCAAGAGCATGCCTTACCCTGAATATGCGATTAAAGTGATTTAGGTGTTCCAAATAGCTCAGTAAAGGCGTGATCTGGACGGGGCTGCTTCATAAAGCTTTCACCGACCAAGAAAGCATGAATGTCATGCTCTTGCATCATCGCAACATCCGCTGGGGTCGCAATGCCGCTTTCCGTCACCAGTAGACGAGATGGTTCAAGTAGTTTTTTCAGACGAATCGAAGTGTTTAAGTCCACATCAAAGGTTTTTAAGTTGCGGTTATTGACACCCAATACGCAACGCTCGGGTAGACGCAAAGCACGTTCAAGTTCTGCTTCATCGTGTACTTCAACCAAGACATCTAAATTCTGCTCAAAAGCCGTTTTAGACATTTCTTCGAGTTGTTGATCTGACAAGCATGCCGCAATCAGAAGAATACAGTCGGCATGTAAAGCACGTGCTTCAATCACCCCATAAGGGTCAATCAAAAAGTCTTTGCGTAATGCAGGCAGGGCACAGTGAGAACGTGCAATTTGAATATTCTCATCGGCACCTTGGAAAAAATCGACATCGGTTAAAACCGATAAACATGCTGCACCTGCAGCTTCGTATTGCTGCGCGATTTCAGCAGGATCAAAGTTTTCACGAATGATGCCTTTAGATGGTGATGCTTTCTTAATTTCAGCGATCACACCCGGTTGTTTGCTCAGTAAAGACTTTGCAAAACCACGTACAGGAGTTGCCTCAAGTGCCCATTCTTCAACATCTTTATAGCTACGTTGTTTGAGGCGTGCAGCAAACTCTTCCTGCTTACGATCCACAATTTTGCCTAAAATCGTATTTGCGATATCTACCATGACAAAATCCTGTCTATCAAGCGTCGTATTGTTTAAGGGTTTTGCTGAATTCAGCAAGGATGCTCATCTTTTCTAAGGCTTGTCCGCCGTAGATGATGTCATGTGCTAAAGCCACGCCTTGCTTATAACTGGTACAAAGTCCAGAGACATATAAACCGGCACCTGCATTTAAAGCAATCATATTGGCTGCTTTTTCACCTTTATCGGATTTGTTTTTACCTAAGGCATCTTTAATTAGGCTTAAACTTTCAGCAGAATCTTGAATGATTAAACCTGTTAAAGTTTGCGATTCGATTCCGACATCTTCAGGTTGAATTTCCCACTCGGTGACGTCGCCATTTTTGAGTTCAGCCACATAGGTGCTTGATGCAAGGCTAATTTCATCTAAACCATCTTTCGAATGAACCACCATGACATGTTCTGCGCCCAGTTGTTTCATCACTTCTGCAATAGGACGGCATAATTCAGTCGAAAACACCCCAATCACTAGACGTTTTACTCCAGCCGGATTCGTAAGCGGGCCAAGTAAATTGAAAATACTGCGAATGCCTAATTCACGACGCGGGCCTACCGCATACTTCATCGCTTTATGATGATTTGGAGCAAACAAGAAACCGACACCCATTTCACGAATACAACGTTCAGTTTGTTGCATGTTTAAGTCAAGTTGGATGCCCGCTTGTTCTAACAAGTCCGAGGAACCCGATTTGGTTGAAACACCACGGTTACCATGTTTAGCAATGGTTGCACCTGCCGCTGCAATCACAAAAGCAGATGCAGTCGAGACGTTAAATAAGTTCTGACCATCACCACCTGTACCGACGATGTCGACTAAATAAGGCACATCACTGACATCAATTTTGATGGCAAACTCGCGCATGACACGAGCCGCTGCGGTAATTTCATCAATACTTTCACCTTTTAAGCGAAGACCCATCATCAGCGCACCAATTTGGGCATCTGTTGCTTCACCATTCATGATGGTGCGCATGACGTCTTCCATTTGCGGCTGCGTCAACTCAATATTTTTAGTGATGTTATTTAAAGCTTGTTGCATATTCATTTTTCACTGCACTCATTTATGCGTAAATTTCTAAAAAGTTCTTAAAGATTTGATGGCCATGCTGACTCAAGATTGATTCTGGGTGAAATTGCACGCCTTCAACGGCAAGCGTCTTATGCTTTACACCCATGATTTCTTCAATTGAGCCATCTGCTTCATTGGTCCAGCAGGTCACTTCTAAGCATTCAGGCAAGCTTTCTTGATCAATCACCAGTGAGTGATAACGCGTTGCTGAAAACGGGGAAGGGAGGTTGCTAAAAATGCCTTGATTTGAGTGATGCATGTCAGACAAACGCCCATGCATCACTTTTTTGGCACGAATGATTTCGCCACCAAATGCTTGACCAATGGCCTGATGTCCTAAGCACACCCCTAATAATGGAATTTTTCCAGCAAAATGCTGAATAGCTGGAATAGAAATTCCTGCTTCCGAAGGTGAGCATGGACCGGGGCCAATCACAAGATACTTAGGTTGCCATCGCTCAATATCCTCCAATGTCACGGCATCATTACGTACTACTTTTACTTCTTGATTTAACTCGCCAAAATACTGGACGATGTTGTAGGTAAAAGAGTCATAGTTGTCGATCATTAAAAGCATGAGCTTAACCTATTGAAATTTATGCATATAAATGTGCTTGAAGAGTCCTATGGTATTCGTGCGTTTACATTATAATGCTATAAGTAAATTATTTTTCTCATTCAATGACTTGAATGGAGGCACAAAACCGAAATTATCATAGCAAAAAATACACAGCTAGGGCGCGACATTTTTTTCCGGACCTAAAAATTACAATGGGTTTTGTTACTAACTGATATAGAGTTTATGAATATCTCAGATTCAAATCCTAACGAGAAACCTCGTGGACTATGTGTAAATATCATGAAGTATGTACATTCAAGGAATATAAAAGAATATCTTTTAATGCAGTGAGCCAAAAACTCCCCTAATGTCACCAAAACAGAGCATATTTTTTTGCTTGCTCACATCTGAAATGTCGGCTTTATATTTAGTTTGAAAGGAGAGGTTTTTTGTTTTTTGAAAATCAAATAAAAACAGTTAATTACACCGCTTATATTTGATTTCAGGTATATCGCTCGCCGTGATATGAGGTGTTGAAGTCAAATCAAGGCGAAAATAACAGCTTAAAAAGCACTCTAATTTATAAAAAACGGGTGTAAATCGACCCGTGATATTTAAAAATGCACCATTATGATCCACACTCAAAATCTTTTAGATTAAATGTGAAGAAGCGTGCTTGAATATGGTGCATTTACTTTTTAGCTCAGTATAATAGAGTCAAAGCAAACAGCTTAAAACTGTTATTCTGATAATGAATTCAATATTTTAGCTAAGCTTTTTAAAGTTGGTACGGTAATTGCTTTAGAACAACCAACTACTAACACGCACTAAAGAGTGCAACAAAAATTCATCGGAGCAAAATGAGCATGGCGAACAAGGTCCTACAACTCATCCAAGAAAGTGGCGCAAAATGGGTCGATTTCCGTTTTACGGATACTAAGGGTAAAGAACAACACGTAACTTACCCAGCAGATACTATCGACGAAGATACTTTTGAAGACGGTAAAATGTTTGATGGTTCTTCAATTGCTGGTTGGAAAGGCATTGAAGCATCTGACATGATCTTACGCCCAGATGCTGCAACTGGTTTTATCGACCCGTTCTTCGCTGAGCCTACAGTAGTTGTTACTTGTGACGTTATTGAGCCATCAACAGGTCAAGGTTATGACCGTGACCCGCGTTCGATTGCTCGCCGTGCTGAAGAATACCTAAAATCGACAGGTATTGGTGATACTGCATTCTTTGGTCCAGAACCAGAATTCTTCGTATTTGACGAAGTAAAATGGGAAATTGATATGTCTGGCGCGCGCCATACATTGATTGCTGAAGAAGCTGCTTGGTCAACAAACAAAGATTACGAAGGCGGAAACTCTGGTCACCGTCCACGTGTTAAAGGTGGTTACTTCCCAGTTCCTCCAGTTGATTCTTCACATGACATGCGTGCTGATATGTGTGCGCGTATTGAAGACATCATGGGCCCAGGTCGTGTAGAAGTACACCACCACGAAGTTGCATCTTGCCAATTAGAAATTGGTGTAAGCTTCAACACAATGGTTCGTAAAGCTGACGAAGTACAACAGTTCAAATATGCGGTTTGGAACGTTGCACACCAATATGCTAAAACTGCGACTTTCATGCCTAAGCCAATGGTTGGTGATAATGGTTCTGGTATGCACGTTCACATGTCTATCTCTAAAGATGGCAAGAACTTGTTTGCTGGTGATGAATACGCTGGTCTTTCAGAAATGGCGCTTTACTTCATCGGTGGTGTAATCAAACACGCTCGTGCATTGAACGCAATTACGAACCCTTCTACAAACTCGTACAAGCGTTTAGTTCCACACTTCGAAGCGCCGATTATGTTGGCATACTCAGCACGTAACCGTTCTGCTTCTATCCGTATTCCTTACGTTTCTAGCCCTAAAGGCAAACGTATCGAAGCTCGCTTCCCAGATCCAATGATGAACCCGTACTTAGGTTTCGCAGCATTGTTAATGGCGGGTCTTGATGGTATCCAAAACAAGATTCACCCAGGTGAAGCAGCTGACAAAAACTTATACGACCTTCCTCCTGAAGAAGAAGCGAAAATCCCTACAGTTGCGCACAGCCTAGATATGGCTCTTGAAGCGCTTCAAGCGGATCATGAGTTTCTTCTTAAAGGTGGTGTATTCACTAAAGAAATGCTTGATGCATATATTGAACTTAAAACTGAAGAAGTGCGTCGCTTGAACACGACAACTCACCCAGTTGAATTTGATATGTACTACAGCTTGTAATTCTGAACTGAATTTCACTGTAAAAAACCCGCGCTAGTCGCGGGTTTTTTTGTATCATCTGTTTAACTTGAAAAAAATTGATGAGAGCAATGGCACAGCGTAAGAAGCACACCAGTTTTTATCCTTGGATTGACCCTAAAGATCACGACAAAGGTTTTAAGCTAAATTTTTCGATGGTGACTTATATCGAAGTTGGTCGCACCCCTGAAGGCTACAAGCAGGCAGAATTTGTTGCATTGAAAAGCCCAGAGTTAGCACTGGATTATGATTATCCTCAAAGTTTTTATTTGAGTGCTGAAGGTTTTATTTTGGTGAAAACTCCGCAAGGTAAATTTGAAACCATTGCAAAAACAGATAATTGCTAAAGATTGATCTTAGAATTGAATCAATGACATTCTTCATAACTCAAAAAGCGTTTAAGCGCACAGTAAATCAATGGTACAGGTAGGCTTATGCAGCAGATTCCAGCTGAACTGAAAACATGGTTATATGCTTCAGGTTCACTTACTCAGCAACTGACGGATTTGGCTGATGGAGCGTTTAGGGTTCAACCAACCAAAGAGCATTTTCAGCGTCTTCAGTTTATCGATGCAAAATGGATGGGCATGCCGTTTCAGCATACGTCATGGGTACGAGAAAGTTTTTTATATGGCAGTGATGCAGAGCCTTGGGTTAAAGCTAAAAGCATTTTCCCGATCTTGAGTTTGCAAGGTCGCGCACGGCTTTTTAAACATATTGGTAAAAAACCGATTGGCTGGTTCTTGTTTCAGCGCACCAATCCAGCATGTGAACGTCGTGTGATTTGGCTAGAAGATGGCTGGACTAGACAGAGCTGTTATACTTGGCACGGCTGCAAGTTTATTGTTCAAGAAACTTTTTTAGCGAGTTTTGAGCAATTTTTGCAAAAGCAGAATTCAGCATCTGAAGGACAGTCATGACAACTGCGCATCAAATTACTTGGCGTGAACGTTTAGAAGCCTATTATTATTTATGTCGTTTTGATAAGCCTGTTGGCACAGAATTGGTGTTCTGGCCTACCATGTGGGCACTATGGATTGCAGCAGAGGGCATACCGCCAATTGGTATTCTGATTCCGATGGTACTTGGCACGATATTTATGCGTGCGGCTGGGTGTGCAATTAATGATTTTGCTGATCGTAAGGTCGATGCGCATGTAGAGCGCACTAAAATGCGGCCTTTAGCAACAGGGATTATTACGGCTAAAGAAGCCATTTATGTGTTTTTAGCTTTAGTCTTTGCCAGTGCTTGTATGTTGTTGTTTCTACCGATTGAAACGTTTTATTGTGCTTTAGGTGGGCTTTTTCTCGCATTTATATATCCTTTCATGAAGCGCTATACCCATTTGCCTCAGGTTGTTTTAGGCATGGCTTTTTCGTGGGGAATTCCGATGTCATTTACGGCCATGGGTAAACCATTAGATTTAACCTGTTGGTTGCTGTATTTTGGCAATCTGGCTTGGACTGTGGCGTACGATACTCAATATGCGATTACCGACCGTGAATATGATTTAAAAATTGGGGTGAAGTCTACAGCCATTTTGTTTGGTCGTTTTGATATTCAAATCATTGCACTTTTACAGGCGATGAGTGTGGTTTTGATTGGTATGGCGCTTTACCTTGAAAATTTATTGATGCCATTGGGTTTAATCGCATTGCTGGTAGTCGTGGCTGACTTTATTTATCAATGGTCAAAAACTAAAGACAGAGATCCACAGTATTGTTTTTGGGCATTCCGTCACAATCGTTGGGTGGGATTCATTATTTTTACTGGAATCTTTTTAGAATTAATTATTTAAAGTGATTGTTTGGTTGAAAAGCGTCCTATACAGGGCGCTTTTTTTATGTCTTAATAAAACGGCATGTAGTTTCATGCTTAAAAAAACAACGAATAAAAGGATATTTTATGAAACGCTCGAAAATAGCATTAGCCCTTACAGTTGCCGTTTCAATGCTGTCTTTAACTGCTTGTAATGACGATGATGATTCGCCCGCTTCAAATCAAAAACAGACCTATGTTTCTGAAAGTACCTATTCAGAAGACACATTAACCACTGCAGCTTCTATTAAGGTAATGACGTATAACATGGAAAATGTTCAAGGTCAGACCGCTAAAGCAACGGCGCTGGTGATGTTCCCTAAAGTAGCACCACCTACAGATGGTTATCGCGTAGTGGTTTGGGAGCATGGCACGGTTGGGGTTGGTGATAGTTGTGCGCCAAGTAATAATATGATTCACCCACGTTTTAAAATTTTAGCAGACAGTCTACTGGCTGCTGGTTATGTGGTTGTTGCGCCAGATTATGAAGGTTTGGGCACGCCAGGGATTCATCCATATTTAAACTTATCTAGTGCTGCGAAGTCAGCGCTTTCTGCTGTACAAGCGGCAAAAGATCATTATGGTAAGCAGTTGAATGGTGCGTGGATGTCTGTGGGCCAATCTCAAGGGGGTCATGCCTCATTAGCGACCGCAGAATATGCAAATACAGATGCAACCTATAAAGGTGCTGTGGCGGGTGCACCAGCTTCGAGTTTGGGTAAAATTATTTTAGAGGTTGCACCAGCAGCTTTAGCTGGCATTGAAGAGCAAGAAATTAAACTTGGTGTACCTTTGGCTGCACGTACTTCGGTCGATTCTTATGCAACCTTATTGGCTTATGCAGCATTAACGGGCGTTGGTATTAAAGCTTATGAGCCGCGATTTAATTATCAGGACATTTTCCAATCACGTGCCAAATCTTTGGCTGAGTTTGCAGAAGGTTCAACAGGGGATAATGGTCTGTGTTTAGATAATGATAATGACCCAAGTCTAAGTCTAATTAATAAGTTTAAAGATGATATTATTCAGTTTATGACTGCAAATCCTGATAAAAAAGTCATGGATTATCCTGGTTTAGATACTAGTGTGTTTGCGACCAATGAAACCGTAAAAAACTTCTTAATTAGTAGTCAGCCAGGTACTAAACGAATTGATAAACCAGTTTATGTAATACAAGGCACAGCAGATACAAATGTACCCTATCCAATTACCCAAGCTTTGGTTGCAAACTTGAAAACATTGGGTTCACCAGATGTGACACTTGATCCAGTTATCGGTGCATCTCATACCCAAGCCATAATTTGTCGGAATGCGGAGGCTGTAGACTTTATTCAGACCCATATGTCTGCGGGTACGGGTATTGTACTAACTGATGCACAAAAAGATGCTAGCATCAATGAAAATTGTACAGGTATAGCACCGACATAAAATTAACCATTTAAACTGAAGATAGAGCCTCATGATTGAGGCTCTTTTTTTGTTATAGTATTGGCCCATCAAAATCTAGATATTGGAAATAGGCTGGCTATGACGAAATCAACTCAAAAACTAACGCCAAAAGTGATGTTTTTGGCGAGTCTTGGTATTGTGATTCCATTGCTTATTTTAGGGATTGCTTTTTTAGCGGTAAAAAGCGATGCAAAAAACCAAGCGGAGTATCAGCGTATTAAGGAAGAGCAACAACAGCGTATTCAAGAAAAGTTGGCTACCGAAAAGCAATTCACACAGCAGGAAGCGAGCAGCGCGGTCTCAAAGTAATTTAAGCACGCATTGCAGGCGTGATACCAATGTGTTTGTGCAGTTGGCGAATACTTGGAATTTCTGTAAAACGCAGAACAATGTAACCTGCTTCATTGAGCATGGCATCACGTTCTGCATCTTCTTGTTTTTTGCCGATGTGGGAATGATCATCGAGTTCAATAATCACCACAACCGCTAATTGTTCATCTAATAAAACGAAATCGGTGACTTTGCGGTTAAATTTGGCCCGTATTTTATAGTGGTCACTGGTAATCAGTGAGCTAAATGAAACTTGAGCTAGAACATGATGGCGTGGGAAGGCTTCTTTTAAGCGAATAAACATTTTACGTTCAAACGGCGTAATGACGTGTTTGGCATAAAACTTTTGCTTACGGCGAAACAGGTCAGGGTAGACCGTCATCACTAGTGTAATAGTGGCAAAGCAGCCGATGATAAAAAAGATGATTTGACTCAGATCGAACACAATATTTTCTAGCACAAAGAAAAAACCCACTCGCATGGAGTGGGTTTTTAGAATTTTGGCTCTCCAACCTGGGCTCGAACCAGGGACCTGCGGATTAACAGTCCGTCGCTCTACCGACTGAGCTATTGGAGAATCTGCACGCATTCTATGTGGCAAAGCTCAAAGGGTCAAGTCCTTGGCCTGATATTTTTATATAATCTGCTTTAAATGATTTAAAAATAAACGGTTTAGCTTTTATTGATACGATTTGATTCAATCTTTTTGGTTTTCCATGGAGATATTTGGGAGATTCAAGCTGAGAAGAGCCTGTATGGAAAGCTGCTTTGGAGTGATTTTGAGAGATTGGTTTTACGTATGGGTGAATGTCATTTTTATAGACAGAAAAAAGCCCAAGTCATAATGCTTGGGCTTTTTAAAATTTGGCTCTCCAACCTGGGCTCGAACCAGGGACCTGCGGATTAACAGTCCGTCGCTCTACCGACTGAGCTATTGGAGAATCTGAAATGCAGTATAGAGAAAATTACACATCGGTCAAGTTACAATTCTAAAAAAAGTCGAATTTTAGATTAAATGTTTTTTTTATAAACAATTTGATATGTCATAGCTGTATACCAGAAGGGTATAGGGTGTGGATCAAAACAATGAGTGATAAAAAAGCCCAAGTCACGATGCTTGGGCTTTTTAGAATCTTGGCTCTTCCACCTGGGCTCGAACCAGGGACCTGCGGATTAACAGTCCGTCGCTCTACCGACTGAGCTATGGAAGAATAGTGGCTCTCCAACCTGGGCTCGAACCAGGGACCTGCGGATTAACAGTCCGTCGCTCTACCGACTGAGCTATTGGAGAATCTGATGCGCATTTTAGGGAGGAAAGGAAAATGGGTCAAGCAAAAAATATTGAGAAATGAATTGTTTGCTTTATAAATATGCGTTTAGGCAGCAAAAACAAAAAAACCGCTCAAAAAGAGCGGTTTTTTAAACAAGACGAATCTTATTTTTCAACGCCAGCAGCTTGGCCTGCATATTTCGCGTTTGCATAATCCCAGTTTACAAGACTTTCAAGGAAAGTTTTGATGTAAACAGGACGCGCATTACGGAAGTCGATGTAGTAAGCATGTTCCCAAACGTCTATGGTTAACACTGCAACTTTACCGTGTGCAAGTGGAGTGTCTGCATTTGAAGTTTTAAGGATAGAAAGGTTGCCATTTACTTCGTCAGCAACTAACCAAGCCCAACCTGAACCGAATTGAGTTGTTGCCGCAGCAGCAAATTCTTCAGCGAATTTTTCGTAAGAACCGAACGCTTCATCAATTTTAGCAGCTAAAGCACCTGTTGCTTTACCACCACCGTTTTTAGCCATACAGTTCCAGTAGAATGTGTGGTTCCAAACTTGTGCTGCGTTATTGAAGATACCTGCTTTAGATGCATCACCAGCAGAAGCTGTGATGATTTCTTCTAAAGTTTTACCTTCAAGGTCAGTACCCTTGATTAGGTTGTTTAGGTTAACAACATAAGTATTGTGGTGTTTGTCGTGGTGGAATTCTAAAGTTTCTTTGCTGATGTGCGGAGCAAGATCTTCGTAGCCATATGGAAGTGCAGGTAAAGTAATGGTTGTCATGTTTCATTCCTTGCAGATTTGCTGGGTTTTACTTTAAGTGCATTTATTGTAAATGATTCTATGGACAATAGGGCAGTCTTTTAATACACAAAATATGCAAAAAACTTCGCATGGAGACATATACGATACACAAGATATCGTTAGAGTCTTTCGTGCAGAATATATTCATTTTAAAAGACTCTAAGCTCTAGATGGATTGAGGTGGTGATTAATTTTTAGTCTGCAACGCAGCATGGTAACGGCGATTTACTTCATCCCAATCGACCACATTATAAAAGGCATTGATATATTCAGGACGGCGGTTTTGGTATTTTAGATAATACGCATGTTCCCATACATCTAAACCGAGAATAGGGGTATGACCGTGCATCAGTGGTGAATCCTGATTTGCACTGCTTTCAACAATCAGCTGGTGTTCAGGTGTTACGCTCAGCCATGCCCAACCACTGCCAAAACGGCTAATCGCTGCTTTGGTAAATGCATCTTTAAAAGCATCAAAACCACCGAGTTGCTCATCAATAGCCTTTGCCACAGCCCCAGTCGGTTGCCCACCACCTTGTGGACTCATAACTGTCCAAAACAGTGAGTGGTTGGCATGACCACCTGCATTATTGATCACCATATTTTTAAGATCAGTAGGGACTTCATTGACTTTGGCAACCAAATCTTCCACAGACAGTTTCTCCCATTCTGTGCCTGCAATCGCGCCATTAATGTTATTGATGTAGGTTTGATGGTGTTTACTGTGATGAATTTCCATCGTTTTCGCATCAATATTGGGTTCGAGTGCATCATAGGCATATGGAAGAGCGGGTAAAGAATAAGCCATGTGTTTGATTCCTTTAATCATCAAAGTTTGTTTTATTGGGAGTTTTTAAAGCAGTTTTATTATCCACCTAAAAGTTAATGAGAATCAATATGTTTATTATTTGCATTTTTAGGGTGGAAGGTAGCAAGTTTTATTGTTCATATTGGGTTGGAAGTTCAGTATGTATAACAAGAATGAGATGCAAAGCGTTTTTTTGAAATGATGCTATGTTTTGATTTAAAAAGATGAAAGGCTAGGAATAATATTTTAGAAATTAATAATTTGCTGAAATGGAAGTGATATCGGATGCCATGCGATGTAAGCGCATTGAAAGGACTGGGATGAAAGAAGTCTCATCCCAGTGATTGCTTAAATCGGGTTATTTAGCTCGAAATAAACGTATTCAATATCAAATTGTTCTGAAATGGCTTGACCTAATCGCTGCACACCATAGCGTTCAGTCGCATGATGTCCGCAAGCAAAATAATGTACGCCTAATTCTTTGGCTTCATAGAAGGTACGTTCACTGACTTCGCCTGAAATATAGGCATCACAGTCTTGTTCAGCTGCTTTTACAATAAAATCTTGTGCACCACCGGTACAAAAACCGACTTTTTCAATCATGGTCTTGTCCGCAGGAAGATGGGTGACATCAAACTTTAATTTCTCAGACACAAACTTTTTAAACTCTTCTACAGGCATAGGCTGGTTTAAATAACCAATATTGCCAATAGGATGACGCTCAGATGGGTCAAGCGCTTCAATACGTTCTAGTTCGAGCAAATCTGCAATCGCTGCATTATTTCCAAGACTCGGATGGCTGTCGAGGGGGAGGTGATATGCCAACAAAGAAATGTCATGTTGAATCAGACTCTTGATCCGTTTACCGCGCATACCTGTGATGGGAGAGGCTTCACCTTTCCAAAAATAACCATGATGCACCAGTAAAAGATCTGCATTTTCTTGGATCGCGGCATCTATGGCATCTTGCGATGCTGTCACCGCAGCTAAAATTTTACGTACTTCGGTCTTACCTTCAATTTGAAGGCCATTCGGTGCATAGTCCTTAAACTCAGGTGATTTGAGGGTTTGATCACACCACTGAATAATGTCTTGTAATTTTGCCATATCGACTTAAAAACTCTTTTAAATTGATTACATCGGAACCTATTGTTTATTGTAACTAAAGCATGACAAAACTCTTGCTTATTTTTGTGCTTCGGCTTGAATTTCGCTTTACAATAGGCATAAATTACTTAGTCATCAATGAATTAAAACATTTTAGAGGGTGAAATCGTGCGCAGGACCTTTTCCTGGTTACCTTGGGTATTACTCATTTTAGTCATTGCTGGATTTTTTGCTTGGCAGCAGTATCAAAAGCCAAAAGCGCCTGTGGCGTCCGATGGGATTAAAATGCCTGCTGAAAAGGTGGAGCCTTTAATTAACACCACGCGTACCGGTGGTGTAGTTTCTTATAGCGCTGCAGTGAAAGTGGCTGCACCAGCAGTAGTAAATATTTTTACCACGCAAAAAGTCAAACAGCTTGACCATCCGTTACTCAATGATCCTGCGTTCCGTGAATTTTTTGGCAATCAAATTCCAGATCAGTTTAGCCAAAATAAAAATGAAAACAGTTTGGGTTCAGGTGTTATTGTTCGCCCAGATGGTTATATTTTGACAAACAACCATGTAATTGCTCAAGCTGATCAAATTGTTGTGGCATTGCAAGATGGTCGTCGTGCAGTGGCAAAAGTGATTGGTACCGACCCCGATACCGATTTGGCTGTGATTAAAATTGAGCTGGCAAATCTGCCTGTTTTACCCTTTAAGCTAAGTGGCAACGAAGTGGGTGATGTGGTCTTGGCTATTGGCAACCCATTTGGCGTAGGTCAAACCGTTACGCAGGGTATTATCTCTGCTACAGGACGCTCTGACCTGGGTATTAACACTTATGAAGACTTCATTCAAACCGATGCTGCGATTAATCCCGGCAATTCTGGCGGTGCTTTGATTGATGTCGCGGGGAATTTGATTGGAGTGAATACAGCAATTTTCTCTCAGTCAGGTGGGTCTTTAGGTATTGGTTTTGCCATTCCTGCAAGAATTTGCCAGCAAGTACTGAACTCTATTCTTAAAGACGGCCGTGTGGTACGTGGTTGGCTAGGTATCAGTTTATTGCCTGTTGAACAAGTCAATATTCTAGAGCCTAAAGGGCCAGGTGTGGTTGTCGCGGACGTATTAAAAACGGGACCTGCTGCAAAAGCTGGTTTAAAGAAAGGCGACAAGATTGTGAAAGTGAATGATGAAGTGATTACTTCAACCTCACATTTGATTAATTTTGTGGCTCTACAACCGCCGAATAGCACCATTCAGATTTCACTTGAGCGCGATGGCAAACCTTTAGATGTTGCTGTGGTTGTTGGGGAAAGAAAAGAGCAAAATCAGGACTCTCAATTTATCCCATTACCTGAATAAGACTAAAAAACGTAAATAAAAATGCCTCTTTTATAGAGGCATTTTTTATGTGTAGATGATTTACAGTGTAAATATTAAATGCAGAGCATGATCAGTAGAAAACCTTGTGCATTTTAAATGCCTAAGATTGGTAAATGATGATCTTAGTTTGAGTCGAAAATCAAAGCTCACTTATTTTTACATATTGCCCAATGGCATCAAGCATTCATAACGCGATTAACTTATGTGGAGTGGAAATATAAGTCTAAGTAAAATGAAAGTGTGTGGCTGAGGGTGCATTGTACAGCCTCTCATTACGCTTCTTATTTAACATCGATGATAGTTTTACTTCTAGGAAATGTTGAGCGTAACTTTTAAAAAACCATTGCTGTTATCGTTTTGAATGGTGTTTTTGTTTAAGCGAGGCGCTGATGACTCGGTTGAATCGATCGGAGGATTTATTAAGGCACAAAAAAACAGCAACCGAAGTCGCTGTTTTTATATATCTAGAAATTATGCTTCTTGTTGGATACCCGCAACGAGCCAGTCTTGGGTAGAACCAGCTGGTTTTACAAAGTGCCAAACTTCAGCAAAAGGTTGCGGTAAGCTGTTGAGATCTTCACTTACTGTACCAGTAAAACGTACGCTAACCACGTATTGGCTATTTTCTGTCGCAGAGTCCGCAACCATCGCATTAAGGTTTGAAAACTCAGCTACATCTTGATCTTGATTCGCCATAATGTCTTGATACATAGACTGGTAAAGATCAGGTGTTAAGTAACGCTGAATTTCAGAAATGTTACTTGCAGTGTTCATCGACTGAATATGATTGAAACGTTGACGAGCAATACGTAAGAAAGCCGCAGGTTCTGTACCGTCTGGCAGCTGACTACCACTATTGGTATAGGCAGCGCCAAAAGGTGCGTTGTTTTGTGGTGTAGCAGCTGAACCACCTACAGACTGACCAAAAATATTGCTATTGTCATTTGATGTACGTGGTGCAGCTTGTTGGCCAAACGGTGCTTGAGTTGAACCATTGTTTGGCGCGTATGGATTAGCTGCTACTTTTTTTTTTGCGCCCATTTTACGGAAAATGAAGAAGGCAACAGCAGCGGCAAGAAGAATCCAAATCCAGCTCGGAATACCACCTTTTTCTTCCTGTGCTTGCGCTTGAGAAGCAGAGTTATCATCTGCCAATGCATTTGCAGCAACAGCACCAATTGCAGCACCAGCTACACCAGCCGCAACCATACCGCCGACGCCTGGACCAGATTTAGCTGGAGCCGTAGCAGGCGCGCTAGGTTGTTGAACTGGAGTTGCTTGACGAGGTTGTTGATAAGACTGAGTTGGTGCAGCTTGACGGCTCATGCCGTGGCTTTTACCACCACCTGCACGTTTAGCTTCTGCGGCTAAGGGTGCAACTAAAAGAGCCGCTGTTAAAAAACCAGCAATCAAACCACGCTGTCGAACTTCCATCAAATTTTCCTACTCTATAAAAAATAAATTTTAACTCTACCTTTATGCAGTCTTTCAGCCTAAATTTCAATAAAAAAAGTGTTTATTTTATGAGAAATCCAAACGAATGGAATTTAGCTTAGTTGAGTTCGTCACTTAAGCCCATGGCTTCAGTGAGCGCCTCATGTAAGCGCGCCACAGCGATGACCTTCACCCCAGCAATGTCTTTTTGCGGTGCGTTGCCTCGCGGTAGAATAATGTACTTAAAACCATGTTTAATGGCTTCTTTTAAGCGTTCCTGTCCATTGGGGACTGGGCGAATTTCCCCGGAGAGCCCTACTTCACCAAAAACAGCCAGTTGTTGTGGCAGCGCTTTACCTCGCAGGCTAGAGGCACAGGCCAATAAGACAGCCAAGTCAGAGCCTGTTTCCGTGATTTTTAAACCACCGACAACGTTGACATAGACATCTTGTCCAGATGTTTGCACGCCACCATGGCGATGCATTACCGCCAAGAGCATATTTAAACGGTTTTGTTCTAAACCTAAGGCGACTCGGCGCGGTTGACCATGTGCATCATCAACCAAAGCTTGAACCTCAACCAACAGAGGACGTGTGCCTTCACGGCTGATCATCACGATTGAGCCTGCAATGGCTTCATCATAACGACTTAGGAAAATGGCTGAAGGATTCGCCACTTCTCTTAATCCTTTATCGGTCATGCCAAAAACCCCGAGTTCATTGACTGCACCAAAACGATTTTTAACGGCACGAATCATCCGATAACGTGAGTCGGACTGACCTTCAAAGTACAGAACACAGTCCACCATATGTTCAAGCACACGCGGGCCAGCCAGTGCACCTTCTTTGGTGACGTGTCCGACAATGAACAAGGCTGTACCACTATTTTTAGCAAAACGTGTCAGTAAAGCTGCGGACTCGCGAATTTGAGAAACGCCGCCCGGCGCTGACTGGAGTGTTTCGGTATATAGGGTTTGAATGGAATCTAAAATTGCCACGGCGGGACGCTCGTGGGCAAGCATTTCACATATCCGCTCAACACAGGTTTCAGCCATGACTTTGAGTTTATCTGTGGGTAGATCAAGACGATTTGCACGCAAAGCTACTTGAGAAAGTGATTCTTCACCTGTGACATACAATGCCGCACTGTTGGCCGCGGCCATATGCGTTGCTGTTTGCAATAAAATGGTCGATTTCCCAATGCCCGGATCACCGCCAATCAGTACCACGGAACCCGTGACGAGACCACCGCCAAGCACACGATCAAACTCACCAATTCCTGTAGCCAGTCGAGTCTCATGTGAAACTGAAATTTGATTTAAGGTGCTAATAGCAGCAGCTTGACCTGCATAGCCGCCCCCCATTTTGGGCTGCGCACGATGTGTGACTGCAGGTGCAATATTGACTTCAACTAGACTATTCCATTCTCCACATTCAGAACATTGACCCGCCCATTTTGAATGGTCAGCGCCACATTGTTCACAGCGGTAAACACTTTTTGCTTTTGCCATGCTTTATTTGATGCACTATTTGGAGTATTCGATGGTTCAACAGCATACAGAGGATTGCATTTGAAATGAATGCTCTGAATCAAAAAGCCACCCGAAGGTGGCTTAACTATTGAAGATTTTAAAAATGTGCTTTGAAAATAGCCTTAGTACAACTCACCTGATTTACGTTTTTCGACAAAATCACGTGACTCTTTCACAATCACCGTCGACAGCAATAACAAGGCAATTAAGTTTGGAACCGCCATTAAACCATTAAAGGTGTCAGCAAATAGCCAGACTAAATCAAGTGATGCTACACAACCAATAAAGACTGATGCGATGTAAATGAGACGGTACAACAGCACATACTTTTCACCGAGTAAATAAGTACAGCATTTTTCGCCGTAATAGCACCAACCTAAAATGGTGGAATAAGCGAAGAACACAATACCAAAAGTCACGATCCAGCCTCCAACACCCGGCAGTAATTGGTTAAAAGTATGGGTAGTTAATACCGCGCCTGTTTCGCCACCAAAACTATTGCCCGCCATAATAAAGCCCATAACCAAAACGATCCCTGTAATACTACAGACGATAATGGTATCGATAAACGTACCTGTCATTGAGACTAAGCCTTGACGTGCAGGGTGGTCGGTTTTTGCAGCAGCTGCGGCGATCGGCGCCGAACCCATCCCTGCTTCATTTGAGAAGACGCCACGAGCGACACCGTAACGAATGACAGCACCAATTGCGCCACCTGCTACAGCTTCACCCGTAAAGGCATCACGGAAGATCAGTTCAAGTGCAGGCATGACGAGTTCAAGATGGTTGAAGATAATAATGAGGCCACCGAGGACATAGCCAATCGCCATAATCGGAACGATGAAAGAAGCGGCTTTAGAAATAGATTTAATCCCGCCTAAAATAACCAAAGCAGAAAATACCGTAATGACGATACCTGTGATCCATGTTGCAACTCCCGTACTGTTTTCAACAGCGAGCGCAACTGTGTTGGATTGTACTGAACTACCAATCCCAAAAGACGCCAAGGTGCCAAATAGTGCAAAAATCAGTGCTAACCATTTCCATTTTAGGCCGCGTTCAATGTAGTACATTGGACCGCCAGACATTTCACCTTTTTCATTTTTGATTCGGTATTTAACTGCCAGTACGCCTTCACCATATTTGGTTGCCATACCGAACAGGGCTGTCATCCACATCCAAAACACCGCACCTGGGCCACCAAGGACACAAGCGGTTGCAACACCAGCGATATTACCCGTACCAATGGTGGCAGAGAGTGCTGTCATGAGGGATGCAAAGTGGGAAATATCTCCAGTATGAGAATGTGCTTGGTCATGTTTGCCAAATACTTGTTTAAAGGCCAGAGGCAACATGCGGATTTGCCAGAAGAACAAGCGTAATGTGAGGAATATCCCTGTTCCGACAATGAGGACCAACATATAGGGTCCCCAGACCCAACCACTGATGGTTTCCATAAAAGTTTGTAAACTTTGTGTATTCATTTTTCTTTTAGTCCTCTATGTTTTAAAACTTGAAATTTCTAGAAAAATTTTGAGTTTTATTAAGCAATTGATATGCCACAGTCATGCTTCCTGCACGATTTTTTATTGATTTTTAGTCTTGTTGTATTTGTTACACGGAAATTTATTTTTGACAAGTGTTTTGCTGATTTTTTCAACAGGAACTTTTACGTGTCCTTTGTCGTGTTAAATATAAGAAAAATTAATTAACTTTTCAAAAGATGTTGAAAATATAGATTAATACAATTTTATTTTTATTTTTTTGTTCTTTTCGGGTAATTTTGGCGACTGGAAATAAAAGACGACATCAAGAATGAGTTTAGAAAATACAGAATCGACCTCTGAACAAGGTGATTTAAAACGGAGTTTATCCAACCGCCATTTACAACTCATTGCGATTGGCGGTGCGATTGGTACAGGTTTATTTATGGGGTCGGGGAAGACGATTAGTCTCGCTGGGCCATCTATTTTAATCATTTACATGATTATTGGTTTTATGGTGTTTTTGGTCATGCGCGCGCTTGGCGAATTACTGCTGTCTAACTTGAAGTACAAATCGTTTATCGATTTCTCTACCGATTTGATTGGGCCGTGGGCAGGCTATTTCGTTGGCTGGACCTATTGGCTATGTTGGATCACGATTGGTATCGCGGACTTATCAGCCATTATTTATTACCTTCAGTTCTTTAATGGAGGGATGCCGTTCACACCTGGGGAAGGGGTGATGATCAGTGTTGCGGCCATTGTGTTCATCATGGGCTTGAACTTGGTCACGGTGAAACTGTTTGGTGAGCTGGAGTTCTGGTTTGCACTGATTAAGATTATTGCCATTGTGGTGTTGATTGCCGTTGGTCTATGGATGATCTTTACAGGGTTCACTTCAACGACGGGTGAAATTGCATCATTTAGTCATCTTTGGTCACATGGAGGAATGTTCCCAACAGGCGTGACAGGCTTCCTTGCTGGTTTCCAAATTGCGATCTTTGCCTTTGTAGGTGTAGAGCTGGTCGGTACCACGGCTGCTGAAACCAAAGACCCAGAGAAAAATTTGCCTAAAGCGGTGAACTCGATTCCAATTCGTATCATTGTTTTCTATGTACTGTCTTTAGTGATTGTGATGTCAGTGACACCATGGAACGTGATTGATCCAGCGGTTTCGCCTTTTGTGAACTTGTTTAGTCAAGCGGGTATTGCAGCAGCAGCAATCATCATGAACTTGGTGGTATTGTCTTCTGTGATGTCATCAATGAACAGTGGTGTGTTTTCAACGTCGCGTATGTTGTTTGGTTTGTCTCGTGAAGATCAAGGGCCAAAAGCATTTAGCCACTTAAACAAGCGTGCTGTTCCTGCAAATGCATTGTACTTTTCAGCCATTTGTTTACTGTTAGGTGCTGCACTACAGTACTTTGTACCAAATACTGTTGAAGCCTTTACTTTGGCAACTACACTGTCGACGATTTTGTTTATCTGCGTCTGGATTATGATTATCTGGAGCTACATTGTGTATTACAAAACACGTCCAGAGTTACATGTAAAATCGACCTTTAAGCTACCGGGTGGTCTGTTTACCTGTTGGTTTGTGATTGTTTTCTTTATTGGTGTGATCTATGTGTTATCACTAGAAGCCGATACCATGAAAGCTTTAATGGTGAGTCCGATTTGGTTCATCATTTTGATTATTGGTTATTTTGGTTTCTACAAACCGAAACATAAATAATCGATGCGATTGAGAAAAACGCCAGTCTTTAACTGGCGTTTTTTTTTAACTCACTATAATCTTTAGCGCTTAGTGGTTTGGTCATGTATGTTGATCAGGTTATACTTCTTCAAAATATCAAATAGGTGATCAGATGCGTTCTGTCATTTGCTGCATCAGTGTCTTGGTGATGAGTACTGCATTCGTCGGTTGTGGTCAGTCTGGTACATTACATATGCCAAATGATCCAAACTACGACAAGCGAGCGAAATATTTGCTTTATAAAGACGCAGCATCTAAGCCGTCTGTACAAAAGGAAGATACAGCGCCCGTTAAGCAAGAGTTTGCTGCACCTTCAGTTGAAACCAATCAGCCTTAATACCTTAAACGCTTCATAGAAAGGATACATTCATGAGTTTTACCCGCAATCATGGGGTTTTGCACGCTGAGCAATGCTCGCTGCAACAGCTTGCGCAGCAATTTGGTACACCACTGTATGTTTATTCAAAAGCGACTTTTGAAAAACACTTTACAGAGATGGATCGTGCTTTTGACTTTATCGATCATCAAATTTGTTTTGCGGTCAAGTCGAACTCAAACATTGCGGTATTGAATGTCCTTGCGAAGCTCGGTGCAGGTTTTGATATTGTGACCGGCGGAGAACTGGCTCGTGTACTAAAAGCGGGTGGCGATGCTTCTAAAATTGTCTTTTCGGGTTTAGGTAAAACTGAGATCGATGTTCAAAAAGCATTAGAAGTGGGTATTGCATGCTTCAATGTCGAGTCTCATGCCGAGCTAGATCGTATTCAAAAAGTTGCAGCGAAGCTCGGCAAAAAAGCACCCATTTCACTGCGAGTCAATCCAGATGTAGATGCGAAAACGCATCCTTATATTTCAACAGGCTTAAAAGAAAATAAATTTGGTATTCCTTCAGATACGGTGTTTGAAACCTATCAATATGCTGCAACGCTGCCGAATTTAGATATTATTGGTATTGACTGCCATATTGGTTCCCAGTTGACCGAAACACAGCCTTTTGTGGATGCGCTAGATCGTGTGATTGTGATGATCGATCAGCTGAAAACCATGGGTATTCAGTTGAAACACATCGATATTGGTGGTGGTTTAGGCGTGACCTATAAAGATGAAGTACCGCCTACCGTTTTTGAATATGCCAATGCAATGAAGCCCGCTTTAGAAAAATTGGGTTTGAAAGTGTATATGGAACCAGGACGTAGTATTTCGGCAAATGCAGGGGTCCTCCTGACCAAAGTTGATTTACTCAAACCGACTATTCACCGTAACTTTGCGATTATTGATGCAGCCATGAACGACTTGATTCGTCCTGCACTGTATGAAGCATGGATGGATATTCAGCTCGTTACCCCGCGTTCAGATGTCGAGGCAAAAGAGTGGGATGTGGTTGGTGCGATTTGTGAAACAGGTGATTTCTTGGGTAAAGAGCGTCTGCTTGCACTCAAAGAAAATGACGTACTGGCGGTATTGGGTGCTGGCGCTTATGGTTTTGTCATGAGTTCAAATTACAACAGTCGCGGTCGTGCCGCTGAAGTAATGGTGGATGGTGAAAACGCACATTTGATTCGTGAGCGTGAAACCATTGAGTCGCTTTGGGACAAAGAACGTTTATTGCCTGAAGGATAATTCAAGATGTTATTAGAATTTACCAAAATGCATGGTCTAGGCAATGACTTTATGGTGGTTGATTTAATCAGCCAAAGAGCATTCCTTGATACTGTTACGATTCAGCGCTTGGCGGATCGTCATTTCGGCATCGGTTTTGATCAGTTATTGATTGTTGAGCCACCCGATTTACCTAATGTCGATTTCAAATACCGAATTTTCAATGCCGATGGTTCTGAAGTTGAACAATGTGGTAATGGCGTGCGTTGCTTTGCACGGTTTGTACATGAGCGCCAGCTCACTACAAAGACCAAGATTAAAGTGCAAACCAAGGCTGGAATTGTAGAACCTGAACTCGGTCAAAATGGCTGGGTACGTGTGAATATGGGTTATCCAAAGTTCTTGCCACAGGAAATTCCATTTATTGCGGATGCACCAGAAGCTTTGTATGACATTGCTTTGACGAACAATGAGCAATTGACCATTGATGTGGTGAATATGGGTAACCCTCATGCAGTTACAATTGTTCCCGACGTAATCACAGCTGATGTTGCACGTCTAGGGCCTCAGGTTGAATCGCATGAGCGTTTTCCGCAGCGTGTGAATGCTGGGTTTATGCAAATCATTGATGAAAAGCATGCGCGCTTACGTGTGTTTGAACGGGGTGTAGGCGAAACCTTGGCCTGTGGAACTGGAGCTTGTGCGGCTGCGATTTCAGGTATGCGCCGTGGTTTACTCGATTCATCTGTTGAGATTGAGCTCGCAGGTGGTAAGTTGCATATTGAATGGCGTGAAGGTGATGTGGTTTGGATGACGGGACCAACCTCAAATGTCTACGAAGGACGTATCGATCTGAGTTACTATCAAAACTAAGTTTAGCGTCACACAAGAAGCACTGATTCATCAGTGCTTTTTTTATGAAAAATGTACATAGGTATAGAAAGAGCTGAGACAGTGCTACTATGCAAAAGAAAATCAATCTTCCACAGAATAGAACTATAGAGGCTGACTTGTGACTTTTGAGCCCATGCAACTGCTCGCGATGTGGTTAAAACAACGAGAAATACAAAATCAGTCTACCCATACTTTGCAGGCTTATGAACGAGATGTGTCTGAATTTCTGCTATTTTGCGAACAGAAAAAGCTTGAGTTGGGCGATGTTGAAGCTACTGATTTGCGAGAATTTATTGCACAAAAAGTTGAATATCAACAGTTGAGCTCTAGTAGTTTACAGCGGATGTTGTCCTCTATTCGTCAGTTTATGAAATGGGCTGAGCAGGGGCAACATTTGGCTTTTAATCCTGCCGATGACTTTCAACTTAAACGTAAACCTCGTCCTTTACCAGGTCTAGTGGATATTGAAACCATCAATCAAATTTTGGATCAGGCCTTGCCTGAGAAAGAAGTCGAACAGCAAATGTGGTATCGAGACAAAGCTTTGCTTGAGCTGCTTTATTCCAGTGGATTACGCTTAGCGGAAGTGCAAGGCTTAAGAATTAAAGATATCGACTTTAACCGACAGTTACTGCGTATTACAGGTAAGGGTAATAAAACTCGGGTTGTGCCTTTTGGTTCTAAAGCCAAAGATGCAGTAATGAAATGGCTGAGCATTTATCCGCTGTGGAATGGTGATTTTGTGCCCGATGCACAAGTTTTTATTACTCAAAAGGGCAATCCTTTGGGGATGCGCCAGATTGAAAATCGGGTCAAGTTTCAGGCACAGCGTGCAGGCGTAAATATCGATCTGCATCCGCATTTACTCCGTCATTGTTTTGCTAGTCACATGCTGTCAAACAGTGGTGATTTGCGCGCAGTGCAGGAAATGTTAGGCCACAGTAACTTAAGTACCACCCAAATTTATACCCATGTCGATTTTGACAGACTGGCTCAAGTGTATGATCAGACACATCCACGAGCACAGCAAAAGGTGAAAAATTAGTTCATTCATACTTTAAAAATAGTGTCACAGAATGCATGCACTATAGCACTGTGTTTTAGGTTATATGCCAAAGGTCAGAACAAACGGCGTAAACACATTAGGGGATATCTATGAAAGCGCTAGGATGGACTGTGAGATTTGGCATTATTCTTGCTTGAATCAACTAGATCAATAAGTAGCAATGATCGCTCACTTTTGTTAGAAAAAGTGTGATTATGAACTTTTGTAGAATAATAAATCGGCAAAAAATAGAGTATAAACTTAAAAGAGGATGGGCTTAATGTTCCAGTTTAATGAAACGGTAGATTTAAGCTTATATTGAAGATGACAAATGTGAAAATAGGTCAGTATATGATTTCAGATATACAAGCAAAGTATGATCAACTCAGCTCCGCGCAAAAAGATATTTTTGCGGGCTATGGTTTGCGTCAGGTCAAACACTTTGTTGAAATTAGTTTAGCCAATATTGAGCCTGTACTGCCTGAAAATGCATTTGTTCAAGGTGTCAATGCAGCAGGTAAAGTTCAGGCTTTTAATGCAGAGACTGGGCAATACTATTTATGGATTTCCGATTTACAGTGGCAAGCGACTGCACAACCCTCAAATAGCATTGATTTAAAAGACGACTTTCTTGAAGTCTGGAAAATTTTTAATCTTGGACAATATGAATTGATTGATTTAAGTCATATTCATCGTGATTTTTTAGAAAGTCAGTTGGCTTAATGGCATAGAGCGTATATCGAAGCAGTGGGCTATTTTGATCAAGTTTAGGATGATTAAAATAGCCCCGATGTTGCATGCCGAGACGTTTCATTACCGCTTCAGAAGCCCTATTTTGAACTGCGGTAAAAGCAACAACCTCATCCAAGTCTAAAACCGAAAAAGCGAAATATAGGCAAGCCCGTGCAGCTTCTGTAGCATAGCCCTGATGCCAAAACTTCGAGTCCAATCGCCAACCGATTTCGACACAGGGTGAAAAATCAAAGCGTTCAGGTTGAGCATGTAAACCTGTAAATCCAATGAATTCCTGACTATGCTTTAGTTCAACTGCCCAGAAGCCCCAACCATTTTGATTGATGAATTGCTGAAACGTTTGCGCAAGGGCATCGCTTTCTGTTTGTGTGAGTGAACTAGGAAAATAACGCATCACTTGAGCATTGGCATTTAACTGTGCAAATGCAGGAAAGTCATCTGCGCGCCAAGCCCTTAGACGTAAACGCGCCGTTTCTATCGCAAACTTTAAATGCGTTGACATTAGATTTCATCAAGTGGGAGTTGGAAACTTTGTTTAATGATTTGACTTGGCAAGTCTGTTTTGACACTGGTAATGCCATTCTTTTTGGTCAAATGTGTGGATTGGAACTCGCGATAACTTTCTAAATCAGGTACTACAACTTTCAGCATTGCATCGCATTCCCCTAAAATAATGTAGCATTCCATGACTTGAGGGAGCTCTTTCATGGCTTCAATAAAGGTGTCGATGGTTTCGGCATCTTGACCGACCAGCCAAATACGTGAGAACAGAATCAGTTGAAGGCCAATTTTTTGTGGATCGACCACTGTGGTATAATTTTGAATAACACCTGCTTCTTCTAATAGTTTGACGCGTCTTAGGCATGAAGACGGTGATAGACCGATTTCTCGTGCTAAGTCATTATTTTGAATACGACCATTGTCTTGTAAGTGGCGAATGATATTTTTATCAATACGGTCAAGTTTTATGCGCACAGACTTTGGTGATTGTTTCATATCTTAGAATATAATTTGAAAAATACGTTTTATTATAGAATAAATTGAAAGCCAATTTTGTATTATTTCGCACATACTAATTTTCACTTTCTAATGGATGAAAGGGGAAAGGAAATGTCTGTATATGTACTCTTTGCACTGACCGTGCTGCCGCTGATTTTTACACCTGGGCCAGATATGTTATTTATTCTGTCTCAAGTTATGGGCAAAGATGCAAAAGCAGGCATGATGGCGACTGTCGGCGTATGTACAGGCTATTTACTACATTCAATTTTAGTGGCTTTGGGTATTGCTGCCATTATTGTGTCTTTCCCGCTTTTATTTGAAACCATCCGCTGGTTAGGCATTGCATATTTGTTGTATTTGGCCTTTGGTTTATTAAAGTCGGTTTTTAGTACTAAAAAATTGCAACTAGACCGAAAAACGGAAAATAACTTGATCAAAAAAGGCTTTTTTACTGCACTATTAAATCCCAAAGGTATGCTTATCTATTTTGCGATCTTGCCGCAATTTATCGACAAATCTGCCAACACTGTCAGTCAAGGTTTGATTTTATCTTTACTTTTTATCGCGATGATTTTTGTGGTCTACTGTAGTTTGAGTCTGGTTTTTGCAAAACTGACACAGAAGTCCCCAATAGATGAACGTAAACAAAAATGGATTGATGGTACTTCAGGTGGTTTGCTGGCATTGGCCGCGACATGGCTGATTGCCAATTAAACTCAGAGAAGCATGTCAAAATGGCATGCTTTTTTTTTGAGGAAGTTTTTTAGAATGGTTAATAAAGCAGCAATATTGTGTCATCGTATATCTAGAATAATGAGTATTTGAATCTAAGGCTGTGTGATCTATCTTAAATGACAGATTTGTGAAGCCTGATAAAGATGTGAACAGACAGTCAATAATCTATTTGATGGTGAATATTAGAGAAAAGAAATCAAATCTTTGAATAATGTAAATCAGATAAAAATATAATAAAAATCATAACTTAATCTGAGTGCGATTTTGTGCAAATATAGTGCGTACAAAAAAGTATGAACGCGTCGTTCAGCTAAATTTACGCATTTTTACAGCTCTTTGGTGAATTGTGACTTGACCGAAATGCCGTACACATTGCAAGATAGGGCACCTAAAAAAATTTAAGTGAAGAGTTAAACTAACTTTTCTCAACATTTACATTTGCTAAAACAGCCGAGGATTACATGAAGGCTCTTGTTGCTGTAAAACGTGTGGTTGATGCCAACGTTAAAGTTCGCGTTAAGCCGGACAACAGTGGTGTTGACTTAACCAACGTTAAAATGTCAATTAACCCATTCTGTGAAATCGCAGTGGAAGAAGCGGTTCGCTTAAAAGAAAAAGGAACTGTTTCAGAAATCATCGTTGTTTCTATTGGTCCTAAAGAAGCGCAAGAGCAAATCCGTTCTGCTATGGCGCTTGGTGCTGACCGCGGTATTTTAGTTGAAGCTGATGACAGCCAACTGGGTGCTTTAGAAATTGCGAAAGTGTTGAAAGGCGTTGTTGACGCTGAACAACCTCAGTTGATTCTTCTTGGTAAGCAAGCAATTGATGATGACTCTAACCAAGTCGGCCAGATGCTTGGTGCGCTTTTAGGTGCAGGTCAAGGTACTTTTGCTTCTGAAGTTAAAGTTGATGGCGACAAAGTACAAGTAACTCGTGAAATCGACGGTGGTTTACAAACTGTTGAACTTGCACTTCCAGCGATCATCACCACTGACTTACGTTTGAACGAGCCACGTTATGCTGCTCTTCCAAACATCATGAAAGCGCGTAAAAAACCGCTGGATACGAAGTCTCCTGCTGATTTTGGTGTTTCTACAACAACTAAACTTAAAACAGTTAAAGTTGAAGCGCCTGCTGAACGTAAAGCTGGCGTACAAGTGAAGTCTGTAGACGAACTTGTAGAAAAACTAAAAAATGAAGCGAAAGTGATCTAATACAGAAGGATAAAATCATGAGTATTTTAGTTATCGCTGAGCACGACAACAAAGCACTAAATGGTGTAACTTTAAACGTTGTTGCTGCAGCTCAAAAAATCGGTGGTGATATCACTGTATTAGTTGCTGGTTCTGGCGCTCAAGCTGTTGCTGATGCTGCTGCAAAAGTTGCGGGTGTAAGCAAAGTATTACTTGCTGACAACGCAGTTTATGCAAACCAATTGGCTGAAAACGTTGCAGCTTTGGTTGCAGATATTGCTAAAGGTGGTTTCAAACACGTATTGGCTGCATCAACTACAACGGGTAAGAATATTCTTCCACGTGTTGCTGCTCTTCTTGACGTGAGCATGATTACAGACATCATTGCTGTTGAATCTGCAAATACGTTCAAGCGTCCAATCTATGCAGGTAACGCGATTGCAACAGTTCAGTCTGATGAAGCAATCATTGTTGGTACTGTACGTGGTACAGCATTTGACCCAGTTGCTGCTGAAGGTGGTTCTGCTGCGGTTGAAGCTGTAAGCGAAGCAAAAGATGCGGGTATCTCTAAGTTTGTTGCTGAAGAGATCGTGAAATCTGAACGCCCAGAATTAACTGCTGCGCGTATTGTGGTTTCAGGTGGTCGTGGTGTGGGTTCAGGTGAGAACTACCATACTGTTCTTGATCCATTGGCTGACAAATTGGGCGCTGCTCAAGGTGCATCACGTGCTGCGGTTGACGCTGGTTTCGTTCCAAACGACATGCAAGTAGGTCAAACAGGTAAAATTGTTGCGCCTGATCTGTATATCGCTGTAGGTATCTCTGGTGCAATCCAGCACTTGGCAGGTATGAAAGACTCTAAAGTGATCGTTGCGATCAACAAAGACGAAGAAGCACCTATCAATGCAGTAGCAGATTACTGGTTAGTAGGTGATTTGAATACCGTTGTTCCAGAGTTAGTATCTAAAATCTAATTCCTGACAACGTTTCAAAAAACGCTTTTGTGCAAGCAGTTTAAGCAATGCTTAGCTGTCATGTGCAGGAGCGTTTTTTTATGTGCGTAAATCAATCTCAATATTATAAAAAATCAAAATCACTCGATATTTATTTTGTTATTTTAAGTCCTTGTATTTTGCAAATAATAATGAAAATTTAAGCATTTCTTAAGATGAGTGTGCATCTGAATATTCAGATTTATGATACTATTTGCCATCCATTTTTAAGCTTAACTTACACAAAACATTTTTTGTTAAGTTGGGAGTTGTAATCTTGCTGATTGATACGCGTGTATCTTGGTCTGTTCTGATCCTTGCTGTTCTGTGTCTAATTTTTCCATTTTTAGCTGATCTGCAGTTTCCACTTTTAGGTGGTGCTGTTGTACGTGGCGTCGAAAATATTCAAGCATTACTTTTATTGATATTTGCTGTATTTAGCTATTTTTACATGCAGCCAATGCGTCTTTCTGATGGTAAAAAGTATTTTTGGATCTGGGCTGTGCTGTGGTGGTTGCTTTTGTTTGGACGTAGCACCAGTTGGGGTAGGGACTATTTCCCTGAAGTCCCAAAAGTATATTTTCGTGGCATCTCGGTGGTTTTGATTGGTTCAGTCGTATTTATGTTGTTGGTTAAACCATTGCGCCATGAGATTGCGATAAAAATGAAGAACATTACGATACCTGCTTGGGCAATGCTGCTCACGGTGTTGGGTTTGATTATTTCTGACGGCATTGAACACAGTCGCATTTATGGTGGAATTTTCTTACATCAGATTGCTTATAAAGACCTGATGGAGGAGCTATATGAGTTTCCTTTAATACTGGGCTTGTTTATGGTGGCATTTCATATTATGCAGCGCGATAAGCAAGGGATTGATCAGTAAGTTCAAAGATAGGCAAGACATGGCTTAAAGCTCTCAAAAATGAGGGCTTTTTTGCATTTTACGCAACGTTAATAGGGAATGTGATCGGCTGTAAATGTGTATCCTATACATGTGTAAAAAATAACCCCTAAATTAAAGAAAATTAACGAGATTAAGTGTTGTGACGTGACACAAAAATCAGAGTGTTTATGCTATAATTTGCGGCTATATTTCAGTTTTTAGTTCAGTATTTTGAACTAATAATTTTGCAAGTTTTACGACATATAAATGCAAGCGGTTTTACGTTTGTAGAATAAGGAGTATGCATGAGCGTATCGGAAATCAGACCGATTGCGATTGAGGATGAACTCAAGAACTCGTATCTTGACTATGCAATGAGCGTGATTGTTTCTCGTGCTTTGCCAGATGTTCGAGATGGTCTAAAACCTGTTCATCGTCGTGTGCTTTATGCAATGCACGAATTGGGTAATGACTACAACAAAGCTTATAAAAAGTCTGCCCGCGTGGTTGGTGATGTGATCGGTAAATATCACCCACACGGTGATTCTGCTGTTTATGAAACCATTGTTCGTATGGCTCAAGACTTTAGCTTGCGTTATCAATTGGTTGATGGTCAGGGGAACTTTGGTTCGGTCGATGGTGATAGCGCAGCTGCGATGCGTTATACCGAAGTTCGTATGCGTAAGTTGACTCATGAAATCCTTGCCGATCTTGAAAAAGATACGGTGGATTGGGAAGACAACTACGACGGCTCTGAACGTATTCCGCAAGTGATGCCAACGCGTATTCCGAACTTACTGATTAACGGTACTACAGGTATTGCTGTGGGTATGGCGACCAATATGGCGCCGCACAACATGACTGAAGTAGTGAACGCTTGTTTGGCCTATGCTGAAAACCCAAATATTTCAATTGAAGGATTGATGGAATATATTTCGGGTCCAGACTTTCCTACAGGTGGCATTATTTACGGTAAAGCGGGCATTGTTGATGCTTACCGTACGGGTAAAGGTCGTTTGCATATTCGTGGTAAATACCACTTTGAAGAAGACCAAAAAACAGGTCGTACCACGATCGTTTTCACAGAAATTCCATATCAAGTCAACAAAGCGAAAACCATTGAACGTATTGCTGAGTTGGTGAAAGAGAAAAAACTGGAAGGCATTTCTGAGCTACGTGATGAATCTGACAAAGACGGGATGCGTATTGCCATTGACTTAAAGCGTGGTGAAAACGCTGAAGTTGTGGTAAATAACTTATTCCAAAACACGCAGTTGGAAAACTCTTTCAGCATTAACATGGTGTGCTTAGACAACGGCCAGCCAAAGTTAATGAACTTGAAAGACATTGTTGCGGCATTTATTCGTCACCGCCAAGAAGTAGTGACGCGTCGTACTATGTTTGAGTTGCGCAAAGCACGTGAGCGCGGCCATATTTTAGAAGGTTTGACGGTAGCATTAGCAAATATTGATGCGATCATTGAAACCATTAAAACTTCTGCAAACCCAGCTGAGGCGCGTGAGCGTTTACAAGCAGGTGAGTGGGCAGCAGGGAATGTGATTGCATTGCTTGAAAAAGCAGGTTCTGTTTCTGTACGTCCCGACGAAATTGAAGGTGAAGATCCAAGTCGTCCGTTTGGTTTAGATGGTCAGATTTATCGTTTATCGCCTGCGCAAGTTGGTGCGATTCTTGAGCTTCGTTTGCACCGTTTAACGGGTCTTGAACAAGACAAGTTACAAGCTGAATATACTGAAATTTTAGGTCAAATTACTGAACTCACAGCGATTTTAAATGACTTCAATTTATTGATGGCAGTGATTAAAGAAGAATTAGCTTTAATTTTGCAACAATACGGCGATGCTCGTCGTACCGCAATTGTTGAGTCTCGTATTGACTTCTCGCGTGAAGATTTAATTCCTGAAGAGCAAGTGGTACTGACTGTTTCAAAAACAGGTTATGCGAAAACTCAACCACTTTCAGACTATGCTGCGCAGCGTCGTGGTGGACGTGGTAAATCTGCGACCTCGATGAAAGAAGATGACTACATCCAGCATCTGATTGTGACCTCTAACCATGCCACAGTGTTGTGCTTTACCAATGTTGGTAAAGTCTATCGCCTGAGAGTGTTTGAAGTGCCTCAAGCATCGCGTGGTTCAAAAGGTCGCCCAATGGTGAACTTATTGCCACTAGATGCCGATGAGACAATCACAGCAATTCTTCCTGTGATTGATGCGCCGAAGAAATTTAAAGAACGCTTAGCTGAGTTCAAAAACTTTGTGCGTAGCAATGTCGCGACATTACGTGAAAATAGTATTATCGACGCGCATTATGAAGCGTTAAAAGCTTCATTCGATGAGTTGGCTGAAGATGCTGATGAACTCTCTGATGCATTACGTAAGCAATTGAAAGAGTTGGGTGTTGAGCTTTCAACAACTGATTTAGACAATGAAACCGTTGTTGAATTTGCTGATCTTGCAGAGAAAATGCGTAAGAATTTCTTTGTATTTATGGCAACAGCATCTGGTACAGTCAAGCGTGTTGAATTAGAGCAATTTAGTAATGTTCGTTCAAACGGTTTACGTGCAATTGAGCTGAAAGAAGAAGATACCTTGATTGGTGTTGCAATCACCGATGGCGAACAGCAAATCATGTTGTTCTCAAATGAAGGTAAAGCAATTCGCTTCTCTGAAACTGATGCACGTGTGATGGGACGTACTGCAAAAGGGGTACGTGGTATGCGCGTCACTTTAGCTGCAGCTCAGGCCGAAGATGATGGTGAAACCGACACAGATTCAGATGATGAAGAATCTTCTGATTTAAGTGTGGCGAGCCGTATTGTTTCATTGGTTGTTGTGCCTGAAACTGGCGAAGTACTGTGTGCTTCTGCAAATGGTTATGGGAAACGTACGCCAGTTGATGACTTCCCAACCAAGAAACGTGGTGGTAAAGGCGTCATTGCAATCAAAACATCTGAACGTAACGGTGAGTTGGTTGGTGCGGTTGCCATTGATGAATCTAAAGAGTTGATGTTGATTTCTGATGGCGGTACTTTAGTTCGTACTCGTGCCTCTGAAGTTGCTAGAACGGGTCGTAATGCACAAGGTGTACGTCTGATTCGTTTAGGTAATGAAGAAATCTTGGTCGGTGTCGTTGCTGTTGAAGCAGTTGAAGTCGAAGATGATATTTTAGATGCTTCTATTGAAACAACTGAAGAAACTGTGGTTGACGAAGTAAATGTAGATGCATTTGAAAATACAACAGATACCAACACATCGAACGAAGACTAACTGAATGAAAAAGAAAAGGGCGCTTCGGCGTCCTTTTTCGTGTTGGCGATGACCGAGTGGTGGATAAGATTTTATGAAAGCAAAATTACTGGTTTTGAGTTGTGCGTTGGCTTTAACAGCGTGTGATAAATTGGGACAACAGGCATTGGATTCGATCCCAAATCCGAGTCCTGCTCAAGAGAAAGCAGCTCAGCAGGCTTATCAAGCCTTTACTCAGGGCGATTTTCCGCAGCTATATACTTATTTTGAGCCAGAGTTACAGCGTAAATTTAAAACTCATGAAAAAGACATGCGCAAATTTGCAAAATCGATTCCTAAACAAGCCATAACGACTCAAAAAATTGTATCGAAACATATTGAAAAATCGACAGAAAAACCAAGTTTGTATGCAGTTACCTATGAGTATGCTTATAGCAATAAAAACCTAGTTCAATATGATGTTGGTTTTGACAAAGCCGGCGGAAGCACAAAAATTCGCAGCTTTGATGTCAAACTTTATGGGGCTTCAACGGATTAAATGGATAGGATTGCTATCAATACGTTCTAAAATTTAGCGATGCTTGAGACGCCAATAAGCAAATGCTGCGCAAACTATACCAAACACAAAGAGATAGAGTAGTTTCGACAGAATAAGTGCAGTTGGTACACCCATTTGGTTCAGTTGAATAAACATTTGAATCCCTTGGGTCGATGGCAAAACATTGCCCAAGTGTTGCATCCAAACCGGCATTGCGGCGTGTGGCCATGCTGTTCCTGAAAGTAGAAATAGCGGAATAGAGGTAAATACAATGACATGTCCTGCACGCTCAGGCATATCGAAAAATGTTGAAATCAACATGCCTAAAGCCACGATACAGCCTATAAAAATCGGCACGGCCAGTAACATGCCACTAAAATTTCCTCCATGTGGGTAGTCATTTAACCAATAAATAAAGCCAAATAAATATAAACAACCGAGCATACCAATGGTCAGAATGGCGCAAAAAATCGCAAAAAATTCTGTCGTCGTTGGTCGCCATTTCTGTTCGCGGTATCCGGCCAATAACATTCCTAAACCGAGCACGATGGTTTGATGAATAATCAGCGGAGCAATGGCGGGGAAAATATAACTGCCATAACCCGACATGGTGTTAAAAAGCGGCGTTTGATGAATGGAAATGGCTGGAGAAAAGTGCGAAATATTGCCAAATTTTTCCACATGCTCACGTACAGTATTTTCAATTGAGGTGGCCAGACCTAGTCCAATTTGCTTGGTTTTTAAAAAGTTTGCCGCGCTGAGATAGAGCCCAATCCCACCGACTTCGCCATGCCGAAGACTATTGGAAAGATTTTCGGGTAAGAGCAAAATACCATCGGCTTGCTGTTGTTTAATCATATTTTCAGCATCGAGGAAATTGCCTGTCACAGCTTTCACTTCAACATTTGGACTGAGCGAAACTTGCTGAATGATGTTATTGGTCACGATACTTTGTTCTTCATCCACAATCACAATCGGCAAAGCTTCTGCTTGCTGTGCTTTGTAGGCAGTCGGATAGAAAGCACTATAGAAAATCACCGAGAGGATGAGCGTGGTTAAAATCGACTGATTGGCGATAATGTCTTTAAATGTCTTGATGTAATAGTGCAAAAATGACTTCATGACACTGCTCCTTTGATTCTTTTTTTGAGGAGCAGGATAGAGGTCAAAGCGTAAAAGACCACATAGAGGATAAGTATGAGTAAAGGTAACAGCGATGAACTGATTGGGCTACCAATGACCCATTGTTCGGTTTGTAGTTTGGCATAAGGTGTGTAAGGGATAATATTGGCCCAAAATTTGGTAAACAGTGGTGCGTTATTTAAGGGGAGCGTCACTCCTGCAAAACTGAGTGATGAGCCGCCGTACACAGCAATTAAACCAAAGGTTTTGGATAAGTTATTGGTGGCTAAAACAATGGTGCTACTGATCAAGGCATAGGCACTATAAAATAAAAGCTGTGCCAACATGATCAACCAAAGTTGACCTGCAACAAACCAACCGCGAATCTCAATCAGCCAAAACATCCACGCCCATGTCCATAAGCTAAAAATAAGTACATAGGTCAGGTTTTTCGTGAGGATGGCTTTAAAAGCAGATTGGTTGTTTAGCCAATTTTGCGCTGTATGAAACTTAAATTCTTGACCGACTGAAAATGCGACACAGCAGCAGAGTAGTAAATGCAAAATCGCAGGAATCATAAAGGGTTCTAAATAGAACTCATAACTCAAATTTGGGTTGTATAAGGTCGAAATTTTAACGTGTGGTGTAGGTACATCTAAATAAGGAATAGTATTTTCTAAATAGCTTTCACCAGCATAGTCTGCCATGGCTTCAACTGTGCTGAGTAACATAGCTGATGAAATGGTGTTCCCCACACTAAAGTAACTTTGGTTATAGGCAATGCTGATTTCAGCATCTTTAGCTTGAACAAAACGTTGTTCGGCACCATGGGGAATACTGACGTAACCCCAAACTTTGGTTTGGTTCAGCAACTTTTCAACTTCGGCATTTTGATCACTGACGATGGCGACATCTAAAGTATGGTTGAGTCTCAAGTAGCGCTGTATATTTTGGCTCAGTTCACTTTGGTCTTGGTCAATAATCGCAATAGGCAAATGTTCGGGTTTACCTTGGGCAAACATGCTGGAAAACAGCACGATGATAAACAGTGGGGCAAGCGTGACTAAACATAGATCCCACTTATGCTTCAGTAAATAGTTCAGTTCCCGCAGTAGCCCACTTAGCATTATTTGCTCTCTTTGACTTTAAACAACACACTCATGCCAACTTTTAGGTCTGGAATGGCTTGCGCAGGCGTCAAATGAACTTTAAAGCTACGAATGTCATAGCCTCCTGTTTGGCGTGTGGTCTTAATGGTGGCAAATTCGCCTTCGGCATCAATATTCTTAATATTAAAGTGGGTATGTAGATTTAAGGCTGGAATAAAGCCTTCAATTTGTTTTGCTTGATAGATGTTGGCGTATTGGTCTTCACGAATATTCAGTGATACCCAAAGCTCGTGATCTTGAATAATACTGACAATCGGCACCCCCATCGCCACCAATTCAGAGGGTTTGCCATAGGTTTTAGACACGGTACCGTCAATGGGTGAAAGTAGTTTGGTTTCAGCTTCAAGTGCATTGACTTCAGCAACAGCTGCTTTTGCAATTTGCACTTGCGCATCTGCTGAACTTTTTTGTTGTGGGGTGCTGCCACGTTCAGCCCGAGCATATTGTTGATATGCGGCTTCTGTCATTTGAGCAGCTGATTGTGCCGCAGCATGCATTTCATCGCGACGTTGGCGTGAGATGACACCTTGTTGATACAAGTTTGTACCACGTTGATAGGTGGTTTGTGCCAAAGTTTGCTGTGCTTTCAGTGCTTGCCAGTTGGCGTATAAACTTGCAATATTTTCTTCCTGAGAGCCACGGTCAGCGGTGGACTGGAGTGCTAAAGCAGCCTGTAAGCTGGCCAATGCTTGCTGTTTTTTGGCATCGACTTCTGGGCTATACAGTCGAACGAGTTCTTGGTTTTTGCTGATCTTCTGTCCGTCATGTACATAAATTTCATCAATTCGACTTGGCACTTTGGTGCTAACATGGATCGTTTCTGCCTCAACCCGACCTTGGATTTCAACCGTTTTCGGTTGATAGGCCTTCCACAGTCCAAAAGCAATCACGATGAATAGAATAATGAGAGCAAGCCCCCCAATCAGCTTGATCGCTTTGGACTTTTGCTCGGGGTTTGTATTGGCTGATGCTGGCTCAGTCTGTGCCTGTTCTTGAGTATTATTTGTGGTTAATTCCTCTGTTGATGGCTCCACTTGATCTTCTTGTTTTTCAGGTTTTTGCGGATCAGATTGGTTTTGATCTTGATTCATTAAATGGCTCTCATCAAAGAATTAACGAATAAATCGCGTATTGGGTTGCAGAAGATAGGTTTGGAACTGATGGATCGAACCATGACTTTGTAGAAGCGTCGCCAGTGACATGACATATTTATAGGCATTCAGTGCGGTTTCTGCTTTTAAAGCACTGAGCATATTTTGTGCATCGATCACTTGGGTCGCTGTTCCCATATCTTCTTTAAAGGACAGTTCTTGTATACGTAAATTTTCTTGCGCTGCTTTTATATTTTGCTGTAATAACTGATCACTTTGCTGCGCTGTGGTGGCTTCGCTATACGATTTATAAATCACATTTTCAATTTCTTGTTTAGTCCGTGCTGTCATCAGTTCAGAAGCGTAGCGTTGTAACTCTGCTGCTTGGACATTTTTGTTTTTATCAATGCCTGAGAACAGATTGTACTGTGCGGCTAAGCCAACGATCCAGTTATTTTTATCGTCTAGACTGTATTCACCAAAGGCAAAAATATGTGGTTTCTTGGCGGCGTTTTGTGCGGTGACATTGGCTTGTGCCAGTTGGGTGTCCATTTGCAGTTTTTGTACTAAAGCCGATTGATCTGCATATGACTTGAGTAGAGTATTTAAATCTTGGTTTTGGGTACTGTTAATAAAGAGTGGTGTGGTGAGCTCAGTAATTTGGCTGCTTTGCAAAAGGTTATTCAGTTGAAATAAACTGGCTTTTAAATTGGCCTGACTGGCTTGTTCACTGCGCTGTGCATTGTTTTTTGCCACTTCAAATTGCATGCGCTGGCCTTTACTAATAAAGCCCTGTTGTTCAAGTTTAAGTGCATTGTCATAGTGTTTTTGCATCGCATGCCAATTATATTGGCTAGACGCGAGTAACTGTTTTTGCAGTTGAACATTGAAATAGGCTTGAATCAGCTCAAAGCGTTGTAGGTCTTGCTGTTGTTTCGTATTGAGTTCGCTACGTTTTGCTTTGATATTGGCGACTTGTTTTGCACTTGAGGTTAACCCACCTGTATAAAGCGGCATCATTGCAGAAATCGTCGGGCGTATGACTTGATCTTCTAAGGTAATTTGAGAGTTGTCTGGAATAAGCCCGACACCATTATGGATGGTTTGATTAATACCTTCTTTTAAAGGGTCAGAAATATTAGGTGGTAAATTTTGTTGATTTATACGGTCATTAATGTTTTGAGAAAGTGTGTGTTCTAAATTATTTTTGAGTGCACCCAGAGGCACATCGAGCTCATTATGAAAAGCATAAGCACGTACGTTCAGATCAATACGGGGGAGCCCCAAACCTTTGACCGCTTCAGCCTCTAGTTTTGAGGCTTGTTGTAAGGCTTGGGTGGCCTGTGTGCTATACGAGTCTTGTAACACACTTTGCTCAGCTTGTTGATAGCTGATAGATGCAGCAAAAATTGTTGAGCTGATTCCGAGACTGAGACCAAACATGCTTAATGACAAGATTGATGGCAGTGATGTACGCAATAAGAATTTGTTGGCTGGTATATTAAGCATGTTGAATAGTCTTTGTGGCATGAGCACGACTCTTTTCTATGTTTTTGCACATTATACGCATAATCTAACTGTTCTGAATGCTGACTCAGTTACTGAATTGTTTAATTTGCAAATGTATATCAATAGATTAGCGACATTTTTAAGCAAAGGAAATGCTTTCGTTTGAGCTTTGGTGAATCGGAAAGTGCTGCTGTAATTGATTGAGCAGTGCTGAGTTCAAACTGGATCGTTGATCTTGATTGAGTTTTTGACTGTAAAGGTGAGATTACATTGAAATATTTTCAGTTGAATTTACTGCAAGCACTGGCTATCTGTGGTTAAATGCGATCATTTTATTGTGTTTCACTTTGAAAGGAAAAATCATGCGCGCGTACAACTTCTGTGCTGGTCCTGCTGCATTACCTACTGCCGTTTTAGAAAAAGCACAAGCTGAAATGCTTGACTGGCAAGGCAAAGGTCTTTCCATCATGGAAATGAGTCACCGTAGTAAAGACTATGTTGCTGTGGCTGAAAAAGCAGAAGCAGATTTACGTAAACTCATGAACATTCCAGAGAACTATAAAGTCTTGTTCCTTCAAGGTGGTGCTTCACTTCAGTTCTCCGCGATTCCTTTAAATTTGTTGGGTAAAAACAGCAAAGCGGACTATATCCATACTGGAATTTGGTCTGAGAAAGCACTGAAAGAAGCGCAGCGCTATGGCGATATCAACGTCATTGAAGCGGGTACGCAAATTGATGGAAAACTTGCCATTGCAGACTCAAGCACTTGGAACTTATCTCAAGATGCGGCTTATGTGCATTATGTAGACAATGAAACGATTGGTGGTCTTCAGTTTTCGGCTATTCCAGAAACCAATGCGCCATTGGTTGCAGACCTGTCTTCAAGTATTTTGTCTGCACCTGTTGATGTGACTAAATTTGGTATCATTTATGCAGGCGCGCAAAAGAACATTGGCCCAGCGGGTTTAACCTTGGTTATTGTTCGTGAAGATCTGCTAGATCAAGCCAAACCTGAAATTCCAAGCATTTTGAAATACGCTTCGCAAGCGAAGAATGATTCGATGGTCAATACACCGTCGACCTATGCTTGGTACTTATCAGGTTTAGTGTTTGAATGGTTGCTTGAACAAGGTGGTGTTGAGGCGATCCATAAAGTGAACCTTGAAAAGGCAAAACTGCTTTATGGTTATATCGATGCAAGTGATTTTTATGCAAACCCAATTGCTGTGCAAAACCGTTCAATTATGAATGTGCCGTTTACTTTGGCGAATCCAGACTTAGAAAAACTTTTCCTTAAAGAAGCTGAAGAAAACCATTTGTTGAATCTTGCGGGTCACCGCTCAGTTGGTGGGATGCGCGCAAGTATTTATAACGCAGTTCCACTAGAAGGCGTTCAAGCGCTAGTGAATTTTATGGATGATTTTGCTAAACGCAATGCTTAAGTCATAGAAATAAAAAAGCCCATCAAACGATGGGCTTTTTTATTGGTTTTTTAACAGATTATCTAAAACAATCGTGACATTTTGGTGTCATACCAATCAATTATTCATTTTATTTATCGCTTAGTAAGGACGTCCACCTGCAAGACTAATACGTTTGAGTAAGCGACGTTGATCGACAGGAAAGGGACGACGTGAATGTAGTGTCACCTGATTATCCCAAAAGACAATATCTCCAGTTTCCCAGTGATGTTCATAACGAAACTCAGGTTTGAGGATGTGCGCATGGAGGGCAGCAATCAGTTCACTGCCTTCGCTATCATCGACATTGAGTAATTCAACTTCCGAACGGGTATTGAGCCAAAGCGCTTTACGCCCAGATTCTGGATGTGTGCGGACTAAGGGATGAGGATAGGCATGACCTAAAATGGGTTGATCTTTAAAGCGATAATAAGGGCTGTCTCCATAACCCGTATTGCCTGTATTACTTTGCGCACGGACGAATGGGTTATAAGTAATCAGCTGTAGCTGGTCGATCTGCTTTTTGACGTCATCGGGAAGTGCATCATAAGCTTTGATGGTATTGAACCAAGAGGTTTGTCCGCCGTCTTGAGGAAGCTCAAGGGCATAGAGCAGAGAGCCAAAAGAGGGAAGCGGTGTCCACTGGTGATCGGCATGTGGGGTGAGTTCGCCATGGCCGGTGTAGTTGCCTTGACCGACCGCATTGGAAACAGGAACCACATCGGGTGGAACACCAGTGTCAGTCTGGCTAGCCAGCACAGGATTGTCTGCACTTGGGCGGAAAATAGAACCAAAATAGCTGGCAAAGGCTAAATATTGCAGATCATCCAAAGTTTGGTTTTTAAAAATTAAAATCAGATGTTCAGCCAAAGCTTGTTTTAAGCGATAGATGGTCTCTCCTGCTTGGGCTTTACGGGCATCTAAACCAAAAACCACAGCACCTAAGGCTTCTTCCGCCAGTGGGATAATTTGTATTTCTTCTGGATTTTGAAATTGTTCAGGTTGATGCCAACGCGGGGCATCATGAATCGCTTGTGAAAGTTGAGTTAATGCGGTCATTTTGATTATTTTCTCTAGATATAGGGTCTAGAGAAAATGTAATCAAAATATGTGTAATCTTAAAATTAAAAGAAGTTCTAAACTTATGAAAAAATTTAAAAAATACTAAGCTGATGATTATATTGCTTTTCTTTTATAATGAAATATTGAGCTCAAAATATGCAGATTTAATGTGCGCAAAATGCCTGATTAAAATACTCAAACAGGTCAGGCGTATTCAGCCAAAGGCTAATCGCCAGAGCAAACAACGCAATAATACTAATGCCGATACCGCATTTGAGCCATAAAAATGAATTAGTCATGGACAACCGCCTTTTCATCGACAAAGAAATGTACCAGTACGCCAAAAACACTCAGAATAATAGAGAACAGCCAAATCAAGTCATAATTACCTGTCACGTCATGGTTCACACCACCTAGCCATCCACCGAAAAATGAACCGACTTGATGAGTAAAGAACACGATGCCGCTCAGCATGCTCAGATATTTAATACCAAACATATTGGCCACAATACCGTTGGTCAAAGGCACTGTAGATAACCATAATAAACCCATCACTACACCAAAGCTATAGATGGTGAATGTGCTGAGCGGGAGCATCAAAAAGGCAATAATGGCAATGCCTCTGAGTCCATATAAGCCCATCAGTAACTTTGGTTTAGAATATTTCCCACCTAGCCAGCCCGCAGTGTAAGTACCAACGATATTAAATAAACCGACCAGCGCTAAAAAAATGGTTCCTGTGGTTGCATTAAAACCATGGTCAATCAAATAGCCAGGTAAATGGATACCTATAAAGACCACTTGAAAGCCACAGACCAAAAAACCAAGTGATAGGAACCAAAATGGTTTATGGTTTTTCGCAATGACTAAAATATCTTTAAAACTGAGCTGAACTTGGTTGGTTGACGCATTCGGTACAACAAAGGCGGGAGCTTTGAGCATCCAAGCCAGCGGAACAATCATCGCAATTAAAAGTGCACTAACGACCAACGCCGCAGACCAGCCAAAGTTTTGTAACAGCAGTAAGGTTGACGGCAGCATAATGAACTGCCCAAAAGAACCCGCTGCACTGGCAATACCCATAGCAAGGCTACGTTTTTCAGGCGGTGCAGCACGACCCACCGCGGATAATAATACAGAGAAAGAGGTCGCAGATAATGCTAGGCCCAAAATAAGACCGACACTTAAGTTGAGTAACCAACCCGTAGAGCTGACTGCCATGAGCAGCAAACCAATGGTATACAACACACCACCGACGGCAACCACAATTTTAGAGCCATATTTATCTGCTAATGCGCCTGTAAAGGGCTGCGCAGCGCCCCAAATCAGGTTTTGCATCGCAATCGCTAGACTAAAAACATTATGTCCCCAGCTAAACTCATCACTCATAGGCACAAGGTAGAGTCCAAAGCCATGTCGGACACCCAGTGATAATGCCAGAATTATTGCACTTCCAATGAGCATATAAATCAGCGGTTTGGAAAAACGAGTTTCTGACATATTTCAACCAAAAAATGAGCTTAGAGTTCGCTATATTAAGTGAATTATTTGCTGAAAGCGATGATAAAAAATTGACTATTTGATCAATAAAAACAATGAATATTCATGAAAAAAGACGACTTGGTGTCGTCTTTTTGGTAGTTGTTTGAAGCTTAGAACCGGTAGCCGACACCTGCATAAGCCAGAATGGGGTTAATTTCAATATCGGCTGTAGATTTGATTAGTTCACCGTGCGTAGCATCTTTGACGGTGATCGTGGTTTCATTTTTAAGATGAGCATAGGACACGGAACCGACAGCAAACCATTTATCATTAAAGTCATAGGTGAAACCGACGGTTGCAATAGGGGCGAAGGCATCGGTTGCTTCTAGCTTAACTTTGGGATTGGCTGAACTTTTTTTCCCTTCAAGTGATGCGCCAGCATTGCCTTCTTTAATATTGGCAATCATATGGCCTGCTGCAATCAAGTCTTTTTCAGTTTGTGGGTTAATTTCCAGCTCATTAAAGTAGGCATACATCATTCCAACACCGACATACGGACGGAATTTATTCACCCCTGTTTTACCAAAGTGATATTGGAACTCGAAAGCAGGTGTCCATGCACGTGCAGATGCCGCAGGGCCGTGTGCTTCCAAATCGGTAATGAAAATATCATTTTCAAGTTCTAAATTGCCTAAAGCTCCGCCCATAGGTGTTGCAGTTGCTGAAAAAGGCGCATAAATTTTGCCTTTACCTTGTAAGTCGACTTTCGGTGGAATCCCTGCTTTCATTTCAAAAGAAATATTGTCGGTAAAAAAGTAATTAGTCATGATGCCCAATGTGGTGACATCATCGGCTTCTAAACCCGTACCTGGATTATCCCATTGACTGAGTCCACGGATTTCAGCAGTCCCACTTAATGCTGAGGGGACATCAGCATTAATTAAAGCTAGCCCATCAAGAGTAGCTTTTAAGAGAGGATTGACGCTACTTCCTGGCTTGATATTGTCGAGCACCGTTTGTGCTTTGATATCTCCAACTTTTGCAGTTTCACCTTCTTTAACTGATGTGTTAACTCGGAAGGGTTGAGCTTTACCTTGTGGCATGACGTGTAAAGCACCGACCGATACAGAAAAGCGTTTAAATCCATCACCATCTTGTAGACTAAAATAAGGTGAATCTGCATGTGTAAGCATAGGTAAAGCAGTAATAGACGTTGCTACACAAAGCAATGTTTTTTTCATTCTGGGACTCCATGTCCAAATTAGCTATTCGTTTTTATAGAGCGTATTATTAAGGTTGCTGCTACGATAAAGCTGTTGTTTTTGAGGGACATGTGTTTTTGACATTTGTGAATGTCAAAACCCGTTTTGTGTGATCGTGTTACTAGCTTGCAATCTTTGTTACAGATGAATGAATGTAATAGAGCGCTACAGTTGAGTGTTTTTTGATTCTATATATTTGTAAAATAAAGAATAAATTTCAAATCCAATATTTGCTTAGTCATAAAAAAGACCACCAGTAGGTGGTCTTTTTGACAGATGGCATCATATTTCATGCCAATGACATTATTTAAGACTGAAAACGTGATAAATCTTCTTCAGGACGTGCAGTTAACACTTCAACCCCGTTTTTAGTGACCAACAACGTATGTTCATACTGTGCAGACAAACTATGGTCTTTGGTCACTACCGTCCATTTATCCCCCAATAATTTAGTTTTCCAGTCACCACCATTGACCATTGGCTCAATGGTAAAGGTCATGCCTTCTTCTAAAATCATGCCTGAGTTTGGCTGACCATAGTGTAAGACTTGAGGTTCGTCATGGAACACAGTCCCAATACCGTGACCACAATATTCACGCACGACACCAAAACGTTCCGATTCGACATATTGTTGAATGGCATGACCAATGTCGCCAATGGTTGAACCCGGCTTCACTGTTGCTATTCCACGGTACATTGCTTCTTGTGCCACTTTACATAAACGATTCGCAAGAATAGAAGTTTCGCCACCCACGATGTACATCATGTTGGTATCGCCGTGGAAACCATCTTTAATGACCGTCACATCAATATTTAAAATATCGCCTTTTTTCAACACTTTTGCATCTGAAGGAATGCCGTGACAGACCACATGGTTTACAGAAGTACAAATCACATGTTGGAAAGCAGGGCGACCCGGTGCTGCACCGTAACCTAAACATGCTGGAATTGCGTCTTGTTTATTGACAATATAATCGTGACAAATCGTATCTAACTCAAGTGTAGTCACACCTGGTTTAATATGTGGCTTGATCATATCCAAGACTTCAGCCGCCAGTCGTCCAGCCACACGCATCTTTTCGATGTCTTCAGCGCTTTTGATGAGTCGACGGGGTGCTTCGTAAGTACTGTTCATGATCTCTAAAAACTTTTGGAAATTTGTGTGTGACTATGGTATAAATAGCCGCCCATTTTATCAAATGCTTTTTCGTGAATAAATTTCACGGGCTTTGTGCGATGGGGCAATAAAATCCGCACATATATCGACACATTTCTCTGGGTGCCCGTTAGGGTGGAGGATGCGGATATATGGAGGCCTAACCCAAACTTTAAGGTAAAGAAAATGGCAGATTACAACGTAAGCATGCGCGACCTTCTTCAAGCAGGCGCACACTTCGGTCACCAAACACGTTTCTGGAACCCAAAGATGCGTCAATACATCTTTGGTGCGCGTAACAAAATTCACATCATCAACCTTGAGCACACTGTTCCTGCGTTAAATGATGCTTTGAACTTTGTTAACAACCTTGCTAGCAAAAAGAATAAAGTATTGTTTGTTGGTACGAAACGTGCTGCTTCTAACATCATCCGTGAACAAGCACAACGTGCTGGTCAACCATATGTTGATCACCGTTGGTTAGGTGGTATGTTGACGAACTGGAAAACACTTCGCCAATCTATCAACCGTCTTAAAGACCTTCAAACTCAATCTCAAGATGGTACTTTCGCTAAGCTTACTAAACGTGAAGCTTTAGAGCGTACTCGTGAGATGGAAAAACTTGAACGCGCTTTAGGCGGCGTTAAGAACATGGGTGGTTTACCTGACGCATTATTCGTAATCGACGTTGATCACGAAGCAATTGCAATTAAAGAAGCTAAAAACCTTGGTATTCCTGTAATCGGTATCGTTGATACAAACTCTAACCCAGATAACGTAGACTACGTTATTCCGGGTAATGACGATGCGATCCGTGCAGTTACTTTGTATGCTTCTGCTATGGCTGATGCGATTCTTGCTGGTAAAGAATATGCTCAATCACAAGCAAATGCACAAGCTAAAGTTGAAGAAGCTAAAGAAGCTCCTGAGGCTTAATGCGTTTGACGTAAGCTTGTCATTTTTGCGACATGTGATGGTGGCAAAGTAAGCGTCATGTATGCAGACGGCCCAAGAGACAGCTCTGGGCCGTTTCTGTTCTAAAAAGAATTCATTTTCTACCGTATTTAGGAGATTGACATGACTGCAGTTACAGCAAGCATGGTTAAAGAATTGCGCGATCGTACTGGTCTTGCAATGATGGAATGTAAAAAAGCATTAACAGAAGCGAATGGTGACATCGAATTAGCGATTGATAACCTTCGTAAATCTGGTCAAGCTAAAGCGGCTAAAAAAGCGGGTAACATTGCAGCTGATGGCGCAATCACTATCGCTCAAGACGGTAACAAAGCTCTTCTTTTAGAAGTAAACTGCCAAACTGACTTCGTTGCTAAAGACGAAAACTTTGCTGGTTTCTCTGCTCAAGTTGCTGCTGCTGCGTTAGCTGCTGGCGAAACTGATGCTGCTAAAATTGCTGAATTGAAACTTGAAGATGGTGCAACTGTAGAAGAAGCGCGTATTGCACTTGTTCAAAAAATCGGTGAAAACATCCAAGTTCGTCGTGCTCAAATCATTGAAGGCGAAAACCTTGCAGTTTACAAACACGGTTTAAAAATCGGTGTTGTTGTATCTTACACAGGTGATGCTGCGACTGGTAAAGGTATTGCAATGCACGTTGCTGCATTCAACCCAGTTGCTATCTCTGCTGAAGGTGTATCTGCTGAACTTATCGCTAAAGAGAAAGAAATTGCTGAAGCTAAAGCAATCGAATCTGGTAAGCCTGCAAACATCGTTGAGAAAATGGTCACTGGTTCAGTTGAGAAATACTTGAACGAAGTTGCTCTTGATCGTCAAATGTACGTAATCGACAACGACAAGAAAGTTGCGGACGTTCTTAAAGCAACTGGTACTACAGTTGTTCAATTCGCTCGCTTTGAAGTGGGTGAAGGTATTGAGAAAAAAGCTGAACTTTCTTTCGCTGAAGAAGTTGCTGCTGCTCAAGCTGCTGCAAAATAATTGAAAAATTATTTTGAGTAAAAAAGCCCCTTTGGGGCTTTTTTTATACAATTAATAAAAATAAAACGAGGAAGTAGATAAGTGGCCAACAAAACCAACCTGAGTATTGGCGCGGTGATCATACTATTGATTGCTGCATATTTCGGAATCGATCTTCAAGAAAATCAATTACAAACATCAACACCATCAGTCGCGGTAGAGCCCTCTACACAGACCAGTAAACCGCAAAATCAAGTATTTGATGGCACAGCAAAAATTGCCCAAGCGTTTCAAAGCCGGAAAAGTAATATTCAAGTTCAATCACAAGGGCGTGTTGTGGCTGTGCTTAAAGATGATAATGACGGTTCTCGTCATCAAAAATTTATTGTAGAACTTCCTAATGCAATGACGGTTTTGATTGCACATAATATTGATTTAGCACCCCGTATTGAACGCTTACAAAAAGGGGATATCGTTGGTTTCAATGGTGAATACGAATATAGTGAAAAAGGCGGGGTGATCCACTGGACACATCACGATCCACAACAGCGCCATGAAGGTGGTTGGTTAAAGCACCAAGGAAAAACCTATCAGTAGTAGAGCAATTTTGTTCTATACGTTTTGCTGAATCGCAGTATGCTGAGTGTTCAGGAGAGGCTAACTCATGCACGAAATCAGACCCAGTGAATTTTTAAATTACCATCATGTTCAAGAACTTGATGGTCTTGAAATGTTAAGAGCCTCCTATCAACATACGCAGTTTTCAAAACATACCCATGAAGGCTACTGTATTGGTTTAATTGATGAAGGTGCGCAGTCTTTTTTACGCACAGGGAATCAGCATATTGCACCGCAAGGCGACATTATTTTAGTGAATGCTGATGAGGTACATACGGGTTCTTCTGCTGTTGAAACTGGTTGGTGTTATCGGGCAATTTATCCGACCCCTGAAATGATTCAAGAGGTGAGCCAAGATTTTTTTCATGAAGCAGTACTATGCCGTGGTTTCCGCAAGCTGTGGTTCATGATGAAGGATTAGCCGAGCAATTGAATTTGCTGTTCGATTTGTTGTTACAGCCAAAAAATACATTGTTTAAACAGAGCTTATATATTTCAACTTTGGCCTATTTATTAAGTCGTTATAATCAATCTAAGAAAATATTAAAAGACTTACCCGAAGCACAGCGTAAAGTGGTCTTGGTACAAGAACTACTTGCTGCAGAACCTGAAAGAGAGCATCAACTGGCTGAGCTAGCTGCTGTCGTCGGGATGAGCCCATGGCATTTACTGCGTCAATTTAAAAAGTTTACTGGACTTCCACCTCATGCATGGTTGGTACAGTTTCGTTTACGTAAATCTTTATATTTACTCAAACAAGGCTGTGAGATTGCGACAGTCGCACAACTCTGTGGTTTCTCCGATCAAAGCCATTACACTCGTCATTTTAAAAAGTCTTTAGGCTGTACGCCTGCGCAATATCTGGCACATAAAATTTAAAATAACAGCAATTTCATACAAGAAAGCCGTCTAAGGTATGCAGCATATTGACTCTAGCGAGTTGAAAAATGGAGTCTGCTGTGCAGTCGCAATTGATCCAACAAAAAAGTTTAGGTTTTTTCCGTGGTGTGCAAGATATGTTGCCGCTTTCAGTCGCCGTTATTCCATGGGGGATATTGGCTGGCTCAGCGGCGATTAATGCGGGTCTGAGTGTCATGCAAGCTGTAGGCATTTCGGCGTTAGTGTTTGCAGGTGCGGCACAATTAGTCAGTTTGAGTATGCTCATGACGGGTGCATCTTTACTGAGTATTCTGATCACCGTGTTTTTTCTAACCAGCCAGCACTTTATTTATGCACTGAGTCTAAGAGAAGAGGTGAAGCCTTGGTCACTCAAAAGAAGATTGAGTATCGGTTTTTTACTGACCGATGAACTCTACGCCACCGCGATGCTAAAGGAAAAGCCGTCTTATGCCTATATGTTGGGTGCAGGATTCAGCTTTTATGTCAGTTGGGTGTTGTTTAGTCTAATGGGTATTTTGCTTGCAAATAAAGTACCTGATCTTTCAACTCTCCACTTAGAATTTTCAATTGTGGTGGTGTTCTTGGTTATGGCGGTGATGTTGATTCAAAATAAGGCCGCAATTTATGGCGTGGTGAGTTCATCGATCATGGTGCTGATTTTGAGTTGGTTAGAAATAGGATCAGCTATTTTGCTGGCTGGATTTAGTGGGATGTGGGTTGCTGCGCTCTTTGATCAAGCGGAGGACTAAAACATGACCTGGTTATTTGTTTTGAGTTTGACCTGTGTCACCTTTTTTAATCGGTATTTATTTTTAGAGCCTAAAACTCAAATTCGGCTGCCTAAATTTGCGACACGCATGCTGAAATATGCGGCGCCTTGTCTGATGGTTTCGATTTGTTTGCCACTGGTTTTTTTCGAAGGCGGGCACTGGAAAGGGATACTTCAAAATAGTTATTTTTATGGGGCAATTTTTACGTTGTTAATCACTCTTTTGACGAGAAAATTATTGCTTAGTATTTTGCTGAGTTTAGGATTTTTTTATGGTCTGAATCTATTATTCGATTTCTAGCATTTCATCAGCAAATAGGCCCATAAAATACCGAAAAAAGGATAAAAAAGTGTGCGAGCCCGATCTTTTTCATTGCTTTTAAATTTGTGTTGCTCTAAATGCTCACCATTTGCGATTTTTTCTATGTCTATCAAATTGGCGTAGCTTTGATTGGGGAACTAAAAAAGTTGAAAATAGAGCAAATGAGGTGGGGTTTGAGAACTTTGAAGAAATAAGAAGGTTTTCTTTTGCGTTTTGGTCCATAGAATTGACTCAATTATATAAAACAAGCAGGGCAATAGTGAATCTAATATCGCAAAAATGGCGCTTAATTTACTAGGTAATTCATAAAATCATTCTAATTTGACGAATGCATAAAACTACAGTTCAGGGTAGGCAGAAAAATTGGCTTTGATCAGATAAGAATGAGCTGAGAAAATATTTAATTCTGCTAGTCTTCCACCGCTGTAAAAATGTGAGCGCACTCACTTCAAAAAATCGGATCGATTAGATTTCGCATCTTATTCAAACTAAGTATCTGAGAGGGATCAAATGATGGAGATCGAGCTGTTTACGATTGTGTAAAACATTAGGCAAAGATAGGACAATAAAAAGCCACATTACTGTGGCCTTGCTGTCAAATGCATGCTGTAGGAAAGAATCTTAAGAGTTTGGTCCATCAATACGTTCAATGCTGACTTTTGCAGTACCTGCATTGGTAATACCCAGTTGCTTAGCAGCACCATAAGAAAGATCAAGCACGCGGTTACCGTGGAATGGGCCGCGGTCATTTACTTTAACCACAACACTTTTACCATTGGTTTTATTCGTTACACGAATAAAGCAGTTTAGTGGCAAGCTACGATGAGCTGCAGTTAATGCATTCATATCGAATGTTTCACCGCTTGCTGTTTTACGACCGTGGAACTGACGACCATACCAAGACGCCATACCCGTTTGACTAAACTTACGGACTGTATTTGATGCAACAGTATTTAACTTTTCAATCACTGAAGGCTCTTCTTCAGGGATCTCAATTTTTGCAGCGATTGTTTCGCGACGAATTTTATCACCTGAACGTTCAGTGATTGAAAGGCTATTTAAATTTGAGAAGTGTGAGTTGAAGCCTTCAGCATCTTTATTCAAGACACGCACAGCTAGGCGAGAGTTATCGTTATCATTGGTAAATGATGACTGAACCATCTCTGCTTGCGATTGGCTCAGCGCGATGGTCGAGGCAATGGCCAGTATATATTTAAGTGAAGACTGCATTTATAAACTCCAAAAGACAATACTTTTTTCTTTAAACTAAGTGGTTGAAAGATAAAAAAACTTGCCTGTTAATTCACTTTTGCAACAACATTTGACGAAATGGATAATATTCATGCAGTCATAAGCATGTCTAGTGTTTAATTAAAATAATGATAAAAACTACATAAACCGAACATTTTTTGATTAAAAAATAACCAATATTGTAACAATGTATGAAAAAAGCCGAAATTTACATCATTTTTAAATATTTTTTTATTGACATCTCAAGATTGAGTAAAAAGCTAGCCCTATCGGCTAGCAATTTCAGCCCCTAATTGCCAAACTGCAGTCGCATACATACGGCTCTTGTTATAGGTCGTAATCACTTGAAAGTTAGGGTAAGTGATGTAATAACTTTGCCCATAATTTTCCTGTAGTTGGATCACATTCACCATATCTAAATCATCGATTTTGACAATCGGATTGGTCGGTTGAATGCCCTGATTTTTTAAAACGCCATAAGGTGTCGGTAAAGTTAAATCTTTAGCAATGACCGCTTCAGGATTTGAGCCACTATAGCGTGCTGCGAATCCAATTGGCTGATTACGTTGCCAACCATGATTTGCTAAATAGTTGGCAATCGAGCCGATGGCATCGACTGCTGAATTTCGTAAATCGACATGACCATTGCCGTCATAATCCACCCCAAACTTTGGAATATTGCTTGGCATAAATTGTGGATAGCCAACCGCACCTGCATACGAACCTACAACCGAGTTGGTTGGCACGCCATCTTTATAGCTCCATGCGATTAAAGCACTGAGTTCGTCTTGGAAATATTGCTTACGACGTTCGTAGCCAAAACCTAGCGTAGCTAGGGCATCACGGCTGATAAAATTACCTTTGTTGCTGCCGAAACCCGTCTCCACTCCTAAAATACCGAGAATGATGGATTGTGGAACACCGAATTGTTGCTCTGCACGGTTTAAGGTGTCTGCATACTGGGCTTTAAAACGGACACCACGTTGAATGGTGCTGGCTGCCATAAAGTTGGTTTTATACTCGTACCAAGGTTTACTTTCACCCGGGCGGTTCATAATGTTGATGATGTTGGGCAAATTTTTAGAACCATTCATGGCCCAATCGACCTGTTCGGAAGATAGGCCATAATTTTGCATGGTTTTTTGTTTAAAGCTAAGATAATCGGGATGAGAAGCGAAATCGTTGGCTTGGCAAAAACTGGTGATCGACAAAGCGCCAATCAATAAAGGTAAACGTTTAACTTTGTTATAAAAGTTTAAATTTAACATAGAAGTCTAATTTCCAGAGTCGTTATTGGCAGTGGAGCAAAGCGAATAGGGGAATGCCCATAGTTCGCGTTTCTGTTATGTCGAAATTCTTGTGAACGGAGTCTAGCGTGAATAGGCTTTAAGATAACATTGTCTGTACTGAAGCGGGCAAATAGGTATACAAAAAAAGACAAACTCAGCCTATATAAAGGACAGATTATTCAAAATGGCGCAGATTTTTGGGCAGAGTATTTACGTGACTATATAAGTCAAGTTTTACTGACTGATATAAAAAAGTCTTCTATATATAGAAACAATTAAAACTGTAGTGTTTAGAGTCTAGTGACAATGACAAAAAGATCTGGTCTCAGCTTATATATCGCCTTTATATAGCTTTATATAAAGACTAAGAAATTACAGCTTAGAAACCAAAATGACCCTACACAAGTAGAGTCATTTTGATCTGAAAAGCATTGAAAGACTTTTAGTACTTAAGCATGAAATAAGGTGTCGTGATATTCAGCTAAAGCTAAAAGTTCATCTTTGGTTAAATTTGGGATGATTTTATTGGCAGCAATATGCACTGCTTTAATGACAGCTGCAGAACCGATATCGGCCGCTTTACGCTTAATCATGCCCAAATCGAGGGTTTTATTAAAGTCATTCATGAAGTGACGTACAGTCGCTTCAGCAAACTGTTTATACAGTTCGGTTAACGCGGCTTTATCTACTTCATTGCCTGCTTTAATTTCAGCATAGTTATATTTGAGGCTGGTCACTAAGCTTGCATCTAACGCTTCACCCACACGGAACTGACCTTCAGCATCTTTAAACAAGCTTTTTTCAGAAAACTGAATCGATGCTTGAACCACATCATTCGATGATTTGCCTAAAAGCTGCTTCAACAAAACCGCAACTGTTGACTTAATATAGCCAGCCAGTTTCTCGGCTGTGTCACGTTTATCACTCGGTGGAAAACGGCGAACTAACTCAGTCAAAATGGCATCAATAATTTCATCATTGATGAGTAGTGCTGTTTTATCTCGAAGTGGATATAAAGGCTCACTTGAGTCTTTCTTCTGCTGAGCAGTTTGAATAGTCTGTAAAAGTTCAGTCGATGGAATAAAACCAAAAAATGGCATCGTGTATTAACCTCAATGTTCTTTATTTTATTGTCGCGCCAATCGAATTGGGCGGGGCATCCATGACACATCTGACACACGACAAGGGTTAATGTCTAAACCACCACGGCGTGTATAAGCTGCGTACACCATCAGCTTTTCAGGTTTCAAATTTTGCCAAATATCGGCAAATATTTGTTCCACACATTGTTCGTGGAAACCGTTGTGCTGACGATAAGAGATAATATAAGCCAGTATGCTGTTATAACAAGGCTTTTTACCTTTATATCGGATAAATACCGTGCCCCAATCAGGTTGTCCAGTGACTGGGCAGTTACTTCTGAGTAAATGTGAGTAAATCTGTACTTCAACATCTTCCGCAGTATCATCTAATGCCAATAGATTTGCATTGGGATGATTTTCCAATTGGGTCGGAGTCAGTTCATCAATACAGATACCTTCAGGTTGACTAATTTCCACATCATCGACATGAAAAAGATCAATATTCACATCTGCGCCAGCCGCTGCCGATAAATCCTGTTCGACTGTTTCTTTAAACGTAGCTTTAGACTCAAACTGAGTAAAGTTCATGCTATTAAAGTAGAGTTTTAATGACTTTGACTCAATGAGGTTGGGCGATGTGGCCGGCAGGCTGATGCGACCAATGGCAACTTGCGGAACACCATGGGTGTTTAACCAAGAAATTTCAAAAACATGCCACCAGTCTTTACCTTGTTGAATACCTTCAACATGTGCATAGTGCTCACGTGCTGTAGCACGGGCTATAGGAAAAAGAATATCGGGTTGATAAGTTGGAGGGTAATTGGTGTCTTTACCCAAAAGAGAATGTTCTACACTCATTATTCACGCATTCCTGAACCACGAGAAAGTAAATAGTAAGCAATGCCATAAAGCACTGCACAGCATATGGTCATAACAGATAGGGAGACGACGACGTTAACATCGCTATGACCTAAGATACCGAAACGAAAAGCATTGACCATATATACAATCGGATTGATCAACGATAAATTTTGCCAAAAAGGGCTGAGTGCTGAAATGGCATAAAATACGCCACCTAAATAAGTTAAAGGCGTCAGCACAAAGGTTGGGATGATGGAGATGTCATCAAAAGATTTGGCATACACCGCATTGATAAAACCACCCAGTGAAAATAAGAACGAGGTGACCAAGACGGTGTAAATGGTAACAAACCAATTGGTAATATAAAGGTCAGTAAAAAATAAACTCATGGCCGTCACAATGATACCGACCAAGACCCCGCGACAGACACCGCCTAAGACAAAGCCCCATAAAATGGCATGCAAAGGTACAGGACTCATGATCAGCTCTTCAATACTTTTTTGAAATTTGGCACTAAAAAAGCTCGAAGAAACGTTAGCATAACTGTTGGTAATCACCGCCATCATAATCAGCCCAGGCACGATGAACTGCATATAGCTAAATCCGCCCATCTCGCCAATACGAGAACCGACCAAATTACCAAAAATTACGAAATACAAACTCATGGTAATGGCAGGCGGAAGCAAGGTTTGTGGCCAGATGCGCATAAAGCGACGAATTTCTTTATGCACCAGAGTATATAAAGCTACGCTAAGTTGATTTAAGTTCATGGCGTAGTTCCTTCGAGATTTTTTTCGACCATCTTCACAAACAGTTCTTCTAAACGGTTGGATTTGTTCCGCATACTACGAACTTGGATCCCTTGCGATTCGAGCAATTGAAATAAGTCATTGAGGGTATGCGCTCTATCCATAGTCACCTCTAAAGTCACGGCGTCGACTAAATGGAAACGAACCCCAATGATGTCGATATGAATCGGTTCAATCGGTGCTGCCAAATCAAAAATAAAGGTTTCCTCATTGAGTTGATTGAGGAAATTTTTCATGCTGGTGTCTTCTTTAATGACACCACGGTCAATAATGGCAATTCGACGACACAGCATTTCTGCTTCTTCTAAATAATGTGTGGTTAAAATGATCGATGTGCCTTTATTGTTCATTTCTGTGAGGAAGTCCCACATCGAACGACGTAGCTCAATATCAACCCCTGCTGTGGGTTCATCTAAAATAAGGAGTTTCGGTTCATGCATCATGGCACGGGCAATCATCAGGCGGCGTTTCATACCGCCTGAAAGCATACGGGCTTGAATGCCGCGTTTTTCCCATAAGCCGAGTTTTTCTAAATATTCTTCGGCACGAACTTCCGCAATTTTTTTAGGAATACCATAATAGCCTGCTTGTGTGACTAAGATATCGAAGGTTTTTTCAAACTGACCGAAGTTAAACTCTTGAGGTACAACCCCTAAGCACTGTTTGGCTTGAGAGGGGTGCGTGTCGAGATTATGTCCAAAAATTTCGACAGTGCCTGAGGTTTTCTTGGTCAATGAGCTGATAATACCAATCGTTGTAGATTTGCCTGCACCATTTGGTCCAAGAAGGGCATAGAACTCGCCTTCAGGAACAGTTAAATCGATGCCTTTTAAAGCCTGAAACCCATTTTTATAGGTTTTGGACAAATCCCTTAACGTCAATGCATCAGTCATGAAATTCTCGAATGATTAATAGTGGCACTATTGTGAGCGATTATGCCTAATAAACCAAGTAATCTACTCGCAATTCTGTGTTGCAGATATGGAACATTGTATAAAGCATAAGCAGGAAAATCACTCTAAGCTAGATAGATGCTTTACCTTGTGATTTTTTTTGATATGATGTGCTCGCGCGCTCATAGCTCAACTGGATAGAGTACAGGTCTCCGAAGCCTGTGGCGTGGGTTCGAGTCCCGCTGAGCGCACCACTTACCTATTTCAATACATACCAAAATAACCTCAAATGCCTATAAATACTGTATTATCTGCCTCTCTTGTTTCAACTTGTTCCATGTTGTACCGCTATAATCCATTTTTTTAGTGGTATATTTAGCAGTACATCAAAACAATAGTCTAAAATCTTTGTAAAAGCTTATTGGCTCATTCATTCGTGTGGCTTTACCACCCGCTAAAATCACTAGTGCTGTTGCTGGGTAGTTTTGCATGCCTTTGATCTAACATTCGTATGTAGGGATAATAATGCTCGTTAAATATTCAAGGGTACGGTCTAAGACAAAGCTGTCCAAGCCTTAGACCGTGTGCAAAAAGCATTTGGTTTGTATCACTATCCAATCGATGTCCTTAGATCGAGATGAAATCGACATAGTCCAATGTTACAGGAACATCAGATCGAGCAGGGATTCGAACAATACTATTGGCTCGATTTAAGTTACTGAGCATGTGGGATTGTTGTTTACCGAGTTTGGAAACGGTTAATTGTCCAAACTCGTTGACATCTAATACCATGCGAACCAGTTGCTCACGGCTGTCTTGTTTAATGCTGTCGTTGAAGCGAGCTTTTTTCCACGCGGGTGCAGGAGACGTAACTCCCTGTAAAGCCGCCAATAGTGTCGATACATGTACAGCAAGACAGGTGAGTACAGCAGCAGGGTTCCCAGGCAAGCCAATCAAATAAGAATGATGATGGTCTGTCTGATATTCAGCAAAATACAATGGTTTACCCGGTTTTTGCGCAACTTGCCAAAAAATCTCTGTTGCACCTACAGCCATTGAAACAGGTCGAATCAAGTCATAATCGCCTACCGAAACACCGCCTGTAGTAATGACTACATCATAATGATTCATGGCATTCGAGAGCGCTTGTGTGAGTATCTTCTCATCATCAATCACATGCTCTAAATGGGCTTCAGCAAAATCGTGTTCTTTGAGCCAAGTACGGATCATTGGGGCATTGGCATCGAACACTTGAGAGTCATTGTCCAGTTGCGTATTGACTTCATCACCAGTAATAAGCACTGCAATTTTAGGTTGGCGATAAACCTCGACATGCGGAACACCCGCCATACTGAGTGCCGCAATTAAACCGCTGCCTAAACGCTGGCCTTGTTGCGCAAGTGTTGTCCCGATGGACAACTCCTCACCTTGATAACGAATGTCTGCGCCTTTGTCCAAAGCTTGGGTTAGAGTCGCTTGATCATGGCTACGCGTGATAATTTCCTGCCGAGCCACAGTATCTGCTGAGTTTGGCAGCTTGCCCCCAGTAAAAATACGAACGGTTTGTCCTGCTTGAATCTCAATATGTTCTTCAATACCTGCACGAATTTCACCAACCAATTCAAAGCGAGTAATTCCTGCTTGCAAGTCTTCAGAGCGCAGCGCATAGCCGTCAACCGCACTTTGGGTAAATAGAGGCAAGGCAACTGTTGATAAAACATCTGCCGCTAAAACATGTCTATGCGCCTGTACTAAAGGCAAAGTAACGACAGGCAATGTTTGGACGGCGCTATAGTGTTCAAGAGCTTGATCGAGTGTAATTAAACCAACGCCAGAGCAACTCATTCATAACCTCCCGGGTGAGGTAGATCACGGCAGACATCAAAAATATGAACCAAAGCAGGTAAAATGGCTGCCATAGATTCACTTGCACCACCACGGCTGCCCGGAAGGGTAATCACCAATGAACGGTCGATAAAACCTGCAACGCCACGTGACATCGCAGCATAAGGGGTACGTTTTTGTCCGAAAGCACGTGCAGCTTCCATTAGTCCATTGAGTTCACGTTCAAGTAAAGGCTCAAGTGTGTCTACTGTAATGTCACGTTTGCCGATGCCTGTTCCGCCTACAGTAATAATGCAGGCATAAGATTGAGTGAGCTCTAAGACCAATCCTTTTAACTGATCGGCTTCGTCAGGTAAAATTTGATAGTGAATGGGATCAAAACCAGCTTCGGTTAAGGTCTCGACGACAGAGCGGCCAGCAGTATCGGGTTTACGCCCTGCGGCAACGGTATCTGATAGAACCAATACTGCCGCAGAAACAGGCTGACGCAAATGACGTTTAAAGTGTGATTTTCCGCCTTTTTTCAGATCGAGTTTACATTGTTGAATGATCAACTCATGCGGTTCGCAATGTGGTTTGAGCATGTCGTAAATGGTGAGAGCTGCAATACTGGCAGCGGTCAACGCTTCCATTTCTACACCTGTCGGCCCAATCGTTTCAACGGTTGCACGAATAACTACACGGTCGACAAGCAGTTCAAAATCGACATCGGCGCGGTAAATAGGCAGGGGGTGGCACAGCGGAATCAGTTCATCGGTACGTTTTGCGGCTAAAATCCCAGCAATGCGGGCTGTTTTGAGGGCATCACCTTTTTCGGTATTGCCGTCAGCAAGAAGTTGTAAACAATGTGCAGGGGCAAGCAGTTCAGAGCTTGCAGTTGCAACGCGATAGCTTTCTGGCTTCATGCCAACGTTTTTCATAAAGTATTCCGAAACATTGAAGTGTTGATCTAAAGTGAAACTGTTCGATCAAGAGAAAAAGTTTATGACGTATTTAGATAACACAAAAATAAAAGCGGATACAGTCGAATGACTGACAAACTCAAAATTAACTAGTTGATTAACCCCCTATGGCATGCATACTGATTTTGCGTGTTGGGGCATGTTGATGTTCAATAAACCCCGCTTTTTTATGCCATACCGCCTTCAGAATCTGAGCTTGTAATAAAGTGGGATCTTTTTGTTGAAGTAAATGACGCAGCGGTGTTCCGGTATTGGCAAATAAACAGGTAAAAAGCTCTCCCGTTGCAGTGATACGTAAACGGTCACAGCTTTGACAGAACGGTTTACTGATGGTGGAAATAATGCCTAATGTGTACTGATCATTAAGCAGATAAATGGTTGCTGGGTCATGTTGTCTGGCTTGTTTCTGAATTTGAAAATGGGGTTCAAGTATTCGGATAATGTTATCTTCAGTGATGACTTTTTTAGGCTGCCAGTGCTCAGGTTGATCTAAAGGCATATATTCAATAAAACGTAATGCGATATTCTGCTGATAAGCCCATTGAGTCAGTTCAAGCACTTCATGATCATTTTGTCCTGCGACTAAAACACAGTTTAATTTTATCGGCAGATTGGCTTGTTGAGCTGCAGCGATGCCTTCGAGGACTGGTGCTATCGGACGCTTGGTCATGTTCATAAAGGTGTCTGCATGAATGCTATCGAGACTGATATTAATATCATCTAGTCCTGCCTCTCTTAGCGCTCGTGCATACTTGTTTAAATAAAAAGCATTACTGGTCGTGGAAATACGTTCTAAACCGTGTGGCTTGAGCCGATTCAAAGTATCAATAAAATTGACCACGCCTTGACGCATTAAAGGCTCGCCACCTGTTAAACGAATGTGCCGAATGCCTAAACTGACCATCATTTCACAAAAGGTTAACAGCTCTTCAAAGCTTAAGATGTCTTTTTTGGCTAACCATTCAGGCGTATCGGGCATGCAATAACTACAACGAAAGTTACAACGATCTGTCAGAGAGATTCGGAGTTTATGTTTATGTCGGCCAAATTGATCGATCAGTTGTGCTGACCTATGTTCTAAGCGTGTAGTAGTCGAACCGTCCATAGTCGCTCCACCTCGTATTTACATACGATTTAGTTTTTATAAACGAGAGTATGAAATGTTTTATTTCAAAGATCAAACGGAGTCTTGAAGTCGCTTAGTTCGTTCATTCATTTTCAAAAATTGAGTTGGTGTTCCTCGAACGCGATCCATTAAGTCTTTGCTCTTTGTAATAATTCATCTATTGAAATTACATGCCAAAAGGGCGATATTTTTGATCAGAAGTGTTTTGGAATGGTGCCAAGAAACGCGGGCATGATGAATAAGAAATAGACAACAAAAAAGAGATGAGAAATCCAAATAGCTTACGAATGCTATGAGCAAAGTGAACAGTGAATTGATCATTGCAGAACTTTTTACCGAAGATAAATATTGAGGGCGGTGAGATGGAAAACACTGAAGATAAAAAGCATGACGATGAAGAAACCAGCTATGCGAGAATAGAGCCTTATACCAACCCTGCGGGTGGATGGGGCGCGTTGTTAAGTGTTGCAAGAAATTTAAAGAGACAGGAAGTTTTCAAAAAAGGTGCGATTACGCTTCTCAATATTAACCAACCCACAGGTTTCGACTGTCCAGGATGTGCATGGCCTGAAAAAAAAGATGCACATGCCTTTAACTTTTGTGAAAACGGTGCGAAAGCCGTTGCCTTTGAAGCCACTTCAAAACGTGTTACACCTGAATTTTTTGCGACCCATACGGTCAGTTGGCTGTCTGAACAAAGTGATTTCTTGCTTGAAGATTCAGGTCGTCTAACCGACCCAATGCGCTATGACAGCGTGACAGATAAATATGTGCCTATCTCATGGGATGATGCTTTTGCCTTAATCGCAAAACATTTACATGCCTTGGATCATCCAGATCAAGCGGCATTTTATACTTCGGGTCGTGCCAGTAATGAAGCAGCATTTCTGTATCAACTTTTTGTCCGCGCTTTTGGTACCAATAATTTTCCAGACTGTTCCAATATGTGCCATGAGACCACCAGTGTTGGCCTACGTGACTCAATTGGTTTGGGTAAGGGAACGGTGACTTTAGACGATTTTGATATCGCCGATGCGATTTTCAGTTTTGGGCATAATCCGGGCACCAACCATCCGCGGATGTTGGGGACTTTACGTGAAGTGTCGCGCCGTGGTGGCAATATCGTTGCCATTAACCCCTTAAAAGAACGTGGTTTAGAACGTTTCCAAGATCCTCAAGCACCTGTTGAGATGATGACCAATGGCAGTACACCTATTAGTCGTTATTATTTCCAACCCAACGTGGGCGGTGACTATGCACTCATGTTCGGGATGCTGAAACATTTACGTGAGTGGGATATTCAAGCACTGGCAGCAGGAAAAAAGAGCGTGTTTGACCGATCTTTTATCGAAATAAATACAGTCGGTTTCGATGCCATGATGGAAGAAATAGATCGTACTGCATGGTCCGATATTCATGCACATACGGGACTTAGCCCTGAGCATTTAGAATCTTTAGCTAAAATGTATTTAGATGCCAAAACGGCCATTTTCTGTTGGGGCATGGGGATTACACAGCATCGAAACGGGACTGCAAATGTACATATGCTCGCGAACTTAATGTTGGCAAGAGGGCATATTGGTCGTCCAGGGGCAGGCTTAGCACCGATTCGCGGGCACAGTAATGTGCAGGGCGATCGAACCATGGGGATCAATGAACGACCAAGCCCAAAATTGCTGGATAGTCTGGACCGAGTATTTGGTATTAAGTCGCCACGTGAACATGGTTTTGGCGTGGTGGATACCATTAAGGCGATGTATGAAGGTGGTGTAAAAGTCTTTATTGGTTTAGGTGGTAATTTTGCTGTTGCCACTCCAGATACACCGTATACACAAGAAGGCTTACGTCGTTGTGATTTGACGGTACAGATTGCAACGAAGTTGAATCGTAGCCATTTGGTTTGTGGTAAAGAGGCATTACTTTTACCCTGTTTGGGGCGTACCGAAATTGATATGCAACAGCATGGGCCACAGGCAGTCAGTGTTGAAGATTCCATGAGTAATGTGCATCTTTCAGCAGGGCGTAATGAGCCTGCTTCTAAGAATTTACTTTCAGAGCCTGACATTGTGGCGCGTATGGCAGCAGCCGTCTTGCCAGACAGTGATATCAAGTGGAAATGGTATGTAGAAAGTTATGACCGTATTCGAGATTCGATTGAAGACGTGTTTGATGAATTCCATGATTTTAATACACGTGTCTATCAGCCGGGTGGTTTTCACTTAGAGCATCCTGCCAATCAGCATGTGTGGAATACGCCTGTAGGCAAGGCACAGTTCTTAATTACGCCGTTGGCTGAAGTGTATGCCGATAAAGAGAATAAATACGCTGAACAATATACTGGGTCAAAAGTCTATACCCTAATGACCACACGCTCTCATGACCAATACAACACAACCTTGTATGGACTCGATGACCGTTATCGTGGGGTATTTGGTCAGCGCCGTGTTTTGTTTATGAATGCAGAAGATATCGCTGCGGCTGGTTTTGTTGCAGATCAATGGGTGGATATCGAAAGTATTTATTCGGATGGTGTTAAACGTGTGGTTCAAAGCTTCCGTATCGTACCGTATAACATTCCACGGGGTAGCCTTGCAGCCTATTATCCGGAGACCAATCCATTGGTTGCACTTAGTAGCCATGATAAATACGCCAAAATACCAGCTTCGAAAAGCGTGCCTGTGATTTTGCATGCAGGCCAAGCGCCTGAACATTTCAACTTGGCACAAGCGGTTGATCCTGAAGATGCCAATCAGATCGTGAATCGAGAGGTTAGTTGATTCAATGCTGAAATGACGCCTGATTTGCAGGTGTCATTTTTTTCATGATTGAAGGGTTTGGTGTTTAGGGAATATTGGAAAATTATTATGGATATTCGGGCGTTGATGTTGAATTCTCTCGGCTATGAAACTGTTAATATTCAGCGTTTAAGTGAAAATAGAGCTGTTGAACAATCTGATTTTGTGGTGCAAGAATACCCTATTGCCTTGGTTTATAATGGGATTTCGCATGCAGTAATGATGGCAACGCCAGCTGATATTGAAGTCTTTGCGAAAGGTTTTAGCTTGTCTGAAGGTATTTTGACGAGTTTGAAAGAGCTTTACTCTTTAGACATATACGAAACGGAATTTGGGATCCAAGTCGAAATGACGATTTCTACCCGCGCCTTTATGGCGCTCAAACAACATCGACGGATGATGGTTGGACGCACGGGTTGTGGTCTCTGTGGGATTGAAAGCTTGCAGCAACTTCATTTGGATTTACCTCAAATTACCACAGCCCTTTGTGAGGGATGGCTAGTTCAAATTCCCCAAGCCATTGCTCAACTCAATACCCGACAGAAAATCACCCAAATGACGGGCGGTGCACATGCGGCTGCATGGGTTGAAGCGGGGGAAATAGTGGCTTTGTTTGAGGATGTAGGCCGACACAATGCTTTAGATAAACTATTGGGTTATAGTGCAGAACATCATTATGATGTAAATCAAGGTTTTGTGGTGATGACCAGCCGAGCTAGTTATGAGTTGATTCGTAAGTGTGCTCAACTGAATATTGCCTTGCTGGCGTGTATTTCAGCTCCAACCAGTATGGCGATTAATATGGCAAAGCAGTCAGGTTTGACCTTAGCGAGTTTTTGTCGCGGCGATGGTTTTGTTTTATATACTTGATATTCAAAATTTTGCTGTATAAAAAGTAAAAGGTTTTTCTTTAGGTCATCTGCTTTGATGACAGGTCTTTATTTGAGTGAATGTATGCAGGACGTCAAATTAAAATTACAGCTCAGAATACTTCTCAATCAAGACATTGCATTTGGGCCGGGTAAGGCAGAATTATTGGAAGAAATTCGACGTACAGGCTCAATTTCTCAAGCTGCAAAAAGTATGAATATGAGTTACCGCCGTGCATGGCAGTTGGTTGAAACCATGAATCATAGCTTTCAGTCAGGATTAGTCGAAACTCAAAAAGGTGGAACGCATGGGGGTGGGGCAAAACTCACGGACTTGGGCGACAGTATTTTAAGTCAATTTAGACAAATGGAAATAAAAGCACGCCTTGCGATTGAACAGGATTTTGCAGAAATAGCTCAACACCTTAAACCATAATCTAGTCAGGTCAGCTAGATTCCTCTCGTATTCATTTATGACATACACGAATAGGCTTCCTCTATTTGATAAAAGCTCTTATTTCTACTGACTAAATAGCAAGAGTAGTATCAGTCACGTGATTAAGATACAAATCCTTTAACTTGAACGATAAATAATCTGTTTCTAGAATTGACGTTGCTTATGTATCCATATATTTTTAAAAACATATCGGTCAATTTATAACGCTTAAGGGGAACATGGTGCTGCTTAATTTTAAGAATAAGTATATGCAATATGCGATGTTATGTTGTGGTTTGACTCTTGGGGTACAGGTACATGCAGAGCAAGCTATTACCGTTTATGCAGCAGCCAGCTTGACCAATGCTATAGCAGATGTCGATGCAATATTTGAACAACAAAAAAGAGTACACGTGAAAACCTCTTATGCAGGGTCGTCGACTTTGGCCAAGCAAATTGAAGCGGGTGCACCTGCGGATGTTTTTATTTCGGCAGATGAACAGTGGATGAATTATCTGCAAAATAAAAAGTTAATTGTGCCGAATAAACGTGTGAATTTATTGGGCAATCGTCTTGTATTGATTTCGCCAAAAGCTAAGCCCGTCAAAATAAAAATGGATAAAAGTTTTGATCCTTCTACTGCCTTTCAGGGCAAGCTTTGTACAGGTGACACCAAAAGTGTCCCAGTCGGAAAATATGGTAAACAGGCACTGACCGCATTGGGATGGTGGTCAAAACTTGAACCAAGATTGGTTGAAACTGAAGATGTCAGAGCTGCGCTCAACTTTGTAGCACGTGGTGAATGTCAGCTTGGCATTGTCTATGCAACCGACGCTGCTATCAGTAAAGATGTCACCGTCGTTGGTGTTTTCCCTATTAATACCCATACCCCGATTGTTTATCCCTTAGCTCTTGTCAAAAATAATCCCGATGCGCTAGCGTTTTATCAGTTTGTACAAAGTAAACAAGCACATGCAGTCTTTAAAAAATATGGCTTTACCGTTTTATCTGCTGCTAAGTGATGATGTTTTCTTTATCGGCTGAAGAGATAGAGGTACTCAAGTTATCCTGCCAAGTGGCTGCAACCTGTTTGGCATTTAGCCTGATCCCTGCGTTGGTAGTGGGTTGGGTTTTGGCACGTAAAGAGTTTTTTGGCAAATCCTTATTTGAAACCTTTATTTTTCTACCGCTGGTGCTGCCGCCTGTGGTGCCGGGATATTTGCTGTTACAGGTTTTTGGAGGAAACGGAATACTGGGTAAGTATCTTGAGCCCTTTGGACTCAATTTTGCATTTAACTGGAAAGGCGCAGTTTTGGCCTCAGCCGTGATGGGCTTTCCACTCTTGGTTCAATCGATTCGTTTGGCCATAGAGTTGGTGGATCAACGGCTAGAAATGGCGGCGAAAACGCTTGGTGCTTCCTCCTTGGGCACTTTTTTTTATGTCACTTTGCCTTTAGCCAGCAGTGGCATATTGGTGGGGGCGATTTTATGTTTTTGTCGCAGTCTGGGCGAGTTTGGCGCAACCATTACCTTTGTCGGTAATATTGCAGGGGAGACCAGAACTTTGCCCTTGGCCATGTATAGCTTGATGCAGCAACCTGACACAGAACAGGCGGTCTGGCGATTGATTATTCTGTCATTAACTGTGGCATTTTTGGCGTTATGGTTTGCCCAGTGGTTCCATCGCTATCAGAAAAACAAACGAGGACATTAAGACGATGATCGACTGTCATATTCAGTTAAATTTAGGCAAATTTAAACTCGATCAGACATTTTCATCTGAACATCCTGTCGTTGGTTTATTTGGGGCTTCAGGTTCAGGAAAAACCAGTATTTTGCATGCCATTGCAGGACTTAATACTCCAGTCAAGGGCTGGATTAAAATCAATCATCAGACATGGTTCGATGCTGAAAATAAGATTAATTTAAATGTACAGCAACGTCATGTTGGTTTGGTTTTTCAGGATGCACAACTGTTTCCACATATGACGGTGATGCAAAATTTATTGTTTGGCTATAAGCGAATTCCGCCTGAAAGCCGACGTTTTGATCCCGATTATATTATTGAACTGCTTAAACTTAATCATTTACTCAGTCGTATGCCGACGAAGCTTTCAGGTGGTGAAAAGCAGCGAGTTGCATTGGGTCGGGCACTGTTGTATTCGCCAAATTTATTATTATTAGATGAACCCTTGTCTGCGTTAGACGCTGCACATAAACAGGAAATCCTTCCTTTTTTTCAAACCGTCCAAAATGAAACCCATATCCCGATGTTGTATGTCAGCCATGATATGGATGAAATTAAGCAGCTGACCGAAACAGTTTGGTTGCTTTAATTAAACACATTTCAACTTCAACTTTTAAAGAGGGAACGAATAAAAACAGAAAAAATGGGCCTCCGTATCAGCTTAGGATCATTCGGTACCATTTTTATAAACAGACGGCGCTTGGCCTGTCCAGCGTTTAAATGCCCGACGAAATTCACGTACTTCTCTAAAACCTAAAGCTTGGCTAATGTCCCCAATGGAGAGATTATTTTCAAGCATCTGTTTCGCTTTTCGTTCTAACACGGTTTGTCGAATTTGCTGAAAACTAATGCCTTCTAGCAATAAGGAGCGTCGAAGATGACGCTCACTCATTTGTAAATAGTCTGATGCGAGTTGCATATCAAAGCGCACAGGAAGATGCTGCTCGATAAGCTGTTCTAATAAATATGCATATTGTGCATCACTGAAAAGAATTGGAGAGTAGGGTTGTAATTGAGCATTCAAGGGGGGATTATCGGTCAAAATAAAGGACTTATTTTATAAATTGAGCCTGTGAGAAATGAATGCTTTGATTGAGCTATTGGCGAGTGTTGATTACTTTTCATTAGAGCAGATGGTGATGCCGTTTAGTGAACGTTGATGCAGCCTAAGTAGATGGCGTGGTTGGATGTAATTAAGGAGTGTCGCTCTTATAGGGATTTTGGGCGAGTAACCTTAACAATAGCAATAATCGTCAGATTTCGATTAAACGACTGCCCTAGAAATAGATAGGACAGTCGCATTTTTATTTACCAGTTTACGCGCTTTAGTAAAATGTCTTTATACATTTTAAAGTCACAAACGAAACTGTAAAAAGGATATGTAAATGTGGCTGGTTTGTTATGTTCAAAAAAGAAATGACCGACCCACGCAAACCCATAACCCACCACAGGCAAAGCCCAGAGTAGTTTTGGATTTTTGGTCATCGCCGCAGCCGCGGTAATCCCGATCACACAGGTGGTTCCCACAAAGTGTAAACGTCGGCAAGTGGGATCTTCATGCTGAGAAAGATAGAAGGGATAGAATTCTTTTAAGGTTTTATAACGGCCATCACTTCCTTTAATTTGCACAGCAGGGCTTGCAACCGGTGTAGCAGAGAGATGGGCGTTATTCACCAAATCTTGCATATTGTTTTTAATTTGGGTTTGGGTATCCTGTAACATGTCCTACTCCTTTAGTGTTTACTAGGCGTAGTTTTAAACAGTAAACCAAAGATGGTCTTGAACGAATATGCTATCGCAAAGCAAGGATGCGAGTTTAGGGTTAGCGCTCCAAAGCAAAATTTACACTTGGGATGGTGTCATTTTGTATGTGACTCATGAGCAGTTGAATAATGCCCATGCCCATTTTCCAGCACTTTTACAAATTGGCTTGGGCATACCTTTTGCAATCACTTTAGACGACCACGTACGTCGTTATCACGATATTGTGGTGATGGCACCCAATGTGATGCACAGTACCGATTCAGAACATCAACCTTATCTTGCGCTCATGATTGATCCTGATCATGCACTTTATGGACACTTGTATCCATTGCTGAATGGCGAACAGATTTGTTCTTTACCTGCCGCTTGCCTTGCTACGTTTCATTCACAGTTTCAAAAGTTGATCGCTGGGCAACTCAGTCCTGATGATGCCAAACAATTGGTTTTAACGCTACTGTCGACGTTAAATCCAAATCCGTTGCAGGTATTGCCATGGGATGCCCGCGTTTTACAAGCTTGTCATTATATTCAACAACTTGTACCTCAGCAGATTCCCACAGTAGCTCAAGTCGCGGCATATACGGGACTGTCTGAGTCGAGGCTGATGCACTTGTTTAGTCAGCAACTGGGGATTTCAATGCGGCGCTACATTCTTTGGTTGCGTATTCGCTATGCCATCAAACTCTGGGCCGCAGGTCGGAGTTTGATTGATATTGCCTTGGAAGCAGGTTTTGCCGATCAGGCACATTTCACCCGAACTTTACGTAGCATGGTTGATTTTGCACCCTCGATGCTGAAAGGCAAAACTATCTTCGTGAATGACTCCATTAAAACACCATCGACGTCATAGCGTGTTAAGTTGCTTGATAGCACACGGAAATAGCAGAATCATTCAAGACAGGTTTCGCTATTTTACGAAGAATCAGTTTATGTTGAGAGAAAGACTTAAGCAGGGTTGGGCTTTTTCCTTCAAGCTCAATGTTAACTTTAATGGATAGAGATAATAGGGATAACAAATGACCAGTTTACATGCGATGAAAAGTCTAAAAGATGTCGTGTCCGAAAAAGAATGGGATGCACGTTGTCAGCTTGCGGGGTTGTACCGTCTAATTGCACATTTCCGCATGACCGATTTAATTGATACACATATTAGTCTACGTGTACCCGACGAAGATGGTCATTTTCTGATTAATCAATACGGCATTCCCTTTGAAAAAATGACGGCTTCGCATTTGGTTAAAATTGATTATGCAGGCAATATTATTGCGGATTATGATCAGGGCAAATTGGTCAATACCGCAGGTTTTGTGATTCACTCCGCGATCCATGATGCACGTAAAGATGTGCACTGTGTGATTCATACGCATACCGCAGATGGCATTGCAGTGTCTGCACAAAAACAGGGTTTATTGCCTTTGTCTCAGCATGCTTTGAAGTTTTATAACAAAGTCAGTTATCACGAGTATGAAGGGGTAGCGTTATTGACCGAAGAGCGTGAGCGTCTCGTGAAAGACTTGGGGCAAAACCGAGTCATGATTTTACGTAATCATGGTTTGCTATCGACAGGAGATTCGATTCAACGTGCTTTCCACGAGATCTATTTCCTTGAACGCGCATGCCAAGCGCAGATTAAGGCGATGGCGGGAGGAGCAGAGCTTCATCTTCCGTCTGAAGCTGTACGTCAACATACGGCTCAACAGTTTGAAAGTGAATTGATTGAAATGGTGATGCTGAAAGCATGGAATGCCGCGCTGTCTTTAATTGAGCATCAACGCAACGAGTATTGTTCATAAGCCATTCAACCATTTTAATAAAAGCCTCTATTTCTAAGTAGAGGCTTTTATTATGTTAAGTTTTGCTGTTGAGCTAACACATTTTTGAGCGTTTCGAAAATACGCGGATCTACCGATTGTGCGACATTGAAGCGTAAGAAATTCTGTGCATTTAAGGATTGGCTAAACGCATTTCCTGGTGCTAAAACAACGCCGTGTTTTAAACACTCTCGCGCAATGAGCGCAGCATCGAAACCGTCGGGAAGTTTACACCACAGGAATATGCCCGCTTGTGGGACGAGCCACGGGTGAATATTTAAAGCCCCGAGCTGAGTGATGACTTTTTGCATTTCATGAGCTAGGCGTAAGCGCACCGTTTCCATATGCTTACGATATCCACTGTCTTTTAAGGCAATCAGCACCATATCGGCGGCAAGTCGGCCTCCACCAAAAGAGGTGGCGATCTTTAAATCGATTAGATTTTCAATCCATTCATTTTTGGCCACGATATAGCCACAGCGCAAAGAGGCTGAAATCGTTTTTGAAAAACTACTAACTTGAATGACACGATTGAGTCCATCAAAAGCAGCCAGTCGTGGGGCAGGGGTATGTTCAAAGTCGGCAAAAATATCATCTTCCACAATGACTAAATTGGTTTGATCGACCAATTTAAGTAAGCGATGCGCCGTGACGGGGGAAAGCACTGCACCAGTTGGGTTGTGTATGCCTGAGTTGGTGATATACAGCCGTGGTGAGTGTTCAGCTAAAACAGACTGAAAGATCTCCAAATCTGGGCCATGGGGAGTATACGGCACACTCACAATATTAATGCGATGAGCTTTGAGGAGAGCATGAAAATTAAAATAACAAGGGTCATCGACAATAACAGTATCCCCAGCTTCCAATAAAAAACGACAGATCAAATCAATTGCTTGCGTGCCAGACTCGGTGAGCATGATGTGTTCAGGCGAAGCTTCAATGCCAATGTGAATTAAACGACGAGAAATTAATTGTCGCAGTTCAGGATGTCCTGCTGGTGTTGCATACTCCACCAGTTCTAAGCTATCTGCTTTTGCCATGCTACGCAGAGCACGTCGAACACCTGTCTCATATAACCATTCGGGTGGTAACCAGCCGCAACCTGGTTTGAGTGTGCTGTGATCTGTATCTAAGGCTTGTCGAGAGACCCATAAAGGGTCGACCTCTCTATCGAGCTTAGGCCCTATTTGGGCTAAAGCCAGTGGCGCGACAGGGCCAGACACATAAAAGCCCGATCCGGGTTTAGACAGAATGATGCCTTCGGCCATTAAACGTTCATAGGCTTCGACAACGGTTGAAACAGAGACCTGCAATGTACGTGCTTGTTGGCGTACAGAGGGAAGGCGATGACTGGGGAGATAAGTGCGTGAGCTAATTTTGAGTCTAATTTCATCCATAACTGCATCAATTCGAGTTTGGCTACGCATTCCATTTCTCCTAAACTGTATGGGCTTTTTATACATAACAGTTTTTATTTATTGTATTGGATTGTATCTCGATTCAAACATGCGGTCTATATTCAAATTGAGCGATTAACGATAAGAGAATCACGCCATGAAACAGGCAACCAGCGGCTGGGTAAACGGATTAATCGGTGTCGCTATTTTTGCGGGGTCTTTACCAGCAACACGGGTCGCCGTTGCCGATTTTAACCCCATCTTTTTAACCAGTGCACGGGCCACAATTGCAGCGCTATTAGGATTGTTTTTTCTGGTTTTACTTCGCCAAGCACGCCCGACCATTTCAAACATATCTGCACTTGCAGTCAGTGCATTGGGCGTGGACATCGGATTTCCACTCTTAACTGCTTTGGCCCTACAGCATGTAAGTTCTGCACACTCCATCGTTTTCTTAGGATTATTACCTATTAGTACTGCGATTTTTGCAGTTCTACGCGGGGGTGAACGGCCCAAGCCACTTTTTTGGTTGTTTTCAGTGCTAGGAGCCATTTTTGTAGCAGGTTATGCTGCACTTGGGGAAACGAGTACTGCATGGAAAGGCGACCTATACATGCTGGCAGCAATTATTTTATGTGGGCTGGGCTATGCAGAAGGGGCAAAACTTTCGCGAACACTGGGCGGTTGGCAAGTCATTAGTTGGGCTTTAGTGCTCTCGTTACCAGTGATGTTGCCAATAGCATTATGGAGCATGCCTATTTCATTTCAGCATGTCAGTACAGCCGCATGGATAGGACTGGCTTATGTTTCTGTCTTTAGCATGTTGCTAGGTTTTGTGTTTTGGTATCGAGGATTAGCACAAGGTGGCATTGCATCTGTTGGTCAACTGCAATTATTTCAACCCTTTATGGGTCTTGCACTTGCCGCTCTATTACTACATGAAAGCGTGAGTTGGATGATGTTGGCCGTCACTTTGGCAGCCATTGTTTGTGTGGCTGGGGCGAGAAAATATGCTTGAACATACGACGTCCAATTTTATCTGGATGGAGTAAAAATTACGAATGTCAGTCCTATCATCAAAGGTGTCATTTATCTTTGATGGTGGAATCATACTAAATACAATTTTTAAGTATCTATCTGTTATAAAAATCTGCTCTTGATTATCTTCTGTTCATATGTAGTGATGTGTTTTGTATTCCTCGAATAAAATCTTGCTGTATAGCAACAATGCTGTATATAGTTTTAAACATAGGCTGGTCAAGCGATGCTTAAATTCGCAGTATGTTGAGTGTTGATGGTAAGTCTGCGGACATGCAGAGTGAAAAGATCAGCGCTGAGACATCCTATCCGTACTGACATAGACTTTAGTGAATAAAATTAAAATAGCGTGAAATTGGCATGGATTGCCAACAACCAAGATGAGAACAAAATGAGTGCAGAAGTAGATTCACTAGGACTGGTTGGGCCTGTTGTACTGTTGAGTGCAGCGGTCATTGCCGTCCCTATTTTTAAACGTATTGGTCTAGGTTCGATATTAGGCTACTTAATTGCTGGATTGATTATTGGGCCGTTTGGTTTTGCCTTTTTTAACAATCCCACAGCTATCTTACATATTGCTGAACTCGGCATCGTGATGTACCTCTTTATCATCGGATTGGAGATGCAGCCTTCGCACTTATGGAGTTTGCGGAAAGAGATTTTTGGATTGGGCAGTTTGCAAATCCTTATTTCGGTCATTGCCTTAACGGGTATGGGCATGTTGTTTGGCTTTAGCTGGAAAATAGCGTTCATTGGTGCTGCGGGCTTTGTTCTGACGTCGACTGCGATAGTGATGCAACTGTTAAATGATCGCGGAGAGCTGCATCAACGACGTGGTCAAAAAATCGTTGCGATCTTATTGTTTGAAGACTTATTGATCGTTCCCTTATTAGCATTGGTTGCATTTATGGCACCTAATCAAGCGGCGGAAAGCTCATCTATCGATTTACAAGGGATTGGCATCGGACTGTTGGCCATCGCTGGATTAATTGTTGCAGGGCATTGGTTACTCAATCCATTATTTAAAATTCTAGCTGCTGCCAAAGCGCGTGAAGTGATGACTGCTGCAGCGTTATTGGTAGTACTGGGTGCGGCATTACTGATGCAACTCAGTGGTTTATCCATGGCACTGGGCGCATTTTTAGCGGGAGTGTTACTGTCCGAGTCGACTTTCCGTCACCAAATTGAAGCGGATATTGAACCCTTTCGAAGCCTATTACTGGGCTTATTCTTCTTAGGTGTCGGAATGTCTTTGGACTTGGCAGTGGTCAGGCAAAATTGGCCGCTGATTGTCAGTGGTGTAATTGCATTGATGTTGACCAAAGCACTGATGATTTATGTGGTCGCGCGTTTGACCAAGAGTAATCATCCCGAGGCTTTAGATCGTGCCTTACTGATGGCACAAGGGGGCGAGTTTGCCTTTGTATTGTTTAGTGCTGCGACGACAGCTCAAATTATTGACAATACCATCAAGTCGAATTTAACCGCGATTGTCGTATTGTCTATGGTGTTGACGCCAATCATTGGGGTGTTGTTTAAACGCTTTACCCTTGAGCAGAATGAAAGTTCACTCGATCAGGTCAGGGTTGCCGATGGCTTAACGGGTAAAGTATTGATGATTGGTTTTGGTCGCTTTGGTCAAGTGGCGAGTCAGCTGTTATTGGCGCGTAGTGTGGATGTGACCATTATTGATAATGATGTCAACATGATCCAAAATGCGGAAAAGTTTGGTTTTGATGTCTACTATGGCGATGGATGTCGTTTAGATATTTTACATGCGTCAGGGGCAGATACCGCAGAAGCAATTTTAGTCTGTGTCGACCACAAAGAAACGATTAATAAAATTGTAGAGTTGGTGAATGCTGAATTTCCTTTGGCTAAGCTGATTGTTCGTTCCTATGACCGTGAACACGCGCTGTATTTGTCTAAGAAAAATGTCAGTCTGATGGTTCGAGAAACCTTTGAGTCTGCATTGGCTTTAGGTCAAATGGCCTTGCAGCAACTGGGCGCAAGTCAGGATGAAATTCAGCAGGTGAGTGAGGATATCCGAGCTTTAGATAATCAACGTTTTGAAACCGAAGTTGCAGCTGATGATGTCAAAGCGGGCATAGGTATACAATATACGCAGCGTAACCCACGTCCGACTGCACCCTTGATTAAGCCGCAACATACGGGGCAGTTGTTAAATGATGCAGAACTAGAAAAACCGAGCGAAGTAGATGATAGAACTTAAAAATATAAGTTGAATCATCTTGCATGAAAAGGCCTATTTTAGGCCTTTTCATTTTTGAACAGATGGATCTGAAAAGCACTGCATGATTTGGCCTAATTTTATATTTAATGAAAGTTATATCAGTCCAATGATGTCGAGCGGATACAATTTCGACCATCATTCTTGGCTTGATAGAGTTTTTGATCTGCCAATTTAATCACCTCTTGAATATTTTCTGAGTCTTGAGGCCAAGAGGCGATACCAATTGAAACCGTGATCGTTCCAATTGGGTCAATGTAGCTTTGTGCTACTGTTTTACGAAGTCGTTCAGCCGCTATATAGGCAATTTTCGGATCTTCGTGCACCACAAAGACAATAAATTCTTCTCCACCGACACGGCAGCACACATCATGTTGACGAAAGTTGCTTTTCATATGAGACGCTAACTTTTTCAATACGTTATCACCTTGATCATGCCCATAGTTATCATTCACTGCTTTAAAGTGATCGATGTCCAATGTCAGTACCGAAAAAGGCGTATTGGTTGCTTCTAATTCATTTAAGAATAGTTTCATACCGCGGCGGTTATAAAGTCCCGTCAGCGGATCGGTATTCACGTGTTGTTTAAGCTCTGCAATTTCATCTTTAAAATGTTTGGAGCTAAGCAAGAGAGCGGTGCGAAAGCGTAAAGCCTCAAAATACCAAGGATCGATGTTTTTAATGTCTTGATCAATATTTGGGCGCGTCAACATGCTGGCCATTTGTGCAAGCTTATTGAGTGGTGACGAAATCCAGTAAGAAAGTTTCCACACAAAAATGAACAAGAGTAAATAGAAGCCGAGCATAGCCAGTGTTACTTTAATGATGATCGAGTTGGCTTGGCTTAATAACTCTAACGTCGGTTGTTGTGACACAACAACCCAATTCACACTTGGAATTGACGCAAACCCGGCAAGGTTTTCGATCCCTTTACTATTGACCAGTGCAATCTTTCCAGTGGGGTGGGAGGTAATATATTGCATCCCTGTGTTATTTTTTAATGAATCTCCAATGCGAGCTTTATCTGGATGGAAGATGATCTTATTTTTATTATCAACAACATAAGTATAACTTTTCTTATAAGAATAAGTGGTAGCTAACAGCTCACTCACCAAGTTTTCTTTATTCAAATAAATCGAGCCCGTGACGATACCGAGGAACTCATTTTTACGATTAAAAATAGGCTGAGCAATCAGCACAATTAAATTGTTTGACAAGCCTTTGTATGGAGAGGAAATATAGGTTTTCTTGAGTTTTAATGCTTCGGTAATACCTGGAGTTTTATATTGCTTCTTTTGATTAACATGTAAGGTCTCGGGTGAGTATTCCAAAATAAAAGCATTTTTATCGATAATCGTGATTGAGTTAAATTTTTGTGATTGACCTTTAAGACGTGTAACTTCAGCTTTTAAAACCTGTTGATTAGAAAAATCTTGACCAACAATTTGAGCACTATAGCGGAGCTCACTCAACATACTTTCAAAATATTTGTCGGTACTAAATGCAATTTTTGAGGCATAGCGTTGATTGGCAGCTAAAGAGTTTTCGGTTAACTGCTCTTTGATGACATAGTTCAGAACAAAAATTGAAATTAGAAACAAGCTTGAGACACAGCCAATAATTAAAATCAAAATAAGTTTTTGTAAATCTAAACTATGAAAAACAGATTTCTTGATCACTCATGCCCCCAAGACAAGAACAGATTTTTTAAAGTTTTGTTGTGACGCCTGTAGAAGCTCAATTCTCATGACTGAAATCAATCTGGGTGAAAATTGCTCGAATTTGCTTGCTGGTATTTTTCTAAGTATAGAGAAACTTCATATTAATATATATGTAATTTTTATATAAAAATTACATTAGTTTTCATTAAGATAATATGAATAGTACACAATAGCGCATAATCAATCAAAAGCACTATTAAAGTTTAATGAAAACAACATTAAATTGACATGCCTAAACGCAATAATGAGCTCTTTATTATTTCGGTCATTGGAGAACAAACATGAATGTCTTAGGCATCGGATTGATCATTTTATTATCATTAATCGGCTTAGGGGCACTCATTACAGGTTTTGCTGTGGGCGAAACATTCTTTATTGTGATTGGATTACTTATATTTATTATGACCTTTTTGGTTTGGTTAAGCCTTAAAGATAAAGTTTCAAATCCTTTTAAAGACTAAGAATGTTGTAATTGAGTGAATTTTATACCTTTGCTATAAGTGAATATTCATCGAACTTAGATAGGCATTATGTTCTTTGTATCTACTCAGTGTGTATATCATATGAACTACCAGCCCAAAGGCTGGTAGATTTGTAATTTTTGAACCTATGCTTCAATCCAATTATCTTTAATTTCTTGGGCATCTTTGCTTAACATGACCTGATCCTCTCGAATTTCTCTTACCCATGCACTTGGGATAATATGGTGTTTCCCATCGCCATGTTTGGTGAGTTTGATCTCTTTACCTTCTATGTGGTCAACATCTCCAATCTTCGTTCCACATACGGCAATTACACTAGAATGTTCTTTAATGTCTGAAATATTAATCGTGGTCATGATATACCTCTATCTTATTCATAGAACAAAAACGAAGATTTACCCTAAGCTAATTTCTCGTAGTCATGAGCTTTTTAAATACAACAGCAACATATTATGTCTTAAAATTTACGGAGTATAAAAATTGTCAGCCTGTGTTTTATTTATAGAGTGCTAAATTGATTCAATTATGCTGATGTTGTTTTAGTTGCAATTCAGCCAGCGTTTATTTACTGAATTTCCAGCATTATTATAGTGAATGACTTTTGCATAATTACCTACAGCTGTTGCATTATCAGGAATATCTTTGGTGACCACACTACCTGCACCGATGGTGGCATTATCGCCAATTTTAACATGATCGATAATACAGACATTTGGGCCAATATATACATTGTTGCCAATTACAGCGGCCTGATGACCGCCATTGGCACCAATCGTTTAAACTGCGATAGGTTGCATTGTTTCCAAGAACAGTAGTTACGTTGACTATCAAAGGTCTCTCATAACAGATGAACAAGCCATAGCCCATTTTTGTGGTGCAGTGGATATCGATCCCGTATTTTTTCTTATAATAAACAATAGAGTAGGCCAGTTTGCCGATCTGCTGTTTGCAAGCCGAAAGATGTAACCAATGCTAAAGTTCAAAACTGTAATTAAACAAATCAGTTTTGATAAATGAGTTTAGTTTTGTATTGGACAATACCGATATAAATCACTCAAAATGGATTGAACTAAGATGGAAAAGAACTCATAGGTTGAATGCGCGATTTTACTTGATTTGACGCTGAGATGTTATCTCGATTTTACCTTTCAGTAGGGTCTCTTATTTTTAAAAAATATCAACTGGCTTTTATTTGTACAGTTGTTTCGAAATGTCATAGGCTCTTGTCGAGAGTAAAAAATGCTTTTATATTGTACTTACAGTAGGTCGATAACTAAGACGCTACGATGTAGTTGGACGGATCAATGACAGCTCGTTGAGTTTGATACGAAATGTTCAAACAATAAATCAGCACTAGCCTTCCAACATAGAAAAGCTCGCAGCAATGCGAGCTTTTTTTATGTGAAAAAATATGACTATGTATCTCGGTTGTTAAGCATATTTGATTTAAGTTTATGATTTATAGTTATGATTTTGAAAATATTTATATAAATTAACATTGCGATAAATTCTAACAACTCTAAGGGCAGTGTTGGAAAAAACTTGTGCTATAAGATTAAACAGAGCTAAAAAAAGAAAAGGAAAATGACCATGACTCAGCTTGTAGATGTAAAGGTAAAGGACCAATACAGCCAAACGTATAATGTGAAGGCCCAGTTAAGACAAGTACCTGAAAACTCCGAAGCAGAACGTTTGGATTTGTTTAAACGAATTGAACATATCGTTGTTGATGGTGAAGTGATTCTGCCTAGTATTGAACTGTTATTTGAAAGTCGGCAAACGGAAAATATATACCGAGTTGTTGATTAACCCTATTGAAAAAAGCCCATGTTTACATGGGCTTTTTTATGGGCGATCTATATCAAGTTAAGTTATCCCATCGCAGAAGATAAGGGATAAATTTTTTGAGCGATTATATTGAAGATCATAAAGTGAAATTAGGATATCACTTCACACATAGTTCCTATTTATCAAGCTATTTGATGAATGGTTCGAGTAACCATTGTGCCAAAGTCTTAAACAGTCGATGAAAGACGTTAAGATTTATTGCTTGAAGAAAATATAAAACTTGTAGTCTTTAAATCTTAACTAAGACTCAATTATTCGTTGAATTTATTTAAGCTGCCTGCAAACGCAACAGTGAATGATTGATCTGTTGTAAGTGTTGGTTGAGTACTGTGGGTTCTATTCGACTTTCCTGTAACGTCGTAATCCATTGCATTTGGCAGCGTTTGAGACTGTGTAAGTCTGTCGCCGATTGAATTTGAAGAATGAGTTGTTTTGCCATTAAGCCACAATAACATTGTAATAAGCTCATCATCAAATCGCGTGTTTCTTCAAAGCTATAAGCTTTAAGTGGTGGGGCTGGGCTTTGTGTAGGAGCGGGTGGTGCAGGAGTCTGCGCTTTGCTGTCTAAATCTATTGGATTGACGTTATTCTGACTATTTTCGAGTACAGACGTCGATGATTGAGCCTCCGATGACGGTTGTATTGAGCTAGAGACGCGAGATGTTTGTGTGGAATGAATTAAACCCAATTCAATTAATTGTTCGAGGATTTCAGGCGTTGCAATGCGTTGTTTGAACTGATCAGCCAATTGTTCAAAATCTTCTGTACCAATTAAAACCAATAGTCGTCTTTGACGCGCATTGAGTGGGATATGACGTTGTTGTAAAGCATCTAAACCTAATGCTGTTTTTTGATAATGATTCATACCTTAATTTACTCCCCCGAACAAATAAATTAAGGCTGAACATACAGGGTGAAAATTACAACAATATTAAGAATTTATGACAATACATTTTAGAGCGTTTTAATGCTCGTATTCTCTAAAGCTTTACGTAAGTAAGGATCGAGTTCATCTTGACGCATTAACCACTGAATATAGTCAGCAGGGAGTTCGGCAATCGCTGTTCCGCGATGCTTGCCAAAATTAATGACTCGCGGAATACGAGCATCTTCAGAGACAGCAAATAACTGCTCCATGCTGTTTATTTTTAATTGATGAACCACATGCATTAAAATATTGGCTGTTAAAATAATATCCATATCGGCACGATGGGCCTTTTTAATCATTTCACGGGCTTTTTCACTGCCTTTTGAAATCATATAAATGAGTGCTGAAATATTGTGGGCTTCAGCATCAGGCCAGACCAAACGTGCAAGGGCGAGTGTACAAATCGCTTTAATATGAGAAGTATCGACACCACATTTTTCGATAGCACGAATATCATAATCAATATTATGACCAATGATGTATTGCGTTTCGGCGGGTAGTTTAAAGGTCGTATAGAGGGGCTTCCCAACGAGGTCTGACTCTAAAATATGATGCACAGCCATCGCTGCGAATGAGATTGGTTCATCGACGGTATAGAGCTGATCAAATACTTGGCTTTTGTCTAGGCTTAATTTGCCATTTGTAATTTCAATCGGTGCATATGCAATCTCAATGGGTTGACCATTTAGGGTATGGGTTTCTGTGTCGAGAATAATGGCTTGCATGTGCATATCCGAAAATTAAAAGCTGAATAAATTTATCATTTTCAAGACTATCAAGACAGCCTATGACTGCCAGATTTGTGGTTTATTCGCTGATTTTGTGCAGTGATGGTGTTTAAATCATCTGGTGAAGCTAGGTGATTAGAGATCAGGCTTTATTAAGCAAGGGAAAAGTTGGAAGCTACTTATCGATTTATTTAGGCGGGTTGAAAAGGAAAATGATTGCTTAAAATTAAAATAATTCTTTGGGATTCGGTTCAAACAAAGACTAGAGAAGAGCTCACTGCCTGAATTCAGTTGTGGGATCAGGATTTATTTTAAATTCCAATGACCAGTTTTTATAACAATGGTGAGTGTGCATTTGCAGACAATGTTCACTTTGTATCATTCTCGTAACTGGTCTTGCCATGCGTCATTTTGAGGCGTAAATCATTAATCTATTCAAGTGATTTGAATCGTTACAACAAGAAAAAATGTCATTAAGGAATTTTAAGATGAAAAAACATATATTGGCCGTGTTCGTCAGTAGTTCTATGCTTGTTTTAACAGCCTGTGGAGGAGGGGATGGCGATTCAACTTCTGTTGGTGTGGATGATGGGATTCCTAAAAATAATATTGTTAATCCAGTCGTAACTACGCCAACAGCATATACAGCTACAGATATGTCAGCTACGGCTGGTGAAAGTGTGGTCATGACTTATAAAATGCTGGGTCAGGACAATAAAGAAACTCGCGCAACTGCATTGCTTTTTACTCCTAAAACAGTAGCTCCGGCGAAAGGTTGGCCAATAGTGGTGTGGGCACATGGTACTACTGGTGTTGCTGATATTTGCGCGCCAAGTAAATCTTCTATGGATCCTGATGTAAAATCGATGATTAATGAGTTACTTAGCGCGGGATATGTTGTTGTTGCTCCCGATTACGAAGGACTGGGAGAGCCAAGTGGTACAGAAGCCCATCCTTATCTTAATTTAAAAAGTGAAGCTTTTTCGATTACAGATGCAGTAGTTGCAACACGTGACTACTTAACCAAGCAAGGTAAATCGGTTTCAAAAAACTGGGTGACGGTTGGGCATTCACAGGGCGGTCATGCTGCTTTAGGTGCTGGTGAATATCAAAGTCGCGCGCAGTTAGATTATAAAGGGACAGTTGCGATTGCACCTGCGTCTAATTTAAAAACGATCTTTCAAGTGGGGGCTGCAAGTGTTGCAAATTTGCCAGCAACTCAACAGGTTGCTACTTATACTTCACTGAATACCTATGCTGCACTCATCACTGCAGGTATGCAAAATCCACCCAATATAACTTTGTACGGGCAAGTGTTTGAGTCTGAAGCAGCCCGTATTGCACGAACAGCTGAATCGGCATGTTCAGGGACTGTTTCTGTAAATTACTATACGGAAATGTGGGCTTTAGCGACTGGTTATAACACATTAAATGGATATTACCCAAAAACAGGATTTCTAGATTTGCCAGTCATAAAAAACTTTTTAGATAACACATCTCAGCCTTTGAAGGTCAAACAAACAGCGCCAATTATTATTTATCAAGGCACCAATGACACGACTGTTCCAAGAGCGATTACGAATATTTTATATGCTGGAGCTTCTCAAGCTGGAAACAATATTCGTTATGTGACTGATGACAGTGAAACGACGAAATGGACCCATACCACATCGTTTAGTGAAAATATCGATGATATTGTTGACGATGTCAAAACTCTCATGCCAATTCAGTAATTTGCTTTGACCCAAATCGCTCATGGAGTTCTGCTTCGTGAGCGATTTTTTATTTAAAACTGCGTAAAGTTCGTTCTCGAAATTTATAAACTTCATGCTACAATACGCGCCAATCTTAGCACGGCTTAAAAGCCCTAATTTCATAGGACCTCGCTAATGTTTGCCAATATCTCAATTGCTGAATTTGATCCAGAAATCGCGCAAGCAATCACAAATGAAGATGCTCGCCAAGAAGCGCACATCGAACTGATTGCTTCTGAAAACTATTGCTCTCCAGCAGTAATGGAAGCGCAAGGTTCAAAACTTACAAACAAATATGCTGAAGGCTACCCAGGCAAACGCTACTACGGCGGTTGTGAATATGTAGACGTGATTGAACAATTAGCGATTGACCGTGCTAAAGAGCTTTTCGGTGCAGATTACGCAAACGTTCAACCGCATGCAGGTTCACAAGCAAACTCTGCTGTTTACTTAGCCCTTCTTAACCCAGGCGACACTGTTTTGGGTATGAGCTTGGCTCACGGTGGTCACTTGACTCACGGTGCAAAAGTTAGCTTCTCTGGTAAAACATATAACGCAATTCAGTACGGTTTAAACCCTGAAACTGGCGAGATTGATTACGAAGAAGTTGAACGTTTAGCAGTTGAGCACAAGCCACGTATGATCGTAGCTGGTTTCTCTGCTTATAGCCAAATTGTAGATTGGCAGCGTTTCCGTGACATCGCGGATAAAGTTGGCGCTTACCTATTTGTAGATATGGCTCACGTTGCTGGTCTAGTTGCTGCTGGTGTTTACCCAAGCCCAGTTCAAATTGCTGACGTAACAACAACCACTACACACAAAACACTTCGTGGCCCACGTTCAGGTTTAATCCTTGCGAAAGCAAACGAAGAAATTGAGAAAAAATTACAATCAGCTGTATTCCCTGGTAACCAAGGCGGTCCATTGGTTCATGCGGTAGCGGCTAAAGCAATTTGCTTTAAAGAAGCAATGGCTCCTGAATACAAAGTTTACCAACAACAAGTAGTGAAGAATGCTCAAGCAATGGCTGAAGTTCTTATTGCTCGTGGTTATGACATCGTTTCTGGCGGGACAGAAAACCACTTGTTCTTGTTATCTCTTATTAAGCAAGATGTAACAGGTAAAGAAGCAGATGCATGGTTAGGTGCAGCTCACATTACTGTGAACAAAAATGCTGTACCAAATGACCCACGCTCACCATTTGTGACTTCTGGTATCCGTATTGGTACACCGGCTGTGACGACTCGTGGTTTCGGCGAAGCTGAAGTACGTGAACTTGCTGGCTGGATCGCTGATATCTTAGACAGCAAAGGTGACGAAGCTGTGATTAACGCTGTTAAAGCGAAAGTTGAAGCTGTTTGTGCGAAATTTCCTGTTTACGCAAACTAAGTTCTGACTTGAGAAAGCCCCCTCAAGGGGGCTTTTTTTATAGCATTAAAAAATCAAAATCAGTTGAAATGTAATTTAGACTGCATTTCTGATATAACAGAAGTTATAGGCTAATAAATTATTTTTAATAAGAATTTTATTCATACCGTATTCAAATAGGAATGCAGCACATGGCAAACCCAGCAATTATCATTTCTGAGCAGGATCTTCATCGTTTAGAAACGATGTTAGAACATCAGCCTAAACTTACACCGACCATGCAGTTGCTTGAAGAAGAGTTGGCACGCGCCGATGTTGTTGCTCCACAAGATATGCCTGCCAATGTGGTAACGATGAATGCAAAAGTTTTACTGACCATTGCGCCATCTACAGAAGCATCTGAAATTACTTTGGTTTATCCGCATGATTTTAAAGGCGAGAAGGGACAGGTCAATGTTGTAGCCCCAATTGGTGCAGCAATTCTTGGCTTAGCTGAAGGTCAAGAAATTGAATGGCCGCAGCCAGATGGTCAAATGATGAAAGTCAAAATTGAAAAAGTGGTTTATCAACCTGAGCGTGAAGGAGATTATTTATAATTTCGAAACACCCCATTTTAAAGCCATGTTGATCATGGCTTTTTTATGACTTCAAATATGCGTTTTGTTTCATAAAGGATTGTAACTCCACAGAAGATAAAAATAGAGTATGTATTGATTGGATCTTTTATTTCTACTCAATAGGTTTGAGTCCTAGTACGAATAGAGTACTGAATAACAGATATAACCTTCGTGATAATTTCTACGGCACAAAAGATGTCACAGCATTTTTGCAAAAATCTACATGTTATTTGACATAAAAGCTGTACTATAAAAATGATTTTATTCAATTTCTTTATTGGGTTAAAGCACTATGGCACAAATTGACGTTCTTGTTCCTTTAAGGAATATACCAGTCAATTCAGATGAACTTTTAAGTATCCAGCGTAATGATTTGGTTCCGTTGCTGAACGATCAATATCGTCTCAATCATTATGCAGATAGTGTCATTCAAGCACAGTCTGTGCTGTTAAATGGAGTGGACCCGCAGCTCACTTTACAGTTGAGTCAGACCATTGAGCAACTGATACAGTCACTGGCTGACTCAAAAAAATACTTGAAGAAGCGCAAATTTAATGGGCTGCAAAAGTGGCTGGGAATTGATATTGAATATGGTTCAACCCAAGTTGAATACTATAAAAAACTGGATCAGTTGTTGGATCGAGCCAATCATCTCAGCCAAAAATTACAAATTGAAATTCAAAAGTCACAGGCGCGTTATCAGCAGTTAACAGGCTTACGTGAGCAAATGGCCAAATATGTATCTGCGGCTGAAGCATTTTTAATGGAATATCCTAAATTTGTGAAGAATGCACATCCTTTAGATAATTTTGCAGAACGTTTATCCAAGAAAATAAATAGTTTACAAACTTTGCAAAGCAGTAATGATATTGCGATTACACAAATGCAGTTGTCTCAGCAGCTTTCATTGAGTTTGTTAGATCGTTTTAAAGAAGCGCAGCAGGTCTTGATCCCAGCATGGCAATATCATGTCAAACAATCGCAGCAATCAAGCTCGACAATTGAACTGGAAAAGCTCGATAATAGCCGTGAAAAATTGATTCGTACCTTAAAAAAATCACTACAGAAACCAACACTTTAAGAAATAGATTAGGTGAATTATGACCAACTCAGAACAAAACAGTCTTGTGGTAGAGCCAACCACCGAAGTGATTGAACATAAGTTTCAACAGTTAAATTTGCAAGAAATTGGCTTGCAACAAGATGACTTCAATGCGGTCTTGGCAGCACGGAAAGAGTTGGCAGAAATCAACCATAACGCCGTGGCGGAGTATGGTAAAAATATTGCGACACAAACTTCAGGATATACCGATGAATTGTTAAATTTAGTGCAAAACAAGGACCTTGATGAAACAGGGCAAAAGCTGAATCAGGTGGTACAAGTCGCACAACAGCTTAATACCTCAAGTATCTTAAATAAAAAGAAAAATTCAGGTTTCTTCGGTGGCTTGATGAGCAAAATTAAAGGGGCAAAGAATAATATTGATATGCACTTTAATACCACCAAAGAACAAATAGATACTTTGGTGAAAGAAATTGAAAAATCGCAGTCTGGTTTAAAAGCACGCGTTGATACACTCGATCGGATGTTTCATGGTGTACAAAGTGAATATAAACAGCTCGGTGTGTATATCGCAGCGGGTCAGTTGAAACAGGATGAAATTCAGCAGGAAATCTCAACACTGACTGCACAGGCGCAAGACCAAACCACAACGCAGAGAGTTTACGACCTCAATCATTTAGCCAATAATTTGGAAAAACGTGTAAGTGATTTGCAGGTTTTACAACAATCAGCCATGCAAACATTACCGATGATTCGTATTATCCAGTCTAATAATTTGATGTTGGTCGATAAGTTTTATGCGATTAAAAACATCACATTGCCTGCATGGAAAAATCAAATTAGTCTGGCGATTTCTTTAAATGAGCAGAAGAATAGTGTGCAGTTGGCCAATACCATTGACGATGTGACCAATGACTTGTTGAAGCGCAATGCTGATTTGTTACATCAAAACTCAGTAGATACAGCAAAAGCCAATCAACGTTCAGTGATTGATATTGAGACGCTTGAACATGTACAAAACACCCTCATTAAAACAGTAAATGATGTGATTCAAATACAAAAAGAAGGGATGCAGAAACGTGCTGAAGCAACCACACGTTTGCGTAGTTTGCAGGACAATTTGAATCAACTGGTTTTAGACTCAAGTTCTAATCGTACGACACCATCTTAATGCCAAGGTGGGTGGTCGATAGAGGAGAAGTATTTGCCTTCCTTAGATGAGTATGTTGTTCAGCCTCAGCACATTGAACAAGGCGTGGTTGCACTCAAACAACGTCAACGTAAACTGAGTTTATGGTGTATGTTGAGTGCCGCCTTGTTTATTGCCTCCAGCATTAGCTATTTTCTACAACCTGATTTTGTCTATAGCTTTTTTGGACTGAGCGCTGAAATACAGCAACTACATATGCCCATGAGTGTCGATGCAAATTTAGCATCACTTGGACAACAGCCAGATTATTTTCTGAATTTGCTGTCATGGTTTGGTTGGCTTGTAGTCAAGATTATGGTGTCTTTTATTGGAGCATTCATACTGGTGCACTATGCACGGAAAATTCATTTTTTCTATGTACGTTTTCAATCTTTTATACTGAAGTTTGTGGCATGGCTGATTGCCTTTATTCTGCTTTGGTCAGGGCTGACTTATGTGCAATATGATTTAAAAGATGATGAAAGCGAGGCTTTTCAGCAAATCGTACACTACGATAAAAATATTCAGCAAAGTGAAATAGCGCAGTATTTGCAGCAGTCTCAAATTCAAATGCCCGTAAAACATTATTTGCTTGCGCAAACGGCATTGTTACATCAACCTGTCGATAAAAATGCAGCCATTCCGCATGTGCTTGCTCTGGTCCAAGCAGAAAAAAACGATTCACATTTTATTGAATATGGGTTTAAGCCTGAACAGTTATGGACGATGCAGCATCAACTCTATGGCAAAACACTCACACCGATGGCTGCAAGTGTAGAAAAACAAGTTCAGCAAGCAGCGCAGTTCACTAAGGTCATGCAATTCTTCTCGCTTATCTTGATGCTACTGATGGCAGTGCTGAGTCTTGTGTTGTTTGGTCTGACGCGTCAGTTAAAAGCCAGAACTTTAAGAATTGAACAGCGGATGCAGAGTGAATCCTAAGCTTTGACTTCATTTAAAGTCCTGCGTTTAATGGGACTTTTTATGATGAATATCTTTAAATCTATAAAACCGATTATTAAAATAAAAACAAACTGTTTTATCTATTTTTAGATTTACTCTATGATTCTTCTATCAAATAATTTTACAGACTGCTTTGGAGAGCTTAACAATGTTAGATCAAAATACTTCAGCTCAATTAAAAACACTTCTTGAACGCCTAGAAGGTCCGATTGAATTGGTTGCGACTTTGAACCGTTCTGAGAAATCAGACAAAATTAAAGAATTGGTTGAAGAAGTTGCAGCACTGTCTCCACTGGTGACTGCACGTTTTGATGGTCAAAACTCACGTGCACCTAGCTTTGGTGTAGCAAAAGCCGGTGAACAACCACGTGTGTTCTTTGCGGGTTTACCGATGGGACATGAGTTTACCTCTTTGATCTTGGCATTGTTACAGACCTCAGGTTATGCACCCAAAGTATCTGATGAAGTTTTGGCCTCAATCAAAGCTTTGGGCATCCAGTCTGACTTTGACGTATTTGTCTCTTTAAGCTGTCATAACTGCCCAGACGTGGTGCAAGCGTTGAACCTGATTGCCATTTACAATCCGGGCACGACAGCAACCATGATTGATGGTGCATTCTTCCAAGACGAAGTCGAAGAGCGCAAAATTATGGCTGTACCGATGGTGTTCCAAGACAATAACCATATCGGTCAAGGCCGTATGACCTTGGAAGAAATTATTGCCAAACTGGATACCAATTCCGCTGCCAAAGAAGCTGAAAAACTCAATGCCAAAGATGCTTTTGATGTTTTAGTGATTGGTGGTGGCCCTGCAGGAAATACCTCTGCCATCTACGCAGCACGTAAAGGCATTAAAACAGGGATCGTGGCTGAACGTATGGGTGGTCAAGTCATGGATACCATGGACATTGAAAACTATACCTCGATTCAAAAGACTCAAGGGCCGAAGTTTGCTGCTGAAATGGAAGCACATGTACGTGAGTACGGTGTGGACATCATGAACTTACAACGTGTTTCTAACATCAAAGGTGCGGATGAGACAGCAAATGGCTTGGTTGAAGTCACTTTAGAAAATGGTGCGAAGCTTGAATCTAAAACAGTGATTCTTTCAACAGGTGCACGTTGGAGAGAAATGAATGTGCCAGGCGAAGCAGAATACCGCACTCGTGGTGTTGCTTACTGTCCACACTGTGATGGTCCACTGTTTAAAGGCAAACGTGTAGCAGTAATTGGCGGGGGGAACTCAGGTGTCGAAGCTGCGATTGATCTTGCTGGGATTGTTGAACATGTAACTTTGGTTGAGTTTGATACCAAACTACGTGCCGACCAAGTGTTGCAAGACAAATTGCATAGCTTGCCTAACACTACGGTGATCCTGAATGCACTCTCGACCGAAGTTGTGGGTGATGGTTCACAAGTGACGGCATTGAAATATAAAGACCGTGCAACTGATGTAGAACATACGGTTGAGCTTGCAGGAATCTTTGTGCAAATTGGTTTATTACCAAACACTGATTTCTTAAAAGAGACTGCTGTTGAGCTTTCAAACCGTAATGAGATTATGATTAACGATCGCAACGAAACCAATGTCAAAGGTGTATTTGCCGCAGGTGACTGTACGACTGTGCCATACAAGCAAATCATCATTGCCACAGGTGAAGGCGCGAAAGCATCTCTATCTGCTTTTGATTATATTATTCGTTCTGGGCTGTAAGTGTGAAATGAAAAAGCCAACGCTCTCCCAAAATATACGTTGGCTTTTTCCCTTTATGTTGTATCGCTGATCTTTGGTTTTACCCTTGATAGGAACTGAGTCGCTAACAGCTCAGTTCCTTTTTTTTCGTTTAAAGCAAATATTTTGTACAAAGAAAAAGCCAAAGTGCTCCCCAGTCACTTTGGCTTTTTCATTTAGTTTTTGTTTATTGTTATTCTTTGCCCAGTTTTTGTTTTGAAACTCTGAGTGTGGTCAGTACTCGGTTTCTTTTCTACTTTCCCCAAGGTTAGATGTTAAATAATTTCAATCCTTTAAATTTTTCTAACAATTGTTGCTGTGTTTCAACGTGTTCTGGATGTTGCTCGATACAAGCAATTGGGCAAACATCCACACAGGTTTGGGTATCATAAAAACCAACACACTCGGTGCAGCGGTTGACGTCTATTTCATAAATTTTATCACCTTCAAAAATAGCGGTATTGGGACATTCAGGAAGACACATATCGCAGTTAATACATGCATCCGTTATTCGTAGTGCCATGGCATTAACCCCAGTCAGCTTGCAACATAAGCCAAGGCAGGCGCTGAAATGTCGGTACTTGAATGCGGTAAGTTGCGAATGAGCAGGGCATAGTGCATGTCGACATCAGCAGGAACTGGGATTTCAACCACATGACCTGAGCCTTTCGCTTCAAGTATTGGATTCCCTTTTTTATCGAGGATTTCTGTTAGTTCAAAAGTGATGTTGCCTGAAGTGGTCATGAGTTCGAGCACATCACCCACTACAAAACGGTTTTTGACATCGACTTTCAGATAATCGCCATTGCGCTCCAAAATTTCACCGCAGTATTGTTGATGGTCAAAACTGGATGAACCATTTTCATAATTTTGATATTCGCTATGCACGTGGCGACGTAAAAAACCTTCGGTATAACCACGGTTGGCCAGACCTTCGAGTTGTGTCAGGAGTGAGGAATCGAAAGGTTTACCGGCGAGCGCATCATCTATGGCTTTGCGATAAATTTGTGCTGTACGCGCACAGTAAAAATAAGACTTGGTACGTCCTTCAATTTTTAAAGAATGTATCCCCATTTGGGTTAAGCGCTCAACATGCTGCACCGCGCGCAAGTCTTTTGAGTTCATAAAGTAAGTGCCATGTTCGTCTTCTTCAGCAGCAAACATGTCTTCTTCATTACGTTGTAGTAATACGGGTTCATCGAACTGATGCTGTGCTTGCATATGCAGTTCATCAGCATCAGGGCTTGAACAGCAATTGGAGTCTGTATTCAGATTTTGGACTGGGATCACATCACCATTTTCATCTTGCGTAGTCTCATGAACTTTATATTCCCAACGGCAAGCATTGGTACATGCCCCTTGATTGGCATCACGCTTATTCATATAGCCTGAAAGCATGCAACGTCCTGAGTACGCCATGCATAACGCACCATGCACAAAAACCTCAATTTCCATGTCAGGCACTTGTTGCTTAATTTCTTCAATTTCATCAATGGATAATTCACGGGACAAAATGACACGAGTCAGTCCCATATTTTTCCAAAACTTCACAGTAGCCCAGTTGACTGGATTGGCCTGAACGGAAAGATGCACATCCATGTCTGGAAAATGCTCGCGTACCATCATAATCAGGCCTGGATCCGACATGATCAGGGCATCGGGTTGCATCGCAACCACAGGTGTGAGGTCGCGAATAAAGTTTTTGAGTTTCGAGTTATGCGGTTGAATGTTGACGACCACATAAAACTTTTTTCCTAAGTCATGCGCTTCTTGAATGCCGATAGCCAGATTGTCATGATCAAATTCATTATTGCGCACACGTAAACTGTAACGAGGTTGTCCGGCATAGACTGCATCTGCACCATAGGCAAATGCATAACGCATATTTTTAAGCGAACCTGCAGGAGAAAGAAGTTCAGTAACGTGATGAATGCTCATGATTAAACTAAGGCATAAAAAAAATATGGGTTTATTGTAGGGCTTTAAAAAATAGATTCAACCTAGTAAACAACTCGGAATTTAAACGGTTATAGACGCGAAAATTACATGTTCAAACGCTGGATTTGAGTGCTTAATGATAAATATCTAGATCTATGGTTTTATGTGGCTAAGGATAGAAGTAAATTTAAATATCCTTGTTTTATAAAGTAAAAGATCGGTTATATAAAAATTACCTGAGGCGCTAATCATCAAAAAGCTAGAGTTCTTTGCGGCCTTTTATCCGAAATAATTAGGGATTATTTTATTAGATTTGATGTGAAGCTAGATTCTTTTATTTGTGAATTTATAAAAAAATTAAATAAAATAAGGATAAAAATCCTGCATTGCCCACGAATGGTTCAAGTAAATAGGTAGCAAAACTGAGTAATACCCATATTCTAAATTCTACGTTGATGTGTTTTATGCATCTGTAAGTCCTGCTTCAAGATGTCTTAGAATTTGACAATCATCAATGGTTGATTGAGTTGAGCAGGACTGTCGAAGCTGTTGTAGCTGTATCTGGAATTTTTGCAATTCAATGATTTTTCGTTCGACTTGTTTTAAATGTTCATCGATCAGTTGATTGACCGCACTACAGTCTTGTTGAGGCTTTTGTTCCAGTTCAATCAGGTATTCAATTTCTTTGAGTGAGATATCTAGCGCGCGGCAACGTTTGATAAAAATGAGTCGTTTAAGTGCATCATCTTGATAATAGCGATAGTTATTGTCCCCGCGAAAAGAAGGCTCTAATAAATGCTTTTTTTCATAAAAACGAATGGTATCGGCACTTAATCCTGTTTTATGGACTAAGTCTTTCATCAAATAAACAGGAGATGAGTTTTGTTGATTCATTTTGCTTGACCTTAGAGCGACTCCATAGTTTTTAATCATAATAGAAAATGATTAGGTCTGGATAGAGGTTGTGTATATGGCATGTTCTTCTTGCAGTTGTGCACCCGCACCGCAAAAGCCAAATAGTAAGTTTAGAACGGTATTGTGGATTGCCTTATTGATCAATTTAGCCATGTTTGTGGTGGAGCTTATTGGTGGAGCTTATGCACATTCATCATCCTTATGGGCCGATTCTTTAGATTTCTTTGGTGATGCAGTCAACTATGGTATTTCACTTGCGGTGCTTGGTGCGAGTTTGTATTGGCGGGCGACAGTGGCACTGCTCAAAGGCATGACCATGGCGTTGTTTGGCTTGGTGGTGATTGGTAAAGTGATCTATGCCTATGCTTTGGGAATTCCACCTGAAGCTATGACCATGGGGGTGATTGGTGTGATTGCTTTGCTTGCGAATGTGGTTTGTGCCGTCATTTTATATGCCTTTAGAGAAGGTGACTCTAATATGCAATCGGTCTGGCTCTGTAGCCGAAATGATGCGATTGGAAATGTTGCGGTTATTTTTGCTGCAATAGGTGTGTTTGGTACAGGTAGTTTGTGGCCAGACATAATCGTGGCAGGCATTATGGCGACTTTAGGTATGACTGCAGGTTATCAAGTGGTGAGCAAAGCATTATCTGAGCGTAGATTACAGCTCGAGAATTAAGAAAAACGCTAAATTTCTTAATCAAAGTGAAATTATTTTCCATAAAAATGCTCCGCAGTTGCTCGGAGCATTATGTTGTTTACATAATAAGAATAAAACTCTGCTCATTTGTCGGATTGATCTGGCTATAATGGCGCCTAATTTATGATCGCTGTTTGCGATCAATGATAACTGAAACTTACTTTTTAAAAATATAGACGATGATAAATACAATCACTCAAGTGCTTGAGCAATTGGGGTTAAGCGCACAAAAACGTGCCATTCATGCACAATTTTCACATGCTGCATTAAATCATGACACCTTTTTGCAGCATATTGAAGGCACACATGCATTAAACCAAGGTTTAAACGTTGAATTGATCTGCCTCTCAACCAATGCCCTGATTCCACTCAAACAATTTATCGGGGTACAAGTCGCGGTCGATCAGGTCACAGACCAAGGCACATTATTTCGCAGTACAGGGATCATCACCCACGCCGAACAAGGACAAAGTGATGGTGCACTGACCCTGTACAAACTTCGCTTAGAAGACGCAACGGCACTTTGGCATAAACGTCGCAACAGCCGAGTGTTTATGAATAAAAGTGTGCGAGATGTCAGTGAAATACTCTTTAAGGAATGGCAGAGCAAAAGTCCGCTATTTGCTGCTAGCCTCAGTCTTGATCTTTCTGGTTTAAATACAGAGACCGATGTTCGTCCCTTCATCATGCAGTCAAATGAAACCGATTATGACTTTCTAACACGGCTCTGGCGCAGTGAAGGCATCAACTGGCTGATTGATGAAGCTGAACTCTATGTACCTCATACTCGTCATCCGATTCAAGCCCAAAAACTTAGACTCTTGGATGACAACAGTCAGTTTCAAGCCTTAAAGCGTCGACAGATTCGTTTTCATCGTTCTAGTGCTACCGAACAACAGGATAGCATCATCAGTCTGAGTGCACAGCGCAGCCTGCAACCCACTGCAGTCCATATCCAACGTTGGCAAGCCGATCACCTGAGTCAAGAAGAAGGCGCAGGTTCAGTCCAAAGCCAACATCAACACAGTACACAGCAAGACAATGCTAGCCTCAGCTTAGAACAAGCGTGGCATATTAGCCCTGCATGGATGCAAGATTTAAATGGAGAAGATCAGGCGACAGCAGCATCAAACAGCCAAATTGAAAAACTCAATCAAACCCTGAGTAATGTCTACAACCAACAGGCGAAACAATTCACTGCACAGAGCACCGTACGTGATGCCCAAGTGGGGTATTGGTTTGAGTTACATGAACATCCTGAACTTGATCAACACAGTGACGCAGACAAAGAATTTCTGATCACGACCAAGACTTTCTATAATCAAAACAACTTGCCCAAAGATCTGAGTGAGCAAATTCAGCATTTACTGAAACAAAGCCAATGGTCACTCAAAACCAGCGCAGTGCCAAGCGAACGCCAAGCCAACCACCTAAGTTTACAGCGTCGTCACATCACGACCGTTCCAGTTTATAACCCGATAGAGCACCGACCAGCCACACACCCACAGCGTGCCAAAGTCGTGGGACCAAGTGGCGAAGAAATTCATGTGGATGAATGGGGACGGATCAAAGTTCGCTTCCTCTTTACCCGCAACGATGACCACAGCCATGATGGCGGTGCAGGCGCCAATGACAATGATACAGACTCGGCATGGGTTGATGTCTTGACCCCATGGGCGGGTGAGGGCTATGGCGCACGCTTTTTACCACGCATTGGTGAAATCGTGGTGATTGATTTCTTTGATGGCAATCTTGACCGTCCCTTTGTGGTTGGACGGATTCATGAAGCGCAGCGCAGCCCAACGAAATTTGATCAGAAAGGTCAATTGCCAGAGACCAAGAAACTGGCAGGGATTCGCTCTAAAGAAATAGGGGGTGAAGGCTATAACCAACTCCGCTTCGATGACACCACAGGTCAAATCTCGACTCAACTACAAAGTAGTCATGGGGCAACTCAGCTAAACCTCGGTAACCTCAGCCACCCCAAAGAAACGGAGACAAGTGAAGGACGAGGAGAAGGCTTCGAGCTTCGAACTGATCAATGGGGCGCGATTCGAGCAGGCGAGGGATTACTGCTCAGTAGCCATAAACAAGATCAAGCTGCAGGTACACATCTGAATGCTCAACCTGCCAAACAACAACTTGAAGGAACTTTAAACAATAGCCAAGCTTTAAGTGAAGTGGCGAAGAATCAACAGACAGATCCACTAGAAGTTTTAGAGAACTTAAAAGGCTTCTTAGAACAGATTGAACAACATGATCAAAACAAGGCAGATGCATTTAAACAAGCCATCATGATTCTCTCTGCACCGAACTCAGTTGCTGTCAGCAGTAATGAAGACCTTTATCTCTCAGCTGATGGTCAAATCAGCCAAAGTGCAGGGGAGAGTATTAACCTTTCTACACAGAAATCGTTGATTGCACATGCCAGTGAGAAAATCAGTCTCTTTGCAGCACAGGACGGGCTAAGAGCCTATGCAGGCAAGGGTAAGGTTGAGATACAGGCTCAAGGTGATGCACTCGATGTCATTGCGCGGAAAGACATTCAAATTATTTCCACGGAAGAACAAATTGAAATTAAGGCCAATAAGAAAATCGTGCTAACTGCTGGTGGTAGTCAAATTGAGATTAGTGGTGCAGGGGTATTACCGACCACTGCTGGAAAGTTTGAGGTCAAAGCAGGGCAACATCAGTTTTTGGATGGGGAAAGTGTTCATGCAACCATTCCCTTAATACCTAAATCGGGGTTACACAAAATACAATTTGAATTGAGGGATACTGAAACCCAAGAGTTGCTGCCTTTCACTTTTTACATGTTAATGAATGATGATGGACATATAAGCTATGGAAAAACAGATGCAAATGGTTTGACACAGGCATTTGTCACTGACAAGCAAGAGAATTACTATCTACATGCAATCAATAACAAAATAAAGAAATTGGATAACTAAGATGGCAAAGTATCCTCAACCTAAGATTATACAAGCTGCATTAACGAATGTTCCAAAACATATTGCTTTGCCACGTTTGAAATATGTGATTACAGCTAAAACATCAGAAGCCAAATCTACCTATGTATCTAAGCTGACATATTTCAATAAGTTTATGAAAACCCATAAAATTGAGGTTAACTATGATACTGCGGTTGTTCAAGTTGATATTTTCTTAGATGGTAAATGGTATCAGGGGGCAATCCTCCCACACTTAGCACAATCTGAAAGCGGAAAATTTACAGAGGTCAAGTTTAAGTACCATCAAGCAAAAAGTTCCCCTATTGATGAAAATAAAATCCAAAAAGTTTATATAAAAGAAGGTGCCGAAGTTGGGTGGAAGCTGATAAAGAAAGAACAAACGTTTGATGAGTTGTTAAGAGAAATTTATAAAAAAGTACCAAATCATACTGAACGGGATATTTTCAGGCATGCTAATGCTCACCTTAGTGATCTACAAGATTTAAATTTGAGTAAAAAAATTAAACCTGGTCAGATTGTTCTTATTACAAATAAAAAGAGTTCACCTGAACTAACAGAGTATAAAAAGTTAGCATTAGAGGCTGAAAGAGTATTTCAATTTCTATGTACGCAGAATGGATTTGATCCTAAATTCTTTGCAAATAATTTTGAACTTTTAATGGATTATATAGCTTTAGCTCAGCAAGTTCAGATTGCTAGAGTTGACTATCTTAAAACTGTGGAAGGACATAAAGAAAGCTATTGTGGTGATGTAGCCCTGAATCAAAAAGTTGAATCTGCTAATGCTGCTGCTATTTATTCTGATCAAACTAAACATAAGATGGATGATCATAAGCTGCAACGGCTGAATCAAGAACTATTAGCTAAATTAAATAATGATATAACTGCCCTTCAAAGAGCTTATAGTACTGAAGCACAAGGAAAGACCAAACTTGGCAATCCAAAGCATAATGCTGATTTTAAAAGAAAAAATTATCATTTGTATCAACGTATTGAACAAACGATTGCTGGTAATTTTGTTCGATTACAAGATAATAAAGAGTTTGCAAAAACCCTAAAAAATATTGTGAGAGACACATCAGGCGTAAAAGCCCCAGATTTCATGGGGGGATTAAAGCTCAATGTTAAAATGATGGAGACGATTGGACGGGCAACCATAAGCCTTAAACTTGGTATGAAGTTAGTATTGTATTTTTATATCGCAGAGTCCGCAGTGAAGGTTTATGGAGCATCACAGACAGGGGATACAGCCTATACGATTAAAGTAGCGACAGTAGAGACAGCAAATATAGGAGGAGGAATCTTAATGGGAGGGCTAGGTGCTACTGGTGGTGCAAAGCTCGGTGCGTTGGCGGGAGCAGAGATTGGCTTGATATTAGCACCTGTAACAGGGGGAACATCTATCGGTATAGGTGGAGTTATCGGGGCAGGTATCGGTGCTGTAATTGGGGGAGTTGGTCTAGGTTTTGCTGGTAATTATGTAGGTACAACTGTTGCAAGAAATATTACAGGTGTATGTAATTAGGAATATAAGTTATGTTTGAAGATTTAAAAAATATTAGAATTAGAGATATTATAGTTACTGATGATATATTTCTTATTTGTGTTTTTTTAATTATTCCTTTTGGTCTTTTATTGCTGTTATTTACATATATGTATAATAAAGTCTATATAAAGAATAATAAGAGAGATTTTTTGGTTTTTTTCTTTGGAGAGAGAGGTGGAGAAGAGTTTTCTAGAGTTGGAGGAGATCTGGTTGTAGTTGCTTATTGGTTTTTAATATATTACTCAAATTATAAAACTTTGTCTGTAAAGTTACACTTTCCATCTATAAATGATGAAAAAAATAAACCAATACCAATTATTCCAAATACATATAGAGAAAATTTGAAAGTCTTTGAAGAAAAACATAAGGGGTGGCTATTAATTAATCTTTCATCTATGTATCTAGGATTTATTCTTGGGATTATATTCTTGGTATATGGTTTTTTTATGGAAAGTTAAATTTAGCTAACCTAAAAATTTATTTATTTTAATATGTTTATGTCAAAAATGGGTGGTCGATGAGCCTGTTAAGGCAGTTGCTAAAAAGAATAATCGTATTTACATTTGGAAAGTGGTTTTATTTATACGGCTAAAGTAGAATTTTTTTTAGTGTCTTGAAAGTCAATTTTAAAGTGAGAAGATCATTTATTACTTTGAACCGTGTTTGAGTATCGTAAGCTTATTGAAAGTGCTCCCTATCCAGAAAATTATATAGAGCAAAAAGAACGGAATGTATAACTAACTAGAAATTAAAAGGTTATTTAAGGTAAATTATTTGAAACTAAATTTAAAGCTTGTTCAAGGCCCGATCCATTCTTTAGAAAAAGTCAAGTCCAAAATACCAGTAAATCAAAATGTAGGAGGAATCGCAACTGGCACCGCTTTTGCAGGTGTACTGGCTGAAAGTAGTTCTTTGCTTACCAGTGCTCCCATACTAGTGATGGCAGGTAAAGCTAAAGATGGCATCACGTTTACTGGTGAAATAGAAGGATATTCCTTGCTAGGACAATTTACGACGACACGTTTTAAAGAAAATGATGAACTTATTGCTGTAATTAGTGAAAAACCTGTAGATGGACGTCATCAAGTTTATGCCATTCTGGATCCTAAATCTGGTTTGCTTTATATGATCTATGAAATGGGCCGTTCAATAAAAATGGGTTATAAGGCTATTATGATACAAACTTATTACTTCACCTTAATTACATGGGGAGTAATAGCAATTTTAATGCTACTGTTTTATATATTTAAGTTTTCTTATTCTTGGGATTCTTTTTTACGCCTAATTATATGGACATTTTGGGGGATTTTTGGAGTGGGTACCTTAATGGGATTTGTAAACTATTTTGGCTATAAGAAGTCATATGAAAATTTTGGAACATTATCAGAGCAAATATTTAAAAAACTTGGTTTTGAATGTCCAGAAGAACAGGATTTTTATAATGATTTTTTAACTGATGATGGTGTTCAGATTAGTGTAATGAAATATCGTAATAAGTTAAAAGGACAAGACCCTTATCCAGAAGATTATTTTGATAAAAAAAGAACGGTTGAAACTTTGAATTAAGCGTTGAGAAGACTTTTCACACAATGTTATTGACTACAATACTTATTCCAGCATGGCTTTTCATGTATGAATTGAATGATTTTTCCAAGCTTTAATATACCATTTTGGACTAAATTTAGATTTAAGTTTAGCTTAATACCAAATTCATCTTGCTCCAAAAATTATTCCATAGACTTAAATATTCAGTTTGAAGTTGCTGGAAATACAGAGCCTGTTCAGGTTTATAGCATTGTGTGAATAGCACCCAAATATCGTCTTCATGATTGTCATCGTTAGCAAGGGTTGTATCACATGTTTCTGCAAGGCCATGACATGCATAGTAGCCTTGGGTAAATAAAGGATGATAGGCTGCGAGATTAGTTCTGAGTGCTTCACTAAACTTAATCACTTGTAGTTCAGTACAAGCCAAAATGAGTAGCAAGTCTGCATAAGAATGAATATGTTCTTGAATAAATTGTGCGATTGCAAATGCTTCAGGCTCGGTCTGTTTTTGATCGGTGACATTGAGTTCAAGTTGCTGCATCAGTTGAAGGAAATAGACCAAATGCGATTTAGAGGGTGAGCTTTTCTCAAGTTGGTGGGTATTAAAACCCAATTCATCTAGAAGATTTAGCGACAACAAATAACGTGCATATATCTTGGCTGCAATGCGGTCTTGCTCCACGATATTACTGTCGTGCTCAAGTTGCAGCGCTTGATACATAACCATACTCAAAGCATCAGTGAAAATTTTAACAATGGCTGTAAAATAATTCAGATGAATAAATTTCAGCTGTTCAAGGCTCAGTTGGCATTGATGCAGCCGTGTCAGTATCGGATGTTGAAATAAAACATGTTCGGTTGTCATTTGCTTTAAATGGCTGATCGCTTGAGTGTTGGTTGCCCATGACGCTGAGTTTAAGGATTGTTCAATAAAGCGCAAAACTTCTGCGCGGGTATGTTCAGACTGGGTGAAGGAGAGAGCATTCATATACGAGGTAAATTTTAATTGTCATCATTTTTATCATAGTGAAAAAGACTCGATTCTTCTAGTGTTTTATTTATCTTAAAAGCCATATATTTCAAATGCTTATTTTAATATTGATATTGTTTTTTATAAAAAAACGGTGTTGCTCTAAATTTGATATATAATATCGTCTTCAATCGATGTATTTCGTTTTCATGTGCTGTTCTTTTGGGTTAATGGCTTAATTTTAAAGTTTTGTGCATCAGGTAAAATAAATGTCAAAAAAAGAAGACATCATTAACACAGCGCTTAATCTCTTTAACTCACATAGTTATAATTCTATCGGTGTGGATCGGATTATTAGCGAGTCTGGCGTTGCTAAAATGACGTTTTACAAATACTTCCCATCTAAAGCTAAATTAATTGAAGAATGCTTAGTGACAAGAAACCAAAATTTACAGCAGTCGCTTGAAGCGACGATTGCTGCATGTGACCCAAGTGATTATCTCTCCCATATTCGTGCAATTTTTGAATGGTACCATGCTTGGTTTCATAGCGCGGATTTTAACGGTTGTATGTTCCAAAAGGCAGTTGAAGAAATTTCAAAAATTTATCCTTCTTCGTTACAGCCTGCAATTGATTATAAAGAATGGTTAAAAGGCAAGTTATGTCAGGCTTTGAATCGTCTAGGTGTGAAGCAGGATGAACAGTTGGCGGCTTTTTTATCTAGTATTTTGGATGGCATGACCATACAAGCGCAAATCGATCCGAAGCAAGTGCATTTGGAAGATTATTGGAAGCGTGTGAATACTTTAATTCAAATGGAACTTTCAGCTGCCTAATATATAAATTTTGATTTTAAGGTTAACCCAATACACTCATTATATTGCTGGCTTAAATACGCTTAAAATAAATCACGTACAAATAAATAAGCGCGATAACGGTTAGGTTATCGCGCTTTGCTGATAATGATTATGTTTCATATCGCACATTATTTAACAATAATGCATGATATGAATATGAGCAACTTAATGCGCTTTCTTATATTTTTTGTACCCTCTGAATGTTTTCGGTCATTCAGTATTTCAGCAAAAATAGACAGACTTGTCTGTTTTGTTGAATTATAGAGACTTTGTGGAGAAAAACAACAATCTCTCATTATCTTAGCTGAAATTTATTCATCATGCTTAATATTCCTTAAAATATGTAGGGCATTCATTATTTATTGTGTTATTCAGCTGAATGATTAAGGTACCTTGGGGGGTAAATAAATGGTAAATTCATTGATCGGTTCAATCAGAACACTATAGGGTTTGAGCTGATCTTCATAGGATACCAGATTGAGCCTTGCTAAAAGTTCAAAGCGGGCAGAGTGCAAGGTTGCAGGTTTCGGATTTAATCGATCATGCCAGACGCGATAGCTGCCGAGTTTTCCATCGCGGCGATGATAAAATCCTGCCAAAGGGTGGGTCAAGAAGACTTGATAACTTTCTAAATTGGTAAAGCCTTCAAAATGCCATTGGTCATGTTCCGACTGAGACAAATGTACATCTGAAGTGGCCCATGCCGATTGAGTACGCATTTTATATTGTCTATATCGCCCCTCTGCATCTTGTTGGCAATCAAACTCAATCTGTGCAGGATGCCACGGTAGTTGCCAAACATAACGAGGAACGATCAGTGTCCAAGAGTCCAAAGTCGTTCCTAAAAACCAAACACAACGTTCTTGTGTCTCCTGATCAATCACGTAGACTCGATAATTGGTTTGACCCATCGTGAATTTTGGAAAAGGATAAACCGCAGAGCTGAAATCGACATCGATGAAGGGCACTACCGACATCAGTGCGTGTTGTTTGCCTTGGTACTGGACCGTGTCTAACTTAAATCGCGCTGGAATGATCTCTTTAAAACGAGCTGGGTCAACGGCATAAGTAATGAGGGCAAAATGCTGGAGTTTGCACTGTGCATCGAGGCCGCTGGGCTTGGGTTTTGGATGTAAATAGTCTTTAAATTTGAGTTCTGGAAAGGTCATGGGTTTAAATTCTAGATTTGTTATTTTTTTTAATATTAGATAAAACTATGCGTAGAGTAAATAAAAAACCGAAGCCTAAGCTTCGGTTTTTTAATATATTTATACGATCTTATTTTTCAACGAATGCACGTTCAATCACGTAGTCACCAAGTACACCCATACGTGGCGATTCTTTTAAACCATGTTGGTCTAGAAGTGCAGCAACGTCATCGAGGAATGCTGGGCTACCGCAAAGCATTGCACGATCCGTTTCTGGGTTAAAACGTGGTAAACCGATCTTCTCAAAAATCTCGCCAGTTTCAATCACAGTTGTGACACGACCTTGGTTTGGATACTCTTCACGAGTAACTGTTGGGTAGTAAACCAATTTATCTTTAATGCCTAGCTCTTCAAAGAACTCATTGTTCGGAAGTTCGTCTAAAATAAGGTCTTGGTAAGCCAATTCAGAAATGAAACGTGTACCATGAACCACAATCACTTTCTCAAAACGTTCATAGGTTTCAGGGTCACGAATGGTCGCCAAGAACGGTGCAAGACCTGTACCAGAAGAAAGCAGGTATAGGTTTTTACCTGGGTTTAAGTCATCAAGCACTAAAGTTCCAGTTGGTTTTTTAGATACTAGAATTTCGTCACCCACTTTAACTTTTTGTAAAATAGAGGTTAACGGGCCATCTGGAACTTTAATTGAGAAAAACTCAAGTTCTTCTTCGTAGTTTGCACTAGCGATAGAATAAGCACGCATTAACGGTTTGCCATTTACTTCAAGGCCGATCATCACAAATTGACCGTTTTTAAAACGTAGAGCAGTGTCGCGCGTCGTTTTAAAAGAGAATAAAGTATCATTCCAATGGTGGACGTGAGTAATCTTTTCGACGTTGAAAGCAGCCATTAAAGGTCTCAATAAATTATCAAATTAGAACAGGTTGCTATTCTAATCTAAAATCATTCTCGATAAACTGAATATATTTAATTGAGCTTATTAGAAAAAGTGATGATGACTGAGTTAACCTTGCCGATTATTGGCTATATGCACTCTTCTTATAAGGAAAAGTTCGGTATTCCTCGTCAGCCTAATTTGGTTCAGGTGGAATCGTATATTGAAATGTCAGCACCCTATAATGATGTTCTAGCCTTTGAAGGAATTGAGGCATTTAGTCATTTATGGTTGTTGTGGCAGTTTCATGACAATAAAAATCCAGAAAAAACCCAGTTTCGTCCACAAGTTCGTCCGCCACGCTTAGGAGGGAATAAAAAAATAGGGGTGTTTGCTACTCGCAGCATGTATCGTCCTTCACCGATTGGTCTATCGGTGGTAAAGCTCAAGTGTGTCAAAAAAGAAGGGAGGTCTGTTCGAGTGTATGTCACAGGAAGTGATTTGCTAGATGGCACCCCGATTGTCGATATCAAACCTTATATACACTACTCAGATGCAGTTATAGATGCGGAAAGTGGCTATGCGCAAGATGAACCTAAACGTAAATCGGTGATATGGTCGGATCGGGCAAGTGAGCAGAAGCAGCAGCTTTTGATGAGGGAAAAACTTTCACTACAGACCGTACAAGAGCTTGAAGCCGTTTTATCTTTAGATCCCAGACCGGCGTATCAGGATGATGAAGCACGGGTATATAAAATGAAATTTGCTGCTGTTGATATCGCTTTTACAGTGGGTGAAACTACAGTGAATATCACGGCCGTAGAATGAGAGACTTAAAGAGAGAAGCTCCAATACAATAGCCCAATCAATACCAGCATATGCAAAATCTGAATCGGGGCAAAAGCAATAAAGTACTGCTTACCACCTGTTAAGGCGGCATTAATGGATTTGGCAACAGCGTGTGCAGCTAAACCTAAGATAAATGCAGACATTGCTGCCGTGTCTGCTGGTGCTCCTTGCATGACCACTGTTGCCATCGCTGCATGAATCTCAAACAAAGAAGCCAGTAAAGTCCCAGCGATTAAACCTGCATCTCCCAGCCAAAGGTTAAGTCCATACACACCCGCTTGGATGAACGTCAAAGTCAGGGCAATAATGCCAGCCTCTTTTAAGCTAAACATGCGTGAATCAGTGGGTTGATGTTGTTCTTGTGCATGGGCAGATCGTACCAACGCATAAGCACAGATCCCTAAAAGGACACTTGCTACAAGGGTCGGAAGCAGTATGGTTTTGAGCCAAAGTATACTCACACCTGCGACTATAATCAGCAGTTGTAATAAAGTTGCAATACAGGACATGAGCGCTGCACCTGCATTGGGTTTGGCGAGTGCTCGGCCTGCACGTACTTCCATGCCTAAGCTAGCAACAGTCGCTGTACTGGATACAAAACCTGAGGCGATTGCCGATAAAATCATGGCATTTTTAGTGTTCAGCAGTCGTTTGGCAATATGTGCAAGCGCTTGAACAGCAAGAATGAGTGTAACTAATTTTAAAATAATATAGGGATTCAACACAGCACCCCATAAAGGCGTATTCGGCGTTAAGGGCAGGGCAATTAAAATCAGCGCTAGGAGAAAGATACCGTCTTTAAACTCAGCCTCAGTAATCCATTTCCCCGCAATGCTGTGCATCGGATGTTTGGTCATTAAAATAATGGTCAGGAGCACGGCTAAACCTGCTGCTAGAGGTGTATTCCATAAGCACATCGCCCCGATAAAATAAGTCATGACAAAGGCAAGTTCAGTGGTTGAACCCAAATCTTCTGTTTGGTTTTTCATTGAGAATATAACGATGCCGCCGATGATCAACGCACCGACTATGCCAATACTGACACCAAATAAAAAACAAATAGCACCGAGGAGTGCACAAATGGCAAAGGAGCGTAGTCCTGCAAAGCTCTGTTGGTTTTCACGTTGCTTGCTTCTTTCACGTTCTAGACCAATCAACAGGCCACAGCCCAATGCCGAAGCCAAGGTGATGAGGACCTCAGATAAAGCCAAGTTGTTGATGGAAATTGCGCTGAAGTCCAAGCCTACCTCACAAAATTTAATGACCTGTCTAAAATATAGGCGAATTCTGAAGGTGGATTCAAGTTAAAAGAGCAAGATTTGTGAGTAAATTCGTGATTCTATTGATGAGCTTGGCTACTTCTCGATATTTGTAGGATTTGCTTATGCTTTGTGCGAATGAATACAGAAAATCTTGCTATAGTGGGGTTATGTTTGGGGACGTATAACAATGAATTTTAATTTTGAAATTGATACCACTTGGTGCTTAGATCAACTGTTTAAAGATGGGAGAATTACTGAAAAAGAAAAAAATCTAGTACAAACCTCGCACCGTCAACGCGATCAATTGAAGTGGCATCCATTACAGTGGATTGCTCATTTTAATCTGGTAGATCAGTCGCATCCACAGTCGAGACTGACATTAAATCGGCTTTGTCAGTGGTTAGCTGAAAAGACCCAATTACCGTTTTATGTGATTGATCCACTCAAAGCCGATGTGCAAGCTTTGACTTCGGTGATGTCTCAAGAATTTGCCTTCCGCAATAAAATCTTGGCTGTTGAAGTTCAGGCAAATCAAGTGTTGATTGCAACAGATCAGCCGTATATGAAAGATTGGATCGCAAATTTGGAGCACAATGTTGCGCCGAAAAAAATCCAGCGTGTATTACTCAGCCCTGAACAATTACAGCGCTATATGGTCGAGTATTATCAGGTGAGCCGTGCTGTCAGTAACTCTCAGAAGTCTGGGAGTTACGAGCGAGATAATAAAGGTGTTGAAGCACTTTTACAGTTGGGGGATAGTCAAAACCCTGATGCCAATGACCAACACATTGTTAAATTAGTCGACTGGGTTTTACAGTTTGCTTTTGAGCAAGGTGCCAGTGATATTCACTTAGAACCACGTAAAGACAACGGCAAAGTGCGTTTCCGTATTGATGGAGTGCTGCATACCATTTATAACATGCCTGCCAATACTTTAACCGCGGTGATTTCGCGGATTAAAATTTTAGGTCGAATGAATGTGGCGGAAAAACGTAAACCACAAGATGGGCGGTTAAAAACACGGACACCGAAAGGACAAGAAACAGAACTGCGTCTTTCGACTTTACCGACTGCTTTTGGTGAGAAGTTGGTGATGCGTATTTTTGACCCTGAAGTTTTAGTGCGCAGCTTTCAGCAGTTGGGTTTTGAAGGGCATTTGCTGAGTGATTGGCAAGCGCTGACGTCGCATAGTCACGGCATTATTTTAGTGACAGGACCAACGGGTTCAGGCAAAACCACCACGCTTTATTCTTCTTTGAAACAATTGGCTACCGAACAGGTGAACGTCTGTACCATTGAAGACCCGATTGAAATGTTAGAGCCGAGTTTTAACCAAATGCAGGTGAATACAGGTATTGATCTTGGTTTTGCTGATGGTGTTCGTGCACTGATGCGTCAAGACCCTGACATTATTATGGTGGGGGAGATTCGTGACCATGATACGGCCAATATGGCGATTCAAGCAGCACTTACAGGACATTTAGTGCTGTCAACTCTGCACACCAATGATGCACCTTCCAGTCTGACGCGTTTGCATGATTTAGGCGTACAGCCGTTCTTAACCGCGGCAACCATTTTAGGGGTATTGGCACAGCGTCTCGTACGCCACTTATGTCCACATTGTAAAGTTGAAAAGCAAATCAACAGCCAAGAATGGGAGCATCTGACTTTTGATTACATTATGGAAATGCCTGAAAAAGTCTTTACCGCAGTAGGTTGTGACGAGTGTCGTCAAACGGGCTACAAAGGACGAGTCGGTATTTATGAGTTTATGCCTGTGAGTTTAGAGGCCAAGCAACTGATTGGTGCCAATGGTGACTTGACTGCACTGCGTCAACAAGCCAAAAAAGAAGGCATTGAGCCTTTAAGAATTGCGGGTGCACGTAAAGTTTTAGAAGGTGTCACCACGCTAGAAGAAGTGTTACGTGTTGTCCCACTCAACTAAGCGTTTAATGCGTTACTTGAAGCTTTCTTAAGATTCAGCTCATCTAGCTTTGGTTTAATGACTTCATCGAATAGATGAACAATTAAATAGAGGTGCTGGATATGAATATGATGATGAAAGCGTTATTGGTTGCTGGTGTTATTGGTTCAACCACTGTAACTGTAGCAAACACTGCAGTGAACCAAGCGGCTGTTGCTGCTTCAACACCAACTACAGTTAAGCATGCCTTAACATTAAAAGATGACAGCCACGTCCAGTTAAAAGGTTATGTGGTCAAAGCCATTGGGGATGAGAAGTATGAATTCCGTGACCAAACTGGTTCAATTACTGTCGACATTGATGATGAGTTATGGGGTGGCAAAGCAATTTCGGCTAAAACACCTGTAACCATTATCGGTGAAGTAGATATTGACTACAAACCAGCAAAACGCGTTGAAATTGACGTAGATCAAGTGAAATTCTAAACACACTTGCCCAAGTTCAATTCAATTTTGATTGGGCATTCTTAAAAAAACCACAGGGCTTTGAATGGATATTAGCCCTGTGGTTTTTTGTATTTTGAGCCATTTCACGGCATGATCTAAACAATAGTGATTAGGCAGGTTAAGCAGTGCGGATATTATTAGCAGAAGATGATGCCTCTCAAGCTGAGAGTATTAAAACTTGGCTTGAAATGGATGGCTACAGTGTCGACTGGGTGGAACGGGGCGACCATGCCATTTTAGCCATTGAACAGCATCAGTATGACTGTGTGCTTTTAGATCGTGGTTTGCCACATGCCACAGGTGATGACATTTTGCTGAAAGTCCGTGGCAAGAACCTATCGACTCCTGTGATTTTTTTAACAGCGCGTGACAGTATTCGAGATCGAGTCGAAGGGCTAGACTTGGGCGCCAATGATTATTTGGTCAAACCTTTTAGTCTAGAGGAATTATCCGCTCGAATTCGTTTACAACTTCGACAGCAACAGCATAGTAGCTCGCAGGTATTGAGCTATGCCAATATCCAACTCGACCCACAGGCCAAAAGTGTGACTCAAAATGGTCAAGCTGTTAATTTAACCGCCAAAGAGTTTCAAATTTTGCATAAATTGATGCTCAAACCCGAATATGTCGTTACGCGGGAACAACTCGAAGAAAGTCTTTATGCATGGGGTGATGAAATCGAAAGCAATGCAATTGAGGTCTTTATTTATCAATTACGAAAAAAACTCGGTAGTCAGTGTATTAAAACCATTCGTGGTTTGGGCTACAGAATGAATCAGGACACATAATGGCTCAGCCAATTTCACTGCAGCGTCAGCTCGTTAAAAGTTCGCTCCTCAGTTCGATACTGGCGGGGCTTTTGGCATTGCTGATGTTTATGGGGGTGTCGGTTTATCAGACTATGTCTATGCAAGATGAAATCATGGATGAAATGGCCGATATGTTGCTGGCAGATGATTTAACGGTCAGCAATGGTCAAGCCTTGGCAGAGCTTAGTGATGAGTTTGATATTCGCTATCGACTCGATAATGCACAGCAACTTTTGACTGCATCCGAAGATGTGCCTGAAAAAATTACCGTGGATCATTTGAGTTTGGTTTCAGATGCACCTTATGGTTTTTATTGGTCAGAGCATAAACTGTGGCGTATTTATACTGCACAGGATAATCACGGTTTGCAGGTTCAAGTGACCCAGTCGATGTCCGAACGTTTCCATGCCTTTTGGCAAAGCATCCTAGTTTTCAGTGGTGTGTTGTTTTTAGTCTGGTGTGTACAGTGGTTGTTGATGCATTTTGCCATTCGACGTAAATTTCGGGTGATACACCAAGTTTCAGAGCAAATTTCAAATAAATCGGTCAATGATTTAGCACCTATTTCTATGCCAGAACCTGAGCTGATTGAGTTACAACCGATGCTATCGCAGCTGAATGCTTTATTGGAGCGTTTAGACCAAGCTTTAGTGGCAGAGCAGCGCTTTACCGCGGATGCTTCACATGAGTTACGTTCTCCACTGTCTGCGATACAAATGCGACTTCAGGTGCTCAAGCGCAAGTTTCCTGAACTTGAAAGTGAGTTCAAACAGATCCAACAAGATGTCAGTCGTGGGGTGCAGGTGTTGGATAATTTGTTGTTGCTGGCACGTCTAGACCCTGAGCAAAAGGAAAGCTTAGCGAAGACTAAGTTTGACTTCAGTCTGCTAATGCCGGACGTGATTAAAGCTTTACAGCCGTTTGCGGACTCAAAACAGATTAAAATTAACGTGGTGCTTGCAGAGCAAGCCTGTGTCTTGGCCAATGAGCAGCTCTTATTTAGCGCACTTCGCAATTTGCTCGACAATGCCATTCGCTATAGCCCCGAGCAGGCACAAGTTTTTGTCAATCTCACGATCGAAAAACAGCAGCTCAGACTGAGGATTGAAAATAGTGGAAATGGGGTCGATACAGCGGTTATCCAGCGTTTGGGTGAACGCTTCTATCGGGCTTTAGGTACAAAAACACAAGGTTCAGGTTTGGGCTTATCGATTTGTCAGAAAATTGTCGATTTACACGCAGGGCAGTTGTTATTTAGTTCATCCGACTTAGGCGGTTTAAAAGTGGAACTGCTGTTAAATAGGGTTGAGGCTTAGATATGCAGATTGTGATCTGTGATAAAAACAGCATAAATGATCAAACTTAAAGACATTAAAAAGCAGTACGCGCTGACATACTGCTTGTTTCCACGATTATTGTTATTGGGTTTTTATAGTTCTTATTTGGTAAGAATGAGTCGATTATTGCGAGTGAGTCGTAGACGATACTCTTCTCCAGCATGCATAATGCGAATTTCACGGCCTAGGGCAAATAAGTTGTTTGAGTGTAGCATTGGTAGTGAAAGGGCTGTTTCGTTACGAGTAAATAAGCTAAATGGTGCGTTCATTCTGGCGACTCCGTGGTATATGTTGAACGATTTAAATGATAATCATTATCGAATGAGGCTGTCAACATTTTCTCGCTGAAAATATAAAAAACTTCAATATCGTTACATGCAGTCACTCAATACACCACACATCTGAAATGGAATCTGATTATGTCAAAACCTTTGGTTCAAGTCGCTATAGCCATCCTTTTACATCAAGGCAAAGTGTTGGTGGGTTGGCGGCAGGCGGAACAGCATCAGGGCAATAAGCACGAATTTCCTGGAGGGAAGGTGGAAGCAGGTGAAACGCCTGAACAAGCCTGTCGCCGTGAAGTCTTAGAGGAAGTTGGAGTTGATATACAAGATTGGCATGCTTTTGACTGTATTCAGTTTGAATATGACGATGTGATTGTCAATTTGCATTTATTTCATACCACAGTATCAAATCATCTATTGGCAGACATTCACTCACCATGGGCGTGGTTCAAGCGTGCCGAATTACAAGATCTTAACTTTCCAAAAGCTAATCAGGCCATTTTGAAGCGACTTTATATTGCACCCGTGATTAAAATTTCAGATCAAATCGATCTGTTGAAGGGTTTGCCTGAACAACAAGTGCTGTATTGGCGAGTGCCTGCGACTCCTGAACATATTTTAAAAATTGCAGAACTGAGTGTAGAGCAATTGGCACGGGTGATTGTAAATATAGAACTATGGAAAGGTTTAAATCCACTACAACAGCAGGCAGTTGCGGCCATACACCTGAAACAATCTCAACTGATGCAATTGAGTAAAGGGGAGCTAAATGTTGGGCAGCGTTATATAGCGGCCTGTCATGACCGTAGCAGTGCTGAACATGCACAAGAAATTGGCTGTGATGCTCTTTTACTCAGCCCTGTACTTGAAACACTCAGCCACCCCAATAGTGAAACTTTGGGTTGGGAGAAGTTAAGCTTGATTGCAGAAGAGATTCATATCCCGATTTTTGCTCTCGGCGGCTTACATTTAGCCGATTTAGCCAAGGCAAACAGTTATGGTGCTTATGGTATAGCAGGGCAGCGCTCCATCTAACGGAGCGTGCTTTTAAGACAGACTTTTGATTGCTGTTTGGGCTTGTTGAATGGTTTTCTGATTCTTCTGCATTTGACCTGCTTTTAAGATAACGCTCCAAAGCTGCTTTTTCATGGCATTGCTTTGGGCATAACTCAAACCGCGACGTGCAAGCGATTCCGCATTTGCAGGTTGTTTTTGTTGATTAGCAATTAAAGCCAAATACAAAAAGGTCTCACTCGACTGTGGTGCTAAACGCTGTGCTTGCATGGCGTAGCTTTGTGCTTGACTCCACTGGCCTTGGCGATAGGCCGTTTGTGTTTTTTGCATCAGACTTTTAAAAGCAGGAAGCTGTCGCCCATCATCAAACTGTTGTTTGCTTTTCTGCTCAGGAATCACAATCTTCTGACGTTGAATTTCTTCGCGGTCATAAGGGTGAATTGTAACTCCTGAGGGTGTTTTCTGCTCTTTATCCGCCTGTGTCGGCTTTTCAGGTATCTTTTTTTCAGATGGCTGTGGGAGGCTTTGACAGCCTGCCACAGTCACGATGGTTGCTAAGATACTTAAACGTTTAAACCACATCAAAATTTAAATCCGTCCTATTTATTCAGGTTGATAGCTACCACTCGAAATGACTTGCGTCTCATCTTCTAAGTTACGCTGCATGTTCGATTCACTTTCACGAATATAGTTGTCTATGCTGTCGCCTTGTTCAGGTGTAGCTTGGTAACCATCTGTTTCAGGATTGTAAGTGGGTTCAACTTGATAATGCGGTAAGCCACATGTGGTTGCTTTGCGTGGTACGGTGTTTCGCAAGAGGGGAATATACATTGCACCCTCACAACCTTGCGCGGCAAGATAACCCGTGCCACGATCAATCCAATGCCATTGCACATCATCCGGTTGGCGTAAGTTGACTGGTTTTTGACGCAGCTGGCTCATTACACTTGTCCACACTGGCAACGCACCTGAAGAACCTGTTAAGCCAGTTTGTTTATTGTCATCTAAACCTAGCCAAACCACAGAAACATAATTGCCCGAGTAACCTGCAAACCATGAGTCACGGGTGTCATTGGTGGTTCCAGATTTGCCTGCAAGCTGAAGCGAGTTCGGTAGAGTGTTATAAGCTGAACGACCTGTACCTGAGGTCATCACTTGTTGTAGACCATAGTTCAGGACATAGGCAGAAGCAGGGTCAATGGTTTGTTGGACATTTAAACCATAACGGGTCAGCAAGCGACCATTTTGATCGACAACAGTACGAATGGATTTAGTCGGATACTTAAAACCGCCTGTGGCAAAGTTGCCATAAATGCTGAGCATTTCCATCGGAGACATGTCTACCGCACCCAAGAAAATGGATGGATAGGTTGGGATGTTACTGGTCACACCAAAACGTTTTAGGTGGTTACTAAACGTCGATAAACCAAACTCTTGACCAAGGCGAACTGCTGACAAGTTATATGAATTAGACAGTGCCTGTACCATTGGTACAACGCCGTGTTCGCCACCACTATAGTTCTTGGGTGTCCATGCTTTACCATTGGCTTGAATACTAATGCTACTGTCTTCAATTGGGCTGGCCCAGTTGTAACGTCCCGACTGAATCGCACTGAGGTAAATCACCGGTTTAAGTAGTGAACCGACTTGACGTTTGGCATCGAGTGCACGGTTAAAACCAGTAAAGTCTTGGGTTGAACCAACAGCTGCAACCAATTCACCATTTTCAGGATGAGCAACCAACACCGCACCTTGCAGCTCTTTTAGACGACTTGAACCACGGCTTAAGCGACCAACAGTCGATTTAAACGCATCTTGAATTTTGGTTTGTGCAATTGGATCGAGCGTTGTAAAGATGCGTAGACCTTGGTTGGTCAAATCACCTTCTTGGTATTCGGTACGTAACTGACGGCGTACAATGTCTAAGAAATCTGGGAAACGTGAAGGGCCGAGAGTCGGTTTGGCAATCACATTTAAAGGGCGAGCTGTTTCAGTTTCATATTGTTCTTGGGTCAGATAGCCCATGACCAACATATTGTTTAAAACAATATTACGGCGCTTTTTCGCAGCTTCTGGGTTACGCCAAGGGTTATATAAGGTTGGACCTTGTACCAAACCCACCAAATAAGCTTGTTGCGCAATATTTAGCTCACGCAAAGGCATGCCGAAGTAAAACTGTGAAGCCAAACCATAACCATTAATAGAATAGTTGCCGTTTTGCCCGAGGTTCACTTCATTGAGATAGGCTTCTAAAATTTCATCTTTGTCATAGTGAAACTCAACCAATAATGCCATAAATGCTTCATTGACTTTACGCTTAATGGTTTTTTCAGGGGTGAGGTAGAAGTTTTTCACCAACTGTTGGGTCAGTGTTGAACCACCTTGACGTTTTCCACCCGTTACATTACTCACAATCGCACGTGCCGTACCACGAATTGAAACGCCGTGGTGACTATAGAAATTACGATCTTCTGTTGCAATTAAAGCCTCAATTAAAGGCTTAGGGACTTTGTCGAGTTTAATCAGGACACGGTCTTCATTATGCTGCGGATAAATCCCGCCAATCAGCATCGGCTCTAAACGTGCAATCCCTGTAGATGAGGGTTTAGTTGCACTGACTTCAGCCACTTGCTCATTGGCAAAGGTGACTTTAAGCACTTGTTCAGGCTCGACACTATCACCGAAGTCAAAGCCACGGGTATGTACATATAGCTCATTGCCAGAACTGACAAAGTTCCCTGATTTGGTATAGTTTTCCGAGGACTTATAGCCCAAAAGTTTTAACTCTTGAGTGAAGTCAGCCTGATTGACAGGGGCATTGGTATACACTTCGAGTGGGCGTGCGAATACCTTCGCAGGAATGTCCCAGCGCTTGCCTTCAAACTTGTCACGTACAACGGAGTCGAGTCTTATTAAATAAATACTAAACACCAAGAATGCTGCAATGACTAAGATGCAGAAGATCAGTGCAATTAAACCTATGCCACGTTCTGACTTCATAAATACGAATAAGATCCTGAGAAATTGTGCTAATCATGCGAAGCTTTTCGCTAATTTGCAATAATTAAACTGTGAACAAACTGAAATATAGACAATTCCGCGAGTAGGAGCAGTCACTTTAGTTTTTGAATCAATTTAAATAAATAATGTTATGATAGGCGGGAATCGTAGCGGAGCGATGTTGCAGGTGCAAATTTCACATAAAACATTTCGAAACATAGGCTTAATTGGACGTCCAGATAAGTCTTCAGTCGTCGAAACCTTATGTCTTATTCATGATCATCTACTCAGCTTAGGGTTACATCCCGTTTTTGATGCGCAAACCGCTGAACTGGTTCCTTATAAAAATACACAAACGGTGAGTCGTGCACTTCTGGGTGAAGTGGTCGATTTGGTGATTGTGGTGGGCGGGGATGGCTCACTTCTGCATGCTGCACGTGCCTTGGTTAAATTTAATACTCCTGTAATGGGTGTAAACCGAGGGCGTTTGGGTTTTTTAACCGACATCAAGCCGACTGAAGTGATTTTTAAGCTCGATCAAGTTTTAAAAGGTGAGTTTCAGTTAGATCGTCGTTTCTTATTGGAAATGGAAATTCGCTCAAAGGGCGAGACGATTTATGATGCGATTGCCCTAAACGATGTGGTACTACACTCGGGTAAGTCGGTGCATATGATTGACTTCGAACTGAATATCGATGGTCAATATGTCTACCGTCAACACAGTGATGGTTTGATTGTATCGACGCCTACGGGTTCAACAGCCTATTCGTTGTCAGGTGGTGGCCCAATCGTGCATCCGGGGATGGATGCGATTGCTTTGGTACCGATGCATCCACATACCTTGTCTTCACGCCCGATTGTGGTGGGTGGACACAGTGAAATTAAGCTTCTGATTCGTGAAAACCGTGTCTTGCCGATGGTCAGTGCCGATGGTCAACACAGTGTTTCACTCAATGTGGGTGATAGCTTACATATTCGTAAGCACCCCTTTAAACTGAATTTATTACATCCACCGGGTTATGATTTTTATATGTCATGCCGAACTAAACTTGGGTGGAACCAAGATTTTGACTCTTTTCAACAGGATTAAATCATGAATATTGAACAGATGCTTTCTATTTTAGATGCCGATATTGTTGAGCGTTTAAAAACAGCTGTAGAAATTGGTAAATGGCCAAATGGCGTTGCGTTGACTGCTGAACAACGTCAAACTTGTATGCAAGCCGTTATTGCTTGGGAGCATCAGAATACTCCTGAAAAAGAACGTACGGGTTATATCGATAAAGGGCATAAAGAAGAAGGAGAGGAGTGTGATTCTCATGAGCCTGAACCAGAATTTAAACCTATTCGTTTTATTTAATTGATTAAAATACGTTGAATCGCTCAGCAACAGATGCTTGGTGATTCAACAACTCAATTTAAAAGAATAACCTTCAAAACTGTTTCAATCATTATGCTTATAAAAATAATAAAGCTCACTCGACTCAGTTTGTTCTTCATTACTGTAATTTCGAGCAATGTATTTGCAGAGCCAATAAGTGATGCAAGCAAAATTGAATGTTTATTAGATGTTTTTGTTTTACCGAGTCAAAATTTTCAAAATCCCGTCACACAATACACATCAATGAAAAATGATGGTTATCCGATGTTATTGATTGGAATAAAGATCCATAACGCCTATGCAGGCGAAGCATCGAAAAAGATAAAAAGACATCAACTCTATTGTTCAAGCCTCATTGGACAACAAAAAGATGTTTATTTATCTGGCCATCATGAATCTCAAAAAATCGACATTCATATTGGTGATCAGTTGAATCTCAGAAATATTCATTCTTTAGGAAAGCATTATCCTTACTGGGCCGACTTTTACTGGGTCGAAAAGCGTGACGAATAACGTTCACGCTTTTGTTTGTCCTCTCAGCTTAGAAACGGGTGTGCCAAAGCTGCTTGGCTTGTTGCATGGCATCGCCATACGTATCGCACACTCCCATGGTATAGAGCGCAATGCCAATGGTTTCAGTCACTGCCATTTCACCATATTCATGCTGTTTTTCACCCAGCCAAACTGCTTTAAACTCAGCCAAATCTAACTCTTCTTCAATTGGGCTTCGGTTGTCGGTGAGTTTAGGTAGCTCATGTTCGTAGAGTTCACCATTTTTAATGCCGCAGATCAGTGTTTTGGCATCTGGGTTACGTTCAAATTCGCCGCCTTCACCTTTAATGACCGCACTATTTTGATAGCCCAGTTTAAATGCTGCTTGCTGATGCGAACCACGATAGGCAGGGTGGAAAATAGCTTGCAAGGTCGCTTTAGCATTAAATGGATTGATCAAGCGCGCAAGTGTATGAATGGGTGAACGAAGACCCATAACATTTCGTAGTGAAATTAAGTCACTTAAAATCGGGGAGATGGCGTGCAGCGGTAAATACGCAAAATTACACTTCGCTAATTCCTGTTCCACATCTGCTTGAGTTTGGCAAATATTAAAATCGAGATATTCTAATACCTGTTCAGTATAAATACGGTTAATGGTATGACCTGATGCTCCGTGCATCACGACCTTATAACCTGCTTTAGCTAAAGTCAGTGCCGCTAAGAGAAACCATGGATAGTGTTTACGCTTGCCTGCATAAGAAGACCAGTCTAAATCGACCTCTAAAGGCGTGAACGGCAGTTGATCTCGTGTGGCTTGAACAAAGCCTGCCAGTTCATCTACAGACTCTTCCTTAACTCGTAGTAGCATCAGAAATGCACCGAGCTGTACATCTAACACTTGATTTTTCAAGATCATATCAAAGGCTTGGTAAGCTTCTTCATAACTGAGTGAGCGTGCCCCATTTTTCCCTTTGCCAATAATGCGAACAAACTGGGCAAAAGGGTGCTCAGCATCTTTATAAATATTTCTTTTGTTGTTCATGGAAAAACCAAAGTAAGTGAAGGCTGTGTTGTGCTATTTTAGTGGAACAATCAAAAAAAACAGCACTTTTAATTTTAAATAAATTTTCCACTATTAGACTAAAGTATAAGTCATATTGTTTAGATTTTATACATTATGATTGAAATCAGTTTACTTTGATTAAAGAATGTTAGGTAAAATTTACCCAATAATTGTGACTCGCTAGTTTTTAGTCTCTCCCATTGCAGTAAATGTGAATGAACTGTGATTTTTGTCACAGTGCTGTTGTTTGTACACCATGATTTTTTACCCGGTGTTTGGATGCGGTCCAAACTGTGGGCTTTTTTGTGTTTATCAGAAAGCCAACTACCTATGAGGAAGTATAGGTATACCGATTTTTTTCAGTCTTTTGATTTACAGAAGTATTCGTTATGACTAAGAAACCAATCTATAAGTCACTATATTTTCAAGTTATTGTCGCGATTATTGCGGGTATCTTAGTAGGACATTTTTTCCCTAGTGGTACGCAAGTTATCAATGGCGTTGAAAAATATGTACCTGGCTGGGGCGAGCTTTTTTATCCTCTAGGTCAAGGCTTTATTAAGCTGATCAAGATGATTATTGCGCCAGTAATTTTCTGTACCGTCGTGAGTGGTATCGCGGGTATGGAAAGTATGAAGTCTGTGGGTAAAACAGGCGGTGTTGCGCTACTTTACTTTGAAATTGTATCGACGATTGCACTATTGATCGGTTTACTGGTCATTAACATCTGGAAGCCAGGTGTGGGCATGAACGTTGACCCTTCAACATTAGATACTTCTGGTATCTCAAAGTTTGTTGAATCTGGTCAGCAGCAATCGACTGTCGATTTCTTTATGCATATTATTCCAAACACCGTAGTTGGTGCATTTGCTGAAGGTGAAATCCTGCAAGTGCTACTTTTTGCCTTGATGTTTGGTTTTGCATTACATAAGTTGGGTGATGCAGGTAAACCTGTACTGAAGTTCATCGATCAAATTTCTCATGTGTTCTTTAACATTGTAAACATGATCATGAAACTTGCTCCAATTGGTGCTTTTGGTGCAATGGCATATACCATTGGTAAATATGGTATTGGTAGCTTGGCGCAACTTGCTCAGTTGATCATCTGTTTCTACATTACCTGTTTACTTTTCATTTTCTTGGTTTTAGGCACAATTTCACGTCTTTGTGGCTTCAGTATTTTGAAAATGATTCGTATGATTCGCGAAGAGTTGTTGATCGTACTGGGTACCTCATCTTCAGAGTCGGTTTTACCGCGTATGCTGAAAAAGCTTGAAATTGCAGGTTGTGAAAAGTCAGTGGTTGGTTTGGTTATTCCAACAGGTTATTCATTTAACTTAGACGGTACCTCAATCTACCTGACAATGGCTGCAATTTTCATTGCACAAGCGACCAATACTCAGCTGGATCTTATGCACCAAGTGACTTTATTGGGTGTGTTATTGATTTCATCGAAAGGTGCTGCAGGTGTAACAGGTTCGGGCTTTATTGTGATGGCAGCGACTTTGTCAGCCGTTGGCCATATTCCAGTGGCGGGTCTTGCGCTCATTTTAGGTATTGATCGTTTCATGTCTGAAGCACGTGCCTTAACCAACTTGGTGGGTAACTCATTGGCAACGATTGTTGTTGCGAAATGGGTCGGTCAGTTAGACCAAGAAAAATTAAACTTCGCACTTGCAAATCCAGAAGAAGTAGACCGCTTGATGGCTGTTGAAGAAAATGCTCACGCATAATTTCAGTTCATCTTAAAAAGGAAGCCCAAGGGCCACTGCTGTCCCATAGTTTGCTTTAAATAAAAAAACCTGAGTCCTAACAGTTAAAATATGAGTGCAAACAAACACTTTAACGACCAGGATTCAGGTTTTGTCACATCAGAATACCGTATTTCATGAGCTAATTAAACCTGTTGTGCGACAGGATTTTGAACAACTTGCTAAAGTACACCATGTTGGACAGAAATTTAGAGCGGCTTCCCGGTGGAATCAGTTTATTGCCATATTGATGTCTCAATTCTCTTGTAGGCAAAGTCTGAGAGATATTCAATCCAATTTGGAGTGCCAACAGGAAAAGCTAAGTCATCTCGGAGCAAAGTCTATTCCCCGAAGCACGCTGGCACGAATCAATGAGCAGCAGCCTGCTGCCTTGTATCAACAGCTATTTTACAAGTTGCTTAAATACTATGAACACTCAAAAGTAGCTCATAAATTTCGCTTTAAGAATCCCTTGTATTCCTTGGATGCCAGTCATATTGACCTGTCGCTTTCCCTATGTGAATGGGCCAAAGTTCACGACTCAAAAGCCAGCATGAAACTCAGTATAGGATTGAATCACAGCAATGATATTCCTGAGTTTGTTGCAGTTGAAAATGGCAAAGAAATGACATGGTACAAGGCCGCAAATTCCAGTTTCCTACTGGCAGCATTGTAGTTTTTGATAAAGGCTATGTCGATTACCAATGGTATGCAAATCTGACTGCTCAAAACATTGGATTTGTCACACGTTTTAGGCCTAAATCTGTGTATCAGGTGATCCAGCAACATCCAGTGCTTGAATCCAAAGGTATTCTAAAAGATGAAACCATTCAGCTGAATAGCGCACATGCCCTAAAAAGAAAAGCCCCAGTGTTAAGAAGAATTGAATATAGAGATCAGCAAAGTGGCAAGCACTTTAGCTTTCTCAGCAATAACTTTCATTTAGCCGCCTCCACCATTGCGGCGATTTATAAAGATCGTTGGAAAGTTGAGCTGTTCTTTAAGGCGATTAAGCAGAATCTCAAATTAAAAGCGTTTCTAGGCCGCAGCAGGAACGCAATTCAGACACAAATCTGGATTGCGATGATCGCCTATTTATTGGTGAGTTTCGCTCAACATTTAGGAAAAACAGGTTGGACAGTTCAACGTTTACTCAGAATAATTCAAGTGAATTTGTTTGAAAGAAGAACTTTAAAAGCTTTATTTTCACCCGATAAAATACCCATAAAACAAGAGGAAGCTCATTTGAGCTTCCTCTTGTGAAAAATTGTGGGACAGCAATGGCCCAAGGGCTTCCTTTTTTATTGGAATATAAAATGGCCTGATGCGTTCATGACAGTTGCCTTAAAAATGGCTAGCATGTGAGCTGAATAATAAAATAACGTCACTACAAGGAAGAAGCATGTTGAATTACGATGCAGACCTAGAACTATTTCGCGATAACTTTCGCCGTTTTATGAATGAACACATTGCTCCACACTATGAACAGTGGGAACTAGAAGGCTTAATGCCGCGCTCAGTCTGGAATGCCTTGGGTGAAAATGGTTTCTTATGTGTCGATGTACCTGAGGAATATGGCGGTTATGGTGTTCCAACGCATTATTCACTGATGTTGGTGGAAGAGTCGGCACGTGCGGGTTTTAGTGCTTTATCGACAGGTATTTCTTGTCACTCTGAAATTGCTGCGCCTTATATTTTGCACATTGGAACGGAAGCGCAGAAGCAGTACTGGTTACCTAAAATGGTGTCAGGTGAAGTGGTCGGTGCGATTGGAATGACGGAACCGGGTGCGGGTTCAGATTTGCAAGCCATGCGAAGTAATGCCATTTTGCAAGGGGAGCATTATATTTTAAATGGCTCTAAAACTTTTATTTCCAATGGGCAGCATGCCGACCTTGTGGTGTTGGCGGTAAAAACTGATCCGCAAGCCCGCGCAAAGGGTGTTTCGCTGATGTTGGTCGATACCCATTTGGATGGGTTTAAAAAAGGCACCAACCTCGACAAAATTGGGCTGCATTCACAAGATACTTCTGAGTTGTTTTATGACAATGTGAAAGTCCCGAAAGATCAATTATTGGGACAAGCAGGTCAAGGTTTTGCTTATTTGATGCAAGAGCTACCACGAGAGCGTACAGCAATTGCAGCAACGGCTATAGGTGCAATTCGCGGTTCGATAGATGTCACTATCCAATACGTCAAAGAGCGTCAAGCCTTTGGTCAACATATTTCGCAGTTTCAAAATACACGCTTTGTTTTGGCTCAAGCTAAGATTGATGAACAAGCTACAGCTGCTTTTTATAATCAAAACGTTGAGCTTTATATGCAAGGTAAGCTGGATGTCGAAACCGCAGCTGCGCTAAAAAGTTTTTCAACAGATATGCAAATGAAGGTGGCAGATAATTTATTGCAGCTCTTTGGGGGCTATGGCTATATGAGTGAATATCCAATTTCACGTTTCTTTGTCGATGCACGTATTCAACGCATCTACGGCGGGACCAATGAAATTATGAAAGAAATTGTCGCACGTAGCTTACTTGGCCGCTAAGCCTTAGGTGTTGATATAAACATGTGTCTAAAAAGAGCCTCAAGTAGGCTCTTTTTTATCGGTTCAGTACCAATAAACTTTCTTGTATAAAGGCGGGTAGGTCATATTGGGTTTGCGATGAAATGTATAAATTATTGTCATTCATAACACCTGTGTCATATAGCACGGCACCTGCATCTTTTAAGTCTTGATGAAGGTGATGGATACACGTCATGCGTCTACCTTTCACAACTCCAGCATGCATTAAAATTTTGGGTGCATCAGCACTGCATAAAATAGGTTTTTGCGTGTTTGCAAAGTGCCTGACAAATAAGATATAGCGTTCATCTTGGCACAGGTTGTCTGGCGAAAAACCGCCTGGAATGAGTAAGGCATCGAAGTCATGTACGGAGGCGTCATCGATACTTTGGTCGATGGTGACAAAGGCTCTACGCTTTTTGCCATAAATGATTTTGCCAGCCTGACTTTCAAGGTTAATAATACTATGCCGAGCTGCTCGAAATGCTTCTACGGGTTCAGCATATTCGGCATCCTCAAAGTCATAGGTGACCAAGACTGCAATTTTTTTGTGCATGACAGTACCTACAGTTCATTATTGTTTTGTTTTATTGAGACTATAGAGCAATCGCTGCTGCTGCATACTCTCTTTGTTATGAATACGTCAACTTAAGTAAAGCATATTTTAAAAGATATTCTAACGCACTGAAATACGGATGAATGGTGATTTTTGTGAAGGTGTAGCAAAAATTTTCAAAATCTAGATACAGCTTTAAAAGCGTTGAGTTAAGACCCAAATACCATCGTCTTAGTGTTTTGCTTGAGTGTTGTTCTATGCATAACAGCAAGAAGAAAATAGGCAGGGCTCAGTGGTTTTATTGATGTCTATTATTGGGGCAGTTTATTGATAAACTTGATGATTAAATCAACTGTATGTTTTTAGCACTGAAACATGCAAAGTCTTATTGCGCAAGATTTCAAAGCTAACTATTGTTATACTGTTTGCACAATGTATATGAAGGGCGACATAACAATGATCCAAGACGATCAAAACACAACGACTTCTCTTGACCTCAACCAAATCCGTCAGGATATCGACTCTGTTGATCAACAGATTCAACAACTTATTAACCGTCGAGCGAAACTGGCGGAAGCTGTTGCAAAAGCAAAATTTGCTTCTGAAGAGAATCCAATGTTTTACCGTCCAGAACGTGAAGCGCAAGTTTTACGGAATGTTATGGAGCGTAATGAAGGCCCTTTATCTGATGTGACCATGGCACGTTTGTTCCGTGAAATCATGTCTGCATGTTTGGCTCTAGAAGCACCGCAAAGTATTGCATTTTTAGGTCCTGTTGGTACTTATACGCACTCTGCGGTGTTGAAGCATTTTGGACATGATGCTGTAGTTCGTCCTTTACCGACCATTGATGAAGTGTTCCGTGAAGTGGAAGCAGGCAGTGCCCACTATGGTTTGGTGCCGGTAGAAAACTCGTCAGAAGGTGTGGTCAACCATACTTTAGATTGTTTTAAAGCCTCACACTTAAATGTGATTGGTGAAGTTGAATTGCGTATTCATCAACAGTTTCTTGTGTCTGAAAACACGCGTAAAGACAGTATTAAACAAATTTATGCACATCAGCAAACTTTGGCGCAGTGCCGTGCATGGTTGGACGCACACTATCCAGGTGTGGAACGTGTTGCTTTAAGCTCGAATGCTGAAGCGGCACGTCGTATTCGTACTGAATGGCATTCGGCTGCTATTGCATCTGATGTTGCAGCAAGTATTTATGACTTAGAAATTTTACACAGCAATATTGAAGATAATCCTGAGAACACTACACGTTTCTTGGTGATTGGTCGTGAAAGAATCCCGCAAAGCGGTAATGATAAAACGTCATTGCTGATTTCTGCACATGATCGTGCAGGTGCATTATTGGAAATCCTTGCACCATTTGCAAAGCACAACATTAGTTTGACCAGTATCGAAACGCGTCCTGCATTGCCTGAAAAATGGGCTTATGTCTTCTTCATCGACTTAGAAGGTCATGTGGAACAAGACAATGTTAAAGCGGCGATTGAAGAGATTCGTCCACTTGTGAAAGAAGTTCGAGTATTGGGTTCATACCCGATTGCAGTACTGTAATCTCTAAGGTGGTTGGGTTTGTTCCAAACTCAACCATGTACACCACTTGTAAGAATGGAAAGGTCACATGTCGTTTGCTCCAGCCAATGAAGGTATTGCGAAGTTAAAACCATATCAACCAGGTAAGCCAATCAGCGAATTAGAGCGTGAATTGGGAATGACCGATATTGTTAAGCTTGCTTCAAATGAAAACCCTTTGGGTTGTTCGGACAAAGTAAAAGAAGCAGTTGCTGCTGAATTGGCGGAAATTGGACGATATCCAGACGGTGGTGGTTTTATTTTGAAGGATCAAATTCATGCGCAGTTTGGTGTAGCACATGATTGTATTACTTTAGGCAATGGTTCAAACGATCTACTTGAAATTTTTGCCCGTGCATTTGTTTCAGATAAAGACTCGGTGGTGTATAGCCAACACGCATTTGCAGTTTATGCTCTGGTCACGCAAGCCATCAACGCTGAAGCGATTGAGGTACCTGCTCAAGGTTTTTCGCATGACCTTGACGCGATGGCGGCGGCAATTAAAGACAATACCAAATTGGTGTTTATTGCGAATCCCAATAATCCGACAGGAACTTGGTTTGAAGAGGCTGAATTTGAGCGCTTCATGCAAAAAGTACCGAGTCATGTGATCGTGGTTTTGGATGAGGCTTATGTGGAATATTTCCCAGAAAACTTTAATAGCTTAAAGTTTTTAGCACAGTATCCGAACCTGATTGTTAGCCGTACCATGTCAAAGTGCTTTGGTTTAGCGGCATTACGTGTTGGCTTTGCTTTAGCATCGGCAGAAGTGACAGATTTCTTAAATCGTATTCGTCAGCCGTTTAACGTCAACCATTTAGCCATGGTGGCAGCAGTTGCTGCACTAAAAGATGAAGATTTCATTGAGAAATCACGTGTGGTCAATAAAGCGGGCATGGTGCAACTTGAAACAGGTTTTAAAGCGCTAGGCCTAAACTATGAGCCTTCTCGTGCCAACTTTATTTTGGTCGATATACAAGCCGATCCTGCACAAACTTTTAATGCTTTATTAAAAGAAGGGGTGATTGTTCGTCCTGTGGGCATCGCCAATCATTTACGAGTATCGATTGGAACTGAAGCTGAAAATACGAAATTTCTAACGGCTTTGGCCAACGTACTAGGTTTAGAGGCGAACGTTTAAATTATGTCTGTGCCACTATTTGAAAAAGTTGCATTTATTGGTCTTGGACTGATTGGTTCAAGTCTTGCACGGGTGATGATTGCTGAAGGTTTAACCCAAAATATTGTAGCCTCTACACGTTCGGAAAAAACCTTACAGGATGCCAAAGCTTTGGGATTAATCCAACAGGGGTATAGCGATCCTGTACAGGCGGTTCAAGGTGCGGACTTGGTGGTTTTAGCTTTGCCTGTTCGTGCAACGCAAAAAGTATTGGAAACCATCAAACCATATTTGCAAGAACATACGATTATTACCGATGTGGGCAGTACCAAAGGCAATGTGGTCGACGCGGCCAAAGCCGTGTACGGCGAAGCATTACCTGCTGGCTTTGTACCGGGGCATCCAATTGCGGGTGCAGAACATACAGGTGTGTATGCAGGTAAGGTCGATTTATTTGCAAATCATAAAGTGATTTTGACACCGTTACCAACCAGTGCTGATTGGGCTGTAGAGAAACTGATCCAACTGTGGCAAGCTGCGAAAGCAGAAGTGATTTGTATGGATGTGGCCAAGCATGATGAAGTCTTGGCACATACCAGTCATCTTCCGCATTTGATGGCTTTTAACTTAGTTGAACAACTGGCAAACCGTGAAGATAATTTAGACATTTTCCGCTATGCTGCGGGGGGATTCCGCGATTTTTCTCGAATTGCGGCAAGTGACCCACAAATGTGGCATGACATCTTTTTTGCCAATAAAAAAGCCATTTTAAATGCCGTAGATGGTTTTGAAAACCAACTGGCTACGATTCGTAAACTCATTGAAGATGAAGATTCACATGCTTTAATGGGCTTGCTTGGACATGCGCAAGCAGCACGCCAGCATTTTAACCATATGCTGGCTCAAAAACCTTTCATGGAGAGCAATAAAGTGACGACACAGCAATTCACCATATTACCGGGTAAAAAGAGTTTCCAAGGTAAGTTTAGCGTGCCAGGCGATAAATCTGTGTCACACCGTTCAATCATGTTTGGTGCAATTGCGGAAGGAACGACGCATGTGACAGGTTTCTTGGAAGGTGAAGACGCGTTAGCAACCTTACAAGCCTTCCGTGATATGGGCGTCAGCATTGAAGGTCCTAAAAATGGTGAAGTGACGATTCATGGTGTGGGCGTAAATGGCCTAAAAGCGCCAGCAAGTGCGCTTTACATGGGTAACTCAGGGACTTCAATGCGTCTGCTTTCAGGGATGCTTTCTGCACAAAAATTTGACTCTGTCATGACGGGTGATGCATCACTGTCGAAGCGTCCAATGGAACGTATTGCTAAACCGTTACGCGAAATGGGCGCACAGATTCAAACCACAGGTGAGCGTGGTACACCTCCTGTTTCGATCACTGGAAACCAAGCTTTGCAAGGCATTCACTATGATTTGCCAATGGCATCTGCGCAGGTGAAATCTGGGATTTTATTGGCAGGTTTGTGGGCAGCAGGTGAAACATCTGTTACCGAACCAGAACCTACGCGTGATCATACTGAACGTATGCTACGTGCATTTGGTTATGACGTGAAAACAGAAGGCAACCGTATTTCACTGCAAGGTGGCGGTAAGTTAGTTGGTACAGAGATTCAAGTGCCATCAGATATTTCATCGGCTGCTTTCTTTATGGTGGGTGCTGCGATTACTGAAGGTTCAGACGTCACTTTAGAAGCAGTGGGCATTAACCCAACGCGTACAGGTGTGATCGAGATTTTGAAACAAATGGGTGCAGACATTACGGTTGAAAATGAACGTATTGCAGGCGGTGAGCCGATTGCAGACATTCGTATTCAAGGCACACGTACACTCAAAGGTATTCATATGCCTGAAGATCAAGTGCCATTGGCGATTGATGAATTCCCTGCATTATTCATTGCTGCGGCATGTGCTGAAGGGCAAACAGTATTAACGGGTGCTGCTGAGCTGCGTGTGAAAGAATCAGACCGTATTCAAGTGATGGCAGATGGTTTAAAAACCATGGGTATCGATTGTACGCCGACTGACGATGGCATCATCATTGAAGGTAAAGGTCATTCGGGTGAATGGGGTGCGATTTTCACCGGTGGCGAAATTGAATCACATCATGATCACCGTATTGCGATGAGTTTCTCAATGGCCGGCTTACGCACCTCTGGTGAAATTAAAATCATTGGCACTGAAACGGTTGCCACGAGTTTCCCGACCTTCACGCAATTAAGTAATCAAGCTGGTTTAGCGATCCAAGTCACTGAATAAGACTAAAGCTTAGAGATTTTGTGTGAAAACAGCCAAGCTTTTGCTTGGCTGTTTTGTGTTAAGTCATTATGCTAAACCCATATAACAAAAAAGCCTTTGGAATGATCAATGAGAAAATTACAATTTACAGCACAGCATGGACAGCAGCAGGATGTAAATGAAAGCGGTGTAGTACAGAAGCAAGTACAAGACTTGCTGGTTCAAAAGTTAGGTCAATTTGGTTTTGAAACTTTGCCACAAAGTGGTGATCAGGTGGCTGTGAGTGTTGATAATCATACTTTGCCCCTGTCTATTACGTGCCAAGGTCATGACAGCGAAGGAAATCTGGTGTGCGAAATTGCGTCTTATCCAGATGAAGAGCAAGACTGGTTAGACCGAATTGCTGAACGAAGCTTGTTAAATCAATTGGCACAAGCGGTTGAAACCACACTAAAAACAGATAAAAGTTTTACTGAGTTTGAGTGGAAAGGCCAATTGAATAGATAAAAAATGCTGAATTGGTTTTTCCTAATTCAGCATTTTTTTAGAACAGAACACGTTTAATATTTTGATGGATCAACGCGCTTATAACTGGATGTGCTATAAGACTTATTCCACACGTAACCAAGTTTGGCTACGTCCCACAGCAGAAACGCCTAAATATCCTCTTAAGAATAGCTTTTTCCCATTTGGGCTAATTTTACCTTTTAGGCTATACAGCTTGCCTGAAACGGGATCAATGATTTTGCCATGTGTATAATTAATATTGTTTTCGGTCTTTAAACCGGTAATCACTTGCATACCAATAATAGGCTTATCGGTGTAGGGTGCAGGGCAGTTGGTGCAGAATTCTTTAGCTGTATAGCCTGGACGAGGAGTTGCTTTTAGTGCAGTTCCAGCATAAGTCCCATTGGCTTGCTTTTCAATTTTCACCAGACCTTTGGGTTCTCCAGTTTTATCATCGATATAACGCCAAGTCCCTATAATGTCCTGAGCACAGGCTGACGTGGTGGCTATAGTGACTAAAACTGCCCCGAGAATTGTTTTCATAAAATCCCTGAATATTTTAAAAATTATTTAAATGAATAGCTCTCACGAGCTAAGATGTTGATTGTATAATTTATTATTTGAATAATGATGTGCAGAATATATCAAGTTCAAGCGTAGATTGTTGCATAAAGTACCATTAGCAGGATTAAATCCTTACTTATTTTTAAAACAGGTATTTGATGGAGGTAGTGCTGATTGAGTTTAGCGCTCAAAAGGAAACTTAAAATTATTTTGGGAACAGAAGATATATAAGGGACGACTAATGAAGCTGCTGGAAATGGCGTATTAAGCGTTGGAATAGAAAAAGAGATACATCTAGATTAAAAATAAAAAGTTCAAGAAAGAAAGGGACTAATGTTAGACAGCCATTTCTTTCCTGAACTGAGTGATGCGTTAAATCCACAAGAAACGTGTAATCGCAATACGTAACTGTTTTAAGTAACCGGTAAAGAAATGGTTTGCACCAGGTAATACAGTCACTAAATGGCGCTGCGGTTTAGCCCACGTAATCATGTCAGACAGTAAGGTTACTTCATCGGCTTCGCCATGAATGAATAAGATGTCACCTTTAAGCTGTGGTGTTACATAGTGGCGTACACCAGCGACCGTTGCCGTTGGTAGACCACATAAAATGGTTTGTTTTGGTCGAATTTCTTCTTGTAAAGCGTCATAGCATTTCGCCATGACATGCGCACCGAAACTAAAGCCACCTGCATAGAAGGGTAAAGTTGTATGTGCTGCACGAGCATGCTTAATCACTTCAAGAACATCATCAGTTTCGCCATGACCTTCGTCGTGTAGACCAACACTTTGACCTGAGCCACGGAAACTCGGACGGTACACAATACAACCGCGTTCTAAGAACATTTGCGCAAGCAATGCTGGAACCTTGTGTTGAGGTGTACCACCTTGGAGTGGATGGGGGTGAGTAACTACCGCGAATCCTTTCACTTCACCCTGTGGATAATCTACAAAAACTTCAATTTGCCCAACTGGACCTTGAATGAACATCTGCTCAGACATAGAGAATCGATACATATAACAGGAGAATGGGCTAGTTTAACCGTTTATGCTTATTAAAAACACAGATTGGTAATAAAATAAGTCTACTGATATAGTCTGTTTAATTGTTTTTTAATCAGGTTATCTATGCTTGCCCTTGTTTCTCCTGCCAAAACTTTAGATTACCAAACTGCTTTACCTACCGATACGTATACACAACCCAGATTGCTGCAACATTCCCAAGAATTGATCGAAGTTACTCGCAAACTGTCAGCAAGTGAAATTGCAAGCTTAATGAGCGTCAGTGAAAAAATTGCCACCTTAAATGTCGATCGTTTTCGCGATTGGCAGCCAGAATTCAACTTTGCCAATGCGCGACAAGCCATGTTTGCTTTTAAGGGCGATGTCTATACTGGTTTAGATGCTTATCATTTGTCAGAGTCGAACATTGAATATGCACAGCAACATTTAAGAATGCTCTCAGGTTTATATGGTTTGCTACGTCCATTGGACTTGATGATGCCGTATCGTTTAGAGATGGGAACCAAGCTGGCTAACCCACGCGGACATAATCTGTATGAGTTTTGGGGCAATCACATTACCGATTTAATTAACCAAGATTTAGAACAGGCAGGTTCGAAAATTTTGCTGAATATTGCTTCGGATGAATACTATAAGTCTGTGAAAGAGAGCAAAATCCAAGCAGAGATTATTAAACCTGTGTTTTTAGATCAGAAAAATGGCAAATATAAAGTCATTAGTTTCTATGCTAAAAAAGCGCGTGGTTTGATGGCGCGTTATATGATTGAAAACCAAATTGATCAAATTGAAGGGTTAAAATCATTCCAGACAGATGGTTATTATTTTGATGCTGACAGCTCATTAAAAGGTGAGTTGGTCTTTAAACGAGACGAACAGGCCGCATAATGCATGGGCATTCCAATGGTGCAATATACAAAACAGTTTCAGGACTATTGGGCGCTCACCGCAAGGCAATTGAGTTTAGATGACGATACCACTCAAAAGTTCCATGCCATGCTATATGATGCCTATAGTGAAGTACAGCGGCATTATCATAGCATTCAACATATTGTTGAATGTTTAGAGCATTTTCATCAGATCAAAACCTACTTAGACGATACTTTATCTGTTGAGTTGGTCATTTGGTTTCATGATGTCATTTATAACCCGCAAGCACATGACAATGAGCAGCAAAGCGCTGATTATATGCAACGGATGCTTAAAAATGTGCTTGGAGCTGAGCAAATTGCAAAGATCTATGCATGGATTTTGGCAACCCAAGCACATGCACCGACAGCTGATACTGATTTGGCTTATCTATTGGATATTGATCTGGCTATTTTAGCCAGCGATCCTATGCGTTTTGCTGAATATGAACGCCAAATTCAGCAAGAATATGCTTGGGTTGAGCCCTCACTTTATGTGCAGAAGCGTCAACAAGTGTTAAGGCACTTTTTAGAAATGCACCCTCTGTACCAGACGCCACTTTTCCAAAAGCGCTATGAGCCTCTGGCTAAGCAGAACTTAACCCAAACTTTAGGTATTTAAAGCCCTTTAAATGCTTCGATGGCACGAATACGACTGGATTTTAAATCGACGATTGGTTTGGGGTAGTCCAAATCCATATTCGGCTGCTTCGCATAAGGCTCATGAATGCTTTTGGCATCTAAATGTGCAAGCTCTGGCAGCCACTGTCGAATATAGTCACCATTGCTATCAAATTTCTGAGATTGGCTCACAGGGTTAAAGACTCGGAAGTAAGGTACAGCATCGGTGCCCGTGGAGGCACACCACTGCCATCCGCCATTATTGGCAGCTAAGTCACCATCAGCCAAATGTTGCATAAACCATTGCTCGCCCAAACGCCAATCAATCAACAAGTTTTTAGTTAAGAACATTGCAACAATCATACGGACACGATTGTGCATCCAACCAGTCGCAAGGAGTTGCCGCATACCTGCATCTACAATTGGAATACCAGTACGACCTTTTTGCCATGCGTTTAAATCTTCAGGCGAATCTCGCCATACAATACGCTGCGTGCTGGCTTTAAAGGGCAGGTGTTTAGAGACATGTGGAAAATCAAATAAAATATGCTGATAAAACTCTCGCCAAAGTAATTCATCTAACCAAGTCTGCTGGCCTGTGTTATCAATCATAAATTGACCGTGTTGAGCACGAAACAGGGCATTGAGACACTGGCGAATCGACACGATCCCGAGATTTAAATAGGTTGAAAGTTGGCTGGTGCTATTTAAAAATGGAAAGTCTCTCTCTTTTTGATAGTCACTAACTTTGTGATCAATAAAATCATCGAGCACTGAAAGTGCATATATTTCCGTTTCAGGCCAATAGGCTTTAATTTGATTTAATTCATTCGTATTCACATCAATCAGTGATTCAATGTGTGGAATGGTTGTATTTAAATCGGCAGGAAGCTGTATAGGTTGCTGTGCAGAAGGGAGAGGATAGCACTGCGGTAAGCCAATATTTAAGCGTTCATAACAGGTTTTTTTAAAAGCACCAAAGACTTGATAGGGCTTATCAGATTGGTTACGAATACTGTTTAAGGGAAAGAGGGTTCGATCCTGGAAGAGCGTAAATTCAATGTGTTGCTGATTTAAGCATTGTTGAACTTCGGCATCGCGCTTAAGCTCATTCACGCCCATTTCGATATTTGCAAAAATCTGTTGTACTTGCAGTGTATGACACAAAGATGAAAGCCGACGTGGAATATCTTGCCACAGCGGAATATTTAGAATGAGCAAAGGAATATTCAGCTGAGCAAGGCTCTGTTTTAAATCGTGCAATTGTCTGACATATAAATCAATTTTTACAGCTGCATCATGATGTAATAGCCACTGTTGTGGGGATAGGATCACTAAAGCCAGCATAGGTCCATGTTGGCTTGCATGCCAAAGTGCGGCATGGTCGTGTATGCGAAGATCTTGTCTAAACCAAATTATGTTCATAAAAGGTTAATCAACTGTAATTTTTTGAAATATAAAATATTACAAAATTGAGCACTTTGATCATATTTTTTTCTCACTCATTTAATTTAATCTTATGTTATTGAAATAATTAAATCAGAAAAAACTATAAAGTGTGAAGATACTTTTTATCTGATAAATGTGTGGCCCTTTGTATTATTTGTTATGATTTGTAATCATGCTAAAGCAGTTGTGGATATTGTGAATGTCATGAAAAAAATTCTAATCCCTATTTTTGTGGCTGCTGTTTGTTTGCTTGGGTTTGTTGTTTTTCAGGATACAGAAACGAAAAAACAGCAACAGTTGAATCAACTCATGAACAGTACTGAGCCTAAAGTGCAAAAGTTGAGTCCTCTCTCAAAGGCAAACGTCGTGCCTGAAAAAGTCAATAGCTCGTTTTCAAAGTGATGCTGAAGCAATAATCGATCAGGTCTCCATTAAAGTAATTTGAAGCTTAAGATAGAATAAAATCATGTATAAATGACTTATCGTGTTGAATTTTAATTAAAAATAAATTTAAAACAATTAAAAATCAGTGTGTTATAATTCGCGCCAAGATATATTGAATTTTAGACTTTGAGTCTAAAATGACGTTTTTGTTGAAAGCTGCATACGGTTTATGCGGCTTTTTTGTTTAGGTATATATGGTTCGACCATACGTTTGAATCATTCATGGCTAAATAAACTTTTCCTGAATTGAGGAAATTTGGCATATTCATTGCTTTAACTTCCAGAAATTTAATCAGATTTTCATCGTACTGAGTGTCGAAATTTTTTGGCAGTTATACAGTTTTAAAAGTTTATTTACAGGGGCTAGGTCATGACGACTCCTAATCCATCTTCAGAAAATATGCTCGAGCGTATGTTCAAACTGAGTGAAAATAAAACCAGTTTTCGTACAGAGCTTCTTGCAGGTGTAACCACATTCTTAACCATGTGTTACATCATTATTGTGAATCCAATGATTTTATCCGAAACGGGGATGGATCATGGTGCTGTCTTTGTAGCGACTTGTCTTGCAGCCGCAATTGGCTGTTTGGTTATGGGTATTGTTGCAAATTATCCAATTGCATTAGCACCGGGTATGGGCTTAAACGCTTACTTTACCTATTCGGTGTGTATGGGTATGGGTGTGCCTTGGCAGACTGCTTTAGCTGCAGTGTTTGTATCAGGTTTGGTGTTCATTGCGATCAGTATGTTTAAGATCCGTGAAGCCATTGTGAATGCAATCCCAATGTCGCTTAAGCTTGCGATTGGCGGCGGAATTGGTTTATTCCTTGCGCTGATTGCTTTAAAAAATGCAGGCGTTATTGTGGACAATCCAGCGACTTTGGTTGGATTGGGCGACTTAAAGCAACCGACGGTTCTTTTGGCTTTATTTGGCTTCTTGATGGTGGTTGTACTGCATCACTTTAAAGTGCGTGGTGCTATTATTATCAGCATCTTGGCTTTAACTGCAATTTCAACAGCAATGGGCTTAAGCGAGTTTAAAGGTGTTGTTGGTGAGATTCCATCAATTGCTCCAACTTTCATGCAAATGGACTTTGAAGGTCTATTTACGGCAAGCTTAGTGGGTGTCATCTTTGTATTTTTCTTGGTCGATTTATTTGACTCAACAGGTACATTGGTTGGCGTGTCACACCGTGCAGGCTTACTGAAAGATGGCAAGCTTCCACGTTTGAAAAAAGCATTATTTGCAGACTCAACCGCAATTGTTGCTGGTGCAGCATTAGGTACATCTTCGACGACACCATATATTGAGTCGTCTGCGGGTGTTGCTGCTGGTGGCCGTACAGGTTTAACCGCAGTTGTGGTCGGTGTGTTATTTATCTTATGTTTGTTTTTAGCACCTCTAGCTCAATCTGTACCTGGTTTTGCAACAGCTCCAGCATTGTTATTTGTTGGTGTGTTGATGATTCAGGGGATTACCCATATTGATTGGGATGATATTACTGAAGCTGTACCTGCGTTCTTAACCATTGTATTTATGCCATTTACCTACTCAATTGCAGATGGTATTGCGATGGGCTTTATTAGCTATGCATTGGTTAAATTGTTCACCGGTAAAGCGGCGACTGTACCTTACATGGTGTGGATCGTGGCTGTGCTTTGGGCATTAAAATTCGCGTTATTTGGTGGCTAATTCATCAAATAGTGATAAGGGTGTAAACTCAGTTTACGCCCTTTTTTATTTTTAAAGAGGAAAAGATATGAGTCAATTGGAGCTCATTCGTGCTTTACCAAAAGCTGAATTGCATGTGCATATTGAAGGGACATTTGAGCCAGAACTCATGTTTGCAATCGCACAGCGTAATCAAATAGACATTCCTTATATGTCGGTTGAAGAAGTGAAACAGGCTTATAATTTTCACAATCTACAATCATTTTTAGACATTTATTATGCAGGTGCAAATGTACTGATTCATGAGCAAGACTTTTATGACTTGGCTTGGGCATACTTTGAAAAATGTGCCGAAGATCGTGTAGTGCATACCGAAATGTTCTTTGATCCACAAACGCATACTGACCGCGGTATTGCTTTTGAAACAGTGATTAATGGTCTGCAACGCGCATGTGATGATGCCAAGGCAAAATTTGGCATTAGTTCGCATTTGATTATGTGTTTCTTGCGTCATTTAAGTGAAGAAGCAGCCCTTGAAACTTTAGCACAGGCATTGCCGTATAAAGATCAAATCATTGGTGTAGGCTTGGACTCAAGCGAAGTTGGGCATCCTCCTTCAAAGTTTGAACGTGTCTTTGCTAAAGCACGTGAAGCAGGCTTTTTAGTGGTTGCGCATGCGGGTGAAGAAGGTCCAGCAGAATATGTGTGGGAAGCTTTAGATTTGCTTAAAGTGAATCGTATTGACCACGGTGTGCGTTCTGAAGAAGATCCTGTATTAATGCAGCGTTTGATCGCAGAGAAAATGCCACTGACCGTTTGTCCGCTCAGTAACTTAAAGTTATGTGTCGTTGACGATATGGCACAGCACAATATCCGCCGTTTGTTGCAACAAGGTGTGCAAGTAACAGTAAATTCAGACGATCCATCGTACTTTGGTGGTTATATGAATGATAACTTTATTGCCATTACAGATGCGTTAGACTTAACAGCAGCTGAGCTAAAACAATTGGCGTTGAACTCTTTTGAAGCGTCGTTTATTTCGGCAGAAGAGAAGCAAAAATGGGCGGCTGAAATTGTAGCCATTGCTTAATCTAATGTCCTTTTAAAGACAGAGTTCGCTCTGTCTTTTTTATGTGAGGTCGATATGAAAAAAATCATTGCATTGCTTGTGGTTATTTTTGTGCTCTTTGCAGTTTATTTGCTCAAAACGGATATTGGGTTAACGCAAAAACTACTAAAGCCAGTGGTGGTGTATCAGTGCGGTGTCGAGCTTGAAGCGACAAGGCTGTGGAAAGTCAGTACAGCATTGCTTGGTGAAGAGAAAAAGAATCAGCTCCAAACGCAAATCTGTGGTTGCGTGGGTGAAAATGCGTTAAAGGATATTCCAGCAATAACTTTGTTGCGCGCAGTGGTTGATGAACAAGTCAAAAAACAGGTGGTCCAACAGGGTGTGTTGAATACGCTGAAAGGATGTGTGGTGGATGAAGTCCTAAAAGCAACAGATTGATGCTTTTAGGCTAATTCAACTTGGTCTTACTTTGCTTGTTTGGTCATGCTATTTAACACATTATCTTTATCAATAAAGTGGTGTTTCAGTGCTGCTGCAATATGACCCACTAACAGCAATCCTGCAGCCCATGAAATCCAGATATGTAAAGGTTTTACGATTGCGAGTAATTCAGGGGTGTCTTGTACTAAACGGGGAATTTCAAAAAGGTACAATACAGGCGCAGGGTGCCCAGCACTCCAGCTAAATAAACAGCCAGTAATTGGCAAAGCCAACAAAATGAAATATAAAGCCAAATGACCGAGGTGTGCCATTTTTTGCATGAACGGTGACATACTGTCTGGAAGTTTGGGTGCAGGGTGGGTATAGCGCCAAAAGATACGAATCACCACCAGAAAAATAATCGTGGTTGCAATGTTCTTATGTAAGGTAATGACATCCCCTTTAAAGCTACCATCAGCATCATAGCTGAGGAAGTTTCCGCTATAAAAACCAATCAGCCAAGCAGCAATAAAGATAATTGCCATGAGCCAATGCAGGATTTGAGCAGTACGCGTGTAATGGGTATTTGCCAAGTTCATTAGATTCACATCCATTTTTATGTTGCGCTATTTTATAGAGCTATAGATATGTCAAAAATGTAGTAGATGCAACATAGCGTTGATATTCTGCAACGCTGCACAGACCAATGGCGCATGACTGATCTAAAACTGTGTAATAAGCGAAAGATATTAAAATGGTATGGAAATAGTGTTTCCGTAAATAGCAAAGATTCGGCAAAATACGCGCACTTTAACTGTTATAAATGGATATATCCGTGAAAAAAATGATTGCAGTGCTTGCTCCTTTGGCTTTGATCCTTTCGGCTTGTACAACGACTGATATGGCAACGACCAATACGACGACCACCACGCAACAACTGGGTACAGCAGCGCTTAAAATTGCCATTAATGCAAAATGTACGACTGAGTTGAATAATCTACCAGCATGGAAAACAGCAACCAAATTTATGACGGCTGACCAAAAAACCGATATTCAAACCGAAATTTGTGGTTGTGTCAGTGAGAAAGCCCCACAAAATATTACGGCTGTCGACCTGGCAACAGCGGCCATTGACCCTGCGGCGCGTACAACTATTATTAGCAATGCTGTGACGAAAACTATCAATGCATGTGTGGCTGAAGCGGTGAATTAAGTTGTGATATATCAAAGAAGTGGGGGACATGCTTCGCTTCTTTGCGGTTTTTTTGTACTTTTTGGTGTTTATCTTTTATATTGATGTGAATAATAACAATTTAAGCCTGATTTCTTTTACAACAAAGGGTGTATCTGTATGAAAAATGATAAGTTAATTCTCTGTTTGTTTGGCTCGCTTATGCTTTCCGCGTGTGTGTCGAATCCTTTATCTAGCTCAGATGATGATGGAATCTCGGCTATTAAAATGGCCTCACATGCAAAATGTATGGATGAAATCGAAACTAATCCGACATGGATCATGGGCAGTAAGCTGTTATCAGAAGACCAAAAACAAAAGAAAAAACGTGAAGTATGTAACTGTGTAGGTGATAACTCTCCCAAAGTATTGTCTAAAGAGCAGTTGGCTTTGGCGGCAATTGATCCCAAAGCAAAGGCAACCTATGGTACTTTAGCCGCAACAAAAACAACAGCCACATGCGCCTCCGAAATGCTAAACTAAGCCGAATAAATTGTTAAATTTTTAGAATGGCTGTTATCAGCCATTTTTTATGAGAGTAGAAAATGCAAATTGCAGGTGCAGATGAGGCAGGGCGCGGCCCTTTGGTGGGTTCAGTGGTCGCTGCTGCGGTAATTCTAGACCCCAATAACCCAATACAAGGGTTGAATGATTCCAAAAAATTGACTGAAAAAAAACGTGAAAAACTTTTTGTCGAAATTCAGGAAAAAGCATTAGCATGGGCGATTGCTGAGGCGAGTGCTGCTGAAATTGATGAGATCAACATTTTACAAGCATCTTTGCTTGCGATGCGCCGCGCGGTTGAACAGCTTGCAATACAGCCTGAACATGTCTTGGTTGATGGTAATAAAATTCCACAAGGCTTGAGTATGAGCTGTGAGGCAATTGTGGGCGGGGATGCTTTACATGCTGAAATCTCAGCGGCGAGTATTTTGGCCAAAGTGACACGTGACCATCAAATGATTGAGATGGACCGAAAATATCCTCAGTTTGGTTTTGCCAAACACAAAGGTTATCCAACCAAAGCGCATTTTGAGGCGATTGCTGAACATGGGGTCATTGACGAGCATCGTCGTAGTTTTGGGCCTGTAAAGAAAGTAATTGAGGCATTTGAGCAAAAAGAGACTGTATAAAAATTTAAAGCGGCCAATCGGGCCGCTTTATATCTGAATGTTTCAATCTTAACGATTGAAATTATTCTGCTGTGCACCTTCATCTTCAAATGCAGGCTGGTAGTCCTGATCAAGATGTTGAAGATGTTCATGCATTGCACGTTCATGCTGAATGCGTTGATAAATCTCTTCACGATGTACAGATACTTCTTTGGGAGCATTGACACCAATACGAACTTGGTTGCCTTTGACACCAAGTACAGTAACACTTACTTGATCCCCAATCATTAATGTTTCACCGACGCGTCGGGTCAAAATCAGCATGTTTATCTCCTTGCAAAACGCTAAACCTGCAGTTGTACTAAAGTAAAATACATAATTTTTTGTATTTAAAAAAATTTAAACAAATGTTTAATACAACCGCATGACACTTGAATTTTTAGATATCTAGTGACATTAGGTATAACATTCATCTAAATTTAAGAAAGCCTCGGGCTTAATATAACAGAGCCACTATAGAAAAAACTATAGTGGCCCCTGATTTTTGTAGTCTTTTGCAAAAACTGTCAGACAATGACAAGTTTTTCGCAAGATTGCTTAAGCACGTGCGCTTGATTCACCATGTTCACGGTCTAAACCGAAAGCAGTGTGTAAAGAACGTACAGCAAGTTCTAAGTAGTTTTCTTCAATAATCACAGAAATTTTGATTTCTGAAGTTGAGATCATCAAAATGTTGATGCCTTCATCAGCCAAGGCAGTAAACATTTTACTTGCAACACCTGCATGTGAGCGCATACCTACACCTACGATTGAGACTTTAACAATGTCGTCACGTGTAGCAACTTCGCGCGCACCAATAGCTTGAGCAGTTTCTTGAAGAATTTTTGTTGCTTTTGCAAGTTCGCCACGGTTTACCGTGAAAGTGAAGTCAGTTGTACCATCTTCTTCAACATTTTGGATAATCATATCCACTTCAATGTTGGCATTACCAATAGGCGATAAAATTTTAGATGCAATACCTGGTTCATCAGGAACACCTAGAATCGTAAGTTTAGCTTCGTCACGGTTAAATGCGATACCAGAGATAATTGGTTGTTCCATGTTGTCTTCCGCCTCAGTGGTGATTAGTGTTCCGACGTTCTTTTTAAAGTCTTCGTCGAATGCGCCATCATCGTCATTATCAAAACTTGATAATACGCGTAAAGGCACTTGGTATTTTCCTGCAAATTCAACCGAACGAATTTGTAGAACTTTAGAACCAAGTGATGCCATTTCCAGCATTTCTTCAAATGAAATACGGTCTACTTTTTTCGCTTTTGGTGCAACGCGTGGGTCAGTGGTATAAACGCCATCTACATCTGTATAGATTTGGCATTCATCTGCTTTTAATGCCGCAGCAAGTGCTACACCCGAAGTATCTGAACCGCCACGGCCGAGGGTGGTGGTGTTGCCATCGGCATCGAAGCCTTGAAAACCAGCAACCACGATCACACGACCAGCATCTAAATGCGCAGTCATGGTATCGGTATCAATTGACTCGATACGTGCTTTGGTAAACGCATTGTCCGTCTTGATACCGACTTGGCGACCTGTAAGTGACTTAGCTTCGACGCCAATAGAATTGAGCGCCATTGCTAACATTGAAATCGTTACCTGTTCACCCGTAGAAACCATTTGGTCTAATTCTCGTGGGTCAGGGGTTTCGGTAATGGCTTTCGCTAAAGCAAGCAGACGATTGGTTTCGCCACTCATTGCTGATACAACCACCACAACCTTGTGGCCGTGGTCATGCCAACGCTTTACACGACGAGCAACATTTAAAATGCGCTCTGGAGTACCCATAGAGGTACCGCCATATTTTTGAACGATTAATGCCATAGTTGTTCCATATAAACCATGACCCTGAATGCATCATTCAGGGTCAGTTACACAAAAGGTGAAGTTTTATTTCGCTTCAAGCCAAGCAGTTAAATCTGCCATCACTGTTGCAAACTTCTCGTTTAGTGGCGCGCCACCTTGTGCTAAGTCAGGTTTGCCACCACCTTTACCACCAAGCTCAGTTGCTAGATGTTTGATGATGTCACCTGCTTTAATAGAAGCAGTAAAGTCTTTTGCTACAGATGCGATCAGGCTAACTTTGTCACCTTCAACACCAGCAAGTACGATGACTGCATTTTCTAATTTTGATTTCACACCGTCATGTAGGTTGCGAAGTGATTTCGCATCCATGTTTTGAACAGTCGTGATTAGCGTTTGACGACCTGCAAGCGTTTGAACTTGGCTAAGCAGTTCAGCAGCTTGGAAGCTGGCAAGTTTTTGATTGAGTTGCTCAATCTGTTTTTGCAAGCTTGATGCTGTGTCGACTAAGGCTTCAACTTTTTCTAAAGTTTGGTCTTTTTGAGCTTTTAATAAACCGTTTATGGTATTGATATCACGGTCAGCTTTTTGAGCAACTTCAACGGCTTTGGTACCCGTTACCGCTTCAATACGGCGTACACCCGCAGCTACACCACCTTCAGAAGTGATTTTGAACAAGCCAATGTCGCCTGTGCGTTTAACGTGAATACCACCGCATAGCTCGATTGAGAAGTTTTTCTCTTCAATGATTGAACCCATTGAAAGTACACGAACTTCATCACCATATTTTTCACCGAACAACATCATCGCACCTTTTGCTTTCGCAGATTCGATGTCGAGAAGTTCAGTACTTACTGCTGTATTTGCAATCACTTCAGCATTGACCAAACGCTCAATTTCTTGAAGTTGTTCAAACGAAACGGGCTGATCGTTGGCAAAGTCAAAACGTAAGATGTCTGACGCAACCAATGAGCCTTTTTGTTGTACGTGTTCGCCTAAAATTTGACGTAGTGCAGCATGCAAAAGGTGAGTTGCAGAGTGGTTACGCGCAGTTGCAGCGCGGATATCTGCTTTGACTGTTGCTTCAACATTTTGAGCAAGCTTAATGCTACCTACAGTCACGATACCTTGGTGTACAAAAGCGCCGCCAGATTTCTTGGTGTCTTGGACTTCAAAAATACCTGTGTCATTTTTGAAAATACCTGTGTCACCAATTTGACCGCCGCTTTCTGCATAGAACGGGGTTTGGTTCAGTACGATGAGGGCTTCGTCACCTTCAACGATTTCATCAACTTGTTCGCCATATTTATAGATCGCGATAATTTGACCTTCACCAACCGTTGCGTCATAGCCGTTAAACTGAGTTTCGCCTTCAACTTTAACAACAGAGTTGTAGTCAATTGCGAATTTACCTGCATCGCGTGCACGTTGACGTTGCGCAGCCATTTCAACTTCAAAACCGGTTTCATCAATGGTTAAATCACGTTCACGAGCGATGTCAGCAGTCAGGTCAGTTGGGAAACCGTAAGTATCATACAGTTTGAAAACCACTTCACCTGGAATCACTGAACCTTTGAGTTGAGCCAATTCACCCTCAAGCAATTTCAAACCTTGCTCTAAGGTTTTAGCAAATTGTTCTTCTTCTTTCAGCAATTGCGCTTCAATACGTACTTTTTGCGTTTCAAGTTCTGGGTAAGCTTGACCCATCACTTCAATTAAAGGTTGCAACATTTTATGGAAGAATGAACCTGTAGCACCCAGCTTGTTACCATGACGAACTGCACGACGAATAATACGACGTAGTACATAACCACGACCTTCATTTGATGGGTTTACACCATCAGCAATCAGGAATGAGCATGAACGTGCGTGATCCGCAACCACTTTAAGTGATGCAGGGTACTGAACAGGTGTACCTTTTTCGCTAGCTTCTGCTTCATGTGCAGCGGTATCTAAACCAATAATTTCAGCGGCTGCTTTGAGTAAGTGTTGAAACAGGTCAATTTCGTAGTTTGAGTTAACGTGTTGTAAAACAGCAGAAATACGCTCTAAGCCCATACCTGTATCCACAGAAGGCGCCGGAAGAGGGTGTAATACGCCATCTGCAGTACGGTTAAACTGCATGAAAACGTTGTTCCAAATTTCAATGAAACGGTCGCCATCTTCTTCAGGTGTGCCTGGTAAGCCACCCCAAATATGGTCGCCATGGTCAAAGAAGATTTCAGAACATGGACCACATGGACCTGTATCACCCATTGCCCAGAAATTATCTGATGCGTATTGGCCACCTTTGTTGTCGCCAATACGGATAATACGAGATGCATCTAAACCAATTTCTTTGTTCCAGATGTCAAATGCTTCGTCGTCAGTGTGGTAAACCGTTGCATAGAGTTTGTCTTTAGGCAGCGCTAACCAAGCTTCACCTGTTAGAAAATCCCATGCAAATTTGATCGCATCACGTTTGAAGTAGTCGCCAAATGAGAAGTTACCTAACATTTCAAAGAAGGTATGGTGACGTGCGGTATAACCGACATTGTCTAAGTCGTTGTGTTTACCACCTGCGCGGACACATTTTTGTGAAGACACCGCACGTACATAATCACGTTTTTCTAGGCCTAAGAAACAATCTTTAAATTGGTTCATACCCGCGTTGGTAAACAACAAAGTAGGGTCGTTGGCGGGAACTAGAGAACTCGACGCGACACGTGTATGCCCTTGCGATTCAAAGTAGCTTAAAAAAGCTTCGCGAATTTCAGCTGATGTCATAAAACGAGTACTCACAACCAAGTCACTCCATAATTTCGATTTGGCTAATAGTAGCTGAAGAAAGTCTTATTCTAAATACGCTGACTTCAGATACTGGCTTAAAAATTTTAAAACGCCAAATTATAACGGAAAAAGGATGTTGCACCAATCACTTTAAGGCGAATTGATGACATTTCTATGTATTCGATGGTTCTAAGATTTTGCTTGTTATTGTTGGATATTTATATCATTTCATGGAAATGAGTTGATTAGTGCGAGGTTGTCAGGCTGGTCAATTTATGACTTAAGGGTTCATATTCATCATCTTCACTGATGGGGGATAGAAAAAGAAAGCTTAACCAAACCTATATAAATCCATTAATATAGGCCTGCTTTATCTTTCATCATTTTATAAATAAGGGCAAGTCATGCAACGAGTGGCGATAAATGGATTTGGTCGAATCGGACGTAATGTACTACGCGCTTGGTTTGAAAATCCAAAGAACTTTCAGTTTGAAATCGTCGCAGTAAATGATGTAGCAGATGTAGAAACCTTATTGCATTTATTTAAATATGACACCACGCATGGGCGATTTCCGGGCAAAGTCGATTTAAGTTATGAAAATGAAAGGATTTATTTACATCTTTCTAAAGATCAAGCGCAGCTCAAAGTTGAAGTATTGTGTCAGGCAAACCCGCAGGATTTACCTTGGGCAAGTCTCAATGTCGACGTGGTTCTAGAGTGCACAGGTTTATTTCGCTCGCGTGAAGCGGCAACAGGGCATATCAGCGCAGGTGCAAAGCGCGTGATTATTGGTGCAGCACCTTTTGATTCGGTTGATGCTGCAATTGTGTATGGGGTGAATCACCATGAGGTCAAAGTGAGTGACCAAATCATTTCCAGTGTGTCATGTACCACGCAGGCCTTAGTGCCTTTGGTTAAAATCATTGATGATGCTTTTGGGATTGATACCGCGCTCATGACCGAAATTCATGCAGTGACTGCCGATCAGTCTGTATTAGATCATGCGCATCGTGATTTAAGACGTGCCCGTGCTTCAGGTCAAAATATTATTCCCACCACATCGTCAGCCCTCGGTGCTTTAAAACAAGTTATGCCAAAAATGGCCGATCGTATCGATGGTTATTCGATTCGTGTGCCAACCATTAATGTGGCGGCAATTGATTTAACTTTTATTTCGCAAACACCGATTACCGACCATAAAATTAATGAAGTGCTGATTCAGGCGGCGAAGTCAGACTACCGTGAAATTATGGATGTGACGGATGAACCTTTGGTATCTTCAGATTTTAACCATTCACCCTATTCACTTATTGTTGATTTAACGCAAACCATGGTGGTGGGGCATCAAGCTAAAGTCTTTGCGTGGTATGACAATGAATGGGGCTATGCAAACCGCTTATTAGATTTGTGTGAATCTTTTAGTGCGTCAACTACCTAAAGGTCTTTATTTTTAAGCATCTTTTACTCTGAAAACAAGATGATAGGCATAGACCGAATACAGACTTGTGGTTATCATGAATCTATAAACGAAAATAATGTAGAGCGGTGCTTATGTTGATCTTAATTTGGGGATTTATTTTGCTGTTGGCGGTCGCTGTCGTATTTTTAATTTGGTTTCAATTTAAAAATCAGGCAGATAAAACCGATCCAAGCGTACAGCAGAATCAACTGCAAGAAAAAGTACATCATCTTGAAGAAAACTTAAAAAAGACCTTGGAAATTATGCAAGATCTTGCAAAAAAGATGCATGTTCAACAGGAAGTGATCGAGCAGACCACTTCTAAGTTGCAAAAAGTTGAGCTACAAAACGCTGAGTTGGTGAATATTCTCGCTAAAGCTGTACAGCATGAACGCTAAAAATTAAGTTTAGATGAGCACGGTACGTAATAATGCTGCGCTCAGCATACTAATCACAACGGTTGGTAAGAGTGAAAAGCGTGAAGCTGCAAGTAAAGTGATGGCAATGGCGAGTAGGTCTGCGACATTGTCTTTGACAAAATAAGGTGCAATTACTGAAATAAGTACGCAGCCCGGCACAACTTCCAAAATCTTTCGTTGTTTGTTGCTTAAAGTTTTATTTTTCAGCAAAACATAGCCCAATATACGCGTCAGATAAGTGGTGGCTGCGACCAATAAAATTGCGACAAGTGTAGTGCTGTGGATCATAGCTCATCCTCCTGAATAAATAAGAAAGCAGAGGCGATGCCACAGATTGCCCCAATAGGCACATACCAACCCGTCGGTAAATATAAATAAGCAATGGCCGCACTGATTAGACTGATAAGCCAAGGGCGTGCTGCACTGAATCCTTTCCACATACCACGCAGTAAAACCAAAAATACTGCAGCAAAGGCCATATCAAATCCATAACGGTGAACATCGCCTAACAAAGGACCAAGAATGGCACCTAAGCTGGTAAAACTGACCCACATCAAGTACAGGGCAAAACAGATACCTGCGTAGTAGGACATGCTAAAGGCCTGTTGTAGCCCAAATCTTTTCTTTTGTTCTGCATCGGCAAGAGCTGCGGCCCAACTTTCATCACACATGAAAAACAGGGCAGGGAAAACCTGTCGATTAGGCAAATGGCGTAAATAGGGCACGAGACTTGCACCCATGAGTAAATGACGGCTATTAACTAGAAAAGTAATGAAAATTAAAACGAGAAAATTTGGTGGATTGGTCCAAACCTCGAGCACTGCAAACTCGGAACCGCCCGCAAAGTTTAGACCAGTAAATAATGGAACTTCTAAATGGCTAAAGCCTTTTTGAGTGGCTTGTGTTCCTAAGACCAAAGCAAAAGGAATAATGCCCAGCAGCATGGGGATAGATGTTTTAATACCGCGTTTAAACTCGACGTAATCTGTAGAGTCATTGAGTTCTTGAGTCGTATTTCTAAGGGAGAACATTTTAAATCGCCTATGCGTGCTAGGTTTTGGTGCAGTAGGTGAATAAGTTTAGGCTTTTTCCGAAGATATTTTTTGCTTTATTTAGCTTAATATAGAGCTTGTTTGGAATAATATGCTGCGATTGCTTAAATATGAGCAAGATTATGCTTTAAGGGTGGGATTTATGGATCAAACAGATAAGCGGATATTGCAAGTACTACAAACCGACGGAAAACTTCAAAATAATGAGTTGGCTCAGCGCATTGGACTGTCTGCCTCACCGTGTTTAAGGCGAGTAAAACAGCTGGAAGAAGACGGGATTATTCGGGCTTATGTGGCTTTGGTAGATCCTGCTAAGGTGAATCTGCGTTTGACCGTGTTTGCACGCATTTGGCTAAAAAGTCAGGATCCGCAAACGGTGAACCAATTTGTTGAATCGATTCGTGAAGTTCCTGAAGTGGTCGAGTGTCATTTAATGGCAGGGGATTGTGATTTCTTTTTACGTATTGTGGTTGCAGACTTAGACGCCTATCGACAGTTTCAAATCCATCGTCTAAATAAAATCCCCAATATACAAAGTATTAAAACAGAAATTCCATTGCAAAATATCAAACAAACCACAGAATTGCCGATTTGGTAACTCAAAAGTTGATAGCTAAATCGCCCGTGAATGTGACAGCATGACTAAAAAATAGGACTTGTACTCTAGTCATGCTGATTAGGATGTTATGACTTTTCGTTTAAAAAGCCTTCTTTAATTTCTTTAGGCAGATCTGCGTGCCACCATGCATAAATACTGGCTTTAATTTCTTCATCTTCTTCAGGGTCATTTAGAGGTTCATCATCTTCACGAACCAGTTCATCACCTTCAAATTTGAACCAAAACTCCCAAGGATCATCATCACCGCAACCCCATGCTTGCGCATGGATGTCTGGAAGCAAGGCTTTCAGGAAGAATAAAATCGCTTCCATGAACTCATCACCTGATGAACCATGGACAAAGTGTGCGATGGAATAACCCGCGAGGGAGTATAGCGATTCAGGACCCAAGTCAAACTCGATATTATCGACGGTATTTAAAATATCTTTGGCCAGTTCAGCACCATGTTCTGGATTGATGTCACAGACTAAAGCTGAAAATTGACTCGCATCGCCGCGATGTTCTTGAAATAATCGGTCTAACTTTGACATGATTTGAGCATCTGCATGCTTGTAATATAAGTTGCTGTGCATTTCCATCGAACTTTCCCCAAGTAAAAAATATGTGATTAAAAGTGCTATCTGTATAGCGCCGTTGTATTTATTTTTGCTGTCAAATTGAGCTGAAGTATAAAAGAATGTGCCTTTTGTGCAAGTGTCGATATAATTGGAAATAAAATATAAAACAAAGTCTTATATGAATTTTTCCAATCTGTGCGGAGCACTAGGATGAGTTAATATTATTGATTATGATACTTGGGCATTGTCTAAAGACATGTTTTGAATGGCTCGCTCAAAATCGGTCAGAATGTATAAACTTGTTAACGATGACATCGAAACGATAAATTAAATTTTCCGAAATTGTCTAATGCACAGCACATTGTATCGTGATAGACTAAGAGAAATCGGGTGTGCCCCGATTTTTTTATGCGGATTCGTTCCGCGCAGACAAGATTTTAGGTTTACAACATGCCCATTTCAGAGACATGGTTATTACCTGATGGTGTAGCTGATGTACTACCAGAACAGGCGCAAGTGATTGAAACTTTGCGTCGTCAAGCATTAGATTTCCTCGCAAATCGAGGTTATCAGTTGGTGTACACGCCATTCATTGAATACATCGAATCGTTATCTTCTCTTTCAGAATCGAATCAAGATTTAGACTTAGCCACTTTTAAAGTGATTGATCAGCTTTCTGGTCGTTTGCTTGGTGTGCGTGCCGATATGACACCACAAGTGGCTCGTATTGATGCGCATGTACATCCAGTTGAAGGTGTTGCTCGTTATTGCTATGCAGGAACAGTCCTACATACCAAACCACAAGGCTTTAATACCACGCGTACACCTTTGCAGTTAGGTGCTGAGCTATTTGGTTCAGACAGCATTGATGCCGATGTGGAACTGATTGATGTGATGATCAGCCTGCTTGAAAAAACAGGTTTTGCAGACGGTATCCATTTGGATTTAGGCCACGTGGGCTTATTCCGTAGTATGGTGAAGGTTGCGGGTTTAAACAAAGCGACTGAACGCCAACTCTCTGATTTATACCAACGTAAAGCTCTGCCAGAATTGGCTGAATTTACCCAAGATTTAAACTTTGGTGCTGACTTTTATACTTTAGGTCGTTATGCAAGTGACTTAGCTGCCTTGCAAACGCATTTAAGTGCAGAAGTCATTGCCGATGCAGAATTTAAGCACGCTTTTGATGCATTAAAAACTACACAATCTGAGATTCAAGCACGTTGGCCAAATCTTCAGATGGGTATTGATGTGGTTGAGCTACGCTCATATCACTACCATACGGGCTTAATGTATGCCGTTTACGCACCAAACCGTGCTGCGCCATTGGCACAAGGTGGACGCTATGACGGGATTGGTGAGCACTTTGGGCGTGCACGTCCAGCAACTGGCTTTAGTTGTGACTTATATGCACTCAGTGCAGGTCGTTTTCAGCAAAACAGTCTTGTGGTTGCACCCAAAGGTACCCAAACAGATTTGATCCAAGCGATTGAACACACGCGTGCTCAAGGTATGAGTGTGATTCAACTTTTGGGGCAGGATGATTTAACTACGCTTCCATATGCAACGCACCAGTTGGTGAATGTTGCAGGTCAATGGACTGTAGAACAAATTTAATCACTTCTTCAGGTAAGCTAAAACCTGAGAAGTTCATCAATTTTAACAGCATGATGCAATGAGGCTATTATGGGCAAGAATGTTGTGGTACTCGGTACCCAATGGGGCGACGAAGGTAAAGGTAAAATCGTCGACCTGCTCACAGATCAAGCGGCTGCGGTCGTTCGTTATCAAGGCGGACATAACGCAGGTCATACACTTGTCGTTGGTGGTAAGAAAACTGTATTACACCTCATTCCATCTGGTATTTTACGTGAAAACGTACTGTGCTTAATTGGTAATGGTGTGGTGCTTTCTCCTGAAGCGCTCATCAAAGAGATGGACATTCTTGAAAAAGAAGGTGTGCCAGTTAAAGAACGTCTACGTATTTCTCCGAACTGCCCACTGATTTTGCCAAATCATATTGCTCTTGACCAAGCGCGTGAAATCAAGCGTGGTAATGCAAAAATTGGTACCACTGGTCGTGGTATTGGTCCTGCATATGAAGACAAAGTTGCACGCCGTGCAATTCGTGTTGCAGACTTGGTTCGTGGTGGCGAGCATCTTAAAGCTCAGTTAACTGAACTTCTTGAGTACCATAACTTCCAATTAACACAATTCTACGGCGTAGAAGCAGTTAAATTAGAAGATGTACTTGCGCTGTGTGATCAATGGCGTGAAGTGGTTGCACCACTTGTGATTGATGTCACTACAGAGCTGCATAATTACCGTAAAAACGGTGACAACATCATGTTTGAAGGTGCTCAAGGTTCACTTCTAGATGTTGACCATGGTACATATCCGTATGTAACGTCTTCAAACACGACTGCTGGTGGCGTAAGCTCAGGTTCTGGTTTGGGTCCATTACATCTTGACTATGTATTGGGTATTACCAAAGCATACACAACACGTGTAGGTGCAGGTCCGTTCCCAACTGAGTTGGTTTATGACGCTGCAAATGACGTAGGTGATGCGATTGGTAAGCACTTAGGGACTGTAGGTTCTGAATTTGGTGCCTCTACAGGTCGCCAACGTCGTTGTGGTTGGTTCGATGCTGAAATCCTTCGTCGTTCTGTAGACGTAAACTCACTTTCAGGTATTTGCTTAACTAAGCTTGATGTTCTTGACGGTTTAGAAGAAGTGAAAATCTGCGTAGGTTACGAAGCAGCGGATTCTGGTTGTGTTGGTTCTTCTGATGCGCTTGCATTTGAAACTTTAAAACCAATTTACGAAACAATGCCAGGTTGGTCTGAGTCTACGTTTGGTGCGAAATCAATGGATCAATTGCCACAAGCAGCGATCAACTATGTAAAACGCATTGAACAATTAATCGAATGCCCAATCGATATCATTTCTACAGGTCCAGACCGTGAAGAAACGATTGTTTTACGTCATCCATTTGACGCTTAAACGATAAAGCATTGAGTAAAAAACCCTGTCTCGTACAGGGTTTTTTATTTGTGCGATCCATCTGTACAATGAGCGTTACAGATATTGATTTAAGCTGCTGAGCTGGAATGATTTTCCCGACTAAAGTTGCATGAATAAGCACGACATAGTGTATAAGTGCTTGTTAGAATAAAATGCACAATAAACAGATGAGCAGGCAGGATGCAAAAGAATATCGCGGGAACTATTTTTTACTCACTACTTTTTGCTATGGGTGGTGCGCCAACAATCGCGATGATGATTATTCAAGGGCAAACCACCGATCCAGACGTGATTTATAGTGCGCTCATTGGATTGTCTGTGATTATTGCTTGTATCTTGGTGCCGATCATTCTGCTCCAAAATGCATTTCTGTTTGCAAAGCGTAAAAGTGCGACCCTTGAGGAAAAAATTGAACCTTTAAGCCACCTGTATTTGGGTTTAAATATCCTGTGTTTGGTTTATTGGCTTTTAATTCAGTTTATGTAACTAGGTTTAAGGTGGCGTGTAGATAAGGCTTTACCGCTGAAATTTGGCTTATTGTACTTAATTGTGAAGATATTTTTACATAATTGCTATGATAAAACGCGGTGATGATATTTAACACTTTAAATCTATTCAATATAATTCAGCACATTATGTAAAATGCTTTGAGATGGATGGAGTTAAGCAATAATGAAAAATAAAATATTAATGAGTTTGTGTGCAGCAAGTGTGGTTACCATTTCAGGTTGTGCAACTTTTGCGGAAGTGGCAGGTGCAGACACTGCAACATTAAATGCAGCAGCAACCCAAGGCTTCAACAAAACAGTGAATGAAGCGCGAAGCACAAAGACCTTAGATACCTCATCTACGACCTATAAGCGTATTTATGGTGTATTCAATCGCTTGAAGCCATATGCCGATCAAATGAACCAAACTGGAACGAAATTTGACTGGCAGTTGGCAGTACTTAAGTCAAATCAGGTCAACGCCTATGTTGCACCTGGTGGTAAGGTAGTATTCTACACAGGTATTGTAGATAAATTGAACCTAACGGATGCTGAAATTGCAGCGGTGATGGGACATGAGATGGTGCATGCTTTAGAAGAGCACTCGAAGAGTAAAGTGGGTGCGCAGGCATTAACGGATTTGGCATTGGGTATTGGTTTAAGTGCGGCAGGTGTAGGTCAAACAGGTTCAGCAGCAGCGCAGCTAGGTAGTCAAATTGGTATTGGTTTGCCTTACTCACGTAGCTTAGAAAGTCGTGCAGACCAAGGTGGTTTAATGTTGATGGCTAAAGCAGGCTATAACCCTCAAGCCGCAATTAGTCTGTGGGAAAAAATGAATAAGCTTGATGGAGCAGGCGGTTCTTCATTCCTGTCGACACACCCATCAAATAGTCAACGTATTGAAGCAATGCGTAAGAATTTAGCTGCTGCTCAAGCGGTTTATAATCAAAGACGTTAATTTATCTTTGAGTAAAAAAGGACGCTAAGGCGTCCTTTTTTAATGTCAGTTGATGATTTTGAAAAGTATAAATTATTTGTGACAGGTGAAGTCGTGTTTCACCTGAACAGCTAACTAAGAAATATCTATGGCGCAGGATTAGGTTGTTGCTGATGGATAGCTTGAATACCCTGTAAAACTTCTTCCGATAAATCTATCTCAAAGGCTTGGATATTTTCTTTCAACTGGTCTAAGTTGGTCGCACCAATAATCGTACTGGTCACAAAAAACTGCTGCTTGATGAAGGCTAAAGCCAGTTGCGTCGGCGTTAAACCGTGATGTTCAGCCAGCTGTGCATACTGTTCTGTTGCCCATTCACTCTCTGGGTTGCTATAACGACTAAAGCGGCTGAAAAGCGTCACGCGAGCATTCGCTGGGCGTGCACCATTGCGGAATTTACCTGTGAGATAGCCAAAAGCGAGTGGGGAGTAAGCGAGTAAACCAACGTCTTCATATTTCGCAATTTCTGACATGCCAATTTCATAAGTACGGTTCAATAGGCTATATGGGTTCTGCACACTGACAAATTTAGATAGACCAAGCTGCTCTGCAATTTGTAGAAACTTCATGGTGCCCCATGGTGTTTCATTAGATAAACCAATATAACGAATACGCCCTTTTTGAATCTCTGCTTCTAATGCTTGTAGTGTTTCTTGTAAAGAGGTCACGGTTTGCGTGTTTTGGGCTTCACTGTTTTCATAGCCTAATTTGCCAAAAAAGTTGGTTGGGCGTTGTGGCCAGTGTAGCTGATATAAATCAATATAATCGGTCTGTAAACGCTTTAGGTTGCCATCTAGGGCAGAAGAAATGTCGCTTGCATTAAAACGAGTCTGTCCATCACGAATATGACTACCACCTTGAGATGGCCCCGCAATTTTAGAGGCTAAAAATAGCTTGTCTCGACCGCCGCGCTGGGCAATCCATTGGCCAATAATACTTTCGGTTGCACCTTGGGTTTCAGGTTTTGGAGGAACAGGGTACATTTCAGCAGTGTCCCAAAAGTTAATGCCTTGCGCTAAAGCATAATCAAGTTGTTCAAAGGCTTCAGCTTGAGTGTTTTGCTCACCAAAGGTCATGGTGCCGAGACAAATTTCAGGGACCAAAATGCCTGTATTGGCTAAGGGTTTAAATTGCATTCAACATTTCCTTTTATGGACTGCGTTTTTTCGGTCGAATTAGGTTAAACAGTTATGCCCAGTAGGTTAAATCACTATTTTTACAAAGTTTGTCATGATTTTGTCAAAGCAGAAGCAGATTTAAAGACATAAAAAAAAGCAAATCCTAAGATTTGCTTTTGGCTGTATCAGCTATGGAGAAAAGTCTTATTCTTCGTCTTCATAGTCATCAGCATTCGCTTTTGACTCTTCTAAAGAGGCATCAAAAATTAAGATGGCTTTACCATCAGTTTCGATCATGCCTTGCTCTTCGAGTGTTTTCAAAACACGACCAACCATTTCACGTGAACAACCGACAATACGTCCAATCTCTTGACGCGTAATACGAATTTGGCGGCCATTTGGTAAAATCATCGCTTCAGGTTGCGAAGATAAGTCGATTAGGCAACGTGCAATACGACCTGAAACGTCGATAAATGCAAGGTCAGTCACTTTACGAGTGGTATTTTTTAAACGGCGAACTAGCTGTGCAAATACTGCATAGCTTAGGTCAGGGTATTGTTTGCTGAGCTCATGGAAGTTTTCATAAGTCACTTCAGCAATTTCGCAGACATCACGGGTACGCACTTCTGCAGTACGTTGTGAGTTTGCTTCGAATAGACCCATTTCCCCAAAAAAATCACCCGCATTTAAATAAGCGACCACGATTTCACGTTCATCGTCTTCACGCAGAATAATGGAGACCGAACCTTTTAAAATCAAATATAAAGATTTAGATTCTGAGCCTGCATCTACGATGGTGGTACGCTTAGGATAACGATTAATATATGCGCGTTTTAATAATGCTTTGACTGACTCGGGGAGTTGACCTGGAGACAGCGCATCAGTGCTTAATTGTGAAAAGCTTGAAGTCATGCTAACGGTTCCGAAAATGGATAAAATATAGATCGCACAGACCTAGGGTGAACTTGTCACACAGTCAGAGCTGAAATTCCTTATCAACTCAATTTATGTTAGTGTACAGTCACTTCGTCAATCTATAGCTTTTTTTAGGTACTTGCAATGCAAACAACTGTTCATTGGTTAGAGAATGTTGCTTTCGAAGCAAAAACTCAAAGTGGTCACAGTGTTATCATGGATGGATCGCCAGAATATGGGGGTGAAAACCGTGGTCCAAGACCAATGGAATTGATCCTGACAGGGCTGGGTGGTTGCGCTTCTTTTGACATCGTAACCATACTTAAAAAATCACGCCAAGAAATTAGCGATGTACGCTGTGAACTCAAGGCAGAGCGGGCAGATAGCATCCCTGCAGTGTTCACAAAAATCCACTTACATTTCGTGATTACGGGTCATGCGGTGAAGGAAAAACAAGTCGCAAAAGCTGTGGAATTATCGGCAGAAAAGTACTGTTCTGCGAGCAAAATGTTGATGGATGGTGGGGTTGAAATTACCCATGATTTTGAGATTATTGAAGCAAATTAAACGCTGACTTTTAAGTCATTTGAGGCTGATCTAGTGATCGGCCTTTTTCATGCTTCACGCTTTTGTTTTGATTCCGTAAACTGGGACACAATTCATCACACGAATAAATAGAAAAATGCGTTGCTTGTTTGATTAATAATTGATCAAATGATTTTGGTTGTCACGGATTGATAGGTCGTCGTGGTCTTTAATACATAAATAATCTAGGTTGGCGCTTGAAAATAAGGCGGATAAGACCCATCTTATAACCGAGTCTTATGAGTTTATTCTTAAGATAAACTAATGAAAAATAAGTTAAAATGTAGAAAAATTAATTAAATTTGAATTGAATTTTGAGCAATTGTTCCCATATATCCATCAAGTTCGAAATTTGTTGTGAGGAAAACAAGAATGCGATTTGAAAAATTCACAAACCGCTTACAGCAAGCTCTCTCAGATGCTCAATCACTTGCAGTGGGGAAAGACCATACCGCAATTGAAGGTATTCATATCTTATCAACATTGTTAGAAGAAACCTCTAATCTGAGTTTGTTGCAGCAAGCGGGTGCCAATTTACCTGCTTTACAAAGCAAATTAAAACAAGCGCTAGCTGATGCACCAACACTGACAAATCCTACAGGAGACGTCAACTTAAGTTCAGAGGCAGTCAAAGCACTGAATTTGGCAGATAGCTTCGCGCAAAAAGCAGGTGATGAGTTTTTGTCTACCGATTGGGTGATGCAAGCCTTGGCCGAAGTGGGGGCAACTAAAACGCTACTCAACAGCGTGGGCGTACAAGCAGACAGCTTACGCAAAGTCATTTTAAAAATTCGAGGTGATGAGAAAGTCATGAGCAACAATCATGAAGATCAACGTGATTCTCTGAATAAATACACCATTGATTTAACTGAACGCGCACTTGCAGGTAAGTTAGATCCTGTGATTGGGCGTGATGACGAAATTCGTCGTACCATTCAAGTTTTGTCGCGTCGTACCAAAAATAACCCCGTGTTGATTGGTGAACCAGGGGTGGGTAAAACAGCCATTGTTGAGGGCTTAGCACAGCGGATTATTAACCGTGAAGTGCCTGAAAGCTTACAAGGTAAACGTGTTTTATCCTTAGATTTGGGTTCATTGCTTGCAGGTGCTAAATACCGCGGCGAGTTTGAAGAGCGCTTAAAAGCAGTACTGAAAGATTTGTCTAAACAGGATGGTGAAGTCATTTTGTTCATCGACGAATTACATACGCTGGTAGGCGCAGGTAAAGGCGATGGTGCGATGGATGCAGGCAATATGCTCAAACCTGCTCTGGCACGTGGTGAGTTACGCTGTGTTGGTGCAACAACATTAGATGAATATCGCCAATTCATTGAAAAAGATGCTGCACTAGAGCGTCGTTTCCAAAAAGTGTTGGTCGATGAGCCGAGTGTGGAAGACACCATTGCGATTTTACGTGGTTTGAAAGAGCGCTACGAAGTGCACCATGGTGTGAAAATTTTAGACTCTGCCATCATTGCAGCAGCGAAAATGTCACATCGTTATATCACCGACCGTCAATTGCCTGATAAAGCGATTGATTTGATTGATGAAGCGGCTTCTCGTATCAAAATGGAGCTGGACTCTAAGCCAGAAGCTTTGGATAAACTTGAGCGTCGTTTGATTCAATTGAAACTGCAACTTGAAGCAGTGAAAAAAGATGAAGATGCAGGTAGTCGTGCGGAAGTCGCTCATCTTGAAAAGCAAATCAGTGAAGTTCAACACGAATACAATGATCTAGAAGAAGTTTGGAAAGCTGAAAAAACCTTAGTTGAAGGCACCAAACAAGTTCAAGCTGAATTAGATCAGGCGCGTATTGCGTTGCAAAAAGCGCAGCGTGAAAACGACTTGGGTGAAATGTCGCGTCTTCAGTATGGTGTGATTCCAGAGCTGGAAAAACGTCTCAATGAAGAAGAAGTCGTTGAGGAAAAAGAAGAGCCAAAACTACTGCGTAACAAAGTCACTGACAATGAAATTGCAGAAGTCGTTAGTGCTGCTACGGGCATTCCAGTGGCTAAAATGATGCAAGGTGAACGTGAGAAACTTCTCCATATGGAAGAGTTCTTACATAACCGTGTCGTCGGGCAGGATGATGCTGTGGTTGCAGTATCTAATGCGGTTCGTCGTTCGCGTGCGGGCTTGTCTGACCCGAACCGACCGAGCGGCTCGTTCTTATTCTTGGGCCCAACTGGTGTTGGTAAAACAGAGTTGACCAAAGCACTGGCAAACTTCTTGTTTGATAGTGACGATGCCATGATTCGTATCGACATGTCCGAGTTTATGGAAAAACACTCTGTCAGCCGTTTGGTGGGTGCACCTCCTGGTTATGTTGGCTACGAAGAAGGTGGTGTGTTAACCGAAGCTGTACGTCGTAAACCGTATAGTGTCGTGCTGTTCGATGAAGTGGAAAAAGCACATCCTGATGTGTTTAACATCTTGCTCCAAGTGTTGGATGATGGTCGCTTAACGGATTCGCAAGGTCGCGTGGTTGACTTTAAAAATACTGTGATCGTCATGACATCGAATTTAGGTTCGAGTGATGTGCGTGAGTTGGGTGATAATCCTTTGGATGAAGAAGTTCGAGCAGTGGTGATGAATGCCGTGGCGCAACATTTCCGTCCAGAGTTTATCAACCGTATTGATGAGTTAGTGGTTTTCCATTCACTCAAAAAAGCGCAAATTCGTGGTATTGCCGATATCCAATTGGATCGTTTACGTGATCGTTTGGTTGAAAAAGATATGCGCTTAACGGTGGATGATCAAGCCTTTGACTTATTGATTGACGCTGGTTTTGACCCAGTTTACGGTGCTCGCCCATTGAAACGTGCCATCCAGCAACAGGTTGAAAACAACTTAGCTCAAAAAATATTGTCGGGTTACTATGTGGCTGGAGACAATATTATGATCACTGCACAAGATGGTCAGTTGAGCTTTGACAAAGTGAAAATGAGTTAATTGTGTAAATGATTCATTGAAACTAAAAACCCAGCTTCGGCTGGGTTTTTTATTGCGGGATAGAAATGTTAAAAGATGACATTTTTAAGCCAAAATGTGACCTAAGTTTTCACATTTATGTGATGGGTGTGGCATCTAAGTGATTTATTTGCAAAACAATTATCTTTATTTGAAGATTCTCTTTATAATTTATTTTAATAAAAAACAAACAACTTGAGATAGAAGAAATGACTCAATTGAAGTGGGGTATTGGAGGCGTACTTACGCTTGCTGTGGTCGCAGTAGGGGGTAATCTTTATGCGGATAAAAGTTTGAAGGCTTATTATCAACACAGCACCAAACAGTCGAATGATTTAAAGTTGCAATATCAACAATTTCAAATGGGTGCTTTAAATGGCAGTGCGAACTGGACCGCTGAATTAGTACTAGACCCATGTAAACCGAAAGAAGTGATCCAATTGAAGGGGCAGGATCATATTCAACGGAGTTGGAATGGATATGCGATTCGTTCAGATATTAATATTATGCAAGCACCTGGCGCACTTCAGTCTTTGTTGAAGGAACCACTTAAAGTACAAAGCAAAGTGAATTGGTTGGGTACTTTGAATAGTACCTTGACTACGCCAGTGATTACCCGCAATGAGGCTCAACTCCAGTCTAGATTAGATCCGATGACATTAAAGTTTCGGGCAAAACCGATCGAACAACAGTTAAAGATACTGGATTTACAGCTTGAAATTCCGAATCTCACAGTCACCGATCCAAATATACATTTGCAAATGGTGGGGCTAAAGCTAGAAAGTAACCAAGGGCTGAATGGTGAGTATCTTGAGGCGGGTGAAACCAAAATTAAGATGGATCTACTGAAAATGTCAGATCGAGATATCAATAAACCGATCAATGCCGAACTAAAGAATTTTAGTATAGAAACACAAAGTGAACTGACAGACCGAGTTGTAAACACTGAAATGTTATTGCGTCTAGATGAAATGAAAATGCCTTCAGCGCCCGCTGTCCAAAACGTACAGTTTAATTTTAATGTACTCGATATAAACCGACAGAAATTACAGACGCTGTTTGATATTTTGGCGAAAAGTGAAAACAGTTGTTTGGCAAAAGAGGCCGTGGAAAAAGATATGGAGCCTGCTTTATTGGCAGTGATCAATGAAGGTTTCCGTTTTGAATCCAAAGAGAACCAATTTGCTATCGGGGAAGGGGTTGCACAAGCGAGTGTGACGGGGCGTATTATGCCGAGTCATCAATCGACGGTGATGGGTATGGTGAAAATGATGCCGAGTTTAATGGAATACAAAGCAGATATTCAGTTTGATAAAAATATGATCTCGCGCATCATGAATAATTATCTGCAAAAAGGAGGCATCAGCATGTCTGATCAAGAGATCGAAAGCATGCTTTCGACGATGCAGAGTTCAGGGCAGGTGAAACGTGAAGGGAATGTCATGAAAATGTCAGTTGATTACAAATATGGGCAAACCAATTTCCTGACTGAATAATGCAAAATATGATGATCTAACATAATAAAAGGGACGTATTTCGTCCCTTTTTTATATCTGAAAATTGTCTAATGCAAAATTTAGCGAAGATGAAAGAGCTGCTGGTATTTCATCTTCAGTGCATTAGTTTTTTGGGTGGGTAATTTTCCAAGCACGGTGAATTTTCTGATTGCGCTTGAAATCTGGCCCAATCGTCTCTTGGGTGATTTCTTCGACATCAAAGAACGCCAAAATTTCTTCGTCCATTTCAAAACCACGGTAGTTGTTTGAGAAGTACAAAGTACCGTCCGTGGTTAAACGGTTCATCGCGCGTTTGAGCAAGGATAAATGGTCGCGTTGTACATCAAAGGTACCGTAGAACTTCTTCGAGTTTGAGAAGGTTGGTGGGTCAATAAAGATCAGCTCATATTGCTCATGACCTTCTTTTAACCACTCAAAACAGTCGCTGGCAAAGAACTGATGTTGTTCATCGGCATGATCGACCGTTAAGCCGTTCAAGACGAAGTTCTCTTTAGACCAGTTCAAATAAGTATTTGAAAGATCGACGCTGGTGGTACTTACTGCACCGCCTAAAGCTGCATGTAAGCTGGCTGTAGAGGTATAGCTATACAAGTTCAAGAAGTGCTTACCACGTGCTTCTTGTGCAATGCGTAGGCGGATTTGACGGTGGTCTAAGAACAAGCCAGTATCTAAGTAATCGGTTAGGTTAACTAAGATTTTTGCTTTGCCTTCCTGCACGATAAAACGCTTAGAAGCAGTACTTTGCTTGGTATATTGAGTTTTACCTTCTTGGCGAGCACGTGTTTTGATAAAAATCGCATCACGGCCTAAACCTGTCACCGCACGAATTGCCTGTAAAGCAAGATTGAAACGCTTTTTGGCTTTTTCAGGATCGATTTTTTTCGGTGGCGCATATTCTTGGACATGTAAGCGTTCGCCATACAAATCGACTGCAACGTTAAAGTCTGGAAGATCGGCATCATATAAACGTAAACAGTGAATGTTTTCTTTCACTGCCCATTTCTTTAAGGTCTGCATGTTCTTTTGTAAACGGTTAGCAAAGTCTTCAGCGCCTTCAATTGCTTCAAACTGTTGCGGTTGCCATGTTTCCAAGAACGGCTTGATCACTGCAACAGGTTTAACTGAACCTGAACGCACGTAAATTGGCAGTTTACCATTCATTAAACGCATGGTTTGCGGGTCATTCAGCGCCAATACATCGGCTTGCTCAACGGCTGCTGCGATAACTGCTGCGGTTTGATTTGGGAAGTTCTTTTGCAGTAAAGCAGATAAGCCTAAATATAAAGCACGGTTTGAAGCTTTATCACCTAAACGCTCACCATAAGGTGGGTTGGTCACAATAAAGGCTGTTTTTCCTTCGGCTTCAAAGTTCGGCCAGTCGGCTAAAGTCCGTTCTTCGATTTGGATCTGGTCAAGTACACGTTCAAAACCAGCAGCAATAATATTTTGCTTGGTGGCTTTTACTGCTTCCCAGTCTGCATCAAATGCGTAGAACTTAGGAAGAGGTTGTTCCAAGGCTGTTTGATGGCGTTCAGCTGCTTCTGCTTTAATGCTCATCCACAGATCATGATCATGGCCATTCCAGCCATTGAAACCGAAACGACGAACTAAACCAGGTGCGCGGTCAGTCAGCATCATCAATGCTTCAATAATGAACGTCCCAGAACCACACATGGGGTCAAGGAAAATATCGGGTCTTTTTGCAAGGAGCTTAGCTTTTTGTAAAATCGCAGCAGCTAAGTTTTCTTTAATTGGGGCATCGGTCATATAACGACGGTAGCCACGTTTATGCAATGAATCACCAGATAAGTCTAAACAGTAGGTGTGTTCAGTTTTTCCTGCGAGTGCATAAATGGTAATTTCAGGATGCTTAATATCAATACTTGGACGCTTACCGACAGCTTCCATGAATGAATCGACGATACCGTCTTTTACACGTAGAGTTGCAAACTGGCTGTTCACCTTAATTTCACGTTCAATATGTAAACGAACGGCGAAGGTGCTTTGTGGTGCAAAAATTAGCGACCAATCAAAGTTCATTGCACCTTCATAGAGCTCTTCAGCAACATCACGTGCGTCATGGCTAAATTCCAGTTCATGGACATGAATTGGTGTGAGTACACGCGAAGCAAGACGCGACCACATACAAATGCGATAGGCATGTTCCAGTGTACCTTTGAAAACTAAACGCCCAGGAAAACGTTCAATGTTTTGAACACCTAAACCTTCTAATTCTTCTTGGAGTAAGGTTTCTAAGCCATCGGCACACGTAACCCAATAGCTGCTTAAACGCGAAGCGGTTTTCATAAATTTGAGAGACCAAAATAAAACAAAATAAACTTGCTAAAGTTTAACGTATTTTGCCTCTGAATGGTTTTTTAAATATGCCTCTACTCAGCGGAAATATCAAAATAAATGAATCACCATGTGAACAATAACGTTTTTGGTACGTATTTTGCTAAATCCTTGCAAGTTTAATTTGCTGACTGATTTCTGATAGATCGTTAGTAAATATTTTTCACTTGAAAGGGGATGAATATGTCGACCAAGTTAGATCGCGGTGTTGTAAGTCATGCTGATGCTTTTTCAATTGCAACTTTACTTTATGCACGTCTGCGCCGTGTATCGGGGCGTGTAATTGATGTGATGTATTTGGTGGAAAATCCAAGTTACGCACGTCAGATGGCAGAGCTTGCTTTAAGTACAGAAGATGCTGAACTGATTCGATTGGTGAGTCGTTTAGACAGTGTCATGGATGTTTTTAACTATGAAGAAACAGCCGTGATCGAAAAACCTAAACAGGTCGACACGACACGACATGAGTTAGATGCCACTGAAGAAGAAATCTACCGTGCCCAAGTGTCACATCACTATATTGGCGCTTTACGATAAGAATCGCTAAAGTTGGATCGCTCTCGCAAGAGAGCTTTTTTAAATGTCCGCTTGGGATAAATGAGATAAGAAACTCTATGGAATTGATATTTATAGCAATTTGATGAACTCTGAATTTGGCTAATTTAGCCTTTGATGGTTTAATTTAACTGGTTGAAATAATAGATAAGAATTTCATAATCTTAGTTTTGAAGCCGATGATAATTAAGGCAATTGTTTTAAACTGAGGTCCAAATCAAAAAGAAAATCTGTATAATGCGTTAACTTAACGTACAAGGAATCTCTCATGCACTTGGCAGCATTGCATACTCCGAGTCAGATTCAACTCAACCAAGATGGTCATCTCAAACACTTCCTCACCATCGAAGGCCTTTCTAAAGAAACTCTTACAAAAATATTGGACACCGCGCAGTCCTTTTTTAATGACCAAAATCAGCTGATTACCAACAACCTCTTAGAAGGTCGAACGGTAATGAACCTTTTCTTTGAAAACTCAACCCGTACTCGTACCACTTTTGAAGCAGCGGCAAAGCGTCTTTCTGCAAATGTATTAAATATCGATATCGCACGTTCAAGTACTTCCAAAGGGGAGACGCTCAGAGACACTTTATGGAACTTAGAAGCGATGGCTGCGGATATTTTTGTAGTACGTCATTCTTCGTCGGGTGCGGCACATTTTATTGCCCAAACCGTTTGTCCGCATGTCGCAATTATCAATGCAGGTGATGGCCGTCATGCGCATCCAACACAAGCTATGTTGGACATGCTGACCATTCGCCGTGAAACCAAAAAGAAATTTGAAGATATTTCAATTGCCATCATTGGTGATATTAAACACTCACGCGTGGCGCGTTCAGATGTTGCTGCATTACAAACTCTGGGGTGTAAAGACATTCGCGTAATTGCACCGAACACGCTACTGCCATACGGCTTTGATGAATATGGTGAAGGTGTACGTTTATTTAATAACATGGAAGCTGGGATTCAAGACTGCGACGTGATTATTACCTTACGTATTCAAAATGAACGCATTGATTCGCCTGCGCTGTCATCTCAAGCCGAATTCTACAAAATGTACGGTTTAAACAAAGAACGTCTTGCGATGGCAAAACCTGATTGTATCGTGATGCATCCGGGGCCTATGAACCGTGGTGTAGAGATTGATTCCAGTATTGCTGATGGTCCACAGTCTGTGATTTTAAATCAGGTGACCAATGGGATTGCTGTACGTATGGCAGTTTTGGCGCTTGCAATGCAAGGTCAACTGCAAGAGCAAGGTTTGTTAGACGCGATTGCGGGATAAGGAATAAGTCATGACTGTTGTAAAAATTGAAAATGTACGTGTTCTTGACCCAATTCATCAAACAGATGCGGTTCAAACGGTGTATATCGAAAATGGCAAGTTGGTTGCTGAAACAGCCAATGTCACTGAAACAATTGATGGTCAAGGCAAGTGGTTGATGCCGACCATGGTAGACTTATGTGCACGCCTACGTGAGCCGGGTCAGCAACAGCACGGGACATTAAAATCAGAAGGTCGTGCTGCGCGTGAAAATGGTATTTTGCATGTGTTTACACCGCCAGACTCAAAACCGATTGTACAAGACAATGGTGCTTTGATTCATGGTCTGATGGAAAAAGCGATGCTGGATGGCGGCATTTATCTTGAAGTGATTGGTGCTCAAACCCAAGGCTTACAAGGTAAGCAACCTGCAAATATGGCGGGTCTCAAAAAGGGTGGTTGTACAGCCGTTTCAAATGCCAGTGCGCCTTTTGCAGATGACGATGTGGTGCTGCGCACTTTAGAATACGCAGCAGGCCTTGGTATGACGGTGGTGTTTTATGCCGAAGAACCGCAAATTGCCAAAGATGGCTGTGTCCATGAGGGCTTTGTGGCATCGCGTCAGGGCTTACCAACCATCCCTGCGATTGCCGAAACCATTGCCATTGCCAAGTATTTGTTAATGATTGAAGCGACAGGTGTTCGTGCCCACTTTGGTTTATTGTCTACAGGTGCTTCTGTTGATTTGATTAAAATCGCTAAAGATAAAGGTCTACCAGTCACATGCGATGTGGCGATGCATCAGCTGCATTTAACAGATCAGCTGATTGATGGCTTCAACTCACTTGCACACGTCCGTCCGCCACTACGTGCAGAGTCGGATAAAGAGCTTCTTCGCCAAGGCGTGAAAAGTGGCGTGATCGATGCGATTTGTACGCATCATGAACCGCTGAGCAGTTCGGCAAAGCTGGCACCATTTGCTGAAACACAACCGGGCATCACCGCTTTTGATACCTATGTAGCTTTTGGTGTGCAATTGGTACGTGAAGGTTTATTTAGTCCTTTGGAATGGGTCGAAAAAGTCACGATTGCACCTGCCACGGTAGCCAATATGCTTGAACGTTGGACTGCTGAAGCAGGCTGGGTATTGGTTGATCCTGAGTTAGACTGGATTGTGAATAAAGACAATATTTTGTCGCAAGGTAAAAATACACCTTTGATCAATCAAGTGGTGAAAGGAAAAGTTCTAAAAACTTTTGCAGCTTAAATATTGCATTAAATGTGGATTAAAAAGTCAGCTTCGGCTGGCTTTTTTATTGGGCCTAGATAAAACTGATGCAAATACAATATTTTACAAAGTATAAAAAATGAACAGATAAACTGGAAAATGACGATGAAAACAATGAGAAAAAGTGGGGTAAGACTTCATGAATGTCGATTTTATGGATTTACTAAAACAAAATGTCTCTGCAATTGTTTTAGAGGGTGATACACAACATTTACTTGAAAAAAATCAAGCAATTCAATCCTTTTTACCAATTTTACTGTCTATATTAAAGTCAAAATCTGAACTGATTCCTGCATTTCAGCAGCAGTTGAATCCACGTCTCAATGATGCTTTTGCCTCGAATGTCAGTCTCAAGCAACAGTTTTTGGAGCATGTCCGCGGGGCAGCACCCGCAGATGAAATTGAAAGTACCTTGAGCCGTTCGATTACACCTGCATTAGCATTTTTAGCCACAGAGGCAGGCTCTTCAGAACCTGAAGCGATTTCCCATTTACTACAAGTCAACACAGATTCCATTAGTCGTGCGTTACCTGAGTGGGCAACTGCATTACTGGCCGGATTGGGGGTAAATATCTTACAAGGACAAGCTACACATGTTGCACCTGCAAGCGTACATGCTACAAAAGTAGATGAGAAACGGTCATTTTTACTGCCAGTTTTGGCTTTAATTATTTTTGCGGCATTGTTTGCTTTTATTTTTAGAGCCTGTACCGAAAAAGCCACAACTGAAACAGCACCTGCTGCAAATGTGAATTCCAGCCAACCTGCTAAATTTCAAATCATCACAGGGGCAACAGGAGATTTGGTCACTTGCCAAATTTTCTCAGCCAATGCGGCTTATGTTGAAATTTTGCAAAAAGAAGTAAAGCAAATTTTTAATAACAGCATCGGCTGTGGTGCCGATATGCAGAGTATGTATCACACTGAATTTATCGACCAAGATGCGATACCCAGTGTAATCAGTGCATTGAAAGGTGTGCCGAATGTAAATTTAACCTGGTTTGGCAATCAGTTATCGATTCAATCACAAGATCCAACCAATGCACTTAAAGTGGCAGATCAAATTAAACCTTTACTGCGTAATATGACAGTTGTGACGCAGCAACCACTGGATGTCAATCGTGCCGTGGATACCAGTATTAGTGATGCTGAGCGTGCGCTGGCAGAAATTAATCCTGAGCAAGTTCGAGCATTAGATGTTGCCACGGCATTGAATTTGCAAATTATTAACTTTGATACAGCTTCATCGACGATACCTGATGTCAATAAGTCGATCTTGGATCAGGCCGCAGCGCTGATGCAAAAAGCACCGCAAGTCAAACTGACCGTGATGGGGCATACAGATGCAACGGGAGATGCGGCAGTCAATAAAACTTTATCGCAAAATCGAGCACAAGCGGTGGTGGATTATTTAATTTTTAAAGGCGTCGATCCTGCGCAGTTGAGAGCGATTGGTTATGGGCAAGAAAAGCCAATAGCAGATAATCAAACCGATGAAGGCAAATTTAAAAACCGTCGTATTGAGTTTGAGGTTTTAAATACAGACTCGGGTGTGGTGCGTGAAGTGGATGATCGTGGTGTTGAAAAGGCCAACTAAACGATATTTTAACCCTGCTACGGCAGGGTTCTTTTATATAGCTACTCGCATAAAAGCTTATTTTTTGGTTAAATACGCTGCGAAAAACAACAGCCTTATGGTTTTATAACAATGATGAAGAAAACAATTTTTGCCAGTCTAATCTTGAGCAGTTTATTTTAAGTGCTTGTAACCGAACCGAGAATAAAACAGAAACGGTTGCTGAACCGCAAGAAATGTCAGATTGGAGTTGTACGGCTCCTGCCAACGTTGAACAAATTCAAGCGCATTTAAAAGCTGAATACTTAAAAGCCCTAGACCGCCGTCTGCGTGATAGCCGTGAATATGAGGCCGATGAAAAATTATTAACACAGATTAATAACGGTATTCGCTTTGAAATTAAAGGGATTTCAACGACTACAGAAAAGCCTGAAACTGCGAAGCAATTGGACTGCGAAAGTCAGTTGGTGGTGATTTTCCCGAAAGGTTTACAGAAACGTGCTGAAAATGCGTTTTTAGCGCGTCCATGCGAAGAGTGTGAGGACGGTTATCAAAGTACTTTGCGTGATGTCTTAGAAGAGGGGGAATATTCACTCAACTTAGACAACGATCAGCTACAAGGTGCATTTAGCTATAACATCATTAAAACGGATAAAGAAGGCATTAGCCTCAATGTACCGAATCAAAATGGTGTGATTGATGGTGTAGTGTTGGTGACTCAGCATGCGGTTCAGTTTGCGGCGTATGAAAAAGAAAATGCCGAAATACAGAAAAATATAAAACAATATAATGAGCAAGAAGTTGCGCAGATGGAACTGGCACAGAAAGCCATGAATATTCGTAAGAAGGAATTGGACGCTGACCAAGTCAAAGTGGTGGAACGTCTGAACCAAACTTGGGACAATTTCACTGAGGAACAAAAACAGCAGCTACAACAAGACCAAACGGAGTGGTTTGAAAAGCGTGATGTGGACTGTAAAGTGATTTCCCAAAAAAGTGTCTACCAAATGACGGATAGTGAAAAAGAAACCTATCAAAAGCAGTCGCAATATTGGGATGATGCTTTACGTGCCCAAGATCAACAATTGCAATATACCAAGTGCTTTAATCAAAAAACTAATGAGCGCATTGTGTATTTAAATAATGTGTTTAATTAGTTGGGCTACATTGAAAATATGCTTTATAGAATGAGAAAAGGACGAATATGATTCGTCCTTTTTTATTTAGATTGTGTTTTTTGTCCTTGTTTAGAAGGTAGGTGGCATATAGGTCAGGCTGCGGCCTAAAATCCAAAGCAGGAACAGCACCAAAGGCAGATGGAAAACCAATTGAGTGACGGTAAAGCCGATTACATCTTTGGCTTTTAATTTGAGAATGCCGAGCATGGGCAGCATAAAAAATGGGTTGATTAAATTCGGCAAGGCTTCAGCAGCATTATAGATTTGCACCGACCAGCCTAAATGCACTTTCAAATCATGTGCAGCTTGCATGACATAGGGTGCTTCAATAATCCATTTACCGCCGCCAGAAGGAATGAAAAAGCCTAAAATGGCAGAATATAGGCCCATCACAATGGCAAAGGTTTCTTTGGAGGCAATCGAAACAAAAAACTCAGCAATATAATGTGATAGTGATAAATCATGACTGTTCAAGGCTTGCGTCATCATAAAGGCGATACTGCCATACAGAGGAAACTGAATAAGAACACCTGAGACCGCTGGCACGGCTTTAGTGACAGCATTGAGGAAATTTCGTGGCGTACCATGCAGTGCAATACCCAGCATCAGGAAAATAAAGTTGTAGGTATTTAGGCTTGAAATGGCCAAGATCGGATTACTTTTGCTGAACTCATTGAACATCCAAACTAGACCCAAGAGCACAATCAATATACTCAATAAAGGTGAGTTCTCTAACCAGTCTCCTGGGCGTTTTGTGGTTGGTGTTGGTTTAGCTTCTTCCTCAAACTGGATGGAGAATTGATCAATGGTTTTAATGTCTTGCCCTTTGGGTGCAGACCAAAATGCAATAGCAATCGATGCAATAATCAACACAGCCGTCATGATCATCGACTGAGGTAAGAAAATGGTTTCGGTGAAGGGAATCACGCCGGTTAGATTGTAAATTGATTCGGGCAGGCTGGCTTTGTTGGCTTGCAGTTGTGCCGCAGAAGAACTAATACCTAAGGCCCACGTCGCTCCCATACCAATAATCGCGGCGGCAGCGGCAGCACGATAGTCCATATTGAGTTCTTTGCGTTTAGCTAAAGCAATCACCAGCAGGGCAGTCAGTACTGTACTCATGGCCCAGTTAATCAGCGAAATTAATAAACTGACCGTCGCAACAAGTACAATCGCACCACGTCCACTATGGGGAATTCGAGCCATTTTTTGAATCAGCAGCTCTACAGGCTTTGAAACAGAAACCACATAACCAACCACAATCAGCATACACATTTGTAAGGTAAAAGGAATCAGACTCCAAAAACCATCACCAAAGGACACTGCGACATCTTTGGCAGGTGCGCCAATGCTGATGGAAGCAATTGCGACGATCACGACACCCAATAGGGCAAAAATATAAGAGTCTGGAAACCATTTCTCCGACCAATCACTGACACTTAGTGCAAAACGTTGCAAAATATTTTGAGAGTTTTCCATGCATTGATTCCATTTTTATCTATAAGGTATGAATTTTTGATTCAGCCTATCCGTGCTGATAGAAATGCCTTTAAAACAGGATCGCTGCTTTAAAGACATTGGATTATTTTTCTATTGTATAAATGATGTCGAATTAGCGGATGAGGGGAACACCTGTCACTTTTTGAATATCTTCAAAACTGACATCTTTCGCCAGTTCAACTAATTTCACACCTTCCTGCGTAATGTCCATGACACCGAGGTCAGTAATCACGCGATGTACGACATTTTTACCTGTCAGAGGCAGGCTACACTGCTCGACAATTTTCGGTGTACCATCTTTTGCAGAGTGTTCCATGAGCACCACCACTTTTTGTACTCCAGCAACCAAATCCATTGCACCTCCCATACCTTTGACTTTTTTACCCGGAATCATCCAGTTGGCCAAATCGCCATTTTGTGAGACTTCCATTGCCCCTAAAATGGCGATATTGACATGACCTCCACGGATCATGGCAAAAGAATCTGCACTAGAGAAAAATGCGGCGCCCTGACGTGCAGTAACAGTTTGTTTCCCAGCATTGATTAAATCGGCATCGACTGTTTCGGCTGTTGGAAACTCGCCAATACCTAACAATCCATTTTCAGACTGCAACCAGACGTTGACGTTTTCAGGAATATAGTTGGCCACCAGTGTGGGTAAGCCAATGCCTAAATTGACATAAAAACCATCTTCCAGCTCAAGCGCTGCACGTTGTGCCATTTCATTACGAGACCAAGCCATGGGTTAAGCCTCCTCTTTTAATGTGAGTTGTTCGATACGTTTTTCAGGGTTTGCATTCAGCACAATGCGATTGACATAAATACCTGGCAGGTGAATCTGGTCTGGATCTAAAGCGCCAATTTCAACAATTTCCTCAACTTCGACAATGCAGACTTTTCCAGCCATCGCACATACAGGGTTAAAGTTTTGTGCGGTTTTACGGAAAATTAAGTTACCTGCAGTATCGGCCTTGTAAGCCTTCACGAGTGCAATGTCAGCGGTGAGCGAGTTTTCTAGAATATAAGGTTTGCCATTAAACTCACGCTCTTCTTTGCCTTCGGCAATGAGTGTGCCGACACCTGTTGCGGTAAAGAAGGCAGGGATACCCGCACCTCCAGCACGGAGTTTTTCTGCCAGTGTACCTTGAGGGGTGAGCTCCACTTCAAGCTCACCACTTAAAAACTGACGTTCAAATTCTTTGTTTTCACCTACATAGGAAGCAATCATTTTTTTGATTTGTTTACTTTCTAATAAGAGCCCTAAGCCGAAACCATCGACGCCTGCATTATTTGAAATACAGGTGAGGTTTTTCACGCCCGTTTGTTTTAAGGCCGCAATCAGACTTTCTGGAATACCGCATAAACCAAAGCCACCAACCGCTAGGGTTTGACCATCTTGAACCACATCTTGCAGTGCATCCTTTGCACTTGAATAAACTTTATTGACCATAGTGTTCTCGTTATCAATTGAATGGCTTAGGCACAGCGCTTTTGCCAGTAGGCATTGGCATAATTAGATGGATTGGTGCGTTGTAGTATCTGGCTGATGTTTTGGCTGGCAATCATCAGTGCATCAAGATCAATCCCTGTGATATAACCCATGTTGGAGAGTAGGTAGTAAAGGTCTTCTGTGGAGACATTGCCCGATGCGCCTTTGGCATAAGGGCAGCCGCCTAAACCTGCAATGGACGAATCAAATACACGAATGCCTTGTTCTAAAGACTGATAAATATTGGCAATCGCCATGCCATAGGTATTATGAAAATGTCCTGCTAGACTCGCAGCATCCATTTCCGCTAAACACGCCTGCCAGACTTTTTTCACACGGTCTGGTGTCGCCGTGCCAATCGTTTCACCTAAGGACACTTCATAACAGCCCATGTCCAGCAAACGTTGACTGACGTGTGCAACTTTGCTCGGTGCAATTGCACCTTCATAGGGGCAGTCGACAATACAAGACACATAACCACGCACTTTGATGTTATGGGCTTTCGCCGCAGCCATGATGTCTGCAAATTTTTCAAAGCTTTCGTCAATGGAGCAATTGATGTTCTTTTGGGTAAAGCTTTCGGAAGCTGCGGTAAAAACGGCAACCTCCTGACAGCCAACTGCCAAAGCAGACTCAAACCCTTTCAAGTTCGGAGTCAGTAAACTAAAACTGATATTCGGATCTTTGGGTAAGCTGGCAAAGAGTTCATCACTCTGTGCCATTTGTGGAACCCACTTTGCAGAGACGCAAGAACCCACTTCAATGGCACTGAGTCCTGTTTGCATTAAATCTAAAATCAGTTTGCGACGGTCATCCAAAGTGAGCGGTGTCTTTTCATTTTGCAAACCATCTCGCGGCCCGACTTCGACAATTTTGACAAATTCATTCATGCGGCACCTTCCAAGCTTGAAAACTCAACCAATTCATCACCCGCTTTGACCTGATCACCGACTTGGAAGTAAGCCGCAGAGACAATGCCATCATGTGGAGCACGAATTGAATATTCAATTTTCATCGCTTCAAGCGTGAGGAGGACATCATCTTTTTTCACTGCGCTGTTGTTTTGTACCAAGACTTGTGTGATCACACCTGGCATTGGTGCTTTTAAGTTGTTGGCATCAGAAGCATCATCTTCAGTATTAAAGTTAGGCTGAATATGTGAAAATTTATAGCTTTGACCATCTGCATACAGGGTTAGGCCCTGCGCATTTGAACTATAAGCATAGGTCTTTTTGTTTGTTGCACATTCAATTTTAGCTAAATGTGCTTCTAACAATTCACCCTGAATGAAAACGCTATGTTCATTGTACTTTGCTGTAAAGCCTTTTGCCGCTGGACTGAAATAGACTTTATGTTCTTTATCGTTTAGTGCAAGTTTAATGGCATAGCTGGCATTAAGATTTAAACGCCATAGAGACTTGGCTTGCCATACAGGATTTACAGCGGCTTTATTGCTGGCAAAGCGAGACAAGAGTTCAATCAATGCCGCCGTGATGATGAGTTCTGAAGAGGCTGTTTCATTGTGTTGCAGTAAAAATGCTTCTTCACGTTGAATTAAGTTGGTGTCGAGGTTGGCGGTTTTGAACGATTCTGAACGGACCAAACGGTCTAAGAATGCTATGTTATTGCCCAAGCCATCGACATGAAATTGACTCAGTGCGTGGTGCATTTGGGTGAGTGAGGCTTCACGATTCTTTGCCCAAACAATTAATTTGGCAATCATTGGGTCGTAAAAGGTCGTGATTTCATCCCCTTCAACAATGCCACTGTCTACGCGGACATGCTCATTTTGCTGAGGGTAGTGCAGGTAGTGGATTTTACCAATTGCAGGTAAGAAACCTTTTTCAGGCTCTTCAGCATAGACACGCGCTTCTAATGCATGACCATGAATACTGAGCTCATGTTGTTGTTTAGGCAGCGGTTCACCAAAAGCTACACGTAGTTGCCATTCCACCAAATCCTGCCCTGTAATCATCTCTGTTACAGGATGCTCAACTTGCAGGCGAGTATTCATTTCCATGAAATACGCCGTGCCGTCTTGTTCCACAATAAACTCAACTGTCCCTGCACCGACATAATCCACTGCACGTGCTGCATCAATAGCGGCTTGGCGCATGGCTTCGAGTTTTGGTTCTGCCATTTGGGGTGCAGGTGCTTCTTCTAGTACTTTTTGATGGCGACGTTGTACCGAACAATCGCGTTCAAAGAGGTGCACATAGTTACCATGTGTATCACCAAAAACTTGTACTTCAATATGGCGCGGTTGTACCACATAGCGTTCAACCAAAACATCGTCATTGCCAAAGCTTGAACGCGCCTCACTTTTACATGAAGCTAGATGGCTTAAAAAGTCTTCGCCGCGATCAACTAAGCGCATGCCTTTACCACCACCGCCAGCACTGGCTTTAATCAGCACAGGGTAGCCAATGGTATCGGCTTGTTGTTTTAAAAAATCAGGATCTTGGTTGGTGCCATGGTAGCCCGGTGTCAGCGGTACACCTGCTTTCTCCATTAAGGATTTAGAAGTGGCTTTGAGGCCCATAGCTAAAATGGCATCTACAGGTGGACCAATAAAGACAATGTTGTTTTTTTGGCAGGCATTGGCAAATTGGTCATTTTCAGATAAAAAGCCATAACCTGGATGAATTGCTTCAGCACCTGTGTCTAAGGCAGCTTGAATAATACGTTCAATTTGTAGGTAGCTTTGTGCAGCAGGGGATTCGCCGATATAAATGGCTTCGTTGGCTTGTTGCACGTGCTGCGCCTGAGCGTCAGCATCTGAATAGACTGCAACGGTGGCAATGCCCATTTTTTTTGCAGTTCGGATCACACGACAAGCAATTTCACCACGGTTCGCAATTAAGATTTTATTAAACATATCGATATCCTTTCTTGTTGTTATGCCGTCGTCTTGATCCAGACTGGACTGTGTTTATTTAAAAAAGCATTTAAGCCACTTTTCGCCTCTGATCCTTGGCGTACATGGGCAATATGTTGTGCTGTTTGCAACAATAATGCTTCGGTTAACACTTGCTGGTCGACCATTTGGATGAGTTGTTTTGAAGACGTTTGTGCTTCTGGCCCACCCAAAAGTAAGGCATCGACCATTTCTGCGACTTTTTCATCTAACTGTTCAGCATCGGCCACTACATGCGCCAGACCAATGTGTAGGGCTTGCTCCGCAGAAATACGCTCTGCGGTTAAAAAGTAGCGTGAAGCCTGACGTGCACCAATCGCACGAATCACATAAGGGCTAATGGTTGAAGGGGCTAAACCTAAGCGCACTTCAGAGGTTGCAAACTTAGCATCACTGCTTGCGACACAAATATCACAGGCAGAAGCCAGGCCCATCCCACCACCAAAAGCAATGCCTTGCACACGGGCAATGGTTGGTTGTTTTAATGTTGCTAAACTTTGTAGCATTTTCGCCAGTTTTAATGCATCGGCTTCATTTTCAGCCTGTGAGGCTTGTCCTGCTTCTTTCATCCAGTTCAGGTCAGCACCCGCTGAGAAGCTTTTGCCACGTCCAGCTAAAATCACCACACGTACATCATCACGTGTGTTGAGTTCGCTAAAGCAGCGGTGCAGTTCTTCAATCACTTGAGTATTGAAGGCATTATGCATTTCTGCACGATTAATCCATACCGTTGCCACTTGGTCGCGTTGTTCGAGTTGTAAATATTGAAAGCTCATCACTCATCTCCTACATGCGGAACACGCCGAATTTGGTCGGTTGGATGGGTGCATTTAAGGCTGCGGCTAAACTTAAACCGAGCACCTGACGGCTTTGTGCAGGATCAATCACACCGTCATCCCACAAACGCGCCGATGCATAATATGGATGGCCTTGGCGTTCAAATTGGTCACGGAAGGGCTGTTTAAAATCATCTTCTTCTGCCGCAGACCAAGACTCGCCACGTTTTTCGATTTGATCACGCTTTAAGGTCGACAATACACTTGCCGCTTGTTCACCACCCATAACCGAAATACGCGAGTTCGGCCATGTCCACATGAAGCGTGGAGAATAGGCACGACCACACATACCGTAGTTGCCTGCACCAAATGAACCACCAATCACAAGGGTAAGTTTCGGGACATTTGCGGTTGCAACAGCCATGACCAGTTTGGCGCCATTTTTGGCAATGCCTTCATTTTCGTATTGGCGACCGACCATAAAGCCAGTAATGTTTTGAAGGAACAGTAGGGGAATATTGCGCTGCGTACAGAGCTCAATAAAGTGAGCCCCTTTTTGTGCAGACTCTGAAAATAAAATACCGTTGTTGGCAATAATGCCAACGGGCATGCCATATATTTTGGCAAAACCTGTGACTAAGGTGGTGCCAAAGCGAGCTTTGAATTCATCAAAACGTGAACCATCGACAATGCGCGCAATCACTTCACGAATATCGAATGGCTTGCGTGCATCACTTGGCACAACACCATATAGTTCTGTTGCATCAAATAACGGTTCTTCAATCTCTGTTGCACGCGTATGTGGTGCTTTATTCAGGTTGGCTACGATGTTACGAGCAATGGCAATGGCATGTTCGTCGTTCTCAGCCAAATGATCCGCCACACCAGACAGGCGAGTATGCACATCACCACCACCTAAGTCTTCACTGCTAACCACTTCACCCGTTGCTGCTTTCACCAATGGTGGGCCACCTAAGAAAATCGTCCCTTGATTACGCACAATAATGGTTTCATCAGACATGGCAGGTACGTAAGCACCCCCAGCTGTACAGCTCCCCATGACCACCGCAATTTGGGCAATTCCCATGCTTGACATGCGTGCTTGGTTATAGAAAATACGGCCAAAGTGATCACGGTCAGGGAAAACTTCATCCTGCATCGGCAAATATGCACCGCCTGAGTCCACCAAATAAATACAGGGCAGATGGTTTTGCTCCGCAATTTCTTGAGCACGTAAGTGTTTTTTCACCGTCAATGGGTAGTACGTGCCGCCTTTCACTGTCGCATCGTTGGCGACGATCATGCAGGTCACACCATTGACCTGACCTACACCAGCAACGACACCAGCCGCAGGCACATCGTCTGCATAGACGTTTTGTGCTGCCAACTGACCAATTTCAAGGAATGCGGTGCCTACATCAATTAACTGATCAATACGATCACGTGCTAATAGTTTTCCGCGTGCCAAATGTTTTTGTCGCGCCGCTTCACCACCGCCTAAAGCAATTTGTTCTGCTTTTTGCTTTAAGTCATCGACCAAGCTTTGCATCGCGGTTTGGTTAGTTTTGAAGTCTTCACTTCGAATATTGATCTTGCTATGTAATTGATTCATCACGAACATCCTTGTCATTTTTATTGTTGTGGAGGGTTAAGCTGTTTCATTAAACAGTTCACGGCCAATCAACATACGGCGAATTTCAGAAGTTCCCGCGCCAATTTCATAGAGTTTTGCATCGCGCCATAGACGGCCTGCAGAAAATTCATTGATATAACCATTTCCACCTAAGGTCTGAATGGTTTCACCTGCCATCCATGTGGCTTTTTCCGCGGCATATAAAATTGCACTGGCTGCATCTTTACGTAGGCTACGGCTATGGTCAGCCTTGTCGCACTCAGCACCCACAGCATAAACCAACGCTTTACATGCCAACCAAGTCGAATACATATCGGCAATTTTGCCTTGCATCAACTGGAACTCACCGAGCGCTTGTCCGAATTGTTTACGGTCATGGATATACGGAATCACGGTGTCCATGCAGGCATCCATAATGCCTAAAGGACCTGCGCTTAAAACCGCACGCTCATAGTCCAAACCACTCATGAGCACTTTCGTGCCGTTTCCTACACCGCCCATCACGTTTTCTTTTGGCACTTTCACGTTGTCAAAGAACAGGGGGTAAGTGTTCGAACCGCGCATACCTAACTTGTCTAAATGTGTGCCGTGGCTAAAACCTTCCATGCCTTTTTCTACAAGGAAAGCCGTCATGCCTTTAGCACCTGCATGCAGATCAGTTTTGGCATACACCACAAGTACATCAGCATCACCACCATTGGTGATCCACATTTTTGAACCATTTAACAGGAAGTGATCGCCACAATCTTCAGCTTTGAGTTTCATGCTGACTACGTCTGAGCCTGCGTTTGGTTCAGACATGGCAAGTGCACCGACATATTCACCTGAAATCAGCTTAGGTAAATAGCGCTGCTTTTGTTCTTCGCTGCCATTTCGGTTAATTTGATTCACACATAGGTTAGAATGTGCACCATAAGAAAGACCTATCGAAGCTGAAGCACGTGAGATTTCCTGCATGGCAATGATATGCGCTAAATAACCTAGGCCTGTACCGCCATATTCTTCACTGACGGTTAGACCGAGTAAGCCCATATCGCCAAATTTTTTCCACAACTGAGCCGGAAATTCGTTGTTCTGATCGACTTGTTGAGCAATAGGAGTAATTTCTTTGGCACAAAAAGCCGCAACGGAATCACGCAGTGCAATGAGTGTTTCATCTAAACCGAAATTTAAGCTTTGTAGGGTCATTTCTTCATTCGTCCTATGAGTGTATTTATTGTTCCTGATAAAGCATTTTTGTTGTGCTTGATTTTTACAATACATCGAATTTTTAAAAAAGTGAACTAAAATTCACAAATTGATTTACAATTCATTTTATCTGGTTGAGAATAGAATTATGAGTTATAAAAGATCATCGTTGATGCAAGAGCGAATGGAACAAAATCGTGAAGCGATTTTGCAATCCGCTCGTGAACTTATTGCTCAAGGGGGGATTAAAGACGCGCAAATTCAAGCAATTGCTGAACGCGCGGGTGTTTCGAGTGGTTTGGTGTATCGATACTTCGATAACAAAAGCCAAGTGTTAATTGAGGTTTTGTCTGAGGCCATTCAGCATGAGGTGAAAATTTTAAATCACATTGCTGAAAGTGAGCTTACGTCAAAACAGAAATTGGACAAGGCGGTAACCACGTTTGTGAAACGTGCCATGAATAGCCCCCAACTTGCGTATTCACTCATGTTTGAGCCAGTCGATGCTGAGTTAGAACATGAACGTTTTCGCAGTAAACAGCTGATTAAACAGAGCATCAAAGAAATACTGGCCGCAGGGAAAATTAACGGTGAGTTTGGATTTGAAGATTTAAATACCGCAGCACTTTGTGTGGTCGGCGCCATGACTTTTGTGGTGATTGAGCCTTTAAATCCGTCTCGAAATGTGATGTTTGATCAAAACTATAAAGACTACTTTGTGAAACAAATTGCCGAATTTTGTGTCAATGCAGTTCAGGTTCAGGAGGAAAAATAGTAGCAGGTGTGAACACAAAGGCTTGGTGTTTGAAGGGAAGTAGTCATAGAACAATTAAAGTTGAATAACAAGATTACAATGAATCAAGGAGATCGATTCGATGACACAAGAACGGTTAAGTTATGCCTATGGAACGAGCAGTCAGCCCCTATTAGGCATGACAATTGGTGAGAAATTTGATCAGGCTTGTCAGCAGTATGCGGAACAAGATGCTGTTGTCAGCCTGCATCAAAATGTCAGACTCACGTATAAGGAATTACAAGCTCAGGTCAATGCGTTTGCCTGTAGTTTACTAAAACTGGGCTTGAAGAAAGGCGATCGACTTGCGATTTGGTCACCGAACTGTGTGGAATGGACGATCACCCAGTTTGCTGCGTTTAAAGCGGGTATCATTTTAGTCAACTTGAACCCTGCCTATAAAAGTAATGAGCTCGAATATGTGTTGAATAAAGTTTCTTGTAAGGGCTTGGTCATTGCATCGCAATTTAAAAGCACGAATTATCAAGATATTCTAATGAAAATTGCACCTGAAATTAAAGGTGCTGAAAATAAAGTGTTAAAGGCAGAACGACTGCCACATTTGAAATATATTATTAAAATTGATGAAGAAGAGCATACGGGTTTGCATCGTTTTAGCGATTTGCTCACTCCCCCCAGCAAGAGACAGCTCAATCAATTAGAGCTCGTTGCAAGCGAATCGCAGTTTGATGAAACCATCAATATCCAGTTTACTTCGGGCACCACAGGTAACCCGAAAGGCACAATGCTGACACATAATAATATTTTAAATAATGGTTATTTTGTTGGTGAAGCCATTCACTTAAGTCCTGCCGATCGAGTCTGTATTTCTGTACCGCTCTTTCACTGTTTCGGTATGGTGATGGGTAATTTGGCCTGCATTACGCATGGTTCAACCATGGTCTATCCATCGGCGGTGTTTAATCCTTTAGAAACGTTAAAAGCCATTCAGCAAGAAAAATGTACGGCCGCATACGGTGTACCGACCATGTTCATTGCCATTTTAGAGCATGAACAGTTTGATGATTTTGATCTTTCTAGTTTACGTACAGGCATTATGGCGGGTAGTCCGTGCCCACGTGAAATTATGCAACGTGTTATTGATCGGATGCATATGTCTGAAATTACCATTTGCTATGGTATGACTGAAACAGCACCTGTCAGTGCACAAAGTTCAACTTCAGATTCAGTTGAACAACGAGTCGGAACCGTTGGGCGCGTCCATCCACATCTTGAAATTAAAATTGTAGATGAACAAGGCAAAGTTGTGCCGCGCGGCCAGTTGGGTGAACTGTGTGTTCGTGGCTATTCGGTAATGTTGGGGTATTGGGAAGACCATGAAAAATCGCAAGAAGTGATTGATTCAGCACGCTGGATGCATACAGGTGACATCGCAGAAATGGACGAAGCAGGCTTTGTGAAAATTAAAGGCCGAATTAAGGATGTGGTCATACGTGGTGGAGAAAACCTATTCCCGAAAGAAATCGAAGACTTTTTATATACCCATCCTGATGTCAGCGATGTCCAAGTCATAGGTCTGCCAGATGCGCGTTATGGTGAAGAATTGTGTGCTTGTATTATTTTACATGAGCATCATGAAATTACTGAAGAGTCGATCCGTCAGTACTGTGCTGAACATATTTCACACAATAAAGTTCCACGTTATGTCCGGTTTTTTAATGAGTTCCCAATGACGGCTTCGGGCAAAGCGCAGAAGTTTAAATTGCAGGAATTTATGCGTAATGAACTGGATTTGAAAGAAATCGCATAAGGTTGAAGACGGACTTTCCTTTGCTGGGTTAAAGCCAAAGGAAAGTCCGAAGTGAAAAGCAAAAGGAATAGCATATGCACCTGAGAAATGATTGGACTCGCGCTGAAATACAAGCACTCTACCAACAGCCTTTTTTAGATTTGGTCTTTCAAGCACAGCAAATTCATCGTCAGTACTTTGAAGCGAATGCGATTCAAGTCAGTACTTTACTATCGATCAAAACAGGCAAATGCCCTGAAGACTGCAAATACTGTTCACAGTCTGCGCGTTATGACTCAAAGCTCGAAGCTGAAAAAAGAATTGCGGTTGAAAAGGTCATTAGTGAAGCACAGCAGGCGAAAGCCTCAGGTTCTACTCGGTTTTGTATGGGCGCAGCATGGCGAAATCCACATGAACGCGATATGCCTTATGTCTTGGATATGGTGCGTGAAGTCAAAGCATTGGGTTTAGAAACCTGTATGACCCTAGGCATGCTGAATATCTCCCAAGCCGAACGTTTAAAAGGTGCAGGACTCGATTATTACAACCATAACTTAGACACGTCTCGTGAGTACTATCCAAATGTGATTAGTACCCGCAGCTTTGACGATCGTCTAGATACCTTAAGTCATGTTCGAGAAGCAGGCTTAAAAGTGTGTAGTGGCGGGATTGTTGGCCTAGGTGAAGAGACCAAAGATCGAATTGGATTACTGTTTGAATTGGCGACTTTACCGATACATCCTGAGTCTGTGCCGATCAACATGTTGGTTCCAATGCAAGGTACGCCTTTGGCAGAAGTTGAAAAGTTAGATGTGACCGAGTGGATTCGCACTATTGCAGTAGCGCGCATCATTATGCCGAAAAGCTATATTCGTCTGTCCGCGGGACGTGAATCGTTGTCCGATGCCGACCAAGCTTTGGCTTTTATGGCAGGTGCAAATTCGCTGTTTTCTGGTGAGAAATTGCTGACTACGCCAAATACAGCACAAGGCAAGGATCAACAACTCTTTCAAAAACTGGGTTTACATGCAGAAAAAGCCAAACCGCAACTTGCTGAGTTAACGGTCGATGCTATGGCTGTGGCTTAAGTGCTAGAACATGCGGTGATGAACGTGTAGATTTAGGGCGGTGAATAAAAGTAGATGAGTGAACAATAAAATGGCGAAAGACTTTCAGAGTCAAACTGTAGTGGATGGTTATGATCAACATATTCGTAAGCTCATTCCAGGTTATGAGTTGGTTCATCTGCAAATTCAAGCCATTTTAAAAACACATCTACCAAAACATGCGCACGTATTGATTGTGGGGTGTGGTACAGGTTATGAGCTTTCATATTTGTTGGCGCAGCATCCAACTTGGAGTTTTACCGCGGTTGACCCATCTTTGACCATGATTGAAAAAGCGCAGCAGTTATTGAACACGACCCATGGTGATTTAACACGGGTTCGCTTTGTGCATGGCGATACAACCGCATTACCGGAAAATGCACAGTTTGATGCAGCTTTGGCTATATTGGTGGCGCACTTTATACCACTGCCAGAAAAGACCTTTTTCTTTGCCGATATTTTGCGCTGTTTGAAAACGCAAGCGATATTACTCAGCTATGATCTTATGCATTCAAGCCATGAAACTGAACTCGTGGTTCTACAAAACCTGTGTCAGCGCATTGGACTGACAGTAGTACAAAGTGAAAAGATGCTCGAGCGCCTGCAACAAGATTTTTATTTGGTTTCGGCCAGCCAGATGCGAGAGCTTCTGACTAAAGTTGGATTTAATGAAGTGCGAATTTATAGTCAACTGTTGAATTATTATGGTTTTTTTTCACAAAAGTAAAAACCAATGGCAGTAAAAAGATACATTTTAAAGATAAGAGTGAAGGAATATACATGGCAGCCTATTATCAACTTTTAAATCGTGAACAGCACAGTGATGGGAGCTGTACGGCGTCTTATCTGTCCAATATTCATGCACAAGGCGCATGGAATCCGCATGAACAGCACATGGCACCTGCAACAGGGGTTTTGTGTGCGGAGTTAGAGCAGTTTCAAACACGCCATGAGATGCGCATTGGACGCGTGAGTTTAGATATTTTTGGACTGATCGCTTTTGGTGAGTTTACCGTGCATACCCGTGTCATTCGTGCTGGAAAAACCATTGAACTGATCGAGGCGGAAATGAAAGCAAACGGGAAGACTTGTATTGTGGCCCGTGCTTGGAAAATGATGAAGCAAGATACCAGTGCAATTGCAGGGCTGGAAGATCAACCGATTGTAGATCCTGAAACTTTGCCAGTATGGGATGGGATGAAATGTTGGCCGGGTGGTTATATCCAGAGTATTGAGACACGTGCAGCAGAAGGGCACCGTGCGGGTAAAGGCATTGTTTGGTTACATAATGATTTGGACATGGTGGAAGGTCAGGACACATCGAGTTTTGTGCGCTTATTGGGCATGGTCGATACAGCCAACGGTATTGTCCCACGTCAAAATCCAGCATCTGGATGGGGCTTTCCCAATTTAGACCTACAACTGCATTTATACCGTTTACCCCAAGGGAAATGGTTAGGTTTGGAAGCGACGCAGCAATATGGTGATGATGGTATCGGTTTAACCAGTGCGGTTTTGCACGATGAGCAAGGGCCATTTGGTCGTAGTGAACAGATTTTGACCCTGCGTAAGTTTTAGTGGGTCAGTGTTAATTTAATAAAAAAGGATGAATTGCTTCATCCTTTTTTTATTGGCATGCTGTAGGCACTTTAAAATAGTGAAATGAAGATGCGGATCAGTTTAATTGGAGCGGGACGGGTGGCTCATCATTTGGCCAAAGCCCTGATGTCTCAGCATGAAATCATCAATATTTATAGCCGAAGCTTCGACAAAGCTGCGGATTTAGCGCAAGTCGCACATGCAAAGGCGGTCAGTCATTTTAAGCAGTTAAATGTTGATGTGGATTTGGTGATGATTGCAGTAAGTGATCAGTCTATTCCGAATGTGATTTCGGCATTGACTGAATATCTGCCGAATGTGTTGATTGTACATACTTCAGGGAGTACAGCTCTTTCAGTTTTGTCGACGAAACATGCACGTGCAGGAGTTTTTTATCCCTTACAGACCTTTAGCTTAGAACGTGAAATTGATTGGTCAAATACACCGTTGTTTGTAGAAGCCACTGAAAATACGGATCTTCAAAGACTACATACACTGGCAGAAAGCCTGAGCCAACGCGTGTATAGCTACAGCTCTGCACAGCGTCTAAGTTTGCATTTAGCGGCTGTCTTTGCCTGTAATTTTAGTAATTATTGTTATGACATGGCGAAACAAGTGGTGGATGCAGAGCAGGTCGATTTTAGTCTGTTATACCCCTTGATTTTAGAAACCGCGCAGAAAGTCACACAGAATGACCCGAAGCAGATGCAAACTGGCCCTGCGATGCGTCAGGATCAGAATATTCTACAGATGCATCAACAGATGCTTGCACAAGTTCAACGAGAAAATCTTGCCGAAGTGTATGCCTTAATGAGTCAGCAAATCAGTCAACGTCACAGTTAACATTTAAAATAAGAAACGATGATGCAAGCCACAAAGAACAAGCAAAGCCACTGAAAACGTGGCTTTTTTTATGTCCTAAGATTCGGTACAGTATTGCTTAAAATAAATACAAACAAATAGAGGGCGTATGCGTTCACATTCATTATTAGAACAAGTGCAGTGGAAAGATCTCGTACAGTTAGGCCGTACCGATGTTGTCAGTGAGTTATTTATTTCTTTACCGTGGTTGATTGTCTCTTTCATTTTTGCAAGTTTACAGTGGTATGTCTTGGCGCTGTTTTGCTCGTTTATGTTTTTCTTAACAGGACTCAGACAGGTGCATAACGCTTTTCATTTTGCCCTAGGTATTAGCCGTCCTGCGACTCATTGGGTCATGTTTTTTTTGAGCATCGTCATGCTCGGCTCGATGCATGCTGTACAAATTAATCACCTGCGTCACCATCAGCATTGCATGCAGGAAGAAGATATTGAAGCGAAAAGTGCAACCATGAAGTGGTGGCAAGCTTTGCTTTTTGGCCCAGTTTTTCCATGGATGTTGCATAAAAAAGCCTTTGAGGTTGGGACTAAAACCCAGAAAAAATGGATGTCTGCTGAACTGGTTGCCAACGTCATTGTATTGTTTTTGGTTTTTGTGATCTTGGATATCAGTATTTTAAAATATCATGTCAGTGCCATGTTAATTGGGCAATGTATGACGGCGTTTTTTGCGGTGTGGACGGTACATCATGATACAGAAGATCATGTGTATATGGCGCGTACAGTGCGTAATGAGTTTAAACGGGTCGTGACCTATAACATGTTTTATCATGTGGAGCATCATTTGTTTCCCGCAGTGCCGACACGACGTTTACATATTTTGGCAAAACGCTTGGATGAACATGATCCAACGGTTGAAATTCGACATGTGTTTTAATCATTTCAAAATAAAAAATAGGGCACTAAGCCCTATTTTTTTAAACACAAAACTTATTTAATTTTCTTAAATAAGAAGTCGTTGATCTTATGACCCTCTTCGAGTCCACGACGTTCAAATTTAGTTTGTGGACGCCAGTCTGGACGTGGGTAGCTGTTGCCTTTACCTGCCATATTTTCAAGATTTGGACGGTTATCGAGTACATCAATCATCCACTCTGCATACGGCTCCCAGTCAGTTGCTGCGTGGAATGTGCCACCCATTTCCAACTTTTGCTCAACCAGTGGCATACGGTCATGTGACACGAAGCGACGTTTGAAGTGACGTTTTTTCTGCCATGGGTCTGGGAAGTACAGTTGCACAGCATTGATGCTGTTGTCTGGCATTTCACGTAAGACTTGAATAGCATCTGCATCTAAAAGACGAAGATTGGTTAAGCCTGCAATTCCAGCTTCATACACACATTGCGCGATCCCTGGAACATGCACTTCAATCCCGACGTAGTTACGTTCAGGGTTGGCCTGCGCCATCAAGACCAATGAACGTCCCATACCAAAGCCAATTTCAACCGTGAGCGGACGCTCTGGATGTTCAAACTGCTGGCGTAGGTCACCTACAGGGTATTCCAAAATCATGTGACCATATTGTTCAAGCGCAGTACGTTGCGAGGTATTCAGCGGAGATGAACGACGCATAAATGTCACAATTTCGCGGTGTTCATTTAAGTTGTCTAGCTCGACGACTTGCTGGTCTAATTGATCATTCGTCATAATTTTGGCAGATGTAGAAATTCGAAAGCGGTATTGTAAGTCCTGAGCAGGACAAGTCAAATTTTTTACTCAGAATTTATTAAATTCAGCACCACCATGTTTGCGCAGCCTAGAAATTGTCATCATTTATTAATCATGATGTAACGAATAAAAATTAACCTGCCAGCTGATTTAACCAACTGATAAAAAAATGATGAAAAATTTTAAGCCACAGATATTAAGCCTGAGCCTGATTTTGGCGGGTTGTTCCTTTCCTGCCTATGCACAGTTATTGTTTAGTCAGTATGTAGATGGAACTTCAAATAAGAAAGGATTGGAAATTTATAATCCAGATCCGACGACGGTCAACTTGGCAGAATATCAGATCAAGCAATACGCAAATGGCAGTAACAGTGCAAATTTGACGGTGAGTTTGACAGGGCAATTGGCAGCAAAGGGGCATTATCTAGTCGGGCATTCTGCTTTAAAAGAAGCTCTAGGCGATACGGTGCAACAGCAGGCGAACTTAGCTTTCAATGGTGACGATGCTTTGGTGCTTTATCATAATGGCGTTGCGATTGACCGCTTTGGCACAGTGGGTGAAAGACCAAGCACTGGATGGGGTAGTGTTGCAACAGCGAATAGTTTTAAACGCACACTATTAAGTAATAATGTATCCAGTGCAGGGATTGACGTTAGCGCACCGTTTGATTTGGCATCGGCATGGGAAAAATGGTCAGACCGAAATGCATTTTCCAGTTATCTTGCTGGAAATACGGCACCCCCTCTAAGCTCCGTGAGCTGTAGTACGACAGCGACCCCAATTGCGACATTGCAAAGTGCAGCGCAAGAGGAGGAATATGTGGTGAAAGGCGTAATTACGGCAGATTATCGTTATAACAATGGTTTCTCAGGTTTCTTTGTCCAAACCCCAGATGCTCAAGCCAAAGCCAATAGCAGTAATGCGGTGTTTGTCTATGTTCCTTCTTCAAGTAGTGTGACAGGTGGTCAAGTGGGGCAGGAAGTCATTTTCAAAGGCAAGTTAAAAACCTATCAAAACCAATTACAGCTTCAAGATTTAAGTAGCGATATTAATGTCTGTAATCCTTCGGCAAGTGATTGGGTTAAACCAACGGCGATCAATTTGCCTTTTGATAGTTTGACTGAAATGTCAGGTCATGCACCAAAACGCTATCAGGGCATGTTGGTGAACATCCCTCAAACGCTCACGGTCAGTGAAAACTATAACTATGGGCGTTTTGGAGAACTGGCTTTAAGCCCTGCGCGTTTATATATTCCAACCAATTTATATCCTGCCCATTCAACCGAAGCCAAAGCACTGGCACAACAGAATTTGCGTTCTAAACTTATTTTGGATGATGGCTATAACAATCAGAACAGAACGCCGTGGTTGCCAACTTCCTTTAGTGCTAAAAACACCCTACGTACAGGTGCACAACTGCAAAATGTACAAGGCATTTTAGAATACCGCTATAACCAATGGCGAATTCAACCTGTGCTTGGTGCAACAGCGCCACAAGTCTTAGACGCGACAAACCCACGTGCAAGCGTTCCAGCAAAGGCTACACAGCAAGTTCGTGTTGCAGCATTTAATGTACTGAATTATGACAATGGTTTGGCACAAGGTTTTCCAACTGAACGTGGTGCAAGTTCCGAAGCTGAGTTTAAAAAGCAACATCAGAAAATTGTCAGTGCATTAAAAGCGATTGATGCGGATGTTTATGGTCTGATGGAAATTGCCAACAATGGTTATGGCGAGCGTAGTGCAGTTGCTTATTTAGCCCAAGCGCTGGGGAGTGACTGGAAATATGTAACGCCTCCGAATGCTGACAAACTTGGAACCGATGCGATTGCTGTTGCCATTATTTATAACGCTAAGCGCGTCAAACCAATCAATGTTGCAGCGGTCTTTGATGACCAGAGTCAGAAAAATCGAGTCACGATGGCGCAAACCTTTCAAGCCTTATCAGGCGGGAAGACTTTTACGGTTATTCCCAACCATTTGAAGTCTAAAGGTAGCTGTCCAGATGATAAAACCTCAATAGAGGCAGATCAGGGCGATGGTCAAGGTTGCTGGAATCCAACCCGCGTTAAAGCGGTACAAGCGTTAATGCAGTGGGTCGCGAAGAATCCAACACAGGTGAGTAAACCGAATGTCTTACTGTTAGGTGATCTGAACAGTTATGCCAAAGAAGATCCCATTTTGGCGCTTGAACAAGCCAACTATAAAGTATTGTTGAATGATGAAAAAATTGGTCAGGGGAAAGCAGCTTATAGCTATGTTTTCGGCGTAGCCAGTAATGCTCAAGGTTATGGTGGTGCAGGCAATTTAGATCATGCGATTGCTGATGTAGCACTTTATCCTTTGGTGAAAAAAGCATTTGCATGGCATATCAATGCGGATGAGCCGACCGCATTAGACTATAACGAAGAATATAAAACGGAGGAGCAAATTGCTGCATTCTATGCAGACGATGCTTACCGCTCTTCTGACCATGACCCTGTGATTGTGGATTTAGACTTAAACGATGCAGTGGTTAACGATGATGATAAAACCCATGCCGGAAGTACAGGGCTGTGGTCTGCATTAGGGTTAATTGGTTTGGCCTTGTATGGCAGTCTAAGACGTCGCAAGAATCAGTCTTAACTCGCTTTATGGATAATAGTAAAAGGGCGTCATCGCCCTTTTGTTTTGTCTATGGTTTGAACTTTATGAGCTGATACGGTCAATGAGGGTGCTGCTGGCTTCATTTAAGCCTAACACCTCGACCACTACACCGTGGGCTTCAAACTTTTCAATTACAGCATTTAACATTTGGACTGAAGTCATATCCCAAATATGTGCATGGCTGAGTTCAATTTCAACCTTCTGAATATGTTCATTAAAGTCAAAAAACTGAAAGAATTTCTCTGAACTACTAAAGAAAATTTGACCGCTTACTAGATAGCGACGGGTATGGTTATGTAGTTCCGACTGGACATGAACCGTACTTTCCAGCTTGTTAATGAAAAATAATGCAGACAGTAAAACTCCGACAAAGACACCTAAGGCAAGATTATGTGTGGCTAAGACAATGATCACGACACTGAGCATCACTACATTACTTTGTAGCGGGTGTTTAGCGATGTTTTTAACTGAGTCCCATTGGAAGGTTGTAAATGCCACCATGATCATGATTGCAACCAGCGCCGCAATTGGAATATAGGACAGCCAGTCTTTAAAAAACACCACCAAACACAGTAAAAACACACCAGCCACTAAGGTTGAAAGTCGAGTACGTGCACCTGAGCTGACATTAATCACAGACTGTCCAATCATGGCACAGCCTGCCATACCGCCCATAAAACCGCTCACAATATTGGCCATACCTTGTCCGCGACATTCTTGATGACGGTCACCTTCAGTGCCTGTAACTTCATTTACCACCGTGGTGGTCATCATTGTTTCAAGCAAACCGACGGTCGCTAATGTGATGGCGTAAGGGAAGACAATTTGCAGCGTTTCAAGGGTTAGTGGAATATCAGGAAGTAGAAAAATAGGTAAAGTATCGGGAAAATGCCCTAAGTCACTGACCATACGCATATCCGTGCCTAAAAACAGCGCCAAAGCAGTCAGGACAAGAATACAAATAAGTGGTGAGGGAATGTTTTTTCCCACTTTAGGTAGATAGGGAAACAGATAAATTACCGTGAGGCCAAGAGCGACAAATGCATAGCCCCAGTAATTCATTTGGCTGAGCTCTGGAAGTTGTGCCACGAAGATTAAAATCGCTAGCGCATTTAAAAAACCATACACCACTGACTGCGACACAAAACGCATCAGTTTGGCAACTTTAAAATAACCCGCAACGATCTGAATGACACCTGTGAGAATGGTTGCCGCCAGTAAATACTGTAGGCCATGCTCTTTGACCAGTGTGATCATGAGTAGGGCCATCGCACCTGTTGCTGCTGAAATCATGGCTGGACGACCGCCAAAAAAAGCAATGCTCACTGCGATACAAAAGGAGGCATACAGTCCGACTTGAGGGTCTACACCTGCAATTGCTGAAAAAGCAATAGATTCGGGAATCAGGGCAAGTCCTACCACTAAACCTGCTAGAACATCGGTACGAATGTTAGAAAACCATTCATCTTTTTTAAGGCTAATCACAGATCAAATTCATTTTAGGGTCAAGGGGGCTATGTTAAAACAACTCTGTTGCAAATTGCAGTGTTGTTGTACTTGAAAAAAAATGTGAATTAGACAATATTCAATAGGCGAACGAATGATTTTTCGTTTACGCTTTTTTGCAATTTACAGGTTTTGATCACTTGAAAGTTTGTTAGAAGCCATTTAAAACAGAGAATAGAGTTATAACAAGGATCAGATATGAAGCTTTATTATGCACCGGGTGCGTGCTCGCTTGCGGCGCACATTATCCTCAATGAAATTAATGTTGACTTTGATTTAGTCCGAGTAGATTTAAAAACACATAAAACAGAAAAAGGTGCTGATTATTACGAAATTAATCCAAAAGGATATGTACCCGCTTTAGAAATTAATCCAGGTTTGATTCTGACTGAAAATGTAGCCATTTTGCCATTTTTAGCACAACATGATCCAAAACAAGATCTTATTCCGCCATCGGGTTTGGGGCGTGCCAAAGTTTTAGAATGGTTAGGTTATTTAAACTCTGAATTGCACGATGCTTATGCCGTTTTCTTTGGTGCGCCATTAGATACAGCTGCCAAAGAAAAAGCTTATGCAGAGATTGATCGTTTACTCAGTTATATCGATAAACAAATTGGTGAGTCGGATCATGACTATTTGGTCGATGATAATTTTGGCCCTGCGGATGCATATTTATTTGTCCTCACCAATTGGTCAAATGGCATCGAACATGATTTATCACCGTATAAAAATATTATCTTTATTCGTAATAAAGTGGCTGAACGTCAGTCAGTACAAATTGCAATGCGAGATGAAGGTCTAATTCCTTAATTTTGATGCATTGAAGAAGCGCCGAAAGGCGCTTTTTTTATACTTTAAAGTTTATTGTTGATAATTAGTCAATAATATTTTGCAAATTCACTACTTTTTAGCGCTGAACAGAGTCTCTATAGTGCGTGCATAGATTTTGGCTTTTAGGCTCTTCCCATGAAAAATATTTTATTAATTAATGGTGCGAAAACTTTTGCACACTCAAATGGTCAGTTGAACGATACCTTAACTGAACTTGCACAAGAGGTGTTGTCAGACTTAGGACATCAGGTTCAAGTGACACGCGCCGACAGCGAATATGATGCAAAAGTTGAAGTGGAGAAATTTCTGTGGGCAGACACCGTGATTTACCAAATGCCGGGTTGGTGGATGGGTGCGCCGTGGACTGTGAAAAAGTATATCGATGATGTCTTTACCGAAGGGCACGGTAGTCTGTATGCCAATGATGGTCGCTCACGTGCAGATGCTTCAAAAAAGTATGGTTCAGGCGGTCTGATTCACGATAAAAACTATATGCTGTCGTTGACGTGGAATGCGCCGATGGATGCATTTAACGACGCTGAACAATTTTTTCATGGGGTTGGGGTCGACGGGGTTTATTTACCTTTTCACAAAGCCAATCAATTTTTAGGGATGCAAACCTTACCGACTTTTATTGTCAATGATGTGATTAAAGCACCTGAAGTTGAAGCCTATATGGCACAGTACCGTGACCATTTGACGCAAGTTTTTGCTTAATTGGGAGATGCGAGTATGTTAACTGTCATTGCTGAAATTATTTGTCATTCAGAGCAAGATTTTAAAACGGTTCTTGATTCATTCAACAACATCCGTGAGCAAGTATTACAAGAGCCCGGTTGCCATCTCTATGATGTGTATATCGACCATCCTGCTGTTGAGAGTGCATTACAAACCAAAGTACCGTTTTCAATCATGATGTATGAAAAATGGGAAAGCATGAAGCATTTAGAAACACATATGCACAGTGTCAATATGCAGCAACATGCTCAAGCAACCGAAGGTGCAGTTGCTCATGTACAAATTCGTATTTTAGAAGCGCAATAAGTGATGCATATGAGTTTGACAGCGCTTTTCTTCGCTCTGTTTATTTAAACTCCAGTGGCTCATTGAACTGAACCTGTTCGAGTTTCAATGTGTAGCGCTGTTTGAGTGTTGTCCATTGAACTTTGACAGGTTGAGTGCTTTCAGCAAACTCATTTTGGCCTGTCGTACTTTTTACTTTGCCTGTCATAAAGTTGATACTTCGCACCGTGATGTCGCCTGATGCACGGTGGAAATCATCGACATCATAACCAATCAGTTTAAATGCACGGTCTTGGTATCGGAAGGTATACGTGTGATTGGTCACATACCACGAACCACAGCTTAACCAGTAGTGCAGATGAATTTTGAGCACACCTTTTTGAATGCTTAACGCTTCAGTCTCACCGAGTGGATCAGCGAGGCAAGGGGACTCTATGTCACCTTCTGTCGGCAAAGTAGTATTAGTCGCCGCAAGTTGATAACCATGCGTTTGCTTCAATAAAACCAAAAGCTTTCGTTCATTGATATTGAGGACATCACTCCCTAAACGATCATTTTTAACAATATGTTCAGGATTGGTGTCTTCAATAATCAGGGCAATATCCGCTTGACCATCTTGGTTTAAATCGCCTTGGACTTTTTCTAAAATCTTCCAGTTTTTTGGCACAAAAGATTGGTAGCTTGTTTTGAGAGTCGGTTTTTCCTCTACTTTGGCCCAAGCATTGCTTGTGAGTGTTATGAAAAATAGGGTGTTGAGTATGAGTGTTGGTCTGATCCATTTTTGCATGGGCATCGTTTCCTCTCATTTTTATATGGTTATAGATATTTGAAGATGGATATTATTGAGTGTATCAAAGAGTATGGCGGAATGTCCCTACAAGCTAAGTCAGCATAAAATACTGACTTTATATTGAAATAAATAAAAAAGGACACCGAAGAATCCTTTTTATCGCTTAAAACAGATTAAGAGATTATTTAAAGAAATAACCTGTTTCTGGTGAGCTTGCATTGGCCATACGTTTGCGAGGCATACGACCTGCGAGGAACGCTTCTCGACCCGCTTCAACTGCTTTTTTCATAGCAGAAGCCATTAAAATTGGCTGCTGAGCGACAGCAATCGCGGTATTCATCAACACGCCATCACAGCCGAGTTCCATGGCAATGGCTGCATCGCTTGCCGTTCCCACACCAGCATCCACCAATACTGGTACTTTGGCATTTTCTTTAATAATAGAAATCGTGTGTGGATTCAAAATTCCTAGACCAGAACCAATCAAACTGCCTAAAGGCATGATGGCAACGCAGCCCATGCTTTCAAGTTCTTGTGCCACAATTGGGTCATCCGAGGTATAGACCATGATTTCAAAACCATCGTCAATCAAGGTACGTGCCGCTTTCAATGTTTCGGTAATGTTTGGATATAGCGTTTTTTCATCGCCTAATACTTCAAGCTTGACCAAGTTATGACCGTCTAATAATTCACGCGCCAACATACAGGTACGCACGGCACTATTGGCATCAAAGCAGCCTGCTGTATTCGGGAGAATGGTGTATTTTTCAGGTGGGACCACGGACAATAAGTTTGGTTCGTCGGGGTGTTGACCAATATTGACGCGACGAATCGCAACCGTCACGATTTCTGCGCCACTGGCTTGGATGGCTAAATCGGTTTCTTGCAGGTCTTTATATTTACCTGTGCCCACCAGTAGACGAGATTGAAATGATCTAGAACCAATGATGAGAGGGCTGTCTTGCATGTGAACTCCGTATTAACCGCCACCGACGGCATGAATAATTTCAATTCGATCCATTGCACAAATTGGGGTGTATTCCAATTTACTTTTACTAATAATGTTTTCATTTTGCTCAACAGCAAAACGTTTGCCTTCAAGTGCAAAGGTTTGCACCAGTTCAAGCAGGTTTTTACATTCGGTGTGCTGTAGTTCGCCGTTTAAATAAATCTGCATCGTGCTCATCCCTAGTTGTTTACTTGGTATATTTCATGGCATTCCATGCCAGAATCAACCAACCTGCAATCATCAATGCCCCACCAATCGGGGTAATCGCACCTAGGCCACGCGGTAAGCCCAATGCCATAACATAGAGGGAACCACAGAAAAAGAAGATGCCGACTTGAATCACTAAAAAGCTGGTTTTGATGGGAAGTTGCGGGATGACTTTGGCCAAAATACCAAGCGCCAGTAAACCAAGCGCATGATAAAAAAAGTAATCAGTTGCAGTTTGCCACCAAGCCAATTGGGCTTCAGTAGCACGTGCTTTGAGACCATGTGCACCAAAGGCACCTAATATAACGGCAAACGCTAAATTCAGAGCTGAAATCGCAATCCACATATGCAATGCTTTACTTATATCACTGTGCGCAACAAAATAGCATATTTTGAAGAAAGGTTAAAAGACAAAAAGCCTCATTTATTGGTAAAAAGAAAAGGGCATTTCGCCCTTTTCTGTATTGGTATCATCTTAGTTCGATGACATCGCCACTTTAATTTTTTCCATGGCATTTTTTTCAAGCTGACGAATACGTTCGGCCGAAACATTATATTCAGCAGCCAGTTCGTGCAGCGTCGATTTTTCATCATCTAACCAACGGCGCTGTAAAATATTACGCGAACGGTCATCAAGCTGTTCCATCGCATCATGCAAAGCATTGGTGCTCTGTTCTTCGTAATCTTCTTCTTCAGCCAAACGCGCTGGGTCGTAGCGGTTATCTTCAAGGTAAAGCGCAGGTGCAACATGGGTTGAACCTTCATCGTCATCATCGCCCTGAGCTTCAAACGCTGCATCATAAGCAGTTAAACGACCTTCCATTTCTAACACCTGTTCAGGTGTCACATTGAGGTCATTTGCAATCGATTGAGCTTCTTTTAGAGTGAGCTTTTTAGACGATTTTTTTAGACTACGTAAATTAAAGAACAGTTTACGCTGTGCTTTAGTCGTCGCAATTTTGACAATACGCCAGTTACGAATCACATATTCGTGAATTTCTGCTTTAATCCAGTGCACCGCAAAAGAAACCAAGCGTACGCCCATGTTTGGGTCGAAGCGTTTAACGGCTTTCATTAAGCCCAAGTTACCTTCTTGAATGAGGTCACCTTGAGGTAAGCCGTAGCCTGCATAACTGCGGGCAATATGAACCACAAAACGCAGATGCGACATGACTAAAAGTTTAGCGGCATCGAGGTCTTGGTCATAATAGTAGCGTTCAGCTAACTCTTTTTCTTGTTCCGCTGTCAAAATCGGGATTTGGTTGACAGTACTAATATAAGCGCCCAAGTTTACACCTGGTGCCGATAATGACAGGGGCATCAATTGATTGCTGCTGTCACTCATGTGTTCTCCTTAGGGATTTCATTTTTACCCAACAATTGAATTTATCTTAATCCAATCTTCCACTGAATAACGGAAAATTGGGTATAGAAATGTAAACTTTTATGCAAATGTGAATAGACTTAGTGTAATTGAAAAGAATTAAGATTCAATGAAGTAGTGAAATTCATGCTCATTAATTTGTTTCAAAACGCAAGTTAAATGATGGATTTCGCAATAACGCGTGATATCGATCTGACTGTGCGGATCAGACGATTTTAATAGAAAATGCTGCGCCGGACTCTTCTTAAGTGCGCGTTTAAGCAACAACAGAGGCATAGGACATGGTTGCCCCATTGCATCAATAATGTTGGTATTTTGTTCGATATCACTCATATAGCTTAGTAAGGCTTCACAACATTTAGGTGGGTAGAAATATTAGCAAATTCAGTGCCAAAACCCAAATATTTCATGTGTTATAGGCCTATAGTCGCTATATCCAAAATTACAAATAACTAGTTAAAAAATATGCTGAATTAAAAAGACGATTAATCAAAAAAAAGGGTATGAATTGTTTTTAACCCATGTTAAGCTCGTCGCGTACTGGGATTTAACACAACCATAAATTGTTTTAAATCCTATTTTACAAATGGATGTAACCGGGATTTTGTTAATAGTTATACAGAATGATTACAAGCTTAGAAATAATAAATATTTTTAAACCTTGTTTGGTCTGCTGTTTGCAACACCGGGTGGTCCTTCTTTTAGATACAATGAGGATTAACTTATGACAGCTCGTGAACAAGGCGTAGTTAAATGGTTCAACGACACTAAAGGCTTCGGCTTTATCCAACGCAATGGCGGCGACGATGTATTCGTTCACTTCCGTGCAATCCAAGGCGACGGCCACCGTTCACTACGTGACGGCCAACGCGTTGAATTCAGCGTTGTAAAAGGTCAAAAAGGCTTCCAAGCTGAAGAAGTACAACCTTTAGACTAATTGTCTGAACGTACTTTAAAACGCCCCAATGTAAATTGGGGCGTTTTTGTTTATACTACAGATCAATTTTCGTGATTTTTCGTCAGAGCGCACTTATATGTCATCAGGTTTTGAAACCTTAAATTTACATCCTCAACTTAAACGAGCTATTGATGCTTTAGGTTTTAAGGATATGACGCCTATTCAGCAAAAGGTTTTAAAATTCACTTTGGCGGGACACGATGCAATTGGTCGTGCGCAAACAGGGACTGGTAAAACAGCGGCATTTTTGGTGAGCGTGATTAACGACTTGCTGAACAACCCAATTCAAGAGCAGCGCTACCGCGGTGAACCTCGCGCCTTGATTTTAGCACCGACTCGAGAACTTGCACTGCAAATTGAAAGCGATGCGAAAGAACTCACAAAATTCTCAGATTTACATGTCGTGACGCTTTTAGGCGGCGTTGACTTTGATAAACAAAAAGCACAACTCGATAAAAAACCTGTCGATATTATGGTGGCGACGCCAGGTCGTCTGATTGACTTTGTTGAGCAAAAAGAAGTTTGGCTCGACCAGATTGAGTTTTTAGTGATTGATGAAGCCGATCGCTTATTGGATATGGGCTTTATTCCTTCAGTCAAACGCATTGTTCGTTTCTCACCGCGTAAGGAACAGCGTCAAACTCTGATGTTCTCTGCAACGTTTAGTTACGATGTTTTAAACCTTGCGCAGCAGTGGTTGTTTGAACCTGTAACTGTTGAAATTGAGCCAGAGAAGAAGACCAATGCGGACGTTGAACAACGTGTCTACATGGTCGCAAAGTCTGATAAATATAAATTGCTACAAGACATTCTGCGTGATGAGCCCATTGAAAAAGTGATGATTTTCGCAAATCGTCGCGATCAAGTGCGTAAACTCTATGACAACTTAAAGCGTGATGGCTATAAAGTGGTGATGTTGTCAGGTGAAATCGCACAAGACAAACGTTTGAAAATGCTGGATCAATTTAAAAATGGTCAACATAACATCATGATTGCAACCGATGTTGCAGGTCGTGGTATCCATGTGGATGGTGTATCGCATGTGGTGAATTTCACCTTACCTGAACAGTCGGATGACTATGTACACCGTATTGGTCGTACAGGTCGTGCAGGTACGCGTGGTGTGAGTATTAGTTTCTTATCTGAAGATGATGCATTCTATCTACCAGAAATTGAAAAAGCCATTGGGCAAAAACTACCACTGACACGTTTAGAAGGTTATTGCTAATCGTTTGACGTGATTGGTGTAAAAAAAACCGCTCAGATGAGCGGTTTTTTTGATGGTATCTTTATTTTGCTTTACACGAAAAAGTCAGGATTGTTTGATAGTCACTGTCTTGGTTAATGCCTGAGTTTGTACCCGAAATAGAACCCAGTACTGAAGCAGCTGCTTGGATCATTTTTCCAGTTTCATCGCTCACCACGCCTTTTAAAGCGCCTTGATATTCGGTTTTTTCATCACTCACAATCGCCGTTGCTTTAGAGCCACACGTTTTAGCTGCTGCTTCAATGGCGTTGTTTTTTGCAATCAATGCAGTTTTACCAATACCCGTAACTTCGTATTGATTGTCAGCTTTTTGGATCGCTAAAGAGTTGCTTGGTGTCGATGCGCAAGCGCTTAGAAGTAGTGTTAGTGCTGCTGCTCCAGCAATAGCGATATTCTTTTTCATTTCATACCCCAGTCATGTTTTATTAAATCATTGTTTATTGGAACATAGCTTGTAGGATGAATCATGTAAGAAATGTATGAAAAATGCAGTCTTATCGAACAGTTTGAAAAGTGCTCAAAATTTTAAAATTAGTTTTGCCGAAACTCGGTATTTCATACTGAAGCCCTAGAGCAAACTTTTCAGAGTGTGCTACTCTAAAACGTATTGTTTAATTTGAAAGATTAAGAGCCTAATGACGGAACTCGCGGTAGATATCGTTCACCAGAATATGCATCAACGTCAATCGATTGGCCATTTGGTCGAGCCTGCTCCCAATGCAGAACAATTAGAGCGGGCATTTCAAGCCGCATTGACTGCACCAGATCATCATCGTTTAAAGCCGACACGTTTTATCGTAATTGCTGAAGATCAACGTGAGGCATTTGGTGAGTTATTATCACAAGCCTTGGCTGATTTGGGCGAAACGGAATCAGCACAATTAGAGCGTGTTAAAAATCATCCTTTTCGTGCCCCATTACTGGTTTTGGCACTGACTAAATTTCAATCGCATCCGAAAGTCCCTAATTTTGAGCAGACTTTAAGTAGTGGGGCGGCTATTCAGAATTTTATTTTGTCCTTACAAGCTCAAGGTTTTTCGAGTATGTGGCGTAGTGGGGCAGTGGTGGAATCGGTGCATTTCAAACAGGTTCTAGGCCTCAGCGCAGATGATTTGATCTCAGGTATTTTATATATTGGTACGGCAGTTAAAGCGATTCCGCCACGTGCTGAAATTCAAACCCAAGATTATGTAAGTTATTGGAATCAATAGTTCCATTTTAGGATATAAAAATAATGTCAGAGTTAAAGTTTTCAGATTTGGTTGAACCTGTAGCAGTAGATCAAAAAACGGCACTACGTATTACAGTTTTGGGTGGTGGTAGTTTTGGGACGGCCATGGCGAATACCGCGGTTCGTAATGGCTGCGATACCATGATTTGGATTCGTGATGAAGCCGTTGCAGCTGATATCAATGCGACGCACGTAAATAAACGCTATTTGCCCGATTTTAAACTTGAAGATGGTTTACGTGCAGTTTCAAATATAGAAGAGGCTGTTCGTGATCGCGACATTATTTTGGTGGCGATTCCGAGTCATTCTTTCCGTGATGTCCTTAAACAAATCAAACCGTTTATTACTTCGCAAGCAGTGGTGTCTTTGACCAAGGGTATTGAAGCGAATACTTTTAGTTTTATGAGTGACATTATTCGCTCAGAGCTACCAGAAGTGCCTTATGGCGTGTTATCTGGGCCAAACTTGGCCAAGGAAATTGTGGCAGGACAACCAGCTGGGACGGTCATTGCAAGCCAGTCTGACTTGGTGCGTTATGCGGTACAGCAAGCTTTGCATAGTGCCTTGTTCCGTGTTTTCGCCAGTGATGACGTGCATGGTGTAGAACTCGGCGGTGCGCTTAAAAACATTTATGCGGTTGCGATGGGAATGGCTGCTGCATACAAAGTCGGTGAAAATACCAAGAGTATGATTTTGACTCGTGCTTTGGCGGAAATGAGTCGTTTTGCTGTGAAGTTGGGAGCAAATCCACTGACCTTCTTAGGTTTGTCTGGTGTCGGTGATTTATTTGCAACGTGTAGCAGTCCACTGAGTCGCAACTATCAAGTCGGTTTTGCACTGGGGCAAGGCAAGAGTTTGGAACAGGCGACCACTGAATTGGGACAAACAGCAGAAGGCATTAACACCATTGTACAAGTCAAAGCACGTTCTGAAGAGCTAGATGTGTATATGCCGATTACCAGTGCTTTATACAGTGTTATTTTTGAAAATGCGCCACCAATGACAATTGCATTATCCTTAATGAAAAATGGACACCGCAGTGATGTGGAGTTTGTCTTGCCGCATCATGAGGTTTAAAGTCACTTAAAAACCGAAATAAGATGAGCGTTTAAGTGGATAGAGTGACTGAATTGTCATAAAAATTAATTAAAATAATCAGGATTTGAATAAGGATTTTTTATGCAACTGACTTTGGTACGTCATGGTGAAGCTGCGCCACCGATCATGGGGAATGACACTAAACGCCCACTCACCGAACGTGGGCATGCACAAGCGGAGCAAACTGCTGACTTTTTAAAGTCGCGTATCCAACCAGATGTCTTTGTGGTTAGCCCATTGCTGCGTGCGCAGGAAACATTGGCACACATCAAACAGCACTTTGCGGATGTACCTGTTGTAATCTGTAATACCATTAAGCCAGATGATGATGCAAAAGCGGCTGTGGAATGGTTATCACATTTGCCGTATGAGTCTATTGTGGTGGTGTGCCATATGAATGTGGTGGCGCATATGGCTTCGATTTTGGTGACAGAATCTTTCAATCCTTATGCTTTGGCTGAAGCGCGGATTTATGAGCAAGCAGTTATCGCGGAAGGCTTGTCGACACAAACAAAAGCATTTATACCTAGCATATAAAAACCAATTAAAACGGCAGAATATAATACATGTTGCAAATTTGGATGCCCGAAGCCGATGGAACATGGCACTGGTCTATAGGGGAAAGATGGCAATCTGCTCATACACTTGAGCAATTGATCCAAGATATACAAGCGCATCATGGTGAGGAAGCAACTGTTTTCTTTCCAAGCCGTGATGTGCAAATTATTCAGCAAAATATGCCTAAGGCCCAATACAAGCAGTTGGGGGCTGAAGGTGTGAAGTATTTGCTCGAAGAATATGTATTGAGCTCAATCGAACAGATGAAAGTATTACATCACTTTCAAGTGCCTGAGCAACTCACTGTTTTGGGTATTTCAAAGCATCGTTTAGAGACTTTGCAGCATGCCTTGAGTTTGATTCCTGTGAAGCTGGTCAGTCTATTGCCTGATTTTCTGATTTTGCCTGTGCCTGACGCAGAACAGGTAATCTTGGGCTATGTTGAAGAGCGACTTCTGTTTCGCGCTAATACTTGGTTGGGCGGATCAATTGATGATCTTGCTGTATTTTTAGATTATCAAGCAGTCAACCAAAAATATAAGATTTGTAACTTTAGTGCTTCACACATGCATAGCTTAAACGCCAGTGTGACGCAGGAGCAGCTTGAGTCTTTCCATTATGAATGGGCGGCATTGCCAAGAGCAAAACAACATCCATGGAATCTTTTGCCGAAGGTGAAAGAGCAACATGTTTCAACGGGCTATTGGAAAGCCTGTGCAGCGGTATTGGCTACATTGATTGTGACGCAACTGACCTACGATGCGACCCGTTGGTATCAAAATCAGAAGCTTGCAGAGCAAGTGGCTGCTCAGGCGGTCGACCAATTTAAATATTGGTTTGGTGCGAATTATCCTGTGAGCGAGCAAACCCTGCGCAGCCAGTTTGAATATCAACTGAATATGAATAAACAAGCGGATGCTCAAGCTTTGTCTTTATTGAGTCGCGTTGGGCCTGTGCTCATGCAACAGCAAATTGTGGCGAATCAGGTGGTGTATGAAGCGAATAGCCTAAATATGCAACTTAAAGCCAACTCGGCAGAGGCTTTACAGACACTCACTCAGCAGCTTAATCAACAGGGTTTTCAGGTTGAATTAGGCAATATTCAGCCGACCACGGGTGGGGCAATTGGAATGGTGAAAATACAATAATGAAAGCCATGCAAAATTTACAAACTGTTTTGGATCAGCGTTTAGAGCTGATCAGTGCTTATTTTGATCGTCTTACACCGCGCGACCGTGTATTAGCCATCTTCTTGGTCATTTTTGTCTTGGTGACCTCGATAGGGACTGCGCTTTGGTATACCCATGCTGCGGCAGAGAAACAGCAAAAACGCGTGAACCAGCTCAAAGAAACCATGACATGGATGCAGAGCAATGCAGTCACCATGAAATCGAGCTCAGATGGGCAACTGACTCCGATGGAGCAGATCCAACGTATTGCACAGCAGCAAGGTTTGTCGGTTGCTTCGCAGCAGAATGCTGAACAAATTCAGTTGGTGGTAAGCCACGCAAACTATGTGGTGTTGGCCAACTTTTTGACCCAACTGACGCAAAATGGTTTGAGTATTGAAAAAATGGAGTTGGTCCCAGATGCAGGGCAGATTAAATTATCGGCTAGCGTTAAATAATCGCTAAAAATAAAGCCAGACGAAGCATGGTGTTTTAGCGAGGCTATGCCTATAATATGGCGACTTAAAAAGCAGTAGACTTTTACAGATATGTTGTATTCTCTTGCCCGCCCTTTGTTGTTTACTTTAGCACCAGAGCGTGCACATGAGCTAACACTATCGCTATTGAAATCAACGCATAAGCTAGGCTTAATGCGTCAAAATATAGCGGCTAAACCGGTGACATGTATGGGCATCGAGTTCCCCAATCCTGTAGGTTTGGCTGCTGGTCTAGATAAAAATGGTGCTTATATTGACGCACTGGCAGGTCTAGGGTTTGGTTTTATTGAAATTGGAACCATTACTCCGCGTCCACAGCAGGGCAATCCTTTACCGCGTTTATTCCGTATCCCACAAGCTAAAGCCATTATTAACCGTATGGGTTTTAACAACGCTGGTGTGGATCAATTGATTGAAAATGTCAAAGCGGCAAAATTTAAAGGTGTTTTGGGGATTAATATCGGCAAAAATGCGGATACCCCAGTCGAAAAAGCAGTAGATGACTATCTCATTTGTTTAGAAAAAGTCTATAACTATGCGTCTTATATTACCGTTAACATTTCTTCTCCAAATACTAAAAACCTGCGTAGTTTGCAAAGTGGTGATGCTTTAACCGAGCTGCTAGAGACGCTGAAAAAACGTCAGTTAGAGTTGGCTGAAGAGCAGCAGCACTATGTACCCTTGGTGCTGAAAGTTGCACCAGATTTGGAAGCGGAAGATATTCAATTTATTGCGAAACAACTGCTTCAGTTTAAAATTGATGGTCTGATTGTGACCAATACGACTTTGTCTCGTGAAGGGGTGGAAAACTTACCTTTTGGTGATGAAGCGGGTGGTTTATCTGGTGCGCCTGTGTTTGAGAAAAGTACAGCGTGTTTAAAAGCCTTTGCTGAGGTTTTAAATGGTCAGATTCCTTTGATTGGTGTGGGTGGGATTTTGTCGGGTGAGCAGGCGCTTGCAAAACAAAATGCAGGGGCAAACCTTGTACAAGTTTATAGTGGCCTCATCTATACAGGACCAACCTTAATTCAAGACTGCGTCTCTGCAATGAAAACAACATGAATGCCATTGATATCTTCATATTGATTGTATTGCTCATTGGAGGGCTCAACGGTTTGCGTCAAGGATTTGTTAAAGCCTTTGCGAACTTGATAGGATGGATTTTAGCGCTAATTGTTGGTGCTAAATTTGCAAGTGTCCTAGCACCTTCGATGGTCTCACTCAGTGAAGATCCAGTGGTTCAAAAAATTGCAGCTTTTGCATTTATTGTATTGGTTATTGTGGTTTTGACGTGGATAGTCACGGCATTACTGAATAACATATTGAAGAGTTTAAAACTCGGGCCTTTGAATCGATTAGCCGGAGGTGCTTTTGGTTCATTAAAAGGGTTGTTAATTGTTCTGATTACGATGCAAGGTGTCGGGTCTTGGGTTGAAAGCTCTCCATATTGGAGACAATCCAAATTTGTCCAAACACTTTTGCCTTACGCGCCTTGGGCGATGGAGCTTTCTAAAGAGGCTGCAAGCGAGGCGATGTCACATATCAAGTCTAAAGATACACATGTATCTTCAGATTCTTCACCGAAAATTTCCTCGAAAAATGCTGAGGGACAGGGTGAGTCAACAAATAATCCTTTTTATTAATCCTAGCTTGTCTGCGAGGTTGCTATGTGTGGAGTAGTTGGTATAGCTGGTAAATCAGCTGTTAACCAAATGTTGTTTGATGCATTAACGATGTTACAACATCGTGGGCAAGATGCAGCTGGGATAGTAACCTGCCACGAAGGTCGTTTATTCTTACGTAAAGACAATGGCATGGTTCGTGATGTGTTCCACACTCGCCATATGCGTGCATTACAAGGTAACTATGGTATTGGGCATGTGCGTTATCCTACTGCGGGTTCATCGAGCAGCGCTGAAGCGCAGCCCTTTTATGTGAACTCACCTTACGGGATCACGTTGGCGCATAATGGTAACTTAACCAATGCTGAAGAAATTCATGACGATCTGTTTAAAACAGACTTACGTCATATGAATACGGATTCAGACTCAGAAGTACTTTTAAACGTGTTTGCGCATGAGTTGCAAAAACGCGGCAAATTGATGCCTACAGCAGACGACATTTTTCATGTCGTTAGTAAAGTACATGAACGCTGTAAAGGTGGTTATGCTGTAGTTGCAATGCTTACTGGGTATGGCTTAGTCGGCTTCCGTGATCCAAATGGTATTCGTCCACTGATTTACGGTTCGCGTGAAACTGATGCTGGTATGGAATATATCATTGCATCTGAGTCTGTCGCTATTACGGCACTCGGCTTTAAAGTTGAGCGTGATATTGCGCCGGGTGAAGCGATCTTTATCGACTCACAAGGGCAGATGTTTACCAAGCAGTGTGCTGAAGCGCCTGAATACCGCCCATGTATTTTTGAATATGTTTACTTTGCGCGTCCAGATGCGATTATTGATGGCATTTCAGTCTACAAAGCACGTTTAAAAATGGGCGAAAAGCTTGCGCAGAAAATCCTGACGGAGTGGAGTGAAGAGCACGATATTGATGTCGTGATCCCAATTCCAGATACATCGCGTACCTCTGCACTTGAACTGGCAAATATGTTGGGCGTGAAGTTCCGTGAAGGCTTTATGAAGAACCGCTACATTGGCCGTACCTTCATTATGCCGGGTCAGCAATTGCGTAAAAAATCAGTACGTCAAAAGTTGAACCCTGTTGAACTTGAGTTCCAAGGTAAAAATGTACTTTTGGTGGATGACTCGATTGTACGTGGTACTACGTGTAACGAAATTATCCAAATGGCACGTGATGCGGGTGCGAAAAAAGTCTTCTTTGCTTCTGCTGCGCCGATGGTGAAATATCCAAATGTGTATGGCATTGATATGCCAGCAAAAGAAGAGCTGATTGCATCTGAGCGTACAGTTGAAGAAATTCGTGAAATTATTGGTGCAGATCGTCTAATTTTCCAAGATTTGGAAGACTTAAAAGCAGCTGTGCGTACCAGCAAAGTGCCAGATTTACAAGAGTTTGATTGCTCGGTATTTGATGGTAAATATGTTGCTGGTGGTATCGATGAAGCTTATTTAGATGAATTACAAGCGAAACGTCGTGAAACATCGAAAAAGAAAGACAGCTATATTGATGTCAATATTGATGCAGCTTCCGTTGATTTGACAGGTGTGAAAGAAGTCTAATTGATTTAGATTTGAGAAAAGCGGGAGTTTCCCGCTTTTTTCATTTATGATGGTTTGATTCAAACAATGTAAGAAAAGGGATTTACATTGAAGGGTGTAAGTTATTCAATCATAAAGAATAAAAACATGTTGTGGTCTGCCAGTATCTGCTTGCTGGCGGTACTTTTGTCGCTATTTATTTTAAATACTGTGGCTGGGCTGCTGGTTTTTTATTTTGATTCGAGTCAAAGCATTTTTTGGCACAGCTTGAGTATTTATATCATTGGTTTATTGCTCTTGGTGATGAGTTATTCCGTGGTATATGAGTTGTATGTGTTCCGTTCGGGTGGACACAGTCTTGCCAAGCAACTGCGTGCACGACGTTTAAGTTTGATTGAAAGTACACCAGAAGAAAGTATTGCACTGAAAATTACAGAAAAACTAGCTGATACTTTTTTAATTGAAACGCCTGCTGTGTACGTTTTGCCCGATGAAGTGGGGGTGAATGCATTAACCGCTGGTTTTTATCCCAAAGATATTGCGATTATTTTAACGTGGGGCGCCCTGCAAAATCTTGATGAGCTTGAGCTGACGGGGTTATTGAATCATGAGTTTAATCAAATTTTATCAGGTGAGACCGCTGAAAACACACGGTTAAAAATTCTATATAGTGCTCTCACCACCTTTAGTCAGTGGGGCAGTAAAATTGCTAAATTGGGATTTTCAACTCATCATAAAAAATCGCAAAGTTTTGAAACCACTTTTGTCGCAACAGGTGGTGTGATTTGGCTGATTGGTAGTTTGGGGGTGCTGGTTACCCGCTGCATTAAGTTTCTGACGTTGGGGGGGCGTACTTTAAAAAATGATATGAAAACACGTCGCCTGATGCAAAATGATGCCAATATTCAAACCTTGATGCGTATCTATGTGCATCACGCAGGTTCGCAAATTCACAGTGAATATTCTGAGTCGATTGCACACATGTGTTTTGCCAACTCATTAAGTGCACAAAGTTGGATGAATATTCATCCAAGTATTGAAGAACGTATTTATGAAATGAATCCGAATTTGGTTCAAGAGATACAGTTGGAAAATCTACAAAAACTGCGCAACCGTCCGTTATTTGGTTTGTTTCGTTCCTTAGAAGAGCAGTACGCGGATTTTCAAGCCCCTTGGACTTCACCGCAGCCTTTGCCCTTATTACGACTGTCTCCGATTAGTTTTGCCATTAAAGATGCAATTAAACCGCTTAACCCTGAAGTACGTGCGCATATTGAACGTCCAGAGCTAATTCAGCGTGCTTTACAGACCGCAACAGGTTCACGCGAGCTGATGGTCGCGATTTTGATGATTCGGCAATTCCGTGAGTTTATTCCTGCTGAGGCTGAAGTCAGCCGTGCCATTGTTGATTCATTGTTAAACTTAGATGGTCGTGTTCATATTTCAATTTTCCATGAGGCATGCCGAAATATTGGTGGCATGCCAGCGACAATTGCACGCCAGTTTTTATTAAAGTTGGCGAGGATTATTCAAGAAGACGGTGAAATTGGACTGTTGGATGCACTGCTACTTGAACGGGTCAAGTTTGAGTTGAATTTGTTGCCTGTACATACACCTGCGGCCCTAGATGAAGTTAAACCGCAGATTGTGCGTTTAATTGATGCTTTGTTGCATGTGCAACAAATCAATAGTGAAACACAGCTGGAAGTACGAGAGAAAATCTTGCGTCGAGTTTTAACTGTGCAAGAGTTGGAGCAGTATGCGGAAATTTCAGATGAGCCGATTGATTTGGCTGAAATTTTAAATGATATGGCAGGGTTGCTGCTGCGAGATCGTTTGAGTATTTTGGGAGTGGCTGAAATTTGTTTATGGAATGACCGCATTATTACTCAAGATGAGCAGGATGTTCTGGAGTTGCTCTATTGGCGTCTCGGTTTTGACAGTGAAGAGATTGTTGAACAAATGCAAAAGAAGAATCGCTTGATGATTGTTTAATTGAGGGTTTAATGCGTTCTTAGTATTTGCATACTGTCTATGCGAATATAATGTGAAAAGAACAGCATCTCTAGGCATTTCTCGATAGAATATGCACTGAATTAAGTGTGAAGGTATAAGATGATCGGGCATCAGCGTGAGGTTTTGGCGAGTTTAGGAATTGATTTGTGGGTTCCTGATTTTTTGCCGTCTCAACAAAATGTAGCCACATCGATCTGGCGAGATCAAAACGCGACTGAGATTATTTCTGAAATTGTGCGACCTCAGTCTCAGCCCGAAGCCAAAAGCATTCCTGAACATCCACCTGTAAAGAATAAGCTTCCACATCCAGCGCCTCTTGCTGAAATTGCAACACAACCGATTGAACAAGAAACTGTTACAGCATTAAAAGAAGAGATTGTCCGAGAGGCCATCCATGTTGAGGCTTTTCAGTTGCAAGCTGTTGCCTTGGAGCACTGCGCCTTGGTCATTGAAGCGACACAATTGAGCTTGGAGCAGCAGCAGCTGTGGCAAAATATTGTGCAAGCCTTACCAGCGCAAAAGTATGCGCTGACTTGGCCTTTTCCTTTGTTGAACTTACAAGATGGGCGCGGTGTCCAGAGTTATATTCAAGGTTTCTTTGATGGTTTAAGTCAGGGTAAAACTGTTATTGCATTGGGCTCTATACCAAATGCTAATGGTATAAAAGTCACACAAGCAGCAAGCTTACAAGAAATGCTTGATCAGCCATTACTTAAAAAAGCCCTGTGGCACATGATGCGAGCAAAACAACAAAATATGGAATAGGTATGAAGCAGAAAGTCGTTGTTTTTAGTCAAATAGATGCAGAAGTATTACAGCGCCTAGAGCAGCGTTATCACGTGGTGGTCATCAACCCGAAAGCAGGTGATGTAAATACGCAAATCCGCGAGCAAGTTGCGGATGCGGATGCCATGATTGGTGCAGGGCGTTTACTGAATCAAAACAACCTAGAAACGGCGAAACAGCTCAAAATTATATCTAGTGTCAGTGTTGGCTATGACAACTATGATTTGAACTACTTAAACCAAGCAAAAATTTGGCTCAGTCACACCCCTCATGTGCTAACTGAAACGACTGCCGATTTGGCCTTTACTTTGTTGATGAGTGCGGCACGTCAAGTGCCTTATTTAGATCAATGGACCAAAACAGGTCAGTGGTCGCGTACTGTCGGGCAGGCACAATTTGGTCAGGAAATATTTGGTCAAACATTGGGTATTATAGGCTTAGGAAATATTGGTGCGGCAATTGCGCGACGGGGTTTTCATGGTTTCAATATGAATATTTTGTATCACGGGCGCCGAGAAAAATTAGAATTGGCACAACCCCTAAATGCACGTTTTTGCGAATTAGATGAGCTGTTACAGCAATCGGACTTCATTGTTGTGGCGGTTGATCTAAACGCGCATACGCAGCATTTGATTGATGCAGAAGCCTTTAAGAAAATGCAATCTCATGCTGTTTTTGTAAATATTTCGCGTGGTGCCGTGGTGGATGAGCAGGCACTTATTCAGGCCCTGGAGCAAAAGCAAATTTTTGCAGCTGGGCTGGATGTTTATGAGAAAGAACCCTTGCAAGATTCAGTGCTGTTTCAGCTGCATAATGTGGTGACGTTGCCGCATATTGGTTCTGCAACGTCTGTAACACGTAAAAAAATGGCTGAGTTGGCTTACCAAAACTTGGTGAAAGCATTGGAAGGTGGTCAACCTCAATATGTGGTGAATCCTGAATTTAGATAAAAATTTGATAACACTTCATTGCATTTTCATTCAATTATCAATGTTATATTCATTCGATTCCTTTAAATAAAGTCGGGGTGAGGGTTGAAGCGTTTTCTGTGTGCGTGCAGTTTAAGTCTTATTTCGACTGTTGGTTTTGCAGAAGGTCAATTTCTTACGAATGCCCCACAGTTTAATGTGCCTGAGATTGGTTCGGGTATAGGTTTTATTGATCAATATAACGAGCGCTATATTGGTGAAAAAGTTTATCGTGAAGTACAGCGTCAGCTACCTGTTACGCAAAATCCGTGGCTAGAAGATCAACTGATGAATGCTTTTTCAAGCATTTTGAGTCAAACCCAACTTGGTCAACCCATAGGTCTGGTGGTCATTAATGACCCGCAAATTAATGCCTTTGCAGTTCCGGGTGGTTTGTTTGCATTAAACGCTGGTTTGATTACCAATGCCAGTAATATGGATGAAGTTGCTGGTGTAATGGCGCACGAAATTGCGCACGTCACACAGCGCCACTACAGTCGTTCGCAAGAGGCGTTTAAGGGGCAGGGGTTACTCGCGCTGGCTGGGATTTTGGTTGGTGCTTTGGTTGCGTCTCAAGCCGATGGTGATGTCGGTTCAGCGGTCATGGTTGGTACGCAAGCCGCACTCATGGACAAGCAGCTGTCTTATAGTCGTAACCAAGAGCGTGAAGCTGACCGTATAGGGATGCAGTATATGTATAGCGCTGGTTATAACCCGCAAAGTATGGCTGATTTTTTTGAAGTGATGCACCGTGCAACCAGTCGAGTGAGTTTTTTACCCGACTTTTGGTTCACACACCCACTCACGACTGAGCGGATGAGTGAGGCAAGACTTAGAGCGAATCAGTTGCCTAAAGTGAAATCTACTTGGCGTGATGAAGACTTTGAAATCTTGAAGCTGTATACCATGGTGATCTCGAATCAGGCGACAGAACAGCAACTACAGATGCTGGTGAGTCGTAACAGTTATGCAGCACAACTGGCTTTGGCCAGTTTTTACCTTAAACAAGGTGACTATAAACTTGCTCAACAAGTCTTAGATCAGGCCAAGTCACATCAGAAATTACATAACCTACAAACCTTGATTCAAACTGATATTTTACTTGGACAAAATCGGGTGAATGAAGCTCTTACCGTGATTCAATCACCTGCGAGCATCATGCCTGAAAATCGGGCTTTAAATTATAAATTGGCTGAAGTTTACATTCGTCAGAATCGACCTGAGCTTGCGCAGCCTGTACTCAATCGGTTTTTGAAAAATAATCCGCGTGATATGAATGCGTGGAGACTGATGCAGCAAGCTGCGAGTTTAGATAAAAAGTCGCCAATGCATACCATTAATGTTTTGCGCTATCGGGCTGAAGTGCAGTTCTGGTCGGGCTTTGAAGAAGAAGCGATTAAATCTTTGTTGCATGCTCAGCGTTTAGCGAAAGATAATGAATCAATGTCAGCGACCATTAAAACGCGTTTAACCCAAATGCAAAAGGATCGACAATTTAGAGCTTAGAAAAGTGGTATTGCAAATAGAGGGATAAAACAGAGATGAGTCGGAAGCTGTTTTGAAGCTGAGAATAAATAGATAAAATAAAAAGAATAATAATTTTTATATAAAGTAAAACTTTGAACTGCCTTTTTTAAGGTCAGTTCAACGTAATCGATTTAAAGATTTTTAAATTAAGCCAGTTTTGCTTTAATTTTTGCTGAAACTTGAGAAGGATCGGCGCGCCCGGCTATGAGCGGACGCAGAGAATTCATCACCTTACCCATATCTTTCATGCTAGTAGCTTCTTGCGCTGCAATCGTTTGCGCAATCATGGAATCAAGTTCTTCCTCAGTCATAGCTTCTGGTAGAAATTGAGATAAAACCTCAAGTTCGGCTTGTTCCTTACTAGCTAAATCTTCTCGACCAGCGCCTTCAAAGGCTTTGATCGATTCTTTACGTTGTTTAATTTGTTTTTCAATGACCGCAAGAACTTGAGCGTCGTCAAGTTCTTTGCGCTCATCGACTTCGATTTGCTTAATTGCTGCCTGTAGACCACGAATTACCGTTAACTTATCCATTTCTTTAGCACGCATAGTGGCTTTCAAAACTTCAGTTATTTGGCTTTTTAAAGTAGTCATTATTTAGTCCAGGCAGTCAATCACAAATTAATCTTAGTAAAGGCGAGTAGTACGTACTGATTCACGCGCCAATTTCTTTTGGTAGCGTTTAACAGCAGCAGCTTTTTTGCGCTTACGTTCTTGAGTTGGTTTCTCGTAGAATTCGCGCTTACGAACGTCAGCTAAAACGCCCGCTTTTTCGCATGAACGTTTGAAACGACGGATAGCTACGTCTACTGGTTCGCCTTCTTTCAATTTAACTTGTGGCATGAAGAATCCTCATTAAGTTATGGATAAGATCTGGGCGACATTGCCCTGATCACAAGTGAAGGTCAGTATTTTACTCATTTACATCTCATACCACAAGTCTATAATGGTTCACGCAATAGATTTGATACAGGTTATAGGCAGTTTAATGATCGTTTTAGGCTTAGAAACATCTTGTGATGAAACAGGACTTGCCCTTTATGACAGCGAGTCGGGTTTGCGTGGGCAAGTGCTGTACAGCCAAATTAAACTGCATGCAGAGTATGGTGGTGTGGTGCCGGAGTTGGCATCGCGTGACCATGTGCGTAAGCTGATTCCTTTAATGAATCAACTGTTTGAAGAAAGTGGTGTAAAAAAATCTGAAATTGATGCCGTGGCATATACGCGTGGCCCTGGTCTGATGGGTGCGCTGATGACAGGCGCGCTGTTTGGTCGAACTTTGGCCTTTGCTTTAAATAAACCTGCAATTGGTGTGCATCATATGGAAGGGCATATGTTGGCACCACTTTTATCGGAAACGCCGCCAGAATTTCCTTTTGTAGCACTTTTGGTCTCAGGCGGACATTCTCAATTGATGGCTGCCTATGGGATTGGACAGTATGAATTGTTGGGGGAGTCGATTGATGATGCTGCAGGTGAAGCCTTTGATAAGGTTGCGAAAATGATGGGATTACCGTATCCAGGTGGCCCAAATATTTCAAAACTGGCTGAGCAAGGTGATCCGAATGCCTTTGCTTTCCCACGCCCAATGCTGCATCAAGGTTTGGAGTTTTCATTCAGTGGGTTAAAAACAGCCGTATCTGTGCAAATGAAAAAACTCGGTGACGAAAACCGTGATGCGGATATTGCAGCGAGTTTCCAAGAAGCCATCGTGGATACCTTAGTTAAAAAATCTGTGAAAGCGTTGAAGCAAACAGGTTTGAAACGTTTAGTGATTGCAGGTGGTGTTAGTGCAAATAAACGTTTACGTGAGCGTTTGGAAGCAGATTTAACCAAGATTCGTGCTCAGGTTTACTATGCCGAACCTGCACTTTGTACGGACAATGGCGCTATGATTGCTTTTGCTGGTTATCAGCGCTTAAAAGCAGGGCAGCATGACGGTTTGGCTGTAACGACAACACCTCGCTGGCCAATGACTGAGTTGACCAATCCCAGTGAAGTCTAAGACTTTCATTTGATAAGCCTAAAGCCCGACGAAATGTTGGGCTTTTTACATTTAGGTCTTACCAAAGGGATGTTAAAAATGCTCTGCTTAGACTCTAAGAATATTTTTTTGACTCATTTAAATGTAGCTTAGCATCAAGTTAAAAGTATTTACCCATAGGTTTATCCATAGAAATTGGGGATAAGTATGCCTAGCGTAGTTTTTGATTGATCTCAAAAGATTAAAACTTTGAGTATTTTGACTTCAATTGAAATTCTATTTTATATGGTTTTAAGATATTGATTAATATTGAGAATTTATATTTTTCTTAAGTTTTTATTTCTATACGGGGATAAAACTCAAAGCCACGAAGGCCAATTACAACACGTAACATGATTTAGCTTCCTGAGCTTAAGGATATTCTTTAGTTTATATGAAATGCAGATGTAGATTTCGTTAAAAATATCTTGGTCGTATAAATCACAAAGCTATGACGGTCTGTCTTAGGAACTTTCATTACAACAATGGAAGTACATAATTAGAAGAAAATTTTAGAGGTGTTACCCATGGCGGCTACTAATGGAATGCTAGACCCTGATGATTCGATAATTCTACTGATTGATCATCAAAGTGGACTTTTTAATACCGTACGCGATGTACCTGTACCCGACTTACGCAATTATGTGATTGCAATTGCAAAAGCGGCAACTTTATTAAATATACCTGTAATTACTACGGCTTCTGTACCTGATGGCCCCAATGGCCCTTTAATTCCTGAAATTCACCACTTTGCTCCGCATGCAGTTTATGTACCACGGACTGGACAAATTAATACTTGGGACAATCCATTATTTGTAGATGAAGTTAAAAAAACGGGCAGAAAGACACTGATTATTGCTGGAACGCTGACCAGTGTATGTATGACTTTCCCTGCTGTAAGCGCTCGTAAAGAAGGTTATAACGTCTATTGTGTTGTGGATGCATCAGGTAACTGGAGTAAATTAGCCACAGATACATCAATTGCTCGTGTGACCCAAGCGGGCGCAATTCCAACCGATACTTTTGCGATTGTGGCCGAGTTAATGCGTACTTGGAACCGTCCTGAAGGCTCCCGTTTTGCCGAAATTCTTTCAGATCATGTCTGCCCAGAATATAAATGCTTAATGGAGAGTTATGCAAAAGCGCAAGCTGTGGTCAAAGATGGGCCAGAAACAAACTTAGATAAATATCAATAATCAGATCAAACCTATTTGAACTGATATTCATCCCTCATTTTTTCAAAGAAATAACCCAAATTCTAATGCGGAATTTGGGTTATTTCTTTGATTAGACTGAACTGTTAGTCGTAAAAAATTAGATAAAATATATACTTAAGTTCCTATTAGTATTTTTATACTAAAGTTGCTTTAATTGTTGTGAACCGACCCAGTGTTTAGAAAATTGATACGCGGCACGTCCAGAGCGTTGTCCACGTGCTTGACACCAACGAAGCGCTTCGGCTCGTACCATATCGTCCATGGCGATTTGAGCTTTTGCTAAGTAGTGCTGCACAATGTCCAAATATAAGTTTTGATCCATTGGATAAAAAGAGAGCCATAATCCAAAACGATCGGAGAGTGAAATTTTTTCTTCAATCGCTTCTTGTGGATGTAGTTCAGTGTACTGCGGTACGTCGACTCGAGTCACAGGCGTGTTTTCATGCATAAACTCAGGCAGCAAATGACGACGGTTACTGGTGGCATAAATAATAAAATTACTTGAACCTGACTGCAAAGACCCATCTAGCACACTTTTTAAACTGCGATAGTTTTCATCTTCGGCGTTAAAAGCCAAGTCATCACAATACACAATAAACTTTTCAGGGCGCTCTGCAATTAGCTTTTGAATTTCAGGCAGTTCGGATAAATCATCACGTTCAATTTCAATCAGCCTTAAGCCTTGCTCTGCGTATTCCGTTAATAAAGCACGCACAATAGAGGACTTGCCTGTCCCGCGAGAGCCAGTAAGCAGGACGTCATTGGCAGGTAAACCATTGAGAAACTGTTCTGTGTTTTGCAGTACTTTTTCTTTTTGACGCTCAATGCCTTTTAAGTCATTTAATTCGATTCGTTTGAGTTGATGAATGGCTTTTAACTCGCCATTTTCCCATTTAAAGGCAATCGCTGAAAAATCAGGTGCTTGTTTAACTTCTGGTAGGCTTTGCTGTAGTTGTTGGAGTACAGTCGATAGTGCTTCTAAGATATTGTTCGGTAGGTCAATGGTCGCCATGATTAATCAGCTTATAATTACACTTGTCGTCGATCTTAACATCCGATTTAGTCGCATCAAACCCTTAACGTGGAGTAGATTTGCCAATTTTAGGGTTGAAATGGCAATTGTAATGCTCACATAATTTGCACATAGTCAGTTAGACTGACGGTTGAACGTGTCAGTGAAATTTTAGGAAAACAAAAAAAGTGGGTGAGGATGAATATGTTGTTTAAAGATTTCACACGGGAAATCAACCCGCACCAAGCCTATCGAATCAAAAAACTGAAAAACCAATTGGCTCAGGCAGACAACTATACTGAGTGGAAAAGCATTGCACTTAGAATTGATGAAGAGTCAGGGGCGCAAGAGTGGAAGTATGACAACTGTTCACCTTATTTCGATGCAGAAGTGATTACCCATCGTTTGGGTTTGTTGAAGCGTTATCGCCAACAAAAGCGTACGACTGATTTGATGTACCTGCTACGAGAAGGTTTGAGTTACGACATTGCCAATATTGCTCATCCCATGTTGTTTACCGCAACCTATGTCGGCACCAAAAAAATTATTGAAGACTATATTGAAGAAGTCAGTTTGGGTTTAGCATTTGTAGCATCTACGGATTGCCAATGTTTAGATAAACAGCAAAAAATTGAATTTTTTCAGCACTGCCAAAAGGCCTTTGGCCAACCGGCCATGATGTTTTCAGGTGGTGCAACATTAGGACTGTTTCATACAGGTGTGTGCAAGGCTTTGCTTGAGCAAGACCTGATGCCGAAAGTACTGTCTGGTTCAAGTGCGGGTGCCATTATGACAGCGATGCTGGGGCGAGCAACGCCTGCAGAAATGCTGAGCATCTTAAATGGTGAAAACTTTTTCACCGACGCATTTCAGTTTCGAGGCTTTCGTGAGGTCTTAAAGGGCAATGGCGGCTTAGCGGATGTAAAGCATTTAAAAAACTTTTTAATTGCAAATTTGGGTGACGTTACCTTTGAAGAGGCATTTAAGCAGTCAGGCTTGTATAACAATGTCGCGGTTGCGCCTTATGATGCCTCACAAAATCCACGCATTATGAATACCTTTACTTCACCTGACTTATTGGTATGGAGTGCGGTACTCGCGTCTTGTGCAGTGCCGATTCTATTTCCGCCAGTCAAGCTCACCAGTAAACGACATGATGGCTTATATACCCCCTATATGTCTTCTACTCGCTGGGTTGATGGCAGCGTGCGTAGCGATTTTCCGCAGGAAAAAATGGCGCGTTTATACAATTTAAACTACACCATTGCCAGTCAAGTGAACCCGCATGTGGTGCCGTTTATGCAGTCAGATGAAGCGCGGTTTCGGAAAGACATGTTGAGCTGGCCTGAACGGATTGTACGCAGACAGGGTAAAGTGATTAGTAAAGGGGTGATGGACTTTGCCCGTGAGCGTGTGGGTATGATTCCACCGATTCGTCGTTTACTGGATCATGGCTATGGCGTGGTCGATCAGCGTTATTATGGCGATGTAAACATTGTAGGGAAATATGGCCTGCGCCATTATAGCTATATGCTGCAAAATCCAAGACCACACTTATTTAAACTCTTACAACGTGAAGGCGAACGTGCAACTTGGCCAAAAATCTCAATGATTGAAACACATGCTCGTGTCGGGAAAACTATACAACATTGTTTAGAGGTCTTAACTGCATTGGATACGGCAGAGATGAATGAATCCGAATTCTTGGCAGTTTAATCGTCAAGAATTAAATGCTCTCGCGATGTCGCTTCATACTCCGACTCAGCGTTTGGGCTGGGGGCGAAGGCTTTATCGCTTTGAAGTTGCAGGGCAGGGGTATTGGTTAAAGTATCAGTCGCTATCAGAGCATGTGGCGCTAATTAACGGCTTTGACACTGAACTTAGTTTTTATCAACATGCACTTGCGATGCTGCAACTGCCGAAGTTCTTGCCTGAAGTGCAAATCCTTGAAAATTTTGAGCTTCACTCAGAGCAGGTGAAAGTCGCACTCATCTTAAAAGATGTTCCATCATTACTTATGGCGAATCCCCATCAGTTAAGTCGTGATCATGTCATTCATATCATTTTTAAAATGCTGAATGCAGTTGAAGAATTACATCAGATGGGGTGGATTCATGCTGATTTAAAAGCTTCGCATTTTTTGTTAGACGGTTCTACATGTAAATTAATTGATTTTGAGCAGAGCCAAAGAATTGGTGAAATAAGCTGTCAAAAGGCTCTAACGGCGACACCGCGCTATATGGCACCTGAATTATTTCATGGTAAAGCAAAGACCGTACAAACCGACCTGTATGCACTCGGGATCATTCTACTTGAGTGGTTGACTGATCAACGTTTGCAGGCATCAAGCTACCAAGATTGGGCGTATTTACACTGTCAGTTTTTGAAGATAGCACTTCCAGAACCTTTTCAGGGTTTTAGTCCATTATTACATGGACTTTTAGCTAAGCAAAAAAGCCAAAGATGGCAAAATACCATGGCTGCAAAACGATGCTTAATGACTGAAATTGAATGAGAAAAAGCCAAGTATAAAGTTTTTGTTTCTTATTTAATCAAATGAGTGTGTTTTTCTTAAAAATTGCTTGTCATGCGAAAATGATCCCTATAGTATACACAGCCATTGGGGACGTGGCGAAATTGGTAGACGCACTGGATTTAGGTTCCAGCGCCGCAAGGTGTGAGAGTTCGAGTCTCTCCGTCCCCACCATAAATCATTTGAATTAAGATGGTTTATAAGGCAATAGAGGATTGGTGTAATGGTAGCATGACGGTCTCCAAAACCGTTCGTCAAGGTTCGAATCCTTGATCCTCTGCCAACTTAAAGTCTAACGCAAAGTTAGCACCCTGATGGGGACGTGGCGAAATTGGTAGACGCACTGGATTTAGGTTCCAGCGCCGCAAGGTGTGAGAGTTCGAGTCTCTCCGTCCCCACCATCAGTAATGAAGCAAGGTATAAAACCTTGCTTTTTTATTGCCTAAAATTTAGTGAAGAGCTGAATAGCCTTTTTATATAGATCGAGCATAAAAATAGATTCAACTGCCGATTTTATGACAGAAAAGCGGGTGATTGCTTATAAAAGCGCTTGTCATATAGTGTCTATCGCTATAATATACACAGCCATTGGGGACGTGGCGAAATTGGTAGACGCACTGGATTTAGGTTCCAGCGCCGCAAGGTGTGAGAGTTCGAGTCTCTCCGTCCCCACCATAAATCATTTGAATTAAGATGGTTTATAAGGCAATAGAGGATTGGTGTAATGGTAGCATGACGGTCTCCAAAACCGTTCGTCAAGGTTCGAATCCTTGATCCTCTGCCAACTTAAAGTCTAACGCAAAGTTAGCACCCTGATGGGGACGTGGCGAAATTGGTAGACGCACTGGATTTAGGTTCCAGCGCCGCAAGGTGTGAGAGTTCGAGTCTCTCCGTCCCCACCATCAGTAATGAAGCAAGGTATAAAACCTTGCTTTTTTATTGCCTAAAATTTAATAGATGATTCATATATAAAAAAAGCCCCTTTAAGGGGCTAAATTTTGATTCATCACGCGAAGTAAGTATGGAGCAATTTTAGGCTTTCAAATGGTCTTCGAATTCTTCACCGAGCTGCATGGCTAAGTTATTGCCCGCTAGGTCGCAAGTCACCAGTCCATATTCTTTTTTAAAGCTAAAAGTAAAGCCACGGTTGTCTGCTAAAGTTTTAACTGAATAACCTAATTTCTCTAGCCAAATACGAAAGGCGATGAGGTTTTTTGCTTTCACTACTTTTTTCACGAGGATATTCCTTTTTCACTGATAAATTATTAATAGGGATATTTCACGCTTTTTTAAAGGGGATTTTTTTATATATTTTTGTTTTTGTCTCTTTTTAAAGCAATCTAAACTAAGGCGAAAACGTATAGAAAGCATAAACGAGAGTCTTTCATTGTTTAAAATAATTTTATCATGATGAAAATAATAATATTTTGAGATGAGTCTCAATACAATAGAATTATGTGCGTTCGTGATAGAGAAGTATTTTGTCATAAATAGAAATGTAATGATTTTTTTCAAAGGCTGGGTTTTTTGTGACAGTATTTTCAAACAGCCTTGCTCGTGATCATTCGATTCAGGCATCGTGTGGCTTGAAACTGCGTAGGTTGAAATTTTGAGAGCTCAAAGGTTAAGGGTGGGAGCCCAAACTGATCGTTATAACTCAATAGAAGCATACATACATAATAGGAGACTGCGTTAGTCAGCAGTCTCTAGAAGGCGGAGACCAATTAAAATTGATCCTTCAGATCACGCAGTCGTTTAAACTCTTCAACATTTTCTGTACGTAAAAAAGGATTGGTTTCGAGTTCGATCTCAATACTGCTTGGAAGGGTACATTGCCCCAAATAACGCATGGTTTCGACACGGTCTAAACGTTCTTGAATGGCGATATTGTCTGGTTCAACATGGATGGCAAACTTCGCGTTAGAGAGCGTGTATTCGTGCGTACAATAGACTTTGGTTTCGGCAGGTAAAGCCGCTAAACGATTGAGCGAATGGTACATCTGCTCATGTGTACCTTCAAACACTCGCCCACAGCCCATAGCAAACAGGGTGTCACCGCAAAATAAAGTCTGGATGGATTCGATAAAGTACACAATATGGCCTAGTGTGTGGCCAGGAACTGCTAAAACGTCGACATGTAAATCATGAAATGAGAAATAGTCATCATCCATCAATGCATGGGTGATGAATGGAATTTTAGATAATTCCTCACGTGGCCCATACACAGGAATATTCCGACTCGCAATCAGGTCGGAGACACCGCCAATATGGTCTTTATGCCAATGAGTCAGCCAAATTTGAGCAATGTTTAAGCCATGTTCAGTGCAATAATCTTCAACTAATCCAGCCTCAGTTGGATCAACCACCACGACTTGTTTTGATGAGCTGTGTTCCAGCAGCCAAATATAGTTTTGGAGTTGGTTTTTCACATCAATCATATGAACTTGATAAGTCATCTTTCTTCTTCAAAGAGCTGCATGTATTCATTCTACTGTAGCGGGTACACGCACTGAATTCCAGTCATGAATCATTTACAGCGCATAGAGGACAGGTGTTTATTGTTCTGTATTTTTCTCTTTCTTGTCATATTGTACTGTTATCTTGGACATAAAAAACCACGCTAAAAAGCGTGGTTTTTTATGTGTTCAATCTAATTTAGATTAGATTTTACCTACTAGGTCGATTGAAGGAGCAAGAGTTGCTTCGCCTTCTTTCCATTTAGCTGGGCAAACTTCACCTGGGTGAGCGTGAACGTATTGAGCTGCTTTAACTTTACGAAGTAATTCTTGAGCATCACGACCAATACCACCAGCGTTGATTTCAACGATCTGGATTTTACCTTCTGGATCGATTACGAAAGTACCACGGTCAGCAAGACCAGCAGCTTCGATTAGAACGTCGAAGTTTTTAGAAAGAGTCCACGTTGGGTCGCCGATTAATGGGTATTGGATTTTACCAATAACTTCAGAAGTGTCGTGCCAAGCTTTGTGAGTGAAGTGAGTGTCAGTAGAAACACCGTAGATTTCCACGCCTAATTTTTGGAATTCAGCGTAGTTGTCAGCAAGGTCACCAAGTTCAGTTGGGCAAACGAAAGTGAAGTCAGCTGGGTAGAAGAATACTACAGACCATTTGCCTTTAAGATCTGCTTCAGTTACGTCAACAAATTGACCGTTGTGATATGCAGTAGCTGCGAATGGTTTTACTTCAGTATTAATCAAGCTCATCATTGTCTCCATGATTGGGGTTTGTATTTAATGTTGAATAGGGTATCGAAATTTTTGTTATTGCTGAAACAGTATTTTTACATTACAAGAATCGGAAAAACCGAATCTTGCTCCAGACTATTTCAGCGAATGTGATCATTCTGTTCATTTAGCATGATAAATATGATGACCAAATGACAAAATCATCTATTCCGCAACTCGTCTACAGACATGATGCCCCTAGGCTTAAAATTCAAGGGGATATTTGAAAAAAAGTTAAAATTAAAAAATTATGCTGTACTTTCGCTTCGCTGTATTACCACGTAAACTAAGCGATTGATGTTTTTGATGTAGGTATTTTTTCTGTGCAGCGTCCTTTAAATATAGAGCAATTGGTGATGGTCAAAGACCGTCATCGTTTAAACCGACTCAAAAAAGGAAAAGATGCCAACGAAAAGCAATATCAAGCATTATTTGAACAGTCGCATTTAAAAGTTCTAGAGCGTATTGAACGCATTCCGAATATTAAACTGAATCAAGACCTGCCTGTTACGCAGTATGCAGATAAGTTAATTGATGCCATTCAAGAGCATCAAGTGATTATCGTTGCAGGGGAGACGGGTTCGGGTAAAACCACACAGCTACCGCAAATTGCAATGTTGGCGGGTCGTGGTTTAACCGGTCTGATTGGTCACACACAGCCACGTCGTTTGGCTGCACGTAGTGTGTCTCAGCGTATTTCGGAAGAAGTTGGTGAAAAACTTGGTGAGTCAATTTCTTTTAAAGTTCGTTTTAATGAACAAGGGTCGCAGGATTCGATCGTCCGTTTAATGACGGATGGTATTTTGCTGGCAGAGCTGGCCAATGACCGTTATCTCAATAAATACGACACCATTATTATCGATGAAGCGCATGAGCGTTCGCTCAATATCGACTTTATCATGGGGTATCTCAAACAGCTTTTGCCTCGCCGTAAAGATTTAAAAGTCATCATTACCTCCGCAACTTTAGATGTAAACCGTTTTAGTCAGTACTTTAATAATGCACCTATTTTTGAAGTAGAAGGTCGTAGCTTTCCAGTCGAACTACGTTATCGCCCTGTATCTGAGATGAGCATTGTCGGTAGTGATGATGATGAGTTTGATGACTTTGAAGAAAATCTACCTCGTGCTGTCGTGCAAGCTGTAGAGGAATGTTTTCGGGATGCACAAGAAAAAGGCCATCCTGAATATGCCGATACTTTAATTTTTGCCAGTACCGAACAAGAGATCCGTGAGTTACAAGAAACTTTGCAAAAGCATGGGCCGCGACATACAGAAATTTTACCTTTGTATGCGCGCTTGGCCTTGGCTGAACAACAAAAAATCTTTAATCCATCGGGTGGTGGGCGACGCATTATTATCGCCACCAACGTTGCAGAAACAGCGTTGACTGTACCCAATATTCGTTATGTGATTGACAGTGGTTTTGCGCGTATTTCTCGCTATAACTATCGTTCACGCGTACAGCGTTTACCGATTGAAGCGGTTTCGCAAGCAGCGGCAAATCAGCGTAAAGGCCGTTGTGGTCGTATTGCCCCAGGTGTATGTATTCGTTTGTATTCTGAGGAAGACTTTCAAAGCCGCCCAGAGTTTACTGAACCCGAAATTAAGCGAACGAACTTAGCTTCAGTTATTTTGCAGATGCAAAGTTTAGGGCTAGGTGCTTTAGAAGATTTTGATTTTATTGAGCCGCCAGATCATCGTTTAGTCAACGATGGTCGTAAGTTGTTGGTTGAACTTGGGGCTATGACGGAGAAAAGTAAAGCCCCTCTTTTGCAAAGAGGGGGTGGGGGAGATTCATCTGAAGTCAATCCCCCTCAGTCCCCCTTTTCCAAAGGGGGAAGTAAAGGAGATTTAACCAAAATTGGTCAACAAATGGCCAAAATGCCAATTGACCCACGTTTGGCCCGTATGATTTTGGGTGGAGCACATTTTGGTGTGTTGAATGAAGTCTTGGTGATTGTTGCTGCTTTAGCCGTACAAGACCCACGTGAACGCCCTGCGGATAAACAAATGCAGGCAGATCAAAAACATGCGTTGTTCCGTGAAGCCGATTCTGACTTTTTATTTTATATCAAACTTTGGGAAGCGCTGGTTGCCAACCGAGACATGAGTGAAAACAAACGCCGTACTTTTGCGCGTAATCACTTTTTAAGTTGGTTGCGTCTACGTGAGTGGAAGAAAACTCATGAGCAATTGGTTGATTTGGCAAAAGGCTTAAAGCTGTCTTTTAATGAGAAAAAAGCCAGTTATGAAAATTTACACCGTGCACTTTTAACAGGTTTGTTGTCTTTTATTGCCAATAAAACCGATGAACGCAATGTGTTTATGGCGGTGCGTCAGCAAAAGGCCCGCATTTTTCCAGCATCTACCTTACATAAGACCAATACGCCTTGGGTCATGGCTTTTGAGATGGTAGAAACCTCACAGGTCTACATTCGTACACTGGCAAAAATTGAACCTGAGTGGATTTTGCTTGCAGCAGGTGATTTGCTGAAGCACCACTATTTTGAGCCACACTGGTCGAAAAAAGCAGGTGTGGTCAATGCCTATGACCAAATTTCACTATTTGGCTTAATTATTGAGCCGAAACGTCAAATCAACTATGAAAAAGTCGACCATGTTGCAGCACATGAAATTTTCCTTCGAGATGCACTGACGACAGGGCATTTGGGCCTTACGCCACCATTTTTAAAACACAACCTGCTTAAACTTGAAGAAGTAGAGCGGGTCGAAGATAAGCTACGCCGCCGTGATTTGGTGGTAGATGAAGAAACCATTTACCAGTTTTATGCGGCTAAAGTTCCTGAAGAGGTCGCAAGCCGTCGTAGTTTTGAAGACTGGCGTGCAACGGTTGAACCGCAAAACCCACGTTATTTATTTATCGATGATGATGCGCTGTGGATGAATGACCGTCCAACCACGCAGCAGTTTCCTGATTTTTTACGCAATGGCGAACTGCGCCTTGCGGCCAGTTACCGTTTTGATCCAAGCCATGACGAAGATGGTGCAACAGTAAAAATTCCGTTGCAAGCTTTGCCTCAGGTGGATGAAAACTTGTGGTCTTGGGGTATTCCCGGTTGGCGTCAGGATTTAATGGAGGCGTTACTCAAGGCGCTGCCTAAAGATAAACGACGTCATTTGGTGCCTATCCCTGATACGGCTGCAAAGCTAATGGCGAAAGTAGATGCGATGCATTTGCAGCAGCATATTTTTAGTTTTTTAGCCTTCCAGCTACGTGGTGAACAAATCACTGAGAAAGACTTTAGCTTTGATCGGGTTGAACAATATTTATTGCCGCTGATTAAAGTCATTGATGACAAAGGCCGTGTGATTGAACAAGGTCGTGACTTGTCTGAGTTAAAAGCGCGCTGCCGAACGGAAACCCATAGTCCAGTCAAACAGCTCAAAGGAGAGTTTCAAGCTTTTCCTGAAAATTTTGTGTTTGAAGCATCACAAAAAGTGACGGGCGTGGTGGTGAAGCAGTATCAAGCTTTAGTCCCGACCAAGGCCTTTGCAGTATTGGAACAAAAGGATGAGTCCGGTGTCGTGATTCAGACTTTTAATGATCAAGCTGAGGCGATTAAACAGCACCGCGAGGGTGTACTTCGTTTGGTGCATATACAACTAGGGGATTTGGTCCGTCAGTTGAAAAAGCAAATTTCCAAACCGTTGGCATTGGCGTATTCACCTTTGGGCGATAAGGCGCAGCTGGAGCAAATGTTAGTTTATGCCACACTGCAAATGTCGATTCATGAACTGCCTGTTAATGCACAAGAATTTGAAAACTTAGTTACAAATGTCAAAAAAACTTTTCTGACCCATGGGCAAAAAGCACTGGCAGATGTGACAGAGATCTATATTCAATGGCAGGATATACGTCGAAAGTTGTTGGTCTTAGATGATGCAGTGTTTGGGAAAAATATTGATGATGTTGAAGATCAGCTAGATTTGATGTGCTTATCAAACTTTGTTTATGTGAAATCTTCCGACATCTGGCTTGAATTTCCTCGATATTTGAAAGCATTGGTCTTGCGTTTGGAGCGCCTGCCCAATAACCTACAGAGGGATAATTCTGCCATTGATCAAGTTGACCCGTGGATGGAAAAATTATTTAAGTTTAAAAATGACACTCGCCTTAAAGAATTGTATTTCATGGTTGAGGAGTTTCGGATTTCTTTATTCTCTCAACCGATGAAGACAAAGATGCCCATTTCTCCGACTCGCTTGCAAAAAGTATGGGAAAAACTTGGAATCAGTTAAGATATAGGTAATTTAAAGAAGGAGTTTTACATGGGCATCCGCATTACAGGTACGGGTCTTTATCATCCTGAAGACATCATTACCAATGAAGAGTTAGTTGAAAGTTTAAATGCTTATGTGGAACAGTATAACCTAGACAATGCTGACAAAATTGCTTCGGGCGAGTTGGAAGCCCGTCGTGGGTCAAGCGCAGAGTTTATTGAAAAAGCATCTGGTGTAAAACGTCGTTATGTGGTTGAGAAAACAGGGATCTTAGATCCGAAGCGTTTACGTCCATTGTTACATGAGCGTTCAAATGATGAACTCTCGATTCAAGCCGAATGGGGCGTAATCGCTGCAAAACAAGCGATGGAAAATGCAGGCGTGACTGCAGAAGATATCGATGTCGTAATTTTATCGTGTTCTAATTTACAGCGTGCTTATCCTGCTGTTGCAATTGAAATCCAAACAGCATTGGGTATTCAAGGCTATGCCTACGACATGAACGTGGCATGTTCAGCCGCAACCTTTGGCATTAAACAAGCGTATGATGCGATTAAAGCGGGCGGACGCCGTGTATTATTGGTGAATGTAGAAATCACCTCTGGTCATACCGACTACCGTTCACGTGATTGCCACTTTATCTTTGGTGATGTTGCAACGGCTTCAATCATTGAAGAAACCGACAGCAAAACTGGTTTTGAAATTGAAGACATTAACTTATTTACCCAGTTCTCAAACAACATCCGCAATAACTTTGGTTTCCTAAACTTAAGTGAAGTCGATGCAGACATTGAAAATAATCGTTTCGCTCAAGACGGTCGTAAAGTGTTCAAAGAGGTTTGCCCACTGGTTGCCAAAATGATTACAGCGCAACTTGAGAAAAACAACATTGCACCGACTGATGTGAAGCGTTTCTGGTTACACCAAGCCAATGCCAGCATGAATGAGCTGATTTTGAAATTGGTTGTGGGCAAAGAAAATGCTCAGCCTGATTTAGTACCGATCATTTTAGATGAGTTTGCAAATACCTCTTCAGCAGGTGTCATTATTGCGTTGCACCGCACAGCAGACCAAGTCAATGATGGTGAATACGGTGTCTTGTGTTCATTCGGTGCAGGTTACTCTGTTGGTGCTGTGCTTGTGAAAAAACACGTCGCATAAGCCCGTATGTTGCAGGTTGAGCATGATGCAAAATGGATTAAACGCCTGAGTGCTTTATCCAAAGTTTATTTCACACCGACATTTATCGGTGCTGAACAGTTAGATGCATCTCAACCTGCAATGTATGTAGGAAATCATTCTATGTATGGTGTGCTTGATTCACCTATGTTGATTGATTATCTCTACAATGAGCATCAAGTGGCTGTGGTCAGTATTGCTGATCATAGCCATTTTTATTTGCCACTGTGGCGCAGTGTGGTGAAAAAATTTGGTGCGGTCGATGGCGTTCCAGCCTATGTGCGTGAAGCCATGCAACAAGGCTATTCTATTTTGGTTTTTCCTGGTGGCGGACGCGAAGTTCTAAAACGTGAGGGCGAACAGTATCAACTGATTTGGAAACAGCGCTACGGCTTTTTAAAGCTCGCTCAAGAATTTGGCTATGACATCGTGCCGTTTGCCGCGTTAGGCGGAGATGAAGTCTTTGATATTGGTTTTGATGCAAATAAAGTGGTTCAGCACCAATATTTTCAAAAGTTGCTACAAGTGCCGCAGTTAAGTCGCTTGCTGCGTAAAGGGGAGGTGATCCCATCTTTACCGAAACATTTGATTCCGAAACGATTGCCTTTTTATTTTAAGTTTATGCCCAGACAACGTTTGATGCATATTGAAAACCTAGAACACTTACAGCAGTTCCGAGACCTGATTGCAGCAGAAATTTATACTGGGCTTAAAGACTTAAGAGTATTGCGTCAACAGCAGCATGGTGACCGATTTGATTGAGCATTTACATGCGTAAAATCTGCTTAGTCTTCCTGTAAATCTTTCAACAAATGTGCAATTTTTAAAGTATGGGTCTTATTCCCTTTGACTTCCATAACCTTATTTTCCACCCACCATAAATATTCAAAAATTTCAGTTTCACTGGCTTGTTCACAAATGAACCGAAATAAACTGGGTAAGTATTCCTCATATTCATCTTGTAGTGCAGGATTACGATAGATCCGCAGGGGATCCCAGTCTTTAATCAGTATTTTGTTAATCGCATGTAATAAAGAAACATGTCGATTTTCCTCGGTAAACATAATACACCCCGCTGTCCTTGGGTTGGTTTGACGTTTAAAAAGAAGTTGTGATGAAGATTATTTATCTATTGTTTTCATGTTTTAAAAGATATTAGCGTGCTTTTCGCATGAGTAAATAGTGCGCTCAGATAAATGGAAGCTAAAGAAAAATGCCCAATAAAGTGGCAGTAAAGTTAGATCGCAGATTTACTTCAAAATATTATTCAGAATAAATGTTTCAAAATAGTGCGTAATTACGTCTTAAGTAACATGTAGTAATAATTTAAAAAATCAAGTCTTTGTTTGAATGACGCAATTTTCACTAATACCGTGAATTTCATCACTCTCTAAATTTACATCATCCCATTTTTGCATTTGCTGTGTGAGCCAAACAAAATCCGAAACTTGCGGCTGGGCTTGTTTGGGAATAAAACCACGAATGATGTTCTGAATCAGGTGATATTTTTCGACGTGAACACTTGCTGAACATGCAAAGCGAATGATGTTGTAATCGACCAAGACTTGCCAAACAGGCTCAAGATCTTGCATTTGTTTAAGTTCAACTTGTGCTTTTTGGATGGCTTGGACGAGGGCTGCAAGCGTATTGGGATTGGAGATAGCCCATTCTTGAGTCACAGCCAGTACTTTGTCTGCGACGCGAGGAATAATGTCTGAGCCAGTCGCAATGATTTGGCTATAGCCTTGAATTTCCGCTTGTGTGTTCCAAGGTTCCCCAACACAAAAACCATCGATCAATTGATTTGAAATGGCTTCCACCATATAGGGCGGCGGTAAAGTGCGTAAATGTACGCGTTTGGCAAACTCAGGATTGGCCAACGCCAACCACTCGCGTAAACAATAATGATGAATAGACTGCTTAAACACATGGGCAATCGGAAGATACTGTTCATGCTGCATGGCACTAAAGAATTTCTGTGCAGTGGTGGCTGCATCGTCAGTTTTTTTGATATCAAGCGCGTAGCATAGTTTTTGGCTTAAGCTGATAAAAGCACTGTTGTAGCTTAAGACGAGAGGGGTTTGTAGCGGAATACCTAGTTGATCTTGAGCGAGTGCGGCAGTAGGCAACATAGCAGATAAGCAATGTGCTGCGTCTAGGAAACCAAAAGCCAAACGATCTCTTAAACTTGCCCAAGATGCTTCTTTGACTAAGCTCACGTCTAAGCCCACTTCTTCAAAAAAACCGCGTTGTTTAGCCCACAGTAAAGCAACACAGTCTAAAAGTGGAATATAGCCCAGATGAAGTTGCGACTTTTCGAGTTGAGCCATGACTTAGTCCTTGAGTTGAGATTGTAAAAGCTGTTGAGCATCCAACAGACGTCTTGCCATTTCACCGATGGTCATACGGTGGCTCATGGCATTTTTACGCAGCAATTGAAAGGCATCATCTTCAGATAGTCCATGTAATTGCATCAGCAAGACTTTCGCACGCTCCACATCTTTACGGTCAGCCAGTTTATTTTTAGTGTCTTGTAAGTCTGTGAGCAATTTTTTGTGTTTACGAAACTGTTCGATCGAGATTTCTAAAATATTTTCTAATTTTGAAGGATCGATCCCATCCACAATATAAGCTGTCACCCCAGCATCTATGGCACTTTTAATGGTGTCTTTATGGCTATTTTTAGTAAATAAAACAGTGGGCAGATTAAATTGGCTTACACAGCTTTCAATGATGTCACGTTGCGGGTGGTCCATATCTAACAAAATGACGTCAGCACTTAATTGTTCAAGACGGCTAATATTGATGTGATCGATAATCAGGCAGGCAACTACATCGAAATCATGTTCGATGAGGGAATTTCGAATATATTGTGCACGTTCTTGATTGTCATCAATCAATGCAATTTTCAGTTTAGGCATACTGTACAGTGCTCAGGAAAACCTGAAAATGAGATCTAAAAGTATACAAGCAATTTAAATGCCAAACTTAACAAATGCCAGCTTTATCTCGAATCAGGCAGTCAATCTTTATGGTCGCGATTACAGACCAAGTATGCATGTTGGCATGAAGACGATTGCGGATATGGGTTTAGTAAATCGAAGTGTTGATGTTCTCAGTCGATTTGTACATCTAAGGGCGAATTTCTAGATGTCGTGCTTAGAACAAAGCAATGTCGTTTATTTGAGAAAACAGATGCTCATCGATAATGCAAAATGCACCAAGAGGTAGCAGTGTTTTAAAAAGTCGGAAAAACTAGCTGTTGTGCTTTAAAAAAAAAGAGCTGATTATATCGAATTATAAGATTTTATTTTAAATAAATCATTAAAAAACAAAATATTAAAATTAAATTATAAATATTGGCACACTCGTTGCATTATCCCAAATGAGTCAAAGACGACTCTAAATCAAATTTGTAAGACGGCCAACGACGTCCGTTCTGATCGCTTCTACATCCCAAGTGTTTGTGCTGTAGAAAAACTATACGCTCAGTTCAGTCTGGAGAAGGTTATGTCTTCAAATTTACATGCTAAAAAAGCAACAAAAATAAGTCTTTTCAGTTTTAACGGCGCAGCAATGAGAGCCTTCCACATGAGTTGGCTCGCCTTTTTTGTTTGCTTCTTTGCTTGGTTCGCTTGTGCTCCGCTGATGCCAGTGATTGCGGGTGAATTTCATTTAACCAAAGATCAAATTGCCAATATCAATATTGCAGCTGTCGCGATCACCATTTTAGTTCGTCTTATTGTGGGGCCATTGTGTGATAAATACGGCCCGCGTAAAACCTATACCGCACTTCTTGTACTCGGCAGCATTCCAGTCTTTGGAGTAGCGTCTGCAAATAGCTATGAATCCTTCTTGTTCTTCCGTCTATTGATTGGTGCGATTGGGGCAAGCTTTGTCATCACTCAGTATCACACCAGCATTATGTTTGCGCCAAACGTAGTCGGGACTGCAAACGCAGCGACAGCAGGCTGGGGTAATGCAGGCGGTGGTGCAACACAAGTACTCATGCCATTGATGCTTGGTGCCTTAGTGATGTTTGGTGTAGAGCAAGCGATGGGCTGGAGAATTGCACTGATTGTTCCGGGTGTACTGATGCTGATCGTGGGGTTGATGTATTGGAAATTTACCCAAGACTGCCCACAAGGCAACTTCAAAGAACTTCGTGCAGAGGGTGTCAGTGTTGGTTCAGATAAAAAAGGTGGTGTAGCGATTCTGATGCATGCTGCGAAAAACTACCGTGTTTGGATTTTATTTGGTGCCTATGCCGCGTGTTTCGGGATTGAAATTTTTATTCATAACATTGTCGCGATGTACTACGTTGACCACTTTAGCTTTGGTTTAAAAGAAGCCGGGATGGCGGCTGGTATTTTCGGTTTACTGGCACTGTTTGCTCGTGCTCTGGGCGGCATTGTGTCAGACAAAGTCGCAACTAAAAAAGGGCTTGATGGTCGTACTAAAGTGTTGTTTGGCATGATTCTGCTGGAAGGTATCTTCCTCGTCTTATTCTCTCAAATGAATACCCCTATCTTTGCGATACTCGCAATGACAGTCTTCGCATTGTTCACCCACATGGCATGTGGTGCAACTTATGCTTTGGTACCTTTTATTGATCGTGATGCTTTGGGCGGTGTGGCAGGCATTATTGGCGCAGGGGGTAACGTGGGTGCAGTGGCAGCAGGTTTCCTACTCAAAGGTATGTTGGATATTCAAACCACACTGATGATTTTAGGTGGCTTGGTGGTCATCGCTGCAAGTTTTGTCCTTATGATTCGGTTCTCTGTTGAGCATAAAGAAAAGGAACAGCGCTTATTCGAACAAGCAGTACATGATCGTAGCATTGCTGAAGCGCAAAACTAAATAAAGAGATTAAACCCAAGCCTCAAGGCTCAGGCAGAACAAATGAAATATTGCGGAGAAAGAATATGAAAATCATCATGATTGGTCATGGCATGGTTGGCCACAAATTTATCGAATCAGTACTCGAACATGTGGGTGATGATGTTGAAATTACCATCTTGGCCGAAGAACCGCGCTTGGCTTATGACCGCGTACATTTGACTGAGTATTTCAGTGGTAAATCAGCAAAGGATTTAACCCTTTGTCGTGCAGATTTTGCTGATGCTTATGGCATAGATTTACGTTTGAATACCAAAGCGGTTGCAATTGATCAAAGCCATAAAACGGTGACGACGAATCATGGTGATGTTCTTAGTTTTGACAAATTAATCTTGGCAACAGGTTCATATGCTTTTGTTCCGCCTATTTCGGGTAATGACCGTGAAAACTGCTTTGTTTACCGAACCATTGAAGACTTAGATGCGATTCGTGCTGCAAGTCTCAATGCGAAATCAGGTGTGGTAATTGGCGGCGGTTTATTGGGCCTAGAAGCCGCTAAGGCGCTACGTGATTTGAACTTGGAAACCCATGTCGTTGAGTTTGCACCGCGTCTTATGGCGGTTCAAATTGATGACTTGGGCGGAAAGGTTCTACGTGCAAAAATTGAAAACTTAGGCGTAAAAGTCCATACCCAAAAAGCGACTTCATCAATTGAGGAAGGTGCAACGACGAAGCATGTGATGAAATTTGGTGATGGTTCTGAGCTTGAAACAGACATTATTTTGTTCTCAGCGGGTATTCGCCCACGTGATGAGTTGGCACGTCAAAGTGGTTTAGCCCTTGGAGAGCGTGGCGGGATCATGATTAATGATTATTGCCAAACGTCAAATCCAGATATTTATGCCATTGGTGAATGTGCGCTGTGGCAAAACAAAATTTATGGTCTGGTGGCACCGGGCTATGACATGGCACGTATTGCAGCAAAACATGTCACTGAACAAACTTGTGCTGAGTTTGCGGGTGCAGACATGAGCACCAAATTGAAACTGATGGGCGTTGATGTGGCTTCTGTCGGTGATGCACATGCGATGACACCGAATGCACTCAGTTATTTCTATGCCGATGAAGATACACAAGTTTATAAAAAAATCGTGGTGAACGGCGAAAAAACCAAGTTACTTGGCGCGGTTTTAGTGGGCTGTGCAAAAGAGTACAACGACTTACTACAAATGATGCTGAATGGTTTAGCGCTTCCAGAAAATCCTGAAAGTTTAATCATGCCGGGTTATGCACAATCTTCCGCTAAATCTGGCGGTAGTGGCGTCGATTTACTGCCAGACAGTGCAACCATTTGCTCATGTAATAACGTCTCTAAAGCCGATATTTGCAGTGCAATCGCCGAGGGCTCAACGTCTCTAGGGGCCCTAAAAAAATGTACCAAAGCAGCTACTGCATGTGGTGGATGTGCACCATTAGTGACCCAAGTTTTAAAATCTGAATTACAACGCCAAGGCGTGACCGTGAATAACCATATTTGTGAGCACTTTGCCTACTCACGTCAAGAGTTGTATCACTTGGTACGGGTTAATGAAATCAAAACTTTTGATGACCTGATTCAACAACATGGTCATGGTTTGGGCTGCGATATTTGTAAGCCAACTGCAGCCAATATTTTAGCGTCGTGTTGGAATGACTTTGTTTTGAAACCAAGCCATGCAGGTCTACAAGACAGTAACGACTACTACCTAGGAAATATTCAAAAAGATGGTTCTTATTCTGTCGTCCCACGGATGGCAGGCGGTGAAGTGACGCCTGACGGCTTAATTGCTGTGGGGCAAATTGCTAAAGAATATGGCTTATATACCAAGCTCACTGGTGGGCAACGTGTCGATATGTTTGGCGCGCAAATTCACCAACTTCCTGAAATTTGGGAAAAGCTCATCGCTGCCGGCTTTGAGTCAGGCCATGCGTATGGGAAATCGTTGCGTACAGTGAAGTCTTGTGTCGGCAGTACATGGTGTCGCTACGGTGTGGATGACTCGGTGGGTTTAGCTATTTTCCTAGAAAACCGCTACAAAGGACTGCGCTCACCGCACAAATTAAAAATGGCTGTTTCAGGCTGTACCCGTGAATGTGCCGAAGCACAAAGTAAAGATGTCGGTGTGATTGCCACTGAAAAAGGCTGGAATCTGTATGTCTGCGGTAATGGCGGGATGAAGCCTCGCCATGCCGAGTTATTGGCTTCAGATCTTGACACTCAAACTTTAATTAAATACATCGACCGATTTTTTATGTTCTATGTGCAAACCGCAGACCGTTTACAACGAACTTCGGTATGGCGCGACAACATGGAAGGTGGTTTAGATTATCTCAAAGATGTGGTTGTGCATGATTCTTTAGGTCTAGCTGCTGAACTCGAACGTCGTATGAGCCATGTGGTGGGGACTTATCAAGATGAATGGCGTACGGCTGTCGAAGACCCAGAAGTACGTAAACGCTTCGTGACTTTCATCAATGCCAAAGCTGAGCAACAACAAGATCCGCATATTCAGTTTGCAGAAGTTCGTGGCCAGATTCGTCCTAAAACTGCGGCTGAACGAGATCGTAGCCGTATTCCAGTGGTTGAAGCTTAAAAAATTAGGGTATTCAAACTTCTTTCTTCAGCACTCTCTCAAAAGCAAAAATAGAGGGACTAAATGAATGAATAAGTTTAAAAGGATCAAGATGATGACAATTTTAAAAGAAATGAATGAGCTAGATTGGGTTGATGTCTGTGCGCTAGATGATCTAACGCCAAATACAGGCGTAGGTGCACTTATTGAACATCAGCAAATTGCTATTTTTCGTGTCGGTGCTGAAAAGCGGGTATATGCCTTGAGCAATCAGGATCCATTTAGCCAAGCTTTTGTAATGTCGCGCGGCATTATTGGTGATTTACAAGGTGAGCGGGTGGTGGCATCGCCCATTTATAAACAGCATTTTAGTTTGGCGACAGGACGTTGTTTGGAAGATAAAGATCAGAAACTATTGGTTTTTCCAAGTAAAATTGAAAATGGCCGAGTGTGGATTAGTCCGACACCACAAAAAACCTACATCACCAACACAGGTGCATCTCAGGAAAAAATGAAGTTGGTGCTGGTTGGTAATGGCCTAGCGGGGATGCGTTGTTTGGAAGATTTACTCGACATGGCACCAGACCGTTATGACGTGACAGTGATTGGTGAAGAGCCTTGGGGGAACTATAACCGTATTATGTTATCGCCAGTGTTGTCAGGCGATAAAACCATTGACGACATCATGTTGCATCCACATGCATGGTATAGCGACAAAGGGATTCGTTTCATTGCGGGGGATCCTGCGGTACGTATAGACCGTCCTCGTAAGCAGGTCTATACCGAAAAAGGAGAAGTGGTTGATTATGATCGTTTAATTTTAGCGACAGGTTCGAAACCGTTCATTCCTCCAATTGCTGGAGCAGATTTGAAAGGTGTCATTAGTTTCCGAGATATCTACGACATCAACACCATGCTGGATTACTGCAAGACCAAGAAAAATGCCGTGGTAATCGGTGGTGGACTGTTGGGACTTGAAGCTGCATATGGCCTCAAACAACGCGGGATGAATGTCACGGTTTTACATCTGATGGATCGTGTTATGGAGCGCCAATTAGACAGTAAAGCCAGCCAAATGCTACGCCATAGTATTGAACAAAAGGGTATCTCCATTATTACTGAGGCCAATACTGAAGCATTGGTGGGTGTAGATGGTCATGTCACTCAAATTCGCTTGAAAGACGGTACAGTCTTAGCGGCTGATCTTGTAGTTTTTGCAGTTGGTATTCGTCCGAACATGGCACTTGCACAAAGTGCAGGACTGCGCTGTAACCGTGGTGTATTGGTGAATGACACCATGCAGACTTTTGACCCAAGTATTTACGCCGTAGGCGAGTGTATTGAACATCGTAGCCAGACTTTTGGCTTGGTTGAGCCACTTTGGGGGCAGGCGTTCATTTGTGCCTCACATTTGGCGGAGCATGGCAGCTTAACGTTCAAAGCACCAACTGTTCCGACACAGTTAAAGGTAAGTGGCTGTGATGTGTTCTCAGCGGGTAATTTTGAACCGAAGGATGACTTTGAAGACATCATTTTAAATGATGAAAAACGTCAGATTTATAAACGCATTATTATTCAAAAGGATAAGGTCGTTGGTGCGGTGTTGTTTGGGGATACCGAAGATGGTGTTTGGTATGCAGAACTTATTTCGGATCAAACCCCAATTTCCTCAATTCGAAATAAACTGTTATTTGGTAAAGATTTTGCATTAAAAAAAGCAGGGTAAAACCTTCCACTAACCCCTTCTAAAAAGGAGGGGGTGATTTTAAGTATTTGCCATAGATAAAGGAGCGAAGCAGAAATGAATAGTATCCCTGTAATGGAACTGCATAGCTCCACAGAAAAAATGATGACAACCACACAAACCACCTGCCCATATTGTGGGGTGGGGTGTGGGGTAACAGCAACTGTTGACGAAACGGCTTTAGGGCAAAAAGTGTCTGTAGTGGGCGATGCTCAGCATCCATCTAATTTCGGAAAGTTGTGCATTAAAGGCAGTAATTTAGCCGATACCGTAGGTTTAGAAACACGTGTCTTACATCCCATGTTAGGGCGTAAACCGCAACGTGAGGTAAGTTCATGGGATACCGCAACAAATTTAATCGCCAATAAATTTCAACATTATATCGATCAATATGGGCCTGAAAGTATTGCTTTTTATGTGTCAGGTCAGCTGCTGACTGAAGATTATTATGTGGTCAATAAATTTGTTAAAGGCTACTTAGGTACGGCCAATATCGACACCAATTCACGGTTGTGTATGTCTTCAGCCGTTGCTGCGCATAAACGCGCTTTTGGTGAAGACTTAGTTCCAGCCAGTTATAGTGATTTTGAACATACCGATATGGTGGTTTTGGTGGGTTCAAATACTGCATGGTGTCATCCTGTGCTGTATCAACGCATCATGAAAGCTAAAGAGGAGCGAGATATTTTCGTCGTCGTGATTGACCCGCGTTTTACTGCCACCTGTGAGGCGGCTGATTTACACTTACCGATTTTACCGGGTCAAGATGTCGCGCTGTTCAATGGTTTATTACAGTATTTAGCAAACAATCATTGTACCGATACCGATTTTATTGCAAAGCATACTCAAGGCTTAGAACAAGCGTTGGCAAGTAGTGCATCGGAAGCATCAATAGCGAGTGTGAGCGAACGGACGGGGATTTCTGTTGAAAAATTAGCACTCTTTTTTGAAAAATTTGCTCAAACAGAAAAAGTGATGAGCTTATTTTCAATGGGGGTGAATCAGTCTTCACGTGGGGTAGACAAAGCCAATAGCATTACCAACTGTCATTTGTTAACTGGCAAAATTGGAAAATTAGGCGCTGCGCCTTTTTCCATGACGGGCCAGCCGAATGCGATGGGCGGGCGTGAAGTAGGTGGACTTGCCAATATGTTGGCTGCCCATATGGATTTGGATAATCCAAAGCATCAACAATTGGTACAGCAGTTTTGGCACAGTCCAACCATTGCAAAGCAAGTGGGTTTAAAAGCCGTCGACCTTTTTGAAGCGGTCGAAGCCGGAAAAATTAAAGCCATTTGGATTATGGCGACCAATCCTGTGGTGAGTTTGCCCAATGCCGATCAGGTGAAACGTGCACTAGAGAAATGTGAGTTTGTGGTGGTGTCAGACATTTGTCTGGATACCGATACCACTCAATATGCCGATGTGTTACTGCCTGCATTGGGTTGGGGTGAAAAAGACGGCACGGTGACTAATTCTGAACGCCGGATTTCTAGACAGCGTGCCTTTCTAGAACGCCCAGCCCAAGCACAAGCGGATTGGTGGTCAGTTTCACAAGTTGCTAAAAAATTAGGATTTCAGGGTTTTGACTTTGAAAGTAGTCATGACATTTTCAAAGAACATGCACAACTTTCAGCTTATCAAAATGCAGAAATCGATTTACGTTCATCGACTGAAACATTTCGCTATTTCAATTTGGCAGGTCTGACGAATCTTTCATTTGATGACTACCAAGAGCTTGAACCGACGCAATGGCCTGTGCTCGTACCTTTGAAAAACGGCCAAACCAAACCAAACATTTTTGCCCAATTATTTAAAGATGGTCAGTTTAGTCATCCAGATGGTAAAGCCAAGTTTATTGCAACAACGGCAGTTGGTGCGGTGAATCCAATTAGCAGTGAGTATCCATTGGTGCTGAATACAGGACGCATCCGCGATCAATGGCATACCATGACACGTACAGGTTTATCAGCTAATTTAAGCACACATAAAGCAGAACCCTATTGTGAGATTCACCCAAATGATGCCCTGAAATATGGTTTAAAAGATGGCGAACTGGTGGAGATCAAATCGGCTTGGGGAAATTGCGTACTGCGAGCTACAGTCAGTGACAATATCCGCCGTGGACAGATTTTTGCACCGATTCACTGGAGTGATCAATTCGCATCTGATGCACGGATTGGAAAAGTGGTGAATCCTGTGGTGGATGCGATTTCAGGAGAACCTGAGTTCAAACATACCCCTGTGATGATTCATCCGTTTTATACGCAATGGCAGGGCGTATTTTATGTCAGAACGGGCTTTGAACATTTGGTACAACAAAGTATTGAACAAAGCATTTGGTGGACCAAAATCAAAACGTCCAAAGCTATTCGTTATGAGCTGGCAGACCGTCGACGTTTTACGGAAACGACGGAACAACTCAAAGCTTTATTGCCTTTTGATGATGAAAGTTTTGAATGGCTCAATGTAGAAGATCAAACCGCCCATATCAGTCATAGTGTGGTGTTACAAGATGGACACCTCATTGCGAGTCTGTATATTGCACCTAAAGCGTTATTGCCAGATCGAGACTGGGTGGCAAGTCTGTTTAAGCGCGAACGCTTAAGCGCGATGCATCGGAAGGCTTTATTAGCAGGGCAAGCCATGTCAATGACTAATAGCGATGGCCCACTGGTCTGTAGCTGTTTTAAAGTTGGGAAAAATCGTATTATCGATGTCATTAAAGAAAAAAATATCACCCATGAAAAACAAGTCACTGCATGCTTAAAGGCAGGAGGCAATTGCGGTTCTTGCTTACCTGAAATTCGAGGTCTGATCAAAGCGTGTCAAACGGAGGAGGTAGAATGAAAAGAAAAATACTCAAACCCGTGAGCTACCCAGAAACTGAAGTTGTTATTTTGGCGGGTGGTCAGGCGCGCCGTATGAATGGCATTAATAAACTCTTGCAAAAATTTGATGATGAAATTCAACTTATCAAAATTCATCAGCAGTTAAAGTCACGTGCAACCAAGTTATGGGTCAACAGCCATCGCGATCATTCCATTTATGAGCGGTTGATTCCGTCGATTGGCTTTTTTGAAGATGAGGCAACAGGCTTTCAAGGGCCCTTGATGGGGATGAAAAGTGCATGGACACATGTGCAATCAGACTATGTGCTGTTCGTGCCCTGTGATGTAACTTTTATTCCGAAAAAAGTGTTTTCACGGTTACATCAAGCGATGCAACAAGATCCGAACTGTGGTGTCGTTATTGTAGAAATCAATGACCGTGCACTGTATCCGTTTTGTTTGTTAAAACGGAGCAGTTTACCGACATTGATTCAGCACCTTGAGCAAAATCAGCGCAGTTTAAGGCAGTGTTTTGCAGATTTGCACCCACAAGTGGCACGATTTAAAAATCATGCACTGTTTTTTCACAGCATTAACTCGTTGGATGAGTTACAACAGCATCGGCAACTCAATTTTTTATAAATACCTCAGATATTGAAGAGAGGAGGTGTGTTGAGAGCAAAAGATGTTGCCATAAACCGATTTGACTGTTTAAATAAAAATCTATAAAAGAACCAAATAAGTATTCGTGTTTATATTAAATTTATTATAAAACAAAAAATTAGAATATATTTATGGGAGTCGTTATTTTATTTAGATTATAAACGTATGTAGCAGTGATCACTCATTACGGCGGTGAACTGAAAATACTCAAAATGTAAAAAGTGCACAAAGTTGGAACAGTTATTGCAATTTATACTTTAGAAAATAGGGCGTGAAATATGAACTGCACCGACACCGCTCAAAGGACGCATAGGTAAGACAGATGAACAGCATGACCCATGTATCCGCAGTTAGAGTATTCCAAGATCAGTTTGGACGTGAAAAGCGCAAACTACGAATCTCTGTGACGGATCGTTGTAATTTTAAATGCGTCTATTGCATGCCCGAACATCCCGAATGGATGAAAAAGCACGACTTGCTCAGCTTTGAAGAACTCTACCATTTTTGCAAATTTATGGTGCAGCATGGCATTGAGCAAATTCGTATCACGGGCGGTGAACCGTTAATGCGCCAAGGTGTGGTGCATTTTATCGAACAGCTACAAAGCCTAAAAAAACAGGGGCTGAAGCGTATTTCCATGACCACCAATGGTCACTATTTAAAACAATATGCCGCTGCTTTAAAGCAAGCAGGGCTGGATGATTTAAATATTAGTCTAGACAGTCTAGATGCCGAACAATTTCAACACCTCACTAAAAAACAATTACATACAGTGCTGGAAGGAATTCAGGTCGCACAGCAGGTTGGTTTTAACATCAAAATCAATACCGTGCTGATGAAAGGCATCAATGACGATCAAATTGTTCCTTTGGTTCAGTGGGCAAAGCTGCAAAAGGTAGAACTGCGTTTTATTGAGTTTATGCCTTTGGATGGCGATCAAAATTGGTCGCAAGCCGATGTCGTCACTGAACAAGAGATTTTGTCCCAACTCAGCTCGCAATTTACGGTGCAAGTGCTTGAAGGACAAGGTGCCAATCCTGCACGTAGTTATCGGGTAGATGGTGAGAAGGTTGGGATTATTTCTACCATTAGCAACTCATTTTGTGGGGAGTGTGATCGACTACGGTTGAATGCGCAAGGTGTGTTTTATAATTGTCTTTTTGCCAAGCAAGGCTTAAATTTAAAGTCAGATATTCAGCAACTTGCCCAGCTCAATCAGCATGAACCCTTTGTTTTAGAAAGTAAACTTTCAACTTATGTTTGGCATAAAGAGCAAGGCTTTCATGCTATTCAAAAACAGCAGTTGCATCAGCCCGTGCGAAAAATCAGTATGCATATGATTGGAGGTTAGGATGACTCAGGAATTAAACAACGTGATTAAAGTGAAGATTGAAGCTTTTGGTGCGATTGAACGCCAGTTACCCCCTAATTTAATGCTGCAATGCGAGCCTGATTCATCGGTTACGGTGGTTTTAAAGGATCTCGTTACTCAGTACCCAGATGTCCACACAGTATTGGAGCGCTGTGCCTGTGCAATCGGTGAAGACATTATTCCAAGGCAGACTATTTTAAGTCGAGATTGTACTTTGGTGTTGTTGTCCCCTGTGGCAGGAGGTTGAGATGGAATTAAAACAATTTCCACGGATTCAAACCGTGACTTTTAGCCAAAATGACTTTGATGGCATCCAGCATTTTCCTGAGTGCGGCGGCATAGGCATATTCATTGGTACGGTGCGAAATCACCATCAAGGTAAAGCTGTAAAAGCATTGAAATATACCGCTTATGCACCTGTCGCTGAAAAAATGATTCGTCAAATTGAACAAGAGATCCAATTAAAATATGGCGTGTCTTATGTTCGGGTGGTGCATCGCATTGGCGCTTTAGATATTGGCGATACTGCCATTATTGCGATGGCTTATGCCGCGCACCGCCGTGAAGCCTTCCAAGCCTGCGAGGAAGCGGTGGAACGGGTGAAACATGAAGTTCCTGTATGGAAAGAGGAATTTTATATGGACGGTACCAGTCAGTATGTCGAGGGTTGCTGTATTCGAACAGATCATGAAGCGCCAAAACCTCATAGCCATGAGCATTGCGAGCATGTACATGTTCATCCCTAGTAAATGCATCATGCAATGCCAATATTTACCAGTAACCCGTTTAAGATTTGGATAATGGAAATTTGGAAATAGTTGCGTATAAATGAAAAGCGGCGAGATAATTGAAAGAAAAATCTTCTGAAAACTTTATGAAAAATAATGCTTAGGTTAAGATGATCCATTCTTATATTTGAAGTCTTTTGAATCGCTATGCAACCATTTGTTCTATATAACTCAGAGCAACGCAAAAAAGTAGAATTCGTACCTCGTGTTGAGGGGCATATTGATATGTATGTTTGCGGTATGACGGTATATGACTACTGTCATATTGGACATGCGCGCGTGATGGTTGCATTTGACTATATTATTCGCTTCCTGCGTAGCCAAGGTTGGAGCGTTAAATATGTACGTAACATTACCGACATTGACGACAAAATCATTAAACGTGCCAATGAAAATGGCGAGTCGATTACGCAGCTGACAGACCGCTTTATTCAAGCGATGAATGAAGATGCTGAAAATCTAGGGTGCCTACATCCAGATGAAGCACCGCGTGCGACGGATTATATTGATCAAATGCAAAGCATGATTGGTAATCTGGTTGAAAAGGGTACAGCTTATCCATCTGCCAATGGTGATGTGTATTTCCAAGTGGAAAAATTCGCTAAATATGGTCGTCTTTCAGGACGTAAATTGGAAGATATGCAAGCGGGTGCATCTGAACGTGTTGATGTTGAAGTTGAGAAAAAACATCCCTTTGACTTTGTACTTTGGAAACATGCCAAAGAAAATGAACCTGCATGGGCTTCGCCATGGGGCAAAGGTCGTCCGGGTTGGCACATTGAATGTTCTGCCATGTCGACTTGCTGCCTAGGGAACCATTTTGACATTCATGGTGGTGGTTCGGACCTCATGTTCCCGCACCATGAAAATGAAATTGCACAGTCTGAGGCTTCAACTGGCGAGCAGTATGTCAACTATTGGATGCATGTCGGTTTTATCAACGTTGATGGTGAGAAAATGTCGAAGTCATTGGGCAATTTCTTTACCATTCGTGATGTGATGGATAAGTTCCACCCTGAAGTGATTCGTTACTTCATTGTGTCATCACACTATCGTAGCCCTGTGAATTTCTCTGATGTTGCTTTAAAAGAAGCAAAAACAGCGCTGTCACGTTTCTATCATTCATTCAAAGCTTATCAACAAGCCTATGGCGATACACAAGTCGATACCTTAGATGAAACATTGCTTGAGCGTTTCAATAGTGCCATGCGTGATGACTTCAATACCGCTGAAGCCATTGCGGTATTGTTTGAAGTAAACAAAGAATTGAACCGTGCCGTAAAAGAGCAACAAACTGAGCAAGCTGCGATTTACTATGCAACTTTGCGTCATTTAACCAATATTCTAGGTTTGGTTCAGCACAATGTTGAAGAATTCCTGAAGTCTGATATTGGGCAAGAGGCTTTGGCTTTGTCTGAAGAGCAAATTGAAGATTTGATTCAACAACGTCAAGATGCGAAAAAAGCCAAAGAATTTGCCAAAGCGGATGAAATTCGTCAGTCTTTGTTGGATCAAGGTGTGGTTTTGGAAGACACTCGCCAAGGGACAATCTGGCGCCGCGCTGATTAATTCAGCAATTGCATTATAGAGTGTTGACAGTTTGATGAAACTCTCTATAATGCACATCCATATTGCGGGAATAGCTCAGTTGGTAGAGCACAACCTTGCCAAGGTTGGGGTCGCGAGTTCGAGTCTCGTTTCCCGCTCCAAAATTTAAAAAGCCTCAAGTTCAACTTGGGGTTTTTTTATGTCTGTAATTTGAGTGTATTGAAAATAATTCATTTAAATGTGAAATTATCTCGGCGTTTCAGCCCATAATTTTGACAAAAATATGCTTAAATCATTCATCTTCATTTGTGAATAAAATTGTGTTTCTTCAACCCAATAGTACTGTAGTACCGACCGAAGCTCGAGACTATCCTGAATGGCATTTGGGACGAGAACGCTATGCACTTTGGTATATTGAAGTGGATGATCCCGTTTTGATCAGCTATTTAACAAAGCTTCGTGAGCAGTTTTCAGATTTGCTTTATCAATCAAATCAACGGCAGTTTCATATCACTTTATTTGTTGCAGGTTTTTGGGTAGAACAGGCAACACAGTCGGATGACTTTAGTCGAGTGCAACTGAATCAGCAGCTTGAACGCCTTAAAAAATTAAAGCTAGAATCTTTTCAGTTACAGATAGGTGGATTAAATAGTTTTGAAAGTGCCTTATTTTTAAAAGTGGATGATAGCGCAGGCGTATTGGATAAAATTAGAAAAACATTGCTGCAAACCTCGCAGGAAGTCGCAGCATTAAGTTATTGTCCACATATTACATTAGGTCTATACCGTGAAGCAGTGGGTAGTGATCATGTATTGGAACGTATGGCTGAAATTGAAGATATTAGGTATAGCTTAAATGTCTCAAAGCTCACGTTTGGTTTTTATCAGTCCCATGTCCTACAAGGGGCATTGTTTTCACAGACACAAATTGAGTTGGGGAATGCGCAATGCAACTGATTTTAGGTGGTGCACGTTCGGGGAAAAGTCGCTTGGCGGAGCAGATTGCCCAACAGCTGGCGCAGCCTGTGATCTATGTCGCCACAGCACAAGCCTTGGATGGGGAGATGCAAGCGCGTATTCAACACCATCAGCAACAACGACCCGAAGATTGGGGGCTGTGTGAAGAACCCATTTATCTTGCAGAGCAGTTGCTCAAATTAGATCGCCCAAACCAAACCATTTTGGTTGATTGCCTGACCTTATGGATGAGTAATTTACTGATGCATGCTGACCCAGATTTGCAAGTTCAAGAATGCCAGAAGTTGTTAGATGTTGTCGGAAATTTACAGTCCGAGCTGATTTTAGTGAGCAATGAAACAGGCTTAGGTGTGGTTCCAATGGGACAAATCAGCCGACGTTTTGTTGATGAAACAGGGCGATTGCATCAGCAGTTAGGTCAAATTGCAACAAAAGTGGTGTTCTGCGTAGCAGGATTTCCAATGATTTTAAAAGGAGAGCAAGTGTGAGTTGGTGGTTAGAAGCATGTCAAAGTCCGAGTGAGTCTGTATTGCCTCAAGCCCTAGCACGCCAGTCACAGTTGACCAAACCGACAGGCTCGTTGTCGGAGCTTGAATCGGTTGCAGTGACCTTAGCTAGTTTGCAAAACACTGTAAAACCCAAGATTGACCGCCCATGGATTACAATTTTTGCAGGTGATCATGGGGTGATGGAAGAAAATATTTCTGCCTACCCACAAGCGGTGACACGTCAAATGTTGCAGAACTTCGCAACTGGCGGGGCGTGTATTAGTGTGATTGCCAAAGAGTATCAAGCCAAGTTACAAGTCATCGACTGTGGTTCAGTCGGTGAAGCGTATGAATATGTCGGGGTTGAACGCCACTGCATCCGCGCGGGGACGGCTAACTTTGCTCAAACCCAAGCCATGACTGAAGCTGAATGTGAAGCAGCTTTTGCTTTGGGGCAAAAAAGTGTGGAAGATGCCATCGCTTATGGGGCAGATATCTATGTCGCGGGTGAGATGGGCATTGGAAATACCTGTTCAGCCTCAGCCGTGGCTTGTTTTTTATTGGCTGAACCTGCTGAAAAGCTCACGGGTGTTGGAACAGGTATCCGTACTGAACAATTAATACATAAAAAACAAGTGATTGATCAAGCACTTGCATTGCATACCCAATATGTCGATAACGATCCGTTTAAAGCCTTATGTGCAGTGGGTGGACTTGAAATTGCAGCCATGACAGGCGCGTATATTCGCTGTGCACAACTGAGGCTGCCAATGGTGGTAGATGGGTTTATCAGTACCGTTTCGGCATTGCTCGCAGTACGCTTAAATCCACAGGTTCGTGCTTGGATGCTCTTTGGGCATCAGTCGGCTGAATATGGTCATGTCCGTTTATTAGAAGAACTTAAAGCGATGCCTTTATTGAAGCTGAACCTACGTTTGGGTGAAGGCAGTGGAGCAGGAGCTGCACTGGGGTTGATCAAACTCGCCTGTCGCTTACACAATGAGATGGCAACATTTGCTGAAGCAGCCGTGATTGGTGAGAAAGTTTAAGGATGTTGTATTTAGATTTCCTACGCCACGGCGAAACTAATTTAAGCCATACTCTACGGGGTAGAACGGATGATGCTTTGACTGCGAAAGGATGGGCGCAAATGCGATCTACCATAACACAGTCTGAGCAGACTGGTCAGGCGTGGGATGTCATTTATAGCTCACCATTACAGCGCTGCCGTCTATTTTCAGAGCAGTGGGCGGAGCAAAAACAGCTTCCTTTGTATATAGAACCGAATTTGCAAGAAATGGATTTTGGGGAATGGGAGGCTCAGTCGACTGAGCGACTCTATCAACTCTACCCAGATGAATTGGCTCAATTTTGGCAAACACCGTTAAGCTTTACCCCGCCTCAGGCGGAAAGTTTATTGACATTTAAAAGTCGTGTTCTAGAGTCAGTAGAGACCTTGACTCAGCAAATGTATGCGCAGGGCTGGACACGCGCATTGATTATTTCCCATGGTGGAGTGATTAAACTCTTAAAATGCCAAGCGCTGAAACAGCATGATAATGATCTTTTAAAAATGTCAGCAGAGTTAGGGCAGTTGAACTGCTTTGTATTCGATCAAGGGCAGCTTCAGTTTATTCAAAGTGAGGACGTGTAATGACACCGTTTTGGATTGCATTACAGTTTTTAACGACCTTTCCAGTTCGCCTAAGCGTAATGCCAACGCCTCAGCAAAATGCGCAGGCATTGTTGTTTTATCCTGTAGTGGGTTTGCTTATGGGAGGAATTCTATATGGGATCGCCCTGTTATTGCATGCTTTGCCACTTGTGCTGTTAAGCAGTGTGATTCTGGTGTTATGGATTTGGTTGACGGGTGGTTTGCATCTGGATGGTTTAGCCGACACTGCCGATGCTTGGATCGGTGGTTTTGGTGATAAAGCACGCACACTTGAGATCATGAAAGATCCGAGTTGTGGGCCGATAGGTGTACTCAGTCTTATTGTGGTATGCATATTAAAGTGGTCTGCACTGTGTGTGTTATTGCAGCAGCAGTGTTATAGCGCACTCATTTTATTTCCTGTCTTAGGACGTCTCGTACCGCTATTCTTCTTTTTAAGTACAGACTATGTGCGCGATAAAGGACTCGGCAGTCAGTTGAGCCAACATTTAGCACGACCAATTGCAATGGCACTTTTACTGCTGATGCCTTTGGTGGCTTTGTATTGGGCATGGGTTGGTACTGTGGTGATTGCCACTTTTTATCTGGTACTGTGGTATTTGCGGTATAAATTTATACAGCGTATTGGCGGTGTGACGGGAGATACCATTGGTGCCAGTATTGAAATGATTGAATTAGCGACACTCTTTAGTTTTGTGATGGCTACTTTTTATTTCACTTAAGTTAGGGGATATATAAGAGCCTCTCAGTGTGAAAGTTGTGCAGTCATGCGTTGCCGAAAGAAAAAAGAATAAAAAGGTAGCGAGCTATATGCATTTGAAACAAAGGTCTTTCATCATCAGCAAAACACATTTGTAGATATGTTGTGAAAATCCAAAGATTTCCGCGCTAGTTGTCTACAGAGATATGATAAAATTGCGAAAATTATTTTTTATGTGCTGACGTTTCATTTCGTCACACGGTTCAGGTAAAACAACGTTGAATTCTGAAAATATGTCAAATCCCATTGATTTCCAAAAAGTTGCTTTAGAAACACTAGAGATAGAGCGTCAGGCACTCTCGGTACTTGCTCAGCAAATCGATGATCGTTTTAGCCGTGCTTGTGAAATTATCTTAAAGTGCAAAGGTCGCTTAGTCATTACTGGTATGGGTAAATCAGGGCATATTGGCCGAAAAATGGCAGCCACATTTGCCTCTACAGGTACGCCATCATTCTTTATGCACCCAGGTGAAGCGGGGCATGGTGATTTGGGGATGTTGGTTGCAGGTGATGTGTTGATTGCGATTTCAAACTCAGGCAAGAGTGATGAAATCATGATGCTGATGCCTTTGATCAAATATTTGGGTGTGCCTTTAATTACCATCAGTGGGGATGACCGTGGGCCGATGCCACAGAATGCTGATGTGGCGCTGACGTTGGGCAATATTCAAGAAGCTTGTCCATTAGGTCTAGCACCAACATCGAGTACAACGGCGACTTTAGCCTTGGGTGATGCATTGGCTGTTGCACTGTTAGATGCACGCGGGTTTACTTCAGATGACTTTGCACGCTCGCATCCTGCGGGTGCTTTGGGTAAACGCTTGTTATTACATGTGAAGCATTTAATGCACACTGGAGACGAACTACCGAAAGTGTCTCCAGATACAGCAATGAACAAAGTTCTGTATGAAATCTCTAATAAACGCCTAGGTTTAACCACAATTGTAGATGAAAATGACCGTCTATTAGGAATTTTTACCGATGGTGACTTACGCCGTTTGATTGATAAACAGCAAGGTTTTGATGTGAACTTGGCGGTGTCTGATGTGATGATTAAGAGCCCGCTGACGATTTCACCGGAAGCACGTGCTGTTGAAGCCTTAGAGCGAATGAATGAAAAGAAAATTAACCAATTTGTCGTTGTTGATGAGAGCAATAAAGTCATTGGTGTTTTGAGTATGCATGACCTGATTCAAGCTGGGGTAAATTAAAAAATGGCTTCTTATATTTTGTTAGAACAAGCGCGTTATGTAGAAGCTCTAGTTTTGGATGTTGATGGTATTTTAAGTGATGGTTTTGTGACTTTGACTAACTCGGGAGACGAAATCAAATCTTTCGATATCCGTGATGGCTTAGGTATGAAACTGGTTCAGCAAGCTGGTGTGAAAGTGATTATTATCACAGGACGTAAAAGTCAGATCGTAGAAAAACGGATGTCTGATTTGGGCGTGGACCTTGTTTATCAAGGCCGTGAAGACAAAGGTGTTGCATTGCGCGAGGCTTGTGCAAAATTTGGTATTTCACCCGAAGATTGTTTATACATGGGTGATGATTGGCCTGACCTATCTGCATTTGCCATTGCAGGCATGAAAGTGACCGTGCCAAATGGTCATTTAGAAGTACGTCGCCGTGCCGATTTGGTAACTCAAGCGATGGGTGGACGTGGCGCGGTACGTGAAATCTGCGATATGATTTTACAAGCCAAAGGTGTATACGAAACTTTACTTGAAAAGTACACCGCAGTCCCGCATTAATCTGTATGCATGCATGAGAGTTTAGTTAACATTTATGGATACTAAAGTTTTATATATCACTGCTGTAGCCATTGCGGCTATCAGTAGTGGTTATTACTATTACAGCGGAAAAGGGCAAAAGCTCGAGGTCGATGGTGCGCAAAGCATGACCTATTCTGCTGAGCAGATCCAACTGACTCAAACAGATGAGGAGGGTAATTTATACGTCCGCGCAAAAGTAGATCGTCTTGAGCAGGACATGCAAAAGAAGACCTCTAAGTTAGAGAACTTAAATGCTGAGATGTATAAAGATGGAAAAGTGGATGCGACTTTCTATGCCAAGCAAGCCAATGGCATCAACGACAACGAAAAAGTCGTTCTGACAAACCAAGTGGTTGCAAAGAAAATGTTGGATCAAGGTCAGATGCAGTTTGAGACCGCAGAATTGACTGCGTTTCCACAGACGCGTGAACTTGAATCTCAGCATCAAGTGGTTGTTACGACACCACAAGCCGAATTTGTTAGTCAGGGCTTAAAAGCGAATTTAAATACGGGTCAATATGACTTTTTCCATATTCGAGGGAAGTATGAACCATAATCCAAAATTTTCTATTTCTAAAACTTTCCTCAAGCAAACACTTGCACTGAGTTTAGGTGTGGCTGTTTCAACTTTTGCTTTAGCACTACCAAGTGACCGTAGTAAAGCGATTTCGTTGGTGGCAGATCGAGCAACGTTTAATGAAAAAACTGGTGTTACGACGTACACAGGCAATGTCATCATTGAACAGGGTACGATGAAACTACAAGCAGATTCAATTGTTGCCAATTTAAATCAAACCCGTCAAATTAGCACCATTACGGCCAATGGTAAGCCTGCACGTTTCCAGCAGCAAGTCAGTACCAATAAAGGTATTGCCAAAGGTCAGGCGCAAAAAATTATTTATAATGCAGAAACAGGCATTATTACCTTATCGGGCAGTGCACTTCTAGAACAAGATGGTGCCAGTATTCGCGGTAATACATTGCGTTATAGTATGAACAAAGGTGACATCGAAGCGATTGGTACACCAAATAACAGTGGTTCGTCGAGTGGTCGTGTTCAAATTGTGATTCCACCTTCAAGTTCTCAATCCTTCCCAGGAGCGCGTGACTAATGGAGCAAACTCTCAATCAGCCACAAACCCTATGTATTAAGCATCTTGCGAAAAACTACAGTAAGCGTTGGGTAGTGAAAGATGTATCGTTTAGCATGCAAAGCGGACAAATCGTAGGTTTACTTGGCCCTAATGGTGCAGGGAAAACTACCAGTTTCTATATGGTGGTTGGACTGGTGCGTATGGACAAAGGTGAAATTCATCTTGATGACCTAGACATGTCTGATTTGGCCATGCATGAACGTGCGCGTAAAGGCATTGGTTACTTACCTCAAGAAGCATCAATTTTTAGAAAACTCACCATTTCTGAAAATATTATGTCGATTTTGGAAACGCGTAAAGACCTGAACAAAGAACAACGTAAACAGCGTCTGCATGAATTGCTGGCCGATTTCAAAATTAGCCATATTAAAGATTCATTGGGTATGAGTGTATCTGGTGGTGAACGTCGTCGTGCTGAAATTGCACGTGCACTTGCAGCCGATCCAAAATTTATGTTACTCGATGAGCCTTTTGCTGGGGTTGACCCAATTTCAGTGGGTGACATTAAAGATATTATTCGTACTCTAAAAGACCGTGGTATTGGCGTTCTAATTACAGATCATAACGTTCGTGAGACTTTGGCGATTTGTGAACGTGCTTATATCGTGAGTGAGGGTGCGGTGATTGCTGAAGGCTCTCCAGATGAAATCTTAGCCAATGAAACCGTGCGTCAAGTTTATCTTGGTGATGATTTCACTGTATAAGATTATTCTGCGCCAATGAAAATAATTGGCGCAGATTTCCCTCTCATATTTTTAATCCATCGCTTTGTATTGAATTAAGAATAGGGCATTCCCTTTCTATCATCCTTTTGAAATCACTTCTTTCAGCATGCTACATAGGATGCATATCTATTTATTTTGTGTGGGCTTAAAGCGAAAAGCCATTTTCATACGATAGCTGATTGAAAATACGTTATAATTTTTTGTGAAATTTTTAAAAATTACGCTATGCCATTTACCATCTCTAGTTTAGTGAGCTATGAAGAAGACATTAAAAAAAGTCGTTTTCAAGCTTTTGCTGTGCCTGTAGAAAATGAACAAGCTGTTAAAGATTTTCTAGAGCAATATAAAGATATCGGTACCACGCATCAGTGCTGGGCATGGAAAATTGGCCACAATGTTCGTTTTAATGATGACGGTGAACCCTCAGGTACTGCAGGTCGTCCTATTTTAGCGACCATTGAAGGCAATGAACTAACCAATATTTTGGTTTTAGTCAATCGTTGGTATGGTGGTGTCAAGTTAGGTACAGGCGGGCTGGTACGTGCTTATGGTGGAACAGCAGGACAGTGTTTACTGTTGGCTGAAAAAATAGAGCTTATTGAGAAGAAAAAAGTGTATTTTGCCTGCCAATTTAATGAATGGGCGATTTTCCAGTACGAGCTGAATAGCCAGCAGATTGAATTTAATGAGCAATATACTGCGGATGGCGTGCTTGTAGAGGCATTATTACAAGTGCATCAGATTGAAGCGCTCGCACTTAAAATACAAGATGTAACCCGTGGACGTGAAGCGTTAAAAATTGTGGATGACCATCATGACTGATCCCTTATTAAAATATCGTGAGCAGCATAAGCACCGCTTAAACTATATGCCCTGGTTGTATTGGTCGCTCAAGCCTAAAAACCGCGTGTGGGCGGAAGAGTGGCAGCAAGAATACCAAGCTTATCTAATGGAAATGGAAACCGTTGAAATTGGTCAAAACTGTTTTATTTCTCCATTGGCACACATATTTGCAGAGCCTGGTCGAAAAATTGTCATTGGGGACAACACGTTTATTGCTGCCGATTGTACTTTGCATGGGCCTTTAGATATTGGCAGCGAAGTCGCGATCAACCACCATTGTATTTTAGATGGTGGTCGTGTGGGGATTAAGTTACATGATCAAGTGCGTATTGCGGCTTATTGTCACTTATATGCCTTTGATCATGGCATGGCACTCAGTAATCCGATTTATCAACAACCTGTGCGTTCACAAGGGATAGAAATTGGACGGGATGTTTGGTTGGGTGCGCATGTGGGCGTGAAAGATGGAGTGAAAATTGGTGCACATGCAGTGGTGGGAATGAATAGTATGGTAACCAAAGATATCGCGGAGCAATCGATTGTTGCTGGCAATCCTGCTCAGTTTATTCGTTTACGTGATTAAGATATCAAAGAATATTGAACATTTATCAATACTTAATTACATAAAAACCTGCCATCAAAAAAAAAGATATGCTAAGTTTAGAACAACAATGAGACCTTATACCAAATGCGGTGTAATGAGAGGCGATAATGAAACGAGTCATTGCATGTATCGATTCTTCCCCTTGTATCAATGCCCTAGCAGAAGCTGCGGCGTGGATCGCAAAGCAGACTGGGCGGGAATTGGTCCTTTTACAAGTTTTGGATTATTATCCTGCAAGTTATCACTTAGGTGAAATTAGCGGGGTAATTGGATTTGAAAGCAATGCAATGTTGCTCAAAGAGCTGGCTGAATTAGAGCAAAAACAAAGTGAACTTGCGCTCAGTTATAGCAATAATTTACTCGATCATATTTCGAAACTCATTCTCGAAACGCATGGCCTACATACAACGCATATTCAAGAAAAGGGTGACTTTCTAGAGCAAAGTTTTAACTTATTGCACGAAGATGACATTGTGGTGATTGGCCGTGTGGGTGAGAAATCGGCTGAACGCAATAAACCATTGGGCAGTAATGTTGAAAACTTTATCCGTGGTGCAAATTGTACCGTCATGACGGTAGGTGATAGCTTTAAGCCACCTACGCGCTTTATCTTTGCCTACGAGTATTCACCGACGTGTGTGAAGATGATGAAGCGGATTGCGCAAAGTGATCTACTGCACCTCTTACAATGCCATTTGGTCTATGTCGGTGACCACCCTGAAATTTTAAGAGAACCTGAACAGTATTTGAAAGATGCGAATTTGGATGTGATTACAGAATATCGTTATGGTGACGTGGCTGAAAATATTCTGGAATACCAAAATGAGCATGGCATACAACTGATTGTGCTCGGTGCGTTCAGCCACAGTAAAATTCATCAGTTCTTCTTGGGCAGCATTGCAACCACTATTTTTAGGAATGCCAAAGTTCCTTTACTGGTTGCCCGTTAATTTAGAGTGATTTCTCTGAATTGGAACTGTTTTATCCATAGTTATCCTCATTAATTGTGGATAACTATATGGACAGTAAATGTAAGTTTATAATTTATATAAGCTTAAATTAATCGATTGTTTTTTAATCTAAGTTTTGGCTTATTTTACAATGGCTAAGGCAAATCCATCATGTCCTTTGCTACCGACCGTTTGAAGTGCGGTGCACGACAAAATTTTCGGATGGTTTTGCATCGCTTTGAACATATCTCGAATCCCTTCAATACTTGGTTTATGATTTTCAGGATTGATAATATCGCCTGCACGAATTACGTTATCGAGGAAAATCAAAGTACCTGAATGAGATAGGTTCAGGCTTAATTCCAAATACTCTGGGTAGCTTTGTTTATCGGCATCAATAAAAATAAAGTCGAAAGGTTCAATGTCTGCAGGCAGTGATTTAAGGATATCTGCTGCACGTCCACATTTGAGTTCAATGGTTTGTTTAAGCTGAGCTTTGTCAATATTTTCTTGACCCATCGCGGCATGCGTATCACGCCCTTCAATCGTTAAAATATAGCCGTCTTCAGGTAAAGCACGCGCTAACCACATGGTGCTATAGGCAGCAAAAGTGCCGAGTTCTAGCACACGTTTACACTGATTCATTTGAATCAACATCTGTAAAAGCATACCTTGGTTGGGTGCAACAGCTAAGTGATCTGGAAAACCATGCTTCTCTGTATTTTCTAAAGTTTGCAGTAGAATGGGGTCTTCAGGAATTAAATGTGCATCGATATAGTTATCAATCTCTGTCCACATTTGTTGCATAGCATGTTCACCTTGGTTGCGATGTGGAGCATTTTAAACTTTTATTTTCAGAGTGCAATTTTTCCGACCATATTTGTTGAAATCAATGCTCAAAAAAAGAGGTCATATTGACCTCTTTTAATTTTTAAAAACTAGTAACTACACATCGAAGAATTGCGACTGAGGTCTGGGCCCCATGTACGATATCCTTGGGTATCAATGTGAATCTGACCAGAAGCATATAAACCTAAGCCCATGTTCAAGCTCTGACCATGTTGGGTCCAAAATTGGCATAGACGATATTTTGTATTTTCAATATAAGCATAATCTTCGGGTTGCGGGTTTTCAGACCCAATTCGAAAATCGATGGCAGAATTGAATAAGTGGCGGGATGAGTTTGCACCGCCAGCACATTGGTTTAAAGGTAGATCACGATAAACTGAAGTGACTTCAAAATCAGTCAGTACTTTGGCTGCAACTAAATATTTAAATACTTTTAAGGTCGCAATTTGGTTTTTCCAAAGTTCACGGTTCGGGATCATGTATTGTGAACGACCACATTTTTGCCAGTCACGTGCTGTTCTGAGCAGTTCAAAGCTTGGGATGATATTTCCCACGCCATTGCGTTCAAGAAAAACTTCATACTCACGTACGCGTGCTAGCGTGTCACCGACAGACATCCAAGCATTGTAGGTATAAGGAATAATTTTAGGTGGAGCAGGGCGGTCAAAACTAATTTTCTCTTGTGGGATAAAAATACGTTTTCCATCAGGAGTTGTGATGGTCTGGCCTTTGTGGGATGAAGTCGTACAGCCAATCATCACCAAGGGGATTATGCTAACCGCAAATAATCCCTTTAAAAATTTCTTCATTATAGAAATCAAATATTTAAAAAATACGCCTATTATTTTAATCCAAATTTGTGAGGAAAAATTGGAAATATTGCAATCAAATGTGTGTTTTAGGTATAAAAAAAGATCAGCTTATGCTGATCTTTTTCTGGCTTACTTTTCTAAATATTGTAACTTATCTGTTTTACCGTTCCATTCTTCACGGTCAGCAGGTTGGTCACCAATCTGGGTAATGTTCGGCCAAGTTTGTGATAACTCAGCATTTAGTTCAATAAATACTTCTTGACCTTCTGGCAGTTCATCTTCAGAGAAAATTGCATTTGCTGGACATTCAGGTTCACACAGTGCGCAATCGATACATTCATCAGGATTGATCACTAGAAAGTTTGGACCTTCATAGAAACAGTCTACTGGACAAACTTCTACGCAGTCTTGATATTTACATTTAATACAATTTTCAGTGACAACAAAGGTCATGGCGAAGGCTACCTAAAAATATGGTTCTAATAACTAATGTGTATTTTAGGCAAAAACAGCACCAACTAACAATTGCTTTTATTGATATTTGTTATATGCACGGCTGTTAAATTTGATAAAAACTGAACATTCTGCTGAAAATTGCTTTTTACAATAAAAAAGACCGTCATTTTGACGGTCTAGACGGTTTACAAAAATAGAAAACTACTATGAATGTAGCTGATCTTTCAATGCATAAAGCTGCTGTAAGGCTTCACGTGGACTTAAGTTATCGACATCAATGCTCTTGAGTAGTTCAAGTGCGGCAGAAGGCTTCTCAATTTCGACCACACGTTCAATGATTTCAAGTTCAGGTGTTTCTATCGCGGCAAACAAATCATTTTGAACGACTTTAGGTTTTTGCAGCTGTTGCTTCTCTAAAATTTTCAGACGATTTTGTGCTTCTTTGATCACACTGGCAGGAATACCCGCCAATTTTGCTACCTGTAAGCCGTGACTTTGGCTCGCTGGCCCATGTTGGACTTTATGTAACAAAATGAGGTTGCCATTGAGTTCTTTTGCGGTGACATGGTAGTTATCAATAGCAGTTTCTTTGGCTAGCTCGGTTAGTTCAAAGTAATGTGTGGCAAATAAACATAAGCATTTAATGCGTTTGGTTAAGTCAAGTACGCAAGCCCATGCCAAGGATAAACCATCATAGGTACTGGTGCCACGACCAACTTCATCCATCAGAACCAGCGACTGATTGGTTGCATGATGTAGGATTTGCGAGGTCTCAGTCATTTCCACCATAAAGGTCGATTTGCCTGTAGATAGGTCGTCCGCAGAACCAATACGGGTAAAGATTCGATCAATAGGACCTAAGACTGCTGATTGGGCTGGTACATATGAGCCACAATAGGCCAATAGGCTAATTAAAGCCGTTTGACGCATAAAGGTTGATTTACCGCCCATGTTAGGACCCGTAATAATGGCCATGCGGTGGTTAAAATCAAGTGTCGTGTCATTCGGTGTAAATGAGGCTTTGTTCAAAGCCTCAACCACTGGATGACGTCCCGCAATAATTTTAACCCCAATTTCTGGACTATACTCAGGACGTGACCAATTGCGTAAGCGAGCCTGATGTGCAAAGTTGGCTAAGAGGTCGATCTGCGCAATAGCGCTGCTCATCATTTGTAAATGCCCAATCTCGGCGCGCAGTTCATCTAAAAGCATTTCGAACAGCATTTTTTCGCGAGCTAATGCACGGGATTCACTCGAAAGCACTTTGTCTTCAAAGGTTTTTAGCTCAGGGGTGATATAACGCTCAGCATTTTTCAAGGTTTGACGACGAATGTAGTGATCAGGTGCTTGCTCGGCTTGTGCACGGGTCAGTTCAATATAATACCCACTGACACGGTTATAACCAATTTTTAAGGTCGAAATTCCAGTATTTTGACGTTCTTGAATTTCAAGGTCGATCAAGTACTGTCCTGCATGATCGCGGATTTTACGGAGTTCATCGAGTTCATGATCAAAACCTTCCGCTATCACATTTCCATCTCGTAAAAGCACAGGTGGATGTTCAACGATGGCAGACATTAAACGTTGATGTAAGCCATGGAAATCACCCAATTCCTCATTCAATTGGGTAATGAGTGCGGACTGTTTACTTTGAATCACGGGTTGAATGGCATGACGTAAATAAGGGACTTGCGCACAGGCTTGGCGCAGTTGCACTAAGTCACGCGGACGGGCGCTACCTAAAGCCACCCGACTGAGGACACGTTCGATGTCTCCAATCTCTTTTAATACTAAACGGACTGGTGATTCATGGTAACCATCCACAAGACTCTTAGTGGCATCTAAACGTGCGTCTAAGAGCTTGGTATCACGTAACGGTTGCATCAGTGTACGACTAAGTAAACGTCCACCCATTGCCGTTTGACAGTCATTGATGAGTTGAAATAATGACGTGCCGTGTTCAAACAGAGGCTCAACTAGCTCTAAGTTTCTACGTGTCACAGGGTCAAGCGCAATGAAATCACTGCTTTGTTCAAGCTGAATAGAGCGAATATGCGGTAAGGCTGTTTTTTGCGTTTCTTTGGCATAATGAATCAGCGATGCTGCTGCTGCTTTGGCAAGCGGCAAATGGTCAATACCGAAACCAGCTAAAGTCGATACAGCAAACTGATCACATAAAGTTTTTTGTGCATTGTTTAAATTAAAGTCGACATTGGGACGGCGTGTTACAGGGCAGTCGAGCAGTTTTTTAATGTGTTCAATGATATTGGGGTCGACAATATTTTCATCGACCAAAATTTCACTTGGCATCAGACGAGACAGTTCAATACCGAGTTGCTCAAGCTGAAACTCTTGTTGCTGAACTTTGAATAAACCTGCACTTAAATCTAACAGCGCAATACCAATTTCGTTTTGTTGTACGCAAAGCGCGACAAGATTTGAACTTTGATGTGCAGTCAGTAAGGCATCATCTGTCAGTGTACCTGGGGTAATAATCCGGACAACGCCACGTTCAACAGGGGCCTTACCTGTGACTTCACCAATTTGCTCGCAAATAACGACGGTTTCGCCTTTTTTCACCAAGCGAGCAAGGTAGCCTTCAGCTGCATGGTAAGGAACACCTGCCATAGGGATGGGTTCACCATTGGCTTTGCCACGATGGGTCAGGGTAATCCCGAGAAGTTTAGCGGCCTTGTGTGCATCTTCAAAGAACAGCTCGTAGAAGTCACCCATACGATAGAACATCAAAGAGTGCGGATGTTGCATTTTGACGCCCATGTACTGTTGCATCATGGGTGTGAGTGTGGACAAATCAGTTATGATTCCCGAATTGCTCATGTAGGTGAAATCCTTAAATCTTTGAAAATGCACAATATAAAAATAGACCGAGCGACACCGCTTACCGTGTGTATTTATGCGCTATGAACAGCTATTGTATGAATGGCAATATCTTAGCAAAATTGAAAACGACTAAACAATAAATCATCTATAAAGCGAACAGTTGTTAAACAGCCAAGTGATTATTGCTGTAGGCATTAGGTGTAAAGCAAAAATAAAAAAGCCTAAACATCTGTTTAGGCTTTTTAAGATTTAAGGCTTATACAGACCGAGTTCAGTCAGCTGCAACCGTAGGATACGACGTATCTCAAGAACAGCTTCAGGCGTTTCTTGAATAGAATGTCCACCTTTAATAATCTTCTCAGACAATGCACCATCTAGATGGGCACTCGTATAAGGCACGACATCGTCTGTAATGATATTGATGTCATCACTTTTGGTCGCATTCCCCATGATGCTGTGGAATTTCATGCCTTTGTATGGAACGACGTTTTTAGTTAACCGAGTGAAGTTAGAGTTCTTGCTGAGATCACTTGGCCCATTTTGTATGAGTCCATTATCTACATCTTTAATAAATTCTTGTAGGTCAGGGTCACTACTTTGTATAACATCGGTCAGTGCCCCCAAAAATGCACCTGGTAGACGAATGACTTTACGCGCCGCGAGGGTAAACCAGCGGTCAGCAAACTCTGTCCCACGATGTGGCGCTGCTAAGAAAATGGCCCGACTGAAATTTGGAATCGGTTGAATGTCGAGGCGCGATTTAAACAGAGGATCATTTTTAAATTGTTGCACACGTCGATTGGGTAGCAGTTTCATTGCCGCAGGGGTTAAGTCAGCATCGCTTACCAAAAGCCGCGCAATAATACCGCCCATACTATGACCCACTAGCACGGCATCCTTTTTGGCAGGCGCTTTGCTATCGACCAAATTAAAACTTTGTTGAATGATTGCATAGATTTGGAAACGACTTTCCAAAATTGGCATATTGGTCGAGTAGAACACTTGCCAGACTTGATAGTGTTCACGTAGCACGGGATCGCCCATGACATCATTCGTCAAACGAATCCATGCCTCTGGACTACTGGCTAGTCCGTGAACGAGCACCACCACTTTTTTATTTGGGTTGTACGGCTCAAGCATGTATAGGTGCGGCATAGTGAGGCGTGCATCACGATCAATCAGTGATAAATACGCGGCTTTACCTAAATTGTTTTGTGCCAACCATAAGCCATAAGGCGCAGAAAAGTTTGCAGCAAGAGGGTAACTTTTGCCTGCAATTTTCGCAGATTCAAACTTATAGGGATCATAAGCTGAGATTTCAAACTCAGGGTTGTTTAAGATCTCATCGATATTGGATGCAGAGCGTGGTTGTGCGGTAATAGTCGCTGCTAAATAACGGGCATTGTGAATGTTAGGATTACGACCATTGGTGTACTGATAATGCAGTGGATCGACAATATATTTGGCTTTTTCAGGTGAGGTATCGTTATGCTCAGGTGGGAGAACAATCAGAAACTCTGAACCAAAACCATCGCGACGCGTGATAGAGCGGAGGCCTGAGAAGTTCATATTGTAAGTTGACATTAGTTGTTCAACTTGACGGTTTTTTAAAAGTGGGTAGTTATCGTAATTTATGCGGTAAATACTTTGTCCCACTTTGATTTGATTACCGACTTCAGATGGTTCATGGCGTAGTCCATAACTATGTACAAGTTTAGCGATAGCTTGGTTATAAAAGTCACGCAGTTGGACTTGTCGGTTATCAAAAATACGATCTTGGGGACCACGTTTGGTGTTAAACATGTAGGCATAACTATAGCGAATACTTTTATCCAACATGCCGAGTTGCTCATCTAGGCAGCTTTGGTAGTTTTGTTTTTGTAGCGCTTTTTTTTCTTCGGACTGAGTCTTGGCTAAAATACTCACTTTACAGGTAGATGATTTTTCTAAGGAAATTGCTTTAGCGAGATACAGTTCGCTGGCAGTAGAGAGGAGTTGTTCATCCTGAATTTGTGGAATTTGTCTGAGTTCGCTGACACATTCTTCAGGTTGCTCTGAACAGATTTTGGCTTCTCGACCTGTCATGGACAACACGTTTAGACTCGCTTCACTGAGCTTATCTCGCGTTAAAATACTCTCACGCTCATTGGTAATCGTGACGTTCAGTGATTGATTTTTCACACTGACCACTTGGCAACCACTCAAGAGCGAAAATAGAGCAGTTACTATCAAGGTGCTACGGATGTATTTAGGCATAAAAAGCATCGACTACCGTTTATTCTTTTGAATTTTTTAAATCATACGATAATTTTCGGATTTATCAATTCGCCTAAAATAAAAATAGACCGAAAATTCGGTCTATTTTTTAGGTACATCAGAAGTGATGGAATTATTTTGCAGTATTTAGAACTTGCCAAACATTCCAACGACCTTGTTTTTCAATTTCATTAATCAAGCGATCCGCAACTTCAGCTTCTTGTGGATATTTCAATTTGTAGTTTTTCAAGGTTTGCACCGCATTTTTCTTTTGTTCCATCGCGATGTAGTTATTTGCTGTCGCTAAATATGCTTCTTGAACACCAGCTTTCATTGCTTTATCGAGGTATGGCATTGCTTCGCGTTGACCACCACCTTCAGACAAAGCAAAACCGAACCAGAAGTTTGCTTCAGGGTCTTCTTGGTTAATTTTTAAAATACGCTGTGCATAAGCCAAAGACTTGGTGGTATAGACTGAACCAAGGTCTAAATTACGTGCCATAACGCTGGCTTTGAATGCACGGACCAGTACATCAAATGAAGCATTGTCTTTTGATGCTAACGTATCAAGCTGTTGTGTCACTTCTTTTAGTTTTAACTCAAAACCTTTACGTTCTTGGCGTTCTGTAAAACGTGGTGGGTAGTGACGGGCTTTGCCTTCAGCCAACTGTAAGAAGTCATCAATTTCAGTAATGTCGACTTCATTGTCGCCTGCCAGTACGGCAAACTTTAATTGACGGTCTTTGCTGTTTATGGTTGGAATAATCAGTTTATTGGTGTCTAAAACCATTTTTTTAGATGGATCGTCAGAGCGAGTCACTTCCATTTTTGTTACAGGCTGAGCCGCTGCTTTTTTTAAGTTAATTTCAAATGGAGGTGGCGCATCATAATTAAATGGATTGAGTGCATAAAATGGTGCAGTTAATTCAGGCTCTGTAAAAACGATGGTATCGTTGTTATTCTTCGTTGGGTTTGAGCTACACGCTGTTAAAAACGAGACAGCAAGAACAGCAACCGCTAAGGGTTTAAGCATCATAAGGTTCTTCCATTCATTATTTTAAGAAGTGGTATAAAAGGCATGTTCGTCAGTCTAAAAAAACTCTGATGAACATGCAAGGTTTGCTATAGGCAGGTTTTCAAAAACTAACACTTTTCATGTTTAGTCATTGGATGGCAGGCTTTGAGCTTCACATTCGCGGCGTACATCTTCCAAAATTTTCAATTCTTCAGCACTAAAGGGTTGTTCATTTTGTTGTTGCTTTTTAAAGGTTGGATCAAGCAAAGACAAACGTTGGCATAAGGTGTTCATCCGTTTTTCATTGAGCTGAATGCGGTCAAGTAGAACACGCATACCTTCAAGAATTGGATCAGACTGGTCTTGTGTTGCAGCATAAGGTTGGAAACCAATACTTTCTGCATAATCACGACGACGTGTTTCTGCCTCATCTTTCGGTTTATCTTTAGAAATAAAGCGTGCAGGGTTACCAACTGCGGTCGTGTCGGCTGGAACTGCTTTGGTGACGACTGCATTTGAGCCGACTTTCGCATTTTTACCGACAGTAAAAGGGCCTAAAATTTTAGCACCAGCACCAACCACTACGCCGTCTTCTAAGGTCGGGTGACGTTTGCCTTTATTCCATGTAGTTCCACCTAAAGTGACACCGTGATATAAGGTCACATCGTCGCCAATTTCAGCGGTTTCACCAATCACGACGCCCATGCCATGGTCAATAAAAAAACGACGACCAATTTTAGCACCCGGGTGAATTTCAATACCTGTTGCAAAACGGCTAAAAGAAGACAATAAACGTGCTGAGCCTTTACATTCTTTTTTCCATAACTCATGCGCCATACGGTGCATGATCAAGGCATGAATGCCTGGATATGTGGTTAGAACTTCTAAAGTGTTTCGTGCCGCAGGATCGCGCGCGAATACAGCTTGTATATCTTCTTTGAGCTGTTTAAGCATTAGATTGATCCTCTGTTTGATCCGTATTTGACTTTTTCCATGTGCCATTGTTTAAGGCTTGTACACGACTAAAAATACCACGAAGTAAATGATATTCCATACGATCTAATTGTATACGTCCAAAAAGACGACGCAAGCGTAAAGGCAGTAATCGTGGATTTTTGGGGTCTAAAAATTCAATCTCGGCCAACATTTTTTCAATGTGCGGGTAGAACTGTTCCATTTGCTCATGGGTGACCAAAGGCTCATCCCATTGCATAGACTCTGTATCTGTGACAGGCATGGTTGCAGCTTCATCTTCACCGCTTTCCACAGCAGCCAGTGTGGCCATACGCATTTCATAACAAATCACTTGAATGGCTTGAGCCACATTTAGTACACCATAGTCTGTATTTACAGGAATGGTGACATGATAGTTAGCCATGGCCAGTTCTTCGTTGGTCAGTCCGCGGTCTTCACGGCCAAATACAACAGCAACGTCTTGCTGATCATTCACCACTGCTGAAATTGATTTTTCAGCCGCAGGGCGTGCGTCAAGCAAAGGCCAAGGAATGGTACGACTACGCGCACTCGTGCCAAACACTAAATGGCAGTCTTTGATGGCATCGGCAAGGGTTTCAACGATTTCAATCTGCTCAATTAAATCAGTTGCACCCGCAGCCAAAGCATCAATATCGGGATGTGGATAGGTTTTTGGCGCAACCAACACCAGCTTTGAGAGTCCCATTGTTTTCATGGCGCGCAGTGCGCTACCAATGTTCGCAGGGAGTGTGGTATTGACCATGACAATACGCACATGGGAGAGATGCGCTGAAACAGCGGCATTGTCAAATTGGCTCATGATTTTTCCAATGAATCTTTAAAATTTAAATAATTAAGAGAACTGACCGACTTCAGCTTGATATAAGTCAATGGCATCATCCATGCTCATATCCGCAGGGGGCGGTGGTACATCTACAGGTTTGGCTTCTTCATAGCTCACCGCTTTGGCTGCTTTGGATTTGACTTGATATTCCACATGAAGATTTTCTTTACCAAAATAGTCACGCAGTTTAGAAAGTAGTTCATCCAGCGGTGCCACTTTCCAATTGATCCCTAAGTGCAATTCAGCCGTGGCATACGGGTAGTCCAATAGCAATTGCAGCGGGATGTGATTACACATATCGACATTACAAAAGGGTGCAAGTATATTTTTTAAATCTTGACTCAGTGTTTTTGTACTATGTGTTGGGTCGAGACGAATTTGAATACAGTTGGCGCGTTTTTGACGAATTTCATTCAGAGTAAATGCTTTGGTTAAGCGTCCCATTGGACGGTCAAAACCTTCACGCTCGTAAATTTCGCCTTCAATTACCACGACTTTTTCATTTTGAATGATGTCTTTAAAACGCATAAAGCGTTCATGATTCGCAGAGACTTCAATTCGTGAGGTACCATCATCCAACGTCACCATCATTCGGTTCGGGAAGTTGGCTACATCGACCACGAGACCTGCAAAAACCGTAGTAACACCACGACGGGTTGGGGTAAGTTCATTGATTTTGTTCGGAATAAACGCTTTCAACTCAGTGCGATAGACATCAATTGGGTGGCCGGTTAAATACAACCCTAGAGTATCTTTTTCACCTTTGAGACGGACTTCATCTGACCAAGGTTTAACGGGTTTAGCGGGTTTACGTTGTACTTCTTCAACTTCACCAAACAAGTCCATGATACCTGTTTCACGGTTTGAGCGAGCTTGTTCAGCCGCTTGTACCGCTTCAGGTAGTTGCGCCATTAGACTTGAGCGTTCAATGCCGAGGCAGTCTAAAGCACCTGATCGAATCAACGCTTCTAAAGTCCGTTTATTAATTTTTTTCAGATCAATACGGTGGCAGAAATCAAACAAATCACGATATGGCCCATCTTGAATACGTGAGTCAATGACTGACTGCATCGCCGCTTCACCGACGCCTTTAATCGCACCGAGCCCATAGACGATTGTTTTATCGTCCGAAGCATGGAATTGATAGATAGACATATTGACCGAAGGCGGCAATACCTCTATATCGTTGTGTCGACAGTCATCAATCAAGAACACCACGTTATCGGTGTTTTGCATTTCCGATGACATCACCGCTGCTAAGAATTCAGCTGGATAATGCGCTTTGAGCCATGCCGTTTGATAGGCCACTAAGGCATAAGCTGCGGCATGCGATTTGTTAAAGCCATAACCTGCGAACTTTTCCATATAGTCAAAAATATGGTTGGCAGTGGCTTCATCAATGTCTTTTTTCGCTGCACCTTCCGTGAAAATTTGGCGCTGTTTGACCATTTCTTCGGGCTTTTTCTTACCCATTGCACGACGAAGTAAGTCCGCACCACCCAAGCTATAGCCCGCACAATACTGTGCTGCCTGCATTACCTGTTCTTGGTAAACCATAATGCCGTAAGTCGGCTCAAGTACACCTTCAAGTAGGGGGTGAAGATATTCAAACTCGCCACCATGCATACGGTGGATAAAGTCTGGAATCAGGTCCATCGGACCCGGACGGTAAAGGGATACGAAGGCGATAATTTCTTCAAATTTGCTTGGACGTGCTTCCTTGAGCATTTTTTTCATGCCCACGGATTCAAACTGGAAGACCGCTGTGGTGTTGGCATTGGCAAAGATAAGGTATGCATCTTTGTCATCAAGCGGAATGAACGCAATGTCTAAAGGCACATCTAACTGAATGCGCTTATTGATATTCTTCACGGCATCTTCAATGACCGTTAAGTTACGTAGACCCAAGAAGTCGAACTTCACCAGACCTGCAGATTCAACGTCGTCTTTATCGTACTGCGCAACACGGCCTGTACCATCTGCGTCACATAGAACGGCAGAAAAGTCGGTAATTTTAGTTGGGGAAATGACCACGCCACCTGCGTGTTTACCTGTGTTACGGGTAATGCCTTCGAGTTTTAATGCCATTTCCCAAATTTCAGCGGCATCGTCATTGTCTGGGTTAGATGGGTTGGTGACAATGTCTTTAAGTTGTGGCTCTGCTTCAATGGATTCTTCGAGGCTTAAACCTAAAGGTTTAGTCGGAATCATTTTTGAGATTCGGTCTGCCAAACCATAGGATTTACCCAAGACACGTGCCACATCACGAATAGCACCTTTGGCTGCCATGGTGCCGAAAGTGGCAATTTGTGATACTGCATCGCGTCCGTATGTACGCGCAACATAGTCAATCACACGATCACGACCAGCAATACAGAAATCGACGTCGAAATCGGGCATTGAAACACGTTCTGGGTTTAAGAAGCGTTCGAACAGTAGTCCGTATGGGAGAGGATCAAGATCCGTAATTTTTAAGCTGTATGCAACAAGTGAACCTGCACCTGAACCACGACCTGGACCAACGGGAACGCCATTACCTTTGGACCATTGGATGAAGTCCATGACAATCAAGAAGTAGCCTGGGAAACCCATTTTAAGAATGGTCCCGATTTCATACTCTAAACGATCATCGTATTCTTTACGTTTTTGAGGCCAGTATTCATCACGCGTTTCTGGTGGATATAAAAAGTCTAAACGCTCTTCTAAACCTTCTTTGGATAAATGTGCAAAGTAGGTGTCAATGGTATGGCCTTCAGGAATAGGGTAGTCAGGCAGGAAGTATTTACCTAATTGCAGAGTGACGTTACAACGCTTCGCGATCTGATAAGTATTTTCAATTGCAGAGGGAATGTCTGCAAATAACTCCGCCATTTGTTGGCCAGATTTAAAATATTGCTCTGGAGAGTAATTTTTTGGTCGGCGGTTATCCCCTAATACATAACCATCGGCAATACAGACTCGGGCTTCGTGTGCTTCAAAGTCTATTTCTTTCATGAAGTGCACATCGTTGTGCGCAACTACACCAATATTGTATTTTTTAGCCAGTTTTAGGGCTTCATAGTTGAAGTCATCTTCACCTGAACGCTCTGTTCGACATAAAGCCAAATAAACACGATTGCCAAACTTTGCAATCCATTCTTCGAGTAAAGGTTCGGCTTTTTGCGGATTCGATGTACAGAGCATTTTGCCGACATCAGATCGCATGCCAAGTAGCGCAATCAGGTCATGGTTTTGTTCTAAAATCCAGTCTTTTGCAACGCAAGGAATATCAAGCTGTTGACCTCGGATAAAACCTTCTGAAACCAGTTCGGTTAGATTACGCCAGCCAACATTGCTCATCGCCAATAATGTCACGCGATGTTCAGCATCGTTCAAGCGAACTTCTGAACCCATAATCGGTTTGATACCATTATCTAAGCATTTACCATAAAATTTTACAGCAGCATGTAAGTTAGATAAGTCAGTAATGGCAAGGGCTGGCATACCTTCTGCCTTAGCAGCTTTGACTAAATCAGGTATACGTACAATTGATTCTGTGATTGAAAATTCTGTATGAATACCAAGATGTACAAAGTGCATAAGTGAGTCCCTGCAAAAACCGCTGAATAGTTTAACATGCTCTGCCTTCATTCTGAGTGCGATTCAAATGAATTGGCAAAATTTAATAGGCTACAGTGTTTGGACTGTTTATTTTATTGTCAGTAAGTTCTAAACGACTTAAAAAAGCCAATGTCAGTCGCATTGTTTCTTGGAATAAAAGCCTTTATCAGGCCACTGCTTGCTGAAGGGCAAAATTACTTAACCGTCCATTTTTAAAACCAAAGTTGAGATAAGCTGTGTAGGGTGGGGCAAAGTCTTGGGGTTTTTTTAGAAAGGCTTTGATTTCATTGGGCTGCAAGAGCAAAACTTGGGCTTCACCTGATGCTGCCATACCTTGTGCACTGTATTTAAAGTCTTGTTTAAACTGCTGCAAAGTATAATTCGGTGTGATCTGAGTATTTTGCACGCGTATATTTTCGCCCATCGCTTGAGTGCTTTTCCAGTCAAGCCAAACACGGCCTTTGGTTTGACCGAGTTGTTTTAAACTCGCTTTGTCTTTATAGAATTTTTCAGCCTGAATCTTGGGATTATCTTCGCTAAAAATCTCAAATTTTAGGGTTTTGGGTTGGGTACTGGTAATACTGTATTCATAGTTGCCTGTACATTCGGCATATTGTTTGCTGGTTTTTCCATTCGGAGGAGCGAGTAATTGACTGACTTGATGTGCTGTCACAGGTGCATTGAGTTCAACCTGATTCACTTTTACACTGGTGACGTAGTTATAGGGATTTGAAGCTGCATGGCTGAGCATCGGCAAAAGACTTAGACTGATCAATAGAGTTGTTATTTTCATCGTTATAGCTTTTAAAAGTGTTGTTTGCCAGATTATATAAAACTTAGACCTGAAAAAAAGCTCCCAATATTGAGAGCTTAATTTTGTTAGCGTAGTTTAGACAGCCAATCGCCAACGGATTGTACAATTTGCACCATGATCAACAGCACAATCACCGTGAGGATCACGACACTGGTGTCAAAACGTTGATAACCATAAGAAATAGCAAGGTCGCCAATACCGCCTGCACCCACTGCACCAGCCATCGCTGTGGCACCAATTAAGCTAATCGTGGCTGTGGTTAAGTTTAAAATCAGTGAACTGCGTGCTTCAGGTAAAATAAACTTAAAGATGATTTGTAGCGGAGTTGCACCCATGGCTTGTGCAGATTCGATAATCCCTTCATTCACTTCAAGTAATGAAGTTTCCACCAAACGACCAATGTAAGGTCCAACATAAATGGTGAGCGGAACAATTGCAGCCCAAGTGCCAATCGATGTACCGACGATGAGTTTGGTTAAAGGTAAAACCGCAATCAGCAAAATAATAAAGGGCAGAGAGCGCAGGGCATTCACAATCGGGTTGAGGCTGTGATAAATCGCTTTATTTGGCAAAATACCATCAGGACGTGTGACCAATAAAATGATAGCTTGAATAAAGCCCCAAATACAGCCAAACAGCATTGCAAAAAACACCATATGAAATGTTTCTTGCAAAGCGGTAATAAACTGATCAATCGATAAAGAGCTTTTCCAAAAAGGTGCTGTGATTTGAGTTAACCACTGGACAATTAAATCTCTCATGCCAGCTCTCCTGATTGTTCAACAGCCACACCATGTTGTTTTAAAAACTCAACTGCTTCAGCGATCAGGCTTTCATCGCCCAAGAGCTGAACAAACATTTGTCCAATCACATTGCCATCAATTTCAATCATGTTGGCAAATAGGATATTCAGACTAATATCAAACTGCTTAATTAAGTTTTGAATTACGGTTTCGTGGGCAGAGTTACCCAGAAATTGTAAGCGGTAAATACTATGATGATGCTTATGTTCGAGGTTATTCAGAAGCTTAATAGGTAGTTGTTGATGCAAAATCGTTTGAATAAAATTCTGTGTCGTTGCATGTTGTGGACGACTAAACAGGTCCACTGTTTTTCCAGTTTCAACCACTTTACCGAGTTCCATCACGGCTACATGTGAGCAGATGCTTTGGATCACATCCATTTCATGCGTCACCATGACGATGGTAATACCTTGCTCTTGATTGATTTTTTTGAGCAAGTCTAAAACTGACTTGGTGGTTTGTGGGTCTAGTGCAGAAGTCGCTTCGTCACAAAGTAATATTTTAGGATGGTTGGCAAGCGCACGTGCAATACCGACACGTTGTTTTTGACCACCCGAGAGCTCGTCTGGATAAGCTTCTTTTTTGTGTTTGAGATCAATAAACTCAAGTAGCTCATTCAAACGTTTTTCACGTTCAGCTTTGCTATAACCTAAAAGTTTCATTGGCATTTCAATATTGGCTGCAACGGTTTTGGTTTGCAGTAAATTAAAATGCTGGAAAATCATGCCAATATTTGCACGTTCTTGACGTAATGCTTTTGCATCTAATGCAGTAAAGTCTTTCTGATTGATAATTACTTGGCCTTCGGTTGGACGTTCAAGTAAATTGATCAAACGAATGAGGGTACTTTTACCTGCACCACTATAGCCAATAACGCCAAAAATACTACCTTCTGGAATATCCAAATTGATTTGGTCCAGTGCAAGAATGGTTTGGCCTTTCAGCTGATAGTGCTTTGAAATGTTTTTAAATTGAATCATATCGTCAAAAACTACACAAAAATGAAAAAACAGGCAAAGAGACTTTGCCTGTTTCGTTGATTTGATTATATTACTATTTAGCTTGAGTAAGGTAGCTTACTGGCTTGTTCACATCAATTTTTGTGCCGCCAAAATGTTCTTGAACATATTTGCCTACTGCAGCGACATGGTAAAGCTCACCAACTTTTTTCAGTACAGGGTCGTTTTGACGCGCTTCAGCCACAGCAAGAACGTTGACGTTCATTTTCGTGGTTTGGTCGATTGGCTCATAATAAATCGCATCTTTCAATACGTTTAGACCACCTTCCATTGCAAGGGTATTACCCAAAACAATTGCATCAACTTCGTCTTTCACACGTACAGCTGTTGCCATTTGAATTGGCTTGATGACGAGAGCTTTGTTGTTTTCAACAATGTCTTTCGAAGTGCCTTTCACGAAGTCAAAGTCATTTTTTAACTTCACTAGACCCGCAGATTGTAATAATAACAATGCACGTGATTCGTTCGCACCATCATTTGGAATTGCAATCGTAGCACCATTTTTAAATTCAGCCAGAGTTTTTACTTTGCTTGAATAGATGCCCATTGGCTCTAGGTAGGTCGTTGAAAGTGGAGCAATCTTCGCTGTGTTCGCTTCGTTATATGCTACAAGGTAAGCATAAGATTGGAATGCATTGACATCGACTTCATTGTTTGCAACAGCAGTGTTCATTGCAACATAGTCAGTGAAGTTTTTAATGTCTAGCTTTAAGCCAGCTGCTTTAGTTTCTGGCAAAGTTGCAATATAGCGCCAAATGTCTGCATCAGACCCAGTCGATGCGATGGTTACTGTTTGCTCAGCTGCTGCAGTATCCGTTTTAGCCGCATCTGCTACAGGTGCTTCAGGTTTGCTACAACCCGTTAAAACAACAGATAAACCCAGCGCAATTCCTAGAATTTTTTTCATTTTTTCTTCCCGAGTAAGCACCCAAACGAGGCTTAACTTAGCTGAACAATAGAGAGATCGATTGATTTTAAATCAGGTATTCCTGATTTGATGCATATGACTGTAATGTGAGTTTTGCAAGTGTGCAATTCGATATCAGTCGAATATGTACTTTCACTTTGGAAAAGATTAACTTTTTCAACTCACTAGAAACATCTTTGCTCAATCGTTAAATTTTGCACATCATATCAACAAAGTAATATTCGATATAGAGTATAAAAGTTCAATACTTATCTTATTTAAAGATTAGTAATTTGAATTTTGTTTATAATTTTATAATGAAAACAATATATTATTTTTAATTAATCTATTTAAAAAATAATAATTTGCATAAATTTTGTTCTTTATAAGATTTTATCTAAACTAAATACAAAAAATAGATATAACGAGTATAAAGTGCAAAAAGTATGTCTCAGAATACAGGATGAATATAGCTACATCTGTAGAACTTGATTTATATTCATACGGATATATTTAAAAAAATTCGCAGCGGTTTGCAATAAAAAAACCCGCATTTAGCGGGTTTTTACGGTATGAATGTTTTTAAGTATTTTCACGCGCAATCGCACGATAACCAATATCTGTACGGTATTGCATACCCGTAAATGTGACTTGACCACAAACCTCTAAAGCATTGACTTGCGCTTCAAGTACGGTATCACCAAGAGCTGTCACACATAAAACACGACCACCTGCAGTCAAGATGCGACCGTCGGCACTCATTGTAGTGCCCGCATGGAAGATTTTTGTGTTTTCAGGAGATTGACCAAGACCAGAGATGACGTCACCTTGACGAACGGTTTCTGGGTAACCTTCTGCTGCTAGGACAATACCAATTGATTTGCGTTCATCCCATTCAGCTTCTGCTGGAAGATTACCTGCAATACCAGCTTCAACCAGATCAACCAAAGAAGATTTTAAACGCATCATAATCGGCTGAGTTTCAGGGTCACCAAAACGACAGTTGAACTCGATCACTTTTGGTTGACCTTTGTCATCAATCATCAAGCCTGCATATAAGAAACCTGTATAAACGTGACCGTCTTTTTTTATACCTTCAACGGTAGGACGCATCACTTCATTCATGGTTTTTTCAAATACGTCTGCAGTCACCACAGGAGCAGGAGAGTAAGCACCCATACCACCCGTGTTTGGACCTTGGTCGCCTTCAAAAATACGCTTATGGTCTTGAGATGTTGCCATTGGTAAGATGTTGTCGCCATCAATCATACAAATGAAAGACGCTTCTTCACCAGCAAGGAATTCTTCGATCACAACACGAGAACCAGCATCACCAAACTTGTTGCCCGCCAACATGTCATCAATCGCATCAAAAGCTTCTTGATTAGTCATGGCTACAATTACGCCTTTACCCGCAGCAAGACCATCGGCCTTGATCACGATTGGCGCGCCATTTTTTTCAACAAATGCTTTCGCTGCATCGACTTCAGTAAATACATCGTAGAACGCAGTAGGAATGTTGTGGCGTTTTAAGAAGTGCTTAGCAAAGGCTTTTGAGCCTTCTAACTGGGCAGCAAATTGAGTTGGCCCCCAAATTTGAAGCTCTGCCGCGCGGCAAGCATCCACTACACCATTTACAAGCGGTGCTTCTGGACCCACAATAATCAAATCTACTGCATTATTTTTTGCAAAGTCGATAATTGCAGCATTGTCTAAAATGTTGAGTGCAACATTTTCACATTTGTTTTCTGTTGCAGTTCCTGCATTACCTGGTGCAACAAAAACTTTTGCAACTTTTTCATCTTGCGCGATTTTCCATGCCAACGCATGTTCACGACCGCCATTACCCAAAACTAAAATGTTCATCTTACTATCCTTTTTTAATCCCTCCCAACCTCCCTTTGAAAAGGGAGGGGCATCACGAATTTAAAGAGTCCTTTAATTCATGACAAGTCCCCCTTTAAAAAGGGGGATTTAGGGGGATTTTTGAATATGAATTATTGTAAATTAATGACGGAAGTGGCGCATGCCCGTGAAGACCATTGCAATACCTGCTTCATCTGCAGCAGCAATGGTTTCTTCGTCACGCATAGAACCGCCTGGTTGGATAATACATTTAATGCCTGCTTTCGCTGCATTATCAATACCATCGCGGAATGGGAAGAATGCATCAGATGCCATTACAGCACCTTCAACCACTAAGCCTGCGTGCTCCGCTTTAATCGCAGCAATACGCGCTGAGTTAACACGGCTCATTTGACCTGCGCCTACACCAATGGTTTGACGACCTTTAGCATAAACAATGGCATTTGATTTTACGTATTTCGCAACTTTCCATGCAAAGATCAAATCATCAATCTCAGCATCCGTTGGTGCGCGTTTCGTCACGACTTTTAAATCATCTTTGGTGATCATGCCTAAGTCTTGGTCTTGAACCAATAAACCGCCATTTACGCGTTTATAGTCAAGTTGTGGCGCACGTTCATCAAGTGCCGGTAATTCACCACAAACGAGAACACGAACATTTTTCTTCGCGCCAGTGACTTCAAGTACGCCTTCAGCAATGCTTGGTGCAATGATCACTTCCACAAACTGGCGGTCAACAATCGCTTGTGCAGTTGCAACATCTAATTCACGGTTGAATGCAATGATACCGCCAAAAGCTGATTCAGGATCTGTCGCATAAGCCAAGTCATATGCCGCTTGAATACCATCTAAAGACACAGCAACGCCACATGGGTTTGCGTGTTTAACGATGACACAAGCAGGTTTTGCAAATGATTTCACACATTCAAGTGCGGCATCTGTGTCTGCAATGTTGTTATAAGAAAGTTCTTTACCTTGAAGTTGTTTCGCTGTTGAAACAGATGCTTCAGTTGCTGTACTTTCTACATAGAATGCTGCTGACTGATGCGGGTTTTCACCATAACGCAAGTCTTGAGCTTTATTTAATTGTGTATTAAAGGTACGTGCGAACTTGTCTGCTTGACCTTCTTCTTTGCCTACGCGAGCGCCTAGGTAAGAAGCAATCATGCCATCATATTGTGCTGTATGTTCAAATGCTTTAACGGCTAAGTCAAAACGAGTTTCGTAAGACAAAGCACCATTTGCTTTTAGCTCAGCAATAACAGTGTCATAGTCTGTAGCATTGACCACAATACCGACAGAAGCATGGTTTTTCGCAGCAGCACGCACCATGGTTGGGCCGCCGATGTCGATATTTTCAATCGCATCTGCAAGTGAGCAGTTCGGTTTAGCGACAGTTGCAGCAAATGGATAAAGGTTCACAACCACAAGATCGATCGCATCAATATTGTGTTCAGCCATCACAGCTTCGTCTAGACCGCGACGAGCTAAGATACCACCATGAATTTTCGGGTGTAGCGTTTTTACACGACCATCCATCATTTCTGGGAAACCCGTATGCTCTGAAACTTCAACTACAGCGATATTGTTGTCTTTTAACAACTTATATGTACCGCCAGTAGATAAAATTTCTACCCCTAGAGCAACAAGGTTTTGAGCGAACTCTACAATGCCAGTTTTATCGGAAACAGAGATTAAAGCGCGTTTAATGGTCATGATCTTCGTCACAGTTATCAAGAATTAAAACAAAAAGTCAAAAATAGCAGGTAAAAAAAATGCCCGCGGAAGCCGCAAGCATTTTATCATTTATTCACTCATTAAACCGTGAGCTTTTAACTTTTTACGTAAAGTTCCACGGTTAAGTCCTAGAATCTCCGCAGCACGTGTTTGGTTACCGCGGGTATATTCTAAAACTACAGATAGAAGAGGTTTCTCCATTTCTGCCAGCACCATGTCGTAGACCTGAGATGGTTGCTCGCCTTGCAGTTGTGCAAAATAGTGGCGAACTGCGCGATCTACGTGAATACGAAGAGCGACATCAGACTGTGCAGTAAAAATAGGAGATTTGCTATTCATGCGAAGTAATCCGAAAAATCTATATATCACTTGGGTAAAGTGACATATATAAAGTGGTCTAAAATTAAAATGAACTTCGTTTTAGATCCTAAAACGACTAGTTCTAAAACTGTACATTTAGCATGCCACAATATCGCTAAGTTGGTCGAAATATAAGCGTAACAATAGTTAAATATTTGTTACCGACCTTTTTTTAACAAAAAAATCTGCTCAATACGCGATATTTCGATAACGCGCATTTTTGCTGATGTTCTATTTGTATTAAAAGACTGAGGAGATTGCAGCACTAAGCTTTTGTGGCGCGTATCATACCATTGTCTAAGAAAAAGTGAGCAAGAAAACTGCATTTTTTTTCACTTTTTTTACATTTTTTTTAAATTTTAGGGCTGGACTATTTCTAAACTGTAATGATTGAAGCTTTTACGGCTAACTGGCAGGCTAAATTTGAATTTGAACGGACTATTTTTAGGAATTCGTTTGATTCCAACGAGACTATCAATCAAATATTCATTTGCATGTAGTTGATAGGTTGAATCGACTTCACCATCCACTTTTAAAATGACCTTAAGATCTGGTAGGGGAAGACTGGTGTCATGATAATTGATCAGTTCACCTGAAAATTGAGTTTTCTGTGCGTCTACACGTTTTACTTTTAATTTATTAATGCTGATCAGACTGTAACGTTCTTGTAGGCTGCTACAGTTCAGTACGAGACAAATTTTATTATAGGTTGCACCTAATGCGGGGCTGTTATTGAGGATATGTGGGTTAAACCATAAGTATTGGAAACACAATAAAGCCAATAAGCTGAAGTTAATCATACCCCAAAGCATATAGTACATCGGGCTTTTTTGCGGTTTCGCTGGATTGTTGTCTGCCAAATTCATGGCAGGATAGTTACCAATCGGGTCGGTACTAAAATAGTTTAAATTGTTTAAATAAGTTTTGAGGTCAATGTTGGAGTGCTCAACTTTCAGGTTGAAAATATCAAGCAAATTTGATGTCGACATTGAAAGTGCAGCAGATTGTGATAAATCAAAATGAATGCTGTCTATACGAGGAGAGGAAAATGCTGAATTTGAAGACATGCTCATGTCATTCTGATTCGACGATCTTTCCTCACCTGTGTCAAAAGTATGACCCGTGGTTAAATGCGAGAGCGCATTAAAGGTCATCGAACACTTTGGGCAACAAACCATACCTTGCGCAACAGTGAGTTGTGCAACACTTACTTTGTAGATGGTTAGGCATTTAGGGCAAGAGGTTTGTTTGTCGCTCATAGTGTATTAAGAGTTCATTTAAAGGGTGTGGCGTTTACCCGAGATTCGGCACCAGTTTTCATCACGTTTCTCGACCTCTAATATATCAAAAAACTCAGAATAAACACTAGAAACATCAGAAACTTGCTCTTCAATTACACCTGCAAGTGCGAACTCTCCCTCAGATTTGACCAAAGTTGCGAATTCTGGCGCTAACATCATAAGCGGGCCTGCCAAAATATTTGCAACAAAGACATCTGCTTTTTGGTCAGCCAGCTCTAAATTGAACTCGTCTGGTAAGCCGACATAAAGGTTCTCAGCCACGCCATTGAGTGCCGCATTTTGTTCAGTGGCTAAAATTGCTTGTGGATCAATATCTGTCGCATAGACTTTTTTTGCACCTAGGAGTAGAGCAGCAACCCCTAAAATACCTGAACCGCAACCATAGTCGATCACGATTTTATCTTTAACATCAGTTTTACCTAACCACTGCAGGCAAAGAAAAGTAGATGCATGGTTCCCCGTACCAAACGCTAAGCCTGGATCAAGTTTAATGTTCACTGCATCCGGTTCTGGTGCTTCCATCCATTCAGGAACGATCCAGTATTTGTCTGCAATTTGAATTGGTTCGTAGGCATCCATCCATGTGCGTTCCCATTCTTGGTCTTCAAGAAATTCGCTACGCATCGGTGCATCAGGCATTTGAGTGCGAATAAACGTTTCTAATGCATTGACATCAATTTCTTCGTCGTCTTCTTGCGCATAGATACCTGTCACAATGACTTTATTCCAAAGTGGCGTTTCACCTGGAAGTGGTTCAAGTAAGTCTTGGTTTTCTGCATCATCTAATGTGACACTGACTGCACCCAAAGATTCTAAAAGGGTTTCAGTAAAATCGACTTGCGCTTGATCAACCGTAATATGAATTTGTAACCACTTCACAGGAATAACCTAATATTTATGTATAAATAAATATTGTAGCGGAACAGGGGGCAGTTCGACAGCATTCCTCAAAATAAAAAAGGATGCCGAAGCATCCTTAGATCTACACCTGTTCTAGGCTTGTTCTGTACTGGTTTGAACCGATGGGGCAAAACGGTTGAGTAATGTCCCAAAGATGGCAGCAAAGATATACATAAAAATAGAATAGACCGCTGCAGGCATGGCAATGGTGGTACTGGCCATCACGGTGAGTGCAATGGTCATGGCAAGGGTGCTGTTATGAATGCCAATTTCAAAGGCACAAGCCCGTGCTTGAGCACTGTTGATCCCCAGTAGTCTCGGTACAAAATAACCAATCATTAAACTACAAATACAGAAAATGACGGTGGCTAAACCGACCTGAGTCAGATACTCCAGAATATGTGCGCGTTCTTTGGCTATTGCTCCAACAATGATTAAGACCAAAAATACAACAGAAAAAATACGCAATGGCTTATTCAGCTTCTTGGTAAAAGAAGGTGCATAGTGGCGAATCAACATACCAATACAGACGGGGATAAGAATAATCGAGAATACCTGCAAGATTTTACTAAACTGCATACTGACGTGTTGTCCATCCTGCATAAAGTACTGAATGGCAAAGTTGACAATTAGCGGCAAGGTAAACGCTGCAATAACGGAGTTAATTGCGGTTAAAGTAATATTGAGCGCAATATCACCTTTAAACAAATAGCTAAATAAGTTTGCAGTACTACCACCTGGAGAAGCTGCTAAGAGCATTAAGCCGACGGCAAGCAGTGGCGGTAAGTTGAGTACTTTGCAAATTACAAAGGCAATCCCAACAAGAAGTACCAACTGACAAAATAAAGCAACCAATACTGCTTTGGGATGTTTGCTGACGCGTGCAAAATCCTTCGGGGTTAACTCTAAGCCCAAACCAATCATGATGATGGCAAGAGCTAGGGGTAACATAATCGTTATAATTCCTGAATCCATAGGTGTATATTCTCCTTAAAATTATATAAATCATGACCGTGAAATTATTCAGCTGCGGTCTCTTTCTTCAAAAATAAACTGTCATTTCTTCGCGAGATTAATAGGCCCAATAACGCAGCAAATACAAACATGAAAATAGAATAAATACCGGCAGGAATAGCCATGGCGGTGTTGCCTAAGACTGACAGGGCAACCGTAATGGCAAGTGCGGTGTTGTGAATGGTGATCTCAAAAGAGCAGGTTAAGGCTTGTTTTTCTGGAATATTGGCAAGATGTGGCACAAAAAAACCAATAAACATGCTACAGAAGCAGAATAAGGCTACGGCAGGCCCAATCTCAAACACATATTCAACAAAATTATGTCGCTCTAAGTACAGTGCGAGAAAAAAGATAAAAAGAAGACAGCTTGCAGACAAAATACGCATTGGGCGGTTTAATTTGTCGGCAAGTTTTGGAAAGTAATAACGTAAAAACATGCCCATACTGACTGGAAGTAGAGTGATGAAAAATACCTTCATCATTTTCATGGCCGGCATGTCAACGGGTTGTGATGTTTGTAGAAAGTACATCAGTGAAAAATTAATAATAAAAGGAAGGGTCAGTGTTGAAATGATGGAGTTCGTGGCTGTAAGAGTAATGTTGAGCGCAACATCACCTTTAAATAAATAGGTCAATAGATTTGACGTTGGTCCGCCCGGTGAGGCTGCAACGAGCATCAAACCAATCGCGAAAATAGGCGCTAAATTTAAAAATTGACAAATCAGGAACGCAATGCCCACCAGCAGTACCAACTGTGAAAATAACGCGATGAAAATGACTTTGGGGTGTAGTGTGAGGCGATAAAAATCAGCTGGGCGTAGGTGTAAACCAAGACCCATCATCATTAATGCCAAAGTCAAAGGCAAAAAAACTGTAAACAATTCCGAATCCATGGAATACCTTTTTTATTCGTTTTTATCTTTTGTGTTTTTGAGTGTATACAGAATTCAATAATTTACAAGGTAGAAAAAAGGGCAAAAAATGGACTATTTTTTACCCTCAATACAGCATGAACTTTAAGTTGTTTTGCTTACATTCTTGGTTTAGGTGCTACAAAACCAAGGGCACATTTGCCTTTGATTTCTTTACCTTCGATATTGATTGATGTCGCTTTTGAGTCGCCTTGGCAAATGCTGGCTAACTCAGCTTCATCACCATGAATATTGGCATTTTTTGAGCTTGGGAAAAATTGAGGTTCACAGGTACCATTCCAAATAATGCCTCGATAGGCAAAACTAACCGCTGTTCCTTGTGACTTACCTTTACAGACTTGTTGATAACGTTGACTATCATAGACCTTTTCAACTTTGTCGTTGGCTGATACAAAAGGCGAAAAAAATAAACCGCAGAGAATGGATGAAAAAAGAATCTTCTTATTCATAATGCTTACCTTTGGTTGTTGTATGATCAACTTATAGGATAAAAAATGATCAAATTAATACAAGGCTTTTCAGGTAACAAAACGCATCCTTTGTTGAGTTTTTGCTACTACTCTGCAAGTAAAATTACATAAACCTAGCGCTGGCGCAGTAAGCACAGCACCGTATATACAATAAATTCCACGGAATCTGTCAACTTACAATCGAAAATTTGCTATAATCTTTCGTTATCATTTTTTAATCTCCTTTACCACTATGCATTATCCTAAAGTTTACGATGTCATTGTTATCGGCGGCGGTCACGCAGGTACAGAAGCAGCATTGGCTGCGGCACGTATGGGGCGACAGACTTTACTCTTAACTCATAATATTGAGACTTTAGGGCAGATGAGCTGTAATCCAGCAATTGGTGGTATTGGTAAATCGCATTTGGTGCGTGAAATTGATGCCTTGGGCGGTGCAATGGCATTGGCTGCCGATAAAGGTGGTATTCAGTTCCGTATCCTAAACTCACGTAAAGGTGCAGCCGTTCGTGCAACACGTGCACAGGCAGACCGTATTCGCTATAAAGCCGCGATTCGTGACACTTTAGAAAACCAAGCAAATCTCGATATTTTCCAACAAGCCGCAGACGACCTGATTGTTGAGGGTGATACTGTAAAGGGCGTTGTAACTCAAACGGGTATTCGCTTTGATGCGAAAACAGTTGTACTCACCGCAGGGACGTTCTTGGGTGGTGTAATCCACGTTGGTCTTGAAAAATCAAGTGGCGGCCGTGCAGGTGATCCACCTTCAATTTCACTGGCACACCGTTTACGTGAATTGAATTTGCCAGTGGGTCGTTTAAAGACAGGTACGCCACCACGTATTGATGCGCGTTCGGTTGATTTTTCTGTGATGATTCCACAGCCGGGTGACTTCCCATCACCGACTATGTCATTCATGGGTGATGCATCTATGCACCCTGAACAAGTGAATTGTTATATTACCCATACCAATGAAAAAACCCATGACATCATCCGCGGCGGTTTAGACCGTTCACCGATGTACACTGGTGTTATTGAAGGTGTGGGGCCACGTTACTGCCCATCCATTGAAGACAAAATTCACCGTTTTGCAGATAAAGACTCACACCAAGTATTCTTAGAGCCTGAAGGTCTAGATACACATGAGCTTTATCCAAATGGTATTTCAACTTCACTTCCGTTTGATGTGCAGTTTGAGCTGGTTCGTTCAATTCGCGGGATGGAAAATGCGCACATTTTACGTCCGGGCTATGCTATCGAGTACGATTATTTCAACCCGCAAGCATTGAAGTTTACTTTAGAAACCAAAGCCATTAATAACTTGTACTTTGCTGGTCAAATTAATGGTACGACAGGTTATGAAGAGGCAGGTGCACAAGGCTTGCTTGCAGGCTTAAACGCTGCGCGTCGTGCGTGGGATCAAGAGCAATGGACACCAAAACGTGATGAAGCCTATATGGGTGTATTGGTAGATGACTTGATTACGCTCGGTACGAAAGAACCGTACCGTATGTTTACTTCACGTGCCGAATATCGTTTGATGCTACGTGAAGACAATGCGGATCAACGTTTAACGCCAGTGGGTCGTGAAATGGGCTTGGTGGATGATGTGCGTTGGGCAGCTTACTGTGAAAAAATGGAAGCCGTTGAACAAGAAACTGGTCGCTTACAACACCTTTGGGCTGCACCAAATAACCCGATGGGTAAAAAGTTTGTCGAAATGACAGGTGCGGATTTATCGAAAGAGTGTTCTGCGATTGATTTGTTAAAACGTCCGAATATTTCATTTGCTCAAATTGCGGAACTCACAGGTTCAGAAGTGTCTGCACAAGTGGGCGATCAAATTGAAATCGCGGTGAAATATGCAGGTTATATTAACCGTCAGCATGAAGACGTTGCGCAAATGAAGCGTTTGGAAGAAACTAAAATTCCAGCCGATTTTAATTATGATGTGGTTTCAGGTTTATCTCGTGAAATTACTTTAAAATTGAAAGATGTACGTCCTGAGACATTGGCTCAAGCAAATCGTATTCCGGGGGTAACACCTGCAGCAGTGCAATTGATCATGATTACGATCCGTAAAAATACACAAGCGAAAAAATCTGCTTAATCTTTGAAAGTTATTGAAAAAGTCCGCTTTATGCGGGCTTTTTTTTTGGGTAAAATCTGCGCAGGGGTAATATACAATAAAAAATAAGGTGAATTATGTCATTACATTATAAAAGCGGAGAAGAGATTCGCGCGGGTGATGTGGTTATCTGGCTCAATCAAAGTGGTGAGTTTTATCAATTTGATCAAGCCATTATGAAAGTTTGGGAGGTTGCTAAAACCAATAATGGTGAGGTGGTTGGAGTGAATTTAATGCCACCACAAGCTGAATCTCCTATGCAGATGCTGAGAGCTTTAGTCCGACCCGAAGATCCTGAGCCATCTTCTGACATTGTGAAAATGCAAGATGTTCCGGGACTCTATACCATTACACGATGGTTTCTACCCTTGGAGCAAGTGTCTAAAAGTTTGGGATTGATTGAACGAATTGAGTATTTCTCTGAGCATGAAACTGGACATGGAGCGTTAATCCTTCAATTAATTAGAGGTAAAGCCGAGCAATATCGGGGTATTTATCAATATTATTTGGCAGATCAAGCCTACCAAGAGCGTGAGTTTCAGCTCTATATTGATTTCCTACGTCAATCCGCTCAGTCGGGTTATACCCCTGCGATGTGTCAGTTAGCACAGTAATTATTCATTGGTGGAATTTTACAAAAAAGTCTGGAAGGAAGTTTTAACTGGTATCGAGAAGCCGCATCCAAAATGGATAGCATTGCGCTATATCAGTTGGCGGGATGTTATGCACGAGGTCAAGGCACTGAACAAGATTTACAAAAAAGTTTGCAGCTCTTGGAGCAGTCCTCCGAACAGGGTTGTTGGGCAGCCACATTGGGGTTGGCGGCTAATTATCGTTTTGGTTGGTTAACCTGTTTCTTGGTAAATTCAGTTTATCCAAATTATGGTGTTGTGAGCGAACATGTGATTCACTCGGCACGAGCATTCTATTTGTATCATCGAATCTCATCACAAGCGCCTGAAACTGAAAAAGCTGTTTTAGCAAATGCTTATTATCATTTAGGCTGGATGTATCAAGATGGTATCGGGACAAAGCGAGACTACGAACAATGTGTCTATTGGTATCAAAAATCTGCTGATCTGGGTAATCCCGTTGCGATCAATAATTTAGCGGATAAGTATGAGCAAGGTTTAGGTGTACCGCTGGACCTAGATATGGCAATTGGACTGTATCAACAAGTAGTAGGTCAGGTCATAGCGGCAGATTTAAGTTTGGGCCGTATGTATTTAGAGGGGCGAGGTGTTGAGCAAGACTTCGAATTGGCTCGAAAACATTTAAATGTCGTACTGGATGCGCGTATCAGTGGGATAGATGAGATGCAGGCAGAAGCAATGCAATTAATCGCATCCTTTACCGAAGAAAGTCCACTGCAACAGGCTCAACATGTTCTCAAAAATGCACGGGACTACTCAATTGATCAGATTAATGAACAAATCCGAAAGATTGATTCATTTCTGCATATGGATGAAGCCAAACAACTATTCTTCAAACTATTTTTACTGAATGCCCAAAAAGGTGAGGCATCTTCACAATATCAAGTGGGATATTGGTATTTAAATGGCTTGTACACTGAGAAAAGTTTGGAAGAAGCCGTATATTGGATTCAAAAAGCGGCTGATCAGAAAGACCAACATGCGGAATGTAAAATTGGCTATTTGTATGAAAAAGGGCTCTATTTTAATGCCGATTTAGACGTTGCACAAAAATGGTATGAGCGCTCATTACGAAAACCTTGTACATCGTATACGCCTGAATATATCGGAGAGCAGTTGAATCCTGAATATTTAAAAATGTATGACAGAATCAATAATGAAGCACTCAAGGGATTGGTGCGTATTGAAGAAAAGCGGCCTAAACGTAGCAAGTGGCAATTTTGGAAGAAATAAAAGCGGATGATTTGTAACGATTACTGCCGAAAGGTTCTTGCAATCCATATTGGAAATGCAAGGGTCTAATCATAAGCCTGCTGACCATAAGGCTGGCTTTTTGTTTTGAAAGATAAACAAAGCAAAAGAGTTGTTTAAGATAAAAACAGATAAAAATAGCCAATCATGTTATTTCACAAAAGTATCGCCATATTTTAAATTGATTCTACGTTCTTAACATGAGGTCAACACTATGACGATGAAATCGATCCGTTTTAACAGTGGAGAGCTTGCATGCCAATGCTAGTTTGTATCAATCACCAAAAACAGCACACTTATCTTGGTTTAGGGGAGGCATTAAACCAAGATGAGCAATGAAAACGACAAACCCAAGCAATTCAAATATCTAATACCAAAAAGACTGTAAAGCCCCGAATACTTGGGGCTTTTTTTATTTTAGTCGGTGATGGTCTGATTAACTGCATCACGAACTTCTTTGGGTTCAATGTGGCTAATCTTATGACCAAAACTACGTAACCACCACACCAGTTGATTGGTAAAAGGGACGGTCGCATGAACCAAGATTTGCCCATTTCCAAGCGGTTCTAAAACCTGATTGGTACTGAGTTTGGTTTCTTCCAAATACAGCGCATCTATTTCATTCATGGTCAGGGTAAGTGCAACGGTTTCTGTAGGTTTTGAAAAATCTACACGGAAACCTAATGCACCTGATTCGATGTATTCATCGATATCAAAATTGACTGGGTGTAAGGCACGAGTGTTTAAAACCGTCGCTGATTTGAAACGGTGCAGTGCAAAGGTTTGAATATCAGTTTTGTCGTGGCGGGTACAAATCAGATAAATAATTGCACCTTTTTGAACCAGTGCCAGAGGGTTGAGGGTATAGGTTTTTGCTTCAGCCGCTTGGTTTAAGCCTTGATAAACGCATTCCAGCTGTTTGTCTTGGAGTAGTCCTTCATAGATGGCTTGTTGTGCTGTTTTCTCCACAATCGGGGGAATCAGCGGTTGTGTCGCAGGGACAATGCGTACGCGGTTAATCCATTGGCGCACATTATTTTGGGTAGAGAGGCTACGACGTGCTAAGTCAAACCATGGATTCATTTCTTCAATTAAGCTTGGAGGAAGAAGATGTTTAAGGTGTTCTTCAACCATCATAAACGTCACCGCTTGAGAGCTGGTCATGTGCGGTAAGCTTTGAATTGGAGCATCAGAACGCCAACGCCAACCTTGAGGCACAGCCCCATTGTTTTCAATCGGGAAGCGTTGAGAGATTTGGTTTAAATCACGTTGAATGGTTCGCAAAGTAATATCGATGCCTTCACGTTGTAAAATCTCTTGCAGCTCTCGAGTCCCCATCCATTTTCCAGTGGAAAGGCGAGACAAAATTTGCCATTGGCGATAGAGACTATTGGACGTTTCTTTTTCTTGTATAGACATAGTTTAATAAAATATAGGAGTCGAAATTACTTACTTGAATGTGAACACAATAAGAAAACTCATTCGTTTAAGCAAGCTTTGCTTGAAATTTTTCAGTTATATTTTTTGACACAACTTAATGCGAAATAGAATTGAAGCAATGCGTTTTTTATCGATTAATAAACAAAGCATCTTTAGAAATCCATGGCATAGATATTGCTACGTATGGGTTACATATCGATAACAATTGAGAGGTTTGTATGTTTAAAGAAGATAAAGATACAAATGTAAATACGATGTTGGACGGATATAAGCTTAACTCTCCTGTATTAAATCCGATTCACTCTCATGATCGTCTATCGAGCCAGTCTGCTGGATTGTTTCATCAAATGACCTCGAATTTCTTTAATGAAATGACAGATGACCAAGCGATGTCTGGTGAGGCTTGTACGCGTATTGAGCACTGGTTGTCACAGCATAGTGTAGAAGAACTCGAAGAACTGAACCAAATTGCCAAACAGCATTTTTTATATGAAGGTATTACGTTTACTGTATATGGTGAATCTGAGGGCATTGAGCGCACCATTCCTTATGATTTAATTCCACGTGTGATCGCCAAACAACAATGGAATAAAATCTCCCTTGGCTCTGCACAACGTGTGCGAGCTTTAAATCTATTTTTACATGATATTTACCATCAACAAGACATTCTCAAAGCGAAAATTATTCCAGAACTGCAAGTGTTGACGCATGAGGCTTATCAACCGCATATGTATGAGCACCGTTTAAAAGGTCAGATTTATAGCCAAATTAGTGGAATTGATATTATCCGTGATGGGCAGGGTGAGTTTTATGTACTCGAAGATAATTTAAGAACGCCATCGGGCGTATCTTATATGCTTGAAAGTCGTAAGATTAGTGAAAAACTTATGCCTGATTTGATGCAGAAGAACCATATTTTAGGCATAGAACAATACCCACAATTACTAAAAGAAATCTTGGCTGAAAATGCTTATGTCGATCAGCCTTTCATCGTGGTGTTGACACCGGGACGTTTTAATAGTGCCTATTATGAACATGCTTTTTTAGCCCGTGAAATGGATGTGCCTTTGGTGACATCACGCGATTTATTTGTAGAACATGATAAGGTCTATGTCAAAACCATTCGTGGCCGTCAACGAGTAGATGTAATTTACCGCCGTTTGGATGATGCATACCTTGACCCGCTGTGCTTTATGCCGAATAGCACTTTAGGTGTCGCAGGGTTGATGTCGGCTTATTTGAGTCATAACGTGGTTATTGCGAATGCACCAGGCACAGGGGTTGCGGATGATAAATCGATTTATCCTTATGTCGATAAAATGATTCAGTTTTATTTAGGTGAAAAACCTATCTTAAAAAATGTTCCGACATATCAATGCCGTAACAAGCAAGATTTGGCTTATGTACTGGAGAACCTTGAGCAGTTAGTGGTCAAAGAGGCGCAAGGTTCGGGTGGGTATGGTATGCTGATTGGACCGCAAGCCTGTAAAAGCCAAATTGAGCAATTTAGAGATAAGCTCATGGCGACGCCGCATTTATATATTGCCCAGCCCACATTAGAACTTTCTGTCAGTCCAACCATGACTGAATCGGGTGTGTCTGAGCGTCATATTGACCTTAGACCGTTTGTGCTCAGTTCACCGTATCGTACCGAAATTGTCCCTGGCGGTTTAACACGTGTTGCGATGAAAGAAGGTTCGTTGGTGGTCAACTCATCCCAAGGAGGAGGAATTAAAGACACTTGGGTCGTGGAAAACTTACATTCATAAAATAAACAAATATGAGGGTAGAACTATGATTTTATTAAGCACCAATGCTGAAAATATTTTTTGGTTAGGGCGTTATTTAACACGTACTCAATATTTGTGTGCTCAGTTTCCTTTTACCCAAGACCAGCCTGCAATGGATTATGCGCATGCATTTTGTTTGCCTGCTTTTGATGCGTGCTCACTGAATGAGCTGATTTTAAACCCAAACAACCCTGCTTCATTTAACCAGCAATTTCAAAGTGCTAAGAGTAATGTACAAGACTTGCGCGGGATTTTATCTGCAAAGGCCTACGCGGAACTGAATCAATTTATCAAAAATGCCACTGAAAACACCGCCTATATTTGTGATGTGGTTGGAGAGTGTCAGGATGTACTTGAGTCTGAAGCCAGTGATGTCTTTTTATTCTTTAGTTTGGGGCAAATGATTGAGCAGCTCGACCGTCAAATCCGCCTGAAACAAGATGCACAAAATACTTTAGTTGAAATAGAAAACATCGTTATGTTGTTAAAAGAAATGGGCTGGCTAAATTTGGCACAAGCTTGGCTAGAGCTCAAATCACAACCTGATGCGATGAGTTTTTATCATTTTAGTGATTATATTCAACAATTGTTTGAGGTTGATGTATGAAACTTATGATCAATCACCAAACGCATTATCAATATAGTGAATTGGCCCTGAACAGCATTCAATATATCAAAATGACACCCACGAATAATTCGCACCAAAAGGTATGTCACTGGCATGTGAGTGTGCCAGGAGAGCGTGAAGAAAAACGGGATGCCTTCCAAAATATTTGGATTACTAGTTCGCAACGTGAAGCCTATCAACAGCTGACCATAATGGCACAGGGCATTGTTGAAATTAATAGCTTGGCAGAACATGGTATACAAGATCGGCTGAATCCCAATTTATTTTTACAGCCGACGCTCAATACCCAGTGCAATGCTGAAATGAAGGCATTTGCACATCAGTATGTGCCTGAGTTGAATCGGGAAAATTTGATGAAACTGTCAGAAGCAGTTTTAGTGCATATTCCTTATGTACCTGCCGAAACTTCGGTGTTAACTTCGGCAATTGATGCATTCAATGGGCAACAAGGTGTATGTCAGGACCATAGTCATGTTTTTATTGCTATGTGCAAGCATCTGGGCTTACCGGTACGTTATGTATCGGGGTATTTGCATGTGCCTGAAACTTCACACCTCGCCAGTCACGCGTGGGCCGAGGTATATATTGATGATGCATGGTATTGTTTTGATACCAGTAATCAATTATTCAAACCACAGTCACATATCTATGTAGCTATTGGGCGCGATTATTGGGATGTGGCTCCCGTTCGTGGCGTACGTGAAAAAGGTGGGGTGGAATCGATGCATTCCATGGTACAAGTTTTAAGTTGTTAAGGTTTAGCTGAAAAAGGATGTTCTATGACCTATTGTTGTGCACTTCGTCTGCAAGATGGTTTGGTTTTTATAAGTGATACACGTACGAACGCAGGTGTAGACCATATATCCGTGTTTAGGAAACTGTATACCTTCGGTGTGGAGGGTGAACGCTTTATTGCGATTCAAACCTCAGGAAATTTAGCAACGACCCAAGCGGTGATTGGACATTTAAAAAATCATCTGGAGTTAAGCCAAGAACCGAATTTATATAGTGTCAATACCATGTTCGAAGCGGCTGAGTTGGTTGGACATACTTTGAAAAAAGTCTTGGCGGATATGGCGCCGGACACGCAGGAACAGAGTAATTACTACTGTAGCTTATTGGTCGGTGGACAAATTAAAGGGGCAGAAATGCAACTTTATAATATTTATCCGCAGGGGAATTTTATTTGTGCGACCAAAGATACGCCGTATTTTCAAATTGGTGAAAGTAAATATGGCAAGCCGATTCTAGATCGTGCATTACGGTATGACATGCCCTTAGACGAAGCGGTGAAGTGTAGTTTGATTTCTTTTGACTCAACTTTACGTTCCAATGTTTCTGTAGGTTTGCCTTTAGATGCTTTGGTGTATACAAGAGATAGTTTACATATTCCAGTGGGTAAGCGGATTGATGAAGAGGATCCGTATTTTTCAAGCATTAGCAAGCAATGGTCAGATACCTTAAGAAAAGGATTGCAAGAATTGGCAAAGCCGACGGATGACTATTTAGTATAAACGTGCTAAATGCTAAAAATAATGAAATCAATAAATTGGGGAAGTCTATGCAGCAAATTTGCTATGCAAGTACTTCAACTTTGGATCATGTACAGCTTCTTCAAGATGTTCGAGACATTTTAAAGGAAGCACGTGATTTTAATGCATTGCATAATATTTCAGGCATTCTTTATTATGCAGATCAGCATTATTTCCAGTGCTTAGAAGGGGGTGAAGAGGTTTTAGAATTATTAATGTCGAAATTATTGAAAGACCCTAGACATAAAGATATCAAAGTCTTTGAGGTGAAAACGATTAACGCGGCACATTTTAGAGCTTGGGGGATGAAGTATGTGCAACGTATGAGTAGCGTACATACCAAAATGCGTGAAATGGGTTTTGCAACATTTGAACCGCAGATCATGAGTCAACAACAAATTGATCAACTATTGCAAGACCTTTATGATGCCCAGTCTGATGAGAGTCTAGGTTGAAAAAAGCCCAAGTATAACTTGGGCTTTTTTGTTTAAATTTGCTTACGTGTAGGGCGATTGCTTAACCGACAAAGTAGCTCATAACCAATAGTTCCATTGGCTTCCGCAACATCGTCAACTAAGCGGTTTTTACCCCAGAGTTCAACCTTTGTACCGAGTTTGGCGTTTAAACCCGTCACATCGATCGCAATCATGTCCATTGCTACTCGGCCCACAACAGCTGCAGCCTGACCATTTATAGCAACATGGTTTTGTTTTGGAAATGCACGTGGGTAGCCATCTCCATAACCAATCGCAACAATCGCCAATTCAGTTTCTTGGTTCGCGACAAAATGCGAACCATAACCCACACCTTCACCTGCTTGAATGGTATTTAATGCAATAATTTCCGCCGTGAAGGTCATAACGGGCTTTAAGTCTAAGTCATGTGCATTTTTATCGGCAAAAGGGGATGCACCGTACAGCATGATACCGGGGCGGACAAAATCAAAATTAAGTTCTGGCCATTTAAATATAGCAGCTGAGTTACAACATGAGGCTAGGATGGGTGAACAGGCTTCTTTGATGTGTAGGAATTGCGCACGTTGCTGCTCATTGAGTGGGTGATCCGCATCGGCGTTGGCAAAGTGCATTGCTAGGACACATGTAAAGCCTTCTGCTTTCAATGTGTTGATGACAGCAATGATTTCAGCAATTTTAAAGCCTAAACGGTTCATACCGCTGTTGAGTTTGACCCACACTTTGAGCTTTTGTGCGATATATGCGGTTTTATGTGCGATCAACCAATCGACTTGCTGTTGCTGATGAATCACGCACTCGATATTTTGCTCAATGACGGTTTGCATTTCATCTGCTGAGAAAACACCTTCAATCAGGGTAATAGGCTGTTTAAAGCCGAGTGCACGAATCTCTAATGCTTCTTCTAAACAGGCGACGCCAAAGGCATCGGTTTCACTTAAGGCTGCTAAACAGTCTTTGACTCCGTGTCCATAAGCATTGGCTTTGACCATGCTGACGATTTTCGCGTTTGGGGCAAGTTGTTTGACACGGTTTAAATTATATTGCAGCGCTTGGCTATCAATATAAACTGTTGCTTGACGCACCCTAATTACTCCTACAGGGTCATGGAAGGGCGACGATGAGTTTTTAATTATTCCTCATCATCGTACTGAGCATAAAACTCAGGGGATAAGTTACTAAAGCGGGTATATTGGCCTTCAAAAGCAAGTCGAACGGTACCAATAGGGCCGTTACGTTGTTTACCAATAATAATTTCGGCAGTGCCTGCTTCTTTGGATTCTTTGTTATAGACTTCATCACGGTAAATAAACATGATCAAGTCGGCGTCCTGCTCGATTGCACCAGATTCACGTAAGTCTGACATCACGGGACGCTTGTTGGGACGGTTCTCGAGGGAACGGTTAAGCTGCGATAGTGCAATCACAGGACACATCATTTCTTTGGCAAGAGCTTTTAAGCTTCGTGAAATTTCCGAAATCTCACCGACACGGTTATCACCCATGCCTGGTACTTTCATTAGCTGTAAGTAATCGACCATGATGCAGCCGAGTTTACCATCGTGCTGTTTGGCAATACGACGTGCGCGAGCACGAACTTCTGTAGGTGGAAGAGCAGAGGAGTCGTCGATATAGAGCTTTTTCTCTTGCAGTTGCAAAATGGTGCCGGTCACTTTTGACCATTCATCACCATCGAGTTTACCTGAACGTAAATGTCCCTGATGGACTTTCCCGTAAGATGAAATTAAACGCATGGCGATGGAGTCGGCTGGCATCTCCATGGAGTAAACCAAGGCAGGTAAGTCATTATTAAACAGCACGCTTTCCACTAAATTCATGGCAAAAGTGGTTTTACCCATCGATGGACGCGCTGCAACAATAATCAAATCACCTGCTTGCATGCCCGAGGTTTTATTGTCGAGTTCAAGAAAGCCTGTAGTTAAGCCTGTAATGCTGCCTTCCATTTGCGACAGCTCATTAAGCTTATCAAATACATCAGCTACAACTGTATTGATGGCTTTAGGCCCTTGAGCTTTGGCATTGTTATTGTGTTGTTCAGCCAAAGAGAAAATATTAGTTTCGGCCAAATCTAAAATTTCACTGACGTTACGACCTTTGGTGTCATAGGCATTTTGTAAAATTTCAGAACTAACCTTGATCATGCTGCGCAAAGTCGAAAATTCTTTGATCTTGGTGGCATAAGTTTCCATGTTATAGAAACTAGACGGGGAGTCTGCCATCAATTGCATCAGGTACTCTTCACCACCAACTGCATCGAGTAGGTTTTGTGTAGTGAGCCAGTCATGCACTAAAACCGCATCATAGGGTGAGCTGTCTTTGGAGAGTTGTGCAATCGCGCGAAAAATATATTTATGGCGCGTCGCATAAAAGTCATTTTCAGTGAGTACATCGCCAACTTGTTCAAAGGATTCAGCAACCGTCATTAAAGCGGCAAGTACGGCTTGTTCCAATGCTAAGTTATGCGGAGGTGTACGGAATTCTTTCAGTTGCCCTGACTCATTCGGTTTATTGTCTTGTTTCGATGAGCTCTTTTGAGCAGTGGCATTCGCCTGTGACATATAACGCCCTGATTTTTAATACAGTAAGAGGGATAACTTAAGATAAATTTCACTGTAAATTTGGGAAAAAATACAGTCATTTAACTCTATGCACTTTATCAAAAAATGCAGCTGCTGTGTGCTGAATTCAAGGCTTATGGATAAAACCCATAATATTCAAATTTGGCATTTTGTGGGGCAGACTGATGAAGTTTTAAGCTGAGCAATGAAACTACTTTTTCATAGAGATAAAAAAAAGAGCATGCAAAAGCATGCTCTTTTTTTTGCAAGAAATTACTCAGATACGATAGTAACGAGAACTTCAGCAACAACATCATGGTGCAATTGGATTGCGATGTTGAATTCGCCAGTGTGACGAAGTGCACCGTTCGGTAAACGAACTTCTGCACGGTCAACTTCAAGACCAGCATTTGTTAACGCGTCAGCGATATCACGAGTACCGATAGAACCGAATAGTTTACCTTCGTCACCAGCTTTCGCAGTGATTACGATGTTAACTTCGTCTAATTGGCTAGCACGTGCTTGAGCAGCAGCTAAAACATCAGCTTCAGCTTTCTCAAGTTCAGCGCGACGAGCTTCAAAAGCAGCAGTGTTAGCTTCAGTAGCAGCTACTGCTTGACCTTGAGGGATAAGGTAGTTGCGGCCGTAACCAGCTTTAACTGAAACTTTATCGCCTAATTTACCAAGGTTTTTAATGCGTTGTAATAAGATAATATCCACAGCTCAACCTCACTTATGATTGTCAGTGTAAGGGATCAAAGACAAGTAGCGAGCTTGTTTAATAGCAAGCGCTAATTGACGTTGGTAACGAGCTTTAGTACCTGTAATACGGCTAGGAACAATCTTGCCGTTTTCAGTGATGTACTGTTTTAAAGTGTCGATATCTTTGTAGTCGATGTACGTAACGTTCTCAGCTGTAAAGCGGCAGAACTTGCGACGACGGTAAAAACGTGCCATTGATGTTCTCCTTATGCTTCAGCAGAGTCTTGAGCTTGTTGTGCTTCTTCACGTTGAGCTTTACGCGCACGTTTTTCTTCAGCACTCTTAGCCAATAGTGACTCTTCAGTGATAGCGTTCTCACGACGGATGATAAGGCTACGAATAATTGCATCGTTGTAACGGAACAATTCTTCTAACTCATCAAGAGTAGTTTGACCACACTCAACATTCATAAGAATGTAGTGAGCTTTGTGGATCTTGTTGATTGGGTAAGCCAATTGACGACGGCCCCAGTCTTCAAGACGGTGAATTTGACCTTCAGCTTCTTTGATGTGAGTTAGGTAGCGTTCTACCATACCAACGACTTGATCGCTTTGATCAGGGTGTACTAAAAGTACGATTTCGTAATGACGCATTGTCAGCTCCTTACGGTTTAAACAGCCCCTAACAAAAAGTTGTTAGAAGCAAGGAGTCACAACCTAGGTTGTGTCGCATTAGATGCGAAGGGGGAATTTTAGAGACTTTGCTCGCCAAATTCAAGAACTTCTCTTAAAAAGCCCTAATTATTTTGAGGTTTTGAGCGTAAAAGGAAGACAACATAGCCTTTAAAGTTCGTATCATTTTCAAGCTTTGGCGGTCTATGCCACTCACCGTATTGAACGATGCCAATTTTATAAGGCAGTTTCAGTGCTGAAACTTTTTTTAGATAAGCTGCATAGTTGGGTATGGTGGTTGAACCTTGATAAGTTTGAATGACCAACTCGTCGATGGTGTTATTCAGGAGGTTTAAAGTCTCCTGATTTGTGACATTGGTCCAGTCCATTAAGCCCGTGATACTGAGTTGATAGTGTTGAGGCAATTGTTTTCTTAATTGACTTAAAAATAGGGCATATTGGTGAATGTGTTTGGTTTTGGCATCGAAATCAATTTGTATGCCTTGAATATGATTCCCTGCATTTTCCCATTGCTGAACGCGTTTTAGAATGTGTGTAAGCTCTTGGCCATTCCAGTTTAAATGATAATTACGAAAAACCAGCCACACCTTTTGCTGAGGAATCGTTAAAACGCTTACACCTTGCGGTATGAGCTTAGAGTGATGTGTTTGGGAATCTAAACGGATCTCACCTTGTAAAACATAAATTTCTTTAGCCGCATTTAGATAAGGGGCAGATGAAATATTGCCCCAAATCCAAAATGCATCATAGTCTTCGGCATTTACCCGACTAGATGTTGAAGCTGACTGACTCGGCTGACAAGATATGATGCTCAGCATACAGATCAGCGTCATAACAACGGAAAAAATCTGCTTCAACATATAGTCTTACCAGTAATACTTTAAAGATTGTGCCCAAGAGGTACTTGGATAGTCGCGTTTAATGTGGTCGAACCATTGTTTCCGGGTGGATTTTTCAACTTCTGCATCCTGACAGTCATTCATCCCGCTTGGTGAATAACACATGATTGAGCGATAAAGAGCATATGCTTTTAAATCTGGTACAGAACTGGATTTGATGATGTCTTTATACACTTGGCCACGGGTAAAAATTGCACCTTGGAAGCTAGCAGTTTCTTTTTCTAAAGTGGTGACATAGCTTATGTTATAACCTTGAGGCGAGCGCGCATATTAACCCAAACAAAGTCGGAGTTTTGAATCTTGAGGTGAATTTTCAAGTTTCTGAGTCAGACTGAATAAGTCAGGGCATTGAATCTGTGACGTAATTTGCGTTCCTGCCCAAATGAAATCACTAAGGGGCGGTTGATTTTTATAGTTTTGATATGTTTCTGAGTCATATTTATACTTTGCGGCATCTTGTGGTAGCAGTACAAAGGCTTGATTAAACAGTTTAAAGTTCTGATGTACCAATGACTTTTGCAAAGTTTTATATAAAGCTAAATTTTTTTGATCTGTACTTGATGCTTTGCTCTGTACAATTTGCATTAAGCTTTTTTCATTGGCTTGATTTTCAATAAAGCTTTTTTGCAATGAAGCTTGTTTGATTTTAGCATTTGAACCGATGAATAGGTTTGCACTTTGCTGCTGAGCATAATGTGGATACAGCATCAGCTCAAATAAGCCACGCTGTTCAATGGATTTTGATTGACTCAGCCAGCCTTCCCAATACTGCTGCGCATTTTGAGTTTGTCTCAGTTTTTCTAAAATACGCCCTTTTAACAATATTTGACTGAGTTGAAGGTAACTATTAATTGAATTAGAGGAATGTTCTGGCAAATATTTTAAAGCTTCAGTTGGTTTGTTCTGTACAAAGAATAAGTGATTGGCTTGTAGGTATTGGAACAGTTCTGGCTGACTCTTAAATAGTGTTTTTTGGTTGTTGAGTTCAGACCAACTTAAGACTTTATCTTCTGCCGATGTTACCTGACGCATTTGCATTAAACCTGAAATGGTCAGAAAGAAGGGATCTTTTAGATTTTTTGCATTGAATGAGCGGCTTTGAAAAACATGGCGATCCATTTCGAAGGCTAGATTATCGAGCTCTAAATTATAGTATTTGGAATCAGGATGATTGATTTGCCATGCGAGTTCGTTGGTCAGGAGTTCGGTATTTCCACTCAGCCAATAACAACGACGTAGTAAACCGCGTGCACTTGCAGCATATTTTCCCTCAGGAAAGCGTTTGAAGTAGGTAGTAATATGCTCATAGGTGTTTTTGAGTAAAGTCTGATCTACTTTATCTATTTTTAAGTCGCCATATTTACCTACACCCGACTGATAGCTTTCATTGAGGCTGCTACGAATCAACATATATTGTGATGTTTCTTTGATCCAAGGCTGATCAACCGTAGTTAATACTGAGTAAATTTTAGTAGCTATGGAAAAGTTACTATTATAAAAGGCAATGGTTGCATTTAAATAAGACGCATACTGACGTGCTTGTATAGACCAGTTCGGATTGACTTGGATGAGGGCAAGATCACGGTCGCAGGCCGAGATATTTTGTCTTTCTTGAATTAGTAAATCTTTTTCCGCTTTGCTGAGATTTTTGTCGGCTTTCACCTGCTGGGTAAATTGATCCGCACCATTGTCTAGGCTACTACAATGTTCTTGGTAAGGCGTCTTTTCATTGTTCGGTTTTAATCGGGCATTCGGTCGTTTATTGGTTACGCCTTCAAACAATGTTTTAGCCGCAAATGGTACGTTGCTATATTCAGTTTCCCAAAGCGGATTATTTGGCTGATTAAAATTCAATTTGGCCAAACCCATGTCGCTCAGAAGTAAGAGCATATTGGTTTGATTGTCATTGGCGGGTGTGAGTGCAGGCAAATTGTCACAGGCTGTATAGGCATTGGTTTGAATGTTGGTCGATGGGTAGCAAGAAACATCGAAACCAGAAAAACTGTGCGTGCTATAAGCAAGAGTGATAGGGAACAGACTAATAAAAATAGATTTTTTAAAAAATTGTGATGGCATTTTCATTGCAGAGCATGAGTTATTATTGTGTCTGCTATGGTAACAACTTAAAGACTAGACTTAAATATTGAATAAGTTGAAATAAAAAAGATAGAGAGAACTCTATCTTTTTTAAAACAGCGGCAAATGTGGAGCAGGTGAGACATAGCTAAAACTAAAACTAAAACTTAATGCAGTAATTAAAATCACTGAATATAAGAAATAGCGTTTTGCCCAAACCTGATCATTTTCAGCTTTAAAACCAATGATTGATAAATATACCCAATAAGCACAGAGTGCGTTAAAGGTGATAAGAAAAAACATATTGGTATAGCCAAAACAATACAAACCATTTAACACCGCAGCAAACAGCAAGACATAAATCAAGCTTTCAACTTTCGTGCGGAAAATTGAACGTGCTACAGGTAAAATTGGAATGCCTGCATTTTTATAGTCATCAAAGCGGTATACCGCAATTCCCCATGAATGAGGCATTTGCCAAAGTGCATATGCTAAGAAAAGCAACAATGCGGCAACATCAAATTCATTGGTCACAGCTGTATAGCCGATCACTGGTGGACTAGCACCAGAAATACTTCCAATCACGGTTTGGTGAATGGATGTGCGTTTGCTCCATAGACTATAAAAAATCACATAAACCACAAAACCAAGTACAGCAAAGCCAAAGGCATAAGCATTAACAAAGAACCAGAGTAGGGCGAAACCTAATATTCCAAGCGCAGCAGAAAATGCCAAAGCTACGGAAGGACTGATGGTTTTTTTAACTAATGCACGGTTCATCGTCCGTTCCATCTTTTGATCAATATCTTGATCAATGACGTTATTGACGACACAGCCAGAAGCAACAACCAGTGTTGTACCGAGTAGAGTGATGAGAAGAAGGAGGAAATCTACAGACCCCTGAGCGGCTAAAAAGAAGCCGCCCAGAGTGGTAACGAAGTTACCAAAGAGAATTCCTGGTTTAGTCAGGAATAAATACTTTTTCAACATGACGATCAGTTTAGATCATCATGTTGTAGTGTAAGTAGTTCATAATCCATACAGAGCCGACTAGAAGTACAGCAATACAAAGTACTGTATAGATAAATGCAATCACGTTCCAACGTTGCTCTGAAGATGAGTTCATGTGCAAGAAGTAAACTAATTGAACTAGAACCTGAGCAACCGCTGTAATTGCGATAACTGCCATAACAATACCGCGACCAAAACCACCAGCCATTACCATACCGAATGGAATTACGGTCAGGATAACTGAAAGGATAAAGCCGATCGTGTATTGCTTGGTGTTACCGTGTGAAGCACCAGCTGAGTTATGATCGTGACTCATTATAGAACTCCCATCAAGTAAACTACGCTGAATACACAGATCCAAACGATGTCAAGGAAGTGCCAGAACAAGCTTAGGCAAGCAAGACGACGAGTGTTTGGAAGAGTCAAACCATTTTTCTTGATCTGAATCATCAAAATGATCATCCATACCAAACCTGAAGTTACGTGAATACCGTGCGTACCTACTAAAGTAAAGAACGACGATAAAAACGCACTTACGCTTGGACCGTGGCCAGCATGAACTAAGTGATTAAACTCATATAGTTCCATGCCGATGAATGAAGCACCGAATAACCAAGTGATCGCTAACCAAGTTAAAACTTGGTTGACGTTCTTTTTGTATGCAGCAAGAACCGCAAAACCAAAAGTTACAGAAGAGATCAAGAGAGCGAAAGTTTCAGTTAAAACGAAACCTAAAGACTCACCGAATAATTCTTTTGCACTTGGTGTGCCCATAGGCACATGGCTACTTAAAACAGCGAATGCAATGAAGAGTGTACCGAATAGAATCAAGTCACTCATCAAATAAGTCCAAAAACCAAAGACGGTGATGTCAGTATCATCGTGGTGATGATGCTCATCGTGTCCGTGGTTTTCGTGATGAAGTACGTCAGCCATTGTCTTAGTCCTTCTTCAAATGTTTTTCAAGAATCGCGTAACGTTCATTTTCAATACGCTCAACTTCAGCAGCAGGAACATAGTAGTCCACTTTCTTCGTAAACGAAGATGCGATGAAGCTGATAATAGCAGCGATGAACATCACAACAACTAACCACCAGATATGCCAGATTAAACCAAAGCCCATAACAGTAATGAACATGGCAATCACAACACCAGCAGCACGATTCGTTGGCATATGAATGTCTTCGTATGAAGTAGGTTTCGCATACGCTACGCCATTCTCTTTGTCATTCCAGAACGTATCAATACCATTGATTGTTGGAAGGTGAGCAAAGTTGTAGAACGGAGCAGGAGACGAAGTCGCCCATTCAAGTGTACGACCATCCCATGGATCGCCTGTAAGGTCGAGGTTGTCGTTGCGTTGTAAGTAACCAACAACAATCTGCATAACGAAACATGCAATACCAATCGCGACTAACACAGAACCGAAGAATGCAATAGCAATGTACGGATCCCATTCAGGGTTGTCATATGTATTCAAACGACGAGTCATACCCATGAAACCAAGGATATAAAGTGGCATGAATGCAAAGTAGAAACCGAAGAACCAGAACCAGAACGCAGCTTTACCCCATGCTTCATTGAGCTTCCAACCAAACATTTTCGGCCAGTAGAAAATGATGCCGGCAAACATACCAAACACCACACCACCGATAATTACGTTATGGAAGTGAGCAATCAAGAACAATGAGTTGTGTACAAGGAAGTCCGCAGGTGGAACCGCCATTAATACACCAGTTAAACCGCCAATACCGAATGTTACAAGGAAGCCAAGCGTCCATAACATAGGAGTAGTGAAGGTGATACGACCCTTATACATTGTGAATAACCAAGAGAAGATTTTCACACCAGTAGGAATCGCAATAACCATGGTCATGATACCGAAGAACGCATTCACGTTCGCACCAGCACCCATGGTGAAGAAGTGGTGAAGCCATACTACGAACGCAAGTACTGTGATCGCAATTGTTGCATACACCATTGATTTGTAACCGAACAACGTTTTACGAGAGAACGTTGATACAACTTCAGAGTAAATACCAAATGCTGGTAATACTAAGATGTAAACTTCTGGGTGACCCCATGTCCAAATCAAGTTTACATACAACATTGGGCTACCACCCATGTCATTTGTAAAGAAGTGGAAACCGAAGTAACGGTCAAGCGTTAACATCGCAATTGTTGCTGTTAACACTGGGAATGACGCAATGATCAATACAGCTGTACACAAAGATGTCCAAGTAAAGATCGGCATGTCCATAAGTGACATACCAGGCGCGCGCATTTTAATGATGGTAACGAAGAAGTTAACACCCGTTAATAGCGTACCTAAACCTGAAATCTGAAGTGCCCAGATATAGTAATCCACCCCCACGCCTGGAGAGTATTCGATACCTGAAAGAGGAGGATAAGCCATCCAACCTGTTGCAGCGAATTCACCAATTGCAAGAGATGCCATCATTAAGCCTGCAGCACCAGCAAATAACCAGAAGCTTAGAGAGTTTAATAATGGGAAGGCAACATCACGTGCACCAATTTGAAGTGGTACAGAGATGTTCATTAAGCCAACAACTAGACCCATTGCTACGAAGAAGATCATGATTACACCGTGTGCGGTGAAGATCTGATCGTAGTGTTCTGGGTGTAAATAACCTTCACCGCCACCTTTTGCAAGGAACAGTTGAAGACGCATCATAATCGCATCGGCGAAACCACGCAAAAGCATGATGATCGATACGAAAAGATACATGATACCAATTTTTTTATGGTCGACTGATGTGAACCATTCGTTCCACAAGTAGCCCCATTTTTTAAAGTAGGTAATACCAGCAACAACTGCGATACCACCTAAGATCATCATTGCAACTGTGACCAGTACAATTGGATCGTGCGGAATAACGTCCGGACCTAACTTACCTAAGAAGCTCATGTCTTATTCCCCTACAACTGATGAAGCAGGTTCAACAGCGGCATGTGCTTCAGATGAAGCAGCCCCGTGAGCACCCGCAGTCGCTGAGTGATCAGCACCGTGATAGTTGCTCATATATTTGCTGATGACTGACTTAAACAAGCCTTCCTCTACAGAAGAGTAGTAAGTCACAGGGTGTGGCTTAGTTGGATAAGGCTTCATTGCCTCAGCAGCAGCCTTCTCTTCAGGAGTTTTTGCTTTTGAAATCAAAACTTCAATTTGGTGTTTACCACGGTTACCGTCACGTAAAGACTCAAATTCAGCTTGATCTAAAATTGTTTTTTGTACAGCTTTAGGATTAATGCTTGTACCGTTACCTGCTTTAACTGCAGCAACCCATTCAGCGAATTGAGCGTCAGTTACAGAGTGAGCACGGAAGCGCATTTGCGAGAAGCCGTAGCCTGAATAGTTCGAAGAGAAACCGCGGTAGCCTTCAGCTGGGCTAGTTCCATCTGCTAACAAATTCAAGTGCGTTTGCATACCTGCCATTGCATAAATTTGACCACCTAACGCAGGGATGAAGAACGAGTTCATCGTGAAGTTAGAGGTAATTTTAAGTGCAACTGGAGTTTTTTCAGGGAAACGAATTTCGTTAACCGTCGCAATGTTAAGATCAGGGTAAATGAAGATCCATTTAAACTGTTCTGCAATGACTTGAATATTTACAGGTGCTTTATCAGATTCGAGCGGGCGGTAAGGGTCATACTTGTGTGAACCCCACCAAGTTAACCAAGCCAGAATACCAATAATAATGACAGGAATACCCCAAACTACAATTTCAATTGCAGTAGAGTGTGCCCATGTAGGTTTATAGTCTGCATCTTTATTCGACGCGCGATATTTCCAACCAAACCATAATGCCATTACGACTGATGGAATAACCACCAATAGCATTAAATAGATCGCAGTCATCATTAAGTCAGATTGACCTTGTGCAACTGGACCTTTTGAGTTTAGAAGTACCATATCACCACCACACCCAGTTAAGAGCGCGGCGATCGCAGATAAAGACAATACAGCTAAAATCGTTTGTCTCATTTTACAACCTCGGTGAAGAGTCCCATTCCCTAATAAAATTGGGATAGCGATTAAAGTGTCGCATGGTTGAAAAGTTTCTTTTTAAGTCTAAAACACTTCTCAATCATAAGACACCGCTACGTTGTAGGGCATTATGCCTCATATCGACAAACTAAGCTATACGTAAAGGTGCTTTAAATAACTGTTATAAAAACCGATTTTTTCACTCGGAATTTTATAAATTATTTAGGGATTTATTTTGAATATCAATAAACTGCAGAAAACTGAGGTGAGCCAAACCTCAGCTTAAATATGCTCAAATTAGTGCTTAATGACCTTAGTTTTCGCCAGCTTATCGTGCAAAGTTTGACGCTTTGCAGTTAAACCAAAGACGTGATCGGCGATGGTAATAAACGGCATGAACAGCATATTGAGTACAATAAAGACAACACTGCGTAATGTGAATACACGTAAAAGGCTGACTTTTTCGTTGGTTTCAACGTCTACAATTTTAATTTTGGTGATTTTTTTACCAATACTTTGACCATTTTTTGCTAAGAAAAAGGCCTGTATACCGAGCATAATCAGCAGGTAAATGCCCATGGTGGTCCATGCTTCAGTTGGAATCAAACTGAACAGTTGTGCTTGCAGTTCACTGGCCTGTGTTGCTGTGGTGGCAGCTTGCATTTTTTGCTGAATTTCAGTGAGTTCACCAAATTTATCTGCTTGTAAAAAGAACGAGGGAATCGCAGCGGCAGGGAGCCAAAGAAGTAAATCAATGACTTTGGCTAAGACACGTGTGCCTATTGATGCCAGTTCAGGTTGAGCAACTTTCGCCGCTGTGTGGTTTGGCTGTGAAAATTGATTTGGCGTATGTATTGGCTCAGGAATAGGGGGCTGAGGTAGATAACCTACAGGTTCATACGCCAGTTTTCCTTGGGTGAGTTCACCTAAAGCTTTCCATTCAGGCATACCCTGATGCCAAACTAAATCCGTCAATAAAACTTGTTGGCTTGCGAGCATCTGATTCAATTGCTCTAAGGTATATGGACCGGCTTGTTGATTATTTCGTGCCAAGTAAATCTGCATATAAACTTAATCTCAAAATATAAATTGGGATATTAAAATAATAAATGTATTTGTTTTTAGATTAAAAACAAATAAAAAATCTATGATAAAACATGCGGATAGTCTAGAGAATTTCAAGCTAAAATTAACCAAAACTACACAAAATGCAGGACAGTGTAGCAAGGATTATGCTGCTTCTTCTAGCTTTATCGCAATGCGATCTCTTCTCAATCAAGATGTTGGTGCATGAATGCCAGACTTAGTCTAAGTTTTTGTATAAAAACGTTTGTTTCAATGCGAATGCGTTGAAAGAGTGGATATAAAAAAAGACCCTTGAAAGGGTCTTTTTTATCGGATCAAAAAGTTAAGCTTTTTGAACTTTCTCTTCAGCAAGGAAGAACCAAGTGTCTAATACTGAGTCAGGGTTAAGTGATACAGATTCGATACCTTGTTCCATCAGCCATTGCGCAAGATCTGGGTGATCTGATGGGCCTTGACCACAGATACCCACATATTTACCTGCTTTACGGCATGCATGAATTGCCATAGAAAGAAGCGCTTTTACTGCTGGATCACGCTCATCAAATAGGTGAGACACAATACCAGAGTCGCGGTCTAGACCAAGTGTTAACTGGGTTAAATCGTTCGAACCGATAGAGAAGCCATCAAAGTGTTCCAGGAACTGTTCAGCCAATAATGCGTTTGTTGGTAACTCACACATCATGATCACTTTCAGACCATTTTCACCACGTTTCAGGCCGTTTAACGCCAATAATTCAATTACACGTTTCGCTTCATGTACAGTACGTACGAAAGGAATCATGATTTGAATATTGGTTAAGCCCATTTCGTCACGTGCTTTTTTCAACGCGCGGCATTCTAATTCGAAGCAGTCACGGAAGTTGTCAGACACATAACGGCTTGCACCACGGAAGCCCAACATTGGGTTTTCTTCTTCAGGTTCGTATAACTTACCACCGATCAAGTTTGCGTATTCATTTGACTTAAAATCAGACATACGAACGATCACAGGTTTGTCTGCAAATGCTGCAGCAAGGGTAGAAATACCTTCAACCAGTTTTTCAACATAGAACTCGATTGGCGATGCATAACCCGCTGTACGTGCCATCACCGCAGCACGAGTTTCACGTGGCAAGCTGTCAATGTTCAACAATGCTTTAGGGTGGACACCGATCATACGGTTAATGATGAACTCAAGACGTGCAAGACCAATCCCTTCATTTGGAATTTGTGCAAAGTCAAATGCGCGGTCAGGGTTACCGACGTTCATCATAACTTTGAACGGAAGCTCTGGCATCGATTCGATAGAGTTGGTTTGAATCTCGAAATCTAAAGAGCCTTCGTAGATGAAACCTGTATCACCTTCTGCACATGAAACAGTCACTTCCTGACCGTCTACTAGAACTTCAGTTGCATTACCGCAACCAACGATTGCTGGAACACCCAATTCACGCGCAATAATCGCTGCGTGACAAGTACGACCACCACGGTTAGTGACAATTGCAGCGGCACGCTTCATTACTGGTTCCCAGTCTGGGTCAGTCATGTCAGATACAAGCACGTCACCATCTTGTACTTTGTCCATTTCTTTAATAGATGTAACAATACGGACTTTACCAGAACCGATACGTTGACCGATTGAACGACCTTCACAAATCACAGTACCTTTTTGTTTTAAAAGGTAGCGTTCCATGGTGCCGACATTTTCACGGCTCTTCACAGTTTCAGGGCGCGCTTGAACGATATAAATTTGACCGTCATCGCCATCTTTTGCCCACTCGATGTCCATTGGAGAACCATAATGGTTTTCAATGATCAGCGCTTGTTTTGCAAGTTCTTGTAGTTCGTGGTCGTTTAATGCGAATTGTTGACGCTCTTGTTTTTCAACATCAACCACAACAACTGATTTACCTGCAGATGCTTCTTCACCATAAATCATTTTTTGGTGTTTAGAACCCAGATTACGGCGGAGTACAGCGTGCTTGCCTGCATTTAAAAGAGGTTTAGAAAGGTAGAATTCGTCAGGGTTTACAGCACCTTGAACAACCATTTCACCCAAACCATAAGATGCAGTGATGAAGACTACGTCACGGAAACCTGATTCAGTGTCGAGTGTAAACATTACACCTGCTGCACCAGTTTCAGAGCGAACCATACGCTGAATACCAGCAGATAAAGCCACAACATCATGCGCAAAGTTTTGGTGTACGCGGTAAGAAATTGCACGGTCGTTATACAGTGATGCAAATACTTCTTTGATCGCGATCAATACGTTGTCGATACCGCGAATGTTTAAGAAGGTTTCTTGTTGCCCTGCAAAAGAAGCATCTGGTAAATCTTCTGCTGTCGCAGAAGAACGAACGGCAACCGCGATGTCTGGGTTGCCGTTTGAAAGCTCTGCAAATGCTTTACGAACTTCTTGTTCGAGTTCTGCCGTAAGTGGAGTATCTACAATCCATTGGCGAATTTTCGCGCCTGTTTCAGCAAGAGCATTTACATCATCAACATTGAGGACTTTTAACTCTGCATTGATTTTAGCGTTTAGGCCACTTTGCTCGAGAAATTCACGATATGCTTGAGCTGTAGTAGCAAAGCCACCTGGTACAGATACACCTGCATTTGATAGGTGGCTGATCATTTCACCTAAAGATGAGTTTTTCCCACCTACAAGTTCAACGTCGTGTTTCCCTAATTTTTCTAGACCAATTACGCGCGCTTCCAAAGTTGTTACTCCACTTTTGCAGTATTTAATCACTATCTTGGCATCAGATTATAACAAATCTACTTAGCTTTTTGATTTTACTAAGCGACAGTCATGTAAGATCGGTTTACTATAAAGATTATATAGCACTAAGACAAATTTTTGAGGAGAATTTTAATGTCAGGAAGTAAACAATTTAAGCGGAGCGTTTTTTTTGTATCTGATGGTACTGCAATTACCGCTGAAACCCTTGGGCACTCGCTATTGGCGCAGTTTCCAAATGTTGACTTTGACATTCATATTATTCCTTATATTAGCTCTGAAGAAGCTGCTACAAATGTGGTTGCTGAGATCAATTTAAGGGCACAACAAGACGGACAAAAGCCACTGGTTTTTGACACTTTAGTTGACCCGTACGTGCGTGACATTATTAATACTGCAAATGCTATAAATCTTGATGTATTTGAAGGGCTTATTAGTAAATTGTCTGAGGAGCTGGGAACACCGCCTACAACTTTAGTCGGACAGACCCATGCGGTGACCGATTCGGAGTCTTATAAAGCACGTATTGATGCGGTGCATTTTGCTTTAGATAACGATGACGGTGCACGTACACGCCACTATGACAAGGCCGATCTGATTCTGATTGGGGTGTCACGTTCGGGTAAAACACCGACGTCAATTTATTTGTCATTACAGTTTGGGATTCGTGTTGCAAACTATCCATTGACTGAAGAAGACTTGGATGACAACCGTTTACCTGCGGTACTTCGCGCGCATAAACAGAAGCTTTTTGGTTTGATGATTGATGCTGAACGTCTTGTTGCTATTCGCTCTGAACGTAAAGCCAATAGCCGTTATGCAAGCTTCAGCCAGTGCCAAATGGAGCTTCGTGCAATTGAAGGGATTTATATCTCTGAAGGGATTAAATACTTAAATGTCTCGGAAATGTCGATTGAAGAAATTTCAACTCGTGTACTCCAAATGACGGGTTTAAAACGTCGCATTGGTTGATATTGTCATTACATTATAAAGCGTCATATTGATGATGCTTTATAATGTTGATCAATATAAAAATACAGATTAGATCAAATGAAAATAATATCAAAATGCCTATTAGGTGTATTTTGTTTTGCTCATTTTAATATGGCTGTATATGCGCAAAATATATCAATTCAGCAGGCTGAGCAGGTGATTGATCAAAAATATGCAGCGCTAGATTTTTATGCAGTGAATCAACAGATCGAAAGTGATGTGGTTGATTTAATCCGTGAAAATGCAGAAAGTTATGCTTATTCTTTCCCCAAATTGACTGAGAATCTTAGACTAAAGATTAATGCCTCACCGGACCAACTGCTTAAATTCTATACCTTTGATGTAGGTGGTGGCGGTACCATGGGTGAATTTTCATCCTATGTGCAGATGAAATCGAGCAATTCCACTAAACTTCAGCCTTTAGAAACAGGCTATATTTTAAAGATTGATCAAGTGAAATGGGGTGCACAGCCGATTTATCTGATTCAAAGTTATTACAATGGCGATAGTTGTCACGGTCTCTATCAAATTCAAGCCTTTAAAATGCATGCCCAAGCTTTGACAGCAACACCAGTTTTTCAGACCAAAAAACAGCAGTTAAGTTCAATTGAAGTAGATTATGACTGTCATTGTGACGAAGAGCAGCGCGGTTCATATATTCGTGTTTCAAAAGACTTAAACAAGCTTGATATCACTTTATTGGATCAAAACAGTCGACCGACTGGAAAGTACTTACGTTATCAGCGTTCAAATACAGGCTATCGGTATACAGGTGTGACGAAATAAACAACGGGTAAGTAGGGAAACTTACCCTATATGGTTAATGGCTATAGGTGGTAATGATCACATCGACGGGATATTCAGCTCCATCTAAACTTTGAATATCATGTTCTCGAATTTTGACGATCGGCCAAGTGATTAGCTTACAGTTGTCGCGCTGTAAGGCATGATAATAATGATCGGACTTAAAAAATTTAAGTTTATCGGCAGCGGAGTTAGGTTTGAGTTGGTGTCTAAGCCATGGGTCTTGAACTTGGGTTTCTAAGAAGCGTAAAGCCAGTAGGCATTTGATACGTGTGTTAAATAGGCGTCGGTTCTTAATAACCAGTGGATGTTGAATTAAGCGCTGAATTCCACGCTCTGTTTTTGGCAAGATAAATTGTGGCGCATTTTGAAAAACATAGACCGATTGAGCGACCTGACAAATCGATTCAAGGGCAGTTACTGTATGCTGGTTGGTACCAATAATTGCGACACGTTGTTCAGTAAAAGCATGTTGTTTAATTTCTGAAGCAGTAATCAATTGCCCTTTAAAATGCTGAAAATATTCGGGATGGTTTTGAAATAAACCAGATACGTTGTCAGTTGAATGCAAATTGACCATGCTTGATCCTTAATTGTTTTTTATCGTCTTTCCTTAATTTATTATTTTTAGTGCTTTTGCTCTAAAAAAGCAAAGTGATAAATTGTCTGAGCAGTCACGCTAACTTTAGTCTAGACATAGCAGCAGTTTTGCAGGGCTTTAAGGATTTTTTAAGTATCGGCTAAGATTTTGGTTATTCATTTATGCACGTCGCCTTATGGGTATGCATTAATACGCATAAGGCGATTCACTTCATTTGTACTTAGTTATTTTTGATCTGCATGAGACGTTCAAAGTTTTCTAAACGCTTGTCCGTGTCATAGATGTCACAGGTGAAAATAAATTCATCGACATCATATTCTAAAAGAAGCTGTTTTAAGCCTTCTTTCACCGTGCCATTGGAACCGATTTGGGCCATGGCATAAAAACTGTCTACTGACATTTTTTCCGCAGGTGACCATAGACCGTCCATACTGGCAATCGGTGCTTTTAACTTTAAACTTTGACCGCGCATGAGACCTAAAACACGTTGGTAGGCACTAGTCGCTAGATATTCAGCTTCAGCATCGGTTTCAGCAACGACCGTCGGGACACCCATAGATACATAAGGTTTCGATAAGTATTCGGAGGGTTCAAAGTTTTCACGATAGAGCTGAATCGCTTGTTTCAGCATACGCGGTGCAAAGTGTGATGCAAAAGAGTAGGGAAGACCGAGTTTTGCAGCCAGTTGTGCACTAAATAAACTTGAACCGAGTAGCCATACAGGCACATGTGTCCCTTGCCCTGGAGTTGCAATGATGCGCTGATTCGGCTCAGCGTCTTTAAAGTAATGCAGAATTTCTAAGACATCTTGTGGGAACTGATCTTCAGTTTCTTGACGGCCACGGCGAAGTGCTCGCATGGTCACTTGGTCTGTACCTGGTGCTCGACCTAAACCTAATTCGATCCGGTTTGGATAGAGTGTCGCAAGCGTACCGAATTGCTCCGCTACGATCAGCGGGGCATGGTTCGGGAGCATGATGCCGCCTGAACCCACTTTTAAGGTTGAGGTATTCGCGAGTAAATAGCCAAGTAGTACCGCAGTTGCAGAGCTGGCAATACCATCCATATTATGATGTTCTGCAAGCCAAAGACGGCTATAGCCTAAATGCTCAGCTTGTTGAGCCAATTTTAAGCTATGTTGTAGAGTGAGTTGTACAGTTTGATCTTCGCGGACAGGAGCTAATTCTAAAATAGAAAATTGAGTCTCGGACAACGTGCGCATTCTAGTTCTCAGTTTCGTTTCATATATCGAAATAATACGATATAACTGCTATTTTGTATATCGATTTTATTCGATATTGTAGTTGTTTTATATAAGGTGTTGATTTAAAAATGAAACTAAATATCTATTCAATATCGTTGAACCGCACTAGCCACATATGCATTTAAAACAAAAAAAGGGGATTACTGTATTTAGCATAACAATGTAGTATTTTTTTGAGTGTAGTTGTCAGATAAATAAAAAGCACCCGAAGGTGCTCTTTTATTTGAAAATGTTTTATGCGGTGCTTAACGTTTCCCGTTTTTGTACCAGCCCAAGTGACGGCCATTGTCACCACGGTAGTTGCGACCATTATATTTATAATTGCTATTACGGTAGCCACGGCTGTCATAACGACGATCATAACGGTCGTCGTAACGGCGGTCATATTCGTCATCATAACGACGGTCTTCAGAGACTTTTTTACCCAGAACTGCACCACCCGCTGAACCTAGACCTGCGCCAATATACCCACCATTGGTACCGCCCATGTTTTTACCTACGGTATAACCACCAGCACCACCGAGTGCTCCACCAATGATTGCACCATTACGGTCACGTTTGTTGGCTGAAGCAGCTGCACCTGCACCACCACCAATGGCAGAACCAATCATCGCGCCTGTTTGTCCACCCATTTGGTTACCAATCGCGGCACCGACAACACCACCTAATGCAGATGTTAGTGCAGTATTGGTTGTATTACCTGCATATGTTGTGGTCATCGTTAATGCTGAAGCTGCAATTACGGTACTCATTAAAATTGATTTAATTTTCATTTTTAAACTCCTAAGAGCATGTCTATTTTGTCTTGATTTCACTTTAGCGAAACAAGTGGGAAGAATAATGAAGAGAAATTTTATCGAAACCGTTGCTTTGGTAAGTGCTGTGTAACGACTCTTCGTATTTTCTACCAGTTTGGCTGATGTGTTGTTGCGTCTAAATCTGTGCCATAAAAAAGCACCCGAAGGTGCTTTCAATGACATCTTTACGATGCAGCTAATTAATGGTGTTTATGTTTTTTCTTCCATTTTTTACCATGGTAAGAGTCATACTGTTTATCTTTTGAGATTTTGTTGCCGAGTGCTGCACCGCCCGCTGCACCTAATGCAGAACCCACGTAGCCACCATTGGTTCCGCCCATGCTTTTACCTACGGTATAGCCCGCACCACCACCGATCGCACCGCCAATAGCAGATTCAGTACGATGACGTTTGTCACTTGCAACTGCTGCACCACCTGCACCACCAAGTGCTGCGCCAATAGTTGCACCAGTTGTGCCGCCCATGTTTTTACCAATTGCTGTCCCTGCAACACTACCTAAAGCACTGGCTGCTGCAACGCGAGTTGTGCTGTCTGCATACGCAGTTGCAGTAAACATAGATGCCGTTGCTAATGTTGCTGAAATTAAGAGTGTATTAAGTTTCATGTGTTTCTCCATGTCCAACATTGGTTGAACTGTCTTACTTTTTTCGATGTGGCTAATGTAACAAAAAGATTCCAGTTAATTGTGGAGAGTTAAAACTAAATTGAAACCCGTTGGTTTCTTGTTTGTATCAGTTTTATTACAAATGTGAATAAGCAGAATGAAATTTATCCAAAACCGTGCAAATGTGGATAAACCTAGGAGTGATGCAGTTCACACTCTGAATTTTGAGCTGAAATGACCTATTTAAAAAATGTATATGAAATAAGCTGTTTTGCATTTTTTAAGCGTTAGTAAGTGCATAAACACGCTTTAAAAGTGTATCAATCTACTGAGGCGTATAAAGTAAACGTCGCTCAGGATTGAATAAAGATGTTCTTTGCGTGATAGAGCCGTTAAACTAAGCGCAAATTTTTTGGTGCTGTGAAACTGTATTGCAGCCTTTATATTGAGATATTTTCCTAATGAAAGAATCGTTACGTTTACGATTAGATCAACTTTCTGACCGTCACGAAGAATTAACAGCATTACTTGCAGATGTAGAAGTCATTTCGGATAACAAACGCTTTCGTCAGTTGTCACGTGAACATAGTGATTTAAGTGAAATCGCAGAAGTGTGGACCAAGTACAAACAAGCAGAAGCTGATATTGAAACGGCTGAAGCGATGCTGTCAGATCCTGATTTTAAGGAAATGGCTGTTGAAGAAATTAAAGAAAATAAAGCTATTATTGCGTCTTTAGAAGCTGATTTAAATATCTTAATGATTCCGAAAGATCCAAATGATGCGAACTCTGCATATTTGGAAATTCGAGCGGGAACAGGTGGTGATGAAGCCGCTATTTTCTCGGGTGACTTATACCGCATGTATAGTAAGTACGCTGAATCACAAGGCTGGCGTATTGAAGTGTTGTCTGAAAATGAAGGCGAACACGGTGGTTATAAAGAAATCATTTGCTTGGTGAATGGTGAAGGCGTTTACGGCCGCTTGAAGTTTGAAAGTGGCGCGCATCGTGTACAACGTGTACCTGCAACAGAGTCTCAAGGTCGTGTGCATACTTCGGCGTGTACCGTTGCGATTTTGCCTGAAATTGATGTCGATACAACGGTCGAGATTAATGCATCAGACTTACGTATTGATACCTACCGTGCCTCAGGTGCGGGTGGTCAGCACATCAACAAAACCGATTCGGCTGTGCGTATTACCCACATTCCAACAGGAACCGTGGTGGAATGTCAGGAAGAACGTTCACAACATAAGAACAAAGCCAAAGCGATGGCTTTACTTGCTTCACGCTTGGAAAGTGCAAAACGTGCAGCAGCTGATGCAGCAACTTCTGAAATGCGCCGTGACTTGGTTGGCTCGGGCGATCGTTCAGAACGTATCCGTACCTATAACTACCCGCAAGGTCGTATGACCGATCACCGTATTAACTTAACTTTATACAAGTTAGACGCAGTTATGGAAGGCGATTTAACTGAACTATTAGATAGCTTACATCGTGAATATCAAGCAGATCAGCTTGCGATGCTTGCACAGCAGAATGGTGGATAATGAATATTGCCCAAGCTTTGGCTTTACGTGGTGAAGCCGAGAGTTACGAACGTCAAGAGAACGCATGGTTGTTGGAACACATTACCAAAATTGATTCTTTCGATTTGGTTATGAAAAAAGATCAAGTGCTGACCGATGAACAAGAGCAAGCATATGTTACTGCTTTGGCACGAATCGAAGCAGGTGAACCTTTGGCCTATGTGACAGGTTCACAGCCGTTTTGGACATTGGATCTGATTGTCACTCCTGACACTTTAGTACCACGTCCAGATACCGAGGTACTGGTAGAAACTGTATTACGTTTAGACTTACCTGAAGATGCCCGAATTGTCGATTTAGGTACGGGGACGGGTGCGGTTGCGCTTTCGTTGGCCTGTGAACGGGACACATGGGACATCACGGCGACCGATATTTATGAGCCAACTTTAGCCGTTGCGCAGCAAAATGCAGAAAAGCATGACTTAAATGATGTGACTTTTGTGTGTGGCAGTTGGTTTGCACCGCTAAATCGAAAGTTTTTTGATGTGATTGTCTCGAACCCGCCGTACATCGATGCCGATGATGCTCACATGCAAGACTTAGCAACTGAGCCTGAACGTGCTCTAGTTGCTGCGGATCATGGTTTGGCTGATTTAAAAGTCATTATCCAGCAAGGCAAAAAGCATTTAACCCTCGATGGTTGGGTGGTGCTTGAGCATGGTTATGATCAAGCTGACGCTGTACAGAAAATCTTTAAAGAGGCGGGCTATAAACAAGTCCGGACTGTGAAAGATTATGGTGGGAATGACCGCGTTACATTAGGGCAGTGGACACAATAATTTCATTGTTCCCTCCAAAATAAAAGCGCATTCGATGCGCTTTTATTTTTTCTACCTTATGTTCCAAATACGTCACGCCAACGCAGGAGCCAAGTCTCAATGGCCTTCATGATGCTATCACTGAGTTTTCCGAGCACGGCTAGAAGAATAATTGCTAAGATCACAATATCGGGGCGTGAAGTTTCTCGGCCATCACTCAGTAAGTAGCCAATGCCTTGTGTTGCTGCAATGAGCTCTGCGGCAATCATAAACATCCATGCCAAACTTAAACTGTTGCGCAGTCCCGTTAAGATCCCCGGAGACGCTGCAGGCAAAATAATCTGTTGTACTTGCTGCCAGTATTTCAGCCGATAGACTTGTGCAACTTCGATGAGCTTACGATCGACACCTTTAATAGCCGCGACCGTGTTGGTATAAGTCGGAAAAAATGCGCCAATCGCAATCAAGGTAATCTTCGATGCTTCATCAATTCCCAGCCACAGTAAAAGTAGAGGAATCCAAGCTAAACTCGGGATGGATTTAATCGCTGAAAAACTGGGTTCTAAAAACGCTTCAACCTGTTTATTGAGTCCCACCAAAATCGCAAATATTAAAGCCAGGGCACTCCCAATAAAAAAGCCTAAAAACACTCTCCATGTACTGGTCCAGACATGCATCCATAAATCTGCCTGCCATAAATCTAGAAAGGTTTGCCATAGACTACTGGGGGCAGGCAATAAATAAGGTTCAATAAAACCTGCACGGACCAGATATTCACAAGCAATCAGTAAGAGCACTGGAAGGGTGATCGCTTTGAGAACACTCTTCAATTTCAACTGAAATGAGGAACTCTTTTTCACTACAATAGGGCTGAAAGAGCTCGCGACTGACTTGGTCATTATTTGCTTACAACCTTTTGTGCATATTGTGGTTTAAACAACTGAGTCACGATTTGATTAACATTGGTGCCTTTACGGACTAAGTCTTCTTCATTTAAAATGCCGCCAGACTTTTGTAATTCGGCAATCTGTTTGGCTGACGGAATGTTTTGATCAAAGTTGGTACGGCTTAATTGTAATTTTGCGACATTCAACGGAAGTTTGGACTCACGTGCCAGTAACTCCGCCAATTTCTCTGGATTAGCTTTGGCCCATTTACGTGCTTGCTCATAAGCTTTAATCACTGCTTCAATGGCTTCGGGACTTTGCTGAGTAAAAGACTCTTTGACACTGAGTACGCTATAGCTGTTAAACCCAATATTTCGATACAACAGTTTTGCGCCAGATTGCACTTGTGCCGATGCCATCAATGGATCTAAGCCTGCCCAAGCATCGACTTGACCACGTTCTAAAGCTGTTTTTCCATCTGGATGTTGTAAATGAACCAGTTGAACATCACGTTTATTTAGACCCACTGTATCCAGCGCTTGTAAGGTAAATAGAAATGGATCTGTGCCTTTGGTTGCGGCAATTTTTTTTCCTTTTAAGTCTTTTAGGCTTTTAATTTGGGAGTTTTTAGCAACCACCAAAGCAGTCCATTCAGGTTGGCTTTGGATATAAACGGTCTTGATTGGACTGCCGTTGGCACGACTGAGTACGGCTGCAAGTCCAGCGGTTGAAGCAAAATCGACACTGCCGCTATTTAAATATTCCAGCGAGCGGTTACTGCCTTGGCTAAACACCCATTTAATTTCAGTTTTAGGTAAGGCTTTTTCTAACAGTTTTTGTTCTTTCACCACAAGGCTGGTTGGTGCGTAGTAGGCATAATCGAGTTTGAGCGTGTTTGGAACAGCGGCATGGGTATAAGTGCCGATCAAACCTAAAATCAGTGAAGTGCTCAGTAGTTTAAAGTTTTTCATTTTGCATCATTTAAATAAGTTCATTTGTGAGTTCTTTTAACCTGATGTATGCGAAAAATAAAAAAAGAAAAATGGATAACAAAATACTAAATTGAAATAAGTAGATAATCTTGATTTAAGTGTCTGAATTTTAATAAGTATGTTGAGCTTTCTGTAGTTTTTGGAGTATAGAATAACTTTAAAAAAGCATAGAATAATTTCTTCTTATATGAAGATTGCATAACTAAATCATTCATTTTGAATGTAAAAAAGCGACTGTAATAGTCGCTTTTTTAAGGGCTTGCAAGTTTACATAGGATAGTCTTGTAAGCTGTCAAACACTTCAACTTGCTCTAAAGCATCTGTTTCAAGTGCAAGACAAAGTGTCACAATTTTCTTTAGATCAGCTAAATATTGTTCATCTTTAAACGATGCACCTAACTGCAGGGCTTGAATACGGTCAGCGCTAATATCCAACGCTTGAGCAGCTTCAATCGCATTAACTTCATTAAAAAATGCAGTAACAGCATGATTTAATTCAAGGTCTGATGCATTGAGAATACCTTGATCCAGTTGCTCTTCAAATTGTGGGGTAGGAGACTGCAAAGCTTGAGTAAAGTTTTGCACCAGACGTTGATCGAGAACATCAATCATTTTAAGCATGTCATAACCTTTAAAAGAAATAAGGTGATTAAACAGGGGGAGTACAGCCAGAAAATAAGCATTAAAGAATGCTTTAAAATTGGTTGAAAAATAATCCATTTTGGAACTTTTTGCAAATAGATTCCGATAAATGAAAGATGGATTTGTTAAGTAAATGAAAAGATTAAATTTATTAAATTGAGAGCATGTTTACATTTTACACTACTGTTGCAATGGTCTCGGATCGATCAAAAGAAGTATTCAATGCGGACTATCGAGGGACTTCAATTGAAAAGTTATTGGAATTATTTTTAAAGTATTGAAAAGTAATAACTTGTTAATATCTTTGTTGCAATGGTCTTTATTTTACGCATCACTGATGCGAACTCAAAACATTGTGGAATTGCAATTTATAAGGACATGCTAAAGCAACATGAGGTATATCACCTTGCTTTAGCTGTCTTTGTTTGATGTGGAGAATGATGAACGTTTAAGCCACTAGTTAAAGTGCTTTTGCCTCAGTTGTTCTAGACGGAGTTGATATTGCTGCTGCCATGCAATTTCAGCTAAGTTTTGTTTTTGCTGGTTCATTTCTTGGTTGAGAGCAGCAAGTTCAGATTGATAACTGGCGATCTGTTGTTGTTGTCGAGCGACTTGTTGTTCGCGTTCAGCCAACTGCGCCGCTTCTTTGCCTGAAAAGTAGCTGTTACGAATTTGTTGGGTAATTTCTTGCTGTTGTATTGGGTCGGTGACGCCAATTAAAGCCAATTTAAGGGCTTTATCATAACTACCACTTTGACCATCAATATTTTTGCTCGGGTTTTTATATTGTTGCTGTAGTTGTGAAAGTTCACTCAGCCGTTGTTGTAAGGTCATGTGTAGTGCGCGGCTCAAGAGCTCACCATAAGCAAACTGATAGCTGGCAAACTCTTTTTCTTCAGCAAAGCCGAGTTGTGTTTCTTGCTTACCTAAAGTCTGTTCGCGTAAGTTCCAAATCTCCTGATAACGCTGTTGCGGTGTCATTTGTGTGGACATGGTTTTAGCTTGCATTTCTTTTTCGTACAGTGGTAGGCGTTCTATCAATTGTTTTAAAGTCTGGGCAAACTGTTGATCTGGATATTCGGCCAGTACCTGTTTTAATAACGCCTGACAGTTGGTATCAGGGCAGTTTTGCTGTAACTGGTTTAAGAATTGTGTGATATTGCCCGGATTTTTTTGAAAATGTTGAATGATTTGTTGGATGGATTCTTGTTGCTGTTGTTGCTGCATTTTTGACTCGTCATTGTTTGCAGCGGCAAGCTTCTCTTGCAAACTGCTGGGTTGAGCAGTCTCTGTAAGGGACGGTGAGGATGCCTGAGTTTGACCCGATGTGGCATATGATGAGCCAAGGCCCAACCATATCACCACACCGATCACCAATACACTCAGCACCAAAGCGATAAGCCCAAAGCGCTTCATTGTTCTTCCTTATGGGTTGTATTGGAATTGACCCATTACTGGGAAGTGGTCAGATAAGTCCCAAGTCATAAATACAGGGTCGGCAGCCGAGCGAAGAATGCGGACATCATTACGTGCTTGCATAGGCTGACGGTGGTTATTGGATGACACCACGTAGTCTAAATACTCTACGGTAGAGCCACCCGTGAGTCCTGCACCTGCGAGTTTATTCACTCGTGGATCGAAGGTCGATGCGGTATATCCTGTGCTGACTGGTACTGTACAATTCAAGTTAATTTGCATTTGCGCATAATCTTGCGGCCACAGGAGTTTGTTGACATTAAAGTCACCGCCCATGAGCACTGCATCAAATGATGGAATATTTTGCTTATCGACCAAAGCGCGGATTTGCTTAAATTGTTGCTGGCGCATATCACGTGCCGCGTCGGTATCAAACGATGCGGTATGTGTGGAGGTCACATGATAGGCTTTGCCATTCTTGAGAATTTCAGCATAAATCACGCCTTTATCGGCAAAACAGTCAATCCCTGTACAGCTCGGGTAAATAAAATGATCCGTTTTTACAATTGGATGGCGACTTGCAACCAATATGCCGCTGTCATAGATATTGAAACCTGAACCGATTGGAATATAGGTTTGGTACGGATATTCCTGCGCTAATTTGGCCAACATGGCGGTACGACCAGAAGCAAAGGTTTCTTGGAATAAGATCGCGTCGTAGCCTTTTAGGTTTTGCGGCAGTTGCTCTAAACGCGAATCAATTTTACTTCCTACTAAAGGAAGCGCATAAATATTGTAGGTTAAAACTTTAAACTCATCAGCACTGCTGGCGACGGGTTCTGGCACGGTATTTTGATGGATAGTGTAGTGGAAGTCGTCATAACCACCAGTGTACTCAGCTTTAAACGCAGTCTGTGCCGTTTTTCCTGCATAATTGGTGTTGAAGCGCTGAATGTTACGGTCGTTAAACCATGGTGCAGAAAAATCACTGCCAGATGCAGAGTGTTTAATATCACTGCCAGACCAAGTGCCGGTCATGGATTGCTTCAGGGTGACGCTTGAACCACCGCCTGTAATCACGGTATCAAAATTATAAGTCTGACCTGACTTTACCCCTGTATAACGGTTAAAACGCAGTACACGTTTGGTTTCATAAGGTGCAATTTGGGTGGCTTCTTGGGCCCATTGACTCCCTTGCGTTAAGGTGCGTGTACCGTGATGGTTAACATTAACGGAGACTGTTTCAGGGGTGGTATTGGTCACATAAACGTATGAGTCGGCTATCACTGGCTGACTGCACAGCAATAATAATAACCATCCGATATTTTTCATTAAGTTTTTATTTAATTGGGTGCTCATGTGTTCCCTCCATGATGTTTTTATTCAATATTGTGTAAAACAATATGACGAGATCACTATGGCAGGTAATTTTTTTAAGTCAGTGACAAAGTGCGACAGCGCCCTGATTTTCCGATGAATGAGCATCAAAAAATCAATTTAATTTATAAGCCCTGTTGACATTTTATTTGGAAAATCAAAACCAAAGCTAGAACAATAGAATGATAAGGTTTTACTTTAACGAGAGAATTTTATGGGTCGGTTATTTGTTATGTAGAAAGAGCAAGAGCGTTTCGTAGTTGCTTATACCAATCGACTGAAGTTAAGTATCCTTATTTTGACGATAAGCGCCAGGGCTGACCCCAGTCCACTTTTTAAAAGCACGATGAAAAGCACTCGGATCATGAAAATTGAGTTCAGTGCTAATGTCTTGTAATGATACTTGGCTGTTACTGAGCAGCTCAATCGCCATATCACGGCGTATATCATTTTTGAGCTGTTGATAACTGAAACCCTCACTTTTCAGTCGACGCTGAATAGTTGCCTCAGACATATTGAAATGATGGGCAATTTCAGACAGTTCAAGCCACTGTATCGGGGGGTCTTGCATTAAATAGCGACGAATTTGGGCACTGGTTGAATGTGGGTTTTTATAACGGGTCAGTAAAATATGTGGGGTTTGCTGAATAAATTGATACCACGATTTACTGTACTGTTTTATGGGCATTTTTAAATAATTGGCATCGAACTGAATATAGTTTTCAGCCATTTGATACTGGATATTTTCACAAAAACGAACTTTGTAGTCGATGTCATCTGTAGGTGCATCACATTTGAGTTGAATTTGATTCAAAATCACCCGTTGACCCACTAGCCAACACATTAGGGCATGAATCAGCATGATGTAAGTTGCGTAACTAAACATACGCTTGGGCTGTTGTCGTTCATAAATCACAATATAGGCATAATGCTCTTGCACCATGAGTTGACTGCTAAAGTCGTCTAGTACCAGATTCATAAACTGCAAAATATGCTGAATGGCTTGGTCCAACTGGGTGGTGTGTAATAGTGATTTAGATAAAAACTGAAAACTGCCACGGCGCATAGCATGGCGATCCATCCCAAAGAACTCATCATTCATCACATTGGCCAGTTCAGTCCAGAGCTGTGCATATTGATTGACTGAGACTCGTGCTTTTGTCGCACTTAACAATTCGCTATTGATGCCTGCATTTTTCAAAATATCAGCAACTGCATATCCCTGCTTTTCAGCTTCAAACAATGCTTCGTGTACCAAAGCAATTGAAATGGAATCTTTCTGGGCGTTTGCATGTTCCGATGCAGTCATAGTGGCTTCCATATTTTTATTGTGCATTTTGAGCATTGTCCAAAACCATCATGGAAGATGCAATATTTGGAAATTGTACTCAAGTGCTTCTGTGTTTACATTTCTTCTTAAGTCGTAGCATTCAATCATACAAGGAAAAATAAATGAAGATTCAAGGGAAGGTTTTTGTCGTCACGGGTGGAGCATCGGGTTTAGGTGCAGCAACAGCACGTCATTTGATTGAACAAGGTGCGAAAGTCATTTTGGTGGATATGAACCAAGCTTTAGGTGAAGAGCTACAGCGTGAGTTGGGTGAAAATGCTCAGTTTAAAAGCCTCGATGTTACTGATGAGCACGCTGTGCAAAGTTTCTTCCAAGAAGTCGAGGCTGAATATGGGCAATTGAATGGTTTGGTGAACTGCGCAGGTGTAGCGCCTTCAGCCAAAGTGTTGGGTCGTGATGGTATTCATGAGCTGGCGTTATTCCAAAAAGTATTAAACATCAATGTCTCAGGTACTTTTAATATGCTGCGTTTTGCTGCGCAGTTAATCGCGAAATATGAACCTCAAGCCGGTGAAGAAGAACGCGGAGTGATTGTGAATACAGCTTCGGTTGCAGCCTATGACGGACAAATTGGCCAGACCGCTTATGCAGCCTCTAAGGGCGCTGTGGTTTCAATGACTTTACCGCTGGCACGTGAACTAGCACGTGAGAAAATTCGAGTGATGACCATTGCTCCAGGCATTATGGAAACGCCAATGTTGAAGGCGATGCCGCAAAATGTACAAGATGCGTTGGGTGAAATGGTGCCATTTCCGAAGCGGTTGGCAAAACCTCAAGAGTTTGCTCAGCTTGTGGGGCATATTTTTGAAAATAGCTATTTGAATGGTGAAGTGATTCGTTTAGATGGCGCGATTCGTATGCAGCCTAAATAATCTATTTTGACTTGTGATCTTTGAGTTTATGACGGAGTCTTTGCTTCGATAAGTAAGGGCTTCTTATAACCTTCGGTTCGACCTACTTTTCTTTCGGGAAAAGTAGGCAAAACCATCTCCATTCGCAAAACCTGTTTTATTAAATTTACAGACTACTTTCTCGCAGAAACATTATCTTTTGAAAGGCTTTCAGGTTGCGAATGGGTCGCCGTGTATCAAATATTTATTAAATTTAATAACCTGAATAGAGAAGGGATACTCCATGCTTTTAAATGAAGAACAAAAAATGGTTCAGGATATGCTGCGTAGTTATTCGCAGGAAAAACTGAAACCAACTGCAGCTGAACGTGACAAAACCGCACAGTTTCCTGCGCAAGAACTTAAAGAGCTGGGTGAGTTAGGTGCTTTGGGTATAACTGTTTCACCTGAGTGGGGTGGTGCAGGCTTAGATTATATTTCACTGGTGGTGGCACTTGAGGAAATTGCAGCAGGTGATGGTGCTATTTCGACCATTGTCAGTGTGCAAAACTCACTGCCGTGTGGCATTACCCAGCGTTATGGAACTGATGAGCAAAAGCAGAAATATTTAAGCAAGCTTGCCACAGGTGAGTGGTTAGGGTGCTTTTGTCTCACTGAACCACAAGCAGGCTCAGATGCTGGAGCGTTGGAATGCAAGGCCGTTCGTGAGGGCGATGAATGGGTGCTGAATGGAACTAAACAATTCATTACCACAGGTAAGCATGCTCAAGTCGCTTTGGTTTTCGCAGTCACAGACAAAGCTGCGGGGAAGAAAGGCATTTCTTGCTTTTTAGTCCCAACCGATACCGAAGGCTATATTGTCTCTCGTATAGAAGAAAAGATGGGGCAGCACTGTTCGGATACGGCAACCATTGTTTTGGAGAACTGCCGCATTCCTGCTGATCATTTGCTAGGTGCTGAAGGCGAAGGTTATAAAATTGCGCTTTCAAATTTGGAGTCGGGACGCATTGGTATTGCTGCGCAATCAGTGGGCATGGCTCGCGCCGCTTTAGATGCTGCGGTTGAATATGCCAATGACCGTAAAGCCTTTGGTGTTGAAATTGTACAACATCAGGCAGTTGCTTTTCGTTTAGCCGATATGGCGACGCAAATTGAAGCTGCACGTCAGTTAATTTTCCATGCAGCCACTTTGAAGGATGCAGGATTGCCGTGTTTAAAAGAAGCCTCTATGGCCAAACTGTTTGCCTCAACCATGGCGGAGCGTGTTTGTTCTGATGCGATTCAAATTCATGGTGGCTATGGCTATGTTTCAGATTTTCCTGTTGAACGAATTTATCGGGACGTCCGTGTGAGCCAGATTTATGAAGGAGCGTCTGATATCCAGCGTCTTGTCATTGCACGTGAAGTCACCAAGGTTTAAGTCGACTTAGTTTTAGACCTTGGTCGATGTTCAAAGCCTGCATTTTCATTGAGGGATTTGGAAATTGTAGGCGCATTTAAAACATGGTTATCTAGGTACAGCGGTTAAGTACAGTCATTAAATAGAGCAACTGAACCGCTCTAAGTTTTCAAATAATATGGGACTGACAATGAGGTCAGTTCAATGCTTAAAACGATAAAGAATATGGACGGCCAAAGTGGATTTGGTCTTAAAAAATGGATAATGCGAGGTTGTCGTGATGAAGACATTAGAACAAGCCCATCAAGAATTTAACTATGATCAACTGGTTCAAGAACAACTGGTAGGCCAACCCAATGCAGTGAATGCTTATATTGAGTGCTGTCAGCGCTATGTCGGGCTGCAAAAAACAGCACTCATTTGGGAAGGAAAAAATGGCGAGTCAGAGCAATGGAGTTTTGAACAGCTCGATGTTGCCTCAGCTCAGTTGGCAAATTATTTTAAAAGTAGTGGGATTCAAGTGGGTGACTGTATCGCAGGGCTGTTACCGCGTACGCCTGAGCTGTTGATTACGATTTTAGCCACATGGCGGATCGGTGCGATTTATCAGCCTTTGTTTACTGCTTTTGAGTCGAAGGCGATTGAACATCGAGTGTTAACTGCAAACACCAAATTGATTGTAACCAATGCAGAGCAACGTCCAAAGCTAAATCATGTTGAAGTCAAACATATCCTGACTGTGAATGCAGGAACAAACTTAACTAGCAATGAAGCTGATTTTTGGCAGGAAGCAGAACAACATTCCGATCAATGTGAAGCTGTTTTACGTAGCTTTGATGATGATTTCCTGATGATGTTTACCTCAGGCACCACCGGTTTGGCGAAATCCGTGCCTGTTCCTTTAAAAGCAGTTTTGGCTTTTAAGGGCTATATGCAACATGCAGTCGATTTAAGAGAAGACGATTCATTTTGGAATTTAGCTGATCCGGGTTGGGCTTATGGGTTGTACTATGGCATTACAGGACCGCTCAGCTTGGGGCATAGCATCATTATGGATGAGCGCGCATTTAGCGTCGATCATGCGGTTGAAGTCATTAAAAAGTATCGCATCAGTAATTTAACAGGTTCGCCTACAGCTTTTCGGATGTTCTTTGGTTTTAAAGAAAAGTTTGATCCTTCCATTAAAACCCACCTACGTGCTGTTAGTAGTGCGGGTGAGCCTTTGACCCCAGAAGTGATTCATTGGTTCAATAATGATCTGAATGTCAACATTTATGACCAATATGGACAAACTGAGTTGGGCATGGTGATTGCCAACCATCATGCACTGGAGCATGAGAAAAAAGTCGGCTCGGCAGGCTTTGCTAACCCCGGACACCGCTTTGCTGTACTTGATGCGAACCACCAAGAAGTGAAGTACGGCGAAATTGGAACGTTGGCGATAGACTTTAGACAGTCACCACTGACATGGTTTAAGGGCTATGGTGGCAATAATCGTAAGTCCTTTGTGGGGCAGTATTATTTAACAGGTGATACGGTCAAGCTGAATGAAATTGGAGGTATCGACTTTATAGGTCGTGCTGACGATGTCATTACAACGTCAGGCTATCGAGTCGGGCCTTTTGATGTCGAAAGTACCTTACTTGAGTGTGCGGAAGTACTCGAGTCAGCTGTGATTGGTAAGCCTGATCCAGAGCGCACTGAAGTGGTGAAAGCTTTTGTGGTACTAAAGCCACAGTACCAAGCCTCTAAAGAGTTGGATAGCAAACTCCAAGCCTATGTGCGTTCACGTTTATCTAAACATGCGTATCCGAAAGAAATTGAGTTTGTTGAAAGCTTGCCAAAAACGTCGAGTGGAAAAATTCAACGTAATTTGCTGAAACAGCAAGAAGTGGCAAAGATGCAAACTTTACAAGCTGCCATTTAATTTACAAATAAAAGGGTCTTAAAGAAAAAGCCAGTCAGTTCTAAATAGACTGGCTTTTTCTTTTAACCGTTTATAGTGGTATGTGATTTGTGGAACACCGCTCGAAATATAGCTAGAGATATAAATAGCCTAAGTAAATTAAAATAGGCAACTAGTATGATTCAATCTCCATTACTTAAAAATGATAAAGTTGAGTCATCTAAAGCACATAGCATTTATTGAATTTGTGCATAGCTAACCTTGGTTTCATGGGTATAATTCGCCATCAACATTTTCTTTAGCAAAAGGCTGAATCATGGACGAGTTAGATGAAAGTCTAGAACTCAGTAATGCTGAAATGCATCTCTATAGCCGCCAAATTTTATTGGACGGATGGGATATAGAGGCACAAGAAAAACTCAAGTTGGCCAACGTCCTCATTGTGGGTTGTGGAGGCATCGGTTGTTTGACTGCGGAGTTACTGGCACGTGCTGGCGTAGGGAAAATCACTCTGATTGATGCAGATACGATCGAAGTAAGCAATCTACAAAGACAGATTGCCTATGTAGAAAACAATGTCGGTTTCTATAAAGCAGAGGTTTTGGCCCAGCGTTTAAAGCAGATCAATCCCTATATTCAAGTCCATACGCATACTGTAAAACTTGATACAGCCAATGCAGCCAGTTTAATTGCAGGTCAAGACTTAGTCCTTGATGGTTGTGATAATTTTACGACACGGTATTTGGTCAATCAGCAGTGTAAAGTGAGCAATGTTCCACTCATCAGTGCATCTGCCATTGGTTTTCAAGGGCAACTGTTTATGGTGGAAGGTGAGTCTGCTTGTTATGAATGTCTGTTCCCGAAAGAAGAACATGCGAATGAAAGCCTACGCTGTGCAGATTCGGGCGTTTTAGCTACCACCCCAAATGTAATGGCCAGTCTTCAAGCGCATCATACACTTTTATATTTGGGTTTAAATGTGACTGCACTCAAACAACGCTTGTTACTTTGGGATGGCTTAAGTATGAAACAACGTTTGCTTGCTTTCGAAAAAGATACAGATTGTCCCGTTTGTCAGGCAAGATAAGCCTACAATTTTTTCATTCTTTGATACACTCAATACAATTTATTTTTGACCGATATTATGAAAAACAATATCTTTTTAGATGGACTGCGTTCTGTTGCCCGCGTTGGGGAAACAGCAGTCATTGCAGCGCGTGCGGGTATTAAGTACGCCACTGAAAAACCAAGTAATGCCAAATTGATGCGTGAAACCTTTGAGTCTCTGGGCTCAACCTATATCAAGTTGGGTCAGTTTATTGCGAGTACACCTTCACTTTTTCCACGTGAATATGTTGAAGAGTTTCAGGGCTGTTTAGACCAAACTCCATCTTTACCGTTTAGTTATGTACAGGGGGTTTTGGCGTCTGAGTTTGAAGGCCGAAACCTGTCTGAGATTTTTGCATCGATTGATGAAACACCTTTAGCTTCAGCGTCTATTGCCCAAGTCCATGCTGCAAAGCTGGTGACGGGTGAAGATGTAGTGATTAAAGTACAAAAGCCGGGTGTAGAAACCATTCTCTATACCGACTTAAATGTTTTGCACTGGGCAACCAAGGTTTTAGAAAAAGCAGTGCCTAAAGTCAAATTTGCATCGCTTGCAGACATTGTGGAAGAAATTAAAACCCGCATGGTTCGAGAAGTCGATTTTATTGAAGAAGCCAGTAATCTGGATGACTTTGTGAACTATCTCAATATCACGCAAAACCATAAGGCGATGGCACCTAAAGTTTATCATCAATATTCGACTCGCCGTGTGCTCACCATGCAGCGTCTTTACGGCGTGCCATTAACTGATTTTGAAGTGGTTAAAAAGCGCTGTAAAGATCCTTCACAAGTCCTGATAACTGCCATGAATACATGGTTTGGTAGTCTAATGATGTGTAATAGCTTCCATGCTGACTTACATGCTGGAAACCTAATGCTGCTTGATGATGGTCGTGTGGGTTTTATTGATTTCGGCATTGTGGGACAGTTGAAACCTGAAGTATGGACAGCTTGTATCGCCTTTATGGATGCCTTACAAAAAACGGATTATGCACTCATGGCGGAAAACATGCTGAAAATGGGCATGACCGCAGTGCAGATTGATACTCAGGTGTTGGCCGCAGATCTTGAGCGTTTATTTAGTGGTGTGTTGTTGGCAGATCCGCAAGAATTGCTGAGTTCAAATCCAGCAGATTTGAATGACATCATGATGGATATGGTTGCAGTAGGTGAGCGTCACGGTATTCGCTTCCCACGTGATTTTGCCCTGTTATTTAAACAGATGCTGTATTTCGATCGTTTCATGCGCATCCTTGCACCGTATACCGACATCTATGCTGACCAGCGTTTGCAAATGGTGCAAACTATGGATCCAAATGTGTTGTTAAAAAACTAAGTTCTTTGGAAGCACACTCACCAAAAAAACCTTTCAGTCCTTCTTTTAAAAGAGGGACTGAAAAACGCTTTCCTGTTTAAGCGGTGAGAAACATGGTTTCGCAAGGCAGGGATTAAAAGTCAAAATCTGTTAAAGGTAATAATGTGGACGCAATTATCATTGAAGGCTTAAAAGTTGAAACAGTGGTTGGCTGTTTTAACTGGGAACGTCAGATTATTCAGCCTTTAATGTTGGATATGATTATTCAAACAGATTTGGAACAAGCTTCAAACTCAGATGACTTAGACCATACCTTAAATTATGCTGAAATTTGTGAAATTGCAGCAAAGGTCATTCAAGATGCTAAGCCTGAGCTGATTGAACATGCGGCAAAATTGGTCATCAACGCACTTTTTTCTACCTTTCATGCGATTGAATCGATTAATATTACCATCCGTAAGCCTGCCATTATCGCGCAAGCAAATTCTGTAGGAATTCGTCTTGAACGCCACCGAAACAATTTTCGCCCTAGCTCTGGCGAGTAATAATAATCCCAAGCAACATTTTTTATATGCCTCTGAGCAACTTGCTAAAATTGGGCAACTACATTTTTCGAATATTTATTTAATTCCATGCCGCGATGGGGTTGGGGCAGATTATTGGAATGCAGCCTGTTTGCTGAAATCGTCTTTGTCGGTTGCCGATATTTCGGTATTGCTGAAAAATATGGAAGCCACATCTGGGCGTATTCGCCCATCGCATCAGATTTCACTAGATGTCGATTTGATTGCATGGGGGAGTGACTTAGAACATATGCAGTTCAATCCCAAAAAATTACCTTTAGCTTTAGACGTTAAAATTCCAATGTTTGATGTGTGGAAGGATGCTGCATTTCAGCATCAAACACATGCATTTCCAACGGTGAGCTGCTTGGAAGCCAAGTAACATATCGAAGTGTGATTGACACTTGAACTGGCTTAACATACTTATAAAATATAATTCGCAGAGAGCTATTTTCATGAAAATACAAATTTTGAGTGCTCTTTCTTTAGCAGTGTTTTTAGCGGGCTGTCATTCAACTCCGTCCAAAACGACAGCGACACCTGCTATGGATATAACGAGTGTATCTCAAACGACTGAAAAACAAGGGTTAAAACTAGCTGTTCATGCCTATACCCAAGATCAATCGGATTATCAAACTAGCCTATATGATTTAAATCAAGATGGTATCGATGATGCCGTGGTGTTGTTAAGTGGGATGGAGTGGTGTGGTTCAGGTGGCTGTACGTTGTTGGTCTTTAAAGGTCTTGCAAATGGAAGTTTTCAACCGCATAGCAAAATGACTGTGTCATCTACACCGATTTATGCCTTAAGTACCCAAACCCAAGGTTGGCGTGATTTGTCGGTTTATACCCGTGGTTTAGGACAGGTCATACTGAAGTACAATGGGAAAAGCTATCCATCTAACCCATCACTGGCGTCAAAATATACGGCGAATTTAAAGCAAGCGGGTAATACCTTATTACTGCCGATAGCAGCGGAATAAGCAAATTGGAGTAAATAAAAAAGCAGTGGTTATTCCACTGCTTTTTTATTGGGCTACATCATGTTTGTTTAAATAAAATAACTGGTCTTGGTCATGAGTTTTGAAATAGCCGTCATGGTGATTTTGACAGGAATCGGTAAATCGACACCGCCAGCATTCAGTGCTGTATCACGGTGGTGTAATTCATCTTCATTCATTTGCACAAGGATATTACGTGAACGGTCATCTTGAGCTGGGAGTTGGCTGATGTGATGCTGTAAATGTAGGCTCACTTGGCGTTCAGTTTCTGCAACAAAACCTAAGCTATATTTATCACCTGCAATGCCTGCAATTGCACCCATACCAAAGGATAAGCCGTACCAAATTGGATTGAGCAGACTGGTATGGCTGTCTAGCTCTTTTAAGCGGTCTTCACACCATGCAAGATGGTCTTGTTCTTCAATCGCAGCTTGTTCCATTTCACGGCGTACATTTGGCAGTTTTGCTGTTAAAGCTTGCCCATGATAAAGCGCTTGCGCGCACACTTCACCACTATGGTTGACCCGCATTAAACCTGCAACATGACGCGCTTCACTCACGGCGAGTCGGGTTTCGACCGCCTTGCCTGGGTTTTCACGTTGAGCAGACGTTGTGCCCGGAACTAAGCTACGCAGGGCTTGATCAAAAGAATTGATAAATTTATCGATGCCAGTGTAATGACGCATAACTTTAGTCCTCTAACTCAGGTTGTACAGTTTTTAGCATGGGTTTGAGTCGATATAACAACCACAGCGTAAAGCCCGCACTTAATACAGCAGTAATGCTGAAAAGTATTTTAATATCAATCTTCAAAACACTTAAAATGATAATCGAAAATATAGCAGAAGACACCATAAACACCGCATTTAATATATTGTTTGCGGCAACCACACGTGCACGGTGTGAACGCGGTGAATAGGCTTGCATCATGGCGTATAGCGGCACAATATAAAAACCGCCACTGATGCCGAGAAAGGTCACCGCAAGCATGACATGGTAGTAAATTGCACCGTGGTTAAACATATCCGCAACATTCATCATCGCGCCTGTACGTTCAGGTACAAAAGCTAGACTCAAAGCCAAGTAAAAGGCAAATAGGGTGAGTCCAATCGCACCGATTGGCACCATTTTAATATTCACTTCAGAGCCACCAATTCTACGACATAGCAGTGAGCCGACCCCAATCCCGACAGAAAAGAACGTGAGTAAAAGACTGACGACATTTTCTGATGCATGTAAGTTTTGTTGAGTCAGCTGTGGAATTTGGGTGAGATAGGTTGCACCGTAAAACCAATACCACGAATTCCCCAGTAAAATCATAAAGATGAGGGGGAGGCTTTTGGCATATTTGAGTGTTTGAAAACTGGTTCTAAAGAAATTCCAATCAATTTTTAAGTCGGGTGAGCTGACTTGCTGTTTTAAGATAAATCGGCTGGAGAGATAACCCAAAATGGCAATGATAACGACAGTCAGGCTGATCCAAATAAGATTGCCTTGAGAAACCGAAATGACTGCGCCACCCAAAATCATCCCGATTAAAATAGCAATGGAGGTACCCGACTGAAATAGTGCATTACCTGACATGAGTTCATTCGGTTTTAGAATCTCAGGTAAAATGGCGTATTTAATGGGGCCAAAGAAGGTGGAGTGTGTGCCCATCATAAATAGAGCCAAGAGCAGTAGCCATAAATTGCCCAACAAGAAACCCGCGGAACCGATGAGCATAATCACAATTTCTAGAACTTTGATGCCACGAATAAGTTGTGAGCGCTCAAACTTATCGGCAATTTGTCCTGCGGTTGCAGAAAAAATGAAGTAAGGCAAAATAAATAACAGTGCGGCTAAATTATTTAAGGTACTTACATCTGCAGCTTGTTGATTAATCCATCCATAAGTAATGACTAAAAGCAAAGCTTGTTTATAGACATTGTCGTTTAAAGCACCAAAAAATTGGGTAATAAACATGGGAAGAAAACGACGGGTACTTAATAGATGTTCATTGTTTTTCATGCTTTTTGCGCTGTATTAAGTTTTATTAAGAAATGTGACTAATTGCTCAAACGTTCAATAAAATCATGTAAGATATTTAAAACCTGAAATTGGGTAAAATAATCAATAGATTTCAGTTCTTTTGTGACAATTCATTAGAGCAAATCCATAACGATTAAATAAATTTAGAGTTTTCTATGCTTGCCAAAACACAATTTAAAAAGTCGACTCTTTCATTGAGTATGAATTCTTTCATACCGTGGCATCATAACAATAAATATTTGTGTCTGAGTATCTTTTTAACGCTTTTGTCACAAGCGGCTTTGGCTGAAACCCCCGTTGCGATTGAACCAAGTAACGTACAAGTCGAGCCACAAAATTCTACAGAATTCACTGAAGACATTAAAAAAGAAGCGATTCGTCAAGGTATGGGTAGCGCGGACGAATTAAAAAAAGTTGAAAATTCTGTAGTTCAGCCCACGGTTCCAGACAGTATGCAAATGTTGCAACAGCAACAGACGGCTTTAAAAAATTTACCTGAATTTGCACCGATTGAGTTTGATGATCTTGAGGACTTGCCAACTGTACAAGTTGATCAAGGCATGGCCAATGATATTTATCAGGTGGCTGAGCAAGCGAAAGCAGAAGCTCAAGCTTACCGAAGTGGTCAAACGACAGAGTTGGTGCTAAGCGATGCAACTCAACAGGAAATGGCGGAAATTAATCAAGCTCCAGTCAATGTTGATCAACTGATGCAAAGCATTCAAGCAGACAGTAAAATTTCAGTAGAAGCCAACACTGAAGGGAATACCTTAGATTTTGGCATGAGTGCTGAAGAGCAAATTGCCAAAGAACCCAATTTCTTTAAGCGCATGCTTTATAAAATTCGACCACCAAGAGCATTAGATACTGCAAAAGTGCCGCGAATCAATGCAGATGTTGAAATCATCAATGCGAAATATGAAGGCGAGATATCCAATAAAGCGTATCAGGCTGCTTTGGTCAATTTAAAAGAAAATATTGAAGGCAAGGTTTCGAGCTTTACTGAAGAATCTTTTGAAGACTTTCCTTCAGCACTGCCACAGTTGCGGACACTTTCCAACCAAGCTGCTCAAGCCGTCGGGTTTTATAATGCTGAGTTTAAGTTTGAAAAAACCAGCAGTAATCGTGTGCGCATTCAAGTGGTACCGAATAACCCTGTGCGGATTGAAGAACAAAACATCGAGTTTAGTGGTGCAGGTCAGTACTTACCGCAGTTCCAAGTGATTAAAGTCTTACCAGAGCAAGATGTCGGTGATGTATTACACCATGGTTTATATGAGTCGACCAAAGCACGAATTAATGAAGCTGCTAGCAATAATGGTTTCTTTGATAGTTACTGGCGTTTACATGATGTGAAAGTTGAACAGCCGCAAAATACGGCAGACATTAACTTACGTTATGAAACAGGTGAACGTTATAAACTCGGCGGTGTTGAGTTTGTGATGAGCGACCCAAGCAAACCACTGCCTATTGATTTAGATGTTTTACAAAGTTTAGTGACTTGGGAGCCTGGGGCGGATTATACTTTTTGGCGTGTTAATGGTTTGGCTAATAATTTGACCAACTCACGTTACTTTAACTACAGCTTGGTAGATGCTGTTCGACCTGATCCTGTAGAAAGGGTTCGTGAGTTACCCCCTGATTTACAGCAGTTGGTCGATGACCAACAACTTTCTCGTCAGGATGTTCTGGTTCAAGAAAAACAGGAAGTTGTTTCAAGCCGTGAAGTGACGCAGTCTGTGGTAAGTGAAGCACAGTTTGCTGGTGTCAATGATGCCGAGCAAAATCAAGCACAATTAGAGCTTCGCAGCGCACAAGAAACCAAAAAAAGTGAAGAAGAACGTTTAAAACTTGAAGCTCGAGAAACAAAAGTGATCCCTGTCAAAGTCACTTTAAACGCGGACCAGTTAAATAGTGTAGAAGTCGGTGCTGGTTATGGTAGTGACTCAGGTGCACGCTTACGTACACAGTATCGCCGTGCGATTGTGAATCAACGTGGTCACTCTTTTGATGCCAACTTAGAACTTTCAGAAATTCGACAGGCTATTGATGGTCGCTATAATATTCCCTATAAGCATCCACTAAATGATTATATCAGTCTCGTAGGTGGCTATGAGCGTGAAGAACGAGATGACATCGGACAAGGCGTAAACTTACTCACGGAGTCTGCTGTTGCCGGGGCTGATCGTGTTATTAAAAACCCAATGGGAAATTGGCAACATACTTATGGTGTACGTTACCGTTTAGATCGATTGACGCAAAAGGGTTCAGCGAATGTAGATGATTTGCCGGATGCATTTATTGCAAATAATGACCCTGAGCAAGAGTCGCTTTTATTGGGTTATGAAATTTCTAGAATCGATAGCGATAAACGTGTAAACCCAAGTAAGGGAATTAAACAAACTTATAAAATTGAACTTGGAAGCGAAAGCCTACTTTCAGATGCAGATATGGCCATCGTAAATGCGGGTTGGCGCTTTATCTATTCATTGGGTGAAAATGACAACCATCAGTTTGTCGGACGTGGTGATCTCGGTTATATCTTTACTGAAGACTTTAATAAAGTTCCTTATAACTTACGTTATTTCACGGGTGGAGACCAAGGCATTCGTGGTTTTGACTACAAGAGTTTGTCACCTGTGGTCGATGGTTTTAAAGTGGGTGGTCAGGCCTTGGCTGTTGGCTCCATGGAATACAATTACCAATTTAAAGAAGGCTGGCGTGCGGCAGTATTCAGCGACTTTGGTAATGCTTATGATACAGATTTTAGCAATGACACCGAATACAGTGTCGGTCTTGGTGTGCGCTGGGCATCGCCGATAGGCCCGATTCGTATAGATGTAGCTTCAGGAATTTCTGATGATAGTCATCCGATACGTGTGCATTTCTTTATTGGCTCATTATTATAAAATTTAACACTTTTTGGGAAGACTATGGCTGAAGTAGAACAGCAGCAAGAACCAACACCACCTACGCCGCTTGCCAAACAGCGACGTATTTTTAGAAGTGTCCTTTTGACGCTGTTGTTGACGCTCATCTTGTTGGTGATATCGCTTGCAGTCATGTTTTCTACCGATAAAGGCAGTAAGTTCTTACTTGACCAAGTTTTACAACGCCAGCAGATTATCCAATATGAATATGAAGGCGGTAATCTGTGGAAAGGCATTATCCTTAAAAATGTGGTGGTCACCTTAAAACCTGTTGATGTCAAAATTGACCGTGCCGATGTGGTTTTAGGCTGGCGCGCCATCTTAGATAAAGAGATTCATCTACGTGAAGCTGATGTGCGCAATTTGCGCATCATTACCAAAGGTGAACCGAGTGATGAACCCTTTAAGTTCAGCGAAATTAAATTACCCTTTGTTTTACGTTTAGATACAGCAGATGTTGATCATTTAAATATCCGTACCGCATCCGATGCCCAAGTAGATTTTTATGATGTGCATTTAAATAATGCCCTCTGGTCGGGGACAGAACTTGAGTTTGAAGACTCTCGTATGGACATGGGCTATTTAGCAGTTCGTAATGCAACTGGGAAAATGAAATTCTCAGGGAAATATCCACTTGAGGCGACTGCTATAGCCAACCTACCGGCACTGCGTGATAGTTTAAATGTGCATGATATTGTTGTACATGCAACAGGAACACTGGACACCATCCAAGCGGGTTTTGCAACGCGGACGCCTGACCTGTTGACAGGTTGGGCCATTTTGCACCCTGTACGTAAGCATGTACCGATGCAAGGTCAGCTTAAATTTAATCATTACAACTTACCACTCCTGACCGATTACAAACTCTATGCTGAAAAAGGCGTTGCTAAATTTTCAGGTGATATCGAACGTTTAAATATTGACTTAAATACAGATCTGAGTGGTAAAGATATTCCAAAAGGTCAATATACTGCTTTGATGCATACCGATTTGGTTCATCAACTTGATATTGATAACCTAAATGCTCAGTTAATGAAAGGTTCGGTCAATCTGGGTGGTGTGGTGAGTTGGGAAGATCATGTCACATGGGATGTACAAGGTCGTTTAGATAAAATCAATCCTAAAGATGATGTACTGCCACAAGTGGTTTCTGACTTTCTACCGCCAAGTTTGGATGCAAAAATTGCATCTAAAGGCACGCTTGAAAAAGGCTTATACTTAACCGCAAATTTAGACTTTGATCGTTATGAAGCATGGCATCTCGCACTAGACCAAAACCCAGAGAAAAATAACAAAGTCCAGCCAATGTTGATGGATGTCTCTTGGAAAAATATTGACCGCGCCATGCCTTATATCGGTTGGTTAAGTAGTGCTTCAGGGGATGTAAAACTGGCGTTGGTTGAAGGTCAGCAAGATATTCATGTTGCTACTGTTGTGAGTAAACACGAAAACGCAACTTTACCTGCGGGTAATTACCTCGCACAGTTAAATTTTAAAAATAATAATTTAAATGTGCCGAGTTTTAGTTATGTAGCAGGTAAGGGAAGCTTAAGTGGTAATGCTGTGGTTGAGCTGCCAGATGAGAAACGTCAACTGAAGTGGAAAGCCGCTTTAAATGCGAAAGATTTTAACCCGCAAATGGTTGCCGAAGCTTCACCAGTTAATCTATTGAATGGAAAGCTCCAAGCAAGTGGCTATGCCAAACCGAATCAGCAAATCATTCAGCTACAGGGCATTGATCTGACTGGAAAACTGGTGGGCAATAATGAAACGGTTCACTTAACTGGTCAGTCAACCGCGGCACTCCTGTTTAATGATGAAAAAGCTGGTGGTGCTTTCAAAGGCTATGCAGTGAACTACGATGGCGCTTTAAAAGCCAGCCAGTTTGAAGCCAGTCAGGGTGCGTTAAACCTAAAACTTTCAGGAACGCCTGAGTTTATTAAAGTAACTGAGCTGAAACACAATGGTGTGGCAGGTCAAATTAATGCCAGTGGTTTGGTACATTTTATTCACGGTATCACTTGGGATGTGAATGCAGCATTCATTCGTTTTAAACCACAATATTTTGCATCTAGTGTTAAAGGCGAATTGTCTGGTGTAGTGAAAACCAAAGGCACATGGTCGGATGCTTTAAAACGCATTAACATTGAAAGCTTAAACCTAGCGGGTACACTGAACAATAAGCCAGTCCGTGGTACAGGTAATTTAGCTTTGGTGCTCAACTCCAGTGAAAAGGGCTTTTTACCGCAACAGTTTGAAGCGAATAACCTACTGTTGGCTTATGCCAAAAACCAAGTGCAAGCAACGGGTAATGCACAAAACCTAAAACTGAATATTAATGCGCCTGCACTGTATGAAATTTATGCGGGCTTACGTGGCCGTGCTTACGGCTATTTAAATATCCAATCTCAACCGCGTTTAAGGGCTACCGCAAACTTAGCAGTGGATAATTTTGGCTTTAAAGATCTGATTGATATGCGTAAATTACGCATTGTCGGGCAATTGCCGACATCGGAAACAACGCCGTCATTATTGACTGCAAAAATGGAAAGCTTAAGAAGTGGTAATCGTGAAATTCAACAAGGTGAAATTTCACTGGCAGGTATTCGTAAAGCCCATTTATTAAAAGTTTCTGCACAAAACGAAAAGTCGAAATTTTATGTGCAATTGGCAGGTGGTTTTAATGCGCAAAATGATTGGTTAGGCCAGATCCAAAAAGGTGATTTTGACTCTTTGCGTGCACGGTTGGTACAGCGCCAAAGTGCAGCCGTGGTCTATAACAGTGCCAAAGCAGATTTGTTGATTGGTGCGCATTGTTGGATGAGTCAACAAAGTCAGTTGTGTTTTGACCAGCCGATTCGAGTCAGTAAAACACGTGGCAATATTTCATTCTTGACTCAAAACCTCGACCTAAACGACTTTGCTGCCTTTATGCCTGAAGGGTTAGCAATTACAGGTAAGTTAAATGGTCATGCTAAAGCGGTTTGGGCACAAGGGTCTAAACCGAAAATTGATGCACGTTTAGTTACTCGAAATGGTGTGATTGGCTTGGCGGCTGATGACCCACAAGACATGGGTTCAACCTTAAAATACGAACAAGTGGCTTTGGTTGCCAAAAGCATCGCAGAAGGGTTACAAATTCGTTTGGATGTCAAAACGCCTGAAATTGGCGTGGGCTATGCCAATGTCGTTATTGATCCGTATCGAGACAACATGCCTATGCGTGGTGAAATTGCATTTGATCAGGTGCAACTCAAAGTCTTTAAACCGTTCATTGCTGATGTACGTTCGATGGGCGGAACACTTTCATATGCAGGTAAAATTAATGGAACGCTAAAAGCACCACTACTTACAGGCGATGTTCGTCTGAAAGACGGTTCAATTAGTATGATCTCACTGCCAGTCAATTTGACCAATATTCAGTTGTATTCCGCTATACGCCAAGACCAAGCCACCATTAATGGTGCTTTTAACAGTGGTCGTGGTGTAGGCACACTTACAGGGGTAGTAGATTGGAAAAATGATCCACGCATTCAGCTTCAGTTGAATGGAGAAAATTTACTGATTCGCCAAGCACCATTAATTACCGCGCTAGTGACACCAAAAATCACACTGGATGTTTTACCATTGAGTAAGAAGTTGACCTTAAACGGTGAAATTCAAGTTCCTCGTGCCTTGATTTCGATGCCTGAAGCATCTGTACCTGTGGTGAATGTATCATCTGATGTACGCGTGGTCAGAGAAGGTCAAAACCAATTAGCGATTTTAAATAGCGCAAAACCTTGGGATATTCGTGCCGATGTGATGGTCGGATTAGGTAATCAAGTTTTCTTCCAAGGGTTTAATAGCCGTATTCCATTGTTAGGGCGTTTATATCTATCGCAGCGTGGTGCTGAAACCGCAATGCGTGCCAATGGTGCAATTGGGGTAAGTCAGAAAGTTAAAATTGAAGCTTATGGACAGAGTTTGGATTTAAACCGTGCCATTGCACGTTTTAACGGTGTGTTGAGCAACCCAACACTGGATGTTGATGCAAATAAAAATGTACAAGGCAGTACGGTGGGTTTCCGTGTAACGGGTACAGCAACATCACCCAATATTCAAGTCTATAACGATGCAGGGCTTTCTGAGCAAGAGGCTTTGAATGCATTAATTACAGGTCGTATTAACGAAGGTACAACGGGTTTAAGTCAAACGGAAGGCTTTAAGTCAGATGTCAACAACACCATTGCTGCCGCAGGGATCAGTTTAGGTTTAGGCGGTACACGCGCTTTTACGAACCAAATTGGACGTACTTTTGGCTTAAGTGGTTTGGCGTTGGATGCGCAAGGTACAGGGGATGACACACAAGTCAGTCTGACGGGGTATATTACACCTGACTTATATATTCGTTATGGTGTGGGTGTCTTTACACCAGTCAATAAACTGACTCTGCGTTATCAAATGAACAAACGTATGTACTTAGAGGCGAGTCAGTCATTAGAGCGTGCCATCGACGTCTTTTATAACTGGAAGTTCTAAAGCCAGCCTCCTGCTAAATAAAGCCTCCATCATGTAGGCTTTATTTTTAGGGGTTAAAAAAAGCTTAATCTGCCATTTGATAAAACTCTTTATTTGATAGATGAAGAAAACCTATGAATAACAGACACTAGATACTTAAAATCAATTAAACCATAATGAAAGTAGGTGTATAGTAAATGGACTTGCTAAATTTAGAGTGATGATCCTTATGCCGATCAATTTTGTAATACGCTTTGCAGCGATTTTATTTTCAGTTTTAATTTTAGTGGCGCTTGCTATTCGGTTCTTCTTTGATCCGCACTATACCGTGGTCTTTTGGATCTTTGCCATGCCGTTTATTTTAGGTACTCCAATTTTAGCATCTGTAGTTTTAGCGAAAAATGAAGAGCTTGATATTCACTCAGTCAATTAAAAATGACGTAAAAATACAGCTTTTCAATATAAAAAAGCCCGTCAAGTGATGGGCTTTTTTATGCAATCTTAAATTTTGCAAAACTCGCACAGTTTTTTAAAAATATATTTGCTATGTTGATCTTTTATTTAAAGAAATATTTTTTATGAAAAAAATCTTAATGCTTGGATTAATGGTTGCTGCTATTTCGGGTTGTAGTACTGTGCAAAAGAATGAAACTGAAAAGCCAACTTTGGGGATGGCTAATCCTGCCAGTACGTACTGTGTTGAACAGGGTGGTAAATTAGAGATTCGAAAAGAGGCCAATGGTGAAGTAGGCTATTGCCATTTACCGAATGGTCAAATCATTGAAGAATGGGCACTTTTCCGTGCTAGTCAAAGCAAATGTGTTGCTGAGCAAGCAACATCCTTGATTGGTCAGTCAAATTTAACTGAAGCACAGATTAAGCAAAAAACCAGTGCGAAGATGGTCCGCTTAGTACAACCAGGGCAGCCTGTGACTATGGATTATCGCGAAGACCGTGTGACAGTAACAGTCGATCCGAAAACCAATAAAGTGGTTCAAGCAAGCTGCGGTTAATTTTTCTAAGAATAAAAGCCCGAATTTGGGCTTTTATTCTATTTAAAGTGGGTAATGGTTCTTCATTTGAAAAAGTTTGATTATGATAGGGCGAATAGGAGAGTTGTAATGAAAAAGTTATTCGCTTTGGCTGCTGTGATTGCACTGGTGGGTTGTGCTGAAAAAAAACCGCTAACACCAGAAGAGCAATGGCATGGCTATTGTAAAAGTATTGGTAATGCGGCACGTTCAATTATGTTAGACCGCCAAAATGCCATTGAAAAAGAGAAAGCGATTGAGCATGCCAATAAAGTTGAAGACGAAATGACCAAGGCATTTGCGTTAGAAATTATTGAAGATGTTTATGCTTTACCTGAGGCTGAAATTAAATCCGATATTGAAGGTGCGCGTGAAAAAATTCGTGTGAAATATACTGAAAAATGTATTGCAACACCGCATACCGAAATGCCAGATTACAAACCGTTCTAAGGAACGGTTTTTTTATTTTTTGGATGGAACTTTTTGTGACAAAACTCTAAATCATATATATAGCAAAGCATATAAAAATAAAGAATAATGAACATAGAATAAAAAATGAGAGGAGCAGAAAATGGAAGTTGTTGGCTATTTAAATCACGCTGATTTACTCTTGGAAGATGAAAATGGTGTGGCCGTAATTGGCGGTGGTCATTATGTCCTTAGCTTGGGTGACCATGTATACTTCAAACACGCACTTGACCATGAACCTACACGAATTTCAGTACAAATTTCTTTTGCAAGCTCTGCACATCAAAATTTGCATGAGGATGAAATTCAGATGAAATTTGAAGGCTGTCGTGAAAGTTTCAAACAATATATTCAAGCCACAACAGTACACTAAGGTTGAATATTGATATTGCGTAAAAAGAGGCAACATAGGTTGCCTTTTTTGTTTTTAAATGGCAGTTCAAAGTTAATGTGAAACAATTCCAAACGATCTGACTATATTGCTGTTTTTATGTCCAATCGATATGAACATCATTTAGTTAGAAAATAATGGGCATCACGAAGAAACACTTGTAGCGCATTAACTTTTAACTGGAATTTTAGTAAAATTAAGCAGTCCATATTATTTACGTAGCTTTATTTAAAGCAGGAATACGTAAATAATTTTTTAAAAAAGAGGAATAACACCGTGCTAGAAGCTTACCGCCAACACGTTGCAGAACGTGCCGCACTCGGAGTCCCACCGAAGCCACTTGACGATGCTCAAACAGCTGCATTAGTTGAATTATTAAAAAACCCACCAGCTGGCGAAGAAGCATTTTTAGTTGATTTACTAGAAAACCGTGTTCCAGCGGGTGTTGACCAAGCTGCATATGTTAAAGCTGCATTCTTAGCTGCTTTGGCTAAAGGCGAGGCGACTTCACCATTAGTTTCTAAAGAACGTGCGGTTTACTTACTAGGCACTATGCTTGGTGGTTATAACGTTGCTCCTTTAGTTGCTCTTCTTGATGATGCTGCACTTGCTGAATTAGCGGCTGAAGCATTGAAGAAAACGCTTCTTGTATTTGATGCGTTCCATGACGTTGCAGATAAAGCAAAAGCGGGTAACGCGAATGCACAAGCGGTTATGCAATCTTGGGCTGATGCTGAATGGTTCACTAGCCGTAAAGATGTTCCAACTGAAATCAAACTGACTGTTTTCAAAGTAACTGGCGAAACCAACACTGATGACTTGTCACCTGCACAAGACGCATGGAGCCGTCCAGACATTCCATTGCACGCAAATGCAATGTTGAAAAACGTACGTGACGGTATCAACCCAGAAGTTCCTGGTGAAGTTGGTCCATTAAACCAAATCAAAGACTTAATCGCGAAAGGCAACCAAGTTGCTTACGTAGGTGACGTTGTTGGTACAGGTTCAAGCCGTAAATCAGCAACTAACTCTGTACTTTGGTTCTTCGGTGACGAAATTGCTCACATCCCGAACAAAAAAGACGGTGGTTACTGCTTAGGTTCTAAAATTGCTCCGATTTTCTTCAACACAATGGAAGATGCTGGCGCGTTGCCAATCGAGATTGATGTTGCAAACATGAACATGGGCGATGAAATCGTTCTTAACATTGATCATGCTGCTGCAAAAGTTACTGCAACTAAAGACGGCGCAGTCATTGCTGAAGCTGAACTTAAAACTCCAGTGCTTCTAGACGAAGTACGTGCGGGTGGTCGTATCAACTTAATCGTTGGTCGTGGTTTGACGACTAAAGCGCGTGAAGCTCTTGGTCTTGCTCCATCGACTTTATTCCGTGCTCCAGTTCAACCTGCTGCTACTGGCAAAGGTTTTACTCAAGCACAGAAAATGGTTGGTCGCGCATGTGGTCTTCCTGAAGGTCAAGGCGTACTTCCAGGTACTTACTGTGAACCTAAAATGACGACTGTTGGTTCGCAAGATACCACTGGTCCAATGACGCGTGACGAATTGAAAGACTTGGCTTGCCTAGGTTTCTCTGCTGACCTTGTTATGCAATCTTTCTGTCACACAGCTGCGTATCCAAAACCAGTTGACGTTCAAATGCAACACTCGCTTCCTGATTTCATCATGAACCGTGGCGGTGTGTCTTTACGTCCAGGTGACGGTATTATTCACTCTTGGTTAAACCGTATGCTTCTTCCAGATACAGTTGGTACTGGTGGTGACTCACATACGCGTTTCCCAATTGGTATTTCATTCCCAGCAGGTTCTGGTCTTGTAGCCTTCGCTGCTGCGACTGGTGTTATGCCATTAGACATGCCTGAATCTGTACTTGTTAAGTTCAAAGGTAAAATGCAACCTGGTATCACACTACGTGACCTTGTACATGCAATTCCTTACGTTGCGATTCAGCAAGGTGACTTAACTGTAGAGAAGAAAGGTAAGAAAAACATCTTCTCTGGTCGTATCCTTGAGATCGACTTAACAGAAATGGAAACAGACCTTACTGTTGAGCAAGCATTCGAACTTTCTGATGCATCTGCTGAACGTTCTGCTGCGGGTTGTTCTATTACGCTTTCTGAAGAGAAAGTTGCTGAATACCTCAAATCAAACATCACAATGTTGAAGTGGATGATTTCTGAAGGTTATGGCGATGCGCGTACTATGGCTCGTCGTGTTGAGAACATGGAAAAATGGTTAGCGAACCCATCACTTCTTAAAGCTGATGCTGATGCTGAATACACGAAAGTGTATGAAATTGACCTTGCGACAATTACTGAACCAGTTCTTTGCTGCCCGAATGACCCAGATGATGCGAAATTGCTTTCTGATGTTCAAGGCGTGAAAATTGACGAAGTATTCGTTGGTTCATGTATGACAAACATCGGTCACTTCCGCGCAACTGGTAAGTTGCTTGAGAAAGTTCCTGGTGGCGTACTTTCAACTCGTTTGTGGATTGCTCCACCTACGCGTATGGACGAACGTCAATTGATGGAAGAAGGTTTCTACAATACTTATGGTAAAGCTGGCGCACGTACTGAAATGCCAGGTTGTTCATTATGTATGGGTAACCAAGCACGTGTAGCTCCGAACACTACTTGTGTATCGACTTCTACTCGTAACTTCCCGAACCGTTTAGGTCAAGGTGCGAACGTTTACTTAGCTTCTGCTGAACTTGCTTCTGTTGCTGCTGTACTTGGTAAATTACCAACTCCAGAAGAATATCAACAGTATGCAGCTCAAATTGATAGCATGTCTGCTGACATCTACCAATACTTAAGCTTCGACAAAATGGGCGACTATACTGACGCTGCTGCGAATGTTGATACCAAGAAAATTGCTGCTGCTCAATTGACTTAATTGATTGATAATTAAGTTTAAATGAGTTAAAAATAAGGGCTGATTTATCAGCCCTTATTTTTTGGATTATAAAATGGATAAACCAAATATTTTTAAATATGCTACAAAAGAATTATCGCAAGATGCTTTTATTTTTTGGCTATTAGATCATGCAAATCCTAAATATGAGAATGTAAATCAAGCTTTAAAAAATTGTGCTTTGAGTTTAATATCAGAATTTTTTAAATTGGAAAATAAAAAAATACCTGAAAAAATTGAACAGTTCAGTCTTTCCAAACAATACAAAAATATTGATATCTTACTTAAAATAAACAATTTTTCTATTATTATTGAAGATAAAACTGGAACCCAATCACATGGAGATCAGCTAACTAGATATCGAAATATTATTGCCTCAGAGGTAGGTGAGGAAAATGTTTTAGCTATATTTTTTAAAACACACGATCAATCTAATTATAAAAAAGAAATAGACGATGGGTTTAAGATTTTTTCTAGAGATAAATTAATTTCAGTTTTAAATATTTATGAGAATGTGCTCAGTGATATTTTTAATGATTTTAAAGACTATATAAATTCAATTGAAAATGAAGTTAACGCATTTGTTCATAAAGAGAAATGGAATCATAAAAATTGGATCGGATTTTTCAAGTATTTGCAAAAAGAGTTGAATCGAGGTAATTGGGGATATGTTCCTAATCAAAATGGTGGGTTCATGGGGTATTGGTGGGCATTTCAAAAAAATGAATTTTGTACACAGTATTTGCAAATTCAAGAAGAAGATCTAGTGTTAAAAATTAATAGTAACAAAGAAGAAAATGACAAAAAATTTAGAAATATTTGTTACAAGCATTATTTAGCTAAAGCTAAGGAGGATGGTTTAAGTTTTGAAAAACCAACCCGATTTGGTAAAGGTGAAACAATGACGATTTTAACAACTAAGTATCTTATTAGAGATGAAAGTTCAGAATTAATAGATATCGAAAGTACTCTTGAGAAACTGAAGAGGTACACTCAATTTATTGAAACTAATTCTTTAAGTCCTGCACAGTTTGTTGATTAAATGAAATAGGCATCTCTTGATATTACAACATGAGGTCATTTGTGTATTGCTTATGACTTCAATCTTTCAGTTGAATATTCACTTTGATAGATTGATATTTCTTTTTATAGATATTGTTTGTTCCACTTTACAGTCCATCTAATAAATCGTTTAATCCACGAATTGTTAAATGATTTAAAAAGTTGAAGTACACAAATGGCTAAACAATCCCGATTTCTCTGTATAGGTGGTTTCCTCAATGGGACACAAGTCAAAGACCAAGGCGATAGCTTTATCTGTGTGGAAAATGGTAAACAAGTGACCTATCGAAAAATGGAAATTTTCCATCAAGACTCGTGGGATCAAGACTACTACGTGTGTGAAACGACAACAGACCAACAAGCCAAAAATTGGGTCTATGACATCGAGTAAGTCGTCGATAAGACCATGAGTTAAAAATAGACCAAAATACACTTGGTCTATTTTTTTGTTGTCATATTTATAATTATAAAAAATTAGAGCATTATAAATAGCGATTGTTTGTTTTTCACTCAGTTTTTCTGTGAAAAGGAACGTATATCGGCAATACAAATATCTTAAATCTAAATTAAAGATGTATTTGCTAATGATAATTAGTATCACTTGCGTTATTTTTTGTTTATAATTTTTCGAAATGGATTGATATGTAATGACTCAAACCACTGAGATGTTCGAAAAGGATTTTACGAATCTTAGTACTTGTGATGCTACAAAGGTGCTTGTTTTACTTAAGCATAGTAGGTAGGTGCGCACTTTAAAATTATCAATTCATTGTCTTATTTTTTCTCATTAGCTGTGAATGTCCTGATATGTTTAAACGTCCTCTGTCTACACAAAAGCCACTCTATTTGGCGATGCAAATCATTTTCCTGTCTTCAACTGCCATGCTGTCTATAACACACGCAAACACCGTGGAAGAGGAGGAGTCAAATACAACGTCTCAGCCAAATGCACAGTTGGCGACCATTACCCTTACAGCCCAAGATAAAACAGCCGTCACAGAAAATACAGGTAGCTATACGACCAGCAGCACAAATACCGCAACCAAGTTAAATTTATCCCTACGTGAAACCCCACAAACAGTCAAAGTCTATACCCGTGAATATTTAGATGACCGTAATATCGAATCTTTTCAAGATTTACTCAATAACATTACTGGTGTTTCTACAGTTCGTACTGATGAGCGTCAAAGTGCATTTGCGCGTGGTTTCCAAATTGATTATTACTTAGTAGATGGTTTACCAAGTACGTTAACTTTGGGTGCGGGGGACCCTGACCTCAGTATTTATGACCGTGTCGAAGTGGTAAAAGGCGCGAACGGGTTAATGACAGGTGCAGGTAACCCAGCCATGGGCTTAAACATGATTCGTAAGCATGCCAATGCCAAAGAATTTACAGGTAAGGTAGATGCTTCTGTTGGCTCATGGGATAGTTATTCAAGCTCGGCAGATTTGTCAGCACCTTTAAACAGTGATGGTTCACTTCGTGGGCGCGTTTTTGTAAAACATTCTGATGAACATTCGTACATGGATTTTTATGAGAAAGAACGTAATGTGGCTTATGGTGCAATCGACTACGACTTAAGTGATAAAACCGCATTATCGTTTGGGGCGACCTATCAAGAATTAAATCGGGATGGTGTACGTTGGGGCGGGTTACCAGCATTTTACACCGATGGCACACGTACCAATTTTGATCGTTCTCTCACGGTGAGTTCTGATTGGACATATTGGGATGTCACCTCTGCTGCATTCTTTGCAAGTTTGAAGCAAAATCTATTTAAGAATGTTGATTTGAATGTAGCTTATTCTTATCGTCGTGATGATACTGATAGCTTTATTTTCTACACTTCAGGACAAGTTGATAAAGCAACCAATACCATCGGTATTGAAAATGCATCAGTTTATAAAGATCATAAACAAAATGATGAAAACAATGTTGATGTGTATATTTCTGCACCTTTTACCGTTGCAGGAAGGAATCAGGAAATTGTCATTGGTGGTTCGTGGAATAAAGCCGAGCTGAAAAAGAATACCTATGGTCAAACCTTTGTTTCAAATAATCCAGCGCTAACTAAACAGAATAATATTGATTTATTAGGACAGGATGTTATTGATTTTAATAACATGAATACCCATTTGGTTGGTTCCTTGGAAATGGATAAGACCAATCCGCTGAATGAAACCACGCAAACTTCGGGTTATATCTCAGGGAAATTCCATATTCTAGACCCATTAAAAGCAGTTGCTGGCTTACGCGTATCGAGTTGGGAATATGAGTCCGAAAATGGTGCAGGTAATCGTAAATTTGAAAATGAGTTAACGCCATATGCAGGTATTATTTTTGACTTTGCTAAAGACTATTCATGGTATGCAAGCTATACCAGTATTTTTAAACCGCAGAGCAGAAAAGAACAATCAGGTGATTATTTAGACCCGATTGAAGGTAAAAGTTACGAGACAGGTTTTAAAGGCGAGCTGTTTGATGGCCGTTTGAATGCTGGATTGGCAATATTCCGTATTGAACAAGATAATGCTGCGGCGCTTTTACTTAATGAAAAAGGTGAAAATATTAAAGTAGATGGCTTAGCTGAAAATGCTTATTACGGTACTGATGGTGTTGTGAGTAAAGGGGTTGAGTTGAATGTTGATGGTGAAATCAATGATAACTGGGGTGTGAGCTTTGGTGTGGCTAATTTTGATGCTGAAGATGCCGAAGGAAATGATTACAACACGACCAGTTCACGGAACACAGCAGATCTATTTGTAAAATATAAAAATGAAGCATGGTATGCAGGTGCAGGTGTAAATTACCTAAGCAAAATTTATACAGGTACTGGTGCAACTCGTATCGACCGCGGTGATTTATATCTTGCCAATGCAATGCTCGGTTATAAGTTTGATAAAAACTTTAGTACGCAAGTTAACGTGAATAATATCTTCGACAAAAAATATTATGAAGGCATTGGTACGAGTGCAATGGCGTGGGGTGCTCCGCGTAATGCAACACTTAGCTTTAATTATAAATTCTAATTTTAAAGTAACGCTGCTATAAAAATAAAAAGACCCAATGGGGTCTTTTTATTTTACGATGATGAATTCCTATAATACTGAGCTCAGTTTTAAAACATCATGTAATCTAAAGCATAGAAATTGTACATTGAGAAACTTTAGCCTGTTCATCACTGACTTATCTGTTTTAGAATTAATGCAATAAGCATCATTGGATATCTCATGAACTATCAATTCGATGCATTTATGACAATTGTTGCAGCAGTTGCTGTGCTATTGGTCGGTTATGTATTTGTGAATAAAGTCAGTATTTTAAAAAAATATAACATTCCCGAACCTGTTGCGGGTGGGTTGGTTGCAGCTGTTATCACTTATATCTTATTTAAAGGTTCAAACATAACTGTCAACTTTGATACCAATATTCAGCAAATTTTTATGCTGATGTTCTTCACCTCTGTGGGGTTAAGTGCAAGCTTAGTTAAGCTCAAAGAAGGTGGGAAGTCGCTGCTTATATTTTTAGTCTGCGTTATTGTATTTGTCCTGTTGCAAAATGTGGTTGGTATTAGTCTTGCCAAAGTTTTAGGTCTAGACCCGCTGATTGGTTTAATTACAGGCTCGGTCACACTCACAGGTGGTCATGGGACAGCAGGTGCATGGGGCACGATATTTGAACAAGAACATGGTGTGCATGGTGCGATTGTGCTGGGTATGGCAAGTGCAACATTTGGTTTAATCATTGGTGGGGTAATAGGTGGACCTATCGCTAAATTTCTGATACGTCGCTACCAGTTGGCTGAAGAAATTCCAGCAGCAACAGGGCGTAATGAAGCGCCACCTTCAGCACAAACGGCTCCATTTGAATTTCCTGAAAAAACACGTCTAATTACGGCAGATGATGCGGTCAAAACCATGGGGATGTTTGCCATTTGCATCAGCTTTGCATACTTCATGACAGGGGTAGCTAAAGGGCAGTGGTTTGAGCTACCAAGTTTTGTTTGGGCGCTAATGTGTGGTGTGGTTTTACGTAATATTTTAGAGCATGGTTTGAAAGTTCAGGTCTTTGACCGCTGCATCGATGTATTTGGCAATGCTTCACTGGCACTGTTTTTAGCCATGGCGTTGATGTCCTTACAGCTTTGGTTGTTGGCAGATTTGGCTGGTCCACTGGTGATTATCCTGATTGTTCAAACTATATTTTTAGCACTTTATTTGTACTTTGTAACTTTCCGTGTAATGGGCAAGAACTATGATGCTGCAGTACTGTGTGCAGGTCAATGTGGTGTCAATTTAGGTGCGACACCGACAGCAATTGCCAATATTCAAGCGGTAACCAATACCTATGGACCATCCCATAAAGCCTTTTTGATCATTCCGCTGACGGGCGCATTCTTTGTCGATATTGTGAATGCTTTTGTGATTCAGCTCTCAATTGGTATTTTGGGTTAATATTTTTAGAGATGATATCGTTAATAAAAAAGCACCTTGGGGTGCTTTTTTATTGGCTACCATTTTGTATTTGAATAATGTGTACTATTTAAAATATCAGTATTCTAAAACGTATAGACATTAAAAAGCCCCATGGTTAGGGGCTAGTCGTATGCACATCTAAGGCACATACTGTAAGAGGCTCATCTCATACTGAGTGTATTAAACCACATTTACACAATATTTGCAGCAATCACTCAATCATAATGAGGTCTGATTTATTTTCGAGCTTCAAAGGGCGTAAGGCAAAAATGGAGCGTGTATGTCGTACACCTTTCATTGAGTATAAGTTCTTACGTAAAAAGCGTTCATAGTGTTCCGCATTTTTCACTGCAACTTTGAGTAAGTAGTCGTAATCGCCAGTCACTAAATGTGCTTCAACCACTTCAGGCATGTAAGCCAGTGCTTCACTAAATTGTTCTAAGATTTCATCATCATGGCGTTCAAGCGTAATTTCAATAAAAAACAGCTCATTAATACCAATGGCTTTTGAATTAATCTTTGCTGTATAGCCTTCAATGATGTTGAGATTTTCTAGGCGTTTTACACGTGTCCAGCAAGGAGAAGAGGACAGCCCAACTTTCTCCGCCAACTGGGTAACGGTCAGACGGCCATCTTGGCGAAGTTCAGACAAAATACGACGGTCAATTTTATCTAAAACGTAGTGAGCGTCATTCATAACGTATTCCTGCGTATAATTTTCTTTATAAACTATTTTATGTGAAAATATTTCTCAATAAATACTCAAAATAAGCAAATAAAAGAGAAACACTCTGCATCGGTCATGACTACAATAAAGTGATTCAATCAAAGTCATTTGGGAGATTGGCTTTGATTTGCAAACAGCGCCCTTAAAGGGAAGGGTGCCTTTTAACGGCGCTGTTTGCTGACTTATTTATTGTACTTTTTGTGTTTTTGATCTTTGTTTAAACCAGTAAGTTAGGGTTAAGCAGCCAATCCAAAGTGGAATCAGCATCACTGCAATTCGCATATCAGGTGTGAGCCACATCACCACTAAAATACCAAGCATAAATACAATACAGATATAGTTGCTGATGGGGTAAATCAAAGTTGGAAACAAGGTTGATTTTTTCAATGCCAGCATACGTTGCTTGAATTTTAAGTGGGTCAATGCCAACATCATCCAGTTAATTACAATGGCTGAAACCACAAGACTCATCAGTAGTTTAAAGGCTTTTTCTGGAAAGATATAATTCAAGACGACACACAGTAGGGTCACCAATGCAGAGCATAAAATGGCTGCATAAGGAATGCCACGCTGGTTAATTTTCTTTAAAAACTGTGGGGCATTGCCTTGTTCTGCCAGACCTAGCAGCATACGACTCGTGCCATAGCTGGTACCGTTATACACCGATATAGCTGCGGTTAAGACCACAAAATTCAGCACAGTTGCAACGCCTTGACTACCTAAGGAGTCAAAAATCAAAACAAAAGGACTACCGCCTTCTGCGATTTGATTCCATGGAAACAATGAGAGCAGAACGATGATCGTAAGCACGTAAAACAGCAACACACGATAGACAATTTGATTGACTGCTTTAGGAATAGTTGTAGTCGGATTTTTGGTTTCCGCAGCAGCAATACCAACGAGTTCAATCCCGCCAAAGGAAAACATAATGATGGCCATCGCCATGATTAGGCCAGAAATCCCGTTGGGAAAGAAACCGCCTAGAGCCCAGAGGTTGGAAATAGAGGCATGTGCACCACCATGACCACTTGCCAGTAACCAAGCGCCATATCCAATCATGCCAATGATCGCGAGAATTTTAATCATGGAGAATAAAAATTCTGTTTCACCAAAGACTTTGACATGTAACAGATTGATGGCATTGATCAGTACAAAGAAACCAAGTGCTGAAATCCATGTGGGAATTTCAGGCCACCAATACTGGACATAGAGGCCTATGGCACTTAGTTCCGCCATGCAGACCAAGACATTGAGCACCCAATAGTTCCAACCCGACATAAAGCCGGCAAAAGGGCTCCAAAACTTATAGGCAAAATAACTAAAAGAGCCACTCACGGGTTCTTCAACCACCATTTCACCCAACTGGCGCATCATGAAAAATGCAATTAAGCCCGCCAGTGCGTAGCCTAAAATAACGGAAGGGCCAGCCAGTTTAATGGTTTGCGAAATGCCTAAAAATAGGCCTGTACCAATAGAGCCGCCTAAAGCAATCAGCTGAATATGACGGTTGCTCAGCCCATGCTTAAGCTGGGGTTGCTGTTGTGCAGACATGATTCATCCATCTCTAGCACATGCGATAGACATCACATGAACTATGACTTAATAAAAATTCGTGGTGGAAATATAATATTTATTTATCGATTAATGAAATTAAATTTATCAATAGCGTTGGTTTTTATCTGAAAGCTGCAATTTTGCGGTGAAAATAAAGCCAGTCAAGCAAGTGCTGCTTAAACTGGCGGATAGGCTTGGCTTGATATGTGCCGCCTTAAGATGAAAGCTGTGCTGCAATTTCAGGCCATATGTTTTGATGGGAACGCTTAAACATCGCCATATGACCAATGGCTTTGTGGCCATAAGCCTGTGGTTTGAGTTCAATTTGATCTGTTTGTGCATTTGGGTAAAGGCTGAGTAAGCTTTTGACATTCACTTGCGTGGCAATTTCATCATCCGAGGCCCAAATGGCTGTGATTGGACAGCGAATATCACGGTGGAAGTCATCTTGTACTGTTTTGCCTAAGGCATTAATTACATAACCTGGTTTGCTGCAAAACTGTGCCCAATCACGCGCCACATCTTTGGGTAGGTTTTCGCCCATGCCAATGGCATTGGTCGGCCCATAACCTAAGGTATAACGTGCAATAGGAAAGATCAGTTTAAACATCACAGGAGCCAAGAGTTTGGTACGACCTTTCAAATCTTTTACGTGGCCTGTTGATCCTGCAACAGCAACGACTTTTGCGACTTTTTCATAGTTTGGGTTAATGCCTAAAAGTTGCCCGCCTGCACTATGACCTAGCAAAATCACTTGTTTCGCTTGGGTCTTATTCAATAATACCTCCATCGCCGCTGGGATATCCAATTGCCCCCATTGCACGATGCTGGCTTTCGACTTTTTCAGTGGTTCATGCAAAGACTCACCAATGCCGCGAAAGTCAAAAACCAAAACGGCATAGCCTTGTTCTGTAAGCCATGATGCAAAATGGTGGTAAAACTGCTGGGTAATACCTGTGGCAGGGCAGATTAAAACAGGTAGGGCTTGTTGTGTACCTTGGGCTGCATAAAAGCGTCCACTGAGTGAATAATGGTCAGAGCAGGTAATAGCTAAAGTTTCGTAATTTTGCATAATCGGTTAAGCATTGAATTTTTTTCTACTCTATCTAAGTTCCAAAAAGAAACTGGTCTAATCTATGACTTTGAAGTCAAGTAGATCTGTATAGAATAGGGTGAAAATAAAAAAGGAAAACACATGCAGTTTGTTGAATTAGATATGTCGGTAAAATTTGCACTTTTATTTAGTGGGATTTTTCTATTTGTTGGGATGCTGACAGGGGTATGGAAATATGCACAAATACGCCATTCACCGCAGTTTCGCGCGCACTATTATGTTGATATCGCCCACCGCAGCAGTTTGTTATATGCACCTGCAAGTTTAATTATTGCGTTAATGGCCGCAATTTCAGTCTGGACAGAGCCTGTGAACATACTGTTTGTGGGAATCAATTTATTCTTTTTTAGCTTCTCTATACTGAGCTATATTGTGCATGGGTTATTGCAAGACACCAATAACCAGTTCCGTAGTCCGCATGTTTTAGGCAAATGGACTTTACCCAAATCAATTATGCTAATGGCAATGATGGCATTGGTTGTGGGGGAAATTGTGGCGACGTTAGGCTTGTTGTGGGGAATGTTTTTAGGTTTATTTTAAGTTGTTCTTATAGTTTTTTTAATTTTTATACTTTTACAAAGGTGGATGACTAATCATCCACCTGTTTGCTAGTCAATTGACTGTGTGGCCTTTCGGAATTTTTGATCGACGACTGCCCATAAATAAAAGGCAAATGATACGACGATAGCGTAAGCAAAATATTCAGCTTTAAGGTTACCTTGAATTAAGCCATGCATGATCATAATGACCATTAGGGCAATGGTGGTACTTAAATACGTCACCATATTCTTGTTTGCCTTCAGAGCGTTAATGAAGACTTGCTTGTTGAAATGTAATGATAACATCTCCATCCCTCCTTGAGTTTTTGACTAAAAACCAATGTGTTTAGTCGGATTAGTTCTTAATGTTGTACTGCTAAAACTTGCGTTGATCAAGAGCAAAAACAACTATTTTCAGAGAAATTATGCTATACCAATCAGAAAATATGTGTGTAGCATTTTTTTAGTGAATAAATAGTATTTCGTTACCGTATAAGGTGACAAATGAATGATGCATGTAAGCTTATACATAGATTGTATAAAGCAATATTGATGCCATGAATGGCTTGCTAGGACAGGCTTTAAAGAATTTTTTATTTTCTAATATTAAATTTATAAGAGATATGAAGGTGTTGATATACGACTTTAGCGGTGTATATGAAATGTGTCAGTATGTACAAAACTGATGTATAAAGAAATGAAACAATATGTGTCCATTTGGATAAAATGTGACAAATATTGATCATGCTTAAAATCAGGTTTGGGTAAAACCAGACTTTAACAACATCAGTTTTTGCTTACTTTTTCACTTTGTCGATTACAACGGCAATTGCAAAAACCACTAATGATGGAATAAGCCATGCAAGGTTTTGTTCTGCAAGAGGTAAGTGAGTCAGTGCATAAGGTAGTTCAAAGTTTGCAACTTTTAAACCGTCTAGAATACCAAAGACCAAAGACACTGCGGTAACAGGTGCAATCACTCGTCGAGGATGATTAAAGAATTTCCAGCCAAAGCTCAGCATAATCACCACAATTGCAGGTGGATAAATTGCACTTAAAACAGGCACTGAAAAGGCGATGAGTTTGGTTAAACCTAAGTTTGAAATAATGAAAGAGAAACCAATCAGAATGAAAACCCAAACTTTATAGCCAATTTTAGTGATCGAACTGAAATATTCAGCACAAGCACAGGTCAGGCCAATCGCAGTGACCATACACGCAATAAAAATCATGGCAGAAAGGAAAATAGAACCTAAGTCACCAAATGCATGTTGAACATATGCATGCAGGATCACTGCACCATTGCTCGCATTTGCTGCGACTTCATGGCTTCCAAGGCCAAGTTTAAATAAGCTGAGATAAACTACAGTTAAACCAATACCAGAAATGATACTCGCAATAACCGCATAACGCGTGATCAGTTTAGGGTTGCTGACACCGCGTGAACGAATGGCTTGAATAATCACAATACCAAAAACCAAAGCGCCTAAAGTGTCCATGGTTAAATAACCATTTACAAAACCTTCAGAAACAGGGCTGTCGACATAATTATTGATGGCTGGCGGAACGAAACCCGTTGGAATCATCATCGCCGCAATGCCAAGGATGGCTAAAGATAAAATCTTCAGTGGCGAGAGTACATAACCAACCGTGTCTAAAATCTTGTTTGGATACAGTGAAATGAGGGTGACTACACTAAAGTAGATTGCACTGTAGATCAGCAAGCTACTGCTTGATGTTCCAAGATAAGATGAAAAACCAATTTCATAAGAAACGGTTGCAGTACGTGGTGTCGCAAAGAGTGGCCCGACAGTTAGGTAACACGTAATGGTTAAAATCAGGCTGGCTATTTTACCCAAAGGTGAACTTAAAATTTGAATCGAACCTTCGACACGTGACAGCGCAATAATGGTGATTACAGGTAAGCCCACAGCAGTGATTAAGAAACCAAAAGCTGCTAGCCATACATGCTCACCCGCTTGTTGAGCCACAATCGGTGGAAAGATAATGTTGCCCGCACCAATGAAGAGTGCGAAAGTCATAAAACCCAAAGCAACAATATCCCGAGTACGCAGACTTGTCATAAAAGGGAGATCGAGTTGAACAAAGGGGACGATTTTAGTGCATAAGTGTTTTTTTGGCTAATTTATTTCATGGGTAGTATTAAATTTTTTTATAAGATGAAAAGTGAATATATCAACTTGTAAAAAATAGGTTGATATATGTGATTGATTATCCATTTTAAAATAGAAAAATTATAAATATTAAAAGCTTGAGGCGCTATTTTTCCTAAATTAAAAGTTGTAGTGCAAATGCTTTAAAATTACACAAATTTTTTAAAGGCCGGTTGTTGGAGGCTACCCTAAGATTTAAGTTTGAACAAAAATATTGAGAAAAGGTCTATACTTGCGACTTCATAATTGAGGATATTTCAATGCGTGGCTTAAATGTGAGCATAAAAACTGAACAAGATGTAGAAAAACTTCGTATATCTGGTCGTTTGGCTGCCGAAGTTTTAGCGATGATTGGTGAACATGTAAGGCCGGGTGTTACGACTGAATATCTGGATGATATTTGTCATGACTTCATTGTAAATACCTTAAAAGTGACGCCTGCCAATATTGGTTATCATGGCTATACCAAAACCACCTGTATTTCTCCAAATGAAGTGGTCTGTCACGGTATTCCATCGCCGAATGTTGTACTCAAAGATGGCGATATTATTAATATTGATGTGGCGATTATTAAAGATGGCTACTTTGGTGATACCAGTCGTATGTATTACGTGGGTACAGTGAAACCAGAAGCCAAAAAGCTAGTCGATACGACTTATGAGGCGATGGTTGCAGGTATTCATGCTGTGAAGCAAGGTGCAACGCTTGGTGATATTGGTTATGCCATTCAAACAGTTGCGCACCGTGAAGGTTATAGTGTGGTACGCGAGTATTGTGGTCATGGTATTGGCAAGGTTTATCACGAACAGCCAAGCGTATTGCACTATGGTCAACCAGGTAAGGGGATGCAGCTTAAAGCGGGCATGGTGTTCACGATTGAACCGATGATTAATATGGGCAAAGCGCATGTCAAAGAACTTAAGGATGGTTGGACAGTCGTGACTGCAGATAAGTCTTTAACTGCGCAATGGGAGCATATGGTACTCGTGACTGAAACAGGTTTTGAGTTACTATCACCTTGGCCTGAAGGTACGGGCAGTTATCCAGAAATTTAAGTTGATGTTTTGTAGGTGATTAAATTTTAGACTTTGGTCTAGTTTTGTGGCTTAAAAACTAAATTAAGTCTTAAAATCAATAACTGATATTTTTGAAACCATTTATTTATCGGGTTTTTGATATTATATGATTAAAACTTATACATGTAAGCTATTGGCCTAGACTTTATTTTGTCACTAAAATTGTTTCCAAGATACTCGCTGTAGTTTCTTATTTTGAAAGTTTATGAGCTTATCCACCTCGGTTAAGCTCTTTTTTTTTGCCTCATGGATTGGCTCAATGTCATTGAGCATGAGTAGGGTTTAAAGTGATTTATTTGAGCTAAGGTGTTCAATTAAATAGTCAATAAACACACGGACAGCAGGCAGTAAACCACGACGTGAAGGATACACAGCATGAAAAATACCGTGTGGTGCTTTCCAGTCGGGTAGGACACGAACCAGCTCACCACTTTTCACCATATCTTGTACGATGCTGTCTGGAAGTAAGGCAATGCCGCAGTTTTTACGGACCAGTTGAGCCAACATGCTCAAATCAGAGCCCATCACTACAGGATTGACGCGTATTTTCTTTTGTTGCTGTGCATCATTATGCACGATGATATGTTGATCTAAATGCTCATCAACCATACTCAGTATATGATGTTGGCTTAAATCTTCAGGTTGTTTCAGTTCGCCAAATTCATTTAAGTAAGCTTGGCTGGCAAATAAATGCTGCTCGATATTTTCAAATTTACGAATTACCAAACTTGGATCATCGTCTAGATTGGAGCGAACCCGCAGCGCGATATCAAAACCTTCGTTAATAATATCCACACGGCGATTGGTCACCATCATTTGCACTTTAATTTCGGGATAGGTTTTTAAGAAGTTAGGTAAAATACGTGCAATTTCGTTTTGTGCAATCGATACAGGCAAGCTGAGTTTAATGACACCACGCGGTTGTAAACTGAGATGATCGACCAAGTCGTGTGCGGCTTGTGCAGCATTCATCATCACTTGCGCATGACGGTAAATGTTCATGCCAATATCGGTCACTGCGAAGTGTCGAGAGCTGCGTTGAATTAGGCGTACACCCAATCGTTCTTCGAGGTTATACACGCGTCGACTGAGCTTGGATTTAGGAATATCTGTTGCGCGTTCGGCTGCGCTAAAACCACCATGTTCAACCACTTGAGCAAAACAATAAAAATCATCTAAATCGCTTAACATTCACCATGTCCATTTGTGCAACGATAGGCTTAATTAAAAAGTGATCGTTGCAGTTTGTCAATTTTGAAATTGTAGAGATTTAATTGAAAATACTCAGTTATTTTAAGGGTTTCACTGAGTTTTCGCTTGTTTGAGTATTTCAAGCACCTCTTTATATTCTTCAAGTCGTGCAAAGTCGCGTGCTGTTGGGTTGTTTATGCGCGAAAGGTTCATATTATCGAGTACATCGACATATTTTACTTGGGTTGCAAGAGGGTTTAATGTAGTGCGCTTAGCTGCTTCCAAACGTGATTCACCTGTTTGTTTGGTCAGTGCTTGTATGGATTTAATGATCTCGGCACTAAAGCCAAGCGCTTCTAAGTCTTCAGCAGTCGTTGCGGTGTCTTCCAAAATGTCATGCAACACCGCAATGATTTGTAGGGTAGGATTGGAAAATTGCAACATGAGGCGTAATGGATGCAAGATGTAAGGTTGTCCGCCCTTATCGAGTTGCCCCGCATGTTGGGTTGCAGCCAGTGCAATGGCTTTTTCTAAAGTCGACATGATTATTCTAGGCACTTTATCCTATGCTAAACTTCGCAGCATCTTTGTTTAAAAGCTAAATTATGACTTATCAATTGATCCCACTAGACTGTGAAGCGACAGATCCTGTAGCGTGCCCACACTGCCAACAACAGGTAATTGATTGGTCTCAGGAACAATACGTTCAGCCTTGTGAACATACCTTATTTATTGCAATGGACATTGGTTTCGAATATATCACAGATGAATTTGAAGCGACCATGCAGCGCAGTGTTGATGATCTCCATGCGCATGATGATCAAGTGATTATGTTTGAAGAGTTAACCCAAGCCAGTTACCCAAAATTTATCATGTTAAAAGCACCACTTGGTGTTGAAGGCTATTCACGTTATTTGGGTTTTACGGCTTAATAAATAAAAGCGCCATTGCGGCGCTTTTAATTTGAGTTGGCTATCACGTAGAATCTGCTTTTAGTTTTCTAAAACTTCTTCTTCACTTTCATCATCCGCTGTATCCATACCTAGTTCTTTGAGTTTACGTGTAAGGGTGTTGCGCCCCCAACCGAGTAACTCAGCCGCATGCCGTTTACGGCCACGGGTTTGTTGCAGCGCAGCAATGATCAATGTACGTTCGAACATTGGGGTGGCGATATCGAGAATTTTCATCTCGCCATTTTTTAGTTTCTGCACAGCCCATTGACCCAACAACTCATCCCAATGGTGGACTGCAATCCGATCTAAGTTTTGCGCGGCTTGCGCATCTTCACCTGAGCGGGTAATTGGAATTTGCTTCAGCTCTGACGGTAGGTCTTCAGGGTAAACTTCACGTCCTGTAATCATGACCGTTAACCAGCGGCAGGTGTTCTCGAGCTGACGTACGTTGCCTTGCCAAGGCAACTGTTGCATATATTCTTGCGTTTCAGGGCGAAGGATTTTAGGGCTGACGCCTAATTCTTTGCCTGCACGTGCCAAGAAGTGTTGCGCTAACATTGGGATGTCTTCGCTACGATGCGCCAGTTTTGGAATGTGAATGCGAATCACGTTCAGACGGTGATATAAGTCTTCACGGAAGCGACCATCATGTACCAATTTTTCTAAGTCTTGGTGCGTTGCCGCGACAATACGTACATCCACTTTTACCGGGATATGCCCACCGACGCGATAGAACTCGCCATCAGCCAGCACACGCAGTAAACGTGTTTGCGTTTCGAAAGGCATATCGCCAATTTCATCTAAAAACAGTGTTCCGCCATTGGCTTGTTCAAAGCGACCTTGGCGTTGGGTATTTGCCCCTGTAAAGGCACCTTTCTCATGACCAAAAAGCTCTGTTTCAATTAGGTCTTTGGGAATCGCGGCCATGTTGAGCGCAATAAAAGGTTTACTGCTCCGTGGTGAGTGGCGGTGTAAAGCATGCGCAACCAACTCTTTACCTGTGCCAGATTCACCATTAATCAGCACTGTAATGTGCGATTGAGACAAACGACCAATTGCGCGGAAGACTTCCTGCATAGCAGGAGACTCGCCAATGATTTCGGTTGATTGAATCGGTGGTACAGTTTTTGCCGATTCTTGCTGCTGCATTTTGGTAATGTGCAAAATCGCACGATTCACTAAAGCTAAGGCTTCATCAATGTCAAAAGGCTTGGGTAAATACTCAAATGCGCCTGTTTGATAACTTGAAACAGCAGACTCTAAGTCGGAGTGGGCCGTCATAATAATGACAGGTAGGTCAGGATAGTTAGCTTTAACTTTTGCTAAGAAAGTTAAGCCATCAATGCCGGGCATACGAATATCAGTCAAAATTACATCGGGTGCATCTAAACTGAGCTGGTCTAAAGCAGATTGAGCTTCTTCAAAACTTGTGACGTCGAAACCTTCTTCTTTGAATGTTTTTTCCAGCACCCAGCGCATGGCGCGATCGTCATCAATTACCCATATTTTATTTCGCGACATGGTTTAACTCCCAAGGTATATATAAGCTAAAAGTTGTTTTTCCGGGAACAGATTGGCATTCAATCATTCCGTTATGTTGATGCATAATATTTTGCGCAATACTTAAACCTAGTCCTGTGCCTTTAGCACGACCCGTGACCAGCGGGTAAAACACAGATTCTAAAATTTCTTCTGGAACGCCTGGACCATTGTCTTCGATATCAATCCGCACTACGGAGCGTTGCAGGACACCATTAATGGTCACTAAACGTTGAATACGGGTACGTAACATTAGCTCAGGTTGATGGTCGACAAAGAACTCTTTATTTTCAGTCATGGCTTGCACTGCATTAACGCTAATGTTCAACATGACTTGGATCAGTTGATCACGATCAGCCATCACTTCAGGTAACGACAAATCATAATCACGGGTGATCTTAATTTTCTTTTTGGTTTGATTGGTAATGAGTGAGCGGACACGCTCTAAAGGTTCATGTACATTGACCAACTCATAACTTGGGAGCTGACGAGAACCAAGCATGGTGTCTGCTAAATTACGTAAGCGATCGACTTCACTGATAATAATGTCGGTGAACTCGCTATATTGCGGATCATTGAGGCTACGCGCTAACAGTTGTGTAGCGCCGCGAATTCCGCCCAACGGATTTTTAATTTCATGTGCAACACCACGAATCAGTTGGCGTGCAACCTGATGTTGTTGTAAGAAGTTTTCTTCCTTGGAAATTTTGAGCATCCGATCAATCGGATTGATCTCAATTAAAAGCAAAGGATGGTAGGGTTTATTTGAATTTAGCTGTGACACGGTATAGTCAACATGAATATCTTTAAAGTTGACCTTAATGATGGCTTCACGGCGGGTGTAGTGTTGTCCCGAGTTTAAAGTATTGAGAAGAGCTTCTTCTGTATTGAACTCATCATTGGGTGCATGGAGTAAATTAAGCGCTGGTTGGCCAGAGGCACGTAAAAGACTGATATCAAATAATGCTTCGCAAGAGGAATTTAAGTAAAAAATATTTAATTTACTGTCGACCAATAAAATCGCAGTGGTCAAATTGTCCACTAAAAGGCGATAGTCGATAGAAATAGGGTGATCCATTAGCGAATGTATCCTGTATTAAAATAGCGCAATGGCATCTTGATAAAGCATTAATCGTTCCAAATAGCGGACTGAATTGATGCAAATAAAGCAAAATGCACGCCAACTTTGATTTTGTATAGTGAAATGAGCACACTTTTTTTGCGGAATGCGCTGTAAATGAACGATTAGCTAAAGATATAGCGGATTCTAAAAATCAAGTAAACTGAAAGTGACTTAAAATGGTGCGTTACGTTGATTCTACTACAGTGTTGGTTTTATTTTGGTGCATTAAACAAAGAGTGTGGAATCGATCTGTTTTTATAAACAGAAAAGACATACAATACGCGCATTCTAGTGGAGCGCAGATTCATGAAATCCCCCAAAGTCGGTTTTGTTTCTTTAGGTTGTCCTAAGGCATTGGTTGATTCCGAACGAATTTTAACTCAGTTGAAGACTGAAGGTTATGATGTAGCATCAGATTATGATGGTGCGGATTTAGTTGTTGTAAATACCTGTGGTTTTATTGAATCTGCAGTGCAAGAGTCTTTAGATGCCATTGGCGAAGCCATGAGTGCGAACGGTCGTGTAATTGTTACGGGCTGCCTAGGTAAAGACGAAGACAAAATTCGCCAAATGCACCCAAATGTCTTAAAAGTGACAGGGGCGGCTGCATATCAAGAAGTGATGGAAGCCGTGCACCAATACGTGCCTGAGCCACCAAAACACAACCCATTTATTGACCTTGTTCCAGAACAAGGGATTCGTTTAACGCCGAAGCATTATGCGTACTTAAAAATCTCAGAAGGGTGCAACCATCGTTGTACCTTCTGCATTATTCCAAGTATGCGTGGTGACTTAGTGTCTCGCCCAGTCGGTTCTGTTTTAGAAGAAGCGGCTGCGCTTAAACGTGCCGGTGTAAAAGAAGTACTCGTTATCTCCCAAGATACTTCTGCTTACGGCCTCGATACCAAATACAAATTAGACTTTTGGAATGGTCAACCTGTTAAGACAAAGTTCTATGACATGTGTGAGGCCTTAGGTCAACTCGGTATTTGGGTACGTTTGCACTATGTCTATCCATATCCACATGTGGATGCAGTGATTGACTTGATGGCACAAGGCAAAATTTTGCCTTATTTGGATATTCCATTCCAACATGCAAGTCCAAAAGTTCTAAAACTGATGAAACGACCTGCGCATAGTGAAAATACACTTGAGCGTTTAAAGCTGTGGCGTGAAAAATGTCCTGACTTAGTAATTCGTTCAACCTTCGTTGTGGGTTTCCCTGGCGAAACTGAAGAAGATTTTGAAATCTTACTTGAGTGGTTGAAAGAAGCACAACTTGATCGCGTAGGCTGCTTCACCTATTCACCTGTTGAAGGTGCAACAGCAAACGACTTGCCAGATCACGTGCCAGAAGAGATTAAGCAACAGCGTTATGAACGCTTTATGGAAGTGCAACAGGCGATTTCTGCTGCAAAACTTCAAAAGCGTGTTGGTCAGAAAATGACGGTGCTGGTCGATGAGCTGGATGAAGAATTTCCAGTTGCGATTGCACGTTCATACGCAGATGCTCCTGAAATTGATGGCAATGTCTTTGTGGAAGATATTGATAAAAGCCAGATTAAATCAGGCGATTTGTTAGAAGTCGAAATTACCGATGCAGATGAATATGATCTGTATGCACAATTGATTTCGATTAAATCGAATTAAGACACAAATAAAATTTTAAAATTTAGATATTGGAGTTATTGCGATGTTGGATTCTAAAAAACCACGTTTTGAACGCATCTTACTGAAACTTTCTGGCGAAGCATTGGCTGGAAATAAAGATATGGGTATTGATGCTCAAGTACTTGATCAAATGTCTTTGGCAATTGCGCACTTGGTGGGTTTGGGTGTGCAAGTCGGGATTGTTGTGGGTGGTGGTAATTTATATCGCGGTAGTCAATTACAAAAAGATGGTTTGGTTGGTCGTGTAACGGGTGATCAAATGGGTATGCTTGCAACCGTGATGAATGGTTTGGCATTACGTGATGCTTTGGTACGTCGTAATATCAAAACCCGTTTGATGTCAGCATTGCCAATTGGTGCTGTGGTTGAATCATACTCAAGTCGTGATGCGATTCGTCACCTAACACAAGGTGAAGTTTGTGTGTTTGTCGCAGGTACAGGTAACCCGTTCTTTACCACAGATACAGCAGCATGCTTACGTGGTATCGAGATTGAAGCCAACCTGATCCTAAAAGCAACGAAAGTTGATGGTGTCTACAACAAAGACCCAAGCAAATACGATGATGCCGTTAAATATGACACCTTAACTTTTGACCAAGTGTTAGATGAGAAATTGGGTGTGATGGATTTAACCGCGATTTGCTTGTGTCGTGACCACAATGTGCCGCTTCAAGTCTTTGACATGAACAAAGCTGGTTCATTGCTTTCAGTGGTTATGGGCGAAAAAGAGGGTACTCACGTAACGAACTAATGTACGTGACCTCGAAAGCTCTTTATACTACACGCTATTTTAGAATTTATATCTTTTCGAATTAAGTAAGGAAGATCACATGATTAACGATCTTAAAAAAGACGCAGAAGACCGTATGAACAAGTCACTTGACTCGTTAGAACACGGTTTTGCCAAGGTTCGTACAGGACGTGCGCATCCATCTATCTTAAACGGGGTAATGGTTCCTTACTATGGCTCAGATGTGCCATTAAACCAAGTGGCAAACGTGGGTGTTGAAGACTCGCGTACATTGTTGATTCAGCCATTTGAGCGCACGATGGTTGCAGCAATTGATAAAGCCATCCGTGAATCAGATTTGGGCTTAAACCCAATTACAGCTGATGCGATTCGTGTTCCAATGGCTGCATTGACGGAAGAAACACGTCGTGACATGCAAAAAGTTGCGCGTAACGAAGCTGAAAATGCAAAAGTTGCAGTACGTAATATTCGCCGTGATGTACTGGGCGACATCAAAGCATTGTTGAAAGAAAAAGAAATTTCTGAAGATGATGAGCGTCGTGCATCTGATGATATTCAAAAAATCACAGATAAGTTTGTTGCTGAAATCGACAAACGTCTTGCGAATAAAGAAGCTGAGTTGTTGAAGGTCTAACTTGTATAATGACCGATTCAGAAGATAAGCTTACTCTTCCAAAACATGTTGCCATCATCATGGATGGCAACAATCGTTTTGCCAAAAAAAATGCAATGCAAAAGGGCGATGGTCACCGTGAAGGAAAAAATGTCCTTGACCCGATTGTAGAGCATTGTCGAAAAAGAAATATTCAAGCATTAACCGTTTTTGCTTTTTCGAGTGAAAATTGGAAGCGCCCTCAAGCTGAAGTTGATTTGCTCATGAAACTGTTGGAAGACACGATTCATGAACAGCTGCCTCGTATGCATCAATATCAAATGTCCTTACGTTTTATTGGTGATCGTTATAAATTATCTCCGCAATTGCGTGACTTAATGTTGCATGCCGAACAAGACACTGCTAATTTCGACAAGATGACTTTGACCATCGCAATTAGTTACGGTGGGATGTGGGATATGGCGAATGCGGCTAAGCAGATTGCACTTGCTGTTCAATCTCACGCGTTAGATCCTGAGCAAATTGATGAACATGTTTTTGGCCAATACGTAAGTTTGAGTGATTTACCCGCTGTAGATCTATTGATTCGTACAGGTGGGGATTTTCGTTTATCGAACTTTATGTTGTGGCAAGCAGCTTATGCAGAGCTTTACTTCACTCCGACTCTTTGGCCAGAGTTTAGTGTAGAAGAGTTTGATGACGCCTTGGCTGTATTTGGTGGGCGTGAACGTCGTTTCGGAAAAACGACGGAACAAATTCTACAAGATAAAATTGAGAACTAATAAATGTTAGAGCGGATTATAACCGCATTGGTTTTGGTGGCCGTTGTACTGAGTTGTATGTTTGCAACCCAGTCACACTATCCAATGTTTGTGCTGATGATTATTGCGGCAGGGGTTGCAGGCTATGAGTGGTTTAAACTCATGCCCCGTACAACAAAAAATGTTAATAAACCTCTAGCATGGGGTTTTGGTTTACTAAGTGCTGGCCTTGCTACACTTGCCTTATACTTTAATGATATTGCACTTCTACTTTGGGCTGCCTCTATTCTATGCTGGTTGCTCAGTCTGTATTGGGTTAAATCCTATCCAAATTATGATGCTTGGTATAATTCAACCCTTAAAGTGGTTGGGATTGTTCTGATATCTTCGGCTGTGACTGCTATTTTTGCACTCTGGAAGATGTCTCCATGGTGGCTGATGTACCTGTTTTTATTGGTATGGGGTGCTGACAGCGGGGCATACTTTGTTGGGCGTAAACTGGGTAAGCGTAAACTTGCACCTGAAGTGAGTCCAAATAAATCGTTGGAAGGTCTCTATGGTGGTGTGATTACGGCCATGATCATTGTGGTCGCTGTTGAAATCCTCTATTTAGACCTAACGTACGCACAGCATTTATTATTTCTTATTTTATCTGTAGTGACTGTATTTAGCTCGGTGCTCGGTGATTTGTTTGAGTCTATGATTAAACGTCGTGCTGGAATTAAAGACTCAGGTCGTATTTTGCCAGGGCATGGTGGGGTATTGGATCGTATTGACTCGCTACTGGCTGCGGCACCTATCTTTGCTGCGGGTGTATATGTGTTAAAACTTATTGGCGTAGATTTGTAAATGTCTCAATCTGTTTGTATTTTGGGTGTTACCGGTTCGATTGGGCAGAGCACCTTAAAAATATTGCAACAACATGCTGAACACTACACTGTGTTTGCTGTTACGGCACATAGTCGGATGCAAGAACTTGTCGATATTTGTCAGCAGTTTCAACCTGAAATTGCAGTTGTACCTCAAGCCAAAGTAGATGAACTGCGCCAGCTTCTAGTCGCAGCTAATTTACAAAACATTGAAATTTTGGCGGATGAGGCAGGCCTCATCGCAGTTGCTGAACATCCAGAAGTGGATGTGGTAATGGCGGCGATTGTTGGTGCGGCAGGTTTAATGCCGACGCTAGCAGCGGTAAAAGCAGGAAAGCGTGTCCTTTTGGCAAATAAAGAAGCGCTGGTGATGTCGGGTGACATCATGATGCAAGCTGCTCATGACCATCAGGCTCTTTTACTTCCTGTAGATTCTGAACATAATGCAATCTTTCAATGCTTGCCCCAGACCTATTTACAAGCTGAGCGTCACGGAAAGCCGAAACTTGGAGTGTCTGGTATCCTTCTGACTGCATCCGGCGGGCCATTTCTAAAACATAGTTTAGATGAATTACACAATGTAACGCCTGCACAGGCGTGCAAACACCCGAATTGGTCCATGGGGCAGAAAATTTCGGTTGATTCGGCGACCCTCATGAACAAAGGGTTAGAGCTAATTGAAGCTTGTCATCTTTTTTCAATCGAAGAACATTTTGTTACAGTAGTTGTGCATCCGCAGAGTATTATTCATTCCATGGTGCAATATGTGGATGGTTCAACATTGGCGCAAATGGGAAATCCTGATATGTGTACGCCGATTGCACATGCGTTGGCATGGCCTGAGCGTATTCAAACCCATGTTCCAGCTTTAGATTTATTTAAAAATCATCAGTTGGATTTTCAAGCGCCAGATACGCATCGATTCCCTGCATTAAGCTTGGCACGTCAAGCGATGAAAACTGGGGGCACAGCCCCAGCGATTTTAAATGCAGCCAATGAAATTGCGGTTGCTGCATTTTTAAATCAACAGGTGGGGTTTATGGGTATTCCTGCTATTGTTGAACACACTTTGAATACCATCCCACATCAAGCAGCAACACAACTTGATGTTATTTTAGAAGCCGATCAAAACGCACGTCATGTTGCTCAGCAATATGTGGTGAATATAGGAATTTAAGCATGAGCGCCTTGTTTATGATTGTTGCGGCAATTTTGCTTTTAGGCCCACTTATTGCAATACATGAGTTTGGGCACTATTTTGTTGCGCGTAAATTGGGCGTAAAAGTTTTAGTTTATTCCATTGGTTTTGGGCCAACGGTTTTAAAGTGGACTTCTAAAAAGTCAGGTATTCAATATCAGCTTTCGGCATTGCCCTTGGGTGGTTATGTCAAAATGCTGGATGAGCGTGAAGGTGATGTTGCTGAAGAGGATGCGCCCAAAGCATTTAATCGTCAGTCACCTTGGAAGCGTATCGCAATTGTTGCAGCCGGCCCATTGATTAACTTGGTATTTGCAATCTTTCTGTTTTGGATTTTGTTTTTGCCTGCACAAGAGCAGTTGAATACACGTGTGGGTAAAGTGCTACCTAATACACCTGCAGCACAAGTTCAAATGCAAGTGGGCGATAAAATTACCGCTGTTGATGGCTTAACGACACCCACTTGGGAAAAGTTGAATTTTGCCTTGGTTGATCGTGTAGGTGAAACGGGATCAATCCAAATTCAGGCCGAACGTGCGGGACAAGTTAAGACATTTAGTTTGCCTATTCAAAACTTCTTGAAAGATCAAACACAGTCTCCGCTTGATGTTCTGGGTTTTACGCCTTATCGACCTAAAATTCCTGCGGTCGTGACTAAGTTGAGCGAAGATGGTGCAGCCATTCGTCAGGGTATGCAACAAGGTGACAAAATTGTCGCGATTGATGGCATTAAGATGAATGATTGGTTTGATGTGGTTCAAGTGGTTCAAGCTTCACCTGAGAAATTGTTAAAAATTGATGTGCTTCGCCAAAATCAATTGGTACAAGTTGAAGTGATGCCACAAGGTAAACGCGACAATATGGGCAAGGTTTCTGGTGTCTTAGGTGTACAAAGTGACCCTGGGAAAATCAGTATTCCTACAGAATATAAACAAACGATACAATATAATCCTGCCGAAGCCTTCATGATGGCGGTAGATAAAACCGGTCAACTGTCGAGTATGATTTTGAACTCGATTGTAAAAATGGTGCGCGGTTTGATTGGTCTAGACAACCTATCAGGACCGATCACGATTGCCAAAGTCGCAGGACAAAGTGCGGAAATGGGTTGGCAAACTTTTATCTCATTTATGGCATTGATGAGTGTAAGTTTAGGGATATTAAATTTATTGCCTATTCCTATGCTTGATGGTGGACATTTGGTCTATTATTTTATAGAACTAATACGTGGTAAACCTGTTTCTGAACAAATACAATTGGTTGGTTTAAAAATTGGTATGGTATTGCTCGGAAGTATGATGCTTTTGGCACTATTCAATGATTTTATGCGTTTGTAAAAAAGCGTAGATACGGAATTAAATTTTACATCGGAAAAAACTGGCATGCAGCACACACATTTATTTATGCCTTTGGCGCTCATCAGTGCTATGGCAACAGTACAACAAGTATATGCAGCAGAAGATTATATAGTACGTGATATTAAGGTTGATGGACTTGTTCGTTTAACGCCAGCAAATGTCTATGGAATGATTCCGTTGAATAGTGGGGATCGTGTGAGCGATGCAGCACTTGCCAATGCCATTCGTAGTTTATATGCAACAGGTTTGTTTGATGACATTAAAACAGAAAAGCAGGGTGATACGCTGGTTTTCAAAGTTGTCGAACGCCCACTGATTTCTAAAGTTGAATTTAAAGGTAATAAACTCATTCCTAAAGAGGCCTTGGAAGAAGGCTTGAAGAAGATGGGGATTACCGAAGGTGAAGTGCTGAAAAAATCAGCGCTACAGACGGTTGAGTCTGAGCTTGAACAACAGTACATGCAGCAAGGTCGTTATGATGCTGATGTAAAAGTTGTGACAACAGCGAAGCCGAATAACCGTGTAGACCTCACTATCGAGTTTGTTGAAGGTAAGGCTGCAAAAGTTGTAGATATCAATATTATTGGTAATACCGTATTTAAAGAAAGCGAAATTGAACAAGCGTTTGCAGTAAAAGAGAGTGGTTGGACGTCCATTATTTCACGTAATGACCGTTATGCACGTGAAAAGATGGCTGCAAGTTTAGAGTCTTTACGTGCACTTTATTTAAACAAAGGCTATATCAACTTTAATATCAATCACTCAAGCTTAAATTTAAGTGAAGATAAAAAGAATATTTTTGTTGAAGTTTCAGTGGATGAAGGCGAACAGTTTAAATTTGGCGAAACCAAATTTTTGGGCGATGCTTTATACACCCCAGCAGAGCTGAAAGCTTTACAAATATATAAAGATGGCGATATCTATTCGCAAGAAAAAGTGAATGCGGTTAAACAGTTGCTTCTACGTAAATACGGTAATGCAGGTTATTACTATGCAGAAGTGAACGTCGTACCTCAGATCGATAAAGAAACTCATCTGGTGGATTTAAATTATTATGTGAATCCAGGTCAGCAAGTAACTGTGCGTCGTATTAACTTTACCGGCAACACGAAAACTGCGGATGAAGTATTACGTCGTGAAATGCGCCAAATGGAGGGTGCACTTGCAAGTAATGAGAAAATTGATTTATCTAAAGTTCGTTTAGAGCGTACAGGCTTCTTTAAGACTGTAGATATCAAGCCTGCACGTGTTCCGAACACAGCCGACCAAGTTGATTTAAATATTAATGTTGAAGAACAGCACTCAGGTACCAGTACTTTAGCAGTTGGTTTCTCGCAAAGCGGCGGTATAACCTTCCAAGCGGGTCTAAGTCAAACTAATTTCATGGGTACAGGTAACTCTGTTGCTATTGATTTATCACGCTCAGAAACACAAGATTACTACAACCTAAGTGTGACCGATCCGTACTTTACGATTGATGGTGTACGTCGTGGTTATAACATGTACTACCGTAAAACCAAGTTGGATGAAGACTATAACGTCAACAACTATGTGACGGATAGTTTTGGTGGTGGTATCAATTTCGGTTATCCAATTGATGAAAACCAAAGCATCAGTGCAGGTTTAAACATTGACCAAACTGAAGTGACTACAGGTCCGTATGTATCGACCTATGTACGTGATTATTTATTGGCAAATGGTGGAAAGGCAACGGGTAGTAAAGGGTCATATTGTCCAGATGCGAATTGGGATGAGACAACTAGTGAGTGTTCTGCAACAGAATCATTTGATAACGAGTTTAAGGGTGATTTCTTAACGTATAACTTAAACTTAGGTTGGTCATATAACACCTTAAACCGTCCAGTATTCCCTACATCTGGTATGTCGCATCGTGTAAATGGTGAAATTGCCTTACCAGGTAGTGATGTTGAATATCAAAAACTGACTTATGATGCTCAGGCGTACTTCCCATTAGGCAAAGACTTCGTACTTCGCGGTTATGGTAAGTTAGGCTATGGTAATGACTTACCATTCTATAAAAACTTCTATGCAGGTGGTTTTGGTTCAGTCCGTGGTTATGACAACAGCACATTAGGTCCAAAGTATCCAGGTGTAACGTACAGTGAATCTGATGATGTTGATTATGACCCTGAAGAAGTCGGTGGTAATGCGCTGATTCAATTTGGTACAGAATTGGCTTTGCCTTTACCATTTAAAGGGGATTGGACACGTCAAGTCCGTCCAGTGCTGTTTGCTGAAGGTGCACAAGTTTTTGATACTCAATGTAATGTATCGAGTTCAACCATTTATGTGAATGGTGCCGATGTAGACTCTAAGCAATATTGTAAAGACAACTTCGGTTTCGATGTTGATAACATGCGTTATAGCGTGGGCGTTGGCTTTACTTGGATTACCATGATTGGTCCATTGTCTCTCAGCTATGCATATCCATTGAATGATAAAGAAGGCGACGAAACAAAGAACATTCAATTTGAAATCGGTCGTACCTTCTAAAGTCGATCTTTTCTCTCCATGAAAGATATAAATATGAAAAAACTTCTTACAGCTTTAACACTTACAGCGCTAACCTCTACAGTGGTGAATGCTGCTGGCTATGGTGTTGTGGATCTTGAGCGTGTTGTTGAAAATAGCATCTATTTAAAACAGCAAAATTCGAGTTTTCAACAGAAAATTCAACCGCAGAGTACGAAGCTTGATCAACTTAGTAAAGAGCTTCAAGACTTACAACAGCGTTTACAAACAGGTGATAAGCTGAGCGCTACGGATAAGCAAAAAATGGTGACTCAGTATCAAACCAAAATGAACGAGTTCAATACTTTGCAGCAAACCATGCAAAGCAGTGTGCAAAGCTCTATTCAGCAAGTACGTAGTGTATTTGATGGTCGAGTGAAGCAAGTTGCTGAACAATTGCGTAAAGAAAATCAATTAGATGTTGTTTTGAATAAAAACTCAGCACTTGCCTATGACGCTAAGTATGATTTAACTGATAAAATGATTCAAAAGGTTAACGCAATTAAGTAATCAATGAATCCTCAACAGTATCGCTTAGAAGATCTTGCTCGTTTAGTCCAAGGTGAGTGTGTAGGTCAAGCTGATTTAATCCTTAAGGGATTAGCAAGTCTAGATTCAGCAGAATCTAGACATCTTGCATTTGTAAATGGTGAAAAGTACTTAGAGCAAGCACAGCAGTCTAAAGCTGGAGCATTTATTGTTACAGCTGATCTGAAGGATCACTTGGTTGAACATCAAAACTTTATTGTTGTTGCCAATCCTTATTTAGCCTTTGCCATTTTAACCCATGCTTTTGAGGTTAAACACACTGAGCAGGGTATAGAAAGCACTGCACAGATACATCCATCAGCAATCATCTCAGATACTGCTTATATTGGTCATTATGTGGTCATCGGTGAAAATTGCGTTGTTGGCGATGACACGATTATCCATTCACATGTCAGCATACATGATGGGGTTGAAATTGGCCGCGGTGGTTTAATTGAATCGCATGTAAATTTGATGTCATGCAAAATTGGTGATCGTGTCCGTATTCATGCCAATACTGTGATTGGTAGTGAGGGTTTTGGTTTTGCCCCTTATCAAGGGAAATGGCATCGAATTGCTCAATTGGGTTCAGTCATCATTGGAAATGATGTACGGATTGGTTCAAATTGTAGTATTGATCGCGGTGCATTGGATGACACAATTTTGGAAGATGGTGTCATTATTGATAACCTTGTGCAAATCGCCCATAACGCTAAAATTGGTGCCAATTCAGCTTTTGCTGCCAATACGGCAATTGCGGGTAGTACAACTATTGGCAAAAATTGCATCGTAGGTGGTGGGTCTGCAATTGCAGGGCACCTAAATATTGTTGATAATGTCACTTTAACTGGAATGTCAATGGTCACAAATAATATTTCTGTGGCTGGAACATATTCTTCAGGAATTGGACTGTTTGAAAATCAAAAGTGGAAACGCACCGTTGTTCGTTTAAGACAATTAGCAGATGTGCCATTGACCCAATTGGTAAAAAAACTTGATCATATGCAGGCTCAAATTGAGTCCCTTGAATCAACAATTAAATTGCGTAAATAGAAATATGATGACTGAGTCGAATTCTACTAGTTTCACGAAACCTGAATTGCCAATGACGATTCAAACTATTCGTGAGTACTTACCACACCGCTATCCTTTTTTATTGGTCGATCGTGTTGTTGATGTGACTGAAAATGGAATTGTGGCGTATAAAAATGTGTCTATTAATGAAGAATTTCTTCAAGGCCATTTCCCTAATTATCCAATTATGCCTGGTGTTTTGATTGTCGAAGCATTAGCGCAAGTTTCAGGTATTCTTGGTTTCATCATGAACAATGAGAAACCAAGTGAAGGTTCTTTGTTCTTGTTCGCAGGGGCAGAGAAAGTTCGCTTTAAAAAGCAAGTCGTTGCAGGTGACCAATTGGTGTTAAAATCAGAATTGGTTATGCAGAAACGTGGTATTTACAAATATAATTGTATTGCCACCGTTGACGGTGTAGTAGCAGCATCTGCGGAAATTATGGTTTCGCATCAGAAAATAGAGCAATCATGAGCAATAACGAATTTATTCACCCAACAGCAATCATCGATGCATCTGCCGTGATTGCAGCAGATGCAAAGATTGGACCGTATTGTATTATTGGTCCAAATGTCACTATTGGTGCAGGTACGCAGTTACATTCGCACGTAGTGGTCGGTGGTTATACGCGTATTGGAGAACACAATGAAATTTTCCAATTCGCAAGCGTGGGAGAGGTCTGCCAAGATCTAAAATATGCAGGTGAAGAAACCTGGTTAGAAATTGGTGACCATAATAAAATTCGTGAACATTGTAGTTTACACCGTGGCACGGTTCAGGATCACGGTATAACCAAGATTGGTAGCCATAATTTATTGATGGTAAATACGCATATTGCGCACGACTGTGTGGTCGGTGATCATAATATTTTTGCAAACAACGTCGGCGTGGCTGGCCATGTTCACGTAGGTGACTATGTGATTGTCGGCGGTAACTCGGGTATACACCAATTCTGTAAGATTGATTCTTATAGCATGATTGGTGGTGCATCATTGATTGTGAAAGATGTACCTGCTTATGTGATGGTTTCTGGTAATCCTGCACATGCTTTTGCGATGAATGTTGAAGGTATGCGTCGTAAAGGTTGGTCTAAAAATGTGATTCAAGGTTTACGTACAGCATTTAAACTGATCTATAAAGAAGGTTTGACGACAGAGCAGGCTTTAGAACGTATCCGTGCAGAAATTTTGCCTGAAGTCGCTGAGGTACAATTGCTCATTGACTCCTTAGAACAGTCAGAGCGTGGCATTGTGCGTTAAGTTTAATCCAAAGATAAAAAAAGACACTTCGCGTGTCTTTTTTTATATCTGTAGGAAAATTATTTTTTAAAGAAAGAGGCTTCTTCAGACTTGGGATATTGCTTAAGAAGTTTGGCTTTGTATTGGTTGGCCTGAGTCGAGTTTTTATCCACTTCTTTGGTAATATTATAGAGTTGATAGACGGCTCGAGGTGCGCGCGAAGAGTTTGGGTATTGGTTTGCCACAATCCCGTAGTTCTTTTTCGCTTCTGCATAGTTGGTAGGTTCAATCGCTAAATTAAATTCCGCTAACCAGAAATATGCATTGCTGATGTAAACACTGTTGGGATTGTTTTTAATAAAATTTTGCATGGGTGCAATCGCTTTCTTCGCACCACCTTGCTTATAGGCATCCAATGCGACAGTATACGCGGCTTTTTCTAGCTCAGATGGCTCTGATGTGTTTTGTGTACTGACCACTACAGGTGCTTTGTTTACTGCGGCTGCGGTTGTGTTACTGCTGGGGTTGGTGATTGTGGTGTTACTGGGAGGAGTATCCTGTTGGTTATCCTCCGTTGTGGTACTCGCTTCAGGGTCTACTTTTTGCTGAAGTAACTCTAAGCGTTGATCTAGGTCAGCGTAACGATTTTCCAACTCATGTTTGAGTTGAGCGATCTCGTTGTCTTGCTCTTCAAGTTTACCGCGTAAGCTACGCAAATCACTTTCTAATTGTTGGTTCTTTTGCATGATTTGCCAATTAATATTGGTTGCTGTTGCACTCGCACCTGTGTCTACTGCGACGCTGGTTGGATTGACACTATTGTTCGTTGCTTGGCTTAAGCCGCGAGATTCAATTGGAATATTGGCGAAAACAGGCGTTGTGCAAAGTAGGGTGAGGGCACATAGGCTATGCTTCTTTAGCATCATAAAATATCCGTGTTATAAGGCTTTGATGGGGGACACATCAAACAAAATTCATTTCCCTCATTAAAAACGGCAACGTTATGAATTGCAATAACCTTTTACATTGTTGTCGTATATTTAGGTAAATGAATGTAGCCTAGTCGTTACCAAAAAATGAGCGATTTTTCTTGATTTTGTTTTATAAATAGTCAATTGAATGAAATACTTATTGAAAAGTCGTTTATAGGCTTGCAACTTAGGGAAAAATCTCTATACTCTGTTCTTGCAATGGTAGCCCTGCCGGTTACTTCGCAATTGTACTCTACGAACCCCGCCAGGACCGGAAGGTAGCAACGGTAGTAGAAATATGATGTGCCGAAGGCTTGCTGGTAGGGTTGCCACCATATTTATAAATATATAAGAATAAAAATGAAAGATTACTATGGCATTGATGCAGGTCTAGTCGTAAGTATTGAATCCTCTGAGAAAGTGAAAAGTATTCTTCTATTTTTTGCAATTACCATTATTTTTATCTATTTCTCAAATCTATATTTTATTTCAAATGGATTCTCAAATTATATTGTCGTAGGTATTTTTCTATCTTGCTTGTGTGTTTTATTCTGTATTTTTTATTTGTTGTTGGAAAGTATAAATACCGAAATTGTTTTTAATGAAGACCATCTTCTCTATCGTAAAGTTTTTTCAGTCAAAAAAGTACTCTATAGTGAAATAAAAGGCTACCAAATCTTACATTTTAAAAAAGAAGTCGTCTATTGTTGGTCGATCAGCATCATCAAGTTGTCAATATTAGTTCAGATTTTGAGTCATATAAAAGAATTTGTAATATGTTTATGGCGCATTTTGAAGATATTGAGGCCGTCAATAAGCGAGAGCAAGAACAAAATTTTATACAAGAACATACAAAAAATATTTCCAGTGAACAGCAACAAAAATATTTAAAATATGCATTAAGAATTAGAAAAATTTTAGATTCATTGACGGTTATTATTTTCTTTTTAGCTACTATATTTGATTGGTCAGATTTTTTATTTCATGGTATGGCATTGGTTTATCTATATCTTAGTTATCCAAAGCATCGTAATTTTTATATTGTTTATATGCAAAAGGCTAAAATCTCTACCGAGATGCTGGCTTTTCTAATTATGCTTGCATGCAATATTTTATTTTTACGGGATATTATCCAGCACCACGATTTAGCTTTTTTATTTTATTCATTGATATGTATGAGCTTTTTGCTATCAGCTCTATATGTTGTATTTAAAAAGAAGTTTGCTCAAAAAATGAAGCGGCAAATGATCATGGTGATCGCACTTGCTCTACCTATTGTCGGTATTTATTCTGTGAGTTTGGTAGGTATTGTGTATAACATAAATGATAACAGTATTTTAAGTTCTTAAGATGTGCAGGTCATAAATAAGGAGAAGAGTGAGAGCGGTACGAGAAGAAATAGATATCCAAGTTATTATTTGGATGTTCGAATGTTTGATGGTGAGGTGCGACGTCTCAAAGTAAGATCTAGTGAATACTATAATACGAGTGTTGATGGTGGTTTTAAGATGACACTACATAAAGGTAACTTAGGCATCCCTTGGTCAGCTTATGAGCTACAGTAAATTAGATTTTAGCATCTAAGATTTAATAGATCATAAGCCTGTTTACGTTTTCTTGATATAGCTAGATGATAGATCAATCATGTGTAGGCTAGTGCAGGTAAATAGCCGTTTAATCTTCCACTTTTCTAGAAATCGCTTTCATAATCGCGTCCATTTCAAAGCCACGATACATTAAAAAACGGATTTGTTTGGCTTTTAGTTTTGGATCTGTTGCGACCTCAGTTCCATACTTTCTAACTTTGAGTTGATAGGCTTGTTCGACCCAATCTGTTTCTTTCAGTTCTTCTAAAATTAAACCAGTGTCAATTTTTTTAGTTTTAAGCGCCAGTTTAATGCGATTAGGGCCTTTGCCTTTACGCTTTTGGCTCGATAAAGTGATCTCAGCCACACGTTGATCACTCTGATAGTTTTGTGCTGAAAGCTCTTCAACCAGTTTAATCACTTCTTCACGGTGCATCGCCCATGTAGCCAATTTTTCAATCAATTCTGCTTTTGAATATTCCTTACGTGTTAATACAGCAAAGGCATAAGAGCGTAGACGGGAACCTGTTAAACCTGTGGGTTTGGGCTGATTCTCTTCATCAAAATCTAAAGCATCATCAGTTTCTTGTGTTACCTGCGTGTGGCCGTATTGAGTAGGAGGGGATTCATCCTCACCAAATTGTTGTTTGAGAGCATCATAGTCAAGAAGTTTGGGGAATTTTGAATTAGGCATAATCGGCTATGAAATAGATCTGAATAAACAAAACGCCCCGTAGGGCGTTTCTTAGTGTAAGCCTAAATGTCGTCTAATAACATTTAATCTTTTTCGATACCTTTAATTAAGCATCTAAAAAGTCTGGCTCTTCTTCATTCTCTTCTACAGGCGCAGCGTTTGCAGTCGTCAGTAGTTTTTCTCGAATGATTTTCTCAATGGTTTCAGCCAACTGAGGGTTTTCTTCAAGGTGACGGATCACATTGTTTTTACCTTGACCAATTTTATCACCTTGGTATGAATACCAAGCACCTGCTTTTTGTACGATTTCTTGTTGAACAGCTAAGTCTACAAGTTCGCCCAAGTGGTTGACGCCTTTACCATATAGGATTTGGAAAAGCGCTTCGCGGAATGGAGGTGCCATTTTGTTTTTGACAACTTTTACTTTGGTTTCAGAACCAACGATTTCATCGCCTTCTTTGACCTGACCTACGCGACGAATGTCTAAACGCACAGACGCATAGAATTTCAACGCATTACCACCAGTCGTGGTTTCAGGGCTACCAAACATTACACCAATTTTCATACGAATTTGGTTAATGAAAATCACCATACAGTTTGAACGTTTTGCATTACCTGTAATTTTACGTAATGCTTGGCTCATTAAACGTGCTTGGAGCCCCATGTGCGAGTCGCCCATTTCACCTTCAATTTCCGCACGTGGTGTCAATGCTGCAACAGAATCGACAACGATGAGGTCAATAGCACCAGAGCGAACCAGCATGTCTGCAATTTCAAGTGCTTGTTCACCATGGTCAGGCTGAGAAACCAAGAGGTTGTCAATATCTACGCCAAGTTTACGCGCATACTGTGGGTCTAAAGCGTGTTCTGCATCGATAAATGCACATGTACCACCTGCTTTTTGACATTCGGCAATCGCTTGTAAAGTCATGGTTGTTTTACCTGAAGATTCAGGACCATAAATCTCAACGATACGACCTTTCGGTAAGCCGCCAATGCCTAGTGCAATATCAAGTGTCAAAGAACCCGTTGATACCGCTTCAACAGCTTGTACGGTGTTATCGCCAAGACGCATTACTGTGTTTTTACCAAACTGCTTTTCAATTTGGCTTAGCGCAGCATTGAGCGCCTTGCTTTTATTATCATCCATCTTACAACCTCAAAACGATGTCACGGATATTTACTGAATATGCTCAGTATAGTGACAGATTTAGTCTGTATCTTCTATAAAAGTCAGATCGTGTGCGACACAATATGACGCATGTCATTCATCATCATTATAAGACCAATATTGGTCAAATTGTTGATCATTTTCTTGTCTAAACTTACTGATATCGCGTCGGTCTTTTTTACTTGGACGATGATCAGGTCGAGCTAGATTATGCAACTTTCTTTGGCTTGCAATCAATTCCCGTCGTGTAATACTGACTTCAGTTTCTTCATATAATTTTTGTGCAACAGGAGCGGGGCCACGCACGTCAGAGAGTTCTTTAATCACTACGGTTTTCTTGTCAATACCTTGTTGTATGGTGAGTTCCATTCCAACCCGAACTTCTCTCGACACTTTGACACGTTCGCCATTGTGGTGAACTTTGCCCCCCTCAATTGCATTTTTAGCAATGGAGCGCGTTTTAAAAAAACGTGCTGCCCATAACCATTTGTCAATGCGCATGCCGACAGTATCTTCCGCTAAAGTGGATTTACGCATATTTGGCCGTGACCTCAGCTTGCTCTAAATACGGAATTAAATCGGTGAGCTGATTTAAGATAGGATAAGGGCTGGATGTCTTGCTTTGACCTAGTGATGAGGGTTGAGCAATGGTAAATAGGTTTTGAATACCATAACTTTCAGCACCCTTTAGTACTTTTTCAGTGTCATCGATAAAGTAACACTGTGTGGTTGCAAAAGGATGGCGTTTATGGAGATGTTGCCAAAACTCAGTAAACTCTTTGGCATGACCGAGGGTTTCGCTGCTAATAATGACATCGAAATATGAGGCTAGTTTCGTGTGTTCGAGTTTGAACTTGAGTCCCTCACAGTCCGCATTGGTGGCAAGCCAGCAAGGGTAGCCGTTACTTTTTAAATAGTCGAGAAGTTCAAGACAGCCTTCACGCAGGCTAACTTTATGCTTAAATTCCTGCTGTAAGGCGAGTGTATCTACGCCGACTTTGGCTGTCCAAAAGCGCGTAGAATACCAATTGAGTGTGTGATTATGGGTTTGATAAAACTGAAATAGCGCTTGAGTACTTTGTTCTAAAGAGCACTGGTGTTGTTCAGCATAACGGATAGGAAGCTGATGATTCCAAATAAAATCATCATAGGCAAGATCCAGTAATGTACCGTCCATATCAAAAATAATAGTTGGTCTTTGCATTCAAAAATCTCCAATGTTTTTCAAAGTTCAACAAGGTTCATAGAAAAACACTCTAACCATTGAAATTACTATGCTTTCGCATTTATTAAAGCATTTTAAGTAATTTCAAAGTTCAACAAAGTTGTTTACCTTTCAAGAAAAATTATGTACATATCTGTGTACATAAATTTTATCTGTACATATCAGCATTAGAGTATAGAACAACTAGGTTGAAAAAAACGAATGGCTTTAAGTGATAGTTGGCTCAAATCGAATAATGGAAAACCTCGAGAAAAGGTTGAAGTGGTGACAGATAGAGACGGTTTATCTATCAGGATTTCGCCTAAGGGTAAGATCGTATTCCAATTTCGTTATCGATTTAATGGCACAGCCAAACGATTAGATCTTGGTACTTATCCTATGCTGGGGCTCAAAGATGCCCGCACACAAGTGCATAAATATAAATCAGAACTAGATCAGGGAAAGGATCCATTACAGTTAAAGCTTAAAGGGGAGAGTGACTATCTCAAGCAACTTACTGTAAGAGATATATGTGACCTTTGGTTTAATACTGTGGCGATAGGCAAGGTCTCTTGTAAGGATGATCTACGTGCATTTGAGATGCATGTATATCCGCGTATAGGAAAAAGGTTCTGTGATGATGTAACTCTGCAGGAGTGGTCTGAACTTCTATTTGATATAGCGGGAGAAGTTAAAACTGTGGCGGTTAAAGTTTTGGGTAATCTCAAAATGATTATGCGCTGGGGATGTATCCACGGAAAGTTAAAGCATCAACCTATCCAGCACCTTAAAGCTGCTGATCTAAATGTAAAAAAGGTAAAACGCTCAAGATATTTAACGGAACAGGAAATTTTTTGGGTTATCCATGCATCACTTAGATCAAATGCCATATCACAGAAGAATAAAGCTATTTTAATTATGCTTCTTTTCTTTGGCTGTCGTGTTTCTGAGTTACGCCTTGCTAAAAAATCTGATTTCGATTTTCAGCAAATGATTTGGACAGTTCCACCTGAGAATCACAAGATGGGGGATCGCACCCATAAACCTATAATTAGGCCAATCATTCCGCAGATTATTCCATTCCTTGAATTTATATTTTCACTCTCTCCAGAGAGTTGTGAATATGCTTTCCCTAGTCTTAAAGGGAAAACTTATACATTGTTGTCGAAAAGCTTTCATACAACAATACCGGGCTTTGTGAATAATAATGTTCAGAAAAGATTTGGTGTGGAAATGAAGCACTGGACCATACACGACCTGAGAAGAACAATGCGAACAAACATATCAGAATTGGCCGCACCACACGTCTGCGAAATTATGTTGGGGCATGGTCTGCCTGCAATTTGGGGGACTTATGATTTACATGAATATATTGATGATCAGGCGCAAGCTTATGAAAAATGGTTTATTAAGCTATGCGCCATATTAGACAATCATGAACGTTTCGATAGTAAAGGTTGTATTTCAAGTGAATCAAGCAGCCCTTTGCTTCTTTCCCAAGCATCAACAGCTTTGATACCGTAACGACTACTTGAACGACCATGTGCTTTGATCACTGGTTCAGGAAAATCCCTGTTATTTCGCCAGTTGATCAAAGTGCCTTTAGTAACGCCGTAACGCTCCAATAATTCAGGGGTTGAGATATATAGTCCCATTTATAACACCTCCTTCTTGATATCAATTAACTCAAACGGTAATTTGGTATCCAAGCCCTTGCATTCATCCTTATATCCAAAACTTACAAGGATGTGATAAAGGACAGAGACTTGCTCCGCCGTGAATGTTTTGGTTGTGCCTGATTGACCTATGACGAGTGGTGCAAATTCTTCGGCAAGTTCTTGGGCGATGTGTTGGAGGTTAGTCATTGGCTGGCTCCTGTGGTGCATCGGGTAATGGCATCCAATGCGTTACGTCAGCTTCTTCAAATTCATCTAAATCCATCACGTTGTAGATATTGAATATATTGCTGCGAGTTTGCGACATTCCCAGCACTAATATATTTGCGGGTGGTAGGTTGTCCTTGACACTAATCCATTTCAGCACCGCTTGGGCTTTGGCTGCTTGCCATAGCTCCCAATCACTTTTAAAATTCCAGCCTGCATACCGATTATTTGGGAATCTTTTCTCGCAATCATCTAAGTCTTTTTTTAATGTTTCATAATCTATGCCTATTTGTTTAGCCTTAAATCTTTCAAACGCTTCTCTTTCTTTCTGAATTTCCATCACACTCTCCTGAGCAAACATCTGCGCAAAATCCTGATTTATGATTGAAATTGCGCAAATAATTGCTCGAAATTGGCCGCACTCAGTACGGCCTTATCTGATTAATTACCGAAAAGCTCTGATTCGCGTTTTTGTGCAGCATTAGTAATGCGTTGCTGGTCAGGATCAGACTGTTCCTCATACATTGGATCGATAAAGATGTTGTTAATTTCATCTTGGTTTTTGGCTGCTTCAATTTCAGCAATCGCTTTATCAGCCCAAGGGGTATCGTCTGTATCAAACATGGATAGCTGATTTTCTAAGAACTGTTTATGTGCTGCATACACGTTAAGGACATCGTTCATATGGTCAGGCGTAAGGTTCGGCTTATTGTCTCGAATGGTCTTTGCAACGGCTTCCAGTTCAGTAATATTTTGGGCATTACCGATTTGGATTTTTAAACCGCCAATGATCTGAGCTGACTTAATCTCGTTTACAGCTGGTGATTCTTTAACTTCTTCCTCAGCAGGTTTGTTAAATTTAGCCTTGTACTGTGTATAGGCATCTTTTAAATAAGCTAGGTGAGGGCCAGTCAAAGCGTCATTAATGATAAATTGTTCATGTAACTGGTTTAGTTCCGCTACGCTTTCAGCTTGATTCATTTTGACCAAGTAGTCTTTTTTCACTTCTGCTGAGGTCGGCTTTTTCACTTGAACCGTTTCTACTGGTGGTGCTTCTTCCTTTTCAGGCTCAGGCTTTTTTGCAGAAACTGTCTTTTCTGCTACATCATTTGATGTTGAATTTTGGTCATTTACTATATTGGCAGCAGGCTGGAACTTATTAGCCTGAGCGCTAATCATTTTTAATAATTCTTCGCGCTTGGCATCGTCAGTTAGCATCAAGACTTTATTTTCAGCTTCATCAAGTGCAGCAGGGGATTTAGCACTTAAAATTTCACGTTTAAGCTTATTAGTATCAGCTTGTTCTGATAAAGACTGATCAGGAGTAACGTCAATGATACGGTCTTGTTCTTCTTCAACAGAACGTAAGCCCATAAGTAACTCAGGCGCATAAACACGACCAAAGAATGAAGCTGCACGGTAACGTAGCATTTGTTCAGGCATGGTTTTCCACTTGCTACCATTCTTTGTATACCAGCCTTCTTTTACAGCCATTTCCATTGAGATTTTTGAAGATTCAACCAGTGGAATGCCATAAGCTTTACAGCATTTGTATACGCCACCGTGCTCTTTTAATTCCTCAAGAGTAAATTCAGGCATACGAGTGCCGGCTTCAAGCGCCCAAGCAACACATGTTTGGTTTTCAACTTTCAAAGTTTTGGTGCTTTGGTTTTTACGGCCATTACTCCAAGAAGTTTCTTGATATTCGACTTCTACTTCGCCAAGGTTCTCAACTTCAAAACGCAAAGGTGAGAAGCGGCCAGAGCTATTAATGGAACCTAAGATGAATTGAGACGACCAAGAAGGGCGACCCTCAATAACATGTAGATTCTGCATAATCATCATGACGTCTGCACCAAGACGATTAGCCATATTTAGGGCAATAACACAGTTTGGCAAACCGTTTGGGTTTGGCTCGTCTCGGAACTGCATGTTTCCGAAGCTGTCTTTACCTGCTTTAACTTTAATAACTGCACGATATTGTTCTGGCACCATGGTTGAATTAGAAAGCATGTTCGCAACACGCTGTGAGAACTCGAAAGATTCAGGATTTAAAAAACCTACAAAGTTTGTTTGTGGTGCAACAGATAATTGAGATTGAGCATTCATTTTTAAAATTCCTAATTAGTTAAAATCGTTTTCTAAAGCTTGTTTAGTCATGTATTGCGGAAGGAATAAATCTTCCATTTCGAGTGAGTAGCCATCCCATTCATTGATAAGAAGAGACTCAGCCAGTAATTCTTTTGCTTTGTTGTAGCGAGTTTCACCAACACTTAAAAATAGGTCTGCGGCCTTGTACTGCTTTACGTTGTGAGGAATTGCACTCTCAGCAACTAACAGGATAAAAGGCGGTTTATCTTCTGTTTGGTAGTACTGCTGGAAGCCTTCACGGTACATAACTGCAGAAAGGTCATAACCAAAGTCAGAACACTTTTTAGAGAAAGCATGTGCACGTGCATCGGTTGTAGTCTTTAAATCCAAGATCAAGCCATTTGGAAAAGCCTTACAGGGTGCAATGTGCCAGTCAGGACGAATACGAAGTTCTAAGCCATAGATTGGATCAGTAAAGAAAATGCTTGCCTCAGGCATGCCGTAGTTGTTCTGCATGTCTGCATAAGAGCTGAGTTTCTGTAGGTTGGCCACAATACGTTTTGCACCTTCAACCTGTTCAGCATCAACTAAAATTTTGCCTTGATTGGCCTGTTCCCAAGCTAAAGCCTCTTCTTTACCAGCCTTTGTACGACGGTCAAACTTAGGCGCGATGATGAACTCATGTTCAAACTGTTCAGGCTCTAAAAACAGGGTGTGCGCCAGTGTTCCAAAGCTCATAGCTGTTTTGGTTTCGCGTTCAACTTCTTTCGCAATGTTATTTGAGTAAAAGTGAGCACTTGAACGCAGCATGTATTTTAACTGGCTAGAGCTAAACTCAGGGCGTGAGTGGTATTCCTCATTGCTCATTTTTTCAATGAGTGATGCAGTCGGCAGTTCTACAAATGCATTCATCTGATTAGCTCCTTAAAACGGCTTGCCAGTTGTGAGTTGGTAAATCAGGTCACGCGCGGGCAAGAAAACTGTAGTTTGTATATCAGGATGTTCTTCCTTAATCGCATCAACTAGCATTTGCTTGATTTGATCTTTAGTTTCGACATCATCCTTTTCACGTTCTGCAATCATTAGATCTGCTATTTTGTAGGCCTCTATTGCTACATCCTTAGCTGGTAAATTTCCCATTAATTTAGGCAAAGCTGCGATTGCAAATTGATCTCTTAAATCCATGATTCAGCCCCCTAAAACCAATGAAACGAATAGTGAAATACCCAACCAACCTAAAAGGACAAGCACAAAGAAGATGAAAGCTTCGATAGCATTCGCCTTGATAATGGCTAAACGTGGGGTACGCATTTCTGCGGGAGTAGGGTGTTGGTAAAGCACAGGCTTTGTATTGCTTTCGTTTTTAACGAAAGTCGGTGTTTGACTATGTGATGCTGTTTGTTTCATACTTATCTCGCTCTTTGAGTAAGCTCGCTAGATTTCCAGTCGCTGCGGGCTTTTTTGTGGGAACTAAGTAAAGCATACTTTACTAATATTTTGTTGTAAAGGGTGCTTTACTAATTATTTTTAAGCACGCTTTACTTATTTGAATTTTAGATACAAAAAAACCGCCATAAGGCGGCTTGTTTATATTGTCATGTTATTTGGTTAAATCTTTTTTAATTACCCATTTTCCATTGTTGGGATCTAGCTCAGGGGACAGAGTTGCCAATACATGGCCTATTGCTGATATATCTGGAAAATCCTTATCTTCAATTTGTTCAACAAACCCCCAATAAATCAAGTTCCCCTTACTTAAATTATTAGAATAATTGTCATTAAAACCACCAACTAGTGTTGTTTTCCCAACATCCGCTAATTGAACCAAGAAGCACTGGCTACCATTTTTAAGCTGGTATTTATCTTGAATAATACCAAGGCTCATTTTATTGGAAATCATTAATGCTTCATAGTTTTCAGACGCATATTTAAATGCGGCAAGATTATTATTAAAATGCAAGTTTTTAAGTTTTGGTTTATTCCTGAATTTTCGGATATTGCTGTCACTCTTTATGCCGATTTCTTCACTCTTGTTTGCACCATTTACAACCCATTTTTTAATTTCAACTAAGATGAAATATCCCCATGACATTAGTAAACCGACTGGAATAAAGTAAAGATATAAATGAAAAATTAAAGAGTCTCGACTTCTTGGAAAGTAAGAAGGGTTAAAAATATCTACAAAATCTAAGTCCGCTACAATTATCCATAAAAAGAATGAAAATAAGCCCATAAAAAGAACAATTACACCAATCCTTTGAATTGCTGTAGACGTACCATATTGCCATAATTTTTTCACGAACTACCCCCTAGTTAGTATTTATAATCTCGCATGTGACGCACCATTACACCGATTATTGTAATGTCATGATCTTTGGATGAAAGGATTGGATAATCTGGATTTAATGGAACAAGTTCGAATTCTTCACGGCCAAATTCATCATAGCCAGTCACTCGAAATTTTTTAAAAGTTGCTTCGTGTGAGCCATTTTGAGCAATAACAAAGCACCCAGGTTTAGCACCTAACGCAGCATCAATAATTAACTTATCTCCAGCTATAAAATCAGGCTCCATGCTTCGACCAGTTACTTGAACGCTAAAAATAGCCTCAGGGTTTGAGCCATTGTAATCAGTATAAGTAAAGCTTAAAGGGATAATTCCATCGTAGTTTGTGGCGTTAAATATTCCAGCTTGCACAAAATCCAAGACAGGAATTTTATTTAACTTCATCTCAAGCGCACGCACATTGTTAAAACCTTGCTCATTTTCACTTTCTCGTATGAGCATTGGGGCGACTTCTCCAGCTAACCATTTGTGGTTTACGCCCAAGAACTCAGCAGCAAGGCTTAAATTAGAACCATCAAGTTCTTTCGTTGGTCCATTAAACCATTGACCAACACTTGCTTTACTTACTTTGCAGTACTCAGCCATTTCTGTGTTTTTTAATTTTTTTCCATGCTGACTTTCATAATGTTGTCTTGCTTGAGCCATTCGGTCTTGTAAATGAGCCATATTCAAACCCTTGAAATAGTAAAGCTAGCTTAACTTTTAGCAAGTAAAGTGTGCTTGATTTTATTTGGTAAAGTATGCTTTACTTATTCTCGATATTTCGAGGACAGTACCATGCAAATTGTTATGAAAAAAAAAGATGCCATTAAAGCATTCAAAAATAGAGTTGGGGTCGCTAAGGCAATTGGCATTACAAAACAAGCTGTAAGCCTTTGGGGTGAGGTTGTGCCTGAAGGATCCGCTTTAAAACTCTTAAGAGTTGATCCTGAAATTCCATACATTCAACAAAATGATAAGTCTGCTTAACGGTGAGCCCATGTCTGAAAAACTCACTGAGAGCATCACTTTCAAATGCACGTATGAAGAAAAGCGCAATTTAGAAGCTATCGCTAAGTCTGAAAACAAAACCTTATCTGAGCATTTAAGGGGTTTAGGCATATCGAATATCTCTGCAATTCGGGAACGATTAAATAATCTCGCATCACTCATGCGTCTGACCACAGATACCGTAGACACGTCTTTTGAGCTCCAAGCTCCACCGCGCTTTATAGATGTCACACCAAAACCACAGGCACAAAAAAAAGCCCAATTGCGCGAACAATTGGACTTTCTTGCCGTTCACTCCGAAAAGTAAACAGCTAGGTTGGAACCCGATGACGAATTTAACACGAAGAGTGGGGGCTGTGAAGATATGAATACTGCACAAGTTATTCCATTTCAAAAGCCACCACAGCCAAAACAAGAGGCTGGAAAAAGCATGTATAGCGATAAGTTTGTACAAGGCTATGTAATGTCTAGCCGATTGTATAGAAAGGAGGTCTGGCCGTTTCTAAGTGATGCGGCTAGAAATGTCTATGCGGAACTCGAAAACCGCATTAATGGACACAACAAAGAATCAGACTTTGTGAGCTACTCTCAATTGCAGGGTGGCGAGCTTGAAGGCTCACGTAAATTAGGGCGTACAACTGTTTCTAATGCACTTCAAGAACTTATAAAGTTAGAAGTCATTACTGTCATTGCTGATGGCAAGAAAGGTTTAAAATCATATCGAATTAATGATATTTCCCTAAAAGATCGGTTCACTAACGGGACTAGTACAGTAACAGGACTAGTTCAGTTACAAGACCAAGATCAGTCCACTAATGAGACTAAAACTAGTCCCGTAACAGGACTCACAATAGATAATAAGAATTTATTAGATATTAAAAAAAGATCTTCCTCTGTGGATAACTCAGAAACAGAAATCTTTAGCGATTCTGTCGAATACCACGAGGACAATAAAAATCTGTACAGCCTGAGAGAGCTTGCAGGTGTCTACACGATTCAAACTGATCTTGCTGACCAAGCAAAACGAATCAATCCAAAACTTGATGATTCAAAAATTCTGAGTGAGTTAAAAAACTTTGCACAGTGGTCTACCAGTCGAGAAAAAACCACGGCGCAAGGTTGGATGAATTATTGGATCTACCGTATTCAAAAACTTTCAGCGCCTAAGGCTAAATCTTCAAAACCGAAAAGCAAAGGCTTGTCAGATGCACAACTGAATTACTTCGCTTCAGAGTTGTGCAATCACCATGACTTCAGATCGAAGCACTCAAACATCGGTGAATCTCAAAAAGCATTCGAAAGCCGAATAAACACGAATATCCGTAAACCTGAATACGCGGATACGTATGGTCCATATCTGCACGAGCTTGGCTTTGTCGTCGATCTAGGGGCAAGCCTATGAACTCTCAAAGCAAACCTGTAGGAGCAACTCACTACGAATCAGACGGCACAGTTTGGAAAAACGAAAAAGGACTTTGGATGTTTTGGCGTGAGGGCTGGGGATGGTGTCAGTACGTTGGTAAGGCCAGTCATGCATTCCTGAACAAATTAATTGAAATCGGGGCTTAATCATGAGAATGAGTGAAAGAGAGCTAGAACTTCATTTAAAACGCCACGAAAAGCGAAAAAATCAAGCATTGCAGCAATCTAAACAGAAAAATGATGCAAAGGTACGTGAAGCAAATCAAAAAGCCTTAGAAGCGATTACAGAGCCAAATATGAAAGGAGAGGGAAAAGTAATTTTAAAGTGTGAAATTCCATCTACACCACCTTCAGTGAATAACTATTGGGTTGGCACTGGACGTACATGCAAAGTTAGCGATCGTGGTCGTGATTTTCATGACCTCGTTGCTATGACTATCCCTCAATTAAACACCACGTCACGTCTAAAACTAGATGTGACTTTTCATTTTCCAAATAAACAACGCCGTGACATAGACAACTTCTTAAAAGCGACGATCGACAGTCTTGTGAAATGCGGCTTGTGCGTAGACGACGAGCAATTCGATGAATTAAGCGTAAAACGTGGGGAAGTTATCAAAGGCGGTCTTATAAAAATTACAGTTCTGGAGCTTCAAAAATGAGTGATTTAGTTGTTGATTCTATAGTGTTTGCACAGTCTCCTCGCGCGCGCACGCGTTTCATCAATCAGCGTACGAAAAAGAAGGTCAAAGAATTTCTAGTCAAGCGCCGTGGCTATAAGCGTCCAGACTTCAACCGAATGATCTTGGATTTAGGCCGTTTGAAATGGACACACGAGAAGATTGCAGACGTGTTGCCAGTATCCAGTGCTTCAACTGTCTCAGAGTGGGCTAGAGGTGGCGTTCCAAACTATGACAATGGGGATGCACTGATTGAATTGTGGCGCTCTGAGACAGGCATTCAGCGCTTTCCACGTGATGGGGAATGGGGGACATACAAATATAAGATCGGGCAGCTAGATATGTTTGAAGATTGGGACGAGTTGGACGGTGTTATTGAGCAGTTGGAGTGAGATAAATGCTTAAAATTAAGGATGAAATAATTTAAAGATTGGCTATAATCTCGGCAAAAATTTACTTGATAAGATTATGCAGCTACCTAAGGATTTTTTGAATAAATTGAATTTGGCAGAAGTTTTAACTGTCCTTTTTATTTTTGGTGTAGGGATATCACTAATATTTAAAGCAGGGTTTTATAATACACTTGGGGTGGATTGGTATTTAAACAACTTGACTGCGCAACAGATTTTTTTATCTGCGGTAGGTATTGTTGTATGCGCTTTATTAGGTGCTGGACTTGGTCTTATTAATAGGTTTGTTCCCAAACGCTATTGGGAAGTACCATTTATATTATTAGTTTTATTCTTCGTTGGCGCAATAGGGATAAAGATTGCTGAAATTCAAGAATTTCAAGTTGAAGCTACTGTTTTTTTAACATCTTTAGTTATTGGAGTTGCTTTATCAGAGGTTAATAGAGATGTTGTTAATAAAGATGCTGTTCTATTATCTGAATTAAAATGGGAAGAACGTACTTTTTTTGAAAAAATTTCAGGTTCAATAATAATTGTAGTTTTCATTTTTTACTTTATTTATATGATTTACGACAGTGGTAAAGATAAGGCAAATTATTTATTGGATGATAAATATGAAAAGACATATGTGAAAATTAAGTCCGATAAAGAGCGATGGATACTTGTTGAAATGAATGGTGATAAAGTTTTCTTAATGTCAAAAGAATCAATTCCAAAATTCAAAATTATTGAATATAAGGAAATTGAGTTTTTTAAAAAATAATTTAAGGTTCTAAATTTATGTGGGATTGTTTAGTTAAGCTTTCAACATGGGCTGAAGGTAACTCGGGACAAATTCAGATTGTTGTCGCAGTAGCCGCACTTTTTTTTGCATATAAGGCTTATTTAGGATTAATGATTCAACTAAAGCATTCAAATGAGCAAGAAAATGTTGCTAATGAACAAAGGTATTTTGAGTTATATATCAAAATCATTTCTGAGTATGGAGAAATTTACTATTTAACAAGAAAAACTGTTACTAAATATCAAGATATTATTGCTGATTATGAGTTATTTCTTAGAGAAATTATAAAAAAAAATAGCAATGATCCCTTAAAATCTAGTGTGCATGAATGGATCAAAACACTAAAAGAGCAAGAAATTAAAGTTAGAAGTATGGAGATAGAAATAAAAGATCTAATGGGGGAATTTAAAGAATCTGAGGGTGGAGATATAGATTCAATACAGCTTATTCTTAAAAGATTAATTCCTCTTAATTCTAATTTAGGTAGAGTCGGGGAAACACCCGATAGAATGAGAATTAATCTTCGTAAACTAAAAGCAAAACTATCTTAAGTTTTGAGTAAATCACCCAACAAACCGATACACGAAACCCCGCACATTAGCCCTATCAACCAATGATGGGGCTTTTTTATGGCTACTACACCACGACGCACCACCCAAACACCAGGTGCAAAAAAAGAAACGACGACCACGGCGCAGACCTCAACAGATGACGTAATGGATGCTGTGTTGGGCAAATCAAAAGAGTCGGATGTTGTTGAAGACACTCAACCAGTAGACCCAGTGCAAACACAGCAATCAGCTGAAGATGTTTTGGCCGATATTCTCAGTGGCGAAGACTTAGGCCAAGAGGAAGCACCTGAAGGTTTCATTTCTTTAGAGCAATTCGATGCTCTTGCTGCACAACTTGCCATTAAAGAAGAAGAACTAAAAGGCGTAACGGCTGAGCTTGTTGCTACACGTAAGCAAGTCGTAAAGCTTACTGGTGGTCAAAATCAACAACCAACAACCCAAGCAGTAGCACCAGTGCGTAAAAAGCCTGTACTTACTGATAAAGGCTGGTTAGTGGAGGGTTAAACATGTGCGGGAAACCAAAAATAGTCCAACAAGACCCTGAAGGTGATGCACTTAAAGCAGCCGAAAAAGCAACTGCTGAAGCAAACGCTAAACGTGCTGGTCGTCGTACTGCAAATACAGACAGCCGAAGTGTTCTTGGTTCCAAAACTGAAAGCAAAACAACTCTAGGCGGTGGTGGCTAATGGAAAATGACGCTCGTATCTATTGTGCTCGCTTAGGTCAGCTTAAATCTGCGCGTGCGTTACATGAATCACATTGGGCAGAATGCTACCGATACGGAGCGCCTGAGCGTCAACAAAGCTTTAGTGGTTCAGATGTGAAGAATCAGCGCGAGACTGAACGTGCTGATCTGTACGATTCAACAGCGGCAGACTCGGTTCAAGTGCTTGTTTCAATGATCATGAACGGCGTAACACCTGCTAACTCTATTTGGTTCAAAGCGCAGCCTGACGGCATTGACGATCTTGCAGAGCTTACAGAGGGTGAACGTTGGCTTGAGGATGTCTGCCAATTTATGTGGCGCAATATCCATGCATCAAACTTTGACAGTGAAAATTTTGACACGCTCACAGACGTTGTAACTGCTGGTTGGGGTGTGATGTATGTCGATATTGACCGTGTGGCGCAGGGCGGTTATGTCTTTGAATCATGGCCTATAGGTTCGTGCTTCATTGGTTCAACACGTGCAGATGGCTTGATTGATACGATTTATCGTGAACATGAAATGACAGCTCAAACTATGGTGAATACATACGGTGAGAGCAATTGTCATCACTCGGTTGTATCAGTTGCAACAGAGAGTCCAGATACGAAGTTCAAGCTATTACACGTCATTCAACCACGTAAACAAACAGGTGCCGGGCAAATTAACAAAGCAATGCCTTTTGCTTCGTATCACATCGATATCAGCAATAAGCAGATGTTGAAGGAATCTGGGTATCACGAGTTTCCGTGTTCAGTCCCACGTTTGCGTAAATTGCCCGGTTCTGTTTATGGCAATGGTCAAATGTCTTTGGCTTTACCTGATGCTAAAACAGCAAATGAACTTGTCAAAAACACTGTGCGAGCTGCTGATCTACAGATCGGTGGATTGTGGATAGCACAAGATGATGGTGTCTTAAATCCTCATACGGTTCGCATTGGTCCACGTAAAGTGATTGTGGCCAATAGTGTTGAGTCAATGAAGCGTTTAGATGATGGAACAAATTTCCAAATTGCAGATTACCTTCTGACCAGTCTACAAGGCGGTATTCGTCGCAAGCTCATGGCTGATCAGTTGCCACCAATCGGCACCACTCAAATGACGGCAACAGAGATTAATACCCGTGTTGAAATGATCCGTCAGTTGTTAGGACCTATGTATGGTCGTCTACAAGCTGAGTATTTGCGCAGTATTTTAGATCGCTGTTTTGGCTTGGCATTGCGTGATAACGCTTTAGGTGATGCACCTGAAGAACTTTGGGGCCGTAATCTTTCATTAAAGTTTGTGTCACCACTGGCACGTAGTCAACGCATGGAAGAAGTCTACGCAACTGAGCAATACATCATGAGTCTTTCAAGCATTGCTCAAGTCGATCAAACCATTCTCGATAACGTCGATTTTGATGCTGTTGCGGTGCTCACAGGAACAGGGCGCGGCGTCCCTCAAACCATTATGCGTACAGCTGATGAAGTTCAACAGCTACGCCAAGCGCGTCAAAAGGCACAGGAAGAACAAGCTCAGGCACAACAACAGGCGGCAATGATGGATAAGGCTGGTGATGCTATAGCAAAGGGTATGGGTAATCAAATGGCGCAACAAATGGGAACGGAGACGATGCAATGATTATTGGTCTAGCCGTGATGCTTGTAGTTGGTCTTATCCTTGCCACTGGTTGGTGGAATGAAGTCAATAAAAATCGAGAGCTTAAACAGCAGCTTATTGATGAACAAGAGGCTAAAGCTAAGCTACTTCCCAAAGATAAGTCTAACGAGCCTGAAATTGAAATAGGCATTCAGGTCAAACGGCGATATTACCGTCCTGTGACAGCGGAAACCTACCGTAATTTATTCGATATCGATGTGAATGGTGTACGTGTCTTAGAACATCTGACATCAATTTTCTGCAAATCAACATATGTGCGTGGCGGTCAAGAAGCTGAGCGCGAGTCTTGCTTTAGAGCAGGCGAACGAAGTGTTGTGGAATTCATTATTAAGCAAATCAATCGTGCGAATGATCCTAACTATAAGGAAGAAACCCAGAGTAACGAATGGGTTGAACAGTTCAACAAACGCACTAACCCAAACAACTACTGACCAAAGGAATAACACATGATTAATCCAGTAGAAGAACCAGCAGTACCAGCAACAGATACAGCACCAAGTGTAATGGGAGCGCCACCAGTTGATCCAAATCCAACTGATTCACCTGAAGAACCAGTTACACCGCCAGCTGGTGCGCCTGAATCAATAGATGGTTATGAGGTGAATGTAGAAGGCTTTAACTATGACGAGTTTAAAGCTATTCCAGAAAACCAAGAGTTCTTAGAGCGTGCGCGTGAAGCTGGTCTAAGTAGTGAGCATTTAGGCTTTCTACTTGGGGAGTATAACCAACTTATTCCAAGCCTTATGGAAGGTAATGCAGCACTAGACAATGAAGCGTGTATTACAGCAATGAAAGAAACGTGGGGTGGGGAAACAGATGCTAATTTTGGATTCGCACGAGCAGCGGCAAACAATGCAATTCAGAATGGCATTTTGACAGCGGAAGAAGTGAATAGCCCTGAGTTTGGCAATAATCCACTTGTTTTGAAAATGGCTGCTTATTTCGGCTCACAGCTTCAGGAAGATACACCCCCTGCTAACACCCAACAAAGCGGTGCATTAGATGTTCAATCATTAATGAAATCGGAAGCCTACTTAAACGTAAATCACCCAGACCATAAACGTGTATTCGCGCAAGTAGAAGGCTTTTATCAGAAGCAATATAAATAAGGGGTAGTCCATGCCAATTGCAAACGAAAATAAAATCACAGCGGCGTTTGTACAGCAGTTCCATGACAATTATGAATTGGCATGTGCGCAAAACGTTTCACGTTTGCTAAAGACTGTAACGAATCGCGGTCGTATTGAAGGTGAGTCATTCACAATCAATGATATGGGACAGGTGGAAATGAAAGCTTCAGGTGCGCGTTATGGCGACACTGAATGGACAATTCCCGATGTAGGGGTGCGTTCAGTCCTAATGAATGATTTTGATTTATTCATTCCGATTGAAAAGCGTGATGAGCCAAAGTTAAAGGCACACCCAGACGATAAATACATGCAGTTATTGCATAACGCCCACAACCGCAAAGTGGACGACATTATTTATCAAGCCCTGATCGGTACGATTGCACGTAAAACTGTAGATGATGCAGGTGTTGCATCAACTACAAACGTAGCTCTGCCTGCTGGTCAAATTGTTGCCCCAACAGGTATGACGCTTAAACAGCAAATTATTTGGGCTAAGTCGTTATTCCGTAAAAACGAATGTGATGAACAGAACGGTGAGCAACTATTCCAGATTTACACCGCTGACATGATGAATGAATTTTTAAATGACACCACATTGACCAATGCGGACCATATGAAAATTCAGATGCTGCAAGACGGTGCTGTAGGTACGAAGTGGCTTGGTGTTGAGTGGGTTGCATACGAAAAAGTTGTTGCTGGTGCAACCGCAGGTTCTAAGCGTGCTCCGATGTATTGTAAATCTGCCGTTCATTACGGTGATGCTGCAATTACTGACTTTGGTATCGGTGTACGTGAAGACAAAAAACGTATCAAGCAAGTCGGTGGTGTTCACTCAATGGCCGCAGGTCGTGGGAATGAGCTAAAAGTTGTTGCTATTGATTATGACGCTTCTTAAGTCGTAGCTTTGGCCTCACGCTTTACGAGCAGGGCGTGAGGTCTTTTTTAATAACTTAGAATGAGAAAATGACCATGAGCAATACAGAGCAGCAAATTGAAAAAGAAATTCAAGACAAAGGATTAAATGCGCCACGTTTAACCCCTGAAATCATTGATTCAAAAATTGTAGGCGTTGAATATATTTTAACTCGTGATGTTTGTAAGCGTGATAATGGTGTTGAAATTTTTGATGCACCTGAACCACTTCAAACTTTAATTTTTTGCATTTTGACTTTAAAGAATGGCTTTACTGTTACAGGTGAGTCGGCATGTGCAAGCCCTGAAAATTTCGATGCTGAAATTGGTAAAAAGATTGCGTACCAAAATGCACGTGAAAAGATTTGGCTGCTTGAAGGTTATTTACTTAAACAGCGTTTAAAAGAACAGTCCGATTCAATTTAAATCGGACTCTAACACCCAACAAACCCACTCTTAAAAGCCCTCAAGATCATTAAAACTTGAGGGCTTTTTCTATGACAACAACATCAATATCCATCTGCAATGAAGCACTGAGCATGATTGGTGCTAAAGCAATCCAATCATTTGAGGACAATACAGAAAACGCACGGCGTTGTGCTTCGATTTATGACTCTACACGCCGTGGTTTATTGCGTATGCATCCTTGGTCATTCGCCAAGAAACGTGCACAGCTTGCACCAGTGAGTACACATCCTGCTTTTGGCTACAGCAATGCATTCCCACTGCCTAAAGATTTTTTGCGTCTATATGATTCAGGCCAGTACGAATACGAAATGGAAGGTCGCCACATTCTGGCCAATACAAATCTAATTAACTTGGTTTATGTACGTGATGAAGACAATGAAGAGCTTTGGGATTCTTTATTTTCGGAGTGCATGGCGCTGTATTTGGTGAGTAAGCTTGCAAAGCCGATCACTGGTAGCAATGCTGAAGCTGATAGCGCATGGCAGAAGCTACAGAACATGCTCAAACAAGCACGTGCTATCAATGGTCAAGAACGTCCAGCACAAGACTTTGCCGCAGATTACACCCCTAATTTGATTGGGGTGCGCTACTAATGAAGCAGGTCATCACTAAAAATAATTTCAGTGCTGGGGAGCTATCGCCAACACTGTATACGCGCACAGATATTCAACAGTATGGCAACGGAGCAAAGGCGCTTAAGAATGTGATTCCACTTGTCGAAGGTGGTGTACGTAAAAGACCAGGCACACTGTTTTTATCGGAACAGTTAAATGCAGTACGACTCATTCCGTTTGTGGTCAATTCAGACAATGCATTTCTAATTGTTTTTAAGCAGAATTTGGTTGAGATTGTTAATCCTAAAACACTTGAAGTGCTTGAAAGTATTGTTTCTCCATACACAGAGACTCAGATACATAACATCCAGTTTGTGCAGTATCGGTATGAAATGTATCTCACACATAGTGAAGTGCCAGTTCACCGCCTTTTATGTGATACAGCCTTTGATAACTGGCAGTTAAATCAGTTTGTTTACACCCATTTGCCGACCGACTCTGAAAATGCACGGTTTCCATTCCGAAAAGGAAAGCCCTCAGGTAAAGACATTGGTGCACTGGTATCTTTCACGCTGAGCTCATATAACAACTGGGTGAGCACACAGGCTTATTTAGCAGCAGATGTAGTTGTTTATGCTGGTAATTACTATCAGGCATTACGTGACAATACAGACAAGCAACCGAATGAAAGTGAACTAGATTGGGCACAGGTTACCGTTAGTGCAGGCGCAACATTTACGGCTGCTGATATTGGCAATTTGATCGAAGTGAATGGAGGGATTATTAAGATCACTCAGTTCATTAATGCTGATCATGTAAACGGAGAAATCCTTAAAAAATTAGATGCTGACATCACAGCAATTGAACGTTCTTGGGCAATTTTGCCGCCAGCATTTAACGCTACGAATGGCTATCCAAGATGTTGCACATTCTTTAAACAGCGCTTAGTCCTATCGAACACGAAAAAAGCACCAAACAAGGTGTGGTTTAGTGCTGTCGGCGGTAATGGTAATTTTCTAGAGACTACAGAAGATGGTGACGCATTCAGCATTGTGTCTGCATCTGGCCTATCAAACAGTATCTTATTCTTAGAAGCTCAGCGCGGGGTAGTGTGTTTAACCTCAGGCGGTGAGTACATGATCGACTCGGACGGCGCATTAACTCCTACAACAGTAAACATCAATGAACACAGCGCATACGGTGCATATCCAGTAACCCGACCTGAACGTGTGGGCAATGAGCTGTTATTTGTGCAGCGTGGTGGTGAGCGTGTCCGAGCTTTAACTTATCGCTATGAAGTAGATGGTTTGGTTTCACCTGAGGTCAGCTCTCTTTCTTCCCACATTGGAGAACAGCACGGCGGGGTCAATGAAATCTCCTACATGCAAGAACCCGAAAGTTTAGTGTGGTTGGTGTTAGGTGATGGCAAAGTGGCCACAATTACTTTTAACCGTGATCAAGAGGTTTTGGCATGGGCACAGCACGACTTTAGCGGTGAAGTGATTAGCATGTGTTCTATCCCTACACAGCTTGGTTCAGACCGTACTTTTATGTTGGTGAAACGCTCGGGTACCACGTGTCTTGAGGAAGTGTCTTTTAGTGCTAATGTGGACTCAGAACGCACATTGGTCGTGGATAGTGGGCAAGTAGTAAAGCCTAATCTACTTGATGAGGTTGTGGCCTATCACCAAGGGGATGATTTTATTTATCAGACCAATTTTGAAGAGGATGGGGCACACTTAGTTGTGGGTGATGAGTTAAACGGTGAAGGGATTAAAGTCGGTCAGCCTATCTACTGCACAGTTGAGCTATTCCCACCTGAATTGAATCAAGCACCGCTGTCTAGCATGTTGCATAAAGCTAAGGTCGATCGTACAGCATTCTTTTTTAACAACAACATTGCACCCGAGCTAAACGGTGAAATGATTGAAATTTTCACCTATGACGATAACCCACTTGCACCACGAAAGCCGCATACAGGCTATCACTTGGAAGAAGGTGGATCATGGGAGGATCTTCATAGAATCCCTTTAGTAATAACACACAACAAACCGCTGCCGTTTCACTTGCAAGCTATCACTATGCAGTTATCAATTAACGAGAAATAACCATGCGAGTGCGTACAGCTAAGCTCTCCGATGTGCCTGCTTTGGTCGCATTAGGGCAAGAATTTATTAAAGAAGCGCCAAACTATCAAAAACGTCCATACATGACTGATAAGGCGGCAGAGCATTTCACTCATTTAATTAATGGCGGTGGTGTGATTTTCATCGTTGAGCAAGATCACGAAATCATGGGCGGTTTTGCTGGGCGTATCGGTGGTGACTGGTTCAACAACACCAAAATTGCTTTTGATGACGTGATGTATGTAAAGCCTGAATTTCGCAAGACACGAGCAGCTTATGTACTCATTCAAACGTTCATTGGTTGGGCGGCTGCTATGGGTGTGAATCGAATCCAGTGCGGTACCACGACTGGTGTTGAATCTCGTGCTTGTATTCGACTCTATGAGCATTTCGGTTTTATGCAATACGGCACTGTTTTGGATATGGAGCTATAAACATGAATGACGTTATTCCACATGAAAATAAAGAGCTGTTAGCTCAAATCCTTGGAGAAGTTCAAAACCGTGCATACATTGACGTTGTACGAGATATTCAACAGCAAATTACGGATCAAGCTGAATTGATTGAAGTGCCAGTGGTTCATCATTTTGCACCAGGTGTGTATATGCGTCAGATGGATGCAAAAGCCGGCACATTGATTGTCAGTAAGATGCATCGAACCGAGCATATGAATGTTTTGCTAAGTGGGTCGCTTACAGTCGCTACCGAAAATGGCATTGAATATTTAAAAGCACCCGCCGTGATTAAGTCTATGCCTGGCACAAAACGCATCGGTTACTTTCATGAAGATACGTCTTGGATGACGGTACACCCAACAGACAGTACTGATTTAGAAGAAATCGAAAAGCAGGTGATTGTTCCTGAAGAAGAGATTGATCAATTCCTTGCATCACTCCAAAGCAAATGTAAGGAGATTGAATAATGTCATGGGCAATGGTTGCGGCTGCGGCCGCTGTAGCAGGTGCAGCAATTTCAGGTTATTCGAGCTACCAAAATAACAAAGCTGCAGGTGAACAAGCCGAAGCCGATGCGAGTGCTGAAAAAGCGCGTGGACGCTTGGAAGCAGACCGTATTCGTAAGGAGAAAGAAAAAACTCAATCTGCTGCGCGTGCTGCTTTGGCTCAGAATGGACTAGATGTGAATGAAGGCACGGCACTGGTCATTAACGATGAAATTGAACAGGCTGCAAATTACGATGCCAATATGGCCGAAGTCACAGGCTATAACTCCTCACAGCGATTGAAAGCACAAGCCAGCCAATTTAAAAACAATGCGAATACGGCAGCAGCAACAGGTGTTTTAAATACGGTTTCAGCGGGTGCTAGTGGCTACAGTGCTCTTACCCAGCAGACAAATAAAACGCAAGGTTCGACAAGTGGGGGGTGGAAATAATGCCGAGAATTCCGATGGGTAATTTTGGTAAAGCAATGCCTGAAGTTCAACGTATTGCTGTACCCCAAAACAACTTAGATCAGCTTGGTTCAGCCATTGCTAACGCTGGAAGTTCCGTACATGGTGCAGCTCAGGAAATCGATAAGCAAAAGCAAGAGGCCGAATTGAGTGCTAAACGCCTTGAACTGTACAACAATGATCTAGCCAAGCAAGAAGCGAAAGTGAAACTTGATGACATCATGACCACTGAAATGAGTGAGCAAGTTACGCTTGTGAAAAATGGTGTGTCGAATGGCGATTACAACGCCAAGGCTGGGCAAGAGGCACTAAACAAATGGTCAGAAGATCGATACAAGCAAATTGAATCAGAGCTACCTGAGTTTGCGCGTCCAGATTTAAACAATTATTGGCGCGATAATGTGAATCGTCAGGCTTCAGGTTTATTGCCGTTGCAACTACGTGCCGATATGCAAAAAGGTGTTGTTCTAGCAGATCGCTATGGCGACATTGCTTCACGTTATGATCGCAAGCAAGGGCGTGCATATTTAGAATCCAATCTTGCTAGCTTGAATCTACCTGCAGCGGATGTACAAGCACGGGTAAATGCCTTTGAATCAGGCCAAGACATTCTTGAAATTGAGGGTGCTATTTCCAGTGCTGTAGAGAATAAAGACACCAATTCACTGCACCAGTTGATTACCAAAATGGATAATGGTGGCTTTGGTTATACCGATGGACAGACATTACAGCAAAAGAAAAATCAGGTTTTAAGCCGTATTGATGCAATTGATACCCAAGTACGAGTTGAAGAAAATAAGCGCAATTCAGAAGCTACCAAGCTTTTGAATGACTATAAAGCCAACGTACTAACAGGCCGCGCCCAAGACTCAGAATATGAGAACAATGTAGGCAAGGCTGTAGCGGGAACGGAAAGCGAAACTGAGTTTAAATTTCTGCAAAAGCAGTCGGTAAATTTTCAGCGTTTTGCCAATAAATCTACATCTGAACAGCAAAGACTGATCAATGAACAAAAGGCAAAAATGAAAAATACACCATCTGCTAATGCTGCAGATGAAGAAAAGATTTTGAATGCATATGAGGATATTTATAAATCCAAGCTACAGACGGCTAAAACCAACCCTAATCAGGTTGTTCGTGAAGCGGGCTTGCAAGTGCATAGCTTAGGTGGAAACACGCTTAAATCGAATCCTAGTGAATGGATTGATGGTGCAGTGGATAACGGTATTAGCCAGTTGTCTTTAAAAGATGCCAATATTACTTTGAGACCAATTTCTGAGGAAGATTTACCCGAAGCGAAGAAAGCGTTTGATGGTATGGGAGTCAATGAAAAACTGAATTTTATTAGTGGTCTAATCTCTAAATCCAAAGGGCATCCAAGAGGGGCAAGCATTTGGGGAGCTGTATTAGGTCAGTTAGGGTCAGGCGATCAAAACTATGTAGCTGCTGGCCTTGCTGATATGAATAAATTTCAAAGCACTGAGGGGCGTAAGCTTTCAACCTCCATCGTCAACGGGACACAAATTCTAAAAAACAAACAGCTCATCATGCCTAAGGATGCAGACTTAAAATCAGCATTTAACAACTATGTGGGCAATACCGTATCAGGTACGAGTGCTAATAATGCTTATAACGTATTCCGTGCAGTGTATGCCGATACCATGGAGGCACGAAATTTACAGCATGACAAAGCAGACGAGCTGCCGAATAAAGAGGTGCTGAAATTTGCTTTAAGTTTTGCAACAGGCGGTGTTCATCAACAGTCAGGAACACTTAAAAATTATATGGGTGGAAAGCTAGAGGACTGGAAAGTAGCTATGCCTTACGGAATGACCGATGACGCTTTTGAAAGTCGTCTCGATGCTGGTTATGCATCATTGGCCAAGCACACAGGCATGACCGAGGCAGAGCTTAAAACCTTACGTTTACGACAATCACCAGTGCGTAGCAAAAAGGGTGAAATTCAATACGATTTACTCAACGAGCGTGGCAATCCATTGCAGATCGATGGTGTTAATTGGCGAATCATGATTAATGGAGCAACCAAGTAATGAATTGGCTCAGTGAAATTGATGATAGCGAACAGCAATCTATCAATCAAATGAATGCAGGCGGCTTGGGTAAAGCTCCACAGCAGTCTAAAAAAGAAGCTGGCTTATTTGATGGTGCTGCAACTGCTATTCCTCGTGGTGTGGCTGCGGGTGCGGTCAAGGTCTATGACACGGCTAAGAAACCTTTTGAACGTGTTGCTGATCATTTGCAGTACTCCATTGATGATGTGCGAAATGGCGGCCTAGATGGGGCATTAGATGTACGTGAAAAATCATTTTCAGATGTACATGAAGAAAAGAATAAAGACCGCCGTGACGCATTGGTGATGCAGGTTGAAGAACTTCAAGATGCGCCGAACTCAGGATTGGTCGGTAATATGCTTTTTGGTATTTCTGATATGGGTACACGTGTTTTGGCAGGTGCTCCACTTGGACCAGTGGGGGCAGCGCTGACAACTGGTGTAACCGAGGTCAATTACAGCCGTGAAGATTTAATTCAAAAAGGTGTTGATGAAGATACCGCAACTACAGCAGCCCTGATCGATGGTGGTGTTGCAGCGGCATCTACCGTACTTCCTTTAAGCTATGGATTTAAAGGCACAGGTGGCGTTATTAAGGACGCAGCTCTATCAGTAGGTGGTGCAACAGCATTATCAACTGCGGGCCAATACGCAAGCGGTCAGGTGCTTGAGTCTGAGGGCTATGATAAACAGGCCAAAAAGTATGAAATCACTGGTGAATCAGTTGCTACCGATGTGGTTTTGAATGCGCTTATGTTTGGTGGTGCACGTGGGGCAAGTCATTATTTAAATCGTACACCTGAGCAAGTGGAAGCTGACACAACGAAGGTGCAATCTGCTTTGGTTGCGAATGAGGTTGAATTTGATAATGCAGCTTCACCTGTTAAGCCATCGAATCCAGTGCAGGCCAATAATCATTTCAAGAATATGGATGAGGCGCAAACCAATTTGCGTTTAGGTCGACCAGTCAACGTACAGCACAGCGTTAAGGGCGAGGAAAAGCAGAAGCCAGTCAATTATGAAACTATGGCTTTGCCAAGCAATGCCAAGTCTATTGCACGTAAAGCGCAGCAGGAAGGTGTTAATCCTTCGGTGGCTCTTACTATCTCCCACATTGAAACAGGTGGAAGATTCAATCATACAGCGAAGAATCCGACATCATCTGCACATGGTTTATTCCAGATCCTGGATAAAACATGGAAAGGACAGGGCGGTGGGGATCGTTACAGTATTGATGAACAGATCAAGCAAGGTCTGAAGCACATCAAGAATGCCAATGCATCCATGCGCAAAAGTCTGGGGCGTGAGCCGGTAGAGCATGAACAGTATTTAGGGCATTTACTTGGACCAGGTGGGGCAGCTGCAGTTTTAAAAGCAGATCCAAATGCCAAACTGATTGATGTTGTCCGAAAATACGATTCAAAGAATGCCAATGACATTGTGAACAATAATGGCATGTCTGGTCTGACCGTTGGACAGGCAATTGGCAAATGGCGTAATAAATGGAATAGCTTAAGCTCTCGTTATGGTGGGAATGGTACAAGTACTGCAATGGGCATGGATGGTTCAAGTTATGACTTCGCGTATGAAATTAAATCATTAGGTGAGTTGATTGCGTCCAATGATGCAGCTTATGGAGTGAATCCGCTTTACCCAGCCGATTTACAACCACGTGACCGAACCCGCGAAGCATCACGCCAACAGATTGAGAATATGGCTGACGATTTAAAGCCTGAATGGTTGGGAGAATCTGCAAAGCTTTCAGACGGTGCACCAATTATCGGAGTGGACAATGTTGTTGAATCGGGCAATGGTCGCACACTAGCAATCAACCGTGCTTATGAAACAGGCAAGGCAGACAACTATCGAGCATATATTGAAAAATATGCCGCTGAAAAAGGTTGGGATATTTCAGGCATTGATCGACCTGTATTAGTCCGTACACGCTTAACAGATACAGACCGTGTGCAATTCACCAAGTTAGCCAATGAAGCCGATGTGGCGCAGTACAGTGCGTCTGAGCGTGCAACCAGTGACGTAGATCGTTTGCCTGATGCTTCATTACTGAAGATCAATAATGACGGTTCTATCAACTTAGATGGTTCGATGGACTTCATTCGCGGATTTGTGAACTCACTCCCGGAGTCTGAAAAGCCAAATATTTTGACCGACGATGGCCGCTTGTCACAGAGCGGGAAACAACGGATTGAATCGGCAATTATGCAGAGTGCGTACGATGATTCTAGTCTTGTAACGAGACTATATGAAAACATAGACGATGATAGTAAAACCGTTTTAAATGCTTTGCTACGTGCAGCTCCACAGTTGGCACAATTGGGTTCTTTGGTGAAACAGGGCGGGAGACATGCAAACACATTAGCAAAGGACCTATCTCAAGCCGCGCAAAAGCTCAGTGATTTAAAGGCTAATGGTCAAACTGTGGATGATTATTTAAACCAAATTCAGCTCATTGATGATGGTTTAAGTAATGGAGCAAAACAATTTTTAAATGTGTTTGATACCAATAAACGTAGTGCTAAAGCCATTTCGGACAACATCCAAGGTGAAATTGATCGCATCGATGGGATGGGCGACCCGCGACAAGGCTTACTCTTTGGTGGTGGTCCAGAAGAATCAGCCGCTTTAGACATCATCATGCAGAATCCAGATCAGCAGATTTCTGTTAGTCGTATGCGTCCAGATGGGGAAATGGAAGAAATCACCATGTCTTTACGTGAACGACTGGATGAGCTGGAAGCAGAAGCACGTCAGGCACAAGAAGATACTTTAGCGGCTCAGACTGCTATTAGTTGTGCTTTACAGTTTGGGGAGTAAATGTTAAATAACTGGTTTTGATATAAATATAGATGTAGGGAATATGTCCAATACAATTTTTTTGGTAGCTTATGTTACAGAAAATAATGAGGTAAAAAGTGCCACAATTTTTACTGATGTAAGTTATTCAGGCACTTTGGGCCCTAGAGCATTTGAACACTATGCGCAAGCCGTAAAAGTTAAGACAGGTGATACTGTTAAATATCTTTTAAACATTCAATCATTAGGTGTATTCAGTGAGCCTGAATCTGTTCAGTATCCATATTAATTTAAGTACACAGCAAACCACGCCTTAATCAATGCTCAGATAACTAAAACTATCTGAGCATTTTTTATGAAAGACCAATGCAAGGCCGCCGTAGCAAAAGCACTCGGCAAGGCAACACTAAACCAGCAAGAAGCAACCGACATTGAAAACCGTATTAAGTCAGCAATGCAGGCATTGGCCAAAAAAGACATTCAGACCTGGCGCAATCTATCCGATGCTGAAAAACTGGTGAAAGCCGGTGAATTTGTGGCACAGGATATTCAGGATCAGCTTAAACGTAAGCACGCCATAGCAGCACGTGACATTCTTACTCAAAGTAAAAACCTTGCCTTACTCGATCATCCAACACTTTCATCCAGTGAAGTTGTAGACCGTCTAGTTGCGCCTCATGGTGATATGTCAGGTGTTCAATCTATCGACTCCAAAGCACGTGCGATTGCATCCGTAAACCGCGGTGAGCTGGTGGACTTCTATACCAATGTTAAAGGCGGTTTAGGTGTGTTTACCGATGCAGAACTAGTTCAGAAGATCGTACGTGAACGATTCAATGACAGTACCGGTGATCCGTTGGCCAAGAAGATTTCAGACAAAATGGGTGAAGTCTTTGAAGGTATGCGTGAACGCTTTAACCGTGCCGGTGGTGATATTGGAAAACTGGATGATTGGGGATTACCGCAGACGCATAGCTTAGAAAAGATTGTATTAGCCGGCAAACAGGCATGGGTGCAGAAAGCAGAAGGCTTAATCGACACTTCAAAATACGTGCATGAGGATGGCACGTACTATTCACAGCAAGAGATCCGCGAACTACTCGAATACTCATTCGATACCTTGAGCAGCAACGGTGCCAATAAAACTGAAATTGGCCGTCAGTCCTTCGGGGGTAATTCAAAGGTCACCAGCCGTCATTCTGAAAGCCGGGTACTGCATTTTAAGGATGCTGAATCATGGATGGAATATCAGTCTGAGTTTGGCGGTATGCCGTTTGTAGACTTAGTGGAAGCACATATTAACGGCTTATCCAAAGATATTGCTATGGTGGAAAATCTTGGTAGTAGTCCTAGAAACTCCATGCGCATATTGATGGACGCAGCAGAGCAGAAAGACTGGCAAAAAGGAGTTGATGCAAACGATACAGGTAAGTCGCGGAAACGTGCACAGACCATGTTTGACGAGTTTTCAGGGCAGAATACACCGCAATCCGAAGTGCTGGCCAATATGGGTTTAGCGTACCGGTCAATGAATGTGGCATCGATGCTGGGCGGCACCACAATTTCATCCGTCACAGATCAGGCCATGATTGCAAAGACTGCATCGATCCATGGCATTGCATATCGTAAAACTTTTGGTGAACTGATTTCACAACTGAATCCGAAAAATAAAGAAGATCGGCAGCTGGCACACAGCTTAGGTCTGGCCACAGAAGAAATGCTCGGCAGTATTGCGCGTTGGTCTGATGATGGATTGACCTCAGTGCATGGCAAGTCACAGAAACTGGCTCGGGTATCCAGTGGTATTGCTTCACAGGTTATGCGCATATCTGGCCTGAATGCACTCACAGCAGCTTCAAAAGTCGGCTTTACCAAGATGCTTATGCATAAATACGGCACTTTAACCCGCTCTAAAGCATGGGCTGATCTGGACGCTATGGATCGTGAGCTGATAGAAAAAACTGGACTAAACGAACGCGCCTGGGAAGTCATGCGCCTAGCTGATCCGGTCGTGGATCGTAAAGGCAACCAGTTAATGTCTGCACGTTCTATCTATGAAATTCCAGATAATCAATTGACTCAATTTGGCGACCCACAAAAGATCCGTGACGAAGTAGCCACACAATTTCAGGCACATTTACTGGATGAACAAGGGATGGCCGTGGTTGAAGCTGGTTTGCGTGAACGCACATGGATGACACCGGGAATGCGAAAAGGTACGGCCATGGGTGAGATTGTGAAATCTATGCTGCAATTCAAGTCGTTCTCAGCAGCATTCCTTATGCGTCATGGTAGCCGAACAATGTCTCAGCAAGGCATACAAGGAAAGGCTGCTTATGCAATTCCATTGGTAGCTATGACAACCATTTTAGGTGGCTTAGTGGTACAGCTTAAAGAATTGGCCAACGGTAATGATCCGGCTACGATGTGGGATAGTGACGATCCGGACAAGACGATTGACTTCATGAAGCGCTCATTTGTTGCTGGAGGTGGTTTGCCGGTACTAGGTGATATTTTAGTTGCAGGAACTGATACCAGTGGGCGTGATGCTGGTGATTTTATTGCAGGCCCATTTGGATCAGATTTTAAATCTTTACTATCGCTGACGGTTGGGAATGCTACACAGCTATCAGACGGCACAGACACCAATGCGGGCAATGAAACCTTTAAATTTCTGAAAGGTAAAATCCCAGCACAAAACTTGTGGTACACCAAAGCTGCAACCAATCGAATGATTTTTGATGAAATGCAGGATATTATCTCACCAGGATACCGTGAAAAATTATTACGTAAAGCGGAACGCCAACACAACCGGACGCGCTTCTGGGGTGATGATATTGGTGATATTCAAGCGCCTGACTTTGAGAGGATTGTAGAGTGAAAATAATTAGTATTGGATTGGTTTTATTGCTTACTGGGTGTGCGACTTTAAACAATGGCTCAATGAATAAAATTCAGATAATTTCATCAAATAGTGAGTTGATCAATGGTTGCAAAAAATTAGGCCCAATTCATGTTGATATTCAGTCTTTGAGTTTTAATAAGATGGCAAATGATGAATTAATAAAACAAGCCTCAAGTTACGGTGCTGACACCATCGCCATTATTAATCGCCAAAATTTAGCACTAGGACATGTGATTATTGATGCCACAGCATTAAAGTGTTACGGCTAAACAAGTAAGATACCCAACAAACCACAATTTACTCCCCTATATATATGGCTTATATACGGGGGAATTTTTTATGCGTGATGACCAGGTAGAACGAATCAAATTACTTTCTGAAGAAATTGCCGATGACATGGTGAAAACTGCTGTCATGGCAATGGGTATTGGTCTTGGCTCAAATCAGGAGCGCGGGAATAAGGGGTTTATGTATAAGATCGTTAAGGATCAGGCGGGTGTCATGGCTACGCTTCAGCGAATCTTAGATATTAAATCAGGAGCAATTCCACCAATCAGCGCCACTCAAGCAACACAGGAAAAGTACGAACAGCAGCTAATTAAGAAAGCAGAAGAAGCAGCAGCTAAAGCCAAACAGCGTATGAGCTAATGACTAAACCGAAGATCAGCTTTTTAGCGTTCTTTCTACTTTGGGCTGAGCTACAAGGGTGGAAAGTTCCTATTTTCCATATTCAGGTCTGTATTTTCCTAGAAGAGTTTTATCTTAATGGGCGTACAGGCTTGCTCATGCTTCCGCGTGGACACTCTAAATCATCCATATTGGACGTATTTAATGCGTGGGTGATCTACTGCTGGCCTAACACTCAAATCTTGCACCAAGGCACTACGGATGCGGATGCTTATAAGTGTTCAAAAGGTACACGTGATGTTCTTGAGAGACATCCTTTATGTATTAGTAATCCTAATGTCGCTATTCGCCAAGGCGAAATTGAACGTTGGTTTGTAGAAGGCACACCAGACGTTCGTTACGGTACTATGCTGGCAAAAGGCATCTTGTCAGGTGTTACAGGACATCGTGCGCATTTCATCCAAAATGATGACGTTGAGACACCACAGACCACAGCAAACCCTGAGCAACGAGAGAAGCTACCTAAAAAGCTATCTGAACAAACACACATTGCTATTCCTGGTGCAAAACGTCTTTGGATTGGTACACCACACACCCATGATTCACTCTATGAAAAAATTAAGAAGCAGCGAAAAGTCAGTAAGCTGATTCTTAAAATGTTTGAAAAAGAAAAACGTGTTGAGGACAGCGTCAAAGGTCAAAAGGTATTACTCGACTTTGAACCGATACATGCATTCTCAGGCATTGGCGTAGGTGCGAAATATCTAAGAAAGGGTGAAAACTACGAATGCAGAAAATTAAATAATGCTTGGGAAGTCACCTTTTTAGAATCAAATTACATTGTCGATTTTTATTCTAAGGGAATTTGGGAAGAACGCTTTACGCCTGAAGAAATGGAATTCCGCCGTGAAGAGTGTAAAACCCTGAATGAATGGGATTCACAGTATCAGATGCATGCCAAGCCAATTGGTGATGTTCGTCTTGATCCTGACAAAATCCTTGCCTATGACTGTGAGCCAGTTTTGAGACGTTCGAATGGTCAATATCTCATGATGCTAGGGGAGCGCCGTATCGTGGGTATGTCAGCGAAATGGGACCCATCTAGCGGCAAGCTTAAATCTGATATTTCATCTGTAGCTTTATTCTTACATGACGATTTAGGTACGAAGTATTGGCATCGATCAATTGCTTTAACTGGTCCCGATATTATTACCAACGATGATGGTGAAATAGTCGGGGGGCAAGTTTGGCAACTTTGTGATCTAGTTGAAAAATACTATGTTCCAAAAATCGTAATTGAAACCAATGGTATTGGTGGCTTTGCTGGATCTTCACTCAAGTCAGCTTTGAAGAAGAGAAAGCTACGTTGTGGTGTGGAAGAACACCATGCAACATTGAATAAAAACAAACGGATTCTTGATGCTCTCGAAGGGCCTTTAATGTCTGGCCTTTTGTGGGCTCATATCTCTGTTTTGGTTACGACTGGTGTGAACGGTGACGAAGAAGATTCGGCAGTTGCTAAGCAAATGAGGGAATGGAATCCTGCGGTTTCAAGTCAACCCGATGACTACTTAGACTCAGCAGCAGGTGCAATTACTGATCAACCTGAACGTGTCGGAAAAATACACAGAACTAATGAAGTGAATGAACGCCCTAATTGGAGAACAGACGGTGGTGTTGCAGAAGCCACCTTAGATTTCAACGATTAGGGGGCAACTATGGCAGTCCAAGAACAAACACCATATGCTGAATTTATTGGGAATGGAGTAACGAGGAGCTTTCATTTAGAGTTTGACGTACTTGAGCAAGACCATTTAATTGTACTAGTGAATGATGTAGAACCATCACACGGTAGCTGGAGTCTTGATGTAATGGCAGACACGGTGACTTTTATTTTACCGCCAGTTACTGGGGCGATAATTAAAATACAGCGTGATACGCCGATGTCACGTTCAACCCAATATCAAAGCTACAATAATTCTTTTCGCCCTGCATCAGTAGATAATGATTTTGATACAATTTGGCGAAAAATGCAGGAATTAGGCGTTTTAAACTGGTTATCTAACAATAATATTAAAAACTTAAATGAATATGTTGATTCGCTAAATGATGAAACAAGATCAGCATTTTTCGCAATGATTGAAAAGCAAGGAGTCTCGTTAACTCAATTAGATAATTATGTTGATCAGCTATATAAAAAACTTGCAAATACAGCAACTGAAAAAGAATGGCTTGCTGAATTTATTGCGTACGGAGATCAAACGCAAAAGGAATTTAATGATGAAATTAATGAAAAATTGCTTAATCAAATGATTAGGTCTGGTCAGACATTAAATCTGGTCTCTGACTTTAATGCGCTTCCGGGGCTTGAGTGTACTATGGCGTTCAGAAGTGCAATTTTAGAAGCATTAAAAACAGGTAAGGCTTTATGTATTCCTGGATCACCTTATGATTATTTCTGTAGGGCACAAGTGTTACGTTTTTATCTAGATGAAGTTCCGTTATCAGCTAATAAATGTTTATTCATTTATGGTGATGGGGAGGCATCATGTTTAAAGCTTATGGACGGTGAAATTAAAGAGAAACACAGCTGGTGGCTTCGCTTTGAGCCTAAAATCAGTATGAAGTCTTTTTATTTCAAAAGCTTTAAGATGGATAATAATGCTCGTGGTAGTGCTCCGCCTCCAGAAGACGACAAATATTTTCATGAGCAATCACATACGATTAGCTTTGCTGGGGGAGTAGGCACGACAATTGATTCCATTACTTATGAAAATATGGTGGTCATTGATCCAGCAGCAGATAGTTTTAACAATTCATACCGTGGTATAGGTGGAACTATTCGCCACATCAATACAATTGAGCGTGGTAGAACAAGAGTTCGTGCATCTATTCAAGAAGGTTTTGGATTTAAAGAAATTATTATTTCAAATCCACTGGTTCACACAATTGAAGCTGAAGCCACAATTTCACCGACTGGTGGTTCTTGCTTTATTCAAATTAATGGCGGAACTGTAAACGTACTGGATACAGCAGCCAAAAGTGAAAATGATAATATTGAACTGGAAGTCAACAACCTACGGGTAAAAGAATTTTCTAATCTTGGTATTTTGAAAAAGCTACGTGTGAATGGTGGCCAGCTGCGGCTAAATAAGGAAAATCCGCGCTATCCATACTTAAAAGATGCGAAGTTTAGTAAGGTTGCTTTTGTATTGCCATATGACTCAGCCACAGGAGATTTAACTCAATTCGCATTTCTTCGTCGGGTGGATGAATTTAGCAAGTCTCTGGTCGAATGTGATGAGTGCGAATTTATTATAGATCATGAAGGTGATTTACCAATTCCTGTAACGAAAGCCTTGGTCACCAATGAAGGTGGAACAGCAATTACTACAGCAAATGTCGGCAATCATGTTTTAAGAATCACACGAAGCAAGTTTGATAAACGTGCTGCACGGTCAGTTTATGCGTATCGTATGGGTGTTGTAGAATTGAAGGATAACCGATATTCGGGCTCAGACTGTGCAATAGATTGGTATTCAACCAGTGGGCATGCAACAGACCTTACTATTGATGGTGGTGATTTCGCTACTGTGTCCGGCACAGCTTTAAAGCTTGGGGGGGTGTCAGAAGGTCATAAGCTAACCTTAAAAGGTGAGTGGAGTGGAAGTAAAGCACCAACTTACAAGCTTTTGAGTGGCGTTATATCAACTTATGCTCCTGCTATCTTTAATCACCGCACAATTTTAGCGAACGTCCTGCCCAATAATGCTTTAGCTGGGGATGTTTTTAAGTTAGGGAGTGCTGATGTTGTTTCAGGGACTGTTATTGAGTATCAATGTACTCTGTCTCACCTAACAGCCCCGAACTTTGTATGTTATAAACAGTTAGGGATTTATGAGGCAACAACTGCATTACTTCCTGTGCTTACCACAAAAGAAAAACTTGCAAGAGCAATTGATACAACCACAAACACTTTTAAAACATGGTCCGGCTCAGCTTGGATATAAGGAGAAGAAATGAAATTAATTGATTTTATTGGATCAGTGGGAATCATAGCGACATCGAGAGTGTATCGACAGGCCCCGGAGGGATCTACAGCTTACCGACCCGAAGATAAAACATACTATAAAGTAGATGGACTACAGACATATTATAATGATGGTGCTTGGGTGGAGCTTAATGAAGCCCTACCAGATGACGCTATTCAATTATCACATATCTTTAGAGTAGTTCAGGCAAGCGATATAGCGAATAGCAGCCACTCGCAGGAATCAATAGATGCCTTGGAGAAAATGAAGCTAAAAGAATTAGAGGTTGTTGAGTATATTGAATACCTACAGAATGCATTAAAAAATACTCTTTAATTAACCAATAAATCCATATAGACCCTGATCTCTAATAAAGATCAGGGTTTTTTACTGTCAACAGAAAACGATACTTAAAAGGCTCTAGTCAATAAAATTTGGTTAGGGCTTTTTTAATGTCAAAAATTGGGGGGGCGAAATGTCAGAAACAACAGGACAAGCAATTGCCGAAGCAAGTGCAGTAGTTACATCTGTTTCAACTAAAGCGGCAGTTGGTGGATCAATAGCGGGGTTGTCGGGGAAGTTTTTAGGATTAGATCCAATTACAGCAATTGGCTTGCTGGTGGCGGTTGCAGGCCTATTAGTGAGCTTTATGAGCTTCTTGATTAACTGGTACTACAAGCGTCAAGAAAACAAACGTGCAGATCAACTCCATCAAATTGCACTACGAAAAGCGAATGGTGAATGCAATGTCGAATAAAACCAAGATAGCTGTAACCATGGCAACCGTGATTAGTTTAGGTGGCCTTGCATGGACGCAAAGCCGAGAAGGGACTGTACTCAAGCCCTATTACGATAGTGTCAAGGTGGCAACTATTGGCACTGGCACAACTGTCTATCCAAATGGCAAAACTGTCAAAATCACTGATCCACCAATTACCAAGAAACAAGCAGCTGAATATCTACAATTCCACATGAATAAGGATGCCAAGATTTTCAATAAAACGCTTTTTGGTATTCCGCTTTCTCAAACTGAGTACGACTTGTACATGGACTTTACTTACCAGTTTGGCACTGGCGCATGGTCGCAGTCTTCCATGCTTCGAAACTTAAAATCACGCAACTATGTGCAGGCTTGTAAGTCGTTATTGAAGTGGAAGTATGCAGCAAAGCGCGATTGTTCAATCCGTTCAAATAACTGTTATGGCGTTTGGACACGACAGCAAGCACGTTATGAAAAATGCATGGGAGAAAACTAAATGCCCTTACTTTATTGGATTTGGAATAACAAGCGCTGGACCATAATCATTGTGCTTCTGATCTATGGTTTTTTTCAAACATGGCAATCCAATTCACTTGTAGGTGATTTGAACAAGGCCAATGCTGATTGTAAAACTAAGGTACAGCAAGAAGTCGATAAGGCGGTTAAGCCTTATAAGGATGCAGAACAAGAAGCGCAAGAACGAGCACAGAAAGCAGGTGAGGACTATGAACAAACCAAAGAAACCGAACGAGTCAAAACAGAAACGATTACACGTGAAGTGCAAAAGATCATTGAGCGTCCTGTTTATCTCAACACTTGTTTCGATGATGCTGGGGTGTCAGCAGTCAATGCCGCTGGTAATACCTCCAAACCTGAAAGCTCGTTGCCCTGATCTTCAAAAGCTTGAATCAGGGCAGGGTAAAGACATTCTACCCATTATGATTGATGACCGTCGCAAGTATGTGGATTGTCAGGGAAAGCACAAGGCAATCGTCTCAATAATAGAAACTACTTTATAAATCAATAATAAAAGTGTCAGATTAATCCATAAGAATTAAGAAGGGCACTTTTATTTAATTCTCTTACAAAGATGGGCTATGTCGGAACAATTATAGACTTTTGGTTCAATAATAGCTGCATCTCTTCTCTCCCATAGAAGTCTGTATTCATCTTGCCATTGATATCTTGGTAACTTCACGAATCCAATTTTGTCAATAGGCTGTCCATGTTGATCAAATTCAATATTACCATACGTTACTTTTTTTCTGCCGATCGGTATAAAACCTAAGCCCCATAAATATTTTCCTAAAATATGGTAAAAACTTTCAATATGTGCAATTTCTACACAGTACTCGCCGAAACTTTTTGCGAATTTTTGATGATCAGGGGTATTTGTAGTGCATAAAACATGAGCATTATTAAGAGTGCTACTAATGGTGACATTCTCCATTGTGAAGCTTTTTACATTCCCAATAATTTCAATTCCTCTTGATTTGAGATGTTCCCGCCAAAGGGGGTCTGAGTTATTAAGATGTTTTATTCTACAGACTTCTTTTCCCTCATCCATGTCGCCTTGATCAATATCTTCATATTCACGACAAGCCTGTAGTGTACTTAATCTAATCTGGCCCTTACAAAAATTATCAGCATGTATCTCTTTGTCAAAGTACCGATACACTTTAGTTATATTTGATGCTATTAAAATTTTATTTAAGTCACCCCACTCACTTTCTGATGAAGGTGAAATTCCCATTTTATTTAAATATTCTAGGTTAATAGTTCCATCACTATTAGTAGCATTATTAATATAATTTCTTTTAATTGCGTGTTCTTTTCTTTCTAAAAAAGAACCTCTTCTTTTTGCTTCGCCCATTCTTAAGTCCTCTGTGAATTATTTAATATACTTTATGTAGTAACTAAGTTTAATAATTTTTCGAAGATTATGATCACCAGACCTAATACTAAAAAACCACTCAATAGAATACTTTTTGCTTATAATGAATCAGGTATGTTTTTGAATGTGTACAGTAGTGTGTACATAAATATTTATAAAATTAAATATTAAATAAAAAAATATATCTAAATTAGGTGTTTACAATCTAAACCGTCCATATCAAAAATGATAATTGGCTTTTCCACTCAAAAAATCTCCAAGGTTTCAAAGTTCAGCAATCGCGATAGAAAACAGTTAGCAACCGATTTAGCAGTTTTGCTTTATGCAAATATGGCGTAATTATAGCGTATAGCTGTATAAGATTACGGGCTTGCATAGCCCATTGTCAAAAATTGAAGAATACGAGATCTCAATTTTTTAAGTAAGAACATATAAGATGTGTTAACTGCACATTGATCCACTGCAATATTGAAATTTCAGCATTAGGAATGATTCACTTTAATGAAGAAGGAAACGCTTTTATAAATATTCGATGAGAACGCTTAGAGCTGCCATTATTCTCCAAAAGCCGCTACTGTTGCTGCTGACCTAAATCAGCCATGGATTACAACGGACTGCATCATTGGTTTTGTCAGCTTTTCAGTACCACTTAGCTATTCGGCTTTCATGTCTATCTAATCTGTTTCATCAAATGTTCATTTTACATCGATACCATTAACACCACCTGAGGGTGATTTTTTATGTTTGAAACTAAATATAAACCACCTCAGCTGACGGAGAAAGATTCGTTGTATCCAGCTCAATAATGCAATAAAAGTAAGTTTTTTGACAAAAATAAAAATAAAGTGGTTTTGCTGGTTATTTACACAAGAATCGGTTAAAAAAGATGTGGCGAATGAGAATAAAATAGAGAGGAATGGATGAGTGAGTTAAATTTAGATTTTTTAGATGAAACCTTAGATAAATATGAAGCAAAAGGTAAGAAAAAGGCCATTAAAAAAATCCGTATTGGTTATATGCTCTATGCAAAATTTATGTCGAATAAAAAATTTGCAGAAAATGTAATGAGTTCATCTTTAGATCCAAATAAGCGGACTTATCGCAATACCAAGATTAAAATTACGCATGATGAATATGAGTTAACCTTTTTACGTAATGATGATTAAGTATTCAATTGTGTTAAAAACCCTAAGGTTTCATTTATTTGAAATATTTGGGCTGTAAAGTGTGCGACATAAAGTAATGAAAATATAATGATTAGATGATGTTTGTGCAGTTAAGCCTGTTTATTTGGAGAGAGGTAAACAGGTTTTTTATTATAATAACTTTCTGGTCTAAGTGATTACAGACAAAAAGCCCGATTTGTTTTGATACTGATCGGGCTTTCATTTTGCTATTGAAATGAAAATAGTGAGAAAGATGATTTCTGACATCTTTTGATCATATTGTTCATGGATAATCTTTTTTATTTTGAGTTGCTTCGATATGTCAATTGTTACTGCAAATGAACTAGACGATATTCTAAAAAAATTAATTTCCAAAAATAAAAAGCCTGAAAAGATTTTGATTGGTTATAAAGCATATAGCGAGCTTATGAATGATCGAAAGTTTTTGCATGAAGTCGCTAGTTCGGCTATGGATCCGAATAAAAGAAAGTATCAAAGGATTAAGATCAAAGTGACGCAGGATGAGTATCAATTAGAAGTGAAGTGTTCAGATAAAAATGAGTAGATGTACCGTAATTTAAAAAAACTGCAGGTATAACGCATTTTTTAATTGATGTATTTAAAATACAGGTTTATACTGTACTCCAAATTAAAGCGCTGTAGCTTTTCTTGTTTTATATCCCACGCTCCCATGCGTGGGATTTTTTTGCGCGATGATTTTTCCTAAAGTAATCAATTGGATGTATAAAGCTGAAAAGAAATTAAGAGTAAGCACAAATTAGAAACGGTCAGCTGGTGACTTTCTCTAGTCTCAATATTTAAGGTGTGGGTAAAGGTAAAGTCAGGTTGATTGGACTACTCAACCCAAAGTCAAAAGAAGAATTGGAATTGAGTGATATTTCCTGAGTGTCTTAGGCGTATAATATTTTTAAGGCAGTGTTGAAAAAGTGTTCGCGTGTTCTCACTCTGAGGTGACTGTATACCGTTGAATACGAGGCGATCAGTAGGCTGCTATCCCAATAGATGAACTTCTCAATCTATAACTTAATGAATAAAAGGCGGTCTCATGTTTAAGCCCACAACTGCACCTCAAGATGCGCTGATATTGCAACTTGTACCGATTGTGACTCAAGCGTGCGAGATTTTACGAGCAGAGTATCAAGCTTATGTTGCAGGTGGTGATTTTACAGTTGAACGAAAATCCGATCATTCACCAGTTACGCAAGCTGACTATCGTGTCAATCAATTTATTACCGATGCTTTAAACAAAGCCTTTCCTCATTTGCCTGTTCTTTCTGAAGAAGGGCAGCATGTGCATAGACAGCAGTGGCAGTCTTTTTGGATGCTTGATCCCTTAGATGGTACGAAAGAATTTTTGCATCAACGTCCAGAATTCACTATCAATCTCAGTCTTATCGAAGGTGCGCATACAACTTTTGCGGTGTTGGCTATTCCATGTGAACAGCAAGTTTACTTCTGTCCACTACACGGTCAGCCGTTAAAATACAATATGGAAAAAGACGTATGGTCTGAATATGTTCCAGTTGAAAACCACAGTGCTGTTCAAGTCGGCTTAAGTCAAAGTAGTCAGAGTAAGCCGCAGTATCAAGTATATTTAGAGCAGTTGGAAAAACTTACGCCTATTCAAGAGTATCGTGCAGGGAGTGCATATAAGTTCTGCATGGTGTTGGAAGACCGAGTCGATATTTACCCACGCTTTCACCCAACGAGTGAGTGGGATACCAGTGCTGGACAGTGTTTATTAGAGCGAATCGGTGGTGGTTTAGTTGATTTTCAGGGACGACCATTCGTATATAACCAAAGATTGAGTTTATTGAATGGCGGTTTTATTGCATATCGAAATAACGATATGAAAAAACTGGCATTACAAGCACTTGAACTAATGCCTTCGTCGGCTTGAGCTAAAAACTGAGCGTGCTATAGTGTTTTTTGAATTATTGAGTTGCTAGTGATTATGGCCTTAGAGTTACTCCCGCCTAGTATGTTGAAGGCAATCGATTTATTGCCAGATGCAAAAACGCCAGTGACGTTATTTACACGTCATTCCATTCGTGAAGTTGTTACGGGTCAGGGGCTTGCAGGCTATGATTTACAGTTGACGCATCAAGGGCGAGATTTGGCGGAGGCGTGGGGTTCCTATCTGATCGATAATACAGATCGAGTGATACAACACTGTATTTCTAGCCCAATTCAACGTTGTATTGATACCGCTGCACTAATGATTCAAGGGGCAGATGGACAAACCCTTGAGCCGAATACCCACCGTATTGAAATTATCGAACAAGGTTTATTGGTTGAGCCAGGCAGTTTTGTTTTGGATATTAAGCAAGCCGGCCCTTATTTTCAGCGTCAAGGTGCTCTAGGATTTATTAATAGCTTTGTGAATAATGCCTTACCCGGTATGAAGCATCCGATTCATGGCGTCGTAGATGTATTGGAGCTTATATATAACACGCATCCGAACAACCCTTATGGTTTGAGCCTTGCGGTCAGTCATGACACGATTTTAGCTGCGATTTTGGCGGTTATTTCAGGGCGCACGATTGTGACCAAAGAAGACTGGCCGAAAATGATGGAAGGTCTTTTTGTGTGGTTTGAGGGAGATGTGTTTTTGGAATCAAAATTGAAATGGATTTGGCGCGGAGAAATGAATGAACTGAATATTCATGAGTTTCAAAATCTGTAAGTGATTTGTTTATTAATAAAAATCAGCTATAAATCTCGTTGCTTCATTTAGACAGTTGTTTGAACGAAAAAAGAATATACGAGATTTATAGATCGATCATTTGTCACCGTTATTGAATGATATACCACATAAGTTTAACTTTTTGCTTTGAGTCGATTGGGAAAATCGAGCAAGTCGATACTTAGGCCTTCATCATTTAAAGGCCATAATGAGGTATTCACTGCTACGCTGTGCTGATGAATACGATTGTATTTATCTGCAGCAATGAGCGTGGCAATCTCATGATTCGAAAGGGTATAAGCATTGACAACATCGGCTGGATATTGAGTACGGTCATAAAACTCAGCTTCCGTTTCCCCTTGGTGCAGTGCAAAAATACGTTCAATTGCAGGTAAATAGACGCCATAGCCTAACCATGCGTCAACGCCCTGAGAGGCCTGAATTTCTGCGGTTCCGCGCATATTTGAGATGACTTTGGCGAGTATGTCTTTTTCACCTTTGGCATGAAAATACTCAATATATTGTTGTTCTGTCGGTTGGAATTTTTCAAGTGTTGGAAGAAATTTATTAATCATGCTATTCCCCAGTAGAACATTCTATGTGGTTTCATTATAAGAAAACAGAATACCATAATTTATTTATGGGATTTTAATCATTTTGGATTTAAAAATTAGAATAAGCTACGTGCTTACAAAGAAAATTAATTGAAATATCTTTTTTTAAAAAATTAACTGACAAATATTGGCACTATATTGGTGCAAATTCAAATGTATAACTCATCATTATTTTTCATAAATTCAAGCCCTGTCACAGAACTTTTATTTTTCGGACATTAGTTTCAAGACCGATAAAAAATATGTCCTGAAGTGACAAATTATGTAAATTGAATATGTATAGAAAATAGTGTTAAATAATTAAGCTTTTGATTTATATGAATTATTAATGATTTTTTAATTTTTATTTGTGACTATTTTGGGGGAAGATGTGAAAAGTGTGAATGAGTTCTTGTATTGCAAGCTAAGTCTTTGCGTTGTAACACTGATGTTAGCTGCGTGTGGTGGAGGTGGTGGAGAAAGTGGAACCGAAAACTCTACAACGCCTGTAGTGAAAACCTATGCGGAGCCTACACAGGATGTGGCTGATGTAAATACATTGGGTTATTTTGATTACGATGCAAACTCAAAAACACGTGTGATACGAAATGACTTAACTGGTAGTTTCGAAGCAATGCTGCAATTTGGTCAGAGTCATGTGGTTGATCCAAATGGTAATGAAAGTAAAAAAATGCCACGTCTGACGATGGAAAAAGAAGCGCTATTGTTAGTTACGCCAACTGATAGCATGGGGAAAGTTGATGGTCTGAGTGCTGATATTTACATGAATAATCAGTTGCTCCGCACAGTTACATTTAACGATCCAACTCAGATTCCTCAGTCTGATCAAACCAATACCGATGAGCGTGCACGTGTGCAATATAGTAAGCGTGCGTGGAGTGCTCAACTCAATTGGGATGAAATACGTCCGGGTTTGCGTATTCAGCTTAAAGATTCTCATGGTCGTCAGGGGCAAATCGCGGAAGATAAAATTGATTTTGCCTCTCCGGGAGAGTTGGTCTTAAACAATATTCGTATCGGTATGTTAACGGCTCCTCCTGTTTCCAATGGTCACTATATGCTGAATGATCCTGTTCGGGCAGGTTCAGATTACTTTCAAACGATTCCAGCTGCTGAAATGACCGTTGCAAAATATGATGATATTCAGTTGGATCGCGTCATGATTGCAGACGGGACGATTTACGATACGGCAAGCACCAGCCAAGGCGGAGTTTATGAGGGTGACATGCGTGAAAACGTGGGTAAGTCGACATTTAGCGTGGGCATTAACCTAGCAAACTGGGGCATTACCAGTGCTTCGATGGCAAGTCAGAATCAACCACAATTAACCCAAACCGTAGTTGCACACCATAGTCGTGGAAAATATGCCAATGGCGAAAGTAATCATGGCTTAAGTGGTGGTAACGGCATGCTGACGTTGTATGATTCGGTTGGAAATGAGTTTAGTCATGAAATTGGACATCACTATGGACTGGGGCATTATCCTGGGCAGGAAGGTGATAACCAGTTTTGGACTTCACATCATGCGGATAGTGGTTGGGGTTATATTCCGTATCGCAATATGATGCGGGGAAATTTGATTTGGAATAATAAGGATTTATGGGCTTCTTCTACAGGAATTGCAAATTTTTTAGCTTTATATCCACATAGCCGAGATGCAATGTCTGGTGGTTATGCATCAAGCTCAGTTTCACGTTATACCCACTATACGGGTTATAGCACTTATTTAAAAATTCAACCGCACTTTAACCGCTATGTGTGGGATAAGACTTCACCTACGGGCTATAAAAAATGGAATGAAGTAACAAGGCAGATGGAAGTGGTTCAGCCGACTATGCCAGATTCTGCTGCACCTGTTTGGTATCAACCAAAGCAAAACTATTTACGCCCACGTGTCTTTGGTGAGCCTGTAGTGACCATTTTGGGTGGCTATGACCCTGTTGCAAAGGTTGGGCTACTATATCCTGCGGCACGTTCAAACTGGGGCAATGTCTATGATTTACCCACTGCAAATACGGCGTTAAATCAGGATGCATGTTGGTTAAATGTACAGTATCCAAATACAGTAACCAATATTGCACTGGCTCCGACACGATTAGGTAGTAATGCCAATAAATTACATGTCAATTTAGCGCTTGCAGATCACCCTCAAAAAGTTGATTTATATTGTAAGCAGGCCAATGCTGCTGCCAAATTATTATCGACTACAGTGATTCCCCAATATACTACGGCTATTACACCTGCTGTTAAGATTGGGAAAGCACAGGGTTATAAAGCCTTACGCGATGTAGAGTTGCCCCTACTTGAGCAAGAGCTACTGAATCAAGCGGCGAACAATCTTATTGTTTTGTCACCAAATGGTTCAATGCTTTATCAGGCTTATAAGTCATATAAAAATGAGATGAGTTTAGCTGCGCAGCAGGTAATTGAGCGTTATGAAGAGCAAGAAACTAGGTGGATGCGTTTAAATCGTTGGGTAAATGTTTATTATGATGATTTAGCCAAAGATGTACCTGCTGCGATTGATGCACTCAATGCTTTTATCAAACAGCTAGGTTTACAACAAGATGACCCACTTGCACAAAGTGGATTGTTGAAAAATAACAAGAATTGCTTGAAAACAGAGCTGGCATCTAACCAAAAAATGGATGTTTACATTAGTGGCCCATCGGCTTGTACTGCTGATGATACTGAGCAGTGGGTTTATGACAGTTTAGGACGTATCCATAGCAAAGCGGCTATGGGGCAGTGTCTAACGGGTAATGGAGGAAGTGCTAAAGTCACCTTGACTGACTGTGTGGCGAATAATGCAGCACAAGTGTGGTCAATGGATGCCACGACGTCTGCCATTAAACAATCAGGACAGTGCTTAGATTTAAACTCGGGTAATTTGGTAAATAACCGTCAAATTGCAATTCGATATAGTTGCTCTGGAAATAATAATCAAAGATGGACAATGCTGAACCAAAATACAAGCTTGATTCTAGCTGGGGCAACATCAAGAAACATTGATATTTTAGTGAAAAACCTGAAAACTCAATCTTTGAATTAAACCACTGCTCATCTGACAAATGCTTTAACATGAAATGAAAACGAGCTCCCTAAAAGGGGGCTTTTTTTGTAGGTAGGTGTTCTCGTAGGTGCTAGAGAGCACTTGCTAGATTTTATTTGGGTTTTAAGCTGTATTGTTAAGGAACAGATGTGCTAAAAAGGTGTGCGCACTGTGAAATTTCAAAAAATAGATACAAAAAAAGCCCTTTAAAAAGGGCTTTTTTTAATGCATAAATTAGTTAGCTAAAGCTTTAACTTGTGCATTTAAACGGCTCTTATGACGAGCAGCTTTGTTCTTATGGATGATGCCTTTATCAGCCATACGGTCGATTACTGGTACAGCAGTTTTGTATGCTTCAGAAGCAACTGCGTAATCACCAGCAGCGATAGCAGCTACTGTACGTTTGATGTAAGTACGAACCATAGAACGTAAGCTTGCGTTGTGTTTGCGTGCTTTAACGTTTTGACGAGCACGTTTTTTAGCTTGAGCAGAGTTTGCCACTCGTGCACTCCTTGAAATAGATTGGTCTGGGCGGGCTGAAATTCAAACTGAAAACCACATCAGAAGAACAATCACCAGCCCGTAAACAAGTGGCATATTTTGATTAATATACGCAGTGAAGTCAAGTCTTGACATGCTTTGACTATATTTAAGATACATAAAAATTCTAAAGAAAAGGTAAGATTAGCCATCTGCATGGGAGTTTGTATAAAAATGAAACAAAATATAGAACAAGCGATTGTGATTGGAGCAACCGGTTTGGTGGGCTTAAACCTGATTCAACAATTACAACAACTGCCAAGTTGTAGCAAAATTTTGGCTGTGGTCAGAAAGCATAATGTGCAGCTCGATCACTATGACAAAGTTCAGCAACTGGAGTTGGATGATTTTTTATTACTCAACCATGAAGATGTTCAGGGCTACAGTCATGCTTTTAGTTGTTTGGGGACGACTTTAAAGAAAGCTGGCTCAAAAGAGCAGTTTTATGCCATCGACTATGTGGTGAATGCACATTTTGCTGAATTGTTTGTTTTGACCAAAACCCATTATGTGTTGATCAGTGCCTTGGGGGCGCAAGCCAATTCAAAAATTTTCTATAATCGCGTCAAAGGTGAGCTTGAAGAGACTATTCGAGGACTCGATTTATATAAGGTTAGTATTCTGCAGCCATCCTTACTGATCGGACAGCGTAATGAAGGTCGCATGTTGGAAGATATTTTCCAAAAGGCTTATACCAAACTATCGCATTTTATACCAAAGCATTTTAAATATAAGCCAGTGACAGCAGAACAAGTGGCTCATACTATGGTCGAGGCTGCCCAAACGCAGACCGAAAAATTTGAAATATATGATAATTTACGCATACAAAAGACAAAATGAGGGGAAGTGTAGTGACGACAGCATTTGTGACATGCGATTTATTGGATGATCATCCTGAACTTGATTTACAAGTGGTCAGCCCATCAATGGATGGTAAGTTCTTTAAGAGCTATGGTGCGCGTAAAACCTTTGGTGGTCAGGTGGTTACGGTTAAATGCTTTGAAGATAACTCTCGGGTGAAAGAGCTGTTAGCAACAGATGGTACGGGTAAAGTATTGGTTGTGGATGGTGGCGCTTCGATGCGCTGTGCCTTGATGGGAGACTTAATTGCAGAGTCAGCAGTCAAAAATCACTGGAATGGTGTGGTGATTTATGGCTGTGTCCGTGATGTAGATGCGATTGCTGAACTAGATTTAGGTGTGCATGCTTTAGCTGCTATTCCACAAAAAAGTAACCGTAAAGGTGTAGGGGAAGTTGATATCAGCTTGCATTTTGGTGGTGTCACCATTCAATCAGGTCATTATCTCTATGCGGATAATAACGGCATTGTCATTGCAAAAGAAAAACTGGTCGATGCATAAGCACCAACCAGACTCATAACAACATCAACAAAAGATATGGACGTGTAATATGGTGAAGCATCAAATTAAAGTGATTCAGGCTCTTTTTTCTGGGCTTGCGCAAGGTGGACGTGGTGTAACAGGAACGCCGCATCCTAAACAACCTGAGCAACCTTTAAAGCTCTATGAGTTTGAAGGCTCGCCATATTGTCGTCGTGTGCGTGAAGTATTGACTTTGTTGAACTTAGATTATGAAGTGTATCCATGTCCTAAGGGTGGAACTAAATATCGCCCTTTGGTGAAACAGTTGGGTGGGAAAACCCAATTTCCTTTTTTACTTGATGAAAATACAGACACCAAGCTGTACGAATCTGAAGATATTATTCACTACTTATTTGAACAGTATGGCCGCAGTGGTAAAACACCGAAAAAGTATGCACATTATCCCAAAACACCTTATGTTGCTTATGTCGGGACATTGGTAAATGGTGCGAGTGGAGTGTGGATCAACAAGAGTATTAAAGATCGCGTAGCGCCAGAACAGCTGTTACAACTTTGGGGATTTGAAGCCAGTCCTTATACTCGGATTGTCCGTGGTTTGCTGACCGAGTTGGAGCTCCCTTTTAAGTTTCATAATGTGCCTAAAGAACGTTGGCAAGATCAAGGCCCAGCAGTACTGCGTTTAAAGCCGGGCAAATATGTACCTTTGGCAGGTGGAAAGCGTGAGCAAGTTATGCAGGTGATGGGGCGTGATATTCAAGTGCCATATTTGGTTGATCCGAACACTGAAACAGCTTTGTTTGAGTCGGCAGATATTGTTGCTTATCTCAAGCAGACCTATGCAGCATAAGAAAAAGGCATCTCTTAGAGATGCCTTTTTTAATTCCTAAGCATTGATGTTTTATCGGACTGATCTGATTTTTTGTCATTACAATGGAATGATTAAGTGTATTTATCTTCAGTTGTTATAAAAATATTCATTATTTGGTTGATAATACGACACACATTCAAACATCCGTAGCGTTGAGGAAACGTGTAATTTCTTGAGAGAATTTGCGCGGTTCACTCAATAAAGGCGTATGCCCAGATTTTTTAAAGATCACCGTTTTCGCATGCGGCACACTTGAAGCAATCAGTTTTTGTCCTTGAGCAGGATAAAGTTTTGAGTCTTCACCAATAAAAAATGTAGCTGGTCGGTCAATCTGACTGAGCGCACTGCGATAGTCTTCTTGATGGTCAAGATAATTTTGAATATACCAAGCCATATAGTCTAAACGCTGGATTGGGAGCATGAATTTTTGCAAGTGTGGCTGTTGAAATGCTTTTTGAAATAAAGCCGCAGTTCGAGATGGTGTGGCTTGCAGTTGAATAAAAGCCAACCACTGGTTAACCAGTTCTGTACGCATAGACGCTGTTAAGTCTGAGACCAAACGGTACTGTGCATTTTGGGCCAATAGGTCTGCAATGTTTTGTAGGATGGCTTTGAAATCGGAATGCTTTTCAGCAAATAAACCATGTGGCCAGTCTGCATCTACGCTAATCTTGGGTGTTTGGTCGATGTGTAAATAGCTGCGGATATGGTTTTGAAAGCGACCATATTGCATGCCATGCATGGCTGTCGTAGCGCCCATAGAATAGGCAATGACATGGAATGCTGTATCAGCATATTGTTTTAGAAAGCAGTTTAAATCTTGCCAGTGGCTGGAAATCGCATCCAGTGTGGGAATTTTGCACTGCGCTGAACCACCAAAACCCCGCCAGTCAGGAATGTAAAAACGGTACTTTTTACGGTGTTGATATAAAAAAGGTAGCCATTGCCAACTTTGCATCCCTAAGCCAGATAAAACCAGTACAGGTGTGCCTTGTCCAAATTCTCGAACATAGAGTTTTTCGCCATCTGGCATTAAATAATGTGACATGGTCAATCCTTTGCGTTGTTTATTATTTTTCGAAGTTTTTAAGAGCTGGAATCATGGTCTCTAGCCACTCAATCCAACCACTTTCTAAATTAATTCCAATTTGTAAAATCATCTTATGAATATATAAGGTACGATCATTTTCTTCAGCATGACCAAAATCTTTGGCAAAAATGCTTTGGTAAATTTGTAGTTTTTCTTTGTGTAGGATGAGATGTCGTTCCAGTTCAGGCAAAACTGTATTGCCACCAAGTTGAGCCTCAACACGCAGTCTCACCATCAGTTCTTCGCGGAGCTGGGCAGGTGGGCTTTGCTTTACGAGCCAGTCTGCAAGTTCTGTACGTCCGAGCTGTTCTGCCTGATAGGTTTTTTTACGCGAGGTTGCACCATCGTCTTCTATCGTTGAAATCCAGCCTTTGCTCTGCATAGCGCTGAGTTCTCTATATATCTGTTGATGTGTTGCATTCCAAAAGAAGCCCATTGAACGGTCAAAACGACGCGCTAACTCAATACCTGTGCTTGGTTTCTCAATCAAACTGGTCAATAAAACATGAGCTAATGACATTTCGGTAATATTTCGCAATTAAAATGGACGTAGAGTCATTATGCAACATGTTGCATAAAAAACAAATCTCGATTATAAAGATAAACATTATGCAACTTGTTGCATTAAATAATTTGATCTAACCTTGTATTTAAAATACCAGCCAGCGAAAGCACGCCAAGGAGTACACATGTCTAATTATCCGCATTTACTTGCGCCTTTAGATTTAGGCTTTACCACATTAAAAAACCGCGTATTAATGGGATCTATGCACGTTGGACTTGAAGAAGTTGAAGGTGGTTATGATCGCATGGCGGCATTTTATGCAGAGCGTGCCGCTGGCGGTGTAGGGCTAATCGTAACAGGTGGTATTTCACCGAATGATCATGGTGTGACTTTTCACGGTGGTTCTAAGTTAGATACTTTAGAAGAAGCGGAAAAGCATAAAGTCATCACACAAGCTGTACATGATGCGGGTGGTAAAATCGCATTACAGATTTTACATACTGGGCGTTATTCTTATCAGGCTGAAAACGTCGCACCATCTGCAATTCAAGCACCGATTAACCCTGTAAAACCCCATGCTTTGACTTCGGCTGAAGTAAATCAGACTATTGCTGATTTTGCCAATTGTGCAAAATTGTCGCAAATCGCTGGCTATGATGGCGTTGAAATCATGGGTTCAGAAGGCTACTTAATCAATGAATTCATCGCGGCACGTACCAATCATCGTGATGATGAATGGGGTGGAAGCTATGAAAACCGTATGCGTTTCCCGATTGAAATCGTAAAACGAACTCGTGCAGAAGTGGGTGAAAACTTTATTATTATTTACCGTCTTTCAATGTTGGATTTGGTTGAAGGTGGTTCGACTTTAGAAGAAGTGATTCAGCTTGCCAAAGAAATTGAAAAGGCGGGTGCAACCATTATCAATACAGGTATTGGTTGGCATGAAGCGCGTATTCCAACGATTGCAACCAAAGTGCCACGTGCTGCATTTACATGGGTGACCAAGAAGCTAAAAGGTTCGGTTCAAATTCCTTTGGTGACGTCTAACCGTATTAATACCCCTGAAATGGCTGAACATGTTTTGGCTCAGGGTGATGCGGATATGGTGTCGATGGCACGCCCAATGCTTGCAGATGCTGAGTTTGTACTCAAAGCAGAACAAGGCCGTAGTGATGAAATCAATACGTGTATTGGTTGTAACCAAGCCTGTTTAGATCAAATTTTCTCCATGCAAATTGCGACGTGTTTAGTCAACCCGCGTGCATGCTATGAAACTGAACTGATTTTTAAAGAAAGTGCGGCTAAGAAAAATATTGCGGTGATTGGTGCTGGGCCTGCAGGTTTGAGTTTTGCGACTTATGCTGCTGACCGTGGACATCAAGTAACTGTTTTTGATGCAGCAAGTCAGATTGGTGGTCAGTTTAATATTGCGAAGACTATTCCTGGTAAAGAAGAGTTTTACGAAACACTGCGTTATTTCAAACGTAAAATTGAATTACAACCGAATATCAAATTGGTGCTGAATCATACCGCAACTTATGAAGAACTGAGCGCTGAAAACTATGATGACATCGTGGTTGCAACAGGCGTTACTCCACGTGAGCTAACTATAGAAGGGATTGATCACCCGAAAGTGTTGAGTTATATCGAAGTTCTACGTGAGCGTAAGCCTGTCGGTAAAAAAGTCGCGATTATTGGTGCGGGTGGTATTGGTTTCGATACAGCAGAATACTTAAGCCATGAAGATGAAAGCGGTAGTTTAAACCCACAAAAATTCTATGATGAGTGGGGAATTGATACCAGCTATGCACATGTCGGTGGCTTAAAACAGCCAGTCTTGGAGCAATCGGATCGTGAAATTTACCTTCTACAGCGTAAAGCGAAGGCAGTCGGTGCAAGCTTAGGTAAAACCACGGGTTGGATTCACCGTACAGGGCTAAAACATCGCGATGTAAAAATGATTGCAGGTGCAAGCTACGACAAAATTGATGATCAAGGTCTCCACATTACAGTGAATGATCAGCCAACGGTTTTAGAGGTAGATCACGTGATTATCTGTGCAGGACAAGAGTCTTATACTGCAATGTACGACCAATTAAAAGCCGATGGTAAAAATGTGCATTTGATTGGTGGTGCGAAAGAAGCAGGTGAGTTGGATGCGAAGCGTGCGATTCGTCAAGGCGCTGAACTGGCTGCGACCATTTAATCGATAACAATAATTTATCAGCTTAAAATTTGTAATAAAGCTCCCTCTCCTATACGGAGAGGGTTTGGGAGAGATATTTTCTAAAATATTATCTTTTCCCTCGTGTAGCCTTTTCCATGAAACGTATGTGGTGTAAGAGAAGGTGCTTTTATTGCAGATTTGAGTGGATTCACTTTCATAAGGACATAAGAATGAGTTTAGCAACAACAAAACAAGCATTGGTACGCTGGCATGATATGGCCACGACTCGTGATATGAGCATCTTAAATGAGCTTTTAGCAGAAGATGTCGTGTTCCGTTCACCTGTGGCATTTAATCCTTATCCGGGTAAGCAAGTGGTTTTTTTATTTTAAGTAATGTGATTCAGGTTTTTGAAAACTTTACCTACCACCGTGAATTTTTTACAGAAGATGGTTTAAGTGTCGTCCTTGAGTTTTCTGCCAATGTCGGCGAAAAGAAACTCAAAGGGATTGACATGATTCGTTTTAATGAGCAAGGTCAAATTGTAGATTTTGAAGTGATGATCCGTCCTAAATCGGGGTTAGAGGCCTTGGCTGTACAAATGGGACAGCGAATGGCAGCTTTTGCACCTCAAGCTGGATGATAAACGTGTGACTTGTTATTTATAGTTAGGCACGAAAATTGATGCATCACCAAGAAAGATAGGAAAAAAGAAGGTACTGATATGAATGCTGTGTTCAGTTTGCTAAACCAATTAAGCCAAACGGCGTGGGATCGAGTGACTGGTGCGGAACAACCGAAGCTCTATATTAATCCGAAAGGGCAAATTCAAGAGACTGTTGGGGCGCTTACACAGCTTCAAGAAAAGTACCGACCAACACCGTGGTTATCCAACACGCATGCCCATCTTTTGTATTTTGATGTGATTCGTAAGCGTCGGATTCAATTGGAATACGATCATTTTGATCAGTTAGAGATGCAAGACGGTGGGGTCACTGGCATTATGTGGTTCGGTTATGACTTGCCTGAAGCGACGCCAACGGTTGTGGTTATGCATACGATTACAGGCTCTCCTGAAAGTATGCGTGAGGTGGTGCGTGACTTAAATCGCTATACGGGTTGGCGTGTTGCACTGTGCTTACGCCGTGGACATGCAGACCTTCCAATGCCTGTACCCAAAATGAATCTTTTCGGTTCAACCGATGATTTACGTGAGCAAATTGCCTTTATTCAAAGCACATTTCCAAGTTCAACGTTGTATGCGGTAGGCTCTTCTGCGGGAACGGGGCTTTTGGTGCGTTACTTAGGCGAAGAAGGAAGTCAAACCCCTTTTAAGGCGGCCTTTGCCCTGTGTCCGGGTTATAACACGGAGTTGGGTTTTGTAAATGTGCATCCCTTTTACAGTAAGGTCATGACCAAGAAACTGTTTAAGAAATTTATTTTTCCTTATCAGCAAACGTGGCAACAAACAGCGTCTGTGTCGCAAGTTTTAATGACCAAAACCTTGGCTGAGTTTGAGTCGAGTTATTATGAAATGGCGGGTTATGTGAACTATGACAGTTATAAACAAGCCACAAACCCAATCTATGTATTTGAAAATGTCACCATTCCATTGCTGATTTTAAATGCAGAGGATGATCCCGTCTGTCATATTAAAAATTTTGAACCGTATAAAGACATGATCCGTCAAATGCCGAATATTGCGGTAGTGACCACCAAAAAAGGCAGCCATTGTGGCTTCTATGAAGGGGTACTCAATACCGAGTCTTGGGCAACCAAGCTGATTGCGGACTTTTTGAAACTGGAACATCAAAAAACACTAAAAAAAGACCTACAGCAGTGTAGGTCTTTTTTGATTGGTTCAGCAGTGTAAAGGCTTAAACGGCTTCACAGGCTTTCTTGCTAAGACCGAACTTCATTTGCAGTAAGACCAAGATCAAGGCCATAAAGCTGAGTGCGGCACCTGCATATGAAACTGCTGCATAGCTGAGTTGCATACTCAGTACCGTTGCACCTGCAAAGGCACCTAAGGCATTACCTAAGTTAAACGCACCAATGTTGACTGAAGAGGCAAGACCAGGCGCATCTGCTGCGACTGACATGACGCGCATTTGCAGTGGTGGTACTACCGCAAATGCTGCCGTACCCCAAATCACTAAGCCAATCGCTGCACCAACGGTTGTTTGCGCTAATACTGGGAAAACAAGCATCATCACCATTAAAAGTATAAGGAAGCCTATCAGGGTTTTCTCTAGGGATAGATCGGCAAACTTTCCACCCAAATGATTACCAATGGAGAAACCAATCCCGATTAAAACCAACATTAAGGTGATGGTTTGCGGTGATGCCTGCATAAATACATGTAGGCTCGGAGCAATGTAGGTATATAACGCAAACATTGCGCCCGCGCTCATGACCGTGGTTAATAAAGCAAGGACGACAGGCGCACGTGTTAAAACACGTAATTCTTTTGCTACATTCGGTTTAACCACATCGTGATCTTGTGGGAGTGCTTTCCATAGTGCCAATATGGTCATAATGCCTAAGATTGAAATCGCAGCAAAAGCCATGCGCCAACTGGTATTTTGACTGAGCCACGTTGCAAGTGGCACACCGCCAATATTGGCAATGGTGAGACCCATAAACATCATGGCGACTGCACTGGCTTGTTTGTCTTTAGGCACAACACTGGCCGCCACCACCGAACCTAAGCCAAAGAATGCACCATGGTTTAAACTTGTAATTAAACGTGCACCCATTAAGCTCATATAATCAGGTGCAACGGTCGCCAACACATTCCCAATCGTGAAAATAGCCATCAATAGGATTAAAGCGGTTTTCTTAGGAAAGCGTGCCAGCCATAAGGTCATGAGCGGAGCCCCAATCATGACACCTACTGCATAGGCACTAATCAGAAGTCCGGCTTGTGGAATTGAAACGGACAAATCGTTGGCAATTTCAGGCAAAAAGCCCATGGGTGAAAACTCGGTGGTTCCAATGGCAAAAGCACCCACTGCAAGTGCCAAAAGTGGAAAATTAATTTTCATAGCGATGCTCAATCCCACATCGGTGCTAATCCCTCAGGACTAACTTCACGTTGATTTCGGTCTAATTGCGTAATTGCCATCATTTCTTCAGTCGACAGTTGAATCTCTTGCGCCTTTAAGTTGGACATCAAGTGTTCACGTTTGGTTGAAGAAGGTATGACTGCAAAACCACGTTGTAATGCCCAAGCCAAGCTAATTTGTGCAGTCGATACTTGATGTTGCTGCGCGATGTGCATTAAAACAGGATCATTCAAAACCTTACCGTAAGCCAGTGTCATATATGAAGTGACATCAATGTTTTGTGCTTGGAGGAAATCAACCAGTTGATGGTTTTGTAGGTAAGGACTGAGTTCAATTTGGTTGGTTGCGATGTTTTCTAGCCCAATACTCTCAATCGCCTGTTGAGTCAGCTCAATATTGAAGTTAGAAATACCAATGTGTTCGGTCAAACCTTGTTGTTTCGCTTGCAATAAGTTCTGCATGAGTTCTGTAATGTTTACATCTGTACTTGGGGCAGGCCAGTGGATCAAGGTTAGATTCACGGTATCGGTTTTTAGTTTATGCAAACTTTCTTTTAAGCTTGGAATCAATTTTTCTGCTGAAAAATTTTCCGTCCAAATTTTTGTGGTGAGAAAAAGATCTTGATGATTGATACCACTGAGTTCAATGGCTTGACCAACTTCGGCTTCATTACCATAGATTTGAGCAGTATCGACCGCACGATAACCGACTTCTAGTGCAGTTTTCACAGACTCAATGACAGTGTCACCTGTTAAACGGAAAGTACCTAGGCCGAATTGAGGAACGATATTCATTTTTTACTCGATAACTTGTTTCATGGAATGAGGCTATTTTGTAGAAAAAAGACTTGCTTAAAAACTGGGTAATTTGCAAAATATTATTGACTATTAATCAATAATTACACATGAAATCAACCATAGAAGAATTAACGGCTTTTGTGAGCATTGTTGATAGTGGCTCTATCGTCAAAGCTGCGCAGCAATTGGATCAAACCACATCGGGTGTCAGCCGAGCCTTGCAACGTCTAGAGTCAAAGTTGAATGTGACTTTGCTAGAGCGAACGACACGGAAGCTCAAGTTGACCTATGAAGGGCAGCAGTTTTTGACAAAGGCACGTAAAATTTTACTCGACCTGACCGAAGCTGAAGAAAGCCTGCAAAATAATGATGCTGAGGCATCTGGTTTAATTCGGATTGATTCAGCAACGCCTTTTGTGCTGCATGTAATAGTGCCGTTGATTGAAGAGTTTATGCAGCGCTACCCAAAAATTGATATAGAAATTACCAATCACGATCAGGTTATAGACTTACTTGAACATAAAACCGATGTCGCGATTCGATTTGGTGAGTTAGCGGATTCCAGCTTACATGCCAAGCTGCTTTGTAAAAGTCGGTTATATATTGTGGCTAGTCCTGTTTATGCGCAAAAACATGGTCTACCTAAAAATGCAGCAGAATTAAGCTCACATACTTTGCTTGGTTTTAGTCAGCCTGCACATTTAAATACGTGGCCTATTCAGTTGGAGGATGAACCTTTAACAATTCAGGCCAAAATTAAATGTTCAAACGGTGAAACGGTTCGTCAGTTGGCATTGCAAGGGGCAGGGATTGCGTGTTTGTCACGTTTTATGGTCGAGCAAGATATTCAAGATGGGCAATTCATTGCTTTGTTGGAAGATCAAATCCAGATCAAAGAGCAGAAAATACATGCGGTCTACTATCAACAAAACTATGTACCAAAGCGTATTCGCTTATTTATTGACTTTCTTGCAGAAAAATTAAAAGCTTATTTATAAGCCGGCAATAAAAAAACCCGATATCAATCGGGTTTTTTTAATCATCTAATATAGCGATGATTAGTTTTCTAAAGCTGGTGTCGCTGCTGCAATGGCTGCTGCAACCGCATCATCTTCAGTTTGCGTATTTGGGTTTGTATTACTTGGGCGTGCTTGCGTTGGTTTTTCTTCAGCTTTTGGTGCTTCTGCTTTTGGTGTAGGCTGAGCTGCTGGAGCAGGTGCTGGCGTTTCACGACGGATCTCAGTAGTTGTATTCGGTGTTTCTTCGCGAATCACTTCAACTTGCGCTGGAATCTCAGGCTCAGATGCTGCTAAAGGTTGAAGTTCAACAGTTTGTTGTTGCTCTGTAGTAACGACTTCAACTTGTTCTTGTTCATCTTCTTTAGGTGCTTCTTTCTTTACACATGCTGTTAATAGTAAGCCTGCTGCAATGGCACCACAAATTAAAAGTTTTTTATTCATAATTACATAAAATCGAGTGTTTGAAGGATCGCGCCATTATAACAGCAAAATGCAAGATGAAAATCCTATGAACTTAGCTTAATTTTATCTGCCAAATGCTGATAGAATATCCAATTGTTTATTGTTCTATGAATTGATGCGGATTGACTTTGCTTTATTGGTACAAGGTAAAGTAAAATTGCGCAACATTGCAGGCCGAATTAGGCTCGATTGTACGAGAAACCCAATGACCCATTTTATTTTCGTGACTGGTGGTGTAGTTTCATCACTAGGTAAAGGTATTTCAGCTGCTTCAGTTGCTGCGCTTTTAGAAGCCCGTGGATTAAAAGTAACCATGGTAAAAATGGATCCATACATTAATGTCGATCCAGGGACTATGAGCCCGTTCCAACATGGTGAAGTTTTTGTCACAGAGGATGGTGCAGAAACCGATTTAGACTTGGGTTATTACGAACGTTTCTTGCGTCGTGCGAAAATGACCAAGTTAAATAACTTTACTTCTGGTCGCGTATACCAAGACGTTTTAAATAAAGAACGCCGTGGTGACTACCTTGGTGGAACTGTTCAAGTTATTCCACATATTACAGACAACATCAAAGAACGTGTACTTCGCGCAGGCGAAGGTTATGACGTTGCGATTGTTGAAATTGGCGGTACAGTAGGTGACATCGAATCTCTCCCATTCATGGAATCTGTACGTCAACTTATGGTTGAACTAGGTCATAAGCGCACTATGCTTATGCACTTAACTTTGCTTCCATATATCAAATCTGCGGCAGAGTTGAAAACTAAACCAACTCAGCACTCGGTAAAAGAATTGTTATCGATTGGTATTCAGCCTGACATTTTAATTTGTCGTACTGAATATGATGTTGATGCAGACACGACCCGTAAAATTGCCTTGTTCACAAACGTTGAAGCACGTGCAGTTGTGGTGTGTAAAGATGCGCGCAGCATTTACCAAATTCCGCGTACATTCTATGAGCAAAATGTTGATGACTTAATCTGTGAACGTTTTGGTTTCAATGACTTGCCTGAAGCTGATTTAACAGATTGGGACAATGTTGTAGAGGCGCTACTAAACCCTGAATACACGGTTCGTGTTGCAATGGTTGGTAAGTATGTTGAACTTCCAGATGCGTATAAGTCTGTGAATGAAGCGCTTTTACATGCGGGCATTCAAAATCGCGTTAAAGTTCAAATTGACTATGTCAATGCTGAAGAACTTGAAATCCAAGATGTCAATGAAGTATTGAAAGATATGGATGCAATCTTGGTACCGGGTGGTTTTGGTGAACGTGGTACTGAAGGGAAAATGCAAGCGATTAAATTCGCACGTGAAAACGGTGTTCCATTCTTGGGTATCTGTTTAGGTATGCAGTTGGCTGTGATCGAATATGCACGTAATGTCGTGGGTATTAGTGACGCGAGTTCGACTGAATTCAACCGTTCGACTAAGTCTCCATTGATTGGTCTAATCACTGAATGGTTAGATGAGCGTGGTGAAGTTCAACAGCGTAATGTTGACTCTGATCTTGGCGGTACGATGCGTCTTGGTGCTCAAAAATCAGAATTGGTTGAAGGGACTAAAACACGTGAAGTGTATGGTTCAGCAGATATTATTGAACGTCACCGTCACCGTTATGAGATGAATAACCGTTTTATTCCAGCGCTTGAAGAAGCTGGCATGAAAATTTCGGGCTATTCACCTGTACAGCACTTAGTAGAAACAGTTGAAATTCCTCAACATCCTTGGTTTATTGCTGTACAATTCCACCCGGAATTTACAAGTTCACCACGTGATGGACACCCATTATTTGCTAGTTTTATTGATGCTGCAAAAGCACAGTACAAAAAAGCGAAGTAATTTGGGTTAAGCAATAAACTAGGAAGTTTAAATGTCACAATTAAAACCACAAGAAATTGTACGTTTAGGCGATATACAAATGGCAAACCACTTGCCATTTGTACTATTCGGCGGCATGAACGTACTTGAGTCTAAAGATTTGGCTTTTGAAATTGCAGAGACCTATGTCGATATCTGCAAGCGTTTGGAGATTCCTTACGTATTTAAAGCCAGTTTTGATAAAGCCAACCGTTCAAGCTTGAACTCGTTTCGAGGGCCAGGCCTAGAAAAAGGGATTGAGTGGTTAGCTGACATTAAAAAACATTTTAATGTACCCATCATTACTGATGTACATGAGCCTTACCAAGCTGCACCTGTAGCGGAAGTTGCGGATATTATTCAACTTCCTGCTTTTCTAAGTCGTCAGACTGATTTGGTTGAAGCGATGGCAAAAACTGATGCCATCATTAACATCAAAAAAGCACAATTCCTTGCACCACATGAAATGCGCCATATTTTGCATAAGTGTTTAGAGGCAGGGAATGACAAGCTCATTATTTGTGAACGTGGTTCGGCATTTGGTTACAACAATTTGGTTGTAGACATGTTGGGCTTTGACATCATGAAAGAAATGAATGTCCCTGTGTTCTTTGATGTGACCCATGCGCTTCAAACTCCGGGTGGTCGTGCGGATTCTGCGGGCGGTCGCCGTGCGCAAATCACGACACTTGCTCGCGCGGGTATGGCAACAGGTCTAGCAGGTCTATTCTTAGAAGCGCATCCAGACCCAGAAAAAGCCAAGTGTGATGGACCATGCGCATTGCGTATGTCTCAACTTGAGCCTTTCTTGGCACAGCTCAAAGAATTGGACACCTTGGTTAAAGGTTTCAAAAAGCTAGATACACACTAAATTATAAACTCATTGATGCCATCTAAAGCATCTCGTTATTAATCAACTGAGGAATTGTTCATGAGCCAAATCGTTGACATCCGTGCACGTGAAATTTTGGACTCTCGTGGTAACCCAACCATCGAAGCAGACGTAATCTTAGCATCTGGCGTAGTTGGCCGTGCATGTGCACCATCTGGTGCTTCAACTGGTTCTCGTGAAGCTTTAGAACTTCGTGATGGCGACAAAGCACGCTATTTAGGTAAAGGTGTTAAAACTGCGGTTAACAACGTAAACACGATTATCCGTGATGCTTTAGTGGGTAAATCAGTATTTGAACAAAAAGACATCGATAACACGATGATCGAACTTGATGGTACTGAAAACAAAGAAAAATTGGGTGCGAATGCAACTTTAGCGGTATCACTAGCTGCTGCACGTGCTGCTGCCGATGAAAAGAAAATTCCTCTTTTTCAATACATCGCAGACTTACGTGGTCAAACTATTTTGACTATGCCTGTACCAATGATGAACATCATCAATGGTGGTTCGCATGCAGACAACAACGTTGATATTCAAGAGTTCATGATCGAGCCTGTAGGTTTCACTTCATTCTCTGAAGCATTACGTGCGGGTGCTGAAATCTTCCATTCTCTAAAATCAGTTTTAAACAAAAAAGGTTTAAACACTGCTGTAGGTGATGAAGGTGGTTTTGCGCCGAACTTACGTTCAAACGAAGAAGCAATCACGGTTATTCTTGAGGCGATTGGTCAAACTGGCTACAAAGCAGGTTCTGATATTATGCTTGCACTTGATTGTGCATCTTCAGAATTTTACAAAAATGGTCAGTACATCCTTGCTGGTGAAGGCAATAAAGCATTTACAAGCAACCAGTTCTCTGACTATTTAGCGGGCCTTGTAAACCAATATCCAATTATCTCAATTGAAGATGGTTTAGATGAGTCGGATTGGGAAGGTTGGTCTTACTTGACGTCTATCCTTGGCGACAAAATCCAGTTGGTGGGTGATGACTTGTTCGTTACAAACCCGAAAATCCTTCAACGTGGTATTAATGAGAAAGTGGGTAACTCTATCTTAATCAAGTACAACCAAATTGGTACGTTGACTGAAACTCTAGATGCAATCTATCTTGCGAAAGAAAATGGTTATTCTACAGTAATTTCACACCGTTCTGGCGAAACTGAAGATTCTACGATTGCGGATCTTGCGGTGGGTACTGCAGCTGGTCAAATTAAGACAGGTTCACTGTGCCGTTCTGACCGTGTAGCGAAATACAACCAATTGCTTCGTATTGAAGAATTGACAAATGCTGCTTACCGCGGTAAAGCTGAGTTTAAAGGTTTAAACTAAGCGACTGATGTCAATGTTCAATGTATTCGACTCGTTGATGAGTAAAGTACTACTAGGCCTTGCGATCATTTTGATCGCAGGGTTTCAGTATTTATACTGGTTTGGTGAGGGTGGTTATCAAGACCATTTACAACTCACACAAAAAATCCAACAACAAACTGAAATTAATAACGACTTAAAAGAACGTAATCGTGTCTTGGCGGCAGAAGTGTATGATTTGAAAAATGGTATTGAAGCCATTGAAGAGCATGCGCGCTTGGACTTGGGTTTAATCAAACCTCGAGAAACGTTTATTCAAATGAGTACTATCAGTACTCAATATAAGCCTGTTTATATTGATCCTAACGCCCAAATTGATTTGCGAACCAATGAAGACGATGAGCCTGAAACCCCTCCAGCTACCCCATAAATTGTGGGCTATTATTCCTGCTGCTGGCTCGGGTAGTCGCTTTTCTAAAACTGAACTAAAACAATATCAAATGATTGGACAAAAGACTGTACTTGAACATACGGTTTTACGTCTTAATCAATTGCCCTTGCAGGGCTATGTTTTGGCGATTGGTTTAGATGATGATGTTGCTCAAAGTTTACCCTTTACCAATATTGAAAAAGCACATTTTTGTGAAGGTGGTGCTGAGCGTGTAGACTCAGTGCTCAATGCGCTCAATTATCTTTCCACAATCGCTGATGCTGACGACTGGGTCTTTGTGCATGATGCAGCACGTCCATGTGTCACGCAGGATTGTTTATTAAAACTGGTTAGTACGGCTATTCAGTCCAATACAGGGGCGATTTTAGCTATTCCTGTTAGAGATACTTTAAAGCGTGTGATCTCAGCGCAAGATATTCAAGAAACGGTTGATCGTTCACAACTTTGGCAGGCGCAAACTCCGCAGATTGCTAAACTGGGGGTGCTGAAAAAAGCAATTGAGCATGCACTAGAGGCACAAGCCTTAATTACAGATGAAGCCAGTGCTTTAGAGTTTGTTGGTGAAAAGGTTCAAGTTGTACAAGGGCGCTCCGATAATATTAAAATTACCTATCCAGATGACCTTGAGCTTGCACGCCTGATTTTGGCGGCACAATAAAAAATTATTTGGATTTATTGAGCTAAAACTACAGAAATATGGGTTTGAATGATGTTATCTAAAACACTTTGAACTTATAATTTGCCCTGTCTTTAGCTCATTCAATTTACGCAAATGATACCATCACAGCAGTATCGTTTTTTACGTCAGTCTTTACGTGACGGTAGAAGCATTAAACATGACTCATCTCGCTGGGCTAAATTGCATTTAGATCCATGGCTTTTATGCTTTCTGATTTTAAATGCCGTGTTGGGATTGTTGGTCATTTATAGTGCTTCAGCGCAAGATATGGGTATGGTGTTTCGCCAAGCCACAAGCTTTGCTGTGGGCTTCATTGTGATGATTATCTGTGCGCAAATCCCACCCAAAGTCTATCAGGCCATTAGTCCTTATTTTTTCATCTTCGCTGTGATTTTAATGGTATTGGTCTTGGTGGTGGGCGAAACCCGCATGGGAGCCAGACGTTGGATTAGTCTACCAGGTATTGGTAGCATGCAGCCTTCTGAGTTTATGAAGTTTGCCATGCCTTTGATGATGGCGTGGTACTTTGCAGGCCGCGCATTCCCGCCTAAGTTTATGCATATTGTGATTTCGTTGGGTATCATGATGTTGCCGTTTTTATTGGCAGCTTTACAGCCCGACTTAAACCTAGGTCTCTTGATTCCTGGTGTGTGCGTCATTTTCCTCAGCGGTATCTCTTGGCGGCTCATTGCTTTGGCCTGTGGAGCATTGGCTGTTGTCGCTCCCTTACTTTGGATGTTCTTTTTGCAAGAGTACCAAAAAAAGCGAGTGCTCACTTTATTTGACCCAGAGTCGGATGCATTGGGTGCCGGTTGGAATATTATCCAATCCAAAATTGCCATTGGTTCAGGTGGTTTAATGGGGAAGGGATTCACGGAAGGCACGCAGTCACATTTAGGGTATTTGCCTGAGCACCATACCGACTTCATTATGTCGACGTATGCGGAAGAGTTTGGCTTTATTGGGGTGTTCTTGCTGTTTAGTTTGTTTGCAGCCATTATCATTCGTTGTTTGATTATTGGTATGAACAGCTTCCATAATTTTGGGCGTTTATACGCGGGTGCTGTGGGCTTAACGTTCTTCTTCTTTGTATTGTTAAACTCGGGGATGGTCAGTGGGATTTTACCTGTAACAGGTGATCCATTACCACTGATGAGTTATGGTGGAACCGCGGTGATTACTATGCTGGCGAGCATGGGTATCGTGATGTCAATTCATACCCATCGCTAAAGTTTAAAAGAATCAAGCCAGCGGTATTGCTGGCTTTTTTGTGTTTAAAATAAGAGGAAAACTCTAACGTTTTTTTGATCTTTATAAAGCACCATATTGTTGCCATGTTTCGCCTGTATGCAGGCTGTCATAATAGTTTTGCAGAGTATTCAAGTCATGGTATTGCGTATAGGCTAATACTAAAAGCCCAAAAATTAAAGCCGCCTTCAATAGATTTAAATGCAAGTGCTGCTGTGAAAAATAGCCTAAGCTAAGTGCGGTGAGTATGACTGAGGGAAGAATGGCAATACTTTCAGGCTGAGAAAGAAGCCTCCAATCATTGAGATAAATCAGAATTAGAATGAGTCCAATCAATCCCATGTAGTTATAGATCTTTTTATTTACAGATGCTTTAAAAACAGTAACTGTTTGAAATATTAAAATCAGACCACTGAAAAGGTACGCACTTTTTCCACCAATAATCACACTATAGATTGCATTGAATAGGCAATAAGCCAACAACACGGATAGTACGAGAGAATAGAGTTTGGCATAGAGTGTGTGTGAAAAGGGGAGAATCTGTTTCATAATTTGCTCTATTGAAAACTCACATCATATTAAAAGAAGATTTGAAGCTTAACATGCTATTCGCTTCTTGCGGCGGTGGCATGTTTTTGTTGTGTTGTAGATGGTTTGAATAAATGTCGCGTACGAGTAGAGCTTAGACCACAGATTATTAAACACAGCATCCCTCCAATAAGTACTGCTGGCACTACCGAAAAATAGCGCGTCATCAGGCTCATGTGTAGGGCACCGAGTTGATTACCTGAAGTCACTAAGATGCCATTTAAAGCGGCTACACGTCCTAATAGTGCTTTTGGGGGGAGTTGCTGTAATAAAGTTTGTCGAATGATCATGCTGATGCTATCAAAGGCGCCAATCAAAACAAGGAAGAAGACTGAGAGCCAAACATGGGGGGATAGTGCAAAGGCCAAAGTGCACAAAGCAATTGCAAAACTACTATAGAGCATGTTTCTCCATGCATTTTTCATCGGAGAATAACAGGTCAACATCAACATCATGATACAGGCGCCAATGGCTGGGGCCGCTCTGAGTATACCTAAGCCTTCAACGCCTAGATGAAGGATATCGTGTGCAAAAATAGGCAGTAAGATAATGACACTACAAAAAAGCATGGCGCTGAGGTCCAGCAACATACTCCAAAACATTAGTGGATGTTTAAAGATAAACAAATAGGCTTCTTTTAAGCTTTTGCTTAAATGTTGTTTATGTGGGCTTGGGAATTGACGAGCGCTTAATCCGAATAAGCAGATGCTACCCACGCAACATAAGAAAAAAGCAATCAAGAGAGTTTTTTTAAGCCCAAGTTGGCCGAGTAAAAGTCCTGCGCATAAGGGCGCCAAAATACCGCCCATTTGCCAAATGAGGGTAGTCCATGTGGCTGCATTGCTATAGGCTGACTCTGGGGTTAGAAAAGGGCGTAATGAATTAAAAGATGGGCTGTAAATGCCTCTAAGTATGCCTAAGCAAAAGATGAGGCTATAAATGCCGCATAAAAGTGTATTTTGTTGAATGTGCTGTTGTTGGTACTGAGAAAAAAGAACAATAAATAATAAGGGAATTAAAGTGCTACAGCTAAAACTCCACTGCACAATTTTTTGTCGGTTATAGCGATCAGCCCAGTCGCCACTGAACAGGGAGAGGCAAATAAAGGGGAGTAACTCAATTAAGGCAATCATGCCAAGGCTGAGTGGATTTTGAGTGAGTTGATAGATACTATAAGCAATGACGACTTCTTGAATCATGATGGTTAGAATTAAGCACAACTGATTGACACTCAGAAGTGAAAAATCACGTGAACGAAAAGCCAAAAAAGCATCGGAATGGAAAAGCGACATACACAGAATAGTTTCAAATATGAATTAAAAAAGGATGGCGAAAAGTCCATCCTTTTTAGGGTTTAAAGCAGATTACTGTGCTTTTGCTACCGCAATAGTTTCGTCATATGCAGCTTTAGCCATAGGTGTATATTTCAAACCAAGGGTTGTGCTGGTGTATTGGCGAACTTGGTCAAGAAGCACAGGATTAGTGCTGAGTTCTTGTTGGTACGATTTTACAATTTCATGTAATTTCGGATTCCATTTACCTGCTACTTGCTGAGGGAATGCTTTTTCAAGCAAGCTCAACATAATATAAGGGGAAGTTGAAGCACCAGGAGACGCACCTAATAGGGCAGTCACAGCACCGTCTTGTGATGCAAAAATCTCGGTACCAAATTGTAAGCTTGCAGGTTTGCCTGGTTCTTTCTTAATGATTTGAACACGTTGACCACCTTGATTCATACGCCAGTCTTCTGGTTTTGCATCAGGGTAGTATTTTTTCAATTCATTAAAACGGTCGGCATCGTTCATCATGACTTGGCTAACTAAGTATTTCACCAAATCAAGATTTTCCATACCCACAGCAGTCATTGGTAAAACGTTGTTCTTCGTGGTTGATTTCAATAAATCAAGCTGAGAACCTTGTTTTAAGAACTTGTTTGAATAAGTCGCAAATGGGCCAAACAATACATATTTTTTACCGTCGATATAGCGTGTATCAATATGTGGAACAGACATTGGAGGCGCGCCTAATTCAGCACGACCATAAACTTTTGCAGTATGACCTTCAGTGACTTTCGGGTTGTCGGTCATTAAGAACACGCCACCTACAGGGAAGCCAGCATATTGCTTCGCTTCTGGTAAGCCTGTCATTTGTAAAAGTTTAACCGCTGCACCGCCTGCACCAATGAAGACAAAGCGCGTTTTCACGTGATCTGTTTTACCGGTAGTGAGGTTTTTAAATGCAACCGTCCAAGTTTTATCATCGTTTTGGCTAATGCCAGTCACTTCAGTTGATGTTTGTAGTTTGAAGTTAGATTGTTTTTTAAGGTGATCGACCAATTGAGTGGTGATCGAACCATAGTTCACATCTGAACCGACATCCATGCGTGTTGCAGCTACTTTTTGTGCAGCATCACGGCCATTCATCACCAATGGTGCCCATTGTTTAATTTCAGCAGGATTCTCAGAGAATTTCATGCCATAAAACATTGGGTTTTTAACCATTGCAGCATAACGTTTTTCGAGGAAATTCACGTTATCGCCCCAAACGAAAGCAATGTGCGGTACAGGGTTGATGAAACTATTTGGTTGCCCCAAAACACCTTCTTTGACTTGATAAGACCAGAACTGTTTTGCAACTTCAAATTGTTCAGCCACTTTTACAGCTTTGGTAATGTCCATTTTCCCATCTTTTTCAGAGGTGTAGTTCATTTCCATAAAGCCAGAGTGACCTGTGCCTGCATTGTTGAAGCCATTAGAGCTTTCTTGTGCAACTTTATCTAGGCGTTCATACATGCGAATTTGCCAGTTTGGCTCAAGTTCACTAAGGTATGTGCCTAGGGTTGCGCTCATGATGCCACCACCAACTAGGACTGCGTCAACAACAGGCTCATTGCTGGTGGTTTGAATTTTTTTAGACGTGATAGGTCTAAATAAGAAAATTACGACTGCAATAATAAGCAGTACGATGGCGAATTCAAACATGAGGTGCGACAGTTTCAAAAGCCATATGATAATCAACAAGCTGAGCAAATTTCTCTAATGGTGTAAGCCAATCTAACGCCTTTCTAGGACGAGTATTCAGTGACATGGCAACTTGATTTAAATAATGCTGATCTGCCTGATTTAAATCAATCCCTTTAGGTAAATATTGCCTAATTAAACCATTCATATTTTCGCATGTGCCTTTTTGCCAAGGTGAATGTGGGTCACAGAAATATACATCTATGCCTAAATCTTCTTCGAGTATTTTATGTTCTGACATCTCGCGTCCACGGTCATAGGTCAACGTTTTACGCAGTTCTGCAGGTAAATATTTCAGAGCTTCAGTTAAAGCCTTGCGCACTGATTCTGCCTTTGCATCAGGTAATGTTGCCAAGATACAGAGCCGTGTATTTCGTTCAATAAGTGTTGCTATCGAACTTTTATTGTCTTTACCTTTAATTAAATCAGCTTCCCAATGACCCGGTATTTTTCTTTCTTGAACTTCGGCTGGGCGCTCATGAATAGTTTTAATATCCTGTAATATAGAATCTTTTTTAGGTTCACCGTTAGCTTTTCGCTTTTTATTTTCATGACGCAGACAGGATAATAAGTCTTTTTTCAACTCACCCTTGGGTAATGCTCGTATCGTTGAATAAATCGTTGTATGGCTTACATTCATTGTTTGATCCAAATCAGGAAATGTCTTTAAACGCTTTGCTATTTGCTGAGGAGACCATAAACAACGGATCGCTTCAACAATAAATTTCCAGAGGATTGAATCGATTTTGAGTTTTCTGTGACCACGTCTACGTCTAGCGAAGGTGTTATCAGAAGCATATCGAGCTTGATAAACGTCATTGATGCTATTTCTTTTAAGCTCACGATAGATCGTACTAGGATGTCTTTTAATGAGTTCAGCAAATTTTCTGGCTGAAAAGCCTTCTTTTCTTGACTCAAGCATTAATGCAGTACGATCTTCAAAGTTAAGATGATGGTATGACAATTTTATATACTCCATAAACCCTTTAAATTAATTAGGTGGTTTATGTCGCACTTCAAGTTTTACTCTGCCGATTAATACCAAAAGGTATTTTAAAAATTTGTTCATGCGATTATGACCTTGGGGAGCAGGTTTTGGATCGCTTTATAGCGAAGAGAAAATAACAATTATGGTGATAGAGGTGCTTGTAAAAAATTAGCTTGGCAGAATTGAAGTAATACTTAAAATCTCAAGTAGCCAAAGCTTAACTTTTTAAGCTATCACGCATCTTGACTTATGGGTATTTTAGACTAAATATGTATTGACTTAGTAATTTTTATTGTAAATGGTTTGGGTTGAATTATAAATATCAGTGATGTTTGTTTTTAGCTCTTGTTTTTATTGAGTTTTATTTAGGTATAATTTCTGTATTTAAAATACAGACGTTGAATATCTATACAAGAGCATAATCTTTTTAACGTTTAAATGTATAAGTTGAGATGGAAAGTAAGTCCTAAAGATAAAGCAAGTTGTGATTATGGTGTTTTAGAAAATATGAATAATTGCCTGACCTAATTATTCTAAAGTTGAATAAAAGGTCAGGTTTTACACCATTAAGAGTTATGTGATTTCGGCGCGGTAAAATGGAGCAGTTGAACGTGGTAAAGCTTGATGACCACGTATTTGATCCGCGATTTTCTCAGCCATCATAATGGTGGTTGCATTTAAGTTACCTGTGATAATCAGCGGCATAATCGATGCATCAACAACACGTAAATTTTGCATGCCATGCACACGACCTTGTCCATCGACTACTGCCATATCATCTTCGCCCATTTTACAACTACAGGATGGATGATAAGCAGTTTCAGCGTGATTTCGCACAAATTCATCTAATTCAGCATCGGTACTCACATCTTTTCCAGGGCTGATTTCTTCGCCTCGATAAGGATCAAGTGCAGGTTGGTTCATAATTTCACGAGTAATCCGGATAGCATCACGAAATTCCTGCCAGTCTTGTTCGGTCGACATGTAGTTAAATAAAATACTTGGATGGTCGAAAGGGTTTTTAGATGTTACCTGTACTCGACCGCGTGAAGGTGAGCGCATCGAACCGACATGGGCTTGGAAGCCATGCTCTTTGACGGCATTACTGCCATTATAGTTAATTGCAACAGGCAAGAAGTGGTATTGAAGATTTGGCCAAGCAAACTCTTTGGAGGATCGAATAAAGCCACCTGCTTCAAACTGGTTGCTTGCTCCAATCCCTGTTCCGTTAAACAACCACTCTGCACCAATTGCAGGTTGATTTTGCCATTTTAAAGCAGGGTAGAGAGAAACAGGTTGCTTACACTTATATTGTAAGTACATTTCTAAATGGTCTTGCAGGTTTTCACCGACACCCGGTAAGTCATGCACCACTGGAATGTCGAGAGATTGAAGTAAGGTGCTTGAACCCACACCCGAACGTTGCAAAATTTGCGGTGATGCAATCGCTCCAGCACAGAGTAGGACTTCTTTATTGGCATAGACCTGAAGCAAGTTGTTTTGATTAGCACCTTGAATATATTCAACACCAATCGCTTGTTTGCCATTGAACAAAATTTGATTGGTCATGGCATGGGTGATAATGGTTAGATTCGCTCGACCTTTGGCCATATCTAAATAGCCACGTGCAGTGCTTGAGCGTCGACCTTTGGGGGTTACGGTTCGATCCATTGGGCCGAAACCTTCTTGTTGATAACCATTTAAATCATCAGTGCGTGGATAGCCTGCTTGCACACCTGCTTCAACCATGGCATGGAATAAAACATTATTGTCTGCTTTAGGCGTGGCGACAGAAACAGGGCCAGCATCGCCATGATAGTCATTGCCACCAATATCACGGGTTTCTGCTTTTTTGTAGTAAGGCAGACAGTCGGCATAGCTCCAATTTTCAAGGCCTTTCAAGCTAGCCCATTGTTCTAAGTCCATGGCATTACCACGGATATAGCACATGCCATTAATGAGGGACGAACCGCCTAAGCCTTTGCCGCGACCACATTCCATGCGGCGGTTATTCATATGAGGTTCTGGGTCGGTTAAATACGCCCAGTTATAACGACGACCTTGTAAAGGATAAGCCAAAGCGGCAGGCATTTGAGTGCGAAAGTCGAGACGATAATCAGGTCCACCTGCTTCGAGTAAGAGCACTGAAACATCGGGGTCTTCGGTTAAACGAGCAGCCAGTACGTTACCCGCAGAACCTGCGCCAATAATAATATAATCGTAGTGTTGAGAATGCATAATGATCCTTTTTCTATGGCAGAGCCACGTTGCATGAGAACGTGGCTACATGTTGAGTTGAGGATGAAAAAAAGAATAAATAAAAAGGAAGTAAGGATTTAGATAATTAAAATTCAGACTTTAAAAAATACTTTGGTATTCGCCCAGTTCAACTTGAACCGATTTGATACGGGTATAGTGTTCAAGTGTGGTGATGCCATTTTCACGTCCGACTCCTGACTGTTTATAACCCCCTACAGGCATTTCAGCAGGGGATTCGCCCCATGTATTGATCCAGCAAATACCTGCCTCAAGCTGATGAATAATGCGATGCGCTTGGGAAATATCTTGTGTTACCACACCCGCAGCTAAACCATAACTGGTGTTGTTGGCACGTTGAATAGCTTCTTCAATACTGTCATAGCTTAAAATGCTCATGACCGGACCAAAGATTTCATCTTGCACAATGTGCATGTCGTCATGACAGTCGGTGAACACGGTCGGTAATACATATGCGCCCTGAGCAAGCGCTGCTTCAGTGGCACGTTGTCCACCAGTCAGTAAGGTCGCACCTTGTTGTTTGCCCGACTCAATATAAGACAAGACTTTTTCCATATGGGGAAAGCTGACTAAAGGTCCAAAGTTGGTTTCAGCCTGCATCGGGTCACCTATGCGGATACGTTTTACACGCTCAATCACTGCTTGTTCAAATGCAGCCTTGAGGGTTTGTGGTACAAACACACGGGTGCCATTGGTACATACTTGACCTGAGCTAAAGAAGTTTGCCATCACCGCAATATCGGCTGCGCGGTCAAGGTTGGCGTCGGCACAAATAATCAGAGGTGATTTGCCACCGAGCTCCATGGTGACTTCTTTGAGACTAGAAGCTGCAGCACTGGCCATGACCTTTTTACCCGTTGCCACACCACCTGTGAACGAAATTTTTTGGATATCTGGGTGTTCAGTCAACCATTGACCCACTTCAGCACCCAAACCTTGTACTACGTTGAAAACCCCAGCAGGTACGCCTGCTTCAGTATAGATCTCTGCTAACTTTAAGGCGGTAAGAGGGGTCACTTCGCTGGGTTTAAAAATCATGGTATTCCCAGTAGCGAGGGCTGGAGCTGATTTCCAAAGTGCAATTTGGATGGGATAATTCCAAGCGCCAATGCCTGCCACCACACCTAAAGGTTCACGGCGCGTGTAGAAAAAACTACTTTCACGTAGTGGCACTTGTTCACCTTGAATGGCAGTTGCAAGTCCTGCGTAGTACTCTAAAACATCTGCACCAGTGACAATATCGACGGTAGAGGTTTCACTGAACGCTTTACCTGTATCCAGTGTTTCTAGGCGTGCTAACTCGTCATTACGAGCGCGTAAAATATCGACGGCACGACGTAAAATACGGACACGTTCGACCGCTGTTTTGGCAGCCCATTCACGCTGCCCTTTTACAGCACTGTGCACGGCTGCATCGACATCAGCTTTAGAGGCTTGTTGAATGGTAGCAATGACTTGACCTGTGGCAGGATTGATACTGTCAAAGGTTTGACCACTGGTGGCATTGACATATTGTCCGTGAATATAAAGCGAGTGAAGCTGTACATCATTCATTTTGTTGTTCCTGCCGTATCTGTTGAATTAAGCGAAGTTGCATATCGACATAGTCGTATGCAATAGAACGTGCCAAATCACGATCAAATGCTTGATGACCACTTAAACTTCCACGTAACCATAATCCATCAATCAGTGCTGCTAGCCCTTTAGCGGCTGGGCTTGCCTGTGACTTCGGCATGAGCTGCAAGAAATGAAACTTCAAATTTGAATAAAGACGTTGGTCATTGATTCGTTGTAGGCGACCTAAGTTGGGTAGGTGCATACTGGCAGACCAAAAATCCAGCCAAACCCGCATAGCAGTGTTGTTGACCTGACTGATGTCAAAGTTGGCATCAATAATGGCTTTGAGCGAATGTTCCGGACTGGGCTGCACCACCTTTGCCTTATAGCTTGCCGTGGTCTCGGCTAAGACATTGAGCATTTGGCGCATGCAACTGTGAATGAGGCCTTGTTTATCACCAAAATAATGACTCACAATGCCCGTAGAAAGCTGTGCTTTTTTCGCAATTTGAGCAATGGTGGTGTTGGATAAGCCCACTTCATAAATGACTGCATAGGCAGCATTAATGATTTCTTCACGGCGCTCATGCTCAGGTTTTACTCTACGTTTATTCATGACAATCCAGAACAATTTGCCTTAAATTTAAAGGCGTTAGATTCAATAACTTACATGGAAAGCATCATAGCATTTTTTTATGATACTTTTTATTGATTGAACGTTCAATCAATAAAAAGTACACTTATGGTTAAATTCAAAGCAAAATACTGCTAAATTGCTTTGAGTATTCGACATAACTTTTTATTTATCAAATGGATGTGCCATAAGGGTTTAATCTCAGGACATCATTCAGAAAAGTGAGCTGATGAGCTATAGGTTACGGTTTTATACTTTTTTCGAGTTGAGAAAGCTCTTATAGTCATTTTGAGGGGAAATATGTGTAGGATTCCTATCAAAATATCAATGAACAAGGGTGGCTCACATTTTAAAAATGTGTAGAAAATGCACCTCATAATTGATTTAGACCTTCGGGTTTAAAGAAGATAGCGTTTTTATTTCTGATAAAAGTACTGTCGTTTTCGTTAGTCGATTTTTAAGCTCTCGACCACGAGAAGTTTAAAAATTGGCTTTTGTCTTTTTTTATTTACTTTCTTGAGGATTGTATGGCAACAGATAATCCAAGAGCAGTTGATGATCAAACATTAGCGCCTAAAGACCGTTTAAATGGTGTGGTCTTTTATATTTCAGCTCTCATTATTTTAATTTTTTCTATTACCACCATTTTGTTTAATGACTTTGCCAATCGAACCTTAAATACAGTCTTGGCGTGGGTGAGTTCTACTTTTAGTTGGTATTACTTACTCGCAGCGACTTTGTATATGGTCTTTGTCATTTTTATTGCCTGTTCTCGCTATGGCAACATCAAATTAGGCCCCAAACATTCCAAGCCAGAATTTAGCCTTTTAAGTTGGTCTGCAATGTTGTTCTCAGCTGGGATCGGCATCGATTTGATGTTCTTCTCGGTGGCGGAACCTTTATCTCACTATATGCATCCACCCGTGGGTGAGGGGCAGACCCTAGAGGCTGCACGTCAAGGCATGGTGTGGACGCTATTTCACTATGGTCTAACTGGATGGTGTATGTATGCCTTGATTGGCATGGCATTGGGATATTTTAGTTATCGCTATAACTTACCACTGACTATTCGCTCTGCCTTATATCCGATTTTTGGCAATAAGATTCATGGGCCGATTGGTCATAGTGTTGATACCGCAGCGGTCATCGGGACGATTTTTGGTATTGCGACAACCTGCGGGATTGGGGTAGTACAGCTGAACTATGGCTTACATGTGTTGTTCGATTTACCTGAAAACCTCTGGATGCAAACCGCATTAATTGTGGTTGCGGTGGTAATGACCATTATTTCAGTGACTTCAGGGGTGAATAAGGGACTGCGAGTTCTCTCTGAGATCAATATTTATGTTTCTGTTGGGTTGATGCTGTTTATTTTGTTTTTAGGCAATACCGAATTTTTACTGAATGCTTTTGTGCAAAATATTGGGGACTACATTAACCGTTTTCCAAGTATGACTTTGGAAAGTTTTGCCTTTCAACAACCCAAAGAATGGATGAACAGTTGGACATTGTTCTTTTGGGCATGGTGGGTGGCTTGGTCACCATTTGTAGGTTTGTTTTTAGCACGGATTTCACGTGGTCGAACCATTCGTGAGTTTGTTAGCGGAACGCTCATTATTCCTTTATTTTTCACACTCACGTGGTTATCAATATTTGGAAATAGTGCACTACATAGTGTGATTTTTGATGGTAATTTAGCCCTCGCACAGAGTGTCATTGCCAACCCAGCACATGGTTTTTATGACTTGCTGGCACAGTATCCGTGGTTTCCGTTTATTGCAGGTGTAGCCACAATTACTGGCTTACTGTTTTATGTGACCTCGGCGGACTCTGGTGCACTGGTATTGGGTAATTTCACCACTCAATTTACCAATGTCGATCATGATGCACCGCGATGGTTGAGTGTATTCTGGGCCATAGCGATTGGTTTATTGACCCTTGCAATGTTGATGGCTAACGGGATTACGGCACTACAAAATGCCACGATTATTATGGGGTTGCCGTTTAGTTTTGTGATGTTCTTGGTGATGGCAGGTTTGTATAAATCACTGCGGTTAGAAGACTACCGACAAGCCAGTAGCAGTTTAAATGCCGCACCCGTGGTGGGCAATGTCGACATCCTCAACTGGAAAAAACGTTTGTCCCGAGTCATGCACCATCCAGGAACAACTGATACTCGGCGTATGCTCGATGACATCTGCCGACCTGCGGTAATGGCCGTTGCAGAGGAAATGCAAAAACGAGGTATCGACATCAGTGTTCAAGAGAGTGCACTAGAAGAAGACCCAAATCTATATCATTTAGATTTGATGATACATTTGGAAGAAGAACAAAACTTTGTCTATCAAATTTGGCCAGTGCGTTATATCGCGCCGACCTTTAGTGAGCGTGGCAAACTGGGTAAACGGTTCTACTACCGTCTTGAAACCTATTTGTATGAAGGTTCTCAAGGCAACGACCTTGTTGGTTATACCAAAGAGCAAGTGATTAATGATGTGCTGGATCGTTATGAACGTCACATGACCTTCTTACATATCAATCGAATCAGTCCAGGGAATCGTCCCTTATTTCCAGACCCTCAAGGATAATTAGGAGGAACCATGTTGACCTCATATTTACATGCTTTTGCTTTGTTTTTCTCATTGCTGAATCCATTTTTAATGAGTATTTATATGATTGGCATGATTCGGAACTCCGAAGCTAAAGTATTTAATAAGGCCTTGGTTCAGGGCTGTCTTATTGCTTTTATAGTATTTATGCTCTTCGCATGGGGCGGAGAAGCGATTTTTAGTAAATATTTAAATGTACGCTTTGAAGCCTTTCAAATATTTGGTGGTCTGATCTTCTTGGTGATTGGTTATCGTTACGTGTTTCAGGGGGCAGATACCATTGGTGAAATGCGTGGTGCGCCTGAGCATTTGGCAGGAACCATCGCCATGCCTTTTATGATTGGTCCAGGAACCATTAGTGCTGCTGTGGTGACAGGTATGGCATTGCCAATCAGCGGCGCAGCGATGATTATTTTCCTGACTTTGGCGTTGACCTGTGGCTTGATGATTTTAATGAAATTCGCGCATGACCATTTGCGTTATAAGCATGCCAAATATATTGACCGCTATGTTGATATTGTCGGGCGACTGTCGGCTTTACTGATTGGAACTATTGCGGTAGATATGATTATTAATGGCATTATTGGTGTCATGGCTGAAATGTAGAATCCACGAATAGCGGACCATAAAAAAGCCCTCAGTCAATGAGGGCTTTTTTATTTAACTGAAGAACCAAGTGTAATAACCCCAGATCATCAGTGGCCACGATAGAAACGGGCTAAATAGCCATTTCCAAATCCAGTGGCGTGGTACAAACCCGACGCCGTGGATAAAGCCACCTGAGATACCAATCATGATATACATCAGTGCACTATGGCTATAGTGACCATTGTCATCCAACATAGCAGCAGGATGCACTAACAACACCGCTGCAAGTGGAAAGGCCAATAGGCAGGAAATTAGCATCGCAAATTTGTTCGGCTTTTTATCTACAGTTTGGTTTTCCATAGCAACGTCTGTCATGGTTTATTCCTCATCAAGGTCTTGATGATGTTCGATATACAGAGCACTGAGTACACCTGCAAAGCAAGCCATCAAAATGCCGAGAATCCATGCAAAATACCACATAATTTGATCTCCTTAGACACAGCCTTAGTAAAGGCTGTGTGAATTCTCTTTAATGTGTGTGTTGGTAATAACACCCCACATTTTGTAGTAACACCAAGTGGTATAGCACAAAATAAGTGGGACAAAGATACATGCCGCAACTGTCATTACAGTTAACGTCGTTTTACTTGAAACTGCATCCCACATGGTCAAGCTTGCAACAGGTTGAATGCTTGATGGCATTAAGAATGGGAACAGCGCAAAACCAGCAGTTAAAATTGCACCCACGACCGCTAAACTCGAACCTAAGAAGCTAAAGCCCGCTTTGTTTTTGCCTGCTGCAAGCACCACAATTAAACCACCTAAGATACCAGCGATAGGCGCAATCATGGTAATTGGGTAAGTCGAGTAGTTGTTCATCCAGCCATGGTTGGCATTGGTCAACACTTCTTTTGCCAATGGGTTAGCAACACCGTTGGTGTCAAATGGAGTGACTAAGGTATAACCTTCGATTCCACCAAAGTACAACCAAGCACCAGCACCTAAGAAACAGATGAGGTAAACAATGCCCATAAGTTTCGTTGCTTGAGCTGAGCGTCTGCGTAAGTCACCATCGGTACGAAGCATGAGCCATGCACCGCCGTGTGCACATAGCATTGATAAGCTAACGAGACCGCAGACTAAAGCAAATGGGTTGAGTAGGGCAAAGAAGCTCCCTGTATAAGTTGAACGGACGGTATCATCTAAGCTAAATGGCACGCCTAAGAACATGTTCCCAAACGCCACACCGAAGACCAGTGCAGGCACAGCACCACCCACGGCTAAACCCCAGTCCCATGACGTACGCCATTTGGTATTTTGTAGTTTAGAGCGGTAGTCAAAACCTACAGGTCTTAAGAATAGAGCAAACAGTACCAACAGTAGCGCCCAATACATGCCTGAGAATGCTGTTGCATAAACCATTGGCCATGCGGCAAACAATGCACCGCCAGCAGTAATGAACCAAACTTGGTTACCGTCCCAGTGCGGAGCAATGGTATTGATGGCTGCACGGCGTTCTTCATCTGTTTTGCCCACAAATGGCATGATCGCCATAGAGCCCATATCGAAGCCATCGGTGAGGGCAAAGCCAATCAGCAAGACGCCGACTAAAACCCACCAAATGATTTTGAGTAATTCATATTCGATCATGCTTGAGTCTCCTCATTACGAGCTGCTTCAAGTTTTTCAAAATGGTATTTACCAGTGTGAAGCGAACTTGGACCAAGACGTGAGAATTTGATCATTAAATACATTTCAATAATCAAAAGAACGGTATAGAACGCAGCTAAGGCAGCGATAGAACCCCATACATCACCTGTGCTTAAGCTTGATGCTGACAAGTGTGTAGGTAGAACTTCACCAATCGTCCACGGCTGACGCCCTACTTCTGCAACATACCAACCTGTTTGTGCAGCAATCCATGGCAGAGGCAAAGCGAAAAGCGCGAACTTCAGTAACCATGGTTTGTTTTCTGCATTGCGTTTTGCCACAGCAAAGGTTGCTAGAGCAAATAACAACAGCATAAGGAAACCAGATACAACCATGGCACGGAATGCCCAGAATAAGCTTGGCACGTGAGGAATCGTGTCTTTTGCAGCAGATTTGATTTGATCTTCAGATGCATCAACTACATTTGGTGTGTATTTCTTCAGCAGTAAGCCATAACCCAAGTCTTTTTGAGTTTCAGCAAAGGCAGCTTTTAGCTCTGGAGAAGTATCACCTGCGCGTAGTTTTTCCAGTTGTGAGTAAGCCACCATACCGTTACGAATACGATCTTCGTGTTGTACGATCAAATCTTTAATACCAGTCACTTCTTTGTCTAAAGAACGTGTTGCAATAAGACCCATCACATATGGAATTTTCACTGCATAATCTGTAGTCATGGTTTCTTTATTTGGAATACCAAACAAAGTAAAGGGTGCAGGTGCAGGGTGAGTATCCCATTCTGCTTCAATGGCCGCGAGTTTAGTTTTTTGAACATCACCCAGTTCATAACCTGACTCATCGCCCAGTAAAATCACTGAAAGTGTTGAAGCTAAACCAAAAATTGCGGCAATGGCAAATGAACGACGTGCAAACGGAATATCGCGTTTTTTCAGTAAGTAGTAGCTTGAAATAGCAAGGACGAAAATAGCGCCTGTCACATAACCCGCAGACACGGTATGTACAAATTTTACCTGCGCAACTGGGTTAAAAATGAGAGCACCAAAATCTACCAGTTCCATGCGCATGGTTTCATAGTTAAATACAGAACCGACAGGGTTTTGCATCCAACCATTTGCAACCAAAATCCATAAGGCAGACATATTAGAACCGAGTGCAACCAGCCATGTCACACATAAGTGCTGTACTTTGGATAAGCGATCCCATCCAAAGAAGAACAGACCGATGAATGTCGATTCTAAGAAGAATGCCATTAATCCTTCAATGGCTAATGGAGCACCGAAAATATCCCCCACATAGTGTGAATAATATGCCCAGTTAGTCCCGAACTGGAACTCCATGGTTAAGCCAGTAGTGACCCCTAAAGCGAAGTTAATACCGAAGAGTTTCCCCCAAAACTTGGTCATGTCTTTATAAATTTCTTTACCTGAAATCACATAGGTGGTTTCCATAATGGCAAGAATAAAGGCAAGCCCCAGTGTAAGTGGAACAAAAATAAAGTGATACATCGCGGTCATAGCGAACTGGAACCGCGAAAGATCGACCACGCTTTCAGATATCATCAACGTGTCTCCTTGATTGGGGATGGATTGCCTGCAATACGCTCAGCAACTTGATTGTCAAAATTTTTAGGAATAGTCGGGGCGTCAAACCAGATGTTCTTAATGACCATTAAAATAATCACCTTAATGATTAAAATGGCCACAATCTCTCTGGTGACTTTTTGATTGAGATTTTTGGGGACTAAGCTCATTTCACAAAGCCTATTTTTTAACTTGCTTTATATTATTAAACAAAAACATACAAAAGATAAATAGTCTTTAAACTTAAATAAAAAATATATTATTAAGTTGTTTAAATACATATACTTAAAATAATGATGTGATGAAAAATAAACTAATATTTTTGTATTTTAAAGTTGACTAAATTACTTGTGTTTATATTTAAATACCTGACTAAAATACTTGTATATATTTATTTTAAATCCGACTAAAATGCTTATATTTAACGTTCATCGTTATTTTATTGATAATTCGTCTTAAGATAATAAAAGTGATAGGGCTTTTAAATGATGGATTTTAACGGATATGAATCATGGATGATTTGATCTGTCGCATACATCACAAGGAAATTAGGCATTGAAAATCGAATTAATATTTAAAAAGTCTTTTATTGTGTCATATGAGCTTGAAGGCAGAGGCGGAGAGTAAAATTCTCATCCTGATCTTATGTTGCGCAAATATTTTTAAATTGTAGAAAGCTGGATTGTGAATGAAAGATTACTTTAAAAAGATTGAGCAAGAAGATGAGGCAAGGGTTCGATTTAAACAGCGCGTTGTAAGGCGTTTGTTGAAGGCTGACGCTATCAATATCTTGGTAGGGTATAGGCCATGGCAAAGGATAAACATGCTTATATAGACGTACAGCGTTGAAACGAGGTCAGATTGAGTGCTTGTTTAGCGCGTATTTTCACCACTAAAAAGTTGATTGGATTTTGAAATTTTCTTTGCTATGTAATGCGACTTTTTTAGACGAATGAGAATAATTTGTGACTGAAATTCAAGTTCACCAAACTCAGGTTCAACTTGCACATAGTGTAGCTGACCATATTCATCGCGAACGCGAGCTTGAGCCGAAAAACCAGGACGTGCATTCCCGCTAGAGATTGTCGCCAGACGCCCCAGTAAGTTGGTTTGCTTTTTATCTGGTCTTGGTTTAATAACTTGATCCAAACAGTGGATCATAAAAACGGTAAAGAAAATTGCAATAATCAGCGCGGGCAATATTAGATAGTAAGCCGAAGTAAACGTTTGTTCTTTGGCATAGATGCAGAACTGAAGGAAATAACCTGCAACACTAAAATTAAGTAAGAGAAAAACCACAATCAGCACTTTAGAAAACTTAACGTCTAGCAGTGGAGATTCAGTCAGTTTTTGCGGGGAGAGCCTTTTGAGGAAATGACTTGGGCGTGATTTAAAAAAGTAGCCTAAGGTTTCCACCATGCTGAGTATGACTAAAGTCAATAAGCTGAAATGAAAGAGCATCAAATCAGGGTGATGTAGCAACTCATACATGGTGAACGTCCAATTTCATTATTCTTCTGTGAGATAAATCCCGCCGTCAGAATGCACGGTAATCGCTACTTTTTCAAGTGCTTCACCTTGGCATGGGCCAGAAATGCATTCACCTGTTTCCACCATAAACAGCGCACCATGGGTCGAACACTCAATAAATTCTTGGTCGCGGTCTAAAAATTGGTTTTCCAAAAATTCAAGTTCAACTTTCAAATGCGGGCAAATGTTTTGGTAAGCAAAGAAGGCACCGTCACGTTGGGTGATAAAAATCGTATCCCCTTTAGGTGTTTCAAAAGAACGCGCTTCGCGTTCTGGGATGTCTTCTGTCATGCAAATTTTTTGCATCATGCACATTCCTTTTGCAGTTGTTGGAGCAATTCGGCGTAATCTGCCACAGCTAAACGAGGGCCAAACTGAGACACCACTTCACTTGAAATCAAAATTGCAAGTTGCGCAGCTGTATGTAAGCCTAAGCCTGCATTCACAGCATAGAGGAAGGCACCAGCAAAGGCATCGCCTGCGCCATTGGCATCGATAGCGTGTACTTTACGACCTTCAACACTAAATGTTTCCTGTGCATTTGAAATAAGTGCACCTTCCGCCGAAAGTGTAATCACCACATGCTGGCTCAGTGTTTTAAGTTTTGCTAAAGCCGCCTCAACTGTTTCAGTTTCAGTGTACATCATGGCTTCTTGTTGGTTACAGAACAATAAGTCCACACCATCTGCAATCATTTCATCTAGACCATAACGCGCATATTGCACCATCGCAGGGTCAGACAGGGTTAATGCAATTTTAACACCATGAGCTTTGGCAATTTCACGGGCCTGCTTAACAGCCAAACGTGCGCTATCGCTGGTTGAAAGATAACCTTCGATATAGAGCCATTTCGCGGTTTTTAAGGGTTCAAAGTCAATCTGTTGTTCAGTTAACTCGGCCGTGATCCCCAAATAGGTATGCATAGTGCGTTCAGAGTCTTCACTGACTAAAACCATACACGTGCCTGTTACGCCTTCACTGATTGATTTTTCAGTGTTTTTAATGCCTGCTTCGTGCAAACCGTTAAGGTAAGTTTGTCCTAGCTCATCATTACCCACGCGGCATGCATAAAATGCTGAACCACCCAAGGCACTAAAGGCAACGGTGGTGTTGGCTGCTGAACCACCTGAAGCTTGACCTTTATAGCTTTGTGTTTCTTTTAATTTTTTGTAAAGATCTGCTTGTGTTTCACCATCAGTTAACTGCATAGTGCCTTTTTGCAAATGTTGTTGAATAAGGAAGTCGTCAGAGACTTTAAATTCCTGGTCGATTAGTGCATTACCAATTGCAAAAAGATCAACAGTTGCCATGTCTTTTTTCGTCACGTATTGAAAATAAAGCGACATTTTACACCAATGCTCAAGATTGCTGTAGTTTGTTGAGGAAAATTCATTTTATTTACGTGGCAAATGTAGTGAAATGGCTTTGCTCATATTCAAGGAAGTTTAGATGGAAATTTTAATTCAAGCGGCAAAACAATTACCTCCTCAAATACAAGCTTTGGCACAACTCGCAGCAAAAGAAGGATATGAACCGTTGACCCGCTTGATCGAAGAATATCAAAGTGGAAAAAATCGTTTTGATCAAAAGGGTGAAGTATTGCTATTGGCTTATGATCAAGACCAATTGATTGCCTGTGGCGGTTTAAATCAGCAATGGGGTGAAAATGAAATCGAAGCGCGAATTGGTCGCGTACGTCGTTTTTATGTACATCCTAAATACCGTAAGAGCGGTGTGGGTCGTCAGTTGTTGGCGCATCTAGAAAAATGTGCGCGTCCAAACTTTTCTGCACTGTGTTTAAATACCGCAGACTTATCCGCAGCCAGTTTTTATCAAAAGCAAAACTATGTTTTTGTGGAAAATCACCCGAACTATAATTATTTTAAATATCTCATCTAGTTTTACTTTCTGAGAACACCTCCCTCAAAAAGACTGAAATTTGGAAAGCAGCGAGATGCTTTTCAAATTTCCAGCAAATTACTCGGGTTTTCAGCGTGAAATCTTTTGACAACTAAAGCTATAATGCAGGCAGTGTATTAATTATTGTTAGGAGATCACATGACTGTAGATGTCACTGAAACCATTTCTCAAACTGTACATCCTGCGTTTCAGTTGGTACGTCAACACCATGTTGAAGCTTTAGACATTTTAGTGTCTGAATATAAACATAAAGTCACTGGGGCAGTGCATTATCACTTGGCCACCAATCATGATGAAAATGTATTCTTGGTTGCATTTCGCACCCAACCTATGGATTCAAAAGGCGAAGCGCATATTTTAGAGCACACAGCACTGTGCGGTTCGGAAAAATTCCCTGTTCGTGATCCGTTTTTTTTAATGATTCGACGTTCATTGAATACTTTTATGAACGCCTTTACTGCGGCGGACTGGACAGCGTATCCATTTGCGACTCAGAATAAAAAAGATTTCCAAAACTTACTTGAAGTATATTTAGATGCGGCTTTTGCAGCCAATTTGAATCCGTTGGATTTTGCCCAAGAAGGGATCCGCATTGAGCTTGAAAACGGAGAGCCTGTTTATAAAGGTGTGGTTTTCAATGAAATGAAAGGGGCAATGAGTTCGCCTTCAGACCAGTTGTATCATCAGTTAGCGCATCACTTATTTCCTGAAACCACTTATCACTACAACTCAGGTGGCGACCCTAAAGATATTCCAGACTTGACTTACCCTGAGTTGGTGGACTTCTACAAGTCACATTATCACCCAAGTAACGCAGTTTTCATGACCTTTGGTAATGAACCTGCTTACAATCTACAAGAGCAGTTTGAAACTTTAGCCTTGGCCAAGTTTTCAAAAGGTGAAACGCTATTCTCTAAAGAAGAGCACCGTTTGACTGCACCGCTAGAAGTGACTGAAACCTATGCGGTAGATGCAGAAGATTTAAAAGACAAAACTTATCACATCATTTCGTGGTTATTGCCTAAAGCCAGCGAGATCAAACTACGCTTAGGTATGCGCCTTGTAGAAGGTGTACTGTTAGAAGACTCGGCTTCTCCATTACGTCATTATTTAGAAACGTGTGGTTATGCACAGTCTACTGGCCCGATTATGGGGGTAGATGATTCAAACTACGAAATGACCTTCTACTGTGGCGTACAAGGTTCTAATCCAGAACATACAGCTGAGTTTAAAGCAGGTGTGTTTAAGGTTTTAGAAGACGTCGCTTCAAAACCTGTCGATCAAAACATGGTGGATGCAATTTTACATCAAATTGAATTACATCAACGCGAAATCAATGGTGATGGCATGCCTTACGGTCTAAGCCTGATTTTAAATGGTTTGGGCAGTGCGATTCACCACAGCGACCCAGTCACTGTATGGGATGTGGACTCAGCCATTGCTGCGGTAAAAGAAGAACTGAAAGATCCAATGTGGTTGTCAAACTTAATCAAAACCTATTTGATTGATAACCCGCACCGTGTACAAATGACTTTGGTGCCTGATGCCAATAAATCTGCAGTGGAAGCGGCGGCAGAAAAAGCACGTTTAGCCGAAATTGGTGCGCAGCTAACAGACGCTGAAAAAGCAGAAATTGAAGCACAAACTGAAGCACTTAAAGTCCGTCAAGATACCCCAGATGACCTTAATCTTTTGCCAAAAGTGGGCTTGGAAGATGTGCCTGCTGAACTGCAAATTGTACAAGGGCAGTTGCGCGAGATTATCTCAAATCGTATCGATTATCCGTTGAATCTTTATCATGCGGGTACGAATGGTATTTACTACAACCAAGTGCTGATCCAGATTCCGCAAGATGTAGTGCAATCGCCATACTTTAACTTGCTGTCCATTTTGATGGGTGAAGTTGGTGCAGGTCAATATGACTATCTAGAACTACAACAACTACAAACTGCGGTGAGTGGTGGTTTAGGTATGGGCGCCTCTTTACGATCTCAAGTAAATGATAAAAATCAAATCAGTGCATGGTTAACGCTGACCACAAAATCGTTGGTGAGTAATTTTGACAGTATTGCATTGTTGAAACTGGCTTTTGAACAACTGCGTTTTGACGAAAAAGATCGCATTGTTGAGTTATTGCAACAACGTAAAACACGTTGGGCATCCCGTCTTTCAGGTTCAGGCCACAGTTATGCCATGCAAATTGCAGGACGTAACCACAGTGCTTTGGCAAAACGTGATTATCACAACACGGGCTTGGGTGCATTAAACTGGTTAGGCGATCTAGTCAGCCGTATTGAAAAAGATGCAGCAGCTTATGATGATTTGATCAATGAATTAAAAGCGATTCACTTAAAACTTTTACAAGCACCAAAACAGTTCTTACTGGTGTGTGAAGAACATCAGTCAGACCGTTTGGTTGAAGAAGTTCAAAACGTGTGGGACAAGTTAGCTATTCCTGAGCAAACTGTGACTTTAAAAGCTACTGAGCAGGTTGATACCGATGCAGATGAGGCATGGTTAATTCAAGCCAATGTTCAATTCTGTTCATCGGCTTATCAAGCCGTTGAGGTGTCACATCCAGATGCTGCCCCGCTGATGGTGCTGGCAGCGTACTTGCGTAATGGTTTCTTACACAGTGCAATTCGTGAAAAAGGTGGGGCTTATGGTGGTGGCGCAAGCTATGACGGCAATGCATGTTCATTCCGTTTCTATAGCTACCGTGACCCGCGTTTGGCTGAAACCTTCAATGACTTTGAAGCCTGTGTGCAATGGTTGCTCAATACTGAGCAAAAGCCACATCAGCTTGAAGAAGCAATTTTAGGTTTGATTGCTGGTATGGACAAACCAGGTTCACCAGCGGGTGAAGCGATTACGGCATGTTATGCACTTTTGCATGCACGTACACCAGCCTTCCGTAAGCAGTTACGTAGCCGTCTTTTGGCTGTGAGTTTAGAGGACTTGCAACGTGTGGCGGTACAATACTTGCTTGAACAAAAACCAACGAAAGCCGTGGTTGCACCTATGGCGAAGCGTGATACTTTAATTGAGTTAGGTTTTAGTATTCAACAAGTTCAGTAAAACAATAAGAGGGTCGTATGGCGTTCAAATCATTTGAGCGTTCAACTTTAGTACTGAGCATGACTGTGCTCAGTACTTTGGGTGTCGCTAAAACACATGCACAAATTTCCGAAGTACCTGCAGCTCCTGCAACAGCCGAGGCATGTGTTGCATTGGCATCGAATGCAGACCGTTTGGCTTGTTATGATGCATTATTTAAAATTCCTGAAGCAGTAAAGCCGCGCATTGTTTCTGAGCAACGTGCAGCTATGGAAATTGCGCCAGAACCCGAAAATATCACGGGGAAGATTACACAAAGTGTGAGCTCTGTTTTCGCTTCTGAAGGTCCTAAAATATCGCCAAATTTATCTTTAATGGATAGTCGTTGGGAGCTTTCACCCGAAAGTAAACTGGGGACTTGGAATATTCGTGCCTACCAACCTGTGTACTTAATGCCTGGTTTTTGGACAACGGATAAAAATGAATATCCACAAAGTCCAAATCCGACCAATACGGTGGATGAAGATCAGAACCTAAAGTCAATGGAAGCGAAATTCCAACTGTCTTTAAAAACCAAAGCTGTTGAAAACCTATTTGGGGACAATGGTGATGTTTGGTTGGGTTATACCCAGTCTTCTCGTTGGCAGCTTTATAATAGTGATGAATCACGTCCGTTCCGTGAAACGAACTATGAGCCTGAAGCCAGTTTGGTTTTCCGCACCAATTATGAATTGTTGGGTTTAAATGGTCGCTTACTGGGATTAACTTTCAACCATCAGTCTAATGGTCGTTCCGATCCGCTATCACGTAGTTGGAACCGTGTCATGTTGAATGTGGGTTTTGAAAGAGACAACTTTGCGCTCATGCTGCGCCCTTGGTACCGTCTAGACGAAGATGCAGGTGATGATAATAACCCTGATATTAAGGATTATGTCGGACGGGGTGACTTAACAGCATTCTACCGTTGGAATGAACATGATTTTTCACTCATGCTTCGCCATAGTTTAAAAGGTGGCGATGATTCACGTGGTGCTGCACAGTTTGACTGGGCTTTCCCTATTTCAGGGAAGTTGCGTGGCCATTTGCAGTTATTTGATGGTTATGGCGAAAGCTTAATTGATTATAACCACCGAGCGACCTACGTAGGCTTGGGCGTGTCCTTAATGAATTGGTACTAATTTAGAGACATAAAAAAACCACGTTTGATACGTGGTTTTTTTATGTCTAAGTTTTAGTGTTTTAACCAATTTGAATATCGGCAGTTGGGTGCTTTAGACGGCTCTTTTTCGGCGTCGCTATCAGGTAGGCCAGCGTTAAAGGGCCTAAACGACCTGCAAACATCAAGAGCATCAGGATAAATAAACTTGCAGGTTGAAGTTCACCGGTGATGCCACGTGACAAACCGACAGTACAAGCAGCGGAAATGGCTTCAAATAACAAATCCATAAACTGATGATTAGGTTCGATTAAAGATAAACTAAAGATGCCTAAGAAAATAAGTGCCGCGGTAATAGAGACAACAGCCATCGCCTTAAAAGAGGTTTTTTGAGAAACGGAGTGATTGAACACGCGAATTTCATCTTCACGTCTAAGGAAGCTAATCACGCTGAGTAAAACAATAATAAATGTACCTACTTTAATCCCGCCTGCGGTACTCATCGAGCCCCCACCAATGAACATCAGTAACATGGTCACGAGGGTCGAGGCATCTTTCATTTGTGCCAAATCGAGGCTGTTAAAACCCGATGAACGAGGCACGGTGGCATGGAACCATGCATTTAAAGCTTGGTCACCTAAGCTCATTGGCGCTAAAGTGAGGGGATTGTTCGATTCAATCGCCCATAAAAGAACAAAAGCAATCAGGTTCAAACCGGCAATGGTGGATAAAATCAGTTTGCTATTGGTACTTAAGCCTTTCCAACGTTTGCTGCGTTTAATGTCCATTAACACCACAAAACCTGTCCCACCAATGATGTATAGCATACTGATGGTAAAGGTAATGAGATACTGACCCGAGAAGCTCATTAGACTGTTGGGAAACAGTGAAAAGCCGCCATTGTTAAATGCGGATACACTATAAAAAGCCGCATAGAACAAAGCTTGATTGAAGTTGTAATCCTCTAACCATGCAATGGTCAAAATAACCGTGCCGATCGCTTCAAAAAATAAGGAATACAGCAGTACCCCTTTAATGGTGAAGGATACTTTGGATAAGCTGGTTTGACCAATGGTCTCTTGCGCCATGATTTGTTGCTTTAAACCCAGTTTAGTTGACAGACTCAGTGCGGCTAAAATTGCAAAAGTCATAAAGCCTAAGCCACCAATTTGAATCAGCAGCATAATGATGACTTTACCAGTTACGGTAAAAGTTTCACCGACATTCACCACAGACAGTCCAGTAATGGTGACTGCTGAGCTGGCGGTGAACAAAGAGTTAATCCAACTCAGTTCACCGTGGTGCGAAATGGGTAACTTTAATAATAGAGTCCCAATAATAATAAAGCTCAAAAAACCCAAAGCCAGCAGGCTGGGCGGGCTTAAATTAATGGTGCTGTTTTTTGGGGTTTGCCATTCTTTGACTTTTTTCATGATTTGAACCGTGCTGAAAGACGACGTAATGTTTCAACTAAACCTTCAACAACTAGAATATCACCCACTTGTAAAATTAAATTGGGATCAATGCTGTACAAAACGTCTTTGCCACGTTTATGGAGTAATGTTTTCACATCAGGTGCTTGATCCATCAATTGGTGGAAGCGAGTCCCTTGTAGTTTTTCATCAATTTCAATTTTGACAATATAGTGATTATCTTCAAGCGCCATATAGCGACTGACCATGGGGTAGCATAAAGACTGCGCAATCCGCACGCCCATGTCTTCTTCAGGGTGAATAATTTTACTAATCCCTAAATGGCTTAAAATCATATGGTGCGACTTTGATTTGGCTTTGACCCAAATTTTTTCAACCCCAATATTTTTGAGGTGCAGTACACACAAAATACTGGCTTCAATATTTTCACCAATTGCGACCACCACGGCATCGCAGTTTTTAATATTTAATTCATCGAGGACATGTTCATCTGTTGCGTCGGCGATGACAGCATGGGTCACCTGCTCAGAAATATTTTCAACATATTTTTTTTCACTATCGATACCAATGACATCATGTCCCAGTTCAATGAGTTGAGTTGCAACTGTGGCTCCAAAGCTTCCTAAACCAATCACTGCAAATTGTGCCATGTCATCTTTCCTTTAAATTTTTTTATACGTCGATTGTTAACGAATGTTGTGCCAAATTTCACAAGATGTCATCTTTATACAGACACGCTATTTTCGATCAACCGCGCTTTGCCTTATACCAATATATCACTCATCCAAAGGAGTATATAAATGCGGAAGACACTGTATGAATCCCTGAGGGTCGCGTTTCCAGAATTGAATGATACCGCAATTCCAGAAGAACAAGATGAGTTCGAGCACTTTGTACGTTGGTTGAATACCTATTATTCAAACATTCAAAAAATAGAACTCGATGATTTTAGACAAAATGGTATTGATGAATGCCATCGCCTCCAACAGCTAGGTATTGACTTAGACGAGCTGAAAAACCAAATCAATGATGACATGGCGTCTTTTTATCAAATGTATGACAGTGAGGCAGAAGAAACCTCAGACATGCATGGTTATGATTTTGAATTTAGTTTTGATGTTATTTTTAATCACATTAAAATTTTTATTGAGCCTTATGAACTCAGTTTACTGGTTATCGAGCGGGAAAACCCTTATTGGCTATTGGTACCGCATAATGATGAACTGATCGACAGGATTATTGTCACGTATAACCACACGTTTGGTGATGAAGAGCCGATGCAGCTCATAGAATAAAACCGCCTCGAAGGGCGGTTTTATGTATGTATTAAATCTTTTATTTTAAGAAACGTTGATAACCTAGGTTATTGGTAATTTCTTCATATGGATACGAAATACTTTCTAAAGTTTCAATCAAACCATCTGGGTTTTGTTTCGCATCACTTGCTTCTAAACCAACAAGGACACGACCTTCCGCCGCACCGTGGTTACGGTAGTGGAATAGGGTAATGTTATGCGTAGGGCCAAGGCGTTCGAGGAACATTAACAGTGCACCTGGGCGTTCAGGGAACTCAACACGGAACAAACGCTCATTTTCAAGGTCTGCATGACCACCAATTAGGTAGCGAATATGCAGTTTTGCTACTTCATCATCAGACAAGTCATCGACATCGAACTGAGTTTTCAGCGCTTCAAAAATATCGTGACGCTCTTTTTCACCGCCTTTTAAGCTAATCCCGACAAAGACTTGCGCTGCACTGGCATCACTCGCACGGTAGTTAAACTCGGTGATATTACGACCTTGTAGTGCTCGGCAGAAATTCAGGAATGAACCTTTTTTCTCTGGAATGGTCACAGCAAAAATAGCTTCTTTGCGTTCACCCAATTCGGTACGTTCTGCAATATAACGTAAACGGTCAAAGTTCATGTTTGCACCACATACAATTGAGACGATGTTTTGCCCAATTAGCTCGTGTGTTTCAACATACTTTTTAATCCCTGCCAAGGCCATCGCACCCGATGGTTCAACGATGCTACGACATTCATCATAGGTGTCTTTAATTGCGGCACAAATTTCATCGGTATTGACTAAAACTACTTCACGCTCAACGAGCGGGCCTGAGTTATCCGACTTTTGTAGTTGAATCACTTCAAATGGTTTTTCACCAATCTGTGCCACAGCCGTACCGTCGGCAAATAAGCCGACTTGAGGCAGTACTACACGTTCACCAGCTTCAAATGCGGCTTTTAAACAAGCAGATTCGTCATATTCAACAGGAATAACTTTGACATGTGGTGCAACATCGCCTAAGTAAGCTGCTACACCAGCAATTAAACCGCCTCCACCAACAGCAACGAAGACATAGTCGACATCGCGCCATTGACGCAAAATTTCATTGCCAATCGTGCCTTGACCTGCCATGACCAGTTCATCGTCATAGGGTGGAATAAAACTCATACCGTCTTCTGCAGCACGTTGAATTGCATATTTGTTGGCAACATCAAAAGAGTCGCCATGGAGAACTACTTCACCGCCTAAGCGTTTGACTGCCTGAACTTTAATATCTGGGGTGGTTTTCGGCATCACAATAATGGCACGAATCCCGAGTTTTTTACCTGACAGTGCTACGCCTTGGGCATGGTTGCCAGCAGATGCAGTAATCACGCCACGTTCAAGTTGAGCTCTAGGGAGTTGGCTAATGCGGTTATAGGCACCGCGCAGCTTAAATGAAAAGACTGGTTGTAAGTCTTCGCGCTTAAAACGAATGTTGTTATTGAGTTTCTCACTAATTCGAGGTGCCGCTTCGAGTGGAGTTTCGATTGCAACATCGTAGACTGTTGCTTGTAATATTTGTCGAACCAAACGAGACAGCATGTTAATTTCCCATTTAACAGTTTAAAATAGAGGATCATTGTAACAAACCCCTGTACATTTGGGCTGTAAAATCAGCAACAAATGTCAAAAAATAGTTGAGCCAAATTATGAGTCTGTATGCTACCCAAGACGAAAAAAAGCAAGCTGCTGCAAAAGCTGCCTTAAAGCACTTACCTAAAGGTGGCATTTTAGGGGTGGGTACAGGCAGCACCGTGAATTTCTTAATTGAGCTTTTGCCCGAGCTTCAGCTTGAGGCGGCTGTGGCAAGTTCAGAAGCAACGGCTGAGCGCTTAAAGAAATTAGGCATTGAAGTGGTTGATATGAACTCTGTCGGCGGTTTAGATGCCTATGTAGATGGTGCAGACGAAATTGACCGTCATATGCATATGATTAAAGGTGGTGGGGCTGCACTGACTCGCGAGAAAATTGTAGCTTCAATTGCGAGAAAATTTGTTTGTATCGTTGATGACTCTAAGTGGGTTGATCAATTGGGGCGTGACTTTCCACTTCCGATTGAAGTGATTCCAATGGCTCGTTCAGCTGTGGCACGTAAAATTGTAGCGCTCGGTGGTGATCCTGCTTACCGTGAAGGCGTGGTGACGGATAACGGTAACGTGATTTTAGACGTCTATAACCTGAACATCTTAAATGCGCTTGAGCTTGAAAAAACCATTAACGACATTCCAGGTGTGGTGTGTAATGGTATTTTTGCAATCAATAAAGCAGATGTGGCAGTTGTTGCAACAGACAGCGGTATTGAAGAACGTACCGCTGTCTAATTTTAAATCTCCTCAAACCTCTCTTTGAAAATAAGAGGCTAAAAGCAAAAGCATTTTTATCTTATGTTTTTCTCCCTCCTTTCAAAAAGGAGGGCTGGGGAGGATGATTCAATAAAAGAATAATATTAATGACCTTAGCAGACCTACCTGAAATTCAAATCACCCATCATGCACGTGCGACCCGCTTACGACTTCGTGTTGAACCGACTCAAATTCGTTTAACCGTGCCTAAATTTTGTAGCAAACGGCAAATTCAGGATTTTTTAAATCAATCTGAACAGTGGATGGTTGAAACTTGGCAGAAGCAGCAAGCCAGTCTGGTACAGATAGATCAAACCCTTCCCACAGAGTTATGGTTATTTAATCGCCAAAATGCTTTAACGGTGAGCTATAAAACACAAAAAAATGCATATATTTTGGATGAGGATAATCACCAGCTTTGGATCAGTGACCGTCAGCCCGAAAGTTATTTAAAATCTTTTGTAATTGCATATGCCAAACAGCACTTGCCTATTTATTTGCAACAGATTAGTCATGAAACTGGTTTAAAATTTGCACAATGTTCAATTCGACAGCCCAAGACCCGCTGGGGGAGTTGTAGTGCCAAACATGACATCATGCTTAACAGTGCTTTAGTGTTGTTTCCTGAAGCCATTACCCGTTATGTCTGTGTGCATGAACTCGCACATACGCAACATTTTGATCATAGCGCACGTTTTTGGGCGGAAGTTGCTAAATATGATGCCGCTTTTCAACAGCATCGAAAAACCTTAAAAACAACCGCATTGCCGTATTGGTGGGCAAGCGTTTAAAGTTAATTTTACGTGCAAAATTTAAAAATAATTTCTTCTGACCGATTGAGCGTTAGTCAAAAAATGCTCTAAACTTCATGATCTAAGGTAAACATTCCTCAATTTCAGTTCAAAGACCTCAAATGTGAATTTTACAGATATCCACTATTTTATATTAATCGTTCCAGCTTGCCTGATTTTAATGGGAAGCTTACTTTTAATATGTCATTTTGCTTTTAGAGCTCCCTCATATTTATTATGGCTCGGGCTTGGATATATTGTGCCTTCGTTTTCTGTGGCGGCACAAAGTTTTATGTCGAATAAGCAGTTGGCTTTGTCGGCACCCATTTTAGGCAGTATGTATTTGTTTGGTGCATGGGCCAGCGCTTATGCCATGGGCTTAAGAAAGAATGCCAATGCACGTCCATATTGGTGTCTTGCCTTGGCCGTGATGGCTTTACTTTCACTCAGTTATTATTCCTACGTAGATGATCAACTGTGGATCAGAATGCTGATTCTGAACATTTCAATTGCATTAGTTGAGTCTTTGGTTTTGTTTTCAATGTTTAAACATTATCAAGGGATTGATTTGCTCAATAAAATAGTCGACTTTTCCTACTTGTTTATTGTGCTGTATACCTTTGTTCGCGGAATCATTATTTTTCTCTTTTTAAGAAATATTGAAGCAGACATGCTGGCAAATTCAGTTTGGTGGCTGATGATGCTTGCTGCGAGCATTATCTTAAGTATGTGGTTTGCAATAGTGCTGCTCGGAACCTTGGTACGCGATATTATCCATCAACTCAATGATGAGCGGCTAAGAGATCCGCTAACACATTTATTCAATCGACGTGGCTTTAACGAAGCCGCTAAACGAAAGTTGCATCAGCTCTCTAAACAGTCTTATTTCTTGCTCATGTGTGATATTGACCATTTTAAGAAAATTAATGACACCTATGGGCATTTGGTGGGTGATCAAATTTTACAACAAGTCGGTGAAATTATTGGGCAAAACGTCCGTGCCCATGACTTGGTAGGGCGTTTTGGCGGAGAGGAGTTCATTGTCTTATTGCAAATTGATGACCCAGCGCTGGCTTATAATATTGCCAATCGTATTCGTTTAGGTATTGCCGATGCACGATTATCCTCAAAAAAAATTGCCGTGACAGCAAGTTTTGGACTGGCTGCAGTACATCATTCCAACTTAAAATATGCCATACAAGCTGCCGATCAATTGTTATATCAGGCGAAACATTCGGGACGAAATCAGATTGGTTTTGAGCCTGCACAGAGTATATTGGATGTGTCTCATTAGGTGTCGATAGCACTAAAAACGCATAAATTCCAAGTAAAACAGTTTAGAAAGCAGAAACTTCCTGTCATACTAGGCAGTTACGAAATGGACAGTTTAAGTTTGAGGTAATACACGTGATTTCAGTTGGTATTGTCGGCGGTACAGGTTATACAGGCGTTGAATTGTTGCGTCTTTTACTACGACACCCAAATGTGCAAGTAAGCGTATTAACATCGCGTACAGAAGACGGTCGCCGTGTAGATGATATGTTCCCAAGCCTACGTGGACATACCGAACTTAAATATTCAGATTTGAATATCGATGAACTGAAAAAATGTGATGTGGTGTTCTTTGCGACACCGCATGGCGTTGCCATGAAACATGCCGAAGAATTGGTGGCTGCCAATACCAAAGTGATTGACCTTGCCGCAGACTTCCGTTTACAAGACTTAGAGCAGTTTGAAAAATGGTATGGCATGCAACATGCGTGTCCTGAACTGTTGAAAGACTCAGTTTATGGTTTGTCAGAATTAAACCGTGAGCAGATTAAACAAGCCAATGTCATTGGTAACCCTGGTTGTTATCCAACAACAGTACAACTGGGTTTAGCGCCATTATTTAAGCAAAACGACACATTAGTTAAACCTGAGAGTATTATTATTGATGCAAAATCGGGTGTGTCTGGTGCAGGCCGTAAAGCCAGCCTTGGGATGATCTATTCTGAAAATGCAGATAATTTCAAAGCTTATGGCGTTGCAGGTCACCGTCATCATCCTGAAATTGTGGAAGCGTTGGAAAATATTTCAGGCTTAAAAGAGGTGTTTAACTACATTTTATTTGTCCCACATTTGGTACCAATGATTCGTGGCATGCTTAGCACGATTTATGTGGACTTAACCGATGCGGGTGAAGCTGCTGATGTGCAAAGTTTATATGAACAGTTTTATGCCAATGAAGCTTTTGTCGATGTGATGCCTGCGGGAAGCTCACCAGAGACACGTTCTGTGCGGGGTGCAAATCAACTACGTATTGCGCTGTATAAACCGCAACCGAAAAAGTTGGTGGTCATTTCTGTACAAGACAATTTGGTTAAAGGAGCAGCAGGTCAGGCCGTTCAAAACATGAACTTAATGTTTGGATTTGCTGAAACTGCGGGCCTAGATGGAATTGGTTTATTACCATAAAAAACGTTTTAAAACTTCACACACATTTAGATTTCGATTTAAATGTGTGTTTTGAATTGAATCAAAATAAGAGATGACGATGCCGAACACTGACACAAATATGACGTCACAACAGCCTGAACCTGCAAAGCCGTTTTTACAGACCAATAAGCCCTTGGCAATTGGTGCTGCAATATTGATGGTTGCAAGTGGGGTATTGGGCTATACCGTCGGACATCGTCAGGGTTTAACGGTGGTAGGTTTTGATGCAGATGCTGAGCAACTGGTCGAAGTGGTACAAAAGCAAAAGACCAGTCTGGATGCTTTAAATAAAAACTACAATGCTGCTGTTCAAGAGCGTGATGTTGCTGTGACCAATTCAAATGAGCTGTATTTGTCATTGCAAAAAGCTTTGGATCAACAAGCGCAATCTGAAAACACAGCTGTGATTTACCGTGAGGTTTTGCGTCAACGCGGTGGTATTCCACTGGCTGTGCAGCATATTGCGATTAAACCTTTGCCTGAGAATGCATTTGAATATCAACTCGACTTGGTTCAAGTTAGTCCATCTAAACGTGCAGCTTCAGGTACCGTTGAACTCCGACTCATTCGTGGTACAGAGGTTTTAGTTGTGCCTCTTGAAGACAAAAACTTTAACTTTGAAAACTATGAGCGTTTAACAGGGCGTTGGACGATGCCTAAAGGCTTTACGCCACAGTTTATCGAAGTCCGTTTAACAGGTAGCACACCAGTGACACGACGCTTTAGTTGGTCACGTGGTGAAGCCGTAGAAAGTCAATCTGCATTTGTCTCTGAAATCCCTCAGGCTGAGGCAAATGCACAATAATTGTGAATTGTAAGTTTATGGGTATCTCTAAGCGTTCAACGTGTTTAAATGAAATCAAGCAGTCTTTTCATGAATCTGGCTATGTCGACTGGCATATCAGCCCGCGCTTGAGCAATGATGAACCGCATGAAGAAGAAAATGGGGATGTCGCTGTCCAAACCGCGCCACCAGAACTTAAGCGTCCTCCACTCTATGCTGTCGTTTTAATGAACGATGACTACACCCCAATGGACTTTGTTATTGAAATTTTACAACAATACTTTGCTTTGAATCTTGACCAAGCCACTCAAGTAATGCTAACTGTACATTATGAAGGAAAAGGTGTTGCAGGCGTTTACCCGAGAGACATCGCGGAAACAAAAGCAAACCAAGTCAATAATTACGCTCGGTCTCAAGGTCATCCTTTACTTTGTCAGATTGAGCCGAAAGATTAAGGGGGGTTCCATGCTCAGTCGTCAATTAGAAGTATCCTTACGTTTGGCTGTTAGTATGGCTCGACAAAAGAGACATGAATTCCTAACCGTTGAACATTTATTATTGGCTTTACTCGATAATGATTCGGCCGTAAATGCATTGAAAGCCTGTGGTGCAGATATTATTGTGCTTCGCAAAGAGCTTGAAGAATATGTAGAGCAGCACACCCCTAAGCTGGGCGAAAACAGTGATCAAGCCCCGCATCCAACCGAAAGTTTTGACCGTATCTTACAACGTGCAATTTTTCATGTGCAATCAAGCGGTGGTGATCGGACGGTTGAAGGCGCAGACATTTTAGTGGCGATGTACTCTGAGCGTGATTCTTTTGCAGTTTACCTCTTAAAACGTCATCAAATTAATCGTTTAACACTGACACAATACTTGGCCCACGGCACACGTAAAGACGAAGTGCAAGTGGAAGAGGAAATTGAAGATCTTGATGGTGAATCTGCTAGTTCAAGCAACGTAGGCCCTTTAGAGCTGTATACAACCAACTTAAATGTTGAGGCACAAAAGGGTAAAACAGATCCTTTAATTGGTCGTGAAAAAGAAATTGAGCGTGCAGCACAAATTCTATGCCGTCGCCGTAAAAATAACCCGTTATTGGTCGGTGATCCTGGCGTCGGTAAAACATCGATTGCTGAAGGTTTAGCTTGGCTCATTGTTAATGGTAAAGCACCGAAACCATTGGCAAATGCTGAAGTGTATAGCTTGGATATTGGTGCTTTGGTGGCAGGAACCAAATACCGTGGTGACTTTGAAAAACGTTTAAAACAGCTTTTGAACGCGTTGAAAAAGAAACCAGAAGCAGTTTTGTTTATTGACGAAATCCACATGATTATTGGTGCAGGCTCAAGTATGGGTAGCACGATGGATGCGTCAAACTTGATTAAACCCGCTTTGGCCAATGGTTCATTGCGCTGCATCGGTTCAACCACATTCCAAGAATACCGCCAAGTCTTTGAAAAAGATCATGCATTGTCACGCCGTTTCCAAAAAATTGATGTCAATGAGCCATCTATTTCAGAAACGATTGATATTCTACGTGGTTTGAAGAGCAAGTTTGAAGATTTCCATCATGTTAAATATGATGACAAAGCTTTAATTTCTGCAGTTGAGCTGTCTGCGAAGTTCATTAATGATCGTTTCTTGCCAGATAAAGCCATTGATGTCATTGATGAAGCAGGGGCACAACGTCGTCTGAAAGCTGAACAAGATGACACCTTGATTACCGTGGAAAATATTGAAGATATCGTGTCGAAAATTGCACGTATTCCACCAAAAACTGTGTCTAAAGATGACAAGACCGTTCTTGAAAATCTTGAACGTGATTTAAAACGTGTGGTCTTTGGTCAAGATGAAGCCATTGAAGCTTTAGGCTCAGCAATTAAGCTGTCGCGTGCAGGCTTAAAATCACCAGATAAGCCTGTGGGTAGTTTTGTTTTTGCAGGCCCAACTGGGGTAGGTAAAACAGAAGTCACTAAGCAGCTTGCGAAATTACTGGGTGTTGAGCTGGTTCGCTTTGATATGTCAGAGTATATGGAGCGCCATGCAGTTTCACGTTTGATTGGTGCGCCTCCAGGTTATGTCGGCTTTGACCAAGGTGGTCTGTTGACCGATGCGATTCATAAAAATCCGCACTGTGTATTATTGCTAGATGAGATTGAAAAAGCGCATCCAGACGTATTCAACTTATTGCTACAAATCATGGATCATGGTTCATTGACCGATAACAATGGTCGTAAATCAGACTTCCGTAATGTGGTGTTGGTCTTGACCACAAATATTGGCGCAGAAAGTATTTCTCGCGTGAGTATTGGCTTCATGGATCAAGACAACAGTAATGATAACCAAGATGCGATGAAGAAAGCGTTTTCTCCAGAGTTCCGTAACCGTTTAGACAGCGTGATTCAGTTTAAAGCTTTACCAACGACAGTAATTGAAAATGTGGTGGATAAGTTCTTAACTGAACTACAAGCGCAACTGGATGAGAAAAAAGTCATTCTAGAAGTGGATCAAAGTGCGCGTGAGTGGATGGCTGAAAATGGCTATGACCGTTTAATGGGCGCTCGCCCAATGCAACGACTCATCCAAGAGCATTTGAAAAAACCACTGGCTGAAATGATTCTATTTGGTGAGCTTGCAGAACATGGTGGTAATGTTGCGGTCTCTGTGAAGAACGAAAATGGTAAAGCGGTGGGTCTAAAACTTGAAGTTTTTGAAGACCAAACGGCTGAGCCTGCTTAAAGATTGCTACATAATTTAAAACCCGTGTTCGCACGGGTTTTTTATTGAAAAAAGTATTTAACAGTTAGAAGTAATAAAAGTAGGTTGCATGGATATTCAATTGACGAAAGTTTTAAGTACATTTGTACTGTTTTTGGTAACCGCTGTGATGGAAATATTAGGCTGTTATTTCCCTTATTTGATTTTAAATCAGGGAAGAAGTCATTGGTTGTGGATTCCTACAGCCTTAGCGCTAGGTGCTTTTGTGTGGTTGTTGACTTTACATCCGGCTGCGTCAGGACGTATTTATGCCGCTTATGGCGGAATTTATATTTTTACCGCATTGCTATGGTTGCGTTATGTCGATCAAGTTTATTTATCCCGTTGGGACATAATGGGTGGGGCAGTGGTGTTGATTGGTGCGGCCATGATTATCTTACAACCGCAAGGATTGGTTCGCTAAAGTAGAGAACCAATCGCTAAAAAGATACTATTTGATACCACAATCTTTTTGCTTTAATTCTAAATCGTAGCTATTTTTCTCAGAACTGAGCTGTAATTTTACAATGTAGGGATTATGGCGTTGATATTGATGCTCGAAGAAAATATTGCAGTTTTGCACAACATTTTTTTTAATCGCTTTTTGAACTTCTTTCGTACCTAAATCCTGTTCAAACTGCGCGAAGTCAGGGGTAATGATCAAGCCTTTAAGCTCGGTACGGTCTGCATATAGATTAAATTGTTCAATGATAGTGTTGTTATCAATTTCAATTGGGAGGGTTCTAGAGTCTTCTGCAGTTAATACAGTTAATATTTCATTCAACGTTTCTGGTTGCTTAATTTTAAAATTTTGATCAATAATTTGTTTGGACTGTAAGTAGTCATCAAATTCTGAGGCTTGAACCTGAAAAAAAGTAGAGCTTAGAATTGTAGCAAGGCACAGGCCAGTTTTTTTGAAATGCATGGAAAGTGTCGCTTATAAAAATTATGTTCCGATTATAGCTTTGCCCGTATAAAAAAGCACCCTTAGGTGCTTTTCGTTGGAAAAATTAATTAATCTTTCTTAGTGTTTTCATTGATTAAAAACTCAACTAATGCTTTTTGTGCATGTAAGCGGTTTTCAGCTTCATCCCAAACCACTGCATTTTTATGGTCGAGCATCTTTTCAGAAATTTCTTCGCCGCGATGCGCAGGTAAACAATGCATAAATAAACAATCAGGATGAGCCAGATCCATAAGACGTTCATTCACTTGATAGTCTGCAAAAGCAGCTTCACGAATTTTTTGCTCTTCTTCTTGGCCCATGCTTGCCCATACATCGGTCACGATAAGGTCTGCGTTTACGGCAGCATCTTCAGCTGAGTTAACCAGTTCTGCACAATGTGCAAATTCACTTAAAAATTCTGCTTTGGGTTCATAACCTTTCGGCGCAGCAATTTTTAACTTGAAGCCCCACATATGTGCAGCTTCAATATATGAATTACACATATTGTTGCCATCACCAATCCAGGCTACCGTTTTGCCAGCAATGGGGCCACGGTGTTCAACAAAAGTTTGAACATCTGCAAGTAGTTGGCAAGGGTGGTGATCATCAGTCAAGGCATTAATCACAGGAACTTTTGAATAAGAGGCAAAACGTTCAACAATGTCATGTCCAAAAGTACGGATCATCACAATATCCAACATGCTTGAAATTACACGTGCTGAATCTTCAATCGGTTCACCACGACCCAATTGGGTGTCTCGTGGTGAGAGGAAAATTGCACTGCCACCAAACTGGCTCATGCCTGCTTCGAACGATACACGGGTACGGGTGCTCGATTTTTCAAAAATCATACCCATGACTTTACCAACAAACGGTTGGAATACTTCGCTGTTGTGCTGTTTACGCTTTAGTTCGATACCGCGTTGCACAACTTGGTTCAGTTCTAAAGTAGATAAATCGCGTAAGGTAAGAAAGTGACGTAGAGCCATTGTTACTCCACAATAATTGCTGAAAACCGAAATAGGTACAGAACAACAATTAGTTGTTGGTTGGTGAAAAGAAAAAAGAGAGTCGATTAATATACTATATGCAAAGGAAATTGCAAAAAAACTAGACTTTTTGATGACCTGCTAAGAAACGATCTACGCAATAATGAACATATTCTAGATTTTCTTGTTCATTTTCTTCAACATAGATGTTCATGAGTACTCGCCACTCTAATTCACGCACAATGCCAAAAAAAAGCTGGGCAGAATAATTCGGGTGTTCACAACGAATAATGCCTATTTCATCTGCTTTGGTTAAAACACAAGCCACGGCATCTTCAATATGTTTAGGTCCTTGTTTGTGAATATGGAAGGCCAACTGCGGATTACGTTGTACTTGTTCCATAATGAGTCTTAAAAAAGAGGCATTTTCTGGAAGCACAAGGTGTGTTTGAATATTTAAAATGGTTTGTATTAAATAAACGCGCAAATTGTCCTTAGTAAAATCAAAAGGCATACAAATATCTTTAAAAAACAGCTCACGACGGTAGTCGCAAATTGCTGTAAAAAGACCGTCTTTATTTCCAAAATATTTGTAAATCGATGCTTTTGAACCACCCGCATGATTAACAATATCATCAAGTGAAACTGCATCGTAGCCATGTTGCAAAAACAACTCGTTTGCACTTAATAAAAATGCAAGACAGCGTTCATGACCTCGTTTTGTGTGAGGTATGTCACGTGTAAGGGGTTCTAGTTGAACTGAGTCGTGCATATAACTAACAACAGCCTAATAAATGTGGATCTCTAGTTGCTATCATAGCAAAAATATGCACACATTGTTGTTTTGGGGCTTATCTGTTTACCACTAAACCCCAATGCATGGAAGAAAATTACACAATAAAAACGTGAACCATGGGACTAAAGTTTTAGAGTGATCATTCTAAAATGTCATAGTCAATTCAGTCATTATGGCTATACTCAAAACTCGAAAATTAAAGTAAATGCCGTGGAAAGGACGATGACAGAACAAAGATCTGCAGGCTTAAGATTTAGACAAGCACTGGAAGTGGAAAAACCATTACAAATTATCGGTACAGTCAATGCTTATGCAGCAATGATGGCGAAACATGTGGGCTACAAGGCCATCTACCTTTCGGGTGCTGGTGTAGCCAACTACTCTTATGGATTGCCTGACTTAGGCATGACCAGTCTGGATAATGTTTTGGAAGATGTACGTCGCATTACCGAACGTGTAGACACTCCGTTACTGGTCGATATTGACACCGGTTGGGGTGGGGCATTTAACATTGCGCGTAGTGTTAAACAAATGATTGCTGCAGGCGCAGCCGCAGTTCACATCGAAGATCAAGTGGCACAAAAACGTTGTGGCCACCGTCCAAATAAAGAAATCGTCACCCAACAAGAAATGGTCGACCGCGTAAAAGCCGCAGTTGATGCCAAAACCGATGCAAACTTTGTGGTGATGGCACGTACCGATGCCCTACAAAAAGAAGGCCTACAAGCGGTAATTGACCGTGCCTGTGCCTGTGTAGAAGCCGGTGCTGATGCGATCTTTGCTGAAGCAATGACTGACATTACCATGTACAAAACCGTCTGTGATGCAGTCGGTGTTCCAGTACTGGCCAACATTACCGAATTTGGCGATACCCCATACTACACCAAAGAACAACTGGCAGAACAAGGCATCTCGATGGTGCTGTATCCACTGTCACCGACCCGTGCCATGCAAAAGGCAGCACTGGAAGTCATGCATGCCATTCGCAATGACGGCAGCCAAGTCAACGTCCTCGACAAAATGCAACAGCGCAAAGAACTCTACGAATTTCTCGATTACCACACCTTTGAAAACACATTAGACAAGCTGTTTAAACAGGAGAATTAAAAATGGCTGAAGGAAAAGTCCTCACAGGCGCAGGATTGCGCGGACAAGTCGCAGGAAAGACAGCACTATCAACCGTAGGCAAAAGCGGAGCAGGTTTGACCTACCGTGGTTATGACGTCCAAGACCTCGCTGAAAACTGCCAGTTTGAAGAAGTGGCCTACCTGATCTTCTTTGGTGAACTACCAACAGCAGCACAGCTCACCGCCTATAAAGCTAAACTCAAATCACTACGCCAACTGCCACAAGCACTCAAAGAAGTACTTGAGCGTATCCCAGCAGATTCACACCCAATGGATGTGATGCGCACGGGCGTATCAATGCTGGGCAACCTCGAAACAGAACAATCTTTTGCAGAACAACAAGATGTTGCAGACCGCATTCTCGCAACCCTTCCAGCAATCATTTGCTATTGGTACCGCTTTAGCCATGATGGCGTACGCATTGAAGAAAACACCGATGACGATTCAATCGGTGCTCAATTCCTACACCTACTACGTGGTGAAAAACCAAATGAACTGCATGAACAAGTGATGAATGTCTCACTGATCCTCTATGCAGAGCATGAATTCAACGCATCGACTTTCACCGCACGTGTATGCGCATCTACTTTATCCGATATGCATTCATGCATCACCGGTGCGATTGGCTCACTACGTGGTCCATTACATGGTGGAGCAAACGAAGCAGCGATGGAAATGATTGAAAACTGGACGTCACCTGAAGAAGCTGAGCGAGAAATGCTGGGCAAATTGGAACGTAAAGAAAAGATCATGGGCTTTGGTCATGCAATCTACAAAGACAATGACCCACGTAATGGCATCATTAAAATCTGGTCAGAGCGCTTAGCGAAAGATGTCGGTGACACGGTCCTGTATCCAGTTTCAGTACGTTGTGAAGAAGTGATGTGGCGTGAGAAGAAATTATTCTGTAACGCAGACTTCTTCCATGCATCGGCATACCACTTCATGGATATTGCGACCAAGTTATTCACCCCAATCTTCGTGATGAGCCGTGTGACAGGTTGGGCAGCACATGTGATGGAACAACGTGCGGACAACCGTATTATTCGTCCAAGTGCGGACTATACGGGGCCTGAGCTGCGTAAAGTAGTGCCAATTGAAGAACGTTCAGCGGCTTAATATATGAAGCTCTGATACATTATTAAAAAAAGCCTCTTCGGAGGCTTTTTTTATATGCAATTTTTTGTTGATTTTTCTCACGGGTTAATTCATATAAATATTTAATTTTAATGAAATAATCGGTAAACAAAAGAATAAAGTTGCTATAATATCGACCGTTTATTTCTTCATTTTTATTGTAATTTACTTTATGAAACATAAGTTTTTGTGTACATCAGCACTGTTTTTGGGGGTGTCTCATTCTGCTTTCGCCATGCCATTTGACCCACTTATTGGAACATGGAAAGTGATTGATGATCGGACGGGGTATTATATTTCAGATATTGTGATTCGTAAGAATTCTAAAACATCACAATATAGCGCAGTGGTGACCAAGTACTATCCTTTGGCTGGAGCGCCTGTGAGTGATGTATGTAGTAAGTGTCAGGGTGGGCTTAAGGATAAACCGATTTTTGGTATGCAAGTGCTGAATGGCTTAATGGGTGATGCAACAGGTCAAAAATTCGCAAAAGGCCAATGGCTGAATCCTCAAGATGGCCGTGTGTATAATATCAATACTGCGCAGTTAAATGCTGGTAAAGATCAGATGAAGGTACAAGCCACAGCAAAAGATGCGAAAGGTTTGAGCAACATGACATGGAAAAAGCTTTAAGTTTTTTGCTTGTATCGATAAAGCCATCGCACGGTCATAATGCGGTGGCTTTTTTATGGATAAAAAAGCTGGAAGGGTATTTTCTAGACTTGTTGAATCCGTATAAAAAGGAAAAATCATCTTTCGGAGTGCGTGGTCAAAGAAAATGTAGTCTATTTAATCGATGAGATGTACGTCATGACAGAGAGAGGATTAAGATTTAATTAATTGATAATGATAACTATTATTATGTGTTAAACTTCAGTATCTCATGGCTGTATATACAAAAAAATGACGCATCTTTATAGAAAGATTTTTACTACTTTGCTTTCGCGAATTTTTAGCTCGTTATTGATTTTGGGTGCCAGCTTAAGTGCTTATGCGAAACCTGAAATAAAACCTTTGCCTGCCAATATTGCAGAAATCGGTTCGGCGTATTACAGTTTTAAAGGGCTTTGTTGCACAAACCTATCTCTAAAGGCTTATTCCACAATATAATTCTCAAATGAATAAGCCCACACCTAAAATCTATCGTACAACCAATTGGTCTTCTTATAACAGTGCATTAATAAATCGAGGAAATCTCTCAATTTGGTTTGATCCCAAGACTCAATGGTACGCTCAACCCAAAGGTAAACATGGTCGAAATCAAACTTATTCAGATACAGCCATCCAATGCTGTTTAATGATCAAATCCTTATTTCGTCTTTCTTTACGCATGGTCACTGGCTTTGTGCAAAGTCTCATTCATCTTTGTAGATTAGATTGGACAGCACCAGACTATTCCACCATCTGCAGAAGACAAAAGCATATTGATATTGCAATTAACTATCAAAAAAGCAGTAATGGTCTCCAGCTACTCGTCGATTCTACTGGCTTAAAGTTTCTAGGCGAAGGTGAATGGAAGCGTAAGAAACACCAACCTGAATATCGTCGCCAATGGCGTAAACTTCATATTGGTATAGATGCTGAAACCCTTCAAATACGCGCTATTCAACTCACTACAAATAATGTGAGTGATTCACAAGTGCTTGGTGATTTACTCGATCAGATTCCACAAGATGAGCAGATTGACTCTGTCTATACTGATGGGGCTTATGACACCAAGCAATGCCGTCAAGTAATTGCAGACCGACAAGCACATGCGGTGATTCCGCCAAGAAAAAATGCGAAACCTTGGAAAGATACAAAGACCAGCTCGCTAGAGCGAAATGAATTACTTCGAACAGTTAAACGTTTAGGAAGAACAATATGGAAAAATTGGTCAGGCTATCATCGCAGAAGTCTGATAGAAACCAAGATGCATTGCATCAAATTATTAGGCGATAAACTCCGTGCGAGAAACTTTCAAAGCCAAGTCAATGAGATTCATGCACGTGTGGCCGTATTAAATAAATTTACAGATTTAGGCCGACCTCACACCCAAGTTGCCACTTAAATTTAGATAACTTGGAAGAAGTTTAGCTTTTGAATGTTTGTGCAACAAAGCCGTTTTAAAGTCAAAGAATTTGCAACTACAGATCAAAATAAAACTTATCGCGTTTGGTTAGGTATTCCAAAGACAGTACAGAAGACGCAGAACGTCTATGCATCGGTCTTTATGCTGGATGGAAACGCTGCGATGTCCCATCTGAATGAAGAAATACTCAAGTCTTTGTATGCAAATGATGCCCCTGTATTGGTTGCCATTGGTTATAAAACCAATTTGCCATTTGCCACAGCTTTTCGTTCACTTGACTATACTCCAGCAGATTTATTAACGGGGAAATCCACCCAAGAAATCCAGAGCGGATGAGCGGGGGAAGTGCTGATTTTAGAAATGTGGTTTTGAAGGATATCGCCCCTTGGGTTGAGCAAAATGTAAAACTGGATGCGCAAAAAAGAGCGTTATGGGGCATTCCTATGGAGGGCTTTTTGTGCTTGATAGCTTGCTCGATGGGCGTTATTTCAACCATTTCTTTGCTGCAAGTCCATCACTTTCTTGGGCTGATGAGCGTATGATGCAAAAAATTAGAACAGTAAAATTAGTCAAAGAGCCACAAAAACATCTATTGTTGATGGAAGGTGATCTTTTAACACATACTGGAGCACAGCAAAGCGCTAATTTTGATGCAAATGGCATCAATAAAAATAGAGAAATTTTGTCTATATTCGATCAGCAGGGCATAGAGTCTAAATTTTTAATCTATCCAAATCTAAAGCATGGTGAGGTGTTTAAAGCGTCTTTATTAGACGTGCTTTCAAATAAATTGTATTGATGGTATTTACACTATCCGAACATGAGAAAAGCCTGATTATAAGATCAGGCTTTTATTCTCAACAACGTTAAACAGGATTTTGTTCCAGTAGGACTTGTCCATATTGGGCGCGGAGTTCACGTTTTAGCATTTTACCCGTACCGCTCAGTGGAATACTGTCGACAAAGATCACACGGTCAGGGATCTGCCATTTCGCAATTTTGTCGGTATAGTAGTCTAAGACACCTTGTTCAGTGACCGTGCTATCAGGTTTCTTCACAGCGATGACAATAGGACGTTCATCCCATTTTGGATGTTCGGCTGCAATAACGGCTGCCATAAGAATGTCTGAATGTCCCATCGCAAGGTTTTCAAGTTCAACTGATGAAATCCATTCGCCGCCAGACTTGATCAGATCTTTAGAGCGGTCACTGATGCATAAGAAGCCATCCTCATCTAAGGTTGCAATATCACCTGTGTCAAACCAGCCATCGGTTGTGAGTGCAGATTCATCTTTACCAAAGTAGCTATCAATAATCCAGTGACCCTTAATTTGTAGATTTCCAATTTGCTCACCATCGCGGGCAATTTCATGGCTGCCTTTTTCTTCATCGGTAAGACGTAAATCCACGCCAAAAGGCGGACGGCCTTGAGAAAGACGTAGCTTGAAACGCTCTTGTTCAGAGAGCTGTTGATGTTTGGCTTTAAGTTGGTTGGCAGAACCGAGTGGACTGGTTTCGGTCATGCCCCATGCATGGATAGTGTCGCAGTTATAGTCATTTTTAAAGGCCGCTAACATGGATGGTGGACATGCAGAACCACCAACAACGTTACGGTTCATACTTGCCAGCTGGCTGCCTGTTTGTTTGGCTGCTACCAGTAAACCTTGCCAAATGGTGGGAACACCCAAAGCCACAGTGACTTTATAGGTGTCAATCATATTCACTAAACTTGGCCCATCTAAGCCTGGCCCAGGCAATACAACTGTACAACCGACCATAGCTGCTGCATAAGGCGTACCCCAAGCATTGACATGGAACATGGGTACTACAGGCAACATAATGTCATTTGCAGACAGATTGAGAGAATCGGGTAGGCTGATGGCAAAACTATGCAAAATGGTGGAGCGGTGGCTATATAGCACGCCTTTTGGATTTCCAGTTGTGCCCGAGGTATAGCACAAAGAGCTTGCAGTTTGCTCATCAAAACTTGGCCATGTGAATTGTTCAGACTCTTTGCTGACCAAGTCATCATAAAATTTTACATCGGCAATTTTTTCTGCAATAGCGTCATCTACGGCATCTAAGCAAATAAAGTGCTCTACATGGGGTAAATGTGCTTTTACCGCAGCAATGAGTGGTGCAAAGGTTTTATCAAATAACACCACACGGTCTTGGGCATCATTGATAATAAAAATCAGTTGTTCTGGAAATAAACGTGGGTTGATGGTATGGCAAATATAGCCACTACCAGAGATCGCATACCAAGATTCTAGGTGACGATGATTGTTCCATGCGATGGTCGCCACGCGGTCACTTTGCGAAAGTCCTAAATCTTTGAGTACATTGGCAAATCGCTTAGAATTGGCTGCGACTTTGGCCCAGTTGGTTTCAGTGATACTTCCGTCTGTATTTTTAGAAATAATGGCTGTATCCGCATGGTAGCGTTCTGCGTGATCAATAAGATTGCTAATTAATAGCGGTTGAAACATCATACGTCCAAGCATGTATAAATATCCTTATCGTTGCTTTTTTATCAAATTCTTTATTGGTTGCTCGATACATCTGTTTTGAGCATTCATTGTATTTTTATCCTAGCTTGATCCAAATTTAAATCAAGCATTGTTTCATTCTCAGCCGCATTTTTAACAGCGATGTAATATAGAACCACAATTAAATGAAAAGCATCATTTAAAAAAGTAAATGACCATTTATCACTTTATGCTGTTATTCGACAAAAGGCACTTGAAATTTATAAAAAGTATGTTTAAAACTGTGTATAGCTCATGAGATATGAGTTGTGGGTATTTCAGGAAGATATACCTATTTTAAGAAGCGAATTTTTAAAAAATCATTTACAGGAGTTAAAAATGCTTCAGTTGTTTAAAAAATTATTTTGCATCCACGTTTATGAATATGAACAAATGACTGAAATAGGGGAGCATATGGAATGCCGAAAGTGCGGTGATTCTAAAACCGACTAATCATCTTAAGGAAAAGTGAGCGTAGGCTCACTTTTTAATGCCTGTATTTTTTTATGGCTTAGTTCGACTGAATTGACGCAGAACGGCTTACAATAGCCGAATAACAGTGTTTAGCGTATTCGGATGATGACCAAAAATTTTCAAGCACAGACTTATATTGTTGATAATAATTTGAGTGATACCTTAAGCTGGCTGTGTCAGCATCAAGAGTGTTTTGATTCTTTTCACTATGACGCGATTCGCCAAACCTTAACTGTACGCCATGCCAATGGTGAAGATGAGATATTCCAAGGCGATTATCTGAATGTCAGTTATGGTATTTTAATTACTGCGCATAATTTTGCTCAGTCATCTGAAGGTTAAATAGATAGACATTAAAAAAGCCCCATACTGAATAAGGGGCTTTTTTGTGCTTAGCAAATCTTGGGAATTAGCTTGCCATGGCATCTAGGCTAAGGTCTGCCACCGTTGGTTTTGGCTTTTCTGCCACTAAACCTAATTTGGTGAACAGTTGACGATCTTTACCTTCGCCTGCATTTGGCGTGGTCAGTAGTTTCTCACCCGAGAACAATGAGTTTGCACCCGCCATAAATGCAAGTGCTTGGTCTGAGTCAGAAAGTGCTTCACGACCTGCAGATAGGCGGATATAGCTGTGCGGCATGATAATTCGCGCAACAGCAATGGTACGAATCCATTCCGTCACATCGAGTTTTTCAACATCTGCCAGTGGCGTGCCTTCAATTGGAACCAACATGTTGATTGGCACAGATTCTGGGTGAATTGGCATCGTTGCAAGCTCTTGCAATAAACCAATACGGTCTTCTTTCTTTTCACCTAGACCAACAATACCACCGCTACACACTTTCATACCTGCTTGACGGACATATTCTAAGGTATTTAAACGGTCGTCAAAGGTACGTGTACTAATAATATGTGAATAATACTCGCGTGAAGTGTCGAGGTTATGGTTGTAATAATCTAAACCTGCATCTTTTAAACGCCCAGCTTGAGACTCATTCAGCATCCCTAAAGTCATGCAAGTCTCTAAACCAAGTGCTTTTACTTCTTTAACCATTTCTAGTACATAAGGCATGTCACGTTCATGTGGATTACGCCAAGCTGCGCCCATACAAAAACGAGATGAGCCTGAGGCTAAAGCTTCTTTGGCTTCTGAAATCACTTTGTCTACAGCAATTCGCTTTTCGGCTTCAAGTTTTGAGTCATAACGTGCTGACTGAGAGCAGTACTTACAGTCTTCAGGACATTTTCCTGTTTTAATCGACAGTAAAGTACTGACTTGAATGGTGTTGGCTTGGAAATGTTGGCGATGTACGGTCTGCGCTTGAAAGACGAGATCAAGAAAAGGCTGATCATACAAAGCTTCGATTTCTTCACGCGTCCAATCATTGCGTAGGTTCATAATGGCGATCCATTTTTAATTCTAACTTGTATACATCATACATTTAACGTGCCAACTTAAAAGGCATTATTGCTCAGTTTTAATAGTATCTCCCGATTATGTTTTTAATTTTATCTTTTTATGAGATTGTAAAAATAGTTGCAAAGTTGAGCACTTTTTGGGAAATTTTGCCGCAAAATTCTATTTATTTAGATTTTGAGTTACACTGAAAATGCAGCTAAATAGATAAAATAAATAAAATTATGCAAGCAAATGGCTATTTGATTGAACTTTTATTGATTGAGTCTGTTTGAAGCAAGTATTACTGCTTTTTCATCAGTTGCTCTTGGATGGCCCAGTCAATATGGACTTGCACAATATCGTTAAGCTCTGGGCGAGAAGCTTGTAATTGCTGCAATATTTCATCTGAAAATGGTGCATTACCTAGACCAATCGCGACGTTACGCATAAAGCTTTGGTAGCCTGTACGACGTAGGGGACTCCCTTCTGTATTTGCCATAAAGGTGTTTTCATCCCATTGCCAAAGGTCAATTAGTTGAATGTCATCCAAACCATGACGTGGGTTAAAATCATCAATTGGTGTGGTTTTGGCAAAGCTATTCCACGGGCAAATGAGCTGGCAGTCATCGCAACCAAACACACGGTTACCAATACCGCGGCGTAGTTCTTCAGGAATAATGCCTTGAAACTCAATAGTTAAATAGGCAATGCATTTACGCGCATCTAATAAATAAGGCTCAACAATGGCTTGGGTCGGGCAAATATCAATACACGCGCTACATGAACCACAGTGTTTGGTGGTGGCTTGGTCAAAAGGTAGCTCTAAAGAGGTAAAGAGCTCACCCAAAACAAAAAATGAGCCTGATGTTTTATGAATGAGTAAGGTGTGTTTACCGACCCATCCCATCCCTGCATTTTCAGCCAATGATTTTTCAAAAATGGGTGCTGAGTCTGCAAAGGGGCGAGATTCAAAATCGCCAACTTTGGCTTTGATTTTCTGAGAAAGGGTCTTTAAACGCCCACGCATGACTTTATGATAGTCACGTCCGCGTGCATAACGCGCAATGATGGCGCTATTTGGTGCAAAAGGCACAAGACGTGGTTCAGGAACGGCAACTAAATAATCCATACGCACACAAATAATGCTTTTGGTGCCCGGAACAAGTAGGGTTGGATCTGCGCGTTTTTCTAAGTTTTCAGCAAGAAAATGCATGTCACCATGATAACCAAGCTCTAAATATTTTTTAAAACGCGGCAATTCAACTTGAGCATCTGGTTTGGCGATGACACAATCAGAAAATCCTAAAGCCAGTGCTTCAGCTTTAATCCAAGCCTTAAGCTGCTCTAGATCATATTGATCTACAGGGATTTTTGAGGAAGATGTGGATGTTGTCATAACCAAGAACAAAGGAAAAATCATGCATCAGCAAGTGTACCACAGCAGCGAGATTCAAGCATGGGAAGGGCGTTGGTTCGCACAGCAAAATAGTGCTTATGGGTTGATGCAACAAGTCGCATGGTCAACAACTGAACATATGCTGCCTAGGCTTAAACAGCAGCAGGTCAAAAGCCTCGCAGTGTGTTGTGGTCAAGGCAACAATGCAGGTGACGGTTACTTGATTGCATCGTATCTAGCCGCGCAAGGTTATGACGTTGAAATTTATGCAGCTGCATTGGGAGAGTCTGTATCACTACAACAAGCACATGCAGCGGCCGTGAAACAGGGAATAATGATTCATACCGGTTTTGCATTTCAACGCCCTTATGATACCTATATTGATGCTTTGTTTGGCATTGGGTTAAACCGTGAACTAAGTTCAGACTGGCAGGCAGTGATTCAGCAGATTAATAGACAAACAGGTTTAAAAATTGCGGTTGATATTCCAAGTGGTTTGCAGGCCAACACGGGGCAAGCTTTACCTTGTGCAGTTGTCGCCGATTATACCTTTACAGCTCTGGGCTTAAAGGCGGGTTTATTTACTGGGCAGGGTAAAGCCTATGCAGGAGTCGTTGAGCTTATTTCGCTACTTCCCGTAGACAGTGCTTTAAAACCTTTAGCTTCGCTTGCTCCACAACATATGCACCTTGTACCGCGTCAAGCATTTGGACATAAAGGAAGCTATGGGCACGTACTGGTGATTGGGGGACATGCACAGATGGGTGGTGCGGTGATGTTAGCCGCTGAAGCTGCCTTTCATGCGGGAGCTGGCAAGGTGACGGTGGTGTGTGATGCAAAACACCATACTGCAATTTTAGCCCGTGCACCGAATATTATGCTGCGCGATATTAACCAAATGTCGCTCCAAGAGCGTGAAGCATTGGTGGCACATGTGGATGCAGTCAGTTTTGGTATGGGCTTGGGAAGAGACTCGTGGGCTCAGCAGCAGTTTGATGCATGGTTTCCACTCATTCAAACCAGTGCTTTTCAGGTGGTATTGGATGCAGATGCTTTATGGTTTTTGGCTGAAAAGCCAGTAAAACTCGGTGAGCAGGTGTACGCAACACCGCATCCTGGGGAGGCCGCGACTTTACTCGGTATCAGTACTTCAGCGGTGGAGTCCGACCGTATTGCAGCTATTTATGCTTTACAAGAAAAATATGCAGGACAATGGGTGCTGAAAGGTTCGGGAAGCTTGATTTTAGATACGCAACTCTGGATTTGTACCGCAGGTAATCCAGGGATGGGGGCAGGTGGAATGGGTGATGTATTGGCAGGCATGATTGCCAGTTTAAAAGCACAGTTGCAAGATGACATTGCGTTACATCAAATTGTGACCTTACATGCCCAAGCAGGCGACCTTTTGGCTCAGCAAGGTGAGCGTGGTTTACAAGCGCAGCAAATGAGTCAGGCTATTTATACGGTCGTGAACCGAGAGCATACAGTATGAAAGCAGTAAAACTGACCATATCGGGAAAAGTTCAGGGTGTTGGATATCGACGCTGGTTTGCACAATATGCTGTTGCTTTAGGTTTAAAGGGTTATGTACAGAATCTGGATTCAGGTGCAGTTGAAGCACTGTTTTTTGGGGATGATGGTATGGTTGCCGAACTGGTGAATCATGCTAAAGTCGGGCCAACTCATGCGGTAGTTACGGATGTGGTCATCGTAGAATTGGCTTCAGAACAGCAAGGATTTACAGATTTTCAAATACGTCGCGAATGAGCAAGTATGCAAAAATAAAAAAAAGGGCGAAAGTTAAACTTTCGCCCTTTTTCTAAGATGTTAAATCTTAGTGGTGGTGACCACCAGCACCGTGCGCATGGCCGTGTTGTAATTCTTCTTCAGTTGCATCGCGGATTTCTACGATTTCAACTTCGAAAGTTAAGTCTTGACCAGCAAGTGGGAAGTTCGCATCAACAATTACGTTTTCGCCTTCAACTGCTTTTACAGTTACGATTTGAACGCCATCATCAGTTTGAGCTTGGAACTGCATACCCGCTTGGATGTTGTCTACGCCTTGGAACATTTGCGCTGGAACTTCTTGAACGAGTTCAGGGTTGTATTCGCCATAACCTTCAGCAGCAGGAACAGTAACAGTGAATTTTTCACCTACAGTTTTGCCTAGCAATGCATTTTCTAAACCTGGGATGATGTTACCTGCGCCGTGCAAATATGCAAGTGGTTCACCTTGTGATTGGTCTAGCGTTTCGCCTTCAGCGTTAGTCAATTTGTAGTTGAAAGAAACCACGTGATCATTTGCGATAGCAGTCATGTTTTTCGTCCATTCATTTAGAATTTAAGGGGTATATCATAAAGTGAAAAGCAGCTTTTGTAGACTAAATTTAGCAAAAAAACTGCATTTTCCACGTTCTTATGGCGTTTTTTTATTAGTGGGGACGCATTTTTAGATTTCAATGCAATTTTATTTTCGGACCGACTTTTTTATTCATCAGGTCTTTTGCGGTCATCAGCCCAGCTTGGGTATAGCCATGTAAGGTGGCCTGATGGAGTCGATATAAAGAAACATACATGGTTTTTGCCAGCACGCCTTGCACATTGACTTGGCCCAGTAGCTCGCCGACAGCTTTATATTGACTGAGGGAAACCAAAGAGCCTTTGTCAGAAAATTTAAACATCGGCAAAGACTGACTACGAATGCGCGCTTTGAGGGCTCGAAGCAAAAAGGCCGCTTGTTGACTGGCCACTTGAGCGCGTGGGCCAAGGACTGGTTCATCGGCTGCGGGCTGGCAGTGAGCGCAATCACCAAAGGCAAAAATGTTGGGGTCGGAACGGGTTTGCAAAGTCGCATAGACTTTAAGACGTCCAATCGCATCTTTTTCAAAGCCTTCAAGCGCATTTAAAACGAAAGGTGCTTTGATGCCTGCCGCCCAAACTTTTAGATCGGCATCGATTTGTGTGCCGTCGGCAAAATAGACATGGTCTTTATCTAACTTGGCAACACGGTGATGGGTGAGGACTTCAATGCCAAGCTTTTCCAATTGGGTATGTGTGTGATTTGCCATTTTGGTGGATAGGGCGGGAAGAATGCGATCCGCTGCCTCAATCAAGGTCACTTTGACTTTGTTTGGGTCAATTTTATTGAGACCGTATTTAAAAAAGGTACTTTTCGCATGGGCCAATTCGGCTGCAAGCTCGACTCCTGTGGCACCTGCACCAATAATCGCAATATTGAGTGCGCGTGTTTCGGGACGGTTTTGTGCATCCAAATACAAATGTAGAAGGTCTTGCTGGAAAATTTCAGCTTGCTGGCGACTGTCGAGGAAGTGGCAGTAATGTTTAGCGCCTTCGGTCGCAAAGTCGTTAGAGGTCGAACCGACTGCCAGGACTAAGGTGTCGTAGTTGAGTTCAAACTGCGTGGTTTCCGTGCTTTGTTTGGCATATTGGCGTGCTTCAAGTTTTACTTGTTTATGTTCTTGGTCTAAGCCGACAAAACGACCTAAAACAAACTCATAGTGATGTTTAGACGCATGTGCAAAATAATTGATTTCTTCAACACTTGGGTTGAGTGTACCTGCCGCAATTTCGTGTAGTAAGGGTTTCCAGATATGGGTGAGGTTTTGATCGACGAGGGTGATTTTCACCCACTTGGATTTTGCGAAGCTGTCACCGAGTTGCGTTGCTAACTCTAGACCACCAGCACCACCGCCAATAATAACAATATGGTGTGGCACTTGTTCTGTTTGTACAGCCATATGAAGCAACCTATTTATTATTAAAAAAAGAAGATGACATTGAATATGCCATCTTCTTGATTTATTGATAATTAGATTGTCTTACAAGTTACATAAAGTATAAAACTCGGGATACTGCTCGAACTTAACCGAGTGTATAGGTTTTTACTTTAGGTTCATCGCTTGATAAAAATGGAAACAAGCTTTTGAACCAAAACATTAGTCGTTGGAAAATATTGGCTTCTTCAATTTGTACATCTTCTTCAATGGTGAACGTTTGAATGAGCTGATTGTTTTGATAGACCTGCACTTTCGCCAGTTGCATCACTTCAGCCAGCGGAGCGGTCAGCTTGTTTTGCAACACTTCAATATTGAAATGCGTTTTTGTAGATTCTAAGGGATCAATGCGTTGTATAGTGCCATTGCCTGTATTGAGCATAATGCGTTGGTTGGTCTGATCAAAGGCATGTAAGTCAATGGCATAGGGTTGATCGTACAATGATGTGGTCACAATTTTCGGTTGCTTACTTTCCACTTTGAACATTTTCAATGTCGATTTGACTACAGGCAGTTCAGCGATAATTTGCTTATCTTTTAGTGCAACTTCATTGCGAGTATAGGTATAAGACAAATTCATGAGGTTGTGTGCAACTTCAGCGCGTTTTGCAGCACTTTCTGTACCCAATACAATCACCACCAAACGACGGTTTGGATTGTTTGGATTCATGGTCGGGCGGTTTGCTGTCAGGGCTAAATTGTATCCCGCTGCTTTGGTATAACCTGTTTTTAAGCCATCTACTGTCGGGTCTTGTTTTAACAGAATATTGGTTGCACGATGAAAGCGTTGGTTATAGCTAAAACTTTGCTGTTTTGAATAGTATAAATAGTCTGGCGTTTCATTCACCAAGGCTTGGCCTAATAGCGCTAAATCATGTGCGGTTGAATAGTGCTCTGGCATGGTGATACCCGCAGGGTTTTGAAAATGCGTTTCAGTCATTCCCAGCGCTTTGGCTTCTTGGTTCATTCGTGCAACAAAGTTTGGAATATCACCTGAGATGCGTTCCGCTAAAGTCACGGCTGCGTCGTTGGCAGACATCACCACTAAACCGGCTAGAAGCTGATCCACAGAAATCTGTTCGCCTTGTTTTAAGTACATTTGGGACTCATCCCACATCACTGTACTGACCACAGGTGTTGCGGTAAGAATTTCGCTCTTATTGAGCTTCCCTGCATTGATTTCTTTGAGTGCAATATACGCCACCATCATTTTGGTGAGCGAAGCGGGTGCACGTTGAACATGACTATTATGCTCTGCAATGACTTGCCCCGATTGGCTGTCAAAAATGGTCCAAGCTTGAGCTTCAACTGTTTCAGGAACAATATTGAGCAATGCCGCTTGAGTGAAACTTGAACATAAGGCGAAGAGTGTAGCGATGAAGTAGATGACAGCTTTCAATGAAATTCCCTAACCAAGCCATTCCGTGACTTTTAAACCTAAAACAGCTGCAAATGCTATGCCTTTTTTTCCTCAATGACCAGTCAAAAATGCAGACAAATGTGACTGTGACGCAAAACTGGCGTAAATAATGCTAAGCTAAGTTATAACTCATTTCATTTTATTTTGTATCGCCCATTATGTTGCATTATCAGATCGAATTTGACGATTATCGTCAGCACCTTATACACGTGACTTTACGTTTTGTAGCAGACCCAACACAGGTACTTTCATTACCGACTTGGATTCCGGGTAGTTACCTCATTCGCGAGTTTTCAAAGCATATAGAGTCGGTTCGTGCTTATGATGAAGAAGGGCGTTTGTTAGAAATTCAAAAATTTGAAAAGAATAAATGGCGTCTTTTTAATACTGACCATGAACTGATTACGGTTGAATATGATGTCTATGCCTATGATCTGTCGGTGCGCGGTGCGTATGTAGATCAAACCCGTTTATATGTAAACCCTGCATGTGCTTGCTTAGGTTTGGAGGGTCAAGAGGACAAAGCAGTTGAAGTTGAACTCTTCCTTCCTGATGAGCTGAAACACTTCCAATTGGCTACTGGTATGGCTTCAAAAAGCCTCGTTAAAGGTCGTTTTACTTTAAAAGCCAAAAACTATGCCGAGCTGATTGATGCACCATTTGAGTTGGCCGAACAGACGCGTTTTGGTTTTGAAGCCAATGGTATTCCGCACGAGTTTGTGGTGTCAGGTAAACATGCCATGAATGCTGCACGTATGCAGCAAGACATTGAAAAAATCTGTGCAACAGAAATCTCAATGTTTGGGTCAGCGCCATTTTCAAACTACACCTTTATGACGATGGCGACAGCAAATAGTTATGGTGGTTTGGAGCATCCAAATTCAACCAGCTTGATTGGTCCACGTGAAGACTTACCAAAAGCTAACGAGCCTGAAGAGCCGTCTGAAGACTACCAACGTTTCTTGGGTTTATGTAGCCATGAATACTTCCACTCATGGTTGGTCAAATTCATTCGTCCTGAAAATTTTGTCAATTATGATCTGAACAAAGAAGGCTATACCTCTTTGCTTTGGATTTTTGAAGGTTTCACGTCTTATTATGATGACCTGATTTTGCTGCGTAGTGGTGTGATTTCCCAAGCCTCATATATCAAACTACTCAAAACTCAGATTGATCGTTATTTGCAAAATCCGGGTCGTTTTGTTCAGTCTGTGTCTGAGTCCAGCTTTGATGCATGGGTGAAATTTTACCGTCAGGATGAAAACTCGAACAATGCAGGCACTAGCTATTACAACAAAGGCTGTTTGGTTGCACTATGCTTAGACTTAGGTTTGCGCTTACGTGGTTCAAGTCTAGACGCGCTTATGCGTAAACTTTATGAGAACGCGCAAAAGGGCATACAAGTACATGAGCGTACGATTGTAGAGTTGTGTAATGAGCTGACGGGTGATAACTGGATTGAGCAAATCAATCACTTAATTAATACCACAGATGAGTTACCGCTGGATCAACTTTTCCCTGAGTTTGGTTTAAGTTATAGCCTGAAAAATGATAAGTCATTACCTTTAGGTTTAAAGCTTGTAGATAAGCCAGAAGGCGTATTGGTGCAAAGCGCACGTCGTGATGGCGCTGCGGCTCAAGCTGGCCTTTCTGCCCATGATGTGATCATTGCGATTGATGGTCTCAAAGCAACGGTGAAACTGGTAGAAAAGTATGCCAAGCAAGAAGGCTCGTATAGCATATTGGCATTCCGCCGTGATGAGTTGATGAGCTTTGACGTAAAAGCTGCTGGCTCAGAGCTGACTGAAGTTGAATTGAAAGTCGAAGATCAAGCGAAAGCAGAGAAGTGGTTCAAGGCTTAGTCCCTAAGCCACTTTATTTGATTCTGTACAGACAAAAAACCGATGCTTAGGCATCGGTTTTTTATGCGCTTATTTATGTGCATTAACTACCACGGTAAGTGGAATAGCCATATGGGCTAATTAATAGAGGAATATGGTAATGATCTAATGAGCCATCAATTACAAACACCACGGGCACTTCAGGAAAGAATGAGCGCTGATTTTTTTGGCGAAACCAATCACCCGTTTTAAAGGTAACTTTGTATACACCTTTTTGTAAGGTCGTATCTTTTGGATATAAATCATTGATTCGACCTTGGTCATCGGTCGTACTTGAGCTGATTTCTGTCCATTTATCATTTTGTTGGGCTTCAAGTGTCACTTTGACATTGGCAGAAGGGAGACCATTTTCCAAATTCAGCACATGAACGCTCAATGGATTTTGAGCAAAACACCAAGAAGAAAAACCAAGTCCAATGAGCGGAAGCAGCATTTTTAGCATTGAATTGACCCTTACCGTTGCAGAAAAAAGATTAAGTTTAACCAACCCTATAAAAATCATAGGTTTAAAAATGTAAAAATGGAGGAGTACGAGTACATGGTTTATGTATCAATATTTAAGCTGTGGCATGATGAATGGTTCTGCCGATCTAAATTTAGTGCTGAAAAAAGTCATTCTGATGCATGTAGGGCTACAAGACTGTATTATGTGAAAAGTATCTGTTGTTGTGGCTTAAATGAGGTAAATAACACATTTCGCTAAAAAATTTGTTTATTTGCTAAGCAAAAGCTAAAGCCTTGTGGAAAGACGTGATTTTGAAAAACGAAGGCTGTAGTGGTATTTTCTGGCGAAATGTCGTTATCACTGGATATTACGTTGACTGTAAAGCCCTGAGGGACGATACTTTCAGGGTTTTATTCAAGCACATCGGTTCGCAGGGGTTGAGCCAGAAGCTCATCACCCTAAAAAACTCAATCTAACGCAAGGGGCTATATATGGCTGGTGGAAAGTCAACCATCATTTACACACTGACCGACGAGGCGCCATTGCTAGCGACTTATTCGCTACTGCCGATCATTGAGACCTTTACTAAACCTGCTGGTGTAGAGATCGTTAAAACTGATATCTCTGTTGCCGCACGTGTTCTCGCAGAATTCTCTGAATACCTAAAAGAAGAGCAAAAAGTCCCAGACAATCTTGCAGAACTAGGTCGTCTTACCCAAGATCCAGATACTAATATCATCAAACTCCCGAATATTAGTGCCTCTGTTGCTCAGTTAACAGCATGTATCAAAGAGCTTCAATCAAAAGGCTACGCGATTCCTGACTATCCTGAAAACCCAACCACTGAAGACGAAAAAGCGCTTAAAGCACGCTATGGCAAATGTCTTGGTTCAGCTGTAAACCCTGTATTGCGTGAAGGTAACTCTGACCGTCGTGCACCAGCTGCAGTGAAAAACTATGCGAAAAAACACCCGCACTCTATGAGCGAGTGGAAGCAATGGTCTCAAACTCACGTTTCTCACATGGATGAAGGCGACTTCTACCACGGTGAAAAGTCGATGACTTTAGACCGTGCACGTAATGTGAAAATGGAACTCATCACCAAGTCTGGTGAAACGATTGTTCTGAAGTCAAAAGTTGCACTTCAAGACGGCGAAATCATCGACTCAATGTTCATGAGCAAGAAAGCGCTTTGCGACTTCTATGAAAAAGAACTTGATGATTGTAAAGAAGCGGGCATTTTGTTCTCTTTACACGTTAAAGCAACCATGATGAAAGTTTCACATCCGATTGTTTTCGGTCACTGTGTGAAAATTTACTACAAAGATGCTTTTGAAAAACACGGTAAATTGTTCGATGAGCTAGGCATTAACGTAAACAACGGTATGGCTGGTCTTTACGAGAAGATCGCAACTTTACCGACGTCTTTACGTGAAGAAATCATCGAAGATTTACATGCTTGCCAAGAACACCGTCCTGCACTTGCAATGGTTGATTCGGCGAAAGGTATCACCAACTTCCACTCACCAAACGATGTAATTGTAGATGCTTCAATGCCTGCAATGATCCGTGGTGGCGGTAAAATGTGGGGTGCTGACGGCAAACCTTACGACTGTAAAGCAGTAATGCCTGAGTCAACTTTCGCACGTATTTACCAAGAAATGATCAATTTCTGTAAGTGGAATGGTAACTTTGACCCACGTACGATGGGTACTGTGCCTAACGTTGGTTTGATGGCGCAAAAAGCTGAAGAATACGGTTCGCACGACAAAACTTTCGAAATGTCTGAAGCGGGTGTTGCAAACATCACTGACCTAGAAACTGGCGAAGTGTTGATGACTCAAAATGTTGAGGAAGGCGACATCTGGCGTATGTGTCAGGTGAAAGATGCACCGATTCAAGATTGGGTAAAACTTGCAGTAAACCGTGCTCGTAACTCGGGTATGCCAGCAATCTTCTGGTTAGACCCATACCGTCCGCACGAAAATGAAGTGATCAAGAAAGTACAAAAATACTTGAAAGACCACGACACTGCTGGTTTAGACATTCAGATCATGTCTCAAGTACGCGCAATGCGTTATACACTTGAACGTGTAGCGCGTGGCCTAGATACGATTTCTGTAACGGGTAACATCCTACGTGACTACCTGACCGACTTGTTCCCAATTATGGAATTGGGTACTTCAGCGAAAATGTTGTCTATCGTTCCGTTAATGGCGGGCGGTGGTATGTACGAAACTGGTGCGGGTGGTTCAGCGCCTAAACACGTACAACAGCTTGTTGAAGAAAACCACTTACGTTGGGATTCTTTAGGTGAGTTCTTGGCGCTTGCTGTTTCTTTAGAAGAGCTAGGTATTAAAGAAGATAACGCTCAAGCGAAACTTCTTGCGAAGACTTTAGACCAAGCGACTGGCAAATTACTTGATAACGACAAGTCTCCATCACGTCGTACTGGCGAGCTAGATAACCGTGGCAGCCACTTCTATTTAGCGAAGTTCTGGGCTGAAGCGCTTACTGCACAAGATGAAGACGCTGAGTTGAAAGCGAAGTTTGCTCCACTTGCGAAAGCACTTGCTGAAAACGAAGACAAGATCATTGCTGAACTTGCTCTAGTTCAAGGTCAAGCTGCTGACATCGGTGGTTACTATGCTGTAGATACAGCTAAAGTAAATGCTGTAATGCGTCCAAGCGAGACTTTGAATGCTGCACTTGAAGCGATCTAAGTCAAAACTAAATCGGTAAATTTACCGATGAAGTGAAAAAAGCCGATGCATATGCGTCGGCTTTTTTTAATAAATATATAATTAATGTAAAACACACTGAGCATGGATTTAAAGAAGAAAAAGTAGATGAAAGTTTATAAATATAGATATGGCTCAAAACGTGATAGCTATCAGTTTGAATATGTAGAAATTGAAGATTTGTTTAAAGATTCACCTAAATATAAAAGTAATATTAAATCTATAGATAAGTCTTTGATTGATTATAATGATTATGGGTGGGGTGTAGAAAAGCAATATTTTGATAAAGTAGCAGAGGTTATTAGATGTGACCCGTATTTTGAAAAATTGGACTCAATATTTATTTCGTCAAGTGAATCAAAAAGTAGGAATGAGCCAATAATTTATGTTGGCTTTTATAGGTCGGGAAATGATTTATTGCCAAATAAGCGGTATTTGACTTTGACACAAATTGATGAGCTATATAAAGAAATAAATTTATAATAAAAAGCCCACTTTCGTGGGCTTTAAAATACTTAATTTTTAACGACCATTATTACGTCCGCGACCACGTGGTGCTTTCGTATTTGGACGAGTAGTACCATTGGTTTTACGCTTTGGTTTCTCACTATCATCCATTTGCCAAATACGCTTTGTACCTGACTTTTTCACAGAACCATCTTTGTTCTTACGAACCATAGGCTTACCACCTGTACCACCCGGTTTTTTCACATAAGAGCGCGAACGGTAAGGTTCTTCCGCAGGAATGTTTTGAAAGTCAGGGTATAAAAGGGGTTCGATTTCTTTAGATTCACCTGGTTGTAAACCCATTTGAACCAAATCAATTGCACCAATTTTAGTACGGATTAAACGTAAAGTAGGAAAACCTACAGCAGCAGTCATGCGACGTACTTGACGGTTACGGCCTTCACAAATTGAAATTTCGACCCAAGAAGTCGGCACAGACGCACGAAAACGTACAGGAGGATCTCGCTCCCATAACCACTCAGGTTGTTCAACTTTAGATGCTTCAGCAGGCAAAGTCATACCATCTTTCAGTTCCACGCCTTTACGCAACTGCTTCAGCGCTTCTTCAGTGACATCACCATCGACCTGAACCAAATACGTTTTAAATTTTTTATTGGCAGGGTTGGTGATGTATTGGTTCAAACCACCATGATCGGTTAAAAATACCAAGCCTTCAGAGTCCATATCCAAACGACCAGCCAAGCGCAAAGTAGAGTCGCTGACAAAGTCAGACATCGTCATATGTGCTTCATCTTTACGGAACTGGGAGAGGACGTCATAGGGCTTATTCAGGATGACGATTTTCATAGTCAATAACTTCTGTAATTACATAAAATAAGAAATATCAAGATTTATTTAATAGAGAAATGTAGTTATTTCTCGTATAAATCTCAAAAACAGCGGAATTCGATTAAGCTATTATGCGATAAGAAGAGTGGAAAGTATTGTCTATCGGCAATTATTTTTTAAATTTGCCAATTATAATAAAAGGGAGCGCCTGCAAAATGGGTTATCAGAAGATCATCGTTCCTGCGGATGGTAGTAAAATTACCGTAAACGCAGATTTATCCTTAAATGTTCCAAATCAACCGATTATTCCTTTTATTGAAGGCGATGGTATTGGTGTCGACATTACACCAGCCATGAAAACTGTAGTAGATGCTGCAGTACAAAAAGCATATGGCGGTAAACGCTCGATTGAGTGGATGGAAGTTTACTGCGGTGAAAAAGCCAATAAAATTTATGGCTCCTATATGCCAGAAGAAACTTTTGATGCGCTACGCGAGTTTGTGGTTTCAATTAAAGGCCCTTTAACCACACCTGTCGGTGGGGGCATTCGTTCTTTGAACGTGGCGCTACGCCAAGAATTAGATTTGTACGTTTGTGTACGTCCTGTACGTTGGTTTGAAGGGGTACCATCACCTGTTCAGCATCCTGAACTGACCGATATGGTTATTTTCCGTGAAAACTCAGAAGATATTTATGCTGGAATTGAGTGGAAAGCCGATTCTCCTGAAGCGAAGAAAGTGATTAAGTTTCTCAAAGAAGAAATGGGCGTGACTAAAATCCGATTTGAAGATAACTGTGGTATTGGGATTAAGCCCGTATCGAAAGAGGGAACGCAGCGTCTTGTGCGTAAAGCGATTCAATTTGCGATTGATAATGATAAGCCGAGTGTGACCTTGGTTCACAAAGGCAATATCATGAAATATACCGAAGGGGCATTTAAAGAGTGGGGCTATGAACTTGCGATGGACCGTTTCGGTGGTAAGCTCATTGATGGCGGGCCATGGGTAAAAATTAAAAACCCAAAAAATGGTAAAGACATCATCATTAAAGATGTGATTGCCGATGCATTCTTGCAGCAGATTTTAATGCGTCCTGCGGACTATTCAGTGATTGCAACTTTAAACCTGAATGGTGACTATATTTCTGATGCATTGGCTGCAGAAGTTGGAGGGATTGGTATTGCGCCGGGTGCGAATATTGGTGGGGCGATTTCTGTTTATGAAGCCACGCACGGAACAGCGCCAAAATATGCCGGTCAAGATAAAGTCAACCCAGGCTCTATTATTCTTTCTGCTGAAATGATGCTACGGGACATGGGCTGGGTAGAGGCGGCAGATTTGATCATTAAGGGGATTTCAGGGGCAATTGAGGCGAAAACAGTCACTTATGATTTTGAGCGATTAATGCCGAATGCAACCTTATTGCGTTGTTCGGAGTTTGGAGAGGCTATCATTGCAAATATGGAATAAGTTTTAAGCTGAATTGGTAGAAGCCCGCACATACTGCGGGTTTTCTTTTGTTGTGTTGAAAATAGCTCTGGAAATAGGTTTGCAATGTAAAACTAGGTTAAAGGATTTGTGCTTTCAGTGAGTATAGGTAAGGTTAAATAAAAAGGAGAGTTGATTCTTAACCACAATTTATATATGTAATTACAATGAAGTACTTTGATACAGCTTATAGCTTGGGTTTTTAGCTGAGTGATGTATGGTGGTCTTTGTCGAATGTTACGGCAGATGATAAAGGAGTAGTCTCATGGCTAATCAACAAAATCAACAGCAGAACAATCAGCAGCAACGTCAACAACAACCAAATCAACCACAAGAACAACCAGACCAGCAACAACAGCAACAACAACCCAAACCAAATCAAGGTCAGCAAAAACAGCCGAATCAAAACCAACCGAACCCAGATCAGCAACAACGCTAGGCGTATTGCTATTTCATGAACGAATGTTAAAGGCATTTCAAGGAAGAATCGATCAAAGGGAGTTGAACCAAAGGAGGACCCTATGTCGAATAATGTTGTGAAAACATTAAAACAGAAGATCAAAGCACGTTTAAAAAAGATCTCTAAGCATCAGTCTAAGCTGAAAGCCTTAGAGAAAAAACTGAAGAAGCGTAAGTAGTTTTACGTGGTTTATTCGAAGCAAAGCCCTCATTTTATATGAGGGCTTTGCCGTTACATATATAAGATATCTTTCAATATATGAGGCATTTAGTATGAAAAGGTAACTTTATCTTATTTTAATATCTAAAAATTAGCTGAGTAGTTGAATCATGTCTCGTTTAGTTCTGAGTGGAGCTATTTTAAGTACAAGTCTGTTGATGAGTGGATGTCAGCCATCCGTTTCGGGTGAAGCAGCAGGTTTGAGTTATCCATATTTATATTGGCAGTTATATAAGACGCCTTTAGAGAAAAACTTAAATGTGCCTGTACAAGGTGTAAGTCATAAGCACATACAGGACACTTGGTGGGCTGCACGTGGTCAGGGCCGAAAACATCAAGGTATTGATATCTTCGCTAAACGTGGTACACCTGTCTTAAGTGCTACATCAGGCATTGTCTTGGATGTCGGCATCAATAGTTTAGGTGGACAAGTGGTATGGGTAATGGGACCAAACTTAAGCCGTCATTACTATGCACATTTAGATGCTTATGCGCCTAATATTCAAACGGGTGATTGGGTTGAAGTGGGAGAAGTATTGGGCTATGTCGGGAACACCGGCAATGCCAAGAATACGCCACCACATTTGCACTATGGAATTTATAGGACTGGGAAAGGAGCTGTGAATCCTTATCCGTATTTAACTTTAAATGCATCGAAATAACCGAGCTTTGATCTACAGATGTAAAAGTTCGAATGCGTGAATTGTATTGGTGATAGAAGGTCCCTCAATTGGGTTCTTTTCTTATACTTGCACAGTACATTTGTATTATTTAGAGGTAAGTTAAAAATATCACAGGTATTTAACATGGACGGCCTTCTATAACGGAACCTACTAACCTAAGTAGGTTACCTCTTTTTCGATTTCCTTCTATGTGAAGGATTAAAAGGCCTCTTTTTTAGTTGTTGGATTGGAGGTGGATGTCCTACGGGTAAAGTAAAATAGTTGCAATGTTCCTAAACCGAGGACTCCCGCAGCAAGCATAAACTGAAAGTGATATGACCAACCCAAATGCTGTAAGGTACTAAAACTTAAACCACCGACCAGTTGTACCGTTGCAAAGCTGAGTGTCGCCATACTCCACAGTTTTTTATAGGCCAAGCCGTAGAGTTGTAAGATGGTGTAGGAGGTGAGAAAGACTACCGCAGGGTTCAGTAGACCTGTGAGAAATGAAGACAGGAGCGTAAATACAGGCGAAAAACTCAGAACCGCAATAAAAACTGCCGCAATATAGACACTGTATAGAATCTTTAAAGCCAGAAAGTTACCAAATTTACGTGCTAAAGCATAAGCTGTCGCTGCACCTAGAGCGCTGCCTAAGCCATATAAAATCCAGTTAAAATTGATCCAATATAAATTCAGCGTTAAAACATGGCTTAAATAATCAATCCAAAACAAAGAATGGGGAATATAGGCAAAGGCGCTGCAGGCATAAACAATGAGTAAGCTATAGTAAGTTTTATTCACTGTATGAGTCTGGGGCTGGCTTGTAGGGATACTGTGCAGTTGCTTTTGGAAAGGACGAACAAGTATCCATAATAACCACGTAATGACAAATGCAAAGCCACAGAGAATGAACCATGCGCTACTGATTGCAATACGGTCTAAATACGGCATAAACAGCGTGGCTGCCAATACACCAATTCCTATTCCACTAAATCCAATCAGATTAATTTTAAAACGGTGCTGTAACTCACTGCACTGTGCCACAATACTGGGTGATAGAATCATCAGCAAACCGCCGCCGATACCTGAAATGATGCGCCACACCAAATACCAAACTTCGTTAAAATGCGAAAATGCACAGGCAAACAGGCTGATTGAACCAAAGAGCGCAGCAAAAATGATATAGATCGGCATTTTTGCATTTTGTGGCAACTTCATCGCCCAAAATGCGCCGATCAGATAACCCAGCAGATTAGCGCTACCGAGTAAGCTGGCGAAATTGTGTGACCATTCATAGGCTTCGCGTGTGGACGGCAGTAGCGCGGTATAAGAAAAACGTAAGATGCCAATTCCCAAGCACATACTCAGGCAGAGAAAGAGACTCAGTTGTACGGTGCTTGAGAACGTCCTGTTCATCATAATTTGACTATTTGTTTAAAAAATACACTTGAACTATAAGATGAAATTTACAATAAAACAATCGGGTGATGTCCACCTTTAGTCGAGCGGAGTAAAGGCGCAGTCAATTTAATCAGTATCTTTGAGTTGATTGATATCCACTGCATCACCAATGGTATAAAAGTGTCCGCCTGCAACATGATGGATGCTTTTCCATTCATCTGCGGCTTCATGGTAGTACCAATGGCCATCTCTAAAAACCCGATCATCTGCATAAGCTGCAATGACTTTGCCAATAAACAAGTCATGCTGTTGCTGATTATGTGGTTCAGGAATGAGTTCACACAGAATCCATGCGCTACAGCCTTCAACCACTGGAATTGGGCTGTGACCAAACTGAAAAAGGTCGACCCCACACTGACGTAACTTTTCAGGAGCATCATATTGACTGATCATGCCTAGTGCGTAGACCATTTTCAGCTGTTTAAGTGTAGGGACTTGCAGCGCAAACAAACCCGATTTTTCAATAATGCTGCGGGTTTTTGTCGATTTATCGAGTACCACCGTCACTTTGGCTGGGCTAAACTCTAGGGCGCATGCCCAAGCCGCGGCCATGACATCGGTGCTTTCATCATCTTGACTGGAAACCAGCACGGTTGGGCCGTGGTTGAGTAGCCGATATGCTTTTTCTAAAGGTACGGGCAGAATGTGAGGATTAAGCAGAGATTGATTCATATAAAAGAACACTTTAACAGCCGTTTAAATGCTTTATACCACATTCTAAAACTGCCAATTCAGTCTAAATTTGTACATTCAGCGTGGAATATGGCGCAAAACAGTAAGCCCGTTTAAATTTTGATTTATAATTATGACAGCATCATTTAGGGAAACAGTATGAATATCCCCTTAATCGTCAATGTCATCATTTTTATTGCATTGCTTTTTTTACTGGGCCGAACCCGTAAAACCGATTGGAGTTTAGCGAAGAAGGTACTGGCAGGTCTCTGTCTCGGTATTGTTTTTGGTCTCGCTTTACATGGGTTTTATGGTACGCATTCGCCTGTACTACAAGAGTCGGTACAGTGGTTTAATTTGGTCGGTAAAGGCTATGTCAAACTACTACAAATGGTGGTGATGCCTTTGGTATTTGTTTCCATTTTAGGCGCTGTGATTAAGCTGCACGATGCGGGTTCATTGGGTAAAATTAGTTTTATCAGTATTGGGACTTTGTTATTTACCACAGCGATTGCTGCATTTGTCGGTGTGGTGGTGACCAATCTGTTTGGCTTAACTGCGGCAGGTTTAGTGCAAGGGACACAAGAAACTGAACGTTTAAATACGATTCAAACTGACTATGTCGGGCAAGTGGCTGACTTGCAAGTGCCTGATTTATTTCTGTCATTTATTCCGAGCAATCCTTTTGCCGAGCTGACTGGGGCACATCCAACCTCCATTATTAGCGTAGTCATTTTTGCAGTGTTTTTAGGCATTGCAGGCTTGAACCTCATGAAAGCGGATGCTGAGAAAGGGCAAAAGCTGTTGTCTGCAATTGACATCTTGCAAGCGTGGGTCATGAAGTTGGTGCGTCTCATTATGATGCTCACTCCTTATGGTGTGTTCGCACTCATGACCAATATTGTGGCCAACTCTAAAATGGTGGACATCTTAAACTTAGGTGGCTTCTTGGTTGCGTCTTATATCGGTTTGGCGATTATGTTTATCGTGCACGCCGTGATTTTGGCGCTCACAGGCGTGAACCCAATTCAGTTCTTTAAAAAGGTTTGGCCTGTGCTGACCTTTGCGTTTACCAGCCGTTCAAGTGCTGCCAGTATTCCTTTAAATATTGAAGCGCAAACACGACGTCTGGGCGTACCTGAGTCGATTGCCAGCTTTTCAGCATCATTTGGTACGACCATTGGGCAAAATGGCTGTGCGGGGCTGTATCCTGCGATGTTGGCTGTTATGGTTGCACCGACAGTGGGTATTAATCCGCTCGATCCAATTTGGATTTTGACTTTAGTTTGTGTCGTGACCTTGAGCTCGATTGGGGTGGCGGGTGTAGGTGGTGGAGCAACATTTGCAGCACTGATTGTCCTGCCGATGCTGGGCTTGCCTGTGACTTTGGTTGCACTGCTTATTTCAATTGAGCCTTTAATTGATATGGGGCGTACGGCTTTGAATGTGAATGGTTCTATGACTGCAGGTGTTGTGACCAGTCAAGTCTTAGGTCAAACGGATAAGCGTATTTTTGAGCAAGACAATGTGGACTTAAAAGAAGTCTAAGCTGAGAAATATATAGCTTATGAACTGAAAAGAAGCCTATCTTCATGATTAGGCTTCTTTTTATTGGGCGTGTATCCATAAATGACTAAAAACTGTATCTACTTTTTTACTCAGTTTTTTGCAAAATAAAGCCTCAATTTAGGAGAAAAACGATGAAAATGTATCAAGTCGATGCCTTTACAACTGAATTATTCAAAGGTAATCCTGCCGCTGTGATTGTGCGTGATGAATGGTTAGCAGTAGATTTGATGCAGAATATTGCCTTGGAAAATAATTTGGCAGAAACGGCTTTTGTGAAAGTGATTGATGCTGAAAACTATGAAATTCGCTGGTTCACTCCTCAGGTTGAAGTGGACTTTTGTGGGCACGCGACTTTAGCCAGTAGTTTCGTCCTATTTCGGGATTATACCGATGCCAAACGTATCCAGTTTCATGTAAAAGACTTGGGTGTTTTTATCATTGATCAAGATGTTGACGGTAAGATTCATATGAATTTTCCAATTCGAGCACCGCAAAAGTTAGAAGACTATCCTGCGGAAATTCATGAATTGGTCGATTGTGAAATTAAAGAAGTCTATTTAAACCCACAGGCTTATATTTTAGTGTGTGAGTCTGAGCAGGCCGTTAAGGATGCCAAACCGAACTTGGACAAAATTCGTCAACTGGCAGAAAAGCATAAAGTCAGTACTGCGATTACCGCTGAAAACTTGGATGTTACCCTGACCTCAACATCTCAAGACTATGACTATATCGCGCGTTATTTCGCACCGCATAAAGGCATCAATGAAGACCCAGTGACAGGCTCCATGCATACAGGTCTTGCACCACTATGGGCGGAGAAGTTGGGTAAAACCTCATTGATTGCCTATCAGGCATCGAGCCGTGGAGGATTGCTTTACTGCGATCTTCAGTCTGAAACACGGATCCAAATCTCAGGCTATGCCAAGTTATATATGACGGCTGAACTTTACTTAGATTAAGTTGTAATTCTTTTAAATTAAAACTGCTGGTGAAAAATAAGCATTGATTAAAATGCTATTTTTCACCAAATTACTATAAAAATAATTTCACTTTCCTCTATGATGTTGAGAATCATTCATATTTTGTCGAATTATTTGGAAAAATAATGTTAATGCGTTTTAAAACATTGAGTTTGTCGGTATTGCTACTTGGCTTTGGGGGCACAGTATGGGCACAACCCGTATTGGTAAAATCGGAACAGAAAATTGAAGAATATAAATTAGATAACGGTTTACGTATTATTCTTGCGCCAAACGATAAAGAAAATAAAGTGTATATGAACATGGTCTATTTGACTGGTTCATTGAACGACCCAAAAGGTAAGGGCGGTTTAGCGCACCTATTGGAACACTTAGCGTTCAAGGGGACTAAAAATGTTCCAGGGGACGAGTTTCAACGCCGTTTAGATCAATACGGTTTAATGAATAATGCCAGCACGGACTATTATTCAACCAAATATATTAATGTGGTTCGTCCTGAACAAAATGCAATTAATGAGCTAATTCATCTTGAAGCAGAGCGTATGGACGGTTTGGTGCTCCAAGAAAAATATGTACCATCTGAAATCGCGATTGTAAAACGCGAGCGTGAAGTCCGTATGGATCAGCCTTTTTCAGTGCTCATGGATCAGATGTGGAAGTCCGCTTATGGTAATCAATATTTAGGGCGTTTACCGATTGGTGATTTAAATGAGTTACAGTCAATCAAAATGGCTGAGCTGAATAAGTTTTATCGTGACTGGTATGCACCGAATAATGCGGTGTTTGTCATTTCGGGCAAGTTTGACCAAGCTGCTGTACTGAAGCAGATAGATGAAAAGTTTAGTGCGATTAAAGCGCGTGCTGTGCCTGCGAAAGTCAAAGTGCCTGTCTTAGATGCCAGTAAGATTAAAGATCGTCAGTTTGTGGTGAAAAAGGGCAGTAACTTAGCCAAATATAATATCTACCTGAATGGTAAAAACGAGAACATTAAGACCGCGTTGGCGGTGTCACCGTATTTATACACCATGCAACCCAGTGGGCATTTGTACCAAAGCATTGTAGAAACGGGAACGGCGACAGCTGTTCAGTCGACCACATGGTTAGACCAAGATTTTAATATGGTGTTTATGGGCGCAGTTTATGCCCCCAACCATGATGTGAAGAAAGTCGAGTCGGCTTTGGTTACTGGTGTAGAAAAAACACCAAGCTTCAATGAGGTTGAGCTCAACCGTGTGAAGAGTATGATTAAAAATGCACAAGAAAGCATGTTCAGCAGTGCAACGGCAGTCGGTGGCATGCTCAGTGACTATGTGGTTTCTGCCAATGGTGATTGGACACAATACTTTAAAGATCAGCAACAATTACAACAGCTCAGCGTTACTGATGTGAACCAACGTTTAGATGACTTTTTAGTGCCTGAGCATCGTATTTCAGGCACTATTTTACCGACCCCAGAAGATCAGAAAAAAGCACTTGAACAAGCGGCAGCAGCGACCCCAGCAAAAACTTTAGACCAACAAGCCGTTGCTGAAGAACCATTGAAAGATGTCAGTGCGTATAAGGCAGAAGTGGCTGGATACGTAAAAAGCTCAAAGCAATATTTAGAAAGTGCTGAAAAACAAATTCAGCGTGGCAAGTTAAAAAATGGTATGCAATATGCGCTGTACCCAAGTACCACGCGTGATGATAAGACTTATGCCACCATTTCGATTGATTTTGGTACTGCAGAAAGTCTGTTTAATAAAGCAGAGTTATTAGATCTTACCTCTTATTTACTGCTCAGAGCTTCAACTCAATATAGTTTGCAAGATATTGCCGATCACTCGATCGATGCGGGTGGTGGAGCAAGTGCCTCAAGTAATGGTAACGGCATCAATATTTCAATCGTGGCAAAGAAAGAAAAGTTTGATGAATTTTTTAACTTCGTGATAGATGTACTTAAAAATCCAACCTTTGAACAAAGCCAGTTTGATTTGATTAAGTCACAAAGCTTAGCAAGTCTAGATCGACCGTATACAGAACCTGAAACTGTAGCAGCTTTAACCATTGCTCGTTTACTTGAAACTTATCCAATAGGGGATATTCGACATCACTTCGAACCTGAATATGTCAAGAAGCAGTATCAGGCCGCAACACAAGCTCAGGTTAAACAGCTGTATCAGCAGTTTTTTGCGATGAATCATGCACAAATTTCGGTAACGGGCGTGATTGATACGAAAAAGATGAAAAAGACTTTAAATCAGGCTTTTGCAAACTGGAATTCGGCAGCGCCTTATCAGCGGATTACTTCTGACTTTACTGCATATAAAGCGCAGCGTGTACATGCACTGTCAGAGCAGCGTGAGTTTGGTAGCTATCAGAGCATTATGACGTTCCCTGTGGGTACATACCACCCAGATGCACCTGCTTTACAGGTACTCGAGCATATTTTAGGTGAGTCGCAGTTATCTTCTCGTTTGGCACAAGAGTTACGTGAAAAGAATGCCTTGGTCTATGGTTTTGGTAGCAGTATTTCGCTGGATGACTGGACGGAGTCAGGAGCGCTGACGATTGATGCGAACTATAGCGCAGGCAAATCGGCTCAAGTGTCTCAGGCGGTCTATAAAGTGTTGAATGAGTTACTGGCAAAAGGCGTTACTGAACAGGAAGTGGAAGCTGCCAAGGCCGATATTTTGAAAAAGCGTGTGACTGCACTTGAAGATAGTCGCAATATCCATCGCATGTTGATTCCTCAAATGAAGCGTAATCGTACTTTACTGGATCGTGAACAACGTGATTTAGCATTGGCAAAAATTGGCAAGGCTGATGTTGATGCAGTGATTCAGAAGTATATTAAGCTGGATCAGTTGGTTGAAGTAATGGCTGACCAATATGGCAAAGCGCAACCAGCGCTGAAAAAGTAAAGATTTCAGTTTTCATCCAAAAAGAACCCCCTCAAAATTGAGGGGTTCTTTTTGTTATAGCTTTTAGGAATTAGTTTTCTTATTTTTTCAATTAAAGCCGATAAAACTGTTTGGCATTGTGATGGAATACGCGCTCTAAAGCATCAGGGTCATAGGCTGCGACGACATCACTAAAGGCATCAATAATATTGATCAATGAGGTACTCACCGAATCCATGGGAAAGTTAGAGGCAAACATCACCCGATAGGTTCCAAAACAGGCGAGAGCATGCGTAATCATGGGGTGTGCAAGGTCAAAGACTTCTTGTTTGGAAGCCAGTCGGCCTTCTTTATGAAAACGATGTCCTAATACAGGCATGAAAAGCCCCGACATTTTGGTATAGACATTTGGATAGCTTGCAAGTTCAGCTAAGTCGTCTTTCCAACGAAAGAAAATATTTTCCCGCGCTGTTTGTGTCATCCCTGTATTTGCACCAATTGGACCAAATAAACCTGCGGGTGTACCTAGATGGTCTAGCACAATGGAAGTTTCAGGGAACTGCTTGGCCAGATAAATCACATCTTCAAGCTGTGTGGAATAAACCCAAGCATCAAAACTCAAGTTGTATTGGGACAGCACTTCGAAGCCTTTGAGAAATTTTTTATTGCGATATAAGTGTGGCTCATCTGTCCACGCATGGATTTGTTTGTCTTCATGAAAAGACGCCATTTTACGAATACCACGAAAGTGTGGTGAAGCTTTATGGTGTAATTTTAGGATCTTTTTAAAGTTACGATCACGTGGATCAGCTGTTGCGACAATGCCACCCAATTTGACCGTATCGGCTCCAAAAGCTAAAGACTCAATAAATTGAGTTTCCTCAACCACACCTTTGCCTTTGCTGTGATGCCAACTGGCTTCTACATGCACTACTTGTTCTACTGTGTATGGGCCAGTATCGCGTTTATAGTCTTGGGGCAAATACGGACGTGTAATATGACGGGTTAGACCGATGGTTTCAATCAGGTCTTTAGGTTTCACTAAACGAACCATTTTGTCCAAAAGCTTAGGATGCTTACCCAATAATTTAACTGCCAAAGCCGCTGCATGTGGCGTGTTATAGGGGTCCCACTGGTGGATGTGTGGATCGATGAGTGCAAAGTCCAAATGCTGCATGTTCTTCCCTAAGTCATATTCCTTAGCGATTACCTTACTGTAAATTGAGGTGTTGCAACATTGTATTTCGTTTCAAATACGACGAAATGAAAAAAGCCTGCAGAAGCAGGCTTTGATTGATCAGTGATCGTGTTTGTGGTCATGCTTGTTGGCATGAAATTCTTCGTTATGACGGAAACGAAGGTAGTTTTCAAACTGTTCACAGTATTCGTCATAGTTGTCTTCAAGCATCATTTGGAACTGCTGCAAAATATAAGACATCACTTGCTCTTTGGCATCACGCATTTCATCGCCATCTTTAAAGTTATTGGCTGCCACCCACGTGTTAAAACGGGCTGTACCAAACAACATCGCAGCACTCACTTGGCCACGTATTTCAGCAGGTTTCACTTGTGAACCTTTTTCAGTGCGACAAAAATCGTTGGCTTGCTTAATAAATTCATCTGCACGTTCAAAAAAAGCAGCATTCAACGCTTCTTCTTCGGTTACATCTGTTGCTTTAATCTTCTGAACCATGAACTTGTCCTAAAATACATAAATAACTCAGACTGCATTATAGGCAAAGCCTTGCAGAAACTAAACCTTTGCCTTAATCTAAAAATAGCCTAAGCAATAAAATAGAGAATATCCATGCAAGACGCGATTGCGGTACAAAGTTTAAAAAGTGATATTGCCTTATTGCGTCAAAACATTTGGCCACCACAAAATTTAACCAATGTTGAAGGCTTACCAATCTATTACGGCACGAAAGCGGAAGTCGAGGACTACTACCGCCAGTGGACGGGTTTGATTGAGCGGGCGCAAGACTTGTTCCAACCCTTTATGGAAGATGAGGTACTGGATGCAATTCATTTACCCAGTCATTTGAACTTACCGCTGTTTTATTTTCACGTCGATCGTATTCGGATTAATAAGACCCGCGCCAAAGAGTCTAAAAGTTTTCGTGGTATTGCAAGTCTAATCGAAAAATGTGGGCAGTTTGAACCAGAACAGGTGCACGCTATGCGCGCTTGGTTGGACAGCGATGATAATGCCGCCTTGGTTGCGCATAGGGAGTTTATTGATCTCAGAACCTACGTCTTTCAACACGGACAGAGTGAATATACCCGTACCCGATTTTATGTAAATGGTATCGTGTTAAGTACTGAAGCACACTTTGAACTGGTCGATGCACGAGACAAACCACGTAAGCAGCGGAGTGATAGCTATAACGACCCCTTAGCAGATAACAATACGTGGAAAGTGTACGGAAAGTATCGTTAACTTAGGTGTAGACAGGGAAATCCTATAGAAGAACTTTTCGCTACTGATGGATATTTTGATTTAAAAAACTATTTCAACGGTTTGGTTTGACTAAACTGCATCATCTGTTGTTCAACCAATTTGAGCATTCTATTTTTTTCCGCGGCGATCCATCCTGTGGCAAAACTATAAGCGGCTTCTGGTTCAGGGGCTTGTTGAAACAAGGCATCTGCAACCACCAAATCATTATAGTGCCCTAGGCTTTCCTGAACTGCTTTGAGTTTTTTTAAATAGGTTTTTAATGCTTTTGCATCGAGTAAAGACGCCACAAACTCAATGCTATAACGCAGTTGTTTGACTTGTTTACGAACGCGGTGTTTTTCCTCATCTTCAAGCTGGCTAAAGTGCTCGGCATGTGCGCATATTTTATGGTGTAAAGACTGTATCACTTTGAGCGCATGTTTTTTCAGTTTGGTTTTTGAAGGCGAATCTAGTTCTTGCTCTGTAAATAAAATTAATTCAAGCCAAAGTTGCGTCGTTTCTGGTTGTCGGAATAGAGCACAGACATCAGTGATAGCCTCTGTACTTGGTGGAAGATAGTCTAATGGATAACCTGCCTCAATTAGCTGAGGAAGTAAATCCTCGTTCAGCGCATCGATATCACGTGTTCCACCTAAGGCTTGAAAAATAGTGGTGAGTTCCGCTTTCCAGTGTGGTTGAATGTCGTCCGACCATGCAGCAAAACTTTTCAGTGCACTACGCAAGCGGCGAATCGCCACGCGGGCTTGGTGTATATGCTCACTGGAGTACTGCTGTCGAGCAATTGAACTGGCATTGGGAAGTAAGTGCTGTAGGCAATTGGCCAGTATGTTTTGTAGAGCCTCAACTTCGCTTGAACTTCTGTTCAATACAAGAGGTGTTTGATACTGCGCAGGAAAGTAACTTTGCTGACGAACGGCCTGAAGGCCATAGTCTGACTTGCTATGTGTGTCGAGACTCAGTTGGTATTTTTGAATCCAAGCTTGTATAAATGCGATCAGATCTTCTATCGATCCTTGTTTTAATTCAAATTCGATTTCGAAAATATCTACACTGCTTTGTTCTTTAAAAATTTTGCCAATATCGAGAGCAATTTCAACTGTAATACTTCCAACATCCTGCAAAACGCGTAAACGTTGGATCTTGGTTTCAAAGAGCAATTCAAGGGTTGGAAGTGGAAGCCCCAAAGCGCGTTTTAATTTTTTGTAGATAGCGGAATAATCTTTTTTATAGTTATCTAAGTCGAGTGTAGTCGTCTCAGGTGGCTCTATATCAAATTCAAGTTCAAAGCGACCCAATGCTTTTGCGGTATCTACTGCTTTGAAGGTTTGTTTCCATTCATCATTTTCCTGCCGACGTCGAATCGCGATGCAATGCTTAGCAAGCGTTTGATCGGCTGTATCAAAGTATTGGGCTGCTAAATGAATCGGCTCAGCCTTGAGCAGTGTAAAAGCTTTTTGCAATGCCTTACGCTTCTTAACTGGAACTTGAAACTTAAACTCAATCTCTTGCATAGCCCTGACTCATGACAACCTACGTTTTACTATATGCTAAATTGAGTAAAAAAAGACCAGCTTTGAATAGGTATAAGCTAAAAGAGCAGAAATAGTGTGCTAGATGTCACTTTTAAAATGAAGATGATGGTTAGAAATATGCAGAGTTAATAAGTACAGATGGTTACATCGAAGTGATAATAAACCTACATTGAGTAGGAATGTATAGGCTTACTTTTTAAGAATAAAAATGAATATAAAGCCTGTATTGTTCTGATAATAGGCCGCTTTGTCATAGATAAATTAGTGGTTTGAAGCGACCGACTACGATTTTTTATCGTGCATGATTTTGGGTCTTGTCAGACCTTATAGAGAGTCGATAGCAGTCATGTATTTAACATGACTGCTATCATATACAGTGCGTTATTTTAAGAATTTACGGCTAACTAAGAACTGTTCTGTCGCTTCTAAAAGTTTATCGGCATAAACTTCAAGCTTTGCCGTGAGCCAGCCCAAAACAAACCAATCACTGGCTTCTAACTCTGTTTGTTGAATGTACGCAGCAGAAGTCGCTAAGATTTGATATTCATGTGCGGCTTGTTGTGCATCGTTTAACGCTTTACTGTATTTCTGCAAATTTTTCACATCATAAATTGACGTTAAAATAGGAAAGCTAAACTTCAGTTCCTTAATTTTCTGCGCCACAACATCTAAACTTTCAAAGTGGCTAATATCGGCAGCATTTAAGCTTTCTTGTAGCTGTCGATATTGGTTTTGTAGGGTGTTGTGTGCATAGGTTTTTAAATCTTGCTTTTGCACTTGATCATGTGAGCTTAAACTAAAGGTCAATAATTCAAGATAATGATGTACGTTCTGCGTCGATTTAACTAAATTTCCAAGCTTTTCTTGAGCATATAAAATGTCTTTGGCAAGATTTTCTGTAGTGGTTGGATTCTGAAGAAAAGCGCCTAGGGTGCTTTGCATATGCTGCAAATGTTGTAAATGATCAAACTGATGTTTGAATGCGGCAAGTTGCATCGCCCATTTATCAGAAATATTGCTATTCCAGTCTTTAAATAAGGCTAGTGTTAGTTGTAGGTGTTCTAAAGCAGTTTGTGCTTGATCAATATGGCTTTGCTCAGCAACACCTGCCGAAATTGCGGCAATATTCGGCAGTAAATGCTGCATTTGCTGACCAATCAATAAACTCAGGTTATGTGCTGCACTTTCTTTTTTCGATAAGACAAACTCTTTTTCAAAACGTGCTGGACTTACGGTTTGCTCAAGTGCCAGTAGATTACCCATTTCGGCTTTGCTGCGGACATCTAACCACAGTTGATACTTCTTCACCCATTCAAAACTAAAAGCCAAAAGCGACTGAGCAGAGCCTGATTTAAGTTCAAACTCTACCTCATGGATGGTATGTTCTCGACCAGATGCACGAACCACACCAACATCCAAACAGACTTCAATTTCAGCATCTTCAAACTCAATGACGCGATAGGTACGTTGGATGTCCGTTTCAAAGGTGAGCTTTAACGCAGCTGCATCTGAGGCTAAAGCTTGGGTTAAAATCTGTTGAGCCTCTGGAATAGCTTCATAAATGCTTAAGTCCAGTTCAGGAGATGACTCTAACTCACCCAAATTATGATTATGTTCAAAACGGTGTAAATGACTTTTACCTGCGGCTTTGAGTGTTTGAATCCAGCAAGTGCCTTCAAGACGCTGACGCAAAGCAGCGCCGTGTTGAGCCAAAAGGCGATCAGGCGTATCAAAATACTTGGCTTGAAGTTGAATCGTTTCAGATTTTTTAGGATCTAAAGCTTTAAGAAGGGCGGTACGTCGTGCTTCGCTAATCTGAAATTTTAATTCAATTTCAACCATGAAAAATTCCTAATTTGAGGGGCTAGGTCAGTGCCAAGCCTTTATGTATTTAGATGCATGATCTGTAGTTTGTTTTTATGTGCGCTAAAGGCACACCAATGGACCACTGGATTGTAGCGAAAAAGAGATAGTATGTAAGACTTGACGACAGAATAAAACAAAGTTGCAGTGCGAGATTGATCAAAAAACAATTCTGTTTTTAGTGGATGCGCGACCAGAGGCGATTGCACTTTGCAGATTGCATATTTTCAGCTATGTTGGTAAAAAACCATCAGGATGATGACAGATGAATGCTCAGGTTGAACCGAAACAGGAACACGATGCTGAACCTAATTTTCAATTGCCGATTAAGGACTATCACCAGTTTTATCGTTTTTATCTAACAGAGCACCGCAACATCATGAGTCGTCGGCTACACGTCGCGGGCAGTTCAATTGGACTGTACTTTTTCTCTAAAGCCATACTTAAACGCAAGCCGCGTTATTTTATATACGGCTTAGTCTCTGGCTATGCCTGTGCGTGGGTAGGTCATTTTGTTTTTGAAAAAAATAAGCCAGCCAGTTTTAAACAGCCTTTGTATAGTTTTATTTCTGACTGGCGCATGTTTTCCGATGTTTTACGTGGAAATTTAAGCTTACAAGATCGTGCTTTGGATAAAATTCCAAGTTAGTGAAGCACTTTGTGACTTCATTATGAAAGTTTTATGAAAAGCTTGAAACTAACAGTTGCAAAGTATGAGTTAATGTTCTAATAATGAGGTCGTTGATTGTATTTTCATCAAATAATATATAAGTGCTTTGAACTTTAAAGTGCTTTTAGTTTTCCAAGCCTAGAGCGACCTTCTCTAGGCTTTTTTTATGTGGATTTTAAATAATAAAATATGCGGCTTTTTAGCTTTTATGATGTTGTTCAAACACCACTGGTTTAAAAAGCTAAAAAGCCGTATCAGATCGCTGAGTGTCTCTTATTCTTGTTATAAAGTTGTTATTTTTATTTTATTCTTGTTGCTTTCTGTATCCATTAAACTGCGAAAGCGGTGGGGCGACTATCACTGAAAATAGGTATTTTTACATAGCCTGAGCTTGGTCGCGGGATTTTTGTGCAAAGCAAAGCATTTTCAGTTCCAATTCATTAAAGCATCAGTCGCCTTTGGCTTTATAATAGAATGACATAACCCAAAGGTAGAGTTAAATGCGCGGTTTATATTTAATTACAAATGATGATCCTTTAGAGCTACTTTTGGCTAAATTAGAAGGTGCAATGGCAACACGTGAAGTTGCCATTTTGCAGTATCGCCGTAAAAAAGTACCCAAAGAAGAACAGGCTTACGAAGTCGAGTATATGAAAGCGATGTGCGCTGAGTATCGTGTTCCTTTTGTGATCAACGATGACTTAGAAATGGCCGTTAAATACGGTGTTGGTGTACATTTAGGGCAAGGTGATGGCGAAGTTGCCGAAGCTGTTGCACGTCTGCCAAAAGATGCGGTGATTGGTCGTACGTGTTTGAACTCGATTGAGCTGGCTGAAAAGGCGATTGCCGAAGGTGCAACATACGTTGCTTTTGGTGCAATTTACGCAACTGAGACCAAGCCAGAAGCTGGCAATATTGGCTTAGAGACTTTAAAAGAAGCCAAAGCCAAATTGAATGTGCCGATTTGTGCGATTGGTGGCTTAACAGTTGAAAATTCAAGTGAAGTGATCGATGCTGGTGCCGACCTTTGCGCAGTGATTAGTGATATATTAGGGCTATCAATGTCTGCGATTCCTGATCGTATAGAACAGTGGGCTGATTTATTTGCATCTAAAGCTTAAGCGTTTTTAGATGTTTTTTTATTTTTTGAGTTGAGTAACTTCATGAGCTTATCTCCAAAGCAAGAACAATTGTTTAAACAAGCAAGCAAACATATTCCGGGTGGTGTGAACTCACCTGTACGTGCATTTAATAGCGTAGGCGGAACGCCTGTCTTTATTGAAAAGGCGCAAGGTGCATACTTGTACGATGTGGATGGTAAGCGCTATGTAGACTATGTGGGCTCATGGGGACCAATGATTTTAGGTCATGCTCATCCTGAAATTATTAAAGCAGTTCAAAATGCTGCTGTGGATGGTTTAAGCTTCGGTGCGCCTACCGTACATGAAACAACTTTAGCCGACATTATTTGCGAAATTATGCCGTCAATTGAGCTGGTTCGTATGACCAACTCAGGTACTGAAGCAACCATGACAGCCATTCGTCTTGCACGTGGTTATACAGGTCGTGACAAGATTGTAAAATTTGAAGGCTGTTACCACGGTCACTCAGATTCACTGTTGGTCAAAGCAGGTTCAGGTTTGTTAACCAGCGGTGAAGGCGAAGCGACTTCAGCCGGTGTTCCTGCCGATTTTGCCAAACACACACTGACTCTTCCATATAACGATATAGCCACTTTAAAAGAGTGCTTTGCAAAGTTTGGTTCGGAGATTGCAGGGGTGATTGTGGAGCCTGTGGCAGGGAACATGAACCTAGTCAAACCAATCGAAGGCTTCTTACAAGCGATTCGTAATGTATGTGATGAACATGGTTCTGTTTTTATCATTGATGAAGTGATGACTGGTTTCCGTGTTGGATTGGGTGGTGCGCAAGCTCACTATGGCGTGACTCCTGATTTAACCACCTTGGGTAAAATTATTGGTGCAGGCTTACCCGTGGGTGCTTTTGGTGGGAAACGAGAAGTGATGGAGTGTATTGCGCCACTGGGCAAAGTTTACCAAGCTGGAACACTGTCGGGGAATCCACTTGCAATGCGCGCAGGGATTGAGATGTTTAAACACCTGCGCCAAGATGGTTTTTATGAAAAATTGACAGCGCAGCTAGAAAAACTGCTTGTGGGTTTACAAGCCGCAGCTGATGAAGCGGGAATTGCTTTTAAAACGCAACAAGTCGGCGGTATGTTTGGTTTGTACTTTACCGATCAAGAAGACATTACCAGCTTCGACTCAATGCTGAAGTGTGATATCGATGCATTCCGTAAGTTCTTCCACGGTATGTTAGACCGTGGTGTGAACCTTGCGCCATCTGCGTTTGAAGCTGGCTTTATTTCAGCTGCCCATTCTGATGAAGATATAGAATTTACGCTGCAAGCAGCGAAAGAAGTTTTTGCAAGCATGAAGTAAGTATTTGTCCTTGCTAAAAAGCCCATCTCATTTGATGGGCTTTTTTTATGATGGGTATTTTGAATAAAAAATACTATATCTCAAATACTTTGTGTTAATTTTAGGAGTACATGAAAAAAATGAATAATTAAATAAGATGACTTATGATTTTAGATTTTCTTAGAAAGCCTATTCAGCTAAAACATTTTTTGATTTTTATACTATTGTCACCAATCATTATCGTCATTTTGAGCGTTATTGTTAGTGTATTGGAACCAAGTGATATACCGAGCTTAAAAGAACAACCATATGAGTGCGGAAGTTTTGGCGATCAGAAAATGCGTATAGATCGACGATATTTATTTTTTACGAGAGTTGAATATCAAGATGTTAGTTATTGGGAGAAAGGTGCTAGTCAACTACATTATACCAAAGATTGTAATGATCAAATCGGTAACGCCACATTTCTTGTGAAATGGCCAGAAATGCATCCTTCAGAAGGTTTTCGGCTTTCCTCAAATCAACTTAGTGACATTGCTTTCACTGTATCACAACGTGGTGATTGGAAGGATGAGTGGGGAGACGACAAAACGTTTTTTGATTATACGCCTTCATTGAAATTTTATTTAAGTGAACGGATGGGTGCTCGAAAAGATATGAGCATAAGTGAGATTAATTCGGAGAAGAAATTTAATTCACGTTTATCACTTTATGAAATAGATTTGGGAGAGCAAGATAATATTTCTAAAAGAATTTACTGGAAAGAAGAAAACGGGAAAGGCATTAGTGTAGTCATTGCGTGTGATTCATATCCAGATGGCGCTACGGCATGTGAATTAAATAGTCATGTACCAAATTATGGCTTTAACACGAGTAGTTTAGATATAGATTTCCATGCGGAGCTTCTGCCACATTGGGAAAAAATTCAGCGTGATTCTTTAAAATTATTTAATTCTTTTCAGATGGAAGAAAATAAAGTAAATGCTTGCAAGTAAGAATATTGAAATAGCATAAGAACTATTATGTAGTAAGAAAACGCGATATAACGCGATCAAGCCTAAAATTTAAAGACTTCGAATAATGGTAAAAGGAGGAAGAATGGATAAATACTTACTGGTGGCCTTGGTAGTTGGTGCATGCATATTGCTGGTGATTTACACTCAACTTGCACCAGCAGGTGGACAGAAAAATTTTAAACAAATCGTACAGCAGGCATTTGGTCGTTATAAAGTGATCGAAAAAAACTACACCATTATGATTTGTGAGATCAATCACCGCAATGAGCCAGAAGAGTTGGTCTTTATTCGTATCGATCCTGCTCAAAAGAAAAATTTACGCATTTCGGGAAGAATGCTGATAGCAACTTATCCAAAAGCACCGTCGGTACGTGAAATGCGTAAAGACTTTAAAGACTATGTCACTTAACGTTTAGCGTCGACGAGAGCTACTACGGCTGCGTCCGCGCGCCATACCGCCAAGAGCATTGAGTACAGCAAGCTTGGTCATACTGCCTGAAGCATGTGCATGACAAATAGCAGCAGCGAGAGCATCGGCTGCATCTTGCTGTGGTTTGATGCTCAGGTTTAGGAGTCTCATCACCATTATTTGTACTTGTTCTTTGTCCGCAGCGCCATAACCGACCACCGACTGTTTAATCTGACGTGCGGTGTATTCAGCAACTTGTAGGTCAAGGTTGACCAGTGCAGCAATAGCAGCACCACGTGCTTGCCCCAGTTTCAGTGCGGAGTCAGGGTTTTGTGCCATAAATACTTGCTCAACTGCGGCTTCAGTTGGGCCATGAAATTTTACAATACGATCAATCCCTGCAAAAATACGTTTTAGCCGTTCAGGCATATCAGCAGCTTCGGTACGAATGGTGCCAGCATCGACAAAAATTAGTTTTTGACCTTCTTTTTGAATAATACCGTAGCCTGTGAGGCGAGAACCGGGGTCAATACCAATAATTAATGACATGCTTGCCCTTTAAAAAAAAAAATATGCCCATATTGTTACATAAGCGTATCAAAAAAGCTTGATGTAGATTGAGCACTTGATTCTTGCACCTTATTCATTTTGTTGAGATTAGATTAATTTTCATGAAATTATTTCTTTTTATATTAGCTGGTGTCATTCTCGAAGTCTTCGTATGGATTGGCGTGGGCGACCTCGTTGGTAGCATGTGGTACGTGTTCTTCTGGTTTATTGCCGCTTTCTTTATTGGTACGAGCCTGATTCGTAAGTATTCAGCAGGTTTAATGCCACAAATGCAGCAAATGCAAGCGGGCCAGATGGGTGCAGATCCTGCATTAACAAACAATCTGCCAAAAATCATTGCGGGTTTTCTTTTGTTGATTCCTGGCTTGGTGACAGATGTGGTTGCCGTGTTATTGCTTATTCCAGCAGTACAAAAAGCTATGACGGGCGCGCTGATGAACGTGATGATGAAACGTCAGCAAGCGATGATGGAAAAAATGATGGGTGGCATGATGGGGGATATGAATGGCATGGGTGGTGGAGCTCAAGGTCAAAACCCATTTGCAGATATCATGCGCCAGATGCAAGAAATGCAGCAACAGCAGGGCGGTTCAGCTTATCGTGACTCGAGTATTATTGATGGTGAAGCACGAGAAGTCACGCCAGAGGCGAAAAAAATTGAAATGAAAGATGTGAATAAATAATTTCATACCTAATTTTAAAGCCGAGTTCTAACTCGGCTTTTTTTATCTTTATGAAAATGTTTTAAGTGCTTATGATTTAAAATAAATATAACAAACGATATAATTATTTTTTAAAAATTATGCCGCTTTTTTATGTCATTGCTTTTCACGATTTGCGCATTGCATTTTGTTGCGCAGCTAAGTCCCGGTCCTGATGTTTTGCTGATTGCCAAAAGTTCAGCTTCGACTACACAAAAAAACACTTTAAAAACTATTTTAGGTATTTCCGTTGGCATCGTCGTTTGGGTGGTTTTAACCTTGTTAGGTTTTACCGTACTCATCGAAAAAATGCCATGGATTCAACAGGTATTGATGGTGATTGGTGGGGTGTTCCTTGCACGTATGGGGTAGCTGATGTTGAAAGCTGGCCTCAATACAATGCAGCAAGAAGCCTTGCTAGATGATGGTCAAAAACTAACTACACCCAAGGCCAACCATTATTTCATGTCAGGTTTACTGACGAACTTGTCTAACCCGAAAACGCTGATTTATTTCAGTAGTGTGTTTTCATTGGCACTGAGTTCTAGCGCAAGTCCCTATTTAAAAATGCAACTTGCGGTGATTATTCCCATTCAAACTTTTATGACTTTTGCATTGCTAATGCTGCTTTTGTCATTACCTAAAATTAAGGCGGCATACCAACGTTCAGGGAGTTATATCGACATTTTTTCTGGCGGGTTGTTCCTGATTTTTGCTTTATGGCTTTGGTACGATGCTCTTGCAATCTACATCTAAGTCATTTTTAAGCTCTTGAGATGATGGGGCCTGTTCCAAGCTAGACACTTCGTCTTTTTTACTTTGCGCATAGCAGTTGGGCTGCAATGTCGCTTCGGTATTTTCTGAGCCCTTATAGCTACGACTGCGGTTGGCACGTTCGCGTAAACCGCCTTTTTTAATCAACTGAACCATTCTTTCTTCCTCATCGTTGCATGTTATTTTAATAAACAATCGCGAGAAAACTAAAGGGTTTCGAGCAAATACTTTGGAATACGTCAAAAACTATTATGTTACAAAATGAAATTGTCATGATTCGGTGTTATAAAGAGGAATATGCGTTAAATCAATTGATTAATCTTTCAGTGTAAGCCGTTGCTGACATCACTTCAGGTGAATGGCGCTTGAGTCTCAACAAATACTCACATAAGATAAATGAATCTAACATTCTGTGAGGCAGGGTGATGGACAATAAAAACAAGAAAGGACAAAAACAAGGGGGTAAAGCCATGCTCTATCAATACCACTGCGCATGTTGTGAAACAGTTGTCGCATCAACAGATAAAGACTGTCCAAACTGTGGATCACATAATATTCGAAGTCCTTTTGGATTTTGGATTTTCTGTATTGTTGCATGTCTCGCAGCAGCGATTATCGTTAAATCTGTACAAGTCTATTTGGCCGACCGAAACAGTGAACCCGCTGCCGTGACTTCGCTCTTTGATGTGCTCAATCATGACAACAAACCCAAGTAGTGGATTTCAATGACTTCACGACTGAACTGATGCAATATTTTTCCATCAGTGAAAATAAAAAAAACCCGCATTAAGCGGGTTTCTTTTAGGATCAAACTTATAGGCCAGCTGAAGCTTTAAGCGCTTCCACTTTGTCTGTTTTTTCCCAAGTAAATGCAGTATCTGAACCTTCACGACCGAAGTGACCATAAGCAGCAGTTTGCTTATACATCGGTTGAATGAGGTCAAGCATACGAGTGATACCGTATGGACGTAAGTCGAAGTGTTCACGGACTAACGCAATGATCAGCTCTTCAGATACTTTTGCTGTATTGAAGGTATTGATCGAAATAGATGTTGGCTCAGCCACACCAATGGCATAAGACACTTGAATTTCACATTTGTCTGCAAGACCCGCTGCTACGATATTTTTCGCAACATAACGACCTGCATATGCAGCAGAACGGTCAACCTTAGATGGATCTTTACCAGAGAAAGCACCACCACCGTGACGTGCCATGCCACCGTAAGTGTCTACAATGATTTTACGACCTGTTAAACCACAGTCACCTACTGGACCACCAATCACAAACATTCCTGTTGGGTTGATGTGGAATTTGGTGTCTGCATGGAACATTTCAGCAGGGATCACTTTTTTCACGATTTCTTCAATCACAGCTTCTTTTAAGTTGCTTTGAGAAATTTCAGGATCGTGCTGAGTAGATAATACGACTGCATCTAAACGAACAGGCATGCCATTTTCATAAGCAAAAGTCACTTGGCTTTTTGCATCTGGGCGTAACCATGGTAAAGCGCCACTACGACGTAGTTCAGCTTGCTTTTCCATTAAACGGTGTGCATATGAGATTGGAGCAGGCATAAGCACGTCAGTTTCACGGCTTGCATAACCAAACATTAAACCTTGGTCACCTGCACCTTGATCTTCAGGCTTTTGACGGTCTACACCTTGAGCAATCTCTGGTGACTGTTTACCAATCATGTTGATCACAGCACATGTTGAACCATCAAAACCAAGGTCAGAATGGTGGTAACCAATGCCATTTACGGTTTGACGAACAATCGCTTCAAAGTCCACATTTGCAGTTGTTGTGATTTCACCTGCAAGTACTACCGCACCCGTTTTTACAAGCGTTTCACAAGCAACCCGCGCATATGGGTCTTCTTTTAAGATCGCATCCAAGATAGCATCACTGATTTGGTCAGCCATTTTATCTGGATGGCCTTCGCTTACAGATTCCGAGGTAAATACAGCGTACTCGCGCATAAGTCCTATCACAGTTAATTTAAAAGACGCAATATGGTACATCGACTTAGACATTTGAGCCAGTTCTACACGACCAAAATGACTGAATTTATTTCAATTCAACGACTTTTTATCTGATATAAGCATCTAAAAAATTGATATAGCGTTTATTTTTAGTTCGAAATGACAAAGTAAAGGCTTTTGGTTCAAAGTCTATAGGTCCGTATCATGAGATTTTGTACTTTGATTATATCTAATTTTAAAACAATAGCTTGTTTGAATTTTTGTTGGTTTGGGTGTTAAGTTGGTAAAGAAAAAATGCTCAAAATATGCATCAGAAAATAATCGATAATCTGTAGTAATTCATGAATAATTTAAAAAAGTGAATAAAATTCACCATGAATGTTTAATTGTATGTAAAAAATACAAATGTATCTTGTGATGTGTTTGATCCTCAAGGATAACGGTTTGTTCTGATGAGTGAATAGGGTGGCCGAGCTTTGTTTTTAAAAATTGATGATTCTATCGTGTAGAATTTGACTCAGAGAAAAGCGATAGAGACATTTCTGAGTGAAATTGTTGTGATTTTAGGCAATGCCCGCATTTATTAGACATTGATGATGAATAAATAGCGAAATATTGTCCATTAGGCTTTACCCATTCCTCTTTTTTTAAGACAATACACCTATCTTTGAATTCTATTCATCTTACTCTTTAAATCATTTGTTTGGACTCTGACCTATGACAACCCCGCTTAACGAACGTCGTATTGCAAACGCAATTCGTGTATTGGCAATGGATGCTGTGCAAAAAGCAAACTCTGGACATCCAGGTGCGCCAATGGGGATGGCTGATATCGCTGATGTGGTATGGCGTGAGTTTTTCAACCATAACCCGACTAACCCTCAATGGGCGAACCGTGACCGTTTTGTACTATCAAATGGTCATGGCTCTATGCTGCAATATGCGTTATTGCACCTTACGGGCTATGATTTATCAATTGAAGATTTAAAAGCATTCCGTCAACTGCACTCTAAAACGCCGGGTCACCCAGAATTAGGTTATGCACCAGGTATTGAGACTACAACTGGCCCGCTTGGCCAGGGTATTGCCAATGCCGTAGGTTTTGCACTGGCTGAAAAAACGCTTGCTGCGCAATTCAACAAAGACGATATTCAAGTTGTTGATCACTTTACTTACTGCTTCTTGGGCGATGGCTGCTTGATGGAAGGTGTTTCTCACGAAGCATGTTCATTAGCGGGTACTTTGGGTCTAGGCAAGCTGATCGCTTACTATGACGACAATGGCATCTCGATCGATGGCGAAGTTGAAGGCTGGTTCTCTGACGATACAGAGCAACGTTTCAAATCTTATGGCTGGCAGGTCATCAAAGTTGATGGTCATGATGCGGATGCAATCCGTCAAGCGACTGTAGAAGCGAAAGCTGAAGCGAACAAACCAACCATCATCATGTGTAAAACAGTGATTGGTTTAGGTTCACCAAACAAACAGGGTAAAGAAGACTGTCATGGTGCGCCTTTAGGTAATGATGAAATCGTATTGACTCGTGAAGCGCTTGGCTGGTCAGACGAAGCATTTGTTATTCCTGCTGAAGTTTATGCAGCATGGGATGCCAAAGAAAAAGGTTCACAAGCTGAAGCAGCCTGGAATGAAACTTTTGCCGCTTATGAAGCAAAATACCCAACTGAAGCAGCTGAATTGAAACGTCGCCTTTCAGGTGAATTGCCAGCTGAATTCCTTGCTCAAGCAGATGCATTTATCGCAGAAACTAATGCAAAAGCTGAAACCATTGCTACACGTAAGGCAAGCCAAAACACATTGCAAGCTTTCGGTCCATTATTGCCTGAACTATTAGGCGGTTCTGCGGACTTGGCTGGTTCTAACTTAACACTTTGGAAAGGTTGCCAAGGCGTTCAGGACAATCCTGCAGGTAACTACGTACACTATGGCGTACGTGAGTTTGGTATGACTGCCATTGCAAACGGTGTTGCGCTTCACGGTGGTTTCATTCCTTACGTTGCAACATTCCTTATGTTTATGGAATATGCGCGTAATGCAGTACGTATGTCTGCGTTGATGAAACAACGTGTAATCCATGTATATACACATGACTCAATTGGTTTGGGTGAAGATGGTCCAACGCACCAACCTGTAGAGCAAATTGCGTCTTTACGTGGTACACCAAACTTAAATACTTGGCGTCCATGTGACACGGTTGAAGCAGCTGTGTCTTGGAAGTCTGCACTTGTACGCTCAGAAGGCCCAACTGCGTTGATCTTCTCTCGTCAAAACCTACCATTCCAAACACGTACAGATGCACAAATCGCAAATGTAGCGAAAGGTGGTTATGTATTGGCTGAAGAAAAAGGCGAATTAAAAGCGATTATTATTGCGACGGGTTCTGAAGTTTCTTTAGCAATGGAAGCGCATGCACAACTTGACGGTGTGCGTGTCGTGTCTATGCCATGTGCTGAAGAATTTGTGAAGCAAGATACAGCGTACCGTGAAGCGGTTCTTCCATCAAACATTCGTGCGCGTGTTGCTGTTGAAGCAGCACATGTAGACTACTGGTGGAAGTTTGTAGGTTTAGATGGTCGTGTAATTGGTATGACGACTTATGGTGAATCTGCACCTGCGAAAGACTTATACCAATACTTCGGTATTACCACTGAAGCAGTTGTTGCTGCGGTAAAAGAATTGACAGCTTAATTTTTAAAAATTGACTGTTTGAAGGACGCTCCAGTTTAGGGGCGTCTTTTATTTTGAATGGTGTATATAATATGCAAGCTGCTGCTGAAGTAGCTGCATAAATTTTAGGTGATGATATGAGCTTGTACGATCAAATTCATGATGAAGTTGTATTGATGGATGCGGGCGAACAGAAGTGGATTGGACCAGATCTACCTTTGGAGGCGATGGTTGCTGTTGAACTGTTATTGCAAGATTTAGCAGAAGATAAGCAAATTAAGATCCGTCGTAAAAACCATGAAAAGCAGACAGGTATGAAGTTGATTGATCGGATTCTGATTGAAAAACTATGATGGTTGTCACGTCTAAAAGAAGCCTTATTGAAGCGATTCAATAAGGCTTTTTCTTTGTGGTGATTTCAGTTTAAATATAAGCCTTACAAAAATAAACATCACTTTGAGAGCAAAATGGAAGTAGCAAATATTCATATTGTGTCACTGACAGAAATCGATCAGTCGATCTGGGCTACATTATGGCAAGCTTATCAGGCATTTTATCAGGTTGATTTATTGGAGCAGATATCTAAAAACACGTGGCATAAATTGACTGATTCTAAGCGTGAGCATATGTATGGTTTTGCTGCGCTTATAGCAGGTCGGGTTGTAGGCATTGTGCATGTGATAGAGCATGATAGCTGTTGGACGTTAAAGCCTTATGCCTACTTGCAAGATCTATTTACGCATGAGGACTATCGTGGGCTAGGGGTTGCAAGAGCTTTAATCGAACACGTCAAAATGCATACCGAAAAGCGAGCATGTGATCGGGTTTATTGGCTGACCCATCAGGACAATTTGGTCGCACAACAACTTTATAATAAAGTCGCGAAGAAGACTGGTTTCATTCAATATCGGGCATAGCTAAGTTGCTACATTTAAAAACAATTATATCGTTCTAAAGTTGCAACATATCGTTTTATCTTTATAGATGTATTCGTTGTAGAACTCTATAGACTAAGCAGTATTCCAATGTGAGATAAAAACATGAACTTTAAAGCTTTAACAATCGGTTTGGCTGTTGCAACTGCGACTACATTTGCTATGGCAAAACCTGTGGCATATCAAATTGACCCTACACATACAGCAACAGTTTTCACATGGAGCCACTTTGGTTTTTCAACTCCATCTGCAAATTTCAGCGACATTCAGGGTGTGATTAATGTTGATAATGCAAAACCTGCAAATTCGTCGGTGAATGTAACGATTCCTTTATCTAGCTTAAACACTAACGTAAAAGCTTTAGATGAACACTTACAAGCGGCTGATTTCTTTGATGCAGCAAAATACCCAAAGATCACCTTTAAAAGTACAAAAGTACAAGCTGTTGGCGCGAATAAGTACAAAATCACAGGTGATTTAACCATTAAAAATGTGACGAAGCCTGTCGTTTTAGATGCGGTGTTGAATAAACAAGGTGAGCACCCAATGACCAAAGCGCAGTCAATTGGTTTCAACGCAACCACTTCATTTGACCGTTCTGCTTTTGGTGTAGGTGCATACGTGCCAAATGTGGGTGATAAAATTACTGTAAATATCACCACTGAAGCATCAGTTCCACAGCCTAAAGCTGCTGCAAAATAAGCGACATCTACCAAAAAGCACCTTATCAGAGGTGCTTTTTTATGTCCGCTGTAAACTTAAAAGTTAGAGCAATAGGCGCATTGAGCGGATTATGGCTGAATTATTAAGCCAGTGCTTTTAAATACGCTGCTAAAACTTGTCCAGAGGCATGTTCTAGTTGAGCTGCAAAGCGTTGGTTGTCTGCACGCAATGCGGGAATATTGATGCTCGCTTGACGCAGTTCAGCAGTATGCCCGATTAGCCATTTTTCTAAACCGTCCGCTGCGACCTCAGGATGGAACTGTAAGCCAAGAATATTTTTGCCTACACGAAAGGCTTGGTTGGGATAAACTTCTGAGCTGGCCAACAGTTCAGCTTGAGCAGGGAGTTCAAAGGTGTCGCCATGCCAATGTAGCACTTCAGTTTCTACCAGTGCTTGCAGTGGGTTCTGTTCAACGGCATTGAGCTGTAACTGACTCCAGCCAATTTCTTTGCTATGACCTGCATATACTTTTGCACCGAGTGCATGTGCAATCAACTGTGCACCTAAGCAAATGCCTAAAGTCGGTAAATTCTTTTCTAAGCGAACTTTTAGTAAGTCTATTTCTTGTTGTAAGAAAGGGTAGTCTTTAGTTTCATATACCCCAATTGGTCCACCTAAGATCACAGTTAGACCTGTGTAATCCAACGCTTTAGCTAAGTCATCTTTGCCGGCTTCAAAATATCGTACCCGATAACCCAATTGATATAACACATCTTCCCATGCACCCAAATCTTCAAAAGCAAGATGCTGAATCGCGTAAATGGTATCGGGTAGTGTCGTCATAGTTGGCTCGTTCACAGGGGTTAAAGGAGTGTAAAAATGTACAGGGAAATGCGTAGAAGTTGAAGGCAATAAATCAGAAAATATGTAGAAAAAAACTATAAATTCAATCCAAGGTTTTACTTGAGCTGAAGCATGTTTTTAATCATCCATTTGCTTGAGCTTAAAATTTCTCTTTGTAGATGTTCATCCGCCATGCTGCGCGCCATGACGATTGCACCGACCAGTTGACACAGTACCGCCCAAGCTTGTGTTTCACTGCCTAGATGTTGTGTAAAGAGTGCGTGACCACGAAGCATTTCCTGTTGAAAACACAGTTTTGTTGTTTCACTACTACGTGCTACTTCGGCTGCAAGAGAGGGAATAACACAGCCTTGATCTGGACGTTGCACATGAGACAGCGCTAAATAACGTTCAAGTTCGAAGTCAATCCACTCTTCGAGGTTGTCATGCGGATTGGCTTGCCATGCTTGAAAGCTGTGTTGTAACTCGGACTGGATCAGTGCTTCAAATAATTCATGTTTTGATGAAAAATGCGAATAAAAAGCACCGCTGGTCATTTGAGCCGCTTTCATAAAACCATCGACGCCAGTATTGGCAAAGCCTTGCTTCTTGGCCAGTTGAGCACTAATTTTAAGCAGCTCTTGACGTTTTTCTTCTTTATAGCCTGTTTTATAGCGCATAGGAGTTTCATCAAAATAAAATTGACTGATGCTGAAAACTATAACATAGTGATCGTTATGATAACGATCGTTATTTTATAAAGGGAGTATATTTATGGATGGATTACAGCCAGAACAGCAGTTGCAAAAGACTGATGCTAAAAAGAAAGTCGCGTTAGTGATTGGCGCAGGAGATGCTACAGGGGGCGAAATCGCAAAACGGTTTGCACGTGGTGGATACATCGCCTGCATGACGCGAAGAAATGCCGAAAAACTCCAGCCCTTAATTGCAGAAATAGAAGCCGAAGGTGGCCTTGCATATGGTTTTGCGTCTGATGCACGTAAAGAAGAGCAAGTCATCGCTTTGGTAGAGGAAATTGAAGCCAATATTGGTGAAATCGATGTTTTAGTGTTTAACATTGGGGCGAATGTGCCATGTAGTATTTTAGAAGAAACTGCACGTAAGTATTTTAAAATTTGGGAAATGGCTTGCTTCGGTGCGTTTTTGACTGGACGTGAAGTGGCGAAGCGTATGGTCGTGCGTGAACACGGCAGCATTATTTTCACGGGTGCAACTGCAGGAATAAGAGGTGCAGCAAACTTTGCCGCTTTTGCTGGGGCGAAACATGCACTGCGTGCCTTAGCCCAAAGTATGGCACGTGAGCTTGGCCCGAAAAATATTCATGTGGCACACGTGGTGGTGGATGGGGCAATTGATACCGATTTTATTAAAGACACTTTTCCTGACATGTACGCGCGCAAAGAACAGGATGGCATATTAAATCCCGTGCATATTGCAGAAAATTATTGGCATTTGTCGCAGCAACCGCGCGATGCATGGACGCATGAGTTAGATTTAAGACCTTGGATGGAAACGTGGTAAAAGGACAAAGCATGAAAAGCGTAGAATTTTATTTTGATTTAGGCAGCCCATATAGCTATTTGGCCTACTATCGTTTACTGCAAATAGCAGAGCAGCAAGAGATTCAGATTGTATATAAGCCTATTTTATTGGGCGGGGTGTTTAAAGCAACAGGCAATCGTAGTCCGATAGAGATTCCCGTCAAAGGGGTTTATTCAATCTTAGATATGCAGCGCTGGGCGGAGTATTACCAGATCCCAATGCAAATGAATCCGCATTTCCCGATGAACACTTTAACCCTAATGCGGATTTTGACAGGCGTTCAATTGTTGCATCTAGAAAAGTTTGAGCAAGTTTTGAAACTGTTATTCGATGCGATGTTTGGTACACCACAAAATCTGAATGAACCTACTGTCTTGGCAGAAGTGCTAAAACCAAGTGGCTTTTCTGTAGAAGATATTATGAGTATGGTTCAGTCGGATGTTGTGAAACAAAAACTGATCACTGAAACAGAACAGGCCATTCAACGTGGCATTTTTGGCGCACCGACATTCTTTGTGGGTGATGAAATGTATTGGGGCCAAGATCGCCTACATTTTGTAGAACAAGCGCTAAACAAAGCTAGCTAAAAACCTAAGTTAATAGAACGCATTATTTAGGATCAGCCGTAAAATAACGGCTGATTTGCTTCAAATTAAAATAAACGCTTAGGCGTATGTTCCGTGTCTAGACTGACCATTTCATGTTCATCTTTTAAGTCTACACCTGAGTAGCCGAGTTTCTTGGAGCCACGCATCAGAGACATTAGTCGTTGTACTGCAACAAGAATGCTTAAGCCCGCAGGTCGAACATTTGAAATACAGTTCCGTTTAGCATCCAAAGTGCCCGAGGCAGCTTTCCAAGTATAGTAAATGCCCATACTATCAGGTGAGCTTAGGCCAGGCCTTTCTCCAATTAGCATCACGAGCATAGTCGCGTGTAGGCACTCTGCAACTGGATCACCCAAAGCGACTCGGCTTCCAGTAGCAATAACCATCGGTGCAATGCTCCAGTGTTCTGCTTGCAGCTGCGGGATAAGGTGCTGAATAAAAGGAACTGCATTTTCTTCAATCGCCCGTGCAGATAGTCCATCACCAATCACAATACAGACATCATAGTTTTGCGGGTTACTGGCTTTAAAAACCTCTAAGCCATGTTGTGAAGCTGCACTTAACAGGCGACCTAAGTCAGGACGTTTTAAGTATTCTTGCTTATTTTCAGCTTGACTGTGTACCGTTAGACTATCCAAACCTAGTGTATTAAGACTCGCAACTAAGTGTTCGACATCTAAAGGTTGATGTACGGCATCTTGCGCTTCCGCATGCGCCAGTTGAAATTTCAGCAGTTCATGGGTCGGGATACTACAACCAGCACGACCAATGGCGATACGAGCATCGGTAAATTTCTTTAAGTTTTCCCAAGCATCCTGATGCTGTTCAGTTTGATAATTTTCTAGAGGAACAAGTGACATAAGCTGCTCCTTATATATGCAAAAGTTTTTCAAATTGTGGCGGGATATGCTCAGGCCAAAGAATGTGCTGCTGCTGTTGTTTAAAGATGCCTTGTTCAGCCAACCACAGATCAAATTCAGGTGCTGCTTTTAAGCCCAAAAGTTGCCTTAGATACAACGCATCATGAAACGACGTGGTTTGATAATTCAGCATGACGTCATCCGAACCCGGAATGCCCATAATAAAGTTCAGACCTGCTGTACCGAATAGGGTGAGTAGTACATCCATGTCGTTTTGGTCGGCATCGGCATGGTTGGTATAGCAAATGTCGCAGCCCATAGGTAAGCCTAGGAGCTTGCCACAAAAATGGTCTTCCAAGCCTGCACGGATAATTTGTTTGCCATTGTATAAATACTCTGGGCCAATAAACCCAACTACAGTGTTCACTAGCAGCGGCTTGAATTTACGAGCCACAGCATAGGCACGGACTTCCAAGGTTTGCTGATCTACGCCGTGATGCGCATTACTAGATAAAGCACTGCCTTGACCTGTTTCAAAATACATCACATTTTGTCCCACAGTCCCACGCTTGAGAGCCAGTGTTGCTTCATAGCCTTCACGTAATAATTCAAGGTTAATGCCGAAACCTTCATTGGCGCGCTGTGTGCCTGCAATCGATTGAAACATTAAATCAATCGGCACATTTTTCTCAGCCAGTTGAATCCCCGAACTGATATGCGTCAGTACACAAGACTGGGTTGGAATGTGATGCTCTTGGATCACATGATCGAGTAGTTTGAGCAGCTCCGATAAATTTTGTAGGTTATCGGTTGCAGGATTAATCCCAATGACGGCATCACCATTGCCATACATCAAGCCATCCAAAATACTGGCCGATATTCCCAAGAGATCATCGGTCGGATGATTCGGTTGTAAACGGGTCGAGAGATGACCTTTCAATCCGATGGTGTTGCGAAATTGGGTGATGACTTCACATTTACTTGCAACCAAGATGAGGTCTTGGTTGCGCATAATCTTACTCACCGCAGCCACCATTTCAGGGGTTAAACCGAGCGCAAGTTGTTGTAATTTCTGCGTAGTCGCATCTTCACTGAGTAGCCAGTTACGAAAGTCTCCTACGGTAAAATGTGAAATTGGTGCAAATAAATCACTACGGTGCTCATCGATAATCAGGCGGGTTATTTCATCCTGTTCATAGCTGATCAGCGCTTCAGTTAAAAACTGCTTCAATGGAACATCGGCCAATGCCATTTGTGCGGCAACACGTTCAGTGGCATTTTCCGCCGCAACACCTGCAAGTTGATCACCTGAGCGCAGCGGGGTTGCTTTTGCCATTAAAGTTTTTAAATCATTAAACACATAGTGCTGATGTCCAATCAATGTTTTATAAGCCATGTTATAGGTCCTTCTATAAGTCTTGTTCGGCCTTACGAATACTTTCAAATTCTTCTTCAGGTGTACCTTGAACGAGTCGATGGCGACTATGGAAAATAAAGTAGGCAATAAATAGCGCATAGATGCCTGCGGCCATAAACCAAACTTTAGGATCCACCACAAAACCAGCTATCACCGCAATACTGGCTAATACCAAAGCAATCGATGAGGTGACAATTCCACCTGGGGTTTTATAGGGACGATGTAATTCTGGACGGCTGATGCGCAGTTTAATGTGAGAAAGCATCATCAAGACATAAGAAATGGTCGCACCAAATACCGCCATCAGGATGAGCAGATCACCTTCACCTGTTAGAGACAATAAAAAACCAATGATGCCGGGAATAATAATCGCTAAATAAGGCGCTTTGTTTTTATTGGTCAGTGATAACGAGGTTGGTAAATACCCCGCACGAGATAAGGCGAAAATTTGACGTGAATAGGCATAAATGATGGAGAAGAAACTTGCAATTAAACCTGCCAGACCTACAAAATTGACAAAACTGCCTAACCAACTGTTTTGACCATAGACGGCTACCAGTGCATCAACTAAGGGTGCGCCTGATTCTTTAAGTTGTTCTGCGCCAGCAGCACCAGCACCTAAGAACAGAATAAGTAGGGCAAAAGCGGCCAAAATTAGCATCGAACCGATCAAACCACGTGGTAAGGATTTGGATGGATCTTTGGCTTCTTCTGCTGCTAGTGGTACACCTTCTACCGCTAAAAAGAACCAAATGGCATAGGGTACGGCCGCCCAAATGCCGATATAACCCATCGGTAGGAAGCTACTTGCACCGATATTTTCAGTTGGTGCAATGTTAAATAAGTTGGCGCTGTTAAAATGTGGCGCCATTGCGATGATAAAGACAAAAAGAGCGACGGCTGCAATGGCGGTAATGACAAACATAATCTTGAGGGCTTCACCTGCACCTTTAAGATGAATACCCATAAAAACCAGATAGCAGATGAGATAAATGATCCATCCACCGACACCAAATAAGGCCTCGCAGTAGGCACCAATAAAGCATGCGATAGCCGCAGGGGCGATGGCATATTCAATTAAAATCGCCGTGCCAGTGAGATAGCCACCAAATGGGCCAAATGCGGTACGCGCAAAGCTATAGCCACCTCCCGCAGTGGGCAGCATGGTGGCCATTTCAGACATAGACAGGCACATGCATAAGTACATGATGGCTACGACAACCGTTGCGATAAACATACCGCCCCAGCCACCTTGAGCAAGACCGAAGTTCCAGCCAGCAAAGTCGCCAGAAATGACATAAGCCACGCCTAAACCGACTAATAATAGCCAGCCTACAGCACCTTGTTTCAGTTGCCTTTTTTCAAAATAGTCGTCAGATGTGCTTACAGTTGAAGTAGAGAGTGGAGTCGTTGAGCTGTTAATGGGAGAATCGGTCATATGAAGCTCCATATCTTAAGTTTTTATAGATGGCTTGATGGATGCAATATTTATGCAATTTCAGTACCAAGCGACTAGACGTCCTGTCTAATGTTTATATGACACAGTTTTGAATTATTGTTTTGATGGTTGATGGTTGATGGTTGATAGAGAAAATGTTTAGGGTAACGAATCACCCTAAACACATAGAGAACTATATATGAATAGACTAAGTGCTTAGAAGAAGCCCATAGGCTTAGTTGCATAGCTCACAAGTAAGTTTTTAGTTTGTTGGTAATGATCGAGCATCATTTTGTGGTTTTCACGACCAATCCCTGACTTTTTATAACCACCGAAAGCGGCATGTGCAGGGTAGATGTGGTAACAGTTGGTCCAAACTCGACCCGCTTGAATTGCACGACCTGCACGGTAAGAGGTATGTGCTGAACGTGACCATACACCAGCGCCTAAACCATAAATAGTGTCGTTGGCAATTTTAATCGCATCGTCAAAATCTTTGAATGTTGCCACAGAAAGTACAGGTCCAAAAATTTCTTCTTGGAAAATTTTCATGTCATTGGTGCCTTTGAAAATGGTTGGTTCAATATAGAAACCAGAACCCACTTCATTACGCTCACTACCACCTGTCAGTACTTGTGCACCTTCACCGCGACCTGTTGCGATACAACCCAAAATTTTCTCTTGTTGTTCAAGTGAAGCTTGCGCACCAATCATCGTTTCTGTATCGAGCGGGTGACCCGTTTTAATGCGTTTCACACGTTCAACTGCCATTTCAAGGAATTTATCTGCAATACTTTCTTGAACTAAAGCGCGTGATGGACATGTACAAATTTCACCTTGGTTAAGTGCAAACATGGCAAAACCTTCAAGGGCTTTGTCTAAGAACTCATCGTCTTGATCCATAATGTCTTCAAAGAAGATGTTTGGAGACTTACCACCTAATTCCAACGTTACAGGAATTACGTTTTCAGTGGCATATTGCATGATCATTTGACCCACAGCAGTAGAGCCAGTGAATGCAATTTTAGCAATACGTGGATTGGTTGCGAGTGGACGACCCACTTCAACACCATAACCGTTGACGATGTTTAAAATACCGGGTGGTAGTAAGTCTTGAATGAGTTCAATTAAAACCAAAATGCTCGCAGGGGTCTGTTCAGCAGGTTTTAAAACAATACAGTTACCCGCAGCAAGTGCAGGAGCAATTTTCCATGTCGCCATCAAAATTGGGAAGTTCCATGGAATGATTTGTCCTACCACGCCTAATGGTTCGTGGAAGTGATAGGCAATAGTATCTTCATCAATTTCAGAAATGCCGCCTTCTTGCGCACGGATACAGCCTGCGAAATAGCGGAAATGGTCAATGGCTAAAGGAATGTCCGCTGCGAGCGTTTCACGAATCGGTTTACCATTGTCCCATGTTTCAGCCACAGCCAATTTTTCTAGATTTTGTTCTAGACGATCTGCAATTTTAAGGAGTAAATTTGAACGTGTAGTAGGAGAAGATTTGTTCCATTGTTCTTTGGCTTTATGCGCAGCATCCAGTGCAAGCTCGATGTCTTCTACAGATGAGCGAGGGACTTTTGTAAAAACTTTACCGTCGACAGGAGAGATATTTTCAAAGTATTCACCTTTTACTGGAGCAACCCACTCGCCACCAATAAAGTTGTCATACTGTGCTTTAAATTCTACTTTAGAACCAGATTGGTTAGGGTCTACATAGCGCATATTGAAGTTCCTTTGCTTATTGATTTTTTAAAAGCATCTACAGCTTTGGTATAAGGTACATCTGTACAATATTTAAGTAGCATAACTAATATAAGGTTGGAAAAAGGTTGGAAGGAAGGAGGTTTACAAGCCTTTGACAAATGTTTACAACCAAGTAATACAGTGGACGTATATCAGGAATTGTTTTGAGAATAAGGAATGATGGCAATGCAACATTTAATACAGAAAAGACAAGAAATAGAAAAGCTTAGAACCAGTAGCAGTATTTCGACGGTACAAGCTGAACAACTGGGAAAAAGTATTGCAAGTTCATGGCAGCGCTCTAACTCCGCAGAAATTCCAAAAGATCGCTTTGCTGCGCCCATTTCTGAAGGTTCTATGTCACAAGGTTCAGCGCTACAACATGCTTTGAGTTACTGCGCAGATGAACTAAGACATATTGCACAACAGTCTTCGATGGTGGTCGCTGTAGGCGATATTGGGAGTACGATTATTTGGAGTGCGTCCAGCAGACAAATGCGTAATGCGGCAGAAAGTGTACATTTTGTTGAAGGCGGGCAGTGGCGAGAGGAATTGGTGGGGACCAATGCATTGGCCTTGTCCTTAAAAACGCAACAGTCCAGTTGTGTCTTTTCAAATGAACACTACATGAGCTCCATCCATGATTGGGTCTGTTATGCGGCGCCGATCATCGACCCTTACTCAAAACACGTCCTTGGGGTGATTGATTTATCCACCACATGGAAAAATCATAATAGCCTTGGTCTACTCGCAGCAGAGCGCTGTGCATCTATCATCCAAACGGCACTGTTAGAATATCAGCGTCAACAGTTATATATCCGTGCTTTTGGTGTGCCGCAAGTACATTTCAATGGCAAAGTGATGGTGCTCACACCGCGACAAATTGAAATTCTGACCATCTTAGCGCTGTGCCCACAGGGCATGACTTTAGACACTTTGCATCAGGCCTTATATGGTGAGCGCAAGGTAAGTGTGGGAACACTTAAGGCCGAAATGTCACAACTGCGTGACTTGCTCGGTGGTATGTTGGGATCTCGTCCCTATCGAATTTTGGCGCATATCGAGGCCGATTTTTTACAAGCCGAGCAAGCCTTAGATGCTGCATATATCGAAACCGCGTTAAAACTTTGTTCAGGTGTTTTACTGCCTAAAACGGAAAGTCCATTTCTATGTGCATGGCGCGACTGTTTGGAGTCACGTTTAAGCAGTGCGATTTTTAAAGCCAATGAAACCGATATGTTGTTTAAACATGTCGCACGTTACCCAGAGGCGATTGATGCTGTTGAGCGACTCATTGAGCTGACACCGAATGGACATCCTGCGCATCAGCTACTTGAGAAATATAAAATTTAAGAATTCTTAATTGTGTTGGAAAGGTATATTTACACTATTTTTTGCTCGAGCCATTGGAACAGCTTAGTATAAACTTCGGTACGAACTTCAGGTGCGGAGAGTACTAAGTCGTGTAAACCGTTTTGAATGGTCACGACACTGACGTCACCTTGTAAATTTTTAGCCTGCTTTTCAATGTCTTTAACATCTAAAATCACATCACTGGTTTGCGCGGCTAGGCCCCATTTCTTCGGGTTAAGCGTTTGATGTGAATGCATAATGAGTGCAGGAACAGAGAGCTTTAAACCACCGCGATGAATTTCTTTCTGTGCTTCATGAATTGCACGTACAAAGCTGATGCGAACCATAGAGTAGCTTGGTTGTTTCCACTCCAAATCAAAGTTCCATTCACCATGCTCGTTTTGATGCAGGCTCGGTACATACCATTTATTCAGTTCACTTGGAAACTTGATGTCAGGAAAATGCTTTGCGAGTCGGCTGAGCTGCGGCACGCCAAGTTTGCGCTTAATGGGATGCATATTAAAATCATAAAAAGGGCTATTGGCCCAAAGTGCTTTGATCAGCGGATGCTTAGGATTGTGTGCAGCGTATAAAGTCGTGATTAAGCCACCCGTAGAGTGTCCTGCAAGCAGCACCGTAGTATGGCCTTCATTGCCAATGATCTCTAAGGCTTGGGTAATTTCAGCATCGTATTCGCTGAGATCACGGACATTGTAGTATTTTTGATGACTTAAATAAGAGCGCCCGTATTTACGTAAATCCAGCGCATAAAAATCATAACCATGTTGGTTAAATTGTTCAGCCATTTCGGTTTGAAAAAAGTAGTCAATAAAGCCGTGGATATACAGCACAGCTTTTTGAGTATTTTTCGGGGCTTTTTTGCGCACGAGGGTTGCGCAGACTGCACCTTCATAATCGTCTGGGAAACTGAGTTTTAATTGTTCATAGCCTTCGCCGAGGACATCAGGTGTATACGCAGGATGAGTTTGATTTTCTGACATAATTTGCTCTGGTTGTTATTGTCATGAGTTTTCTTATCCTTGATGAAGTGCAAAACTTTGTCAACCACAAATAAAAAAAGACAATTTAAGTGCACGGGTAAGCAAGGATTAGGCTTACCTGAATGAAACAGTATGGACGTCTGTTTCATTCCACTTAAATTGTCAAAGCAAACTAAAAGTTAAGGAGAGAACTTATACCGCTGCTTTAAAATCGACCACTGAAGCACCAGATTTGAGTGCAGCTTTGAAGATGTCGACCACTTGAGCATGGTTTGCTTTACGTGGGTTCGTCAGCATGCAGGCATCTTTTTGCGCATTTTCAGACATAACACCCAAATCTTGCTCTTTCACACCCAGTTCAGATAAGCTCGATGGAATACCAATCGATGCAGATAGTTCACGAATCGCGTCAATGGCAGCATATCCAGCTTCTGTCACAGTTAAACCTGTGATGTTAACTCCCATCAGTTCAGCAATACGTGCATAACGGTCAGGGCAGGCAATTAAGTTGAACTCACAGACGTGTGGGAGTAGGACTGCATTACATACGCCGTGAGGTAGGTTATAGAAGCCACCGAGTTGGTGAGCCATAGCATGGACATAACCTAGTGATGCATTATTAAATGCCATACCTGCTAAATATTGTGCATAACTCATGGCATCACGTGCTTCTAAGTTTTCGCCGTTCGCAACTGCTGGACTTAACCATTCGCTAATCATCGAAATGGCTTTTTCAGCACAGGCATCGGTGATTGGATTTGCCGCTGTTGAAACATAAGCTTCTACCGCATGGGTTAAGGCATCCATACCTGTTGCTGCTGTTAAGCTTGCAGGTTTTGCAATCATCAGTTTAGGGTCATCAATTGCAATCAGTGGAGTGCAGCGCCAGTCTACAATTGCCATTTTTACGTGCGTATCTGTATTGGTAATAATACAGAAGCGCGTCATTTCTGATGCTGTACCTGCCGTGGTGTTGATGGCAATAAGAGGAGTCATTGGAACCGTACTTTTATCAATTCCTTCGTAGTCACGAATATGACCGCCACCCGCAGTCACGAGTCCAATACCTTTAGCGCAGTCATGGGAAGAACCACCACCTAAGGACACAATAAAGTCACAACCTTGTTCGTTATACGCAGTCACGCCGTTGTGGACATTGATGTCAGTTGGGTTCGGTTCTGCACCTGGGAAGATGTGGCTATCAACACCTGCATCTTTGAGATATCCTGCAATGGTGTCGGCTACGCCAAATTTAAATAAACCTGCGTCGGTCACAATCAGCGCTTTCTTTGCACCGAGGTTTTGTGCTTTGCCACCAATTTCTTTGGCACAGCCTGGGCCAAAAAGTGAAACACAAGGGATATAAAAACCGTTCGTTTGATCTGCAATATTTTTAAAAGCCATGGTGCGATTCCTTCTACCATTATTTATGTTGTTATCGGTGCTCATTACCGTTTTTAGAGTATTGAATGATTCCAAAAACTTGTGTACCTACCAAATACCTACCATGAGTAAGGGAATGAGGAAAAATGGCTTCACCGAACAAAATGGCTATCGATAAAAGGCATAGCCTGTGGTTCAGGATTTGTTTATATTGGTTTTGAAGTTGTGGTGAAAATAGCCAAATTCAAAGAGGGCCAGCCGTGGAGAAAAACGATAAGCTTAAGCAATATCAAAGTCTTGCTATACAGTTAAGACAAGTTGTTCCGAGTATTCAGCAGCTTTATCACGAGCAGGCCGCTTTTCTTTCCACACTCAATGTGCAAAACGTTTTAAGTGTCGACGTAAAAAAACAACGGATTCAAATTTTAAATCATTGTTTTCATATTCAGTTTTATATACCGACGGAACAGGCGGAGCTGTGTGTTCCACAGTTTATCTATCAAGGGCACTATGCGGAAGCACTCGAAGAGTTTTGTTTACACGACATTGTGTTTTTAGTGGGTGATCAGTCCCCACAACATTCTTTGTATTTGCGTAATAAAGTTAAACAGTTGCGTCAGCTGATTCTTCAGCAGGTGTTTGTTTTGTTCGATGGGCCGAGTCGCGTGCAAACGATTTTGACTGAAATACGGCAAACGCAATCAGAACTCTTTCAACAGCTGTGCCAGCAAGTTGAATTCAATACAGATGATCCAACCTCTGAGCGAAGTTTGCTGGCCGAGTTGCAGCGCTTATGCAACTTAGATGTAGATCAGGCGGAAGATATTTTACCCTTACAGTCGTTGATGAATAGTTATGATGAGCTGTGTTGCAGTGCCAATCAATTCTTAGAACCACATGTTTATCGCATTATACAAACGGCATTTCCTGAACGGTTTTCTTTACAAGAGTTGATGGATCATACGCACGACATTCATTTGTTGTATCCGCATGCTAAAGAGCAGCCCCATATGCTTGGCTTTGTGCGGCTTATGCATCGGGATTTTTGGACATCGCGTGATTTGTTGTCTAAGCGGCATTTTTTAAAAACTGAGACCAAGACATGGCAAAAGAAGGTCGCTAAACTCCCGATTTTTGATGAAAGCCGTACCGTAAATTGGTTATTCAAACAAAAAGCGGTGGTGACAGACTGGGTTAGTCAAAATATTCAGCACAGTAGTATACGCGTTGCCGTAACGGCTTTAAGTTATCTCGATACTCAGTCTTATCATCCTGAGATTATTGTCACGACTTTAAAGTACTTCCAACATGTTGCGGCTCGCTTATTTATACAAAGTTGCTATGAGTATGCCTTACAACAGCACTGGTTTGAGCTGGAGGCCAACCAGCATGTGGTCTTAAAAAATAGACGCCAAGATATGGATGATCAGCGGATAGCGATCAGCCCATCTATTTTGTATTTAGATGAATGGCTCGAACTGCTGCGCCGTGTGGTCGAACAACAGCCCGAACGGGGGAAACGGGTCTACACAAAATTGAGTCGTGTAATGCAGGCCTATATTCAGCATCTAGATAAAATTGCGCAGAAACTCCCAGAAGACTTAGTGACTTATTTTAGCGAAGATAAGCAACAACACCGTGATTTTTATCTTCAGTTAAAGCAACATAAACTGTATATTGAAAGCTTTAGACAGTTGTTTTATTTAAATCATCCCCCTTTACGAGTTTCGGTGTTTGATGCATATGTGCGCGATTATTTGCCTGAACATTTCGAGACGCAAAAGGAGATTTTAAAAAATGTCACGTGGAAGAGCCTATTTCATCAGGCTGTGCAGTGGCATGATCAATTGCATAGCCAAGAGCTGCTTGCGGAACTGAAACGAAAGCTTGGTTATGTCTCATGGCAACCGATCAGTCATGAAGCTTATTATTTTATTGAGAGTTGGGTGCTTGAGGAGCTCAAAGATATGGATCGTATCATTGCAGAGTCACGTCGCTTTCAACATTGTTTAGCAGCCAGTTTTGCCGAGCGAATTATTGTGCGCGAATATGCTGCATTTCATATGAGTCATACCGACGCACAGCGGCATTTGACGCTCGGTTGTCACTATATTGCAGGGCAACTGTTATTTGATCAGCTTGAATATCCAAACAACCAAAAAGCGCTACCGGATGATGTTGTCGTCGCTGAACAATTCATTGCCATGCTGAACCAAAACTAATAACCCAGCTCTTAAAAATTAAACAACAATGGACTTAATTTGTCGCACATCATTTACTGTGTGACGAGATCTGCTTAACTTTTTTGCAAAAACTCGGTAGGCTATAGCCGTTCATCAATGGTATAGGTCTTATGAAGCAAGAAACTGCACTCAAACTCTTAAAAGCGGGCGAAAATGTCTTTTTAACCGGTTCCGCTGGTGCAGGAAAAACCTATACGCTGAACCAATATATTAACTATTTAAAAGCCCGCAAAGTGCCTGTGGCGATTACTGCTTCTACAGGTATTGCCGCAACGCATATGAATGGCATGACTATTCATACTTGGGCTGGTATTGGAATTAAAGATGCGTTGGGGGAAGATGAACTCAAACGCATGAAAGAACGTAAATATTTAAAAGAGCATTTAGAGAATGCCCAAGTCTTAATCATCGATGAAATTTCGATGTTACATGCCAAGCAACTCAATTTGGTCAATAAAGTCCTTAAGTTCTTTAAAGAAAGTCAAGAGCCATTTGGCGGGATTCAAGTGATTGTTGCTGGTGATTTCTTTCAGTTACCGCCAGTTGGTAAAAATGAAGAACGCAACCGCGATAAATTCTGTTTTATGTCTGATGCTTGGGTCGAAGCCAAGTTTCGTGTGTGTTATTTGACTGAGCAGCACCGTCAGGGCAATGATTATCTCAATGATATTTTAAATGCCATCCGCAGTCAGAGTATTAACTCTCAGCACTTGCAGGCTTTACAAGCTACACGTCAGCAAGATATTGGAGAAATCTTTACACGTTTATATACGCATAATATGGACGTGGACACCATCAACTTCAAACATTTGAATGAAATTGAAAATGAAGGTCGACAGTTTGAGGCGGTGTGTGATGGCAATGACAAGCTTATTGAAACTTTAAAGTCTTCTGTGCGAGCACCTGAAAACCTAACCCTCAAGAAAAATGCCAAAGTGATGTTTGTAAAGAACAACTTTGATGTGGGATATATCAACGGTAGCTTAGGCGAAGTGGTGGGCTTTGAAGAAGATGATGACTTTGGGATCTTGCCTAAAGTCAAACTGACTGATGGCACGGTACTTGTAGTTGAGCCTGAAACATGGTCAGTGGACAATGATGCGGGAAAAACGATTGCCAGTTTTCAGCAAATTCCATTGCGCTTGGCATGGGCCATTACCATCCATAAGTCACAAGGGATGACTTTGGCGGCAGCGGAAATTAATCTTAGTCATACTTTTGAAAAAGGACAGGGCTATGTGGCTTTGTCGCGCTTAAAGACTTTGGATGGTTTAAGGTTACTAGGATTTAATGAACAAGCTTTGGAGTTAGATAGTCTTGCCATTAAGGCAGACCGTCGCTTCCAAGAACTGTCCGATGAAGCCGAGACACATTTCGAGGCCGTTGATCTTGACCCGCAGCACAAGGCATTTATCCGTCACTGTGGCGGAACGCTCAATGAAATTGAGATTGAGCGGAATGAAAAGAAAATTGCCCGTAATGCAGGTAAAGCCAACTATGCTTCTGCAACACTTGATGAAACACGTGAATTGTTTGAAGGTGGTTATGAAATTGCAGATATCGCACAAGAGCGCGGTTTGACGGCTGCAACTATTATCAACCATTTGGCAAAGTTGCATAAAGAGCAAGGCTTGGATATTTCCGTGGCACATCCTGGAGAAGAAGTAGTTGAGCAAGTGCGGAAAATTTATAAACGCTTAATGAAGCGTCAGCAAACAGAACACTTTAGCGAAGATGGTGCGATTAAGCTTCGTCCTATTGTGGAACTGACAAATCCACGTATGGGCTATGACCAAGTTCGTTTAGCGCTGTTATATATTGAATAACATCTTAAAACTAGGACATTTCGTGCAGAAATTTCTTACTTACTTTGCCCAGAACTTCAGTTAAACTGAATTTTAAGGGATAAGAATAACTTAGAATCGTAATGAAATTGACAGCTTGGTACACGCTTCGCAAATTTGTTTATAACAATTTGCATAATGAGGATTATGAGACGCCCTTAAGTCGAGGGTTAAACTATTTTCTCATTGCACTGATTATGAGTAATGCTGCTGCGGTCTTGCTGGAGTCGGTGCAAAAGTACTATGTGTTGTATCAAGACTTTTTCTATTATTTTGAAATCTTTTCTATTATCGTTTTTAGCGTCGAATATCTTTTACGTTTTTGGTCAATTGCTGAATCTAATAGTTTTGAGTCGGATTGGAAAAACCGTCTAAATTGGGTCAAAAGTGGTGGGGCGATTATCGACCTTTTGGCTATTCTACCTGCCTATTTAAACTTCTTTGTTCAGTTCGACTTACGATTCTTAAGAATTGTTCGTTTGCTCCGACTTCTCAAGCTCACCCGCTACTTTGTCTCTCTACAAATTTTATTACGTGTCATTGAGCGTGAAAAAGGCTCATTTCAAGCGGTTATTTTCATCTTAATGATTATGATCATTATGGCGGCTGCAGGGGTGTATTTGATTGAAAGTCAGGCACAACCTGAAGTTTTCAGTTCCATTCCTGCTTCAATGTGGTGGGCCGTGGTTACATTGACCACCGTCGGTTATGGCGATGTGACACCTATTACGCCGTTAGGACGCTTTCTTGGTGCGATTATTACTATCTTAGGTGTAGGTTTAGCGGCATTACCTGCGGGTATTTTGGCGAATGGTTTGGCCAATGAACTTGAGCAGCGTAAAGAAAAACTTGAACTCAGATTTCGAGAACTAATCCAAAATAGCGATATTGATTTTGTCTTGGAGACAGAAAAAATTGAAGAAGTTCGTAAAGAAGTTGGGCTGACCAAAGAGCAAACACACGATATTATTTTACAGCTCATTCGTGAACAAAAAGAAGAATCTTTAAGGCAAGAGCGTGAGCAATATGCCTATTGTCCACACTGCGGGAAAAAGCTACCTGAATGATTATGCCAGTCAGTTAAGGTGTTTCGTATTGAACTTCTTAACTGCGGAGTCTCACCGTTTTTAAGTTCAATTTTGGAGTTCTTTTTTTCGCCAAAAGAAACACATTGGTCATTTGAACAAACAGTCCATATTAAAGGCGATTACATCGCCTTGGGCTGCAAATAAAAGCTTTGCTTTTATTCTTACCGCAGCTTGCGGATGACGTTATCGCGTATCGAATAAAATTTAGAGTTTAAAAAAAATGCCATTAAGATTTTTAATGATCTGACATTAATCTGAATGATGGATTGTAAAAGCGTGCATAACAATACGATTGAGTTCTTACGCACGCTTATTGTTTTAGATAAAGTCATTTATTGGGGGTTAACAAGTCTGATTTGAATCGCTTTTACATGCGGATATCAACTTTTTCTCATGCTGAAAAGCCAACAATAAAATAATCAGCCCACCTAAACTTAGTAAAACTCCGACCCAGATTGGAGCTAGCCAACCTAAACCTTGGCTAATTAACCAGCCGCCCAGAAAAGCACCAAAAGCATTGGCAATATTAAATGCAGAATGATTCAGCGAAGCTGCTAAGCCTTGTGCATTACCAGCGACATCCATTAAGCGGGTTTGTAGTAAAGGCCCCAAGCCTGCAATACTGAAGCTAACCAAGAAGAGTGCAATAAAAGCAGTGGCAAGGTGATCCATAGACAGGGCACAAAGTACATAAGAGCAGGCATTGGAAACTAAGACCCAAATAATCGCCTTGTTTAAGTTTTTATCGGCAAAGTGTCCTGCGACAACACCGCCGACGACCAACCCGAGCCCAATACATGCCAGTGCAAACGGAATGACTTGAATGCTAGCATGGGTATATTCAGTCAAAATAGGTGATACATAACTATAGACAGAAAACAGCCCACCAAATCCAATTGCACCGACAGCAAGCGTGAGCCACATTTGTGTATTTTTAAGTCCACGCAGCTCATTTTGAATGCTGGCTGTGTGATCCAGTTGCATTTTGGGTAGGCCAAAACAAATTGCGACCACAGTCAAAAATGCGATAGATGCAGAAAACTCAAAACCTGCCCGCCAACCATACAGCTGACCCAGCCATGTCGCAAAAGGCACACCAATCACGGTCGCGACATTCAGCCCCATCATGAGCATGGCGACTGCCGAAGCACGCTTTTGTTTTCCAGCAAACTCTGCAACCACCAAAGCGGCAATACCAAAGTAAGCGCCGTGAGGGAAACCTGCAATAAAACGTGAGACCAACATAGACTCATAGCTGTTTGCGAGTGCTGTACTGGCATTGGCGATACCATAAAACAGCATGAGGCCAATTAAGAGCGTTTTACGCGGAACCTTTGCGGCCAAAATGGCAATCACAGGTGCGCCAATAGTCACACCTAAAGCATAGGCACTAATAAAATGCCCTGTGACAGGAATGCTGAGATTGAAACTTTGTGAGATCTCTTGGATGAGTCCCATCGCAACGAATTCAGTCGTACCAATACAAAAACCACCGAGTGCTAATGCCAAAATAATGACAGATAAGTGACTCGTTGGTGGGATGCTATTTTCTTGAGAGGACATAAATAGACGAGAAAATGAAAAGTATTATACGTTCTTTATCACATTAAAATTTGGTTGTTCAAAAAAGTTATAAGTGAACTAAGCAAGCGTATATTCATATGAACTCTGAAGGTTCTACACGATGAATATTTATTCATAGCGCTATATTGAGTGGACTTTCTATAAAAAGAAGTCAAATTTAAAGGCAGCAAATACAGATCAATCCAGCCTAGCTTGAGAATTTGGATTTTTTTGTATTCGCTAGGCTAGGGCTGTCCTGTACCAATGATTAGGGTAAGTAACCCAGCCGCAATGAGTGGGCCGACTGGAACGCCACGTAGTAAAGCCACTCCTGCAACGGTTCCGACTAGTAAGCCTGCAACAACATCGGGTTGGTTTGACATCAGTTTTACGCCGCGCCCGCCTAGCCATGCAACCAAAACACCAATGGCGATGGCAAGTAATGATTTGACACTTAAAAAAGATTTAAAAATACTTTCACCACTAATTCTACCACTTGCAATCGGCACTAAAACTGCAATGGTTAAAATGATGATCCCGATATTTAATCCATGTTGTTGGATGAGTGGGAAGTATTCACTCAGTGGTGTCATCCGCAAAATAATGAGTACTGCAGCAGCAATGGTTACCGCAGAGTTGTGACTGAAAATACCACAAGCCAGCAGGATCAAGAGGACGATCAGATTCAAATCTAAGTTCGGCATAGGGGAGAGACTGGTCAAAAAAACATGTGCATTGTAACGTTTTTTTAGCCACTTTGCCGAATGATCCAAGTACTTTGATTGATGTTCCTGTATTTCAGTATAAAATGAGCCTTTATTTAAAAATGTGGTGTGCTGATGCTGTTGGAAAAAATGTTGCAGTCGCAAGGATTTGGTTCGCGAAAGCATTGCCAACAGTTGATTAAAAATGCAGCCATTGAAATTGATGGGCAGATCATTACTGACCCTAAATATAAACTCAAATTGGATGCTTTGAACTACAAGGTACATGGCAAGAGCTTTGAATACCGCGAAAAAGTCTATATCGCCTTAAATAAACCTCAAGGCTATGAATGCTCACATCAGGCGACACATCATTTTAGTGTTTTTGATTTGTTTGACGATGTGCTCTTGAATCGTGGCATTCAGTGTGTAGGTCGTCTAGATCAAGACACCACAGGTTTATTGTTACTCACCGACGATGGTCAGTTTTTACAAGCATTGACACATCCTAAAAAGCATGTGGCAAAAGTGTATCGGATGAAAACTGCCGACCCTGTTACAGATGAACAGGTCCAACAGTTGGAGCAAGGGGTGGAGCTGCGAAATGAAAAAGGGAGCTTTGCTGCAACGGATGTAAAACGCTTAGCTGAATGCGAACTGCAAATGACCGTGCATCAAGGGGTATATCATCAAGTGAAACGTATGCTTGCGGCAGTGGGAAATAAAGTTGAGAGCTTGCATCGTCAGCAAATTGGAGCGCTCGACTTAACGGGGATACCAGATTTAGTCGAAGGGCATTGGATCTATTTAAATGCAGAACAAGTGGCTTTAGCCAAGACACGCAATGATCTTGAGAGTGAAGGTCTTTAGACGCTGAATGCTATAGAAAGCAATGATAGGTCTTAAATTCATTATCCGCTACAAAGCCCATTGCTTCATATAAGCTGTGGGATTGATAATTATTTTTTTGCGTTTCAAGCGTAATACGAATGGCTTTTTCGTGTCGCGCAAACAAAATCGCGGTATCAATCAATTGTTTTGCTGAGCCATGGCGACGATGCGGTGGAGAAACATAAACATCATCTAAAATATAATAAGTTGCACAGGCCACAGAAGAAAAGCCTAAATACAGCAGCACAAAACCTGTAATCACATCGTCTTTGACATGAATGAAGATGACGCTTTGTTCGTTTTCAAGGCGAAGTTTAAGGAACTTTTGGGAAAGCGCTAAGTTGGAAGATGCACCATAAAATTGGCGATATTCATCAAATAATACAGCAAGTTTTTCTAAGTCTTCTAAAGTGGCACGTCTAACGATCATGTATTACTCCATGCTGTATTTATAATATTTACATGAAGCATACCTAAGTTTTGAAAGGGATATTTCTAAAATTTGTTTAGAAATGCAACACTGTTAAGTTTTGTCACTTTCTCCCAAGATTGCCGCTAATTCTTCAAAAAGATCACTATGTTCATCGTCTGCAAATAAATCATTGGTTGCAGTTGAGTCTGCGCTGGTGATGTGATCAACCGCTTTTTGTTCTTGCTTGAGCTTACGTAGCTTAATCAGCTGTTCAAGATTGATGTTCTGGTTTTCAATTGAGAATGGGATGGATTTGGTTAAAACCACTTGTCTGAAGAACAAACGAACGGCTTGCGCAGGCGTAATTCCCAGTTGTTTAAACACTGCAAAAGCTTGTTTCTTTTCTTGGGAATCGAGTCGAATTTGATAGACTTCTGTTTTTCTCATGATTTTTTAAATAATTTGAACGACTTAAGGGTAGAAGTTATTTTAATCAATTCCATTGTAATTTCAATATTCATACAATGGAATTTTAAATTATTTTGTAATGACAAGCAGATTACAATGTCAATTCAGAATTGGAGCTAAACTGCATAAGCTGTTGAGTTACTGGATCTTTAAATGAAAGATGCTTAGCTAATAGCTGTAAAGGCTGACTAAAATCATAGTCGGCTTTATGTACAACTTTAGGATAGAACGGATCATTTTTAATCGGAAGACCTAAGAAGTTGAGGTGTACACGGAGTTGATGTTGCTTCCCTGTCTCGGGTTTAAGCTCATATTTTGCCCATGTTTCATCATGTTCTAAAAGCAAGATCTCAGTTTCACTGTTCGGTGCTTCGTCTAGGACTTGCATGGTGTAGAACGGTTCACCTTTTTGCATATGTAGTTTTACTATGCGTGGAAATTTGAGTTCGCGGTTAAAAGGTGCAATCGCATGATAGGTTTTTTGAACCTGTCGCTCTGCAAACATTTGCTGATACATCCCTCGACTGTGAATGCATTTGGAAAACATCACTAAGCCAGCGGTTTCACGGTCAAGGCGGTGGATGGGCGTTAAATGCTCAATGCCTGTTTGTTTTTTCAGGCGCACCAATAGGGTTTGTTGAACATATTGCCCCGTTGGACTGATGGTCAAAAAGTGCGGCTTATCCACCACTAAGAAATGATCATTTTCAAATAAAATCTCATGCTGAGATGGCACTTCAATTTCGTGCGCTAAAAAGCGGTAATAAAACACATGCTGATTTTCAAGATATGCCGAATCTGTATGGAGTACATTACCTACAGCGTCATAGACCAAACCATCATGAAAACGTTGCTGCCACTCAGTTGCTTCAATATGCGGAAATTGGTCAGATAAATAAGCCAATACGGTGTGTGGTGCTGGCTTTAATTTAGGCAGAAACACTTTACTTGCGCTCACGCCATTGAGCATGGGAGGGCAAAATTCAGCAGGTTTTATGGTGAACATGATGTGCAGGCAATATCTAATCGGTTGGTGCAGTTAAATACGAGATTTCAAGCTTGTGGCTTGGGCATTTTGTGAGTCCAGTGCTATCATAATTGTTCTTTTGTCACTTGTCGTGAGTATTATGCAGTATTCATTTAATTTAACGCTCAATAATGAACAAGATACCCAAAATTTAGCACAAATTTTGGCACAGCATTTTACGACGGGTGTGGTGTATTTAATTGGGGATTTGGGTGCGGGCAAAACTACGCTAACACGCCATTATTTACAGTATTTAGGTCATCAAGGTTCCGTGAAAAGCCCAACCTATACCTTGGTTGAACCGTACCAAGTTCAAGAGCGTGATATTTTTCATTTTGACTTGTATCGTTTAAACGATCCGTATGAACTGGAGCTAATGGGCATTCGTGACTATTTGGAAACGCCCAATGCATTGTTTTTGTTTGAATGGCCGTCTAAAGGGGGCAATGAAATCCCTCAGGCAGACATAATTATTGATATTCAAAAATCTGAAGATGAACTGACACGGTCTGCTACCTTAAGTTTCCATTCAGTAGCATTATTACAAGCTTTAGAGAGCCAATTAAACAATGCATGATGATTTAAAGATACGCCGTATTCATACTTTGAATCCTGCTTTAGCCAACCAAATTGCAGCAGGTGAAGTCATTGAGCGTCCAGCGTCTGTGGTCAAAGAGTTACTTGAAAACTCGATTGATGCAGGTGCGACAGAGCTGATTATTCGGGTAGAGCAAGGCGGCAGTACTTTAATTGAAATCATGGACAATGGTCGAGGGATTCACGCTGAAGATCTCCCTTTGGCGGTGATGCGACATGCGACCAGTAAAATCCAAACCGCTGAAGATTTACATGCAATTGTCAGTTTAGGCTTTCGTGGAGAGGCTTTGGCTTCTATTGCAGCGGTTTCGCGTTTAACCTTGACCAGTAGTCAGGTGGATGATGGAATTGGCTATCAAGTTGAAGTCAATGGAACTGCATTTGATCGTCAAGAGATTCAGGCTGTAGCTGCGCCTAAAGGTACGCATATTCGGGTACAAGATTTATTTTTTAATGTGCCTGCACGTCGAAAATTCCTCAAAAAACCTGGCACAGAGTTTGGTCATATTGAGGAAATCGTCCGACGTTTAGCGCTGACGCATTTCGATATTCGTTTTGTGCTTGAACATAATCAAAGCATCAAATTGAATTTGCCGATTGCAGATAGTGGTGAGCTACGTTTTCAGCGCGTACAGCAGTTGCTAGGGCGTGCATTTACTGAAAATGCTTATTGGATGGATGCAGATAGCATCAACATGCGTTTAACAGGTTGGTTGGGACATCCCTCGGATGCGCGGGCTCAGGCTGACTTACAGTATGTTTATGTGAATGGTCGAATTGTTAAAGATAAAACCATCTCTCATGCGCTGCGTATGGCTTATGATGGTATTTTGCATGGACATCAGCATGCGGGTTATTTGCTTTTTCTGGAAGTAGACCCTGAAAATATTGATGTCAATGTACATCCGACCAAACATGAAATTCGCTTTTTGAATCAACGTGAAGTACATGAATTTGTACGTCACTATGCCAAAGAGACTTTATCGCAGTTTCAAACGGCAACCGCAGATTTATCTGATGCAATGAAGATTGCAGAGAATCAAGCTTCGATGTCTGTGCAGCCTCGTTATCAAGAGCCTTTGCAGTTGCATCGTCGTGTTGAGTCTGCACAAACTGGTGAGCAAGCCCCATCGGATGTGCTCACTGACTTTAGTTCAAATCAACCACAAGGTGTCCATTATTCGGCGCAACCTTCACGCTATCAGGGCTCACAACAGCTCAATAATGCCTTGCAAAGCTATTTAGCACCTCTGCGTGATGCTTCATCTGCTGTTGATCAAGCTCAGTCTTTGGCTGATTTTACAGTGCAAAGCACTAAAGTCGATGAGCATCCGTTGGGAATTGCCATTGCACAATTGCATGGTATTTATGTGCTGGCTCAAAATACAGAAGGGCTGATTATTGTTGATATGCATGCAGCGCATGAGCGTATTTTGCTACAGCAAATGAAGTCAGCGTGGGATAAACCAGAGTTTTGGACTTCTCAGCAGTTACTTATTCCCAAAGTGATTAATATCACGCGAATGCAAGCGATACGAGTGGAAGAGCTCAAAGATCAATTGGCGCGTTTAGGTCTTGAAATTGATCAATATGGCGATGAGCAGGTCATTGTTCGTGGTGTGCCTGCGATTTTACATAAAGCCAATTTTGAGGCGCTGGTACCTGAATTACTGAACGATTTAGATCCAAATGATGAAGCGCAGGGCTTACTGCAAAAGCGTGATCAAATTCTAGCGGGTATGGCCTGTCATGGTGCTGTTCGCGCCCATCGCATTTTGGGTCTTTCTGAAATGAATGCTTTGCTTCGTCAAATGGAACAAACTGAATTTGCCAGCCAATGTAACCATGGTCGCCCAACTTGGCGTGCGTTTCCATTGGCTCAACTAGATAAGCTTTTTGCTCGAGGAGAGTAGTTTTACATGTCAACTCAATTGCCGGTCATCAATTTAATGGGGCCAACTGCAAGTGGTAAAACTGCTTTGGCATGTCAGCTCTATGAGCAAGGAAATTTTGAACTGATATCTGTAGATTCAGCATTGGTTTTTAAGGATATGGATATTGGTACAGCAAAGCCGACTAAAGAAGAGTTGCTGCAATATCCACATCACCTTATCGATATTATTAGCCCATTAGAAGTCTATTCGGCTGCAAACTTTGTTGAAGATGCATGTGGTTTAATTGATGACATGCATGCGCGAGGTAAAACTCCGATTTTGGTGGGTGGGACTATGCTCTATTTCAAGGCACTTTTAGAAGGTCTTTCAAGCAATTTACCGAGCGCAGACTATGCTGTTCGTGCTGAAATAGAAGCAAAAGGTGAGAGTGAGGGTTGGTCTGCGGTCTATGCTGAATTATGCAGTGTGGATCCACTGGCGGGCGAAAAATTTAAAGTGAGTGATAAACAACGGATTATTCGCGCTTTAGAAGTTTACAAATTGACAGGGCAGCCTATTACTAAACTTCAAGCTGAACAACCTAAAAACGTGCCTTATCGCTATAATTTTCATAATTATGCTTTGATGCCAGACCGTGCCGAATTGCACCAAAGAATTGCACAACGATTGAAAATTATGTGGGACATCGGATTTTTAAATGAAGTGGAAGCACTTATGAAAAAATACGATTTAGATGAAAATTTACCCTCTATGCGCTCAGTTGGGTATCGACAAGCACTCGAATTTTTACAGAAAGGAGATAAAACTGTCGAAAAACAACGTAAAATGGAGGATAAAGCACTTTTTGCGACACGACAACTTGCCAAACGTCAATACACTTGGTTAAGATCTTTGCAAGAGGCACATAAATTTACAACGTATTGTACTATCACGCAGGCACAAGAAGACTTGCGAAACTGCTACGGATAAAGCAAAATTTAGCTACTATCTTTTTTATAATTTTTAATTGAAAAATAAAGATAGTTTTTTGCGCTGATTTTTAAATTTTTTTGGAGTTATAACATGTCTAAAGGTCAAACTTTGCAAGATCCGTTCTTAAATTCTCTCCGTAAAGAACGTATTCCTGTCTCTATCTTCCTTGTAAACGGTATTAAGTTACAAGGTCATATTGAATCTTTCGACCAATATGTTGTTTTATTAAAAAATACAGTAAGCCAAATGGTTTACAAGCATGCAATTTCTACAGTTGTTCCTGCACGTAACCCGCGTCCTGCTGGTGCACCTGCTGGCGCTGGTCAACAAGGCGGCTTTGGCGGTCAACAAGGTGGCTTCGGCGGTCAACAAGGCGGCTTCGGCGGTCAACAAGGCGGCTTTGGCGGTCAACAAGGCGGCTTTGGCGGTCAACAAGGTGGCTTCGGTGGTCAAGGTGGCTTTGGTGGTCAAGGTGGTGGCTTTGGTAGTCAAGGTGGCTTCGGTGGTCAAGGTGGCTTCGGTGGTCAAGGTGGCTTCGGTGGTCAATCGACTGGTTTTGATGGCGAATCAAAATTTGAAGACACTCAAGATGACGAAAATAATCGTTAATTGATTGTTTAAAAAAGCCTCTCACATGAGAGGCTTTTTTTATACCTAATTTTTAGTTTTCATCCAAGTGGAAAATAAAAAACCAGCATAAATGCTGGTCTTTCTATGTATCCAAACTTATGACTTGTTGTTCTTACGGTCTAAGTTCGGATCTTTAATTTCAACATAAGCTCTGTTACGGGTTTCACGTAACCAGCTATCAAGCTCTGCATCAAATTGACGCTCACCTAAAATTTGACGTGCCATACGCTCTTGGTATTCAGCAGTCATGTCTTGTTGACGTGTTTCAGTCACTTGAAGAATATGCCAGCCAAATTGGGTTTGGAAAGGTTTACTAGTTTGACCTACCGGTGTATTTTTCATGGTTTCTTCAAACTGAGGAACCATCACACCTGGGCTGACCCAACCCAAACTCCCGCCATCACGTGCTGAACCTGTGTCATTAGAGTAGGTTGAAGCTAAGACTGCAAAGTCTTCACCTTTTTGAACGCGGTTATACAGGCTTTCGATCATTTGTTTAGCATTTTCAGGGCTAACCACTTCAGAGGGTTGGATCAAAATATGGCGTGCTTTGTATTGAGGCACAATCGCTTTTTGCTCAGCACCTTTACGTTCAACTAGTTTTAAAAGATGTACACCATCTCGTACTGTAATTAAATCTGTGGTTTGTCCCACTTGGAGTGGACTCACACGTGCTGCAAGCTCGCTAGGGATGTCAGAAAGTGCTCTAAAGCCCATATCTGCACCTTCAACTTTGGTGCCAGCAGTACTGAGCTTTTTAGCAATTGCAGCGACGTCATTGTTGTTTGCTAGAACAGTTTTGACTTGCTTCGCCACAGCGTCAGCATTGTCACCTGAAACACGCACATGTAGCACATGTACTTGATTGCCAAGTGCTGCTTGACCTTGTGGGGTATTTAAGAAGTTTTTAACATCTTGGTCTGAAATTTGGATACGGGAGGTAACGATTTGTTGGCGCAAACGATTGATTGCTAAATCTTCAGCAACGCGACTACGCAAAGAAGCATAGGTTCCCGGTGCCATTTTATCGAGCTTTTGTTGGAATGCTTCTAGGCTTGTGCTACCAGATTGTTTTGCAACATTTAAAACCGCTTCATTCAAGCTTTTTTCATCAGGTTGAATGTTGTAACGCTTCACTTGTTCAAGCTGAGTCTGACGAATAATCAGTTGCTCTAATGCTTGTTGTGCCAAATATTGCTCTGGTGGGACTTGTTTCTTTTGGCTCTCAAGTTGATGTTTGAGCTCAGCCATGCTTGCTTCTAAGTCACTCTTCAAAATGACACTGTTATCGACAACAGCAACAACTTCATCCGACGCATGTACAAAAGTTGGAATAGCGGTTGCGAGAGCTAAAGCCAAAGCACTCGCTTTAAAAAATTGTTTGAACTGTTTTGTCTTCATTAACGGTCTGTCCAAGTCTGATTAATATTGTTAAAGCCTAGAATACGATTTTCTAGTAATGATGAAAGTTTACTGTTGAGTCCGCCTAAGCCTTTAAGCGTAATTTCGGCCATAATTGCACGTTTAGGTTCTACACCTGCAGCATTGACGTCATCCAAGTCGTTATAGTACTCACGACCATAAACGGAGATCCCCCAACAGCAAGACTCGTAATTGACACCAAGGAGGTATTCACGAGCGACATTGTTGTCTAAGTCATATTGAGCGTGGCCCATAATACGCCAGTTGTTATGGATAGGTTGTACAAAAGATGCAACCACTTGGTCGTAATGTTCTTGACGATCTGCAATTTCTTTACGATAGAAATAGCCAACGTTATAGAGGTTGCCTTTATCACCCGTAAAGTAAAGTTGTAAGTCGCGTTGCGCATTATCGCCATTCGCCATCCATGCTGAGTTTGCACCGAGGGTAAAGTTTTGCGAGAGCTGGCTAGATACGCTGACAATCGGCCCAGAGTGATTTTCTCTGTCAAAGACATCTGCTGTTTGGTCAAGCGTTACGCGGCGGTCTTCGAAATAATAGCTTTGGCCCACACTGGCTTTTAAGCGTTCTAAACCCACAGTATCAAATAAGCTATAACTTAAGCCCAGTGACAAGAAGTTATTGTCTTCTAGACGGTCATGGCCATAGAAGCGATTTGCACTAAACAACTGATCATAGTTGATCGATGCTGTTGCAGAGTCAAAGTTTGGTGCGTCATCTTGATTTTTATAGGGTGCATAGGCATAGAACATACGTGGACTTAACGTCTGTAAGAAAGTGCCTTCTTTTTCAAAGGTTAAACCTGCATCAAAAGTCACCTGTGGCACGACATAAGATTTGTCGTTCGATGAGCGGTTGGTGTTGTCAAACTCATTGATGGTGTCTTGATCGTAGAATGTGTTCACATTACGAATAGATACTTCAGGAATGGCGAAAGCCCACGGTGTACGGTAGTTGTAGCGTACAGAAAAGTCATTATAGACACGGGTGCCGCTTGGTTCAAAGCTATCGTTGGTATCACCGTCGATAGCCCCAAAGTCCTTTTTAAAGTAAGCCGTATCGTTGTTGAACTCGTACTCTAAACCGAGAGCGTTGCCTGCTTTATAGTTGAGTAAGAACTGTGGTAAACGTGCATACGGACGGTCAACGTAGGGTGTAGTTTCGTCTAGTGTTTGGAAGTCTTCAACTTTCAGTTGGGCTTTTAGACCAGGAATTCCATTTTTATAGTTTAACTCCCAAGCACGACGCAGGTTTAAGTCTGTCTTGGTGTTTGGGTTATTGCTTAAGTCAGTAAAGTAGTCTTTGTCTGAAGCATAGTTATATTCAAGGTTGGTTGAGAACTGTTCATTGATTTGCCAGTTATGTAAAAAGTGCAAATCTTTACGGTCTTCATCGTCATATTTTCGGTCAGAAGCTAAGTAACCCCCCCAAATTTGACCTGAACCAAAGTTTTCGGTTAGATAGCGGAACTCACCCTCAAACATTGGGCCGCGGTCGCTGATATAGCGTGGCGTAGCAGTCGCGTCGTAGTTAGGTGCTAAGTTGAGATAAACAGGTACTGCAAGCTCGACACCACCATCATTGGTGAAGCCAAAACTTGGTGTCAAAATACCGGTAGTACGACGGTCATCAATCGGGAAGTTGAAATAAGGAACTGCGAGAACGGGTACATCTTTAACATAAAGTTTTGTGCCGCGTGTTTCACCACGGCCAGTTTCTTGATTTAACTTAATTTCGTCTGCTTGGATTTTCCATGTTGGCGATTGCTCTGGTGGGCAGGTGCTATAAGTTGCATTTTTTAGCGTGGTGGTCGTTTGTGACTCACGTAGGATTTGTTCAGCCCGCCCATGCGCATGTTGTTCTTCTGAAATATAGAAACTGTTTTTCAGATCGCCTTGTTGAGTTTTTAGGTTGTAATTGATTTGGTCGCTTTGCGCTAATAAACCACTTTGCGCCATTTGCACGCGTCCTTCAGCATTGGCAAAAGTCTGAGTCTGGTCAATGGTGATTTTATCGGCACGAATTTGACGACCTTCTTGATCAATCAGAACATTACCTTCAAGAACAGAGTCACCTTGTGGGTTGTAGTGACCATAGTCCGCTGTAATGGTGGATGTCGCATTGGCTGCGTCAGCAGCTTTGGTTTCAGGGCTTACAGGGGTTAACCATGTGCCTTGGCAATACGCGGAGCTTAAGTAACGACCTTGGCGCTGTTGAGCTTCAGGAGATGACTTATCGACATAGTATTGTTCAAAAAACTTTTGCCCAGGATAGCTTTCTTGTAGTGCTTGTTTTAGCGATTGTTGTTCGTCTGAAATAGACGTGGTTGGTGTTGCAGCATAGCTTGTGATTGAGCTACCACAAAGAAGGGTAAATATCGCAGTCGCTAAAGGATTAAATTTAAACTGATGCTTCATGTGTCTCATTTACCAAGTATGCTTAAAACGCAATTAATTATTGTCGCATCATAGAGAAAAAGTTGATAAGTGGCTACACTTAGCACTTTAAAAACTCAGCCTGTATTAGAATTTATCGCAAATGAATACACAACGTGAACAATTGATACAAACATGGATTTCATCTGTACTTGGTTCAGATCAATTTGAAATTAACTTTTTAGCAGGCGATGCAAGTTTCCGTCGTTATGCACGAATCAAGTTGAATAATAAAACATTTATGCTGATGGATGCACCACCAGAAAAAGAAGATTGTGTGCCTTTTGTGACGATTGATGAATTTTTTGATACGAACGGTGTTCGTGTACCACATATTGTGGCGAAAGATTTGGAGCAAGGCTTCTTATTGCTTGAAGATTTTGGTGATGTGCTACTGTCTACACAGCTCGATGACAAGACTGTCGATGCACATTATGAGCAAAGTTTTAAACAGTTGATTCAATTGCAATCTATTGATGGTGAAGGTCATTTCCCAGCTTATTCTTATGAGAAGTTAATGACCGAAATGTCGTTGTTGACAGATTGGTTATTGCCAAGTTTACAGATTCAACCTTCTGATGATGAGTCTGCGCTGATTAAACGTACATTTGCAATTTTAGCCAATGCTGCTTTGGCTCAGCCTCAAGTGATTGTACATCGTGATTTCCATAGTCGTAATCTCATGCTTTTGGTAGATGAGCAAGAGCAAGGCGTAATTGACTTTCAGGATGCTGTGATTGGTGCCGATACTTATGATCTGATCTCAATTACACGTGATGCGTATGTGCAATGGAATCCTGAGCGCGTTTATCATTGGTTTAAAGTGTTTTATGACCTATTGCCAGCTTCTGCCAAAGAAGGGCGTGATTTTGAACAGTTTAAGCAAGATGCTGACATGATGGCCATACAACGGCATATTAAGATTTTAGGTATTTTTGTGCGTTTATTTGAACGTGATGGAAAATCAGGTTATCTGAAAGATTTACCACGTGTGATGTGGTATTTACTCGAAGAAAGCAAACCTTATGCAGAATTACAACCTTTCATGCAATTTATTTGCGATAAAGTGATGCCGAAATTTGAAGCAAAATATGGCAAATATGAGGTTGTTGCAGCATGAAAGCAATGATTTTGGCCGCGGGGCTTGGAAACCGTATGCGTCCTTTAACATTATATAAACCGAAACCTCTGCTTGAAGTTGGTGGCAAACCACTGATCGTTTGGCATATTGAAAAACTCAAGCAAATTGGGGTCACAGAAATTGTGATCAATTCTGCATGGTTGGCCGATGTCTTGATTGGTGCACTTGGCGATGGTTCGCAGTTTGGAGTGACTATTCGTTGGACGCGTGAAGAAGAGGGGCTTGAAACAGCGGGTGGTATTATCAATGCTCTACCACTGTTGGGGACAGAACCGTTTATTTTAGTGAATGGCGATGTTTGGACCACTTTTGATTTTGCATCTTTACTTGATGTGCAATTGGACGCCGATTTTGCGCATCTCGTATTTGTACCCAACCCGACACAACATCCCAAAGGCGACTTTATCTTAAATCAAGGGCGTGCTTATACCTTTGAACAAGAGCAGTCAGGCGAAGCACTGACTTATAGTGGTGTTGCAGTTATACATCCACAGATGTTTAAGGGATTGGAAGCAGGTAAGCGTCCGTTGGCTCCATTGCTAAAAGAAGCGATGTCTGCTGGAAAAATTTCTGCCGAGAAAATGCAAGCCGCATGGGTGGATGTTGGCACACCTGAGCGATTAAGTGATCTAGATCTACAGATTCGTCAAGGTATGTACGTTTAAGTGCATAATCACTAAGCGTTAGCTACTGTTCCACGGCTGAGAAATCGGTATACTTCAGTTTAATTTTATTGAGATGTCTTCTTTATGCATCCATTTTTTCAAGACTTAAAGCAAGGTAGTCAAAAGCTTGGCTTAGATTTGAGTGAAGAAGCATTAAATTTATTGCTGAAGTATCAAGACGCACTTGTGCTGTGGAACAAAGCTTACAATTTAACAGCGATTCGCGATCCTAAAGAAATGCTGGTGAAGCATTTATTAGATAGTTTAAGTATTTTAAAAGATTTGCCGAAAGGTCGTTTGCTGGATATTGGTACAGGCGGTGGTATGCCGGGCATGATTATTGCTCTATGCCAACCTGAGCGCCAATGTGTTTTGCTTGATTCCAATGGCAAAAAAATTCGTTTTTTAAAGCAGTTTATTGCAGACTTAAAATTAACCAATGTAATTGCAGTTCAAACGCGTGTTGAAAATGAAGATAGCATCCATGATTTGGGTCAGTTTGATGTGATTACCAGTCGTGCATTTGCCTCTTTAACCGATTTTATCAATGCATCGAAGCCTTATATGCACCCAGACAGCATCATTGCGTCTATGAAAGGTTTGGTTCCGCATGACGAAGTTGAAGCGTTCAAAAACGAATTTAGTTGTGACATTATTGCGTTAAAAGTTCCACGTTTGGACGAACAACGACACTTACTTTTATTAAAACGTATCTAAAAAAATTCAAAGGATTGGGCGGGTCATGGCACAAATTATTGCGATTGCTAACCAAAAAGGTGGTGTAGGTAAAACCACAACCGCAGTAAATTTGGCTGCATCTTTAGCAGTACTTAAAAAGCGGGTTTTATTGGTTGATATGGACTCGCAAGGCAATGCGACCATGGGTTCAGGCATTCAAAAAAATGACCTACTGTATTCAGTGACCGATGTTTTACTGGGTGAAGTGCCTATAGAGACTGCGATTACCAAGGCGGAAGTGGGTTATAAGGTCTTGGGTGCAAACCGTGATTTGGCAGGCGTTGAACTTGCGATTGCTGAGCAAGAAGGGCGTGAGTTTATTCTGCGTGATGCGTTGCAAGAAATTGAACAAACATATGACTACATCATTGTGGACTGTGCGCCCAGCTTAAGCTTGATCACAGTTAATGCACTGGCAGCGGTGGATGGCGTGATGATTCCAATGCAGTGTGAATACTATGCTTTGGAAGGCTTGGCAGATTTAACACAGACCATTGATCGCATTCAACAAGCATTGAATCCTGAGTTAAAAATTATTGGTGTTCTGCGCACCATGTATGATGCACGTAATGCACTGACACGTGACGTGTCTGAAGAATTAGAACAATACTTTGGCAAAAAACTCTATGACACGGTCATTCCACGTAATGTGCGTCTAGCTGAAGCACCTGCGCATGGTTTGCCTGTGATTTATTTTGAAAAAAGCTCGAAGGGCGCAGTTGCTTATTTACATTTAGCAGCTGAAATGATTAAGAAAAGCAAAGTGAAAAAAGGAAGTAACGCATGACCGTTAAGAAACGTGGACTAGCAAAAGGTCGTGGTTTAGATGCCTTACTCGGTTCCATTCAAAAAGAGAAATTACAACTTGAAGCACAAGCTCTTGATCACGGTCAGCTAAAACAAATTGATGTGCATTTATTGCAGCGTGGTGAATATCAGCCACGTCGTTTTATTAATGAGCAAGACTTACAAGAGTTAGCAGCATCGATTGAAAAACATGGTGTGATGCAGCCGATTGTGATTCGTCCAATTGATAATGAAAAGCATCCCTATGAAATTATTGCGGGTGAGCGTCGCTGGCGTGCGGCTCAACTTGCTGGCTTAACGCAAGTCCCAGCCATTGTTCGTGATTTAACAGACCAAGTTGCAATTGCACTGGCGTTGATTGAGAACATCCAACGTCAAGACCTTAATCCGATTGATCAAGCGATGGCATTACAACGTTTTCATGAAGAGTTTGGTTTAAGTCATCAAGAAATTGCGGATACGGTAGGTAAAGCGCGTACCACAGTCAGTAATTTGCTGCGTTTATTAAGTCTAGCTGAGCAAGTTAAAGACTTTATGCAGCAGGGGTTATTGGATATGGGACATGCTCGTGCCATTTTGACTTTGAAAGGGAAAGATCAACTGAAAGTCGCAGAATTGGTGATAGAGAAAAGTTTATCCGTTCGCCAAACTGAACAATATGTTCGTGATCTCAATGCGCCGAAACAAGAAAAATCGAAAACGGAAATTGCACCAGATCTTCAACAATTGACACAGCGCTTAACAGATCGTTTTAGTGCAAATGTCAAAATTGATCATAATAAACAAGGGAAAGGCAAGCTCACGATTCATTATCATTCACTAGATGAGTTGGATGGTATTTTGAATATTTGCTTAGCTGAATAATTTTATTTTCTATTTTAAATACTTGGGGAAGTGTTATGTGGGAATTGGTAAAAGCAGGTGGGTGGCTTATGCTGCCCCTTGTACTCTGTTCGATCTTTACTGTTGCGATTAGCTTAGAGCGTTTTATTCGCTTAAAGAAATCCGCTATTTTACCGAAAGATTTGCTATTAAACCCAGCGCAAAGCGTACAAATGGTTTTGCCTAAACTTAAACAAAATCAGGATTTACAGGCAACGACATTGGGTCGTATTTTGGAAGCTGGTTACCAAAGTAAGGCACAAGGTGAACAGTTTGCACGTGCGCAGATGGAAGCAACAGCTTCTCAAGAAATTGGTTATCTTGAAAAAAATATCAATTTTTTAGGAACATTGAGCGCTGTCGCGCCTCTTTTAGGATTGTTGGGGACTGTATTAGGTATTATCGAGTCATTTTTAATGATTGATATTGGGAATAGTAGTAATCCAACACTGATGATTCCAGGGATTTCTAAAGCACTGATTACAACTGCAGCAGGAATGTTCATTGCGATTCCTGCATTATTTGCTTATCGTTATTTTCAGCGTTTGGTTCAAGAGTACGTTGCTGAATTAGAGCAGCAATCGACTTTGTTTCATGCGGCTTTATTTTATAAGAAAACAGAAACTGTGCTTGAAAACCACGATGATGTTGTTGTGAAACAAGCGAGCTAAGGTGAAGTATGAAATTCAAACGCTCGCAAGTTGAAGATGTTCATATTAACCTTACACCAATGATTGATTGCTTATTATTTATTTTGGTGTTTTTATTGCTGACCACTACATTCAATCAATTTAGTCGTATGAATTTAACCTTGCCTGATGCGCAAGGGGTTCCGCCGAAAACATTTGATCATAAAATCGAAGTGGTGGTAGATTCCACAGGGCATTATTCAATTAATGGTCAGTCTATCGCATCGAAAGATGTTTCAGAATTAAATACCGCAATTAAACAGATTTCCAATGACCGTCGTGATCTAATGTTTGTGATTGCTGCGGATGCAAAAGCAACCCATCAGGATGTGATCCGTGTGATGGATGTGGCCGGTCAGTTGGGATTTGTAAATATCAATATTAGTACCAAAGTGCCTTCTCGAGGTTATTAGTGAAACACGATTTTAAAGTTTATCTACGTCTACTGAGCTATTTAAAACCTTATTGGGGCGTAGCAATTCTTGTGGTGGTCGGTTTTGCTATAAATGCCGCGACAGAGGTTTCTGTTGCTAAATTACTTGAAAAAATTATTGAAGCTATTCAACACCGTGATCAAGGTTTTACAACCTTGTTCCCAATTTTGGTTGTTGTGGTAATGTTTTTCCGTGGGCTGGGTTTGTTCATGGGGGGGTATTTTACGGCTGTCATTTCTAGAAACCTGGTCTTTAATATTCGCCAAGAAGTTTTTGCAAAATTATTGCGTCTTCCTGCACAGTATTATCTGGATAATAACAGTGGTCATATCACTGCGAAGATCATGTTTAATGTGGAGCAGCTTACCGCTGCATCTTCAGAATCATTAAAAACTATTGTTCAACAAGGTCTAATCACCATTGCACTGTTGGGGTACCTGATTTATAGCAATTGGCGTCTGACCTTGTGTATTTTGATTTTTGCACCGTTGATTGGTTTACTTATCCGTAAAGCGGCAAAGCGCATGCGTAAGCTTTCTATTCAAGTCCAAGATACCATGGGTGATGTCAATCACGTGGTACAAGAGACGGTCAATGGTCACTTGGTGGTAAAAGGTTTTGGTGGACAGGCTTATGAACAACAACGCTTTAGAGATACATCTTTAGAGAATTTACGTCGTGGCCTGAAAATGGTGGTTGTGCAGCAGCTGAACAGTCCTGTTGTCCAATTAATCATGTCCATTGCTTTGAGCATCGTCATGTGGATCGCACTACGCCCAGAGATTTTACAGGATACGAGTGCAGGTCAATTTGTGGCTTACATTACTGCAGCGGGTATGTTGAGTAAGCCAATTAAAGCGTTGACTGACGTGAATGAAAAGATTCAACGGGGTATGGCTGCAGCACATTCAGTTTTTGAAATTTTAGATTTACCAGAAGAAAAAAATACTGGGGCTTTAACTCCTGTACTGAAAGGTAATATTGACTTTAAACATGTGAATCTGGTTTATACCGATGGCCATCACGCATTGCATGATTTTAATCTGAGTGTAAAAGAAGGTGAAACAGTCGCTTTAGTAGGGCGTTCTGGTGCTGGTAAAACATCTTTAGTGAATTTACTGGTGCGTTTTCAAGATACGACCTCTGGCCAAATTCTCTTTGATGGTGTTGATATTCATAATATTGAAATCAATAGCTTGCGTACTCAAGTGGCAATGGTTAATCAGCAAGTGGTTTTATTTAATCGCACTGTACGTGACAATATTGCGTATGGTCAGCTTGAAAATGCCTCGGATGAAGAGGTGATTGCAGCGGCAAAAGCAGCTTATGCACATGACTTCATTATGGCTTTACCACAAGGCTACAATACCAAGTTGGGTGCACAAGGTCTCAATTTATCGGGCGGTCAACGCCAACGTATAGCCATTGCTCGTGCGATTTTGAAAAATGCGCCTGTACTGATATTAGATGAAGCCACCAGCGCGCTTGATAATGAATCAGAGTACTTTATTCAGCGTGCCTTCGACGCTGCAATGCGAGATCGGACCACAATTGTAATTGCGCATCGTTTATCCACTATTGAGAATGCGGACCGTATTGTGGTGATGGATAAAGGGCGTATAGTAGAGCAAGGTACACACGCTGAACTTATTGCAAAGCAGGGTGCTTACTATCAGCTACATCAGCGTAATTTTGAGGAAAACTAAGTCATGTCAGGTGCGCAGTTTATTCAGAATGCTTGGAACTCACAGGCAAAGTGGTTAATTGTGCTTCGTCCGCTGTCTTGGTTATATCGAGGTGGTTTTCTTCTAAATTGTAAGTTGTATCGGTGCAATATTAAAAAAGCCTATACGGCTCCTGTACCTGTCATGGTGATTGGTAATATTACTGTGGGTGGGAGTGGTAAAACCCCTCTGCTCATTCACTTGGTGAGTTATCTGCAAAGTAAGAATATTCGAGTGGGTGTGATCAGTCGTGGTTATGGTGCCAAAGGCCCATTTCCGACTATGGTGGATCTCAACTCATTGCCTGAAAATGTAGGTGATGAGCCAACTCTCATCGTGCAATCCACTGATGTACCGATGGCAGTGGGTCCAAATCGCCAAGAAAGTATTGAACTGCTTTTATCTCACTATCCCATTGATTTGATCATTAGCGATGATGGGCTTCAGCATTGGGCATTGAATCGCCAAATTGAATGGATTGTCCTAGATAATAATCGTGGACTAGGCAATGAAAAGTTATTGCCCGAAGGTTATTTACGAGAGCCAAAGTCTAGACTGGATCAAGGCATAGTGATTGAACATGCAGATCATCCTACACGTAGTATGCACATGCACTTAGAAGTTGCAGAGCCTTACTTGTTGAATAGTACTGAGGCAAAAGCTTTCAATCCGCAAGATGATTTTTATGCGGTCGTGGGGATAGGTTTTCCGCAACGCTTTTATCGTACTTTAGAGCGTATGGGAGTGCAGCAGTTCCAGTGTCATGAGTTTGCTGATCATTATGAATATGAGTTAGAGGATTTGGTCTTTGATGATGCCAATCCCATTATTACCACTGAAAAAGATGCAGTGAAAATTTTAGCGCTGCTAAAACAAAACCCTAGTTTTGCCCGTGATATTTGGGTTGTTCCTGTCGATGCAGTGTTATCGACGGCGTGTTATGACACCTTACATCAACAGCTCGCCGCTGTAGGTATTGAAATTTCTTAAGGTCTTTTATGAAGCATATTGTTATTCCTGCGCGTTTCGCAAGCACACGTTTATCTGGAAAACCACTCCTTAAAATTCATGGCCGTGAAATGATTTTACGGGTCGTTGATCAGGCGAAGAAAGTGGAAGGTTTTGATGATCTCTGCGTCGCAACGGATGATCAGCGAATTTATGATCTTTGCATGGCTGAAGGCGTGGATGTAGTGTTGACCTCAGCGGACCATCCTTCGGGAACAGACCGCCTAAGTGAGGTGGCGAAAATTAAGGGTTGGGCCAGTGAAGATATCATTGTCAATGTTCAAGGTGATGAGCCTTTATTGCCGGCGGCTTTGGTCAAGCAAGTCGCGCAACTTTTAGAGTCACAAGTCGATTGTTCAATGTCGACCTTGTGCGAACCAATTCAGCAGTTAGATGAATTTAAACGCGACAGTATTGTTAAAGTGGTGATGTCGAATTACAAACAAGCACTTTACTTTAGTCGCGCCACTATTCCATATGACCGTGATGCTGCAAAGCAAGTGCAACAAACGTTGCATAACCAAGCCTTCCGTCATTTGGGCTTGTATGCTTACCGCGTGAAATTGCTCCAAGAGTATGTGACATGGGATATGGGTACACTTGAAAAGCTCGAAAGCTTAGAGCAACTGCGTGTTTTGGAAAATGGACATCGTATTGCCATTGATATCGCAGAAGCGAACTTACCACCAGGTGTGGATACACAAGAAGATTTAGATCGTTTAAATGCCATGGATGTGGCTCATTTTGCATAATAGAACTTAGGTCATCTACATGAAACAAACGCTGCCTGAGCAGATTTATCCGTGGCATCAAAATATTTGGGAAACTTTAACTACGCGCTTTCCTAATATTGGTCATGGCTTATTGTTTTATGGCAAAAAAGGTTGTGGTAAAGAGATTTTTGCTGAGCAGTTTCTTGCTTGGGTCTTATGTGCGAAGCGGCAGCCAAATCATTTGGCCTGTGGGGAGTGTGGAAGTTGTCAGTGGTTAAAGGCGGATACACACCCCAATTATGTGCACATCACTACCGATGAAGACAATAAGAAACAAAATGTCAAGATCAAAATTGAGAAAATTCGTGATCTGCTGCCTTTTGTACAGCAAACGGTAGATGGTTGGCGCGTCATCATTATTGAACCAGCCGAAGCTTTAAATACAGCTTCAGCCAATGCTTTATTGAAAACGCTTGAAGAACCAGGTGATCGTGTTGTTATCATTTTATTGGCAGATCATTATTTAAAACTGCCTGCAACCATTCGCAGTCGTTTGCAACATTTTGCTTTGGATCGCATAAATGAACAGCAAGCAGAGCAATTTTTAAATCAGCATTTGTCCCATAGCGATTTGGCACAGCAACATTTGTTGATGAATTTGTCTAATCATATGCCGTTACAGGCAATTACATTGTCCGAGAGTGAATGGATTCCTCAACGTGCTGAATTTTTAAAAGATTGGCAAAAGTTGGTGATGGATAAAAATATGCCGATGGCAATTGCAACCAAGTGGAATAAAGTGCTGGCATTTAGTGATTTTAGTCAAATGTTTGAGTACTTGTTGTCAGATTTGATTTGTGTCAAGCTAAATCAGCAATTAAAAAACACTGATTTGGATTTTAGTGTGCTGGCAGAGCGGTATTCACTTGAAACTTTGTTTTCAATTTATGCTGAGTTGCAACAGTCAAAACAATATATTGAACAAAACGTACAAACTAATTTAGTGCTCGACCAATTGTGTATTCGGTTGATGGATGTTTAAAACAGGGGAATTTTATGCAACCACGTATGGGCGGAATCATTCAAGCCAATATTCCAGATAAAGCAACGTTATATGCAAGCTACATGCCTTTTGTAGTTGGTGGTGGTTTATTTATTCCATCCAAACAACCTGTAAAGATGGGAGAGGAGGTCTTTGTTTTGGCAACATTGCCAGAACAAGCACAGAAAATTCCTCTCACAGGTAAAGTGATTTGGATTTCGCAAAAGCAAAATGGAATCAAACTCCAAGGATTTGGTATTCAACTTTCTGGGGAGAAAGGGGTTTATTACAAATCAGAAGCGGAAAAGTTGCTTGCAGGTATTAAGTCTGAAGGGCGAACTAGTTACACTATGTAATTAAGTATATGAAGTAGGAAACGCCTGTGTTTGTAGATACACACTGCCATTTAACCATGCTAGATTTAACCCCTTATGATGGGGATTTAGATTTGGCATTAGCGCAGGCACGTGAAGCGGGCGTTCATCGCTTTATGAGTATTTCAGTCGACATTGATGATCATATAGAACTGGCAAAAATAGCTGCGCGTCATAATGATGTCGGTTATAGCGTCGGGGTACATCCTTGTGAAGATCCTGAAACCATGGCTCGTGCAACCACAGACTATTTAATTGAGTTGGCACAGCCTGAAAAAGTTTGGGCAATTGGTGAGACTGGGCTCGATTATTTTCATAGTACAGATTTCATCGCTGAGCAAAAAGACTGTTTTGCACGACATATTCATGCTTCACAAGCTGTAAAAAAACCAGTTGTTGTGCATACCCGTTCTGCCAAGCACGATACTGTCGATATTATTCGCGCCGAAAAATCGACCCATGGTATTTTGCATTGCTTTACAGAAGACTGGGAAACGGCCAAAGCTGTCTTAGACTGCGGTTACTATGTGTCATTTTCAGGGATTGTATCTTTTAAAAATGCGCAAGACCTGCGTGATGTGGCGAAGCAAGTTCCTTTAGATCGCCTATTAATTGAGACGGATAGTCCTTATTTGGCACCGATGCCATATAGAGGAAAGTCTAATGAGCCAAAGTACGTTCCTTATGTAGCCAAAGCCTTGGCAGATGTATATGATAAGTCCTTGGAAGAGATGGCTTTCATCACAACACAGAACTTTGAAAACCTTCTCAACATGAAGTAAATAAATTGAAACGATAAAAGCGTATAAGAGAGTACTAGGGTGAAAATGGATCGTCAGGCTCAGTTTCGAGCAAGAGAAGCGTTAATTTTCCAAGTGGCTGAACAGTTGCTTTTAGAGAATGGCGAAGCAGGGATGACCCTTGATGCATTGGCTGCGGAATTAGATCTAGCAAAAGGTACGCTCTATAAACATTTTCAAAGTAAAGATGAACTCTATATGTTGCTCATTATTCGTAATGAGCAAATGTTGCTTGAAATGATTAAAGATACAGACAAGCAGTTCCCTGAACATCTTGCTTTTTTTATGTTACATCATTTGCATCATCCTGAACGCACGGTGCTGTTTCATCAAATAGAAGAGCGATTATCGACAACGGGTGTTGGGATCTATCATTTATTTACTGAGCTTTATCAAATTCGAAAGCAACGTCTACGTTTAATTATCCGTATGACCGAGCGGTATTTGGAGTCGATAGAAAGTCAAATGACAGTTCGTGATTATTTGGCATCGATTTGGTCTTTAACGCATGGTGCAGCTGCGATTTTGAACTCTAGTTTTTATCAACGGTATTTGGGTTCGCGTGATACTTTGCGCGTGGCCTACATTGACCAAGCTCTGGCGATGCCTAAACAAACGGGCGCAGCAGGATATCTTGCTTAGCGGATAGGATGTATGAAACAGAAACCACCTTCAAGGATTCAAGGATTTACACTGGTTGAATTGATGGTGGTTATTGTTATTATGGCCATTATGGCGTCATTGGTGATGTTGAATATCAATGGGGTCGATCAACGTAAAGCAGCGCAAGCCCGTGATTTTTTTATCATGGATGTACAGAAAATTGCACGTGAGGCAAATGATCAAGCACGTGTTTTGGCACTAGAGGTTCATCCTGCGACCGATGTGGCTGATTTTTCTTATGCTGTTGTTGAATATAAAAATCCTCAATTTACCATACCCACAGAACAACAAAATAATGCAATGCTGAATCATCAAAAATGGCAAAAATATAATGAGTTCCCGCAGCAAGTGTTAGCCAAAAATGTTTCTTTTGCTGTGCAATCCTTAGACTATGATGTTTCCCCAGCCCGAAACGATGATTTAACCCAAGAGAGTGCACCTAAACTGATTTGGTTGGGGAATGGCGAAGCAAAACCTGTTCGTATTCAATTTTATTATGCCAATGAGCCCGTGGGTGCAGAAATTGAAATTGATCATTTGGGTAAAATAAATGCGAGCTAAAGATTTAAAGAATAGTCTGCCAGCTTGCGCTCGGATGAAACATTATTTCATTAATCCTCACTCAGGATTTACATTGCTGGAAGTGATGGTGGCACTGGCTATTTTTGCTACAACAGCGGTCGCTTTAACCAAAGTGGGTATGCAATATACTCAGTCTACTGGACATGCGATTTTACGTACTAAGTCACAATTTGTTGCCTTGAATGAAATTTCGATGATGGAAATCAATCGTGATTGGCTACAAGGCACGGCCTCTAAACAAATCACCCAACAAGGTGAAACTTGGCAAATTGATAAATCAGCGCAAGCAACGATCAGTACTAATGTGCAACGCGTCAATGTACAAGTGAGCTTGGTGAATACTGAAACTGGAAAAGTAGATTCGGGTGTTACGAGTTTAGTTTTTTTCAACCATCGTGATGGAAGCCAACCATGAAAAAACGCTCAGGCTTTACTTTGGTTGAGTTATTGGTGGCAATCGCGATTTTTGCTGTGCTTTCAGCTTTGGGTTGGAAGGTTTTTGATTATCTGATCAAGATTAAAGAGCGTAATACCCAACATGAACAGCGCTTAGGTCAGCTACAAGAAGCATATCAACAAGTGTTACGTGACACTGTGCAAATTGTACCAGTTACTGCCAATGTTGCGGGGCAGGTTCAACCCGCAGTCATGTTGCAAAATGGTCAGTTGACCTTTAGTAAAACTGGCGTGACTGATCCTTTAATGCAAGGCATACCGCCTGAAGAGCGAGTTGAATATATTTACAAAGCAGATGAAAAAAAACTGTACCGTTATAAATATAAAAATTTAAATCAAACCGGTAATGATCAACCAGAAACCAGTGTTTTACTTGATTCAGTTGATCAATTTCAAATTATGTTACTCAATCCCAATGAAATGGCACAATGGCCTGAGGTGGCATTGAGTGAAAATGATGTAACTCAGGCAAAAATACTACCGCGCGGTTTAAAAATAAACCTCACTGTCAATGAAGTGAGTTATGAATGGGTGTTTAGTTTATTAAATACAGACTTTTTAAAACAAAAAAATTAAGTTGCAGGATATGAAACTCACGGACTCTATGCAAAACCATTTTTCCTTAAATGTCTTCGTTGTAAATAGGTGGATGTTTTGAAGCGCTCTCAGCATGGCATTGCATTGATCACCATTTTGGTGATGGTGGCTTTAGCAACCATCCTTGCGGCTACGATTGCGCAACATCAGCGCAATACCGCAGAGAGTACGGGTTATTTAATGCGACAAAACCAAGCTCTGTTATACGCAAAAAGTGCTGAAGCTTTTTTTTCTGAGCTGTTGGTGGATGATGCTCAAAATGCAGCAGAGGTCGATCATCTACAAGAAACGTGGGCGAAGCCCATGCCTGCTTTTCCAGTGGAAGATGGTTTTGTTTCTGGGCGTTTAGAAGATGAGTCAGGAAAATTTAATTTAAATGCTTTAGTTAAGTCGGATAAAAAGCCGAATGAGGCTGCAAAACTTTGGTTTGAAAAACTGTTGGTACGTGTGGGGTTGCCTGCGCAACTTTCAGAAGCAGTGATTGATTGGCAAGATGAAGATGATGAAGTCAGTGGGCCGATGGGTGCTGAATCTGCTTATTATCAAAGTTTAGCTCAGGGTTACTTGGCGCCAAATCGTGCTTTTTATAATGTTGAACAGTTGAAGTTGGTGCGTGGGTTTGAGGGGCGTAACTATCAACTGATTGCACCTTATGTGAGTGCTTTGCCGAATAATGAATTAAAGGTGAATGTAAATACTGCACCTGCACTGGTGTTGGCTAGCATTGATCCTAAGTTGGATGTATCTGCTATTCAAAATTTACAAAAGCAAAGACAGGCCAATCTGGAGCATTTTTCCAATGTTAATGAACTATGGGAGGTTGATCCATTTAAACAAGTGGACGAGGCTCAGCGGGCTGCTGTTAATGATTTTCTCGGGGTTCAATCGAACTATTTTAAAGCTAGAATTGAAGTATTGCTGAGTGAGCGTAAGCGTCAGTTTAGTGCTGATTTGGTGCGAAAAGATCAGGCGGTATATGTGGCCTATCGGAGCATGTCAGCGTTTTAAAGGATAGATATAAGACTGATATGATTTACCAATTGGATTGAACAATAAAATAAATGAGCATAGGTTTACTTTTGCTTTATAATTAAAGTCAATTCTCAGAAAGTTTGATTGCATTACGGCATATGTTAATTCGTAAGTTATTTAAGTTTGAAAATGCCCATATTGTACGTAACTGTACATCGGATCGTTGTAAACGCTCCATTCATGGTCACAGTTATAAAGTTGAATTACTCCTCAAAGCATCAAAATTAGATCATGGTCAAATGGTTTATGATTTTGGCTTGCTGAAAGGGGTGATTAAAGACCTTTATGACTCTTTTGATCATGCGATTTGTTTTTGGCAAAACGACGATCCAGAATATATCCAAGCATGTAAAACATTTAGTGCACGTTGGGTGTCGCTGCCTGTTTCGCCATCGGCTGAACAATTTTCACGTATTTTCTTTTATCTTGCACAGCAAGTACTCGCGTCGACCGTGACTCAAAACGGTGAAGGCGATGTGGAAGTGTACTCGGTGATTGTGCATGAGACTGATACGGGCTATGCGCAGAGTTTTATTGAAGATATTGAAAATACACAGATGGGGCTTTTAGATTTAAGCCAGATCGAGTTTTCAGAACAAATCCAAGCGGAATGGGCGGATACTGAAATGTATACCAAATTAAAAGAAGGTATCCAATTTCACAATCCGAATGTAGAATTGCAAGTCAAACTGTGAAATTTGTCACGGAATATACAGTAAGGGAATAAGGCGCAAGTATGTCTTTAACAGAACAACAGCAAACCAAGCTTGATAAAATTCAGCTGGATGCCAGTTGGAAACATGGATTAAGTGACTTTTTGCTTAGTACTAAGATGGATGCGTTAAAGCAGTTTCTTGTTACAGAAATAAAAGCGAATAAAGTGATTTATCCGCCAAATGCGCTGATTTTTAATGCATTTAATACGACGCCTTTGGCGAATGTAAAAGTGGTAATACTCGGACAAGACCCATATCATGGGCCGAATCAGGCACATGGGCTCAGTTTCTCTGTGCAAAAGGGGCTTGCTTTACCACCATCTTTACGTAATATTTTCCATGAGTTAAATAAAGATTTAGGAATTGATATTCCTAAACATGGGGATTTAACTCGTTGGGCGCAGCAAGGCGTTTTGCTGTTGAACAGTGTATTAACCGTTGAAGCTGGTCAACCCACATCACATCAAAAACAAGGTTGGGAAGATTTTACCGATCATGTGATTGATGTTTTGAATGAACAGCGCGAACATATTGTTTTTATTCTTTGGGGAGCATATGCGCAGCGGAAAGGACAACGGATTGATCAAGAAAAGCATTTGGTGTTAAAGGCGGCACATCCGTCACCTTTGGCAGCAAATCGTGGTGGATTCTTCGGTTGTAAAGTTTTTTCAAAATCCAATAATTATCTTAAACAACATGGCATTGAGCCTATAGATTGGCAGCTGGACGCATGACATATTCTCCCGTTTCTAAAAACTACCATCCAGATTTGATTGTAGAAGAAGCAAAAAATGGTTGGCGCATTGTTCGTCTGAATAGACCAAAATCACTTCACGCTTTAGATGAAACGATTGTTTCAGTTTTATTTGAAGTGTTTCAAGATTTTCATAGCGATGACGCAGTAAAAGCCATTTGGTTGGATTCAACCACACCAAAAGCATTCTGTGCGGGTGGTGATGTACGTAAACTTCGTCAACTGGTGATTAACGATGAAGTTGAAACAGCCAATCAGTTCTTCGAGCAAGAATATGCTTTAGATTTATTACTACACAACTATGCTAAGCCTGTCTTGGTCTGGGGTGAAGGTTATGTCATGGGCGGTGGTTTAGGTCTGTTTATGGCCGCGCCATTTCGTTTGGTGACACCGCATTCACGTTTAGCGATGCCTGAAATTAATATTGGTTTGTACCCAGATGTGGGTGCAACGCGTTTCTTGGCGGATCGTGGAGCAATTGGTTTGTTCACGGGCTTAACGGGTTCAATCATGACGGCTGCGGGCGCATATGGTATTGGTTGGGCAACACACATCTGTGATGCGCAGCGTAATACGGTGCTTGAGAAAGTTATTAATATCGACTGGAGTCATTATCCAGCAGGTGATTTTAGAGCCATTGATGACACATTAAACAGTATGCATCGTCCTGTAGGTCCAGGTCCATTACAGAACTCTTTGGATGTCATTCATAGTGTATGTCGTGGTGTGAACTTCGAGCATGATTATGATGCTATTGTTGGTTTAAGTGATGCGCGTAGCGATTGGCTTCGTCAAGCCAGTGAGAACTTACAAAAAGGCTCACCAACAACTGCTGCATTAACATGGTTGCTATGGCAGTGGGGCAAGCAGGTTCATTCTTGGAATGAAGTGTTCGAGCTTGAAACCCAAATTTCGGACTGGAAAATCCGTCATGCAGACTTTGTTGAGGGTGTGCGTGCGCGTTTAGTGGATAAAGACTTGTCGCCAGCCTGGAAACAAGGGGCTAGTAATAGCTTAAAGGGTATTTTCGCTGGTAATCCACCAACAACGAGTATTGAAAGCTGGAATGAACTCCTTAAACATTACGATGTAATCTAATCTTTATGACTGATGTTTTAAAAATAGATAGTGAATGGATGCAGCTTGCTTTAGAGCAGGCTGCTATTGCAGCGTCAAAAGGTGAAGTCCCTGTTGGGGCGGTCATTGTGAGTCAAAATAAAATTATTGGTTCTGGCTTTAATGCTCCTATTACGCTAAATGACCCTACCGCGCATGCTGAGGTTCAAGCACTTCGCGATGCTTGCCAAAATACACAAAACTATCGTTTGCCTGATGATGCGGTCATGTATGTGACACTTGAGCCTTGTACTATGTGCGTGGGCGCTTTGGTGCATGCACGCGTTTCAAAAGTAGTCTTTGGTGCGACAGAGCCGAAAGCTGGCTCTCTTATAAGTGCACGTAAATTATTTGAAACGGGTTATTATAATCATCAGTTCTTGGTTGAGTCGGGTTGTTTACATGAGCAATGCTCACAGCAGCTCAGTCACTTTTTTAAAATGCGCCGCGAACAAAAGCGACTATCCCGTCTACAAGAAAAGGGATGAATCCATTCGTAAAATAATAATTTCATGTAAAATGAAATGACAATAATTATTGTCAAATAAGGCGTTGGAACCACCATGAATAATATTCAGATTAAAAAAGAATTTAATGCACCCGTAGAGCAGGTATTTGATTTACTTTCTAAACACTCAACGTATAACGTTGCTTTTGCACCAGTTCAAGTTGTGCGAGTGAAAGATTCAGCAGATCCAGAACGTCCGGATGGGCTTGGTTCTGTACGTCGTATGGGGTTTGGTCCAATTAAACTGTTGCAAGAGCAAATTACATTAATGAATGTGAATGAGCGTATTGAATACAAGATTATTAAAAATCCACTCATCAAACATCATTTGGGTATTATTGAGTTTGAGCCGATTGACTCGAATAAAACGTTAGTGACCTATACGATTGAATTACAAGCACGTGCACCTTTTGTAAGTAAATTAATCCTTGCACAGCTTAAATCTGCGATTAAACTAGGTTTTTCAAAACTCGCTAAATCTGTATAACAAACTTTGGGTAAGCAATGACAGTTCAAATAATCACAATTGATGGTCCAAGTGGTTCGGGTAAGGGCACACTAGCTGCGAAAATAGCAGCTCATTATCAATTTCATTTACTTGATTCGGGAGCGTTATATCGCTTGTTGGGCCTGTCATTGCATCAACAGGATTTGTTGGATGCTTTGTCAAGTGAATTGAGTCAATGTGTCGAAATTGCTAAACATTTAGACATACAATTTTTAAGTTCTGCACAAGGCACACAAGTCTTGCTCAATGGTGAGGATGTTAGTCAAACCATTCGAACTGAGCGAGTTGGTGAGTTTGCATCAAAAGTTGCAACAATTCCTGAGCTTAGAGCTGCGCTGGTTGATCGCCAGCATGCTTTTGCACAAGCACCGGGCTTGGTTGCAGATGGTCGAGATATGGCCACATCCATCTTTCCAGAGGCTCAAGCCAAGATTTATTTAACCGCTTCAGCCCAATCTCGTGCTGAACGCAGAGTAAAGCAGTTGCAGGGTATGGGGCTGGATGCTAAAATAAACGATATTTTAGCTAATATTGAGGCGCGTGATAAACGTGACATGGAGCGCGAAGTTGCTCCACTCAGACCAGCAACTGATGCCTACATCATTGATAGTTCTGAATTGAACATTGATGAGGTGTTTCAGCTTATGATGGCTTATATTGATAAGCAATTAGCAAACTAACGAATTTTTATATTCAGCAGAAGCATAGCTTGATCAGTTCAAAATGGACTATGTAGACGCTTAACTAAACCGGCCTTGTCTGATCCAAGACCGCTGACTTTATCAGGTATATCATGACCGAATCTTTTGCAGCCCTCTTTGAAGAAAGCGAATTAAACCTCAACGTTGAAAAGGGTGCTGTCATCCAAGGCGTTGTAGTAAACATCGATTCTGATTGGGTAACAGTTGACACTGGCCTTAAATCAGAAGGTATTGTTGACCGCGCTGAATTCTTAAATGAACAACGCGAACTTGAAGTTCAAGTTGGCGACACTGTTGATGTTGTTGTTGAAGCGCTTGACAACGGCATGGGTCAAACAGTTTTATCACGTGAAAAAGCGAAACGTGCTGAAACTTGGACTAAACTTGAAAAAATCTTTGAAGACGGCGAAATCGTTACTGGTGTTATCTCTGGTAAAGTTAAAGGCGGTTTCACTGTTGACATCGGTCCAGTTCGTGCGTTCCTTCCAGGTTCTTTAGTTGATACTCGTCCTATTCGTGATACTACTCACTTAGAAGGTAAAGAGTTAGAATTTAAAGTAATCAAACTTGATGCTAAACGTAACAACGTTGTTGTATCTCGTCGTGCTGTTATGGAAGCTGAATCTTCAGCTGACCGTGAAGCTCTTCTTGCTCAGCTTGAAGAAGGTCAAACAGTTACTGGTACTATCAAAAATCTTACTGACTACGGCGCATTCGTTGACCTTGGCGGTATTGATGGTCTTCTTCACATCACTGACATGGCTTGGAAGCGTATCAAGCACCCATCAGAAGTTGTTGAAGTTGGTCAAGAAGTTACTGTTAAAGTACTTAAGTTTGACAAAGAACGTAACCGCGTATCTTTAGGTCTTAAGCAATTAGGCGAAGATCCATGGTTAGCGATCATGAACCGTTACCCTAAAGGTTCAATCGTTAAAGCTCGCGTAACTAACTTAACTGACTACGGCTGTTTCGCAGAAATCGCTGAAGGCGTTGAAGGTTTAGTACACGTTTCTGAAATGGACCACACGAACAAAAACATCCACCCATCTAAAGTTGTTCAGATTGGTGATGAAGTTGATGTTATGGTTCTTGAAGTTGACGAAGAGCGTCGTCGTATTTCTCTTGGTATCAAACAAACTCGTGCTAACCCATGGGAAGAGTTTGCTAAGAATCACGACAAAGGTGAAAAAGTTTCAGGTACGATCAAGTCAATCACTGACTTCGGTATCTTCATCGGTTTACCAGGCGGTATCGATGGTCTAGTTCACTTGTCTGACATTTCTTGGAACGAACAAGGCGAAGAAGCTATCCGTCGTTACAAGAAGGGTGACACAGTTGAAGCGGTTATCTTGTCTGTAGACGCTGAAGGCAACCGTATCAGCCTTGGCATTAAGCAAATGAACAGCGATCCGTTCAACGATTTCTTAGCTGCTAACGAACGCGGTGCACTTGTAAAAGGTACTGTAACTGCTGTTGACGCTCGTGGCGCAACACTTAAGTTAGCTGACGAAGTTGAAGCGACTCTTAAAGCATCTGAAATCAACCGCGACCGCGTTGAAGATGCAACTAAGTTCCTTGAAGTTGGTCAAGAAGTTGAAGCGAAAATCATCAACGTAGATCGTAAATCTCGCTCTATCAACTTGTCTATCAAAGCGAAAGACGAAGCTGAAGAGAAAGAAGCAGTTGCTAACTTGAAGACAGCAACTACTGGTCAAGACAATGGTCCTAAGACTATTGGTGATTTGATCAAAGCTCAAATGGGCAACTAAGTAGATGTTTGAATTGTATTGTTAATGTAAGTTAACTAATACTTTTTACACAAATACAATAAACGGTAGCGTAGTATTCACTTATTACGCTACCGTTTTGTATTTAAACAGGTTATTATCAATCTATCTACAAGGTAGCTTGATAATTAAAGAGGTCGCAGATGACTACTGAAGCACTTAATAAGTCTGACTTAATAGAGCGTATTTCTCTTAAAAACCCGCACTTAGCAGAGCCATTAGTGGAAGAAGCTGTTAAGATTATGATTGATCAAATGATTGCATCTTTGTCTTCAGATAATCGTATTGAAATTCGTGGTTTTGGTAGTTTTGCACTCCATCACCGTGAGCCTCGTGTTGGGCGTAATCCTAAAACGGGTAAGTCGGTAGAAGTGGCTGCTAAAGCTGTTCCACATTTCAAACCAGGTAAAGCATTACGTGATGCAGTAAACGAGACTGCAGGCGAATAAAATTTATTGGGGTGCTTATGCGTTACGTATTATTCGCATTATTAATTGTACTGTTTGGCTACTGCCTAGCTTTGGTACTACAAAACGGAACTGAGCTAACCGTTGATCTGTTGTTTATACAGGTTCCAGCAATGCGTTTAGGTCTATTGTTATTATTGACAATGGCTTTAGGAATTGTGTTGGGTTTGTTAATTGGTGTTCAGGTATTTCGTGTATTCCAGAAAGGTTGGGAAATTAAGCGACTACGTAAAGACATTGATCACCTTCGTAAAGAGCAGATTCAATCCGCTCAGCTGGCTGCTGCTGAAGCTGCAGCACATACAAGACATGAGAAAACGGTGTTAGATATCAATCCTAATGATCGTCCATCTACACCGCTTTAAGCCACAATATGAATTAAGGTTTTTATCTTAGAAGTATTGAAGCAAGTTTGATTTAAACGCCTTTGGATATATAGCCAAAGGCGTTTTTTATTGTGCTTTAATATATTGATAACTATATAAAAAGTATATGAATAAAGAACTTAGTTTAAATTTTAAATAGTTTTTAGAAAAATAGTCTTGGTCGTTTTGGGCTTAATCCGTATAATGCCATAATTTTGTGAGTTTGAAGGGTCTCCCCATGAGTATTATTGTTGCCTTAGACGCAAAAAGTCATTATGACGCAATGACGATTGCTGGGCAATTAGACCCTCAATTATGCCGTGTAAAAGTCGGTAAAGAATTATTTACCCATGAAGGCTCATCTATTGTTAAAGCTTTACATGGTGAAGGCTTTGAAGTCTTTTTAGATCTAAAATTTCACGATATTCCAAATACGACTGCGCAAGCGGTATGTGCTGCTGCAGATATGGGTGTTTGGATGGTAAACGTCCATGCTTCAGGTGGCCGTAAAATGATGGAAACCTGCGTTGAGCGCTTAAAGGCTGGCAACTATAACACTCAACTAATTGCAGTAACGGTGTTAACCTCAATGGGCCGTGAAGACTTAGCTGATATTGGTCTGGATATTGAACCATTTGAACAAGTCAAACGTTTAGCAAAACTGACTAAAGATAGTGGTTTAGATGGTGTGGTATGTTCAGCGCAAGAAGCAAAAATGCTGCGTGAGGCTTTGGGTTCAGAGTTTGCATTGGTAACACCGGGCATTCGCCCTGAGGGCTCAAGTGCTGATGACCAAAAGCGTATCGTAACGCCAAAACAGGCAATGTTAGACGGTGCAACACATCTAGTGATTGGTCGACCAATTACACAGTCTGCAAACCCATGTCAGATGCTCAAAGATATTTTAGCGACGCTTTAAGCATCTAGAAATCTAAAAAGCCTTTCATTTGAAAGGCTTTTTTATGGATTAAATTTTAAAAAGAATTGTTGGTGAGCGAAGTGGCAATAGCAAAATAAAAAGACAGAATTGAATAGAGCACCATGCTTTACAGAGCCGCCAATACACTGACGACAATCGGTGCCAAAACTGACAGGATGAAACCGCTCACCATGGCATGTGGAATAAAGTCATTCCCACAGGCTTGTTTGACCATCGGTAGGGTGACATCCATTGCTGTAGCTCCTGCAGATGAAATCGCAGAGCGAGGGTAACGCCAGCCAATGATGTACATAGACACAATCGCAAAAATTTCTCTGAACAAATCATTCATCAGAGCAATACTGCCTAAATGTGCATTCTTTAACTCCGTGACCACAATGCCAGTCATGGAGTAGAAACCATAACCTTGAGACAACATAATCAGATCTTTTAGTTGAATGCTCGGCACAAAATAGCCAGTTACAAACGCCCCGATAATTGAACCTAGAATACAACCAAGTGGAACGAGCAGGATTTGCCAGTTCAACCATGAGCGATCTAGTGGGGAATAGGCTAAATCAAGCCCGATCAGGAACATGAAAACCAGTAACAAGTTCCATGTGCTGATATGAAGCATATAGCCGAAACTTGAAGATAGCTCTGCCAAACCATAACCCAAGGCCAGTGCGATAAATGCATAACTGATATTGATTAATGATTTGCTCACAAGGCTCATGTATACTTTGCCATGACTCGGTTGGTAGCCTAAAAGTTTAAATAATATGTAACAACAGATAAAAGCACCGATACTGGTCATAACTGCTAAAAGCGCTGCATGATTGAGTATCTGCCAAGGTTCGGCAATGCTATGCAAAGTCGTTGAAAACTCAATCGCAATTGCGATTAAGAGAATATACGTAAAATAGGGTAGGATTTGAAAGGCAAGTCGTTCAAGCCATTTGGGTAAACGACGCGCCAAAACAAATCCAAGTGCTAAACAAATAAGAAGCTGAAAAATCAACCAAAACGATTGCATGTCAAATAAAGTGTGAAAAAATACTAACTTATTATGACCGCGATCTTAATTTATTGCTTGACTATCTTGCTTAGAATTTAAAAAACGATAGTCTGCTGGATTGGCTTTTCGTGTTTTTAGCCAATACTTCCATGTATAGCTGGGCCATAAAGAGAAATTTTTCCCGTCCGCTTGTTGATACCAGCTGACACAGCCAGATTGCCAAATGGTATCTGTAAATTGACTTTGTACATGGTGATTAAATTGGTCTTGAGTATCTGCTTTCACAACGATTGCTTGAGATTGGGTTTTTTCTGTCATCTCGATGAGCTGTAGAATGTAATTTACTTGTGACTCAATCATAAAAATAACTGAGTTATGACCTAAGACTGTATTGGGCCCTAAAAGCTGAAATAAGTTTGGGAAACCTTTGGTGCTAATTCCATAGTAACTTTCGGCCCCATCTTGCCATGCGTCTGTAAGCTCAATATGATTCAGCCCTGTGCAGCTAAAGGATTTAAGATAAATACGAGGGTCAGTCACAAAACCTGTACCATAGATGAGGCAGTCAATTGCACGCTTTTTTCCATCTTTGGTGATGATACTGTCCTCAGTTAATTCCAAAATATCATTGGTAACCAACTCCACATTTTTACGGTTGAAGCTTGGATAATATTTGTTGGAGACCAGGATGCGTTTACAACCCATAATATAGTTGGGAATTAACTTATCTGCGGTTTCAGGATCTTTGACTTGATGGTGAATATACGTTTCTGCTAGTTTTTGTGCATATTTCATGACCTGTGGTTTCATAATGGGAACTACACGAGATTCATTTGTCCAATACAGACGAGCTCGATGAATTTTTCGAAACCAATCAAATCGATTAAACAGTGTTTTCTCAATGGGTAAATAACGACGTTCATCCCGAGGAATAACCCATGCTGCTGTCCTTTGTAGTACGTAAAGTTGTTTCACTTTTTCTGCAATTTCAGGAATATATTGAATCGCGCTTCCCCCAGTGCCAATAGAGGCAACATTTTTATTGCTGAGGTCATAGTTATGATCCCACTGTGATGAATGGAAAACTTTGCCCTTAAACTTCTTGATGCCCGCAATATGTGGAATTTGTGGTACATGCAGTGGACCAGATGCGAAAATGACAAATTGAGCGGTCAGAGTTTCATTTTGATTAAGGGTGAGTTGCCATAAACACTGATTATCTAAGTAATGTGCAGCACTGACTTCGGTGTGAAAGCGGATATAAGGCTGCAATTGATGCTCAGCGGTAAGTGTTTGCATGTATTGATAAATTTCAGGTGCTTCAGCATAACGTTTAGACCAGTCGGTCTTGGGTGAAAAAGACAAGGAGTAGAGATGTGACTGTACATCACAAGCAGCGCCCGGATATTGGTTTTCACGCCATGTGCCACCTATTTCACTGGCTTTTTCCAAAATTACAAAATCACGAATATTATTTTGCAAAAGGCGAATAGCCATCGCTAAACCACCAAAGCCTGCACCAATAATGGCGATTTTTACCTGCGGGGGTGTTGAATTTGCTGCCTGCATTTGTTTTTCCTTTTTGTTTTACTTTATTGTAGAGCAACTATCCAGAAGGTCTATGATAGCCCTGACAAGAAAATTGATAGATTCGGCAATTGTTGTACGCTAGGTGGCTGTAGTAAAACATAGGCCAATATTTTGCTTTTAATTGATTATGAAACGTTCTGTACTTGGCTTGATGTATTTGATTCAAGGAATGCGTAAAGCAGGAGTCGCAGTCGATCAAAAGTTACAAAGCATTGGCTTACGTGTGGAGTCGCTTGATCCGAATGCGATCATCCATCCTGCTCTAGAGTGGGATATTTTGAAAATCATTGCAGAGGATATTGAGCCTGAGCAAGGCTTGTTCATTGGTCAGCATTATGTCTTGGCAGGATATGGCCCTTTACTGATGTTATTGATGACCAGTCCAACGACACATACCGCGTTAGAACAGGGTATTCGCTATCAAAGTTTGACACATTTGAGTGGCTTATTGGGTTTAAAAAAACAAAATGATCAAGTCGCACTGTGTTATCTACCACGAGACTTGCAAACACCTGTGGGACAGTTGCGTGCACATTCTGAAATAGCGGGAACCTATAAGTTTTTACAAGATATTTATAAGATGATTGGGCTGGAAATGCCTGAGATTCGAATTACTTTACCTGTTGCACGACCTGATGATGCGAAAAAACTGGCGCTCTACCAGCAGGTTTATGGTCAGCAAGTCAGTTTTGGTACGCAGCAAGCTGAATTTTGGTTTGATGAATGGGTTTTAAATGTACCAATTCCCTCAGCAGATTTGATGACATTTAACGTTTATGCAGGCAAATGTCAGGTGGAATTACAACGTTTGGAAGAAACGGCAGAACAGCCGAGTCTGATTCAGCGGGTACAGGATTATTTGGAGTTACAACGTGGTTTACTGCCGACCATGGCTGAAACCGCACAAGCGTTGAATTTGCCAGAGCGAACCTTAAGACACCAGTTGCAACAGTTAAATAGCAGTTATAAACAAATTCGTGAGCAATTAATGAAAGACCGTGCACTACATTTAATGGAATATCAGGAATATTCCATTGAAATGATTGCAGAGTTATTGGGTTACTCGGAGCCTGCAGCCTTTAATCATGCATTTAAACGGTGGTTTGGTTACAGTCCACGACAATATGGGAAATAGCCTAAGCATAATTATGCCAAAGTGTTATATATTAACTTTTCCACTCCGCTATAATTGATATAGCCTAAAAACAGTATTAAATGATATGTCAGATTTTAATTCACCTACCGCATTCAGTCCCTTATCTCCTGCAGAGCGTTATGCTCAAGCCTTAGCATCCGGGCAGTTCATGTCTGATGAGGCACAAGCTCAGGCCGTTCATGAGTTGGATCGCGTTTGGCATGAATTAATTCAACGCTTTAAGGCATCTAAAAAAGCATTCCGTCGTTTCCGTCGTCAAACTTCTCCCCGTGGTGTGTATATGTGGGGTGGTGTAGGCCGTGGTAAAACATGGTTGATGGATCAGTTTTATGACTCAATTCCATTTCGTCGTAAAACACGGATGCACTTTCACCATTTTATGCAACATGTACATCGTGAGCTCAACAAGCTTTCAGGTCAGCGTAACCCTTTAGATGCGGTTGCGGATCAAATTTATAAAGAAGCAGTGGTCATTTGTTTCGATGAGTTCTTCGTCTCGAATGTGACGGATGCCATGATTCTTAGTGATTTGTTCCAAAAGCTTTTTGCACGTGGCATTACCTTGGTGGCAACCTCAAACATTGCGCCAGATGGTTTATATAAAAACGGTATTCACCGCGATCGTTTCATTCCAACCATTGAAATGGTGAAACAGCAGTGTGTGATTTTAAATGTAGATGCAGGCGTGGACTATCGTTTGCGTGTTTTAAAGCAAGCGCAACTCTTTAAATCTCCTTTAACACATGAGCACCAACGTTGGATTGCGCAGCGTTTTAGCGCACTGACCCAAACCCAAACCATTTCAGATGAGCCGATTATTATTAATAATCGTATTGTAGAAACGGTCGGACATACCGAAGATGTCTTATGGTGTGAATATTCAGAGTTGTGTTTAAAACCACGTAGTCCTGCTGACTTTATCGAAATTGCAAATATTTATAATACGGTGTTGGTGAGTAATGTTCCGCATTTGACCGATTATCTTTCTGAAGGGACGCGTCGTTTTATTTATCTGGTTGATGAGTTTTATGACCGTGGGGTAAAACTGATTTTAACCTCAGAAGATACAATTATCGATTTGTACTCTGGTGATAAATTAGCCTTTGAAATTGAACGCACGCGTTCACGTTTATTGGAAATGCAATCAGATGATTACTTGAATGAAGCACATCGACAAATACAAGCTGAAGCAAGTAAACAACAAGAAGAAATTTAAAAATATAAGCACCCAAAAGGGTGCTTTTTTTATGTGCATTTTCATCGATTAATTTATCGACTTTTTTGAATAATCATGGCTTAATCAGGATTGAAAATAGGGAGAATATTGGTTTTAAGTGTAAAAAATATACAAAACTGCACTTAAGTCTAATTTCGGCATTTCAAAAACTTAATAAACTACTAAAGAGCATTTTGTAAATTGATAATGCTTGTGCCTTGAGCAGTATTTTATTTGGTAGTTTGTATACTTTATTAAATAAAAAATGATCACTATTTCGCACGGTGATATTACTATTCAGCCAAGTTTAAATCGGTATACTAGAATCTCTTGTATAAAAAGTAGCAATATCAGGAAAGACAATGACTGCACGTATTCAAAAAGGCAAGTTAGCGATTGCTAAAGAACTTTACGATTTCATCGAAAATGAAGCACTTCCAGGTTCAGGTTTGGACAGTGAAACTTACTGGAAAAACTTTGAACAAGTCGTTGTCGATCTTAGCCCAAAGAACAAAGCACTATTGGCTAAGCGTGACGACATTCAAGCGAAGATCGATGAATGGCACCGCAACAACAAATTTGAACTTGGAGCTTACAAAGCTTTCCTTACTGAAATTGGCTACTTAGTACCAGAAGTAGAAGATTTCCAAATCAGCACAGAAAATGTAGATGAAGAAATCGCATTATTGGCTGGTGCGCAATTGGTAGTGCCTGTGCGTAATGCACGTTACTGCTTAAATGCTGCAAACGCGCGTTGGGGCTCTTTATACGATGCACTTTACGGTTTTGACGTGATCCCAGAAGACGGTGGCGCGGAAAAAGGTAAAGGCTATAACCCTGTGCGTGGCGACAAAGTTATTGCATTTGCTAAAAACTTCTTAAATGAAACCTTCCCATTAGCGAATGGTTCGCATGCTGATGCGACAAAATATGCAGTTGAAGGCAAAAAGTTAGTTGTGACGTTAAAAGACGGTTCGACATCGACTTTGGCTAAAGAAGCACAATTTGTTGGTTTTAATGGCGAAGAATCTGCTCCAACAGAAATCGTACTTTTAAACAACGGCCTACACGTCGTAATTGAAATTGATGCAAACAGCCCAATTGGTAAAACAGATGCCGCTGGCGTAAAAGATTTAGTACTTGAGTCTGCTGTAACGACTATTCAGGATTTAGAAGATTCGATCGCTGCTGTAGATGCAGAAGAGAAAGTTGAAGGCTACCGTAACTGGTTAGGTTTGATGAAGGGTACGCTTTCAGAGTCTATCGAGAAAAATGGTAAAACTGTTACGCGTACTTTGAATAAAGACCGTACGCACAAAAACTTGATCGGTGGTGAAACGAAACTTCATGGCCGTTCATTGATGCTTCTTCGTAACGTGGGTCACCTAATGACCAACCCTGCGATCTTGGTAGATGGTGCTGAAATTTACGAAGGTATCATGGATGCATTAATCACTCCGCTATTGTCTTTTGCAGACATTAAAGGTGAAAACGAAAACAAGAACTCTCGTAAAGGTTCTATGTACATCGTAAAACCTAAAATGCATGGTCCTGAAGAAGTTGCTTTTGCTATTGAGTTGTTTGAGCGTTCAGAACAAGCGCTTGGCTTGCCTGCAAAAACTTTAAAAATCGGGATCATGGATGAAGAACGTCGTACTTCTGTAAATTTGAAAAACTGTATTGCGCAAGCAAAAGACCGTACGATCTTCATTAACACAGGTTTTATGGACCGTACAGGTGATGAAATCCATACCTTTATGGAAGCAGGCCCATTCGTTCGTAAGGGTGAAGTAAAATCACAAATTTGGTTCCCAGCATATGAAAACCGTAACGTAATGATCGGTCTTCAAGCTGGATTACGTGGTAAAGCGCAAATTGGTAAAGGCATGTGGCCAAAACCAGACATGCTTTTAGACATGTACAACACTAAGATTGAACATCCAGAAGCGGGCGCAAGCTGTGCATGGGTTCCATCTCCATCTGGTGCTGTTATTCACGCGATTCACTATCACCAATGCAACGTGTCTGAGCGTCAAAAAGAATTATTGAATACTCAGCCTTTATCATTAGATGATCTATTAACACCGCCTTTAGCGACAGACACAAACTGGACTGAAGAAGAGAAAACCAAAGAGCTTGAAAATAACCTTCAAGGGATCTTGGGTTATGTTGTGCGTTGGGTTGACTTGGGTGTAGGTTGTTCGAAAGTTCCAGACATCAACAACGTTGGTTTAATGGAAGACCGTGCAACTTTACGTATTTCATCTCAACACGTTGCAAACTGGTTGCGTCACGGCATCGTATCTGCGGCGCAAGTTGAAGAAGTGATGCAGCGTATGGCGAAAATCGTTGATGAGCAAAACGCAAACGATCCGCTTTACACCCCTATGGCGCCAAGCTTCGATGGTTATGCATACAAAGCAGCTTATGACCTTGTGTTTAAAGGTGGTGAGCAGCCATCAGGTTATACAGAACCACTTCTACATGCTGCACGCTTGAAGTTAAAAGGTTATACAGGTGACTAATCTGTAAAGCTAAAAAAGCCTCTTCGGAGGCTTTTTTATTGGCTGGAACAAGTCGTACTCTGTCTATAGAGGAAAACAATAAGACTGATTTAATTTCGGGTAATGGTGATCTATAGATTAGGACTTGCTCAGAGCTATGAATGGGTTTAAGCGTAGGGCTAAATCAGTATCTCAACTAGACGCTGCGGATAAAAGCCTTATACAATTCGTTATATAAAGCTCGTCATACTATTGTTAACCATCAAGTTGGATGAAAATCCATGTGCGCTAATTTTAAACCTCTAACCCTTGCTCAGGTACAACAGTTTGGTCTACCTGAAATTCCGTTTGATTATGTCGAAGAAGTCTATCCTGGTTATGAGTTGCCTTTATTGTTCAAATCAAATTTAGGTTTTGAGTGGCGTAAGGTACATTTTGGCTTAATACCGAAATGGGCAGAAGATAAGAGCATTGCAAGCAAAACCTATAATGCTCGAAGTGAGACACTTCTGCAAAAGGCTAGTTTTATTGAAGCGACTTCAAAGTATCAGTTTGGGGTGATTCCCGTTTTTGAATTTTATGAGTCAAAATATATAGAACAAAAGCCGCAGAGATGGGGTGTCAGACGACAGGATGGTCAAGTGATATTTGTTGCTGCACTTTATGAAATCTGTCGTATAACAGGTGAGGTAGTGCGTTCAGCAACCATGCTTACAATGGATGCTATAGACCACCCAATGATGCGGGAGTTTCATGAGCCGGGGAATGTGAAACGCTCAGTGATCGTGATTCCACATGAACGTTTAGAGGAGTGGCTCAGCTGGAAATCACCAAATATTCAATCCTTTGTACAAGGCTTTCCTGTTGAAGAGTTTGAGTGTTCACATGTGCCGAAAATAAAAGTCGAAAAAGAGAGTCCCCAACTCAACTTTTTCGACTTTTAAGCGGTTTAGCGAGCTAAATTTTTAAACACGTGTTTTAAGCTTTCCATCATTTTTTCAATTTGCAAAGGTGTTAAGCCTTCAAATGATTGCTCAAGTACAACACTGGTGAGATCATTGATCTTATTGGTCATTTCAACACCTTTTTCGGTGAGAAGGACACGGGTAATACGGGCATCGTCTTCACAAGAATAAGTTTCAACCAATCCTTCATCTTTTAAACGATAGACAATTTTGGTGGTTGTCGACATTTTAGAGACCACCATGTCAGATAAATCAGAAACACTGGCATGTGGCTTTGAGTCTAGAGCCAGTAAAATACGACGACGTGAGTTATCTAAACCATACTTTTTTAAAGCGTGATCGACATTGAGTACATACTGTGCATGTACTTGCGTTACCCAGTAAAATGGAAAACTTTCTAAAGAAAAATCTTCAGAACCTGGTAGGAACTTACTGTACTTTTTGGTCATGTGACGGATTCCCCGTGAATCGTATTTTTATTTTATAGATCATTTGAACACATTTTATGTGAACACTCATACACTTATCAATACAAAATTACTGGATTTATCACCATAAACGAAATTTGTTAATGGATAACCTTGGCCAGTAATCAAGAAAAGTTAAGCGTGGCTGTTTAGAAGAGACAGGGTATAGCCGTCTTTATCTTGATGGAAGCTCACAATGCTTTGTGCAAATTGTACAACTTCATCTTCGACTTCAGCATTCTGGTGAGAATCTAAAGAGAGTTTAGCCATGGGAACACCGTCCTGTAGAACGATAGGCAAGTGCATTTCAAACTTTTGGTTATTATGCGAAACCACAACTTTAACTTGATGCTGATCAAATGAGGAGTCTAAATGCAGATATGCGCCTTCATAGCTAGTATTGGCAAGCATTTTTGACGTCTTATTGAAGGTCAATGCTTTTTCATTGTTCATAGCGATGAATCCTGTCTTCGATTACTTTGATCGGATTGTCAATCCGCGCATCCTTGGTTTGGGTAATTGACCACTTTTACAACAATGCTGGTCGTGTTTCATTTTAGTGAAAAAAATGGATTTGTGAACTAGTGTTTTTAACAAAAAGTGTCATTCTTGGAAATCATAAATGTAGTGAATTGATATTTTTTAACTATTATTAAAATAAATAATTAAATAAAAACAATTATTTGGTTTTTATTTGAGATGGTTTTAATTAGAAAAACTAAAAAATGACCGTGGCGTCTAATCTTTATAGAATGCGATAATTGGCATTAAGTGACAAAATTGCGAACAGAGATTTCGATATTTTTATGTATTTTTTGCATAATAAGTGGTCGAATATTAAAATTTTGTTAAAAACCATAAAAAAATTATTACAAGCCAAACATCTCAGGCATAATTATTTCATCTTTAGTTGAATAGGTCACAAATATGGATCCGTCGCCGTGCAGGTCTATGCTTTTAAAACAGAAACATAATTCTGGGGTAATAAAATAATGGAATTTTTATTAGATCCGGGAATATGGGTAAGTTTACTTACGCTGATTATATTAGAAATTGTTTTAGGTATTGATAACCTAGTCTTTATTGCCATTTTGGCTGAAAAACTTCCCCCTGAGCAACGTGATAAAGCGCGTGTCATTGGTCTGTCGCTTGCACTTTTAATGCGCTTGGGCTTGTTGTTTATCATTACTTGGTTAGTCACGTTGACTCGACCGCTGATTACTGTCTTAGATTGGACATTCTCTGGGCGAGATCTCATTCTTTTATTTGGTGGCTTGTTCCTAGTCTATAAAGCCGTTACCGAATTGCATGAAAAAATTGAAGGTAAGCCCGAAGTTAAGCTGACCACCAATGTGGTCTACGCAGGTTTCACCGCAGTTGTGGCACAGATTGTGATCCTTGACGCGGTGTTCTCACTGGATTCGGTGATTACCGCGATTGGTATGGTCGACAACATTAATGTGATGATGGTGGCTATGGTCGTTGCCATGGTGGTCATGCTGTTGGCGTCGAAACCATTAATGACTTTTGTAAACCGTCATCCGACTGTGGTCATCTTGTGTTTAAGCTTCTTACTCTTGATTGGTATCAGCCTGATTGCGGAAGGTTTCGGCTTCCACATTCCTAAAGGTTATATCTATTCGGGTATTGGTGTTGCCATTGCGATTGAAGCCTTTAACCAGTTTGGTGAGCGTAATGCGGCAAAACATGAAGCGAAAATTCCACTACGTCATCGTACTGCGGATTCTATTTTAAAACTCATGGGTGGCAAGCTCCAAGCTGAAGACCCTGATCAGCTTCAAGCACAAGAAACTTTTGCGGATGAAGAACGTTATATGATTGGCGGTGTATTGACATTGGCTGAACGTTCGGTCGCGTCGATCATGACACCGCGTAGTCAAATTTCGTGGGTCAATCTTGATGATTCACCTGAGAAAATTCGTGAACAGGTACTGTCTGTGCCGCACAGTTTATTTCCAGTGTGCCGCGGTAGCTTGGATAAAGTGATCAGCATTGCGCGCGCCAAAGAATTGCTCGATGTCTTAGATGATGAAGAGCAATTGAAAGACCTGATCAAACGTCATCGTCCAATTTACATTTTTGAAAAAATGAAAGTCATTGATGCGATTAATACGTTAAGAACGTCTAAAGGTTCATTGGTTTTGGTGAGCGATGAGTTTGGTAATGTGCAGGGCCTTGTTTCACCGCTTGACGTATTTGAAGCGATTGCTGGTGAATTTCCCGATGCCGATGAGCAACTTGATTTGGTGAAGGTTGATGATCAGACGTGGAAGGCGACAGGCATGCTGGATTTATATCAGCTTGAACTGGAACTTGGGATGATCGATTTGGTTGAAGAAGATGCGGGCTATATTAGTGTTGCCGGTTTAATCCTAGATAAAACTCATGGTGATGTACACGTTGGGACTCAACTGGACTACCGTGGTGTTCACTTTGAAGTGCTTGAGTTGGATTCAAACCGAATTAAGACCGTGAATATTAGCTATCGTACTGCTTAATCATTGCAATAATAGATTGTGAGAAAAAATGCCAGCTTTGTGCTGGCATTTTTTCTGCTTATAAAATAAGCGCTATGCACTTAAATAAAAAGCAGTTATTCTATGCCCGCAATTGGGTTGTCGTATTGCGTACTTGAAATTACCTGTTTGGTGAAGACAGCTTGTTTCTATCCCTATGGTTATCAAAGCATTGCATTTAGACTATAGCAGTAAAACAAGTGATCAAAATAAGAACGGAAATACTTCATGCAACTTATGGAAAAGGTCGTTGATTTTAAAAAGCTTTCAGTAGAGAAAAAACAAGTTCTATTTGAAGAGCTTGAAACTTTTGATCGACAAATTTTCCCAAATGCAATCCAAGAAGAACTACATCAATTAGTATATAACCCTGATGTAGTGGCATTACCAATTATTCGTTTTTATCATCGCGGAAAAATAGTTGGGCAAAATATTATTGCTATATTGAAGCTTAAGACAGCGCATCAACCTTTATATATTCTTAGCTCGCGTGCAGCTTTTTTACCTGATTACCGAAATCAAAACAGAACACTTTTATCCGCAATTCGAGTGACCTTGGGTTATCGTTTAAAATATCCCACGCGTCAGTTATGGTTTGTTTCGAGTTTGATGCAGCCAAAAGTATATCGGCTGTTTGCTTCACGTTCAAAACGCTTTTATCCGCGTGCAGAAGTGCCAATGCCTAAGGATTACTTACAGGTTCTTGATCTAATGCAAAACCGTCATGTGAATGTGCAACAGCGCAGTGAGGATGTGTTTGTGCATCCTTGTGTACTGCCGCAGACCACGCCTGAACAATTGATTCGGCTTCGAAATCGAGCCAGTCGTCATATCAACTTTTATATGCAACATACGCCTGATTATTTTATTGGTATGGGTTTAATGTGTATCTGTAAATTAGATGTGCTGACTCTGCTAGAAGCGGCGATGAACGTGCTTTTAGGGCGAGAAGTTACCTAAGCAGAAACTCTCGCCATACTTTATTTAGGCTGAGGTACGGATAAGCTGTATATCCGCATATTTATAAATGGTTTCAGCTTTCATTTGATGAATGTGATCCATAAACGCTACATTAAAACTTCCTGTGCTTTGGCTTCGGGCATATGCAAGCTGCCCAGCAATGGCAAAGTGGACATGCGCAGACAGCGCTGCAATGACAGGATTGGTGACTGCGCTATAGGCTGCAATTAATGCACCAAGGGCACAACCTGTAGCAGTAACTTTGGGTTGTAAATGTGAACCACCATTGACTTGGATTACAGCATCAAGTTGTTTGGAGAGAATATAGTCAGACTCACCAGAAATGGCAATGACTTCAGCCTGCGCTAAAAGTGTTTTTGCTTGATGGTAAACATCAGCACTGCTTGCAGTACTATCAACGCCTTTGGTTTCGATCTGGTTTCCCGCAAGTGTGCTGATTTCAGATGCATTTCCACGAATAACCGTGGGTTGAAAAGCTAACAGCTGATTCACCATTTCAGAGCGCCACTTTAAAAACGGCCCATATCCCACAGGGTCTAATACCCACGGAATGTTTTGCTGCTGCGCGGTTTGTGCCGAGATTTGCATGGCTTGCATTTGTTCAGAGGTTGGCGTACCTAGATTAATACTGAGCGCTGCACTAATGCGTGTGAAACTTTCAGCTTCAAAGGGATTATCAATCATGGCAGGTGAGGCGCCTGCAGCCAATAAAACATTGGCTGCATAGTTGGCAGCCACACTGTTGGTGATACATTGTACCAAAGGTTGTTGCGTTTGCAGGGCAGTCCAAGCTTCAGCAACATATGCCACCAAGACATCGGTTTGGTCTTGAATCGATTGTTTTGTGTTAAGCAAGGACAGGTCTAAAAGCTGGGTCATAGTGGATGCCCTTATTTGGTGAAATAGTGGTCTTGATGCTTACATTTGCGACAAAATAAAGTCACATATTGGTCGGCATCATAATCTACGGTGAGCTCATTTGAACCGCAGTACATACAGCGTTTTTGTGAGTAGAAACTTAAACGTGGTTCAATTTTTTGCCATGAACGAGAGACAGGCTGAAAGAAAATGGCTTCGTCATAGCCTAAAAATCGGAAAAATAAGACTTCGCTCATTTTGCTGAATGGTAGGTTATGTGGTCGAGGCAGAGTTGATGTTTCCCATTTTTCAGCCACACTGCGTTCACGGTATTGTTGTAGAGTTTTTTTCAGTAAGTTGGTGTTAATAAAGTTTTCATTTCTGGGTTGTAAGGCTTTACGTTCATATAAATACTCCAATGCAGTTTGGATTAAATAATAAATTTGTCCGACCGCGAGTACATCGAGTAAACGATAACAAAACACTTGGAAACTGTTATTTCCTGCAATTTGAATGCCCCAAGTACGACAGTAAAACTGCATAAATTGGATAATTTCCTGATAGAGCAATTGGTACAAGGCATTTTTGACTTCATCCGCGGTCTTAAAAGGCACACCAAGGCTAAGGTTTTCATAAAACCAATAGCGTAACTGCTGCGTAACACTAAATAGGCTGGGTTCAGAGTAGCCGTCCAAACGCACATTAATATAATACTGATGGGCTTCACTGGCAAAATCTTTGGCAACGAGGATTTGTTCTTTTACCAGTTGTTTGACGAGACTATTTTGAAATAGATAATTGGGGGTGACACTAAAATATTTGATCTGTTCCCAATCAATAAACTCTTGATGCTGTGTATGTTCTTGTGCGTAGCCATCTAACAGGGCCAATAAAAATAATTTATGCATAAAACTGAGTTGACCCAGTTCAAACTCATAAATGTCCTTGGTTTTGGTTTTATGCTGTTCTTGCTGACGAGTTTCTTTCAATATTTTTTTGCGCTGGGCTAAACAACTGTCGCAGTGGCAATTTAGATTGGAATTGCTAAAAACACGATGTTGGCAGTGGCTACATTCATGAAAGTTAATTTCTTTGTCGTATTGTTCAGCATCCACCCAAAACATGGCCGCCTGACAAAGTGGACAAGGCGTGCTCTCATCAAGTTGTTTGTGCAAAATTTGAAGCGACATAAGATGAATTTGAAACTCAGGATTTTCTCAAATTATACACGCTAAAATTTCAGAAAGGCGTTGTAAATTGCAGTGTAATTGAACAAGTAGAGGTGCTTTGTAAACGCTAGATGGGTGAAGCAACGCAGTGGCGAATATAGGGCAAAAAAAATACGGCATGCACCGTATTTTTTGGACTAGTAGAATTTAAACGGGGCAAGGTAGAGAGTCATCTTCCATACCTAGTTTTTTAGCTTCAATCATGGCTTGAACTTTTTTGCTCGGCAACTTTTTGCTCCCTAGTGTGTCGTAGTGATTTAAAATGCTACTGACATCGTGTGCTTGTAAAGGTATTCCTTCACAGCTCATGAACAGGGCAATGACTTTATGATCAATTTTTGCAGCATGCATTGCTTGCAGCATTTTTATATTTTCGACGCGGACGATATGGTCTTTTAAGTACATCTCACACCTCTTTTATTTTGCTTAAGTTTTATCATGCGCTATGCATATTTAGATACAAGCAAAAACTGTGCACAAAATGTAGCCGATTTGAAAATTAAGTTGGATATTTGAAAAGAGCTGGCTTTAGATCTTATCGATGTCTTTAAGTTTCTCAGCGTTTGAATGGCGGAGAGCTAATGGCACTGTGCAAGTCTAAAGGCTGGTGCAAATATTGCTAGACAAGCACGGCACGATGTGAGGAGTTGTCTGTTTCTTATTCACTTGGTGCAGTCATATGAGCGGGATAAGAACAATAGAATTGAAAAGCCTGTTCAACGTGCCCATATAAATATCATTCAACATACACAGACAGTATGGCAAACTTGTCGTATGATCAAAACATACACAATATAAAGCTGTAGACCAATAGCATTAGGACATGACATGAATATTGCGGCAAATCCAATTATTGAAGCAGATCAAACCGTCTATTTAAAAGACTATCAAAAACCATCTTTTTTAGTAGACAGCATTCACCTCGATATTCAAGTCTATGATGAGCATAGCCAAGTTGATGCTGTACTGGAGCTGACGCGCCAAACCGAGGGTGATTTGGTTTTACTCGGTCGTGATTTAGAGCTGAAAAGTTTAGTGCTGAATGGTCAGCAACTTAGCCAAGAGCAATATGCGCTTGATGCAGAGCAGTTGGTGATTCGTAATGCACCAAATCAGATCAAGCTTGAGACATCGGTGATCATTCATCCTGAGTCAAATACACAACTTGAAGGTTTATACCAAGCCGCATCAGATTTGTTTGTTACCCAAAATGAGCCTGAAGGATTCCGTAAAATTACCTTTTACCCAGACCGTCCTGATGTCCTTTCAGTTTTCACCACACGTGTAGAAGCCGATAAAAAATATCCAGTGCTCCTTGCCAATGGTAACTTGATTGAAGCGGGCGAGGCAGGCGAAGGTCGTCACTATACCATTTGGCAAGATCCAACCAAAAAACCAGCGTATTTGTTTGCTTGTGTGATTGGTGATTTGGCTGTTTTAAAAGACCGTTATGTGACCTCGGAAGGCCGTGATGTGGCTTTAGAAATTTATGCCGAAGAAAAAGATATTCCGAAATGTCATATTGCAATGGAAGCCTTAAAGCATTCAATGCGTTGGGATGAAGAACACTATGGTCGTCCCTATGATTTAGACAACTATATGATTGTGGCTACCAGTGCGTTTAACATGGGTGCGATGGAAAATAAAGGTCTAAACATCTTTAATACGTCATGTGTTTTGGCGGATGAAGAATATACGACAGATGCCGCGATTATGCGTGTACAGTCGGTAATTGCCCATGAGTATTTCCATAACTGGACAGGTAACCGCATTACTTGCCGTGATTGGTTCCAATTGTGTTTAAAAGAAGGCTTAACGGTTTTCCGTGATCAATCTTTCTCAGAAGATTTGCAGTCTGCTGCGGTTCAACGTATTGATGACGTTGCGGTACTCAAAGCGCATCAGTTCCCAGAAGATTCAGGCCCATTGTCTCATCCACCGCGTCCTGATCATTTTGTGGAAATCAATAACTTTTATACTGCAACGGTCTACGAAAAAGGTGCGGAAATTAACCGCATGATGGCTACCTTATTGGGCAAAGAAAAATTCCGTAAAGGAACTGATGAGTACTTTGAACGCCATGATGGTCAAGCTGTGACCGTTGAAGACTGGGTAGCCGCTTTAACCGCAGGTTCAGGCGTAGATTTATCCAATTTCTTAACATGGTATAACCAACCTGGTACACCAAAGTTAGAAGCGGAAGGTCATTATGATGCTGCTGCGCAAACCTATACTTTAAACTTTAAGCAAAGTTTAAAAGCACATCCTAAGTATCCGAACCTAAAAGCTGTTCCAATTCCTGTCGCTTTAGCACTGTTCGATGCTGCAACAGGTGAGCAATTGGTTTTAAACTCAGACAGTTTATTTGAAAATGCAGTCAAAGACGGTGTGTATCTTTTTGACCAAGACCAAGCCAGCATTGTGTTTAGCGGTTTAAGCACGAAACCTGTCGTGTCATTACTGCGTAATTTTTCTGCGCCCGTCAACTTAGAATTTAACTATACCGATGAAGAGTTGGCGTTCCTGATTCAATACGAAACCAATGGTTTTAACCAATGGCAAGCAACGCAAACACTGCTTGAGCGTATTTTACTCAATGGTCATGATGCGCATATTTATATTCAAGCCATTAAAAACACGCTACCAGATCTTTTTGAACAAGATCCACTCTTGGCATCACGTTTATTTGATGTGCCAAGTGAAGGTTATTTAGGTAGTCGTATCGACACTGACTACGAACCAGCGAAGATTCAAGAACAACGTAATGCTTTGATTGAAAAATTAGCACGTGAGTTAGGTGCGTTCTGTAAAGACACTTATTTGGCTTTAGACCCAGATTTGCAAAAAGAGTTTTCACAAGCCATGGGTGTCCGTGCGCTGAAAAACATCATGCTTAGTATGATGGCGCGTCAAGGCGATGAAAGTGCTTTTGAGCTGGCATATCAGCAATATGAAGCCACAGGCAATATGTCTGAACGTTTAGGTGCACTACGTGTCTTGGTTTGGAATGATGCACCGCAAGCAGAAGCGGCTTTACGTGATTTTTACCTACGTTTTAAAGATGAGGCTTTGTCACTAGATCAGTGGTTCACACTTCAAGCGGCACATCCTTGTGCTACGACGGAAACCATTCAATACCTCACTTCACATGCCGATTATGATTTGGGCGTGCCGAACCGCATTCGTTCAGTGAGTGGTGGTTTAAATGCAAACCCAGTGAACACATGGAGTTTTGGTGTGGATCATTTCATTGGGCTGGCAAAATATTTAGATGAGAAAAACCCAATTGTTGGCTCTCGTTTACTTCAGGTTTTGTCACGTTGGTACACATTGGCAGAGCCACAGCGTAGCGAAGTGAAAGCGAAGCTTGAGGCTTTAAAACCACAAGTGAAATCTAAAAATGTCAGTGAAACTTTAAGCAGTATGTTAAGTATTTAACTGATCTACGCATAAAAAAAGTCAGTCAGTAGACTGGCTTTTTTTATGTAAACTGAAGAATGACAGCATGAAGAGTGCACATTGGTATTTTTATAAATAATGAACATTCATGTGAATAGTGTGAAATAAATCGCATTTTATGGGTATAATGTTATGGCATAACAGATGATTAGCTCAATATTCTGTATTTTTTCGGCTTCTGTATACAGGCTATTGGGCAGACAAACATGTAGAGTGTAAAAACAGATATGTTAGTTAAAATTGAAGATGGGTTTTATTTAAATACCGTTCATATTATTGCTATTCGTATTGCGAAAAGTGCTGAACTGGGAACATTTCAAGTCAATGTTGAATATAGTCCGCATAACCATCAGGCTTCGGGTTTATTTCAAAAAACTTTTATGCAACAGTCGGCAGCAGAGCATTATTTGCAAAATTTGCATCAGCAGATTAGTAAAAGCAAATGAAGTGAACGAGTTCTGCCAAATAAAAAAGACTGCTTCGGCAGTCTTTTTTATTTAAAACAATACTTAAACTTTTACGATCAGCACAGGTATTGGAGACTGCGTTAGAACATTTTGCGCCACACTACCTAACATCATCTTTTTAAAACCTGTACGGCCATGTGAGCCCATCAGAATCAGATCTGCACCGACTTCATCGGCCACATGAATAATACCTTCAGAAGGAGAGATGCCGCGGATCACTTTGGTATCCACCTCAATTTCATCACGGTCAAATGAGAGCTTTACTTCGGCTAAACGGTCTTGAGCGACTTTTTCAGCATGTAGAAAATAGTCGGTGATAGCTGGTGCTACTTTATAGAAGTCGACTCCGACAAATGGATCGACTGCAATCACGCTCATGAGCGTTACGCGACTATTTAAATCTTTGGCCAACTCAAGTGCTTGTTCAACAGCAGCATAAGACATCGGTGATTCATCGACGGCAACCAAAATGTGTTTGTAGCTCATTATCTTCTCCTTAATGGTACGTCTTTATGCGGATCATTTTGCAGTACATGCGAAATCAGCTCACATAAAGACGCGTTATAGTTGATTAAGCTTTAACAATGAGAACTGGGAGCTCAGTAGATTTGAGAACATCTTGAGCAAAGCTGCCTAATAGGAATTTTTGAAAGCCTTTGCGACCATGTGAACCCATTACAATCAGGTCATTTTTCAGTGAAGTTGCTGTTTCGACCACAGCATCTTCAGAGACTTCACCTTTAATGATTTTAGACTGAGCTGTTACACCTTGTTCTTGTGCAATTTGAACCGCATCCTGAAGGGCTTTCTCAGCATTGTTATAGGCTTGTATGAAATAGTCTTTCATGATTGGAGAGGTATAGTAAAAATCGGCATCTTTGAGAGGGTCTTCAGCAACTAAGCTAATCAATGTAAGTTGACTGCCAAAAACTTTGGCAATTTCAGCCGCTTGCTTAACCGCAGAAAAAGAAATTTGTGAACCGTCAACAGGGACTAAAATATGTTGGTAAGCCATCAGAGGGACTCCTTTTTGTATAAGATTTAGTTCTTGATTTATTGATAACACACTGCCATTAAATGTTCAATTTTGATCGGGCTAAAAATTGAAAATTCATGAAATTAAAAGAAAATAATTCAAGAAAATGCTGATTTTCGTGTCCAAAATCTTGAGTGAAAAACTCAAGTTTCAGATTTAATACGATATTCTTTAAAAGATACTTCTGGTGTTTAAATGAAGCTGAAATGAGATCTGTTTAATCATGCGATGTGATAGAGACTGTATTAGAATCATTTGAAAAAAGGATGGGGCCGAACAGTATGATTTTTCAACCAATAATAAAAGTACTTAGTACTGTTTTCATGATTGTGCTTTTGAGCGCGTGTCAAAGTGTAGAAAAGAACACCAAACTAATTGCGGGTACATTTAACACAGCAACCAATATTCAAATGAAAATGCTAGATCGCTTTGCGCCTCCCGATGTCATCGTACACAATAATATTACATATCAAGCTAGTCCTGAGCTGAATGTTGACATCTATCAACCCCAAAATATTGAACAATTAAACGCAGTGCCCACGGTGGTTTGGATTCATGGCGGCGGATGGGTTTCGGGCTCAAAAGAGCATGCGCGAGGTTATTTTAAGCTTTTAGCTAATCAAGGCTTTAACGTGGTCTCGGTAGAGTATCAGTTTGCACCTGAGGCTATTTATCCCACTCAGTTACAGCAAGTCGATCATGCACTGAATTTCTTACAATTGAATGCTGCTCAGTATCATATTAACCCGAACCAACTGTATCTAGCAGGAGACTCTGCTGGAGCCAATATTGCCAGTCATTATGCTGCGCTTTTGACGAATCCCGCATTTGCTCAAGCATCCAATTTTAAGCCGAGCATTCAGCCGAAACAGCTTAAAGGGCTAATTTTGCATTGTGGTATTTATGACTTATATCGCTTTGTAAACACCGCTCCTGAGGAACTCAGGCTCATTGAATGGGGCGTTTATAACTTGGTTCAAGCGTATACAGGAGAGCGTAAAGAGGATGCAGCTTTTTTAAAGGCAATTTCAACCAGTGAGCATATTACGCCACAGTATCCACCTGTCTTTATTAGTGGAGGAAATAAAGACTTTTTAACCAATAGCCAGTCTTTACCTTTCGTCGAGGTGTTGAAGCAGCATCAGGTTGCAGTCACGGAGGCTTTTTATCCAGACTCTAAGGAGTTTTTGGTGCATGAATATCAGTTCATGATGAGCAAACAAGCGAGTCAGATCACCTTTGATCGAACCATTGATTTTATAAAGCAAACCTCAAGGCCGACTGAAACAAAATAAAAAAGTATGCAGAAAGCCTTGTTTAATTTTTGCTATTTTAATAACATACCGACCGATTGGTATGTTTTTTTGTTGAGTTTCTGATGAATCCTATATTAATGGCTTATGCTTTGCTGGCGATGGCAATTATTTCTGAAGTGATTGGTTCGACTTTTTTGGTAAAGTCGGAAGGTTTTACCAAGCTATTGCCTTCTCTGGCCGTAGTCGTTCTATTTTCGTTGGCATTTTATTTATTGTCTCAAGTGATTAAAGTGATTCCATTGGGTATCGCTTATGCGATTTGGGCGGGTGTTGGTATTGTTTTAACCGCTCTGATTGGTTACTTTGTTTTCCGACAAAGTCTAGATTTCGCAGCAATGATCGGTATTGCACTGATTGTTTCTGGTGTGGTCGTGATTAACTTATTTTCAAATTCAACAGGGCATTAAGTTCGATGCAACAAGCAAGTCCACGTAAAAAGGCACCAGAACAGGTTCGCCAAAGTATCCTACAACATGCGATCTGTTTGGCTGCTGAAAAAGGCGTGACTGGGGTCTCCATACAAGCAGTGGCTGATTTGGTTGGCGTGAGTAAGGGTGGTGTTTTCCATCATTTCCCAAACAAACAAAAGCTACTTGAAGCGATGGTTGTGGAACAACTTGAACAATTGGATCGTGTTGTTGATGAGTTGATTAGTCAAGACCGTGATCGTTATGGTTGCTTTACCCGAGCCTATATTGAAATTACTCTAGAAAAGCAGGTGCTAGGCTTGGAGCATTCTTGGTCAGCTATTTCGATGATTATGCTGACGGATCGTACCTTTAATGAGTATTGGATTGAGTGGCTAGAAAAACGTTTAGCGCGACATCAGGATACAGATAATAATTTGGAGCTTAAAATTTTACGCTATGCTGCAGATGGCATTTGGCTCACAGCATTTACCGAGGTGGAAAATCTGTCTGAGACGATGCAGCTTAAGCAAGAATTGATTCAACGAAGTTATCAGCATTAAGTTTTCAATTTAGCAATATTTAAAAATGAAAAAGCACCCATCGAGGGTGCTTTTTGTATGAGGGCTTAAACTTTTTTGGCTTTAAATTTAAATATAAGCATAACTGCAAAACCAAAGAGTAGTCCCCAAAAGGCAGAGCCAATACCAAAGAACTGTACCCCAGATGCGCTGAATAAGAAGGTCATGAGGGCTGCCTCACGGTCTGATACCGCTTCAAATGCAATCGCGATGTTATGACTAATCGTGCCAAACAAAGCAATACCAGCCAATGCTGTAATAAAGATTGCAGGGAAAGACAGTAAAAGGCTGGTCAGGGTGGCTGCGAATAGTCCCATTAAGATATAGAAGAAACCGCAGCTCATGCCCGCAATATAACGTTTTGATGGATCAGGGTGAACTTGTTCATCTAAACTGACAGCTGCACTAATTGCTGCGGTATTGACACTATAACAGCCAAAGGGTGCGAGTAAGGCTTGAGCGGTACCCGTCCATCCAATCAGTTGATTGACGTGGGGGTTATAGCCATAGCTTTTAATCATGGCAATACCGGGTAAGTACTGCGATGCCATATTGATCACAAACAAAGGTAGCGCTAAACCTAAAATAGCAGACATGCTGAACTCAGGTGCCATCCAAACAGGTTGCGCTAGGCTCCATGTGATTTGAGGCGTATGGAAGTCTAAGAATAACGGGCAGAGTAACAAGCCTGCAATCACTGTAATGACAATGCAGTAACGTGGAGTAAGTCGCTTAGAAACAATATAAGCCGCCAGCATGGATAAAATAAAACCCCAATGGTCTTGCATACTAGCGAACAATGAAATACCAAACTTCAATAACACACCAGCTAGCATGGCACTGGTTAGGCTTTGCGGGATATACGTCAGAACTTTTTCAAAGATACCGAAAAAGCCCAAAATGGCAGTAACTAAACCACAGACCAAAAATGCGCCAATCGCTTCATGCAAACTATAACCACTGCCTGTCGCAATAATTAAGGCCAGTGCTGCCGTAGACCATGAGGTCGATACAGGATATTTAAGTTTCCAAGATAAAAGCAGCCCACTTAAACCAATACCCAGACCTAAAGCCCAGAACCATGAGTTGATTTGTGCGGTATTTGCACCTAAGACTTGGGCGGATTGAATGACCAAGACTGAAGACACACTAATGCCAATGAGGAAGGTAATAAAACCTGCGAATACTGCTGGAACTGAGAAATCTTGAAATAATTTTTGCATGAAGATCAAAACATAATTTGAATGAGTGAAAATAGCGATTGTTCAAGGATCATACGCTGGTTCTTGAAAAAGAAAACAGCATACAATGGTTTTTTTATCGAAAATAACGAGATTATTCACGAGAATTACAGGGTGGAAAGTGCGAGCTTTAAACCAAAACCACAAAACAGTAAACCAACAGTTGCCACTGCGACAGCGGCAACTTTAAACTGACGGTTAAAGTAACTGGCCAATTTAATCCCTGAGAAAATCAAAATGCTAAGATAAGCCATGCTAATGATCTGCAAGATGACTGAAAGTAAAGTAAAGCTGAGTGCAGGATAAGCGTATTTAGGGTTAACAAACTGCACAAAGAAAGACAAATAGAACAAAATAGCTTTAGGGTTTAAAAGACTAATGGTCAGCGCTGATCTAAACGGGTGTAGCGTTTGCAAAGTATTCTGGTTTGCACTTGCTTCAAGATGCTGTGGGGATGAATGCCACGTTTTGACGCCAGCAAATAAGAGTTTTCCACCTAGGTAGGATAGGTACAAAGCACCTACAATTTTTAATAAAATGAACAGCCAAGGAAAAGTATGTAAAAGAGATGCTGCGCCTAGTACCGTGCATAGAATGAGAATCAGGTCACCTGTGAAAACGCCTAATGCTCCCCAATAGCCGATCTTCGGACCAAAACGTGAGGCAATGGACATCACATAAAGAGAATTTGGGCCTGGTAGAATCACAATTAAAATTGTACCGATGATATAGGTACCGATGTCGATAATCCCAAACACAACATATTCTCAATAAAAAAGCCGATATTGCATGATAGCAAAATCGGCTTTTAAAAGAAGAAAAATCAAGTTAAGCTGAAATTTCTTCATCTAGACCAAAAGACTGACGCAATAGTGTGTTCAGCTGTTGACGGGCTTTAATAAATCCATCAATACCGCCTTGTAACAACTGCGTTGCCATCAAGTCATGTTCAATTTGATTCCTAAACTCAGTTTCACTGAGTGTGTTAAGTGCAGTTGTCGCTGGCGCAATATCACTTGCTGACAGTTGGGCTTTAACTTCACGTGTGTCTTGTTCAAGAGCTGCCAATAAGTTAGGCGCAACAGTAAGAAGGTCACAACCTGCAAGTCCTAAGACTTGGTCAACACTGCGGAAGCTTGCGCCCATAATTTCTGTTTTGATCCCATGTGCTTTATAGAACTGGTAAATTTGCTTCACAGAAAGTACGCCAGGGTCTTTCTCAACTGGATAGCTGTCCACGCCTTCGGCTTTTTTGTACCAATCTAAAATACGTCCAACAAAAGGTGAAATTAAAGTGACATTTGCCTCCGCACAAGCATGGGCCTGATGCACACCAAACAAAAGCGTTAAGTTGGTATGGATACCTTCAGCTTCTAACACTTTCGCTGCTTGAATACCCGCCCATGTTGAAGCGATTTTAATTAATATACGATTTTGATCTACGCCGTAGTTTTTATATAGCGCCAACAGCTCTTTGGCTTTTTCAATGGTGGCATCGGTATCGTATGACAGTGCAGCATCCACTTCTGTAGATACACGACCCTCAATCAATTTGAGAATTTCCACCCCAAACTTGACGGTAAGAATGTCGATTGTGCGTTCAATGAGTAAGTCTTCTTTATAGCCCTCAGTTTTGGCTTGAGCAAAAGCATCCTCAATCAACTCTTTATTTTCAGGTTGAATAGCAGCCGCTGTAATCAGCGACGGATTAGTCGTTGCGTCAAGCGGGCGAAATTGGTTAATCGCCGCTAAATCGCTACTGTCAGCAACAATGGTGGTTAAGCTTTTTAATTGGTTTAATGCAGTTTGTGTCATTGATCGTTAGTTCTTAAAGTTATTACCCATAAAATATTTATAACACAAACTGCTTCTAACCCAAGTGGATTCGGATGTTTTAACAGCAGTTATCACGATTTTTTACGTTGATTTCGGATGTATTGGATTAAAAAACGTGCAGCTGCACCCAATTCACTTTCACGACTCCAGACCAAATCGACAAAATATTCAAACTTTGGGGTGAAATCCAGCAGATCTAATATTTTCAACTGGGTTTTGAGCTGAGGGTTTTCATTCAGCATTTCCAAGGGTAAAACACCCCAACCGAAATTTTGCATAATGAGTGCGCAGGCAGAGTGATGATTGTCAGTCCGCCAGTATTCTTTAGAAAAAAGTAGTTCAGGTTTAATGCTTTTATCTCGGCTGGCAACCACGATCTGGCGACTGTGTTGAATTTGTTCAAAGCTGACTTGTGAAAATTGCGCCAGCTCAAAGTCTTTGTTTGCGACAGGGACTAAAGTTTCCATTTTTAATTCAACAAACTGTTCGCTGCTTTCCAGCTGTTCACGTTCGAACATCAGTGCAAGTTGCGCTGTACCGTTGAGTAACATTCTTTGCGCATCTTCCTGAGGTGCAGAAAAAATGTTGATCTGTAGACTGGGAAATTCAGCTTCTAATATTGCGATGTAGTCGATCCATTGCATATGTAGCAGTTCGGATACAACGACGATATTGAGCGAGGACTCCAAACCGTGGCTTAGGGCATGAGCATGCTGTTTCCATTGATTCATTTCGGTCAGTAGTTGCTCGGTCTTTTCATACAAGGTTAGGGCTTGCGCTGTTGCTGTAGGCTCACGTCCTTCGCGTAAGAAAAGTTGTAGGTTTAAGTCTATTTCCAAGTTGGCAATTGACATACTCACGGCCGATGGCACTTTGCCCAATTTTCGTGCGGCAGCTGAAAATGAGCCTGACTCAATCACGGTTTTAAAAATGATCAGTTGCTCTTGATTGATATTCATAATTTTCTATCTTTCAGTTTTACTGAAAGAACCTGACTCGATTAATCAATATTATAAAAATAAAATAGCCAACATCCAATCATGAAAGAGTAATTAAAAATGTTGATTTCCAAAAGAAGGATTATTCATGCGCTCAGCTATGAAATCATCCTATTGGTGATCATTGCTGTAGCTTTAAGTTTCATATTCCATATGCCTTTAGAGGTCACAGGCGTACTCGGTATTGCCATGGCAGTCACTTCGGTCATATGGAATATGGTGTTTAACCATTTTTTTGAAAAGTTTGAAGCAAAAAGAAAACTCAAAAGAACCATCGGCGTACGTGTTCTTCACGCGATTGGTTTTGAAGGTGGTTTGATGCTTGCAACCATTCCAATGGTCGCATATGCAATGCAAATGAGTATTTGGCAAGCCATCGTACTCGACTTCAGTTTAACCATGTGTATTTTGGTTTATACCTTTATTTTCCAATGGTGTTATGACATGGTGGAGGCCAAATTGGGTATTCAACCTGAAGCGCAATATTCAAATTAAAAATTAAGCCACGCAATGTCGTGGCTTTTTTAATGTGATGCGATTCTTATTTGAATTTTCTGACGTTTAAAATATAAGGGATCATTAAGGCAAAAAATACGGTGATGGCAGCATGAAAACTATTTGCTATAGCGCTTATATATGGATGCGCAAAGCCTTTGAGATAGATCATGGTTGCGCCTTTCTTTGTACTGGAATTTGTGTATGGGATTTCATCACTGATCAAAAACCAACTTAAGCAGAAAAAGAGCAACATAAAAATAAAAAACACTAAGCCTAGTGGATTAAACATTGAGCGTTGTTGTGTATTCAGTTTTGCGTAGTGTTGCCTGATGTGCTGAACTTGTGGTCGGTTGAGTTGTACACGAAAATAATTGATCAAAATAAGGGCAAGACAGATGAAAGTACAAATAGCAAAAAAGTCATTGAGAAATTTATGCGGGCTGGACAAGTTGGATGCAATGCTGGTTGGAAACACGCCTTGAAAGTGGAAGTCGAAGCTGACAATCAAAAGCGCTATGACTAAGGGAATGAGGTAAAAATAATAATAGCGAATCGGGGTATTGAGATAAACAATAAAGGGCGGTGAATTTCGCATAGTTTGTATTTGGTTATTTTATGTTTTTATCTATAGAGTAAATTGATGGTTTTGACCAGTAAAAAAAAGCACCTCAAAAGAGATGCTTTTTTACAGCGAAGGCGAGATTATTTCTCAATAATTGCTGTCACACCTTGACCACCTGCAGCACAGATTGAAACCAGTACGCGACCTGAACCTTTTTGGTTAATCAACTTCGCAGCAGTGGCAATGATACGACCACCGGTTGCAGCAAATGGGTGACCTGCTGCAAGTGAAGAACCTTTGACGTTGAGTTTAGTGCGGTCAATTGAACCGAGTGGAGCATCTAAACCTAAACGGTCTTTACAGAATTTTGGATCTTCCCAAGCTTTCAAAGTAGAAAGAACTTGTGACGCAAATGCTTCATGAATTTCGTAGTAGTCGAAGTCTTGAAGTTTAAGGCCAGCACGCTCAAGCATACGTGGAACTGCATAAGCAGGTGCCATCAATAAGCCTTCTTTTTTCTCAACGAAATCAACAGCAGCCGTTTCTTGGAAGGTTAAGTAAGCAAGGACTTCGTGACCGTTTGCTTTCGCCCATTCTTCAGATGCTAAAAGCACACAAGATGCACCATCCGTAAGTGGTGTTGAGTTACCCGCAGTCATGGTACGTGCATCGCCTTTACCAAAAGCTGGTTTGAGCTTAGCAAGTTTTTCAACCGTAGAGTCAGCACGTAAGTTGTTGTCACGCTCTAAACCTAAGAATGGTGTGATCAGGTCATCGAAGAAGCCTTCTTCGTAAGCCGCAGCCATTTTTTGGTGTGAAGATGCAGCAAGTTCGTCTTGCGCTTCACGTGCAATACCCCATTCAAGCGCGGTAATGGCTTGGTGATCACCCATAGACAAACCTGTACGTGGCTCACCATTTTTCGGCGCATCCATCAAGTCTTTTAGGTTGATTTTGGTTAAAGCTTTTAAACGGTCTTTACCCGTTTTTGCAATGTTGAGTTCAAGTAATGCTTTACGTAAACCATCACCAAACGCAATTGGTGCATCAGAAGTCGTGTCTACACCACCAGCCACACCCACTTCAATTTGGCCCAGTGCGATTTTGTTGGCAACTAAGAACGCTGCTTGTAAGCCAGTACCACATGCTTGCTGAATATCGTAAGCAGGTGTTTCTGGCGCAAGTGCAGTGTTTAGTACACATTCACGGGTCATGTTAAAGTCACGGCTGTGCTTAAGAACAGCACCAGCAACCACTTCACCAAGGCGTTGGCCTTGAATATTAAAACGTTCAACAAGACCGTTTAGCGCTGCTGTGAACATATCTGTATTCGAAGCGGTGAAATATGCGCCATTTGAGCGAGCGAAAGGAATACGGTTACCACCGATAATAGCCACGCGGCGAACAGTGTTTTGACTCATGGTTTGATCCTGTTGAACAGCAGTTTGAGTTTTTGGTTTTGAAGCATTTGTAGAAGAAGCAGGGCTTTTACTACGAGTTGACGCAGCACGAGTGCGAGTCGGCTTAGTCGTGTTATTTACTGATTGGGTTGTCGTGCCAGTACTTTTAGTTCTACGCGGTGTACTTTTTGATGTATTTGACACGGTTTCCGTAGCAGAATTTTCCACTGCTGGATTTTCTTGAGTTGTTTTGCTCATAAGGCTTTTCCAAGCATGTTAATCTATTCTTAGGGTGTACATTAGCATATTATAAAAAGGGCTGAATTGACTAGAATGACATTGCAACAGGCTTTCAGGTCAAGACATATCCTCTATAACTCAAGTATGATTCTACTGAAACCGATGGAACTATTGAAATATAAGACTCTAGACATCACTTTGAAGTTAAAAGGATATCTTTGAATCCATCAACAATTCATTTGTATGAGAGATAAAAACATGACTGATCAATACCAAACATTTGCAAAATCTCCTATTGGTAAATTTGTCATTAAAAATTTGGGTTTACCTGCACCAACTTTTTTAGACCGTTTTGAGTCAGCAACGCCTGTGATTAAAGGTGCTGTTTTACTGGGTGCAGCAGCAAACAGTTCACTATCTGGTGCAATTGCGCAAGTGTTGGCAAATGTCCACGCCAATAGCTATGCGGGTAACAATGCGCAACTACAACAAGCTGCGGCTCAAGTGGGCTTAAACTTAAGTGCATTTAATGCAGGCGACAAAGAGTCTAAATTCAAAGTTGTTATTTTTGATGCATCTGGCATTGAGTCATCAGAGCAACTTAATGAGTTATATAACTTCTTTAACCCGATTGCACGTCAAGTGGCTGCTTCTGGTCGTGTGATTGTGGTAGGCACGACCCCTGAAACTGCGGGTAGCGTTAAAAAAGCGATTGCACAACGCGCGCTTGAAGGCTTCGTGAAGTCAGTCGGTAAAGAATTTAAAAAGGGGATTGCAGCACATTTGATTTATGTGGATGCAGATGCGGAAGCAAATCTTGAGTCAACTTTACGTTTTGCAGCATCTCCACGTTCTGCTTATGTCTCCGGTCAAGTGATTCGTGTTTCTAAAGCTGATGTTGTAGATGTAGACTGGGCTAAACCACTGGCAGGTAAAACTGCTGTAGTGACAGGTGCGAGCCGTGGTATTGGTGAAGCGATTGCGCATGTCTTGGCACGTGATGGCGCGCATGTGATTTGTTTAGACGTACCACCGCAGCAAGCAGATCTTGACCGTGTTGCAGGTGAGATCGGTGGTTCAACACTGGCAATTGATATCACTGCAAATGATGCTGGTGAGAAAATTAAAGCTGCGGCAGCTGCTCAAGGTGGTTTAGACATCATCGTGCATAACGCAGGTATTACTCGTGACAAAACTTTGGCAAATATGAAGCCTGAGCTTTGGGACTTGGTGATTAACATTAACTTGTCTGCAATTGAACGTGTAAATGATTATTTACTTGCCAAAGAGGGTTTAAATACCAATGGTCGTATTGTATGTGTATCATCGATTTCAGGTATTGCGGGTAACCTAGGTCAAACCAACTATGCTGTGTCGAAAGCAGGTGTCATTGGTGTGGTTAAATTTACTGCTCCAACTTTGACGAATGGCATTACGATCAATGCGGTTGCACCAGGTTTCATTGAAACGCAAATGACTGCTGCGATTCCATTTGCAATCCGTGAAGCGGGTCGTCGTATGAACTCGATGAGCCAAGGTGGTTTACCTGTAGATGTTGCTGAAACCATTGCTTTATTTGCAGCGACAGCATCGACTGGTTTAAACGGCAACGTGGTACGTGTTTGTGGTCAAAGTTTGTTGGGTGCTTAATTTAAAAGCTTGAATTTATCTCTCCTTTAGGGAGGGATAAATTCTTTATATTATAAAAGGGAGGGAGTTTTCCCTCATCCCAACCTTCTCCCTGAGGGAGAAGGAGCTTTCAAAAATATTGAAATAAAAACTTCTCAAAGGTTCAGTATGAAGACTCGCCATTTTAGTCAACTTCCAAAACCATATATGGCTTATCCGAAAGTCATTCAAGGTTTGATCTTTAAAAAGCCAAAAGGTGAAAAAGTCTTACCGCAGGTTGAGTATGTGGTGGATTCTTTTAACGTCGATCAAAAGCATTTGAAAGCCTATAACCAAGTATGTGGCTTTAAAAATAATGGTTATATTCCTGCGATTTATTTGGCCGTATTATCGCAAAGCCTACAAATGCACATGATGGGGCAAGAGCCGTTTCCATTTCCTGTGCTAGGTTTGGTACATATTCGCAATCAAGTCAAACAAATGCGTAAAGTTGGCGTCAATGAAACCCTCACTTTATCATGTAAATATGGCGCGCTTGAGCCACATGATAAAGGTGTTCAGTTCGATTTTATTACCACGGTGAAAGTTGGCAATGAAGTGGTGGTTGAAGCATTAACCACGTATTTAGCACGTCAAAAGACCGATGGTAAAACAGCACCAAAATTAGTTGAAGCAACGACTCCAGATTATCAGCCGAATGCAGTCTGGGAAGTCTCTGAAAACACAGGTCGTCGTTATGCAATGACCTCGGGCGACTTCAACCTCATCCACATTCATGCGGTGACAGCAAAAGCCTTTGGTTTCAAACAAGCCATTGCGCACGGCATGTGGAGTAAGGCGCGAGCGTTGGCTTCGATCACATTGCCTGATGCTTATGAAGCGGATGTTTGGTTTAAACTGCCGATGTATTTGCCTTCAACGGTCGATTTTATGACCACGACAGAAGGTGTAAATACCGCTTTCTTAATTCGAAATAGTAAGAATCAAAAACCGCATGTGACGGGACAGGTCAAAGCACTATAATTTTAAAAAGCCCAGTTTAGATTACACTGGGCTTTTTTATGTCAGCTTAAAAATACAAGGATGTGTAAATGAAAATTTTAAAACAATATTTACAAGCGAATCCGAACCATTACCAAGGCTATGTTGACCCACGTTTTCAAAGTGTTGCCCATCTCTTTAGCCGCTTACAGGATGCTCGTTTAGCATATGGCGGTGCAGCTTGTGTTTTATATTTTCAAGGTGAAAAAGTTGTTGATATCTATACTGGTTTAGCAGCGGTAGATTCTCCTTGGCAGGCCAATACCATGTCGGTGTGTTATTCGACGGGCAAAGGCGTGCTTGCAACCTTGGCGCATATTTTAGTCAGTCAAGGTGTGCTGAGCTACGACCAACCGATTGCGGATTATTGGCCTGAATTTGCCCAAAATGGTAAAGGAAAGATGACGCTAAGACATGTGCTAAGTCATCAAAGCGGATTATTTGATATCCGTAATAACATTGCTGATGCGACAGAAATGTTGGACTGGACGCATATGTTAGACGTATTTGAAAAAGCGCAACCACGTTTTGCAATTGGTCAAGATGCTGCCTATCAACCTTTGTCATTTGGTTGGATTGTCGGTGGTACTTTGGAAAAAGCAACGGGCAAACCTTTAACTGAACTCTTCCAAACCTATTTAGTTGAGCCACTTGAGCTAGATGGGGCTTACTTTGGTGCACCCAGTGCTGAATTAAAACGTATCGCACGACCCATTGTCCGTCCTGTACCTATCCAACCAAATCAAAAAAGTCCAACGAAGGTACGTAAAGTTTCATTGTTTGATAAAGCGATGCAGTGGTCAGGGCAAGATCCACAAGATTTTCAGGATGGCATGATTCCCAAAGGCATGAAAAAGGTCAGCTTTTACCATGATGATGCGATTCAGGCGATCATTCCCGCAGCAAATGGTGTATTTACAGCCAATAGTTTAGCCAAAGTGTATGCGATGATATCTCAAAAAGGGATTTGGAAAGGTCAGCAGTTGATTCGTCCAGATGTGTTTTCTGAGTTGAGTCGAGTGCAATATACCGATCGAGATCGCGTGATGCCGATACCTATGCATTGGCGCTTGGGGTATCACCGTATATTAACCTTAGGAAAAACCGCAGAGCAAGGTTTTGGTCATATGGGCTTTAATGGTTCAGGGGCTTGGGGCGATAGTGAGCGAGGCTTAAGTTTTGCTTATACACATAACTTTGCTACAGGTTCTTTAACTGGGGATTATCGACTTTGGGCTTTGAGCCAAGAAAGTTTACGCTGCGTAGATGCGGTCTTAAAAGGTAAAAAAGGTTGGTTTTGACAGGTCTGAGATTTAGTCATCGTCTAAAATATGTTATGTTCGTCGCGGTTTAGGTTTTGAATATTTGTGACATGAAGGCTCCCATTCTTATCCCGCTGGTTGCTACAGGATTATTGTTAGGTTGTTCCGAGGCGAATCAAACGCAACATGATCAGTCTAAACTTCAAGTGGCAGAACAAAAGCAGATTATTCCTGCGTGGGTTGGGAGTTATCAGGGGACAATGCCGTGTATGGGATGTTTGTCCCGTTGTGAAGACTGTCCGGGTATGGCAGTTGCACTAGAGCTGCATGAAAACATGACTTATACCCTAAAACGAGAAAGTTTGAGTGGCCATAACGAAATCGAAACTTTGACTGGAGCACTTCGTTTTAATGCTCAAGATCAGCACAAGGTAGAGTTAGTGAATATGACAACGCGAAACTTGCTTTATATCGATTTAGAAGATCGTGTTTTAGAAATACGTGAAGATGTGACTGGAAAAAAATATCAAATGCAGAGTGATTTTATTTTAGTGAAACCAGCTTAATTTCCTAAATAGCTGTATTTTAGAAATTCATTTTAATATTTACACCTTTTTACTTTTCCAAAGCTCTCACTTTATTTCAAATCCATAATCTAAATACATAAATAGCTTGAGATAGAGAGTGGGATAAAAATGGAGCTAATGGTTTTTGGATTATTGATCTAAATCAGGTTTATAGCTTAGAAATGCGAGAACGGAGTGAAGTAATTCATTCACTCTTTGGCAAAAAAACAGTATGCTTAGGCCTATAAAAAGGAGCATACATGTATCAGGTACTTGCACGGAAATATCGTCCTCGCAATTTTAATGAGCTAGTGGGGCAAAACCACGTTTCTCGAGCACTAACCAGTGCTTTGGAGCGCGGACGTTTGCACCATGCTTATTTATTTACAGGAACGCGTGGGGTCGGAAAAACCACCATTGCCCGTATTTTGGCGAAGTGCTTGAACTGTGAAACGGGTGTGACTTCGACGCCGTGCGAAGTTTGCCCAACCTGTACCGCCGTGAATGAAGGCCGTTTTATTGATTTAATTGAAATCGATGCGGCATCACGGACTAAAGTTGAAGATACGCGAGAACTTTTAGACAATGTTCCTTATGCGCCGACACAAGGTCGTTTTAAGGTCTATTTAATCGATGAAGTACATATGCTGTCTACGCATTCTTTTAATGCTTTACTCAAAACATTGGAAGAACCACCTGAACATGTGAAATTCCTTTTTGCAACGACAGATCCGCAAAAGCTCCCAATTACCGTGATTTCGCGTTGTTTGCAATTTACATTACGCCCGTTGGCTGTCGATGAAATTACCGAGCATCTGGGGAATATTTTAAATAAAGAAAGCATCCAAGCCGAACAAGATGCGATTTGGCAAATTGCAGAGTCTGCCCAAGGCTCATTACGTGATGCACTTTCTTTGACAGACCAAGCGATTGCTTACGGTCAGGGTGCTATCCAGCACCAAGATGTCAAAGAAATGTTGGGTTTAATCGATCGTACTATTATTTATGATTTGATCCTTGCAATACATCAAAATCAAAAACAATGGGTGAGTGAGTTGCTGATGCAATTCCGCCAGCAAGCACTGGATGTATCTTTAGTTTTGGATCAGCTGATTTCGACTTTACATGAATTGGCATTACTACAATATTTGCCAGAACTTAGTCTTAAATATAGTGCTGAAATTAATAAAAAAATCATGCAATTGTCTCAGCAAATTGCTGCGCAAGACTTGCAACTTTATTACCAAATTGCATGTAAAGGACGTGCTGAATTACAGCTAGCAGTCACGCAAGAGCAAGGCTTTGAAATGTCGGTGCTGCGTATGTTGGCGTTCCGTCCATTACAACCGAATGAAGTGCTGGTGGCTCAGACGAATAGCGCTGTAGTTGAATCCGAATCTGTACAACAAACGGCAATACTGACTTCTGATCCAGAAACGGCTTTGCAGCAAGATGCTCAAACTGTAGATGTTGAAGTAGAATTTGAAGATGCTGCAATAACTCAGAATGCAGAACCTGAGTTTAAGCCTGGACTTGATGATGTCGATCTTTCAGAAAGCGCCGAAGATAATAAACCACCAGTGGATGCATCTCAGCAATCTGATCAAATCGTTTTTGATCCTTCAAGCGATGAAGTGTTGTTTGATTTAGATGAAGCAGACGAATTTAATGCGCAAAGCAATGACGATGAGCCAAATAGTGATGATTTCTTATTTGATGAAATTGTACCGCTAGATATAGAAAGTCAAAATAAAGCATCCGTTGAACCTGTCGCAGTAATAGCTGAACCTGCTGTGCAAGCGGAGTCGTTTGATTTAGCAAGTGGAGTACTTTCTGCTGATAGCGTACAGGACACCCAAGTTGTGGAAAATGAAAGCCAGCAAACTGTTGCTGCTATTGTAGAGTCTGTTCAACCTGAACAGGTTTCATCTGCATCAGTCGATTTAATGCCGCAAGATATTTTACAACTACAACCGCAGCAGTTAGTCGGTGAGTGGACGGTGGAGAAGTGGGAGTACTGGTTCAGAAGCAGTGGCTTATCACCCGCGGTACAAGAGCTGGCTCAGCAAGGTTTAATGGCTGGGCAAATTAATGCCGAGTCTGTGTTTATGATTCCGCAGCGTTATGAGCAACTCCTCACCCAATTACGTCATGTTTTGGAAGATGCGCTCAAAGCTGAATGGCCTCAGACGCGTTTTGATGTGAAATATGCAGAAGTTGAAACGATTACGCCGTACACCATGCAGGCGCAGCGCAAGCAAAAAGCATTTCAACGTGCGCATGAATTACTACAAAACGAAGACACGGTCAAAGGTCTTGTACAAACTTTTGATGGTGAATTACACAATATTCAACTTAAGTAATGTCATGGCTTAAGTAGTGGTGCAAAGCACTCCGCATTTCAGAGGGAATCGGTGTGCTTTTTCGTGTTTCACGGTCTATAAAGACATGAACAAAATGTCCTTGAGCTGAAGCAGTTTCTTGACCAAATTTGAAAATGGCAAGTTCGTATGTGAGTGAAGAGTTCCCTATTTTGGAAATAGTCACACCAACATCAATAATCTCAGGATAAGACAACTCATGTAAGAAACTGCATGCTGAGTCGACCACTAAACCAATAATAGGGGATTGGTGAATATTAAAATTTGCTTTTTCAATCAGTAAGGCATTTGCGGCAGTATCAAAATAACTATAGTAGGTGACGTTGTTGACATGGCCATAGAGGTCATTGTCCGACCAACGTGTTTGAATCGGTAGAAAATAATGAAATTGATCACGTGTCTTTGCAGCTTGTCTCATCGATATCATCCTTAAAAATCATCTTATAAGTAGCCTAAGTTAATTATATGGCTTAGCTGTAAATGGCTTGATAAATTTCGCGTGCCTGTTGCCACTCTAGTTCTCTTGGGTTGTTTTGTAGTAGGCGTGTTTGCAACATGGCATCGGTTGCAAGCTGATCTAGACTGTGTTCAGAAACATTTAATTCTTTGAGTTTTAAGGTTAAACCACTGCGGTCTAAATGGTTTTGCATATGATCGACGAAAAGATCAGAAAGACCATCGGTACAGCCTGTACTTTTTGGGTCGAGCCAGCAGATCAGTTCCGCATAATGTTGCTTAGCTTGGGGGAGGTTAAACTTTAAAACCTCTGTCAGCACTAAGGCATTACTGTGTCCATGAGAAATGTGAAAATGTCCACCCAATGGATAAGCCAGCGCATGAACAGCACCTACTGGGGCATTGGCAAAGGCTTGTCCTGCCAACATCGAACCGACTAACATATTTTGTCGAGCTTCTAAATTTCGACCATCTTCTAGCACCAAGTTGAGGTTTTGATTCAGCAGTTTTAAAGCCTGTTTTGCTAACATGTCTGCATAGGGGTTTTTCTTGATTTTAGAGGTATAGGCTTCAATCGCATGTACCATCGCGTCAATGCCTGTGGCAGCACTAATATGACGCGGCAGGTTTTCAGTAAATGTCGCATCCAAAATCGCTACATCGGCAAAAAGAACGGGTGCTACGATGCCAGTCTTTGTCGTTTCACCTGTGGTAACGATCGAAATTGGTGTGACCTCAGAGCCTGTCCCTGCAGTGGTAGGGACTAAAATTAAGGGTAGACGAGGTGCTTGGGCATTATTCACCCCATAAAGATCTGATAACTTTTGCTGCTGTGCAGGATGGCTGAGGATGGCAATAATTTTTGCAACATCCATAGAGCTGCCGCCACCAAAACCTAAAACGATATCTACCTTTTGCTGTTTGGCATAATCAACCGCATTTAAAACAATTTGTTCACTCGGATCTGCTTCAACCTCACTGTAAATACTGTAAGTGAGTGAGAGATCTTCTAAAATTTCTAAGATGGGAAGGTGAAGCTGATGCTTTAACATGCCTGCATCTGTAACCAATAACAGATGTTGATAAGGGCGTGCTGTTAAAATTTCTCTGAGCTGTTGAATGCTGCCTAAGCCTGAAATAATATTCGGCACAGTTTGAAATTGAAATTGGTTCATAACAGCATCCTTTTTTATATCTTATCCAACAATATTGTTTTGTACTTCTATAGGATTCATCCTCTAAATAACTTAACATAAGACACTTGAAAATAAAGCTGTTTCGAGGTGGTTATGTCATTCACAGCGCCCTATAAGGTGTTATGTGTCTGTTTAGGAAATATTTGTCGTTCTCCCACGGCAGAAGTAGTTCTCAGACATTTTTGTGATGCACATCAGCTCAACATCGAAATCGATTCGGCGGGAACCAGTAATTACCATCCCAACAAAGCACCTGACTTGCGTAGTCAAGAACATGCTTTAAAACGGGGCTATGATTTATCCAGTTTACGCGCACGACAGTTGCAGACCCGTGATTTTGTCCATTTCGATTTAATTTTGGCGATGGACTACAATAATTTTGACGATATTCAAGCGTTGTATCAAACAGCGCAAATTGAATTTGGTGCTCAACCTCTCCGCGCTAAAGTTGCACTGATGTCTGAACATGATGCGCAGTATCCGCAGCAAGCATTACCTGATCCTTACTATGGTGGCTTTGATGGTTTTGAACGTGTTATTGACCAATGTGAGTCAAGCAGCCAAGCGTGGGTCAGTATTTTTAAACAACAATTTGAACAGTAATTAAGGTTCGTGCATGCAAATCGAAACACAAAAACAGCTTAAACCTTTTAATACGTTAAGCTTAAATGCGATAGCCTCTCATTATGTTCAAATTCACAGTCCAGATGAGCTTGTAGAAGCATTGGATTATGCACAGCAACACGCTTTGAATGTCATGATTCTATCTGGTGGAAGTAATATGCTGCTTCCTGCACAAATTAATGCTTTGGTTGTGCATATGAACATTCTAGGCGTAGAAAACCTGTCTGAAGATGCAACTACCAAAACTATACGGGTCGGTGCGGGTCAAGTTTGGCATGACTTTGTGCTTTGGACGACAGAACACCATTTATTTGGCTTACAGAATTTGGCGTTGATTCCAGGCCTCGTGGGTGCATCTCCTGTACAAAATATTGGGGCTTATGGTGTAGAGGTCGGTGAGTTCATCGAAAGCGTGCAAGTCTATGACCGACAGTTGAAAACATTTAGCGATATTCAAGCTAAAGACTGTGCATTTAGTTATCGTCATAGTATTTTTAAAGATGATCCAAATCGCTATGTGATTACGCATGTGACCTTCAAGTTGTTGAAAAAAGAAGATTTGAAAATTAGCTATGGTGACTTAAAACAAGCCGTAGGTGATGAGCTAACAGCTTTTAATTTACAACAACAAGTGATTCAGATTCGTCAAAGTAAACTGCCTGATCCGAAAGAATTTCCAAATGTAGGTAGTTTTTTTAAAAATCCAATTATTAGTCAGCAAACTTATGACCTTTTAGCCGAACAATTTGAAAAATTGCCACATTATCCGCAGCCGAATGGTGATGTTAAAATTGCAGCAGGTTGGTTGATTGATCAATCAGGCTGGAAAGGTAAGCAGCTTGGTGTGGTCGGGATGTTTGCCAAACAAGCCTTGGTTTTAGTGAATTATGCCAATGCAGATTTGAACGATGTACAGAGCACATACCGTGCAGTACAGCAGGATGTGTATAATAAATTTAAAGTTTTGTTGGAACCTGAGCCTGTGCTATTTAATTCAGCGGGTCTCATCCAATCTTATCAGGATCGTTAAAAGTATGAGTAAAACCCATAAAATGGTACGTTTAATGCAAATCACTTCGGTGCTGTTTGCATTTTTCGGCTGTTTAATGATTTTTATTTATACGCCTTTTTATTCTAAGCTGATTGTGGCGACATTGAATACCTTTGTCCCTGTAGACGTCAATGAAGTTGCAGCACAAAGTCAAAAAATGGCGGCACTCAGTGAGCAAGAAAGCTTAGAACCGGGCTCTGATTTGTGGATTGCCCGTCAAGCGTACTTACAGTTGATGGAAGAGCAAATCAAAGAACATAATTCGCAAAACCTAACCACGATTCAGGCACGTTATAAAGCACTACAACAGTTAATTATTTCTGAACAGCGTGAAGAGCAAGAAAAAGAGCAAAAGCCTCAAATTCCTTTGGTGATTGAGACAGCAAGTTCTGAGGTTGACCCGACTGAAAATGTCAAAGAACTGCTAGAGCTGAATAGCAAAGAAAATAAAGCCTTGATGGAAAATTATCTCGACTTTTTAAAAACGCATAAAGTAGAGACTGTAGAGGAAGAGCCGATAGATGAACAAATCTATCAGGACATCGCACAAATACATGCACAAAATGAAGAGAGAAAAGCGGCATTAAACATGCCGAATGCCATAGTCGTTTTGGGTGGTGGATTAACTTTAGATAAAAACCGTAAAGATATTGTGGTGAATGAATATACGCGACTACGTCTTGAAACCACATTGCAGGTCGAAAAACAGTTCAAGCTGCCCATTGTGCTTAGCGGTGTCGAAGCCCCGTATATGCAAAAATGGTTAAAGGCACGTGGAGTCGATGCGAAACTATTGGAAGATCGTAGTATGAATACCTGCGAAAACTCGCGCTTTAGCTCTTTGCTGTTGCAGAAAAAAGGTGGTGCGCCTAGAGTGATTTTAATTACAGATCAATATCATATGCCACGTACACGCCGTTTATTTGCTTTAAATGGTATCGAAACACAGCCCATTGAGGCGCCTATGCCGACTCAATTAACCCAATGGCGTCCAAGTGAACAAAATTATGATCATAGTCGCCGTGCCAATTATGAAATGCTCGCAACGATACGCGATGTACTGTTGGGTTCGAGTGACTGTAGGGAGATTCCATAATGCCTGAACTTCCTTTTTTAAATCCATCTGTACTCAAACAGCTTGAACTTCCTGTGCCGAGTCGTGAGACGACACCACAGCTTCTAATGCCTTTGAATCTAAACCAGCCGTATGAGGCATCGGTGGAGATGGTGTCTTATCGTCGTTTATATGGTTTAGACGCATTGGACTGTGACCACTGGCAAGGTTATGTTCAAATGCCTTTGTTTAAGCTGCATGTCCAAGTTTTTGCACCAAAAATCGAAAAAATTAAAGGTACAGTCTGTCTGTTGCATGGTTATTTAGAGCATAGCGGAATTTACCAACCCATTATTAAAGAACTACTTGACCAAGGCTTTAGTGTACTGACCTATGATCTTCCAGGGCATGGACTCAGTGATGGATCACCCGCGAATATCCAAAATTTTGATCATTATCAAGATGTGTTACATGCTGTGGTGCGCTATGTCAAACATGCAGAACAGCTACCGCAACCGTGGCTAGGCATAGGGCAGAGCACGGGTGGTGCGATTTTGATGCATCATTTGCTTGAGTTTGCCGAACGCCGTGAAAACCCTTATGTGCAACGTGTTTTGTTGTTGTCGCCACTCATTCGGCCTGCAAAATCCGCTTGGTGGCATAACTCGGTTGGATTAGGCATTATTCGTCGGATTAAACGCCAAGTACCGCGTCATTTTAGGCGGAATAACCATAACCCTGAGTTCTTACGTTTTGTCCGTTTAAAAGATCCGTTACAACCTCGCATGATGGGTATGGACTGGATTTTGGCTATGTCCAAATGGATGTTGGAAATGGAGCAACGCCCAGCCTGTCGCATTCCTGTCTGGTTAGCTCAAGGTGCGCTGGATCAGACGGTAGACTGGCGTTATAACATTGAGTTTATTCGTGAAAAGTTCCGCTTACAAACTTTATTGATGTTGGAGGAAGGTTCGCATCAATTGATCAATGAACGTTCGGATATTCGTGCGGCCTTAACAGGACTAATCCCAGCCTTTTTACATGCACAGGGTTCATCAAGTGGATATTACTAACATTCTGTGATTTCTGTTATCGAAAATAAAAAGGAGGCTAATAGAGCCTCCTTTTTATTTAGAAATGTTCTAATTTGGACATATTCCACATACGGAAATAGAAGTTCTCTTCATCTTTATTTTCACAAGACAGCAGCTCACCATCTTTTAACCAAAAATGTAGCTGCGCATAGTTTCGAATTTCTCGGTCATTAATGCGCTGCGCTAAATGGCGCGCTTTAATTTCTGCTGGATGTTTTAAGCCCGCTGAAGCAATCATTTCTGAAAGTGCCTTTAATGTGTTGTCATGAAAATGCAGCACGCGTTCGGCTTTGGTGGGCACATGTAGTGCTTTTTGACGCTCTTTGTCTTGTGTCGCAACACCGACTGGGCATTGGTTGGTATGACAACTTTGCGCTTGAATGCAGCCCACTGCGAACATAAATCCTCGTGCAGAATTGACCCAATCTGCACCAATTGCCATGGTACTAGCAATATCAAAGGCACTAACCAATTTGCCACTGGCACCAATTTTGATCTGATCACGTAAACCCGCACCGACCAGTGTGTTGTGTACGAAAAGTAAGCCTTCACGTAGTGGTACGCCCATATTGTCTATCAGTTCGATAGGTGCTGCACCTGTACCGCCTTCGGAACCATCTACAACAATAAAATCAGGAATAATTTGAGTATGTAGCATGGCCTTAACAATACTCATAAACTGCCAAGGCTGACCAATACACAGCTTGAAACCGACTGGTTTACCTTCAGATAACTCACGCAGTTTTTGAATAAAATGCATCATCTGAATTGGCGTTTTGAAGGCAGAGTGACTCGAGGGAGAAACACAGTCATGATCGCGACTGACGCCACGTATTTCAGCAATCTCTTCAGAAATTTTATCTTTCGGTAGAATCCCGCCATGACCGGGTTTTGCTCCCTGAGAGAGCTTGATTTCGATCATTTTGACTTGAGGTCGTTTGGCTTGAACGGCAAATTTTTCAGGGTCAAATTGGCCATCTAGAGTACGGCAGCCAAAATAACCACTGCCTAACTCCCAAACAATATCGCCTCCATACTCAAGATGGTACGGACTTAAACTGCCTTCGCCAGTATCATGGTAAAAACCACCCATTTGCGCTCCTTTGTTTAAAGCGCGAATGGCATTGGCACTCAGGCTGCCAAAACTCATGGCTGAAATATTGAAAATAGAAGCACTATAAGGTTGTGAACATTGCGAATTGCCCACCAAAATACGGAAGGTTTTAGGGTCAGCAGGTGTGCATGGGCTCAGTGAATGGGTCATGAAGCGGTAGTTGTCTGCATAGACATCGATAATGGAGCCGAAGGGTTTATCTGCATTTTGGTTTTTTGCACGTTGATAGACCAAACTGCGTTGCATACGCGAAAAAGGCAGTGCGTCTTGATCGGCCTCAATAAAATACTGGCGAATTTCAGGGCGAAAATCTTCAAAAATAAAACGAAAATGCCCCATAATCGGGTAGTTCTTTAAGATCGAATGTTTATTTTGTAAAACATCATGCAAGCCAACAAGACTCAGTAAACCTGTTATCAGCCAAATACTGTTTAGTAAAGTGTCTGAAATAAAATAATTAATATAGATGGGGGTATGACTATAATGAAAAAAAGAAATGCTCAAAAAAATAAAAATACACAGTAGCCAAATGGAGTGCCGTGAAAAAAAAGTATTGAGTAATTTATGACGTATGGATTGAGCAGGGCTAGACATATGGCTGGGCATCCTTCCAGATTGTTTAAACCTAATGTGCCAAGTCTCTGTTTCATCTACAAGTAATAAATTGTTGTTACGCCCGTTATTATTTGCTGTGGGAATCCAATATTAAAATTATGGATAAATTTTATACAGATTGATATCTTTCAGAATTTAAAGTATATAAAATGAATATGAATAAGCGCTTATTGTTCAAAAGAAAAAATTATAAATTACTTACTTCTAGGGATAGGTTAGGCCAAGTTTGCATCGGTATAGTGTGGTTGAAGAATGATAAGAAAGAGGGGAAGCTTCAGTGAAAAATAAGGAAACTGTTTTGCCTGCACCTGTTTTAATCGTGGAAGATGAAGCCATGATTCGCTCGCGCCTAGATCTGATCCTGTCGGAACTGGGCTATAGTCAAGATATGCTGATTTTTGCTAAAAATTTAGCTGAAGCCATGCAAATTATTGCATCACAACCGATTTCTTTAGCTTTAGTTGATTTAGGGTTGCCTGATGGAAATGGCATCACCTTAATTGAAAAACTTAGAGAGATAGACGAAAGCGCCTTAATTTTGGTGATTTCTGCATGGAGTACACAGCAAAGTTTATTTGCCTCAATTAAGGCAGGAGCAAATGGCTATGTATTGAAAGAACGTGATGATGCCGAAGTGCTGATGTCCATACGGAGTATTTTGCGCGGCGGAGCGCCAATTGATCCCTTTATTGCTCGCGAAATTTTAAATCAAATCTCAACCTCAAATACCCCCCAAACTGAGCGTGTAGAGCAGTTGGATGGTCAGGACTATGATCAACTGACCAATCGAGAAACTGAAATTCTCAATTTGGTGGCACAAGGCCTGAGTAACCGCGAAATTGCTGAGCAATTATTTGTTTCGCGCTATACCGTTGAAAGCCATATTAAGCATATTTACCGCAAGCTTTCTGTTTCAAAAAGAACCAAAGCAGTCAGCACTGCGCGTTCTTTAGGTATTTTATGAGAAATGGCTGGCTGAGCATTTTTGTCACACTGTGTTTGTGTGTGCTTAGTTTTGCCAGTTCCGCACAAACCAACTTTGCTGTTAGTCCAACTTGTAAAGTGAATGTCGATAAAATTTCTGCGGTGAAAACAAGTTCTATCGATGTTGTTCCGAAGACGGGATGGGTAGAGGTCAAAAACCCTGACGTGTGGACAGAACGCTGGCCACATTACGATGGCGGCGTTTGGTACCATTTTAATTGGCATTGGAGTTGTAACGACAGTAATGAACTGAAGCAGCCTTTAGCATTTTCTGTGGAAGGCATGAGTAGTGCAGGCGCTGTTTTTTTTAATCGAAACCTGCTTTGGAAAGATAAGCATTTAGTTGAACCCCTATCAAAAAGCTGGAATACTCCGCGTTTTTGGATCCTTCCTGTCGAAAGCTTAAAACAAAAAAACAATGACATTTGGGTGTATGTGGTTGGTAATAGTTATGAAAGTCCGGGTTTAGGCAAACTAGAATTTTCTGATATCACAACAGCATATGATAAACAACAAAAAAGAATTTGGAACAAGAGAGCACTGTTTCAAGTCAATTTAGTCATTTCCACCACCTTAGGTTTGGTGTGCTTTGTCATTTGGTTTTTTAGACGCAATGAAACGACATTTCTGTGGTTTTCTGTTAGCTGTTTGTTTTGGGTCTTGTTTATTTGGAATGTCATCAACCGAGAAGTGTTTCCTTATCCAAACTCCCTGTGGGTCATGAAAACTAACCTGACTTTTTTTGTTTTATACAATGTTTGCTTTTGCATTTACCTGCTGCGTTTTGTAAGAACAAAGTTTGCTGAGTTAGAAAAAACCTTATTTTTAGTTGCTGCGGTGTGTATTGTTACCATCTTATTTATCCCGAGCTTGATGGTTAATATCGTAACTGCGGTGATTTTCTTATTGTGCATTGTGCTCTTTATCGTATCATTCTTTTTTGTGATTTATCGTGCTTATAAAACGAAGCGCCCTGATTATATTTTATTGGCTGTTTGTTTAAGCGTGATTCTTATAGTTATGCTTTACGATATTTCACTACTTTTTGATGGGCATATTAATGACCATCAGCCTTTGTCGCCGTATACCTCACCGGTGATCACTTTTTTTATTGTGATTATTCTCGCAACACGGTTAGATAAAAATATCAAAAAAATACAAAGATTTAATAGTGAACTTGAGCAACGAGTGAGCTTTGTGACCAGTAACCTGTCCTCTAGTTTATATGCTCGACACCAATTAGAGCTTGAAAATGTCCGCTTACAAGAGCGTATTCATTTAGCACATGATTTGCACGATGGTTTGGGTGCATCTTTGGTTCGTTCCATGATTTTGGTGGATCAGAGCTCCAGCACCATGTCGAATCAACAATTTTTATCCATCCTCAAATTGCTTCGAGATGATTTAAGACAAATTATTGACAGCGGGTCTTTAACCAATAACAAAACGCCAGATAATCCTGTGTTATGGATTGCTCCTGTTCGGCATCGGTTTAGTCAGATCATGGATGAGTTGGACATTGAGGCGACTTGGAGCATTCCAGAGGCATGGGAAATACAACCGACAGCACTACAATGTTTGACTTTAATTCGTGTGCTTGAAGAAAGTTTGACCAATATTATGAAGCACAGCCAAGCACGGCATATTGATGTAAAAATGTATTATCCAAGTACAACTCACTTGGTCATGATTATTCAGGATGATGGCGTAGGTTTTAATGTGGAGTGTGTGCTTAACCACGGGATGGGCATTGGTATGCGCAGTATGAAAATGCGTTTAGAAAAAATTGGTGCTGAGCTCAATATCGAATCAGAAAAAGGCTGTACCAAAATTATTGCCAGTTTAAGGTTTGGTGAGGGAGAAAGTGCTGAGTAGATTAGATTCCTCAGCACTTGGTTTGCTTAAGCTTCGTCAGGTGGGAGTAGCATTAAGACGGATTCGTTCATCAGCATTGCAATGTCTTCTAGAATATCGGCATCATATAAGCTTTCATCAAGTAACAGTGCTTCACCATCTGCTAAATTCTTGAGTAATGGTGCAAATTGCTCCGAAATGCATAGCCCTTCACCGTTGGCCCAAAATAAGAATTCATCTTCATCGTGAGTATAAAGTAGGCGAGAAGCAGGTTCTAAGATCAGCTGATAGCCTTGGTCTAAAATACCTTCTAAATCTCCTGTGCCAATTTCTTCAGCTTCAGGAATATTTTCAGGGTATTTCGGCTCTGACATCAAGGTCATAATAGCATCTTCAAGTAAAGTTGAGTTTTGCAGCTGAGCCAAAATTTCTGCCTTTAAATAATCCAATTCGTTTTGTGTTAATTGACCGATCGGACTTTGTTGGTCACGAACAATATCGAGTAAAGGATTACGTAGCAGAGCGTTATCAGACAGTTTGTCGCCTACACGGTCTACCATGTCGGTGACGTTTGGCATACGGAAGCCAAAAGAGAAAGTCAGGCAGTCATCTTCGGCTACACCAAAATGTGATAAACTTGGTGGTACATAAAGTAGATCACCTGGTGCTAATACTTCGTCAAAATGTACGTCAATTTCAGGTAGTAATTTTAAAGGTTGGCCTGCAACAATCTCAGATTCAGCATCGCACATTTGACCCAATTGCCAACGACGGTGTCCATAACCTTGAACTAAAAAGACATCGTAAAAGTCAAAATGCTTTCCGACAGAGCCACCTTTAGGCGCATAAGACACCATGATGTCATCACGGCGCCACTGCGGAATAAAAGGAAATTTTTTCCACAGTGCTGCTAAGTCAAAAGAGTAGTGATCTACGGCTTGAACCAATAAAGTCCAGAGTTTTGGCATCTTTTGGAAATCAGCTTTTAACAGCGGTGAAGACTTTACCGACCACTGATTTGGGTCACGGTCTTTTTGTTTGATGAGACGAGCTGTGACATTTTCATCTAAAGCCAGTTCCATAATATCGCTAGGTTCTAAAATATTGATAATTTCAGGCAGCGCGTTACGGACCAGTAATGGCTTTTTTTGCCAATATTCGGCAAGGAATTGTTCAGCTGTAATACCGCCAAGAACATCAAGAGATTGGGACATGAAAATAGCCTAAGCAAATTTAAAACAATATTGTGACTATTGTCTTATGATCGAAGGCCTATGTGCAAGTATCGTTAGATTTATTTAAATGCGCTTGGTTGATTTAAATAAATTGAGTTTGTCTGAGTCGTTATGATTGCAGGCATCAAAATTTTTACAGCATAATTGGTCTAAAATATAGTGAAGAAAAATAATGTTAAGTAAAGAAGATGCCGAGAAAATGGCGAATGAGATATTGCAAAAAGAAAGAGAGAAAAGTCAGTCCAAATTAGCGAAAAAATCATCCTCAATCGATAGGATATACAAAACAAAAGATTTGGCTAAGGTGCCGCAATATCAGCATATCTTACTTTTTAGACAAGCCAAAAGTCTCGCTGAAGATCATCCGCTATATAATAAAATGTGGTATGGCTATTTGGTATTGGCATTGTTATTTGTCAAATATCTCTTTAGACAGAGGGAAAGTGTGAGTAGCTTTGACCCTAATAATATTGGTCTATTTTCCTTTCTTATTCTTTTTATGCTGATTACGCTGTACCGTAGTCTATTAATTCGAATGTATTTTAAACGACTCATTCAAGCTTATCTCTCAGTAAATTCGTCTAAAAATCTTTGAGCGATTGGTCATATATTAATATTTATGCTGTTGTTAAATTTAATGCTCATAAACGAACAGCAACACCTGCTGCTGTTCAATTTATTGGGAATTAACTAAAAATACTTCTAATAATTATGGCACAAGCACTTTTAATTCACGCAGAATATGACACAACTGAATCATAGGCATACCCATCAACGTGGTTTGATCTTGTCCTATCATTTGTTCAAATAAGCTGATACCAAGGCTTTCACACTTGAAGCTTCCTGCACACATCAGTGGCTGTTCAACGTCAACATAACGCTGAATTTCAGGTAGTCCCAATTTACGGAACTTAACTTTATAATGTTCAACCAGACTACGCTCAAAACCTGTTGAGTGTTGCTGCACGCTGAGTGCGGTACTGAAGTAGACAATTTTGTCCGAATTGGCCTGTAGCTGTTTAATGGCTTTTTCAGTACTCAAAGGCTTACCAATAAAAATATCGGGTGCACCTTCACGCCATGCCACTTGATCTGAACCAATCACGATTGCTTCAGGATTTTGTGACGCAATGACATGCGCTTTTTCAAAAGCAAGTCGCTTGGCTAAATCATCGGCATGGCTTTCACCACGAGGCGATTCGTTTATATCAGGGACAACGCAGCGGTAGTCTAGACGTAAACGGTTCATGAGGTCTTTACGAGTTTGACTGCTTGATGCCAAGATAATTTCTGAAGTATTCATTCGACTGCATATTCCATAAGCACATTCAGCGGGACATAGGACAGTACAGCTTGATGGCAAGCTTGAACTTTAACAGGAGGCGCAAAACCGGCCTGATAAGCTTCTACCCAACGGGTCACACAGATACACCAAAAATCACCAGGTTGTAGACCTGGAAAGTCAACTTCAGGCACAGGGGTAATGAGATCATTACCTACACGCTGCGAAAAATTTAAAAACTCAGAGGTCATTTCGACACAGATCGTGTGTTGTCCCAAATCAGAAGGTGCTGTATGACAAAAACCATTACGGAAATATCCAGTGATCGGGGAATAACAACAGCTGGCTAAAGGTTCACCCAAAACGTTTAAACGGTTTAGATTTGGATCAGGATGAATAGACATAAATGCTAAATCTAGTGAGACTTTTCACTATGATAGCAAAACTTTGCCTTTCGTTTGCTTTTCTGCAAAAGAAGCTAACCTTTTTCTGCATAATCATTTAAAATCGATGCGATTTTTATATATAGAAAGAGAGCTCTACATGAATTTTCAGCGTATGACTGACCTCGATTTAACGGGTAAACGTGTTCTTATTCGCGAAGATTTAAACGTTCCTGTTAAAAATGGTGTGATTACAAGCGATGCACGTTTACGCGCCGCTTTACCAACAATTAAAGCAGCGTTAGCACAAGGCGCAGCCCTAATGGTTTATTCTCACCTTGGTCGTCCAGTTGAAGGTGAGCCAAAACCAGAACAATCATTAGCACCTGTTGCTGCGTATTTGACTGAAGCATTGGGTCAAGACGTTCAATTAGTGACGGACTATCTCGATGGTGTTGAAGTTACAGCAGGTCAAGTGGTACTCCTTGAAAACTGCCGTTTTAACGTGGGTGAAAAGAAAAACAACCCAGAACTTGCTGCAAAATATGCAGCACTTTGCGATGTATTTGTGATGGATGCATTCGGTACAGCGCACCGTGCAGAAGCATCAACTGAAGGTGTGGCACGTTTAGCGAAAGTTGCAGCGGCTGGTCCTTTATTGGCAGCTGAGTTAGATGCACTTGGTCGTGCATTACAAACACCTGAAAAACCAATGGTTGCTATTGTTGCGGGTTCTAAAGTATCGACTAAGTTAGATGTGTTGACATCACTTTCTGACATTTGTGATCAATTGATCGTGGGTGGTGGTATTGCCAATACCTTCTTGGCAGCAGCAGGCTTCAATGTCGGTAAATCATTGTGTGAAAATGATTTGATCGATACAGCAAAAGCGATTGCTGCAAAAGTTTCTGTACCTCTTCCAACAGATGTTGTCGTGGCAGATGCTTCTGAAATCGATTTTGCAGACTTCTTGGGTTCATTGGCTGCTGCTAAAGCAGTCGTGAAAAAAGTTGAAGATGTGACTGACAATGACATGATTTTGGATGTAGGTCCAGAAACAGCAAAAGCATTTGCAGACATTTTAAAAACGTCAAAAACGATTCTTTGGAATGGCCCAGTGGGCGTATTTGAGGTTGATCAATTCGGCGAAGGCACAAAAACTTTATCTTTAGCGATTGCTGAATCTGCTGGCTTCTCTATTGCAGGTGGTGGTGACACTTTAGCTGCTATTGATAAATACGAAGTTGCAGACAAAATTGGTTATATCTCAACTGGTGGTGGTGCTTTCCTTGAGTTTGTTGAAGGTAAAACACTTCCAGCAGTTGCAGCGCTGATAGAGCGTGCACAATAATTATTGTGTGCTAGTGCTGTTGTAAAAAGGTTGACTTCGGTCAACCTTTTTTATGAGCTTAACAAATCTATTCATCATTCAGTCATGAAAATGAAATAATGCTGAAATAAACTACAGGGCATTAAATCATCTGTTCTAGGAAAACATTATGAATTTAAAAATGACCCTTGCTGCACTTTTGTTAGCACCATTGGCACTGACTGCTTGTAAGAAAAATGAAGCACCAGAGCAAACCGCTGCGGCATCTGAAACAGCAGCAGTTGAAGAAGCTGTAACGGCTGAACAACAAGCGGCAATTGATGCGATTGATCAGCCAGAATTGGATGAAAAGAACAAAGACATTCCTGCTGAAGTTGCAAATGCACCTGCAGATGCTGCAACTGCCGATCCTGCGGTAGAGGCTTCGGCTGCTACAGCACACTAAATACACGCGAATTTCGTAAAAAGTCCCTGCAATTGCGGGGATTTTTTTTAAATAGTGTTATTTGTTGCTGAATTGAAACCTTTGAGCATGTAGAATATGTCGCATCAACTGGGAGGACATTATGGCTCTTATTTCATTGCGCCAGCTCTTGGATCACGCCGGCGAACATGCTTACGGCGTACCAGCATTCAACGTAAACAACTTAGAACAAATGCGCGCAATCATGCTTGCAGCAGATGCGACAAATTCACCTGTTATCGTACAAGCATCAGCGGGTGCGCGTAAATATGCAGGCGCTCCATTCTTACGTCATCTTATTTTGGCTGCAATTGAAGAATGGCCACACATTCCAGTGGTAATGCATCAAGACCATGGTACAGATCCAGACGTTTGCCAGCGTTCAATTCAATTGGGTTTTTCATCTGTAATGATGGATGGTTCATTGGGTGCAGACGGTAAAACACCAACAACGTATGAATACAACGTTGATGTAACACGTCGTACAGTACAAATGGCGCATGCATGTGGTGTTTCAGTTGAAGGTGAAATCGGTTGTTTAGGTAGCCTTGAAACTGGTATGGCGGGTGAAGAAGATGGCGTAGGCGCTGAAGGTGTTCTTGATCATTCTCAACTTTTAACTTCAGTTGAAGAAGCACGTCAGTTTGTTGCAGATACCAATGTAGATGCACTTGCAATTGCGGTGGGTACTTCTCACGGTGCATATAAGTTCACTCGTCCACCTACAGGCGATATTTTGGCGATTGACCGTATTAAAGAAATTCATGCGGCGCTGCCAAATACCCACCTTGTGATGCACGGTTCAAGCTCTGTTCCGCAAGAATGGTTAGCGATCATTAACCAGTACGGCGGCGACATCAAAGAAACTTATGGTGTTCCTGTTGAGCAATTGGTTGAAGCAATCAAGCACGGTGTACGTAAAATCAACATCGATACCGATTTACGTTTAGCATCTACAGGTGCAATGCGCCGTATGATGGCTGAACAACCAAGCGAATTTGATCCGCGTAAATTCTTTGCAAAAACTGTTGATGCAATGAAACAGATCTGTGTTGATCGTTATGAAGCTTTTGGTACTGCGGGCAACGCCGACAAGATTCGTCCAATTTCTTTAGAGAAAATGGTTGATCGTTATAAATAATTCTTTTTGAATGATTTATATTGGAAAAGCCCACCCTGATGTGGGCTTTTCTATGTGTGTAATCCAAGTGACAATAATAAGAGTGTGCTATGGAACTGATATTTGCTGCGGCCTGTTGTAGTGTGGTGGTCTCCATTCTTTTAAAATGGGGCAAAAACAAAGGATTTGATCCGATCCAGATGATCAGCTGGAACTATGCTTCAGCCAGTTTACTGTGTTACGTCTGGTTTAAACCTGACCTAAGCCACGTTTCTGTTTCAAATACTCCGTGGTGGCTGATTATAGCACTTGGTGTCTTGTTACCGAGTGTATTTTTATTTTTAGCCAAGTCTTTGCAATATGCAGGCATTGTCAAAACAGAAATCGCACAGCGTTTGTCGGTGATTTTATCTTTATTGGCGGCTTATTTTATTTTTCAAGAACAGTTTAATCAGCTCAAAATTATCGGGGTAGTCTTGGGGCTTGCCGCCGTGATGTGCATTTTATTTACCAATGCCTCTGGTGGTGGAGAAGGTCAAAAACAGGCTGTGTGGTATTTAGCACTAGTCTGGTTTGGTTATGCGCTGATTGATGTCTTACTCAAATATACAACAGGGCTGGGTGTGCAGTTTTCCGTTGCGTTAAACCTGATGTTTATTTGCGCGTTTTTATTGTCAGTCGGTTATGTTGCTGTGACCACGAAAAATATCGGCTTAACCAAGAACGTCTTGGCAGGTTTATGTCTTGGCGTGTTGAACTTTGCCAATATCGCACTTTATGTCAAAGCTCATCTGTTACTCAAGGACAGCCCAGCGGTGGTCTTTGCAGGCATGAATATTATGGTGGTGCTGTTAGGCGTATTCAGCGGACTACTGTTCTTTAAAGAGAAGCTCAAACTCGCAACAGCAATCGGATTGGTGTTGGGTATCACAAGCGTGGCTTGTTTAGCTTATGCAATGTCTGTTTAAAATAGATCTGCACAAAGGAAAAAGGGTGTTTGAGTAGATCCTCAATCACTGCAATTCCCAATAACAGCCCTGGTTGCTCACAATTGGGGCAATCGGGATAGTGAGGGCGCATGATATGTTGATACTGACCTAAATAGATTTTATTGCAATGTGCACATTCAAATTTCATCGGTATATTGGGCTTAACAGACATCAGCAACCTCACTTTTTTTGTTTTGGCATTGAACATGATGAAGCAATTTTCAGGCCCAAAATATAAAAGGGACTGAAGTCCCTTTTATAAACAAATAGCATTACAGCTGCGTGAAAATATCTTCTTTGCTTAAGCGAGACTTTGGCAATTTTGCATTGAAGTCAGCATCACTACGATAGCCTAGTGTGAGCAATACAGAAGGGATTAGACCTTGTTCGGCTAAACCTAGCTCTTCACTAATAATGGATTCATTAAAACCACCAATTGGCGTCGCATCAATTTTTTCAATACCTGCAGCCAATAGAATTTGACCTAAAGCAATAAAGGTTTGGTTTTCGGCCCAACGCTGCACATCACCTTTTTCATTGCGGTAATAGTTGACATAACCTGAACGACTGTCTTTTTGGCCTTGCTTAGCGGCATCATCTTTAAAACGACCATGTAGGTCATCTTGATGCAATAAATTTTCCAAATGTTGCTCAGAAATATCGGCTTTGGTACAAAATAAAATTGTATGTGATGAATCTAGTACTTTGGGAGCATTGTATGCGTATTTACCCACCAGTGCTTTTGCAATTCGTTCTTTGGCGTTTGTGTTTTCTGCAATGAAAAAATGCCAAGGTTGGATGTTGATAGACGATGGCGTCAAGCGGAGAATTTCTAATAATCGAGCAAACTGTTCATGAGGGATCTTTCTATTTGGGTCATAAGCTTTGGTGGTATAACGACTTTTTGAAATATTTAGCAGATCCATAATCGCACTCGATTTATTGTTGATGTCTGATTCTAACCGATGAAAGGAGACTTGTGATCACGCTACAACTCGAACAGACTTAGATTTTAGTTGAAAAAGGCATACAGACTTAGTTCGTTATCATTATTGAATAACGAGTGTGTTACTCAATTTCTATGGGGGAGAGGCAGTTAGTATGTAATCAAAGCTGGGTGTAAGTTACTCGTTTTGTTTTTATGTGACATTGAGATAGTAATTGCGTTGCAATCAAATCTATAAAGTGGTTGAATTACTTCTTTAAAATAATGAACATACTGTATAAATGTTTGATCTAGAACCTAAAAATATCAAAGCTAAAATCCGACAACAGTCTTTAACGAAAGTTTTTACGGTGTTGATTTTTGGTTTGAGTATTTTAATTATTGTGTCAGAATATCAAAAATATAGTGAATGGAATTTTAAGTTTCTAGTGATTGCTGTGGCTGTCATGGTTTGGAATTATAAGTTGGCTCGTGAAATTAAAAATTTAAAAGATCAAAATACCGATGTGCCTTAAACAAATCATTTTCTGGTTTATGCTAGTATTTACCCAAAGTGAGCTACTTTTGCTTAAATCTTGACAACCTAGTATAATGAAGACTACGAGTAGGTATTGTTCCTACTTTTCTATGATATAGCTGATTGTGATCTATCTGAGTTCAGGCATTTGACTTGAATATCATCATTGTAACTACAGAATTATTATTCAAAACCCGTTTTATTAATCTCTTTGTTCCATCACAAAAAGCTCACTTAGTGAGTTAAAATTTTGACAACTTTAAATACATGGCGTGTTGCTACAGCCGTAAATGGTAGTGAAATCAATGTAAAATTGGTGCCACTTAAACGTCAACAGAATACAAATCAGGGTTTAATCTGGGTTGAAGTGGGGCATATGATTCAACTTGAATCTGGCGAAACTCTTCCAATGAACTTAGATGGTTTGAGCTTTTATACTGGTGTTAATCAATTGTATCGTCTAAATGAGTTGAACTAAGGCGATAAGTACTTGAGTTAGCATTATGTATAATATTGATTGGTATAGTAAAAAAATGGCATTAATACTGCCATTTTTTTAATGCCAAATTTTGTAGATGATTATTCGCATTAATTTCTAAAATCTGAGCGGAATCTTCTTTCCAGTCACCAAGTACAATTCTCTTTTTTCCATCGACATCATGAATATTGGCGCGGTGGGTGTGTCCGTGAATCAGTAAATCCACATTGCTTAATGCGACCTGAACTGCGCTTGGGTTAACATCCATAACTTCATAGCTTTTAAACTGTTGCGCTTGACGGCTTTTTTTACGGAATCCATTGGCCAGTTTTTGTCTAAAGCCAAGCGGTGTACTTTTTAAAAACTTCAACAGAAGTGGATTACGGATAATTTTACGAAAGCGCTGATAGGATACGTCATCCGTGCAGAGCAAATCACCATGTTCAATACGAATGGTGTAATCTGAAAGTTCGAGTGTGCATACTTCGGCTAACAGTTGACCATTAAATTGGTCGAGGAACTGTTGTCCTAGGGCAAAATCACGGTTACCTGTTAAGAAATAGATGTGATTGCCTGCATTTGAAAATTGTTTTAAGGCGCGAATGATTTCATCTAGCCAAGGGGCTGTGTAGTCGTCGCCAATCCATGCATTGAACCAGTCGCCTAAAATATACAGCTGAGTGTTCTTGTTTTTATAAGCCTCTAATAAATCTAAAAACCCCCGAACGAGTCGAGGGTGATCTGGTGACAAGTGTAAATCAGCGATAAACAAATAGGTCACGGAAGTTTCCTTTTAAAAACCCCTCCCGACCTCTCTTTAATAAGGGAGGATAATCTCATGTTCGAATGAGAGTCTAGCTCCCTCCTTTATCAAAGGAGGGCTGGGGAGGATTTAAAAATTACTCAGAAATGATCTTAGCAGATTCAATCACAACGTTCTCAAGCGGAACGTCAGCGTGGTAGCCACGGTTACCAGTACGAACACCTTTAATTTCGTTTACTACGTCTAGGCCTTCAGTTACTTTACCGAAAACTGCATAACCCCAACCTTGTGCATTTTTGCCAGAGTGGTTAAGGAAAGAGTTATTACCCACGTTAATAAAGAACTGAGCAGATGCAGAGTGAGGTGCTTGTGTACGCGCCATTGCAATTGTACCAAGGTCATTGGTTAAGCCGTTATCAGCTTCGTTTTCAATTGCATCACGTGTTGCTTTTTCTTTGAAGTTTTCATCCATACCACCACCTTGGATCATGAAACCATCGATCACGCGGTGGAAAATTACGCCGTCATAGAAACCGTCACGTACGTATTCTAAGAAGTTAGCAACAGTGATTGGTGCTTTTTCGTTGTTAAGTTCAAGAACAATACGACCTTTATTGGTGTTTAATTCGACTTGAGGAAAACTCATTGTGTAATCTCCTAATCATGGACATCAAAGCCATGGGTTTTTTGGTTGTGAGAAGCATAAGCAAACTGTAAACTACAAGGCAAGTAAAAACGTTATTTTCTTTGTAAAATAGATCAAATATCGTTTAAGGGGCTGTAAAATATTCATAAATCGACTGATAGATCAGTTAGAATTATGCTCGTATAGCAGGACCCTATTTTTCCTTAATTTTTTTCATCAAAGTGATTTTTAAACTATGAAGCCGAATGATGTTGTTTCAACACTGCCAAATAACCCGACACCAAGTAACAATGCCTCTGTCGCAGCGCAGCAAGAACAACAGCCAGGCTTAGATTTTGTTCGCCAAGTGATTACCGAAGATTTGGCTGAAGGTCGTACGCAAAAAGTAGTCACGCGTTTCCCGCCAGAGCCGAATGGTTATTTACACATTGGTCACGTGAAAGCAATTTGCTTGAACTTTGGTATTGCCAACGAGTTTGATGGTTTTTGCAACCTACGTTTTGATGACACTAACCCAGATGCAGAAGAACAAGAATATGTAGATGGGATCGTCAATGACGTTAAATGGTTAGGTTTTGAGTGGAATGGCGAACCACGCTATGCGTCAAGCTATTTCGATCAACTCCATGCATGGGCGGTTCAACTGATTAAACAGGGTGATGCTTATGTTGATTTGCAGTCACCTGAAGAAATTCGTTTGAACCGTGGTAACTTTATTGAGCCGGGTAAAAACTCGCCTTACCGTGATACTTCAGTTAAAGAAAACCTTGCGCGTTTTGAAAAAATGAACAATGGCGAGTTTGCAGAAGGCGAAGCTGTTCTGCGTGCCAAAATTGATATGGCATCTCCAAATGTGCATATGCGTGATCCTATTTTGTACCGTGTACTCCATTCAGAGCATCACCAAACAGGTGATAAATGGAAAATGTACCCAATGTACGACTATGCGCATCCATTATCCGATGCAATCGAAGGCATTACTCACTCATTATGTACTTTGGAATTCCAAGATCACCGTCCGTTTTATGACTGGGTGGTTGAGAAAGTACACTCGGAAGCAGTACCACGTCAGTATGAATCTAGCCGTTTAAATATCGACTACACCATTACCTCTAAGCGTAAATTGCGTAAATTGGTTGAAGGTGGTTATGTTAATGGGTGGGATGACCCGCGTATGCCAACTGTTGTAGGTATGCGCCGTCGTGGTTTTACCCCAGAAGGCCTACGCGACTTCTGTAAGCGTGTTGGTGTGTCGAAGTCAGACGGTATTGTTGATGTTGCAATGCTTGAATATTGCATCCGTCAGTCTCTAGAAAATGTTGCGGCGCGTGGTATGGCGGTGTTGAACCCACTTAAAGTTACGCTCACCAACTTGCCTAATGATATGGATTTAACCCATTCACGTCATCCAAATGTAGATATGGGTGAGCGTGTGATTCCGTTAACATCTGAAATTTACATTGACCGTAAAGACTTTGAAGAAGAGCCACCAAAAGGCTTCAAACGTTTAATTCCTGGTGGTGAAGTGCGTTTGCGTCATGCTTATGTCATTAAGTGTGATGAAGTAATTAAAGATGAAAACGGTGAAGTTGTTGAGTTGAAATGTTCAATCGACCCTGAAACTTTGGGCAAAAATCCAGAAGGTCGTAAAGTTAAAGGGGTGATTCACTGGGTATCTGCGACCAAAGGTATTCCTGCAGAAGTCCGTATTTATGATCGCCTGTTTACAGAGTCGGACCCTGAAGTGGGAGATGATTTCTTAGCGAACTTGAACCCTGATTCGTTGAAAATTGTACACGCGGTGATTGAGCCTGCATTGGCGCAAGCACAGCCTGAAGACCGTTTCCAATTTGAACGTGAAGGTTATTTTGTTGCAGATCAATACGACCATACAGCAGAGAAGCCTGTGTTTAACCGTATTTTAGACTTAAAAGACAGTTTTAAGCCTAAATAAGCGCTGTTTGCTTGATGTGGATATAGATATAAGGCTCAACCTCGGTTGAGCCTTTTCGTAGCGAAACCAATAGGAATACACTGTGATCGTTCGAGATAAAACCAATAGCTTTGCATTACTCTTTGCTTGGCGTGGCACCATTTTACCGAAAGTGTTTCCTGCGCTGATGGTTGGTGTTTTAATTTCAACTCTGTTGGTTTATCTAGCGACTCAACATTACGTGACAGCTCCTGCAGTGCCTGTCATTGGTTTTACTGTATTTGGCGTCATTCTTTCGATTTTCTTAAGCTTTCGAAATACAGCGTGTTATGACCGTTGGTGGGAAGGACGTAAGCTATGGGGCGCAATGATTGCCAACGCACGGCATATGATCCGTGATAGTTATGTCTTAAATGATGCAGAGCGTACAGTTTTGATGTATCGCGTGATGTTATTTAGCCATTTGCTTCGAGATCGTTTACGGCAGCAAAGTCATACCTATGACCACTATCAAGCCAAAGTTCAACTGACGGTAGAGCAGTGGAAAATATTGGATACGCATATTAATCCACCGCAATATCTATTAGAGCTTACGCAGAAAGATCTGGCGGCGTTGTATAAGCGTGGTGAGATTAGCGATATTATTTACAGTATGCTGACCAAGCATACGGTGGCAATGGGGGATATTCACGCTGGTTGTGACCGTATTTCATCTACACCTCTGCCATTTTCTTATTCGGTTTTGTTACACCGTGCCGTGTACTCTTTCTGTCTCATTTTACCTTTTAGTTTAAGTTCCAGTCTTGGTTTTTGGTCACCTGTGATCGTGGCCTTAATTGCCTATCTCTTATTGGGTTTAGATGCGCTAAGTGCAGAGTTAGAAGAACCTTTCGGGCTTCAGGAAAATGACTTGCCTTTAGATGCTATTGTGCGGGGCATAGAGCGTGAAATGCTCAGTTCTTTAAATGAATCCTTGCCAGAACCAGTAAGTGCGCATAGAGCCAATTTAAGTTAAAGCAGTAAACAAATCCATAACAGAAAATGAGTGGATTGCCTGAGCCATAACAAATTTTCGATATGATTGGTTTGTTGAGATGTGCTATCACTAAGTTTAAAAGTGATAGGGATATAACAATGACTACCGTGATCGAAACTCAGATGTTGATTCGGCGTTCTGTCAATATTGTGTTTAATGCTTTTATTGATCCACTCATAACCACCAAGTTTTGGTTTAGTCAGTCTTCGGGCTATTTAGAAAAAGGCGCAATGGTCGATTGGACATGGGATAAATACCAAATTACACACTCGACTCATGTCCTACAAGTCGTTGAAAATGAGCTGATCTGCATCGAATGGGGCACGCCTAAAACTAAAGTAGATTTTGTATTTGAAAAAATCGACAGCATGAATACCTATGTGATCATTCGAAACTATGATATTGAGTTACAGGGTAATGAGCTGATTCATTATGTGATGGATGCAACAGGTGGCTTTACTACAGTGCTAGATGGTGCCAAGGCATGGCTTGAATACGATATCCAGCTCAACTTGGTTGAAGATAAATTTCCACCTTTTGAACTGCGTTCACATCAGTGATCTTTTTTAGAGCGCTCTTCTTTAAACTCAAAATAGTTCCCAAGCTGCTGTTTGGCCTTATCACGTAATTTCTTTTTGATATACAGCACCAAGGCAAAACAGGTGGTGGTCAGCGTTAACATTAGGCTGTTCATGAAACTCATCATAGAGCTAACATAGCCAATAGTAGTAAGTCGGTGCATCATCTTGATGACTTGTGGGCTACTTTCAACGCCTGTAATGGCCCACGTGCACAAGTGTTCACAGTTATTGATAATAAGATGGTAGTTGTTTTCATGCATGCGTGAGCGCATACGGCGAACCACTTTACGGCCTTTATATTTGGGGTCTTGGTACTGATTGACTGTAATTTTACGTCCGTGGCTAAAGTTCTCGATGGAAGTGATTTCAATCGGATGCTTTTTAAAAAGATGTGCAAAACCTGAATAATGGATCACACGTCCACGCCCCGCATATATGCCGTGATGCGTATAGCCAAAATGTTTGACTATAAGATGAGCCCCCAAGGGGTAGTGGACTTTTTGTTGTTGCATGCCTAATACGTGCTAATTCATTACAGTTGTCTTTTATCTGTATTTTAAAGCTTCTGCTGGGAATTAGCGACTGTTTAGTGGGTTTTCAGTTATTTGAGTTTACGATGATAGAAATAAAAGAGACCGATTGGAAAGGAGCATCTAGCTTTTCTGATTACATTAAAAAAGGATGCAAGCATCCTCTTTTAAGATGAAGTAGTGTTTATTGATCCACTAGACCTAAAAGTGAGTTTTGGGTACTGCACATGCGTGTTGCTTCTTCAGTGTTCATCGCTTTCACGTCTTCTTCAAATTTCTTTTTTTGTTCTTTGAGTTGTTCTTCAGGTAAACCCATTTGCTCGGCAAGTTTTTCCATTTTTTCCCAAGACTCAACACAAGCTTTCGGCATCTTGCTACATGCTGTTAAAGATAAAAGGGTAATACATGTGCTGATTATGAGTGGTTTTTTCATTACTTAACCTTTTAATTTTCAAACATTATTGATTTTTATATTGAGCCTGTAAGGTAACAAAAATTTAAGACTTTGTATAATATTTAAACGTGCAAAGTGTGCTGTGCTTCATATACCGTGGTTTTTTATAAGGCGAATGATGTACAGACATTAAAAAAGGCACTTAGATCAATTTAAGTGCCTTTTTGATGAATATTCAGTGACTCTACTACTGTAGAGGTCGATGCTGAAGTTCATTTAACTCCTTACGGCCATAGCCACGAGAAGCTAATACTTTTTTAATCCCAACAATCACGTCTTCATCGGTCGCTGTTTTAAGCTTTTCGATGAGCTGTTCATTGGTTTTACAAGAGCAGTCATTTTCAACACAAGCAATTTGATTTTTATGCTCGTTTTGCTGTTCATTTGAAAACAGCTTTTGCCAAAAACTCATATAGACTTCATTTACAACCTAACATAGGGTGAAATATAACCAATCTGTAAAATAATGCAAGTCAGCGTGAGAGATAAAAGCAGCGATCGATGTCGAAAAATTCCGATTATAGCGCAAGGTATTAACGTTATTATGACAGTTGAAATACTTGCATTTTATATAAGCTTATCTTTTTTCATGAAAATTAAAAAAGAAGCTCATTTGAGCTTCTTTTTTATACGGTTTGAGTTGCAACAAATTGTTTAAATTTTTTCCAGCAAAACCCCAGACTCGACATGATGCGTATAGGGGAATTGGTCAAACAACGCAAACTGTGAAATTTTATGGGTTTGGCTGAGTGTTTGTAAGTTGTCATGCAAGGTGTCAGGATTACACGAAATATAGATGATTCGTTCTAAACGCTGAATCAATTTTAAGGTTTCATCATCAATACCCGCACGCGGTGGGTCAACAAACACCGTATCGAATTCATAGCTGCTCATATCGATATTTGCTTCTTGTAAGCGACGGAATTCGCGCTCGCCGTTATAGGCTTGTGTGAAGTCTTCTGCCGATAAACGCGCGACTTGAATATTATCGATGTGGTTTTGTTCGATGTTCCACTGTGCTGCATACACAGAGGACTTAGCTAGCTCAGTGGCTAAAACACGGTTGAAACGGGTTGAAAGCGGTAGGGTAAAGTTACCATTGCCGCAGTAAAGTTCTAACAAATCTTTGTTCGACTGCTGTGCAGCATTACAGGCCCATTCGAGCATTTTTTGGCAGACTTGCGCATTGGGCTGCGTAAAGCTGCTTTCAATTTGTTTGTACTGATATTTGCGCTCAAAAACTTGTAGTTCTTCCACCACAAATTCATCAGTGAGTACCACTTTTTGACCACGGCTACGGCCAATCAACTTAATATTTAATTTTTCTGAAAGTTGTTTGGCTAAAACCTGCCATTGTTCATCGAGTGGGCAGCGATAAATCAGTGAAACCAGCATTTCACCCTTTAAGGTTGCTAAGAAATGCACTTCAAATAGGCGTTTTGAGAGGAGATCATTGCTTTTCAATGCTGCCAATAAAACAGGCATGAGCTGATTAATACTGGCATCAGCGATTGGGAAGTCATCAATACGAATGACTTTTTTCTGATTGTCTTCATCGCGTTCAAACATGGCATAAAACATATCATCTTCGGTATGCCAAATACGGAATTCTGCACGCATGCGAAAGTGTTTTTCAGGAGATTGAAAAACTTCAAGCGAAGGTGGAGTGAGTTCAGCAAATTGAGCTGTAATTCGTTCAATTTTGGCGTCAAGTTGTTGTTGATAAGAAGAAGTCATATGCAGTAAAAATCGCAAACATATAGAAAAAAGAGATGGTAACAAAGTTTGCCGAATTAGCCTAAAGATATTCAGCAAAAGCGTGGGGTTTATTCATGTTAAAGATGGTTTGATACTTTGCTATATCGGAAATTATCGAGCAGATTAAGCCAAACCGAGTCGCATAAAAAATGCCAAGTAAACAGACCAGGAGATGTTGACTTGGCAATAGAGGAAACACAGTAATAAACCTGTAGTCCCGATAAGAGCTACAGGTTTAAATTCGGCTTAGTTCAAAGTCATGAGACTTGCATTACCACCAGCAGCTGCAGTGTTAACACTAATAGCGCGCTCAATCACAAAGCGTTCTAAAGGAATGGCAGTTTGTGATGGGCTAAGATGAGTAATGCCTACAATCGCACCTTGACGCTCAGCAATCTGCTGTTGCAGAGCTAAAAGCTGCGCCGTTGTACCATGATGTAATACTGCATCAAAAGCATCAGTTTTGATGTCTTTGATGACATGGAACGCTTGAGCCAATGCTTTAGGCATGCTTGGCATGTGTTTTAACACAAAGCTGTTATCTGAAAGCACTGCTGGACGGCTACCAACTGCAAAAATTGCATTCAACTGTTGTAGTTGATCCGCTTCTTGTTCAGCTAATGACAAGACTGCATGACGCGGAATCACCATGTATTGGTTGCTTTCACCAGTCGGACCTTGCAGCTCGTAATGATGACCTGAACAGAAGTTCTCAATTTTTGCCAATTTCACTGCTGGGAAGGCTTTAGCTGCCCACTCAAGGAACAATGCAGAGTTGCTGAACTCGACTTGAGGGTTCAAATCAGCACCTGTTGCAAATGGTTTATTCAACTTTTTCGCAGAACAGTTTTGCATTAGGCGATATAGATAAATTGGACCACCCGCTTTAGGGCCTGTACCTGATAAACCTTCGCCACCAAAAGGTTGTACACCGACAACTGCACCCACGATGTTACGGTTGATGTAGAGGTTACCTACTTCAGCATGGGTCATTACAGTTTGAATGGTCTCGTCAATACGGGTATGTAGACCCATCGTCAGGCCATAGCCTTTGCTGTTGATGTGCTCAAGTAGCTGTTTGAGTGAACCTTGGTTAAAGCGAATCACGTGCAGCACTGGACCAAACACTTCGCGCTCTAAATCATTGAGATTTGGTAACTCAATTAGTGTTGGTATAATGAACGTGCCTGCATCTAGTTCAGAGTCTTGAGTATCATTACGCATCAACTGGTGTACGCGATGACCTTTTTGGCGCATCTTGTCGATGTGCTTTTGAATGTTTTCTTGCGCTTCAGCATCAATCACAGGGCCAATATCAGTTTTAAGTAGATATGGGTTGCCCACTTGAAGTTGTTGCATTGCACCTTTAAGCATTTGAATCACAGCATCGGCATTGTCTTCTTGTACACACAGTACGCGAAGGGCAGAACAACGTTGACCTGCGCTGTCATAAGCTGAACTGACGACATCAAGTACAACTTGCTCAGTCAATGCTGATGAGTCAACGATCATGGCATTTTGACCGCCTGTTTCAGCAATCAGGGGAATGCTTTCACCAGTTTTGCTTAGACGCTTCGCCACAGTTTTTTGCAAAATCTTAGCAACTTCAGTAGAACCTGTGAACATGATGCCTTGAACTTGCTCGGCTGCACTGAGTTGTGCACCCACAGTTTCACCGCGACCCGGCATCAGCTGTACAGCAGCTTGAGGCACACCCGCTTGCCATAAGATTTGAATTGCTTGAGCTGCGATCAATGGTGTTTGTTCAGCTGGTTTAGCAATCACGGTATTACCCGCAACCAATGCAGCAGCAACCTGACCTGTGAAGATGGCCAATGGGAAGTTCCATGGGCTAATGCATAGCATAGTGCCTAAAGGCTCAACTTCTGCGTTTGCATCTAGATCAATCATTTGCGTTGCGTAGTAGCGTAAGAAATCTACAGCTTCACGAACTTCTGCAATAGCATTGGCATACGTTTTACCACTTTCACGGCAAAGTAAAACCATCAGTTCTTCTAAGCGAGCTTCCATTAGGTCAGCAGCGCGAAGTAGGTAACTTGCACGGGTGTCTTTAGCCGTACGTGCCCAAATGTCTTGAACAGCCTGCGCATTGTTTAATGCTTGCTCAACTTGTTCAGTTGTTGCTTCTTGTACATAACCCACAACATCTGAGTGACGTGCTGGGTTGATAATGCTTTGCGGAGCAACGGCGTCATTGGTCTGAAAGTGCTCACCCATTGGTGCAGCAGACCATTGGTGCTTAGCAAACTGTTGAGCTGTTTGGTTCAGATGAATTAATGCAGAGTCATTTGCAAGGTCTAAACCTTTGGAGTTTGCACGTAGCTGCCCATAAAGCTCAGCAGGAAGTGGAATCGAAAGGTGCTTTTGACCCACGATATTTTCACGTTTTGCACTGCTTAAAATGGTTTGAGTTGGGTTTTCAATCAAATCATCAATTGCGAGTGACTTGTCTGCAATACGGTTGACAAAAGAGGTGTTTGCACCATTTTCAAGTAAACGACGTACAAGATAAGCCAATAGTGTTTCATGGTTGCCCACTGGCGCATAAATACGGCACGGTACACCCAGTTTTTTATCTTGCTTTTCACCGACCACTTGTTCATACAGTGGCTCGCCCATGCCGTGTAAGCATTGGAACTCGTACTGACCCACGTAGTATTTCTCTGGGTTGGCCATTTCATAAATGGTCGCCAAGGTTTGCGCATTGTGCGTTGCAAACTGTGGGTAGATTTGTTCTGGTGCAGCCAATAATTTTTTCGCACACGCGATATACGACAAGTCTGTATGTACTTTACGGGTAAATACAGGGTAGTTGGTCATCCCTTCGATTTGTGCTTTCTTGATTTCGCTGTCCCAGTACGCGCCTTTCACCAAACGGATCATTAAGCGTTTTTCGCTACGTTTAGCCAAGTCTACGATGTAGTCAACCACGTAGAAACAACGTTTTTGATACGCTTGGATAACGAAACCAATGCCTTTCCAGTCTTTGAGTTCTGGTTCAAAGCATAGACGTTCAAGCATTTCTAAAGAAATTTCTAAACGCTCAGATTCTTCGGCATCGATATTTAAACCGATGTTATAGCCGCGTGCTAATTTAGCAAGGGTAAAGACTTTGCCGTACAACTCTTCATGCATACGTGCAACTTGTGCACGTTGGTAGCGAGGGTGTAGAGCAGATAATTTAATTGAAATACCCGGGCCGTCATAAACATCTTTGTCTTTTGATGCTTGACCAATGGCATGAATGGCATCGGTATAGTCTTTCATATAACGATTAGCATCATGATCGGTCAGTGCCGCTTCACCCAGCATGTCGTATGAATAGCGGAAGCCTTTTTCCTCAAGACGTTCAGCGTGTTGTAATGCTTCACCAATGGTTTCGCCAGTCACAAACTGTTCGCCCATCATACGCATAGCTACATCAACCGCTTTACGGATGATGCCACGACCACTACGTGCCAATAAGCCTGTTAAAGTGCCTGATAAGCTATTTTGCTTTGGTGTTTCCATGAGCTTGCCAGTCAGCATGAGACCCCATGCTGCCGCATTGACAAACATCAGGTTACTTTGACCAACGTGCTCTTTCCAGTTGCCTTGGTTGATTTTGTCTTTAATCAATAGGTCACGTGTCGCCATGTCAGGAATACGAAGCAATGCTTCAGCTAAACACATCAATGCGATGCCTTCTTGAGAAGACAATGCAAATTCTTGTAAGAGACCCTGTACAATACCTGCTTTACCGCTGCCGCTTTTACGTTCACGTAAAGTATGAGCCAAATCAAACGCAAGTTCATGAATGCGTTGATTCATCTCGTCAGAGATTTTGCTGTGGTCTAATAAGTTTTGAACACAGTCAGTTTCGGCACGTCGCCAAGCGGTATTGATTTCAACTTCAAGCTCACTTTTTTCTTTGAATTCGGTAATATATTCAAATTGAGTTTGAGCGTCGTTGAAATGCGTATTGCTTTCCATCATATTCATGCCTACATCCTGTGCATACAATAATGTGTTGAGAGATCTATAGTAATTAATTTATGATTACAGAAAGAATACCGAATAACTCACTATAATTTGTATGCTATTTAGAGATTAATTCAGATGACGAGCCCAATTTTTAGCTTGGACCGAACAGATATCAAAATATTAGATATTCTTCAAAGAGATGGAAAAATATCGAATATTAAACTTGCCGAAGAAGTGAACTTATCAGCGACAGCTGCTTTGGCTCGGGTGCAAAAATTAACCAAGGAAGGCTTTATTTTGAATTATGAAGCACGCTTAAATCCAAACATGCTGAATGCCAGTTTTGTGGTTTTTGTTGAGATACTTTTGGATAAAACCACGCCACATGTCTTGGAAGATTTTCGCCATGCCGTACTACAGCATGATGAAATTGTGGAATGTCATATGACCAGTGGGGGCTTTGATTTTGTGGTGAAGATTCGTTGTGCCAGTATGGATGAGTTCCGAAAAATCTCAGGTCAAGTCTTGTGGCAACTGCCGGGCGTTAAAGAAACACGCAGTTATCCCGTGATGGAAGTCATCAAAGAAAGCTCACGTATTCAACTCAAATACAAACCTTTGTCGAAATAATTGAGTGCATGAGATGCAAAAAAAAAAGGGGCTTAAAAGCCCCTTTTTTTTGTTGGTCTACACGTTCAATTAACGTTGTGTAGATTCTTCTTTCATTTCAGCCATGGCTTGTTTGTACATGCTGTCTGCTTGTTCAAAGCGTTGTACTACTTCAGCTTCAGGGGCTTTACCCATTAAGCTTACAACTACAATGCTGATCCAAGAGAAGATGAAGCCTGGAATAATTTCATATAGACCTAAGTGTCCTAATGCATTTTTCCATACAATCACAGTTACCGCACCAACAATAATACCTGCAATAGCACCATTCAAGGTCATGCGCTTCCAGAACAAAGACAAGATAATCAGTGGACCAAATGCCGCACCAAAACCTGCCCATGCATAAGCTACAAGGCCTAGAACTTTACTGTCAGGGTTGCTTGCTAAGCAAATTGCAAGAACAGCAACTGCAAGAACCATGAAACGACCCACCCAGACCAATTCTTTTTGAGAAGCGGTTTTACGGATGAATGCTTTGTACATGTCTTCTGTCAATGTTGTAGAACAAACCAGTAACTGACAGCTTAATGTACTCATCACCGCAGCTAAAATTGCAGCTAAAACAATGCCTGCAATCCATGGGTTGAATAATATTTTAGTTAGTTCCATGAACACAGTTTCTGGGTTTTGAGAAACCACAGCCGCCAGTTCAGGGTGTTGTTGGAAGTAAGCAATCGCAATAAAACCTGCACCGACTGCACCACCTAGACATAAAATCATCCATGTCATACCAATGCGACGCGCAGCAGGAATTGTTTTCACAGAGTCTGCAGCCATGAAGCGCACTAAAATGTGTGGCTGACCAAAATAGCCTAAGCCCCATGCCAATGATGACAGGATGGCAACAGTGCTGAGCTCAGAGACAATGTGCATTGCTTGTGGGCGAGCAGTTTCAAGTAGGACTGAAAACTGTGCAGCATTACCATCAATCGCAAGATAAGTCATGATTGGGGTAAGCAGCAGAGCAAAAATCATTAAGCCTGCTTGGAAGGTGTCTGTCCAACTAATAGCAAGGAAGCCGCCGATACATACATAACTGATGGTTGCAATTGCGCTAATCCAAAGAGCAGTGGTGTAATCCCAACCAAAAATGCTTTCAAATAAACGTGAGCCAGCGACCATGCCTGAAGCACAGTAAATCGCGAAGAATACTAAAATAACGATCGCTGAGATCATACGCAAGATACGTTTACGATCTGCGAAACGACCTGTGAAATAATCAGGCAGGGTGAGGGCATTGTTTTGGACTTCAGTATGTACACGTAAACGTCCTGCAACCAATAACCAGTTGAGCCATGCACCAATGATCAGACCTACAGCAATCCACGCTTCAGACAAACCAGACAAATAAATTGCGCCCGGTAAGCCCATCAGTAACCAGCCACTCATGTCTGATGCACCTGCAGAAAGCGCAGTAACTACACTTCCTAAGCTACGACCACCTAAGATGTAATCATCAAAGTTGTTTGTGGACTTGTATGCATACAAACCGATGCCAACCATGGCAATGATATAAACTAAAAATGTGACGAGGGTGGGGTTAATTTGACTCATAGGCATTCCTTGGCAAAATCCGACTTGGGAGATTTTTTAATCGCTTTGTTTGAGACGGCGATTCAAGCATAAAAATAAAATTACACTCTGTAACAGTTGTAAGGTGTTTTTGTATATTTTGTGTAATTATTAATTGTTTTTTAAAATTAAACAATAAGTTGTTGAAAATATGTTGTTTATTGGTCAATTATTATTCTTTTTTATAGGGTGAATGAAATTCTAAGCATTTATTTCGTAAAATCAGCGGGCTAGTTATAATTTATGATTTTTTATTGCTTACGAAAAATTACATTACCTACAAAACAGGTGTATTTACATATAAAGTGTTTCATTTATGAAATGTATTTACAGTCGTGAAATAGTTAGAAAAGACGAATATTTCACCATTGAACTAATTTTGTTAAGGCATTCATACTTTGAGTGCATTGGAAAACTTTCAAATTTCTAATTAGAAAAAAGGAATTCAATGGCATTTTCTGCTTGCTTTGGAACAAGTGAAAATAGCGTCGGTATAAATTAACTGCAAATTTGACAAAATTTCTCCTGAAATTGTGCAGGCCATTGCGGGGGCATGTGAGCAATTGAGCCAAACTCCTGAAAATTGGACATACGCTTTCCCTATAGATGTCTATAAAGTTGGGGTGGGCACCTCAATTAATATGAATAGCAACAAAGTGCTGGCCAATCTTGCATTAAAGCATGTATTCCTTTCTTAAGGTAAATACGAGGTTCTTCAACCAAAAGACCTTGTGACTAAATATCAATTGACCAATACTTTCTACAGTGGCGCTATGTTTAGCAATTAATTAGTGTTGGTATTTTAATCGAATCTTAGGTCATGTGAAATGGGTAAACAGTGTATTGCGGAAAACAAAACAGTTCAGTGAGTGGTATTGGAGAAAGGGTTGTTGACTTAATAACCCTTAGGTCACATTTTCTCATTTGAAACTTGGCTGCTGAGTTGACGCCTAAGGTTGTATCTTTAGCATACGCTAGCTAGAACATTTATAACTATATATAGGTATAAAAGTAGTCAATGCGCTGCTTTTATACTTTTTAGCCGATACAAGCTAACAAAAGGTAGCAGTTAGAACTACAATAAGCTTGAGTGAAGAACCATGATTAAATGTCTATGCTGAGTAAATTAAGCCAATTATTTAAATTAAAGAAAGATGCGCCAGAACAACTTTTTTTGCAGCAGCATCAGATTGAATATAATGATGAAAAAGGCTTTATCATTGAAGGTATTGTGCTAAATGCCATACATGCTGAACGTTTGGTCTATTTTTCAAATCGTAGAATTAGTGAGTTTGATGATCTTAATGCACTTTTTTATAGTGCTATGCTAATCAATGAGAAAATCGACTTAGAAATTGCCAATGAACGATTTGTCGCACGTTTAGGTAATAATCTAGAAAACTTAACTGAGCTAAAGCGAATGATTAAGCTACTTAATGACTATTATTACCAGTTTATACGTGACAAAAAATAAGTCTTTTAAAAGCCATAAATTTGAGTTGTAAAAAGGACTTAGCGCTAGATTGATGTTGTTGTTGTCGTGAAAAATAACATGCAGCGAGAGGACATCATGCTAGTATATGACGCATGTTTTTAAACGCTAAAGCCATGTCCATGTTCCAAGAAGAAATCTCCCAACTGAATGTGCAACAACTAAAAACAGGCGAAAAACGTTGGCTGGGAAATTTGCTCGGCTCTTCAGCTGCATTATTCATTCAAACGTTAAGTACACAAAATAAAAAGCTCTTTGTAGTTGTGGCGAAAAATAATCAACACTTAGCACAACTCGAAAGTGAATTTGAATTTTACGGTATTCGACCGACCATTTTCCCAGACTGGGAAATTCTGCCTTATGATCGTTTATCTCCTCATCAAGATATTGTATCTGAGCGTCTCGCAATTTTATCCAATATGCCGCAAACAGGTGTCTTACTGATTTCGGCTTCGACCTTGGCGCAGCGTGTAGCGCCGACTTCGTGGGTTTTGGGAGAACACTTTGATATTCACGTCGGTCAAAAGTTTGAATTAGAACAGCAAAAGAAGCGTTTGATTCAAGCAGGCTATCATTTGGTCGACACAGTATATGACCATGGTGAATTTGCGGTTCGGGGTAGCATTATGGATATCTATGCCTCAGGTCAAGCTGCACCAATTCGCATAGATTTGTTTGATGATGAAATTGAAACCCTTAAATTTTTTGATCCTGAAACACAGCGCACTACGCAAAACTTAAAACAGTTTTCCGTATTACCAGCTAAAGAGTTTCCTTTAAAAGAGGCACGCAGCATATTTCGTGATCGCTATGCAGAAATGTTTCCGACGGCAAATCCAAAGAAAAATCCAATTTATCAGGATGTGTTAGAAGGGATTGCCTCACCAGGGATTGAGTTCTATTTCCCACTATTTTTCAGTGCTGCGCAGATGGAAGCTCAAAGCACACTGCTTTCATACTTACCAAATCATTCCATTGTCATTACAGATAGGCAAGTTGATGATGGTTTAGATAGTTTTTGGAAAGAAATCGATCGACGTTATGAAGACCGTCGCCATAATGTTGATCAGCCAATTTTAGCCCCTAACCAGCTTTTTATTTCGACCAATCAAGTTTTAGAACAGCTCAATACCTTTCCACGTATTATTGCCTCAGTCGAGGCTTTTGATCTAAAAGCGGGTGTGACCAATTTAAATACTGAACTTCCACCACGTTTAGCGGTCGATCCTAAAAATGAAAAGCCCTTTCACGCGGTTAAACAGTATATTGATGCTGCTAACCATCCAGTATTACTGGTTGCTGAAAGTGCGGGGCGTCGTGAAACTTTAAAAGATGCATTGCGCGCCACATTGGGAGAGATTCCTAATGTCGAGAATTTTGCTGAATTTCAAAAATCTTTACATGCCATTGCAATTACCAGTGCGCCCTTAGAGCGTGGCTTGGTATTAAAAGACAGCATTAGCATCATTTCTGAAAATCAGTTGTATGAGCATCGCGTTGTACAGCGCCGTCGTAAACGCCAGCAAGAGGTTTCGGAAGAGTTTCTCATCCGCAGTTTGACTGAGTTGAGTATGGGTGCGCCGGTGGTGCACATCGACTATGGTGTGGGGCGTTATGCGGGCTTAGTCACTTTAAGCATTGATGATCAAGACTATGAGTTCTTGCAGCTTGATTATGCCGATGCCGCCAAAGTTTATGTTCCTGTCACCAATTTACATTTGATCAGCCGTTATAGCGGCGGCGACCCAGACTTAGCACCCTTGCATAAGTTGGGTACAGATGCTTGGAGTAAAGCAAAGCGTAAAGCATTGGAGCAAATCCATGATGTAGCAGCGGAGCTATTGCATATCCAAGCCCGTCGCCAAGCGAAGCCAGGTTTTGGTTTTGAGTTGGATCAAGGTCAATATATGCAGTTTGCCAGTGGCTTTGCCTATGAGGAAACACTCGATCAAGCCAATGCGATTGAAGCGACTTTGTATGATATGCAATTGGCTAAACCGATGGATCGCTTGGTCTGTGGTGATGTGGGCTTTGGTAAAACCGAAGTTGCGATGCGCGCAGCATTCTTAGCCGTGCAGAACAACAAACAAGTGGCCGTTTTGGTGCCGACGACGTTGCTGGCCCAACAGCATTATGAGTCGTTTAAAGACCGTTTTGCAGACTGGCCTATTCGTATCGAAGTTTTATCACGTTTTGGCAGCAGTAAATCACATACGAAAACGATCGAAGACTTAGCTGAGGGCAAAGTCGATATTGTGATTGGTACGCATAAAATTCTACAAGAAAGTGTCCAGTTTAAAGACTTAGGCTTGATGATTGTGGATGAAGAACACCGCTTTGGTGTACGCGATAAAGAGCGGATTAAAGCGATGCGTGCAGATGTGGATATGTTGACTCTGACTGCAACTCCAATTCCACGGACTTTAAATATGGCCTTTAGTGGCATGCGCGATCTATCCATTATTGCCACACCACCTGCACGACGTTTAGCGGTAAAAACTTTTGTGCAAGAACATACGGGTGATTCAGTTAAAGAAGCCATCTTGCGTGAGTTACTGCGTGGTGGACAAGTTTATTTCCTACATAATGAAGTAGAAACCATTGAGCGTGCAGCGGAGAGTCTTCGAGAACTGGTCCCTGAGGCACGTGTAGCTGTTGCACATGGTCAAATGCGTGAACGCGAGTTAGAACAAGTCATGCAGCAGTTCTACCATAAAGAATATAACGTCCTGGTTTGTTCAACCATTATTGAAACAGGGATTGACGTTCCGAATGCCAATACTATTTTAATTGAACGGGCAGATAAGCTGGGTTTAGCGCAGTTGCATCAACTACGTGGGCGTGTAGGGCGCTCGCATCACCAAGCCTATGCCTATCTGTTGGTGCCATCCATCAAAGGGTTGAAAGGCGATGCCGAAAAGCGTCTAGATGCGATTCAGCGGGCATCGACATTAGGTGCGGGTTTTATGTTGGCCACGGAAGACTTAGAAATTCGCGGAGCGGGTGAGCTACTCGGCGAGCAACAAAGTGGTTCAATGCAAGCGATTGGCTATAGCTTGTATATGGAGATGCTTGAAAAGGCGACCAAAGCCATTCAAAAAGGCAAAACCCCGAACTTCGATGCGCCACTCTCACTGACCGCAGAAATCAATTTACATATGCCAGCTTTGATTCCAGATGAATATCTGGGAGATGTCCATCAGCGTTTATTGTTCTATAAGCGTATTAGTAATACGGACAGTCAGGAAAAGCTCGATAACATTCGTATGGAGTTGATTGACCGTTTTGGGATACCGCCACAACCTGTGAAGCAGCTTTTTGCTGTGCATCAGATGCGTTTGAAAGCAGAAACACTGGGCATTACCAAAGTCGATATTGCTGCCAATGGTGGTGCGATTGAATTTTCACCAGATACTCCAGTTCAGGCGATTAGTATTATTCAGATGATGCAAAAACACCCGACCTTTTTTAGGATGGAGGGTGGTCAGCGCTTAAAGGTCATGGTGATGCTAGAGGAATATGAAAAACGGATTCAATTTATCAATGACTTATTGGAAAGTTTGTTGAAAGAGTTGCATTAAAATTTAGCTTTAATTTGCTGTGATTTCATACAGATATCAGGTCTTTCTTGCGGACTTGCGCTATAAAAAGAAAGACTTGATTTTTTGATGAAATTTATTAAAGTAATAAATGTGATGTAGTTCAAAGTAAAACGTAGTTTATTTGTGTTGAAACACATTGCTTGCAATATTCACCTCTGATTGGATGTGATAGTATTAGCCATTATTCTAATTTGCATCATTTATAAAGATATGTTTAGTTTGCATCCACAACTTGCTCAAGATACGTTTTTTGTAGGCGACTTTCCACTTTCAACATGTCGCTTAATGAATGATATGCAATTCCCGTGGCTAATTTTAATTCCACGCGTGCCAGGCATCACTGAGTTATATGAACTCAGTCAAGCCGACCAAGAACAGTTTTTGCGTGAGTCAAGCTGGTTATCAAGCCAATTGGCTCGTGTATTCCGTGCTGACAAAATGAATGTTGCTGCTTTAGGTAACATGGTTCCGCAGCTCCATTTCCACCATGTTGTACGTTATCAAAACGACGTCGCATGGCCAAAACCAGTTTGGGGTACTCCCGCTGTTCCTTATAGCAATGAAGTGCTTGCGCATATGCGTCAAACTTTAATGCTTGCACTACGTGGTCAAGGTGATATGCCATTCGATTGGCGTATGGACTAATACACGTGAGAAATCAAATCAGGGATGATTTGATCGTGCGCATAGTGGGGAACGAGCAGTGCCATTAGACGATTGGTTATCTAAAGAGCCTAAACAATTCGAGTATTTCCATCGTGTGATGGGATATGGCATGCTGTCTTTAATAACCATCGTCTATCATTATACGATGGCAGATACGCAATATCAGATTTATGTGCCGCTGTTGTTGCTCATTGTGTTATTGATCACACAACCATTTTCAAGGTGGTTAGGTTATCGCTTCAATAATACGATGCGACGCGGTGTGATGTTTGTTATTGATATTGTCATTACAGCGATCATTTTAGCCGCTGTACATCTCAGTATCGTACTCACATTTTTAACCATTTTTGCTATGCTTTACACGGCTATTAGCAATAAAATTTCTTTTTTGATGGTGTCTTTGGCCAGCCTGATTGGGGTGGTTGTCTTTTATGTCTCGATTATCTTTGTCTTTGGTTTTGGTGAGTATTTCGAGGCTACCAGTACCGAACTGATCGTATTGGGTTTTTTGTGCCTCACCACTTATTTTGGCGTGGGTAGCTATTATCACCGCAACCAAATGCAAGACATATACCGCCGAAAAAATCACTATTTCGATCAGATGAACCGTTATATGGAGTTTGCCAATCAGCTGAGTCGCTATGCACCAGTTCAGTTGTGGCAATCGATTATGAAGGGTGAGTCTGAAGCGAAAATTGAATACAAGCGTAAGAAACTGACAGTTTTCTTTTCAGATATTCAGGGCTTTACAGAGCTTTCTGAAAGCTTAATTCCGGATGATTTAGCATTTCTACTCAATGATTATTTAAAACACATGACCGAGATTGCGAAGCAATATGAAGGTACTGTTGATAAATTCATGGGGGATGCAATTTTAGTGTTTTTTGGTGATCCTAATTCCGAAGGTGTAGAGCGTGATGCTCAAAACTGTTTGGAAATGGCCATGGCGATGCGTCAGCAAATGAAAATTCTGCGCGAGCGTTGGGTGAAAATGGGTTATCCACCATTGCATATTCGTATGGGGATTTCTACAGGGTATTGTCACGTAGGGAACTATGGCGCATCGCATCGTATGGCTTATACCATTGTTGGTCGTGATGTAAACCTTGCTGCACGTTTACAAAGTGCAGCACAAGTGGATGAAATCTTAATTTCGGACGATACACATAATTTAGTAAAAAATGATTATCTTTGTGCACCGAAAGCGCCAATTTTCCTTAAGGGGATTAAAGGTGCTGTGAAGACGTGGCAAGTCGTTGAAAAATATACCTCGCAAAAATTAGACTATCAGCGCTGGTTTGATTATGAATATAAAGGGTTTCATTTACTGCTGAACTTAGATCAAGTGCAGAATTTTGAATATCCGCAGTTAATTCAAGTCTTAGAAAAAATGATTCAACGCATTCAAACCCAACAGAAGATGACCAATTCGCAAGGTATCGTCAAACTCAATCTTGAAGATGAAGTAATAGAGCCTGTTCAGAAAAATGAATATCATTAACTTGATGGTATCGGATACAAAAATGAGAGTCGTAAAGAAGCCACTACAATGAGTGGCTTTTTTATGCTTTGAAAATTAGTGATTTTCAGACGCGTGGTTAATTGTGTATTTAGGAATTTCAACTTCTAAGTCTTCATCCACTAACTTCACTTGGCAAGACAAGCGAGAGTCAGGTTCTAAGCCCCAAGCCCGATCCAGTAGATCGGCTTCAACATCATTCATTTCTTCTAAGCTGTCGAAGCCTTTACGTACCACAACGTGACAGGTTGTACATGCAGCTGACATATCGCACGCATGTTCAATCTTGATTCCATTTTTCAGTAAGCTTTCACAAAGATTCGCATTCTGTTCAACTTCAAACTCAGCACCTTCTGGGCAGATTTGCGCATGTGGGAGAACTTTAATACGTGGCATAGTCTTTACCTATAAATTAGTTTGAGTTTGACCAGTCGTCGAGTTTTGTGCCTTTCAGCGCTGCATCGATATGCTGATTCATACGTGCTGCTGCAAAAGCATCACTGTGTATTTTAAGCTGTTCAACAGCAGATTCAATTGCTTTGATTTCTGTTGTTTCAAGTGTTGCTTCTAATGAAGTTTTGGCCGCATTTAATGCAACTTGTTGTTCATTCGTGAGCAGGTGAGCATCCACTTTCAAGGCTTGCTCTAAAGCTTCGAGTTCGCGTTTTGCTTCAACTTTGGTTTCTTGTAAGTGACGAAGATTTTTATCTTCTTCAGCAAATTTATAACCATCAAGCAGTAAGCGTTCCATGTCACTATCAGCCAAACCATATGATGGTTTGATGTCAATTTGTGCATGTACGCCAGAGGTTGTTTCTTTAGCTGAAACCGTCAGTAGGCCATCGGCATCCACTTGGAAGGTCACTTCAATGCGTGCTTGACCCGCAGTCATTGGTGGAATACCGCGAAGGACAAAACGACCTAAGCTACGGCAATGCTCAACCAAATCACGCTCACCTTGAACCACATGAATCAACATCGCTGTTTGGCCATCTTGGTAGGTGGTGAACTCTTGGCGACGTGCAACTGGGATTGCGGTATTACGTGAAATAAGACGCTCGACCAAGCCACCCATGGTTTCTAGACCGAGAGAAAGCGGTGTTACATCAAGCAGTAATGCGCCATCGGCTGTGTTTCCAATCAGCTGATTGGCTGTAATCGATGCACCGATAGCAACAACTTCGTCTGGGTTGATGGTACACAATGGCTCTTGAGCAAATACATCGCGTACAGCGTTTTGTACAGCATAAGAGCGAGTTGAGCCACCGACCAAAACCACGTTTTGAATGTCGCTGAGTTCAAGCTTCGCATCACGGAGGACGCGTTTACACACACTAATTGTTTTATCTAAAGCAACTTTGATAATGCCTTCAAATGTCGCACGATCAAGCGTTAAGCTGTGCTCTAGGACTTGTAAATGAACGCTTTCTACATCGGTTAAAGCTTCTTTAGCTTTACGTGCAGCAACTAAAATGTGTGCATATTCAGTGTCATCGAACTGCTCAATGTTGAGTTCTTTTTTCGCCCATTTTACGATTAAGCGGTCAAGATCATCACCGCCTAATGCGGTATGGCCACCCGTTGCTAACACTTCAAACACGCCTTGTGAAAAGCGTAAAATTGAAACGTCAAAGGTACCGCCACCCAAGTCATAAATCACATAGTTGTGATCATGCGCAAGATTGGTTTCTTGGTCCAGACCATACGCAACTGCAGCAGCAGTAGGCTCATTTAAAAGTCGTAGTACATTTAAACCCGCAAGTTGTGCGGCATCGCGTGTTGCTTGACGTTGAGCCTCATCGAAGTATGCGGGAACGGTAATCACTGCACCATTGACTTCATTTTTTAAGCTCGCTTCAGCACGATCTTTTAGTTGCTTTAAAATTTCAGCGGACACTTCGACAGGAGTTTTGCGGCCCTGAGCGGTTTCAAAAGCAGGCATTTGATTATCTTCACCCACTAAAGTGTAGGGGTGTTGAAACTTAATGTCGGCTTTAGAGCGTCCCATAAAACGTTTGACTGAAACGATGGTGTTTTTAGGGTCGGCAGTCAAAAATGGTTTTGCTTCGTCGCCATATTGGGTTTGGTTTACACCATAATACGCGATCGATGGGAGTAAGACACGACCTTGTTCATCATGCAAAACTTTTGCCTTGCCTGAAAGTATAGTTGCAACTAGAGAGTGAGTTGTACCTAAGTCGATACCAATGGCAATACGGTGTTCATGTGGCGCACTTGATTGTCCAGGTTCTGCAATTTGCAAGAGAGCCATGTGTTACATCCTTTGAGCGTCAAAAATTAAAAATAAGTTAAAATTCATCATCTAAATCAAAGCTATCGTCATCTTCAAAACGATCTTCAGCTTTATCTATGTCATGCATGACTTTTACAAAGAAGCGAAGTTTGCGGACATCATCACGTGCCTCAGCCCAATCTTCCTCTTCAAAATCAATTTTGAATTCGCGGACTAAACCATCAATCCATTGTTGAACGTCTAATTTGAGTGATTGTAATTCATCTGCTGAACGTGCTTCATCAAGTTGTTCACGGATTTCTAAGGCAGACTGGAGAAATTCAAAATCATTGATGGATTGATCAAGATGATAATCTTGTTTTTTTAATCCTAATAAATATCCTGCACGGCTATCGACCTGAGATAAAACTTTAAATGCTTGATTGATCTCACTTGATTTTATGAGGGCTTGATCTTTATCGAGAGCTTTATCTGGGTGATATTGTTGCTGCAACTTTAAAAATTCTGATTTTAAGGTTGCTAAATCAATATCGAGTGCTACTGGGAGGTTAAACAACTCAAAATGATTCATAGGAGAGGGATTCCGCGCTAAATTGGGGGTCATTGCGAAAGCAAAAACAATCTATGTAAATGCAATTAAAACAGTGTGATACACACTGTTTTAATGTTGAAAAGCAAGTTAATGAACTGTTATACGGTGAAAGATTCACCACAGCCACATTCGCCTTTTTTGTTTGGGTTGTTAAACTCAAAGCCTTCGTTTAAACCATTTTTCACGTAGTCCATCTCCATACCATCGAGATAAACCAAGCTTTTTGGGTCTACAAATACTTTCACCCCAAACTGCTCAAAGCTAGTGTCATGTGCATCAATTGAATCGACAAATTCAAGCACATAAGCCAAACCAGAACAGCCTGAAGTTTTCACGCCAACGCGAATACCTTCACCCTTACCGCGATTTTTTAAATAATTGCTGATATGAGTTGCAGCATTTTCAGTTAAGTTGATCATGAAAACTCCCTAATCTTTCTTTAAAATGCGAAGCAATTAAGCTTTAGATTTTTTGCTGCGGTAGTCTTCAACAGCAGCTTTAATAGCATCTTCAGCCAGTACAGAACAGTGTACTTTTACTGGAGGAAGAGCAAGTTCAGTTGCGATATCAATGTTTTTGATCGCTTGAGCTTGATCTAAAGTTTTGCCTTTTAGCCATTCAGTCACTAAAGAGCTTGATGCAATAGCAGAACCACAACCATAAGTTTTGAAACGTGCTTCTTCAATCACACCGTTGTCATCTACTTGAATCTGTAAACGCATAACGTCGCCACATGCAGGTGCTCCGACCATACCTGTACCTACGTTTTCAGCATTTTTGTCTAATACACCTACATTACGAGGGTTTTCGTAATGGTCAATTACTTTTTCGCTATAAGCCATGATGCGTCTCCAAACCTCGGGGTCAGCGTTAATATTAAATATGGGGTCAAAACTTGATTTTTCAATGAAGCCATCCAGTATGTGAATGACTTCAATGGGAAAAATTAGTGTTCAGCCCACTCAACTGTAGAAAGGTCGATACCGTCTTTGTACATGTCCCAAAGTGGAGAAAGTTCACGAAGTTTCTCCACTGCAGAACGCGTCACTGTAAGTACATGGTCAATGTCTGCTTCAGTGGTGTATTTACCAAAACTGAAACGAATTGAACTGTGCGCAAGTTCGTCAGACAAACCTAGTGCACGTAATACATAAGAAGGTTCTAATGTTGCTGAAGTACAAGCTGAACCCGAAGATACAGCAGCGTCTTTCAACGACATCATTAACGATTCACCTTCAACAAAGTTGAAACTTACGTTTAAGTAGTTCGCAACGTTTTGTGTTGGGTGGCCGTTTAAGAAAATTTGTTCTAAGTCTTGTAAGCCATTCCAAAGCTTGTCACGAAGTACGCGAATGCGTGCTTGTTCAGAAGCTAAGTTTTTACCTGCAAGTTCAAATGCTTCACCCATACCAACGATTTGGTGTGTTGCAAGTGTACCAGAACGCATACCGCGTTCATGACCACCACCATGCATTTGCGCTTTTAAACGAACACGTGGAGTACGACGTACATAGAGTGCGCCAATACCTTTAGGGCCATAAATTTTATGAGCAGAGAAGCTCATAAGGTCAACTTTCATAGTTGAAAGGTCAATTTCAACTTTACCTGCAGCTTGCGCCGCATCGACATGGAAGAAGATCTTGTGTGCACGAGTAATTTCACCAATTGCCGCAACATCAGTCACAGAACCAATTTCGTTGTTTACCATCATAAGTGAAACAAGAATAGTGTCTGGACGAATAGCTGCTTCAACCATTTCAGGGGTAATTAAGCCAGTGTTTGGAAGTGGCTCAAGGTAAGTGATTTCAAAACCTTCAGACTCAAGCTCACGGCAAGTGTCTAAAATAGCTTTGTGTTCAATTTTACTTGTAATAATGTGCTTGCCTTTAGAGGCATAGAATTGTGCTACGCCTTTAAGAGCTAAGTTATCTGATTCAGTTGCACCAGAAGTCCAAACGATTTCGCGTGGATCTGCTTTGATCAAGTTTGCAACTTGTTCACGTGCATATTCTACTTTTTCTTCTGCCTGCCAGCCGTAAGCATGAGAGCGAGATGCTGGGTTGCCAAATGTGCCGTCAAATGTCAGGCATTCCATCATGCGTTCAGCGACTTGCGGGTCTACAGGAGTTGTTGCTGCATAATCAAGATAAATTGGACGTTTCATGTCAAATACCTGTTACCGATAAAAGGGCTGAATCTGAAGGTGCTGTGTTTTGGCGAATGGCAACTTTTTGAACGTTGTCACGTGCTACAAGGTCAGCAAGAGTGATTTTAGCGAGATAGTCGGCAATGTGATGGGAGAGTTCTTGCCATAAATCGTGAGTTAAGCACATTGCGCCATTTTGGCAGTTGCCTTTATGGTCACAGCGAGTGGCATCAACTGTTTCGTTTACAGCTTCAATAACTGCTAATACTGTAATTTCATCAGCGCGACGAGCTAAGTGGTAACCACCGTTGGCACCACGAATACTAGAAACTAAGCCGTGGCGCTTTAATTTCGCAAATAACTGTTCAAGATAAGCAACAGAGATAGTTTGACGAGCTGCAATTTCTGCAAGCGTGATCGTTTGTTCAGTTGGCTGCAAAGCTAAATCAAGTAGAGCAGTCACTGCGTAGCGTCCGCGAGTTGTTAAGCGCATGATTCGATACACATGATTAGACTAGATGTGCCGATTTTAAGAATCCTGACTAAAATAGTCAAGTTTTTTTAATAGGGATTGTGCGTATTTAATTTGCTTGAAATATTATGTAGTTATGCAAGCCAAATATTATATACCAATAAGCTAATCAAAAGTATAGAAAACACAAAAAATGTGACATTTATACGTTTTTGACGTTGCTCGATACGGCGAATACGATTTTTGTATTGTTTCACTTCAACCTGTAGAGTGTTGATTTTAGAACGTTGTTCTTCAATTTTCTCTAAAAGTGGTGCAATACGCTTTTTGGATGCAACCACATTTTGCGGATCAGTTGGTTCAGTTAACCAGTTTTTCCAATCGGCAAGAACTTTAGGTGCACTAAAATGTAAAATTAAATCTCGGAACTCATCTTTTAAGGTGATGTCACCATCAATACGCATGGTTTTAATACTACGACGGTTTCCAAAGACGAAAATTTTAATTAAATCCATCAATGTGGTGCGTACATCTAAGTCGACTGGTTTTTCGGGTGCTTTGGCGTCAAATAAAACACCTTGAGTGGTAAAGGTGATATAGAAGTCAAAATAAGGCAGGTAGCTATTTATTTTAATCGCAATATTTTGCTCAACAAACTTTTTAGAATGAAGTGCAACCACGCGGTCGTGTTTTAAAATAAGAGAAAAGATCGTCTCAAGAACAATCATCACCATAGTGAGTAGCATATGTGTTTGATTGTGTTCTTTTTGAGAATCACTCATAAGTAGTAACCTAAATCCTGACCTGAAATGAGCATCCTGCTCGCAAAAACTTCAGACTTAAAAATAAAAATGTAATAAAGATGCTTTGTAGAACAGTTTTACAAATCGATCAAGTCTAATATTTGCTAGTATAGTGCAATCTATAAGATTTTTTGGATGTTTTTGCACATAAATCATGCAGGAGATGGTGCTAATGGAAAAAGCAGATATAGAGTTGGATGATATTTCGCCAGAAGATGAAACACTAAAAAAAACAAAAACTAAGCATCATTTTCACCGTAAAAATAGTTTGGATTTTAGAAAGTATACCAAGCAAATCTGGTTAGCGGGTTTGGGTGCTTTTTCACGTGCAGAGGAAGAAGGGAATAAATTATTTGACTCCTTGGTCCAAGTCGGCGAAGAGTTAGAATCTAAAACCACTGAAATTGCTGACCAAACGGTTGAAAAGGTATCTGAGAAAGCGCGTGAATCGGTGACGGATACTAAAGACAAGGTTGAGAAGATTGTAGATCGCGGGGTAAATCACTCCTTAAACCGGATTGGATTGGTCACGGTGAAAGATATTCAGTACTTAGAAAACCTGATTCTTCAACTTAATGATAAAATCGATGTTTTGATTGAAGAAAATAAGAAGTTAAACGAAAAAGTGAATAAAAAGTGATCTGGTTGTGCTTTTGTACCTTTTTCAACGTTTTTTTGTGATTTATTTTCCAAAAAAGCATATACAGAGTATTGCGTTTTCACCTAAAGCATTGCTATAAAGGCGTTACGGTAATTTATACTAAATTTTTGGACCTTAAATAAACGATATTAAGAGGACGCGATCCACATGAATAAATCAGAATTAATTGATGCAATTGCAGAGAAAGGGGGATTGTCTAAGACTGATGCTGGTAAGGCCTTAGACGCTACAATTGCTTCAATCACTGAAGCGCTTAAGTCTGGTGATACAGTTACACTTGTTGGTTTTGGTACTTTCAATGTGAAAGAACGTGCTGCACGTACTGGCCGTAACCCACAAACTGGTGCTACTTTAGAAATTAAAGCAAGCAAAGTACCAAGCTTCAAAGCTGGTAAAGGTTTAAAAGATTCAGTTGCTTAATCTTTTAAATAAATACTAAACGCGCCTTTTCGGCGCGTTTTTTATTAAACATTAGAAAATGTGTCGATAACACATTCATTCATTGCTGCTTTTCAGTTAAAATCTCGGGCAAATAAAATATTGGAATACTTATGGAATCTTTTCGTAAAGTTATTAAGGGTTGGTTGGGCAAGGCTTTGCTCATTTTGTTTTTGACCCCTTTAGCACTTGTAGGTATTGAAGGATATTTTAGTAGCGGATCAAAAGACGCTGTGAAATCAGTCAATGGCCAAGATATTTCTGAAAAGGAATTAGAGACCTTAACCGCTTCCTTTAAAGAACAATTCTTAGCTTATGCCAATGGGGATGAAACTTTACTGAACCAAAGCTTTATCAAAGATAAAGCGATGGACCAACTGATCGCAAATACTTTGTTATTGCAACAGGCTGAAAAGCTGGGCATTTCACTTAGTGATACTCAAATTGAACAGATGATTGCTCAACAGCCAAGTTTTCAAGAAAATGGAAAATTTTCAGAAACGCGTTATTCAAGCTATTTGCAGTCTGTGGGTATGAGTAGTGATGCGCTCGTTGCAAACTTACGTCAAGACCATGCATTAAAAATGATGCGTTCGACTTTTGTTGATTATGCATTGGTGAGTAAACTAGATATTCAACAAATCGCTAACTTACAAACAGAACAGCGTACTGTGCAGTTTGCCAATGTAAATCTTGATGAATATAAAAAGAACGTCAAGGTTTCAGCACAAGAGATTGAAAACTATTACAAGCAACACCCAACCATGTTTAAACAAGTGGCAAGTGTAGATGTTGACTATGTGTTGTTAACACCAGCCAATGTGCCGGCTGCTGCTTCACCTGTTACAGATGCGGAGTTGCAGCAAGCCTATACACAGTTTGTTGAAGCACAAAAAGATAATGTTGCGCCTTTGGTTAAACATATTCTGATTACAACGGATGCACGTACAGATGCTGAAGCAAAAAAACGTGCAGAAGAAGTTGTTGCAAAAATTAAAGCAGGCACAAGCTTTGCTGCAGCTGCGGCTCAATACTCTGAAGATACTGCATCTAAAGCGAATGGTGGTGCTTTAGCCGTTTATAACAAAGGCACTTTTGGTGATGCTTTTGACCAAGCTGTAGCATCGCTTAAATCGGGTCAAGTGTCAGTGCCTGTAAAAACTGAATTTGGTTACCATGTCATTGAAACTGATGCACCAGCTGTGAAGTTGCCATCTTTTGAAAATGAAAAAGCACGTTTGACTGAGGAAGTTCAGAAGAATAAAACAGCCAATGCATTCTCTGATACTGTAAACAGTTTAAATGAACTGGTTGTAGACTCAGATGCTTTAGACGTGGTGTCTCAAGAAGTTAAAGGTGTACAAGTTCAAACTGTAAAAGGCATGACCTTATCTACACAGCATCCTGTATTAAGTAATGCCGCGGTAAAAGTGAAACTGTTTAATGATGACGTTAAAAACGGTGATCGTAACGCGACCAGCAGCATTCAACTTCCGAATGGGGATGTGGTTTGGGCAAAAGTACGTGATTATCATGCGGCAGGTGTCCAAACTCTTCAAGAAGCAACACCACGTGTGAAAGCAAAATTGGTTGAACAAAAAGCTTATGATGCTGCTAAAGCCAAAATTGCTCAAAGTTTAAAAGACTTTAAAACTCAACCAGCAGCATCAGTTGTTGCCAAGAGTGGCTTAGCCTTTACTGCACCGCAAGTGTTTATTCGTTCACAAGGTTTACCGCGTGCAGTTGAGCGTGCGGCGTTTAGCCAAGCGGCACCAAAAGCAGGACAGTGGTCTGTAACAACAGCATTATTGCCAACAGAAATGGTGGTGGTCGCGGTATCAAACGTAAACAAGACGACGTCTAGTGCATTGACGGATGAGCAGTTGGCTGAGCTTTCGAAGTTATATCAACAACTTCGTGGTCAGCAAGAAGCTGAAGATTATGTGCAATACTTAAAAGCACATGCGAAAATTAAATAATCGCACGCTATAAAAAAACCTGCATTCGTGCAGGTTTTTTTATGTATAGAGATAGTCAAATTCTACTTAAGGGTAAGTAGCTTTAGGCACGGATTTTGAGCTCATAACCTGAATATTTACGAATATTAATCACACCCGTATCTAAAATCAGGTACTGACCTTTAATCCCTTGTAACTTACCGCGAATAACTGGGGTTTTATCCAGATTGTGGGATTTAATTTTCTCAGGATATTGCTCAACTGGATAAACAAACTCGCGTGGCAGTTCAGTTTCCAAAAGGTCAACTGTTTCATTGAATTCAAGATTTTGACTAAATTCCTCACGAATGGTTTGGATTTTAGGTGCAAATTCTTCGATGAGTTGTTCGCGAACTTCAATCAAGTCGAGTGGTTCAGCTTCGCCTTTGAGTAATTTGCGCCAATCGGTTTTGTCTGCCACTTGTGTGCCAAACATAATTTCGAGCTGGCCTGAAAGACGGCGCGAACCGACTTTCATAATTGGAAGGGCTTGGGTTGCACCTTGATCGAGCCAACGGGTTGGCATTTGGCTAATCCTTGTAATCCCAACTTTTAGGGCACTTGAGTTGGCTAAATAAACAATATGAGGCTGAAAGCAAACTTCATGCGCGAAGCTGTCTTCTCGGCAGGTGCCTAAGTGGTAGTGACAGGTTTCAGGTTTCATGATGCACATGTCACAAGAGGCTTTGGTTTTAAAGCACTTGAAGCAATGGCCTTGTGAAAACGATTTAGATGTTTTAGCACCACATGAAACACAGAAGATTTTACCAGTCCATTCTATCTCGATTTCTTGACCCAAGTTAAAAGGAAGGTCAACTTCTGAACGATCTAGGATAAATTTATATTCAACATTTGCCTTGTGTGTATGTTGATCAGTTACACTAAGGTCCTTAAGACCTGCATGCATTTTATGGCAAATGCCTTGAAGTTCCATACAGAATTACTCACTCAATATTAAGGATGCGGTTATGGCTGAACTGAACGTCATTACTTCTATGCTAGACGATTTATCTCAAGAACAGCCTATTTCAACTGCATTGTGCATTGGGCAGGATCTCAGCCCAAATCATCATCAATCTATTCAATGGCAATATTTTAGCGTATCTGACTTTTTAAGTCTGCCTTTTACCCAGCGCTATGATTTAGGTTTTGTGCTTTTTGATACGGCAGAAATGCAAAATATAAGCTCACAACAAAAATCACAACTATTGGTGCGTTTAAGAGATTTGATGGCAAAGCGTATTGTGGTGGTGAGTCAATTGCAGGATGAACAACTACTTCGTGCTTTAGGTTTTACTCAACTAATCGATAAAACGACGCATGGTAAAGACTTTGCTTTATGGCAATTTAATATTTTGACCTATAAGCATGTGCCTGACTGGTTTAATTCAAAGTTTTGGGCGAATCCTGAAAACTGGAATAAATTCCGTTGGTGATTTGACTGCGACTGTATTTTTCCATTCATAGCAAAAATTAACAATTTATTTCTATAGGGTTTTTTTAAACATCGTATGCTGTTTAAAAAACCTAGAAAGGATAAAGTGATGACGAACCTGAATAATATTATAGAAATTTTAGCAAAGCAGGCCATGGGCGGTCAGCAACAGTCAAACCAACAAAGTGGTTTGGGTGGAATTTTGGGTTCGGTGCTTGGACAACTCGGGGCGGGTGGTACAGGCCAAACACAACAGGGTGGTCTGGGCGATATTTTAGGTTCGGTGTTGGGCGGTTTGACTGGTGGACAGTCACAACAGATGCCAAACTCGCAGAACTCAGGATTTGCAGGCGGTGGGAAAAGTTTATTGATTGCGGTATTGCCTTTGATTTTGGCATGGATTCAACAGCAAGGTGGTTTGCAAGCAGCTTTAGATAAACTCAAAGGACAGGGTTTAAGCAGTCAGGTCGAGGACTGGGTTTCAACAGGGCCAGGAGAAAATGCCAGTGTAAATCCAGAGCAAGTGCAAAACTTGTTTGATGATGCCGCGGTGGAGCAAGTTGCAGAGCAAGCGAATGCACCTAAACAAGATGTATATAGTGCTATTTCACAAGTATTACCGCAAATTATTGATTCACTCACCCCGCAAGCAGGACAAACCAATCCTCAAGAAGCCAACGCGGATATCCAACAGGTATTGAACTTGGTTTCGGGTTTTTTAAAACGCTAAATTCACAATAAAAAAGCCATCCTAGAATGGCTTTTTTATTACTTGAAATTCTAGATTAAAAAACACGCCGAAGCGTGTTTTTTAATTTTTAGGGGAGCGCTAACTTAGAAGTCGTAACGCATTCCTAGAGAAAGACCAAGACTGTTTTCACCCGCTACACCGCTTACGCTGTTTGTACGGCCTTCTTTCCAAGGGGTTAGGTTTGATTTGTCATCATTAATAACCGTTGCCAAGTTACCGTATAAACGAACTGCTTTGTCTAGGCGGTGCTCAAGGCCAACAGCGAGTAATGTTGAGTTTGCATCATCTGCATCGACATCACGGTAGAATACTTCACCACGTACTAAAGTTTTTGGAGCAAACTTGTATTCACCCGCTACACCAAAGACTTGTGCATCAGGAGTAACTGTAGAGTTGTCATGTTGTAGGAATTGGTACATGCCACCTAAGTTAAAGTCAGGGGTGATTTTGTATGCGCCAGCGATACGGAAACCATCACGCTCACCGCTAGTTGCTTCTTCTTCATAGTGTTCGTATGCAGCAGCGAAGTCGACGTTACCTTCTTTATAGGTTAAAGCTAAGTCATAAGCTTTATCTTTGTCTTTAGCACCATCTTTTGTTGCATCTGGGCTATTTGCTTCATGTAAAGAAAGTGCACCTAATACATTGAAGCCATTACCAAATTTAGGTGATTTATATTCGATAGTATTTGCATTACGCTCATCAAACTTCAAGTTACCTACACGTGTTACGTTACGTACGTCACCAACCATGTCGCCAAAGAAGTTGATTGGACCGCGTGCAGCCTTGAATGGGCTGTCAAAACGACCCACACGTGCTTGACCGAAGTCACCTTTTAAGCCTACAAAAGTATCTCGTGTTGCAAACTCAAGGTCGCTATTTGATGAACCGCTTGCGAAATTGATTTCTTGTTCAATTTGGCCGAATACAGTCATGCCATTTTCAAGCTCTTGTTCAGCCTTGAAGCCTAAGCGTGAAGAGTTTGAAGAGATTCCAACTTCGTTATAGTCAGCGCCATCATCTAGATAGTCTAAAGAAACATGCGCACGGCCATAAATTTTTACGTCAGCAGCCATCGCTAAAGCTGGTGTAAGTAAAGTTGCCCCAACTGCTAATGCGCAAAGTGTTTTTTTCATGTGTAGCTCCAAGAAAGACTTTTTGTTGATTCGTCTATAAAAGGTTATTCAGTCGTCTTTTTATTCATCAGACTTCTGTCTCTTGGCGCTCATTATTGATTACAAATAAGTCATTAATATTAAGGGAATATTACAAAAATATTAAACAAGTCAATGTCAAATGCATTTCCGCGATAAATTGTTAAGCTTGATTTTGAGAACTTAGATTATTGATCTTATTTATTTTTAGACCTAAAAAAGGAGCCGAAGCTCCTTGATTGAATGGATGGAATTACAAAGCAGCGCGAATTTTTTCTGCTTGTGCTTTGATTTTTTCTTGATCACCCATTTGCAACGCATGCTTACCTAGCTCATGTACCGAACTCGGAATGAGGTGGAAATGTACATGGGGAACGGTTTGCCCAGCAGCAGCTCCAGACAGTTGCATGAGGACAATGCCTTGGGCATCCAAACCGACTTCAATGGCTTTTGCTACTTTTTGTACCACTTGAATGGTGTAGGCAGCAGCATCGGCAGGGAGGTCGAGTAAAGTTACTGCAGGTGTTTTGGGTATGACTAAAGTATGACCGTCTGCTTGAGGCATAATATCCATGAATGCAAGAACTTGGTCATCTTCATATACTTTAATGGCTGGAAGTTCACCACGTAAAATTCGTGCAAAAATGTTTTGCTCATCGTAAGCCATGTCTATTCCTTAAGTTTCGCTTAAACTGATTTACTTACAGTTTAATTCTTTTTGACGTTCTTTAATCGCGTCAAGACGTTGTTGCTCTTTTTCAGAGAATTTCGGTTTAGTGGTGTAGCAATTATCATTGCCAAATTTTGCTTTCGCTTCAGGGTCCTTAAAACAGAAACCTTTAGATGCATAAATGACATCATGATCATCTTTTAATTTTTGACACTCTTGCTCAGGTGATGCCGCAAAACTTTGCGCCCCGATTAATGTTGCAAGACTGGCAAAAACCGCTACAGTCAACTTTTTCATGAGAATTTCCTCAGTTTGTAACATTGTATGTAGTCACACTATTACTTTATAGGGGTTTGTTCTGTTTATTCAATGGTGAGTTCTTACTCAATTGTAATTTTACTTCATAATTGCTGCATATAATACATAAAATTTATATATATCAATAGCTTTTAAGATGGTGGATAGAAATGGATATTTAAGTTTTTTATGTAATTTAGTCTATTTTTTACAACTTTTCTTAGGCTCTAATATTTTTAGATTTCATTGAGAGGGCCACAGTGCTTCGGTGCGTCAGCTTTTTTAACCTTTAATATTCGCCTCATCTCAAATTCTATTTCAGGAATTTTTTACGATTAGCAATGAGTTTTTTTAAGTTATTCATTATTGGAGAGCTGAGTATGCTAAGGCTATTAGAACAGACGCCGATTTTAGATTATTACCATCCATCGATTCAAAATTTGATTGAACAGCGCAAATGGAGAGATCTTGATGAAGTTAATAAGGTGAGGAATATTTATAACTTTGTTCGTGATGAAGTTCAATTTGGCTATAACACGGGAGATACGATACAGGCATCTCAAGTCTTAAGCGACGGTTATGGTCAGTGTAATACCAAAGCAACGTTATTGATGGCGTTACTCCGAGCGGTGGTTGAAGCCACTCGGATACATGGGTTTACCATCGATAAAGCCTTACAAAAAGGTGCAATCAAAGGCATTTGGTATAAGTTATCGCCCAAGAATATTTTGCATAGTTGGGTCGAAGTTCATGTGAATGGACAATGGTATATTTTGGAGGGTGTAATTCTTGATCGACTTTATCTAGAAAAATTACAAAGTATAAATAAGCATCAAACAAAAATTTTTTGTGGTTTTGGGGTATTTACCGAGAACTTTGAAAATCCACCTATCGATTGGAATTTGAATGATACTTTTATCCAAGACAAGGGGATTAATCAAGATTTCGGTTTATTTGCTAGCCCAGATGATTTTTATAATATGCACCAACAAGAACTTAGTCCGATACAACGTATGGCTTTTAAATATGTAGTCAGACACTTAATGAATAAAAATGTCAATAAAATTAGAAATATACAAAAAGCCTCTTTATGAGGCTTTTTGTTCGGCCATCGGAATAGCTTAACTTATGATTAAAGTTAAAGTATGACTGACTATGATAAGCATTACTCTAAAGTAATTTTGCTCCATGACTCATATAGTTTAACTGCTGAAGAAAAATCGCTGTCTGCTTCAGATAAATCACTAGCAGTTTGAATTAAACTTTGAGCCAGTCCAATCACAGGTGCGGATAGTTTTGCTTCGCGGACTAAATCAACGGCAATGCCCGTATCTTTTGCTAATAGAGGGAGTGCAAAAGTAAGCGGGAAGCTGCGGTTGAGAATGCGCTGTGGTAAAACAGTTTCAGTTACGCCACTTTTACCACTAGACGCATTAATGCAATCTAATGCTTCGTTTAAGTTTACGCCATGGGCTTTTAGGGTGGTAAACCCTTCGGCAACAGCACAGAGGTTCACAGCCAAAAGCATATTGTTTACGGCTTTAACTGCAAAACCAGCACCCGATTCGCCCACGTGTTTAATCAGTTTACCAAACGCTTGAATGGCTGGTAATGCGCGTTCAAAAGCAGCTGTATCACCACCGATCATAACCGTAAGGGTTGCATTATCAGCGCCAATAGTTTGACCACTCACAGGTGCATCTAAAAAGTCCACACCATGTTGTTTAAGTTGTTCAGCTACTTTTTTTGCAGAAGAGGGTACACCGCTGGTGCAATCGACCCAAATACTGCCTGCTTTAAGCTCAACTTGCGCAAGTAAGTCTTCAATATCTTGACTGGTTGGAAGGCAAGAGAAGACTACATCGGCCTGAACGGCTTGCGCAAGTTCCACTGCCTGCGTGCCATAGGCTTCTGCATGTTGTTTTGCTTTATCAAAATTGCGATTCCATACCCACACGTGTTCAAAGTGTTTAGGTAAGTGTGATGCCATGCGATAACCCATGGCGCCTAGACCGATAAATGCAACTGACTGAATCATGTCAAACCTTAGTATTTAAATTTTACTTGAACGTTCACTTAACCACTGAGCCAGTTGTGGCCAAAATTCATCGGCACTACGCTTACTCGACATCAGTCCTAAATGTCCCCCTGGGATAAGAGTAAACGTGACATCGGTGCTACTTGTCAATTGGGTTAATGGTTGAGCTGCCTCTGCTGTAACAAGTTGGTCTGTTGTGCCCGCAGCCACAAGCAATGAGCACTGTATATTTTTTAAAGCAATGCTTTTCTCATTTAATGTGATTAGTCCAGTTTTGAGTGGATTACGCAGCCAAACATTAAAAAGCATGTCTTGATTGATGCCTCCGGGATAATCAATCATACGATTGAGAAAACCGCCGATGGTGGCATGTTCATACAAGGCTTCATGGTCATCTAAATTAAGCAGTAGATTCTTATGACTTTGAAACCAGCCGATAGGATCAATGATTTTAAAACCAAAAGTATTTAACCCTCCAGAGGTATGAAGCAGACGCTTCGGTATTTTGCCCTGATAAATTTGTTGTTGTAATGCTTTGCTTTTTGAAATGATTCGATTGAGATATGCAAAGAACTGGCCATTTCGCCCAGATTTATAACTGTCTATTGGACTCCCTAAAACCATTAAATTTTTCACAAAATTGGGTTGATGTAAGGCGGTATACAAGGTCACGAAAATGCCAGCCATACTCCAGCCATGCAGGGAAATTTGCTCGCTATCACTATGTTTTAAAATGCTTTGTATACAGAGTGGAATATAATGATCAATAAACGTCAGAAAGTTAAAATGACGGTTATGAATATTTAATTTCCCCCAATCAATCACATATACGGCAAAGCCTTGCTGTTGGAAGTACTTCACCAGCGAGCGATAAGGATAAAGGTCGTAAATAGACATATTGATGGCTAGCGGGACCACAAAAACTAAGGGTTCTTTATATTTACGCACTTCAGGCGCGTAATAGCGAATTTGGGTCAGATCAAATGTTTCAATCACTTCATAAGCCGTGCTTTGCGACAAAATGAGTGACTTTCCATTAAAAATGCGCGTAGAAAGATTCTTTAATTTATTTTGATGTATTGAAATTTTAGTTTTTAAAGCGTGCATATAGGTCTTAGATCTCAAATAAGCAGAAAGTTTGATCGAAGTCTAATCAATATTCGCGTATTTTACCTTGACCTTAAATAGCCTAGACGCTCAAAATGTTGGCAATTCTTTACAAAGGCAGTCTGTCGACTGAACCAGAGCCATGAGCCTACAAGACGAATTTGAATACCAATTAGATACCTTAGCCATTCGTACTGGGCATACGCGTAGTTTCGAGGGAGAACATGGCGAACCTATCTTTCTAACTTCATCATTTGTCTATGAAAATGCAGCAGAGGCCGCAGCAAAATTTTCAGGTCAAGAGCCAGGGAACATCTACTCGCGTTTTACCAACCCAACTGTTGCAATGTTTGAAAAACGCCTTGCAGCTTTAGAAGGTGCAGAACGTGCAGTGGCAACCAGTTCGGGTATGGCCGCAATTATGGCCGTGGCAATGTCATTTTTAAAACTGGGCGATCATGTGATTTGTTCACGTGCGGTATTTGGTTCGACCGTATCTTTGTTTGAAAAATATGTGGCTAAGTTTGGTGTAACTGTCGACTTTGTCGATTTAACAGATTTAGATGCATGGAAAAATGCCGTTAAGCCTGAAACTAAATTGCTCTTTGTTGAGTCTCCGTCGAATCCTTTGGCTGAAGTGGCAGACGTTCAAGCACTTGCTGATATCGCACATGCCAATGGCGCACTTTTAGCGATTGATAATAGTTTCTGTACACCCGTTTTGCAGCGTCCAATTGAGTTTGGTGCGGACTTGGTGATTTATTCAGCGACGAAGTATTTGGACGGTCAAGGTCGTGCTCTTGGTGGTGCAGTAGTGGGTAGTTATAAACTACTCGAAGAAGTATTTGGTTATGTGCGTACTACAGGGCCTTCAATGAGTCCTTTCAATGCATGGGTATTCTTAAAAGGCTTAGAGACTCTACGTTTACGTATGCGTGAGCATTCAGCAAGTGCGCAAAAGCTAGCAGAATTCTTAAATACACACCCGAAAGTCGAAAAAGTGTATTACGCAGGTTTACCAGAGCATATTGGGCATGAACTTGCAGCGAAGCAACAAACAGGCTTTGGTGGGATCGTTTCTTTTGAAGTGAAAGGCGAGCGCGAAGGGGCATGGACTGTTATTGACAATACTCAGTTTATTTCAATTACAGGTAACTTGGGCGATGCCAAATCGACCATTACCCATCCTGCAACGACTACCCATGGCAAACTTTCACCAGAAGCGAAACAAGCCGCAGGAATTCGTGAAGGTTTAATTCGTGTTTCTGTTGGTTTAGAAGATATTGATGATATTATTCGCGATATCACACGTGGTTTAGACTTAATCTAATTTTTTAATTTTATGTTCGGAGATTTTAATGAACATTAATATGTTAATGCAGCAAGCTCAACGCATGCAAAAAGACATGGAAAGCAACATTAAAAAAGCCAAAGAAGAGCTTGCGCAAACTGAAGTGCATGCTGAAGCTGGTGGTGGTTTGGTTAAAGTGACGATGACTTGCCGCAATGTGGTAAAACGTATCGAAATCAATCCTGAATTATTGCAAGATGATGCAGATATGATTGAAGACTTAATTGCTGCGGCAATGAATGATGCTGCACGTCAGGCCGAAGTAATCACTGAAGAGCGGATGAAAGCTGCGAACTCAGGTGCAGGCTTACCACCGGGTCTTGCTGGTTTATTCTAATTAAGGAATACGTATAGTGTTTAGCGATCGTTTTGATCAACTGGTACAAGCTTTACGTATTTTGCCAAGTGTTGGGCCGAAATCGGCTCAGCGCATGGCGCTTCATCTGATTATGAAAAATCGTGAAGGGGCTGTGGGTCTTGCACATGCTTTAAACGAAGCCACCAGCTATATTCACGAATGCAGTTTGTGTCACTCACTGACTGAAAACGAAGTTTGTGATATTTGCATCTCGCATGAACGTGACGATCAACTCCTTTGTGTGGTTGAGTCTCCCGCAGATGTGATGGCGATTGAGCAAAGTGGCAGTTTCCGCGGTAAGTACCATGTATTGGGTGGGCATTTATCTCCACTTGATGGTATTGGGCCTGAAGAGATCGGCATTCCTTATCTAATCCAGCGTTTAGGCGATGGTAAAGTAACAGAAGTGATTTTGGCGACCAATGCAACGGTAGAAGGTCAGGCCACAGCGCATTATTTGGTTGAGGCGACGAAACATTTACCGATCCAAATGACGCGTATTGCACAAGGCGTACCACAGGGTGGCGAACTTGAATATGTCGATAGTCATACCTTAAGCCAAGCTGTACATAACAGAATGCGAATGAAATAAGTATTTCGATACTTGTTTCATTTTTTAGTTGAGCTACAAGATTGAAATCTTGAGTAAGATAAAAAAAATATTAATTTGAATCTAGTTGTATAAAAAAATCACAAAAAACGGCAAATAATTAAAAAACCCTTAGAAATCTTGATAGCTAAATGATCTTATTCAGGTAAGATAGCCCAAAGAGCATCTAGCATTAGACGCAGTAGGATATGTTTCAGTTTATTCAGCAGCAACAAGACTTAACACCAGTCTTAGAAAAAATGGATCGTAACGAAGTCTATGGACTCGATACAGAATTCATCAAAGTCGATACCTTATGGCCAAAGTTAGGCGTATTTCAAATCAATGTCGAAAACAATGTCTATTTACTCGATGGTACGACACTCGATTTATCTGAATTTTGGAATAAACTTTTTCGTGCACAGCAAAATGTCTTTCATGCATGTAGTGAAGATATCGACCTGATTTATCACTATGCACAGCATAAAACCTTAAACAATGTATTTGATACCCAAGTGGGTATGTCTTTCTTAGGACATGGTCTACAAGTGAGCTATCAAAATGCACTGAAACAAATGTTGGATGTCGATATCGATAAAGGGGAAACCCGCTCAAACTGGTTGGCGCGTCCATTGAGCCCTGCACAACTGAGCTATGCGGCAAACGATGTGCTGTACTTGATGAATCTCTCAGAAAAAGTTAAACAAGAACTAGATTCAAAGTCACTCTTAAATTTTGCACTTGAGGACTGTCAGCATCTGACGCAAGAGATCGCGACAGAAACGCCTTTGCATTTACTCTATCAAGATATTGGTAACTATCGACATTCACGTCGTCAGTTAATGCAGTTGCAGCAGTTGGCTGTATGGCGTGAGCACATGGTGAAAGCGCTAAATACACCACGTAGTTTCATTTTGAAAAACTCAAGCATGATTGATTTGGTTGAGAAAAATCCAAAAAATGCTTTTCAGTTATCGGGTGTAAAAGACATACGTCAAAACGTCGTCCGCGAGCACGGTAAAACCATTTTAGATTTGGTGAAATTCTTGCCTGAGCAAGCAGATTGGCCACTACGTATGGCACGTCCGATCCGTCATTCTTCAAAAGATGTGGGGGAGAAGATTGATCACTTAATTCAAAATGTGGTCAATGAAACCAGCATTCCTAAAGAAGTGTTGATGCGCAAAAAGTGGATGAACGCGCTGCATCAACATGTGGTTTTTCATAATGATGAGCAAGACTTGCCTGATTATTTATTAGGTTGGCGCTATGATTTGTTAACCCAACCTTTAATTCAACTCCTACGCCGTGATGAAAGCTATCTTTCAACGCAAATGAAAGTCATGGATTAATAATTAGTCAATTGGTCTGAAGTTTGAATATTTATACAAAATCACGACTAATGCGTTAATCATGACTAATGTCAGCTGCTTTTATTTGATGTATCCTGTGGCTTGAGTTATTTGAGTGCTGTTTTAGATATGCAATGTTCTATTTATAAATCAAGCAAAAAAGATGAAATGTATCTTTATATTGCTTGTCCAACTGAAGCTGATCAAGCCGCTGAAGATTTTAGCCCATTGAATGTTTTACCTGAAGCTGTTCGTGTTGCATTTGGTCGAGCGACTTTTGTGATGTCGTTAGAGCTGAGTGAAGCGCGTAAATTGGCCCGTGTAAATGTATTGCATGTCATGGATTCGATTCAAACTCAGGGCTTCTTCCTACAAATGCCGCCAGAAGGATTAATCAATCCGAACGCTGCGGCACCAGAAGGCCTTCGTGGCGCATAAAGCATAATTCAGGAGTTGCACCGTGGATAGTTTTCTTTCAATGCTCGATTCAATTCCTGAAGACAGTATTGCTGTCACAGTTTACCTTTTGGGCAGTTTGCTAATTTTGTGGTGTTGGTATTCCATTGCTACACGCCTGCCGAAGCTGTTGGGTGGCATCACATGGATGATGATCTTTGCCATTTTATTGACGCCAACGGTTTCCGAAGGTCCAAACTCATCGATTGCACCGGCTATTTTTGGCTTGCTTTTCGGTGTGTTAACGAAAGAATCAGCACTCATTTGGTCAAATTTGTCACTGATTCTCTTTGTCATGGGTGTGGGGCTTGTGATCGGTTTCTTTTGGTCAAAATATGTGGCTAATAAAACCAAAGCAGTTGTCAGTAACAATCATTCACCGCTGTAATTAATAAAAATAAGGTTTAATCATGTCTGTTGAAACACAACAATTTACGGGTACAGATCAGTACATCGCTACCGATAGTTTAAAACTTGCTGTAAAAGCTGCACGTAGCTTACAAAAGCCTTTGTTGGTCAAAGGTGAGCCGGGTACGGGCAAAACTTTACTGGCTGAACAAGTGGCTGAAAGCTTAGGCTTAAAATTATTGACTTGGCACATCAAGTCAACCACAAAAGCCCAGCAAGGTTTATATGAGTATGATGCAGTTTCACGTCTACGTGACAGCCAACTGGGTGACGACCGTGTTTATGACATTAAAAACTATATTAAACCGGGTAAGTTGTGGGAAGCATTCACCAGTGAAGAACGTTGTGTTTTATTGATTGATGAAATTGATAAGGCGGACATTGAGTTTCCAAACGACTTGTTGCATGAATTGGATAAGATGTCTTTCTATGTCTATGAGACGGGCGAAACTATTACTGCATCACAACGTCCTATTGTGATTATTACTTCAAATAATGAAAAAGAACTTCCTGATGCATTCTTGCGTCGTTGTTTCTTCCATTATATTGAATTTCCAGATGATGCAACTATGCGTGAAATTATTGATGTTCATTTTCCGCAAATTTCAACGGCATTGGTCAATGAAGCATTACAAGTTTTCTTCAAATTACGTCAAGTTCCGGGTCTAAAAAAACCACCATCAACTTCTGAATTGATTGACTGGTTAAGCTTGCTCATGGCTGATGATATGCCAGAAGATGTACTGCGTAATCATGATAAGTCTAAAGCCATTCCACCTTTATATGGCGCACTCATTAAAAACGAACAAGATGTACAGTTGCTTGAGCGTTTAGCCTTTATGTCGCGTCGCTAAAGGAGAGACACGCATGTTTGTGCGCTTGTTTTATACCTTACGCAAATACGGTGTTCCCGTCTCGACGCGTGAACTGATTGACCTGAATGAAGCTGTTGCTTCAGGCTTGGTCTTTGCCGATCAAGAAGAGTTCTATCAACTCGCCAAAACTATTATGGTGAAAGATGAACGCTTCTTTGACAAATTTGACCGAGGCATGAAGGACTATTTTGATGGGATTTCAACTTTTGATTTAGATGATTTACTGAATAAAGTTCAAAATTTACCGAAAGACTGGTTTGATTTAGAGCTCTTAGAAAAGCATCTAACTCCTGAGCAGCGTGAAGAATTAAAGAAAGCCGGTTCATTAGAAGAACTCATGAAAATGCTGGAAGAACGTTTGCGCGAGCAGCATAAGAAACATCAGGGTGGAAACAAGATGATCGGCACTGGAGGAACGTCTCCATTTGGTGCTTATGGTGATCATCCTGAAGGGGTGCGTATTGGTGGGCCAGGACGTAAACGTTCTGCTGTAAAAGTTTGGGAACAACGTAAATATCAGAATTTGGATGATGATCAAATTCTCGGAACGCGCCAAATGCAGATGGCATTGCGTCGTTTACGTAAATTTGCCAGACAAGGTGCGGCTGAAGAGTTAGACATCGACGGTACAATTCGTGAAACCGCGAAGCAAGGCATACTCGATGTGCAGCTCGTGCCTGAACGTCGTAATCGTATTAAGGTGCTGATGTTGTTTGATGTGGGTGGATCGATGGATTCACACATTGCACAATGCGAAAAACTGTTTAGTGCAGCGAAAACTGAGTTTAAAACCTTAGAGTATTTCTATTTCCATAACTGTTTGTATGACTATGTTTGGAAAGACAATGTACGTCGCTCAAGTACCCGTATGAATACGTGGGATTTATTCAATACCTATGGACGCGACTATCGTGTAATTGTGGTTGGGGATGCTTCTATGGCACCTTATGAACTCAATTCTGTGGGTGGTTCGGTTGAATATATGAATGATGAAGCAGGCAATGTCTGGCTACAGCGTTTACGCAATCATTTTGAAAAAACAGCATGGTTGAACCCAGAAGAAGATCGTTATTGGCATTACACTCATACGATTGGTTTGATTAAGCAAATTTTTGAAGACCATATGTACCCAATGACCCTCAAAGGCGTTGAGGATATGACCAAGTATTTAGCACGATAAAGCTGGAAAGAAAGCACATTTTAAGAATAAGGATCATAAAAAATGGATCATCAAATTAATGGTATTGCTTTGCCTAATGAAGCGGGCTTTTTTGGGAAATATGGTGGTCAGTTTATTCCACCTCACTTAAAAGCGGCAATGGATGACATTAAAGTCGCTTACGAGCAAATTCGTGTAACAGAAGAATTTCAAACTGAACTTGCTGAACTGTTTGCACACTATGTTGGTCGTCCAAGTCCGTTGTTTTATGCAAAACGGTTATCTGAACAGTTGGGCGGGGCACAGATTTATCTTAAACGTGAAGACTTAAACCACACAGGCGCACATAAAATTAATCACTGTTTGGGTGAAGCGCTGCTTGCAAAATATATGGGTAAAACCAAAGTGATTGCAGAAACAGGTGCAGGCCAACACGGCGTTGCATTAGCAACAGCTTGTGCTTTGGTCGGGATTCCATGTGAAATTCATATGGGGCAGGTGGATATTGAAAAAGAACATCCCAATGTTGTCAAAATGAAAATCCTTGGAGCAACACTCATTTCAGTGACACGTGGTACTGCAACGCTGAAAGATGCTGTGGACAGTGCTTTTGACGAGTATTTAAAAGATCCAACCAATTATATCTATGCTATTGGTTCGGTTGTTGGGCCACATCCATTTCCAATGATGGTGCGAGACTTCCAGTCGATTATTGGTAAAGAAATTAAAGAACAAACCCATGAGCGCTTTGGTGCGAACCCAGATTATGTGGTTGCATGTGTCGGTGGCGGTTCAAATGCTATGGGGGCTTTCACCGCATTTTTGAACGATGCTGATGTGAAATTGATTGGTGTCGAACCAGCAGGTCATGGTCTAGATACCGACATGCACTCGGCAACCTTAACTTTAGGTAAACCAAGTCAGATTCATGGTATGGCGTGTTATGTACTTGAAAATGATCAAGGTGAACCGTTACCAGTACATTCGATTGCTTCAGGTCTAGACTATCCTGGCGTCGGGCCTCAGCATAGTCTGCTGAAAGATTTAGGCCGTGTTGAATACACCACTGCGACTGATCAAGAGTGCTTGGATGCATTTATGCGGTTGTCACGTGTTGAAGGGATTGTCCCCGCACTTGAAAGTTCACATGCCGTAGCATGGGCACTTCGTGAAGCTCCAAAGTTGGCCAAAGATATTAAAATTGTGGTGAATGTATCTGGTCGTGGCGACAAAGATGCAGACTATGTCGCTGCAAAATTAGGTCTGAACTAAGTTTTAAGCCTTTCATATTTACATATAAAAATCCCTGCTTAGTGCAGGGATTTTTATATGGTTTCGGCTTTATTTTTTATCATTAGTAGCCAATGCTGAGTATAAGTTCATGATTGTACACGTAAAAATTAAAACTTAACCTGAAATATACTGTTGTAGTTGCTCAATCAGTTTCTTTTGATCATCCATTGCCGCTTTCACCAAGTCACCAATAGAAATGAGTCCCAATAATTTATCTTGCTCAACAACAGGCAAATGACGAAGGTGGCGGTCTGTCATCAGGTCTAAACATTCTTCAACCGTAACTGCTGTTGTTACGGTCAGTACCTTTGCTGTCATAATTTCATTGACTGTGGTTTGTTTTGAAGTACGTTCCATCAACATGACTTTGCGCATGTAGTCACGTTCGGACAATATACCTACAACGCGTTCTTCTTGTGTAACCACAAGCGCACCAATGCCTTTATCTGCCATAAGTGAAATTGCTTCAAGAACCGTGGCTTCAGGGCTGATGGTGTAGATTGCTTGATGTACTTTATCTTTTAATACTTGAGCAACATTGGTCATAGGGCATATCCTCGGTTGTGGTTATTGTTTTATATTTAAATTAGCGCGATTTAAAAAAAAAGCAAATACTTTACAGTCATAGCTCTCAATAAAATAACAAGTTAATTACGTCTTATTGTTCTTAATGAGCCTTAAGCTGGCGACAGAATACGGTCATTGAAGAAAAAGTGGCGCATTTGAGACGTGCTGAGCTTCATGCGCTTTGTTCCGTTACATAGCGCTGGTGTGACTTTTAAACGTGACAGAGTAGGCAGTAATGCGCTCTGGAAATCCTGCGGCGTGATTTTTTTAGGAATATAGTTTGGCCAGTGCAATTGAGCATATTGGTGTGCGTGTAAACCATTGAGCCAAAAAGGAAAAACATAGTCATCGTGATCTGAGGTCATCGCCCAGCCTTGCTGTTCAGCGTTGTAAAGCCCCCAAAGAATACCGCAGTACATCATGCCTCTTAGAATATTGATTTTTAAATATAAATGATTTGAAATCGGTTGTAGTTTCAAAATTTTGTACATAGCGTTATGTCATTAAGGAACATGACGCTATTTTAAATAATTAAGATGAAAGTTCAGTGTAAGCTTTGCATAACTATGTAAATAAATATGTCATATCAAAATGTTAGGTTCAAAAAAAACGCCACCTAGGTGACGTTTTATTATGCTTTCATGGTGGCAAGCTGTTGCCAGTATTGTGCTTTCAGCGAGTCACGTTCTACGCGGAAACCTTGATAATAAAGTTCTGCCAAAAATAGTGCTGCTTTACCGTGTCCAGCGCGTGCAACGCTTTCTAACTGTTGTACTGCTTCTACGAAGTTCATTTGTGATTGAATGGTGTTTACTGCATCCGCATACGCATGTTCTAAGTCATGATGAGAGATTTGTTGAATCATATTAAGCTCCTTGTTCTAATTATGATCACTTAAAGGTATTTTTACCTTTAGATATAAATATCACGCTAATGTTAAATATTTATTACAAATTGCTGGAATTGTCAAATATATTGTCGAGTATTCTTCATCTTATTTTGTTTACATGATTAAACAATGAACAATCAAAAGATTGAATATGATAATAAAACAGGAAACTGTATTTTATAAGGAGAATAACATGACAAATACATTAGACGGTTTTGATTTTGATATGCCTCCAACTGTTTCTCAAATTGTAGCGTTGGCGCAATATCACCGAACACTATTAGATGAAGCAGTTTTTCATCAAGAAATTCATCTTGGTGATTTTTGTTTGGCACAACGTAAACGAGTTTATGATTTCACACGTCAGCTTGATGAAAATCAACGGGCTGATTTTTATGAAACATACAATGGAGAGCTAAGACGTATTGCAGATGACGATCCTGCACACCCTGCAGATGCAGAAAATGGTGTTGGGGCTTTCGCCATTATGATTGCATTGGGGGTAATTGCCTTAGTGCTCTATTTTGCAGTTATTCGTAGCATTGTTGGTTAGACTTCTGCTTTACAAACAATCTGACTTGCTGAAATTATGTCCTCTTTAGTATTAATGGGGGCATTTTTCAGCATTTCAACTTGTGATTATGCAATTCGCTACTTACACTAGTTTCACTAGAGGTAGGTTATGCACATTGCGATCCAAAAAATTCTTAAATTAAAATCACAGATTACACTTGTACAAATTTATAATGGTTTGATGGCGTCGATCATTATGCATATTGTCATTTTATCGAGTATCGCTTTATCTCGGCCCATTTCCCCAAACCAATTTGAAAATGTAAGTCGCTTATCTCATCAAGCGACTTTCCCAGAAACACAAGAGATGGCTCAAGATCTGGTTTTGGAAAACCAGATTTCCTATATTGATTACTTTAGATTAATGCAGGCTCATCAGTTTGAGCAGAATCGGGCGAAGCAGCTTCCGGCATTGGCTCCGGAGGTTCAATAATCGCAGGAATTTGATCAGGATGCGGCATGCTTTGCTTAATATTCGGGTCAAGATTCAATTCTAAAATATGTCGAAGTTGCTCTTTATCTAAAGCATTACTGACAATCACAAGGGTAAGACTTTCAGGGTGAATGTGTTTACGTATCGCATTTTGGACATCTAAAGGCGTGATCTCAGCTAAACGTTTTGGGTAGTCTGCTAAATAATTCGCATCTTGTTGATAAAACCCTATGGACCCCAGTTGTGCATTGATGTTTGCATTGCTGCTATAGCTGTTGGGTAGGCTGCGTAACATACCGGCTTTAGTTTCTTCTAACTGCTGTGCATCAATTGGTTGATGGACAAAGTCAACTAGGGCTTTATGCGCCACTTGTATGCTGTCCATGAGCTGATCTTGCTGGGTTGAATAACTTAGACTAAAACTTCCAGCCGCTTGGCTAAATGTAAAAGCACTGTTTGCTCCATAGGTGTATCCACGCTTAACGCGTAGTTCTTTCATTAAAATGGAGCTAAATCCACCCCCACCCAACATACGGTTAGCTAGTTCGAGCGCCAAACGATCCTGATTATCCCGCGTGGTTGATAGATGTCCCATGGTGACATGGGCTTGAGTTGAATTAAACAGAATGTGTTGAATATCAAAGTTAGGTTTATCTTGCGGTACAGCAAGTGGCTTTGCTGCTTCACCTTGTGGGAGGGCTGCACTTATTCGTTCAGCCAGTTTCTGTGCTTGTTTCACACTGAGTTGGCCTGTCAGTGCAATATTCATATTTTGACTAACCAAAAACTCATCTCTGAATTTTTTTAAGTGCTGAGTCGTAATTTTTTTAATACTGCCATTGGTTCCTGTAATCGGTTCCGCATAAGGGTGCGAACCGTAGAGCGCGCGATAAAAGCGAATACTCATCAATCGACTAGGGCTTTCTTTCAACTGCTTCTGGCCCACTTGGGTATTGCTCACCATCAAATTAATACTGTTATTTTTAAAAGTAGAGTCTTTTAATACTTCAAGCATGGTACTCACTGCAGCATCTAGTTTTTTAGGGTCAGACAATGAACGCAGTCGAACCACAAACATGTCACGGTGTGCAGCTACACTAAAACGAGCCCCGACTTGTTCAAAGGCATTCGCGATTTCAACCGCATCATGTTGCGTAGTGCCTTCATCGATGAGTTGTGCTGCCATATTGGCAACGCCATATAGTCCTTTTTCTACTTCTATATCTCGTGCAGAGCCTGCATTAAAGGTAAGTTGAATATCCACCATGGGTAAGGCGGGTGACTCAACAAATAGACTTCGAACTTTGTATTTGTTTTTAAGTTCGTGTACATGTGGTGCTGTATAAAAGTCGCTGGCTTGAACTTGTTTTAAGCTTTGTAGAGAAGCAACAGACTGTAATGTACGTGGGTCATCATTGCTAATACTGCTTGTACTTACATCTGCAATTACATTGGTAGTGCAAAAGGTAGACATGGTAATAAATAATAGGTGAAAGATGGTCTTTTGATTTTTCATTATTTTGTGGCCTTCTTTTCTGGTTGAAGGTACAACGTACTTAAGTTATTACGAACAAAAGCAGTTTGAGCAACGTGCTGAATATCTTCAGGTGTAACCGCTTCAAAATGCTGTGGAAGCTGATCCATCAGTCGATAATTCAAGCCATTCACGGCTAAGTTTCCAATCATCTTTGCTTGCCCGATAATGTCATCTTGACCATAAATTAAGTTTGCAACGAAGCGTGTACTTATCCGTTCTAGCTCTTGTGGTTGAACAAGTTCTGTTTGGAGTCGCTCAATTTCATGTTCAATGGCTTTTTGTAGTTCGGGAAGTTCCACGCCAGTGACAGGAAGTGCGGAGATACTAAATAGACTGTCTCCACGGTTATAAGGGTCATAACTGACACTCAGTGCGGTCGCTAATTTTTTGTCGCGTACAAGGCGCTGTTGTAATCGAGAGCTGATCCCGCTATCTAACAAGCTTCGAATAAGTGTGAGCGCGTAAACATCTTCTGGATTGGCTGTTGTTGCAAGTGATTTGACATTCCAAGCCATATATAAATTGGGCACTTCAACATTGGTATTTTGTTCCATGTGACGGTAACCAATGTTTTCAAACTCAGTCACATCATTGCGTACAGGTGTTGGATGACTTTTGATGTCGCCAAAGTATTTTTGAACTTGTCGGAGCGCGGATTCTGCATTGACATCACCCACAATCACCAAGATCGCATTGTTTGGGCTATACCATTTTTGATACCACTGTTTGACATCATCTAGACTTATATTTTGCAAGTGTTTCATGTGGCCAATGACGGGTTGACGATAGTGACTTGTGGGATACGAAATCCATTTGAAACGTTCGAAAGCGAGTGAGCGTGGGTTGTCATCGGTACGCAGGCGCCTCTCCTCCATCGCCACTTTAATTTCAGGGTCAAAGTCTTGTTTCCGTAGTAAGAGATTGCGCATACGATCGGCTTCAAGTTCTAAAGCCATCGGAAAGTAAGTTTTGGGATAAAGCTGATAGTAATTGGTGTAATTGGTAAATGTTGCAGCATTTACTGTACCGCCATAGATTCGACTTAAGCGACTGAATTCGTCATTGGGAACTTTGGATGTGCCTTTAAACATCATGTGTTCCAGCACATGCGAAATACCCGTTATATTTCCAGACTCGTCGGTGCTGCCGACTTTGTACCAAATTTGGGTCATGACCATTGGGGAGCGGTGATCTTCACGGATAATCACCTGCAAGCCATTGCTTAAAGTAGTTTCAAAACTACTGCGGGTAAGTTCACTGCGTATTTGTGCATGGGTAGTTATAGGTAAACAAAGTAGAGTTAAACCCAGTGCAACTAATCTTTTTTTATAAGAATGCGTGACTAATAAGTGGTGCATATAAAATTTGGGCTCAGGTTGAAGTGAAGTTAAAGCATTTCAATAAATAACCATTCTTAAGAAAAATGCGAAGTAGATCAAGCGCCAGAAGTATTGATTTGTTAAGTGTTTACATAAAGTATTGTTGCTAAGCGAAAGCCTATCTTTTATGGTAGAATCCGTCTTTTTTAACGCAGTGCTTTTCAAGGATTCGGCATGCAACAGCAATCTAATGAGCAGAACAAATTTTTGATTGATGCTGATATCGGGGATGACGATGTCACACTACCAAGTTTACCTGTGGTCAATGTGCCAATCGTTGAAACAAAAGAGCAAACAGTTGTTAGTTCAGTTGTGGTTGCTGAAACAAGTGCAGAAGAAGCAGATACATCTGTAAAAGGCGGTTTCTTTAGTCGCATGAAAGAAGGGTTAACCAAAACCCGTAAAAACCTTGCCGATGGTATGGTCAATATTTTGATCGGCGGTAAGGAAATTGATGATGAACTGCTTGAAGAAGTTGAAGAACAGCTTTTAGTAGCCGACATTGGTGTAGATGCAACGAAAACCATTATTGCTAACTTGACTGAACGTACTGCACGTGGCGATTTAATTTACTCGCACTCGCTCTATAAAGCGCTTCAAGAAGAGTTGGTCGCTTTACTTGCACCACGTGTGAAATCTTTACACATCGATCCGAACAAAACGCCTTATGTGATTTTGGTGGTGGGTGTAAACGGTGTGGGTAAAACCACAACCATTGGTAAATTGGCAAAACGCTTACAAGGTGAAGGCAAGAAAGTGATGCTTGCTGCGGGGGATACTTTCCGTGCGGCAGCGACTGAGCAGCTTCAAATTTGGGGTGAACGTAATAATATTGCCGTAGTCGCACAAGGCCATGGTGCTGACAGCGCTTCCGTAATTTTCGATGCGTTTGAAAGTGCGCGTGCGAAAGGTGTTGATGTCTTGATCGCAGATACCGCAGGTCGTTTACATAATAAAGGTCATCTCATGCAAGAGTTGACCAAAGTAAAACGTGTCATGCAAAAAATTGATGCGACTGCGCCACACGAAGTTATGTTGGTGGTCGATGCAGGAACGGGTCAAAATGCGATTAATCAAGTAGAAATGTTTGATGAGGCAGTTGGCTTGACAGGCCTGACGATTACTAAACTCGATGGTACTGCGAAAGGTGGTGTACTATTTAATATTGCCAGTCGTACGCATGTTCCAATTCGCTTCATTGGTGTCGGTGAGAAAATTGACGACTTACGTCCTTTCTCTGCAAAATCCTTTGTTGCTGCTTTGTTCGAAACAGAGAAATAAGATTGAACAGCACAATTTTAAAGTGTTAGATCAGTCACATAAACTCCGCTAAATGCGGAGTTTATTTTTTGATTCAATTTGTTTGTTTTAAAAACAAACATTTAGAAATCACGTAATGAATATAAGTGATTCTCCTGCGATTACACTAGCGCCTAACACAATAGGCATCACTGTACATTTTGGGGAACACGGTATGGCTTTATTACATAAAATTGGACAAGTTCTAACAACTGACTTAACCAAAGACTTAAAATTTAAAAAAAATCACGAAGAAGACCTAAAACAAACTACATTTATCGATCAACTAAAAAAGCGACGTAGTATTTATGTTTTAGGGAAGCGTGTACATTTAAGTCAGGTGTATTTAGCTGAATTGATCCAAGAGGCTGTGCGAAGTTGCCTTCGGCACATAATTCACAAAGTACTTGTATTGTGATTTTAATGGGCGATTCACATCATCACTTTTGGAATGTCGTAAAAGAAGTGCAGCGCAAGTTAGTCCCCGCGTATATTTTTGCTGGTGTAGAACTGAAGGTTGATCAATGCTCGGCAGGATTTGGTACAGTTCTATTCTATGAAGATCAGCAGATCATTCAAAAATTACAAAAGAAAATTCCTTTTGATGCGGCAGAATTTCCAGTTTGGTCAGAGCAAGTTTCAGGTATGGCCCAATATGCTGTATGGACTTGTCTAGCAGATGCAGGTTTGGGTGCGTCATTACAACATTATAACCCGAGTATTGATGCTGATATCTCCAAGGTTTTTGAGATTCCAAAACATAGGCTGTTACGTGCGCAATTGGTCTTTGGTTCGATAGAGGAAAAAGCCGCTGAAAAAGAATATTATAAAGATGAAGAGCGCTTTATGATTTATGCATAATGACACGGAATAATCTTTAGTGGTTTCTAGATCAAGTTTTGTAATGTTATGGCATATTGTTCTATTTTTAAGACACTATGTCGCTGAATTAAGCATGTTCAAATTTGAAATTATAGCTATGATGAGTATGAATCTGCATATAACAAGATCGTGAGATCGCTGAGGAAAATAACATGTCATTTTTAGACCACATCAAACAACGTCGTACCATTTATGCTGTTGGTAAAAATGTAGCATTAACACCAGAACAAATTGAATCTGTAATTAAAGAAGCGGTAAATCTCAGTCCTTCTGCATTTAACTCACAGACTTCTCGTATTGTGACTTTGTTTGGTGAGTCGCATTTGCAGTTTTGGAATATCGTGCGTGAAACTTTACGTAAAATTGTTCCAGAAGCTGCTTTTGAAGGTACAAATACCAAAATTAATAGCTTTGCTGCAGGCTATGGTACGGTTTTATTTTACGAAGACCAAGACGTTGTAAAATCATTGCAGGAACAATTTGCGCTTTATGCGGATAATTTCCCAGTGTGGTCTGAACATTCTTCTGCAATTGCTCAATTTGCCGTATGGACTGCGTTATCTGAACAAAATATTGGTGCGTCATTACAGCATTACAATCCAATCGTAGATGCTGAGATTGCAGAGATCTTCGATATCCCTGCGAATTGGAAACTTCGTGCACAACTTGTTTTTGGTTCGATTGAAGCACCTGCGGGTGAGAAAACATTTATGGCGGAAGCGGATCGCTTTAAAACATTCAATTAATAATTGGTTTTTAAAATGAAAAAGAGCAGAGTAAGTCTGCTCTTTTTTTTGTTTTGAGACTTATCTTTAAAATATAAAAGCTTAGCACTATATATTGTAGTGTTGAGTTGGTTCTAAGCTCAGAAATTGTCATAAAATTGTCATTTATACACTGCATAGTGCAACTAAACTTTAATAAACCATCGATAGAGTGTAAAAAATGACCTTACGCATAACCCTTGCAACAATAGCATTGATGTTGAGTTCTTCAGTATTTTCAGCAGTGACTATTACTGCTCCAGAGGAAATAAAAATTGAAGGCTTAAATGGGCAAGAGGTTAAGAGTCGTTTATTTAGTTCTGACAATAAATATAATATTGATGCGGGGGAAAATATTATCAGTGTTCGCTATACCCAATTTTTTGAAGAGCATCCGGGTATTGGCTCACACGATATTGTTCGCTCAGGGATTGTGAATATTAAGACCCCAATTTTACAAGACCAACAGTCTTACCGTTTGGCACTGATCAATCCTCCACAAAACCATGATGATGCAAAAGCTTATGCCAAGCAGCCGATCTTTGGTCTCTACAATGCCAAAAATCAGTTACTGGTTGAGCAAAAGGGCAGTAAAACTCAAAATGCAGGCATTCTTCAAAATCTATTTACTGATGCACCAACCGATCTAACTCAAAAAGCAACGACAGTGGTACAACCTGCACCGGTCTATACGTCACAAGCTGTTGTTGCGAAAGCTGGAACAGATAAACAAAAAGATTTAACAAGTTCTGGCAATGCTCAACAATTAATTAATACTTGGAAAAGTGCATCTAAATCTGAACGCCAAGCGTTTATGGCTTGGCTTGCTGAACAAGCACAGTAGCTGGTACATTCTAAAAAAAACAGCGTTAGCTGTTTTTTTTATTTAGATAGCGCATTTATATGGTAGTCAACTTGACTATAATTTAATCTAAAATGTATGTTTTGCTTTAAAAATAACCAGTCGAATGGGTTTTTTGAATTATTTATTTAAATGTACTTGCGCTGCAAATAAAACTGTATAGAATACCCAGCACACCAACGCAATGTAGTGAATAACTTGAAGCGAAGGTCTTGCTGATGACGAATCAGCAAGAAGATCATTAAGAGATTATGAAGAACAACTTGTGTGGATTTTTACTGATTGATCGATCGAAAATATTTCATTGATTGAAGGTAAAAATTACTCGAAGTTTATTTGAGAAATATTTGTCAGAAAATTGATGAGCCAAGATTTGTAGCCATAAGCTACTAATGATTTTAACTGAAGAGTTTGATCATGGCTCAGATTGAACGCTGGCGGCAGGCTTAACACATGCAAGTCGAGCGGGGAAGGGTAGCTTGCTACCTGACCTAGCGGCGGACGGGTGAGTAATGCTTAGGAATCTGCCTATTAGTGGGGGACAACATTCCGAAAGGAATGCTAATACCGCATACGCCCTACGGGGGAAAGCAGGGGATCTTCGGACCTTGCGCTAATAGATGAGCCTAAGTCAGATTAGCTAGTTGGTGGGGTAAAGGCCTACCAAGGCGACGATCTGTAGCGGGTCTGAGAGGATGATCCGCCACACTGGGACTGAGACACGGCCCAGACTCCTACGGGAGGCAGCAGTGGGGAATATTGGACAATGGGCGAAAGCCTGATCCAGCCATGCCGCGTGTGTGAAGAAGGCCTTTTGGTTGTAAAGCACTTTAAGCGAGGAGGAGGCTACTTGGATTAATACTCTAGGATAGTGGACGTTACTCGCAGAATAAGCACCGGCTAACTCTGTGCCAGCAGCCGCGGTAATACAGAGGGTGCGAGCGTTAATCGGATTTACTGGGCGTAAAGCGTGCGTAGGCGGCTTTTTAAGTCGGATGTGAAATCCCTGAGCTTAACTTAGGAATTGCATTCGATACTGGGAAGCTAGAGTATGGGAGAGGATGGTAGAATTCCAGGTGTAGCGGTGAAATGCGTAGAGATCTGGAGGAATACCGATGGCGAAGGCAGCCATCTGGCCTAATACTGACGCTGAGGTACGAAAGCATGGGGAGCAAACAGGATTAGATACCCTGGTAGTCCATGCCGTAAACGATGTCTACTAGCCGTTGGGGCCTTTGAGGCTTTAGTGGCGCAGCTAACGCGATAAGTAGACCGCCTGGGGAGTACGGTCGCAAGACTAAAACTCAAATGAATTGACGGGGGCCCGCACAAGCGGTGGAGCATGTGGTTTAATTCGATGCAACGCGAAGAACCTTACCTGGTCTTGACATAGTAAGAACTTTCCAGAGATGGATTGGTGCCTTCGGGAACTTACATACAGGTGCTGCATGGCTGTCGTCAGCTCGTGTCGTGAGATGTTGGGTTAAGTCCCGCAACGAGCGCAACCCTTTTCCTTATTTGCCAGCGGGTTAAGCCGGGAACTTTAAGGATACTGCCAGTGACAAACTGGAGGAAGGCGGGGACGACGTCAAGTCATCATGGCCCTTACGACCAGGGCTACACACGTGCTACAATGGTCGGTACAAAGGGTTGCTACCTAGCGATAGGATGCTAATCTCAAAAAGCCGATCGTAGTCCGGATTGGAGTCTGCAACTCGACTCCATGAAGTCGGAATCGCTAGTAATCGCGGATCAGAATGCCGCGGTGAATACGTTCCCGGGCCTTGTACACACCGCCCGTCACACCATGGGAATTTGTTGCACCAGAAGTAGGTAGTCTAACCGCAAGGAGGACGCTTACCACGGTGTGGCCGATGACTGGGGTGAAGTCGTAACAAGGTAGCCGTAGGGGAACCTGCGGCTGGATCACCTCCTTAACGAAAGATTGACGATTGGTAAGAATCCACAACAAGTTGTTCTTCATGACGATGTATCTGAGGGTCTGTAGCTCAGTTGGTTAGAGCACACGCTTGATAAGCGTGGGGTCACAAGTTCAAGTCTTGTCAGACCCACCAAATCTGACTAACAAGCATTGTTAAATGCTGAATACAGAAAACAGAAACATTGACTTATTGATAAGCTGGGGACTTAGCTTAGTTGGTAGAGCGCCTGCTTTGCACGCAGGAGGTCAGGAGTTCGACTCTCCTAGTCTCCACCATAGATTATAGAACTTAGTAAGTTAAAGCTTATTAACTTCTGTGATTTATCACAGTTTCCTGACCTGACGAAGGCTGGAAAAATCATTAACAGAATATATTTGAGTTGAAATAATTTGTTCATACTCGTTTTTAAGATCGACATTAACAGTGATTTATTACTGATTGATGAAGATTGAAGAAATGAGTTACTAGCGAAATTAACTGAATCAAGCGTTTTGGTATGTGAATTGAATTGAAGCTGTACGGTGTTTAAGTACACAGAGCAACAAACTGTATGATCGAGCAATCGATCTGTCCTAGTACTACTTGTAGGTGCTACGACTGTTTGGGGTTGTATAGTCAAGTAATTAAGTGCATGTGGTGGATGCCTTGGCAGTCAGAGGCGATGAAAGACGTAATAGCCTGCGATAAGCTCCGGGGAGGCGGCAAATATCCTGTGATCCGGAGATTTCTGAATGGGGAAACCCACCTGTCATAAGGCAGGTATCGTATGATGAATACATAGTCATACGAGGCGAACGAGGGGAAGTGAAACATCTCAGTACCCTTAGGAAAAGAAATCAATTGAGATTCCCTCAGTAGCGGCGAGCGAACGGGGAAAAGCCCATTAAGTCATATAAGTTCTAGTGGAATGCTCTGGGAAGTGCAACCATAGTGGGTGATAGTCCTGTACACGAAAGGGCTTATATGATGATGTCGAGTAGGGCGGGGCACGTGAAACCTTGTCTGAATATGGGGGGACCATCCTCCAAGGCTAAATACTCCTGACTGACCGATAGTGAACCAGTACCGTGAGGGAAAGGCGAAAAGAACCCCTGTGAGGGGAGTGAAATAGATCCTGAAACCGCATGCATACAAGCAGTGGGAGCCGACTTGTTCGGTGACTGCGTACCTTTTGTATAATGGGTCAGCGACTTACATTCAGTAGCGAGGTTAACCGAATAGGGGAGCCGTAGAGAAATCGAGTCTTAATAGGGCGTTTAGTTGCTGGGTGTAGACCCGAAACCGGGTGATCTATCCATGAGCAGGTTGAAGGTTGGGTAACACTAACTGGAGGACCGAACCCACTGTCGTTGAAAAGCCAGGGGATGACTTGTGGATAGGGGTGAAAGGCTAATCAAACTCGGTGATAGCTGGTTCTCCCCGAAAGCTATTTAGGTAGCGCCTCGGACGAATACCATTGGGGGTAGAGCACTGTTTCGGCTAGGGGGTCATCCCGACTTACCAAACCGATGCAAACTCCGAATACCAATGAGTACTATCCGGGAGACAGACTGCGGGTGCTAACGTCCGTAGTCAAGAGGAAAACAATCCAGACCGCCAGCTAAGGCCCCAAAATTATAGTTAAGTGGGAAACGATGTGGGAAGGCATAGACAGCTAGGAGGTTGGCTTAGAAGCAGCCACCCTTTAAAGAAAGCGTAATAGCTCACTAGTCGAGTCGGCCTGCGCGGAAGATGTAACGGGGCTAAAACTATATGCCGAAGCTGCGGATTTACACGTAAGTGTAAGTGGTAGGGGAGCGTTCTGTAAGCCGATGAAGGTGTATTGAGAAGTATGCTGGAGGTATCAGAAGTGCGAATGCTGACGTGAGTAACGACAATGCGAGTGAAAAACTCGCACGCTGAAAGACCAAGGGTTCCAGTCCAACGTTAATCGGGGCTGGGTGAGTCGACCCCTAAGGCGAGGCCGAGAGGCGTAGTCGATGGGAAATTGGTTAATATTCCAATACTTCTATGTAATGCGATGAGAGGACGGAGAAGGTTAAGTCAGCCTGGCGTTGGTTGTCCAGGTGGAAGGTTGTAGGCATGTATCTTAGGCAAATCCGGGGTACTCTATGCTGAGAACTGATAGCAAGCTGTACTTGTACAGTGAAGTGGCTGATACCATGCTTCCAGGAAAAGTCTCTAAGCTTCAGTTACATAGGAATCGTACCCGAAACCGACACAGGTGGTCAGGTCGAGTAGACCAAAGCGCTTGAGAGAACTCTGCTGAAGGAACTAGGCAAAATGGTACCGTAACTTCGGGAGAAGGTACGCTGCCGACGGTGATAGGATTTACTCCTTGAGCTATTGGCAGCCACAGAAACCAGGCCCCTGCAACTGTTTATTAAAAACATAGCACTCTGCAAACACGAAAGTGGACGTATAGGGTGTGATGCCTGCCCGGTGCTGGAAGGTTAATTGATGGGGTTAGCGTAAGCGAAGCTCTTGATCGAAGCCCCAGTAAACGGCGGCCGTAACTATAACGGTCCTAAGGTAGCGAAATTCCTTGTCGGGTAAGTTCCGACCTGCACGAATGGCATAATGATGGGGGCGCTGTCTCCAGCAGAGACTCAGTGAAATCGAATTCGCCGTGAAGATGCGGTGTACCCGCGGCTAGACGGAAAGACCCCGTGAACCTTTACTGCAGCTTGACATTGAACTTTGATCTTACTTGTGTAGGATAGGTGGGAGGCTTTGAAACCGAGACGCTAGTTTCGGTGGAGCCAATCTTGAAATACCACCCTGGTAATATTGAGGTTCTAACTCTGCTCCATTATCTGGAGCGAGGACCATGTCTGGTGGGTAGTTTGACTGGGGCGGTCTCCTCCTAAAGAGTAACGGAGGAGTACGAAGGTGCGCTCAGCGTGGTCGGAAATCACGCGTAGAGTATAAAGGCAAAAGCGCGCTTAACTGCGAGACCCACAAGTCGAGCAGGTACGAAAGTAGGTCTTAGTGATCCGGTGGTTCTGTATGGAAGGGCCATCGCTCAACGGATAAAAGGTACTCTGGGGATAACAGGCTGATACCGCCCAAGAGTTCATATCGACGGCGGTGTTTGGCACCTCGATGTCGGCTCATCTCATCCTGGGGCTGAAGCAGGTCCCAAGGGTATGGCTGTTCGCCATTTAAAGAGGTACGCGAGCTGGGTTTAGAACGTCGTGAGACAGTTCGGTCCCTATCTACCGTGGGCGTTGGAAATTTGAGAGGATCTGCTCCTAGTACGAGAGGACCAGAGTGGACGAACCTCTGGTGTACCGGTTGTGACGCCAGTCGCATCGCCGGGTAGCTATGTTCGGAAGGGATAACCGCTGAAAGCATCTAAGCGGGAAGCCTACCTCAAGATAAGATTTCCCTAGGACTTTATGTCCTCTAAAGAGCCGTTGAAGACTACGACGTTGATAGGTTGGATGTGGAAGCATAGTGATATGTGAAGCTGACCAATACTAATTGCTCGTGAGGCTTGACTATACAACACCCAAACAGTTGGTGTTGTGGTTCAAATCACTGCAAACAACTTGATTTAGTTATAAAGCTAGATACAATATCCAACTCAAATATACCTGTTAATAACTCATTTGATGAAAGTTAGGCATACACAATGTGTAAATAAGACCCAACGAATAGTCATAAACAGTTGTGCTGGCGACAATAGCAAGAGTGAACCACCTGATCCCTTCCCGAACTCAGAAGTGAAACCTCTTAGCGCTGATGGTAGTGTGGAGTTATCCATGTGAGAGTAAGTCATCGCCAGCTCATTAATTCTAAATCCCCCTCCGCTTAAAGCAGAGGGGGATTTTTTTATGCTGAAAAGATTAAAATAATAAAAATAAATAATTATTAATAGGGAAAAAGAGATAGAGAACAAGTGAAATAGCTTATCTATAAGGGCCTAAATGGTAAAAAGCCAGCAGTTGCTGACTTTTATGTCTTATTTAAAAGAGGTTACAGAGCATCTTTTAAGTTTTTTTGATGTGCTTTAACCTGTTTGGCATATTTCTTTCCTTGACGCTTCATTTTCCAGGTCGAATGGTATCCTGTTGGACCGACATTATAATAAGCCAAAGCTTTGGGCCAACTTTCTGCTTTTTGGTTATAGCTAGCGAGAATATAGGTGCCACAATTAATATTATTAATCTCTTCAAATAAATCGCCAGGGCAGGTTTGTTGCCAATAGCGTGGGATAACTTGAGTAAGTCCAATAGCACCAGCAGGGGAAACGGCATAATTTCTATAGCTAGACTCTTGTCTTATGACTGCTGCAACTAGTAATGGATCCACATTATAACGATCTGCACTTTGTACAATCATAGGTGCAATACGTAGTGCTGTTGTTGGTTCAACAGCATATGCCTTTTGAATGCCATTGGCTAATTTTGCTGAACGCTTTTCAACTGAACCGCCACCAAGTGATGAACAACCAGTAAATATTAAAGTTGTTGTTAAAATTAAAACAGATTTAGCTTTAATATGAGATGTTGGCAAGTATCGTTGATAATTCAGCAAACTGTATATCCATTGGTATAATGTCTGAGAAGATCATATTGAGCTGTGCAATTACAGTCAAGTTGAGACAGAAGGTACTATTTTATGGTTTTGTTAAATCCGTACTTTATTTAAGCTAAATAGAGGCGATTAATTGAAATTCTAGATTTTATGCTGTTAGTAGATCCACTTGCAAAGATAGTTTTGTCATATAACCCCATAGTATTTAACTTTTTTATAGGTGATTGCATGGACAAGTCAAAGAAATTCTTCTTGCTTATAACAAATAGCCTAAGCAGTATCTAAGTTGGTAAGACTTACTATTCTCCAAATATTAAATTTGCTCAATAAATCTAAGTTCTGTGATAGCGATACGTTTTTTGAAGCCCAACAAATAAGTTCAGCCGTTGTTAGATAGCATGAATTTAAGTCCAGTAATTTCTACTTTTATATTACTTCAATGTGAGGCCATAATCTTCTATTTATAAAAACTATGGCATCAACATATCTGAATGAGATGTTTTATATTATTTCAATTCGCTCGATGACTTTCCGAGTTCACGGCGTGCGATAATGAGTTGCTGAATTTGTTGCGTACCTTCAAAAATATCTAGAATTTTAGAATCTCTTGCCCATTTTTCTAAAAGCTCATCTTCGTTGTAACCAACCGTTGACGCAAGTTCGACGCACTTAAGGGTAATTTCATTACAAATTCGACCAGCTTTGGCTTTGGAAATGGAGGCTTCCTTTGAGTTCGGTTTCTTGTTATCTGCCATCCATGCGGCTTTTAAGGTCAGTAAACGTGCTGCTTCCCATTCGGCTTCCATACGATAAATTTGACTCACAATATGAGTCGTTTGTAAGTATGGGGTTATATATTGAGGATCTAAACAATCGCTGAAGATCTCTTTAATGCGTTCTAGTGAGGCCTTGGCACAGCCTATAGCCATCGCTGCAACGAGCGGACGGGTATTATCAAAAGTTTCCATCACGCCAGCAAAGCCTTTAGCAATGTCAATTTCCGCATTTCCTAGTAAGTTATTGGCTGGCACTCGGCAGTCGATTAAACGAATAACTGCGGTATCAGAGGCTTTGATTCCTAGCTTATGTTCTAAACGTTCCACTGTCATGCCAGCAGTTCCTTTAGGAATTACAAAAGATTTGATCGCTGAACGGCCTAATTTTTTATCCATCGTTGCCCAAACGACGATAGCGTCAGCACGCTCTCCTGAAGTCACGAAAATCTTTTCACCATTTAAGATGTAATCTTCACCATCTTTTATTGCTGTGGTGCGAATCGCGGCTGAGTCCGAACCACAGTTTGGTTCAGTGATTGCCATGGCTGCCCATGTGTTTTTGAAAAGCTCTAACTGCTCTTCATTGGCAACAGCTGCAATTGCTGAGTTTCCCAACCCTTGGCGGGGCATTGATAGAAGTAAAGCGGTGTCTCCATAACACATTTCAATTACACTTAAAGCGGTAGAGAGATTCACTCCATTTTTATTGCCTTGTTCATTGGTGCCCCGCTTACCGATAGCAGCACCCGCGTTCATACCTTCACCGCCTTCATTCATACCATCGACCAAAGATGCCAACATATCCAGTTCTTTAGGATAGCTGTGTTCAGCTTTGTCGTATTTTCGGGAGATAGGTCGAAGTACATTGATGGCCACTTGGTGGGCTTGATCAATCAGTAATTTAAATTTTTTAGGGTTTTGTAAATTCATGCCAGTTTTCCTTTTTATTATGCATGTAGACCAGAGTGAACAATCGCTGTTGCACGTAAATCACGATACCAACGCTCAACAGGGTGTTCTTTGGTGAATCCGTGCCCACCTAAAATCTGTACACCATCGGTGCCAATTTTCATGGCTTTTTCGGCACAAAGTAAGCGTGCTAAATAGGCTTCACGGTGAAATGTCTGCCCAGATTCAGCTAGACTTGCGGCATTTAGAATGAGCATACGCATGGCATCAATTTCGATGGACATATCGGCAATCATAAATGCAACACTTTGACGGTGAGAAATTGGTTCACCAAAGGCGGTACGTTCATTGGCATATTCAATACAATATTTTTTGACCGCTTCACATGTGCCGACCGCCATTGCACACCACATTAAATTGCCGAGGTCTAAAAATGCCGTGTAGTTGAAATCTTCATCACCTAAGCGTAAAGCAGGGGTTTGATTAAAAATTAAAGTTGCTGTTTCCGTTGCTTTGAGTCCCATAGCGGGAGATTTTTTAAACTGAATACTTTCATCCCGTCTGAGAATAAAAACTTCAGCTTGGCCATTAAGTTCAGCACTGACAAGGAAAATATCTGCACTTTCAGCCAATAGTACCAGTGTCTTTTCACCTTGAATAAAATATTGACCATCACATGAAATGGCTTTGGTTTTTAACAGGTAAGGATTAAAAGCAGGCGTAACTTCTTGAATTGCAAAGCTAGCGCGAATGCTACTGTCTTGCACAAAACTATTTAAATATAAAGCTTGTACTTGCTCAGAACCCCATTGTGTAATGGCATTAATTACACTAAAGGTAGAGAGCATACCCGCGGCTAAACTAAAATCACCTTTGGCCAGATGCTCTGCAATAAGTATATTGCTCAAAATATTTTTCTCAGCAGCGACACCACCAAGCGCCTCAGGCAAAGCATAAAAGTTCAGACCTAGCTCTTCAATATATTGCCAAAGTTCTGTTGGAAAAGTTTCATTTTGATCGGCACTTGCGGCTAACGGGTAAAGTATATCGGCGGCAAACTGTGACATGGTGTCGATGGCCATTTGCTGATCTTCTGAATAGCTCAGATCAAATAATGATTTTTCTTGATTGTTGAGTCGCTGTTTATGCAGATCCTTATTGGCTTTAAAGGCTTTTTGTGTTTTTGATAAAGTCTTATAGCCCGCTTTTGAGCCTTGATATAGCGATTTCTCCACAAATTTTCTAAGCTTTAATTGGTCAAGTACGTCGCTACTTGCCATTTTTGTGATCAGTGATAAGCCAAATCCCTGCGCCTTATTTACCATATTTGTCATTATTTTCATCCAGCAGAATTATTCTGTGGTTTTATGCTGACATAGCGGCATACGAATAACTATGTCATGACTGACATGATGTATTGTCAAAGATAAACGGTATGTGGTGTATTTTAAATTATTCTAATATTTTGTTTTTTAAATTTTTTATTGAATCGTTTGGAATTGAAGTGATTGATCAATTGACCAAAATGACATCGCGTCATTTTGGTCAATGTACTTTTAGATAAATTTTTTCACCATTGCACGAACATTGGTTTTCGCTTCAATCACAGTCATAAAGGTATAAGCACCGATGAATTTACGGCTGATAAACATAAACTCTTTGGGTGGAACACTGAAATAACGAGATGCCATCGACTTTGAAGCTTGCTGCATTACACGGCTATGAAGCTGGCTTGCTTTCCAGTCATAAGCAAAGTTTTCACCCATAACACCAGCAGGTAAGTCTGGGTTGTTGCTTGGGCTGCTGAATGCTTCAGTTGCAAGTAAGAAGACTTTAGCCATATCGGGTTTAATGCTTTGAGGGATAGAGTCGAAAAACTCATAGCCTGTCATTGCTTGAACCATTTCTTCACTACTATGATTAAACCCAGCATGAATGAGCTTGCGAGCAACACTAAGTAAGTGTTCATCAAACTGTCGGATTGCACCAAAATCAAGCAGAACGATTTTATCCAAGATGTCATTGCCATTGCCTAAGCGAACGAGGTAATTACCAAAGTTCGGGTCGGTCTGCATTTCACCCCATTCAAAAATCTCGCGTACCGCAATTTCAAGTGATGCTTCACCAAGTTTGTTGCGACGTTCTTGCGGCAGAGACAGCATGACAGGGCTGTTAATCGGCACGCCACGTTCAAATGTCATACACAATACTTGGTCTGTGCAGTAGCCATCTATAATTTGTGGCACGATGTAGCGAGGGTCTTCTTTTAAGCGAGCAGCAAAGCGGCGTGTGGTTGCAGCCTCAATTTTATAATTCACTTCACGGTGCATCATCTCACGAACTTCATCGAACCATTGGTCGAACTCGCGTGTTTGCGGCACCATTCGTGTCAGTTTAAGCATGTTTTTAAACAGGCTCATGTCTGAGTCAATAGCTTCAGCAACGCCTGGATATTGAATTTTCAATACCATCTCTAAACCATCAGACTTGCGCGTTGCACGGTGGACTTGTGCCAGTGATGCAGTGCCCAGTGGCTCATGATCGATGGTCAAATCATCTAGTTTAGAACCCAACTGGCTGTGCAGTTGCTGTTTAATCGCAGGCCACGCTAAAGCGACTGTTTGATTATTTAAAGTATTTAAGGCTTGTGTGATTTCTTCAGGTAGAAAGTGTTCACCATAAAGTGCCATCATTTGGCCAATTTTGACGATAGAACCTTTAAGTTTGCCTATTTCAGAAACAAGATAATCGGCCTGTTCTTTCATTGCTTTTTTGCGTTTCTTTTCTTTTTCTTCTTCGCTAGAAAACATAGTTGTCGCATTAGAAGCAGCCCAACGTGTTCCAGCAAGCAACGAAGCTTTGGCAATCGATAAACGACGATCCATAGAGGAGGTTTTCAGTTGTTTAAGCTTATCGTTGTGATCTGACATAATTCAGTAAAATCCTTTCATCAGCAAGGGCAGCATTTTAGATTGTAACGGATAATATCGTGTATTCACGTATTAAAAAAGTTCAACTTGCTGAATCTAGAGTTAAAAAAGGCCATAAGTGTTAAGCAACCATCTAAATAAAGCCTAATCGGGATTGTTACATGCGAAATTTTACTTTAAGCGTATTTTTCTGAATCAATTCATCTTTATGCATTTGTATGTGTTGGAGGATCATTTCTTGTACCGGTTGGTGCATAAATCCATGTGCATAACCTTTAACAATGATGATGCTCGGTAGGCTAAAAAAGAAGTATCGAGCATCTTCAATGGTTGCACATTCATAGATCCCTTGCTGCTGTAACAGCTGCTGAAAAAAAGCTTTTTCAGTGTCGACATGATTGTTTTCGGTGTCATTCCAATAGCGTTCACGCATCGCCATTAAGTTGTTGTGTTTATAACTCATAAGTTTGGAGAATATTGGCAGAAGAACTCACTTTATAATAAGGCTGTTTGATCAGGTTTCAATGCAAAGCCTGTGAGTTCATGTAAAAAGCTGTGTGGTGGAAATTTTATAGAGGGCTAGTATGTTCATACAAAATAGGATGTTATATTAAAGCGCTGCAGCACGTAGATGTTGTGAATGACTAGATTAAAAAATGAATGAAGAAAATTTGCTTTGGGGAAAGGAATTGAAACAAATATTTAGTGCATTGCTTGTTGTGGGATTGTTCAGTGGTTCAGCCTATGCAATGGGCCCAACTAAAAAATATGAAGCATGCATGAAGCAAACTGGCAATGTGTTGAGTGAAATTGATGCATGTATGAGTAAAGAATATAAAGCACAAAAGAAACGCTTAAAGAAAGTATTTAAGCCGTATTTGGCGCAGGCTCCTGTAGATGAGCAAGGATTGGTTAAACAGTCTCATCAGCAATGGCTGGCGCAGCGTGATCAGATTTGTAATAACAAACCTATCGTGAAAAATGAAAAGACTGAATTACAGCGTATTTCGTGTCTGATGCAAATGACGCAAACCCGTGCAGATATGTACGAAGCACGTACAGGCCGTATAAACAAATAAGTGCAAAGCGTATGAAAATGTGTTTGCTGTGCATCAAAACATTATAAATCATAGAAAAACAGGGTATCATAAGGCGTTTTTATTATGACCTTGGAGACGCCTTTAGTGGATCGCCCGACTATTAGCCCTGAACATATACAGGAAGCCGCTGAAAACTTAAGCACAATTCGTGATTTTATCCGTTTTGGAGTGACAGCATTACGTCAATACGATGCACATTTAGGTCAAGGTACAGAAGACTATTTTGCTGAAAGCTCAGCTCTGGTTTTACAAACTTTATCTTTAGATTGGAATGCGGATGCTGAAATCTTAGAGTCGAAGCTACTACCAAGCGAAAAGACAGAAGTTTTAAGCTTATTAGAACGTCGTATTAATGAAAAAGTACCGACTTCATATTTGCTTAATTTGGCATATTTTGATGGCAAACCATATTATGTCGACGAACGCGTACTGATTCCACGTTCACCGATTGCAGAATTGATTCAAAACCGTTTTGCACCTTATTGCTTAGGTGAAAATGGCCAAATGGGTGAAGCAGTCAATAACTTGCCAGAAAACCCGAATCCAAAAACGCCACAACGTATTTTAGATATGTGTACGGGCTCAGGTTGTATCGCGATTGCTCTGGCTTATGCGTACCCAGATGCCGAAGTAGATGCAACAGATATTTCTAAAGAAGCTTTAGAAGTGGCTCAAATTAACTCGGAACACCACGACAAACAGTATCAAGTGGCTTTACTTGAGTCTGACCTGTTCTCCAAAATTCCTGCTGAAAATCAATATGATCTCATCGTGTCGAATCCACCTTATGTGGATGCTGAAGACATGGCAGATTTACCTGAAGAATTCCACCATGAGCCAGAATTGGCATTGGCGGCAGGTCAAGATGGCTTAGATTTGGTTCGTAAAATGTTAGCTCAAGCGCCAGATTACTTAACTGAAGATGGTCTCATCGTGATTGAAGTGGGTAATTCTGAATGGGCAATGCGCCAAAACTTTAATACTGTTGATTTTTACTGGTTACAGTTCCAAAAAGGCGGTACAGGAATCTTTGCATTGACTGCAGCTCAATGTCGTCAATTCCGTGATTTATTCATTCAATCTGTTCAAGCATAAAAGGAGTCGTTGGACATGGCAGGTAATAGTATAGGGCAACTCTTCCGTGTAACGACTTGTGGTGAATCTCATGGTGTAGGCTTAATGGCGATTGTGGATGGTGTTCCACCGGGCCTTGAGCTTACAGCAGACGATTTACAAAAAGATTTAGACCGTCGTAAGCCGGGCACCTCTAAATTTGCGACGCAGCGCAAAGAACCTGATGAAGTTGAAATCATTTCTGGTGTGTTTGAAGGTAAAACAACAGGCACACCAATTGGTTTATTGATCCGTAACACCGATCAAAAATCCAAAGATTACGGCAATATTGCACAAAGCTTCCGTCCGGGACATGCAGATTATACTTATACACAAAAGTACGGTTTTCGTGATTACCGTGGCGGTGGTCGTTCAAGTGCGCGTGAAACGGCGATGCGTGTGGCTGCGGGTGCAATTGCGAAAAAATACTTGGCTGAAAAGTTTGGTATTTTAATTCGTGGTCATGTGACCCAAATTGGGACTGAAATTGCGGAAAAATTGGATTGGAATGAAGTACCTAATAATCCATTTTTCTGTGGCGATGTCGATGCCGTACCGCGTTTTGAAGCACTGGTAACTTCATTGCGTGAGCAAGGTACCAGTTGCGGTGCAAAGCTTGAGATTTTGGCTGAAAAAGTGCCTGTAGGTTGGGGTGAGCCTGTTTTTGACCGTCTAGATGCTGACATTGCCCATGCCATGATGTCTATTAACGCGGTTAAAGGGGTTGAGATTGGTGATGGTTTTGCCGTTGCTGGTCAGTTTGGACATGAGAGCCGTGATGAGTTAACGACTGATGGCTTCCTTGCGAACCATGCAGGGGGTATCTTGGGCGGTATTTCAAGTGGTCAAACCATTCGTGTGGCCATTGCTTTAAAACCAACAGCGTCTATTACCACACAGGGTAAAACGATCAATATTAATCGTGAAGATACTGATGTATTAACCAAAGGTCGTCATGACCCTTGTGTGGGTGTGCGTGCGGCTCCGATTGCAGAAGCAATGCTTGCGATTGTTTTAATGGATCACTTTATGCGCCATCGTGCTCAAAATGCAGACGTCGTTGCACCATTTGCACCGATTGAATACTAGAAAATTCTCTTTATATTTAAGAGAGTACGCATTAAAGTCAGACTTCGGTCTGACTTTTTTTTATTTGCGTATGAAAGCTAATCTTAAATATAAGAAAAGAGCTGTTGGCATATTATGCACGTTATGGTTATCACGATACTCAGAAAACGGCATCTTACCTATTAAGTGCCAAAGTAGGCCAAACGTTGATGAATCTTCATTCGGTCTTACTGAGTAAGAAAATTTAGAGAGTTCATTTTTAAAAGAAAAAAGGAAGGGGGATATGAATAAAAAAATAAGCACAGTCAGACGAGGCACCATTATATTTTTATCACTACTCACAGTTTTGGTTATTTCATTGTTGATATATGGCTATGACAGTATGCATGACCCTGAAAAAGTTAAAGCGCGCTTATATGCTTGTGGAAAATTTGGTGATCGGCACATGCTCATTGATAAGCAGTATTTACTTTTTGGCAGAGTGACTTATCAAGGTGTGAATTATTGGGGGAAAAATATCGAAGAAGAACACGAGGCCAAAGGTTGTGATGATCAAATTCAAAGTATTGATTTGAAAGTAAAATGGCCTGAAATGACAGCATCTAGAGAAGGCTTTAGACTAGGTTCTGAGTTTAAAAATGATATCACAATCGCATTAAACCAACGTTCCGTTTGGAAAGAGGAGTGGGGAAGTAAAGACTTCTTTAATTATTTGGGTCATTTAAAAAGAAAATTAAGAAAAGGAATGTTTTCATCTAGTGGAGAAGAGGTGAGTGAAATATGGGTAGATGAAACAAAAAAATTTAACTCAGATTTAGGACTCTATGAAATAGAGGTAAAAAGTGATGACGGTGTTGGAAAAAAGGTGTATTGGCAGGAGCGTAAAGGTAAAGGGGTAAGTCTCACTATTAAGTGTCTTTATTTTAAGAGTGGTGCAACAAGTTGTGAATTTAATACACATCAGCCCAATTATGGGTTTAATACGAGTTATATCACTATAAAATTTCATAGTGAGTTACTGCCGCATTGGCAAGAAATTTATCAAAATGTAGAACAACTCATTCATTCTTTTAAGGTTGAGAAAAAATAAAATGAAACATCCGAAGAGTATAGACCGTACTCATGCTCAAAGATGTTTAGATGACCTCAGGATAGCGCTAATGTCCGACAGCATGCGTCCTCTTTTGAAGCAAAAGATAGTCATGTTAGCCAGTATAGTGCAACGCTTGTCCTAAGCTGAGGTTGTGCTCTATAAAAATAAACGAAAGATAATACTTTAAGAGCAGTTTCCAATAGGGTGATTACATGGTATATAAATTGCTCATAGAATAATAAGCATTATTGCAGGAGAGAAATGTTCTGCATTCGCCGAAGGAGCAACGACCCCGGAAACTCTCAGGCAAAAGGACTGTAATAATGAAAAAACTCTGGAGAGAAGTGTTCAATCACTCACCGAAGGGGATGGTTTAAAACATCATGGGATGTTTTAGGTCGAAGCTCTCAGGTACACATGACAGATGGGGTTGACATCAAACAATAAAAAGGAGGTGTCTATGTGTCATGTCGTTGTCATTGGTGCTGGAATTACAGGCGTCACAACTGCATATGAATTAAGTCAACTGGGTTATCAAGTGACAGTTGTGGATCGGCATTTATTTCCAGCCATGGAAACTTCTTTTGCAAATGGTGGACAACTGTCTGCATGCAATGCGGAAGTTTGGAACCAAAAATCGACAGTGCTGAAAGGCATGAAATGGATGTCTCAAAAATCTGCCCCTTTATTGCTCAATCCTGCGTTTAGTGTGCATAAATATGCATGGCTGATGGAATTTCTGGGCAATATTAAACATTATGAGGCCAATACCCACGAAACAGTACGTTTGGCTTTATTGGCTCGTCAACGCTTGTTCGAAATTGCGGATAAAGAATCAATCGACTTCAATTTAGAAAAACGTGGTATTTTGCATTTTTATCATAATAAACAAGATTATGACGTCGCCATTCGAGTCAATGATTTACTCAATAAAGGTGGACTTGAACGTTGCGGCGTAAGCAATGAAGAAATTAAGCAAATTGAGCCGACATTGACCGGCGACTATTATGCTGGATTTTATTGTGAAGGCGATGCGACGGGTGATATTCATAAGTACACGACAGGTTTGGCTGAAGTTACCAAAAAGTTAGGTGTGAAGTATCGTTTTGGTATGGATGTGACAGATATCGAACATTTAACTTCAGGTGTTGAAGTGAAGTTACAGCCAAGTTCTGAGAATGTAGAGCTTGCACCAGCGGAAGTTGAAATGCTCGCTGCCGATGCTGTTGTGGTTTGTGCTGGGGTGGGTAGCTATCAATTGGCTGAATTGGTCCAAGAGCGGGTCAATGTTTATCCTGTAAAGGGATATTCGATTACGGTTATGTTAAATGACGAAGAAAGCCAGCAAAATGCGCCGTGGGTGAGTTTGCTGGACGAAAGCGCGAAAATTGTAACTTCACGTTTAGGTAAAGATCGTTTCCGTGTCGCGGGCACTGCTGAGTTTAATGGCTATAACCGTGATATCCGGGCAGATCGGATTCAACCTCTTGTTGACTGGACCAATCGTAACTTTAAAGTTTCGACAGAGCATGCGGTCCCTTGGGCAGGTCTTCGCCCCATGATGCCGAATATGATGCCTGTAGTTCGCCGTGGAAAGCTAGAACGTGTGTTCTTTAATACAGGACATGGGCACTTAGGTTGGACGCTATCTGCGGCAACTGCGGCAATGATTAGTCAGGAAGTCGCGACAGCGTATCCTGTTTAATTCGAGTGCATTCTTGGATAGATAAAAACAAGTTTGCTTCGAGCTTGTTTTTATTATTTCTGTTTAATGATGTTATAATTCTGCCTTAATTTCAAAAGATTGCTCACAAATGAATACTTTAAACTTGAGCAAAAATAAGTAGTATTGTTTCAAGCAATTGATGACTAATGTGAAGGTGCATAATGATTAACATGAAAATGGCTTTGGTGGTTCTAGCTTCTGCAACAATGCTGTCGCTTGCTGCGTGTAGTGACAAAAAACAAGAGACTGAACAAACGTCAGTGGAAAGCTCAGCAACTGAAACACCAGTGACCAATATAGAAGTTAGTCCAGAGATGATTGATGCTGCACCTTTAGAGTCTGAAGAAGCAGGTGCATCAGCACCAGTGGCAGCGTCTGAAGCAAAATAAGTCCAAAGATCAAAAAGCCTCCCGATGTGGAGGCTTTTTTTATGGGTGAGAGTGATATCAGCGTTTAATCGTAAATATTTAGATTCAGGATATAAATCAAAAAATCATATTGAAACCATAACGAACAATCGATAGAGTTTATTTAGTAAATATTGTCAATTTGTGATGGTTTTCATCAATGCATCCTTTGCAAGCAAATGGACAGTAGAAAACATGATGTTTAATCATAACTCATGTAAAAATGAGGGAATATTTTGTACGCAGTTAAGCTCACAGAAGTATCGTTGAATTTTAAACAGCATGGCCGAGCATGTTTGATTGTTGCTGCGGTGATTTTTGTCTGCTGTTTGCTTGGGATATTCACTCGGCCGATTGCATATTTCGCTTATTTTTGGCCAGCTAATGCAGTATTGATCGGCTTATTTTTACGGTTAAGCCACTTAGAAATGTTGGTGGCTGGTTGGGCGCATTTATTGGTTATATGTCGGCTGACTTAGTCACAGGGAATCATCTTGAGCTGACGTTGGCTTTAACAATTGCCAATTTTATGACAGTAGGCGTGTCTTTATTCTTTATCCATTATTTACAAATTGACTATCGTGCATATAACAAAGACTTAAATTTTCTTTATCTTTTCTTGGTTTGTGTTTTTCTTGGGTGTTTTTCTAGCGCGATATTTGCCGTTGCGGTCGTTCCGTATATGCCACATACTTTTATGAGTACGCAAGACCTGTGGGCTGAGTTTTATATTTGGTGGACAGGGGAAGTGCTAAATTGTATTTCACTTTTACCCCTCATGTTGACCTTTCCTGCAGCGAAGAAATTAAAGTATCTTTGGAATAACCGTAGACAGTGCGAAACCCAGTTTGTCGATGTTTTACCCTTACTCTCAGTTTTAATTTCTGTGGCATGTACACATCTGTTCTTTGGTCCTGGTGCCTTACTTTTCCCTCTAGCAGGGCTCATTTGGGCGGCTTTAAGTTACAACTTATTTTATGTGAGTATCATTAACAGTTTGGTTTGTTTTGTGACTTACCATAGTTTAACGACCTATTATATTTCACGTACAGCAGATAACTTCTTGGCCACTTCTATTTCGGTGCGTATAGGGCTGTGCATGTTGATGATTGCACCTTTGCTTTTATGTATTGTGAGTCGTAATCGTCATGATCTGTATAAAGAAGTACTTTATCTGGCCAACCACGCCCCCTTAACTCATGTGGGAAATCGCCGTTTTTTCTTCACTCAAACTGAAAACTTATTGAAGGAAAATCTGGTTAAATCGATGAGTATCATTGTGCTAGATATTGATCATTTTAAGAAAATGAACGATCAATATGGTCATTATATTGGTGATGTATTGCTACAAAGCTTTGCTACGACGGTGAAAAGTAATTTGCGTGAACAGGATTTATTTGCGCGTATGGGCGGTGAAGAATTTGTGGTGGTGTTAAATAATACCACTGAAATTGAATCACAAATCATTGCAGAACGTATCTGCCGTGCTGTCGCTACTTCAAAAACTCAAGTGGCACATGCTGTTTTGAGTATGACGGTGAGTCTTGGTGTGGTGCATCAAGTTTTACCAACGCAAAATAGCCTACAGAGCTTGTTAAATCGTGCTGATCGGGCGCTATATCAGGCCAAAACTTTAGGACGCAATCAAGTACAACTTGCCTCATAGGTTAAAATTTAGTAAAAGTATAAAACAATAAAAACTATAGATACTTGGATAAAAATGAATTTTTCTGAATACCTTCGTTATGATGGGCTGGGTTTAGCTGAGTTGGTTGCACAAAAACAAATCCATCCCGCTGAATTATTACAAATTGCAATTGAGCGTAGCCAACAAACCAATCCTGCTTTAAATGCGATTATTATTCCGATGCATGATTATGCCAAGAACAGAGCGCAAAATGCATTGTCTGGCCCATTTGCTGGGGTGCCATTTTTAGTAAAGGATTTATTTCAAGAATATGCAGGTTATCCAACATCTTATGGATGCCAAGCATTTAAACGTACGGGCCATATTGCAGAACATAATGCAGAAATTGTAAACCGTTGGGAAAACACAGGCATTTTAACTTTTGGGCGTACCAATACCCCTGAGTTTGGTATCAAAGGCATTACAGAATCAGATGCTTGGGGAGCCTGTCATAATCCTTGGAATTTAAAACATAACAGTGGTGGTTCATCGGGTGGTTCCGCTTCTGCGGTGGCCGCAGGAATTGTTCCCATTGCGGGTGCGGGAGATGGCGGTGGATCGATTCGAATTCCTGCATCGTATTGTGGTTTATTTGGTTTAAAACCAAGTCGTGGACGTACGCCGTGGGGCCCAGATATGAGTGAAGCAATGCATGGGGCTGCGATACAGCATGTATTGAGTAAAAGTGTAAGAGACAGTGCAGCGATGTTAGATGCAACGCAGGGTGCAGAGCATAGCTCATTGTTTAAAATTGAACTACCCAGCCAAAGCTATTTGGCCTGTCTACAGCAGCCTGTAAAAAAACTTAAAATTGCATTTAGTACTCAGTCGCCTATCGGAACCACAGTGTCTAAAGATGCAATTGATGCTGTACACCATACCGCACGTTTGTTGGAGTCTTTAGGGCATACAGTGGTCGAAGCACAACCTGAGATAGATGGTATGTCTTTGGCCAGAGACTTTATCACGACGTGGTTTAGTCAATTTTCTTATATGTTAGAGCAGATCAAGCAACACGTTCCGACCACAGCAGGAGATTTTGAGCTGGATTCTTTAGCTTTGGCTGCCTTTGGTGCCAAAACGACTGCGTTAGAATATATTCATAATCTGAATAATTGGGGAGTATATGTCACCAAAATGAACCAATTCTTTGATCATTATGATCTTTATCTGACTCCTGCTACAGCCTCAGTCGCACCCAAAAATGGGCAAATTTCTACCCCATCATGGCAAAAACCAATTTTAAAAAGTTTATTAAAAGTCGGCAAAGCACATCTGTTGGCACAAGGAAAACTGGTCGATAAAATTGTGAAAGATAATTTGCGTTGGGTGCCTTTTACTCAGCTAGCCAACATCACAGGTTTACCTGCGATGTCTGTACCTTTGTATTGGAATGCTGACAATCTTCCGCTTGGTTCACAGTTCATTGCGCCTTTTGCCCGTGAAGATCGGCTCTTACAGTTGGCTAGTCAGCTTGAACAGGCCCAGCCATGGTTTCATAAATATAGTGAAATCAAAGTTTAGAAAGCTGAATAATGAAACTGCTGCAATTTATGTGTGCAGATCAGAAGAGAACTTTTTAAGCTTGAACTTCTTTGGGTAAGTAGCGAATAAAACCCAAACCCAGTAGAACCGCACAGCCTGCCAAAATAAAAATAAGTTCGCCTGACAGGCTGTGCCAATAATGTCCTGCAAGAATACTTCCAGACGCTACACCCAGTCCCCACATGGTGCTATACAGGGCTTGACCGCGTCCTTGTTGTCCTAAACTAAAGTTTTGGAAAATGATACGCATGGCGATGAGATGAAATAGGCCAAAGCTAAAAGCATGAATGGTTTGTGCGAAGAACTGGATCGCGAAGATTTGTGGAAAAGAACCAACCATAAACCAGCGTAGCGCCGTGAGGATAAGACAAATAGACACCATGAGTCGCCATGAAAAGCGTTTGAAAAAAATGTGAGCAATGGCAAACATAATAATTTCGGCCATGACACCGACAGTCCACAAAAAACCAATTTCTGTGGTTGAGTAACCAGCTTGTTTTAAGAAGTTGCTATAAAAACTATAAAAGGGCGCATGCGAAAAAAGCAGAATAAACTCGATACCGAAAAATGCCGCGACAACGGGTTTTTTTAAAATCGGTAACAATGGCTCGAGCTGCCCTTGTGAATGAGGTGCAGTGGTCGGTTCTTTGATGCTAAATGACCAAATAAAGGCCAAAAAAGAAATGCACAGCAATAAAACAGGAAGCATAGAGATGGGTAAAATTTCTAATAAGGCTCCGATACCAAAAACCCCGACAATAAAACCGACCGAGCCCCACTTTCGAACTTTTCCATACAAAGCACTGCGCTGTTCCGCGAGCCAAAATAGCGTAACGCCTTCAAATTGAGCCAGAATGGCGTTTTGGAAGAAGCTAAAGATCAGCATGAGTAGGGCGATCGCCTGAAAGGAGTTTGGAATGATAAAAATCATGAACCAAATACAGGCTTCCATCCACGTTGCAACTCTGACCAAGAGCATCCGTTTCCCTGATTTATCTGCAATCCAGCCCCAAATAAAAGGAGCAAAAAAACGGGTAATGATCGCAATTGAGGAAAGGATGCCGATTTCACTGTAGTTAAAGCCTTGATCTTCGAGATACAGGCTCCAAAACGGCATGAAGGTGCCTACAATGGAATAATAAAAAAAGTAAAAACCAGCCAGTCGGTGCCGAATGGGGAAAGAAAGCATCGTACTGTGTTCCTTGGTTGGGTGGGCAGATTATGAAGAAGACTTGAACCTAAAACAAAGCTTCAAGTCGATGAAGCTTCGAGAATTTTTAAAATGGATGGTTTAAATCATGCTTATTCAGAGTTCAGGGATTAAAGCTCATTATCCTTTGACTAAACCACCATCGACAATCAAGTTTTGACCTGTCACAGCACAAGAATAGGGCGATAAGAACATTAGAATGGCTGAGGCAAATTCCTCAGGTGTAACTACACGACGCAGTGGTGTTGCACTTGCGATGTAATCAAAAACTTCATTGGGCGTGCTTTTGCTAGCATCAGTGGTTTGCAGTAAACCGCCAGAAAGCATATTGATATTAATGCCATATTGGCCAAGTTCATGCGCTGAGGTACGCGTAAAAGCCAATAGTGCAGCCTTCGCTGTGGTGTAGTCATGATAAGGCACCACTGGGTTTTGCACCAGATTGGTTCCGATGTTTACAATGCACCCAAACTGGTTTTGTTTCATACCTTCAAGCGCTGCTTGGGTAGTATTCAAAGCGGCTTTAACTGCACCCTCAAATTGTTGTTGCATAGTTTCCCAGCGGAGCTCATGAACTTTTGGGCGGGCCTCACCATTAAACTCGAATTGAATCAGCGCATTATTAATCACGGCGTTGATATGCTGTCCAAAATGCTGAAAGCTTGCATCAAACATACTTTTGACTTGTGCACTGTCTGTAACATCAGCTTGGTAGATAAAAACCTGCTTTGGATACTGCTGGACTAAGGTTTGCGCTGCAACATGGCTGTTCAAATAGTTCACGACTACACGAGCACCTTCATTGATTAAGGCGTGTGTAATCGCAAGACCTAAACCGCGTGCGCCACCTGTGACCAGTACAACTTGATTTTTAATGTGCATAATGTTTCCGAGCAGATAAATGCATGTATTTTTTGGATAAAGCAAGTATATCAAAACCTTTTCCGTACCTGAGATTTTACAACCGCTGCTTTTCAAGTTTTCGATGCTCATTCAGCTGAGTTAGAGTATTCGGATAAAAATCGCCAAGTAGTAGAACATTTTTAGTACTGTTGATCATTGAGCCCGAGTTTGCTCAAGGTGTAACCTCAAAATACGCCGTAATTCTAATAATGTTTCTGCTTCCTCATGCACCGAATGGTTGCCTTTAATGATTCTTTCAGAGACAGCCTGTTCTAAATGTGAACTGGAATAAGGCACAATACCATCGCTCATGTCATGTATGTCATTGTTCTGACGGTGATTACCAATAATAGAATGATAAGGAACTCTAGATACAGGCATGATGTTACTGGTCAAAGCCATAAAGCGTGACTTTGGACTTAAGTCGTCTGGGCCAGATTGCACCATGCCTTTGGTGCTAGAGCTACCATTGAGTTGTATATCCACTTGGTTAAAGAAAGTGATCGGCAACTTGACCATTTTCTTCACCAATTCCATGTACCAGCGGTCAGACAGTTCACTACCACGGTGAGGCGCGGCAATAAAAATTGCACGTCCAATGGGTAAATCAGAATGAAATTGAAAACGTTCTTTGATTACGGGGTATTGTTGTAATCGGGTGTATTGCTCATAGTTTAATAGTGGAATCACTTGCTCAGAAATATCGTGCTCACTAATCAGTAAGCGACTAATGACGCCGCCCATACTATGTCCAATCAGCACGGCGTCACTTGCCGAGCGAGAGTTGGGTTGAACTTGTGCAAAGGCTTGTTTAAGTAGTGCATGAATTTGATAGCAGCTTTCAACAATCGGCATATTGGTTGAATAGAATACCTGCCATACCTGAAAGTTCTCCCGTAAAGCTTTATCCCGCAAAATGTTATTGGTCAGATTGACCCAAGTTTCAGGGCTGCTGGCGAGACCATGAATAAGTACAATCACTTTTTTATTCGGCTGGTAAGGTTCAAGCATATAGACATGTGGCATACGCAATCGCTCAGTCTTATCGAGCAAGGTCAAGTAGCCTGTTGAGCCCAGTTTATTTTCTGCCAGCCAGTAGGCAAAAGGCACAGAATAATTCGCCGTGAGAATGTATTTTTGTTGATGTATGTCTACATACTTTTGTGTATAAGGATTAAATAGCTCAATCTCAAAAATGGCTTTGCCATTAAGCACATCTTCAATGCTGCTTTCAGGGTTTAATGGCTGTGCCGCTGCGGTTACGGACAAATAGCGTGCAGGATGGATATTGGGATTGGTTTGATTTTGATAAAACGATATCGGGTCAAGGATAAAATCATTTTTATGAATAGGATCCGCTTTAGTCACAACCACGAACTCTGCGCCCAGACCATCTTGACGGTTGACTTGATAAAAACCCGAGAAGTTTAAATTATAACTGGATTGAACTCGGTCAATGGTTTTACTTTTCAGTTCAGGATAGTGTTCTAAATTTACAATATATTGACGTTGTTGGACGTTGAGTTGCGCGGGAACTTGTTGAAAAGGTTGCGTACGGTACGCCGTGGTAATTAAACGCGACAAAGCGACATTGTAAAAAGTGCGGACATGCATTTGTCTTTGATCAAAAACCCGGGTACTTGGGCTTTCTTGCATTTTAAATAAATACACATAGCTATAACGTAAACTCTGGTCGAAGGCCTCAAGGCTCTGTTCTAAGCAGTGATTATTTTCACTATGTGGCTGTGCTTGGGTACAGTTGCGTTGTTTTGAAATATCTAAAGCTTGGGCCAAATACAGTTCACTTAAAGCGGCATAGCGTTCATCTGCAGCAATATCTGTTTGTGTGTTTAAGCGCTTCAAACATGTTTCAAATTCAGCGCTGCATTGCTGTGGCGTCACGCTGAGTAATTTGAGTAAGCTGGTGGTTTCCGCACTCAATTGTTCGTGGCTTAAGATATTTTCGGACTTGCTACGAATAGCCTGATGGATATTATTTTCTTTAACTTTGACCAACTGGCAGGCCGGCAGTAAAACAATCGTTAGCCCTAAAATGATTGGTCGCGTGAAAGTATGATGTCTCGTTAAAAGCATAGTTTTTAGCACGGACGTTATCTATATAGGCTAAAGATGTCTTTCATTTTAAGATAATTTCTAACGAGTTACATCCAAATTCAGTCCAATCTTTTGTGTCCCTAGACATAACTTAAGAACGCTTATATTCAGCTCAAGCAATTTAGCGAGCAAAGGCTTTGCCCAAAACATGTTTATGTATAAATCGTAATTTATCGAGGACTGGCGCTGATAGCGTAAATGGATAAGCATCTTCTAAACCCATACTGCGATTTAACGCATTTAAGTTAAAAGTCAGTGTCATCCATTGTTTGAGGAGTAAATCAAAATTTTGAGCGCCGATTGGATTTTCATAAAAGCTTAAGTCATGCGTATCTTTTCGATTATTGCGCACGATTAAACCTGCATAGTAAGCGGTTTCCAATGTGTCCATCATGTGTAAATAGTGTGCCCACGTTTCTGCCCAGTCTTCCCAAGGGTGTGTGCTGGCATAAGAGCTGACATAAAACTTGTCCCAGTTTTGCGGTGCGCCATCTTCATAGTGGCGTTGTAGTGCTGCGTTATAATCTTGACGCTCATCTCCAAAATACTGACGGAACTCGTCGACCAGCTCAGGATGTAGCGATTTAATGAGGTCAAAATAATAATGACCACTTTCATGACGGAAATGCCCCAAAAGCGTACGGTAGTTTTCACCCATTTTAATACGGGTCGTTTCTCTATAGATGACATCTGCTTCACTAGCATTGAGTGTAATGACACCATTAGCATGTCCTGTCAGCACAGGGTGCTCTGGTTCAGGCATGAGAAAATTAAAACGGAGTCCGTAGCGATCATCATCGTTATATTTGGGCCTTGGCATAATATTCAGGCGTTGCATTAAATACAGAAAACGCCGTTTAGCATGTTCGAGCCGTGACCAATAGACGATATGATCAGGGTTGTCGAGAGTAGGAATGGTATATGTGAGTACACAAGACTCACAGTAGATGTCGTTGCTCTCTGCGGGAATAACCCAATTACAGACTTGATGATGCTGATAGTTATAACAAGGCTTATAGCGCTTCGTCTGGTATTTTTCATTTAGCGCTAACCAAAGAACAGGGCTATGCTGTTCAAAGCTCCCCATATCTTTTTCCGATGCAATATAACCGAGTGTAGTTTGGCAGCTCACACATTGTGAGTTGGCAAAAAAGACTTGGTTTTGACAGGATGCGCAACTAAAGAATTTCATCGGCGGCTGTGTCTTTGGTGAGCTTTTAGAACCAGTATAAAGGATGTCGGTTCCCTTCGTCATGTTCTGTCATCTGTTTTGATAGGCTTGCAAAGTTGAGTATTCATTTGCATATAATTTGAAAAGTTTTTAGTCGTTCGTTTGATATACAGGTATAAGCGCGGTAGTGCTTGCCTAGAGTGCATATTAGAAAGAATACATGTGCTTGGTTAGTAGCGAGCTTTTCAGTGGGGTTCTTTTCTTTCATATTTGTATAAAGAGATATAAATTTTAAAATTTATAAACTGAATGAACGAAAAAGCTTGATTTAGGTGCAGATTCGTCAAAAATAGGGACTGGGAAAAATCAAAGCTTCATTTTAGAATTTCAAAGCCTTTTAAGTTTCTGGGAGTAAATATAATGATAACGAACGTATCGCCAAAAAAATGGCTACTCATGAGTTTGGGGGCGATGTTGCTTTCAGGTTGTGCGACAACCTCTACAGACCCAAGTCGTCAAAATGTGGGTACCACAGGTTTACTCATTTGTGCGCAGAATGAGCTTTGTCCAGTGGTCACTGTGAGCTGGAATGAATCGAACAAAGAGCTGCTTAAGTTAAAAATTCATTTGAGCAGTACTTACAATAAATATGAGATTCATAAAGTTGAGTTTACAAATGAGAAAGACTTTCAAACTTTTGCTGTCACAGGGCCAACTGAGCATGATCATGTGTTAGGTGCCAACCGTTCGACCAATTATATTTTAGCGCCTGTAAATTTGATGAGTAAGTTAAAGGGAACGGATTCGATCAAGATGGATATTTATACGGATAGAGGTATTATCTCTCGATATGTGTATAAAGATGGCGTCTCAGCTCCAATTTTGGGTGAGTTCCAAAAAGTTTATCAATAAAAGAAAAAATCGCCATCTGGCGATTTTTTTTGCTTATAAGTGAGAGAAAACTAAAACTTGCGAGGACATAAGATCTCATTTTCAGAAGGTATTCTGTCTATAGGGACGTAAACATTGGGCCTTTGACGGATGAAAAGTCAAGCTGAATAGCCCGAAATGCACTTTGATGTATCAATCTTAAAAATAGAAATATATTTTGCACAAAAAATAAACTTTCTCATACGCTGTTGCTGTCAATCTAATCAAAAAAATTGGCATGTATTCTGCTTAGTTCTAGGTATTACAAAAACCTTTTTTGGTAATACCGAAAGGAGCAACAAATGTCTAAACAATTCAAAGGTGACTTAAATGCATTCTTCACTGTATTTAAACAGCTCGTGGTTGCCATCTTAAGTGCTAGAGCGGGCATTTATATCAAGCAAGACCCACCAAAAAAAGGATAAGCACGTGCCGAAACATAAATTGGCACGGATCAGCATCACTGTGCCTGAATTAACTGTCGATGCATTGGATCAGAAAATTGTTGATCAGCACTATGAAAGCCGTTCTCAAGCCATTGTCGACATGATCAATAAACATTTGATTGCGGATCAGGAGCAACGTAACGCCGTGATGGTGGGGACGTTTACCTTGCTCTATGACGCCAGTGTTACGCCACTTAGAGTCCAATTGCTGGACTTACAGCAGCAGTTTTTAGAACAAGTGGTCAGCTCACTACATATTCAGTTAGATGAGCAAAAAATTCTAGAAGTGATGATTTTGCAGGGCTTAACTACAGAGTTAAAAGCATTAAGCCAGCAATTCATTGCTTTGAAAGGTGTGATCAAAGGGCATTTGGAGTTGATGGATGCAGTGATGCCGCCGATTCCACAAAATGAAAAACAGAGCGCGTTGAAATCGTGACCATGTTCACCGCCCTCAATGACTCACTCTATACATAGCAAGTTTAAACATTTACAGCATCGGGAAAATTGCATCATGATTAAAAAAGCGTTCTTATCAGTCTCTATTGTTTCGACTATTTTATTGGCAGGTTGTGATAACACCGCCAAAATTCCTGAAACAAAAAACAGTGCATCTGAGAGCACAGCCACCAAAAACATCACGATTGGCTACAGTGATTGGCCGGGTTTTGTTGCATGGCAAGTGGCAATTGAAAAAGGTTGGCTCAAAGAAGCAGGGTTGAATGTTGAGTTTAAATGGTTTGATTATTCATCATCGCTTTCTGCTTTTGCAGCCAATCAGCTAGATGCAGTACTGGTGACCAATGGAGATAATCTAGTCACAGCCTCTGGGGGCACTCAAGGTGTCATGATTATGGCGACAGACTATTCCGCAGGTAATGACGTGATTATCGCAAAAGATGGAATTAACAGCATTGCCGATTTAAAAGGCAAAAGTATTGCCACTGAAAAAGGCTTAGTTGACCATTTATTGCTAAGTACAGCACTAACAGATGCAAAAATTAAGACCAGTGACATTAAATTGGTCAATTCTATGACCAATGAACTTCCACAAGTTTTTGCAAGTCCAGACATTGCTGCAATTGCGGTCTGGCAACCTGTAGCCAATCAAGCGTTGAAGTCTGTTGCAGGGTCTAAAATTATTTATAGTTCTAAAGATAAGCCAGGTTTAATTTATGACACGCTGACTGTAAATATGAGCCATCTTTCTGCCAATAAAGAAGATTGGAAAAAGATGATCCAAGTGTGGGATAAAACAGTCAAATATATTAATGACCCTGCAACACATGAAGACGCCGTGAAAATTATGTCTAACCGTGTTGGCGTCGATCCGAAACAATATGAACAATTTATTGGCGGGACGCATTTACTCGATTTGACAGCCAATAAAACCGTCTTTAAAAAAGGTTCAGGTTTTGACTCGATTTATGGCTCAAGCTACCATGTAAACAAATTCAACGTTGAAAATGGTATTTATAAAACAGAAATGGATGTTGATGGTGCAATTTATCCAGCTTTGGTTGAAGAGTTAAAGTAAGATTTCGTAGAAACTAAAAGCCCAAGTTAACTTGGGCTTTTTTTGTATGAGTGTGTTTAAAAAGCAAAGAAAGATCTAATTTTAAATAAAGAGTAGATTTTAAGGCATGTATTTATAAATGCGTACTTTTAGAAAACACATGAATAATCACGATGCCGATAATCATAAAACTTAAACCAACAACCGCCGCAAAGTCGAGCTGCTGTTTAAAGTAAATCCAACCGACTGTAGAAATAAGAATAATGCCCGCACCTGACCACAGTGCGTAAGCTAGCCCCATAGGGATCGATTTAAACGTTAGACCTAAGAAAAACAGTGCAATTGCATAACCGATAATGGTTAAAACGACAGGTAAAGGTGCAGTGAAACCATTGGTTGCTTTTAATGCAGAAGTCGCGAGGACTTCTGCAATCACGGCGATCAATAAATAGAGAAAAGCCATAACTTATTAAAGCTCCCTTACGCAACCACAGTTGCATGATGCATGAGGTGATGTTGTTCTTGTTTCAGCCAATCCTGACTGTCCGCCGTGGTAGATGTTACATTTTGAAAAGCGTATTCAGGTTCATACACATCCACGACAAACACCAACTGATATGCTTCGCCATCGATCAATTTACGCTGTATGAGGGTTTTAGTATCAAAGACTTCAAAACCGTCTAGAATGAGTTGCTGTTGAGTCATTTGGGTGCAGCTTGAATATTGAATGAGTTGATCCTGAGTTGAAACTGATACTTCATAGCTTTCAATTTGATTTAAGTCAGAAGGACTTTGCTCCACATAAGAAAGAACCCCTAACGCGTCTATATTCTGTTGAATATGGGGTAAACGTGACTGTGCATATGCCATATGCTCACCGCAGATGATGAGACCGCCATCGAGTGAAATTTCTTGCTGCGTGGCAACATGTACGGCTTTGACTAAGCGTAGTCCTAAAAATAAACCTATACTGGCTTGTTGACGCCAGTCTTCAACATAGGCATTACTTGGTGAAAACTCCAAAATACAATTGCCAATGCTATGTAGGGTTGCAGGCTCAGGCCACTGGGTATGGTTCTGATAATTGCTACTTAGCACCCATGACAATGATGCAGTTTGTGCATCCCAATGCGTATAACCGACCCATGCTTGACGCTCTACGATAGGTGTATCTGTTACTGATTTGAGACGTAGGTCAATGGTGAAGCTCTTGGACTGAAACCAATACACAATCGTATTTTCATCAGTCAAACCATTGTAAAAGCTAATACTCTTACGCCGAAATGCGCCCATTAAATAGGTTGGTACATTGCCTGAAGCAGCTGTGATAGGTTTTAGTTGACTTAGAGTTTCGAATAAATTCATGGGGTGTACTCCATGTTTGACTCAGTCAGACCAAAAGAATAAAGCGGAACGGCATTCTTTAAGACCAACTCACCACTGGCTACACGTTGTTTTAAATAATGAAAGGTTTGAGCCGTTTGATTAAACAAATGTTCTCCACCTGCCAGTGGCGCATATTTAGGTGGCTCATTTGTATTAATCGGTTGGATGACATAGTCATAGTCACAAGAAAAAAATAAAGGGAAGGAGTAGCGTTCTTGTTGGACTTTTTTGACCCGATGTTTGGTGGCTAAATATTTGCCATTGGACAAGATTTCCATCATGTCACCAATGTTCATCACCAACGTATTTTCAAGCAGAGGAATATCAATCCATTCGCCTTGCTTAGTAAGGACTTGTAAACCGGGGGCTGTGGGGAGTAATAAAGTAAAGCACTCATAGTCGGTATGCGCTCCGATGCCTTCTGCATCTGTCGCTTGAGGGTTATATGGATAGTGAATGAGGCGTAACTGGCTGGGTGCATGTTGAATATGTGCATCAAAAAAGTCTTCTTTTTGCTCTAAAGCCAGCGCAAAACAGCGAAACAGCTGATGACCAATTGCTTTTAAGTGCTGATAGTACTGCGAGACATGACGTTTAAATGCGGGATCATCTGGCCATTGTGTTGGGCCAAGTAAGGGATAATTTAATGCAGACCCTTGATAGTCATAATTCACATCATAAGATTCTTTTAAATCGTAGCTGTTACTCGAAAACTGTTCTTCACCTATAGGCACATAGCCACTATGATTCAGCGATTTGCCAATATAATTTTGCATTTTGAGTGCGTCATCTTGGGCAAAATAGCGCTTCGCGATGTCACATAACTGTGCAAATAATGCAGGTTTAAATTGATCACCTTTGAGGTAGAGAAAACCAACTTCTTTGCAGGCCTGATCAAGCGCTTGAGCAACTTGCATATGGTCATCTAGATTTGGGCTATTTAAAAGGCTGATATCCACCAGTGGAAGGACATATTTATCTTGCATAGTAAAATCCTCGTGTTGGCCGTCCAACAGTGCATAAAACCTAAGGGTCGTCCCTCAGGCTAGATCAATGAATTATTTATGCGTACTAATTTGGGTCATACGTGGAATTTTGGGTAAATCTTCCAGTGCTGGATCGAGTTCTTCTTCTTGTGCATGTACTAGGAAATCGACTCGCTCTCGAAGTAGCTTAAAGGCAGGGCTGGACATCAGTTCAGTGTTTCGTGGACGGGGTAAATCCACTTCAATAATTTCTTTAATTTCCCCAGGATTGGCTTTCAGCGCTACGATACGATCAGCCAGTAAAATAGCCTCATCCATATCATGGGTTACAAAAATGATGGTGATATCAATGTTTTGCCATAGGTCCATTAGGTGTTTTTGCATTTTCTGACGGGTATGCGGGTCAAGCGCACCGAAAGGTTCGTCCATCAGTAAAATTTTCGGTTCATTGACTAAAGCACGGGCAATCGCAACACGTTGCTTCATCCCGCCAGACAGTTGATGCGGATATTGGTTTTCATACTTCTCTAAGCCAATAATATTGATCCATTCTCGTGCAGCCGCTTCGGCTGAGGCATGACTTGCACCTTTCATCAGTGGACCAAACATCACATTTTCTTTAACCGATTTCCAAGGAAATAAGGTATAGCCTTGAAACACCATGCCTCGCTCTGGGCTAGGGCCTGAAATGGGCTGTCCATCTACTAGTAATTCGCCACTGCTATATGGGTCTAGACCCGCAACAACACGACTAAAGGTCGATTTTCCACAACCAGACGGGCCAATCACACAAATAAACTCTCGCTTATGAATTTTCAAATTGAGTTGATTTAAAATCGTGCGTGAGTTTTTACCATGCTGAAAAACTTGACTAAGTTGTTTGGCCTCTAAAATGACAGGACGTTGATAAATGTGATCAAAATACTGACGAGCATTGAATTCTGGCGTTCTTATATCTGTAGTTATCATTATTTTGCTCCCGCTTTCCATTTAAACAGATGTTGTCCGAGTTTCATTAAAATCACATCACAGACCAAGCCAATCACCCCAATAATTAAAATCGCAGCATAGACATTGTCAAAGTTCTGGTAGCGTGCTTGCTGGGTAATAAACCAAGTGATCCCTGTGGTGGTGCCAATCAACTCAGAGACAATCAAGTAGGTCCACGCCCAGCCCAGCAAAACACGTAAATCACGGTAAATATCGGGTAACGCCGCTGGAATGACCACGTGAAACAGACTTTTTACTTTATTCGTCCCTAGGGTATAACCCGCTTCAATCAGCCCGCGGTCCACCATACGCGTAGTATTGGCAATAATCAGAATTTGCTGAAACAGCGTCCCAATCACGATGATGGCAATTTTTGGTGCATCATTAATGCCTAATATTGCAACAGCCAGTGCACCAAAGGCAGGCGCAGGTAAGTAGCGAAAGAACTCAACAAAGGGTTCAGTGAGCTGGGAAATTTTGTTGGAAAAACCACATAAAATCCCCAATGGAATACCAACGAGTGATGCAATAAAGAAAGCACTAAATACAATCTTGATACTGTGCCAAAGACTTTGATGAAACCATGGTGCATCGGCTTGAGTGGGTGGTGTCGTAAATGCCGTCACTAAGGCTGTCGCAACTTGGTGGGGTGCTGGTAAATAAATAGGATTGACCAAATTACCTTGCGGCGGTTCAGTGCCTGTATTGACGGCATTTTGCGCTTCTGCATAGAACACACTTTTGTCTACACGGCTACCGATTTGTAAAAAAGAGACACTGCCAGAGTTGGTGATTTGTACTTGAGGATGCCAAATAAATGGTAAATAACTCACAGCACACCAAATGAGGATTGGTATTAGAAATGATCCAAAGCCCAGCAATATTTTGCTTTGAGGACTGAGTTCTCGTGCGACATAACCCATAGTTGCTTAGCCCCGATATTACTTTTTTTATAAAACGTAATACTGTTAAGCAAAATGAATGCCAAATTTGTAGTGCTATTGAGTGTTCACCTATGTGCTAATTGTTTAAATAAAAACAGCCTTTGACCTAAATATGTTTTAAAATGCGCTATCGATAGATTGACGCTCAAAAGGGGCAGCATCGCATGGCACAAAAGTCACAACAATCTGCATTGAATGAATTAATTGCGGAACAAAAACTACTGTGTGAAGAATTTGACTCGGCTTATGTTGAAGTAAAAGGTGATGATGTCGTTGCTGTTGCTGTGCATACTTTGAATCAAGAACCCATTGTCGGTTTACGTAAAAAGCCAGAAACTGAAGAGAATGTCGCTTGGTTTATTTATGGTGGTGAATTGGGTGAAGGACAAGACTTTTTTACAACCATGACTGTACGTGAGTTACAAGATATCTTGCCTGACGTACTTCCATACTTGGCTTTAAGTGAAGGTTATCGTTTTATGATTGATGGCGATGACTATGAAGACGTATGGAAAGAAGGCGATGAGTCTTAATACATGAAAAAACAAACATGGACGTTGCTTAGCCTTTCATTATTTTTATCATCGTTTCTATCAACCCTGAGTTATGCAGAAATAACGAAGCTGACTCAGGCACAGTATGATCAGAAGATGGCTGAATATACAGCAACTGTGAATTCAACCAAAACCGTTTTAGATGCAAAAGATAATCCAGCGACAGCAACAGAAATGAAAACCGCATTTTGTCAGCGTATGGATGCATATCATCAAATTGCTGCGCTATCTAAAGCCAATATTGAGTTAAGTACCGCTTCAGTGATGCTGATGGTGGCCAACCGTTATCTTGAGCAGCAAGAAAAAAGCCTGACCGATGCAGGGATGAATGAAAGTGCCTTCTGTCCAACGGCTAAAGCTTTACAAGTTGAAGATACGAAACGATTAAAAAGTAAAGTAACCGAATAAGACAGCATGAAATTAGTGTGGATATTAAGATCTAATTTATTGTTTCAGGATGCTGTATAAATAGACAATGTCCTCGATTGTGTTAAGATAAATAAAAATCAACCATCGTTTGAGTAGGAGTTGGTGTATGGCAGCTTATACCGACATTAAAGTAGGCAAATATGAGGATGATATGATTCCTAAACTTGCCATTCATGCTTTTCATGATGCTTTTCAAAAAGCAACCACTCGTTCGTCTGTAGTTTATGCAAAAGCTGAACAATTGGTTGAACGCGATATTCATGGCAATGAAACTGTTTTACAAGACTTAAGTCATGCTTATGTCGATGTAGGCGTTTTACCGAAACTGACACGTAAAAAGAAACACGCAACCGTATAGATTGATATGCCACCTCGACAACCTAGAATAAGAATGTTTGCAGGGCCGAATGGTTCTGGTAAAAGCACTGTTAAAGATTACCTCTTGCCCCAACATATTGGGGCATATTTAAATGCAGATGAACTGGAACAAAACTTAAGACAGAGTCAACGCATTGATTTATTGCATTATCATCCTTCCTTAAAAGCTTTAGAGTTGGTCACTTTTCTAAAAAGTAAGAAGCGTCCTCAAGCGGGACAGTTCGTGGCCTTACTTGCGCATGAACCAATTGTGCTAGATGAATGGAAGATCGAGTTTAAAACCGAAGAAATTGATTCTTATCTCTGTGCACGCATTATTGACTATATCCGGCTTGAGTTTCTGCGCTTAAAAGTCAGTTTTACTTTTGAGACGGTCATGTCACATATCTCTAAAGTTGAGTTTCTCCGAGAAGCGAAACGTCAGGGTTATAAAACCTATCTATATTATGTCTCAACAGTAGATCCACAAATCAATATTGCCCGAGTCAAGTATCGCGTCAGTGTGGGTGGTCATCCTGTTCCTGAGCAGAAAATTATTGAACGTTACTACCGTAGTATGGATCTGCTCATGCAAGCCATAGAGTGCTGTGATCGAGCCTACTTGTTTGATAACTCTTCTGACGGTATACAAGCGTCTTTTCTTGCAGAAATAGAAGCAGCTGAAACCTTAAAAATGAATGCCGCCGTGTCTAAGCTCCCAATATGGTTTGCAGAACGGGTATTATCAGAATTTCAATAAACTGCTCAGAAAAAGAGCAGATTATTTTATCCTTTTTCATGTGTCTGCCCGCATAAAAAAATATTCAAAAGTCGTAAATGTGTTTCATAAACTGAGAATAATACTCATGATGTAGAGATGTGCCCTAATTCTATTCAGTTTCTTTAAATGAAAACTATCATGAAATAAAGCGAGAGAAGTTAAGTATTTCTAATCTAAAAAAGGGCTGAATACAAAATCCCTCGGGGATATATTCAAGCTTTTTACGTTATTGTGAAGAATAACTATGTAAAAAAATGCTTTAAGGTGTTATCTAAAAGACTAAAAGCTTCGAGAACGGACGGGTAGTGCCATTCAAATATCTAAAGCTAGATGAAAGACCCCGTAGACAGTGACCATAGACATGCATAGCATCCATAGATACAAAGGACGCTTGATTATTTTTTAATTAAATATATTATTAAAACATATATTGTTTTAAGGCGCTTACCAATGCATGATTTTGCGTGGTCTTTTATAGGTGGAATATTACTCGGCATCTCCGCCGTTGGATATTTATATACCAATGGACGAATTGCAGGAATCAGTGGTCTGGTCTCTCAAGTTTTAAACTTAAAAGGGATCATAAATACGCCTGCACTGTGGTTTTTATTGGGCCTGTTCATTGTTCCGTTTATATATGCCGCTTTTGTTCAGCCAGAAATCTATATTGAAGCTACACCTTTCATGTTAATTATTGCGGGCGTATTGGTAGGTTTTGGAACTCGCTTAGGCTCTGGTTGTACCAGCGGGCATGGTATTTGTGGTATCAGTCGTTTATCCAAACGTTCAATCATCGCTACAATGAGTTTTATGTTCGCAGGCTTTATTACTGTGTATGTTGTCCGTCATATGTTTGGAGCAATCTAAAATGAAAAATGTTTGGGCATTCATTTGGGGTGGATTATTTTCAATTGGTCTCATGCTTTCAGGAATGTCGAATCCTGCGAAAGTGATTGGCTTTTTAGATATTTTTGGGCACTGGGATGCCAGTCTAGCTTTTGTGATGATGGGGGCGATTGCGATTGCATTTATTCCTTTTCAAAAAGCTGTACGTCAGCCACATCCACAAACCTTTTATGGTGAAGCCATACAACTTCCTAAAAATACGAAAATCGACAGAAAACTGATCTTCGGAAGTCTGCTATTTGGTATAGGCTGGGGAATTGCGGGAATTTGTCCTGCGCCGAGCTTTACTTTGATTGGACTGGGTTATTATCAAGCGATCTATTTTATAATTGCGATGTTCGTTGGTGTACTGCTACATCGTAAAGTAATGGAGAAAATGCCATGATGCAAATTGCTCAAGTAAAAGCATTTTTTGATACAGCGAGCAACACGTTTAGTTATGTGGTGAGTGATCCCGACACTCAGTGTTGCGCCGTGATTGATAGTGTATTGGACTATGATGCAGCATCGGCAACGACCAAAACAGAGCAGGCCGATTTAATCATTGCTTATATTCAGGAAAATAGCCTAAGCGTAGACTGGATTTTAGAAACACATGTGCATGCAGATCATTTAAGTGCTGCACAGTATTTAAAGCAAAAACTAGGTGGAAAAATTGCGATTAGTCATAAGATTGAGATCGTACAACAAACTTTTGGTGAGATTTATCACTTAGATATTAAGAGTTTAAATGCCAAGCAGTCATTTGATTATCTTTTTGCAGATCATGAGATATTTTTGATAGGCAACATAAAAGCATATAATATTCCGACACCAGGGCATACACCTGCGTGTCTCAGTTATGTCATTGGTGATGCTGTTTTTGTCGGGGACACGTTGTTTATGCCTGACTATGGGACGGCACGTTGTGATTTTCCAAAGGGGAGTGCGGCGGCTTTATTTGATTCAGTGAAGACTTTGTACACATTGCCAGATCAAACGCGGATGTTCTTATGCCATGACTACTTACCCGAAAGTCGTGATCAATACCAATATGAGACATCGGTTTATTCGCAAAAGCATAAAAACATTCATATCAATACTACAACGGGAAAAGTTGATTTTGTCGAGATGCGAAACCGCCGTGATGCAACGTTAAGCATGCCAAAATTGATATTACCAGCAATTCAAATCAATATGTTTGCAGGCAAGTTCCCTCAACCAGAAGACAATGGTATTCCTTACTTAAAAATTCCGCTGAATTATTTTTAAAATACAAAATTAGTAAGACTTAAGGCATTCGGCATCTTTTCATTTGCTTAGAATCTGATTCAAGAATCTAATCTGATATTAAACAGACATGTACATCATGCTTTTAAATTTAGCCTAAGCTAAAATCTCCCACTCAAAATAGCCTAAGCAAAATTGAGCTTAATATAAAAAGTCATTTGATTTATTTCCATTAAAAATTCAATATCTATAGTAATCAAATAAAGTAAGTTTCATATGATCCTAAATCATCAATTTCATCAAAATGAGCAGCCGCGTGCAAAAACATTGGTCTTTGTTCATGGTTTATTTGGCAGTTTAAGTAATTTAGGAATGTTGGCTCGGGAGTTTTATTCAAGCCACCATGTATTACAGGTAGATGTACGTAATCATGGCTTATCGTCACATTCCAATGTGATGAATTATGAGGTCATGGCAGCTGATCTAATTGAAACTTTAGATGAACTCAACATCGAACACTTTTCTTTGATCGGGCATTCGATGGGTGGAAAGCTGGTGATGAAAGTGACCGAACTCGCAGGAGATCGACTAGATCAACTGGTGGTGTTGGATATTACGCCTATTGCTTATAAAGAAAATCATCATGAGCAAATTTTTAAAGCGCTCATTGCAGTACAAAAAGCAGATATTGAAACACGTCAACAAGCCATAGAAATCATGCGTGAATATCTCAAAGAAGAAATGGTGATTCAGTTTCTCTTGAAATCTTTTAGCAAAGGGAAGTGGTTGTTTAATGTAGATGCACTGTATCAGAACTATGCCCAAATTCTGTCATGGGAAAATATAGAAACATGGCATAAGTCTGCATTGTTTATACGTGGTGGAAACTCACCTTATGTAGCAAAGCCAGAATATATAGAAGCTATCCAATCGCAGTTTTCTCAAGCCCAGATTCAGACGGTGGCAGATGCTGGACACTGGTTACATGCAGAGAAAACTGCGCAAGTTTTGCAAATCATCACTCAATATTTAAGTCAGCCTTCAACCTGATTAACTCAAATTCGCAGCTGAAAGTTGTCCTTCAGAGGTCAGCTTTTCAGCCATTTCCGCAGTTTTCTTTAAATTCGGCATTCGAAATTCGGTATGGCCATAGTCTTGGATCGACTTCCAACGTCCGCCCCAAGTTAAACCTACAGATTCTGCAACTTCACCATAGAGCTGATAGCCACGCATTGCCCATGGGTCTCGTTCAGAAATAACGACTTTTCCATCCCGCTTAAATGCGACATCCGCCGCCAATCCAAATTGGTGGTAACTCTGATAACCACGCGCCAAAGTCGTATTTTTATTGCTGGCTAAAGAATTCTGACGCTGCGGGCTACGATAGCCTTCCAGTAAAACCAGTTCATATCCATGCTGCTCACGCATTATTTTAAATACCATCAGTAGACGTTGTTTATAGCGTGGGTTCATTTTGTGCCACTTACGGTCAGCCGTTGCTAAATTGTCATGTGAATGAGTTGAATGTACATCCTGAATACTTGGATCGTAACTCAAAGCACTGGCTTGAATAGAATTATTATTAAGATCCGCTTGCTCAAGCATACTTGCTTCAACTATGGCCGCAGCAACTAAGGATTCTTCGATCTCTGGTGGCGGAGACAAAATTTGTCCATCAAGTAGGGCATAAATTTGTGGATCCGATTGTCTTAAATAATCCGCTTCGATTTTAGTGGGTGTGACGGGGCTGGTAAAAGCAAACATTAAGATGCTGGCAAATAGAAGTAGGCCCGCAACCAATATCCACCACTGTTGAATATGCCAATGTGATTGCAATTGCTCAGGCGCAGCAGCATGATTTATATGCTGTGCAAAATGACGAGCGGATTGAAATCTTTGTTTTCCTTGAGGAATTAACCCGACAAAAAAGCCAGCTAATTTTGCTCTAAGTTCATAGGACAGTGCTAAACCGAGCCCTAGTGCCAGGATTAGAAAAATCGAAAAAATAGCATAAATCATAGTCTGATAGTAGCTGGCATTGGGGCTTCGACGGCACGAGTTGTAATCTTGGTTTGTACACTGCCTGTGGGAGATTCTTCGGATTTTTCCACAGGCTGTTCTGATTTAGTCACTTTGCCGTGATTTTTATCTTTCGGTGTAGCCGAACTTTGCGTTGACGAGTTTTGTTTCTTATTTTCTTTTGGTAAGGGCTGCGGACTAGCACTCTTCATCGATGGTGCAGTAACTGTTTCAGCTGGACGAAGAAAAGCTCTGCTTAATTCATCTTCTTTGGGTTGAGGAAAATCAGCAGGCGGCTCAGTTACATTTGAAGGTTGAACACTTTTAGAAGGGATGACTTTAGTCGCTTCAAAAATAGCTTCGGGTTCCCGCGTCGGGGCTTCATTATCGACTGAGGGTTCAGTGACATCGACGCTAGAATTTTGGCTAACGTGTATTGAATCATTTTTTTGTTGTGTAAAAAAGTAAGTAAAACCAAGAGTGGCCATCAATAAGACACCACCCAAAAAACCACCAAATGCATAGAGCATAGGTGAAATATTTTTCTTTTTTGTAGACGTCAAAATTTTGACTGAAGTCCGTTTTTCATGAGCCATGGAGTTAGTTCTTAGGGTAAATGAATAGTAATATGTGCCTGTTCTGTTGGCGTAGAAATGACATTTTCATATGTGGCCAAAGAATTCGTACTTTGCTTTGATAACATATAGCGCAAGCCTGCAAAGGATAAGAGCGCGAATAGGATTAGAAAAAGTAAAATCCAGTAAAAAGGAAGCTCACGGTGAATCATGTGTTTAATTTGATCGGGGAGCGATGCAAAAGGAGAAAAGGCAGCCTTTTTTCCTTTCAAATAGTCAATTTCATCGCCCACACGTGCGACCAAATGGTTTAAATTTTCTATAGATTCAATGCGATATCTACCATGAAAACCCAGGAGCATGCAGTAATGATAAACTTCAAGTGCGGCTAATCGACTATTTCCTTTACGGCGTAACTCTTCTAAAATTTCAAAAAAACGATAACCCGCAAGTTGCGAGCCAAATAAACTAAGCTGTAAGGGACTGATTAACCAACTATTTTGTAGCTCGAAAAATTGTGCATCTTGCTGAGTCACAATGGTTTCATCTAATAATGCACAGTAAGCATATTTAGCATCTTGAATGTCATCTGATGAAAATTGTAATTTTCGAGCTTGGTTTTCAAAACGGTTGAGTAGGACAAGAATTTTTTCACGAAATTCAGTCGAACTACTCGGTATATATTTGTTTTTTAATAAAAATACAATATAAAAACCATCATGGAGTAAGTCAACCAAGTTGGTTGTACTGGTGACTTTGGCGGTCATGGGCTGAGTAATTGAACCAGTTCCAATTTGTCCATCATCAAAAAGTGAAGGGGCATTATTCATGATTCATTTCCTTAGCCATTCATCACAGCAATCAATTCAACAGCAATATCTTGGAAACCCGCTGGAATATAAATACAAATCGACTCGGCATCCAACATGCGTTGGTATAAGTCATTATTCGGTTCAATTTCAAAGTAACTCACACCAGATCGCACTGGAATAGCAGTTGGAACCTGCATTAAATGATGCAAAGGAACTGCAGGGAGTGCAGCGATGACACGTTGTTCCACATCTACGGTATTGCCCACTTTAAAGCGCAATGGAACCAATTGAATCAGTTCGTGGCTTTGCATCATGCTGCTTGAAACAGCCAAGTAAAGTCTTGAATCTCGGGTGATTTTATCTGACTCTAAACTGCCTAACCAATAGGATGGTCGTGTTTCTTTGAGTTGGATACTGATGTAGCGGTTTGAAATAATCGTATCTAATAACTCACGTAGAATGAAATCGAGCTGACTAAAACTTTCTTGTAAATTATGATGTTGGTAGCGAGGTAAATGATCAACCTCATGAGCCGTTGAAAAAGTCAGCAATGAGCCAGTCAAACGTAATAATTCAAAGAATAGCCGCTCTGGATGGATATGCGGGTATTGCAATAAATGATTCAACGTCGCGTGTGCTGTGTTGAGTGCATTAACCAGCCAAAATGACACAATGTCGCCAGAGCGAAATTCAATCAGTTTTTGCTCGTTTTCTCGATTATTACTTTGAATGGTTTTAATTTTCGCTTTGATAACATTTAAACTGCGTTTCAAACTCGAGATAAGATTTTCAGAAGATTCAATATGCAAGATAGGCGGAATAAAATGACGATCAAATTCAAATTGACCTGAGCTTTGACGTTTAATTTTTGCTAAAGCTAAATACAAAAAACCATCCAGCTCTTGATTCGGTTCTACGTTCGCCTCTAACAAGCGAAACTCTGCACGGCGGCGCAATAAGGTGATATCTGCTGCAATTGCATCTGTAAATAAATCGTGGGTTGAGGTCAGATAAGAGTGGTAGCGACCGAACTGCGCACTATTTTCAGCGCTCACATTTTTCTTATTGGCTTGTACAATCGGCAAAGCCAAATAAACCAAGATTTCGCCACGTAAATTCAGTTCATCTAATAACACTGGCTCTGGCAGTAAATCACGTGTCGGCGCTTGATAGATTTCACCATCTTGCCAAATCATACTAATACTTTCGAGTGCCAAGATATGTGTGTGTAACTGTGCCTCATCAAATTGAATATTTTGAATGCCATAGGCAAATGGAATCGTGGAACGAATGGTATGATTCAGACGTTGTTCATGATACGCATCTTGTAATTGAAAATGTTGAGGGCGTAAAAATAGACCTTCACCCCAAAGTATTTTTTCTGCTTTAAACATTTAGATTACCAATCGTTTGATTCATTTGCTTGTTGTACGCCCAGTAGTTCTTGGACGTTATGCAGTGGATTTTCGTTTTTAATGACTTGATTTAACCATTCATGTAGTGGCATCTGACTCCACTTGATGGTTTTTTGTAACATATAACTTACTGGACTATGCGGTTCATTAGCTTGGAAATAGTCAGAAATTTCTTGTAATACCCGCATGGCTTGTTCACGGTTTGCTAAGTGATTTTGCGGTTGAACCTGAAAGCCTTTGGATGGATGGACGATGTTCATGTCAATCTCTTGTTCTTTGTGCTGAGTAAATGAAAGTGTCTGTGTTGTTATCGTTGTGGCAGCAGAAGACTCAGACGTATGTGTCGCCATTACAGGTTGGGTAAAAACATCGGTTTTATAGAGCTTTTTTAAACTGGTGTGGATGTTTTCAAGCTGAGTATCAATAGCAGCAAAGCTTGGTGCATCTAAGCCCATTAAGGTATCTAACACACTTTTCAAAATTGACCATTCAGCCAGAATCGCCGAAAAATGTTGATAGTTCTGATATTGAAATGATTTTGATGTGTTGAACAAGCTCAGCTCAAACTGTTCCAAAATTTGAGAGCTATTGGCATCCTCCGTATAACTTTCTACTTGTTTCAACAAATGATTTTTTTGTCTCAGTAAGGCTTCATAATCGCTGAGTGAAAATGCAGGAACATTCACGATAGCGACTTGTTTAATCAGTGGAATCAAATGATTAATGGAACCTTGCAACAAACCTAGACGTTGATCTAAATCTTCTTCTTCAATTTCAGGATGAAGTTGTGTCCAATACTCATTTAGCGTTCGATGCATAAGCTCTAAGGCTTTTGCGGTGCCTTCGAATCCGTATAAATTTGACCACGCTTCAAGTAACCAGCCCATTAAGCGTAAATCTTTTGATTTTCCCGTGAGCAGCTCGATAGATTTTTGTTCAACGAAATGCCAGTCTGCTTGCTTAGGTTCAGCGACCCAGTCGCCTTGATCGAGTAGTGGATCATCCTGAGTTTTTGCAATTTTGATAGCGTGGAATTCATTGGAAAAAGACAAGTCTTGTCCACATGGTTGATCGCTTGAGATAGGAGACAATAAAGACTCGATTTCTAAGCTCATAATTTTACACTCTATATTCTATTAAACTTGATTCGCTTTATTTTTAGCAGGATGTCGTTTCTTTTTAGCCGTGGTCTTTTCGACAGGGTCTAAAACATACGTAATTTCATCATCTTTGACATCAATCTGAATGACTTTAGGCAAATTGTCTACTGCCAAAGCCATCAATATTTCTGTGGCTAAAGCAGGCAATATACTGGCATTCAAAATGTGATCAACATTTCGTGCACCGCTATCGACTTCCGTGCAGCGACTTAATAACAGTTCTACCAATTCCTCTGAATATTGAACTTTGGTTTGGTACTGCTTCTCAAGGCGAGAGGTTATTTTCTTGATTTTATGATGGATAATTTGAATCAGTAAATCATCATGCAGTGGGAAATAGGGAACGATACGCATGCGCCCTAAAAAAGCAGGTTTAAATTGTTTATATAAACTTGGTTTTAACTGCTCTGCTAAGCTTTCCGCGGTTGGCCATGTATCAATCGGTTGATTCAAACACGCCTGCATAATGGTATTCGAACCTACATTCGAGGTCAAAATAATGGTGGTATTCTTAAAGTCGATGACTCGACCTTCGCCATCTTCAAGCGTACCTTTGTCAAAAACTTGATAAAAGAGTTCTTGAACATCGTTGTGTGCTTTTTCAATTTCATCCAATAAAACCACACTATAAGGATTGCGGCGAACGGCTTCAGTCAGCACACCACCTTGACCATATCCCACATATCCAGGTGGAGCACCTTTTAAAGAAGAAACGGTATGTGCTTCTTGATATTCAGACATATTAATAGTGATTAGGTGGGATTCTCCACCATAAAGCTCATTCGCCAGCGCAAGCGCGGTTTCGGTTTTACCGACACCACTTGGACCCACCAACATGAACACGCCTTGCGGTTTATTGGGATCATCCAATTTTGCTTTAGATGTTTTAATTCCCTGAACCAGTTGATGTAGGGCAGAGTCTTGTCCCATAACACGCTCAGCCAGTTTGCTTTCTAGGCTGAGAATTTGTTTTATTTCATCGTTCACCATATTACCCACAGGAATACCGGTCCAGTCTGAAATAATTTCATTAATGATTTGTGCATTAACACGCTCAAACACTAAGGGATTCTGGCCTTGTACATTGCTTAATTCTTCACGAAGCGCAGCAATCTCTTTTTGATCGTTGTGAACCGTTGTATCTTGTTGGCGTTGTTTTATCTGTTCAACAAGCGCTCTTTCTTTTTGCCATTGCGCTTGAGTGTGTTCAATTTCACACTCAAGCTGCACTAGTTTTTGCTTTAGATCATGTAGGCGCTCATGATGAATCGGCAAATTTTTATGTTCATTTTCTAAAATCTCATATTCAAGTTTGAGATTATGTTGTTGAGCAAGCATCTGATCTAACTTCACAGGTTGTGCGTTTTGAGTGAGTGCTACACGCGCTGCGGCTGTATCGAGTACGCTAATCGCTTTGTCTGGGAGTTGGCGGCCACTAATATAACGATGCGAAGAATGTACGGCTGTGATGATAGCTTCATCATCAATATTTAAATTAAAATGATTGGCCATGACTGGTAACATGGCACGTAACATATCGATGGCGACATCTTCGGTTGGTTCTTCAACTTTAACGACTTGAAAGCGTCGACTGAGCGCTGCATCTTTTTCAAAATATTGTTTATATTCAGCCCATGTGGTTGCTGCAATGGTACGTAACTCACCACGAGCCAGTGCGGGTTTTAATAGATTGGCAGCATCATTTTGGCCTGCTTGACCTCCCGCACCAATCAAAGTATGTGCTTCATCAATAAATAAAATTATAGGATGAGTGGCAGACTGAACCTCTTGAATCACTTGTTTCAAGCGATTTTCAAATTCACCTTTTACACTGGCACCTGCTTGCAATAGTCCCATATCAAGCGTATGCAGTTGAACATTTTTTAAAGCATCAGGCACTTGGTTGTTCACAATTTTTAATGCCAAACCTTCAACGACAGCCGTTTTTCCTACACCCGGTTCACCAGTTAAAATGGGGTTATTTTGGCGTCGACGCATTAGGATATCGAGCATTAAACGTATTTCAAACTCACGACCAATAACGGGGTCGATAAGGCCACTTTGTGCCTTTTGGGTCAGGTTAATTGTATATTGATCAAGTGCTGGCGTTTTGTTTTTAGCCAAATGCTGTGCAGGCTCAGTGCTTTCGCTTGGTGCTGTTTCCTGTAAAACATCTTGTTCGATACTGTTTGAGCATAGGTCTAAAAATTTATGCTTCATTGTATCGATCGGGAACAGTTCAAATTGGCCCGAAGCGCGTAATGCCATTTGATGCAAATCTGGTGCTGTTAAAAGTGCTACCAAAATATGACCTGTTCGAATGACAGGATTTTGTTCGGCTGAAGCAAGTAACCACGCTTGCTCCAATAAACGAATAATGGATTGAGCAAATATCGGGGTGCGAGTATTTCCTTTAGGCAACTGGGAAAGACTGAGTTGTAAATCCTTAACTAAAAAATCATGGGAAATTTTATATTTTTCAACCAATAAGTGGAGATCATTTGGCTCTTGTTGTTCTAATAATTCAAGAAAAAAATGCTCAATTTCGATTTCATAATTTTGTTGATTAATACAACTATTTGCAGACTTCTCTAGAGCAACACGCGCATGATTAGATAGCTTCTTAATTAATATTTTAAGGTTATTCATATGTAACTCAGTCATGCTTTATAGCAAAGTTTTTACAAGACAAATATGCCAATGGCTATCTGTGTTTTTAGTGTAAATATAAAATTATTTATAAATTAGCATTTTACAAGCCATTATAAATGCTATTTGGCGGGTATTTTATATATATGCCATCATAATACACAAATGAAATTTAGATAAAAAAGAAGATATATTACAAAAAGCAAACACAGTTACTTTTGAGTAACATTTTTTACCTTGACTTTAGGTGCCATATTTTTGTTAAATCCAAGCGCATTATATAAGCAGAAAGTATTTACCTAGGGTGTGTATATTTTAAATCGAAGTTACTGATAATAATTTTAATTTTTATTCATAAAGGTTTGAGGCAAGTTTTGAAAAAATATTATTTAATTTTACCTACATTCGTTTTATTAACGGCGACACCATTTGCTTTTGCAGCGGTAGAAGAGGGTATTAGTTTAAAAAATAAGTGTATTAAAAATTACCCATTGGTAAATGGTGAAACTGATCATGATTTACTAAATTTATATGCACAGATTTGCGATAGTAAAAATAAAAAAAATGATGAGCTAAAAAATAAATTATTGGTTCAAGCTGCTAGTCGATATCAAGAACTTGGGAAAAGTTATAAAGCACTTCAACTGGTTGAAGAGTTAAATGCGCGAAATATTAATCATACATCATTAACAGATACTCGGTTTTTAGCTGGCGTTTCGATTGCAAATACGGCGTTAAACCATATGCGTCAAGAAGAAATGCGCTATTTATCTACAGATTTAACCTATCCGCCTGCCAAAGAGCTGTCTAATCTCGTTCGTAATTCTTTGCCTGCGCCAGATACGAGTGATGCAAAGGCTGTGGTGATCAAAGCACCAAAGAAAACCACGCGTAAGACTGCGAGTTCAACCAAACAAACCACAAAGAAAACAACGGCTCAGGTGGCAAAACCCAAAAAAGTTGAGAAAGTACAATCAACAGAAGTGGCGAGCAAACCGAATACAAATCCCTTCAATTCACTTTAAAAACTTTCATTTTTGAAATAATAAAAAACAGGATTTTCATATGGCTAAACGTGAAAGCGTCCAAAAAAAGTTACAGCGTATTCGACCACCTCGGGTACAACTGACTTATGATGTTGAAGTTGGTGATGCTAAAGAAATTAAGGAATTACCATTTGTTGTTGGTGTTTTAGGTGATTTCTCAGCGGCATCTGAAATAGAAAAAACCAAGCTCAAAGACAAAAAATTTATTAATGTTGATTTGGAAAACATTGATGAAGTCATGGAGTCTTTAGCACCACGTGCAGCCTATCAAGTTGAAAATACATTGACTGAAGAAGGTGGACGTATGTCTGTTGATTTGACGTTTAAGTCGATGGAAGATTTTCGTCCTGAAAATGTGGTTCAGCAAGTGGATCCATTGAGAAAATTAGTGGAAGCTCGTGAACGTTTAACTGATTTGCGTAACAAAATTTCGAATAATGAGCGCTTAGAAGATCTACTTGATCAAGTTCTGCAAAATACAGATCAAGTACGCAAAATGAGTGTGGAGGCTGAAAATGAATAATGCCCAATCCGCTGCAGTTGCTCAAGATACTACTGAAGAATTTACGCTTTTAGATTCAATCGTTGAACGTAGTCGAATTGCTCGAAATGAAGAAGAGCATGATCGAGCGAAAAGTTTAATTGGCGAACTTGCTAAAGAAGTGATGGCGGGGACGATTACTGTTTCAGAAAATATGACATTATCGATTGATAAGCGTATTGCTGAAATTGATGCGCTCATTTCGACGCAGCTCAGTAAAATTATCCATGATGAACAATTTCAAAAAATTGAATCGACATGGCGCGGTTTATATTACTTTTGCCAAGAAACGCCATCTAATCCATTGATTAAGATTCGTATGTTGAATACAACGAAGAAAGAATTAATCAAGGATTTTCAAGGCGCAACGGACTTTGATCAAAGTACATTGTTTAAAAAGATCTATGAAGAAGAATATGGGTCATTTGGTGGTGCGCCATATGCCACATTAATTGGCGATTTTGAGTTTGATCGTACACCTTCAGACATGTATTTGCTGGAACAAATTTCACATGTTGCTGCAGCTGCACATGCACCTTTTATTTCTGCAGCAGATGCCAACATCCTCGGATTGGAATCCTTTACGGATATTGACCGTCCGCGTGAAGTATCCAAAATTTTTGAAACCGCTGAATATGTCCAGTGGCGTTCTTTCCGAGAAAGTGATGATGCGCGCTATGTTGCATTAACAATGCCACGTGTATTGGGGCGTCTGCCTTATCACCCTAAGGAAGGTACAGCGACTGAAGGCTTTAACTTTGTGGAAGAAGTCTCTGGGCAAAATCATGATGAATATTTGTGGATGAATGCAGCCTATGCTTTTGGTACGCGTTTGACCAATGCTTTTGATATGCATGGTTGGTGTGCTGCCATTCGTGGTGTTGAAGGTGGTGGTTTGGTAGAGGGATTACCTGTTCATACCTTTAAAACCAGTGATGGTGAAGTGGTCTTTAAATGTCCAACTGAAATTGCCATCACCGACCGTCGTGAAAAAGAACTCAGTGATCTTGGCTTTATTCCTTTAGTACATTGTAAAAACACGGATTATGCAGCATTTTTTGGTGCGCAATCGACGCAGAAACCTAAAAAGTATAATAGCGATTCTGCCAATGCGAACTCTGCTTTATCTAGCCAAATTCAGTACATTATGGCCGTTTCACGTATTGCACATTATTTAAAAGCCATGATGCGCGATAAAGTCGGAAGTTTTGCTTCGGCTGGAAACATTGAAACATTTTTAAATGAGTGGTTGGCTCAATATATTTTGCTTGATGACGGGGCTTCACAAGAGGCGAAAGCGCAATATCCGCTGCGTGAAGCATCTGTCAAAGTTGTAGAGAACCCAGCACAACCGGGGCACTACAAATCTGTGGTTTTCTTAAGACCACATTTCCAGTTGGATGAGTTGTCAGTATCACTGCGACTTGTTACTGAGTTACCTCAGTCCTCAAACTAATTTGAGTGCCAACACATAATAACTTTAGAATAGGAAAAGATTACAAATGAAAGACATATACGTACAGTTCAGAGGTAAATATAAGGTCGATGGCGAGTCACGTGATACAGAGCACCAAGGCTGGTTAGAGGTGAACTCTTGGTCACACAATATTCGTCAGCCAAAGTCTGCAACATCATCAAGTGTTGGTGGTCATACAGCGGAACGTGTTGAACATTCTGATATGCTGTTTGTTAAAGATTTGGATGCAACCAGTCCAAAACTTTGGGAAGCATGTTCAGCGGGTTATACCTTTGATGAAGTACAAATTGATTTTTATCGTGCAAATGGCGATAAGCGCATCAAGTATCTACAAATTAAATTGAAGCATGTTTTGGTTTCAAGTGTTACGCCAACAGTAAGTGAGGAAGGTGTTCCGCTTGAAGGGTTTGGTTTGAAATATGCTGCTGTGGAATGGACGTATAACCAGCAAGATATTAATGGCACACAAAAAGGTGCTGTGACCAAGAAATGGTCTCTATCAAACAATACTGCATCATACGCTGCATAAAAATAACTGAAAAAATAAAGGCTAACCAACGTTGGCCTTTATTTATGCGAGATGATTTTAATCAACATGAATCTAGATCAGCTTTATCCCTATGGGTTTAGAAAAACGCTATTTGACCGATTACTACCGACCACTGAACAGGACCGATTGGGGATGTCTCTTCAGGAGCTACGTGAATCCGTCGCGACCGACTTAGAAGATTTGTTGAACAGTCGTATGGCGAATTTTAATGATTCAATTGATGCTTTTCCGTTGGTGAAAAAGTCCATTGTTCAATTTGGAATCATTGATTTTGTTGGATTATCGACTGCAAATCCGACCGATCGCGATAAAATTTGCCAGTCGATTGCAGCGTCTATTACTGCACATGAGCCGAGACTGAAACAAATCAAAGTCGAAATGTTGCTTGATGGACAGAATATGGGGGCGTTGTGTTTGAGTATTCAAGCCTATTTAAATATTCATCCTTTATATGAACCCGTGATTTTTGATGCTTTGCTCAAACCGACAACACAACAATATGTTATTTCTGCAAGAGCTTAATGGGGCTGATTTGTGATTGAAGAATTATTACCGTACTACGAAAAACAATTACAAGAATTTGGGCAGCAGTCCCGTGAGTTTTCGCAAAAATATCCAAAAATCGCTCAGCGTTTATCCTTAAACCAAGAGCAAGTAGATGATCCACATATAGAACGCTTAATTCAGTCCTTTTCTTTAATTGCAGCAAGAATCGATAAGAAACTGGCGGACAGTTACGACATCTTTACTCGGTCTTTGTTTGAGGTGATGTTCCCTCAATACCTCAAACCATTTCCTGCATGTACTGTGGTCAGTTTTGAAGACCTAAATAAGTGTAAACAATTAACTGAAGCTCATCTTATTCCTAAAAATACTGCAATAAAATCAAGAAGTTTTAAAGGTGTACAGTGTGAATTTAGCACCACACAAGAACTAAAGTTATTACCCATTGAACTTAGTCATCTCAATTTTAAAACCAATCCTAGTGCGCATATGCATTTAAATCAAAATGCAACGCTTAGCTTAGGATTTAATATTTTTAATCAGGCACATCGAATTTTAGAAAAAGAAAATTTGCCTATTTATTTGGATGCGATATCCAATTTTCCACTACAAGTTTTGGATGCTGTGTTCCAGTCGAGTACAGGATTTTCATTAAAGGTTGGTCATCGCGTCATCGACATCACAAATCCGTTTAGTATCATGGGTTTTGCTGAAACTGAAAGTCTGTTGCCCTTGGATCAACATACACATCATGCATACCGGCTGTTGATGGAATATTTCTGTTTTTCTGAAAAATTTAATTTCCTCAATATGAACTTAGGTTTGTTAAAATATTTAGAAAAAGAGCAAAATCAGTTTGAAATTTTGATTCATCTTAAACTGAATTTAAATGATCAGGTCAATATTCGAAATTATTCTGAGTTGAATATCGCGAACTTTAAATTATATGTAGTACCAGTTATCAATTTATTTAAAAAACAGGCTGAACCTCAAAAAATTAATCATCAACAACTCGAATATCCTTTAATTACCGATGCTCATCATCCTGAGTTTTATCAAACTTATTCGATTACTAAAATGCAAATGATTCGTGAAAAGTCAAATAAAGATCAAACTACTTTTGACATTTATCCATTCTTTGCGATGAGTCATTATCAAAAGGATGAGACTCAGTTTTTTTATAGTTTGAATTCGGCACAGCTACAAAATAAATATGTTGAAACAGGTTATAGTATTATTTCAAAACATTTATCACCTGAAACAACCAAATCTGATTTTATCAGTACGCAATTATTATGCTCCAATCGTGATTTACCCCATGAGGCATTGAGCCAAGCCAACAATATATTAAATTTGAATGACAGTAGTCTGGCACGGCGAGCTGTGGTTTTAAAAAGACCGAATAAACCCTATTACTTTGAACAAAATAAAAAAGAGCAATGGCGGATCATTTCGCATTTATCATTAAATACTTTATCTCTCACCAAGGGCGATGCTTTAAGCCATATTCAGGAATTGCTTGAACTGTATAACCTGCCTCAGCTCAAAGAAAACCACCTTATTATTAATGCGATTCAGTCGGTTAGTTTTGAATTAAAGCAAAAGATGGTGGATGCAAAACCATTCCCACTCTTTATACGAGGGTTGAAAGTAAATCTAGGGGTTGATTCGAAAGTGTTTCGAGGACATAGCCTGTATATTTTTAGTCAGTTGTTGTCGCATGTCTTTAATCTAAAAGTCCAGATGAACAGTTTTGTCGATGTTGTTATTTCAGATGCTCAATCTCAACAGGAGTTATACCAATGCGTGCAGAACGTTGGTGGCAAGACACTTCTATAGTTGACGTACTGGTTGAACAACCGAACGCTTTTGAATTTATTCAGGCCACGCGATTATTACGTCATGCGGAAGCTCCCCATGCCCAAAAAGAAGGGGATTGGGCAAAGCAGTTTAAGTTTCATAGTTCACTGAATCTCAATTTCCCGAATGCCGAAATTGAGAGTTTGACCCTTGACGAAGAAAAAATTCACTTAACCAACTTAATGATTGGTTTAACTGGGATTCAGGGCACCTTACCGTATAGCTATACCAATAAAATTAAACAAAGTGCGCGTATACAACGGAATGAAACACTTCATTTTTTAGGTTTATTTAATCACAAGCTCACGGCGCAATATGTGGACGCCTCTTTAGCTTACCATTTACCGATTCGCTATGAGATTGAGCAAGAAAACCATTACCTCGATATTTTGCATGCACTAAATGGTTATGTGAGTGCTCAACATGAGCAACAGGACTTAGATGATTATTTTGCTGAATTCGCTGGATTAATGCAGGGGCAAAATAATACAGCACATGCGCTAAAAACCATGCTGGGCTGTGTGTTTAAGCAACCGTTTAAAATTAAAGAATTTGTGGAAGAGATCTTTCGCTTGTCCCCTGAACAAAGAAGCACACTGGGGGGCAATAATCAATTAGGCATTAATACCTTTTGTGGAGAAAATATCCGTCAAATAGATGGAAAAATTGAAATAGAAGTTGGCCCCGTCTCATACACCGAGTATTTAAAATTTTTACCCGATCAAGCTGAGAGTATAAAACTTAAACGATTACTTGCAAGCTGGCTGAGTCCAACGCTTGGGGTGGATTTAAGAATCATCCTGAGGAAAGAGGATATTCAACCGATTCAGCTGAGTTCAACGATGACCATTGGTTTATCACAAGGCGCTTTTTTAATGCCGATGCCGACCGAACACAATCACGAAACCTGTTATACATTGATGGGGATGGGACATGCTTAAGCTCTTTATTGGTACTTTGAGCAGCTTATTGTTGTTTGTCGCAGGAATCGTCATTTTTTACTGGCGTGATATTCAGTATGACCCAACTGGGGCAGACCTGCTTAATTATTTACTTCTATTTCCATTGATTCTGTGCGTAATTTTATGGTCTCCAGTATTTATTTATCGTGCAATTAAAGCTCACCAAAAGCGTAAAGAGCAACAAAAACAAGCACAAGTAGAGCAGCATCAGGATGATGAGAACCAACAGGCTGGAGCTGTTGAAGTTCAGTGGTTAAACCTGAATATTTATTCCTCGTCTGCATATAGTGCCTTTGGGGAAAATGACGAGATTCTTGACGAGATTAAAAAATTTAAAAGCCCAGAGCTCGATACGCAATTACAAAATGCCTATGGCTTACCGATGCTGTCTTATCGCATACATGCACTAGATCATGTCATTACAAATCAGGACGATGATGAAGTTGTTGATCATCCGCGCCATCTGCGAATCCAAGCCCTGATCGAGCATCAACTAGAGCAACATGCAGAAACATTGTGGCAAATCTCACAGCATTTAAAGCAATCTGCCTTATTTTATGATAGTGAATTGGCCTATGAGTATCGTATGCATCCGGCATGGATTGATCCTAGGAGTGAATATGATAGCAATGAACCAGAGGAACAACCTGATGTGCAGCAGGTTGCTAAATTAAACCGTATCAATATACATATGCTGCTGCCTGAATCGATGTTACATGCTTGGAATGAAGAACAAAGCAGTGGTGTCGTACAGGATTATTTAAGTTCACTGGGCATGATTACGCAGCAAATTCATCTTGAGCACCATTATTTCAGTCAAGAAACAGCCTATAAAGAGTGGATGCTGTTATTGGAGCAAATTTCTCAGCAGTCAGAAGAAATCACGTTCATCCTGAATGTAGATTCAGAAATTGACCAAGAACTGCTTGATGAAAAAACATGGTTAACCGACCATTACTTGCCTGCTGAATATGCCTCTAGTTGGTGCTTAGCATCATCTTCTTTACCATTACTTGATATCAAACCCTTAAAACAACTCAAGATTGCACTAAACGAGGCCAATCTTGCCAATCATTTTGCATCCCCACCGATGAAGCAATTAGAACAATTTAAAGATATTCAGCCTTTTGTGCTGATGCTCGATGATATTACAGACATTCAAACCATGAAAAAACTTAACCAAACTTTCGATCGAAGTGGGATTGAATCGCATCACTTCATTCATACCAAACAAAGCTTTGGACATACGCAGCATTTGGCCAAAGTATTTGGATTTATGTTGAGTATGCATTTGCCTGATGAGTTGATGGCGATGATTTATAGCACTGATCAATTGTCTACACATTGTTTTCTACATGCGTGTGAAGACAGTAATATCCCTATAGAACCAACCATTTAAATTAAAAAAGAATAAGAGAGTATTGTGAATTCTTTATTTTATAACGTCTTAGGTTATGTTTGGCAGTATGTGAGCAACCCGAAAGCCATTATGGCCATATCGGGTTTTGTCGCACTAATGGCCATGTATAACGTCATTCCAGCCAAAATCTTTTGGCCTTTAATGATTTGTTATGTATTCGGGGTGATGCTGTGGGGGATTTATTTACTCATTGTACGTCGTCGACATGCAGCACAAGGTGAAGCTCTTGCCGATGCCATTGCACATGATACCAATGCGGAATATGGCAAACAAAAAAACAAAGATGAACTTCATTTGATTCAGCAACAAATGAAAGAATCTATTCAGTTGATTCGAAAATCAAAACTGGGAGATAAAAAGGGCAATGCTGCACTCTACGAGTTGCCATGGTATATGGTAATTGGTAATCCTGCTGCGGGTAAAAGTTCGGCCATTTATAACTCAGGTTTAAAATTTCCTTTTGAAGAAACCCATCAAAAATCAGTTTCTGCTGGACTCAGCGGAACGCGTCATTGCGACTGGTTTTTTTCAACAGAAGGCGTGTTATTAGATACTGCAGGGCGTTATTCCGTTTATGCGGAAGATCATTTTGAATGGTTAGGTTTTTTAAATATTTTGAAAAAAAACCGCTCCAAAGCACCAATCAATGGTTTGATTGTGATTGTCAGTATTGCTGAGTTGGTGAGTAACAGTCCAGAAAAGTCGATCAAACTGGCAAAGAATTTACGTGCACGAATTCAAGATCTTACTGAGCGTTTAGAGGTTTTTTCGCCTGTTTATTTGGTCTTCTCTAAAATGGATTTGATTGCAGGTTTTACTGAGTTTTTTGAATGCTATGAAGTCGGTGAATTTGATCAGGTTTGGGGGGCAACACTGCCTTATACAACCGATGGGGCCAATAATGCTGTTGAATTGTTTGAAAAACATTATTCAATTTTATATGACGGTTTAAAAGGCGTCAGTACGACACATCTCAGCCGCCGACATTCGCAGAATATTTCTCCAAGTGTCATGACATTTCCTTTAGAGTTTAAGAGCTTAAAGCCTGCGTTAAAGACATTTATCGGCACACTGTTTGAAGATAACCCTTATCAATTTAAACCTGTTTTCCGTGGCTTTTATTTCACCAGTGCGCTGCAAGAAGGCATTATTGAAAGTCCAATGACCGAGCAAATTGCTCAAGACTTTTTATTGCAAAAAGGTTTAGACAATGAAAATGGCATTCCAACGCGCTCAGTTTCTCAAAACCATGGCTATTTTTTAAAAGGTTTATTTTCTGACATTATTCTCAAAGACAAGAACCTCGTTAAACAACATATTAACCCTAGCCGAAAGCGTCAGCGTTATATTGCCTTTGTTGCCGCTTTATTTGGTGTAGCTATTATTCTAAGTCTATGGGTGTGGTCTTATCGGAATAATCAGCAATTGATTGCAGACGTACAAGCCGATTTAGACAAAGTCGTTTTACTTGAAAAGCAATCGGGTCAAGAGTTGTCTACACAACTGAGTGCACTCTTGATTTTACAGGAACGTATGCAGCAGTTGGACCAATTTGAAGAAGATCGTCCTTTAAAGCTGGGTTTTGGTCTATATCAGGGAGATGAGCTGCAGGAGAAGCTAAAAACAGAATATTTAAAGGGTGTTGAGCAAATCGTCTTGATTCCAACACAACAAAATATTGCCCAATATCTACAGCGGGTGAAAAGCAATGAAGAAAAATTGCGCACAAACCATGCAAATGTAGAGCTGACACCTGTTGCGAAAACCCAGCAATATTTAGAGCCTAATGATGCAAATCCACAAGATGCATACAATGCTTTAAAAGCCTATTTAATGATGGGTAATACTCAATATATGGATGCAAGTCATTTAAGTGATCAAGTCACACGTTTCTGGCGTTCATGGTTGGATAATAATCGTGGTCAAATGCCGCGCGGAGAAATGATCCAAAAGGCAGAGCAAATTTTGTCGTATAGCATGACTTTAGTTGGCGATCCTAAATTTCCAGTACTCAGCTCAGACAGCTTGGTGGTGGATCAAACGCGTCAAGTTCTTCTGTCTGTTATTCGTGGAATGCCTGCACGAGACCGAGTTTATAATGAATTAAAAATGCGTGCGGCTGTCCGTTATCCAGCATTAACCATAAAGCAAATGCTTGGCGATGCCAATCAAAATGCAATCTTAGGCAGTTATGCCTTACCGGGTATGTTTACACATGCTGCATGGTCAGAATATGTTGAACAAGCCATCGATGAAGTTGCAAAACGACCTACGGATACCAAAGACTGGGTACTCAACAGCACACAGTCGGATGACTTATCATTTAGTGGTAGCCCAGATCAAATCCGTAAACAGCTCACAGAACTCTATAAAAAAGAATATATTGCGGAATGGCGGAAATTTTTAGGTGCGATACATTATGCCAAAGCTAAGGATTACGGACAACAGGCGAGCTTTGTCCAAGTTTTAGGCGAGCCTGAAAACTCACCCATTCGTAGTGTTTTTGATCGCGTTGCGAAAGAAACCAGTTGGGACAATCCAGTCGTAATGGCGGAGCTGGCAGCGCCACAAACAGGTTTTGTGGCTTGGTTTAAACGCAAAGTATTAAGACGAGATGAAACTCAGATTGATGCTAAAGTCATGAATCAAGCGCAAGGCCCGATTTCTAAAGAATTCCAAATGTTTTATCAGTTGGTGCGTAAACGTGATGATCAACAAAATAAGTCTTTGCTTGATGAATACATGCAATCTTTAGCTCAAGTTCGAAGTAAATTCAATGACTTGAAAAGCTCAGGTGATATTGGGCCATCTGCGATGAGTTTGGTTAAGTCGACCATTAATGAGCAAAATTCTGTCTTTAATACAACGCAGAAGTTGGTCGATGAAAAAATGTCAGTTGGCCTATCTGAGGTTGATCAGAAACTGCTCCAAAAGCTGTTGATGTCGCCACTGACACAATCATTTGAAAGTTTAATTCTCCCAGCGCAAGATGAGATGAATAAGCTATGGGTTATGCAAGTCTACCAACCTTTCAATACGAACCTGAGTAAAAAATATCCATTTAACTCTTCAGCGACACTGCAAGCAACAAGCAATGAAATTAGCCAGATTCTTGGCGAAAATGGCAGTATTGCGCGTTATGTCAAAGAGTATCTTGATCCACTTGTTATTCGTCGTGGTTATACCTTGACTTCTAAGACGTGGAAAGATTTAGGGATCAGCTTGAATCCACAATTTGTAATGAATTTTCAAAGCTATGTTGCGCCAAGTAATGGGATGGCAACAGGAGCGTTAAATCAAGCTTCGTCTGCACCTGCGGCTACGGCGCAATCCAATTTTCAATTTTACCCAATTGAAAATCCTAAGTTTTTATCCTATACCATTGATATTGATGGACAAAGAATGCTTTATGAAAACGGTATTCAACAATGGGTGAATTTTGTATGGCCAAATGCCGGAGCAATTCCAGGTGCACGTATTACAGCCATTGATTTAGATGGGAAAACGCATACGATTTTTGAGGCACCTGGTGAATATGGTATTAATCGTTTAATTGATGGTGCTGAGCGAACGCAACGTGGCGGAAGCTATGAAATGATTTGGAGAAATCAGCAAAATCCAGAGCTTGCAGTAAAAGTCAATTTCCGTTTAATCAGCGGGGACGCCAATGGTGGAGTAGGCGGGCAGCGCAGTTACAATGGCATGCAACTGGTCGATCAAATTGTCACCAATAAATCCGTACGTGTGGTGGCAGCGCAAACCACACCTTCAGCAACAGCTGCAAGTCCTAAAGCTCCAACACCAGGTATACAGGAGCCTCGTTTATGATTTCTAGAAAGTGGCTAGGTTGTAAGGAGTATTGCGATGGATGAACTGCGGACTTTAGCTTTATATTACGGAAAATGTCCTGCACGTGGTGATTTCTTAAAAACACGCGGTCAGTATGCCTTAATTCAACTAATTGATCAGTGGATTACTGAAGCATTAGAACATGCCATGCAATCAGAGGGATTTAGTCAAGCGTATGAAAAGCTACCTTCATTAGACTTTTTTATTGCCAATCCACAAGAAAATAATTTTCTTGTGGCAAATTTGATTGCCAGTCACGATAGTTCTGGCCGTCAATTTCCAATGGTATTGAGTCATTTATTAGAAGTTGAAAATAGTTTTGATAATATTATTTATGCGCCATATCGCTATAAGCAAACTTTAATCGACTTATTTCAAAAGAATCGTGTGGTACGTTCGATACGTGACCCTAATATCGTGCTCGATAAATTATCTAAATTAAATAATGAGATACAAGTTTTTAATCACAGCGAAGTTTCGGCATTTTATGAACACCATACGATACATTCATTTGCTCAATTACTAAGAATGAGCAGTTACGAGCTTGCACAAAGCATGATTGGACTCGGGTTATTGTTACAGCCCGTCATTCAACATGGTACTAGTCGCTTAACTAAAGTGTTGATTTTACCTATTAATAACTCTAGCTACTGCTATGAAATTGCAGCTTTTTGGGTCAATCTAATTAGTTTTTTTATTCAAAATCAAAATGCTGAGCTTCTGATAGGGATTTTGCATAGCGAAAAACCGGTACTGCTTTTTGGCTTTCAAGGGGCAGATATTATGACTTTAAGTGAAATTTTCACGCAAAAGTTAGATTCAGATCACTGGGTTTCATTGGTTCAAGCCAATTGGATTGATGCATATTTAGAGCAAAATGCAGGTTTGGCAACGCTGGAGCAAGCTTTGTGTGAGCGGCAATTGAGCTTAATACAAGCTGTGAAACTTTTTAAAAAAACTTTTATAGATTAATAAAATATGAAAATAAATCATAGATTTAAGTCGAATAAATGGCTGCTGACTTTAACGTTGGTTTTGAGCGTGAATGTCTGGGCTGAACCGATTATTATTGAAGGTGTTGTTCCAAATGATGCCAGTAAGCAAATCATTTTGAACAAGATGTACAGTGTCTATGGCACTGACCAAGTGATTGATAAAATAAAGGTTAAAGCAGTTAATGCTCCGAATGGTTGGAGTGAATCTGTTGCGAATATGGTGGTTCCAGAGTTAAAAAAAGTTCACCAAGGTAAACTTTCTGTACGTGGTACGCAAATGGAACTTAATGGAAAAATATCGAGTTCAAATGAAATTCAGCCAACAACAAACTTATTCCAAAGTTTAGTAACACCACCGTATCGCTTAAATGCGCAGCTTTCTGTCAATCAGGCTGAGCAGCAAATTGTAGATGAAGCACTTAAAAACAGAATTATAGAATTTGAATCTGGCAGTGCAGTTTTGGCTATGAGTGGAACTCAAATCTTAGATGAAATGGCGGTGGCTCTGAATAAGGTTGGTGGAAAAAAGGTTAAAATTATTGGACACACAGATAGTTCAGGTGACGCTGCAAAGAATCTTGCTTTAAGTAAAGAGCGTGCTGTAGCTGTTAAAAACTATTTGATCAATAAAAGTATTGCAGCTGAACGTTTAAGCGTCGAAGGATTAGGCTCGAACAAACCTGTTGCTGATAATGCGACTGCAGATGGTCGTAAGAAAAACCGTCGAATTGAATTTGACGTAATCTAAGTCATTTATAAAAAGCCACAATTGATGATGTGGCTTTTTATAAATGACTTAGATTACGTATAATGTATATTATGTTAAATCCGATACACCTAACAATAACTTCATATCCTTCTTTCTTAAACTAAAATTCAATAACTTAACTAATTTCTATTTCAATCATAAAATATGATATGTTGACATTAATAATACTTCATAAACTTTACTATGTTTGCTTTAAAAACAATTCATTTGGAAAAGAAATTCTCAAACGAAAATCAAATTATTCTTTTATTTGATTTGGATTCATCTTGTCCATGTTTGTACCCTATGCTGTACACCATGAAATTTCTTAGATTTCAAAGTATTTCTACGCAGCATGCAGATTTAATCGCAATAAAATTTTGGTATGAATTTTGGTTTGAAAAGTTTGCCACGTCCTTTTGTGAATCTTTTTATTCGTCGTCATACAACTTTGAAATCATTCAAAGTGAAATTGATAATTTCATTATCTATTTAGAAAACAACAAAAAAATTGACAGTAATCTCATAAGATTAAGAAATAAAGAACATACTAACTACACTACAATTGGCCATAGAATTAGATCCTTTCTAAAGTTTTACAACTTTTTGATTGATGAATACTTAAGCATCCAATCACAACCACAACTCACGTTAAAAGAAATTCAAAAAATTAAAGAAAACTTGAATAAATATATGACAATAAAGAAAAAAATTATAAATAACTTTTCAAAAGCCAATAAAACAATTAAAAGTGAGATAAATCATAATTTTAAGAGCATGAATCAGGAAATGATTAAAGGATTGTATTCAATTATTTCACCGAGCAACGCTAATAAATACAATGAATTAAATCCTTTTATATCTAAAAGTGTGCAACTCAGAAATTTTCTGATCATACATCTCATGCTTAACTATGGTCTTAGAATTGGTGAACTTATGCTACTAACAACTAATTCTATTAAAAAATCAATTCAGAATCATAATTTTAGCTTAATTATTACAAATACAGATGATGAGTTTGATGATCGATCAAAAAAGCCAAAAATCAAAAATGAATATTCGTACCGAGTAATAAAACTACAGGAACGAGACTATAGAATCCTTCAAATTTATATGAATGAAATCCGAAATGAAATCCCTTCACAAATCTTATTTACATCTTTAAAGCCTCCCTACTCTGCTTTAAGTTATGCCAGTGTTAAAAAGATATTTGATCAGATAGATTTATCATTAAAAGCATTGTTGCCTGAGTGTTTTGATACTTCAGCTTATGATTCAATAGAACGTCTAACTCCACACGTATGTAGACATTCTTGGGCTTATATGATGTTAAGTTTTTCTTTTGAGAAATATAAGAAAGAAAATGTTAGTCACTCTGATCTCAAACAAAGTGTAAATGATGCTCTACTAAAAGCACAGGATGATCTAAGAGCCTTAGGTGGTTGGTCACCTACAAGTACAATGCCTATATATTATGGTAAACGCTTTATTGTAGAACGAGCTAATTTTATGAACTTGGCTCGGATCATAGATTCCAGTATTAAATTTTGATTGATAAAAATATGTCCCAACTTAGTCTAGATTTTGAAAAAATTGATAATAGTCATAGTGAATTTATTATTTTCCATGATGCTGATCTTAGGCTCATAGAGTCTTTACACTTACCGACAATCATTCGATTTCATAGAGCGGATAAATTTGATAGCAAGTTCGTTCAAACATCTAACGATGTTTGGAATTTTTCTTATTCAGGGAAAAAACTTCACTTAAACTTTTCTAACTTCAGTACGTCAGAGAAAAAATTGGCTAAATTTTTTCTAGCTAATTACATTCAAGTTAATACACCATCTGCACTTGAAGCTAAATTACAGGCTTACGTTTTTGCAATCAAGTCGCTAAAAACTAGAAACTTAAAGCTTGATTTTAAGAATGCGAAATCTTTATTGGTTGATTTAGCGAAAGCCGATAATTCTACATACTATTATCATTTTAAGTTTTTGGTGAAGCTACTATTTCTTGAGAACTTTTCACGCTTTGATCTTGACCACGAATACGAGTTGGAATTTCTTGAACGTCCTCAAGCATTTAATTCAAGATTATATTACCAACAATACGAAGATTCTATTGATTACCCTCTTATTTCAATGATTCAACAAGGCTTTATTAAGCTAAACCAAGCTATCAAAGATGATTTTCAAGGTATTGATAAACAAACACTGCTTTACTCATCAATACTTGGTTTGGTGTATGTAACTGGTCTTAGGCCTGTGCAATTAGCTAAGTTATCAGCTGAAGATATAAAAATAGATACCACACGTACTACTGATCATTTTCATCGCTATAGCATACTAATTCCCTATGCAAAACAAGCACGTTATGTACATGAGAAAATAGCTGTAAAACTTCCAGAAGAAGTGGCTGAAATTATTATTGCTTATATTGAAAGATTTGACTTAAGTCCAAAAGATAAGTTATTTGATTTAGGGGAAAATTCTGCACGTTTTTGCTCAAAAGCTATTAATACACAATTATTTGATTTTGCTCCTATAACCTATAGAGAAGCTGTTCTTGCTGGTGAAATGATACAACAAAAGTATTCCTTTTCTGATTTTAGGCATCATGTTGGATATAGTTTGGCAATGGCAGGATCTTCTGCTGAAGAGATTGCTTATATCTTGGGTCATTCATCTGTTGTAACTGCCAGACATTATATTTTCTCTACCCCTGAGCTTGCTCAAATTAGAGCGCAAGCACTTGGTAAAAACTCTTTGTATAGACAAATGATTGCTATGCTCCTGACAGGAAGGCTTGTTTATAAGAAAGATTGGCTTCAGAAAAAAGTACTAGGAAATATTGGTGGCAAAATTCATTATGATATTGGTGGGTGCTCCTACGAAGACAAATGTTTATTTCAACCAGTTCGTAATTGCTATGGTTGTATGTACTTTCATCCTTTTATTGATGCTAACCATAATCATGTTTTAGAAAGCATACAAAATGAAATAAACGATCTTATTAAGCTATCAGATGGTATAGGTGTTTCCAGAAATCCACTGATTCGAGTCCATGAGTCCACTAAATTTGAAATTGAATCCATAATTGCTCGTTGTATAACACACAAGGATGATATTTATGAATCTTGAAAAATATAATGCTTTTATTGAAGAACAAAAAAGTTATTTTAATGAAAACATCAAACCAAATTTCAAATGGGAATGGACTGATCCTGAATGGGCTGGAGGGGTTGTTGGTTCAGGATGGTTGCTTTCGCGTAGTGGGAGAACACATTTTTCATTTCAAGCTGCGAGAAGAATGAAAGGAATAGATGACATTTCTATAAATATCAAGTATCAAGAATTTATCAAAGCTGTAATGGTTCTTAGTTATAGAAAGGCTAATTCAAAAACTTCACCGCAAAAACTATATGCAGAAGTGCTTATTCTTAAGCGTTGGTATAGTGAATTATTTAAAACGAATCCCGAAAATACTCATCCTTGCTTCTTATCAACATTAACTTTAGAAAAGTCTTTTGAAATACTAGCTCATAACTCAAGTAAAGCTAACCTTCCTGACCATACTGGAACATATCTTAGATTACAGGAAATGCTCAATCATTACGGTTTTACTGAACAGCAATTGGAATTTTCTCAGAAATATTTATACATAAATTCTCAAAATAGAACACCGAATGCCAAAAAAACAAAAGCTTTGATAGACCAGTTAGAGCTTGATGAAGATGATCTTAATAAAGATAAGCTGATTTCTATTCGTACATTTATTAACATTGTTTCGCTAATTAATTTGTGTGAAACGAATGGTGAAAAGATAGTTCTCAATCTTTTGTTATTACTTATCATCACTGGGTTGCGTTCAACAGAAGTTATTCTTCTAAAAACAGATGCTTTAATTAAACAACCTATACTTGATCCTGCCACCCAAAAACACTTAACTTTAGATGGTATTAAGCAATATACCCTAGGTATCCAATATCACGGTGCCAAAGGTGCTGGTTTTAGAATCCACTGGGTTGAGCCATCATCTGTAAAACTAGTTGAGAGTATTTTTAAATCTGTATTGGAACTTACATCTGAATATCGAAGTCATCTAAATTACATAAGATCGAAAGGTTGTATAGATTATTTTCCTAAATCGATAGATGATATAAAGGAAGAATATCTTGAGATTGATGATTTAATTAATACTATTTTTAGTTTAAAAGATCACGAAAAAGGTCTGAAAAGAAAAAGACAAACTATAGTGGTTAATTTGAATGCTGTCCCAATTTTAAAAGTTATAAAAAATGGCAAAGAATATCAAAAATATTATCTAAAAAAGGATATTGATGCACACCTAAAATCATTAATCAAAGCAAATTTAGAACATCCAATTGATTATGTATTTAATTATGAAGGTAAAATTGAAACGATCGCTTATGAAGATTTGCTTTTTATACATGAATATAGATCTATTAATATGGGGAAATATTTTATCTTTAAATCCCTTGTGGTTCCATTCAGTGTGGTAATGATTAATAATGTTTTAGGTGCTAGGTCGGTTAAGTCAAATAAGTCAATGTTCCAAAAATATAATTTATTAGAAACAGAAACAGAACATTCAAGATTAAGCAGTCATATTCCAAGACATAACATAAATACTTTTCTTGCCCTTAGTGGCTTAGCCGAGCATTTACAGGCAATGCTAATGGGGCGTGTAGATATTAAACAAAATCAATATTATCACCATTTAGCTTTAAAGCAACGTAAAGTTGCGGCTAGTATGCTAGAAAAATATGAATTAATGCCTCCAAGCGAAATTAATCAACCACAGAAAGCTGATTCCCCAATAGATGCTATTAAGCAAGATGGTTTAATGTTCTTTTCGGAACAATTAGATCTAGAAAATAATTTAAAAATGAATTTCCAGACTTTTGACTCAAAAAATGAAGTAGCTAATTATTTAAAGGACTCATTTTTTGATGAGTATTTTCAAGATATTGCTGAATCATTTAATGAATTGATTAATGAAGATCAAACATTAGCTAACTCATTGGTTCAACGGCACGCTTGCTTACATCCCTTACCTTTTGGCGGGTGTATGCGTGAGGTTGCTGTGCATGATTGTCCTAAACGTCTTGCCTGTCAATCCGGCGATCAATGTGGAAATTTTGCTCTAACTGGTCGAAAAGGTGAATTAGAAGTTCTGCAACACACTTTGAATAATTTGTTGGTTGAGTTTGAATATATAGAACAAATCGTAGCTCATGATTCTACATATACTGAAATGCTTGCACAGTTCCGTCAAAAAATTCATTATTTAAGGGATTTAAAAGAAAAAGCACTTGATAGGCAAAATAAATTAATACCTATTCCTGTTTTTCCTTATGGAGATACGATCACTAAATTACCAACAACATTAAGTGAACTATTTGCCATAGAGCAACAAAAAATTGAGTCTAAGGAATCCTGAAATGTTACGTGGTAAACAATTAGATGAAGTAATAGAGCAAGAATTGCAAATGATGTTAGTTGAGGGTTTTGAGAAATCGCCTATTTCGCACAAAGCTCTACATAACCGCTTAACTTTTAAGAGGTATATATCTGGCGGATTAAGTACCTTAAGTTCTGTTGAAAGGAAGAAACTCATCAGCTTATATTTATCAGAACAAATTTCGCCATTAAACTTAAAAGCAAAAGAACAGCAACTTTATGTGAATAAAAAGACAAGACAGGCTCTTTCCGATACTAATAAAAATCTACGTACACAAATTGAAGACTTAGAGTCTCAGCTTCATCAGAATACGGAAACACTTATAGATATCATTGAAGAAGTAAAACTAAGGACTAATTTGAAAATTGATCATCTATTGGCCCCCTACCTACTCAAAAAGTATCTATCAAGGGAGTAGCATTCACATATAATAGTAATATTGACTTCTCCCCTTTAATTCACCCCAAATAGCTACGGTCAATTGCAGTTAATAGTGCTAACTGTTCTTGACTGATGTAAGCATCCAGTAAAGCCCGCTTGAACTCTTGTAGGCTTTCAGTTATGCGGCAGTGAATCACGCAATTTATAACTTGTAGTTCTCCCTCTTTAGAATGATTCAAGTTGATCTTTTTCAATATCATTGAAAATATTCACTATAAAACTGTTCTTATTTTCTAATTCCTTTAACTCTTTAGATATAACATTCTCATATTTGTCGAAAAAACCTTGTAGATCTGGGTTTTTAGTAATGATATTTTCAATGAAAATTTTCTCGGTTTTACGTCGTTCGAGTACATTTTCTAAACTCTTTTGTTCCTCAATTAATGCTTCTTTGACCTTATTTACTTTCTCAACATTTCGATAGGATTTTAAATAAGAGGATTCGCTGTATCTAAAAATATTACGGTTACCCTCATCTCTCACTGTTAAAAGAAAATTGCATTTTACTAGTATATTTAATCCTCTATAAATACTTTGCTTTTCAGAGGGTCTAACAAATTGTCTATCATTAAAAATAGCCTTTATAAAGTCATTCGCTCGCCATTCGATGATTTCATGATTCAGTAAAATGTGAAAAAAATCACTATAAAAAGGTAGAGTATATTTTGACATGGATAAGCACAATTAAAGCAAAAGAGAGTTGATGACCTAAGTGTTGAACTGTATATAGAATCATAACTTTAACAATTGATAGGGGTTCAAAAATAGGCACTTGAGATCAATGCAGATCTGGCAAGTTTGTTCAAAAGTTACCATCGGGCAATTCAATGTAGACTTCTTGATTTCACAATACTAAGGAATCCTTAGTAATAACTCAAGTTGAAACTAAGAAAATCTTAGTTTTAAGGTGGGTGCCTATGTTTAATGCCAACACATAATTTAAATGTTTTTGCCTTACGATTACGTATAGCGCGCAAAGCAAAAAAACTTTCACAAGAGCGCTTAGGGATCTTGGCTGGAATTGATGAATCTTCTGCTAGTGCGCGTATGAATCAGTATGAACGTGGAAAACATGTTCCTGATTTTTTAATGGCTTCCAAAATTGCAGAAATTTTAGACTTACCAACAGCTTATTTTTATGTAGAAAACGATTTATTGGCAGAAATAATACAAGTTAGTCATACTTTAAGTAATGAGCAGAAGTTAGAAGTTCTACGATTTATTAAAGACTTACAAAAGTTTTGAATCTTATATCTTTCCTCTTGAATAAGATGAGTATAGTTCATGATGCAACTTTGACTTCGGTCTGGCGGAGGCAAAATGCTAGCTCATCTTGCCTCCTTCCTACGATTTAATCTCTGTTGTACTTTATTTTTAGATCTAAGTAGGTGTTTAGTCCCAGATTTTAATGGTGCAATATTCTCAGATAAATGGAAGGAAGCACTATGGGACAAGTTCTACACAGCAGCGCCACAACGACACAGGCAGTGCGTCGAGCAATACAAAATAGTCAAGAGAGCTTAAGAACGCTAGCCAAGCGTTACGGCATCAATCAAAAAACCGTCGCAAAATGGAAGAAACGTACTTCAGTAGATGATCTTACAACCGGCCCAAAGAATCCTCGCTCAAGCGTGTTATCGCCTGAAGATGAGGCGGCAATTGTTGCTTTTCGAAAACGCACTTTGTTGCCGCTAGACGATTGCCTTTATGCATTGCAGCCGAGTATTCCTTATCTGACACGCTCGTCGTTACACCGCTGCTTACAGCGGCATGGTATTTCACGACTGCCTGAGGTACAAGGTGATCGCCCTGTCAGGAAGCGCTTCAAGAGCTACCCCATTGGTTACTTTCATATCGACATCGCTGAGATGCAAACAGCACAGGGTAAGCTTTATCTCTTCGTTGCCATTGATCGCACTTCCAAGTTTGCGTTCACTGAATTGCATACTAAAGCCAGTAAGATGGCAGCCGCGGAGTTCATGCGCAATCTGGTTAAGGCTGTGCCCTATAGAATCCATACGGTGCTAACAGATAACGGCATCCAGTTCACGAACCGCACCTGTGATCGCTACGCCTCTGAGCACATCTTTGATCGGGTTTGTACTGAATGTGGCATTGAACATCTTCTTACCAAGGTTAAGCATCCATGGACCAATGGACAGGTCGAGAGGATGAACCGAACGATTAAAGAAGCTACTGTCAAACGGTTCCATTACGACGATCACACTCAGCTATGCATTCACCTTGCTGATTTTATTGCTGCATACAACTTCGGTCGCAGACTCAAAACACTCAGGGGCCTGACTCCCTACGAATTCATCTGCAAACAGTGGACAGATGAACCTGAACTTTTTAAAATTGATCCGATCCATCAAATGCCGGGACTAAACAAGTAGGGTCTGTTGACATTTACTGTTCATAATTAACCCTATAAAGGTAGCCATAAAAATATACAGGCTAAAGCAACAGAACTTTGATAATTTCTTTTGAACTTGTCATATCGAGTAGCTATTCCTCTAAATTGCTTTAATCTACAAAACATATTTTCAACTAAATGCCTGATTTTATATAAATACCAGTCCATATGGTCATTGTTCGATTGGCTATTCGTTTTCTTGGGTATATTCGCTTTAGTCTCTGTTTTCCTGATCTGTTCACGCAGTGGTTCTGAATCATAGCCTTTATCTGCGCATACCACTTTTGTCTCTTTTAAATCTAATGTTGATATTAAATCAGGTGCAACTTTAACATCATGTGTGGTTCCATCGGTAATCATGAAATCAATAGGATTGCCATGTGCATCAACAATCAAATGTATTTTTGAGGAGTTTCCTCCTACACTTTTAGAAATAGATTGATTCGCTATGCCGGCAGAATGTTGATGAGCACGTACATGAGAGCCATCAATAAAAATCCACTCCATATCGGGGCATGAGGCTAGTAATTTGAATAATCTAAGTAACTTACCGCTGCTTGACCAACGATTAAAACGTTTGAAAATAGAGTTTGAATGGGCTTTGTTGCACAAACCTATCTGGGTAGTCCTCCCATAAATAACCGAAGTTAAAAGTAGAGGTTAAGCAGCCATTAAAGGTGGCTTTCCTTTGTTAGCCTGATGTGGTCTTTCATGATTGTAATGCCACAGCCAATTTGTTGCATAATCTTGTACTTCATCCAAAGTATCAAATAAATGTTTGCTCAGCCAGCTATAACGTACGGTTCTATTATAACGTTCAATATATGCATTCTGCTGTGGCTTACCTGGTTGAATATATTCAATACGTATACTGTGTTCAGTTGCCCAGCGTACAAATTCATGACTGATAAATTCAGGTCCATTGTCACATCGGATCACTAACGGTTTTTCTCGATATTCTAGTAACTGATTGAGGGTTCGAATAGGCTTTGTTGCACAAAGATTTGAAATGCAAAGCGCCCCTAATTGAGCCAAATTTAAGGCGTAACTTGGGTAAGTGGTCGACCTAATTCCGTAAATCTGTTTAGGACTGCTACACGTGCATGGATCTCATTCACTTGGCTATCAAAACTCCTTGCACTGAGTTTATCTCCTAATAATTTGATGCAATGCATCTTAGTTTCAACCAAACTTCGCCGATGATAGCCTGACCATTTTTTCCATAGTGTCCTGCCTAAACTTTTAATTGTTCGAAGTAATTCATTTCGCTCTAGCGAGCTACTCTTTGTATCTTTCCATGGTTTCGCATTTTTTCTAGGTGGAATCACCGCATGCCCTTGCCGATCTGCAATGACCTGACGGCATTGCTTGGTGTCATAAGCTCCATCGGTATAAACAGAGTTAATCTGCTCATCTTGTGGAATCTGATTAAGTAAATCACCAAGCACCTGTGAATCACTGACATTATTGGTTGTAAGCTGAACTGCTCGTATTTGTAGGGTTTTAGCATCTATACCAATATGAAGTTTACGCCATTGGCGACGATATTCAGGTCCATGTTTCTTGCGTTTCCATTCGCCCTCACCTAGAAACTTCATGCCTGTAGAGTCCATGAGTAGATACAGCCCATCGCTACTTTTTTGGTAGCTGATTACAATATCAATATGCTTTTGTCTTCTACAAAGCGTGGTGTAATCTGGAGCTATCCAATTTAATCCGCAAAGTTTAATCAGACTTTGCACAAAGCCAGTGACCATACGTAAAGACAGACGGAATAAGGATTTAATCATTAAGCAGCATTGGATGGCTGCGTCGGAGTAGGTTTGATTTCGCCCTTGTTTGCCTTTTGATGGCGCATACCATTGCGTAGCAGGATCAAACCAAATGGCAATATTTCCGCGACTCATGAGTGCTCGGTTATATGCGGGCCAATTGGTTGTGCGGTAGATTTTGTGTGTAGGCTTCTTCATTTGAAAATTATATCGCTGAAAAAGCCTTTACAGATAGGTTTGTGCAACAAAGCCCTCAACATCTATAAATCCTAGAAATCTGGATAAATATTTTCTTAATATTTTTCCTACTATAGGAAATCATTTATTCGTATTTGAAGTATAAAAATTTATTAGTAATATATTCTACAAATATGTTGAGTATACTACATGTCTATTTCTTTACTCATAACATCTCTGCCTACACAGAACACAAGTACTCGGATGAGAGTCTGGCGATCTTTGAAAGCAAGTGGTGCCGCGACCCTTAGAGATGGGGTCTACATACTCCCTATTAATCATAGTGAGAAGTTTACCTCTATTGCTAATGATGTTGTTTCTGAACAAGGAACTGCTTATGTGTTTTACGCAGAGCCACCTTTAAATCTTGAACTCGCACCTATTTTCAGTCGAAAAGAAGAGTACGAAACCCTCTATAAACAACTCACGGAAATAAGAGATCGTCAAACTAAAGATGATAAGAAAGAACTACTCAAACAGATTCGTAAATTAAGAAAAAGCATCGATGCACTTGTAGACATTGACTATTATCCAGATGAGACTCAAGTACAGGTTCTTAATGAACTTTCCTTATTGGAACTCACTATTGCACGTCTCGGTGAAGTCGATGAACCTAAAGCTATACAAGCTCATATTCAACATCTGGATAAAGGTAATTATCAAAACAGAATTTGGGCAACACGTAAAAGACCTTGGATTGATCGTCTAGCCTCTGCATGGCTAATCAAAACTTTTATAGATACCTCACCAACATTCATTTGGTTAGAAACCCCAACTGATTGCCCCGAAGATGCATTTGGATTCGATTTTGATGATGCAACTTTCAGTCATGTCAATCATTGGGTGACCTTCGAAGTTCTTTTACATAGTTTTGATCTAGAAACACCCGCATTAAAGAAAATCGCTGAAATTGTTCATTACCTTGATGTAGGAGGAATTGAGCCTCCAGAAGCGATCGGTATTGAAAAAGTTATTCAAGGAATTCGAAGTCAGATAAGTGACGATGACCAATTATTTGCATTATCGAATCACATTTTCGATGGCTTATATGCCAACCTATCAAGAGAATAATCATGGAACAAGAACTTGTTATACAACCAGAACAAGAGATACAGTCAGTTTCATTTTGGCAAGCATTCCTATTCTGGCTTAAATTGGGGTTCATTAGTTTTGGGGGGCCCGCAGGTCAAATTGCGGTCATGCACCAAGAACTGGTTGAACAAAAGCGGTGGATTTCAGAGAAGCGATTTTTGCATGCACTGAACTATTGTATGCTCTTACCGGGTCCTGAAGCACAACAATTAGCAACTTATATCGGTTGGTTAATGCATAGAACCGTCGGTGGTTTAGTTGCAGGGATTCTTTTTGTACTACCCTCACTATTTATTTTAATTGGTCTTTCATGGGTTTATGTAAAATTTGGTGATGTAGCCATTATTGCAGGGCTCTTTTACGGTATTAAACCTGCTGTTGTTGCCATTGTTTTTCATGCAACACATCGAATCGGCAGTCGATCACTTAAAAATAAATTTTTATGGCTGATTGCAGCCCTTTCATTTATTGCTATATTTTTCTTCAACTTACCCTTTCCTTTAATTGTGCTCTCTGCCGCAATCATTGGTTATCTAACCAGTAAAAAATATCCAAGCCTATTTTCTAGTGGAAACGCACACCAGCAGAATAAAAAAGATTATGGTCGTGCTTTAATTGATGATGATACTCCTACACCTGAACATGCGATCTTTAGCTGGAAACGATTGGGCAGTATTCTGCTAATTGGTGGTCTACTGTGGTTTATTCCAATCCTGAGCCTAAGCTTAACGCTGGGGTGGGATCATACTTACACCCAAATGGCTTGGTTCTTTACGAAAGCAGCCCTGCTCACCTTTGGTGGTGCCTATGCAGTATTGCCTTATGTTTATCAGGGTGCTGTAAGCTATTACGGTTGGTTAAGTCCGACTCAAATGATAGATGGCTTAGCTCTAGGTGAAAGCACGCCCGGCCCTTTAATTATGGTGGTCGCATTTGTTGGCTTTTTAGGAGCATTCAATCAAGCACTCTTAGGCTCAGATCATTTATTCTTGGCGGGCACCATTGGAGCAAGCATAGTCACTTGGTTTACTTTCCTGTTTTCCTTTGTTTTTATTTTAGCTGGTGCACCAATTATCGAATCAACACATAATGAGCTCAAATTTACAGCTCCGTTAACGGCTATTACAGCCGCAGTTGTTGGTGTGATTCTTAACCTTGCCCTATTTTTTGCTTATCATGTACTTTGGCCAACAGGTTTTAACGGCTCTTTCGATATTGTTGGTGCGTTAATTGCACTTGTAGCTTTGGTTGGCTTATTTCATTTCCAGCTCAAAGTGATGTACGTCCTTGCAGCTTCAGCATTAATTGGTTTAATTTGCTTTAACTTTCTTTCTATGTAATTTAAACAGTCGAAGTATAAGCTTCGACTGTTTTTTATATCTTTATATTTCTATTTGACTACCGATCTCTACCACACGATTCGATGGAATCTGGTAAAAATCACTGATAGGACTAGTATTCTTATGCATACTCGAAAATATTTGTTCTCTCCATTTATCTAAGAGCTTATTCTGTTTAGAAATAATTCGTTCACGTGAAACGAAGATGCTGATTTCCATTAGATTAAATTCAATATGATAAGCATCAAAAACAGCTTCAAGCTCTATAGGTAAATTGGGTTGTTCTTTAAAACCATAATTCAATTTAATCCGAAAGAAGTTTAGCTCTAACTGTTCAACAAGAAACCTATCATCCTTAGAAACATACGGTATATCTTGGACATCAACTGTAACCAATACATTTCGTTCATGCAGAATTTTATTGTGCTTTAAATTATGCAAAAGTGCATGGGGAACAACATTTGGTGTACCCGTGAGGAAGACGGCAGTTCCAGTAACTTTATTAACCGAATCATCTACATGTTGAATGAACATATCTAAAGGTAGTGTATCGCTCTGAAGTTTTGCCTGAAGCTCCCCCCTACCTCTCTTCCAGATCATCATTAATGTGAAAACAATAAGGGCAACCACTACAGGCATCCACCCACCAATAAAGAATTTTAATAGGTTTGAACTTAGGAGTACCAAATCAATTACAACGAATGGAACAATAAATAGAATAAGTTTCCAAGTCTTCCATTTCCAATAACTATAAGCTAAAAACCCAACCAGAAGAGTGTCACAGAACATAGTCACAGTAACAGCTAGACCATAGGCTCCTGCTAAATTGCTACTACTTTTAAACAATAGAACAACTGCAATAATAGAAATAAATAAAAGCCAATTTAAAAAAGGAATATAAATTTGGCCCATTTCTGATTCAGAAGTATGCTGTATCGTTAAACGAGGTAAATACCCTAACTGGATTGCTTGTTTTGCCATTGAAAATACACCACTGATTAATGCTTGTGATGCGATAACCGCGGCAGCAGTAGCAAGTACAATCATTGGATAGAGTAACAATGACGGAACTAATAAATAAAATGGATTAGAAATAGCAGTAGGATCTCGAAGTAATAGAGCACCTTGTCCTGCATAATTCAGAATTAAACAAGGCAGTACGATAAGGAACCAACCGAACCGAATTGGTGCAACACCAAAATGTCCCATGTCAGCATAAAGGGCCTCACCGCCTGTCACGGTCAATACCACAGCCCCCATCACAAAAAAAGAAATTAGCGGGTTAGTGAGGATAAAAGAAATTCCCCAATGCGGGCTCAAAAAGGCCAAAATTGAAGGGCTTTGAATAATACTCATCCCCCCTAATCCACCGATGGCTAAAAACCACAATAAAGTGATAGGACCGAAAAACTTCCCCATTATAGCCGTGCCATGCCTTTGTACTAAAAACAAAGCTGTTAAAATTCCGATACTGATAGGGACAATGTATTTTGCAAGTGTAGGTGTAGCAATAGACAAACCCTCAACCGCAGATAACACTGACATTGCAGGGGTGATGATTCCATCCCCAAAAAATAAAGATGCTCCAATAAATCCTAAAGTAGTAATAATTATTTTTGTTCTATTCGAGAGCCCCTTTTGACGAAGATTCAAAGCTAACAATGCCATGATTCCCCCCTCACCATTATTATCGGCTCGCATGATCACCATGACATATTTAAGCGAGACAATCAGGGTAATAGTCCAAAATATTAAAGAGAGAATTCCCAAAATATTAATTTCATTGATAGGCATACCATGTGTTGCATGGAAGCTTTCTTTTAACGCATAAAGTGGGCTCGTACCAATATCTCCAAAAACCACACCTAATGCAGCTAACGTTAATATGGGGACACCAGCCTTTTCGGCTACCTGATTTTGCATATAGTAAAATCACATGATAAAAATTGTATCGATACTAGCACTACAATAACAACATTTACTCTTTAGACTAAAAAACCATAATTTCCTCACTTATTATTGTTTTTACAATTAATTGTAAAATAAAGGAAAATTCAACTAATTATTACTTCTCTCTTTATATATTCTAGAACATCAGCCATTTGAATTAGCGTAGAAATAACTTCCCTCAAACAAAATATCTAAAAATGATGAACAGAATACCGACTTTCTTATTCGCAGCCCAGTCATTGCATGTTCATCCAAACAGAACCTCGATTGAATTAGCTTTATGACTCTCGTTAATGAAGCTGCGAGATGTAATGCTAACAGTGCTTTCAGGTAATAAGGTATTGAAATAAATTTTGAACAATTCATATAAATAAGTTTCTCGTAATAAAAATTAAGCAGGTTGTTTGACCTGCTTAATTTGAGTAGGTTATATAGCAACTTGAAACTGAGTTATTCGATTTATCTCTACGGAAACATGAACGATTTCTTCGTGTATAGAGAGCCCTTTTCTGACACTATCGGCTGTCAGCTTATTGCTATCAGAATCTAATGAAAGAATACAAGAAAATTTACCTTTTCCTACCTTCCAAACATGAATATCAGTAATAACAGCCTGCGCATCTAATTCTTCAATGACTTCAATAATTTCACCAACTACAGGATGTTCCATTTCAGCATCAAGTAAGGTTTTACCTGTTTCACGAATTAATCCCCAAGACCAGTGTGCGACCAAGATGGCACCTACAATACCCAATACAGCATCCAGAAAGTCCCAACCAAAAAACTTACCGGCAAACAATGCAATAATTGCCAATATAGAAGTCACTGCATCAGCCACAACATGTAAAAAAGCAGCCTTTTGATTTAAGTCATGATTATCATGATTGTGAGCATGGTCATGATGATGGTGGTCATGCTTATGACCGTGATGATGGTGATGACTACTGTCATGCAGCAACCATGCACATACGAAATTTACAATCAATCCAATTACAGCAATTGAAATTGCTTCATTGTAGTGAATATTAACTGGATTCATTAAACGCTCAACAGACTGAATCCCCATAAATACAGCAACGACCATCAATAGAATAGCGCTTGAGTAACCGGCTAAAATTTCAATTTTCCAAGTGCCAAAGCAAAAACGCTGATCTTGTGAATATTTCCGAGCCATTCTATACGCAAAATATGCTAAGCCTAACGCCAGCATATGTGAACTCATATGCCACCCATCTGCTAACAAAGCCATTGAATTAAAAAACCATCCCCCAAAAATTTCAAAGACCATCATCACGCCAGTTAAAATGGTTGCTATCAAAATTTTCTTTTGTGCTAAAGGATTCCCCTCATCAAATTGATGGGTATGGTTACTTTTTACATTACTTAAATATTGCATTTGAATGTGCCACAATAGATACTCCCCCACAGTATATATTTTTTATGAGTAAAAGCTATGTCTCACTTAAATCAAAACAAAAAAATCATGAACCGTATAAAACGGATACAAGGTCAAACCAATGCCATAGAGCAGAACTTATTATCTGAAAATATTTCTTGTATCGAAGTTCTACAACAAATTGCCGCCATAAAAGGAGCAATAACAGGTTTAATGAATGAACTAATTGAGCTTCATCTTAGAGAGCATGTACTTAGTGATTTAGAAAAAATAAATGAAGAAGATTTGAATGACTTCTTAGCCCTAATTAAACGTTATACATAAAAAAGAGCACAGTTTGTTATATCACTTAAAAACTGTGCTCAACTCACTCTTTGTTAATGACAGTGATGATCACCTGTTTTGCTATTGGTATGGCAACCCTGTGAATTTGTACCGCCTGAATGGGCATTTACATTTGTCACTGTAAGTATCAATAAAGAAAAAAATAAAATTTTGCTCATAACACCCTCTTTAAATTAATATTCAAGATATAAAGAAGTTAAACTGTACATTATTTAAACAAAATGTTCAAAATTTACTTAAAAAATACCAAGATAAAGCAAATAAATAAAAATATATCTTAATAATTTTGCACAAATAACAATTGATAAAAATTTAATGAACTTCTCTTTTAATACACCACTGACTAAGGTAATAGGATCGCCAATGATCGGAACCCAACTTAGAAATAATATTGCTGATCCGTATTGCATATATAAATTTTGGGCTCGTAGTAATTTGCTTTCTGAAATAGGAAACCACTTTTTATTCTTTAAAAGTTCCAGTTTCATACCAAACCACCAATTTAGACAAGAACCAAGGACATTTCCCACTGTAGCTACTAGGATTAGTAAAACAATAGAATATTCACCGAGTACCAATAATCCTGCTAGAACAGATTCAGACTGTAAAGGAAGTAGCGTAGCCGCTCCAAAGGCACTCAAAAACAAGAATAGATAAGCAATCATCTATTTAGGCCATTTCTGATGATATTCATCAATCACATATTCATGTTCATGCCTTTTACCATGCTTGTGATTCACTAAGTGCTCATGATCCGCAGGTAAATCATCATGTGAATGAACTAAAATCAAGTCATCCTGTTTTGGCCAAATGAAAAAAGCAAAAGACATTGCGATTAAAGCTATGATTGCCATAGGGACAAAAGTAAATAATGTTCCCACATTAGTACTTAACCATCCTACCAATGGATAAGTAATCAGCCAACAAGCATGAGAAAATGCAAATTGGGCAGCGAACAATGAAGTCCTATTTTCACTCGATGCAGATTTACGTATTAAACGACCTGTAGGCGTTTGTGATACAGAATATCCTATCCCTAAAATAAACCACAAAACTAAAAGCCCTCTATAAGAAGATATTAAATATCCGCAGAACAGGCCAGCTACCAAAATTGCCGTACCAGTTAACATGACAGAGCGATCATTTAACTTTTCTAAGACTATAGGCAATATGAAGGCTGCCAACATTGAACCCAAACCAAATAAACCAAATGCCCATGTCGTCGCTTTTTCCGTCAAGCCAAAGGTCGTTTGAACAAGAACGACTGTATTTACGATAACGACTGCACTGGCTGATGCAATTGCCAGATTTAGTGCCAAAAGTGCTTTTAGACGCGGTGTATTAAAATAAATTTTTGTCCCTTGCTTTATACGGCTGTAGATACCTTTAAACTCAGGTACTTTAGCAATAGGTAGTTTTGCACTGACAACAAATAGAGCTGAGCCAATAAAACCAATTACTGTTCCTAAAAACAAATTGTGATAGCTAATATAGGTCAGAAGAAATCCAGCCAACATTGGGCTAATGATATTTTCTAAATCATAGGCTAAACGTGAAAGTGACAACGCATTTGTATATTCTTTTTCTTCAGGCAATACGTCAGGAATCATGGCTTGAAATGTTGGTGTAAAGGCAGCAGATGCAGATTGTAAAATAAAAATTAAGACATAAATTTGCCAAATCTGAGTGACAAAAGGCAGACATAATGCTGTTAAAGCACGAATGATATCTAAAACTACTAAAACTTTTTTACGTGGTAGTCGTTCCGCAAATGCTGAAGCAATAGGTGCAACACCAATATATGCAATCATTTTGATTGCCAGCGCTATCCCAAGTACCTGAGCTGCTTCACCCTTGGCAATATCATATGCCTGCAAAGCTAACGCAATCGTAATGAGTCCCGTACCAATCAAAGCAATGACTTGAGCTAAGAACAAATGCCTATATGTTGTGTTTTTTAATACTTCTAGCATTTTAGGGACTCCTTTATTTAGAACCTAATTGTTATGCAGAACAGGTTCCAAATGAGGTCTAAACCTCATCTGGAATTTTAAAAATTAAAAGACTTTTTTCATTTCACTAAATTGACCTTCTACATTTAGAGTCACAGTGATTGTATTTTCAGTACGATTGCGCCAGAACCAGCCATGCTTACCATCGAATGCAGCAGTTAATGTTCCCTGTTGAGCAGTTTCATTTTTCCCTTTACCATAGCCATGATAGAAACCTTTTGGTGCATTTACAGCATCACCATGTGTGTCGTAGTTTAAGCCACCACCTGAAGACTTCCAATCAAAGGCTACACTCGCATCTTTAGGCATACTTAGCTTCACTTCCGTTGCCTGATTTGGTTTTAACTCAAGTGAAATTGTTTCTTTGGCAATTGGAGGCATCGGCATTTTTGAAGATGAACCCAATGGTAATGCACTACTTAAATTTTCAGTTTCCTGTTTAACTTGATTTGGAATTGAAGCCACTTGAGCTTCTCCTATCCCATTTTCTGATTCTTCCGCTAAGGATTGTTTGATCTCACCCATTTTGCTTAATCCAAGTACTTTACCAATCCCTGTAGGGTCAATCGCATACTCAGCAGGCATCACACAGGTCACTAAAACAACGATAGCGCTTACAGCTGCAATAGCCGTTGATTTAAGTAGTTTTTTTGAAGATGGTAGTTCAACATCTTTTGGAATTTCAGCGTTATACATAATTTAGATCCTTATTGAATAATGAAGCCGGTAAGTTGATAGCCAACAAGTAAAAAACCAAAGAACATTAAAAAGACATTACTTTGATATGCTGTTTTGAAGAAATAAGGCGTTTTTCTCCACATCGTCATCAGCAATAAAATGATAGCTAATGCCATGAATTGCCCTAATTCGACACCAATGTTGAATGAGATCAAATTCGCAAGCAGACCATCATCTGGCACTTCATATTCTTGAATTTTCACAGCTAAACCAAAACCATGAATCAAACCAAAAATCAGTGTGGCAATTTTTGTATTGGGCTGAAAACCGAACCAACGTTGATAAGCACCTAAATTATCTAAAGCTTTATAAACAATAGAAAAACCAATGATTGCATCAATAATGTAGGCATTCATTGAAATGTTGTAATACACACCTATGAGCATGGTAATTGAATGACCAATGGCAAATAAGCTGACATATAAACCAATATCTTTCATACGGTATAAGAAGAAAATAATACCAACGAGAAATAATAAATGGTCATATCCAGTGACCATGTGTTTGGCCCCCAAATAAATGAATGGAATCACATGGACACCATAAATTTCTTGAATATAGCCCTTATCACCTTCTGCTACGCCATGTGCAAAAAGTGCAGGACTAACAAGTAATATACTTAGAGCAATAAAGAGCTTTAAGTAGTTTTTTAACTTCACAAAATGTGAATCAATAATTTGCATATAAATCAAACTCCAAAATAAATAATGAATTGAGAACTCATTGAAGTTTTTGGTGGTTTGAAAATACGGCTTGCCATTAAAAAAATATAATTTTTAGTTCGGTCAAAAATCCGAATACTTAACAGAAGTAAAATGACTGCAATTGCTTTGATAGCTTCATAGCCAACAAAATGTTCATAAAGATTATCTTGATGACTATGTGAATACTGCTGATTTACTTCATGATGGTGAGAGTGAATTGCATCCACATAGTCATGCTCTTGAAGACTTATTTCAGTCACATGCTCATTAAAATGCAGGCATAGTGCAAGACTGATGATGCAGGCTAGCCACACACTAAAAAATTTAAACTTTTTATCTCGCATCATGCTAGTCATCAAAAGTTCTTCTAGGCTTCTTGCTGTTCAGCAAAATCTTCTGATTTCTTTCGACGTTTTTGGTTAAACCAAATATAAAGTGTCGGCAAGATAATCAAAGTCAGCAACGTAGAGGAAATGATTCCACCAATCACCACGGTTGCAATAGGTCGTTGTACTTCAGAACCAATCCCGACATTAAATGCCATTGGAATGAAACCTAAAGAGGCAACCAATGCTGTGATGAGTACAGGTCTAAGTCGTTCTAGTGCACCATGCTTTACTGCTTCAACAAGCTCTTCTCCTTGGCTTGTTAAGCGCTGAATCGCAGATACAAGGACTAAGCCATTCAATACAGCTACACCTGATAGTGCAATAAAGCCAACCGCAGCAGATATTGAAAATGGTATGTCTCTCAAAGCTAATGCGATTACACCGCCTGTTAAAGCAAAAGGAACGCCTGTAAATACCAACACACTATTTCTAAAATTACCGAGTGCCATATAGATCATGGCAAAAATTAGAATCAAAGCAATTGGAACTACAATTAAGAGCCTATTTGTAGCAGACTCCATTTGCTCAAATGTACCGCCCCAAGTGAGCCAATAGCCTTCAGGTAATTGAAATTCGGAATCTAACTTTGACTGAGCTTCCGCGATGTAACTTCCAATATCTGTACCGCGTACATTCGCTGTGATTACAATTCGACGTTTACCATTCTCACGAGAAATCTGGTTTGGACCTTGAATATTCTTCAACTCAATTAATTCTGACATCAGTACACTTGAGCCATCAGGTAAGTTGAAAGGAATTTGATAGATTTTTTCTAAGTCAGTAACTGAGTTTTGATCCATACGAACCACAATATCGAACTTACGGTCACCCTCAAAAACCTTACCTGCTGTTTGTCCTGTAATTAGGCTTGAAACCTGCTCCTGTACATCTTCAGCGTCTAAACCGTAGTTGGCGATCATGTCTTTTTTGAGTTCAACGGATACCATGGGTAAACCAGACATCTGTTCAACTTTCAAATCAGCCGTGCCATTTACCTCTTCCAACACATCCGAAACACGATTACCTAATTCCAATAGCTGCTCTAAATCATCCCCATAGATTTTGACCGCAACATCAGTACGAACACCTGAAATAAGCTCATTGAAACGCATTTGAATTGGCTGAGTAAACTCGTAGTTATTTCCATACACACCTTTAGAAACACGCTCAATTTCAGCAACGACAGCAGATTTTTCCTTATCAGGATTCGGCCATTCGTTACGCGGTTTTAACATGATGAAGTTATCTGCCACATTAGGTGGAACAGGGTCGGTTGCAATTTCCGCAGTACCTACTTTGGCAAAGATGGTTTGAACTTCAGGAATCTTTTTAATTTCTTTCTCAAGTGCATATTGCATTTCTATTGCTTGAGTCAGAGATGTACCCGGAATACGAAGAGCATGTAGTGCAACATCACCTTCATCCAAGGATGGGATAAATTCAGAGCCTAAACGTGTTGAAAGGCTTGCACTAAATACAAAAAACACCGCAACAAATACAACTAATAAATAGCGATGATTAAGCGACCAATCTAAAACTGGGTTATAAAGCTTTTTAATAAAATGAATAATTTTAGATTCTTCATCTTTGATTTTACCTGCGGTAACTAGAGCAACCATTGCTGGTACAAATGTTACCGACAGGATCATTGCTGCAACCAATGCCATCACCACTGTTGCAGCCATAGGGGTAAACATTTTGCCTTCAACACCTGTTAAGGTCATTACTGGCAAATACACCAAAATAATAATAAGTTGACCATACAGAATGGCTTTTCTTGATTCTTTAGTCGCTTCAAAAACAGTCGTAAAACGCTCTTGTCTCGTCAGTATTCGTCCCAGCTCTTTTTGCTTCATAGCTAATTTAGCAAGTGAAGCTTCCACAATAACAACCGCACCATCAACAATAATCCCGAAGTCTAAAGCCCCCAAGCTCATCAAGTTTGCACTGATTTTCTGATTCACCATACCTGTAATGGTCATGAGCATAGATAAAGGAATAACCATCGCTGTAATAAGCGCAGCACGGAAATGCCCAAGAAAAACAAACAAAACAACAATGACAAGAATGGCCCCTTCTAGTAAATTCTTTTTCACTGTTTCAATGGTGGCATCAACCAATGTAGTACGGTTATACACAGCTTTCGCTTCAACGCCTTCAGGTAGAGACTTTTGAACTTGCTGTAATTTTTGATCTACTGCATGTGCAACATTTCGAGAGTTTTCACCAATCAACATAAAGGCTGTACCAAGAACAATTTCCTGACCATCCTTGGTTGCTGCTCCTGTACGCAGCTCGTGACCTATTGAAATTTTAGCAACATCTTTAAGTCGTAAAATATAACCACTACTTGTGGTGATCGGAATATTCTGAATTTGCTCAATAGAGCTAATTTGAGAATCAGAACGAATTAAATACTGTTCGCCATTCTTCTCAATATAACCTGAACCTTTATTCATGCTGTTCTTTGAAATGGCATCCAAAACATCTTGTTGATCTAGTCCAATGCTGCGCAAGTAAGCATAGTCAGGCTGTACAACAAACTGCTTTAAATATCCACCAATTGTATTGATTTCATTTACACCTTCAACATTCCGCAACTGGGGCTTAATGACCCAATCTTGTAATGTCCGGAGATCAGTCGGTGAAAGTGGGTTCTGATTATTTTTCGCATTTTCCACCGTGTACATAAAGATTTCGCCAAGACCAGTAGAAACGGGTCCCATTGAAGTCGATATTCCACTCGGAAGGTTTGGAGTAACACCTTGAAGTTTCTCATTGACAATTTGACGAGCAAAATAAATGTCCGTGCCTTCCTTGAAAATAGCTGTGACCTGAGACAAACCATATCTTGATACAGAACGTGTGTAGTCTAGATTTGGAATCCCTGCCAAAGCCGTTTCAATTGGGTAAGTGACCTGTGACTCCATCTCCAGTGGAGATAGACCCTGTGCTTCACTGTTAATTTGAACTTGTACGTTAGTAATGTCGGGTACAGCATCGATGGGCAGTTTAAAATAGTTATAAACGCCAAATGCTCCGACAAATAAGAAGATGATGAGTACCAGCCAACGATTCTTAATCGAGAGTTTTACAATTTGATCAAACATAATCGCTACCCCTTAGTGATCATGAGTAGCGCCAGATTTACCTAGCTCTGCTTTCAGTAAATATGAGTTACCTGCTGCATAAACTTGTCCTGCTTTCAGGCCAGATTTAACCTCAACGTAACCATTAAATTTATCGCCTAACTCTAGAGGACGTGCTTCAAAGTCATTACCCACTCGAATAAATACGACATCCCAATCACGGAAGGTCTGTAAGGCATCTTCACGGACAACCATCTGCTTCATCGTTTGCTTTTCAAATATTTGAGCCGTAATTAACTGCCCTGAGCGCCATTTGAATTGGTTCGAGATTTCAATAAAGACTTGTGCAGTTCGTGTTTTCGGATCAATCACATCACTGATGTATTTGATACGCCCTAAAGCTTCCTCTGTGCCTGTTTGAGTTTGAGGCTTAACAGTTACTTTATTGTCTGGATTGATCTCATTTAGTTTGTCAGCAGGAACATTGACTACGGCTAACAACTGTGAGGTATTGGCTATTTTGAATAGCGGTGATGCAGGAGTAACATTGGAACCAACAGCACCAAGTACCTGTAGAATCGTACCCGACATTGCCGCTCTGACTTCAATCGTACCATTACCAGAATCACCATATGAACGGATTAAGCTGTTCAGCTCATTGGCACGAATTTGCGCATCTTCAAACTCGCGTTGAGCGTTAATATAATCAATTTCAGGTGAAACTCTTTTTTGGAATAATGTACGTTCTTGTTCCATCTTTTTGCGAGAAAATTGCAATGTATCCATCGCTATAGAACGCTCAGCATTTAAACGGATGAGGTCTTGGCTTTGTACTGTCGCTAAAAGATCACCTTGACTCACTTTGTCACCAATCGTGCTATACGTTTTAATTAAAGTCCCACTCGCTTTTGGTGTGATAAAACTTTCAAAATTATCAGGGAACTTAAGCTCACCTTTGAGTTCCAGTGCATTTTCAAACATCATTGGTTCAACTTTAAGAAGTTCCAAACCACTGCTTTTGATACTGCTATCAAGCATGGTGACACGGCCTTCTTTGGTATCCCACTTCCAACTATGTTTTTTACCTTGATAATCAACATTAATGACCATCAAGAATGAATGTGGTTCATAAACAATTTCATTACCAATTAGGTAATCACTTTCAGGCTTAAAAGTAATAGTTTGTTCTGCATCTAAACGCTTAATAAAGATATTGGCATTAATTTCATTTGGTTTTAATGGTTTATCTTTGAAATAGCCATACACTCGTAAGTGTGGCTCAACTCCTTCTTCAAAGATTTTTACTTCGGCTGAAAAATCGCCATCACGATATAAACGCCCCCCATGTGGACCTTTCTCATCACCAGCGACTGCAACTTTCTCTTCAGTCGCTTCCCCATGTGCTGATGAAGTTTGTGATTTATTGCTTGTTTTATACCAAGCCAATGCACACAGTACGATCAGTAAAGCTATTGCACCTGTAGCCACAATTTTATTTGTTGGTTTGTTCATCATCATTCACCCTTATTCTTGATTTAAATTGGTTACATAATTTCGTTCAACTTCTGCAATTTGATTTTGCAAAGCCAACCACAAATCAAAACGGGCAAGATGTTTATCCAACCATATCTGTTTAATGCTGTTAAATTCCAACAATGAAATTTTCCCTGCTTGATAAGCCATTTCAGCGATACGTAAACTTTCTTTGGTCGCAGGTAAAACGGTTTGATCAAATTGTTTAATTGAATCAATCAAGTTAGAGATTTCTATAGCTTTATTTTCTAGATCAATTTTAGAATTACGCGTGATCAATTCAGAAAGTGCTTCAGCATTTGTTTGTTCTGCTTGGGCAAGTGCAATGTTTCCCTTATTACGGTTGAAAACCGATAATGGAATAGAGGTTGATACCAAAAATACTTTATCACTGGTTTCTTGATAGTTACGTACACCCACCCCAAATGTGATGTCTGGTACAGCCTCTTTTTTCGCGAGATCAAATTGCGTTTGGGCTAATTGCTTTTTAATCGATGCTTCTTGCTCAGATAAACTGACTTTATCTGAAAAATTAATACTCAAAGGAACTTCAATTGCAGCTTCAGGAAGTGCAGTGATAAATTTTCCACAGAGATTTTTTTGGAATTGAACTTTTTTAAGTTCATTTTGGTGACGTAATTTAGCCTCAGAGGATAAAGCTGAACTCAGTTGCACATCTGATGGAATCACCCGTCCAAATTTTAATTTCTCATTTAATACATTCGCTTGGCGTGCATTCAATTTACTTTCAGTGGAATAAATCTCTGCACGTTTTGACGCTATATACCAATTTGACATACATAAACGTAAATCGGCTTTTAGTTCAGCTTGGCGTTTAACAATTTCAAATTGATTACTATTGCCCTGAAAACCCGCCAATTGTTTACGTAAAGCAAGTTTATTATTGAGAGGAATGTCCTGCGATAGACCAATCATTGTTGTTGGTCCATCTAGTTGTTTCAAATCCGAATTACCAAGATTATCTAATTCAACATTAAACGTTGGATTAGACAATCTACCTGCATATTTTTGATTAATTTCATATGCTTGCTGAGACTTTTGTAAACTCTTCAAAATTGAATCGTTTAAAATTACCTGTTGTTGTAGCTGTGCGTAATTAGATTCTGCAAATAATTGAGTCGCTGTTGCTACTAAACCACAGGCAAGGAATATCTGATATTTTTTAGACATGACTTCACCTATACAAAAAAAATGGAAATTATTTTTTGTATAGGTGAATCAATTTCTTAGAACAATTAGATCTTTTGTAAATGTATAGGAATTAAATAAATAGAATATTCTTTTCCTAAAATCGTATACACGAATTGGCCTTTCAAATAGCCCCAGAAAAAGTAATATAAGAGGAAAAATAAAACTTAAAATAAATATGGGATCAATCGTAAAGTGATTCTCGGTTTGATCTGGTTTTATTGAATGATGAAACTGTGGTTCATCATAGCTTTTCCAATTATGATTTTTAGTATCGTCTATAGACGATTTTTGGTCATCTTCATGATGAACCAAAGACCATTGACTTGAATCTTCAGCTTCAACAAAAATATTCAATTCATGATGATGATCAATATTTTTAGCAAAAACTGGCGCCCACGTATAAATCCCCGTCGTTGTTATAGCAAACAAAAACAGGACAAATACGAGAATAAGTTTTGATAACTTATTAGCTAGCATATGATCGAATCACTTAATGATTAGCGAAAGAATACTGAATCGAGTTTCAAATGTAAATCTTTGACTGATTAATTTCAGTAAAACAACAATTGATTATACAAAGTGAAAGCATTTTTTACTTTGCCTAATAGCTTGACCTGCTTCTTACTCAGAACACATTTTTACTTCTATACACATTCTAGATTACTTATAAAAATTTAAACTCTAAACTTAAAGATCATGCATAATAATTTTAGATAAATTGAACAGGTTAATTTTATGGACCCTTCGCCGAGTATCAACTCAAGAAAAAGCAAAATTCCTAATAGACTCATTAGAGGTACAAACTGATGGAGTTTTTGTTAGACCCTGGAATTTGGATTGGCTTATTAACGCTGATCGTTCTAGAAATTGTTCTTGGTATTGATAATCTGGTCTTTATTACTATTTTGGCCGATAAGCTTCCTCCAGAGCAACGTGATAAAGCCCGTTTAATAGGACTTTCCCTTGCACTCTTAATGCGATTAGGCTTGTTATTTGCAATTTCTTGGTTAGTCACTTTAACAAAACCTCTGATTACAATCTTTGATTGGACATTCTCCGGACGTGATTTAATTCTTTTACTTGGTGGTTTATTCCTGCTTTATAAAGCAGTCAGTGAGCTGCATGAAAGGATGGAAGGCCATACTGAAGTTCAAGTGACTACGAATGTTGTGTATGCAAGCTTCACAGCAGTTGTTGCACAAATCGTAGTATTGGATGCGGTTTTCTCTCTTGATTCTGTTATTACTGCGATTGGGATGGTTGATAATATTTATGTGATGATGGTAGCTATGATTGTAGCTATGGTTGTTATGTTAGTTGCTTCTAAACCTTTGACTCGTTTTGTAAATCGTCATCCAACAGTAATCATCCTTTGTTTAAGTTTCTTACTCTTAATTGGTATCAGTTTGATAGCAGAAGGCTTTGGTTTCCATATTCCTAAGGGCTATATTTATGCAGGTATTGGTGTCGCGATCTTAATTGAAGCGTTTAATCAGTTCTCTCAGCGTAATGCTAGAAAGCACGAATCCAAAATTCCATTACGCCATCGTACTGCAGACTCAATTTTAAGAATGATGGGTGGAAAAATGGAAACTATCTCAGATAGTGCCCATCATGCTGAAGCCCAAGAAGCATTTGCGGATGAAGAGCGTTACATGATTGGTGGTGTATTAACACTGGCTGAACGATCTGTAGCAACGATTATGACTCCTCGCAGTCAAATCTCTTGGATAAATATTAATGAAACACCTGAGAAGATTCGTGAGCAGATACTGTCTGTTCCACACAGTTTGTTCCCAGTGTGTCGAGGTAGCTTAGATAAGGTCTTGAGTGTAGTTCGTGCTAAAGAAATATTAGAAGTACTAGATGATGAAGAACAACTTAAAACGCTTCTTAAACGCTATCGTCCAATTTTCATTTTTGAAAAAATGAAAGTTATTAATGCAATTAATACTCTAAGAACATCTAAAGGCTCATTAGTCTTAGTTAATGATGAGTTTGGGAACATACAAGGCTTAATTTCCCCTTTGGATGTGTTTGAAGCAATTGCAGGTGAGTTCCCTGATGCTGATGAACAACTTGATTTAATCGAACTGGACGATAACAGATGGAAAGCATCTGGCATGCTTGATTTGTATCAACTTGAGCTTGTATCCGGATTAGATCTATTTGAAGAAGATGCTAGCTATATCAGTGTTGCAGGACTGATTCTTGATAAATGTAATGGTGTGGTAGAAGTTGGTTCAACTCTAGATTATCAAGGAGCACACTTTGAAGTCACAGAGCTAGAAGCCAATCATATTAAAACAGTCATAATCACTATCAAGTGATCAAAGTAAAAAGCCCTCATAGATTTATGGGGACTTTTACATTAAAGCGGCTTTGTTGCACAAACCTATCTGTAAAGGCTTTTTCAGCGATATAATTTTCAAATGAAGAAGCCTACACACAAAATCTACCGCACAACCAATTGGCCCGCATATAACCGAGCACTCATGAGTCGCGGAAATATTGCCATTTGGTTTGATCCTGCTACGCAATGGTATGATCCATCAAAAGGCAAACAAGGGCGAAATCAAACCTACTCCGACGCAGCTATCCAATGCTGCTTAATGATTAAATCCTTATTCCGTCTATCTTTACGTATGGTCACTGGCTTTGTGCAAAGTCTGATTAAACTTTGCGGCTGAGCAGCCCCGAATATCAGTGCTATTCGTACAGTACGCTTTGTAGAAGACAAAAGCATATTGATATTGCTATCAGCTACCAAAAAAGTAGCGATGGGCTGCATCTACTCATAGACTCTACAGGGATGAGGTTTCTAGGTGAGGGCGAATGGAAACGCAAGAAACATGGACCTGAATATCGTCGCCAATGGCGTAAACTTCATATTGGTATAGATGCCAAAACCCTTCAAATACGCGCTATTCAACTCACTACAAATAATGTGAGTGATTCACAAGTGCTTGGTGATTTACTCGATCAGATTCCTCAAGATGAGCAGATTGACTCTGTTTATACCGATGGAGCTTATGACACCAAGCAATGCCGTCAGGTCATTGCAGATCGGCAAGGGCATGCGGTGATTCCACCTAGAAAAAATGCGAAACCATGGAAAGATACAAAGAGTAGCTCGCTAGCGCGAAATGAATTACTTCGAACAGTTACACGTTTAGGCAGGACACTATGGAAAAAATGGTCAGGCTATCATCGCCGCAGTTTGGTTGAAACTAAGATGCATTGCATCAAATTATTAGGCGATAAATTAATGGCAAGAAGCTTTCCTAGTCAGGTGAATGAAATTCATGCACGTATAGCAGTCTTCAACAGATTTACGGAATTAGGTCGACCAGTTACCCAAGTTACGCCTTAAATTTGGCTCAATTAGGAGCGCTTTGCATTTCAAATCTTTGTGCAACAAAGCCAGTCAAATTTGTAATGCACTTTTATATTTGCTTCAGTTAAACAAGTTTTCCTCAAGGTCTCATTTCGTAAAGAAATAGCCAGAACTCCCATGAGCTTAATGTGCCACCAACAATGATTTAATTTATTCTTAATGTATCAATAACAAGTTTCAAAGCTGGTGACTGCTGTCTACGATGAGGATAATACAAATGAAATCCTGGGTAGGCTATTGCATACTCATCCAATACTTTTATTAATTGCCCTTGTAATAAATTGTCCTGAATAAGCTCTTCAGGAATGTAAGCAATGCCTTCTCCAGCTAATACTGCATCAGCAATAAGCTCAGAATCATTAAAGACCCATTGCCCAGAAACTTTAATTTTAGTTTCAATGCCTTCAACCAAGAATTCCCATTGATATAATCCACCTTGAGTAGACAATCGATAGCCAATACAGTTATGTTGAATCAAATCTTGTGGTTTTTCTGGGATGCCCTTTAGCGCAAGATATTCAGGCGATGCCACCACAACCATTCTGACATCTGTACTAATCCGAACAGCGATCATTCCTTCCGCTACCCGACTACCAAAACGAACCCCTGCATCAAAACGTTCCGCTACAATATCAACCATGCCATTATTTGCAGTTAGCTCAATATTGATATCTGGATAAAGCTGCGTTAATTGCTTTAATTTCGGTAATAGCATATAACGGATAGCATGATGACTTGCATTTATTCTTACATTTCCCGCTGGTGTATCTCTTAGTTTCGACAGTAATGATAATTCATTATCTATATGATCAAAACTCGCTCCAATCGTCTGTCTTAGCTTGTCACCAGCCTCTGTCGGCGAAACGCTACGTGTAGTCCGAGTGAGCAATAACATCCCTAAACGCTCTTCCAGTCCACGAATGGTATGACTCAAAGCAGACTGGGAAACACCTAGCTTACCTGCTGCTTTAGTAAAACTTCCTTCACGTGTCACCATCAGAAAGGCATATAGATCATTATAGTTTTCTTTTGTAATCATATAGACCCTCTATGGTTCAGTAATTTAAGCGTTAATATTAGAAATAATACCACTTAGAAACGTATGATTTATTAATCCTATTGTAAGCGTCCGCTGAATCCCATGCCTATTTTTTAATTTTGGTCGGATTTCCAGCGGTGTGGCAGTAATTCTTCTATTTGGGTCACTTTATGCGTCGGCAGCCTTTTCAGCACATCACTTAAATAGGCATACGGATCCAGTCCATTCAGCTTTGCTGACTGGATTAAAGTCATGATATTGGCAGCTCGTTGGCCGCTGCGCAGCGAGCCAGCAAACAGCCAGTTCTTACGTCCCAACGCCCAGGGGCGCATCTGATTTTCAATCCAGTTATTATCTATAGGCAAATTACCATCATCCAGATAGCGGCAGAGTGCCTGCCAACGTTTTAGGCTGTAATTGATCGCCTTGGCGGTGGGAGAACTCGATGGCACTGTCAGATGATGTTGGTTGAGCCATTCATATAGTTGTTGCATCACTGGTTGACTATGCAGTTGTCGGTATTCGCGGCGGTCTTCCGCTGTACCATCGGTCTTTTTCCTGAGTTCTGCTTCTATCGCATACAGTTTCTGAATCATCAGTAATGCCTGTTCAGCGATCTGACTTTTCCCAGTCACATGTAGCTCATGGAATTTACGACGTGCATGCGCCATGCAGCCCACCTCAATGACATCGCCTGATTTAAAGCGTGCTTTATAACCACTGTAATCATCACAGACCAGATGGCCCTGCCAGCCATTCAGGAACTCTTCTGCATGCTGACCTGAACGGCTATCCTGAAAGTCATAGATCACCGCTTGAACTGGATTGTACTGTGTAGTGGCATAGGCCCAGACATAACCTTTCTTCGGTTTTTTCTCATCATCACCCATCCGCATGATGGTGACTGGTGTTTCATCGGCATGGATCACCCGCTGTTGCAGCACCACCTGTTTTAAGGCATTCGCCAGAGGTTCCAGTTCCACACCGCAGCGACCAATCCAGTCAGATAAAGTAGATCTGGACAGATCAATGCCCGCCCGCTGATAGATCAGGCGCTGACGGTACAGCGGCAAATGATCGGCATACTTCGATACCAGCACATGGCTGAGCAGTTCAGGTGAAGCAATGCCTTTATCAATCACATAGGCGGGCATCGCTTGCTGAGTCAGGGTGTCACACTGATCACAGACCCATTTGCCACGCACATGCTGTTCCTTATAGAACTGTGCCGGTCTGAAATGCAGTTTTTCACTGATATCTTCGCCGATACGACGTAACTGGCAGCCACAACTGCATTGGGTTGATGCAGGTTCATGCTCAATACGGATGGTGTGTAGATGATCGGGTAGCAGTCGACGTTTAGGTTTATTGGTTTTGGCTTTCTGTGTCGCTGCATCGGTTTTATCTGCATTCAGCCGCTCCAGTTCCAAATCAACTGCTGCGATATCCTCTTCAACCGCTTCGTCCCACAGATGGATTTGTTTTGCGGTGAGATGTTCGTTTTTACTGCCAAATTTGTGCTGTTTAAATAGTGCGAGCTCATGCTCGTATTTTTGATTGAGAATAGAAAGATGTTGAACTTTAGAATCTAATTGCTGATTGGTGACTTCAAGATGTTGAACTCTGGCATCTAATTGCTGGTTTGATTGTGCTAGAGACTGATGCTGCAGCGCCAACTGTCTGGTGAATTCCAGCAGTTGTTCATGGGTCAGTTGGCTTAAGTCAGGCAGCGTATTCATGACCGCAGTATGCCTGAGGTCATGAAGATAATGAAATAGAACGTTTGGAGGATGGCAGAATGGTCGAGCTTGGTTTAGAGCATATTCACCACTTGCTGCAATCCAATTCTCTGCCAGGGCAAACCTTGGATTAATGCCTGTAACTGTTCCGGGCTGAGGGCCACGGTTTCACCTTGGTGAACTTGAGCCCAGTGAAATTTACCCTGTTCCAAACGCCGGGCACACAGCCAGATGCCCAGTCCATCATGTACCAGCACTTTCATGCGATGGCCACGTTTATTACAGAACAGGTAAGCACAATGCGGTTTGATGTAGCCAAAGGCTCTCACCACCTGAGCCATGGCCGTATCCATACCTGCACGCATGTCCATGGGCTGAGTAGACAACCAGATTTCATCAATGCGGATCATGTTGCAAGTGCCTTGAGTAATTCTGCCAAGGCAGGTATTTCTGATGTCTGCCATTTCAAGCCAATTTCTGCTTTTGAGTGGGGTAAAGTAATTTGAACCGTTAACATGTCAGTAGGAGTAGGATCTAATGGTGCAGAGCAAGATAAGGCAATAAATGCAGGTTTATTCGGTAGTGGTGAGCGATCATTCCCTGGCTTACCATCAATTAAGCGAATCCATTTGGATACAAGATTTGTATTCAATCCATGTTGCAAAGCGACCGAAGCAATTGAAACGTCCGGTGCTTTACAAGCCTGAACGATCTGCTGTTTAAATTCAGCACTGTATGTTCTTCGTTTTTTCGCAAGAGATGCGATGGATGTCTGGTGATTTGTAGTCATAAATTTTAGTCCCCACTAGTTTTTAAGTGGGGACTAAATTAAGGCTTATAGGATGAATTCATAAGGTGTGTTCAGCGGACGCTTACATCCTATTCATGACTCTATCCCATTTTAGCTCCTTACTCATAAATTTTCGTATTTCTATCATCTGTTATGCTTCGCACAAGTAATTGAAGTTAAAAATAAAAAATCTATAATTCTTAAAAACTATAAGAGATTTGAACGAGATATTTCCCTCTTACCACGTTCATTATTAAAAGAAATATATAAGCTCTAATCCGTAAGCGTCCGCTGAATCCCATGCCTATTTTTTAATTTTGGTCGGATTTCCAGCGGTGTGGCAGTAATTCTTCTATTTGGGTCACTTTATGCGTCGGCAGCCTTTTCAGCACATCACTTAAATAGGCATACGGATCCAGTCCATTCAGCTTTGCTGACTGGATTAAAGTCATGATATTGGCAGCTCGTTGGCCGCTGCGCAGCGAGCCAGCAAACAGCCAGTTCTTACGTCCCAACGCCCAGGGGCGCATCTGATTTTCAATCCAGTTATTATCTATAGGCAAATTACCATCATCCAGATAGCGGCAGAGTGCCTGCCAACGTTTTAGGCTGTAATTGATCGCCTTGGCGGTGGGAGAACTCGATGGCACTGTCAGATGATGTTGGTTGAGCCATTCATATAGTTGTTGCATCACTGGTTGACTATGCAGTTGTCGGTATTCGCGGCGGTCTTCCGCTGTACCATCGGTCTTTTTCCTGAGTTCTGCTTCTATCGCATACAGTTTCTGAATCATCAGTAATGCCTGTTCAGCGATCTGACTTTTCCCAGTCACATGTAGCTCATGGAATTTACGACGTGCATGCGCCATGCAGCCCACCTCAATGACATCGCCTGATTTAAAGCGTGCTTTATAACCACTGTAATCATCACAGACCAGATGGCCCTGCCAGCCATTCAGGAACTCTTCTGCATGCTGACCTGAACGGCTATCCTGAAAGTCATAGATCACCGCTTGAACTGGATTGTACTGTGTAGTGGCATAGGCCCAGACATAACCTTTCTTCGGTTTTTTCTCATCATCACCCATCCGCATGATGGTGACTGGTGTTTCATCGGCATGGATCACCCGCTGTTGCAGCACCACCTGTTTTAAGGCATTCGCCAGAGGTTCCAGTTCCACACCGCAGCGACCAATCCAGTCAGATAAAGTAGATCTGGACAGATCAATGCCCGCCCGCTGATAGATCAGGCGCTGACGGTACAGCGGCAAATGATCGGCATACTTCGATACCAGCACATGGCTGAGCAGTTCAGGTGAAGCAATGCCTTTATCAATCACATAGGCGGGCATCGCTTGCTGAGTCAGGGTGTCACACTGATCACAGACCCATTTGCCACGCACATGCTGTTCCTTATAGAACTGTGCCGGTCTGAAATGCAGTTTTTCACTGATATCTTCGCCGATACGACGTAACTGGCAGCCACAACTGCATTGGGTTGATGCAGGTTCATGCTCAATACGGATGGTGTGTAGATGATCGGGTAGCAGTCGACGTTTAGGTTTATTGGTTTTGGCTTTCTGTGTCGCTGCATCGGTTTTATCTGCATTCAGCCGCTCCAGTTCCAAATCAACTGCTGCGATATCCTCTTCAACCGCTTCGTCCCACAGATGGATTTGTTTTGCGGTGAGATGTTCGTTTTTACTGCCAAATTTGTGCTGTTTAAATAGTGCGAGCTCATGCTCGTATTTTTGATTGAGAATAGAAAGATGTTGAACTTTAGAATCTAATTGCTGATTGGTGACTTCAAGATGTTGAACTCTGGCATCTAATTGCTGGTTTGATTGTGCTAGAGACTGATGCTGCAGCGCCAACTGTCTGGTGAATTCCAGCAGTTGTTCATGGGTCAGTTGGCTTAAGTCAGGCAGCGTATTCATGACCGCAGTATGCCTGAGGTCATGAAGATAATGAAATAGAACGTTTGGAGGATGGCAGAATGGTCGAGCTTGGTTTAGAGCATATTCACCACTTGCTGCAATCCAATTCTCTGCCAGGGCAAACCTTGGATTAATGCCTGTAACTGTTCCGGGCTGAGGGCCACGGTTTCACCTTGGTGAACTTGAGCCCAGTGAAATTTACCCTGTTCCAAACGCCGGGCACACAGCCAGATGCCCAGTCCATCATGTACCAGCACTTTCATGCGATGGCCACGTTTATTACAGAACAGGTAAGCACAATGCGGTTTGATGTAGCCAAAGGCTCTCACCACCTGAGCCATGATAGTATCCATCCCTGCTCGCATATCCAGAGGTTGGGTAGAAAGCCAGATTTCATCAATGCGGATCATGTTGCAAGTGCCTTGAGTAATTCTGCTAAAGCAGATATTTCTGATACTTGCCATTTCAAGCCAATTTCTGCTTTTGAGTGGGGTAAAGTAATTTGAACCGTTAACATGTCAGTAGGAGTAGGATCTAATGGTGCAGAGCAGGATAAGGCAATAAATGCAGGTTTATTCGGTAGTGGTGAGCGATCATTCCCTGGCTTACCATCAATTAAGCGAATCCATTTGGATACAAGATTTGTATTCAATCCATGTTGCAAAGCGACCGAAGCAATTGAAACGTCCGGTGCTTTACAAGCCTGAACGATCTGCTGTTTAAATTCAGCACTGTATGTTCTTCGTTTTTTCGCAAGAGATGCGATGGATGTCTGGTGATTTGTAGTCATAAATTTTAGTCCCCACTAGTTTTTAAGTGGGGACTAAATTAAGGCTTATAGGATGAATTCATAAGGTGTGTTCAGCGGACGCTTACTCTAATCCAACATTCTGCTCGTGACAATGCTTATTTCTTTATTCATATCCGTTTATGAGTTTCCGACTCAATTGGATTACTTTGTCGTCAAACGTGATATCAAAATAGAAGAAATAACCAAAATAAGTGCACTGGCTACAAAAGTTATCTGATAACCACTATGGTCAAATAAAATTCCACCCAGTGTTGAACCTAAAGCAATTGCAAGTTGAATCACCGCCACCATTAAACCGCCACCCGCTTCTGCATCATTAGGTAAGGTACGTGCTAACCATCCCCACCACCCCACAGGTGCTGCTGTTGCTAAGAACCCCCATATGCAAAGCATCACTGCAACGACAATCGTCCAAGTTCCAAAAAATACGAGTGACAATGCGATAACAGCCATCATGATAGGAATAACGATCAAAGTTGCATAAAAACGACGCTTCAAGAACGTATTAATTACGGCAGTGCCAATAAATCCCATAATCCCAATACCTAGTAAAATAAGTGACAAGGTCGAAATATCAACTCGGGTTATGGTTTCTAAAAATGGTCGTACATAGGTATAAAGAGAAAACTGTCCCATGAAAAATAAACTGATCGCTAACATACCCATCATAACGACTGGATTACGCAATAACCCCAAAATGGATGATTGCTTTTCTGTTTGACGAGAAGTAGCTGGCATTGAAGGTAAACTCAACCATTGCCAAATAAAAGCGATGATAGCCACAGGAACTAAGCATAAAAATGCACCACGCCAACCAATGATTGAGCCTAGATAACTTCCTAAAGGAGCAGCAATCACCATTGCCAAGGCATTACCACTGTTAAAAATTGCTAATGCTTTAGGAACTTGTGAGCTTGGTACTAATCGCATTGCCATTGCGACTGACATCGACCAAAAACCACCAATCACCAAACCAATCAACGCACGACCTAGCATATAAATTGTATAGTTTTGCGCCAATGCCACGATTGCACCTGAAACTGCCATAATGGCCGTTAAAACTAACAAAAGTGTTTTACGATTCATATCTCCTGCTAAGCGAGAAATCGTCAAACTTGTGATCACAGCAAAAGCACCTGAAATTGCAATTCCCTGTCCAGCCAAACCTTCTGTAATATGAAGATCTGTTGCAATCGGTGTCAGTAAACTCACTGGCATAAACTCTGATGCAATCAAGGCAAAAACACATAAGGTCATTGCAAAAACCCCACTCCAGTAGGCAGGAGCTTCTACGAGGCTTTCTTTTTCTTCAGGGTTAAGCATTGACTATCTCTACTCGAAATTGGAGTAGCAATTATAAAAATAAGGTTCAACTGGAATAAGTAGCTTAAGCCGAATAGAGTTATGTATATAATTCATGAATCATAATAGTATAAACATCGTATTTTTCGCAGTTTTTAGTATTTACACTTTTAAAAAATCAAATAATTTTTATTTAAATACATTATTTTCAATTACTTAAAATACCCACCACCCAATTAATGAATATAAATCATAAGTCTATGCTGTTTTTTTAGGCTAATACTTCTTGGAAAGAATAGATAAACTCCTTTCAATCCCTAAATTTATGAATCATCTTTTTACAGGAAGCTGGAATCATGCAATCACATATAAAGAAATTCCGTAATGCAACTCTAACAGCGACCCTCATTGCCACAATGGGTTTATTTTCTTCAACTTCAACAATGGCGGCAGATATGCCAAAAGATGCAGATAACTTCTATCAAAGTAGTCAGGTCACGATTCAAAAAGTTACGTTTAAAAATCAATACAACATGAATGTTGTCGGTAATTTAGTGATTCCTAAAAATTTAAATAAGAATACTAAAGCTCCTGCAATTATTGTTGGACATCCAATGGGAGCGGTGAAAGAACAAAGCTCAATGCTTTATGCACAGAAATTGGCAGAGCAAGGCTTTATCACTTTAGCAATTGATTTACCTTTCTGGGGCGAAAGTGAGGGACAACCTCGCAACTTAGTTGCCCCTGAACTCTATACAGAAGCCTTTAATGCTGCGGTAGATTATTTAGGCAGTCAAACCTTTATTGATCGTAATCGTATTGGCGTATTAGGTATTTGTGGTAGCGGTAGCTTTGCGATTAGTGCAGCAAAATTAGATCCTCGTTTAAAAGCCATTGCGACTGTTGCAATGTACGACATGGGTGCGGTAACACGTAACGGTTTAAATCACTCCCAGACGCTTGAGCAACGTAAGAAAATGTTAGAAACAGCAGCAGAACAACGTTACTCAGAGTTTCAAGGTAAAGGTAAAGGTAAACAATGGATAAACTATTTACCTAAAACAGTCGATGCCAATAGCGATCCTATTGTAAGTGAATTTCATAACTTTTATCGAACACCACGCGGAGCAGCAATTCCTACGGGCCAGACTTTGGAACAAACTCAAAATAGAGCTTTAACCAGTGAAGTTAGATTTGTGAATTTCTATCCATTTAATGACATAGAAACCATCTCACCTCGCCCAATGCTTTTTATTACTGGTGATCAAGCGCATTCCAAAGAGTTTAGTGAAGATGCCTATAAACGTGCTGGTGAGCCTAAAGAGTTGTACTACGTTAAGGGTGCAGGACACGTTGATCTATATGATCGAGTTGATGTTATCCCTTTTAACAAATTAACTGACTTCTTTACTAAAAACTTGAAGTAATCTTCAGTTTAGCCAAGTTGTGCTGACTCAAACCAACTTGGCATTTTTTAATTGAAAGTCCATATTATTGCCCAACCATGATGAGAACGAAAAATAAAGTTAGCCTTATTCTGATTACATTAGGCAGATTTTTACCATCTGTACTACTTTACATCGTCCCCAATTTGGACACTTTGAATAGCCACTGATTTTGTAGACACCTTTTAATTAGTGGTGGACTGCCACTACTCTCCTAGACAAATTTAGCCTTTTCCTAAAACCTTTTTAGTAGGAAAATATGCATTCATAGCTAGGTTCATGAACCAAATATTTTATAAGTTATCACTTTAGTGCGCTAAGTAATTAAATTTATTGTTTATTAAACATAAATTTAATTGTGAACTAGATTCTAGGTGAACATAAGTTAAATTGAGTACATGATACTTTAAGTTCATTAATATTGATATAAAGTAACTTTTATCTTATTTACAGTCAAGATGAATAGCCATTTTATCGTACTGCTCCCCATATTCTAGACACGAGATAGCTTCATTTTGTAGCTGCCCCCAAATGCATCTGGGCTAATTCCATCAAGGTGCGAATAGCGCCTAATCCGATTGTAAAACATCTCGATATAATCAAACATATCTGCACGTGCCATTTCGCGTGTTTTATAGATCCACTTTTTAATTCTTTCCTCCCTTAATTTGCTAAAAAAAGATTCAGCAACGGCTTGCAACTACTTATGCTGGGATAAGAAAGCCCCCTACTAGAACTTCTGGTTAAGTAGTAGGAGTATATCGATACAGTTAGTGAGACTATAAAGGCTGGAAGATTTTTTGTAACGTTTTAATGAACCAATTACGAGCCTCTAAGTCATTATGGTGGTTATACCAGTTGGCACTCACATTAAAAGACTTTACAGTAAATGGTAATTCAAAAATATTAACTTCACTATTTTGCATGTACACTTGTGCCGCGCGTGAAGGTAAAGTAACGAGTAATTCAGAGTTAGTTACTACATTTTGTAATACACTGAAATGCGGTACTTCTAGCGTGATATTTCGTTTCAAGCCAAGTTCTTTCAACCTTTGATCAATTTCCATATGCCCAGTAGATGATTTAATGGCTACATGTGTTTCTTTTAAATATTGTTCTAAACTCAAATGATCTTCGAGACGTGGATGCTGTTTATGGGCAATGCACATATATCTCTCTTCAAATAAATTACGTGATTCTATTTTTGGCATGACTGTATAGCTACTATTAAACACAGCAACATCTAAAAAACCTTCAATCAACCATGTTTCCACTTGATCTGAGCGAATTTCTTCAATTTCAATTTTTATAAATGGCGCTTCTTTGGATAAATATTGAATTAGAGATGGTAATAAACAAATTTCACCTAAATCCGAAAGACCTAAACGAAAGGTTCGGTTTGAGGTTTTTGGATCGAAATATTGTGTTGCTGAGATGGCAGTTTCTATTTGATCAATAGACTGACTGAAACTTGGATATAACATCTGAGCTAACTTGGTTGGTTTGACGCCAAATTTATCGCGTTCAAACAAGGGATCATTGAGGAATTTACGCAGACGATTGAGATTGTAGGTAACGGAAGGCTGACTTAAATTAAGTTTTTCAGCAGCATGACTAATATTTTTTGTTTCATAGATGATAATAAAAACTTTAATAAGACTTAGATCTATCAATTTTAATATTCCAAATATAAATCAGGGAGGCTACAACACTCCCTTAATCAATCATTGAGCTTGTACAATTTCAGCTTTTGATTTTTTTTGTTTCAGATAATAGTTAATCATTGAAACACTAATCACGGCAATCATACATGGAATGGCAAGAGCAATAAAATTATAAGTGAGCGGTAAACTCAAACTGAGCAACCAACCACATAAGATTGGACCTAAAATCGCACCTAAACGCCCTACACCCAAGGCCATACCTAAACCAGTCGCACGAATATTGGAAGAATAGTATTGTGACATATATGCCAGTAATAAAATCTGCCCACCAATTGAAGCCGCCCCAGCAACAGCAATACACATGTAAAGAATGAAAGTCGGCAGACTATAGCTGAGTAAGAACAAGGCAATTGCGCCGCTAGCAAATAAAGTGCATAGCACCTTGGCTAAATTAAAACGGTCTGCCAGATATCCACCAAAAATTGCACCTAACATGCCACCAATATTCAATGCAAAAAGGAAAACTAAACTGGTGGATAAATCATATCCTGCCTCAACCATCAGTTTTGGTAACCAGTTGCCTAATGCATAAACCAGAATTAAAGCCATAAATACGCTGGTCCAGAAAAGTAAGGTCACAGAACCCCGGTTTTCTGCAAATAAATCTTTTACAGGTGATTTCGAAACTGCTTGATTCTCATTATGCAAGCTAATCTGCATTTGGTTGTTATAAGTGAGGCTGTTATCAATTTGTTTAAGAATTTTAAATGCCTCCTCTGTATTTTTACGTCTGACCAAATAATCAATTGATTCCGGTAACAGATACCAAATCAACGGCAATAATAGCAGTGGTAAGCCTCCCATCATAAACATGATTTTCCAGCCAAATTGTGGCACTAACCAGATCCCTAATAGCGCAGAACACATTCCACCCACAGCATAGCCGCTAAACATCAGTGAAACGAGCGTGGCACGTAATTTTTTCGGTGCGTATTCAGTCATCAAGGCAATGACATTCGGCATCACCCCACCGAGACCAAGTCCCGCTAGAAAGCGAAAGATACCAAAGCTTTGCGGATTAGTTGCATAGCTACATGACAGGGTAAAGCCACTGAAAAATATGATACATAGTACAATTAGTTTTTTACGGCTAAACCCGTAGCTTTCTAACTTATCGCTAAGACTGCCAAAAATAATTGCACCAAACATCATGCCGAATAAAGCAACACTTCCTAGAAAACCGGCAGTGATGGTATCAATTTGCCATTCCTGCATGAGTTTTGGTAACGCTACACCGTAAATTACTAGATCATAACCATCAAAAATAATAATCAATGCACTAAGCAGAATCACACGCCAGTGAATTGGTTTCAATCGAGCATGATCTATAATTTCATTAGCATTAATATTTGGCATAACTGACCTCCCTGGTCAAAACATTGTGCATTTTTTTGTTTTGATTCCTAAACTTAATCCGCTATTATTGCTAGCTGCTGTAACTGTTGCTGCAATGATGCTGCGGCTGTTTCAATATCCTGCTCAAGTGAATGCTGCCACAACCAATCAAATCGATGCGTTAAGTGGGCACCAATCTCTTTAAAACTTGGATATTGAGGTGAAGAAAGTTCGTAAATTTCACCTGATTCATGAGAGGTATTTTGGACTTGTACAGCACGCTCTAAACGTACTTGCTCATAAATTCCGGAAACTAATTTTATCGTTTCATGTGTCAGCTTTTGATTGGCAAGCAAATTTGCTAAAATTAATGCATCTTCTAATCCTTGCCCAGCACCAGCACCTTGATGTGGTAACATGGCATGAGCAGCATCACCGATCACAATCACATTTTCTGTCTTATTCTTATAGGTTTTTAAGGGGTGAATTTCATGCAGTGCCCATAGGGTTGGAGCTTCAATTAAATTTAGTAATGCCTGACAACTATCGCTCCAATCTGTGAAATCATCCAGCATTTCCTGTTTGGAAACTGATCTGGTCCAAGGCGTATTTTCTGGTAAGACTGTTTGTGTACGGTCAGACTTAAACGCGACGATATTGATTTCTTCACCTTGGCGAATTGGGAAAGTTAAAATATGTTTATCCTTGCCTAGTAGCATTTGTGGAACGTCAGCCAATTCTAGATCATTATCGAGTTCTTTGATGGCCTGCTGAAAATCCTTAAATTTAATAATACCTCTATATGCCCAAGTACCAGAAAATTGAGCAGCAACACGTGGAAGTTGATGTGAATCAAGCACATGATCACGTACTACTGAACGAATACCATCACAGCCAATTACAAAGTCACATTCAATCTCTTGTCCATCTGCAAAAGTAATTTTTACCTGATCACTGGTGGCATTTATTTCATGTAAACGCTTATTAAAATGTACATTTGATGACGGTACGAGAGGTATTAAAGAGTCCAAAAAGTCTGCGCGATGAACAGAAGATTGCCCTACATTTGGTGCGACAGAGGCTGATAAATATTCATCTGTATAGCCATTCCGCCATTGAAACCAAATATCGGTATAGGGTGCTTTTACTTTATCAGCAATAGCCTCGTATTCTTTACCTAGACCCAATAAATGGATTGCTTCAACAGCATTCGCACCAAAAGAAATTCCTGCACCAATTTCAGAAAATTGTGGAGCAGATTCATAAAGATGGACGTCAAGATGGCGTAGCTTAACTAACTGAGTTGTAAGTGCTAATCCAGCAATACCACCACCAATCACAGCAACTTTAATTTTTCTATCCATTTAAGCATTCCTTACTAGTTTTATCTGAATTTTTATCATTCTCCATTTTTAATGTTTAATCCAATTTATATTTTTTACCTTATACTATTTAATTTTTTGATATTAATAATTTATTAGTACATAACTAACATAAAAATTAGGAAGACCTAATTTAAGTTTTAACTTAAATTTTAATAGGATATGAAGTTTAAATTATAGAAACTTGCTTTGTACACGACAAATTTCACAGAACCCTTATCCTATCAGGATTCTGCTTTCTTAAAATTGCCAAAATTTCCTTAAACTCTTCTTTTTTCCCAAAACCAATTAAACGCTGAATCGCCATTTGAACATAGTCTAAACCATAGCGAAATAAACTCATTGAGAGTCGTCCATGCTTCTTTATTATTATCGCTTTTTTTTGATTATGTTGCCATTCACCCGTTAAGTAACACCAACAGAAGCTTATAGCTAACACCGCAATCAATTTTTTCACTCGTCTAGGGTCTGTCAAGCGCGTATTTTCAAGATTAAACCCGCGTCCTTTGAGACAACTGAATAAGGTTTCAATTTCCCAGCGTAATGCATAATCCTGAATAGCATTGGCATTAAACTGAGGAGAAACGACGAGTAAAAGCTCTCCATTTTCTAACTGTAGTGCACTTATATATAGTTTCACCCGACCAACCAAAATCCGTCGTTTACGACATTCAATTTGACCAACTTTAAGATGGCGAAATAAATCACTAATTTTATGATTCTTTCCTAAATGATTGGTGACAATGAAGTTTTTTTAACACGAATGCAGAAGTTGATGTCTTGTTCAATTAACCATGTAAACCACTGCTCACCGATAAACTCTCTGTCTGCGAACACATTCACAATACGGTCTTTACCAAAAATGGCTATAAAGCGTTGAATCAAAGCAATACGCTCTTTCGTATCTGAATTTCCACGTTTATTAAGCAATGTCCAAAGGATAGGTATCGCTATTCCACGATAAACGATTGCGAGCATCAGGATATTAATATTTCGTTTTCCCCATTTCCAATTGGTTCTATCTAAAGTCAGTTGCACTTGGTCGAATGAAAACATATTGAAAATCAACTGAGAAATTTGACGATAATCAAAATACTGACCTGCAAAGAAGCGCTGCATACGTCGATAAAATGATTGTGGTAAGCACTTGATGGGCAAGGCTTTAGATGCAGAAGAAAGATTACATGTTTGCTTTAAAATGATCACAAGCATGATGAGCGCAAAGCACTTTAAATGTGACTTGTTCCATTTTAGAGATTTGTTTAAGATAAGATATAACTCATTGAGATGTGTCATAGTATTCGTCGTTAGAAAACAATTATTGTGACATTATTTCAATGAGTTATCTATTTTTGTCGTGTACAGAGAGAAACTTGTTAAGTAATGATCTTTTATAATTGATTAAATTATAAAATATTTTTCAAAAAAATACTCTAAAGGTATTTTTATAGAGTTAAATAGTATTCTGATTGATTAAGGTTTTTCAGCTATATTAATATTAATTAACAGCATATGAAATCAAAATAAACTGGCAGTTTGTCTTTTAGATGATCATCATATAAAAGTCAGTTCGCATGATAAGGACATTACTATGCAGCTTACGAATAGTGCTTGGAAAGATATAAAGCAAAATTTTTATAAATTTGGAATATTGCCAGATTCATTTGATGAAAACACCCCTTTTGTTCGAGCCTGGAGACTGGCCAAAGCTTCTGGGTTGGATCCTAATACAAAAATATCAGCATTAAGTAAGCTTGGTCTAGAAAGACTAAACAAAAGTGAAAAGGTTTTGGCAGAGTTCATTACGCCTGTTATTCATGACATTTGGAAGCTATTCAGCCAGCAGGATATTTGTGTTTTTTTCATCAATGAAAATTATAAAATTATTGCCGAAAAACATGCTGACAATGATCCTCAAAGCTATTATTTTTTACAACAAGGGCAAATTGTTGAACCATCACGCTTTGGTGCAATTGCACCAGTTTGCAGTATTTTATCTAAAAAGCCGGTCATCATGACTGGTCATGAACATTATCTAAATGAATTTTCCGAGTATTCTTGTGCTTCAGTTCCTGTATTTAATGGTGAAGGACAAATATTAGGTGCTATTGATACCACATCTAAACATGGACTTTTAGCAAGTAACTGGTTTCGACATTTACTCTATCAAAGCCATGTTTTAGAAAATAATTATATTCGTAACAACTGCAGATCCAATGAAAAAACTATTGCTTTTCAGCACTCTAATGATTTACTAGATACGGCTTATGCTGGGCTCATTGTAATTAATGAAGCTGGTCGAATTATCAAGGCAAATCAAATGGCTCTTAAGCTATTAAATATTGAATTTGATCAAATTTATCACTCGTATTTATCTGATTTTTTTATTATTCAGCATAATTTTCAAGACATTTTAGATCATAAAAACCTTTTGATTCAAAGCAGAGATAATGCTTATTTTTATGCTAGTTTGAATGGGGGGAAAATAAGTTATCAAAACTTCGAAAACACTCTTCCTTCCCAAAATCAACAAGTAAATACAGCTGTTAAAGCACTGCTAGCTGATATTCCTGTGCTGATTACAGGCGAAACAGGTACTGGAAAAGATTACGTTACCCGCCAAATTCATGAACGATTTTCATCGAACATCCCTCTCATTTCAATCAACTGCGGAGCAATACCTGAAAACCTAATAGAGTCCGAGCTTTTTGGTTATGAAGAAGGCGCATATACAGGTGCTAAAAATAAAGGGCAAAAAGGTCTCATTGAATTAGCCCATGATGGTATTTTATTTTTAGATGAAATAGGTGAAATGCCGATGCATTTGCAAGTCAAACTATTAAGGGTATTACAAGATCAAATGTTCTACAGAGTTGGCGGGCGTACACCCATTAAATCCAATTTTAAATTAATTTGTGCGACCAATCAAAATCTGAAAAATTTAATCGAAGCTAAATTATTTAGAAGTGACCTCTATTATCGACTACAAGGTTTTGAAATATACTTAAAACCATTGCGTGAACGTATTGATAAAACTTCAGTTTTTCACCATATTTTAAAGTCTCAGAATATTGCACACTGGGATAGTTCTATTGAACATGCTTTTAATAATTATCATTGGCCTGGAAATATTCGGGAATTGATAAATGTAGTTAAAGTTTCCAAGCTGTATATTCAAAATCAAAAATTAGAACAATTGATTTTACCCAAACTGCCTGCTTATTGTTTAACTCAATTAGGAGAAAAGAAAGAATTGAAACTGGATGACATCATTAAAGAACAAATACAATACGTTATAAATGAAGAAAACGGCAATATTTCTAAAGTTGCAAAACGCCTGAAAATCTCACGAACGACTATATATAAATATATTAATCTCCTCTGATTTTATTCTTTATTCTTTACTAAGAGGTTTAGGTAAAAAAACGGCAAATTTGCCGTTTTTTTATAATTTTAAAGTGTCCAAAATATGGACAATGAATATTCAAAAATTGTTAATTAATTGGACAACCCCTTATTCGTGAATAAAATAAAACACTAAATAACAAATACTTATAATTTGGCATGCATAATGCAATCATCCCATATGTACAAAATTCAATGAATGAATTTAACGTATGAACATGGAGATAAAAGTAATGCCCTTTTTAGATCATATTTTATGGAATAAAAAAGTTTTTAATGGTCAATGGTCAGATGCAAGCAAATCATATGATGTTATTGATAAAGCGTCATCCAATATACTCGGACAAATTGGCTGCGCAGATGCAAATTCTGTATCTGCTTCATCAGTCATCGCGAAGAATAAGCAAATTGCTTGGTGGCAAAAAACGTATTTAGATCGCCAAAATATTTTTGAAAATGCAGTAAAAGTTGCGCAAGAAAATCAAAATGAAATTATAGATTGGCTGATGAAAGAAAGTGGATCTTTGAGAATGAAAGCTGCATTTGAAACGCAGATTACCATTCAGATTCTTAAAAATTGTATTTCTTTGCCGACGACTGAACAAGGTCAAGTCTTACCCTCTACTAATGGGAAATTAAGCATTGCGAGACGCTTTCCTTTAGGTGTTGTTGGGGTAATTTCCCCTTTTAACTTCCCCCTTTATCTGGCGATGCGTGCTGTAGCTCCAGCTTTAGCCTTGGGTAATGCCGTCATTTTAAAACCTGATGAACGCACAGCAGTATGTGGCGGAATGATTATTGCCCGTATCTTTGAACTAGCTGGACTACCCGAAGGACTTTTGCATGTATTACCTGGTGGTGCCGATGTAGGTGAAGCAATGACCCTAGATAAAAATATTGCGAGCATTCAATTCACAGGCTCAACGGCAGTTGGAAAAATTATTGCGGAGAATGCTGCTAAAACTCTGAAAAAGGTTTCTCTGGAATTAGGTGGTAAAAACTCTCTTATTATTCTTGATGATGCAAATATAGAAACTGCAGCAGCAAATATTGCTTGGGGGGCTTTTCTGCATTCTGGTCAAATTTGTATGACGTCAGGCAAAATTTTAATTCATGAATCAATTTATAAAAAAGTAAAAAATCGAATCATTGAAAAAGTTCTAGATTATTCAGTAGGCAGCCCTCTAGATGAGTCAACCATTATTGGCCCTTTGATTGATGTAAAACAGGCTAATCGTGTGATTCAGTTGGTTAAAAATGCTGTTCAACATGGTGCCAAACTAGAAATTGGAGGAACTGCAGATGGAGTTTTTGTTCAGCCAACAGTTCTATCAGATGTCGATAAAAGTAATCCAATATTTTCAGAAGAAATTTTCGGACCTGTTGCTGTTCTTATTCCATTTTCAACAGATGAAGAGGCTATAGCTCTTGCCAATGAAGGTGATTACGGTTTATCAGCTGGGATTATTACCTCCAATGCTGGACGTGGTATCAGTCTCGGACAACAGCTCCATGTTGGTTTGCTGCACATTAATGACCAAACAGTGAATGATGAAACGCTAAATCCTTTTGGTGGATTTGGTGCATCTGGTAATGGAACACGTATTGGTGGACCTGCAAATATTGATGAATTTACACAATGGCAATGGATGACCATTCAATCACAAGCACCACTTTATCCACTTTAATTTAATAAAGCTATTTACAAAATATAAGGAAATTCAAATGAACCAATCACTTAAAATTACAGCTGCAGTCATTGAAGCAAAAGGTACTGACTTTAAATTGCAAGAGCTAGAAATCCGTCCGCCCGTAGAAGATGAAGTTTTAGTTAAAATTGTCGCTACTGGCATGTGCCATACAGATTTAATTGTACGTGACCAATACTACCCTGTCCCATTGCCTGCAGTACTTGGGCATGAAGGTGCAGGTGTTATTCAAGCTATCGGACCAAATGTCAAAGATTTAGCAGTTGGTGATCATGTTGTGCTGAGCTATGGTTATTGTGGCAAATGTAATTCCTGTAATACCGGTAATCCAGCTTATTGCATTGAGTTTTTTGGACGTAATTTTGGTGGGACTGATTTATATGGACATACTGCGATTTGCACTCATGATCACCAGCCTGTTCATGACCATTTCTTTGCCCAATCTTCTTTTGCCACATTGGCTTTAAGCCGTGAAAATAATGCTGTAAAAGTCGATAAATCGGCACCCCTTGAACTACTTGGACCTTTAGGGTGTGGTATTCAAACTGGGGCTGGCTCTTCAATCAATGTATTAAAAGTTACACCAGCGAGCAGCTTTGTCACCTGGGGAACTGGTGCAGTTGGCTTAAGCGCATTATTAGCAGCTAAAGTTTGTGGTGCGTCAACAATTATTGCTGTGGATATTGTTGATTCACGTTTGGAATTGGCCAAAGAACTTGGTGCTACCCACGTTATTAATAGCAAACTGGTTAATCCTGTAGAAGAGATTAAAAAAATAACAGGTGGTGGAGTTAATTTTGCGCTGGAATCTACTGGTCGTCCAGAAATCTTAAAACAAGGTATAGATGCATTAGGGCTTTTAGGCAAAATTGCTGTTGTCGGTGCACCACCTTTGGGTACAAATGCTGAATTTGACGTTAATGATCTACTTTTAGGTGGAAAATCAATTGTTGGCGTAGTTGAAGGTAGCAGCGCACCGAAAAAATTTATTCCTGAACTTGTTCGTCTTTATCAACAAGGTCTATTTCCATTTGACAAATTAGTTAAATTTTATCGTTTTGATGAAATTAACCAAGCTGCAATTGATAGTTCAACAGGTACTACCTTGAAACCTATTATTCGTATTCAAGAATAATTTAAGTAAATCAAGTATTAAGCAACTGGGCAGTTTCATCTTTCAAACTGCCTTTAAATATGGAGATCTAAATCAATGAAAAATTTGAATCCACAATTGGCTTCATTCTTTATAGCCTTAGAGCAGAATGAAGTACCACCTTTTGACATAGGTACAGTTGATCAACCAAATATTGCAGCAATGCGTCAATGGTATTTGAATTTTGGTCCGCAAGTTGGTGGTGAAGTAAAGCCAATGCATGATGTATTTGATACTTATGCTGATGCACGCGATCAGACGTCAATTCCGTTACGTGTTTACAAGCCCTCAGCACAGAAAAAGGCCCCTGCTGTTATCTATTTTCATGGCGGTGGCTGGCTCATGGGCGATTTAAATAGCCATGATAAAGTCTGTCGAAATATTGCTACTGTCACACAATCAAATGTCATTGCAGTACACTATAGTTTAGCCCCTGAAGCACCTTATCCGACTCCAATATTTGATGCAATTGATGCTGTTAATTGGATTTTTTCCCACCATCCAGAGTTAGATATCGACCCTAACAATATTGCATTAGCTGGTGATAGTGCTGGTGGAAATTTAGTAGCCGCTGTTGCCCTCGCATTACGTGATAAGCAGCAATATTCACCAACTTGCCAGATTCTCATTTATCCTTGTTTAGATTTGAATACAATTAAGAATGATAAAAATCATTCATTTAAAGTCAATGCATTGAACCCACCATTAACAGCAGATCAGATGAGTATTATGATGAAGATCTATCTGCAAGACATTAAAAAAGCTGAAGAATGGATGGCTTCACCAATCAAAGCAACGTCACATGAGAATCTGCCTCCAGCACTGATATTAACTGCATCTTTAGATCCTCTCAGAGATGATGGCATCCAATATGCTGAATTGCTAAGCAAGTCAGGTGTGGATGTACTTCATCGTAATTATGCAGGTTTAGTGCATGGTTTCTTTGAAATGGCTGGAGTTCTCGACACGGTACAAGACAGTCTGAACTTAATTGCTGATTGGGTTACTTTATTTCAACGTAAATAAATTTACGATTCACATTTAATTCTCACCTATATTCGGCGGAATTTATTTCTGCTGAAGGTGGGGTTTGTCCAAAATTTAGAGTTAAGGATTGCTCTAATGAAATATAGCTGCTTCTTGACCTGTTTAATGACGTCACTGTCATGTTTTGCGGATAGTGATGTATTGAATGGCAAATGGAAAACAATAGATGACCGCACGGGATATGCCCTGACTGAAGTCACTATTCACAAAAACAAACAAGGACTATATGAGGGGGTCATTACCAAACTTTACCCCATTCCTGGAACAAAAGTGGAAGACACCTGCACGCATTGCACTGGTGAATTTAAAGATAAACCCTTTATAGGCACAACTTTTATTTGGGGATTTAAGCCGAGCAAAATAAATCCATCAGAATTTATCGATGGGAAAATTTTGGATCCTGTAGACGGCAAATTATATGACGGAAAAGCCAAATTAAATAGAAAAGGCAACCGAATGATTATAAGGGGATATTTAAATAATTCACCGATAGGCCGCAGTGCTACATGGATCAAACAATAACACTAAATGTAATAGCTCAGTTAGTTAAACCAATATTTTAAGGAAGAAATCATGAAAAAATACTATTTGGCTGGATCACTCGCCATGCTATTCCCGCTTTCAGCTCACGCATTCAATGGAATTTTATTGACAGGTACTGGACAAGTTTCAGCTGGTATGGGGGGTGTTAGTATCGCAGCAGGTTCGGACCGGACATCCATCAGTGAAAATCCGGCAAACCTTAGTTTTCAAAATGCTGGTGCAGATGCACAATTAGCATTACTCAGCGTCCATTCCAAAGCGAATTTTTTAGGCCAAACTGAGGAGCATAGCTCCACACAGTTTATACCAATTCCAAGTTGGGCCTTAGTACACCATGTAGATAACCAATTCAGCATCGGACTTAGCAGTATTGGTGCAGGTGCTTCTGTTGACTATGATAAAAGTGCATTACATGGCTACCCTGCTGATAATGCAAAAGATAATCTTGCGATTGTAACGATTAATCCTTCATTTTCTTATCGACCGATTCCAGAACTCAGTATCGGTCTTGCATTAAATCTTGGAATTGAACAATTTAGAGCCAAAGGGGTTCTGGCAGGAACAGACCCGCAAGGTTCACCAGTTTTTTTGCCAAGTCATGGTAACCAATGGGCTTATGGCTTTGGTTATACACTAGGTAGTACTTGGAATTTTCAGCCTGATTGGTATTTAGGTATATCTTATATTAGCGAGACTCAATTCACCAAGCTCGATGGTTACAAAGAGGATTTGCTTGCCCAAAGCAAAGGCCGAATCAATTTACCTGAACGTTATGGGATTGGTTTAAAATATAATTTGGACAACCGTCTTACCCTGGCAGCAGACTTCCAATATATTAATTGGGAAGATTCCGATGGACTAGGTAAAGATAGTGGCTTCAATTGGCAAAATCAAAAAGTGTATCGACTAGGATTAGATTATCAATTAAATGATACTTCTAATATTCGATTAGGCTATAACCATGCAAATGAGACTGTAGATTCAAAAGATACATTAGTTAACTTTTATGCCAATGCTGTAGCAAACCAAGCATGGACTGTTGGATATGGTCATCGTTTTAAATTCGGGACTTTAAATTTAGCTTATGAATATGCTTTAGATAATGAAGTTAAAGGTACAGGAACAAGTCTAGGAACCAACTTAAAAAATGAAAATCATGTAATTACAGTAGGTCTATCTAAAGATTTTTGATTCTAGTTGACCCAAATCGTGAATAAGAATTTTATTTTTAATAATCATAGGATCAATAATATAGTTTTTTTACAGGATTCGGGTTGGTTAACAACATATGCTACAAAAATCCCAAAAGGAGCTTAAAAGATCCTTTTGGGATTACATTTTTTAAATAAGGTTTGTAGGCTGCGAAGCATCAATATCCCGACTATCCATGATGAACACTTTATAGTCAAAACCATTTAGAAGATTGATCAGCTTCTTCGACCAATAGGTTAATTACATTTCTAAGCTAGCAATAAGGGCATTCTTTCACCCAAAAAATACGATAACAGATGGTTATATCTTCTGGAGTTCTAAAAAATTAATCTTAACCATCTATTAGTTCTAATTTGTCCATTTTTCCTATAAGCCCAATCCATTTTTATTCAATGTGAATGCTTCATCCTACTTTTAAATATAGGTAGATACGCACGAAATGAGCAAGGTGCACAATATTTTATTTAATTAGGACTTACGCACTGTTATTTATAGACTCTCTGTGGTAGCAGATGATTTTTATCGAGAATAAAGTCATCAATGAAGTTTTTGATCATTGGTCTAAATAATTTCTTCTGCCAACGATATACATTTGCAAAGATCCCCTCAAACTGGTTCTTTTGTATCTCAACGTAGGCCATCAAGGCTGAAAAAATATGATTCAAAATCAGTTTAGATCGTCTTACTTGAAACTTTTCAATATGACAAACCTGTTTAATCACTCGGTGATATTGTTCTATTTTCCAATGACTTGAATGTAATTCATGAAAACCCTCAAAGGACAATAAATCATCTTCATCTTGATGCACAATATAAAACCTCTGCTGTTCTTTTAACTGAGTCTTAAATAATTGTACAAAGCCAAAATCTTTGAGCCAGACCACTTGACCCTGATGGAAATTCGGCAATAAACGCAGTTGAAACCATTGTCCTTTTTCTGGGGAAACCTTACGGTTACAGTCGATACCAAACATAAATCGAATACCATGTTTTCTTATGGTTTTTAGATTTGCAGTCGATGAATACCAACTATCACCTGTAATAAATTGAATCTTTGCACCCCAACTAAGTACTTCACTTAACATATCCATAAAGTAATCATTCTTGGTTTTACCCTCAGATTTGTCATAAATTCGGAAATTAATTGGAATATTTTGACCATTCTGATCTGTCGCATACAAGGTAATGAGATTAATCCCCTTGACGGATCGGTGGTGTTTGCCTGACCAAAAATAGCCAACCAAGTCCATATGTTGACTATATGGTTTATCTAAAACAGTATCATCAATACTGACTATAAGTTTATTATTATCAATATGTTGAATTGCTTCTTGATATAGGTCGTGAGGTGTGTAGTCTTCACGCTCTAGAAAGCGATTTACACTATCATGCGAGATATTATAAGTCTCGGCAAGTTGTGTGCAGCTAATAGAGTTCGGTTCTGTCATGAGAAAGCCCATATAAATGGGTAGAGTACAAGTTGCTGTAGAAGCATTTTTAATTCGTCTGATCACAGATACTTTATAAAGTATTTTAATACTTTTTTGAATCCGTCAATGCGTAAGTCCTATTAATCAGTGTTGTAGTTCAATCTGCATATTTAAAAAAATAAGGTCTAGAATTTAATTTTTTAGTTAGTTCATGAACCTATTTTTTCTAGTATAATAAATTTTATTGATAACTATTTAAATTTTATTAAAATATTTAAAAATTAAATTATGAACTAGACTTTAGGTAAACATAAGTTAAATAGAATATCCAAGACTGTAGCCTACGCAACCTCAGTTGGTGCTACAGCTCGACATTGTGAATCTCAGTAAAATTATATTCACAATGCCGAGTACGCTAATGAACATAATATACGTTATGCCGAAATCTACGCGCGCAGCCTATCGATGTGATGATCTAACTTAATAAAAAACTGTTTGAGCTGATCTATTTCTTTATCGTTATCTAATTCTGAATTTTGCAGTTGTTCTAGCACAGTCTCCAGTAGATCGCGCATGTACACATAGTCAGCCTTGGTTAAAACGCCCTTTGATCTGTCATAGCTTCCAGTTTTGTACAAATGTGGGTTTACACGCATAAATCTTTACCGGCATCTTATTAATGGGGGTATCTAAAAATCCCATTCCCCACGTACAAACTTGCGGTATTGATTGTTTTTTGTTCAACATTATTCAATCCCCATATCACGCATGATGTCGTTTTCTTGTTTTAGTGAATCGCAGTACTCAGCAACTTTTGCAGAACGATAGCCCCACTCTGTCATGACCATTTCAATGTGAAAAAGAACCATCTCTGATTCGTAAGCAGGATTTCCCCCGACAATTAATTGACATGCACGGTCGAAAATAATCTTAGATACGTCTTCAAAAGCTTGTTCTTTAGTCATTTGTAATTTGTCACAAGTTACATTTGACTGAAAAATAATATGTCAGATGTTACAAAACAACATGTAATACGATATAAATTACAAATCACATGGAGCAACTAAATGTCCACTACAGTTAGAATTCGAGATGAAGAGGAAGAAATGCTTCAGGAACTTACTTTAAATATGATGATTGAAACGAAGTCACGCATAAAAGAATCTGATGTTCTTCATACACTTATAAGAAAACATCTAAAAGATATAAAAACTTCCGATGTAATGAAATATCGTGAAGAAGTACTAAAAAAAGACTGATAATCTATGTCGATCCAGACTATTAGATTTATAAATAAAAAAGGGCGAATTTATCGCCCTTCTCTTTTGCGCTTGATGTCGCATAACGTAATTTTATGTTAAATCCGATACACCTAACCATAACTTCATATCCTTCTTACTTAAACCAAAATTCAATAACTTAAGTGATTTCTATTTCACTTATAAAATATGATATGTTTACCTTGAGAATACTTCATAAACTTTACTATGTTTGCTTTAAAAACAATTCATTTAGAAAAGAAAGTCTCAAACGAAAATCAAATTATTCTTTTATTTGATCTAAATTCATCTTGTCCATGTTTGTACCCTATGCTGTACACAATGAAATTCCTTAGATTTCAAAGCATATCCACACAGCATGCAGATTTAATCGCAATAAAATTTTGGTATGAATTTTGGCATGAAAAGTTTTCAACATCCTTTTGTGAGTCGTTCTACTCGACATCCTACAATTTTGAGATCATTCAAGGTGAAATTGATAATTTCATTGTCTATTTAGAAAATAATAAAAAAGTTGATAGCAATCTTATTCGGCTAAGAAATACAGACCATACCAATTACACAACAATTGGTCATAGAATTAGATCCTTTCTAAAGTTTTACAACTTTTTGATTGATGAATACTTAAGCATCCAATCACAACCACAACTCACGTTAAAAGAAATTCAAAAAATTAAAGAAAACTTGAATAAATATATGACAATAAAGAAAAAAATTATAAATAACTTTTCAAAAGCCAATAAAACAATTAAAAGTGAGATAAATCATAATTTTAAGAGCATGAATCAGGAAATGATTAAAGGATTGTGCTGCAATGGTTTGTACTAAAAACTGGTCAGATATATTAAATGTGGTACGAAATATCTCATGACGACGCACAATTTCATTCAAGGCAGCTAGCATCTCTGGTATTTGAACTTGCCCAATTAGTCGAGTCATCGCAGATATATTATTAAATTCATTAACACATTTGACCTCCTCCTTGGACAGAAATTGCTCTTGTTCAAATGAAAGAGGAAAAAAATTAGTTGAATTTTTAATTAATGACTTCATTAATTATACTTCCAAAATTAATTTAATAGTACTCAACATATTCACCTACTAAATAGTAGAATATAATCTTGCACATTTTGATTTTTGACCAGTTCCTAATGCAAATTAAAATAATGCGGAACATTCCATTTTTTGATTTTTTTCACCAGAACTAAGTGGTAAAACCTCCCACTCAGATATAAAAACAAAACCATGTCTAGAATAAACATCAACAGCTCTAGAGTTTCCAGGTGATACACTTAATACAATCCTATTGTGCCCTTTAGAAATCGCTAGCTCCTTAATAGTAGAGATCAAAATATCTGCAATTCCCTTTCCACGAAATTTAGGATTTACCCACATCGCCACTAAGTTAAAATCATGAGCTGAATTTTGTATCCCGCCAACAATTCCAATAGCTTGGGTATCTTTGATTGCTAAAATATATTGATATTTAGTTTTATGCGCAGCCCTATCACGCCATTCAGATTCACTATATTTCTCAACAATGGCATAAGTGGCAGAAAAAACATCGGGACTATCTAGAAGTGACTCCAAACGAACTGTTTTAAGAATTTCCCAGTCTTCTTCTATAGTAAGACGTACCTCTATTTCATCCAAACCTTGACTCATTTAACACCTCTAAAGAATTCTTCTAAAAGTAGTAGATAATTAATTTAACTAACAACTCGATACTTTAAACATTTCGATATAACCAATATATTATTCAGCCATATTAGGTCTTTATTTCAATAAAATTAAACAATTTAAACCACCAACTTATCCGAACCCATAATTACAACCAAACCACCCTCAAGTTAATAATTTACACTTTCAAATAATTAGCACTATAAAAAACAAAAAAAATTAAGATAGTAAAATATATTTAACACGTTAAAATTCAAAAAACTCAACTTTATAAAAATACATACCCCTCACATCAAACCATTTTACACTAGTGGTTTTTTAAAATTAAAACATTTGAAATCATAACAACCTCTTCATTGAAGGCTTAAGTCGTAAAATTGAAATTAGATGTTTTTGCATAGATCCAAGTGTTAAGTCATCATTGCGATTTTTACGTACCACACCATGGGCACGTGAAAAAGTAGAAAGCTTATATTTGTATGTCTTATGCCAAAAAGCCAAACAGAAATCGTAGCTTTCAAAACCCCAACCTCAGTCTAATATTTTATACCAAACAGTAAACTAAACCTATTGAATAGCCAATGATTTTGTAGACATCTTTTAATTGGTGGTGGGCTGCCACCACTCTCCTAGCAAAATTTAGTCTATATCCCTATGGTTTATTTAAAAAACTTATTTTCTATCTTTACTAGGCTGTATGATCAAAATCATACTGGCACTCAACACTTTAAATTTGAGAATGAATCTGTAAGTACAGAGTCACTCCCTATCGCTAAAGATATTAGAAATAGCTACATAAAGTTTATTTCTAGCTTATTCAAATTTGTCGTTAAAATTAGGTTTTACTACGGATGAACAATAATTTTTACTGCAGACTCATTATTATGAATCAGCGTTTCAAAGCCTTTAGAAACAAGATCATCTAATGCAATACGTTGGGTAATAAAAGGTTCTAGATTAATCTTACCTTGCTCGACTAAGCGGATGGTTTCCTGATGGTCATTGACATAAGCAATCGTGCCACGAATATCTAGCTCTTTCATAACCACACTATGCACATTAATTGTGGCAGGATGGCTCCAAATCGAAACGATAACGACCACACCAGTTGGTTTCATCGCCGCCACCAGTGTATCCATGACTTTATTAACACTACTACATTCAAAAGCGACATCAACACCACGGTCTTCCGTAATTTTCATCACTTCAGCGACCACATCAACCTTAGATGGATCTAGCACATAATCTGCAACACCCGCTTCTATCGCTTTTTCTTTACGCTTTGCACTCAATTCAGTAATGATGACCGTGAGACCTTTAGCCTTTAAAATGGCTGATAAAAGTAAGCCTATAGGGCCTGCTCCACCAACCAGTGCTATATCGCCAGCTTTTGCACCACTTCTGACATAGGCATGATGACCGACAGATAAAGGTTCTATCAATGCGGCCTGATCTAAGGGAATATCATTTGAAATAGGATGTACCCAACGTCGTTGAACTGCAATTTTTTCAGAAAGACCGCCGCCACGTCCGCCTAAACCAATAAAGTTCATATTTTTTGATAAATGATACTTATCATTCAGGCCAGTCGGGACATCATCCGCAATAATATAGGGTTCAACTACGACATGTTGTCCAATTTGGATATCGTCTACACCCTCACCAACTGCATAAACTACGCCTGAAAATTCATGTCCCATTGTTACAGGTGCAGATTCTCCCGAAATTGGATGTGGATGACCACAAGGTGGAATAAAAATAGGGCCTTCCATGAATTCATGTAAATCTGTACCGCAAATACCGCACCATGCAACTTGAATTCCAACTGTGCCTGGAAGTACTTTCGGTTCAGGGATATCTTCAATTCGAATATCCCCTCGATCATAAAAACGAGCTGCTTTCATTGTGTATTCCTTATGTTGATATTAACGGTAAACCATTCCACCATCTGTCAAAATAGACTGACCTGTAATATAGTTTGCATCCTCGCTGGCTAAAAATGCAACTAATGCAGCCACGTCATCTGGTGTTTCAGCACGTCCTAAAGCAATACCATCTACATATTTTTTATACGTTTGACCAATTGGTGCACCTGTAATTTCAGAGAACCGCTGATCTATTTCGACCCACATGTCTGTACCAACAACACCCGGACAATAACTATTTACAGTAATTTCAACACTGGCATATTCTTTAGCCGCAGCTTGCGTCAATGCACGAACTGCAAATTTAGTTGCCGAATAAACACCGAGTAAAGCAAAGCCTTCATGACCTGCTATTGAGCATGCATTAATAATTTTTCCAGCCTGTTGGCGTTGTTTAAATTTATTTGCTGCGGCTTGAATCCCCCAAAGTACACCACCGACATTGATGTTCATAATTTGGTTAAATTCACTCGGCGTTACTTCTGCCAAAGCTTTGACTTGTGCAATACCTGCATTATTAATCATGATATCAAAGCCATTAAGTGTCGATTCTGCATGATTAATAGCGTCACTGATTTGTATTGGATCTGAAATATCCGCAATAAATGTGGTGGCTTTTACGCCAAAGGCTTCAACCTCTTGTTGAACAGTATTTAACTTTTCTTGATGAAGATCGACCAAGGCAATATGTACACCTTCTTGTGCTAAACGTAAGGCAATACCACGTCCAATGCCTTGTGCCGCACCCGTAATTAAAGCAACTTTGTTGTTTAAACCTCTAGGCATGTTGCGACTCCTTAAATATGGATTGCACGTTGCATCGCCGACAAGACCGACTCATGCATCGCCTCAGACAAAGTAGGATGAGGGAAAATGACCTGCGCTAAGCTTTCATCTGTAGCTTCTAGGTATTTCGCGATGGCAAAACCTTGAATGTGTTCGGTGACTTCATGTCCAACCATGTGAGCACCCAACAATTCACCCGTTTCCTGACTAAAAATGGTTTTAATAAATCCTGCGCTATCGCCCAAAGCCAATGCTTTACCATTCGCTTGTAAAGGAAACTTACCCACATTGATATTCAAGCCCGTAGCTTTCGCTTTCTGTTCTGTCAAACCAATACTGGCCACTTGTGGATGGGTAAAGATACAGCCCGGAATTTGTGTACGATCTAAAGCATGTACATGACTTAGGCCTGCAATTTTCTCCACACAAAGAATGGCTTCATGACTGGCTTTGTGTGCCAAACACGGTGCACCTGCGACATCACCAATTGCATAAATGCCCACTACATTGGTTTTACACCATGAGTCGACTTTAATAAAACCATTCTCAAATTCAACTCCCAAAGCTTCTAGGCCAAGATTTTCAGCATTCGGTTTCACGCCAATAGCTGAAAGCACCTTTTCAACAGTAATGATTTGCACACCTGTGGCAGTTTCAATATGACAATGTACTTGAGTCTGATCAGTTTCTATTTTTTTTACAGTCGCTTCGGTTAAAACCTGCATACCCTGCTGTTCAAATTGCTTTTGTACATACTTCGCAACTTCAATGTCTTCGCTAGGGAGAATCTGCTTTGCAATATCAACCAAGGTAACTTGGCAGCCTAAGTCTTGGTATAGGCTTGCAAACTCACTGCCTATAGCCCCCGAACCAATGACCAGTAAAGATTTTGGTAATTGTTCTGGAACTAAAGCTTCTTTATAACTCCAGACCTGATGGCCATCTACAGGAATATGAGGCAAATTGGCCGCACGTGCACCTGTTGCGACAATAATATGCGGTGCAGAAATCTGCTGTTTTTGACCATTCGCATCTGTAAGCTCTAATTGCTCTTTGGCAATAAACTGGGCTGCCGCGTTAAAAACAGTGATTTGATTTTTTTTCAATAATTGACCGATACCTTGTACCAGTTGCTCAGAAACCTGTCTGCTATGATGGACCAGTTTTTGAATGTCAAAATCAATCGCGTTAAGAGTAAAGCCAAACTGCCCTGCATGTTTGAACTGCTGTGCAAGCGCAGCCCCGCTCAATAATGCCTTGGTTGGAATGCATCCCCAATTAAGACACACTCCGCCTAAGTGTTGTTTTTCAACGATTGCAGTTTTTAATCCCAGTTGCGCTGCGCGAATCGCAGCGACATATCCTCCAGGACCAGCACCAATAACCACAAGATCAAATTGTGTATCTGACATGGCTATTCCTCCTACACCAAAATTAATGCAGGATTTTCGACAAACTGCTTAAATGCCGATAAGAATTGAGCACCCAACGCACCATCAATGACACGATGATCACAAGACAATGTTGCGGTCACCATTTCACGAACAACAATCTCATCATTTTCAACGACAGCACGTTTCTCTGCTGCACCTAAGGCTAGAATTGCACCTTGAGGCGGGTTAATAATTGCATCAAACTGTGGAATACCAAGCATGCCCAAATTGGAAATACTGAAACTGCCCCCTTGAAACTCATTAGGTGCCAATTTTCCAGTTTTGGCACGTGTCGCCAGATCACGCATATCATTGGAAATTTGCGCCAAAGATTTACGGTTCGCTGCTTTAATAATTGGCGTGATCAGTCCATTTTCGATGGCTACAGCAACCGAAATATCAGCCTGTTCAAACTGTAAAATCTGCTGATTCTCTTCATCAAACTGAACATTAACTTGTGGAACTTTAATCAGTGCAGCAGCAGCAGCTTTAATCAGCATATCGTTAATGGACAGTTTGACTTGCGGTACAGTACTGTTAATTTGCTGACGCAAAACCTGAACCGACTCAACATTTAAGTCTATCGTTAAGCGAAAATGTGGTGCATTGCGTTTTGCCGCTTGTAGCCGTGCAGCGATTGCTTTACGCATACCATTCATAGCTACGGTGGTGAATTTTGCAGACTCTGTTGGATGCGCATACTCAGTATGTTGAGCTTGTACAGGATTTTCCCGTTGATATACAGCTTCAACATCTTCCTTACAGACTCGTCCACGTGAACCTGATGCGCGACAATCATGCAAATTAATGCCCCATTGTTTTGCCAAACGGCGGGCAACAGGTGTCGCTAGAACATAACTGTCATCTGCTTTAGATTTCGCGGCTTTCGTGCTGGCTTGATGACGTACATCTGGCCAAGAACCACCAGCAGCTTGAACTGCGGCCTGAATATCTTGAACACTGATACGGCCTTCACGTCCAGAACCCGTAATCTGAGCCAAGTTTACATTATGCTTTTCAGCCAATTTCAAGGCATGTGGCGTTGCAAAAATATCATCGCTTTGTTGGTAGCCTTGTAACTCATCAGGAATAGAATATCCGCCCTGAGTCACCGCTTTTGATCCATTATCAACACTGTTCTGTTTAGGAGCAGCTTGTACTTTGGTTTCAACTTGAGCCACATCGACTTTTTCAGGAACCGCTGCTACCGCTTTATTTTCAGTTACAGCAGGTGTTCCACCTAAAGACTGTGCAAATGCTTCAACTTCTGCATCGGAAACTTGAGCGTCTGCACAAATTGCAATGATTCCACCTACGACCAGTGTGTCACCATCGTTAGCAATAATTTTTCGTAGCAGGCCATCAAAAGGTGCCTCCAATACATTGACGATTTTTGTGGTTTCAATTTCACAAATTTCCTGTCCTTTACTAAATTGGGTACCTTCCTGAATCAGCCATTGGGCAATCGTACCCTCTTCCATGGACAAACCCCATTTTGGGATTTCTAAAGTTTTAATTTCGCTCATCCTAAGCCTCCAACGTCTTGCGTACAGCCTGTTCGATGCGTTCTACACTAGGTAGCCATTCTTTTTCTAGTACTGGTGAAAATGGTACGGGTGAGTGTGGTGGAGTGACTAATTCGATTGGTGCTTTAAGATAATGAAAGCCTTTCTGGGCAATAAGCGCAGCCACATCATGTCCGAAACCACAACGTGCTGCTGATTCATCTACAATCACCACACGACCTGTTGAAGCTACTGACTCTAAAATGCCATCTTCGTCTAATGGTGAAATGGTTCTAGGGTCAACCACTTCAACCGAAATGCCTTCTTTTGCGAGCTTATCAGCGACTTCATTGGCACGATGCACCATCAAACTTAAGGCAATAATGGTGATATCTGTGCCTTCACGGGTGTAATTTGCGACACCAAAAGGAATGGTGTAGGCCTCATCTGGTACTTCGCCCTTAATGTCATATAACAACTTGTGTTCACAAAAGACTACTGGGTCATCATCTCGAATGGCTTGAATCAACAACCCTTTCACATCATAGGCGCTCGAAGGCACCACCACTTTTAAACCAGGCACTGAGGCAAATACGTTATATGGCGACTGAGAATGCTGTGCTGCTGCAGAAAAACCTGCACCAATCATGCCACGTACAACGAGTGGCGCTTTGGCTTTGCCACCAAACATATAGCGGAATTTAGCCGCTTGGTTATACAGCATGTCATAACACACGCCGTAAAAATCCATGAACATTAAATCTGCCACAGGTCTTAAACCCGTTGCAGCAGCACCTGCCGCCATACCAATAATCGCAGATTCTGTAATTGGAGTATCAATGACTCGCTCAGAACCAAATTCAGTCCATAAGCCTTTGGTCACGCCAAGCACACCGCCAAAACCTTCCAGTTTATTGTCATCGGTATTTTTGCCACCATGCCCACCACGAACATCTTCACCAACCACAATGACACTTGGGTCTCGGCGCATTTCTAATTCAATTGCTTCTTTAATTGCGTTTCGATAACTTTTATTTGGCATTTTTCTACTATTCCTTTAGTAAGAGACATAAACATCAGTAAGTAACTGAGAGACTTCTGGGTACTTAGCTGCACGTGCTTTTGCAACGGCATCGTCTACATTGGCTTTAGACTGGGCATCAATCGCATCTAGCTTGGCTTCGTCAATTTTGCCTTTGATTTTTTCACGGAATATTTTCAATGGGTCTTTATGTTCTTTGACATAATCCAGTTCTTCTTTGGAACGGATAAGCCCCGGATCACCTTCAAAATGTCCATAAAAACGGTTTGTTACCGTTTCAATCACACTCGGACCTTCACCACAGCGGGCACGTTCAATGGCTTTTTGTGCAACTTCATACACAGCAAAAAAGTCTGTTCCATCTACTTTTTCAGCGGGTAAGCCAAAACCTGCTGCTCGGCCTGCAATGTCTTTACTGCCTACGGCATAGTCGTGTGCAGTGCCTTCACCAAAACCGTTGTTTTCAAAAACAAAAATGACAGGGAGCTTTAACACGACAGCCATATTAATGGCTTCAAAAGTTAAGCCCTGATTTGATCCGCCATCACCGGTAAAAGATAGACCAATCCCACCATTTTTCAGTGTTTTAGCACTTAAAGCTGCCCCAATAGCCAAAGGTGGACCACCACCCACAATACCGTTTGCACCGAGCATGCCTTTATCTAAGTCCGCAATGTGCATTGAGCCGCCTTTACCACGACACAAACCATCATCTTTGCCAAAAATTTCTAACATCATGGCATGAATGTCACAGCCCTTGGCAATACAATGTCCATGACCACGATGCGTTGATGTAATGAAGTCCTTGTCTGTTAAATTTTCACAGATCCCTACGGCAACAGCTTCCTCGCCGCTATATAAATGGATGAAACCGGGAATATCACCTGTATTATTTTCATCGTGAAGTCGATCCTCAAATTCACGAATGTCGCGCATTCTTTTGTATGCTGCTAGCAATTGCTCTTCCGTTAATTGCATATCTTTGTTCCTTATTAACTACGCTTAAAAGAAAATCCAAAAATTAATGGTTGAATTTTTAAACCGTATATTTATATAAATATATTTTTATTTAATTTCATATTAGACTAAAAAAAAATAATGCATAAAAAGATGAGAAAAATATTAAAAACAGAAGGTTGAGAACTTAAAGAATTTTTAAAAATTTTACAGTAGTTCAATCACATATGAAAACAAACCTTTAACCAACCTTTATTTTATATGATAAGTTTTTTGCACTGTTTTAATTTTATTAAAGCACCTAAAAGAGCTTATTTAATATCGGGATCTATATTAATTATTTTAAACGATGGAGTGTTTGTAATGGATTTAAATAACACAGTATTAACTGGAAAGAAGCTACGTGGCGCTGAAAAAATGGCGCGTATTCCAATTAAAGTTGTTCCAACGGAAACGACACCGAAAAAGCCAGAATGGATTCGGACTAAAATTAGTCAACCTGAGGAAGTTCAAATCATTAAGGATTTATTACGACAACAGAAACTACATACGGTTTGTGAAGAAGCGGCCTGCCCCAATTTGCCACAATGCTTTAGCGGAGGGACTGCAACGTTTATGATCATGGGAGATATTTGTACTCGACGCTGTCCATTCTGTGATGTCGCACATGGTCGTCCTAATATCCTAGATCCTAATGAGCCAAAGCATCTGGCTGAAACAGTCAAGAATCTAAACTTAAAGTATGTCGTGATTACTTCTGTTGATCGAGACGACTTAAAAGATGGTGGTGCACAGCATTTTGCAGATTGCATTCGAGAAATTCGTCAAACCAGTCCAGACACTTTGATTGAAGTTTTAGTTCCTGATTTTCGTGGTCGCGCAGATATTGCACTTAAGATTCTGAGCAAAAACCCACCTGATGTCTTTAATCACAATATTGAAACCGTGCCACGCCTGTATAAAGCCATGCGACCAGGCGCTGACTATCAGCATTCATTGGATTTACTTAAGAAATTTAAACACTACTGCCCTGATATCCCAACGAAATGTGGTTTGATGGTCGGTTTAGGAGAAGTCGAGGCTGAGGTTATTGTCTTATTAAATGATTTGAAAGATTATCAAGTAGACTATGTCACAATCGGTCAATACTTACAGCCATCTAAATCTCATGCGCCAATTCATCGTTTTGTTACGTTGCAAGAGTTTAAGCATTATCAAACACATGGAGAGCGCTTAGCGTTTAAAAATATTTGGAGTGCGCCATTAGTACGATCAAGTTATTTTGCAGACCGTCAGTATCATGGTGAAGCTGTGCCTAACCCTTACATGAGCGAATGACTTTTCATCCTATTTACGTTTATTAACATTTCAGATGGAAATAGTCATTTTCAGCTCATAAGAACACTTTTAAAGTAGCTCAAGGACTGGTAAAGCCAAAAGATCTAATTTAACCAAGCAAAGAAAAAAGCATTTAAAATCGAAGCAAGAAGAAATGACGTAAATGACCATAAATTTTGAAGCTCATTTCTAAAGTTTAAAAATATTACAGTCTCATCATAAAGGAATATGATATGAACCTGTTCAATACCGCATCTGCAAAACAGCTGCAAACGACGCATTTAATTAATCAAACTACTGTACATGCTGCCCCTGTTTTAGCATTGCCTCAAGAAGATCAAACGTCTTTATTCCGCCGCTCTATTCAGCATAATTATGCTGACTTACTCAAAATAGCGGATGATTCAGATATGGCGATTGGTCTTACAGATCATCACGGGACTCTCTTATGGACATGGAGTAGTTCAGCCATGCTTTCTTCTGCTGAACAGGTACATTTTATTGAGGGCGGACATTGGTCTACACAGGCAGTTGGAACCAATGCGATTGGTATGACCTTGAACAGCCAAATTTCAAGTTGCGTCTATTCTCATGAAAACCAAATGGACAGTGTTCGTGATTGGGTTTGTTATGCCGCACCGATCTGGGATCCAGCATCAGGTCAATTTCATGGCATTATTAACCTTTCCACAAAATATAAAAAACATACGCCTTTAGGGCTGCTTGCAGTTGAACGCTGTGCAGATTTAATACAACGCGCCATAAAACTTGAACAGCAAAATTTTTTATACATTAAGGCACTAGGCTCGCCTTGGGTTCAATTTAATGGGCATACATTGAACTTGAGTCACCGTCAAATTGAAATACTATGCATTTTAGCTTTGTATCCCCATGGCATTTGTTTAGAAGAGTTACACTATGCCCTTTATGGTGAGCGTAGTGTCAGCCTAAAAACCCTAAAGGCTGAGCTTTCACAACTTCGTAGCTTATTACCCCATTCAATTGAGGCTCGCATTTATAGGCTTAGCTGTGAAGTTCAATGTGATTTTTTACGTGCTGAACAATCATTAAATGCAAATCTTATATCCAGTACATTCTCGCTATATAAAGGTAGCTTTTTATCTAAATCAGAAAGCCCATTACTCAGCACATGGAGACATTGTTTTGATGCCCGTTTAAGCCAGTTGATCTATCAAATAAAGGATATCGATCAATTATTACGAATTATTGGGCAAACACATGATCGAATTGATGCAATACAACGCTTATTAGAACTCTTACCACAAGATAGCGCCCACCGTAATTATTTTTCTAACCTAATTTAAATATTATTTTTGGCTTCAACTCTAAAGTTTTATTGTGTAGAAGATTGAAAAGGAAGTATGACTTTCATACTTCCTTTAATAAAATTTAAAATTGAGAACTAACTACAGTGAAGTCTAGTAATTCACTTACCTAGCTTTGACACCCAGTTTGTCGCTGGATGGTGTACCCATGCCATTACTACAGCTTTAATAGTTAAAGCCACCAAATCTTCTAAGTCTAAGTTATGTAAGTGTGACTTACCATAAGCGCACGTCTATGCCGTGATGGTGACGATAAATATTTAAGAATGCTGACAAGCTTCATCCACCGTTGGTGATATAGAGGATCGGCATCCCCTTTCTTAAAGGGGTTTCAATGAGGTGTGAATAGCCCCCACTCTTCTAGACAAATTTAGTCTATTCTTAAGACCTTTTTAGTAGGAAAATATCTATTCATAGCTAGGTTCATGAACCAAATATTTTACAAGTTGTAACTTTAGTACTCTAAGTAATTAAATTTGTTGTTTATTAAACATAAATTTAATTGTGAACTATATTATAGGTGAACATAAGTTAAATGAATAATAATTAATATTTTGTTCATTAATACTGATATACAACGAATTTTATTATATGTCACCCCTCAATTACAAATATAAATGACTGCTCGTCTAATCATCTCCATTACACAATTAAATGTTAAAATGCATAGCTAGCTTCATCTAAGATAAAATATATGTATCCAAATCTACAGCACAGCTTCGAAAACAGCGTCATTCTTGTTGTTGAAGATGATTATGATATTGGTGACATTCTTGAAAAATACATAAAAAATGAAAACATGCAAGTCATTCGTGCATTGGATGGACAGCAAGCTTTAGAGTGCCTGAAAAACTACTCTATCGACCTGATTCTCCTTGATATTAAATTACCCAAACTAAATGGCTGGGAAATTCTACAAATCATTCGTCAAACAAGTCATATACCTGTAATTATGTTGACTGCATTAGATGATCAAGTGAATAAGATTATAGGGCTAAAAATGGGTGCTGATGACTTTATTATTAAACCATTTAATCCGAATGAAGTGATTGCGCGAATACAAGCTGTACTTAGACGAAGTACAAGTCAAAATACTGAAATTAATCATGTTATTCGTTATAAAAATATTGAAATTAACCCTGAATATCATCAAGTTTACATTTCAAATGGTCAAAGAAATCAGCTACTCAACCTTACTTTAACTGAGTATAAAATACTGGTTTTGATGGTGAAAACACCAAATAAAGTCTTTACGCGTAATGAATTGATCCAAAACTGTATGCCTGAAAGTGATGCTTTGGATCGCACTGTAGATAGCCATATCAGCAAGTTACGCAAAAAACTTGAGGAAAATTATGTAAATGGCTTGTTAATAAATGTCCGTGGCGTGGGTTATCGCTTAGATCAAAACTATGAAATTTAATTTTTTAAAAAACTCAGTTGGAATTAACTTTCAGTTTATCATCATGATGAGCCTACTCAATTTAGGCGTTACGCTGTTATCTTTCATGATTGGCTATTTTGTTTATAGCTGGGCAATCGAAATCGGCTTTTTAGATTTCCAAAGTGTTAATTCAAATGAATTTTTCATCACATCCGTAGACTTTATATGGCTATTTTTAGTTTTATTAACAGGCTTTTTTCTTTCTACTCTCCTCGCCTTTAAATATGGAAAACGCTATACACAGCCAATCAGTGATTTAGCCGATGTTATTCAGCAAATTCAACAAGGAAATTTAGCACTCAGAATTAAACAGCCACATCATGATATTCCACATGAAATAAAATCACTCATAGAGAACTTCAATGCCATGGCAAACCAGCTTGAAGTATCGGTTAAGAATTCAACCGTTTGGAATGCTGCGATTGCGCATGAACTAAGAACACCTGTGACAATATTACAAGGCCGTTTGCAAGGTATTGTCGATGGCGTATTTATTGCCGATCAAGCTTTACATCAAAGTTTATTGAACCAAGTCGAAGGCTTATCTTACCTTGTGGAAGATTTACGGACACTAACACTGATTGAAAATAAACAATTACGTTTAGAACTAGAAAAGACCAATTTAAAAGACAGTATTGAAAAATGTCTGCAGATGTTTCATGAACGGTTTCAATTTAAAGGTTTAACGACTGTTTTAAATTTGACGGATGAATTGGTTTGCGTTGATGTAAGAAGGATGGAACAAGTCTTTATTGCATTATTCTCTAATTTTCTAAGATATTCGAATGCTGGACAAATCAATATAACAACAGTGACCACAACAGAGCATTGGGTATTAACATTTGAAGATGAAGGCCCAGGTATTAATGAATCGCATCTTGAACACTTGTTTAAACCCTTCTATCGTTTGGAAGACTCTAGATCCCGTTTAGATGGTGGTACAGGATTAGGCTTGGCAGTGATTGATGCAATTATTGAAGCACACCAAGGTCATATTTATTATTCTAAATCCAAAAGCTTAGGCGGCAGCTGTTTTACAATACAGTTAAAGGCCCAAGCTAATTTGAGTATTTAAGTTAAAAATACTCAAATTAGCATCATAATTCTTTTAAAAATCAAACTTTATTAACACCCCACTCTTTCTTTAGGATTGCATATTGCATGGTATTTTCATATTTTGGTGAACCATCTGGATTTTTAATAAATGAGATAAATTCTATAAAATGTCCCTCTTTACGAAAACCTAAACGCTCGCAAAGTTTTTGTGAAGCGGTATTGTAATCTTCGACATAGGCATAGATTTGTCTCGTATCTAATTGATTAAATAAGTAATTTATAAATGTATAAGCACTTTCGTTGGCATAACCTTTGCCATGAAATTTTTCATTAAAATTCCAGCCAATTGAATATGTATCTGGTTCTTCTTTGATAAAGAAAATCTCACCAATGAGTTGATCAGAATCTTTCAGGCATACTGCAATACAGTCATTGTCATTTTGCCTTTTGTGAATTTTAGCCAGTGCATTTTCAATCGTTGTTGTCGTATCGGAGGCAAAACAATTGGTGATTGGCTTTGATAAATATTCTAATAATCCTGACGCATCTCGTTCTTCAAATGTTCTCAAGATTAAACGAGGGGTTTCGATTCGAATTGTCATATTCAATCTCGCATGATTCATCATTAAATTTGGGGATGAGCTGAAATATATTATGTTCAGCTCACCGATTTAGTGAGTTAATGCGCAGCTTTGCGTTTCGAGAATTTCTCTACCATGCTCATGACTACAATAAAGAAAATCGGTACAAAAATAACAGCCAAAACAGTTGCACTGATCATGCCACCAAACACACCTGTACCAATCGCTTTTTGAGTTTCAGAGCTTGCGCCACTGGCAATAACTAAAGGAATAACGCCACAAGTAAATGCTAGAGACGTCATTAAGATTGGGCGTAGGCGCAATTTTGCAGCAGCAACAGTTGCTTCAACCAACCCCATACCTTCTTCTCTCAGCGCTTTAGCAAATTCAACAATGAGAATGGCATTCTTAGCGGATAGACCAATAATCGTGATCATGCCAACTTTAAAGAAAATATCATTTGGCATACCTCGAATCATGACTGCAACAAAGGCGCCAATTAATCCTAAAGGTACAACCAACATCACAGAGAGTGGAATTGACCAGCTTTCATAAAGCGCTGCCAAGACAAGAAAGACGACTAACATCGACAACAGTAATAAAAACAAGGTTTGTGATTCAGACTGTTTTTCTTCTAGAGAAATCCCCGTCCACTCATAGCCCACGCCTTTCGGAAGTTGTTTAATCAGATTTTCCATTTCGCTCATGGCTTGTCCTGAAGACATACCTGCTGCTGGACTGCCAGTAATACTCAATGATGGGCGACCATTGTAACGATTGTATTGTTGTGGTGAATGTTGCCAAATTGGGCTGATAATTTCAGACATGGAAACCAATTTACCACTTTGGCTATTCACCTTAATCTGAAGAATATCCTCAATATTCATACGTGATTTGGCATCAAGTTGCACAATGACTTGTTGCATACGATCTTGATTTGGGAAATCATTGACATACATCGAACCCATCGAGGTCGAAATAATATCGGTCACATCACTGAAATTAACACCCAAAGCCTGCAATTTATCGCGATCAATTTTAAGCTCTACAGAACTGCCGTCAGGCAAACCTTCAGGATAGACCTCCGCCACGATTTTACTTTGTGATGCTAATGCTAAAAGCTGATCTTGCGCCTCTCTTAAAGCAGGCATACCAATGTTGCCATGATCTAATAATCGCAATGAAAAACCAGATGAATTCCCCAGTTCATCAATGGCTGGTGGTAACACAGACATGGTCTGGCCTTCTGAACTTTCAGCCATCGCCATATTGGCATTATTCACAACTTCTTGTGCCGTAATAGTACGCTCTTCAAATAGCAATAGATTGGTAAAATACATCGCTGTATTTTGACCAGAACCACTAAAGCCAAAGCCCAATACAGCCATGTTGTCTTTAATACCCGTCTCTTGGTCTAAGTGACTTTGAAATTCAGCAACGACTTTACGGGTACGTTCTTGTGTTGCATCCGCAGGCAGCTGAATCGAGGTCATAAACCACCCCTGATCTTCTTCAGGCATAAATGCAGTCGGTACTTGTTTAAAGCTAAAAATCAGCACAATAACAATGCCTAAGAAACACAACATTGCGATGGTTTTATGTTTAATTACTTTAAATAAACTGCGCTCATAGCGATTGTTCAGCTTCTCAAAACTACGATCAAACCAAGCAAAAACACCTTTTTTCTGATGATCTTGATCAATCGGCTTTAACATCGTTGCACATAAAGCTGGGGTTAATGTCAGTGCAAGGAATGCTGAGAATAAAATTGAAACCGACATGGTAATGGTGAACTGACGATAGATAATCCCCACCGAGCCTGCTGCCAAAGCCATCGGTAAAAATACAGCGGCTAACACTAAGGTAATACCAATAATCGGATTGGTAATTTCCTTCATGGCTTTAGATGTGGCTTCAACTGGAGATAAGCCTTCTGTCGCCATAATGCGTTCAACATTCTCAATGACCACAATCGCATCATCGACAATAATCCCGATCGCAAGCACCATACCGAACATGGTCAACACATTAATCGAAAAACCAGCAAGCAGCATGACTGAGAATGTGCCAAGCAATGCGATCGGTGCAACAATAGCTGGAATCAAGGTATAACGAACATTGTGTAAGAAGATAAACATGACAATAAAAACTAATGCCATAGCTTCAAGCAATGTCATGATTACTTTTTCAATCGAGACTTTTACAAAAGGTGCAGTGTCGTAAGGTATAGAGTATTTCATACCATCAGGCAATGCTGGGCTTAACTGTTCAATTTTCGCTTTGACGCCCTCTGCAGTCTTAACAGCATTGGCACCAGGGCTCATTTGTATCGCCACAGCTGTAGAGGCTTTACCATTTTCTAAAATCGCAAAGTTATACATCTGCGCACCAATTTCGACACGAGCGACATCCGACAGTCGAACATTGGCGCCATTTTGCTGAGCACGTAGACTAATATTTTTGAATTGCTCTACAGTTTCTAATTGACCTTGAGCCGTTAAAGGAATAGTAATTTGTTGCCCCGTCAAAGTAGGAACATCACCAATACGACCTGGTGATATCGGCAAGTTTTGGTTTTGGATGGCTGTATTCACATCTTGAATACTCAATCCATAAGAGATCAAATGGTCTGGATCGACCCAAATCCGCATAGCTTTCTCAGCACCAAAATTTTGGACTTTACCAATACCTTCAACCCGCTTTAATTCTTCAATCACATAGCGTGTCATGTAGTCACTGACATCAATTTCACTATATTTGCCATTCGGTGAACTTAAGCCCACCATCATTAAAAAACCAGATGATGCGGCGTCGACCATCAGTCCTTGTTGTCGCACTGTTTGAGGTAAGCGTGACTCAATGGCTTTAATTTTGTTTTGCACATCAACTTGTGCCAGTTCTACATCTGTACCTGGTTTAAATGTTGCGGTGATTGTTGCTGTTCCAGAACTATCTGAACTTGAACTGTAATACAGTAAGTTTTTGACACCTGACATTTCCCGCTCAATCAAAGTCACAACACTATCATTCAATGTTTTTGGCGTAGCACCCGGATAGGTCGCAGTAATACTAATCTGTGGTGGCGCAACACTCGGAAATCGCGCAATAGGTAACTTGGGGATGCTGAGCACACCTAACAATATAATAAATAAGGCGATTACCCATGCAAAAATAGGACGCCTAATGAAAAATTGAGACATTATTGCTGTCCTCCATTTTCCTGAGTATTTGTAGGTTGCCACTGCTTAATTTTTAGTTTTTGCTCAGGCTGTATACGATCAGCGCCTTCAACAATGACTTTTTCGCCTGCTTGTAGCCCTTGTGTTACTACATAGCTATTTTGATAACGTTGACCAAGCTGAACAGGCTTGCTTTGCGCTAAACCTTTTTGATTAACAATCGTAACATTGGCTTTACCGCTAATATCATGTTGAATCGCTTGTTCAGGTACTAGGAGTGCATTTTCAACTTGAGCTCGGCTCATATTGACTCGAACATACATACCTGGCAAAAGTTTTTGATTTTCATTATTGGCTAAAATTCGAATCGTGACATCACCAGTGTCAGGATCAACTTTAGTACCCGAAAATAGGATTTCACCTGTAACATGATAAGGTTTACCCTGACTATTCAGGATTTCAACCGTATGTTTGGTGTTTGACACGTCACCTTGCTGTAAAGCTTCCTGTAGTTTTTCATAATCACTAATTGATTGCTTCACATCGACGTAGACTTTATTAATCTGTTGTATCACAGCCATAGCATTTGTATCACCTTGACCAACCAGAGCCCCTTCAGTCACCAAAATTTCACCAATCGTTCCAGATATAGGGGCTGTAACAGTCGCATATTTAAGATTAAGCTGCTGTCTGCTTAACATAGCTTGCATTTGCGCCACGTCCGCTTTTGCTTTTTGATAATCTGCTTCCGTATTGTTGTATTCCTGCTGACTAACCGCATTTACTTTTACTAATTCAGTGTAGCGTTTTAACAGCACCTGCAAACGTGTCACCTCAGCCTGTGCACGGTTTAAAGTCGCTTGATTGCTTTTTACATCTGCCTGAAAAATTTCAGAATTTAATTTAAAAAGTGGTTGACCAGCTTGTACATAAGAGCCTTGTTTAAAAAGCACTTTATCAACAATTCCACCCACTTGCGGACGAATCTCAGCAATACGATAAGCTGCAACACGACCGGGAAGATTTTCAATTACATTTAAGGATTGCGGTAATACAGTGATGGTACTGACAACTGCCGGCGGCATTTCTGTTGGGGACTGATCAGCATCTTTGGATTGTGTACAGCCGATTAAAAATACAGTTGTAATAAGTATTGAACTTATTAAATGATGACGTGTTTGCATGCTTTTTCAGAGGGAGTTTTTAGATGCTAATATTTTGAAATAGCAGTGTTTATGAATTGCTGATGTTGTGTGGAGATTGTGTGGAGAGATTAAAATATTTATTGTTTAATGACACGCTTAAACAGCGTGGCTTGTAAATGGGTATAAATAATTTTGTAGTTCTACATTTTTTGATCGTATCTTAGTTTTTACTCATAGTTCATGAACTTTAAAATTCTAAACTAAGACTAATATCTACATAAGCAATTGAAAATAAAATACATAGTTTCTTTATAAATTTATGAAGTGAACTTTAGGTGAACATAAGTTAAATAGCATATCTAAGACTGTAGCCTACGCAACCTCAGTTGGTGCTACAGCTCGACATCGTGAATCCCAGTAAAATTATATTCACGATGCCGAGTACGCTAATGAACATAATATACGTTATGCCGAAATCTACGCGCGCAGCCTATCAATGTGATGATCTAACTTGATAAAAAACCGTTTGAGCTGATCTATTTCTCGATCGTTGTCTAATTCTGAATTTTGTAATTGTTCTAGTGCTGTCTCTAGCAGATCGCACATATATGAATAATCTTCTCTGGTTAGAACGCCTATTTTTCTGTCGTAATTAACTGTTTTGAACAAATGTGCATTTCGAATCATAAGTCTTTATCTGCATCTTATTTATGGACTGTGGTTCATGGTAAATCTACTTTTTTTATTTCATGTTTTCCTTAATGATCTGAATCGTGAATTGGAATTATAAAAAATAGTCTGTATCACTTTGAATTTTAGGAGAAATATGCTGCTCAACCCATGTTAACCATGCCCTTGTTTTAGCATCTATAAAATGACGCGATGGCAGTAATGTATAAACACCAATATCAGGTGATCTCCAATCTGCTAAAACACGGCGCAATCGCCCAGTACGTATAGCCTCAATCACAGCAAAAGTTGGAAGTAATGCGATACCCATATCTTGTTGCACCATGTCTAATAATAGTTCTGGTGTGTCAGCAATCAACTGCCCTGTAATATCGATTTGATACGAACAACTATCTTCACTTACAAGATGCCATTGCGGTGTAATCGATGGGTTCACTAATCTTAAACATGCATGTTTTTGTAGATCATCTAGTGATTTGGGTTCGCCATATTTTTCTAAATAAGCTGGTGATGCGCAAAGTAATGAAAATATTGTTCCAATTCTGCGAGCAACAAATCTGGAGTCAGCCAAAGATTCGGTGAGATATAAACTGACATCAATTCCTTTGGCTAAAAGGTCTGGCACATTCTGGGAAGTACGGTACTCAACCGTAAGCTCGGGATAGGTTTGACAAAACTCGGCCAGCATCGGAGACACATAATGATGACCAAAACTGGCCATACTCAAAACACGTAACTTGCCCTGCGGTTTGCTTGCCATTCCCATGGCTTGAGCTTCTGCTTCTTCCACCATTGCAAGCACTTGACGGCATTGCTCTGCATAAGCTGCACCAATATCGGTCAACGCATGCTGTCTGGTCGATCGTTGTAGTAATTTTGTACCTAAACGCCCTTCTAACTCGCTAATGAGTCGAGACACTTGCGCTGTTGTCAGTTCCATCTGCTCTGCGGCAGCGGTAAAGCTTCCACTATCAATGACTTTTAGGAAAGCATGCATTGCATGGAGTAATCCACCCTCAAGATTTTTGCGCATAACGTAAATATGTTTTTCTTAATTACGCATTGTTGCACCAGTCTGGATCACCCACAATGACATTAATGTACATACATTGAACAGTTTCATTGTCTTAAGTTGAACTGATCAATCTTTTTCCAAGTATGTCATTTACTCCAAATATTCAACGGGATGTTGAGAAAAGAAAGTAGCTCGATCTACAAAATTCAAAGGAGATATAAATGAATATAGCGACAAAATTTACCCCAAATAAAATTCCAACCAAGGATGTGTCACTTGAAGATAAATATCTCAGTGATAACGGTACTGCTTATATGACAGGTATTCAGGCTATGGTGCGTTTACCACTCGCGCAAACACGGCGGGATACTTTAAACGGTTATCATACTGCTGGTTTTATTTCAGGTTATCGTGGTTCCCCTGTCGGAAATTACGATAATTTTCTCTGGCAAGTTGAAGGCATACTCAAAGACCATCATGTTGTTTTTCAACCCGGTGTAAATGAAGATCTCGCTGCTACTGCAATTTGGGGTACCCAACAAGCCAATCTCGCAGGGCAAGGTAAATATGATGGTGTAACGTCTTGGTGGTATGGCAAAGGCCCTGGGGTAGATCGTTCTGGAGATGTTCTGCGTCATGCCAATCTTGCAGGAACATCAGAACGAGGTGGTGTGGTTGCCTTCTTTGGTGATGACCACTCTTGTAAATCGTCAAGTATTCCACACCAGTCAGAATACGTGATGATTGGTTGTGGCATTCCAATTTTTTACCCGACTTCAATACAGCAAATTCTTGATTTAGGTGCTCATGCGGTTGCCATGTCACGCTTTGCGGGTGTATGGACATCAATGAAGTTGGTCAGTGAAATCGTCGAAACCTCTGCTTCTGTTCATGTGGATTTAGATCGAGTTACTCCTGTTTTACCCCAAAATATTCAAATGCCTGAAGATGGTGTCAATATACGTTGGCCTGATCACGGCATTCAACAAGAAGAACGTCTTTATAAATATCGCTTACCCGCTGTATTGGCTTATGCACGTGAAAATCAACTAAATCAGGTGACATGGCATTGTCCTGATGCGCGTATTGGCATTGCAGCAAGTGGTAAAGGTTATTTAGATACGATTGAAGCGTTACGTATTCTCGGAATTGAAGGTGAAACGGCCCAACAGCTCGGATTGAGAGTGTATCAAGTTGCTTTAATTTGGCCTTTAGAACCGCAAGGTCTGCGTGAATTTGCCGAAGGTTTAGAAGAACTGATTGTTGTAGAAGAAAAACGCCCGATTCTTGAAGCACAAATTAAAGATGAACTCTATGCGCTTCCAGATGGCAAACGCCCGCGTATCATCGGTAAAGCGAGTGATGGAAAAGGTGAATGGAGTACATCGATTGATGAAGCGCCTTTGATTGGTCACTATGAATTCCAACCTGAACCGATTGCAAAAATGTTGGCTGCTCGATTCTTAAAATTAGATCTTCCAGAAAGCTTAAAAACGCAAATTCAAAATAGACTTGAGCTGTTACAAAAAGCAGAGCACGAGTCACGGCGTGTTTTAGATATTGCAGAACGTAAACCTTTCTTCTGTAGTGGCTGCCCTCACAACTCATCAACTAAGTTACCCGAAGGCAGTCGTGCACTGGGCGGGATCGGTTGTCATTATATTGCCGTGTTACAAGATCATGACACAGAAACGTTCACGCAAATGGGTGGTGAAGGTGTGAGTTGGGCTGGTGCTTCTCATTTCACCAATGAAAAGCATATTTTTGCCAATCTTGGCGATGGAACCTATTTCCATTCAGGTTATCTTGCTATACGCCAAGCGATCGCTGCAAAACTCAATATAACCTACAAAATTCTCTATAACGACGCAGTTGCAATGACAGGTGGACAACATGTCGATGGTCATCTCAGCGTGGCACAATTAACACGACAACTCGATGCTGAAGGAATCACAAAACAAGTCATTGTTACGGATGAACCTGAGCTGATTCATGCTGAAGAAGGTATTGCTGCTCATGTCGAGATTTACCACAGAAATGAATTAGATGATGTCCAACGCAAATTACGTGAGATTTCTGGGGTTACGGCGTTAATTTATGTTCAAACCTGTGCCAGTGAAAAACGTCGTCGTCGTAAACGCAATGCTTATCCTGATATTGCAGAACGCGTTTTTATCAATACTGAAATTTGTGAAGGTTGCGGTGACTGTTCTAAACAATCGAACTGTTTGTCGATCGAACCTGTTGAAACGGTATTAGGAACCAAACGTCAAATTAATCAAAGTAGTTGTAACAAAGACTTCTCTTGTGTCGAAGGCTTCTGTCCAAGTTTTGTGACAGTCCATACTCGTGATATGAAACGTCCAGAAATATTCAAAGGTATCGAAGCTGGCTGGCCAGAAAATCCTATCCTTCCTGAACTAGATCAACAACCTATCCGGATCATGGTCGGCGGTGTTGGCGGTACAGGTGTAGTTACAGCGGGTGCTTTACTTGGAATGGCTGCTCATTTGGAGGGTAAAGCTACACGTATCATGGATATGGCTGGGCTTGCTCAAAAAGGTGGTACGGTTTATTCCTACATACAACTCGCTACAGACGATGATCAAATCTCCGCAACCAAAATCCCTGCGGGTCAATGTGATCTTTTAATTGGTGCAGATGCGATTGTTGCAGGCAGTAATGCGGCACTTTCTCGTCTAAAATCTGACGCTGTTATCATCGTCAATGAAGATGGTTCCCCTACTTCTGATTTCCTTCAATCTCGTGATTGGTATGCGCCAATTACAGATTTGATTCACCGACTTCGTGGTCGAACGACTCAAGGAAAACTCACATCTTTACCTGTAACACGTATTGCCACACAGGTTTTAGGTGATGCAATCTTTGCAAATCAGATCTTACTTGGCATGGCTTGGCAAGCAGGTCAGATACCGCTTAAACGCGAAAGTATTGAAAAGGCAATTCACCTCAACGGTACGGCTACTGAAAAAAACCTTGAAGCTTTCCGTATCGGTTGTCATTTGATGAGTGAGCCTGACTTAGCCAAACGCATTATTGCAACCATACCAACAACGCGTAAACCAACCACGTTGGCCGAACTTGTTGAAGATCGTACAGCGCGTCTGGTCGAGTATTGGAATCAAGATTATGCAACGCAGTATCGAAATCTTGCTGAACAAGCTACCAAAGTATTACCCGAAGAACTCGCTGGAACCATTGCGACACAGCTGTATAGAGTCATGGCGTATAAAGATGAATACGAAGTTGCGCGCTTACTCACAGGAAAAAGCTTTAAACAAACGATTGAAACGCAGTTTGGCAAAGGTCTACGTTTAACCTATCACTTAGCACCACCAGCTTTGGGTGCTCATGGTGTCATACGCAAACGTGCTTTCGGATATTGGATACGCATTCCGATGATGATTCTTGCTCGCCTACAGTGGCTCAGAGAAACTTTTCTTGATCCATTCACTTTACAGCAAGAACGTCAAAAAGAACACGCTTGGCGTGATCGTTATATCGTATTTGTCAAAGCCATCAGTTCTACACCTGAAAGTTATGACTTATCTGTTGCTGAGCAAATCGCTCAATTACCAGCGGATGTACGAGGTTTTGGTCATGTCAAAATGCAAGCGATGGATGTAGCGATACGACGTTGGGATGAGCTTTCTTTGAGTCTTCGTAAATAACATAAATAAAGGAAATAGATTTATATAAGTAGCTGATACAGGATCTTAGGTTGTATCAGCTACTTATCATTTGGCGATGTTTCAAAATGTATGTTGATCGTTTTAACACCGCAAAATTTTGACTAAAAAGTCTTAGATTTGAGCCTACAGTACATCATTAGATAACGTAGACTTTTTTATTACGCATTTTCGTGAACTAATCTGCTTATTGCTCCAGCGAACAGTACACATACCATCATTGTGTAGACATCTAACAATTCTAATATTGTTGAAGGGATTTCTTGCTTATTTTTTTCGAAAGCACCATAAAGATAATATTTCAAAGGTTCAAGATCATCGATCGATATCTTAAAATTTACGCGGTGGCTAATTTTATTTCTTATCTTATTCATAGCCTTAATTGAGGGTATAAGTTCCTTATAAGGCTCAGAAATTTGAAAATTAGATAATAAATTTATTTTTTGAGCAAAGGTCAACTTACAGTCATCCCAACTTAAAGTCTTATATTCAGCTTTTAAATACTCATCAAGATAGTGTTCTATTATTAAATGGCATGACAAAAAATACCCTAATTCCTCATAGTTAATATTATCTAATCGTTGCCATGTTATAGATCCTTCCGAAATATTCCCGACTAAAGGTGGAAGCCCTTTCTCGTTTCTCATTAATTAACCTTATTTGATTTAAGCCGTATAACTTCATTTTATGTTAAATCGAAATATCGTAATCTGAACTGTGCAGCTACGCAAGTCTCGGTGGCAAGGGCTTCTATTACAGATGATATTCTTCTTCAAGAAATTACCCAGCTATTTTTAAATGCAATATACCTAAAGCTAGATGTTATGATTACATCCTGTTTATGATCTAATTCTCATATGAAAAATCCATTTTCTGACAACGCCCAAATTAGTGTAGTTTCTAACTTCTCTAAACTTGTAAATTCGAATTTTCAAGGAGAAATGAATGCTATCTGCTGGCGTAGAGATTTGGTTGGCGATTTTAAAGAAATTGTGGCTAAACTTGAGTTAAAAGAGAATATTACAGAAGTTTCCGTTGAAGATCTTTTAGCTTTACAACTTTCAGAAAAAGGGAATCTCGCAAGGGAAATCATTTTAAAAGATATACAGCTATTAACCGATTTTGGCGCATCCCCTGCACTTAACTTATTGAAATGTTATGAACGTGATGACGAGCTAGATTTTATTTCAACAGATGTATATTCGTTTCATATTGATCGTTCACCCATAGAAACAGATACTTTCTTATGTACCTACCACGGTGCTGTAAGTGATATCGTGCCCAATGCTCAAGTTGAGAAAAAAGTTCTCATTCCCGAAATCAGAGAAAAGCTTAAAAAGCGGCATGATGGCCCAGAAACAGAGTTTGAAACTTTCCTAGAAGAGTACTTTTTCGACCTGCATTATCAACCTAAACCGAATGCAAAACCTGTGAATTTAGGCTTAGGACATCTTTGGCGCTTGGCGGTAGATCATCCGACGCAACAGGTCTTGCCTTGTGTGCATAGAGCGCCTGTCGAAAAAGATGGTGAGTATAGGTTGCTATTGATTTGTTAAATATTTATTCGATATAGAGTCGATGAATTTAATCTATTTATAGACGGTAAAAAAGCACCTTAAATTTTTAAGGTGCTTAACTGAAAAGCATTACTATGCAAGTTCACAGTTATTGATTTTAGTAATCCCAAAAAATGCGTTGGATTTCCTTGGCATCTTTTGTTTTTGTTAAAGCAAGTGCAGCAAGTAATTTAGCTTTTTGCGGGTTAAGATCATGTGCGACCACCCAACCATATTTGTCATCTGGTTGTTCTGCATTTCTAAGAATAAAACCTTGAGGTACGCGAGATGAACGAATAATTTGCACACCTTGTTTTTGTAAGTCAGTTAATGTTGGAACAATATAATTGGCTACCGATCCATTCCCTGTACCTGCATGAATAATAGCTTTTGCCCCTGCTTTAGCATAAGCCGTGTATGCATCCGGCAACATATTGCCTGAACCATAAACAATTTGTACCAGCGGTAAGCTATCACCTTTAATATTTTCAATATTAAATTCTGAGCTCTTATTATGACGTTTTGCTGTATTTCTGAACCAGTAAGGTTTTCCTTCGACTAAGGTCCCGAGTGCACCCCATTGGCTCATAAATGCATTGGTATGGATATTAATTGTTTTTGAAACATCTCGTGCTGCAAAAATGTCGTCATTCATGAGCACAAAAGTTCCTTTACCTTTTGCACTATCGTCGGCAGCAAGTGCAACCGCACTATAAAGGTTCAACGGGCCATCAGCAGAAAGTGCAGTACTTGGACGCATTGACCCGACCAATACAATCGGCTTATCTGAATGAATCACTAAATTTAAAAAGAAAGCTGTTTCTTCTAGTGTGTCTGTTCCATGTGTAATCACGACACCATTCACATCAGACTTTTTAAGTAAGTCATTGACTTGACGTGCAAGGGATAATAATTCTTTATCCGTAATACTTTCTGATGCAACTTGCATGGCCTGCACACCAGTCACATTGGCAAGGTTTTGAATCTGGGGAACCGCATTTAATAATGCATCCACAGGAACTTTTGCCGCAGTATAGGTTGCACTATTGGTAGAGCTTGCTCCAGCACCTGCAATCGTTCCACCAGTAGCGACAACAACGACATTATTTTTGGCAAATGCTGCACATGGGAGTAATAGGCTTAAACTTAATGTCAAAGCTGAAATCGTTTTTTTCATAGGTCATCCTTTTTGAGTCATTTTATTCTTAGCATTTTTCATACCATAGTAAAATTACTGGAAAAAGATAGGATTGTATAGGTGTAGAAATTGTATTTTTTGTCCATCACATTTCTTAAATACGATTAATCATGGTGCATCTCTTGTAGTTTTGAGATGAGTCCTATTTACCCAATACAGAACAGTTGCAAGAAAATATTCAAAATACGGTACGACTATTTTTAAATGGTTATCGCACTTTTTAGCAAGTTGTTATTTTATTTAGGATGAAAGCAATATGCAGTCCCTCCAAGAATGAAAAACTGCACCGTATTATTTAGGCGGTGGCTATTTATTACCACGTTATTTCATGACCTTGAAAGTCGACAAACTGTTGTTCATTTTTACCAATAAAATCTTCAACCACACGTACAATGCCCGTTGTGCTTTCTTTTACGTTGATGGGTGCATGGCTTCCGCCCATTTCAGTTTGCACCCAGCCTGGATGTAAGTTCAGCACGCCTATTTGGGCAGGAATTGCCTCATTTATCGCAAAGCCCCGTGTGATACTATTGAGAGCAGCCTTGCTTGCGCGATACAGCTCCATACTTCCATCATCGTTTAAAGCAACGCTTCCCATGCGAGAACTCATAAATGCAATGACACTCTTTTCTTTCATCAAAGGAAGAAGTGTTCTCGCAATCGTCACGGGTGCAATGCTATTTACCCAAAACAGATTGGCAATCTCATTGGGCGTGCACTGCTCAACGCGTTGATGTTTTGGCCCAAGAATGCCCGCGGAAACCAACAGTAGGTCGATGGATTTTTCATGATATTTACTGAGTAAACGGTCTGCCGTTTGTACATAGCTTAAATCTAATTCGGTTAATTCAAGTCGGTCGGGATACTCAGAAAGCAGTTGATTTAAGCCTGTAGAGACTTGGTCTATGTCTCGGATGGTCGCGATAACCTGCCAGTGCTGATTAAGCAGCTCACGAACCAGACCTAGGCCAATCCCTCTAGAAGCTCCAACCACGATTGCCCGTTTATTCTTATCAGACATAAAATGTTCCTCTATCACGATAATTCAAGGTGTTAAAAACGCTTGAGCTCAAACCTTCAAAGTTTGCTTTGGGATATTGATTCACAAGCTTAAGAATTCGCTTTGATCATAGTGCAGTAAGAATTTTTTATACAAACCTATTTCTGTAGACTTATTCAACCTTCATCATTCATTCAATGAATAAGCCCACAACTAACACATGAGTCTTACCAGCAATAGGTTTTCCTACGACCCAAAATTGGAGAATTTAGAAAACCTAAAACCTAGCGATTTCTGTCTAGAAGTTCACAGTCCATGAAAATTGTGCTGTACGTGGTGTACCCAGAAATAAATAGTCATCCCCGAAAAAGCTTCCTGCATCTCGCCAATATTTTTTATTGAACAGGTTGTCCACATTCAGGCGAAGCATATTGTCATAACCATAAGCACGGAAGTTATAAGCTGCACCCGCATCGAATACGGTATAGCCTGAAACTTTAACCGTACCCGTTTTGTTGGCGTATTTACTGCTGCTGTATTGCATACCTGCGAGTAAACGTAAACCTTCTACTTGAGGCATTTGATAAGACACATGACTGGCAAAACGAACTGTCGGTACGTTTTGAGTTTGATGCCCTTTATAAGCATCGACCTGTATATCTTCCAAACGTGAACGGGTCAGTGCCAAAGTCGATGTCATATCCAGATTTTCAGCAACACGACCTTGCAAGCCCAATTCCAAACCTAGATTATGCTGTTCACCATCGGTGACATAGTAATTGTCTAAGTTGGTATATTGATGGTCTTGTGTTAAGTCAAACAAAGCGGCAGTAAATAGTAGCTCTTGCCATTGCTGTTTAAGACCTAATTCATATTGAGTTGAACGTCTTGGTGCTAAAGTTTCAAAGGCATTTCCTACGATACCTTTATCCTCATTACCATAGGCAGACCACGGCGCTTGACTGCCGTCACTTATCCCTTTGGCATAAGAAGCATACAGATGAGTGTTCTGCCAAGGCTGATACATCAACGCGAGCTGTGGCAAGAAGCGATTGAAGTCGGTGTCACGAATACTGTTGCCATCCGCAGCATAGGCACTTTCATTTAAATGCAAAAGCTTACCGCCCAGCAAAACTGACCATGCATCATTAAATTCGATTTGATCCAACAGGTTGAGGGCTGTTTGTTGACTATCTAACGATTTGTAATGATTACCTAAGGCTTTGTCCGTAGGCGTATATGTAATAGGATCATTATAAATATTTCCTGAACCTATCCATTCATTGATTGCATCATACTGAGTATGGCGTTTGTAGGCATGTGACAACTCTAAACTCAGGTTATGTTGCCATGCTCCAGTGTTGAATTTTCCGTTTAAGCCCGTTTTAAATTGATTGGTTAGATAACTATCATCTGGGCTGCGGAAATCATAAATATCGTAGTTACCATCAGTGTCAAAGGTGTAGGCAAAGGCTGAGTAATCATCTACGACCACACGACTTTGTGAAACAGACAGATTGCCGTTCCATTTATCATTGATTTGATAACTATATTTCAGACTCGTATTTAGACTTTCATTGGTGATTGGTTTGCTCCAGCTTTGATAACCCAGCAAACGATCCCATTCCACTCCTGTCGGTACAGTTTCACCACCAAGTAGCTGATAACCTGGTACTGAACGTTGTTTTTGACGCTGTGATTCAAGATCAAATTCAAGTTTTGAACGATCTGAAATTTTCCAGTCTAAAGCCAAGGAGCCAAACAAACGTTTTCCATCGGCATGTTCAACATACGGGTGAATGTCTTCATAAGCTGCATTCACGCGATAACCAAATTGTTGATTGTCTCCAAGCCATCCACCAAGGTCGGTTGCCACACGGCTACCGCCATGACTGTCTGCTTCGATGGTTAAAGATTGGACATCTTTGGGGCGTTTACTCACATAGTTCACTACACCGCCTGGCGTGGACATACCACTTTGAATCGCACTCATGCCTTTTAGGATTTCAACTTGTTCTTTATTTTCAAGCGCCACGTTTTGCTCACCGCGTAGCAAATTACCGTTCAGTAAATAACTTGATCCCGCATTTAAGCTAAATCCACGCATCACAAAGTTTGCATAGTAACCAATAGGTGCATAGCCATCCCCAACAGACGCATCGTTCTTTACCACATCGCTCAGTGTTTTCGCATGTTGATCTGCGATCAGTTCAGCAGTAACGGTGTGAATAGATGCAGGAATTGCTGCAAGGTTTTGCTGACTAAAGCCAGACAAATTAACTTTGGGTTGATAATAAGCCAGTTGTTCAGTCTGAGCAGTAGTTGTAATGGTTGCGAGTTGCTCTACATCACTCTCTTCTGCCGCATGTACCCATACCGAGTTCAGCCCTAGACATGAAAATGAACCAACCGCCAATAATGCTTTTTGTAAACGAGAAAATGGATACGTTTTCACTGTCGTTGCTAACCCCAAAAGATAAATTTACAGCCTGAATTTTGCGGCATGAGTATTCACAATTTTCTTAAAATGAACAAGCACATTATTCAACATATCTCAGCTTTTTTTTAAAATTATCTGGCAATAGCTTTGAGTGTGTAGATTTTGAAATTGAGTTTAACTATCTGATTTTAAATTATAACGTTGATCTGCGTTCAATATCTTCAGCCGTATTTGATACAGCATATGGTAGATGGGAATTTATCTGACTTGAAGCAGTGTATTGTAGATTGGAACCTAAAAGCTTAGGTTGATTTATTTCATTTTTTTAAGATATTTTTTAATTTTAGAGTGATTTTTTAACTATAAATCCATTAAAATATTATAACATAACAATACAAGTCTAAACTACTCTCCTTCATGATGAATAAATTCTCTCTTTTTTCCTCAAGCATATATTTAAGCCTGCTGAGTTCTTTCACTTGGGCCGAAACTTCAACAGAAGTACTCCAGACCATCCAATTACAAGCCGAAACTGAGGGTGAAAACCTTCAACAAAGCACAGCAATGACTAAGTTTTCACATGACATTTTAGACGTGCCATTTAGTCGAAGTGTGTTATCCAAAGCTTTAATTCAACAACAAGATGTGCAACGTATTGACGATGCATTAACACAAGTGAGCGGGGTCTATAATCAAACCAATTATGGTGGCGGCTTTTGGGATAACTTTTCATTTAGGGGTTTTAGTACAGACCCCAATATTGGGGCACAAATCATCAGAAATGGTCTAAGTGTCAACCGTGGACTCAGCGCTCCGCGAGATATGGTGAATATTGAATCCCTCGACTTTTTAAAAGGCCCAATGGCTGCGCTCTATGGCCGTGGGGAAGCTGGCGGTCTACTGAATATCAACACTAAAAAGCCTGAATGGGAAAGTTCTTCAGAAGTGAATTTACGTGCCAATAGTTTAGAAAAATACCGTGCTAGTTTTGAACATACTGCCCCAATCAGTGATGCTGTGGCTTATCGTATTGCGGTCGCACATGAAGATAATCAAAGTTTTCGTGATCATGTGCAGAGTGAGCGTTGGTTTTTCTCCCCTCAACTCACATGGAAAATTTCAGATTCAACCCAGTTAGATTTTGACAGTGAATTTACTCGACAAGATGGAACCTTCGACCGTGGTGTAAGTAGTTATCAAAAACAATTTGTGATGGATCCTAAAACATTTACAGGCGAACCTGATGATGGTGATCATATTCAAAAAGATCATTTCTATCAGCTTCGACTTGCACATCAGTTTAATGATGACTGGAAAATGAATAATGCCCTCAGTGTGAAAGATACTCAGCTCAAAGGCTTTTCCAGTGAACCTCGTCGTATTCAAAGTGATGGACAGACATTAGAGCGCCAGCGTCGCTACCGTGACAATAAAAGTGATGACATTCTTTTTCAAACTGAAGTTCTTGGGACGATCCAACAAGACTGGGCCCGTCATGAAGTACTTTTGAGCACTGAACTTGGGCAGATGAAGTACCGTCAATTACAACTGCGTCGAAACCACAGCAGTAGCGTGCCAAATAGCATTGATATCTATACTCCTATTTATGGACAATACTTACCCGAGCTGCCACTTTTCATTAACACCGAAGAACAGCAACGCTATTTTGCACTGAATCTACAAGATCAAATTTTCCTGAATGATCAATGGAGTGTGCTGTTTGGAGCGCGCTTTGATCACGTCACCCAAGACTTTCAAAATAAACTTGCAGGTACATCCAATAAAAAGGATTTACAACAAACCAGTCCACGCTTGGGTTTAAACTACCGACTGAATGATCGTTGGTCATGGTACGCCAACTATGGAGAATCCTTTGCGCTCAACAGTGGCATGGACCGAAACGGTGATGTGTTTAACCCTGAAAAAGGCAAAAGCTATGAAATTGGTGGGAAATATCGGATTACCTCACAGAGTTTGCTGAGTTTAGCCCTCTTTAAAATGGTTAAAGAAAATGTCTTAACCACAGATCCAGCAGATAGTAACTATCAAATCACCGCTGGAGAAGTCTCAAGTAAGGGGCTAGAGCTCGATCTAGAAACACAACTCAATGATCAATTCTCTATACGTGCCAATTATAGCTATACAGACGCTCAAGTGGAAAAAGACCAGAGTCTTGCTAAAGGTTCACGACTCAGCAATGTACCAAAACATAGTGGTTCTGTTAGCAGCAACTATGAATGGACCCTTGCGAATGCAGACAAAGTTGGACTCGGTGCAACGGCGATCTATGTGGGCAAACGTAGTGGACACAGTACAGATAATGGCTTCAACTTACCTGAGTACACGTTGTTGAATCTAAATGCTTATTATGCGCCAACAGATCAGCTACGTTATCAGTTCAATGTGTACAATCTCTTAGACGAAACGTACTATGTTGCAAGCTATAGCGATATGTGGATTCAACCTGGTGACCCGTTAAATGCATCTATCTCAGTACAATGGAAGTTTTAAGGTTTAAACAACCAGACTTGTCTCGTTATGAGTCGAGTCTGGTAGTCAGAAAAGTAAGATTCTGATTAGTTTTGAAGTTTTAGCTGCCTTAGTTTTCTTTAGCATTACTATGTACTTACTTCAAAAAATATTCCCAGATGATAAATCCAAGAAAAAATCCAAGAAACGAATATAAAGTAATGATAAAGAATACAAACCAAGCTCTATTTTTCTTCAGTAAAAAGTTCATTTCCAATACCTCAACGCTCTATCTATATTCATTATTCTAAGGTTTCCTATACGAAAGGACAGATACAGTTCTTTGTGAAAAAAATATAACAGACTATAACAGATTTGCCATTTTTAACTTCCAAAACCGATCATACTGATATCAAGTACTATATAAAAGCATAAGGAGACTATTTTGCCTCCTCATGCTTCAACTGATTAAGAGATTAAACTTTCGTTTCTTTTTTTGCATTCATCCAACGATACAACACTGGTAATAGCACCAAGGTCAATAACGTCGAAGAAATAATTCCACCAATCACCACAGTTGCCAGTGGACGTTGAACCTCTGCTCCTGTGCCCGTGGCAAGCGCCATGGGAACAAAACCTAAAGACGCCACACAAGCGGTCATTAAAACAGGTCTTAAGCGCAATATTGCTCCTTGCCAAACGGCTTCATGCAGGCGGTATTGCCCTCTTAACTCTTTAATGAAGGTCAGCATGACCAAACCATTTAAAACGGCAACGCCAGACAAGGCAATGAAACCAATGCCCGCCGACATCGACAAGGGAATGTCTCTTAACCACAAGAAAAGCACACCACCAGTTAGAGCAAATGGAACGCCAGTGAACACAAGCAAGCTTTCTTTGATGTTATGGAAAACGGCCATCAGCAAAATAAAGATCGTCAGTAATGCCAGTGGAATCACAATTTGCATTCGAGCCTGTGCCGAGGCCAGATTTTCAAACTGACCACCATATTCAATCCAGTAGCCACTTGGTAACGGATACTGCTTAAGCTGACTTTGTACTTCTGTGACAAAAGAGCCCAAATCACGCCCTTCCACATTCGCCGTGACAATCACACGACGTTTGCCATTTTCACGACTGACTTGGTTGATGCCATCCATCATTTTTACAGTGGCAATATCAGTGAGCAGAATGCTGCCACCGTTCGGAAGCTGTATTGGCAGTTGCGCAATCCCACTGACACTACGGTCTTGTTCACTGAGTCGAATGACAAAGTCAAAACGGCGGTCTCCCTGTAAAATTTCACCGACATTTTGCCCGCCAATGCTTGCTGATACATAGTCTTGTACGGTTTTGACACTTAGGCCATATTGCGCTGCCAAGCTTTTATCAATTTCCACATTGAGCAAAGGTAAACCCGATGTTTGTTCAACTTTAACTGCTGTACTGCCTGAAACTTGTTGAATCAATTTACTGATTTTTTCAGCTTCCGCATTTAATACTTGCATGTCATCGCCAAAGATTTTGACACCGACATCGCTACGTACACCCGATATTAACTCATTGAAACGTAGTTCAATTGGCTGAGAAAACTCACTGTTGTTACCGGGCAATGTTGCTAAATAGGCCTGCATACGGCTACGCAGTTCATCGAGTGTTTCTTTTGGATTTGGCCATGCATCACGGGGTTTCAGCATGACGTAACCATCTGAAATATTTGGAGGCATTACATCTGTCGCCACTTCAGCCGTGCCTGTCCGCGCAAAAATAGCGTGTATTTCAGGGAATTTCTTCAGAAGTAGCTTTTCCGTATTTTCCTGAATACGAAGTGATTCTTCTAAGCCTGTGCTTGGAGAGCGCAGTTGCTGTACAGCAAAGTCACCTTCACTCAGTTGCGGTGCAAACTCACTGCCGATACGCGTTGCAAGCAATCCCGTCAACATCAATAAGCACAGTGCAAAGGTTAAAACCACCGCTTTATACTGATAGGCACAGTCCAATACCCGCTGATAACGATCCTTTAGCCACAGCATCCAACGGCTTTCAGTTTCTTTGATGTCACCTTTAACAAAAAGTGCGACAGCCGCAGGTACAAAGCTGATCGACAAAATAATGGCTGCAACGAGTGCAAGTACAACAGTCAAAGCCATTGGGTGGAACATTTTTGCTTCTACACCAGTCAGTGCAAAAATCGGTAAATACACCACCAAAATAATCAGCTGACCAAAAATGAGTGGCCGGCGGGCTTGGCGTGCTGCCAAAAACACTTCTTTAAAACGTTCCGACTGAGTCAACGGTCGTTTGAGCAGTTGTTGTGCATGGGCTAAACGCCGAATACAGTTTTCAACAATTACCACTGCACCGTCGACAATAATACCGAAATCCAATGCACCCAAACTCATCAGGTTGGCACTGATGTTCTGCTGTGCCATACCTGTTAAAGTAAACAGCATAGATAGTGGAATCACACAGGCTGTAATTAACGCCGCACGAATATTACCCAAGAATAAAAAGAGGATCACAATCACCAAGATTGCGCCTTCGACCAAGTTCTTTTGTACCGTTTTAATGGCTTTTTCCACCAAAGTGGTACGGTCATAAACCGTTTCTATTGTGACACCTTGCGGTAAACTGCTTTGCACCTCTTGAATTTTGGTATCTACTGCTTTAGACACCGTTCGGCTGTTTTCCCCCATCATCATCATAGCAATGCCGAGTACAGTTTCTTCGCCGTTATAGGTTGCTCCTCCTGTTCGGAGGTCATGATCAATTGAAACCTGCGCAATATCCGCGACACGAATAGGGTTCCCATTTGGGCTGGCAACCGTTGTATTTTCAATATCTGCAAGACTGTTGAGTGTCCCCGGAACACGCACTGTAAGCTGCTGACCATTTTCCTCAATATAGCCGGCACCACGGTTTTCATTATTTTCCTGTAAAGCTGTTTGTAGCTGGCTTAAGGAAATATTCAACTGCTGCATACGGTTAAAGTCGGGAGCAACCACATAGGTTTTGTTAAACCCGCCAATACTGTTGACCTCGGCCACCCCCGCAACACGTTGCAGTTGTGGACGTACAATCCAATCTTGGATCTCCCGCAAGTCCATCGCGCTATAAGCCGTACCATCCGCTTTTTTAGCATTCGGTTCGGCTTTAATGACCCACTGATAAATTTCACCTAAACCCGTCGAAACTGGTGACATGGTTGGAGAAACATCGCTAGGTAAGTCCGCTTTGACCTCTTGCACCCGCTGATTAATCTGCTGACGTGCCCAATAGATGTCTGTGCCATCCTCAAATACAATGGTGACTTGGGACAAACCATAACGTGAAATAGAACGAGTCAGCTGTAAATCGGGAATACCCGCCATTGCAGTTTCAATTGGATAGGTAATCCGCTGCTCAACCTCCAGTGCGGTAAAACCATTGGCTTGGGTATTAATTTGTACTTGCGTATTGGTAATATCGGGCACTGCATCGATCGGCAGTTTTTGATAGCTATAAACTCCGACCGCAATCCATGTACAGACAAACAGCATGACCCAAATTGCATTTTGAATAGAGAACTGAATAATTCGTTCAAACAAACCCTCAGGCTTGGGTAAATCATGATTAGTGTGCATGATCAGCCTCGCCTTTTTCTAGTTCAGACTTAAGAACAAAGCTGCCTTGACTGACATAGCGTTGTCCTGCTGTTAGGCCTGAAATCACTTCCACCCATTGAGCGTCATTTGAAGCTTGCCCAAGTTGAATGGGCTGCGCTTTCAAATGCACTTGTCCTTTTTGTTCAGCGTCGACCACAAATACCGAAGTTTGGCCTTCAATGTTTTGAATAGCACTTTTATGGACGCGAAGCGCTGTTTTTGAACTGGTATTGTCTAAAAAGATATTCACTAAAACATTTGGACGTAGTTCCGCCGCTTGGCTTTTTAATTTAGCACGTACCACCAAGCGTCCTGTTTGTGCATCGGCTTGAGAGGTTAAGCTTTGGATAATGGCTTCATATTTTTGCTCAGAAGCATTCGGCTTAAATGTCAGACTCTGATTGGCTTGTAACTGACCTGAGTACTGAGCAGGCAGATTAAACTCAAGCCATAACTCTTTAAATTGTTCAATCACAAAAAGCTGATCGGCCAATTGTACGTTTTCACCCACTACGATATCTTTTTGGCTAATCACACCAGAAATGGGTGCTTTAATGGCAAAACGACCATTTACCCCACCTGTTGCACCCAATGCACTTAAACGGCTTTGCACCGATTGCACAGTAATCTGCGCTTGTCGGTAAGCATTTTCTGCTCGTTGGTAGTCTTGCTTGGCAGAAATGCCCTGTGACCATAACTGCTGTTCACGTTGATAATCTTGACGTGCCAAATCCAAACTGGCTTGTGCCATCCGCAAATTGGCTTGTTGATCGATCAGTTCAGGGACAGACAATACAGCTAAGGTTTGTCCTTTTTGTACGTTTTGACCAAGCTCAACATTCACCTGTTCCACATGCCCACCAAAGTTTGGCGAAATATGAGCTTGCTGATCGGTATTAACCACAAGCTTTCCGGGTAGAACGGTGACTTGAGACACCACACCTTGTTGAGCTGAAGCGATTTGAATGCCTTGCTCTGTCAGTTGCTGTGCCGTCAGTTGAATTTCACCTTCCTCGGCATGTCCTTTTTCTGCCTTGGGCTCATCCGCATGTTCAGATTCTTCATGTTCGGCATGCGCATGCTCATCAGTAGTTTTATCTTTTGAGCTAAACCAGATCCCAACAGCGATGAGAAATGTAATGAGGATCAAAAGCCCAATCATCAATGGCTGTGATATTTTTCCAAATTGGTTTTTTAGTTGCATATTATTGTGCTCCGCCAAGGATGAGGTCTTGTATTTGTGCGATTGAATTTTTACTGATTTGGCTATAAGCATCTGAACTACTGATCTGTTCATAGCTGGTACCGAGGCTGAGTGCTTCTGCGCTCAATGCGGTCTGCCAAGCTTGACGTAATAACTGCAACTGCCCAAGGCGTATGCTTTGCAGTTGTAAGTTGGCTTGTTGAATGTCGGTAATGGACAGTTTTCCCGCTTTAAAACCTTGCAACGTACGTAGTTGAACTTGTTCTGCCAAAGTGGTTTGTTGGTTTATTGAACTGAACTGCTGTTTTAGTCCTTTAAGCTCATGCATGGCATTGGCGATATCTAAAATCTGCTGTTTTAACTCGCGCTGTTGCTGCTGATTTAACAAGCTTTTCTGGCGCTGGGCCATCGGAATGCTGTATTGCTGGCGGTTAAAAATATTCAGCGGAATATCCACACCGACACCTAATGTGGTATCACTGCTTTCATTGGGTGCTTGACTCCGTTTCATGCCGACATTTAAGGTCGGATTGGGACGCGCCTGCACTTTTAAACTTTCAATGTTTAAATTGGATTGTTGAATATTCAGTGCATACAGCTTTTCCAACCAACCTTCAGCAATATAGCGCTGTACTGTTGCATCGCTTTGATCTGGCCATGGCATTGAGGTCGCATTGAGTTGAACATCTGCTTTAGTTTCGCCCCAAAGGTTTGAGAGTTGACGCTGTGCTACTTGTTCTGCCAGTACCGCTTGTTGGTATAAGCGCTGCATATCCAAACTTTCGATTTGCGCACGTTCATAGTCAACCAAAGCAATACTGCCCGCCTGATAACGTTTTTTGGCACTGTCTAAATTGTTTTGACTCACTTTAAGTTGTGCTGCGTACAGCGATTTTTCAACTTGTGCCAAAGCCAACTGAGACCATGCAAATTTCACCACCAATTGGCTTTGTGCTGTCCACAGTTGTTGCTGTAACTGCCCTTGTTGCTGCGCTGTTTCTGCGAGTTTTTGATTGAGCTTACGCTGTCCAAAAACATCTAAGGGCTGACTGATGGCAATACTGAGCTCACGTTCGGTATTTGAACCAAAACCATCTTGATTGATATTTAAGCTAGGATTTTGCCATAGGCCACTGTTTTTGATGTTCAGCTCTGAAATGCTTTGACGCTGTTGCCCAATGTCACTTTGGTTTTGATAGCGCTCTACTTTTGCTAAAGCTTCATCCAAAGTCTTGATCGGTTCGGCAAAACTCCATTGCATCGCGGCTGTTGTTATGCCCACAGCAAGGGCTTGGCGTATCAACGCCTTAAATTGATTCGACATGCTTTTTCCCACTAATTTTTAGAAGAAGTGGTGGGAAATGTTTTAGGCTAACCCACCATTAGCGGGGAAAGTTCAGGAGGAGGATGTTGCCCCAATAAATCAGGGGCTTGATAGGCATTGTGCCAAAAAAACTGCGGACGCTCACGAACTTCAAACGCGAGCGGCATTTGATAGTTTATTTCTTTCGGAATAATCAAATGTGCCATTGAAGGCAAATGATCTTGATGGTCTTGATGGTCTTCACCCAATTCAAACTGATCATTTGCCGTTTGAGTATGGCTATCGGCACTGCTTTGCTGGTGTGCCTTATCATCAGACACACACAAGGTGGTTTGATGATGCCCAAAATGAAAATTTTGTTGCGTCACGACTTGAGTTTTTTGTTCTTCATGGACGCAAAAAGCTGCCGCCACGTTCCAAAGACTTTGGAACATGAATAAAGCAACTAAGACGCTAATCCACGTGGTAGAACGCATAATGTCGTACTAAAATAAAGTGACGCTATTGTAAAGCCTAGACTAAGTCTAAGGTCAAGTCTTTTTTAATGACTATGTTCATGTTGGTGTGGATGGCATTCATCTTCTTCAATCTGCAAAGTCACTTGCGTAATCCCATGCTCATGCCCCAATAACTCCACAGCTTGGTGGTATAAAGCTCTCTGATCTACATCAGGTGCAATCAAATGCGCTGTTAAATGCACATTCTTAGAGGTAATGGCCCAAACTTTAAGCTGGTGAATACCTTGTACACCCTCTAAAGCCAGCAAATCATTGCGTAAAGATTCGATATCAATTTCACTTGGTACACCTTCGAGCAAAATATTGATACTTTGTTTTAGTAACACCCAAGTTCTAGGTAAGACCCAAAAGCCAATCAACACCGCAATAACGGTATCTACCCACATCCAACCTGTGAAATAAATCACCAGTGCGCCAATGATCACACCCACAGAGCCCAAGGCATCACTGAGCACTTCAAGATAAGCCCCTTTCACATTTAAGCTGTCTTGACTGCTCGACACCAAAATCTTCATTGAAATCAGGTTAATGATTAAACCCAGAACCGCAACAACCAACATACCCAAGCTTTGAATTTCAGGTGGCTGACTAAAACGCTGATAGGCTTCATATAAAATGTAAATGGCTACCACAAACAACATCATGGCATTAAACAAAGCTGCCAAGATTTCAAACCGTTGATAGCCAAAAGTACGTTTATCATCGGCAGGTTTTTGCCCAATTTTGATGGCTGCTAAAGCAATCGCTAAAGCAGCGGCATCGGTAAACATATGCGCTGCATCGGACAGTAAGGCCAAGCTTTGCGTGATAAATCCTGCGACCACTTCTACAATTAAGAAGGTAAACGTCAGGGCAAGTGCGATGGTTAATTTCTTGGCATTTTTTGCAGTCACTTCAACATGACTGTGATCATGGTTATGAGAACCACTCATGTAGGACTCCTTATCATTTTATTTAACGGAATGCTTTAGCATTGAAATCGAAGCTTTTTTTAATTTAAAAATTACTCGATTTAGTATACTCGGTTAAAACAATAAAATCATCTTTCATGTGAATACGTCTTTATTTACGGCGTTTTTTCCCTGTCAAAAAGCTCATGGCCTGCGTATAGCCTGTTGGTGTAATACGCTGTACCAGATCGATAATTTTGGCATCTGTTCCAATTAAGACACGGCGCTCATCTTTTTTCACAGCCTTTAAAATGGCCTGTGCTGCGACATCTGGCGGAGTTTTAAGCATTTTATTGAAAGAACGACTGGCACGCTCTGGGTTCATACCCAGCGCACGAATACTGTCACTCATTCGTGCACTATTGGCGATATTGGTACGTATACCCCCCGGATGAACACAAGTTGCACTGACGCCACAGTCTTGCAAATCTAACTCTTGACGTAGTGCCTCGGTAAAACCACGGACAGCAAACTTTGTCGCATTATAGGCACTCTGAGTAGGTTGAGCAGTGAGCCCAAATAAACTTGAAATATTCACAATATGCCCAGAGCCACTTTGTTTTAAATAGGGTAAAAAAGCTTTGGTTCCATACACCACACCCCAAAAGTTGATGTTGAAAATCCACTCGGCATCTTCATAGCTCAGACCTTCAACAGTACTCGCTAACGCGACCCCTGCATTATTAAAAACTAAATTGACCTGCCCGAAATCCTGCTCACACTGCTTTGCCCAATCCTCTACTGCCTTACGGTCTGAAACATCTAGTTTTGTGAGCGTGACTGAAACAGGATAATCTTTGACGTGGTTTAAGGTTTCCGCCAAACCTTGTTCATTAACATCACTGAGTGCCAAATGTGTACCTTGCTTTGCAAGTTGAATCGCCAACTGCTGCCCAATGCCAGAACCTGCACCTGTGATCGCAGCCACTTTATTCTCAAAATTTTTCATAATGCTCTCTAAATATAGTGTTCTAAATATCGTTTTACACTTAAACGCCATGCTGAAGGTTCAAGTGCTCTAGTCTACGCAGACAAGGTGCTATTTTAGTTAATGTACAAAAATTACACTCATGAATGAAATGATCATTTCTAATGATTAAGTATGTATAAAATTCATGAGTAGTATTTTAAATATAAGATCATTTTTTATTGGGTTTGTGTTCTTAAGTGATAGGACTCTAGAAACTGAAAGCAAGTTACTGATATCTAAATACTGTCCTCACAAGCTTTAGACTATAACAGCTATGAGCAATTCTGCTTTATCTGTTATATTTTTTTAATCTTGTTTTTGTATCTGCTTCATCCGTCCTTTGCTTTGCATAATGTACTCATCACCTCAGTTGAGTGCAGTAACCATGAAAGATCTAGACTCAAAAAAACCAGCAAAATATGCAGATAGTTCAATTTCAGATAAAGCTTTTAAAAACATGATTATCTGGTTCGCGATTTACTGTGGGCTTTTTTGTATAGGTGTGATTTTCTTTGTCGGTGCAGATCAAAACTACCTTCTTCAGTAAGAATCTGAAGTTTGCTACACTAATATCAACATCTAAATTTTGGCCTCAGAATTGAATTTTACGAGAAGTACACACTTTGGAGATTAAACCTAGACATGGGTTTAGTCTCTATTTTTTAAGTTGAACTACGATAAAATGGCACTAACATTATATTTTGAATGGTTAATGTCATTACAACTGAATGACAGGGGGTGCATAAAGATCAGACTTCAAGCCCAAATCACTAAAAGTGCAGCAATCACCACCAATACAATACCGAGATGTTCAGCACGTGCCAGCTTTTCTTTAAAGAAGTAGGCTGAAATCAACATACTAAAAATAATCTCAACCTGCCCCAAGGTTTTTACAATGGGCACGGACTGCATACTCATGGCACTAAACCAACCCAGTGACGCCAAAAAACTACATAGGCTGACACGAAATGTAAGTCCAATACGTTGCCACATCGCCCATAACGTTGCACGGCGAAATATACCTAAATACATTAAAAGTAAACAGCACTGTGTTCCAATCACCATTAAGAGCACCCAAGCTGCACGGTGAATAAACGGTAAATTATCTAGTTCTAAACTGGCCTCACGTACCAAGAGCGAGGTAATGGCAAAACATAAACCACTTCCGATACCTATACACAAGGTTTGTACGGAAAAATCAGAAAAGTCCCGACCTTTAGACATTAAAAAAACTGCGAAACCTCCAACAGCAACCCCAAACCAGCCTAAAAGGCTTAAATGATCAGATAAAAAGACTACAGCAATAATCGCAGCAAGTACTGCTTCACTTTTAGCAAGACCCACCCCAATTGCATAATTTTTTTGCTTAAAAAGCTGAACCATCAAGGCTGTTGCTGCAATTTGGCTCAACGCCGCAATAAGCACATAAATAGCAAAACGGAGATTGAAATGGACGGAATCTGTCACAGGTTGGAAATGGTAAAGACAACTGATGTAAAGCAGCGCTAAAGGTAAAGCAAAGATGAACCGCGCTAGAGTCACTCCATAAACATCTACAGTAATACTGAGTTGCTTTTGAAAAGCGTTGCGCCAAGCCTGCATGAAAGCGGCCATAAGCGTAAAAAGAATCCATGTTATTGTCATCAAGTACTCTATATACAGTTACTTACCTCACCTAATGTAACCCGTTGATGGCAGCAACTGTGCTTTATTTTCATGACTTATTCTTATGTGACAAATAACTTAAGTTCTGACGAAACTTCGACTATTGCATTACTTTCACAACATCTCCTCAAAACTGAGTATTGAGGAAATTAAATAGCAAGACATAAAAAACCGAAGGGCTTATCCTTCGGTTTCTGTGTGAAATTTCACTTCATTCTATACATATCAAAGTGAAAACGGGTTATCACTTCAAGCATTAGAAGTTATAAATCGCAACCAAGTTCACACGGTTGTCTTCACCTTTTTTACTACCATTTGCCGCAGGTGCAAACGCTTCACGCTCACCGTAGACATACTCTACGCCAAGGCTAACAGGCTGAACTGGGCTATAGAATAAATTACCCCATGCTTGCCATAAGTTTTTATTGATTTTGGTATCATCAGCTACAGCATCAAGGTAGTCCTGATTTTTATCAAAAGTCATATAACCATAAGCCAAAGTACCACGTAATTTGTCATTAAACTTTTGTGTTAAACCGACAGTAATTGAGTCAAATTCACTTTGTTCAATACTTGTGCCTGTTGCAACTACACCAGGGTTAGTAAAGGAAACAAAGCTGCTATCGCCTTTAACATGGTAGTAGTCCGCTTTCACGGAAGTCACAGGGGTGATGTCAAATTTGGCACCAACACCTACACCATATGCCCACTCTTCCTGATTTTGAATGCGTTTTTCATGCGCCATTGCACGTCCACTGACTGAAAGAGCATCATTAAACTTATGATTGAGTCGTCCTGTAAATGCTGGCATACGTTGACTCATGCTGGCATCTTTCGGGTCTTCCACTGCCGCGACTAAGTTAGTATTTGGCGTGAATTTATGGGTATAACGCACTTGAGGTGTACGTTTAATTGAAGCACCCACATAAGCCAAAGCATCAATCGTTTCAGGGATGTAGTCTGGAGTCGCAAAGTTTGACCACGTTTGACCAATTAACCAGTTACCATAGTTTAAATACGCATGACGAATACGTAAATTATCAAGGTTTGCACCGCCTAAAAAGTCGACCTCAATTTTTGCATTTAAGTTCTGATCGGCGACTGGCGCTTTAAAGTCCAAACCTAATCGCGTTGCTGAAAGGGTTGATCTTAAACGATCGCTATTTTCAGCATTTCCTTCTAAAGGCACGCTATTGATTTGGTTATAGGGCATATCACGAGCACCACCTTCAGCCTGATACGATGCGTCCGCGCGAACATTACCGTATAAGTTGAACTCTGCCCCACCTTTGGTCAAACCTAAACCCGTTTTTTCAACCGTTTTTGGCGTCGTCAACACTTGACGTTCAACAGCGCTCAATTGAACAGCTTGCTGCTGTTGTTGCTGCGTATTCTGTTGAAGCATTTGTTTTAACGCATTAATTTCATTTCTAAGTTGCTCAATCTCTGCCGTCGTATTGGTTTGTGCGTGTAATGCTGCACTACTTAACATAGATAAAGTGACAACTAAAGCATTCTTCTTAAATTGTTTCATTTAACACGGGTCCTGTGTATTTAAGTCTGTCCTGACTTTTACTCTTTAATATTTAGCTCTCTTTTTCATCGCTGTTTTCTAACGCAATGCATTTTTTTTAATACTTTAAAATGAAACTTTTTATCGCATTAAAAATCGCGTTAAAAAACAACTTATAAAAAGCAAATTGATTTTAACAGTTCATACAGTTTTTGAAATGAGCCTACTACTAATGCACTAGACTCATGGGTTCAGTATTATTTAATTCGCTGTGGATTTAACTGCATCAAACACTTGTTTTGATTTGGTTTTTTCACCATCTACAGACACTTTTAAGTTGACCATAAACACTGCCAAAGCCGCAATCACACCAGGTATCGCAATCACGAGAAAATTCATTTGATGTGGCAACTCAAAAGTTAACAATGCACCTGTCAGTACTGGTCCAACAATTGCGCCAATGCGTCCAATGCCTGAAGCCCAGCCCATACCTGTAGAGCGCACCGCAGTTGGATAGAACTGTGCAACAAAGGTATACAGTAGAATTTGTGAACCAATAGTTGCTGCGCCTGCAATTGCAATTAAACCGTACAGCACCATTTGTGGGCTGTTGAAACCAAGTAGAATCAGTGCAATCGCTCCTACAGTGAACATCGTCGTCAAAACTGGTTTTAAGTGGAAACGGTCTGCGAGCGCACCGCCGCCAATTGCTCCCACCATACCGCCAATATTTAAAGCAAATAAGAAAATCATACTCGCACCAAGCGAATAACCTGCTTGAATCATTAGTTTTGGTAACCAGCTTCCAAGCGCATAAACCATGAGTAAGCACATAAAGAATGCCACCCAAAACATCATGGTGCTAAAGGTACGGCCTTGTTGGAACAATGCCTTTAATGGAGCGTCATCACCTGCAACAGGTTCATTGAGCTTAAATGTCGTTTCAGGCTGAATGGCTTGCTCCGGTGCAATTTTTTGCACAATTTCACGGACTTTTTCAGTTTCACCCTTTTTAGTCAGGAACATTAAAGACTCAGGTAAAAACTTCCAAAGAATCGGTAAAGCCAAAAATGGAATGATGGCGATATAGAACATGATTTTCCAACCATAGTCTGTTACTAACCATGCACCCAGTAAAGCTGAGGTCATGCCACCAATAGCGTAACCACTGAACATAACCGCCACGAGTGTGCTACGAATACGCTTCGGAGCATATTCAGTCATGAGTGCGACCACGTTTGGCATCACCCCACCAATGCCAAGTCCCGCAAGAAAACGTAAAATACCAAATTCGATAGGATTGCTTGCAAATGCGCCTAGAAAGGTGAAGCCACTAAAAATAGCCACACAAATCATAATGGTCTTTTTACGGCCCAATTTGTCAGACAACGTACCAAAGCTCATCGCGCCGAACATCATGCCAAACAATGCGGTACTTGCAAGTAAGCCTGCTTGTACTGCACTGAGTCCCCACTCTTGCATCAGAAGTGGCAGTGCCACGCCATAGATGACTAAATCATAACCGTCAAAAATAATAATCAGTAGACACCAAATGAGTACACTCCAATGAAAGGGCGTAAATTTGGCTTCATCGACCACCGTGTTGATGTTAACTGGATTTGTATTCACTTTAAGCCTCCTGCTTGCGAATGTTTGTTGCTGTGCACATTGCAGCAAAAGTAGCTTTCTTGTCCAAAACCGAATAACTCTATATTTATACCTTTAAGGTCGGTTAAGGTTTTTATTGTTTTAAATAAATAGGTTATATAACTAATGTTTTAAGTGGGAGACAGAAAATAAGCAAAACCAAGTGAAAATGACTATAAAAAAAGCCATCCCCTAAGGATGGCTGAAAGGGTTCGTTTTAAAATGTAGACTTTAAAAGTATTGTGAAATTTAAATTCCCAAGTTTAGATAAATGCGCGGTCATATTTGATCGCTTCAAGGTCATAGACCTGATAAATACAATCAAATAACGAACGAATGTCCTCGCTTTCATCCATGGAACGAATGGCGAGAAAAATGGGGCTAGTCGCTGCATCATCTAAGATTGGAATATAGTTCAAATGCGGCAGTTGAATGGTTCGTGCACTTTCTGGAACCACACAAATTCCTTCTCCGGCTGCAACTAACCCTAGTGCCAACTGTATTTCACGGACTTCTTTTAAATGTTTGGGTTCCAGTCCATATTCTGAAAACAGCCCTTGGACTTGGGTAGAAAAGTTTGGCTTGGGATGACTTGGATAAAGAAATAAGTTTTGATCGACCAAGTCCGACAGATACACACCTTGTTTTTGCGCCGTCAAAGGATGACTAGAATGTGCCGCCAACATCAGCGGTTCTTCACGCAGTAAAACCCGACGCACAGCAGGATCTGAAATACGTAAGCGTCCAAAACCAACATCAATCCGCCCTTCTTTTAAGGCCTGAATTTGATCCTTGGTACTCATTTCGATCAATTCGATTTTTAAATGCGGTTGTTGCTGCCGAAATAAATACACAATTTTAGGCAATAAACCATATAACAATGAACCCACAAAGCCCATAGTCACCGTTTTTTCAACCAAGCCTACACGTTGTGTCATGGCTTTGACTTCTTCGGCATTAGACAAAAGTTTAACAGCGTGTTGATAGAAGAATTGTCCTGCTTCCGTGGTTTTGAGTGGACGGCTGCCACGTTCAAATAATTGCACCCCCAATTCAGCCTCCAGGTTTTGTATCTGGCGGCTTAAAGGAGGCTGTGCAATGAATAATTTTTCAGCAGCTTTGGTAAAACTCTGCTCTTCTACAACAGCTACATAGTAGCGGAGGTGTCTCAATTCCATGACTATTTATACCTTTAAGATATATTAAAATGCTAATTTGATCTTCGACAGTTCATATTTATTCTTTTAAGGTATATCAAATCAGGTACACAACGCAAGGCTGCGCAGAGTTAAGATGTATAAATCTATAGAAACCTTACTCGTCGAAATCCCCACTATTCGCCCACACAAAATGGCGGTAGCGACTATGCAAACGCAAACGCTTGTCTTGGTGAAAATCAGCACTGAAGATGGCTTTGTCGGTTGGGGTGAAGCGACAACAATTGGCGGACTGGGCTACGGTGAAGAAAGCCCAGAAAGTATTAAGACCAATATTGAAACTTATTTTGCACCTTTATTGAAGTCCCTTAAAGCTCAAAATATTGCACAAACCATGCGTGCTTTGAAAAAAAATATTAATGGTAACCGTTTTGCCAAATGTGCAATTCAAACGGCTCTACTCGACATCCAAGCGCAACGTTTAGATTTACCCCTTTCTGAAGTATTGGGTGGCCGCTTACGTGACAGCTTACCTGTACTTTGGGTATTGGCATCTGGTGACACTGAAAAAGATATTGCTGAAGGCCGAAAAATGATTGAGGCAAAACGCCACAATATTTTCAAACTTAAAATTGGTTCACGCCGTGTAGAAGAAGATGTCGAACATGTTCTTGCGATTAAACAAGCACTGGGTTCAGACATTTCCATCCGTGTCGATGTGAACCGTGCATGGTCTGAGCTAGATGCGATTAAGGGTATTCAACTCCTACAAAATGGTGGTGTTGACCTGATTGAGCAGCCGTGTGCGATCGACAACATTGATGCGATGCAGCGTTTAACACGACGTTTTGATCTTGCCATCATGGCGGATGAATCGCTCATGGGACCAAGCTCAGCCTACCGTTTAGCCAAAACCAATGCGGCCTCTGTTTTTGCAGTGAAAGTGGCTCAGTCTGGTGGACTAATCGAAGGTCATGAAGTGGCGAAGATTGCCAACTTAGCCGGTATAGATTTGTATGGCGGAACCATGCTTGAAGGTGCAGTCGGCACGATTGCTTCGGCACATTTGTTCTCGACTTTTGAAAATTTAGCTTATGGCACCGAGCTATTCGGCCCACTGCTCTTAACCCAAGATATTTTAAAAACCCCACTTCAATACACTGACTTCGCTTTGCACTTACCTCAAGGCAAAGGACTCGGTATTGAGTTGGATGAAAACAAGATTGATCAGCTGCGCCGCGCTTAAGCGACGTCTTAACCGTTTAGGAGTTACACATGCTTTTTCACGTACGTATGGATGTAAACATTCCACTGGATATGGCTGCTGAAACTGCCAGTAAAATTAAAGCAGTCGAAAAAGCATATTCGCAAGAGCTACAAGCTCAAGGCAAATGGCGACATATTTGGCGCATTACAGGTCAGTACTCAAACATCAGCATTTTTGATGTAGACAGCAATGAAGAGCTACACAACATTTTGCAAGGTTTACCCCTGTACCCGTATATGAACATTGAAGTGATGCCTTTGAACCGACATCCATCGTCTATTCGCGAAGATGATCGTTAATTGAAAAAAGATTTTATGCAATTTAATCACTGGAACCTAATGAATGATCTAGTGAAAGAAATTAACAAGGAACGTGGCAGCTAAGCTTTTCAACCTATTCATAAAGCTAGCCACCACACAGCAAACATACTTAAGGAGCAATAGTATGAATCGTCAACAGATTGATGCATTAGTCAAAACAATGAATGTGGATACAGCAACCGGTTCTGTAGACGCACGTACTCAACAAATTGTGGTTCGCCTATTGGGTGACTTATTCCAAGCGATTGAAGACTTAGATTTGAGCCAAACTGAAGTTTGGAAAGGTCTTGAATACTTTACGGATGCAGGTCAAGCCAATGAACTTGGTTTACTTGCGGCTGGTCTTGGTCTTGAGCATTACCTCGACTTACGTGCAGATGAAGCCGATGCCAAAGCAGGCATTACAGGCGGAACGCCACGTACCATCGAGGGTCCTTTATACGTAGCTGGTGCACCTGAATCGGTTGGTTTTGCACGTATGGATGATGGTTCTGAAGAAGGCAAAATTCCGACTTTAATTATTGAAGGGACAGTGACTGACACTGATGGTCAGATTATTGAAGGTGCAAAAGTTGAAGTTTGGCATGCCAATAGCTTAGGCAACTATTCTTTCTTCGATAAGTCACAATCAGACTTCAATCTACGTCGTTCAATCATGAGTGACCAAGATGGTAAATACGTTGCTCTCACCACGATGCCTGTTGGTTATGGTTGCCCACCAGAAGGGACAACTCAATTTGTATTGAACAAGTTAGGCCGTCACGGTAACCGCCCTTCGCACGTACATTACTTCGTATCTGCGCCAGGCTACCGTAAGTTAACCACCCAATTCAACATTGAGGGTGACCAATACCTGTGGGATGACTTTGCATTTGCAACACGTGAAGGCTTAGTGGCTACCGCTGTTGATATCACCGATGAAGCCGAAATTGCGCGCCGTGGTTTAACTGGTCCATTCAAACACATTCAATTCAATGTTGAACTTGTGAAAGACCAAGCGGCTGCACCATCAACTGAAGTTGAGCGTCGTCGCGCCAGCGCTTAATTACCCTTGGAACCGAAATAGCCACTGCAAAGTCGCATTTCGGGGACTTCCTCACTTTTGGAAAGTCGGAGAACGGACATGCCACGTATCCCAGTTATTAATACTAGCCATCTCGATCGTATCGACGAATTACTTGTCGACAACTTTGAAACAGGCGAATTCAAACTTCATCGTTCAGTGTTTACTGATCAAGCCCTTTTTGACCTAGAAATGAAGTATATCTTCGAGGGTAACTGGGTTTACTTAGCACATGAAAGCCAAATTCCAAATAACAATGACTATTACACGACGTATATTGGCCGTCAGCCTATTCTGATTGCACGTAACCGTAATGGTGAACTCAATGCCATGATCAATGCCTGTTCACACCGTGGTGCACAGCTTTGTCGTAATAAACGTGGCAATAAAGCAACCTATACATGCCCTTTCCACGGTTGGACATTTAACAACTCTGGCAAACTTTTAAAAGTTAAAGATCCAGCAGATGCAGGTTATTCAGACTGTTTTAACCATGAAGGTTCACATGATCTGAAAAAAGTTGCACGTTTTGGCAACTATAAAGGTTTCTTGTTCGGTAGCTTAAATCCGGATGTTCCCTCTTTAGAAGAGTATTTAGGCGAAACCAGTAAAATCATTGACATGATTGTAGATCAGTCTGAGCAAGGTCTTGAAGTTTTACGTGGTGCATCTACCTACACTTATGAAGGCAACTGGAAACTAACTGCTGAAAATGGTGCAGATGGTTATCACGTTTCTGCGGTGCACTGGAACTATGCAGCGACCACCCAACAACGTAAAGAAAAACAAGCGGGTGACAACATCCGTGCCATGAGCGCAGGCGCTTGGGGTAAACAAGGCGGTGGTTCATACGGTTTTGACAATGGTCACATGCTACTTTGGACACAATGGGCGAACCCAGAAGACCGTCCAAACTTCCCGAAAGCCAACGAATACTCTGAAAAATTTGGCGAAGCAATGTCGAAGTGGATGATTGAGCGCTCACGCAACCTTTGTCTTTATCCAAATGTCTATTTGATGGATCAATTCGGTTCTCAAATTCGTGTACTGCGCCCAATTTCAGTCAATAAAACTGAAGTCACGATTTACTGTATTGCCCCTGTAGGCGAAAACGCGGAAGCACGTACACGCCGTATTCGCCAATATGAAGACTTCTTCAATGCCTCAGGTATGGCTACACCAGATGATTTAGAAGAATTCCGTGCATGCCAAGCAGGTTACGCAGGCATTGAACTGGAATGGAATGATATGTGCCGCGGTTCAAAACATTGGATTCATGGCCCAGATGATGCTGCCAATGAAATTGATCTAAAACCAAAACTTTCAGGTGTGAAAACTGAAGATGAAGGCCTCTACCTTGCACAGCACCAACACTGGTTAGACATGATGAAAATTGCAATTGCCAATGAAAAGGCATTGGCTGTTGAAACTGCAAATGAACAAGGAGAAGTGGCATGAATGCTCCTACAACACTCAACACCGTTAGTATCGAACAAGTCAGTCAGTTTCTATATCAAGAAGCGCGTTTTTTAGATGATGAGCAATGGGATGATTGGCTTGCATGTTATGCCCCTTCTGCATCATTTTGGATGCCTGCATGGGATGACGACGATACCCTGACTACAGATCCGCAGTCTGAAATTTCACTGATTTACTACCCAGACCGCCAAGGTTTAGAAGACCGTGTGTTCCGGATTAAAACTGAACGCTCTTCTGCGACCATGCCAGACACACGTACTTGTCACAATGTGAACAATATCGAAGTGATTGAGCGTGATGGCGACAAAGTTACCGTCCGTTTTAACTGGAATACGCTGAGCTTCCGCTACAAAACCAGTTATAGCTACTTTGGTATGTCGCGTTATGAAATCGACTTTTCAGGTGAAAAACCACAAATTTTAAGTAAATACGTGGTACTGAAAAACGATTACATCAACCAAGTGATTGATGTTTATCACCTCTAAGTTTTAGCCACACATCCTTAGTATGCTTTCAGCCAAATGGAGTTTTGGCTGAAAGTTCCAAGTTTCAACGTTTTTAAAGGATATTCAGCCATGTCAAACCACAATGTTGCACTTCAATTTGAAGATGGCGTAACGCGTTTTATTACCGTGACTCAAGGTGAGTCTTTATCAGATGCCGCTTACCGCCAAAAAATTAACATTCCGCTAGACTGCCGTGATGGTGCATGTGGGACTTGCCGTGCATTTTGCGAATCTGGTAGTTATGACATGCCTGAAGAGACGTATATTGAAGATGCGTTAACACCAGAAGAAGCGGAACAAGGCTATATTTTGGCTTGCCAATGCCGTCCAAGCTCGGATGCCGTATTCCAAATTCAAGCTTCATCTGAAGTCTGCAAAACCGAAATTCATCAGTATCAAGGCACTTTAGTCGCTGTTGAAAACTTATCAGAATCGACCATTACTTTTGATATTCAGCTTGATGAAGGTCAACCTGACATTCACTTCCTTGCTGGTCAATATGTCAACGTCGGAATTCCAGAGACAGCAGAAACTCGTTCCTATTCATTTAGCTCGAAACCGGGCAACCGTTTAACTGGCTTTGTGGTACGTAATGTGCCGAATGGCAAAATGAGTAGCTTTTTAAGTAGTGCTGCCAAAACTGGCGACAAAATGACCTTTACAGGTCCATTTGGTAGCTTCTACCTGCGTAATGTGGTTCGTCCTGTTGTCATGCTTGCGGGAGGTACAGGTATTGCCCCTTTTATGTCTATGCTACAGATTTTAGAAGAAAAAGGCGCTGAACACCCTGTTCGTTTGGTGTTTGGTGTCACCAATGACTTCGACTTAGTTGCTTTAGAACAACTGGATGCACTTCAAGCTAAACTCCCATGGTTTGAATACCGTACTGTGGTTGCAAGTCCAGACTCTGCGCATGAGCGTAAAGGTTATGTGACTGGGCACATTGACAATGAATGGCTCAATGGCGGTGATGTTGATGTCTACCTTTGTGGTCCTGTCCCTATGGTTGATGCCGTTCGTGGTTGGTTAGATAGCGAAGGTGTAAAACCTGCAAACTTCCTGTTTGAAAAATTCTCTGCAAACTGATTGGGGCCACTTATCATGTCTGATCGTCAAAGATTTTTAAACAAAGTCGTGATTGTGACTGGTGCCGCTCAAGGCATTGGTCGCGGTGTTGCACTCCAAGTGGCGGATGAAGGTGCGCAAGTTGTCTTAGCCGACTTATCTGACTATGTCGATGAAACATTAGCAGAAATTGAAGCACATCAAGGCGATGCAATAACAGTCAAAACCAACCTTGAAACCTTCGCAGGTGCTCAAAGTGTTGTAGACAAAGCACTTGAAGTCTATGGCCGTGTCGATGTGCTCATCAATAACGTCGGCGGTGCAATTTGGATGAAACCTTTTGAAGAGTTTTCTGAAGAAGAAATCATCAAAGAAGTAAATCGTTCATTATTTCCAACGCTGTGGTGTTGTCGTGCTGTTTTACCTGAAATGATTAAAAATCAGAAAGGTACGATTGTAAATGTGTCTTCTATAGCGACTCGTGGCATTAACCGTGTGCCTTATTCGGCATCCAAAGGTGGGGTTAATGCCCTTACTGCATCACTTGCTTTTGAGCATGCCAAAGATGGGATCCGAGTGAATGCAGTTGCGACAGGTGGAACCGAAGCGCCGCCGCGTAAAGTGCCACGTAATGCAAATCCACTGTCTGAAAATGAAAAGTCGTGGATGCAACAAGTGGTCGATCAAACTATTGATCGTAGTTTTATGAACCGTTATGGCACGATTCAGGAACAAGTGAATGCGATTGTATTCCTTGCTTCAGATGATTCGTCATATATGACAGGTACAGTTGTTCCTGTCGGCGGTGGCGATCAAGGTTAATTGATTGTTACATTATTTTATATACAGGATCATGTCTGCATGGAGGCAAATGAATGGCTACCCTGTTTAAAACTTTGAAAGAAGATTGGTCTATTTCAGCCACTGTCGCAGGATTTTTGGCCGTGCTGATTTCCTATTCAGGACCACTCATTATCTTCTTTCAGGCTGCGCAACAAGCTCAGGTTTCCCCGGCCATGATGATTTCATGGATTTGGGGTATTTCTATTGGAGCAGCCGTGGCAGGAATCTTTCTTTCCATTAAGTTCAAAGTCCCTGTGATTACCGCATGGTCTGCGCCAGGTACGGCTTTATTGGTCACCCTGTTCCCGAATATTAGTCTGAATGAAGCTGTAGCCGCTTATATTACCTCAGCCGTGGTGATTTTTCTGATCGGGATCAGTGGTTACTTCGATAAATTATTGAAATGGATTCCGCAGTCAGTAGCCGCTGGAATGATGGCAGGTATTCTATTTCAGTTTGGTTTAGGTCTATTTAGTGCCACTAACAGCATGCCGATTATTGTGTTTAGCATGCTGTTTGTCTTTTTAGTCGCAAAACGAATTTCACCGCGTTATAGCATGCTTTGGGTACTGCTTTCAGGTGTGGCCTTGAGCTTTGGGCTTGGTGAAATGAATGCGGTGAGTTTAGATTTCCAACTTGCTATTCCTCAGTTCATTAGCCCTGAATGGACTTGGCACTCAACCTTAAACCTTGCCCTGCCTTTGATTTTAGTCAGCCTGACAGGACAGTTTTTACCGGGCATGGCCATCATGAAACTGAGCGGTTATGACATGCCTGCCAAGCCGATTATCACCACCACCAGTATTGCGTCTTTAGCTGTTGCATGTGTCGGCGGTATCACCATTGTTTTAGCGTCAATTACGGCTGCACTGTGTATGGGCAAAGATGCGCATGAGTTAAAAGAAAAGCGTTATATCGCAGGCGTTGCTAACGGCATTTTCTATATTTTAGGTGGTTTGTTTGCAGGCAGTATCGTTCTGCTCTTCAGCTTGCTACCGAAAGAGCTTGTTGCTGCTTTGGCTGGCTTGGCTTTATTAGGTGCAATTTCAACCAATATCGCTGTAGCCATGAAAGATGAATCTCAACGAGATTCCGCACTCATTACCTTTTTAGCTACAGCTTCAGGTATGCACTTTTTAGGTCTAAGTTCCGTTTTTTGGGGCATCGTTATTGGTTTAACTGCGCATCTAATTTTAAGTAAACGTAGTCCTGATATTTCAGCTTTAGCTTCAACTCCAAGCTCAAATCCAAGTTCCAAAAGTTAATAGGTACGCTGTGCCTAGGACAATATTATGATTGATAAAAGTTCAGCTTCTTTAACAGAAGCACTTTCGCAAATAAAGGATGGTTCCACCATCATGATTGGTGGTTTTGGTACCGCAGGACAACCTGCTGAACTGATCGATGGCTTAATTCAACTCGGCATTAAAGACCTCACCATCGTTAGCAACAATGCTGGTAATGGCGACTATGGTTTAGCCAAGCTACTCAAAGCGGGTGCTGTGAAAAAAGTCATCTGTTCGTTTCCGCGTCAGTCCGACTCTTGGGTCTTCGATGAACTCTATCGTGCAGGCAAAATCGAATTGGAACTGGTGCCTCAAGGCAACTTGGCTTGTCGTATTCAAGCCGCAGGTATGGGACTTGGTGCAGTGTTTACCCCCACTGGCTACGGTACCTTATTGGCTGAAGGCAAAGAAACCCGTCACATCGACGGGAAAGATTATGTGTTGGAATATCCAATCAAAGCCGACTTCGCTTTGATTAAAGCACAACAAGGCGACCGTTGGGGTAACTTGGTCTACCGCAAATCGGCACGTAACTTCGGCCCGATTATGGCCATGGCCGCAGGTGTAACCATTGCACAAGTGTCTGAAGTGGTGGACTTGGGTGAATTAGACCCTGAACACATCATCACCGCAGGTATTTTTGTTCAACACGTGGTACAGGTTCAACCTGAACCTGTTGCTGTGTAATCGGGAGAATATCATGAGCTATCAAAAACTCAGCCGTAACCAAATTGCAGAACGTGTCGCACAAGATATTCCAGATGGTGCTTATGTCAATTTAGGCATCGGTTTACCGACCAAGATTGCCAGTTACCTGCCAAGTGACAAAGACGTGTTCTTACATTCTGAAAATGGCTTATTGGCTTTTGGTCCACCACCTGAAAAAGGTCAAGAAGACCCTGAACTGATCAATGCAGGTAAAGAATATGTGACCATGCTGCAAGGTGGTGCCTTTTTCCATCATGGGGATTCTTTTGCCATGATGCGTGGTGGTCACTTAGATATCGCAGTATTAGGTGCCTTCCAAGTGGCAGCCAATGGTGACTTGGCCAATTGGCATACAGGTGCGCCTGATGCGATTCCCGCTGTCGGTGGTGCGATGGACTTAGCCGTTGGTGCCAAGAAAGTGTTTATCACCACCGACCATGTGACCAAACAAGGTGAACCAAAGATTGTGGCTGAACTGAGCTACCCAGCAACAGGTTTGAAATGTGTTGATCGCATCTACACCGACTTGTGTGTGATTGATGTCACCGCAGACGGTTTAAAAGTGATTGAGAAAGTCCACGGCTTAAGCTTTGCAGAATTGCAGGCAATGACCGGTGCAACTTTAGTGGATGCGACACTGTAAATTTCAGAAAAATTTGCTAGAGCTTATAGTCATCAACAACCTGTCGAGCGCTTTAAAAGTATTGTTTTTGCAACAGCAGTGGAAAATTGCTGTGAGTGAACAGGTTTTGTTGATGACAACGTTTTTGGTCACTTTTTTAAAAAAGTGAAGAGAACGAGCTACTTCTATTTGACTGAACACGGTAAGACTCCGTCGTGACTAGATACAGTTGATCTGTCAGCAGAGTCCCGTTTTAAAGGACAAGATTAAAAATGAAAAATGCTTATATCATCGATGCCATCCGTACCCCATTCGGCCGTTATGCAGGTGGACTCGCTCCAGTGCGTGCCGATGACTTGGGCGCAGTGCCGATTCAAGCCTTAATACAACGTAATCCAAGCGTAGATTGGAGCCAAGTCGATGACGTGATTTACGGCTGTGCCAACCAAGCGGGTGAAGACAACCGTAATGTCGGACGTATGTCAGCATTGTTGGCAGGTTTACCAGTTGAAGTCCCAGCCACGACCGTAAACCGTTTATGTGGTTCATCCCTAGATGCCATTGCGATGGCAGCCCGTGCAATTAAAGCCGGCGAAGCAGATTTAATCATCGCAGGTGGCGTCGAAAGTATGTCTCGTGCACCTTTTGTCATGGGTAAATCAGAAACCGCTTATGGCCGTAGCCAGAAGATTGAAGACACCACTATGGGCTGGCGTTTTATTAATCCTAAGCTCAAAGCGATGTATGGTGTAGAGACCATGCCGCAAACCGCGGAGAACGTGGCACAACAATTTAATATTGATCGAGCCGATCAAGACCAGTTTGCCTTGGCGAGTCAACAGCGCACCGCAACCGCGCAAGCTCAAGGCTTTTTTACGCATGAGATCATCCCTGTGAATATTCCACAGCGTAAGGGTGATCCGATTGTGGTCGACACGGATGAACATCCACGTGCATCAACCACCTTGGAAGCTTTGGCAAAACTGAAGCCAGTCGTGACAGCAGAAGGCACCGTCACTGCAGGAAACGCATCAGGCATCAATGACGGTGCGGCTGCTGTACTGATTGCTTCAGAACAAGCGATTCAAGTGTACCAGCTTAAACCGCGTGCCAAAATCATTGCTTCAACAGCAGTGGGTGTAGAACCGCGCATCATGGGCTTTGCACCAGCACCTGCCATCAAAAAGTTACTCAAACAAGCCAATCTCACAATCGAGGAGATGGATGTGATTGAACTGAATGAAGCTTTTGCGGCACAAGCACTGGCCGTTACACGTGACCTAGGTCTAGCGGATGACACCACACAAGTGAATCCGAATGGTGGTGCGATTGCGATTGGTCATCCACTCGGTGCTTCAGGGGCACGTTTGGTGACAACTGCATTGAATCAATTGGAACAAACCGGTGGCACTTATGCCCTGTGTTCAATGTGTATTGGTGTTGGTCAAGGCATTGCCATGATTATTCAGCGGGTTTAACCCTTCTTCTGATCTGACGTGGTGTTTTTGCTCATAACACTTTTTGCTGATAACAACAGTGGAAACACTCAAAATTTTTAATGAATTAAGGAAAAGCATATGCCAAGTTTTACTTCAAATAATGCCGAAATTCACTATCAAACTTTTGGTGACCCAAAAAATCCCGCGATCGTTTTTTCAAACTCGCTAGGCACGAACTTCAACATGTGGAAACCACAAATTACTTTTTTCCAGAAAAATTATTTTGTGATTTGCTATGACACTCGCGGGCATGGCCGGTCTTCTGCGCCTCAAGGGCCTTATGATATTGAACAACTTGGTCTAGACCTGATCCATTTACTGGATCATTTAAACATTGAGAAAGCCATTTTTTGCGGTATCTCAATGGGCGGACTTACAGGTCAGTGGTTAGTCATTCATAAACCTGAACGTTTTCACCGTGCCATTGTATGTAATACCTCTGCCAAAATTGGCAATGAACAGGCATGGAATGATCGCGCATCATTAGTACGCACCCAAGGTTTAGAACCCATTGCATCAACGGCTGCGAGCCGTTGGTTTACCGAACCCTTTATCCAAAGCAACGCAGCAACTGTAGCAGCGCTTTCAAACGACTTAGGTGCTGGCAGCCCAGAAGGTTATGCGAGTTGTTGTGAAGCTTTGGCTAAAGCGGATTTACGTGAAAAACTCGAAAGTATTTACGTGCCTTTACTTGTTATTGCAGGGCGTAAAGACCCCGTAACAACAGTCTCAGATGCACAGTACATGGTGAATCACATCCGAAGTAGTGCCCTATTTGAAATCGATGCCTCTCATATTTCAAATATCGAACAGCCCAAAGCCTTCAATCAGGCCATCTTAGACTTTATTGCTTAATGATCTAGGTCTGAACTCAAAACAGCCCTACATGGGCTGTTTTTTTCGTACCTATCTAAAGAAAGCGATAGGAATGCTTAAAACTCATTATTAAAAATATGCTGGCTTTGGTTCATTCTATTTTTCCTCTTAAAATCATCAAAACTCAAAAATTGTATATAAAACAAACTGAAATTATTATGATTTCAAAATCATATCTTCAGAATTTCACTTATTGCCAATCCTAAACTCACTAGATCCCATCATGTATAGCCACATCTACCCAGTTAAAATGAGCAAAATAGCCAATCGTTTTGTTTTATAAATTTTCTCGCACAGCAAAAGCCAATACTCAACAAGAGGATATTTTTTCAGTACATTCCACTACTCAGCAATTTTTCTACAGTTTTTTGCTTATTTAACGGCAAAATTTTTCAGTGAAGAGGATGCTGAAAAACACCGTTAGAAACCTGAATTTTCCTTTTACTGTTTCAAGTTTTTCAGTTTTTTTCTAAAAGATCATGGCATCAGCTAAATAGACCTTAACAACAGACAAAAATGTCTATATACATTTCAACGTAACAAGTTGATGTTTTAATTGATGAAAGTGATATTTTTCAAGTTCAATATTGATCCAATAAAGCTGAGAAGCTGTATTGATCATGGTCGTCCAGCCAGCCAAAAGAGCTGGAATAAATTGATCAGATAATGCACATATACAAACCATATCAGACTTTAGTTTTATTTTGATATACAGTTTAGTCATATAAGAATTGATCTAGATCTGATGTAGCGTGAGCTACCGACTAAGAAGTCTGAGTTGCCCTCTTTTCAAGACTTGAGTTGTACCTGTGGCATAAAACGAAAACAAATCTGCTGCTTTTAGTCAATTTGGCTTACAATGTAAAAAAGAGTAATAATCCGAAAATTTGTAATCTTTTAACATTGCCAATTCCTTGCAAAATTTACATTATATTGCCGAAGTTTGGCACTAAGCATCTACGTCAATTCAAACAAACTATAAAAAAAATGTAGAACTTTATGCCATAATACGCAAACTTTGCAGCCATCTTGCAAAGATATATTGCAATTTATAAATGGAGCAAGCTAAATGAGTTCGACCATTTTGGTTATTCATGGACCGAATCTAAATTTGCTAGGAAAGCGCGAACCAGAAGTATATGGTTCTCTAACGCTGAACGACATCAATCAGCAACTCATTGCACAAGCTGAAAATGCTTCAATTTCTCTCGACACTTTCCAAAGTAATTGGGAAGGTGCCATTGTTGACCGTATTCATCAAGCCCAAGCGGATGGCGTCCAATTTATTATTATTAACCCTGCTGCACTCACGCATACCTCTGTTGCTCTACGTGATGCCCTGCTTGGTGTAGCCATCCCATTTATTGAAGTTCATTTATCAAATGTTCATGCGCGCGAAGCGTTTAGACATCATTCATATTTATCAGATAAAGCCGTTGGCGTTATTTGTGGCTTAGGTGCTCAAGGTTATAGCGCTGCGCTCAATTACGCTCTCACTAAAATTCAACCCTCTACGCAATCATAATTAGGAATACTGTCACATGGATATTCGTAAAATCAAGAAACTCATCGACCTGATGATTGAATCTGACTTACAAGCGATTGAAGTTAAAGAAGGCGATCAATCGATTGCACTGACTCGTCGTAGTCCAGTTGTTGCAGCTGGTGCTCCTGTTGCTATGGCAGCTCCTGTTGCTCAAGCTCCAGCGGCTAAAGCACCACGTGGTGCTGTAGAAACTTCTCCAATGGTTGGTGTGTTCTACGCGGCTCCAAGCCCAGGTGAAGCGCCATTTGTTAAAGTCGGTCAAACCATCACTGCTGGTGAAACACTTGGTATTATCGAAGCAATGAAAATCATGAACCCGATTGAAGCAACGCAAAGCGGCGTGGTTGAAGAAATTTTAGTGAAAAACGGCGAAGTGATCCAATTCGGTCAACCATTATTCCGCTACCGCGCGTAATAGACGGGGACTTATAATGTTGCAAAAAGTTTTAATTGCAAACCGTGGTGAAATTGCCCTGCGCATCACCCGTGCCTGCAAAACTTTAGGGATTAAGACTGTAGGAATCTATTCAGATGCCGACAAAGACTTAATGCACCTACGTTTTGTAGACGAAGCAGTATGTATTGGACCGGGTGCGAGCAGTGAAAGCTACTTGAACATTCCTGCCATTATTACAGCGGCTGAAATTTCAGGTGCAGATGCCATTCACCCAGGTTATGGCTTCTTATCAGAAAATGCTGAATTTGCTGAAATTGTAGAAAACTCAGGTTTTATTTTTATTGGACCACGCCCTGAACACATCCGTTTGATGGGTAACAAAGTTTCTGCGATTACTGCAATGCGTAAAGCAGGTGTTCCAACTGTACCGGGTTCTGCAAATGCGGTTACACCGCAAAATGCACTGGCTGAAGCTAAAGAAATTGGTTTCCCATTGATCGTGAAAGCTGCCTCTGGTGGTGGTGGTCGTGGTATGCGTATTGTAGAACGTGTCGACACCCTGCTTGAATCCGTTCAAGCCGCACAGCGTGATGCTGAAATGTGGTTTGGCGATGACACGGTGTATATGGAACGTTTTCTACAAACACCTCGTCACGTTGAAGTTCAAGTTCTTGCTGACGGTAATGGCCATGCGATTCATCTCTATGACCGCGACTGCTCTTTACAGCGTCGCCATCAAAAAGTGTTAGAAGAAGCGCCTGCGCCAAACTTACCTGAACAAGCACGTGCTGACATTTTAGAAGCTTGCGTAAATGCTTGTAAATTAATGCAGTACCGTGGTGCAGGTACATTCGAGTTTTTGTTTGAAGATGGTGAATTCTTCTTTATTGAGATGAATACACGTGTTCAAGTTGAACACCCTGTAACTGAAATGGTGACAGGTATTGACATTATTGAACAACAGCTCCGCATTGCTGGTGGCTTAGGTCTTGAAATTGAACAAGATCAAGTTGAAGTCAAAGGTCATGCGATTGAATGCCGTATCAATGCTGAAGATCCAACGACCTTCTTACCATCACCAGGTAAAATTGAGAATTTTTATGTGCCAGGTGGTGCAGGTATTCGTCTTGATTCACATATCTATCAAGGCTATAGCATTCCGCCATACTATGACTCGATGATTGCGAAGCTGATCGCACACGGTAAGGATCGTAAAACATCACTTGCTCGCATGCGTCAAGCGCTTGATGAAATGATTCTGACCGGTATTAAAACCAATATTCCATTGCATAAAGATTTGATTCTTCAAGATGAAAAATTCTGTGAACAAGCAATGGATATTCACTACCTTGAAAAGCATTTGTTAAAGCAAATTGAAGGAAATCAAGATAAATAATTGTCTTGATTCTTAAATAAAAAACCGCGATAAATCGCGGTTTTTTATTTATAAAAGAATTAATTAAGGCAGCACACGACGTAGTGTTGCAAAACATTGTTGTGCTTTATCATTGGCACAAAAATTAATGGTCGATGGACTTTGCCATTTCACAAAATACTGAGACATTTCACCAGTCTGATCTTCTTGAGACCCAGAACAATCCACTTGGTTATTGTCAAATTTGACCTGTAAAATCAAAGCAGGCAGTTGTACATTTTTATCGGTAGATGGCTGGTAATCATAAATTCCCGTGGACCATTCTTCCCCACTTTTAATCACAACATCACTATTACTTTTAAAATTATAGTATTCAACGCATTTACGATTATTTGGAATTTCCATTCCCCATAAGCCCACAATTTCAGGGCGAGTCGTTACACGAATATTATTTTGATTTGATGCTTGAGTATCCTCAGCCTGACTTGGTGTATTTGCCATAAGCACTGATGAAGTTAACATGAATAACATGCCGAGTAATGTTTTTTTCATACAAGCCATAATGTTTTTAAGCGTCTCACTAAATTAGCATATTTTGATTCAAAACATCATTTTATAACCATTTCATAACAATCTATTTTTTGTTATGGGTTGCAATCTTAATTTAACAAAACGATTTATTGTCAGTACTAGATAAATTCTCCTTTCAGAATCGAAAAAAGACCGCTTAAGCAGTCTTTTTTGTATTTCTTGATATTTGAGTTTAGGCTACAGGTGCCAGTGTAAACAGCACCTGACCTGTTTTTACCGTTTGCCCTTTTGCAATGGTAATGGCTTCAACCTTCATCCGCTCAGGTGCAATAATGGGAATTTCAATTTTCATGGCTTCAATCACGGCCAAAGTTGCCCCTTCTTCCACAATGTCTCCAGAGGTACATTCAATTTTCCAAATAGAACCCGGCATATGCGACTCTACTGCACAACCACCTTCAGGAATTTGAATTTCACTGTCATCTAAAACAGCATCTAGGCTTTCAGAAACATGTTCAGCCAAACCAGCCTCATGCCAGCGACGGCGTTCCTCTTCAAAGTTCGCTTGCTGTACCGCTTTAAAACTCGAAATGGATGCCGCATTTTCAATGAGGAAGTCATTATATTCTTTTAGGTTTAAAACCCCATCTTCTACGTGAAGCTTTAAGCGCCCCGCTTTAAAGTCTTCCCGCATTTGCATCAGTTCTGTTTCAGACACTTCATAAAATTTAATTTGATCAAAGAAGCGCAGTAGCCATGGTTTTCCTTGTTCAAAGTCTGGATTTTTGCGGTAACGACTCCACATTTGGGTTGTACGCCCAACAAACTGATAACCGCCCGGGCCTTCCATACCATAGACACACATATATGCGCCACCAATACCGACTGCATTTTCAGGCGTCCATGTACGTGCAGGATTATATTTAGTAGTCACTAAACGATGACGTGGGTCCAGCGGCGTTGCCACAGGTGCCCCCAAGTACACGTCTCCCAAGCCCATCACCAAATAATTGGTGCTGAATACGATATCCTTCACTGCTTGCTTTGAGTCTAGCCCATTGATACGACGAATAAACTCAACATTGTCAGGACACCACGGCGCATCTGGACGTACTGTTTGCATATAACGTTCAGTCGCCAACTGAGTTTGCGAATCTTCCCAAGCCAAAGGCAAATAGACTGTGCGCGACGGGACTTCCATTGCGGTCACATCAGGCAATTCACTTTCTGCATGCTGTAAAAGGTCCAATAAATGTTTTTGATCTAGCACCAATGAATCAAAATGAATTTGCAGCGAACGAATACCCGGTGTTAAGTCTATAATCCCTTCTATACTTTGATCTTTGACCCATTGCATTAAAGCATGAATACGGAAACGTAAATTGAGGTCTAGAACCAACTCTCCATATTCAACCAGTAAATAACTGTTCCCTGCGGGACGATAAATCACATCAGGTCTAACGTTCTCACCTTTTTGGGCCGCTAAAACTGCATCTGAGAGGGTTTCCATTTCAGCATGAAAGCTTGGAGAAAATTCTACATTTTCAGTCGTATCTGCGGTTAACGCTGCGCTATATTTTTGATTCAATACTTGTGCTTGATCATAAGAAATTGGGATAAATTTAACTTTATCACCCGCTTTGAGCTGACCAATTTTCCATAGTTCTGAGCTGACCACCACCGCAGGACAAACAAAACCGCCTAAGCTTGGACCATCAGGCCCTAAAATAATTGGCATATCTCCAGTGAAATCAATCGCGCCAATGGCATAAGCATTATCATGAATATTCGAAGGATGTAGTCCTGCCTCACCACCATCGGTACGTGCCCATTCAGGTTTTTCACCGACTAAACGAATGCCTGTACGACTTGAGTTAAAGTGAATTTCAAATTCTTGCTCAAAGAAGCGCTCAATATCGCGTTTGGTGAAAAAGTCGGGCGCTCCATGTGGTCCATACATCACTGCAATTTGCCAAGTCTGGCTAAAGCTCGGCACCTGCGCTGCACCAAGTGCAACGGTTTCTACTGAAGTATAAGCCGTAATGGGCAACATATCTCCAATGAGTAAATTCCGTCCTGCATGACCACCAAACTGACCTAAAGTAAAAGTCGCTTGCGAGCCTAAATAGGCAGGTACATTGAATCCGCCTTTAATACCAATATAACTGCGACAACCTGTGGTGATTTTACCTGTTTTAAGAATTTGCCCTTTTTTAACATTAAGGGTCTGCCACATGGCAACGTCGACACCATCCAATGTCGCAAGCATGTCGCCACCCGTAATCACGATTTGGCTGTCACAATGGAATTTTAAAGTTGGGCCTTGTAATGTACATTCGAGCCCTGCGGTATTAAATGGATTTCCCAATAGTTGATTAGCAACATTTAACGATAGTGGATCAATCGCACCTGATGGTGGCACTCCAACATCCCAGTACCCCAAACGACCATTGACGTCTTGTATTGACGTTTGAATACCAGACTGTAATACCTCAACTTTTTGGGTTTTCCACTCAAAAGTATTTAAGAAACGTGTAGTCTGTGTCCCTGCTTTAAACACTTCACAGTCAATAATATTTTGTAAATACTCAAGATTGGTTTCAATTCCTGCCACTGAGGTTTTTGCCAAAGTATCGCTCATGGCCTGAATTGCACTTTCACGGTTTTCGTGAGTCACAATGATTTTGGCAATCATTGGATCATAAAAGGAAGACACGTTTGAACCTGTTTCTACCCATGTTTCATTACGCGCTTGCGGATCAAACTCGACATAAGTCAATAACCCAGCACTGGGTTGAAAATTCTTAATTGGATCTTCAGCATATAAACGGACTTGGATCGAATGGCCTTTAGGTGCAAGTGTATCTGTTGGCGCAGTCCAGTCACCGCTACCTAAAGTAACCATCCATTCCACAAGGTCTACACCAAACACTTGTTCAGTCACGCCATGTTCAACTTGTAGACGTGTATTCACCTCTAAGAAATAGAATTGCTGGGTGTCAGTATCCATCACAAATTCAACCGTACCTGCCGAACGGTAATTTACTGACTGCATCAGTTGAACCGCAATACCCTGAATATAAGTACGTTGTTCAGCATTTAAATGTGGTGCTGGAGTCTCCTCGATTACTTTCTGGTTACGGCGCTGTACTGAACAGTCCCGCTCTCCCAAAGCCAGAACCAAACCTTGGCCATCACCAAAAATTTGGACTTCAATATGACGCGCATTTTCCACAAACTTTTCTAAATACAAACCTGCATCTTTAAAGTTCGCTTGTGCCAAATAAGATACCGTTGCATAAGCATCTTTAAGCTCTGCTTCATTCCACACCAATCGCATACCAATACCGCCACCACCTGCGGTACTTTTCAGCATCAAGGGATAACCGATACGATTCGCCTCTACCAGTGCTTCCGCTTCATCTGCTAAAAGTTGGCTCCCCGGTAACAATGGCACGTTCGCCTGAATGGCTAGTTCACGCGCAGTATGCTTTAAGCCAAAACTCCGCATTTGCGCTGAATTCGGCCCTAGAAACACAATGCCCTGTGACTCACACAAATCACAAAACTTCACATTTTCAGACAAGAAACCATAGCCTGGATGAATGGCTTCAGCACCCGTTTCTTTCGCGACCTGTAAAATTTTTTCAATATTTAGATAACTTTGGCTGGCTGGACTATCACCAATAAATACCGCTTCATCGGCTAACGTTACATGTAAGGAATCACGGTCTGCTTCTGAATACACCGCAACAGACTGAATGCCTAAATTCTTTAATGTACGAATTACTCGGCAGGCAATTGCCCCACGGTTGGCGATGAGAACTTTTTTAAACATGCTGCTTACTCCTTGCCTTCACGTACAATCAGTTGAATTTGGGTCGGGTTATAGGCATTACAGGGGTTGTTCAGCTGTGGGCAGTTAGAAATCAGCACGATGAGATCCATCTCTGCTTGAATTTCAACATATTTACCCGGCGCCGATATTCCATCGTCAAACTTGAGATGCCCATCACTGCTCACGGGAACATTCATAAAGAAGTTAATATTCGGCCCAATATGACGAACATTTAGTCCATGCTTTTTCGCGATTGGGTGCAAAGCTAAAGCTGTCATAAAGTTATTACGGCAACTGTGCATCGGAAATGTGTCGTGTGCATAACGTACGGTGTTACTTTCACATGAACAAGCACCGCCTAAGGTGTCATGGCGACCACAGTTATCATCATGGATCGTGGCGATTTTGTTGCCATAGTTGGTATATAGAGCTGTGCCTTTTTCTAGATAAATCTGCTGATTAATGGCTAGAGTATCGGTTGCGCTGTAACGTTCTTCAGGATTGCTCGCAGAAATCAATAAAGTATCGACTGCTTGGTTGCCTTCGAGGTCAATAATGCGGAAATACTGCCCTTTCTGGACTTCACACATCCATGCCTCACCCGCTGGACAGACTTCATTTAAAACGGTTTGATCAAATGCTTGTAAACTGGTCATATGTATTCTCCTCGGGCTTAAGCAGCATCAAATGCGTAATAACGTGCGTTGTTTTGAAAACCGCGTTGGTTTTGTGGGCATGAATCACGACAAATATCGTGTGTTGCTAAAGCGGAGGCTTTGAATAAGCGCATTTTAATATCGGCAGGCTGATACTTTGCTGCTTGGCTCAAACCATGTGGCGCAGCAGATAAGAACACCAGACAGTCCATCTCAAAACGCAGTTCAATAGTTTGATGGGTATTATCGACATCGATATAAGATAAGTTGCCTGCATCATCAGGGCGAACTTTAGAGAATAGGTTGACCGTAGCTGACAGGTCGGCTTGACCTAATGAGAACTTGGTCATTTCAAGTAACAGGCTGTCGCGTCCACTTCGAAACATCTCATTTCGCGTATCTTGAAAAGTTTGAGTGCCGAATTGTTTTTGGATCTGTTCTGTGCGACTCGGACCACATAAGGCATCATTCCAACCATGATCATCGTGAACAATTGAAGCCATAACCCGACCTAAGTCCGAATACAACACATGCCCTGTACTTAGAAATGCCGTATGTTGTGCCTTTAGGCTATCTGGCATATTAAAACGTTCGAGCTTATTTTCGCTGTTGACACAGAAAAGAGAAACGTTGGCTTGTGCCCCCAAGGCTTTAAACTGTAAGACTGTGCCGCGTTGAATACGTCCAGACCAGTGATGCCCACCCGGTAAAAGTTCAGTCCATAGTGCGTTATCGTCGTGATAAGTTATTGTGCTCATGCGCTTCTGCCTAAATCGTAACTGTTTACCTCCCGGGCTTTTATCCCTCCGTGTAGCTCTTTCGAACCGTGAACTCTCGGTCGCAGACATACATAAAATAGATATGTATCGGAACCCTAGATCACTCTTTCAGATTAGATGATGCAAAGGCTGTGCCAATTTAGTATTACGATTTTTAAACTTCGTAATACTATTTATGAGCAATAAATGGACACTTTAGATTTCAAGCACGCATATTTTTGCTATGCGCACTAAAAAGCATCAAACTTTAAGAATTACTTCATTAAAATTTCATGGAACATGTGACGCAGCCACTGATGACTGGTTTTGTGATGACAAGACATATGCCAATACTGCTTCACCCCATAACTTGGGAAGGCAATTGGTGCATTAAAGATTTTTAAATTGCCACGTGAAAGCAGCACTTCACTTAAATAATACGGGACTGTCGCAATCGCGTCGGTTTCTTGTACCACCAAGCCTACCCCTAAATAGCTCGGTAAACGCATTAAAATGTCACGTTTTAGTTCTAAATTGAGCAGTTCGTTTTCAATATGGTAATGTCCCATGCCTGCATCAATATCGATATGTGACTCAGCCAAGTACTGCGCTGTGCTGATACAGTCACCTGTCAAACGCGGATGATCTTTGGCGGCAATCACCACATAATACTGCTCAAACAGTTGCTGTTGATAAAAGCCATTTTCCAATTGTGGTAAAAAACCCAGCGCCAAATCAATCTCACCATTTGCCATTTGATAACTGGTTTCAGAGGTGATCGGACGGATATTCAAACGAATATGCGGCGCATGTTTCTTTAAGTATTGCGAAATTTTCGGCAACAACACCAAATGCGAAACATCGGTCATGGCCAAACTAAACTGTTGCTGCGAAGTGGCTTGGTCAAAATCAATCGTAAAGTTATTGATGATTTCAACCTTGTTTAAAGCCTCACTGACCAATGGAAATAATTGTTTCGACAGCTCAGTCGGCACCATTTCATTGCCAATCCGTAAAAATAGCGGATCATTATAATGTTGGCGAATTTTATTCAGAATGTTACTCACCGTCGGTTGACTCATTTCTAAATGATCAGCCGCCAGTGACACACTTTTAAACTTATAAACGTAAAAAAAGATACTGAGTAATTTACAGTCCAGTTCAAACACGAAAAAAATGTTCCTTATATGTATGTGATGGTAGACGATCCATCATCTACCCATTATAGCGATGATCCAATGCTCAAAACTTACTTTTACAGGCATCTAGGTCTAATATCAGACATTTCAGCAATAAAAGCACATTAATTATACCTTTAGCTGTACTGAACAATCGATGCTTTCCCTGAAAAGTTATGACGCATGATCTGCATGTATTTTACAAAATAAAAAAGGCCCGAATCAATCGAACCTTTGATGAAATCAACCATGCCGAATTATAGCTATTTAAATCATTTTCTTCACAGGCATAGCTAAGGATATTACAGCTTTAGTCTAGCAGCTCGACAGCAATAGCAGTCGCCTCACCACCACCGATACATAAAGCAGCTACACCCTTTTTCCCACCAGTACGTTTCAAAGCATGCAGTAAAGTCACGATAATACGTGAACCAGATGAACCCAATGGATGACCAAGTGCACAAGCGCCACCATTCACATTGACTTTAGCAGGGTCTAAATGAAAACTATCAATGGCAAGCATTGTGACCATCGCAAATGCTTCATTGACTTCCCACAGATCTACATCACCCGCAGACCAGCCTGCTTTGGCTAAAACTTTCTCAATGGCACCTACAGGGGCAATGGTGAACTCAGATGGATGCTGGGAATTACTTGCATAAGCCACAACTTTTGCCAATGGCTTAAGACCACGTGCGTCAGCAACTTCGGATGAAGTTACAACCAATGCCGAAGCACCATCCGAAATAGAACTCGAATTTGCCGCGGTAATCGTGCCGTCTTTTTTAAATGCCGGACGTAAAGTTGGAATTTTATCCACTTTGGCATTGAGCGGCTGTTCATCCTGATCAACCACAACATCGCCTTTACGGCTACTTACCGTCACAGGCACGATTTCATCTTTAAAGAAACCACCTTGAATCGCAGCAACCGCTTTATTTAAAGAACCAATGGCATACTGATCTTGCTGCTCACGGGTATAGCCTTTTTTATCTGCCATTTCTTGAGCAAGTACACCCATCGACAAACCTGTTTCAGCATCTTCTAAACCTTCTTGGAACATGTGATCGGTGGTTTTACCATGTCCCATACGGTAACCCGCGCGTGCTTTTTCAAGTAAGTACGGCGCATTTGACATTGACTCCATACCACCGGCCACCACAATTTCAGCTGAACCTGCTTTAATCGCATCAGCCGCTTGCATGACGGCTTTCATCCCAGAACCACAAATTTTATTGATGGTTGTTGCACCCGTTGAGTCAGGTAGACCTGCGATACGCATTGCTTGACGTGCAGGGCCTTGTCTTAAACCTGCTGGAAGTACACAACCAAAGATCACTTCATCCACATCGGTCGGCTGTAAGCCAGAACGGTTTAACACTTCTTTAATTGTCACCGCACCAAGTTCAGGTGCGGTACAGCTCGCCAGTGAACCTTGAAAACCACCCATTGCTGTACGTACACCGTCTACAATAACAATCATTTTCTATTTCATCCTTTTTCGCTGTTTACTTACTTTAAGCCCAATTAAAAGGCTTAAAGACATTCCCTATCTATTTTTTCATATTGCAAAGGGGTTAATCGTTTCAGATCTTATTTTAATGTTTTTCATAGTGCTACCGTCTCAAAGCGAGTCATCTATAAAGACATTAAAATAAACACACGTGAATAAGACATCTTTCCATACGACAGATGATCCATTTATCAACCCGCACTGCATTCGAGGCTTGAGCACTAAAGGTTCTCGTCTCTAAGAACACAGTGGCTATACTGACAATAGTGTAAAAATCACGAAAAAGGAATGCAATGGCCCAAATTTGATCTCTAGAGATCAAATTTATTGACAACGAAATGCGAAAATGTTCCTGAATTTATTTCTATTGTTGAACAAGTGGATATTTTTAAAACGATTGTAGTAATATCCAAGACCTTAGTTGCATTTTCATTTTCAACCAAGTTCAATAGCCTCTCTATAGTTCTCATGGAATACACTGGAATAAGCCAATGACTTCAGTACGCCAACAAAATTTTCTATTACGCAAAGAGAAAATTTTAGCCATGGCTGAGACTTTATTATTAGACAATAATCAAGACATCACCTTAAGCGAATTAGCAACGGAACTCGATATTGCGAAGGGTACGATCTACAAGCATTTCAAAAGTAAAAATCAACTTTATTTAGAGCTGATTATCTTGAATGAAACTCGCCTGCTAGAAATTTCTCAAAAGCATAACAATGATATTAAAACGTATGTTTCCGAATACATGCTTTATAATATGTTGAACTCGAACCGTACGATTTTACTGCACGTTATTGAAGAACGTTTAACCAATAATGAACGTAAACTCAAAGAACTTTTTGAGAAGCTCTACCAAATACGTGAACAACGTATTATCGAAATTAAAGACATGACCTCTGACTATTTAAAGTCTTTAGACAGCGCAATGTCCATTCGTGACTATTTATCTTATGTATGGACAGTGACCTACGGTGCGTCATTGTTACTCAATTCAACGCATTATCAAAAATCAATCGGTTCTCGTGAGCGTCTGATTAAACTGTATGTCAACCAAGCCCTCATGACACCTGATAAAATTTCACACGCAGCCCTTTAAGCTTCTAAACGGTATAAAAAAGCTAAACATTTTATGTTTAGCTTTTTTTTCATATATTTAATTAGTCTGCGGAAATATCTTCAAACAAAACTGAAGATAAATAACGTTCACCACCGTCAGGTAAGATTACTACAATGGTTTTACCTGCATTTTCAGGGCGTGCAGCAAGTTCAGCTGCTGCTGCCATCGCTGCACCACTTGAAATACCCACCAAAATACCTTCTTGACTTGCTGTTTTACGCGCCCAATCAATTGCTGTAGCAGCATCAATGGGCATCACTTCATCAACCAAGTCGAGGTCTAAGTTTTTAGGAATAAAGTTAGCGCCAATGCCCTGAATCTTATGTGGTCCAGGCGTCAAAGTTTCACCACGTTTGGTTTGATCAATAATCGGCGATTCAGCAGGTTCTACCGCAACTGAATACAAGGCTTGTTTTTTTACTTTTTCAAAATAGCTTGAAATCCCTGAAATCGTACCGCCCGTCCCGACACCAGCAACTAAAATATCAACTTTACCACCTGTTGCATCCCAAATTTCTGGGCCAGTGGTTGCTTCATGAATAGCTGGGTTTGCTGGGTTTTCAAACTGTTGTGGCAAAAAATAAGTTTCAGGATTTTCATCCAACAAACGCTGTGCTTCTTCTACCGCACCGCGCATCCCTTTTGCAGGATCGGTGAGAACCAAATTTGCGCCCAAAGCTTTCATCACTTTACGACGTTCGATACTCATGCTTGATGGCATAGTCAGGGTTAACGCATAACCTTTTGCAGCAGCAACAAATGCCAAAGCAATGCCTGTATTGCCACTGGTTGGTTCGACAATGTGCATTCCTGCTTTCAGCACACCGCGTGCTTCCGCATCCGCAATCAGCGCAGCCCCAATACGACATTTTACTGAAAATGCAGGATTACGGCTTTCAACTTTGGCTAAAACGGTGGCTGGACTTTGTATAATTCGGTTAATACGAACCAATGGTGTGTTACCAATCGCTTCTGCATTATTACTATAAACCGCTATCCCTAAATTATTAGGCGTTGGAAAAGCTGAGTCAGTACTCATACCAATGTTTCCTATGTTGTTTTTAATGATCCACTCATTATCATACCCTGATTTTTAAATGCAAACTGACATTTGGTTGGGCTTATGTTTTTATTTGATAAATAAATCACTTAAACAGAAAAAGCATGAGTTTTCCCATGCTTTTCTCCCGCGCGACCAGCTTAAACGAGCCTTACACTATTCCACTTTTCTAACTGTGTAACGGCCGCGCTAAAATCTACTTGTGCAGCCTGTTCTCGATCTGTTTTTAAGAACAGTTCTTGTGTCACTTGAAAAACAGGTGTTTTCATCTGTCCTTCTTCGGCCAGATCCATCGCAATACCAATGTCTTTTTGCAACAGGTTTAAAGCAAAAGTTTTTTGAAAAGTTCGGCTCAAAACTTTTTGCGCCATCACCGTTTCAGACATGATACTTTTACCACTGGAGTGATTAATACAACTCAATGCTCCAGCCAAGTCAACGCCTCGATTCTTCAAAATAGACAAACCTTCAGACAGTGCCCATAAATGCGTTGCCATGAGCGTATTGTTCACCGCCTTAACCGCAAAGCCTGCACCACTTTCCCCAACGTATTCAATCAGCCCTGCAAATGCCTGAATAATAGGTTTTGCCCTTTCAAATCCAGCGATATTACCACCCAACATAACCGTCAAAGTACCGCGTTCAGCACCAATGGTTTGACCCGAAACAGGTGCATCTAAGTAAATTACTCCACGTGCTGCCAAATCAGTGGAAATTCGCTGCGCAGACTCAGGCACGCCACTGGTACAATCCACCCATAAACTGCCAGATTTGGGTGGATATAACGCCATTAAAGCTTCAACATCTGCACTGGTCGGTAAGCATGAAAATATCACATCGGCTTGCATCGCTTGTTGGAGTTCAACCTGCAAAGTACCAAAAGTTTGCGCATGTGAAGCAGCTTTTTCCGCTGTGCGATTCCACACCCAAACAGGATGACCCAGTTTTGGCAAATGGGAGGCCATATGCCAGCCCATTGCCCCAAGTCCTATAAATGCAATATTCAGACTCAAAATGTACTCCTAACTGTGTGCAATAGTGCTATTGATTTGATCTGCTGATTTTTCTACGACTGGCTCTTTTTCACTGCCTCGGTTCAAGAAAAGATTAAGCAGAATGGCTGCTAGTGTTGCGGTGCCAATACCACCTAGGTCAAAACTCCCTATTTGTAAGCTGTAATTGCCTGTTCCCATAATCAAACACACGGCCCCAATCATTAAAGTACTGTTCTTGGTGAAATCAATTTTGTTATCGACCCAAATTTTTGCGCCAGCAACGGTAATCAAACCAAAAACCACAATGGATGCACCACCCAAGAGTGCAACGGGAATTGTACTAATCACTGCGCCAAACTTAGGAGAAAGCCCCAGTAAGATCGCAAATACACCTGCAAAAACAAAGATTGTGGTTGAATAAACTTTAGTGACTGCCATCACCCCAATGTTTTCAGCATAGGTGGTCATCCCTGTGCCCCCAACTGAGGCAGACAGTGTGGTACATACCCCATCTGCAAAGAAACCGCGTCCCATATAAGGAGACAAATTTTTCCCCGTCATCGCCGACACAGCTTTGAAATGTCCTAAGTTTTCAGCCACCAAAATAATCGCAACGGGTGCAATCAACATCATGGCGTTTATATCAAAGGTTGGGCTGTGGAAAGTTGGCAAACCAAACCATGCTGCTTGACCGACTTTTGCAAAGTCAATTGCAGTGCCAAAACCCATGACATTGGCGAGTAAGAAGTAAATAAAATAAGATGCAACTAAACCTAAAAGTAGCAGTAAACGGCGCACCATACCTTTGGTAAATACAGCAATGACACTAATACAAATAATCGTGATTAACGCCATCCAAGAGTCAAACTGATTGGCTGACACACTTTTGATCGCAACTGGTGCGAGGTGTAGGCCAATAATCATTACGATGGCACCTGTCACAATAGGTGGCATCAACTTTTCAATCCATGCCGTACCAGTGCGTATCACAACTAAACCGATTAACGCGTACAGCACTCCACACGCAATGGTTCCACCCAGTGCTAAAGAAAGATTTGGGTTTGCTCCAACACCTGTATAACCCGTAACTGCAACCACTGCTCCAATGAAGGCAAAGCTGGACCCCAAATAGCTTGGCATACGTCCACCGGTCATGAGGAAGAAGAGTATCGTACCAATGCCTGTAATGAAGATCGTTAGATTCGGATCAAAGCCCATCAGCAATGGGGCAAGTACGGTTGCACCGAACATGGCAAAAGCATGTTGCAACCCCAAAATAATGCTTTTTCCTGCGGGTAAATATTCATCTGTTTGCACAGGCATTGTATCTAAATCGCCTTGATAAGGCTTAAATTTTGGGAACCACGATTCTTTTGTTTGCATGGGTTTCCCCTCCTTGTAAAAGTAGGAATTTTTGAATTAGCACATTGGTAATGGCTCACAGTAACCACGGTTAAAATACATCAGCGCATTTAGTCCATAACTTTGCTTCATGGCTTTGACTTGGCAAAACAGCACGTCATGGCTACCTACAGACATAGTCTGTACCACTTCACAATCAAAGCTCACCAAGGCATCCTCCAATACAGGTGCATTGGTCAACAGTGTGGACCATGTGCCTTGAGCAAAACGTTCGGGCATTGGCGTTTTCCCCCCAAACAGATTAGATAAGTGTTGTTGCTGACTCGACAACGTGTTTACACATAACACTTGATTGGTTTTAAAAGTATCAAACACAGATGCTGAGCGGTTTAAACACACTAACAACGTTGGCGGTGTATCGGTCACACTACATACTGCCGATGCCGTAAAGCCTGCCTGACCTGCCCCCCCATCTGTTGTAATCACATTGACCGCAGCCCCCAGATTCGCCATACCTTGACGAAATGTGTGTTGATCCAACATTGCCTCTGGTGCTTTATGATTCAGCATGGTTTCAACTTGATCTTGATTCATCAGTTTTGCATTCATCGTATTCTCCATGCCCTAAAAAATCGTATATCAGGGCATTAAAATTTGATTATTCCACTTAAGCCACATGTGCAACCGAAGCGATTTCAACCAAAGCCTCTGGCTTGACCAGTCCAGTCTGTACGCAATAGCGTGCAGGTTTATCGTTTGGAAAATACTCGGCATATACAGCATTAATCGCGCCATAATCGGCCCAATCTTTCACAAAAATATGATTAAAAGTGACGTCATCCATTGTGCCTCCTGCAGTTGCAAGGACTCGTTTAATGGTTTCTAAAATATGTCGAGTCTGTGCTGCGGCATCACCAACATGAACGACGTTGTTATGTTCATCAAAGGCCAAGGTGCCTGATACATAAACGATATTGTCAGCCTTAGTTGCAGGTACAAATGGTGCAAGTGGTTTCGCTGTGCCTTCAGGCACAATAATTTCTTTAGGCATGAGGTTTCCTCTATCTTTCGTATGTATGACTTATGCTGTTTTTGCCAGTGTTTGACTGCTTGGGGTTTCAAAGGTGTTCACAAAACTTTGTGTATCAGACACCCAACCAAAAAAGGTTTTGATGTTATAGAGACTTGCTTCTTGCGCCTCGATAGGCCCAGCTTGATAGCACGCATCCTTAAGAGCGACCCCAAAATACTCCAAGAAAAAACCATCCCTTAAAGTCGACTCGACACAGACATTGGTCGCAATACCGACAAAAACTAAATTTCGGATTCCTCGCACCCGCAACATACTGTCCAACGCAGTATTAAAGAATCCACTATAGCGAGGCTTTTCTATGACTAAATCTTGTGGTTCAGGCTTGAGTGCATCAATCAACTCAAAATCCCAACCACCTTTTGCCAGTAGTTTTCCCTGCAGCTCTGGATTTTTGCGCATGGTTTTTAAAGCATTCGACTTATGGAAGTTTGGTGAATCACTCCCTCCTGCTTCACGATACTGATCATCCCAACCATTTTTAAAGTAAATCACCTGAATGCCAGCTGCATGTGCAGCAGTAATGGTTTTTTGAATGTTTTCAACCACAGGTTTGGTTTTAGATACATCAAACCCGGCCAAGTCCAAATAGCCACCTACTGAGGTATAGGCATTTTGCATATCAATCACAATCAATGCCGTGTGTTCAGGTGCTAAAGCAATATGTTCAGGTTCTGCTTTTAATGTTTTTGCTTGCAGACTTTGTTTTGTAAATTCTGCACAGACTATAGATTCATTCATGCGCTTTTCTCCAAAACAACGCGTGGTGCATCCGCTTCAACCACGATATGTTCACGGCATTTCATCAAAGGTTGTATACGCTGACCAAAGTCTTCGACCCCTTGAACAAAATCATCAAAGGTAAGCAAAATACCTTCAGTCCCCTGAATTTCACCAATTTCATCCAACATGTGAGCAACATGTTCAAACGAACCGACTAACGTTCCCATATTGATATTCACAGGCGAAACCGAGGATGCCATTTGGCGAATATTGGTATCTGTTCCAGATTTGGTATCTTTACCACCTTGGTTCATCAGCCAATTAATCGCCTCCATATCCGCACCAGCATTATATGTTTGCCATTTCGCATGCGCCTCTTCATCAGTTTCTGCAGCAATCACCATAAACAACACATAGGTTTGTACATCACGACCTGTTTTATCGGTTTGCTGTTTTAAACGCTCATTGATTTCTGCATAGGCTGTCGGTGTATTCAGCCCTTTACCGAAAACAAAGTTGTAATCGGCATATTTAGCAGAAAACTCAAGCCCTGTATCAGACTGACCCGCACAAATAATTTTCATGTCTGCTTGCGGACGTGGACTCACACGGCAGTCCTGCATAGTAAAATGCTCACCTTTAAAATCTGAACGACCTGTCGCCCAGAGTTCACGCAAAATTTCTACATATTCAGAAAGATATTCATAGCGCTGTACAAAGTATTCATCTCCTGGCCACATCCCCATTTGCGTATATTCGGGTGCTTGCCAGCCTGTCACGACATTTAAACCAAAACGACCATTTGAAATGGAATCAATGGTTGACGCCATTCGTGCCACAATTGCAGGCGGCATCACCAACGTCGCAGCTGTTGCATAGATTTGGATTTTACTTGTCACCGCAGCGAGCCCAGCCATCAAGGTAAATGTTTCTAGGTTATGATCCCAAAACTCTGTTTTCCCGCCAAAGCCACGCAGTTTGATCATCGACAAAGCAAAGTCAAAACCATAATGCTCAGCACGTTGAACAATTTTTTTGTTTAGTTCAAATGAAGGCATGTACTGTGGCGCGGTTTCCGAAAGCAGCCAGCCATTATTTCCAATCGGGCAAAATACACCTATTTTCATCTCGTTTATCCTCTACACTTATTTCATTATTCGCAGAACATCAAAGGCTAAATACAGCAAGACTTTTAACCTTTAGTTTGATAAAAATATATTTGCATAAGCTATGCCAACTATTATTTATTATTATTTTTCAATATATTAAATATTTTTAATTAATTTTATTTTTTACCAAAAAGTAAAATTAGTTTTTATTTTATGCACTATCTCTGTGAGGAGTGATCAATGATTGTGCGGTAAGTGATCCAAACTAGAGTTTTTATATTTTTAGCCTAAATAAAAAAGGTGTATAGATTTCAAAACCTATACACCTTCAATTTATAAAGCCAAATTAAACAATCGATAATCTAAACTAAACTTTCCAGCACTGTTAAAAAAGCCAACATTTCCTTATTCATCACGACTGTTTCGGTTACAGTCGCTGCATGAGCGCCCTGCTTTAAAAGAGTCAACTGTGCATGCGGAAACAACCGTTTTAGGTTTTGTGAGCGTTGGTAAGGCACAAGGAAATCATCTTGGTTTGCAATCAAATGCATCGGTATATTCTGCAAAGCGGCTCGTACCTCCTCGCTCAGTTCAAAGTCCATTAAAGCACTTAGCCGTCGCAATACATTTTCATGCGGTGGAAAGTTTTGAATTTGAAACTGTTCTTGTTTTTGAATACTTTCTATATTTGCTGAAATCCAAGCTGGTGGATATAAAAACAAGGCCTGTGCTTTGACATAAGCCTCTGTGCCTGCACATGTTAAAAGATTAATTCGGGTTTCAAAGCATTTATAGGTATGCGCATCTAACGTGTCCCACCCATTTAAAATCGTGATTGACAACATCTGATACTCGGTCGATTGGCATAAGGATGCCAACTCCGCACCAATAAAACCACCCAGTGCATGGCCGATAAAATGAAACCGTTGAATATGTTGTTGCTTTAAAATCAGCAAAAGCTGCTGGCCCAAATCGCGTATACAATAATCTGGTTTTAATAATGTACTGTTTTCATGGCAACCTTCTTGATCGTAAGTTAGGACATGAAATTTGGTTTGTAGGTCTTGAATTTGTGGCTGCCAAAACTGCGCATGTCCACCTAAACCCGATGATAAGACCACATAATCAGCATCATCTATATGGGATGGAAAAATTTGTACATTCATCTCAAAGTTTACTTTTTGGTCAAAAATATTATCTAGCAATAATTATGCCTTTTAATAAATGTTTGTATTTTTTAAATTTATAATGAATTTTTTAAAAAGCTCTGTAATTATGATTTTAATGCTCTATATGATAAAATATTCAAAGCTTATTATAAATAATCATAAAGAATGAGTTTTTAATTTAAAAAATCGGCTTAAATTATATAAATATCGAGAACTTAAGTAATATTTCGAATAACTAATTTTGATGTAAATATTAAGTATATATAACTTTAGCTAATATTTTATTTCACTAAAAGCCATGCATATTGGACTTGAAAAGACAGCATTATGAACGGCTTGGTTTTATACTAAGCACACAGTTGTTTTGTTTTATGAGTAGGTTTTAAATGAACACAGGACTTGAAATAACGTCTATGCGCGACTCTGCTGAAGTTGTTGTGAGTATTTTAAAATCTCTAGCCAATACTGATCGTTTATTAATTTTGTGTCATTTGTCGCAACAAGAACTGAATGTTTCTCAAATTGAAGAAATTACCGACATCAAACAGCCGACTCTTTCTCAACAATTAATGATGTTACGTAAAAGTGATGTGGTAAATACGCGCCGTGATGGTAAGCAAATTTATTACTCCATTAAAGATGAACGCATGATTGAAGTTTTAAATACTTTGTATAGCTTGTACTGCCCAAAACCACGTCTCTAAACCAAATCACTCTATATTTTCTGTGCTATGAAAACGAATGCTAAGACTTCTTAGCATTTTTTATGCATAATATATCTATATTTATGATTTAGATTGTTTTATGTCTGATTGGAATCGTCGTCTAATCCATTATCTCCCCGCATGGCAATGGCTCAAACACTATGACACGCCTACGTTTAAGTCAGATTTACTTGCATCTTTTATCGTTATTGCCATGTTGGTTCCTCAAGGCATGGCCTATGCCATGTTGGCAGGCTTACCGCCAATCACTGGGTTATATGCCAGCATTATCCCAATGATTATTTATGCCATCATTGGTGGCAGTCCCACACTTTCTATTGGCCCTGTTGCCATCATTTCGATGATGACCTTTGCGACTTTGAACTCGATGTTTGAAGTTGGTTCACCAGTTTATATACAAGCGGCATGTTTATTAGCCCTGATGGTCGGTGTCATTTCCCTGCTGTTGGGTTTATTTCGCTTTGGTTTCCTCATCCAACTGATTAGCCACCCCGTCATCCAAAGTTTCATTATTGCGTCTGCTTTGCTGATTGCGTTGGGTCAGTTGAAGTTTATTGTCGATCTACCTTTAAAAGCCAATAATATCCCCGAGTTTGTGGTAAGTGTTTGGCAATACATCAGTTTAACTCACATAGGTACGCTGTTGTTTGGACTGTGTGCAATCGCATTTTTAATTTATGCACCAAAGTTGCTGAATACTAATGCCTTAAAAGGTTTGTTCGGATCGACCGTATTACTTTCGCGTACTATTCCTTTATTTTTAGTGGTTGCCTCGATTGCCTTGGTCTATTTTTTCCAACTGCAAACGCTTGGAATCAAAACGGTCGGAATCATTCCATCTGGTATGCCTCCACTCGATATGCCGTATTGGAACTGGACTTTAGTTCTGCAACTTTTGCCAGGTGCAACTATGATCGCGATGATCAGTTTTGTTGAATCACTTTCCATTGCTCAAGCCACTGCTTTACAAAACCGAAGCCAACTCAACAGCAACCAAGAACTTATCGCTTTGGGGTTAGCCAATATCAGTGCAGGTTTCAGTTCGGCCTTTCCTGTAACAGGCAGCCTTTCTCGTACTGTCGTTAATGCAGATGCAGGCGCTCAGACCCCTATGGCTGGTGTGCTCTCTTCGCTGTTGATTATTGTAGTGAGCTTATACTTTACAGGTTTCTTTCAGGACCTTCCTTTAGCTATTTTGGCTGCAACGATTATCGTCTCGATATGGAAACTTGTGGACTTTAAACCCTTCATCGAAGCATGGAAGTATTCCAAAGCAGATGGTATCGCGATGTGGATTACCTTTTTTGGTGTTGTCAGTATCGATATTTCAACCGGCCTGATCATTGGCATGATCTCAACCTTTATTTTGTTGCTTTGGCGGATTAGTCGGCCACATATTGCTGTGATTGGCTTGGTCGAGGGAACGCAACATTTTCGCAATGTTGAACGCCATCAAGTTCAAACCACGGCACAAGTACTGTCAATGCGTATAGATGAAAGCCTAACCTTCTTAAATGCCAATATATTGAAAGGCGAGCTGATCAATGCCGTGAGCCAACAACCTAAGTTAGCCCATGTGGTGATTAATTGCTCCAGTGTGAGTAGTATCGACTTGAGTGCTTTAGAAATGCTGGAAGATATTAATCTAGAATTGGCCAAGCAAAACATTCAGCTGCATTTGTCCGAAGTTAAAGGCCCTGTGATGGATCGACTGCAAAGCTCAAAACTATTGAAACATTTGAGTGGGAATGTCTTTTTAACTCACTATCAAGCCATTCAGACCCTTTCACCTCAGCTGCTTAAAACTTCATAAGAGACCGAATGTCTGCTTGCACTTTTTCAATATAGTGAGAAATATCAAGCAGGCATTTATGATAAAAATCCATTAAATATGTCATTTTTATGAATTAAAATGAATAATAAAAACTGGAATTACAACAACTTAATTTTTATATCTAAATATTTTTCAGTCAGTTAGCAAATTAGGTATAAAATGGCGCACTTAAAATCCGTATTTTGTCCTCGTAATTTCAACAAGGCGCCTCTATGTTTTCTGTTTTAGCGCGAATGAGTCTAGTTACTCGAATTATTATTGCCATTATTTTGGGTATTGGTGTAGCCCTTGTTTTCCCAGGCGTTGCACCTTATTTGAGCCTGCTAGGCGACTTATTTATTAAAGCGTTAAAATCTGTCGCGCCTGTACTTGTATTTGTCTTGGTTCTTGCTTCTATTGCAAATTTTAAAGTAGGTCATAGTGCGAATCTACGTCCTATCATCATCATGTATGCCGTGGGTATGCTACTGGCTGCTTTTTCAGCAGTTGCTGTCAGCATCGCTTTCCCAAGTACTTTGTTCTTAAATTTACCTGCAAATACTGACTTACAACCACCAAGTAGCTTGATTGAAATCTTTAAGAACCTGCTGCTGAGCTTTATTGCTAACCCTGTAACTGCCATTAGTGAAGCAAACTTCATTGGTATTTTAGCGTGGGCTGTGGCCTTGGGTGCTGCATTCCGTCATGCCAAAGACTCAACCAAAGACTTACTCAATGATACTGCACACGCAGTAAATAGCGTGATTCGTTTGGTGATTAACTTTGCGCCTATCGGTATTTTCGGTCTAGTGGCGGTAACCTTTGCAGAAACAGGTTTAAGCACATTAGCAAGCTATGCACACTTATTGGCGGTCTTACTCGGCACAATGGCTTTCGTTGCCTTAGTCATCAACCCGCTTATGGTTGCTGTGGTAACACGTAGCAATCCATATCCTTTGGTATTTCAGTGTTTACGTGAAAGTGGTATCACTGCTTTCTTCACGCGAAGTTCTGCTGCGAACATTCCTGTGAACTTAGATCTTGCAAAACGTTTGGGTGTTGCTGAATCTACAGCGAGTGTAGCCATTCCACTCGGTGCGACCATTAACATGGCCGGCGCCTCAGTGACTATTACCGTGCTTACACTGGCAGCAGTCAATACACTAGGTCTTAATGTTGACTTTACCACCATGATGATTTTATCTGTGCTTGCAACAGTTTCAGCTTGTGGTGCTTCTGGTGTCGCAGGTGGTTCTTTGCTGTTGATCCCTGTTGCGTGTGGACTGTTTGGTATTTCATCTGATATTTCAATGCAAGTGGTTGCAATTGGTATGGTGATTAGCGTACTACAAGACTCTACTGAAACCGCATTGAACTCATCAACTGACGTATTATTTACTGCAGCAGTTGACCGCGCTTCAAAATAATATATTGTAGAATCAGTATATTATTTCTTTTTTGAAGTTATGCCATTTCAACACTTACCACTTTGGATTCAACTGGGGGCATTCTTTCTTGCAGTCAATGCAGGAATGATTAATGTCTTAGGACTGGTGACTGTTTTACACCAGTCTGTTTCCCATATGACTGGTAATGTAAGTGTTTTGGCGATGTCGCTTGTACATTGGCAATCCGAAAGCATTTTATATTTGCTATTAGTAACTGTCTGCTATGTCATCGGTTCATTTTATAGCGGTGTAATTCTGGGAAATAGTCACTTTCGATTGGGACGCCGCTATGGCGTACCACTCACGTTAGTGGCTTTTTTTATTTTTCTGTGTTGGTTCTTTCTGCCTTATTTTCCACGCTATGCTTTACTCTGGGCCTGCGTCGCAATGGGTGTGCAAAATGCCATGGTGAGCCATTATAAAGGCACTATCATTCGCACTACACATTTATCGGGTGTCCTTACCGACCTCGGTTTAGCGCTTGGCTATCGAGTGCGCGGACTCGTGGTTGAGCGTCGGCGCGTAGTTTTACATCTTTTGATTTTAAGTGGCTTTTTGATCGGTGGACTCTGTGCAAGTTGGATGTATCCCTATTTAAAACTCAATTCTTTTTTAGTTCCAACAGCATTAAGCTTGATCCTTAGTGTTGTATATTGGATCATTTACTTTCGTTATCGTCGTTTTTAAACGCAGTTGTGGAATTCGCTATGGTAAAAAATGCATTACAGGCTCAGTTACTCAAAGCCGGTTTAGTTGACAACAAAAAGGCCAAAAAACTTTCTAAACAAGCAGTGCATGAGCAAAGAACAGGTCAAAGCAGTGAAGCTGAGATCAAGGCAAAAATTGCACAAGACAAACAGCAAAAACAGGCCAAAGATCAAGCTATTGAACTTGAAAAGAAAGCGATATTGCAAGAAAAAGAGCTCAAAGCGACGATCATTCAAATGATCACGCAGCATAAAATCCGGGATACCGACGGTGACGTGGCCTATCAGTTTATTGACGATGGCAAAATCAAAAAACAATATATCAATCAACAAATTTATAATGCCTTGGTTGCTGGTAGCCTCGTGATTGCACGTGATCATGAAAGCTATGCCTTCTTACCTAAAGCTTTAGCTGATCGTATTAATGCCAAACTTGAAGGCTTTATTATCGTAAATACCTCAGAGAAAAATGAAGCAGTCACCGATGAGGAAGATCCATACGCTGCATACGTGATCCCTGATGATCTCATGTGGTAATTATTGAGCCATCAGAAGCTTCCATATTGGAAGCTTCTTTTTTCCTAGTTCATTATAAAACTAATTCACCATTCCACTGACCTGACATATCCCAACCATCAACGAGCTATACTTCACGACATCCAAATAATGACTGAAAATCGAATCGAAGAGAGTAAATAAACAAGTCGTTGAAAACATGTATAAACTTAGTGACACAATTTGCTTAATTCGTATAGCTGATTACACTATTTGCAGTGTTTTAATCAAAAGAAGATCGCATTTTGGATAATTTTCATTTTATACAGAGTTTAAAAGACTGGTCGGATCAGTATCCTTGGATCGAAATGCTGACAGGATTCTGCATACTCATTTTAGTGGCTATACTGGCATATATTATTGCCAAGCATGTTGTGGTTCGTGGTATTCGGCATCTCATCACTAAGCTAAAATTTGCCAATCACGACATCATGTCGCAGCATAGCGTGATTCGTCGAATTGCGAACATTGTCCCAGCAATCGTCATTATGAATGGTATCGTCACCGTTCCTCACCTGTCTGCGAAAATGGTCAGCTTTGTCCAAATGGCGGCACAGGCCTTTATTTTCTTAACCATTGCGCTCGCGATTGGTGAATTACTGAATATCTTCAATTTAGTTTATCAACGCAATCCGAAGTCTAGAAATAAACCCATCAAAGGCTATTTACAGCTAATCAAACTGATTATTTTCATCGTTTGTGGCTTGATGATCTTAGGGACTTTCCTGAAAAAAGATGTATTCACCTTGCTGGCGGGTTTCGGTGCTATGGCGGCAGTGCTGATGTTGGTCTTCCAAAACACCATTTTGTCTTTGGTGGCTTCTGTTCAGATTTCATCCTATGACATGGTCCGCATTGGAGATTGGATTGAAATGCCATCCCTGAATGCAGACGGTGATGTCATTGATATGTCATTACATACCATCACCGTACAGAACTTTGATAAAACCTTTACCACAATTCCAACCAACAAATTGGTCACTGATACTTTTAAAAACTGGCGGGGTATGTCACAGGCAGGCGTACGTCGTATCAAACGCTCACTTTATATTGACCAAAGTAGCGTTCACTTTATGTCTGAAGCAGAACAAAGCAAACTTAAAGAGTTTTTATTATTAGACCAATATCTAGATCACAAGAGTACAGAGCTGATTGAGTTTAATCAGAAATTGAGCAATACATCTCCTTGTAATCAGCGACGTTTAACCAATATTGGGACCTTCCGTGCGTATGTTGAGCTGTACCTTAATCAGCATCCGAACATTTCAAAACACCAATCTTTAATCGTACGTCAGTTACAACCGACTGAAAAAGGCTTGCCACTGGAAATTTATGCATTTAGCAATCAAATTGCATGGAAAGATTATGAAGCGATTCAGTCGGATATTTTCGATCATTTAATTGCCATTCTTCCCGAATTTGGTCTCAAAATTTACCAAGCACCATCGGGATATGACATGCAAATCGCAATGTCAAACCCGTAATTTTTTCACTTTGGTATGCTAAAACCACTCTAGTTTTAGCATACTAAGGTCTTAAAAACGAAGAATAGGCATTTTAATATACGTTCTAAATCACCAACTCTAGAATAAAAATTATGAAAATACATAACATTAGTTTTTCAACAACTGTGTTATTTACCTTGTGTATTATGTAAGTTAATTATGTGATTATTTACATGAAATATACCTCAATATCACAATATCAACCTTTTCTCTTCATTAAATTAGCCACTCCTTTTCACTTTGTAAGACTTTCTAAAATGAATACTTTAAATAAATCTTTATGTGCCGCCCTTTTAGCTGTAGCAGCGACATCTTCTTTTGCAGCAGAAACTCAAGTTGTAGAAACCACTCAAGCTGCTGTTGCAACTGAAAATGCAGCACCTGCTTCAGAAGCTGCTGCATCTGATGCGGTTGCGACATCAGAAGCTCAAGCAAACTAATGCTTTAAGCATCTTGGGGGATTCATTTGATTGGATTCCCTTTCATCAACCATCTCTCTCAGACTTTTTATATCTATTCATCTACATTTCTTGCTATCCATACTGCTACAACATCGTTTAGCCTCTCTTAATTTACACAGACCACTGAGGTCTTTTCATGCTAAAATTTTCAAACTCTGCTTATTTATAAAACAAGTCATTACCTTATAAATGACTTATTTTTAGAAGGTTTTATTCATGTTCAAATGGTTTGAAAAACGTGTTGATCCCTATCCAGAAGAAGGTTTAAACCAACCTTTACCGACCACGTTCTTTCCGTTTGTATGGCAGGCCGCTAAAGGTGTACGTGGCTATTTGCTGATTTTGGTTTTATTCACGGCTGGTGCTGCCAGTTTTGAAGCCTTGTTTTATGCCAAAATTGGTGACTTAGTAAACTGGCTCAGTAAAAGCCAGCCAGAAACATTTTTAGCAGAACATGGTTCAAATTTAGTCCTTTTATTCTGTATTTTATTGGCCAATATTTTATTTGCCAGTTTACAGTCGATTATTAAACACCAAATATTATTTAGCACTTTTCCGATGCGTCTGCGCTGGCGCTTTCATAATTTACTGCTGAAGCAAAGCCTCGACTTTTTTCACAATGATTTTGCAGGAAGACTCTCCGCAAAAGTCATGCAAACTGCACTGGCAATACGTGAGTTCTGGGTTATTTTGGGTGACATGTTAGCTTATGTGCTCATTTATTTTGTCACAGTCAATTTGGTACTTGCCGCTATTTCCCCACTCCTAATATTGCCTTTACTGGTCTGGTTGGCGTTGTTTATCTGTGCTGCGTATTACTTCATCCCACGTTTGAGTAAAGTTTCAAATGAACAGGCTGATGCCCGAGCTGTGATGACTGGCCGTGTTACCGATGCTTATACTAATATTCAAACAGTGAAGCTTTTTGCCCATGCAGGACGTGAAAGCTTATATGCCAAATCCTCGATGCAGGAGTTCATGGTCACCGTTTATAAACAAATGCGTTTAGGTGCTAAGTATGAAATCAGTATCCTGTTTTTAAATATAGTACTGTACGCGGGCGTATTGGGCACTGCAGTTTGGTTATGGATGAATGGGCGAGTTGAACTTGGTGTTATTGCTGCTGCAACGGCTATGATTTTAAAACTGAGCAGTATTGCTGAATTTATCATGTGGCAAACCTCAGCACTTTTTGAAAGTGTCGGCACCATTCAAGATGGCATGAAAACCCTCGGTCGTTCGATCACGATTCAAGACAAACCTGATGCCAAAGACCTTGAAGTTAAACAAGGCATGATCGAATTTAAAGACGTAACTTTTGCGTATAACAGTAAAAATGTCATCGACAATTTAAACCTACGCATCCGAGCTGGTGAAAAAATTGGGATCGTGGGTCGCTCTGGTGCAGGAAAATCAACACTGATTCAACTATTGCTACATTTTTATCAATTGAAACAAGGTGAAATTTTAATTGATGGACAGAATATTGAAGATGTCACCCAAGACAGCTTACGTCGTAATATTGCCTTAGTGACTCAAGACACCTCCCTGCTACACCGCAGTGTTGCAGAAAATATTAAATATGGCCGTCCCAATGCCAGTGATGAAGAAATGTATGCTGCTGTACGTAAAGCCAAAGCCGAAGAGTTTATTCCTCAGCTGACTGACTTACGTGGTAAATCAGGTTATGAAGCCTATGTTGGTGAGCGTGGAGTGAAACTTTCAGGTGGCCAACGCCAGCGTATCGCCATTGCTCGTGTGTTCTTGAAAGATGCACCAATCTTAATTTTAGATGAAGCCACCAGTGCCCTAGACTCAGAAGTTGAAGCTGCAATTCAATCTAGCCTTGATGACCTAATGCAAGATAAAACGGTGATTGCGATTGCTCACCGTCTTTCAACCATTGCTCAAATGGATCGTTTGATCGTGCTTGATGAAGGTCGTATTGCAGAACAAGGGACACATGAAGAGCTGATTCAAAAAAATGGTATCTATGCGCACCTTTGGCAGCGTCAAACAGGTGGATTTTTAACGGAACAACATCCAATTAAAAAGAAAGAAGCCTAGTTTTACTTTCCGTCCTCAGCACGCTTAGATCATTATCATCAATGATTTTAGCGTGCTGATTTTGAAAAGATTTTACTTAACTTTTAGCATCATTTGCTGAGCCTTTATTTTTATCGAGAGTCTTATATTTTTGCTCAGAAATTTATGATATTTATAATATCGTTCCACTAAATAAGAAATGAAAAGGATACTGAATTGATATAGGCTTGGAGCATATTGTCCAACAATATGCTCCATGAATTTGAAATATTCATGCCAATATAACTTCAGTCAGAAAAGAAAGAAAAATGCAATGGATCGCGCATGAAAACAGTTTCACTTCGCCAAGATCAAGGAATTCCTGGTGTTTATGGCTTATTGTTGTTAGATGTTGTGTCTCGTTGGGGCTATAATGCAGAGACGCTATTTTCCCCTTTTCAACTCACGAGTGAACAACTCGCAGAGCCTGAGTTCCGCATACCCGTTCATACTGCCAATGAACTTGTGAAGTTGGCCAGCCGTCTCACTGGTGAGCCCACGCTTGGCTACCATCTAGGCACGCAAATGCGTATTTCAATTCATGGCTTCATTGGCTATGCCATTATGACAACTCATGATATTGGCGAAGCCTTGGTACTTGCTAACCGTTTTATTCAACTGCGCATGCCTTTTTTGCAGCTTTTCTTTTCCACCTTTGGCGAAAAAGCGACTTTACAATTACGCTGTGATGTCGATATAGAACCGTTGCGTACCGATATTGCGATCAGTATTATTTTTGGCATTGTTTCTATGAGCAAGGCGCTCACTGGCATTGAAAATCTGGCTGGGGAAATTGATTTCGATTTTCCAGAACCCGAAGGCTTTGATCGCTATCGTGCAAAGCTACCTAACCATAGTGTTCGCTTTGATCAACCACATTTACTTTTGAGTTTTGATAAGCATTATCTAGGCTTTAAAATGGTCAATGCTGACCCACTTGCAAGCCAAATAGCCATTAATCAATGTGAAGCTGAACTCTCAGCCATGGGCGAACGCCGAAGATTATCGATGCGTGTTCGTGACATTTTAACGCGCTCAGAACAACACTATTTAAGCATCGAGCACGTAGCTGACCTCTTACACATGTCTGATCGCACACTGAAACGCCAATTGGCTGCTGAAAGCACGTCTTTTTCTACTATTGTGGATGAAGTTCGTTACCGTCATGCCACGTCACTTTTGTCACGTACAGACTATAGCTTAGAGCAAATTGCGGACGAACTGGGATATAGTGATGTGGCAAATTTCAGCCGAGCCTTTAAGCGTTGGAGTGGACGCAGCCCAAGTAATTGGCGTAAAGATCCGTATTTATAGATCTTTTGTTTTGATAGAAAAGCATGTATAAATCATGCGAAAAATGATTTTTGTATTTTAAGGAGTTATTCATGAATCATCCTTCAGAATTGAAGTATGCGAGTACACATGAATGGGTGCGTATTGAAGGTGATCTTGTTGTAACTGGTATTTCAGACCATGCACAGGATGCCTTAGGCGATTTAGTCTACGTTGAAACACCAGAAGTTGGTCAACAAATCACTGCGGGCGAACAAGCGGGTGTGGTGGAATCTGTAAAAACAGCTTCTGATATTCATGCACCAGTTTCTGGCACCGTGGTAGAAATCAATGCCAATCTGGAAGATGATCCTGACTTCGTCAATGATGACCCCTACGGCAAAGGTTGGATTTATAAAATCAAACCAGACAATATCGCAGATGTAGAACAACTCCTTTCAAGCACAGCCTATGAAGCGGGTCTAAAAGCCTAGTATTCATATTTACGGCTCAAAAAATCAGTCTGCGGACTGATTTTTTAAAAAAATTATCTTATTCTGATAAATCAACTCGATATTTATATATTCACATCAATTAAATACCTAATTTATCACTATAATTATACTTTTCACGTGCATTATCTTATAATCTGGTTGTTTCAATTTCACAGCCGTACCCTAGCTTCTGTATAAAATAATAACAACAGTTTACGTCCTGTAGCCTCATCTTCGAGCCAAGGGTTCTGCATGTCTGCTCTCAATACATCATCACTATGGAATAAGTCTTTTATTCTTTGCTTAGCGAACAATCTGTTTTTGTTCATCTTTTACTTTGCACAGACCTCAATCCTTCCAATCTATATTTTGAATGATTTGGGTGGAAGCCTTGCTCAAGCAGGCTTAGCCATGACTTTGTTCATGGCATCGTCTATCGCAGTTCGCCCTTTTAGCGGACTCATTATTGAAAAATTTGGCAATAAGAAAACGCTTTTTATCGCGAAAGCCCTATTTTGTTTGTTTTCCTTGGCCTATTTGTTTGCTGATAATTTACAACTTTTACTACTGATTCGTTTTCTACATGGCATTTGGTTCAGCATCGTCACCACAGTTGCCGTACCTATCGACAATGAGTTTATTCCAGAAAAACGTAAAGGCGAAGGCATGGGCTATTTTGTCATGTCCATTAATCTGGGGATTGTACTTGGGCCATTCCTCGGTTAAACTCTGATCCAGTCTGTATCCTATCCAATGGTCGCAGGGATTTTAGCGTTTAGTGTCTGTCTCGGTTTCTTGTTTTGCTTCTTTATCCCAATTCAGCAGACCACTCAAAAATTGACACCACCCGTGAAGCGCAAGCTCAATATCCATGACTTTGTTGAAACTAAAGCCTTGAATATTTCAATTATGGGCATGATCGTTTCTTTTTCCTATGCCAGTATCATGTCGTTCATTTCAACTTATGCAGAGTCTAAACATCTGCTGAACTATGCGAGCCTATTTTTTATCGTCTTTGCAATTTCCATGATGAGCCTACGCCCAATTACAGGCAAAATTTATGACCGTCGTGGGGCAAGTTATGTGATTTATCCAGCGATTATATTATTTAGCTTGGGGCTTATGATTCTCAGTCAGATTCAATCTCTGACGGGTTTATTGGTTGCGGCTGTATGCGTTGGCATGGGCTTTGGTTCTGCACAGCCTTGTCTACAAACTTTAGCTATTCAAGGTGCGGAAAAGCATCGGATTGGCCATGCGACCTCCACGTTCTTTACCATGTATGACTTAGGTATTGCTCTTGGCTCTGTATTGTTGGGTCTACTCATTTCTAAGCAAGGTTATAGCTTCACCTATTTATTCTGTGCACTGACAACCGTTTTAAGTTTATTGTTCTATGCCTTTATCGCGAATAGAAAGAAAACCGCTTAAAATATCAGTCCGTATGCGCATAGCAATGAACTTACGGACTCAGAAAATTAGGCGTCGGCCTTCTCTTCTTCAGCGTCTTTGGCTTTTTCAGCAACCGCTTGATCAAAAGACAAAGCACTATTTGAGTTTAACTGCGGGTTGGCACGACTACTCTTTAATTTAATCTGTAGACGTAATTCATTGACCGAGTCTGCATTTCGTAGTGCTTCTTCATAAGCGATTGCACCTTGATTGTATAAATCAAACAAAGCCTGATCAAAAGTCTGCATGCCTAACTCTCGTGATTTCGACATCACTTCTTTGAGTTCGTGGAAATTCCCTTTAAGTATCAAGTCTGACATCAACGGTGTATTGAGCATGATTTCCACTGCTGCTCGGCGGCCACGCCCATCTTCAGTTCGCACCAGACGCTGTGAAATAATCGCCTTCATATTGGAAGATAAGTCCATCAAAAGTTGATTGCGACGTTCGTCTGGGAAAAAGTTAATAATTCGATCTAAAGCCTGATTTGCATTATTGGCATGCAGTGTCCCCAGGCATAAGTGGCCTGTTTCCGCAAAAGCTATGGCATGTTCCATCGTCTCCGTGTCACGAATCTCACCAATTAAAATGACATCGGGCGCTTGGCGCAGAGTATTTTTCAAAGCATTGTGCCAAGAATGACAGTCCACACCCACTTCCCGATGAGTAATCATCGATTTCTTATGCTTGTGTACATACTCCACAGGGTCTTCAACTGTAATAATGTGCCCTGCCGAGTTTTCATTTCGATGATCAATCATGGCTGCTAAAGACGTCGATTTACCCGACCCTGTACCACCGACAACGAGGACCAAACCACGTTTTTCCATAATTACGTCTTTTAAAGACGTTGGAAGTTGTAACTTAGTGAAGTTAGGAATTTCCGCAGTAATCGTACGAATCACCATCCCCACATGCAGTTGCTGCTGAAAAACATTGACACGAAAACGCGAAACATTGGGAACGTTAATTGCAAAATTACACTCAAGCTCGGTTTCGAACTCCAATCGTTGCTTTTCGTTCATTAAACTATAAGCAAAGAGTTTGGTCTGATCAGATGGCAAATTTTGTTGACCCAATGGCTTCATGAGGCCCTGATGCTTAATACTTGGCGGAAAGTCTGCAGATATAAATAAGTCTGAACCACCATACTCAACCACTTTGCTGAGCATGTGAAACATCATCCGACGGGCTTCTTCTAAAAGTTCTGCAGAATACATAGTGTTCTCTAAAAATTAGTGCAAATAGCTGACTTTAAAAAGCATTTCTTTTCTTCAAAATACAATTTTTTATCGTGTTCTTTCAGGCTTCTGATTTTGCATAAGTTTCTGCTCTAGCTCAACCTAATTTATCGTTTGATAAATAATTTTTAGCTTATTTTTCAATTTATTATCTTCATTTATTGAACTACATCACAAAAAAAAGACCTTTCAATGAAAGGTCTTTTTGGCTGCGTTGATTAAGCACTACGTTGAACAGCGTGGCTGCGTAATGTGTCGGCAACCTCTAAAAGTACTTGCTCGGTTTTTTCCCAGCCTAAACAGCCATCCGTAACAGACTGACCATAGACCATGTCATCTGAAATTTTCTGATTACCATCAACCAAATGACTTTCAAGCATGACACCACACACATTGCTTTGCGTACGTTCTGCAACAATGCTACGCAATACATTAGGTTGATTGAGTGGATTTTTACTACTGTTACCATGACTACAGTCAATCACCAAAGCAGGTAATTCATCTTTGACTTTATCTTGCATATGACGAATATCGGCTAAAGCATAGTTAGGCCCCGAGTTTGCACCACGTAAAATCAAGTGTGGCTTCGGATTTCCTTGGGACTGAAGCATACATGCCATGCCTTGCTGCCCAATTCCCATGAACTGGTGAGGGTTTGATGCAGACTGAATCGCATCCAGAGCAATTTGAATTGAACCATCTGTGCCATTTTTGAAACCAATGCTAAACGGCATATGACTCGAAATTTCACGATGAATCTGCGACTCGCTGGTACGCGCACCAATAGCTCCCCATGCCAACAGATCGTCGAAATAAGCAGTCGCCATCGGGCTTAAAATTTCTGTAGCAATCGGCAAACCCATTTCAATAATCGCTAAATACAATGCTCGAGACTGCTCTAATCCCAACTGCATATTGGAAGATCCATCAAGTAAAGGATCGTATAAAAAACCTTTCCAGCCCACCGTAGTCCGTGGTTTTTCAATATAGGCACGCATTACGAAGAAAATCTGATCTGAAACTTTGGTTTGTAATTGTTTTAACTTTTCAGCGTATTCTAAAACCGCAATAGGGTCGTGAATGGAACACGGGCCTGTAATGACCATTAAACGATGGTCTTTGCCTTCTAATATATTTTGAATGGTTTGACGCTGTTCAGCAATTTGTAGTTTTAATGGCGTTGAAAGTGGCAACTGCGCTTTGAGTTGCTGCGGCAAACTTAAAAGTGTTTCTTGAACTGTCGTTTGAGTACTTTGTAGTGCAGTATTTAGAGCATTCATTGGTTTGTATCCTTTGGACTGTGGTGTTCAGTCCGATCTTTTATTTGAGCGTTATGGGTCTAATGGATTGCTGGGCTAAAGTCATAAATTGACTAAAGTAAAACCAATAAAAGTTGCTAAAGTATGAATAGTTAGTTGTTTTCATGAAGTACTCCAAAATTTATTAAAACAGCAGATATAAAAAAACCTGACCAGGGTTGCCGATCAGGTATTAACTAGGTGGGCAACCTCTTGATGCCCGAACGCGTTCAGGCAATTATCTAAATTGCCAGAAGTAATAATTTGCGTTAGAGATTACAGGTTGCTTTAACATTTTTATATCTTCAAAAAATATGTTATCTGAAATTTAAAATACGCTGATTTTTTTGCTTTTACAACACTTTTTTATACAAAAAATTCTGTTCTATTCCGTTTAAGCCTTTGCCTTTAACTTAATGGCCTATCATGTTTGAGTTCATGAGAACAGTCGCTATGAAGCCTAGTGTAGTTTTAGCAACTGCATTTCTGCCTGCTGAGCACAAACAGGTGGACTAAACAGATAACCTTGCCCAATACGACAGCCCATATCTCTTAACAGCTGCAATTGTGTTTCGGTTTCAATGCCTTCGGCAACGATATCCATTGATAAAATCGGGCCGAGTTTGGCTAACCCTTCGACAATGGCATAAATCGATTTATCATCACTTAAGCGTTGTACAAAAGAGCAGTCAACTTTAATAATATCAACAGGATAATCGCGCAAATGAGTAAGAGAAGAATGCCCCGTACCAAAATCATCCAGTGCTATTCGCACACCATTTGCTTTGAGTTTTTTTAAAGCACGAACCACATATTCATAGCCGCGTTCAGCCAAATGATATTCAGTAACCTCAATTTCAACAAATTTTGAGGGTATGCGGTAGGATTTGAGACGTTTTAAAAAGATCTCCGCAAAATTATCACGCATAAACTCAACAGGTGCTGCATTAATTGAAATGGGTACAATGTGTAAGCCTTTTGCCCACCATTCAGTAATCTGCTTGAAAACCTGATGCTGCATAATCTCACCAATACGGCTGGATAACTCATAATCATTAAAAGCTGCTGCGATTCGTGCAGGGCTTTGAATGTTATTCTGATCATCACGCCAGCGTAATAGCGCTTCATAACCAATAATTCGTTCTGAATCTAAACAGACCTTCGGTTGAAAGAAAGCCTCGATGGCAACATTACGAATAATTTGGTGCGCACAATTCAGTTGTTCAGATTGTTCCCGTACTGCATTAAACATATCCTGATCAAACATGCGCATACCGCCACGGCCTTGTGCTTTAACATCATTAAGTGCTGTGTCGGCACATTTGAGTAACTCACTGAGGTCATTGGCATCATCTGGATAGAGGCCACATCCAATGCTCATACCACCATTGATGTAGTTCCCCGAAAATGTGATGGGAATCTCGAGTTGTTGCAAAATCTGCTGGGCAATTTGATTGAGCTCACCGATATCCTGCACATTCGGAATAATCACACCAAACTCATCCCCACCAAGACGTGCCAAGAAAGCACGTCCTTCTAAAATTTGTTTTAAACGTTTCGATAAATTCTTAAAAGGTGGTCACCTGCCGTATAACCCAGTGTGTCATTGATGGTTTTAAAGTGATCTAAATCCATCAACATGACGGCTAACTTTTGTTTTTTATCACGTGCACTGCTATACAGTTTTCTGATTTTTTCTTTAAACGCACGTCGGTTATTTAAACCGGTTAACTCATCACGTTCACTGCCTTGTTTTAATTTTTGTTCGGTGAGATATTGCAGCGTGATATCACGTGAAACACATAAAATACTCTGGGTCTTTCCGTCAACATCAAGTACAGGTGTCAGAACATTATCCCAATAATAAACTTTACCATCCGATAAACTCATGCCATTAAAACGGGAAATTTGGCCTTGGCCTGCATCATACAATGCTTTTTTGGCTTTTTTACGCGCCGCAGGAGGCAAAAGTTCGACCCAAGACATACCAAAGTCCTTAACATCTGCACTTCCCAATAACATGACACATGCCGACTTATTCATATGTGTGACCATACCATCTGGCTCAACTACAATAATGCAGTCTACGCTGGCATTTAACATATCCGAATGGGCACGTAACAGCGCCAAAGACTCGATATAAATTTTCATGCCCTGATGAATATCAGTGCAACTCAGTTGAAATCCAGCGGTAGAGCGATCCATTTCACCTTGGACTAAGAACCAATGATACTGGCCCTGACGATTACGAATCCTACAGGTTTTTTCAAATGTGAGCTCGGCAATTATCGGTTGATGCAAAAATTCATCTAATGCTAGTACATCTTCTGGATGAATATATTCGACCAAATTGAAGCTATCTGCGGATAAATCCATTCCTCCGACATACTGACGTAAGGATAAATTTATATATTTGCAGAGGTCATTATGAATCCAAAAAAGCTGAGGAATAATATCAATCAGATGATGGTTTTTTTTTGAAGCAGAACTCTTTCCTGCCCGTTGATCATAAGCAATATTTTTAGATTTATTCTTAGGCTGTGAATGGGTTCGAGACATAATAATTATCTGCAACTTAAACTTGCTGGTTTAGTCCATAACCAGACATATTGTTTAAAAAAGAAATCAAGCAAAGTCATGAAAAACAATGAAAAAACAAAAAAGTAAATATAAGTATAATGACACTGCGTGATTACCATCACAATATGCATCATATACAACTTATATAAGCGTATACCAATGAAAAATTGCAACTATTACACAAATTAGACAAATAACTGAGAGCCGTTTTCAATAGCAAATGAGCATTCATTTGAGCAACACCGAAAAGCTAAACAACTTTCAGTGAAAAACTAATATTAACAATAATTTATTTTAAGTAAATACCGACTATTCACATAATGATTAAATTTAATCCGACTTACACAAAGACATCATATAGAGGGGTTTTACGCCCTACTTTTGTGCAAAAAAAGCAGAAACCTAATGGGTCAATATTATCCAATAAAGTTTCTGCTCTAGTACATGCTTGTGAGCTATGATTTAAAGATTCTTTTCTTCAATAAACTCAGATTGTGTTTCAGAAAAGACTGTGTAGGGTCACTTTTTTCATAACATTCATTTGGCAGTGAGTATTTAGCCAATTTCACCCAAACAGATGAAAACTGTTTGATAAAGCTCGCTTCATTGTAATGAATCCCATACTCTGCACACAGTGCTTTAATTTTGGGTGCGACTTGTGCGTAGCGATTGGCAGGCATGTATGGGAAAAGATGATGTTCGATTTGATGACTCAAGTTCCCGCTTAATATATGCAAGCCCTGTGTCCCACTAAAATTACTTGAGCCTCGAATTTGACGCAGATACCACTCGGCCCGTGTTTCATTGTCGATATTGTCCATTTCAAAGTTTTCAGCGTCTTCGGTAAAGTGACCATTAAAAATCACCGCGGATGCCCATAAACTACGAATAACATTGGCTACTGCATTACCTGCAAAGACTGGCAGTGCATTTGGCCCAGCAATGATGGGGAAAAAGACATAGTCCTTAATCACTTGGCGTTTCATTTTCTGTCTAAAATCATATGACTCTGCCCAAACTTCGCGCCAAGTTTTTGTTTTATAGGCGACCACATCCTCTATATGCAGATTTTGTATACCTACATACCATTCAAAAAACACCATCAATTGTGCAGCTAAAGGTAGATTCAACAAAAAGCGCGGTTCCCAGACCTGTGCATCGCTCACACGGACTAAGCCATAGCCGACATCATGGTCCATACCAACAATATTGGTGTAGGTATGATGGATATAATTATGCGTATGTTTCCAGTCGGGGCCTGTGGCTATAGTATCCCAGTCATAATTTGTGCCATTGAGACTCGGGTCATTCAACCAATCAAACTGACCATGCATGACATTATGCCCAAGTTCCATATTTTCTACGATTTTAGATACCCCCAATAAACCTGTGCCCAAAAGCCATACTGGAGGCAGCCATCCTGCAAACATGAGCATTGCACGTGCGCTTATTTCGCTATAACGCACAAAATTTCGGATTTTGTAAATATACTCAGCATCTTTTTCATTGAGATTTTCCATCACTTCACGACGGATCGCTTCAACTTTCACACCAAACTCTTCGATTTGTGCAGGACTTAAATATTTGGATTTACTGCTTTCACTAAAATAAACGGGAAGATTCATATCTATACCTTCTTAAAGGTTGATCACAACAGGACTAACCGCCTGTGAAATACATAATTTAATTTGTGTGTTATTGTTTTGATCAAGCTCGCCTGTGAGCAGATTCCGCACCACGCCCTGAACTTTTGTACATGAACAAGTATTACAAATGCCCATACGACAGCCATGTGCGGGACGTAAACCCGCTTGTTCTGCACTGTCTAATAAATTGCTTTGGGCTTGAAACTGTTGCTGCGAACGTTGAAACGTGACCACTTGAGCGCTCTGAGTATGATCGACAACAATTTGAAAGTATTCGGTATGCAGATGGTCAACTAAGTCTAAAGCCTGATAAATTTCTGTCAGGCTTTGCATCATATTGGCAGCACCACAGGCATAGCATTCACGTTGTTCAAAACCTTCCACCTTTTGGCTAAGCAAGTCTAGGCTCAGATGTTGTTTATCCAGCAAGGTATTTACATGATGGAATTTAAACTGCGGATAATGTTCAGTAAGTTGTTGCAGTTCTGCATGAAAGGCATCATCCCGCGTAAAGTAAATTAAATCGATATAGGAAACTGTTTGTGGTTGTTTTAATGCAGCCTTAATCAATGCGTAAATTGCGGTAATACCACTCCCCGAGGCAATCATCAATGCAGAGTGAAGCTGACTTTTTAAAACAAATTCACCTTGCGTTTGGGAAATTTCAACTACACTTTTTACAGGCTGTTGAGTGAGTGCATTTGAGACTTTGCCCTGTTGTTTGACAGCAATCACAAGATTGCCATTTTCTAAAATCTCGACAATCGAATAGCTGCGCTGCCAACGTACACCAGCAATGAGTACTGTCACTAAGATACTTTGCCCAGCGTGATAGTCGGTTGCTTTAAAATGATGATTTGGCTGTAACTGCATGTACACAAAGTCATCTGACAAGTGATGCTTTGCAACAATCCGCGCTTTGGCTTTTTTCCATGCCCATAGCGGATTTACTTTTTCAGCCAGAAAATCGATGAAATCTTCACGTACCCATTCAGGACGGTATTCAACATGCTTTCCCATAGTCACCCTCTGCTTTAGTTTATTTTTATACAAGTGTGCATTATTGAGACATCAAGATAAGGTGAGAACCTATTTTCGACTATGTCATAAAAGGACAAAATCTAACGAATTGACATTTTTTATCATTTTTGTCTAACAACATGAACAGTTTTGCCAATTCACTTTTCTTCTAATCAAAAACAAAAAAACCAAGCCGCAGCTTGGTTTTTTAAACATCTTACAGCGAATTAGTCTTCAAAATGAATCACCGTACGGATTGATTTTCCATCATGCATTAAGTCAAAGGCTTCATTGATTTTGTCGAGACCCATAGTATGCGTAACAAATGGCTCTAAACGAATGTCACCAGTCATGGCTTCTTCAACCATACCTGGCAGTTGTGAACGACCTTTTACACCACCAAAAGCCGTCCCTTTCCAGGTACGGCCAGTGACCAGTTGGAATGGACGTGTTGAAATCTCTTGGCCTGCACCCGCCACGCCAATAATCACAGACTGGCCCCAACCACGGTGTGCACATTCAAGTGCTGAGCGCATGACATTAGTGTTACCAATACATTCAAATGAGTGATCAACTCCCCAACCAGTCATTTCAACAATGACTTCTTGTACAGGACGGTCATGATCCTTAGGGTTTACAAAATCAGTTGCTCCGAATTCTGCTGCTAATTTATATTTGTCAGGGTTCGTATCAACCGCAATAATACGGCTGGCTTTGGCTTTTTTTGCACCTTGTACAACTGCTAGACCAATACCACCTAAACCAAAGACTGCAACGGTATCACCCTCTTGTACTTTGGCTGTATTTTTGACTGCACCTAAACCAGTGGTCACGCCGCAACCCAATAGGCAGACGTGTTCAGGGTTAGCATCTGGATTGATTTTAGCCAAAGACACTTCTGCAACAACGGTATATTCAGAAAAGGTTGAACAGCCCATGTAGTGATATATCGGTTGTCCATTATAAGAAAAACGCGTTGTACCATCTGGCATCAGACCTTTGCCCTGCGTCGCACGGACTGCAACACATAGATTGGTCTTGCCTGACTGGCAGAATAAACACTCGCCACACTCAGCCGTATACAGTGGAATAACATGATCACCCGGCTGAACGCTGGTTACACCTTCACCGACCTGAACTACGATACCCGCACCTTCATGGCCTAAAACTGCTGGAAAAACACCTTCAGGATCATCACCAGATAAAGTAAATGCGTCGGTATGGCATACACCTGTATGGGTAATCTTGACTAAAACTTCACCTTTTTGTGGTGGAGCGACATCAATTTCTACAATTTCCAGAGGTTGTCCAGGTCCAAAGGCAACAGCTGCACGTGATTTCATTTTCGCTATCCTTAACAGGTCTTTAACAGATGCGCTACAGTAACCGCTTTTTATTCTCTGTTTCAACCTATAACATGTGAAATATATAACTTATAAAAATTAGGTCTTTAAAAGAAATATGGCGATACTAACTCATTGTCGACCGCTGATTTTGCTTAGCACCGTTTTAACACTCGCGGGATGCCAGCTCGCCCCCAATCAGGCTAAGCCTTCAGCCCCTGTAGAGGTATATGCAGAGCATTGGCTCAATGGTCAAGATGCGTCTACACAGCAAAAACAGGGACTTACGGCTTATTTGGCGTTGTATGAGGCATTTATGAGCATTGCCTCACGCTTACACTTGATACGAGAGGCCAAGCACAGTCTAGATGTCCAATACTATATTTGGGGAGATGACTTTATAGGCCATATGATGTTGCACGAACTGCTGAATGCTGCGGATCGTGGGGTGAAAGTACGTTTATTAATTGATGACCAAAACGGCACGGCACTTGATGAAACCTTCAAAAAGTTGGCCGCTCATCCCAACTTTGAAATCAAATTATTTAACCCTTACAAATACCGCCATTTACGTGTGATTGATTATGCTTTCCGCTTCAATCACATTAACCATCGTATGCATAACAAACTGATCATTGCTGATGGTGCAATTGCGGTAACTGGTGGTCGTAACATCAGCAGTGAATACTTTGATGCCAGTGAAAAATTCCAATTTACTGATTTGGACATTTTGTTTTATGGACAAGCGGTAGAACATGCTAACAGTGTATTTCTAAATTTCTGGAATGATGATTTCAGTTATACAATTCCCCAATTAGTGGGTCGTGGAACAAAAGAAGAACTGGCTCAATTAAAACAGCACTATGAAGCGGATGCCTTAGATAAAAATGTGATTGAACAGAAAATTGATTTGGCTCGGATACAAGTCGATTCAGAGCTAACTAAACATCCTGTTAACTGGGCAAAGGCTCATTTCATTGCCGATTCTCCCAATAAAATTCGCGGCGAAGCAAAGCCTGATGAAATCATTGTCAAACAAATGTTCGATTTGATGGGCAAGCCTGAAAAGCATATGGAGTTGGTCTCCGCATATTTTGTTCCAACCACAGCAGGTGCGGACTACCTTTCCAATTTGGCAAAAAATGGAACTCGAGTTCGAGTCTTAACCAATTCGTTATTGGCTAATGATGTTGCCATTGTGCATGCATTTTATAAAAAATATCGCCGTGGCTTGCTCGAAAATGGTGTCAAACTGTATGAGTTTAAACCTTATATCGAACGAGAGAAATACACATGGTATGAAGTGGTAACTGGCCATGTGATTCCAGCTAAAGGTCGAAGTTCCTCACGGCTCCATGCCAAATTTTTTGATATAGATGGAAAAGTCTTTGTCGGTTCGTTTAACTTTGACCCGCGCTCAGCCCATTTAAATACAGAAGTGGGCTTAGTGGTGGAGTCAGATCAATTGCAAAATGCAATCTCACACAAGTTAGATGAATTTCTCCCGCATATTGCATATGAGTTAAAGCTTAACCCTCAAGGCGATATCATTTGGCTTGAACATCAAAAAGATGGAACTGTCATTGAATATCAAACAGAACCTGAAACCACAAAATTTCAGCGTTTTATGATGAAAGCTGTATCATACCTACCCATTGAAGGGATGATGTAATTACAGGTGGATGACATTATCCATGCTCGCTAATGTAAGATAGCTTTCTGTTTAGGCTGAGTTGTTTTGTTTTTAATCTCAGCTTAAAAATGCTTTAGCTATTACTACTCTTAATAAACGCCATTGAATATAAGACTCGAACAGAATAATTGGCTCTGATACCTAAATTCATTCAAGGGCTTGAAAGGTTTTACTCAGTACACACTTTGATTTAACATGCAGCCCTACTTTTTTATCACTCCTTTATAAAGTTTAGTAATGCAATTTTTTGATTTAAGTCGTCAGTTTAATCTCAGCAATATTTTAACCCCCTACAAAACACTAGAAGATCTTGCCCGACAAGAATGGTTTCTAAGTAAAGTGCGTGTTGAACATGACTGCTTGGTTGACAATGACATGGTTGAAGGACAAGTCGTTTTAAAATCCAATCAAAATATCCAAATTGAACTGGAGTGGCAAATCCAAGATACAGGCCATGAACTTTTGGTTCAGTTTAAAGGGATCGAAACAGCTGCAAGTGAAGAGACTTTTGTTTTGGTGAAAGGTGCTCAATTGATCGATGAATCGCAACAACCACTTTCGGCAGGTGCACTCAGCCTTTGGATTGATGGAACCTTATTTCCTATGCTGCCGCAACTACGTAAACAGATTAAAGCGCGGCTTAATCTCTGGGACTATGTTGAGTACGAAGACTAAAGCAGACCACTATCTACGAATGGTTGGAAGATTCAGTCATGTGGATAATCCCAAAAGTTACCTAAAGTAAGCCTATTTCAGAAAATAAGTTTTGATAAGCCTCAGCTTTTTTCTCTAAAGCCAAAGGATAGGCACGAGAAGAAGATGGCATCCGATAAAGCCTCAGGTCTCGTCCAGCAAAATGTGTCTCGGACTTCATGCCAATTTGTGGTTTTAACGTACCTGTAGGCATAGACAGCATGAGCGTATCAGTAGCTTTATCGCCAGTGGTCATCACACTATGACAATCGGGCATTTGTTCAAGTAAATGTTGTATATTGGTTGGGGTAATAATGTGCAAAAACTTATCTGAAGCATTGCCTTTTTGGCGAATCACTTCATAGGCCGTATCAAAAATCGCAATGCCCCGTTCATTTAAAAATGTACGGATCTGTTGTTCTTTAAATGTCTTCTGCTCGATATTGAGAAAATAATTTTTATCTTGGAAAAAACACAGACCAAATATTTTCCACATATCATTTTGAAAGTTTGGATAGTAAAAGTCCATTTTCCAACGGGCCTTAGGCGGTGGAAAGCTGCCCAGCATCAATAATTTGGCATTAGCTGGCAGGAAAGGTTTAAGTGGATGTTTTTCAATTTCAACTGAATGTGTCATAAGCTATAAAAAATTTGTCTTTATTGTATTTTAAAAAAGATTGGCGTATTTTTTCAGTCACTTGTTTACCCCAATACTGATAAATTTCTTTGCTCGGGTGAAAGCCATCCTCTGCCATATCCAAATTCAGATTTTTAAATTTCTCTAAATCGTATTCAATCCACTCCATCTGATTTTGCTGTGCGACAAATTGACCTAATTCTAAGTTCATCGCTTTAGCATATTGACCGAACAACCATGCAAGTGGGTTTGGAAGTGCAGGAAACTGATCCATCGGGGGAATACCAGATGCAATTGTTAGTTGTGGACTAAACTTATTTTTGAGTATTTGATAAAGCTGCTTCTGTTTTGCGATCCAAGCCTGCGGCGAAGTGAATTTTGTAATGTCATTTACGCCCACAGAAGTAATGATGACATCAAAATGCTGTGTCTCAAGCATTTGGATGGACCGAATGACTTGATCTGTAGTGAAGCCTGTCGTTGCTTGTAAATAAAATTGAATACTAAATTCTGATGACAGTTCTTTTAAAATTGAACCCAATAACGCATCATCTTGAACATTTACACCAACACCCGCCGCCGCTGAATCCCCCAAAATGAGCAAAGCAAGCGACTTACCCACGCCCTTTTGTCCAATGCGCTCTCCTTCGGGTTCAGCCAATCTTGGTGTATTTTTTTTGACGGCATAACCTTGAAATAGAATGACTGGAATCAAAGCCAGGGTATAAATTTTTAATCGCATATTCAGTGACTGGGTCTAAGCTAACTGAGAGATGAAAATAGTATACGTTGAATTGCACCGATACACAGACTTAAATATTTTTCAGAAATATTGCTGCAAAGTAAATAACATAACACCTATTAAATCAATAATTTATAAGACTTAATATTATTCTAACAATTTGAGTCTTTGTCTTCGGCTATTTTTCTAAGTGACAAATATAATCTACAACTTCACTTGCCATCATACTAAAGCGGCTGTTGGCAGGAACATCAAAACTTTCACCTGCATAATACAGAGTCATTTCAGTCTGTAGCCCAATTTTAACTTGGCATTGACCTGAAACAATTTCAATATGCTCCGCAACATGCGTTTCAAACGTCAGCGGTTGATCTGTAGGCAAAATAACCCCAAGGGTCTTTTGTGAACCATCTTCACATTGAATGACATGACTGATTGAGCGCCCACCAAAATGAACATTGGGCTTTTTTCTGACTGAAACAAAGTCGAATTGTGTGGACATCTTGATCACCTTTTTCTTCAATGCTACCTCGATTTTATGACCAACTCATGAATACACTCAAATGATCATCTGGAAATAGCAACATATGTTTAGAAGGCAGTGGCATAGTTAAAAATAAAAAGGCTGATTTACAGCCTTTTTATTTCAATCATTAACCCAGTTTATTGACCAATTTCAGTGGTAAAATTTTCATTGCTAAACCCAGTGGTAACCACGGCCATTTAGGAACATAGGCTTTTACAGGGGCTTTTTCAATTTCTGCGGCCAACAGTCGTGAACCTGTTTTTTCATCCACTTCAAAAGGTAGCGGTTTGGCACCCTCATTAATTTCTGTACGAATATAGCCAGGAAAAATAGTCGTGACTTTAATTGGGGTATTGAGCAGTTCTGCACGAATACCTTCAGCCAAATGTGCAACACCCGCTTTACTTGCACCATACGCTGTCAAATGTTTCGGCATACCGCGGACTGCACTCATAGACGAGATAACAACCAAATGCCCTGCATTTTGCTCACGGAAAATTTCAACTGCAGCTTCGCACTGCGCTAGAGCTGAAATAAAGTTGGTTTCAACCGTGGCTTTATTAATCGCAAAACTGCCTTTACCAATTCGACGTCCATCTCCAATTCCAGCATTTACAATCACACGGTCTAAATGACCAAACTCTTGTTTAAATGCACGAAAAACTTCAAATACTTGATCATAATTGGTCACATCTAAAACTTTAGGGATAACTTTTATTCCATACTTACTTTCCAGTTCCTGTTTTAGGCTTTCAAGGCGATCTAAGCGTCTTGCACAAATTGCCAAGTTATAGCCTTTTTGTGCAAATTCGCGTGCCATACCTGCACCAATGCCAGAACTTGCCCCTGTAATTAAAATTGTTTTAGCCATGTCTTAATCCTGTCCTTAGATCCATGTCAGTAAGTTTGAGTTTTCGGCTTTAATAAAATGATGTTCATTCAGACTTAAAAGCTGCGGTTCATTGCCCACCAGTCGTAATGTGGTCATGCTGCTGTTGGCAATAGCCCAATTAAGCGCAAAGGTTTTATTTGGACTTAAACCCAAAAGTTTGCCTGCAACCACTGAAATTACACCACCTGAAGTAAACACCACAGCATAGCGCGGTTTGCTTTGAGCCAGTTCATCACACAAATCTTGTAAAGCGACTTCAATTCGACTTTTAAACTCAGGCCATGATTCATCGTACTCATGGTGATAGTCGCCACCTGTCCATCGTTCAATTGCCCCTTCAAATATCTTGGCCAAATATGCACGTGGGTTCGACTCTTTAGCCACATCGGCTTTTAGTAAATGTGGCTCGTTAAAACGCGGTTCGTAATGAGCAAAGACTTGCTGATGATTGAACTCATTCCATGCAGAATCTGTTAAGACATCTACTTCAGGAAAGCATTCAGCCAAAGAAATACATGCCGTTTGCTGATGTCGCTGCATGGAGCCTGACACCACCACAGGCGCTTCTTTTAAGATCTGATCAAAATATTGACCCAAAATTTTGGCTTGAAGTTCACCATTGGGAGAAAGTTGATCATAACTTTCTGCACCAAAAGATGCTTGCCCGTGGCGAATGAAATAAATAGTGGTCATTTGCCTAATATTTCCTTCATTTTAATAATGTATTTTTGAGCAACTTCATTGGCTTCAATTTTCTGTAAACCAATCAATTTAAGTGCGCGAATATGGAGAGCGTGAATCAAAATCCAAAAATCTTTGAAAGCTGGGTTATTGGTCTGTTTATGGTGATAGCGATAATAAATTTGTTGGGCAATCACAGCTAAACGGAAAATGCCAAAGACTTCGTAAAAGGTCCAATTCTCGACGTCTAAACCCGTTTTTTCTAAATAATAATCGACCACTTCTTTACGTGTGAACATGCCTTTAAGATTTGTCGGTTGACGACGTGTCGCTTTAAAAAGTGCACTATCCGACTCTTCAACCCAATATGCCAAGGCCGAACCTAAGTCCATGAGTGGATCACCAAGCGTTGCCATTTCCCAATCCAAGACACCAATAATTTGTGTCGGATGATTCGGATCTAAAATAACATTATCAAAACGCCAATCGTTATGAATTACACAAGTTTTTGAGTCTTCTGGAATGTTATCCTTCAGCCACTTACGTACATATTTAAATGAAGGGACGTTAATGGTTTTGGCTTTTTCAAAACGAGCGTCCCAACCTTCCACTTGACGACGGCAGTAACCATCACCTTTACCAAGATTCTCAAGTTCTGTGCCTTGGTATGGCACTTGATGAAGTTCGATCAGTTTATCAATCACATTGATACACAACTCACGAACTTGGGCTTCTTTAAAATCTAGCTCTCTCGGTAAATTGGCACGTGGAATAATGCCTTCTACACGTTTCATCACGTAGAAGTCACAGCCAAGAACAGATTCGTCCTGACACAATGCAACCATTTCGGGAAGTACAGGATAAAAAGGGGTTAAATGCTTTTGCACATGATATTCACGTGCCATGTCATGTGCAGATTTAGCTTTGGTACCTTTGGGTGGGCGGCGTAGAATTAGATCGACATTGTCGTATTTCAATCTATACGTCCAGTTAGATGCACCGCCTGAGTATTGCGTGACTTCAACCTGCCCTTGTAGATCGACACCTTGTGCTTTGAGCCAGTTTTCTACGGCTACAGCATCCAGTTCTTCACCCGCCCGAACTGTTCCACCTACATCAATCGCTGACATTCTTTTTTCCCAAACTCTCAATCTTTTCTTTATAACTTAGAAGATCATCTATTTTTATTTCAAAACAATGAATTAAAGAGATGATCTTCTCCTCTATTATTTTTTACGACGCGTACTATAGCCACGTTTTGCCAGTTCTAATTTAGCAATCATGCCTTTATGGACTTCATCTGGCCCATCAGCCAATCGCAGTGAACGTGCTTGAGCGAAGAAACCTGTCAAAGGTGTATCACGCGACACACCTGCTCCGCCGTGAATTTGAATCGCCATATCGACCACTTTTTCAAGCACACTTGGCGCAACGACTTTAATGGCAGAGATTTCGGTTAACGCTGCCATATTCCCTAAAGTATCCATTTTATACGCAGCATACAAGGTTAATAAACGTGCTTGATCAATTGCAACACGTGCATCAGCCACGCGCTCTAGGTTTCCACCTAATTTTAAAATTTCTTTGCCAAATGCAGTACGACTCATACCACGATCGATCATCAATTCTAAAGACTTTTCCGCAGCACCAATACAGCGCATACAGTGATGAATACGACCTGGCCCTAAACGACCTTGGGCAATTTCAAAACCTTGACCTGCGCCACCAATAAAGTTAGAAATAGGTACACGAACATTACTAAAGCTAATTTCGCCGTGACCATGTGGAGCATCGTAGTCACCAAAGACTGGTAACATTCGTTCTATTTTGACACCAGCCGTTTCAACAGGCACTAAAACCATCGAGTGTTGATGGTGGCGATCTTTCGTTTCATCTGGTGTATGTGCCATAAAAATAATAATTTTGGCATTGGGGTCGCCTAAGCCTGAAGACCACCATTTACGGCCGTTTAACACAATTTCATCGCCTTCGATCACGGCTGTTGCTTGCATATTGGTCGCATCAGATGAAGCAACGGCAGGCTCTGTCATGCAGAAAACAGAGCGAATTTTTCCATCCAAAAGCTGCGTAAGCCACTCTTGCTTTTGAGCTTCAGAGCCATAACGCCACAATACCTCCATGTTGCCACTGTCAGGCGCATTACAGTTAAACACGGTCGGCGCAAGAAGACTTCGACCTGTGAGTTCTGCAATATGAGCGTACTCTTGAACCGATAGACCTTGACCCAATTCAGGACAAGGCAAAAACATATTCCATAAACCCGCAGCTTTTGCTTTGGCTTTGAGCGTTTCAAGTTGTGCGGGCCACTGCCATTTGGTCCAGTCGCCACCTTGGTTCAGTTCATGTACCTCATGCCAAAAGTCTGTTTCGATCGGCTCAATTTCGTTTTGAATAAATTGTTTGGTACGTTCTACATAATCTTGAGCACGTGCTGAAAGTTCAAACATGGCTGCTTCCTTCGATCTATTTTGATATTTTCGCTTTACATCAACATAACCTGAAAACTAATATGAACAAAATGATTTTATTTTATAGATCAGCATGAACAACATTCATAGTAAGTCACCCATTGATATGGGACTTTTTCATCGCATCGATATCAATTTATACCCACTTTTTATTGCGATTTATGAGCAAAAAAGTATTTCAAAAGCAGCTCAAATCTTGTCGATTACGCAGTCTGCTGCCAGTCATGCCTTGCAGCGTCTACGTAGCCATTTAAAGGATGATTTATTTGTTCGCTCTGGCAGCCAAATGCTTCCAACACCTTTTGCAGAACAAAATTATCTGATTATTAAAAATGCTTTAATTGCAATCCAAAGTATTTCCATGCAGCAGCAAAGCTTCGACCCGAACATGGTTCAAAGCCTAAAAATTGCGATTCATGATGAAATAGAACCGATTGTTTTCCCAAAGTTAGTCGCTCACTTTCAAAAACTTGGATTAAGTATTCAGTTTATGAGTAGTAAGCTTGACCGTAAAACAGTAGATGCTGATTTAGTTTCTCAACAAATTGATTTTGTGATTGATTTGGAACAAAACTTTGGCGATAAAATTCAATTTGAGAGCTTGGTCAAAGACCAGTTTGTGGCTTGTACTCAGCTCCAGCAAATCAATGCTGAATTGTATTTGGCTGCACCGCATATTGGTGTGTCATCAAGGCGAACTGGTGTTTTGGTTGAAGATGTTCATTTAAATCGTAAGCAACTGTCTAGGCAGGTTTTTTTGCGTTGTCAGCACTATTCCACTGCGCTACAAATTTTAGAGCAATATCCAAATGCAATTTTAACGATTCCTCAAAATATTTTGAGCCATTTGCATGTTTCCCCTCTACTCAATATTTTTGATGTTCCTGTGAAACTGCCGCAGATGAATATTGGAATTTATTGGCATAAAAATTTAACTGAAAATAAAAGACACCATTTTTTAAGGAACGAAATTTATAAAATTTTTGCTTAGGCTATTTTTTTATCTCATAAATCCGCTTAGGCTATTGCTAGATAAATTATAAATTCACGCAACTCGACTAGTTATTGGCTTTTTTACTTCGTTAAAAATTTGTTCCAGTTTACTTGTTTAATTAAACATCTATTTTCTTATGAAAAATAAACACTTGGTATCACTTAAAGCATTTTAAATAGTGTATCTGCCATACAATGTCTTTTTGATATTTTTATTTTCTATTGCTCTCCTCTATGTTTGATCACCTGTCCAATAGCTGGCTCATCGGTATTGGCTTCGTCCTTTGCCTGATACTGGTATTTACTTTTTATAAAATACAAAATGCTCTCAGCCAATTTCTCCATCCCTTTAAAAAAGGTAAAACCTATTGGTGTCGAATTACGGCTATAAGTGATGGTGATACGCTAACATGTTATCGCTTTAACTTTCGACGCTCTGAAACCAAATTACGCTTTGCCTATATTGATGCGCCTGAGTCCACTCAAAGCTATGGGCCTGAATCCAAACGCTTAATCAAAAAAATGGTTTATCGGAAAGTGGTTCGTGTTCGCATTACAGACATTGACCGTTACGGTCGTTGTGTAGGTGAAATCTACCGTTTTCGGAGAAGTATGAATGAGGAGATGGTTAAACGTGGTGCAGCATGGGTCTATGAGGACTATATTAAGGATAAAAAGCATTTAAAACATATGAATGCTTTACAAAGTCATGCGAAAAAGCACAAGAAAGGTTTGTGGCGCGGCACCCGCCCTATTCGCCCGAGTGACTACCGCAAAATGAAGAAGTAGTCGACCTGTAAAAAACTCAGCCTAAAAAAAGCCGCTCCATCGTGTAGAGCGGCTTTTTGATTAATTATTTGAAGACTTTAAAGCGTACAGCATCATCCACAAAGCCTTTTTCTTTGGCTTCCCCCTCAACCGAGCCGAAGACCAGTTGTGCACGCAGTTTCCAACTTGCAGGCACATTCCACTCAGCATGGACTTCTTCATCTACAATTGGATTGTAATGCTGTAAAGATGCACCTAACCCTAAGGTATGTAATGCAGTCCAAGTTGCAAACTGTGCTATTGCAGTTGAATGCTCTGCCCATACTGGGAAATTTTCAGCATAAGATGGAAATTGCTCTTGTAGACCCTGAATTACATCCAGATCTTCAAAAAATAAAACTGTACCTACACCTGCTGCAAAACTGGCCATTTTTGCCGTTGTTTTAGCCGCACTTTCTTCATCTTTAGCATAAGACTTCAGTTTTTCAGCCACAAAAGTCCAGAACTTTTCATGTTGCGTATTAAATAAAATCACCGCCCGAGATGACTGTGAATTGAACGATGATGGGCTTTGTTTAATGGCAGTTTGAATCAAATCAGTTAAAAATTCAGGGCTGTACTCGACCTTTTTACCAATGGCATAAATGGTACGACGCTTTGTGATTAAGTCGATGAACTGATTTGACATATTATAAAATCCTTACGGCTATAGTGTGAATGATGACGCAATGTATCAAGCAATATTAATTCCAATATTTGACCAAATAATAAAATTTAGTGCTTTAGATGCAGTTTAAATACTTTCTTATGCTCGCAAATACATAGTTTTGCTATCGATATAAAAAATCCTCCATTTGGAGGATTTTTTGAATGACTTAAAATTTAGCTTCTAAGACTTGAGTGGAAATTTTATTTTTCCATAAGTCACGAAGAACAGGTAAATAGAACTTTTCACCCAGTTCAACCAATTCTGCATCGATCAATGCATGAATCTCATGCATAAATAAATAATCAAGTTCAACTGTTTTCAACTGTTGCTGTGCTTTTGCAAAGTCTTTGCGTTTTTGTTGTGCACGTTTCACTAGAGCATCGGCAAAATCTTTATCTTTAAACTGTTTGATCGCGTTTAAGCGTAATTCAATCACGCCCCAACCACTCAACAACAGTTTGAAAAGTTCAAAGTCAGTCGTGGTTGATTCCCATGTCATTTCTTCAAGATTTTCATTTTCAGGTAGAACAGGAAGTAATAACTCCATAACACTTGGGAAAATCTTTTTGAAATTTAAAACAAATTTAACAGGATGTTCACCCGGATAATCGTTAAATTGCACGTTTTTCTGAACATCTGTCAAATAAATATCAAGCATGGTAACTCATCAGCAGTTTATCTTTAGTCGACCATTGTACCGACTTCACCCAAAGATAAAAACTGCTGATGTTCATTTGCTCTTTAGTTGAGCATCTGGACCAAGGGCTATTTTACATTTGGGGAAATCATTTGCTCTGGACGTACCACTTCATCAAACTGCTCAGCCGTGACTAAGTTCAACTCTACGGCCACCTGTTTTAACGTTTTCCCTTCTTTATAGGCTGTTTTGGCAACTTTCGCTGCATTTTCATAGCCAATCACTGGGTTTAAAGCCGTAACTAACATCAATGAGTCATGTAAGAAGTGATCAATTTTTTCACGGTTTGGTTCAATACCCACTGCACAGTGATCATTAAAACTATTACATGCGTCACCCAAAAGCTGAATCGACTGCAACAAATTAAACGCAATCACTGGCATGAATACATTCAACTCAAAATTACCCGATGCGCCCGCAACATTAATCGTGGTGTCATTGCCTAAGACTTGAGCCACCACCATGGTCATCGCTTCACTTTGAGTCGGGTTCACTTTCCCCGGCATAATACTTGAGCCTGGTTCATTTTCAGGAATACGTAACTCGCCAAAACCACAACGTGGGCCACTTGCCAACCAGCGAATGTCATTGGCAATTTTGTTCAAGCTTACCGCAAGCGTTTTTAATGCACCTGAGGCAAACACTGCTGCATCACGCCCAGCCAATGCTTCAAATTTATTTGGTGCAGTCACAAAAGGTAGCCCTGTCAACTGTGCCAGTTGCTCTGCTGATTTTTCTGCATAATCAGGATGAGCATTCAATCCTGTACCTACAGCCGTTCCACCTAAAGGCAGCTCATACAAGCCTAAAAGTACTTGTTGTAAACGCTTTAAGCCGTGATCGAGCTGAGAAACATAACCGCTAAATTCTTGGCCTAAGGTTAAGGGTGTCGCATCTTGTAAATGAGTTCGACCAATCTTAACGATGTCTGAAAATGCTTGAGACTTTGCAGCTAAAGTATCTCGAAGCTGTGTCACCGCAGGAATCAGTAATTCATTGATCTGGATACTTGCTGCAACATGAATCGCCGTTGGGAACGAGTCATTGGTCGACTGAGCACGATTTACATGATCATTCGGGTGTACAGGTTTTTGTGCGCCTAAAGGATTGCCGAGTTTCTGATTGGCGATATTGGCAATCACTTCATTACAGTTCATGTTGCTTTGTGTGCCTGAACCAGTTTGCCATACCACCAAAGGAAACTGACTATCCCACTGCCCTGCAATCACTTCATCCGCAGCACCGACGATGTATTGCGCCAATTCTTGTGGAATTTGGTTGAGCTCAGCATTGGTTAATGCTGCTGCTTTTTTCACTAAGCCCATGGCACGAATCATTGGACGTGGTAGACGTTCACTGCCAATTTTAAAGTTTTGGAAACTACGCTGAGTTTGAGCACCCCAAAGTGCTTCACTCGGTACTTCAACTTCGCCCATCGTGTCATGTTCAATACGTGTTTGCATTTTAACCTCTTCCTTTTTAACTGAATTGCAAAATGATTATTTTGCGCTTGTTTTCCTTATTTTAATGATTAAGCAAAAATATGTAAATGATAATTGTTATCAGTAAATTAATTAACGGCCATCTAAATTTTGTTGGTAGAAACGCCATCCATCTTCAAGGGTCTGTTCTAAACTGCGCTTCGCTTCCCAGTGTAAAATGTTTTTCGCTTTACTACACTCGGCTGCGACCTGATCTAATTCCACGATGTGCGAATCCTTCACATCGACTGTAGCAATATCACTTTGCGTCACGCTTTCAACTTTTTCAATCAACTGCTGTATCGACACACTTTGACCTGCAATATTAAAGGCTTCACAAGCAAACTGTTGGGTGCTTAACCATTGTAACGAAGCCGCAATCGCATCACAGGCATCGAGGATATGTAAAAAACTACGCTCTACGGTATGGTCTGTGGTTTGTGCACTTTTTCTAAGTTCAATATGATCACGCTGTTTTGCAGCGACTTGCATCAACAGTGGAATAATATTTTTCGGTAAAGGCGGGAATAGTTCTCCGAGCATCGCATTTTCAAATGCACCAGCGACATTGCCCATTCTTAAAATTGCAATTTTCCATTCATTATCCGTTTTTGCTGTATCTCGAATAATTTCTTCGACCATTTGCTGCGACTTGATATACGGGTTTGGATAGCCGAAATTCAGCTCCAAATCTTCTTCTAGATGTAGGCTGGATTCACCATAGACCGCAAGACTGGAAAGATGAACCAAAGTTCGGACACCTGTGCGCTGCATGGCACGCAGTAAACTCATGATACAACTGACATTGTCATTATAGTATTCCAAAGGCTTCAATACAGATTCTTCAAGCGATTTAAAACTTGCTGCATGCACCACCGCATCGATGGAATACTGCTCAAAAACTTTGTTTAAAGCAGGCGTATTTCGTATATCAATTTTGACAAAAGGCACGTACATGCCACTAATAAATTCTAATCGTTCAAGAGTTTGCAAGTTCGCATTGGATAAATTGTCTACAATAATGACCTCTTGCCCATGCGCCATAAAGCTCAAAGCAATATGAGAGCCTATAAAGCCTAAACCACCAGTCACTAAAATCATTGTATAGATACTCCCTATAATAATCAGCAAGTTGCATATCATTGGTGTATTTTTGGTGTTGCAAATGAGTTATCCACAGATATTAAACGCAAAAAACCGACTCAAAATTCTCTTGAGTCGGTCAATCTGCAAGAGCACTATATCATCATTTTAAAGGTTCGGAATATTGAATGTGTTACAGTTATAGCTATGTACTGTATATCGTTTATGAAAAGAAAAAACTTATTGAATAAATTGTGAGGTTTGTGATTTGAGGGGATGTTCAATGGCCTACATCACCAAAGATGGCAAGTGGCTTGCCTATCGAGATGCGACACAAGAAATACTGGAATACGATGATTTTTCAGATATACAGCAGGTGTATCAGCCTGAATGGTTTTGGGTCGATAACAAAGATGACGCCAAGGTGTTTCATGCGGAAAGTATAGCAAGTTCATTTCTAGTGCGTAGGCGTGGGGAGTTTTGGAAAGGTGCTAAGGTTGTAAGGAGGTAATCTGTAGGGCCAATAACTTTTATCAAAGTAGAATAGTTATTCCATTTAGCCAAAATATCAATCAATTTATACCGATATTCCATTTATTTCCAAAATGTCTAAATTATGAAAATAATTTAATCTATAATGCGAATGTCTCAAACAAAGTAAGAGCCATGGAAAAGTCAACAATTCAGAAATATATTAATAATTTCAGAAGACACCTAAGCAACAGATTGCGTGCTGGTATTGGTATGAAAGCATACATATATCCTACTGATCATGAAGGCGTCGTTTTAGTCTTCCAATTGGGAAAAAATCTTGAGAACGATGATGTGTACAAAAAAACATTTAGTTCTTTAAATGAAGTTCTTGCAACAAAAGTTAAACAAAATGCTTTTGGTGGTGATCTAGCTAATGTAACTTTCTCAGGAACCAACACTATTTTAGAGAATGACAGAATTATTTTCATTAAGGATGATTCTCTTAATGAGTGGACTGATGAAGCTGCAAAAAAAGACATCAACAAATTATTTCATTCAAACAGATAATTTAAATGAAACTTAAGTCAAAAAACAACTCCGAACTCGAAGGCACACCTCAAGAAATTCACGACTTTTGCCAAAATAATGGTTTAAACTTTGATAATTTTTTTGTTGAACCCATTTCAAAAAAATGGCTTACAGGTGCTTGCATTCTTTGGGGTATATTACTCTTAGTTGCTATTTTTCTACCAATAGCTGAAATTAAATGGAGAACACTTTTACTAATATTAATGTGTGCTAATTCTTTGGGAATTGGCTTGATAGTAAAACATCAATTCAATCAGGATTATACTATCATTACTATTTTTCTAGTAATCTTCTCATTAGTTGCGGTAGGGTTTGTGCCAGTTGAAAAAATGTTTGAATATATAAATAAACTAAAACCATAATAGTAAGGCATTGTGGTTTTAGTTTAAAAAAGCATCATAATGTGTGAGCTTACAGTAGGATGGACAGCAAGTTTTATTCAGGCCATACCTCACTCAATCGTTCGACATCAATTGCGTGCCCATCTGCTTTTTCTGCCACACTTCGATATTCTGCTGTGCAAGCTTCGAGTAACTCACTGTTGGTAATGGTGTACTCAATAATATCGAATGTCAGGTGACCCTATGAGTTTAACGCAGAATTATTTTAGCTGAACTGGCATATTGAGTATAAATGACGAAAAAATTTGTTTATAAATTAACTACAAAGAATTGGTTAGAATTAGTACACTAATACCGTTTTCTATAAGACTTTGACAACACACTAAAGAGCTTCTGAATGAATATAAAATTTACTTTAATAAGCCTAACTACTTGCCTTGTAATGACTGGATGCACCACATTAGATAAAGCAATTTTAGGAATGCCACTTGAGAGAACAATTACCCCAGAAAGTGTAAAAAAATATAATTCACCTCAAGAATTGATTAATGGTGAAAGGCTTAATGGAGATTCGGCTGGTGTTGGTCGATTATATAGACCTAATTTAAATCAAGTAATAATCCCTTATAAATATTTTCAGTCATTATGTATTGCGCAAGGTGGAAGATTCTATCCAATTTTAATCAAGAACTCTCCATATATTGGAAGTTATGAATGTCAAAATAATAAAAATCAATGGGCTGTAAATATCGAGGAAACTTCACGTACTACAGATGGAATATATTTATCATCAAATGTTTTAGATAACACGACATTACGTATATATAAATCGATTAAAGAAGATAATGAAAAAGAAAAACTTAAAGTAATTCAAGCACAAAAAACACGTGAAATTGCAGCTCAACAGCAATACCAACAGCATTTGCTAAAGAATGCACCTAAAGCTAGTGATATTGGGGCTACTGTATGTAAGGACACGAATGTTAATGAATACACTGGAATGATTGTATTAGGTCAACCACAATATAGAGAAATTCAAAATGCTCGGGTTATTGCTAATTTAGAAAGTATGGGTAATGGTAACCAAAATATTAAACTTAATATTAAAGGATGGTTAAATCATAATGGCGGCATAAGCTCAGGTCCTGGTGTGGTTTACAATCAGACCCCTTTGGAATCAGGACGTGTAATATGGGATAACAAGAAAGATTGGTATAAGTGCAATTATTAATCAATATCTCTCATAAATAAGCCCTCACTTAAGGGCTTTTCAATTCACACATTGCACACATACAATGACATGCACCTTTGTCGAAATCGAATGCGCTGTGCAGCCTGAAAGGAGGATGCACAGCAATAAAGTAAATAACTTCATTTCAAAAATAAAGCCTTTTCAACAGTCCGGCGATTCACCAGTCCTTGCATACGTTTACCGCCTGCATTCACCCATACATCAAACTGATCTGCAGCACCACGAATATCATTGGCATTCAACTTTTTCACCAACGTCGATTTGCTAAATGCATTAGTCCCAATGTTGTAGGCAAGTGATACCAGTGCATCAAACTGATTTTGATTAAGCGGTATCTTCACTGCATTGTTTACAGTAGCTTCAAACTTCTTTAAATCATGTGCCATGTATGTCTTAGCTTGTGCTTCCGTGCAGGTATCACCTTTCATAACTTTAATGCCGTTCGGATAAACTGTGGTACCGAAACCAATCGTCCACACTCCCACTCCATCGTCATAGGCAGTAAGTCTCTTACCTTCAAAATTACAGATCAGGTCTATCCCACTTGGGCTGATGTGCATTTCATCTGTGGCGATACCCAGCATATCATTCAGGTCATCATAGGCGGTTGCAATTAACTTATCTGCAGCATCAACCTGCTTTTGGGTGAGTTTGCCACCACTGATCTTTCGCAGGAAATCAAATATGTGTTTCATTATGGGCTACCCTTAACTTTAGGCTGTGCAATCTTACGGCCAATGTACGCCAATGCAGGCAATACAACTGAAAGCAAAATAGCATGGTATTCAGTCGGAATGAGTTGTGTGTTGATGCCCTCTTGAATTAAAACAGGAAGAACACCCAATAAAAAAGCTCCGATAATTGGGAGCTTTACAGATAAATATTTCCAGACGTTTTCGGGGATGAATTTCATTTTTGATAATTCCTAATGGTTGATACGTCGGACTCAAGACGAGCCGTTTTTTCCTTAAGGAGTGAGTTTTCTTGTGCATTCTGGATAATTGAAGATCCGACCCATGTGCACACGCCAATAAAAACCCCTGCTAGAAGTGTTAAGGCAATACGAATGACATTCAGGCCACCATCGAGTTGAGCTGATTTATTTTCCAGCACACCAACCCGGGTAATAATCGAATCAATATCTTTGCGGTTTTCAGCACTCATGTTTTGGTGCGCTTCGTTAATGAAGGTCAATCTGGTTACGTGGTCGGACAGCATTCGAATGTCAGACTGCATTGAATCAATCTTCTTCTCTACTCTGACCCCGTACGACTCGTTGTCGGTCATAAGACCCCCTAAATTTTGGTAATAAAAAAGCACCCGAAGGTGCTATATAAAAGACATGATTAGTAGTTTGTTACATCGACCAGTAAAAATGAAAGACTGTGCGCTGATCTGTCATGCTCGCTAGGCGGTATGCCTTTATATGTGTAAACAACTATACGCTTGTACTCAAGAAATAAATCATTTCCAAATACTCTAGCAAATGTTCCAGTTTGAGTAATATCCGTCCCCCATAGACTGTCGTCGTCCGCATCCTCCCAGAATGTTCTCTCATCATAGAACGGTGTGTTCATAAAGCAGTAAGCCAACTTTCTGCCCTGCCACTCCGCTGTCTGGATGCTAGTAAATGATTTCTCAACAATTTTGTCTTGCTGAATGTGAGAGCTGTAATCGCCGTTTATTGCAGTTAGTACTTTTAAATACCTTTTGTTTGAATTAAATGTCTCTTTCCCCTCACTATTGAATACCCTTAAACCGTATTTCCCCGTTGTGTAAAAACCGCCATCAAATGCAAATATAAATACATCCACTTGTAAACCCACTACTTTTGAATATGCATCAATATGCCAATTATTTCCTATTCTCAACACACTAAGAGGGATAGTGATATTTGCTTGATTAGTAAAACTAACAGCTATGATACAATTAGGGTGGTTTGAAGCATCTAATGTATAACGGCTTGTTCTCCAAACGTTAGAGCCACCACCCCAATTAGATGGCGTGTTGTCTTTTAGTGTAACCGTTAGCTTCTGCTTCAACTGTAGATTTATATAGTTCTCATCTATCTGCAAATTGCCACGGCTATTTTTAACGCGTAATCCAAATGACATCAAAAAACCCCATACACAATTGTATGCCTTACGGTAGAGCCTGGCTCAATCGTAATATAAGCAGAATCTGATAATGTAAACACAGCTTGACCAGGATAAACGTTACATTTTAGATACCCATCAGACATAGGGTATTGATTATTAATCTTCTCTACAGCAATGCTACCCCACCAAAATCTATCCGAGAAGGCGCCTGGTATTTCAACAGTTGCAATTGCAGGTGGGCCAGAGAATTGCCCGCTAGGAACTGTAAACGTTAATGTGAGAGTGCCAAGCACCTTGCTCAAGCTATCAGAAACATCCAAAGTAATATTGCCGTTAAGATCCCATACTCTTAGCCCGTACATCACCACTAAACCTCCAAATTACCGAGCTGCACCATTAATGCGTTGCCATTGTCTGGGTCAAAGACTTTAATGTAATCATCTGAAATCATAAGCCCGTTTGTCATAGTACCCAATGCTCCTATGGTTGCACTAACAGCACTCAAACTCCCAATACTTGCTGTATCGATATGCGCCAACTTAATTGATGCATAATCCATAAATGCAGTTTTGAGATAAGCCCCTACTGGAAATACCGTTCCTGTTTCTGGATCAGTGAATGGCGTATTGCGGAAAATGAATGGGTAGTATGGTGTACTTCCTTCGCTTGCTGGCCCTGCTAAAGCAAACGAGTTGGCACGAATAACAAAGTTGCTGTAATTCGTACCTCCGCTTTCTTCAATCGCTAAACCGTAAGATGAAATCACACCATCACTATCAAGCTTGATTGTGTGCTGCGCCTTAATCTTACTTTCAGTCAGAACAAGTGAGTTTAGCCTTGCTTTGTCTGCTGTGATTTGTGCAATTTGCGAAGAAATAGCGTCTTTCTGTGCATTTGCATCAACTTTAGCAGCATTTAGCTCTGCAATTTGGCTTGTATAAAGATCAATTAATTCCTGATTTTTATCCTCCTTTGCTTGCTCTGCTGTGCGCTTACTTGTTATCTCAGCAATTCTTGCATCATAACTATTTACCGCTGAAGTGAGTGCCGCGGCCTGCCCTTGCAGCTTGGTGATGTCCTCATCAAGTCGAGCTTTTGCAATCTCATTCTTGAGCTTGTTTAAGTCACCAACAGCGCTTACAACTTCAATGCTTGTCTGCTGACCATCTACATAACCTTGAATCGTCTTGATCTCACCACTGATTGCATCAAGCCTGTCAGTAAAGACACCCTGCTCAAGCTTAATGGTTGCGATGTTCTCAGTTGCAGTGTTGGCTTTATCAAGTGCATCATCTGCTGTGGCTTGAGCCGCATCTGACAAAACTTTGGCTGCTGCAAGTGCTGCATCTGCCTTGTTTTTAGCATCTAGGGCGGCTGCTGCTTTTGCTGCTGATTCCGCGGCATTAGCTTTTGCGGTTGCGTCATCTGATGCTGCTGCAATTGCTGCATCAGCTTCGGCTTTCGCCTTGGCATCTGCATAGGTTTTTGCTGCTGACTCTGCTGCTGCTGACTTAGATTGAGCATCTAAAATTGCTTGATCGGCTGTGTCTTTTGCAGCCTTTGTGGACGCTTGAAGTGTATCAAACCGACCAGCGAAAGATTCATTGTCGGTCGCTCGCGCTGTTTCCAGTGTTACGATTGCGGCCTTATTCCCCTCAACATCAACTTTTAGTGTATTGATGCGAGATGATAGCGCCTCATTCTCCTGTGCTCTTGCATAAGCTTCGGTTTGAACCAGTGCTTTTGTATTGCTAATCTCAGCAACAGTGGTGTCGATGCGCTGACTTAGAGCTTCGTCGCCTTCAATCACTGCTGATTGCAAAGTCCATGTGCCAACATTGCCAGCAGTTGAGCCGATAAACCCTTCAGTTGAGCCGATCATGTCTGGGTTGACTTGCGCATACACACCGTTAAGCCGCGTGGTGTTTGCTAAAACACGGCCATCAACCTCCTGAATGTTTGCATTAGTTTGATTCAATGCGCCAGTGCTTGCCTTTGTGCCAAGTTCAGCAGTAATTTCCTCAATCTTGAGTGCATTCGCATCCGACTTCGTAGCTGATGCAGTTGCTTTTTCTAACGCGCTTGCTGCTCCTGTTGCTGCTGTATCCGCTGTGTTTGCTGACTGCTCTGCAACTGCTTTAACTTCAGTCACAAGACTTGATAGTGCTCTTGTGTCATCAATTGCAATATTGGCTTTCTGCAAAGCACTTGCTGAGTTAAACAAAGCATTGCCAGCTTCATCCTCTGCAACTTGCACCCGACCATCTAACGCTTGAGTTCTTTCAATCGCCAAAGATGAGTCAGTTAATGCAACATTTAGACTATCCTGAAAACTAGCAAGTGCATTGTTGTTGCTGAGCTTGTAGGTATCCACATAGCCATAGATTGCAGTTTCACCATTCTTACGATCTAAAACTTCTTGCGTTAAACCATCGTCAAGATCATCAATCGCGGTAATGCGTTGCTGTCTTTCCAGTGCCAATTCATCACTAATTTGATCTGTCTGAGTTTGAACAGCACTAATATTTTCAATCAAATTACCAATATCGCCATCCAAACCCGCAATTGTGTCGATCTTATCGATCTTAGTTTGCAAGTTTTGGTGTAATTGTGACTCGGTGATTTTGCCCGACAAAATATCAAGTACAGCGGATGCATCGGCTGAGGTTGTTGCGTTCGCATATTGCGACCACGGGCCAATATTCCCGATGCGGTCAATCAATCGTCCACGGAAATAACGCTTTAAATTTGGCTGCATTCCTTGAATTACATGGCTGTTTGTTGGGTATGCGAAAAGCCCAAGTTGCGCAGCATTGGCACCGTTTGCAGTGCTTGCAATCTCAATTTCCGTATAAGCGGTATCGAGCGCACCAGTCGCAGGGAAATTCCAATCTAAGCGATAACCAAACAAAATACCTGTCGCAGCAATATTTGCTAACGCTGGTGGTAAGCCTTGTTTGCCAGATAGAGTTGTTAAAACAGAATAAGTCGGTAAAGAAGCAATATCAAATGCAGAAATCGCAGTAACACGCGCTTCATAGTTACCTGCATAAATACCCTGTACTTCTACTGAGTTGCTGCCTGTGATTGGAAATTTAATCCACGAGCCATCATCTTTACGCCACTCAACTTGATACTTTGTAGCACCTTGCGCTTGATCCCAAGTAATCACCATGGTTTCAACAGACAAGCCTTGCTGAACCATGTTTTCAGATGAAATTAAAACATTGGTGACAGGCGCTTGAATGGTTGGATTGATGATTGAAATCGGACGATCATCAATGAATGCACCGAAATCAATCGCATCATATTTTGCTGATTCGTATTGCAAGCCTGTAATTGAAAACTGATGTTTGTCGTCTTGAGTAATACTCATGACGCGAAACTTCATCGTTTTTAAGTCTTGCGCATCAACGACCCAAACATTTTCTGCTGCAACGGATTCAAACGCCACTGTGACTGTGACATTTCGCCCAACTTTTGATGACACAATTCGCGTTTGCGCCTTGCCATTTTCACCGTTTACAACAAGTCGATCGCCTGCACGACACACCACATCATCACGATCTAAAGTAATGGTGCGCAAGTTTGCAGAAACTTTAGAGATACGCCCGCCATTGGCACGACCTGCGAACAACTCATCCGCAATTTCAATTACTTTACCTGGTTGTGGAATATAACCATCCAAACCAACTTTAAAAGATACAGTGCGAGTTTCCAGTTGCTCAGACTTTAATGCCCAAAGACCTGCACGTTGTGCCTGCCCTTCAGAAGTACAACCCCACGCATCAATCTCAGCAATACGCACACCGAGCTTTGCAATAGCTGCTTCATCCCGCACGAACACATATTCGGTCTTATAGCGATTTTGTGGATTATCCCAAGCCACTTTTGCAACTGTGTGTCGATCACGCGCACGAGTGCCTGAATATTCAAAATGCCCATCGATGACGTTGGCGCGAGTGTAAGTGAAATAAGTATCTTGTGGTAAATCAGCATCACAAACAATGGAGGTTCCATCCCAATAACTGATTGCACGGAATACGCCTGCTAGTTTACTTAAAATATCAAAAGCAGATTCGGCACTTTGAATATACACATTGCAGGTAAAACGCGGCTCCTGACCGCCTTTGCCGTCTGACACCAACTGATCGCAGTATTGAGCTAAACGATATAAAGACCATTTATCAATCATTTGCTCGGTTAAACGGTTGCCAAGCGCATATCGCTTATTGGTGCATAGGTCATAGTAAATCCAAGCTGGATTATTACTATAAGCACGTTTAAATGTACCATCCCACATCCCGATGTAAGTTCGGCTCACTGGATCATAGTTGCTCGGCACTTTGATCTTTACACCCTTTAGATCAACTGCGATTTTGGCAATATTCGAGAATGTTTCAGCATCATATTGCACACCGATCACTGCGGTATTTGGGTATGTAAGTTTAAGATCGATAACTTCAGTAATGGCTTGAATATACATCTTATCGCTGACATATTCAGAGCTCGAATTTGGTGTTTTACGTGTGACGCGAATCAACCAATTATTATTGGCTTTTGGCAAGCCGATACGGTGAGTACGCTCATAATTCGCTGAAGTTTTTCCTGACATTTTGGTGTCAAGCATTAACTCCCACGCACCTCCGTCAGTTTGTACTTCAATCGAGTAATCAATAACAATACCTGAGACATCGCCATTGCTTGGGTCTTGCTTTTTTAAAGCCCCAAAACGCACCCTTACAATTACGGCATCGAGATTAAGATTGGTAATCCCTTTAACCCAAGGCGTATCACTTTTAAGCTCAACTCCAACAGCAGCTTCAGAAGCAATGCTTTCAAAACCTTCCATGTATGTCTGGTCATTGGTGCCTGAGCGAAAATCTAGAGTGACATCTTGAAAGTTTCTTGCGCCACTATCGCTTTCAACTGGCGTGTCATCAAGAAAGATTGATTTAAAGCCATTTGCCAAACCCTCAACTTCCCCTTCACTCATGCCATATTGTAAACGTGCATAGGTTTTTGAAGCGGTTGTATCGTTTGCAATTTTGGGTTGTCTTTGGCTTTTGCTACCGCCTTTTGCGCCTTTAATTACTGCGTTCATACTCATCCTTAGACAATAAAAAAGGCGCTCATTGCGCCTGTGTTTTTAAATTATTTCTTTCCACCGCTGCTGCCGCCGCCTGTGTAACCAGCATCCGCAGAGCTAAAAGTATCTACTGCAAATTGACCAGCATTCACAATAAATCCACCGACTTCACGCTGACCATAAAGAATCGGAACTGGATTGCCTTGTGCGATAGTGGTGACTGCCCCACCAAAGCCTTTATTGGCCCTGTTTCCATCTTGGTTTTGATCTCCCTCGTCCATCTTTGGCATCATCATTTGAGCAATACCACCAACCATCATACCGATACCTGCGCCGATCACAGATGCAGCAAAGGGTTGTGCGCCTGGTATATACAACATAACAACACCCACAACAACCATCACCGCGCCAAGAATTGTTTGCAATACTCCATTGCCACCCGCGCCGATGACTTTAGGTACGATCTTGATAACTATGGCACCAGTCTCAAAGTCGATTTGATCCTCACTGATATTTTCATCATCTTGAAAGACAGCAAAGGCAAGACCTTGCTCATGAGCTGTTAGCATGAATTGCTCAAAGCCAGGCACTTGGACTGATAGTGCCTTTACAGCTTCACGGGTGCTTTCGACAGCTAGGTGAAATTCTTTGCCGAACTTCTTGGCTAAAATACCGTATAACTTAATTGTCTTGAGCATGATTCACTTTTCTCCACGCAATAAAAAACCGCCTTATTTGGCGGTTAATAGCTTTACATCTTTTCCTACTTCTACTCTCTTCCAGAAGGTTCCAAGCCAGCTGTTGGTTGAATCTAACCAAATATCCCAATCGTCTCGATAAGGACATTTCCTAATATATTCCACTTTACAATTCACAACTCGGTAATGTGTTGCATCGTGAGGTATTGATAACCCACTGTAATCTCCTTGCTCTAAAGCAAGTTGCTCATTTAAATCGTTAAGTAAATCATTTAGTTCTTTCTGTTTTTCGTGAATTCTTTGACGCAACCCTTTAAAGTTCATACTTCATCTCCCTATGCCGAACCACCTTTACAACTCGTTCCTGCCATTGTCGCCCAAAGATTTCACGCACAGACTTTCGGCCATACGGGTGATGTAGAATCAATGGTCCACCAAAACAACTTGTGCTTTCTTCTGACTTTAATTGCCACTGATCACCCAGCCAAACCACAGCATGATTCGGGTGTTCTGTACGACCAACATTACACACCAACATGTCACCATACTGAGGTTCTTTGACTTCATAAAATCCAGCTTCATCTAAATTTTCTAGATAAAGGGATTTGTGGTTTTTATCACTCCACCAATCATCTTTACGTTCGAAATCAATCAACTGAATACCCAACTCACGATTATAAAAATCACGAATTATTGAATAGCAATCTTGGTATCCATGGTGGTAATCACGACCAATGAGTGGCGCTTTATAGCCACATGGTTTATAGACTTGGAAATCTACTTCGGGCCAAGCACAGATCACCCAAGGCTTTTCATGAAGCTCAATTTGCAATAAATCTAAATCCGAAGCACGTGTTGTAGCATTGGGATGTGAATGTACATAGGCTTGAATCTCACCTTGATCTTCAGCATGCGCCAAGTCTTCATGATGAATTTGAAACTGACCTTTTTCAGCGACATTGCGGCATGGAATATACTCACCAGAAACAATAACCCCGCAACATTCTGCGGGGAAACATTCTTCAGCATGAGATAGAATCACTGCTTTTAGTTTTTTATTTAATTTCATTTTTACACCATTGAAGATGCAGGGAATCCACCAAAATGAAGCTCATTCTCTCGACAACGACAGCCTGACGTTCTGTAGTTACATCGATCTAAAGCTGGATTATCTGTCGGTTCATCTTTTTCAGTAAACATTGCAGATCCGATGTAGCCACATTCTTCACTTCGATATTCCCAGTTGCAGTAATTTGAGATTTGGCGTGTAGGGATTTTTAACCCTTCAAAATCCACTGGATTAGAAAGCTCAAACGTCACTTGCTGAGAATTTTCAGAAGTCTTTTGTTCAATGAACCAAATTTGCTCTCGCTTCTCACTTGGATTAGCTGTGGCATTGCCAGTGCTAAAGTTTTCAGCATCAAGATATTTAGCCAGCGTGGTAATGACTTTGAGTTTTGCTCCTGCAAAGTCGCCAAACTGTAAGCAGTACGCAGACACAGCGCCTTGAATGCCACCAATATTGTTCGCCATGCTTAAAGTTGGCGCTGAGGCTTTACCATCAGAACGCATCTCAAGACCCGACACTTCAAGCGCCATCGGCTCGAAAGTTTCACCTTGCCAAATGATGTTGCGATACCATGTTTTTGATTCAGCGCTTTCAAACACTTCACCAATTAATTGAGCCTCGTCCCCGAGCATTCCATCTGATCCGATATAGCTGTAAATACGCTCCCAATCTTCATAAGAAATATGACCATGAAAACGTAAAATGCCCGCACCTAAAGTGCGAGCATCGAGTTCAAACAACGTAATCAGACCATCAACATAGAGTTTCTGAAAATCACTGTTCAGGGTCATCTGTCACCTCGATTTCAGGCTGCGGAAGTTCTTGCAAACGTAGATCAATCCAACGGTTTTCGGTAATATCTACCGGGTTATCAAGATCAGCAACAATAGATACAGTCTCAAAATCAAACTTTTTCTTATAGGTTTTTATTGAAATATCGCCATTTTCTAGTGTTGTGTAGATCACTGAAAACAGGACATTTCCATTGGCATCTTTCGGGGTTTCGATATACCAACCTTCTTGTGCGAAACTGCTTGAACCCTTGATTAAGTAGTTACCAGCACCTAATTTTTCAAACTCGATATTTTGCTGTTGCGCTTCATCATTAAGCTCAATTTTATCTGCAAAGAGTTGAACAATCGGGGATGCTTCTTTAATGAATCCGTTAGCATCAGTTGTTGTGTTTCTGTCTGTTAAAATATGATAGTGTTCTACAGTAGAATCGCCGTACGCGCTCACAGCAATACCTTTACCGCTTGTCACATATGGTAGCCACAATGCTGCTCCGTGGGTTTGCGTATGCCTTTTTACATTAATCCCATAGATATCATACACCCCAAGTTTTGGTGGTCTTAAAGATGAGCTATTTGGCAACCTAAAAAACCCACTTGGCATCTGGGCTAGATTTGTTACAGCAGAATTATCTATCGCGAGGCCACCAATACCAAAAGCCCCGACTTCCATTACATTTCCAGTGCTTGTACCCACGACTCTTGTTGCTGCCGTCCCCAAACCTAAATTTGAACGCGCTGATCCCGCTGTGGTAGCACCTGTTCCGCCTTTATTTACTGGTAGCGCAGAAGGCAACACGCCCAAAGCGTTAGCCCCAAGCGCTGTATACAACTCATCATCATTCGCTTGTAGTTTTGCCGAGCCTGAGCGGAACGTATCCCCACCTGCGCCAGTAGGTGCTGTGCCTTGATTAATTGTTTGTTTAGCCATAATTATTCCTGAAATTTTTGAATTAAGTTGTTGCTGGTAAACGGTTACCAATAAAGCCTTCTGTTGAGCCGATTAATTGTGTTGTCGAGCCGATTCTCAGACCTTTATCAATAAGCCCCTGTGCAATTCTTGTGGTTCGTGGTGTGTATAACCCCGCAGCAAGATTGGTTGTTTTCATTAGCTCCCCTTATGTTGAAACAATGATGGTGTCGTTGTTTGATGGGTAGCTCACCCAAACCCACAAGTCACCCAGCGCCCCGTCGGTATAAACCTGCATGTCTTGATGGGACGCTTCTAGGTCGGCGGGCTGACTAGGGCTAAAAGCAAATCTGAAACGGTTGTGATGTGACTGGATATATGCTGGCGAATTGGCTGTAGCAATTTTTTGTGGTGTTGTGGTTAGTTTGACTTTTTGGGTCGCCATAATTTACGCTCACAAAAAAGCCCTCAATTGAGGGCATAAAGTTGATTGAATTTAAGGTTTAAAGTATTGGGTGAATGTAGTGGAGATGGACCAGACTAATCCACCAACCTGTCGTGGTTGGTATGAAGTTCCAGTCTTAACTCTCACCTCGCCATCCAAAGGAGAATCCCATAAAAATGAGTCAGCACCTTTGTGGCGATCAAAGAAGGCTTTAATTGCGATAATCTCATCCTTGTAGCCAGTTCTTTGATAGGCCCATTCTCCTTTTCGATTGTTGATGCCAACCGAGATGCTTTGCTCATACCCATCGCCGAATCTGCTAGATAACACATTGAAGTTTTGAGTATCCGAGCTGCCTTCTAGATCGCACGGGAAAGTAAATTTATCGTTGCTCATTTAGATAACAACCCCCCTTGACGTTGCTCTCGACGAATTACGCTCAGAGTCATATTTTCCATCATTTTCCCTAATTGCTTTGCATCAGATTCACTGGTTGTAGATCCATCAGACGCAATATGAATGGTTTGCGTGTAATAAACATCACCACCTGATCCACCGCCATTACCACCACCCGAATTAATCGCACTCACAGCACCCATACCAACACGATGAGTATCTGCAACCAATCCCCCCGTCGCATAACCCCGACGAATCGACTTTCGCAAATCCTCAAAGCCTTGCGGACCACCCAGAGCTTTAACTTCTTCTTGAGTTAAAACACCTTCGCCCTTATGGACAATGCCAGCAGGCTCGTATTTACCACCGTGGCCTGTGTAGCCACCGCTGGCGAAGCCTGCGATTGTTTGGGCTGCAATGAGTCCGACGTTCGCGTAACCCATTCCTAAAATCAACGATGAGTATGTTGCCTTTTGAGCCATGGTTAAGGCTGTCGGATCAGCCATCACCTGAGCTGCTGCTAAGTGCGTAGAAACTAAGGCTGAGCCAATTGCAAACATCTGCTGCATTAAGAACATAGCCTTATATGCACCCGACTGCTCGCCAGCGCTATCCTTGACCATCTGAGTCATATCACCCCAGACTGAGCCAGCCTGAGATAACAGTGAGCCGTACATACTCAGGGTTGCGGAGTGCTGATCCTCAATCAGCCTCTTTGCATTATCACTATACTCAACATCCAGCGCCTTCATATTGGCTATATGAGTGGCTTTTGCTTGCTCTAACAATTCATATCTCTGTTGAGCTTGCTCTGGTGTGTCGTAGTCCTGATTAATGCGACTCACATTGTTTGTATATGAATCAAATTCACTGCTTTTACTACGAGCTGAGGCAATATTTAAACTAGCTGTTTTATACTCAAGCCCCTCTCCGCCAAACTTTTTAGCTATACCGGATAATAAAATCGCATTTTCAGCATTTGCCATCTGGTCGAGCAGATCGTTTTTATATGAATCCAATTTCTCTTTTTGAGCAGCTCGGTATGACTCAACATCCCGATCATATGCCTCTTTAGCCTTCCTGAGATAAAGTTCACGATTTGCAGGGTCATTAACAAACCCCTTCTCGATCTCTTCTTTTGATTTATTGTAATCAATAAGAAGTCTTTCCTCTCGAGTTGCATAATCTCGTATTACTCCCTCTTTAGCTCTTTCGATTTCAGCTTGCAACCGTTCGGCTTCACGTTTTTGCTGTTCGGCCAATCGCTTGGCTTCATTTACTGCCTTGTTGGTTTCTGCCTTGCTAGACTTTGGTGCTTTAGCGGTTGGAAAGAGATTTTTGTTTTGCTCTGCGCCACCACCAACACCCTTGCCTTGTGTCTTATTCCACTCCAATTGAGCTTTTCGATTGTTAATAATGGATTGTGTGAGGGCGTCATATTGACCTGTTTGCGACGAAACAATACTACCAATCGCCTTAAACCCATCTTTGGAGTTGTTGTATATATTCTTCGCAGCCTTTGCACCATTACCCCACACAAAGTCCTTCGCTCCCGAAAGCAATGCGGAGCCTTTTGCTTGGATGCCATCAGCATTGGCGAAATTCACCGCTGTTGTGCCTATGGTCTTGAATTGATTCACAACCATCGACATGATTTCAACAAGGTTTTTCATGCCTGTTGCAAGGCCAACAATTAAGACACCAACACCCTTAGCAGCAAAACCAATGCCTTCAATCACACCTGTAAAGCGCCCACCTTCAGTTGATCCATTCATGAAATATGAAAGTAGTGTGCTTAGAATCGGCATTACCTGTGATGCTAATTCACTCTTTAAGGCACCGAACTGCATTTGAAGAGATTCTGTTTGAGCGGTCAACTCAATGGATTTCTGAATAGCTTCTTCACCCGTGAGAATTCCAGCCTCTTCCATTGCTTTCTGGTAGTCTTTCCAAAGCTTCCCGCCATCCATTAACAGCGGTGCTAGTGCGGTTAAGTCAGAACCCATAGACTCAAGGTAGAATGACATCTCCTTTTGGTTTACGCCCGCTTCTTCTAGCTTATCAACATAGGTTTGAAGTGCGTCAATGCCGTCCATTTTCGACATTTCTTCAGCAAGTTTTTTAGCTCCTTGTGCGCCATCTTCTGTCTTGACTGCAATCTGTTCAAAGAAATCTACAGCGCCACCCGCACCAATAGAATTAAATTCACCGATTTTTTCATTGAAATCTTTCAACATGTCGGCTGTCTTTTCTTGCGTCACGCCGAACGTTGCAGCAGCACCAGATAAACCCTGAAAATTGGCAATAGATGTATTTGCAATTGCTGAAAAACGCGCAAGCTCAACATTACCTCTAGCAACCTCCATGGTCATGTTTGCAAGGTAGCCACTCGCTACAGCAACACCACCAACAAAAGCACCTGCAAGTGAAGCACCAACAAGTAGCACCCCGCCACTCAAACCAGATAGTTTTGTAGATAAACCCTGTATGTGTGAGCCAAACTTCCCATCATTTGCGGCTTGAGCTATTGTGCTTCTCAGCTCGCCCATTTTCCCCGATGTGGTTTTTGCTTCATTTCCAGCAGTTGAGATGCTTTTAGATAAATCGTCAACTTTTTTGGCAGATGATTTAGACTTATCCCCAGCATCAGAAATAACCTTGGCAGTATCTTTAACTGATTTTTCTGTTTTATCACCTTGAGTCTCCACATCCCTTAATGACTTGGTGACATCATCTGTGCCTTTTTTTGCCTTGGTTGTATCGATGATAATTTCAAGGCGTGATGTTTCAGTCATGAGAGACTCCTAAATTTAGGCAATAAAAAACCCCGCTTTCGCGAGGCTTCTTAGGGTTGTTTAAATTTTAATTGATTTCTTTAGCGCATCTTGGTGTTGCCAACTTTAGCTCGTTATCAGCTCTATATTTCATATCGGCATTAAAAGCCGAGAAAGTTGTTTTGACATTTAAAATCTGATTATTGATAGTGATTTTTTTTAATGCCATTCCGTTTTGAGCATAAATCAAACTGCCAGAATTGCGAAGTTGGTAGACATTTACACTATGCCCATTATCTTCACACATTATCCCGGTGCCATCTTGGTTAAGCTTAATGGTTGATAAACCGCCCGCAGCAGCAGTTGTCCAAATTCCTACAACTTCAGGCTGTGTTACCTGTGCATCCAGAAACTTATTGTCAATCATCTGGGTTGCTGGACTAACACAACCAACCATTAACAGCCCTGCAATCCCTATTAGTAGAATTTTCTTCATATGGACACCCTCTTATAAGTATTCACAAGATACTAGTTCCAGCACAAAAAAACCACTCCGGGGAGTGGCTTTGATCATTCAGGGATGGGTAGATATTTTTTATACTTTCTTGGAGTGTCTCCAGAATCTTTAACCCCTTGTTGCATTCTAAGCAACAACTCTTTACTTACCGAGTCAGCCGGCCTCCAAGGACCGTGATTTACACATCTACGCACATGCTCAAAATCTTCTATCTCTAATTTTTGGTAATAAACATAGCTATCGTGAATGATAAATGGATGCTCACCCTCGCGAACTATACAAGTACCATCAAAATATTTTCCTTCATGCAAGGTTGTGATATTGACCTTAACGATGCATAGACGATTTCCAAAACCTAGGTCAGGAAAGCGATTAGGTTCAAATAAAACCACATTTAAATGATCTTTTAAGCCGTCAGGGCGAAAAAACGCATCGCCAACCTTCCCTTCCCAATCCATTGGTTTAAATCACCCTAGCAGCTTATTCTTGAATTTGATTGATTGATGCGGATTTCTGCCTCCATATCCTCAAGAATATGCTTCTGAAGTCCTTCATCAAAATTTAACGCTTTAAATAGGGCATCATAATGAATTGGAAAACTACTAGCTCCAGGATCATTCCATTCTGGACAATGAGCATGAGTCCAATCAACTAGCTGCCAACGTGTGAGATGACCAAACTCTTGCCAAACTTCATTCAGCAAAGATATATCATTATCACTCAACTCTAATAAATCATCTTCATCTCGAATCAAGCTTTCATCTTTTAATGCAACCTCATTATCAGAACGATCCGAAATCCATTCATTCCAAAAGTCTTGATGGCGTACAGCGCCATTCATAACATTGTACGTTATAGATAAGACCGGACCATGCTTCATTGAGACAAGACTATCACCTATCAAAGGTCTATGAAACTTCCTAAAAGACTCACGTTCAGCAATATAAAGAAGTTTCATAAGCTTGAGAATTGGTAAACGACCATGAGCTTTATATAGAAAAAAAGCTGTTGCTTGGGTCAACTTTTTTTCATCAAATAAAAAAAGATTATCCATAGCTGGTAGTTCCATATGATCTGAATTTGGGATGAATATAACTCAAAGAATGATTTGTAGATTATGATTAGTATATGGTGCAGCACCTAGAGGCAACGTGTTTACACTACGTTTACGATTATCGCAGGGTTTATCGTACCTAGGTATAGGGGCGGGTTATTTGTACCGCGCTGCGACTACAAGACCTATATTATGCGATTACGCATAATGGGTCAATACGCTACAGATTACTCTTTGTCAATATTTGTGACCCAACAAGTGCGTTAATTGTTGTCGCACAGCATCATCAATCTAAGTATCAGTGCTCAAATATGAGAAGCAAGAAACCAACTCACGCTGATTTCTTACTCATCTTCTTATACGCCTCATCAATAAACCGATTATCCAGATCAAAGATGACCGCATTGAAAATATAACGCTCTACTGGTAGCTCGTATTGCTCACAATAAGCGTTAAGGTCGGCAATGCTTAATGCCAATGGTATGCCTTGCTCATATCGACGTGAGCGTGAAATGACGTTGTAGGCTTCAATTAAGGCATTGGCTGTGTATGAGTATTCTGGCGGATCAGGTAATTCATGCCCCTGCTTTTCACGCAACCTTATTTGGTACTCGCTGAGTCCAGCAAACTGGTTGAGGTATCGGTAGAGTTCTCGGACTTTCCCAGAGCTTCACGCTTTTTTTTATCAGCTTCAATTTGGATTCGCTGGGATTGAGTAATCACCCATATGCCTAGTTTCATCCCATACTCGTCATCATCGGCCGTTTTTCCATAAGCGAGCAAATCGTGAGCTAGTTGTGCCGAATATTCAATCCGTGCAGGAATATCACGCCAACCTAAAACCAAATACTTACCAACAATGCCACTAAATACCCGATTAGATTGCTCCACAAACTCATCAGTAATCAAGGCTCCGCTTTCACGCACCATGCGCTCTTTTTGTTGGTGACTGTCTTGCATGTACTGGAATGAAGGTCGATTAATTCCTGCTACGAGATAATCACCTCCATCAGGATGAGTCACCCACTCTGATGGATGTTTTTCAGTGCTTAATGAATCTTTCGAGATAGTAATTTGCATTTTTTCTTTTCCAATAATAAAGCCCCTTTCAGGGCCAAAGTTATGCAACTGAACGAGTGATAGTTGGTGCCACTTTGACCTGCTTAAACTCTAGGGCCAGCGTGTGGTCATCGGTCGCATTGGTGTCTGACATGCCATCATTGTCGAGTTCCAGTTTAGGGAAATGGAACCCGTAAGCATTGCCTTTCGAGTCTTCAATACCAATTTCAGCAGTCATGGTTTCGCGTGATTCAACATAAGGAATCCAGGCTTTAGATTGCTCGGTTAAGACCACTGTTGCACTCAGACCAATATTCACTTTGCCTTCAGTGTAGCGGTTTGGAATGATGCTCTGATTGCCTAGACACGGCCGAGCTGTCAGGTTGTTGTTAATCGAAATAGTGAACGACTCAGCACATGCAGTACCCACAGTGCTCACGCCATTAATTTTGAATGTATTCACGTTAATGGATGACATGAATGGTGTGTCAGGTGCAGCAAGTGGTGCAGTTACAGGGCTTGCTGCTGGGTTTGCATAGCCTGTAGCGCTAATTGTTGCAGAGCCTGTGATTTTGCCTTCGGTGTCGCCTTGAATGGTTAATTCACCGATACGAGCACCTGAGAATACTTGAATAAAGTTTAGTTTTTTATCATGCTTCACGATGGTGAAGGTATCTAATTCCATGCCACCAATTTCAAGAGTGGCTACACCACTAATCGCATCATCAACAAATATATTACCAGCCGCACCTTCAAGCAGAATATCTTGGCTTAAAGCTGATAGTTCATATTCAATGGTGCCAGTCGCTTCACCAGAAGTTGCTACTGAACCTTGATCAAAACGAGAATCCACAATTTCATCAGTTTCAGTAAGTGAAACGGTTTTCTTTAACGAGTCAGAGTTTCGACGCAACGTATGCCAGACAGCCACTGTAGGCAAAACATTAGGTGACTCTTCTTTTGCAATGTAGATAACTACATCAGTGCCTTTGGATGACATAGTGTGCTCCTTAATTTTAGGCATAAAAAACCACCTTTCGGTGGCATTGGTTTTGGTTGGATTTAAGCTAGTTCACTCGAAACTCAGCTCTAATTATTTTCGCGTAAAAGTCTTGATCATCCATGCTTTGTGGTGCGTGGACTTTGTAGACTTCAAGATGAGACACGCCGAATGATTGCAGCAATTCTCGCCACTGATCACACAATGCAGTCATGACAAGTGTTCCTCTATTCTTTGGTGTGAAGCACTGAATTGAAATAATGCCGTAATCACGAATACATGGGCTGTCGCCAATTGATGCCACCTGACTATCAGCGTACTGTACAAAAACTTTACACCAAGGTTTGTTTGCTGGCGCTTTAAATGGCTTCCCTTCTTCATTCACTTGGTTCTCGGTACGAACCACAATGTTTTCTAATGTTGTATTTAGTTCTGTGCCTAGATTCTTGCTGTTGTCACCAATAAGCAGTAGCGTGCTGCCGATTAAATACTTACTTCTATCCGCAAACTGCCCGACACGTTTATATATCTCTATTTCAGCTTGAGTGAGTGTCATCATTTGTATTTACTCGCGACTGATTGGTAGGACAATGCGTAAACACCATTGGGCGCTTGCTGACTCCAGCCATTTTCTAAACGTGTGCCGTATGGACTCAATGTTTGGATATACACAAGACCGCCTATTTTCGCTGTAGACGCTACTTTTAAGCCTTCTGATAGTGTTGCACCACCTGATAGGTCAAAGCCTTTCTCATACGTGCTTTGCGGTGAATCAAGCGTGACTTTATGCGATGCCCTGTATTCACCATCCATTACAGGAGATCGAGTGATTACCTGCTGAAGTGTTTCGCCTACAATCTTTTTGAGATGGCTGTCTGCATTCTTCATCACTTCAAGCGCGAAATTAGTTGGTTTGTTTTTCCATCCCATAGCTATTCTCGATATTCAACAGTCACATCACCAAATAAAATTTCATGCGCCAATTCACCACTAATCATAACTGGCCGACATTCAATATCAGTCTTGATTCGAATTAAGAAGCCTTTTTCCAAATCCACATAAAAGGCATCTCTAATCTGCTCGCCATTTAAAAACACCGATTTAATGTTGGTAGCGCGAACATCAACATGAAATGCCTGATTAGAATCAACTGCGCGCTGAATTAGCTTTGAATCATCAATGTAAATCATAAATTTCACCCATTAAAAAACCCACCGAAGTGGGTCATTATTCAACTAAATATTGGAAGACTATTTTGAAATTCAGGAAATTCTTTCAGAACCATATCCCTTATACTATTTACAATAATTTCCTCATTATCTTCATGGCTTGCTATATCAAGATAGTATTTCTGGTTATTGTGTACGTGATAAATTATCCACTCACCTGTAACTCGCCTTTCTTTAAATCTGTCTGATAATTGCTTTGTAGTGACCAATCTTGAAACCTCGCACGACTTTTTCTCATCACTTAAATCTTTTGAGAAAATCTGTTTGATCTCACCGATAATTTCTTTATTTTTGTACCCAAATTGCGCTTCAAGGTTGAGAGCTATATTTTTTAATCCTGTTGGTAGGTAGTGCTTGTGCCATAAACCCTTTATTTTTCCACGCTTAAATTGAGTCTCTGGCTTAGTTGAGCTTTTTTTATCAGTCTTATTTTCCAAAATCTCAATCTCATAAAGTATTCTCATTACAGCATCATCGGATATCATCGCCTTAATTAACTTCATAATAAAAAGCAATGAAAAACGACCACCTGTTACATCTTGAAAATCCTTTTCCTCCAATACCTGAAAAAGGATATGGATTCTTTCATCCATCTCTTCATTTTTGAGTTTTATATCTTCATAGATTTCTTTAATGTTATTCATAAATCCCCCTTAATTTCATAGGGATATTACTAAACTTTCCGCAACTGGCAAACCCAAATACTATCCGTTGGGTCTGCACCAATATTCACGACTTTAAAATCGCCTTTACTGGTTACCCAAACATCATCAATCTGAGGTACAGCGGTTACTTCATTTTGCAGAACAATCGCTTTTGCATCTTCGGCCTGATAGTCAGCAGGCTTTACTAAATCTTTTAAATACGAGCCAAACAGTACGCCACGCCCTGAATATGATTCACTTCCTACGACTGGATAAGTTTGCGTTTCAAAATCAAACTCGCCTGAATAAATCGGCTTTTCACAGGTGAAGGTGTCAACTGCGTCGGCAAGCTTTTTATCAAAGGCTTTCGCAACCTTAGATTGAATTTTATTCTTGATCATGCCCGAAACACCTCAAATCCAAATCCTTTAGGTTTTAAATTCAACGAGTCAATAAAGGCAAGAGCAATCTGCTCAAATTCTGATATTTCCACACTACCCTCGGCAAAGCTTTCAGTGACTTGGACTGTATCAGCCTTTACGCTTTCACTTGTGGTTTGGCGTGCAATACCTGAATAAATCACGCCAGCCTGAATACCCTTAATAATCTCGCAGGCAGCGTCTCTTAACAGTGGGTCAATCGGATCGGGAACAAAACCAACTTCATTCTTCATCCATGTGTTTGCTAGTTTAATCAAACGAGCTTTATCACTATCATCGGCAAAGTCTGCCCCAAGGATAGATTCAGCTTCTTCAACAGTAATAAAACTCATAGCATTATTCCTTTGGAATTAAGTGAGCCAGCAAATCATCCTTTTTGGCATCAGATGAGAATTCAATTCCTTTCAATTTCAGAACATCTTTTAGCTCATCCACTTTAAGTTTTGAATAATCCACTGATTGAAGCTCAGTGATACGAGCTTGCATTGCGCCAACATCGTTTTTGAAAGAAATCAGCTCACCTTGTGCTGTGGCCAACTGCTCTTTTGTGTTGGTTAAATCAAGCGCGACCGCATCAAATTGTTCTACAGGAACTAAGCCAGTCAAATCAGCAGGTTTACCCTGAATCAGCCCAGCCTTTAATGTTTCCACCTGTTGTTTTAACTCATCATTTTCAGCAACAACCTTGGCGCATTCGGCTTTTGCATCATCAATAACCTTTTGCAGTTCGGGAGTAATACTCACCTGTACATTCGCTGTAACGATATTGGCTTTATTGCGTTTTATCAGGTCGAGATAGGCTTGAGGCACATCACCAGCTACCTCTGCACACGCCTCCAGTGTGTCGGCTTCATGATAGGCACTCGCCTTGCGTAATGTATAGCCTTGAGCTTGTAGCTCTGCCACATTTTCAGGCGAGAAATCATTGGTAAAATACAGTCGCTTATTTGACTCTTGTTTCATTTTTTATTCCCAATCAGATAAAGAAAAGCCCCTCTCGGGGCAGTTCAATTAGGCAGATTTGATTAATACACCAGCGGTATCTTTCACGCTTGAAGCGATCAAATCCCAGTTAGTTGGTGTGCCGATGGCTGCATCAGTAGGTGACTTGCCGCCTGCTGCTACATCCCATGCATAACCCTTCACACCTGCACCGAATGTCCATTCAGCTTGGTAGGTGTACTTGATATTCTCACCACCAGTACCCGGTACAAGCTCAGCATTGAAGTCATTGTTGTCGTTCACAACAACAGCACCTTCAACTAAGCCAAGCGTGTTGTAGAATGCAGTGCCAGCATTATCACCTACCAAAGCAGGCGCATCAGTTACCACAAACACACGACCAAACGGATCGCGCACCACATTCACACCGTCATAGCGGAAAAGGTTTTCAGAGTTAGCCAAAGCATTATCAAACAGGTTATGCATAGTTGTAGAGTGAACAATCCAAGCACGAATTGCACTTGAACGGTCACCAAGTTTCGCGGCACCCACGTTAAGCAAGCGGAATGATGCTGCATCAGTACCATTACCGTGCACCGCGTTTACATTGCCTGAAATCGCAGAAGATGCCCCCAAAATACCCGCATTCAGCATATCTGCTAGACGAGCTTTCGCCAGCTGCTCACCAACGGTCAAAGCTGCAAGTTCAGGGTTTTGAAGAATCCAGGAATACTGCTGTTTTTCATATTCAATTGGCGGTGTACCTGCTGCAACCTTTACAGCTACGTCGAGCATTTGCTCCAAGCGTTTTGCCGCCACAGTTCCGGTGCCGTATGCATTACGACGACGTACTAAACCAGCAATTGCTTTGAATGATGCTTCAATATTGAAGTCACCACCGAAAGGCTCATTGATCAACTGAATAGCACCTTGAGATGCTTCATTGAACTTATCAATATCCTGTGCCACAGTTTCAGTCATTGCAGCATAGGTTTGCTTATTAAAAACCTGTAAATCAAAAGGCATGAGCCTCTCCTTAAATTAATTTATGCTTGTTCGCCCACTTGCTTCATGTAAGCAATTTTCTCTTCTTTGGTTTTGCATTCAGCCAAAGATTTAGGGCCTGATTTATTTCCACCACCGCCCTGGAATCCGCCACCCTGCGATTGACTACCTTTTAAAATCGAATCTTTGTATTGGTATCCACCAACTAAAGACTCCAAAGCCTCGTCAAAGTCAGCGACTTCACCAGGGCGCGCGCGTGAATAGATTTTTTGACCATCCGTACCGTAGGCCACAACCTTGCCTTCTTCGATCTTGAAGCTTTTCCCAAATTGGGCTTGGACCATGTCCACAGGTACAGCGATGTTGTCTTGAATAAACTTAGAACGAGCAAACCCGCCACCGATAAGTTCGTTATGCAGCTGAGATTGAAAAGCATCACGCTCCTGAACAATTGGTGCGTACTTTTCTTCGACTGCCTTAATTGCTTCGAGTTTGATTTTTTCGACTTCGCCAGCATCCACCAGTTTTTTATCGTCGAAGTTTTTCAAGGTTTCTAAAGCTTTTTTGGCTGCCACTGGATCTTCAATGCCTTCAAATGCTTTTAGTGTGGACTCGGCTTTTTCTTTTGCTTCACGATGGGTTTTTGCTTCCGCATTTAGAGTGCTGATCTTTTGCATTGCTGAACCAGCATCAAAGCCAACCTCTTTCCCATCATCATGCACATAGACTGGAAGCCCTTGAGTGTCTACTTCTGCATATGTTTTACCGTCGATTGTTTGTGTTTTAAGTTTCATAGGTTTCCACCATGTTGAATGAGCATCCGCTCGTTACGCTGTCCGCATCCGCTTTCAGCAGGCATAAAAAAAGACCCGTTTAGGTCTAGGTTTGGATTTGGTTTATTTGCGCTGATTGATCAACTCAATATCTTTTTGATTAATTTGGCTTCGCATAACAGGTGTCTTTTTCTTAGGTGGTAGCTGGAAGGTTGCAGTCACAATCGTCATTCCATCCACACCACACTCAGCACTAACATTTGACTGAATACCTATCTCTTGTTTGGTTTCTGCATCTACAAGTACAAATTGATTAGTGCCTTCAATAAGCTTTAACTCAACGTCTTTCATTTGTCCAAGCCTTCAAAATTAAGTCATAAATGATTTGTTGTTCAGGTGTGGTCATGGGCTAACGGCTTTCTAACTGAATAACCAAGACTCATCCACATCATTTGTCTGCGCACCACGTTGGCACGAAATGGAATTAAAATGAGATCTATACTCAAGATGTAGCGAATTTCATTAATATCTAAAACTGATGTTATTAGGCTCACAATCCCACCTCCTTGAACGTCTTCTCATCCAAAGCCTTAAGCTCAGCCAGTGTATATTCTCGACCCACTGGATCGGTAAACTTATCCAGACTATATCCGCCATCTTTGTACAGCTTGTAACGCGATGGCCCGAGCCACTCTTTCTGGAAAAACTCATCTGTCTGATCAAAGAAGTCTTTAAATGAAGTATTGGCATCAAGCTGGCCTATCAGATCCTTACGCTCATCTTTTGGGATGTCCTTCACTTTGCGCTCATCCATTACAAATGGGCGTTGTCCAGGCAATTCACCATCAGCATCTACACCAACCAATACAGATCGGCAATTCGGATGCAAAGGCGGTCGCCTAATACCTGAATCACCAACCTTCCATACAGTCTGGTCTAAACTTCCGCATGTTTTGGAGGTTCTGCCATCCAGTGTTGCAATGAATTTAAGATGCGTAAAACCCAAAGCCTTGTAGGTTTCTTCATAAGCCGCATTCGCCACATGACTTCTCACAGTCCTTACTTGCCGTTCAATCGATTCACGCGATGATTTAAACAATCCATCTTTATAATCTAAGGATTTCTTGCCTTTAATCCGCTGAACAATCTGCTGATTGGTCTGACCTTGTGAAACACCATCACGAATGACGTACTCCACCTTTTTACGCAATGAATCGGCAATATCAGCAAACAGATAATCCACCAACTGACCGCCAGCAAAAGGCGTTTTTCTTGCTGTCTTATAAATCTCAGCACCAGCGACCACCATAGCAGTATCACCAGCAAGTTTTGCTGTGTATGCAGCTTCATATATCGCCAAATCCAAAGCAGACTTGTGAAACTTTTCAGACAAGTCCACATCAATCGAAGTGAACCACTCATCAAGAATGGTTTTGATTTCTTCAATGAGTTTAGATGTCTTTGCTTTACTACCAAAATTAAACGATTTAAGCGCATTTCGTTCTGAATCGGTTAATTCTTCAAGCAGTTCTGATAATCGCTGTAATTGAGTATTTGAGAGCGAATTAAAGCGCTTGATTAGCTCATTAACTGATTGTGATGACGCTCGGTACAGATATGCCTGATGCTGAGTCAGCGCATCAATAAGGGCTTTCTGCGCTGATTTATCCATCTTTATTCCTCATCATTTGGTGGATTATTCATTCCACCATCATCCCGCTTTTCAATTTTCTTTACGATGTCCTCCCATTTATCTTCAGGGAATGTACCAGTCTGCTCATAGTGGTACCACACATACATCGGCAGCTCACCAGCTAAACAAGCTTCGTAAATGAGTTTAGAGCGTGTGGCATCGTATTTAGGTTTATTAAAATCCTGAGCAATTGTGAAACTTAGCTCATCCACCTTTAAATCATGCTCAGGGATAACAAACTTTGCACACCAACGTAATGCTATGGTGAATGCTTCAGACACGTTGGCCACGACCAACGACAAAACAGAATGTTGCACCGAACTATCATTATCTGCCTGTGTAGCAGTCTTATTAGCGGAACCAACCTCGATCAAGCGTGCACCCAGCTCTTTCATCTGATTCCATTTGTCATTCATACGCTCATAGGCCAAACCATTCTTTTCTGCTTGGACCATCTTCGCATCTGTTGGAATTCCTGAACGGCTACCGACACTGGCACCAGATTCTTTCACCATGGCATACTGCTCTGATGTGATGCTTGGGAAGCACAACGTAGGCTGACCAACAATAAATGCAGACTCTTCCACATCTGCGGTACTGGCATAGTATGAAAGCTCCATTGAAGCCAATTCATACAATGGAGCAGTTCCAATCTCATCTGAATTGTCCACGGCGCCACAAAACGTGAAAGGGATGTAGTCCCATGGCTTGCCGTGGTAGTCAGTTGGAATAAACTTCTCACCTTCTACCCATTGTCCTTTCTCATCCTTTGAGTGGATCTGCACTGTATAAACATGCCCATTAGCCGTTTCTTCCAACAGCAAAATACGATACTGATCATTTGACTCAACAGCAAAGCCGTTGCGTACTTTCACTGTTTCCAACAATTTTACAAAGCTAAGCTTTTTTTGATTGCCAACAATGATGTAATCCCAATCCTTGATTGCACCCGCTTTTATAATATGAATCATCGGAAAAGCGCCTTTTAACTTTTCCTCTTCCTTATTTTTGCTGGGTGCTACTGCTGGGTAGTCAACGTAAACCCCACAGCGATAGTTTTTATTTACCAGTCGTGTCGCACGCTGTGCACATTGCCAAATTGAACGTCCAGCGCCATCGGCATTGCGTTCTAAATATTCCAGCGTACGTGGACGATTGAATACAGGTGTTTTCCCAAATGCCAATCCGATATGACTGGCAAGCGTTCGACTTGTTACACCTGGAAAGATTGCACGGAGCAGATATTCCCCATATCGCCCCTTACCATCTAAATCTTTAGGGGATTTAAATAGTGTAGGTAGTGGCAAATAAACTTCACGTTTTTCTTTAATTACTTCCTGACCACCACAAGCATCATCCAACTTATTCCAAGTCGCAATGTGCTTATCATAGTCAGCATGTGTTGCTGTAATGCTCATATTAGAATCCAAACATTGGTAGGTCGATGTGAGTGACTTGAGGGGCCTCATTTAACTCGTTAAACCCATCACTACAGCCATCCACTTGGTCGTCATGTTTGCCATTGGGAAAGTTGCGTAACTCATCAACGAGCGCTTTGTTCCAATCACCGCGAAGCATCTTCACGTTCCCGATGTTGACCTGTGCTGCAAAAGGTTGTGCACGAGTAATCTTGTCACCTGAAACTGTTTCAGCTTTTACTCGGAATCCAGAAAGCTTCGTCACAAAGTTTTTAGCCTGTGATTTACCTGCTTGACCTGGATCTTGCGGCAACCGAATCATTACTGATTTACCATCCATCTGAGCTGTCTGAATAATTGTATTTTCGACACCATCAGGCCCCCATCTGCCGCGCACCATATCCACGATGTAAATGATGTTTTCTTTGGTCTTGAGCATTCGTGGACCAGCCGTCCAGTCACCTTCGTTTTCAGAAGCAGCCAAATCCCAAGCGCGGACTTCTTTGATAAATTCCGCAGGCATCGCATCAACAATTTCAATTCGATCAGGTTTAAAAAAACCGCCTGCTGGCGGTGATGGTAATTGTCGATACTGACCTGAGAACACATAAGGCGCCGCATCCTCCATCACCTTTAGGCGTTCAATTGAATGCTTAGCAGGCCATAGCGCTGTGCCATCATCTTGAATCGCTGGCAGACATAAGTGTTCCCATTCTTCACCATTACCGCCAGCAAGCAACCAACCTGCAAGATCTTCTTCATGTAAGCGCTGCATGATGACAATAATTGGTGTATCAGGTGAATTTGTCCGCGACTCAAGCGTGTTTTGAAACCACTCAATAACGTTACCGCGAATTGTGTCAGAGCTTGCTTCACTGGCTTTGTGTGGGTCATCAATGATGATAGCCCCACCAAATTCCTTTCGGATCTTACCAGCACCAAAACCCGTGATCGTACCGCCTGTACCCTGTGCGTAGCAGACACCGCCCGCTTGAGTGCGCCAATCATCTTTAGCCTTACTGTCATCGCGTAGCTGAAATTCAGGAAATACGCGTTTGTATGCTGTTTCCTGTACCAAATTTCGCGTCTGAAATGCGTTATTAGCTGCCAATGTCGCAGAGTAGCTGATATGAATAAACTCACAATCAGGCACCTTGCCAAAGCACCAAGCCATGAAATTAATCACAGCCAATTCAGTCTTGGAATAACGTGGTGGAATATTGATGATTAAACGCTTAGTTTCACCACGGAATACTTTCATTAAAGCATCGCAAACCACACGATGGTGCCAGTTATGCATCCACTTGTACTTGCGGCGCTCTTTGAACATGTACCGCGAAAAGAAGTACAGGTCTTGCTGCGCTTCAATTTGGATCGCAAGCTCGCGCGCTGGGTCAATAATCATTTAACGCCTGCTCCCTTGCTGTAAGGTAGCTTTCAGTTGAAACATTAGAACTCACAGTCTCTATTGGCTTGCCGTCTTTGCCTGTGATCTCTTGTCGATTGGTAAATTGACCACCCAAGTCTTGTGCTGCTTGCTTCATGATATTTAGTGACATCACGGTATTTCTGGCATTTTTTTCAAGATGCTTTTGATACTGCTTTAAGCGGTAATACTTTTGAGTAATCGGAATATCAATCAATCCAGCATCAAACTTCTCACGGGTCTCATAAAAAAGGTCGACAAATTTCTTGGAAAGATTTTTACCGCGTTGTTTTGTGGGATCGTATGTTGAGCATTGTACTCGATCAATTTTCACCCCAAATTCTTGTGATACAAGCTCCGCTACTTCTTGTGGGGTGTCACGGCACGCAAGAGCTTGAACTATAAATATTTTTACAGGCTCTTTTAGGGCTGCCATAACCACCTCTTTGTATCACTACGTATCACAAAATAGGCAAAAAAATTTAAGCCAATTTTAAAAGACAGGTACCACAAGCGTGTGCAATTTTAGCTTTTCCAATTGTTGGCCCATCATTAGCAAGGTCTACCATCTTCTGCACATCTTCTGATGCACCATAGCGTTGAACCACACCATGAAACTCTTCTACATCGTGTGGTCTTAAATAGTATTTATATTCACCCGTTGAAGGACTTATTAAGTAATTCCCATCTTCGTCCCGCTTGGCACCAAGGTGGTAAAGCTCATGCTCAATCAATGCGCAAAATTCTGTATCGCTTGCCTGCGATGCAAACTTTGCATCGATAGTAATGATGAAGTCTGGTACACAGCCAAACCAATCAATCATTTGTTTTTCTTGTCGTAACTTTCGCCAGCCACCTGCCATAGGCGAAAACTTCTCAGTTTGACCCAATACAACTCTGTCAGCTTTGATGAATGCAGAAGATGCCCATAGTACTTTAAATAAGGTGCTAGACCACGGCGATATATGTTCATGATCAGGGTTGTAGAGCTTTCCATCACTGGAAATGAAAGTATCGATAATCCACTCTTCAAGCTCTTTTGCTGGCTCAAAATCAACATTATCTAAAGGGTCTATATTTAGAAGTCGTTCCGGTGGTTGTGGCCTTTTCATATATTGCGCCCATTAAAAAACCACCCGAAGGTGGTTTAGTTTAAAACAACATCGACATCTGCCCAAACTCATAAATCGTTAATGCAAGGACAAAGGCCGAAACCGAGATTACAAGCACATCTTGTGAAGCCATACTTTTCTCCCTTTATTGTTCTTTTTTTATACTCTCACAATTAAAAAAATTATCAACACTAAAAGAATACATTTCTCACAATTTACAGTGATAGATATGTAAGAAATTATACAAGAGCCGTTTATTTGTTAATTATTCGTACAGGCTTGTTCTTAAATTCTTAACCCGCTGTTTCAACTTAATCATGATGCCATCTATCGCCAGCATCTCATCCCGAGTCAAACCCGAACGGCTTAAGTTTTGGTACTTAGACAGCTCAGCACTGCAAAATTCTAAGTCTTTTTTAGCTTGTACTTTGTCCGCCATAAATCCCAACCCTCCGGTATTTCCGGATAGTTCAAATAAGAAAAGAAAAACCCCGCCAAGTTTGTTATCTCAGCGGGGTTTATGTGCCGTAATACGTTCGGCAATTTTTTAGTCAAAAAAAACCCACATCATTGGGGTCGATGTGGGCGAAACTTGAAATCCAAAATGTGGAGATTTTGAATAATCGGTAAGATAATATGTATTATATTTGAGATCTAACTCGTTTTAAAAATAAACTATTAACTACTAAGTGATTTTAACGATTAAATTGAATTAAGTCACTTTATTTCTTTCAAACAATCCCGACACACCTTGATTTCTTCATCATCAACCGTGTAATCGATTTCTTTTGCACCATGAAAGCCAAATAAACACATTAGTAGTCGGAGCATTTTGTTCTCCTGAATATTGGTGCGCCATGTAGGATTCGAACCCACAACCATTGGTATAGAAAACCCATGCTCTATCCAGTTGAGCTAATGGCGCTTAAAAAAAGGATGTGGCAAATTACCACATCCTTGCCTTAGATTACGATATTGACCAGCTCGGCAACTGATCTACCGCTACTCACAATCACATCAACCTTACATGCACGGTTAACTTTACTTGCTTTCATTCTCTTTAAGGTTGGGTTGCCAAGCCCTAGCTGGAATTGCCTAAACCATCTAGGCATTTACTCAAGGCATGTTCTGTAAGCTGGCACACTCACAGGATATGGTTGCCAAATTTCGGCAACAAAAAAGCCCAATCATTTGACCGAGCTTTGATGTAATTAAATATCTGGGTGGCGGCATTAAAATTTAAACCACTACGAATAAAGTCAAGCCGCCATAAAAAAAGCCTAATCCACGGGGACTAGGCTATAAACTTTGAATCTTTTTCGTTGGTAGCGGGAGCTGGATTTGAACCAACGACCTTCGGGTTATGAGCCCGACGAGCTACCAGACTGCTCCATCCCGCATCAACGAGTTAGCTTTATACGCCCTAAGCACCCACAAAGCAAACTTTATTTGAAATATAAGTACTTATAGTATTAACGACATTCAAAATATCTAAAGCCTACCCTAAAATTGCTTCAGTTATAAATGCTGGATGAGATGCTCGATAGAGGCTCAATCTTCTCTTTTCACCCTCTAAAAACAACTTGGGTTCTTCCGACCATATTGATTTTCTCGAATCAAGTCCGGATAGACCTAATGCCCAATCAGAAACAGCCCCATAAACAAAAGTATTATCAGCGAAAATTAATTTGGTTTTGTTATGTGTACTATTTATAAGAACTTTATGTGTTGGTAATGAACCGAAGATACTTATCTGAGTGTAAATGTATTTATAGATTTCAGGCATATAGAGGAGCATTTAAAAGAGAGTGTCACTATACCATCTTAGTTGTTTAAAAAGCCCATCAAAGCCCATGCAATTTGTATACAGCAATAAAAAAGCCCTACATCACTGTAAGGCTTTTCCCCTTGGTCATGTGCGCTGATTCAAGGAATCGTTGTTTTTATTCACAACAAAATAATTAAATCATTAATCTCACAAAAAATGAAGCAAAAAAAACCTGCAACTTGGGGAAGGTGCAGGTATAAACTGATAGTAACTATCATGGAGAACTTAATACCAATTAATATACTTGATTTATATTGAGATCTCATTCACATTTTATACCAAATTATCTAGCAACAAAAAAAGCCCATCAAATGATGAGCTTTTTACGGTAATTAAGTGAATTTCCATATGTACGTCCACTATAACTGAAATATGCCATACCCTGTATTTACAGTCAAGCGGATTCATTATCCTGACTCAGCTCAACCGCTTTTGTAAATTTATCAATCACAAAATGCGGGTAGCGTGATTTTATGAAAGCCAAACCACATTTGATATCTTGCTGAATTTGAGAACCATATGTGTCATTACTTACAGCAATATCTCGAATAGACTCACCCATGACGTAATGCCACCAGATAGCCCCTATCCACTCTTGAACCACCTCATCATTAATAGACTGAAGGTCAATTAATAGTTTTTGAATCGCACGCGCTTCGTTGCAGTCTAATTGGCAGCATGTTCCTTTACGGCGGACACACAAGCGATCTCTAAGAGTCTCGTCAGACATATACATTGCAAGCAGCCGCTCACGTTGCTGCTGCGTTATTCTTTTTGTTGGCATAGTTTTAACAACCATTACCATGGTTTCATTGTCGCCATTTATCCAAGCTCCAAGCTGACGACACCATTCTTCAAAACTGTATTTCGACCAATCTGTCGCTTGCATAATCGTTACTGCTGCCGTCATCCCAAATCCCCTACCATCTTCTCTATTTGCTCAATCGCTTTGCCGCTTTTCACTTGCTCAGTGCTAAACCGTATTACCTGATAACCCATCATCGTTGCTGCGTTATATTTCTCTAAGTCTCCTAAATACCCTTTACCCCTTGTATGCCTACCATTACTCCAGATCCCGCCTTCCACTTCGACCAATATCTTTTTACCCTTCAAATGAAAATCAGCTCTCCATTTGCGTGTGGGGTGAAACTTAAACTCCTGCTCAAACTCAATTCTAAGCGCCTTGAGTTGTAGGCTTAGAGTTTGCTCACCCTCACTAACAACACGCTGCTTCTTGACCGATGCATGACGTTTAGCCCTGCGTTTTGGTTTGTAGATTTTTCGATATTCAGCGAGGGAGATGCTGGTCACTTGCAACTCGTTTAATCAAGGTAAAACACCCATAATTTCCAACAAATTTCTGCCCACTGTCATCAATTGCTGCGACTGCAAAATTCTTAATATGCGTCACAGTTAGTGTGCTTGTTGGTTGCTTCCATGCTTCAACGTCATGAATCACCTTGTCACCAATATGAAATGGATTACTCATCACTCAACCACCTCCACATCAGCACACAAACACATGAACGGCGTTCCATCATCCAAGCGCCCAAATACACGGCCATCTTCAACTCGGTCTAACACACCGTATCCAGTGAATCGCTTACCTGAGTAAATCGTTGCTGATTCACCAATAAAATCTACTTTTACGCGGTCGCCTTTTTTAGGTTCTGTTTTGTTGTGCCAAACACGCTTACCATCAACGGTACCGAAACCACAAATTAGACAAGCAACGTCGTAACCGTGTTGGCAATGCATATTGTTATGCTCTGAAACTCTCGTATTCGGGCTAACGTGATTGCGGATATCTGTTACATGGTCGGTTCGGTCGTAGTCGGCTAGAGCGGTGCGGAGCTCAGAGATTAAAAAGCTCTGCTGACCTGTCATATTCGGAAAGCTCAACATTGAAATGTGGTACTCATTTCGTGTAATCCAGAACACAGCCCACTCTGGCGCACCCGCCACAATTTCTCGCATCTGTTCGATTGTTAAATTCATGGCTGCACCTCAAATAACCGTTTAGCCTTTTCGGTAGCCTTGAGACTCAAAGGGCTTTTGCTGTTTGTCTCCAAATACCCTTCTGCTAAAAGCTGATTAACAAACACATTGGCATTACGTGGTGATATCCCCATCCACTCAGTAACTTCTTTCAAACTGGTTCGCCCAGACTTCTGAATGATTCTTTTCAAAACTAGTACCATTCGTTCACCTTGTTTCACGGCTTGTTTTGTACTGAAGTTCTGCTGCTTCACGCTTCACCCCCAACACGATTGAATCCATTGGCTTTCATTGCCTGATACTCATTTGGATTATCAAAAGGGTCTGGCCACTCGTTTTGAACCCGCTTCGCAGCTTCATTCACCTCAAGCTTTTGAGGTCTCGGAATTTCACGATTACGGACATTCAGTTTTCGCTTTAGGTTCTCCAGCTGCTGACGTGCAATATCGTTGGTCACGGGTTTGTGGCTTGGATCATCACCAGTAAATCCACATTGAGCAATTGTTTCTAGTAATTCATCCGCCTCATTGCGCTCCTTAGCCTCACTTATGATTCGCTTGTAAACACTGCTATAAACTTTATAAAACGTATCCGTTGAACCTAAATATCCATAAGGCTTTACAACTTCATCAAATGCTTGTTTTGCAAATTTATTGATTTCATGAGATCGATTCTGTTTTTCGTAAGTCAGAGCCTGCAACCAAGCCTCATCATGGCTTTGGTATTCATACTTGCCTAAACACCAATCTTTAAATTCGTTTACGGATGGTGGCCAAGCTGAAGTTTCAAGACGAATCAGCCCCCGATTAAATTGCTCAAAGGTGATACCTGAAAGCTTTTGGACAAACTTATCAATCACCTGCCCCTTTTTTAAACCCGACCATTGATCTGTAAAGCGTTTACCGTATGACAAAAGCATGTCTTCAACCAACTTACGCGCATCTTGCTCACTAAACTGTTGAACAGAATGATCTTGATTTTGTGTTAATTCATTACGCATATTTCACACCCTCCACTTCATGAACATCTCGAATTGATGGAGTGTCTTCACCACCAATTTCAGATAGCCACTCATTGACTTCACCCTGAGTTCTATTTCCTGCGCTTGATTGAGATTTTGGTTTTTGAGGTGTTGACTGTGATTCACGCTGGCGTTTCGTAGCATCCTTGTTGTTTTGAATCCATGTGTACCACTTGACCAACCATAGGCTTGGCGTGTTCTTGGATTCACCACCCTTTGCCGTGAAGAAATCACCAAAGTTGGTAAACATGGAAATCAAATCTTGAATTTCAACTTCACTGAATCTTTGTTTTCCAAGTTCAATAAAATCGTTTTGGAGTGGGTATTGATTTACGCATTCGAGAATTGAATATCGCTTATGGTCTTCAGATTTGTATTGTGAAAACTGAATTGCTGGTAATGGAAAATTTTCCTCACACGTATTACTACTACTATCAATAATATTGGTTACTGGTTCATGGTTTATGGTTAGTTGCTCGTCCGTTAAATTCTCGTCTAACGGATTTTCAACGATCGTTGAACTCTCGTTATTCGTAAGCTTAACTTGTGATGAACCACCATTAGGGTCTTGTTGCTTTTTCGCTGCACGCTTTTTAGCAGATGCTTTACCCGCCTCGCTCGCTTGTTTACGCTTTCCGTGGTATTCAGCAATTTCACGCTCACAACGATTGTTGATATAAAGACCATCATTCAACATGAAAAACTCATCTAGCACATATTGAAGAGCTTTTACTTGCTCATCTGTTGAGCATTGAACACGGCGAGCCAAACGATCCAAATTTGAAGCATCGAGGGGTTGCTCTGTGTCGTAATACATATCCAGTAAATCACGATAAATAGCACGCTCAACCAAGCTCAAATGGCGAGTCGCATTGTTGAAATCCCCAATATGATGTTGGTAATAGTTCATTTAGCTTCCTCCAATTTGACTAAGCCACGTTTTTCCAACTGACGAATAATTCGAGGTTCGACAAATTGATTGTTGATCTTGTACCTGGTGCGTGACTTTTCTTTCACCTGGATAAGTTGGGTACCTTCTTGCATTTGGCGACGTATCGCTATGGCTTGCCCCCCCATTTGGGTTGTATGCTCAAGAATGAAATAAGCTTCCTGAGCCTCAATAGCTTGGTTCATGACTGATAAAGGCATTGCGGCAAGTTCTTTAGGTGTGTATATCTTCACTGGATCAAGCAAAGGGATCATCACCTCGATAGGTGCTGGAGCTTGAACATCTTTCTGCCCACGTTTAGCTGAATATCTCACTGAGCACCCCCTTTTTCGATATTTTTAATAAAGCGGCCAAACATAAAAATATGACCTGCTCGATGTAGGCTTGAAATAATTTCACCTGCATACCAAACTGAAACATGATGTTCATTGATCAACGTTTCCATAAACTCTTCACGGGTGACGGCAGCATTCTTTTCATCACCCTTGATCTTGCGAAGATTTGCCCTACGGATCTCCAGCAATCCATCTAATGTGCGGAGTGCTGGCTCGTACCATGATTGAAGCTCAATCACCTGCTTATGCTCAGGCTTCTTTTGAATGGCCTTGTTGGTAATCATGGAACCTCCGCTAAGGCTTGTTCTGCATCTGTTAAACGGCGCTTTAATTTCAGCTCCAATGTTGTTGCATGACGGACCTCTGTTGGATCTACAACCACAACGATCACACCATTCGTTGTAACGCCAATACCACCCAACGAGGTTATGTACTCAACGGAAAGTAAATCGCCTGTATCAAAAGTACGATTCACAAGAGTCACTGGAGCGATTAGCACCACCGTATCCCCTTGTAAGAAATCGTTATTTAAATTGTCTTGAATTGCTTGTTGTGCTAAATTTGTTCTCATATTCATTGGTTCCGATAATTAATGAATTGAAAAGCCTGATTTCTGCGATCAGGCTTTTTCTTTGTGTGAATTCCCGTGAATCCCTTCCGATCCCTCAAGAAAGCTGACTTCGGTTGACAAGTCCCTTACTAAGGCTGCTAATCCCAAGCGCTCAAAAGATTTTGCTTGTAAATTAAGAACATGCCACTCACCCACGATTTCTTTTTCAAGTAAGAAAGCGAGGTACTGAGCAAGGTCTTTACCCTTAATTTCAGCGAGAGTTTTAGCTCGCTCATGTATTTCAGGAGACAAACGGACATGCGTAGATTTCTTTTCAAGGCTCATAAATCCCCCTTTAGACTGTTAATGCTTGGTTTCGCAAATAATCGAAGTCCGCTTCTGGGCATAGAGAGTCACATGGAACTTCGCCCTTGCTGGCCTTATCAATGCGGATAGCTAATGGCGCTCCGCACTTCTTATTTACGTAGATGATTTGCTGAAGGTTTCCGACAGTTGTCAGACACTCCTTTGCAAAATCCTTTCGCCCCTCTACAGATAGACCAGATAGGTAGGTTTTGAGTTTTTCAACACTGGAGGAAGACATATAGGTCTCCTTAATAAATATATTTAGTAAATACTAATTTTTATTAACATACATGTCAACAAATCTTTAGTGTTTACGAATTTACTTTTTACTAAAAACTATATGAAATATTAAACATGGATAAAATTGAACAAAGACGCAAAAACCTGCGCGCAGCTATTGATGCTGCTAATAAAGAGTTAGGCTTTAAATCAGACACATCTTTCTGTGAGCACTTTGATTTAAATGCCAGTCATATCTCTCAGCTTGTTAATGGTCATGGGAGCTTTGGTGAGCGCGCGGCCAGAAATCTTGAAAAGAAAGTAGGCTGGGTTGAGGGTTTGCTAGATGTGGCTTCTGATGATTTAAATGTGAATGCTGCTAAAAATAGTCAGTTTGAAAGCAATGTCTCCCCCGTTGATACTCCTTTACAGGCAATTCCTTTGCTTGATTACGTTCAGGCTGGACTCTTCCATGATGTTGGTTACGACGGTTTAAACCCATTGGGGACTAGCTGGACTACCTATAAGAGTCAGCGCCCTGAGTGTGTATTTTCTCTAAAGGTTGAAGGTACAAGCATGTCTCCTGAATTCCAACCAGGTGACGAGATTGTGGTAGATGGTTCACTTGAAGCGAAACCAGGCGCTCTTGTTATTGCTCAAGAGATAAAACACGGCGAAGCAAGAACAACGTTTAAGAAATATCGTGTTATTGGTATCAATGAGTTTGGTGTTGATGTTATTGAGCTTGTTCCATTAAATCCTGACTTTCCAACGCTTAACTCAAATCAGATAGATATCTCAATTATTGGTGTTGTTGTTGCTCACAATCGAAAATTTAAGTACTAGAGAATAAACCCAAGCACAGTCTTGGGTTTAGAACCACTTTGAAGAATATAAATATAAGGAAATAGAATACTAAACATGCAAAGAATTGAAGTAAATTCGCGCAATATCAACTATGTGCTTTATGAGCACTTCTTGTTAACTGTAGTGCTTAGGACTGGTGAGAGATTTATTTATAGACTTATTGAAGCTAGTACCTTTAACGATTTTATTGAAGCAATTGATAAAGATAAATTCTATAAAAGCCAAATTGAGATGAATAAGAAATTTAAACGGATTCAGCTTTTTGTGTAATAAAAGCCCTTAAAGAAGGAAAGCATAATGATCGGAACACTTAATAAATCTAAAACTGCGCTAACAATTAATCGTCAAGAATTCAAATTGGCATTAGAAAAAATTGGCGCAGGAATTGATAAACAAATAGCCTCGCTTAAAAAAGCTAAACAAAGCTACGACCCTGCGGAAATAGCAAGTGAGGTCATTGGTGAAGTAAACATCTTTGAGGCGATTATTGAGGGCTTTAATGAAGAGGAAGGGACTAATCTAAAACTAGCTGATATAACCAATCTTGATACAGCACAAGGTTGGATTGATGACTTTTTAGGAAAGTATTCTAAACCCCAAGCATGACTTGAGGTTGATAAGAAGAATCTAAGATGAATAAATTTGACTATATGAAACTAGGGATACTCTTTGTTGTAGTTACTCTTTGTTGGGTTTCTATGATTTTTTAAACTGCGAACCCGACGCAGGACTTTAGGGTAGATCGGGAGGGAGGAAAAAATGGCAGTAAACATTCGTTTTGATTATTTTAATTTAAGAGCTGATAAATCTCGAATTCGAAGAACAGATGGGCAGTTTTTCTTTGGTCAAATATCTATGGCCAAAATGTGTGAAAAACTAGACTTATATTTTCGATCAAATCCTCAAAAATTTAAAGATAATTCAGTTGTATTGAAAAAATACAAACATGATAAAAAGTGGATAAAATGGGTATCAATTGAAAAGGGAACAAACTTTTATAAATTATTATTTACATTTAACGATCGAGAGGCTGACCCTCGTATTGTTGAAAATCTTCAAAACAGTGTTTTAGCTCAAGTCATCCCAGAAGAGCATGGTGTAAGAACTCTTCTGCATATTATTGTAAAGACTGATGTTACTGACAAAAACAAAGCTAATCTATGTGTACAGTCTGTTCAGGGAATGCATCTTAATTATCTAAAATCAATTTTCATAGAATTACTCACCCTTACACAAGAACAAGCTTATTGGATTGTTAATGATCCTATGACTGAATCGAATATTCAATGTAAGCCTTATATTGAAATTTCCGCTGTTACAACTAGCAGTATTATTGAAGCTGTCAACAAAGGACTTCTTAAAGAGATTGAATTTGTTGAAAAGGCTGAAGTAAGTGAAAATTTCGATGAGCATAATGTTCTTGGCAAGAAAGTTAAAAATCTATCATTTACTATTGATGATAAGACAGCATTTATGGGTAAAGTTTCCTCTACCGGTTTTACTAAGTTTGTTAGCGAATTATTGAAAAAGAATAAAAAAGATTTTGATTCTACCCCCAAGATCTACTTAATGCTTAAGAACCCTCACAATAAAGGGGAAACTAAATATGAGTATCTAGATGATGTTACTAGCGGGCTGACAAAGAGGATTTATTTAAATTGGGAAGACAGGGATATCGAAACTATTAAAAGGCTAGAATCCACCAATCCAAAAGCAATAGATCAATGTTATGATATGATGATTTCAGGTTTCTAACTCATAAAAGAAAAAGGAGATCTTATGCTAAATCAAGCATTTAAAGTATTTGATTTCCTTAAAATCAAATACCCTGATAATGCTCATTATGGTGCAGTATTAATAGCCCCTTTATTACTGTCAATTGTTTTTAGCATTGTTGCTACATGGGCAGCATTTAACTTAAAGAATGGCAATTACTTTCTTAGTGAGCGTTTTGGTGACTTATTCACATTACTAGCAATTCTTCCTGGTTTTTATATCGCCTCACTTTCGGCAATAGCAGCAATCAACAAAAAAGCAATCGACAGGCTCATAAATGAAAAAAATGCTCCATATATAGAGAAGATTGAACCTGATAGATCTGAAAAGTTCAAACAAAAACTAACTCGACGAGTGTTTTTGACAATGCTTTTCGCATATCTATCAAGTGTAAGCTTGCTACTTGCTTTAAGTTTAGCTCTTTTGAAATTTCTATTTGCTCTCAACAAAGATTCAAGTTTTATAGTTTTTTCATGCTCTAACACATTTAGCATTGTTTTGTATTTTTTGGTTAGCTTATTTTCTTTATTCTTTATTTTTCAGTTATTAATCCTTACGTTGGTTGGTGTCAATTATCTTGGCTATAAAGGCTTAGTTGATAACTAATAAATTAAAAAACCGTATTTTACCCACCCCAGCGGTGGGTTTTTTGCCATTTTTCAAATTTAATCTAAAAATGAATATGCTTGTTCTAATCCATTTTGATCACCGTGATCACGCATATATTCTATATTGTTTTCTTCAATACCATCAGGGTTACCTCTCACATAACCACCTACTTCCGTTCCATCACTGCGCGTATATCCTTCTACTGAATGGTAACCAGAATTTGAGGAAGAATAGTGATATGACTCATCAGAGTAAGACTCATCATCCTCATATTCAACAACTTCGTCATAGTCTTCTTCATAATAGTCATCCTCTACATATTCAATCTGTTCCTTCTTCTCAGTAATATCAACTTTGATATCATTTGCTTGTAAATTTTTATCCTCTTTTAATTCTTTCAACTTGTCTTCTATCCATACAATTAATGGCTTTTTAAAATTATCAACACTTACATCTGACCATTTATTGTTTTTATTGTATAGAAATGAGAAGAAAAATAAAAAATAGAATAAATATATTGATAAAAAAATAATAAGTAAAAAAATCTTTAACCAATATATTTTATTATATCTAAATGCTAAGAAGTAATAACAGATAAGACATGATGCCAGCAAAATTGCACTAAAAAAATTAAATAAGCTCAGTGTAAGACCATCCAAAAATACAAAAAATGGTAGAAAAATAAGAGTAACTAAAATATAGAAATCGTTATTATATGTACTACTATTTCCGTCAGAGAGCATAAGTTCTTCTAGCATTATCAAGGACAACACAAGATATTGTTTTTAAAAAATTTAATCAATGCTATTGGATGATTTATTATCGTGTTTGACGATAAATTTTCACAACCTAGCCACCCCACCCCAGCGGTCGGTTTCTCTTTTCTGCAACATACCTTTGTTATCATGAACCCAAGGTCATATCGAAGGATGACCTGTAATAACAAAGCACGGCTTATCTAACCTCGCATACGCGGGGTTTTCTTTTCACTATATTTCTCTATAATCTAACTTCACATAACAATAAGTCATTCAATATGAAAAGAATAATACTTGCTTCTGTTTTCTTAGCAGTTTCTATGGCAGGCTGTCAAAAACAACCAGACTCGTCCGATCCTGCAAAGGTAAAACACGATCCTGTAACCATCAAGCAATTTGAAGAAGCAGATATCAAGATCGGAAAATTTTTAGACCAACTAGAAAGCCCAAACACATCACTTGAAGTAAGAAGACAGATCTTATGTGTTGATTACCCAAATGTGTACATTCAGCTATATGCCCCTGCTCTACTCAAGCTTTCACCAAATGACTATACACGAGACAAGCTGGATCGTGATTTAGCAATCGCGTTGGATTACTACAAAGATAAATTTAATATCCAATGTCAAAAGTAGTCTTCTAAGGCTCAACTAGCCCACCTCGTGTGGGTTTTCTTTTGTCCATCTTACCATTCACTAAATATTTCACTAATTTTATTTAGCAAATCTATTGACTAATTATTTAGTAAATACTAAATTATATCTCACAGACATTAAAAAAGCACACCGACCGTCAAATCATGTGTGCTTTTACAGAAACTGCGAGATCAATTATGAACAAAACCTTAACCCCTTTCAATACCATCAAGATATCACTTGGTGTAGCTGCTGTAACAATAGGCGTGCTTAGCTGTGGGTTTAAGACCTCACCGCAAGCTGCTCAACCTATCGTTGCCAACGTAGCCCCTTCCGAATATCAACTCCTTGCATTACGTATGACTGGTGAAAACCACGGCGAAGCAATTATTCGTTTAGATGGTTTCCGCGTTACTGCACGTTTTGAAGTTGAAGCATTTGAAGACAGCTACGGCGTACCAGGTAGTGAATTCACTGCAGTAGACGTAACCAGCCTTGATGAAGTGACCGTTTCAGATGCTCTAGGCAATCCATACAACGACTTCACAAACCACATCGACCATCAGAACTTCAATGCCCTCATCAAAGGCTATATCGAAAAACATCGTTTAGTGGAGGCAGGCTAATGACTACTTCTACTCAAAAGTTTTCTGAGTTCATCAGCCAAGATGACGAAGGCAACATTCGTATGCGTCTAGGCCATTCAACCTACTTTGAAAAAGGTCGCCATATTTATGTGGTCAACAAGGATGGTACCGAACTGCAAATCACGCTTGAGGTTCATGCAGCCAAGCCTTGGATCCGTGAAAACTTTGAACGTGAACGAGCTTTCCAGCGTAAGAAGAACTTAGCAATCGCCCTACAACGCACACATATTCCACTTCGTGAACGGCGTGAGTACAAGCGTCGCGCAGGTTGGGTTGGTGCTCGATAGCAACCAATCCTCCCCTTTAAATAATGAATAGTGAGTAATGAATAATGAGTATTGCAACTTTAATCCTTGGCCAGTCTGGTACTGGCAAATCTACAAGCCTAAGAAACTTGGACCCGCGAAATGTGTTGTTAATTCAGGTAATCAAAAAGCCATTGCCGTTTCGTTCGCCTAATTGGAAATACATCACACCTGAAAACAAGCAGGGTTCAATTTTGGTCTCTGATAACCCTCAATTCATCATTAATGTAATTAATGGATCTAAGCGCCCAATCATTATTATTGATGACTTTCAGTATGTTATGGCGAATGAGTTCATGCGTCGCAGTTCTGAAAAGAGCTTTGATAAGTTCACCGAGATCGGCCGCAATGCATGGGATGTGTTCAACGCAGCAATTAATGCCCATGACCATAAGCGCGTATACCTTTTAAGTCATACCGAAGAAGACGCTCAGGGTAAAACCAAGATCAAAACTATTGGGAAAATGCTAGACGAGAAAATCACTCTTGAGGGCATGGTAACCACTTGCCTTCAGACTGCGGTGATTAACGGTCAATACGTATTCCAGACTAAAAACAATGGCAATTCGACTGTTAAGTCCCCTGATGGCTTGTTTGAAACTGACCATATTGAAAACGATTTAAACCATGTGGATGTGGCGATTTGCGAATTCTATGGCATCCCAAACCCTCAAATTCAAACACAAGACCAATCTGCTTAATAACCTAAATTTAAACTTGGAGTAATTTTCATGAATCAGCAATACAAACAATTTGGCTTTAACCCTGACTCAGCAAAGCAAGCAGATAGCAGTCTACGTATTGAAGAAGCTGGTAAATATGTTGGTGTGATTAAGCATATGGAATTTATCACAGCGAAATCAGGTACAACTGGTTTTGAAATTGAATTTGAAACAGACAATAAAGAATCTGCTTCATTTTCTATTTGGACCGAGAAAAAAGACGGTACTCCATTGGGTGGAGTTCACAAAATTAATGCACTGCTTGCTTGTGTTGGTGCTCGTGGTCTAACACCAACAAATGCACCTTTAGAGAAATATGACTTTGACGCTAAAGAGCGTATTACTAAAAATTGTGTAGTAGCCCCTGAAGTGGCTAACCAGCGTATTGGTTTTCTTCTGCAGCGTGAAAACTACCAAAATGACAACGGTGAATGGAAACACCAGATGAATTTCTTCTCTTGTTTTCACGCTCAAAGTGAGTTGATGGCCAAGGAAATTATTGAACGTAAAACTACACCTGAAGCACTACCAAAATCACTTGCTTCGCTTATGTCTAACCCTATCACGACACGTAAGCCTAAAAACAACAATGGTGGTGGCTACCAACAAAATAATGGTGGTGGTTATGGTGGAAGTAACCAGGGTTTTAACCAGAACAATGGTTACAACCAAGGAGGGTTTGATGGTTATTACGATGATGTGCCACCAGTGTTAGGTGCCAACCAGCAAGATGATTTTCCGTACTGAGGTTAATTGGCTATGAATGCATTGATTTTAGACACTGAAACTCACGACTTGAATGGTTACCCAATTGAGATTGCTTACGCACCTTGCTCTTTTGAGCAAGGGGTGTTGGTAATCAACCAAGGGGAAGTTTTTGATGAGTACTTCTCATGCCCTGAGCCTATCGCTCTGGGTGCTTTAGCAACGCACCACATTCTTGAAACTGATATTGCTGAAAAGCCAAGCTTTGACACATTCAAGATGCCTCAAGGTGTTCAATATCTGATTGGTCACAATATTGATTATGACATTAAGGCTATTCAGAAATGCCAGCCAGACTTCACTGTCAAAGGAATTTGCACATTGGCTTTATGTCGCATGGTATGGCCTGAATTGCCACACACATTAAGCGCAATGTACTACCACGTTATGGATGATTTGGAGCTTGCACGTAAACACCTTCGACATGCCCACAACGCTAAAGCAGACATCTATTTCACTGGTGTAATTCTAAAAACATTAGTAGAGCAGCTAGGCATTAAAGACATGAATTCACTTTTCATCATGTCAGAAAGTGCCCGTATACCGAAGTACATAACTTTTGGAAAGCATAAAGGTGCTGCCATTAAAGACCTTGATCCAAGTTATGTAACTTGGTTACTACGTCAAGATGACTTAGATCCTTACCTACGTAAAGCAATTGAGGTGGCGTGATGGCTAAGTACATCGAAACAGAGCTTGGTACTGAAAAGCAGTGCATTACCTGTGGTGACTACTACCCTGCAACAAAGCAATTTTTCTTTGGCACTGGTCGCAAGAAAAAAGATGGTTCGCCTTGTTTAGATGCCAACTGCAAGGCTTGCTACAAGGAACGGTTTAAACCGCAGATTCAGCGTTGTTATGACGTAGCGCATAGATATGGGGTGGCGTGATAGGTATTCGCAATACTTAAAGCGCGATAAATAAATATTTCGAGCAATTATTTGCGCAATTTCAACCATAAATCAGGGTTTTGCGCAGATGTTTGCTCAGGAGAGTGTGATGGAAATTCAGAAAGAAAAAATTAAACAGGAATTTTGGAACTGGGCAAAGGTTGAAAATCCAAGAGTGGTTGAAGATGCTGAACTTGGTGATGTTTATGCAATTCAAACTCTAGATCACATGTTTATGGGTTTTGCAGCAGCCAAAACCCAAGCGGTGCCGGAAGGGTTTGTTTTGGTGCCGAAAGAGCCAACACCAAAAATGATCGATGCGACATGGGATTATGATGGTGAAATTCAGGAAATGAGCCATAACACTCGTAATGAGTTTATCTACAAAGCCATGATCGAAGCACGGGAGCCAGTCAATGACTGAAAAAATATATCACTTTGATGTACCGGTTTCCGGTCGTGAGACTTTTAGTGTAAGAGCATCAAGCTACGAAGAAGCTGTCACCAAGATTAATAATGGGGACTTTGAGGTAGAGCCTGAAACTATAGATATCGAGTGGGATTTCGGCCTAGGCCACAGTGCTGAAGAATATCTCCCTAGGGCCTACACATTGCAATCGATTAAGGATGAAGCCAATGACTGAAATTCAACAAACAAACATTACTGTGGCTAACTTCATCATTGGTGAGTTGCACAAGGACAAGCCTTTTACCATGTCTCTTGATTTCGATCAGACTGTTGCATTGGGTGAGGTCTTGTCTGAATCTCACCATTTGCATAGCAATTGTATTAATACGTTAGCGGTTGAGGCGCGAGTTCATGTAATCAGCAATAAGGGCTTAAAGTTCCCTATTACTGATAAAAACTATGACGCTATCTATAACGTACTGGCAAGTTATATTACAGCACATGAGAAGCCGAAAAACTGCATAGACGAATTTATTAAAAGTGGTGAATTTGATAAGGCTTTTCGGGATGTGTTTGGGTTGCCGATTGGCGTGGTAAAGGCTTTGGGAGAGGTTTCATGAATCTAATTGAGCAGTTGGGCGGGTATGATGAAGCTAAAAGAATACTTCGCATGGCTATGATTAAGAGTGATTATGATGGGGGTATTCTAGCTAAAACACTTCTCGAATACCGCCGCCAGCACAATATTTTTGAAAGAAATGACTATGTAGTAAATAAAGATATTAAGTATTCGGATGAATTAAACATTGTATCTGCCTCAAATGATAAGGCTTTATGGTTCTTTGGAAAGATTTATGGTGGTTTTGTTAAATCTCAATTCAGACACGCAACCGATGCAGAAATAAAAGCAGGTAAAAGATTGGAGGTGAAGTGATGGGATTATCAAAATATACAATCACGGTTGAGGCTGACTCTCCACCACAAGTCATGCTTGGACAGAACATTGGTGGTGGCATTGTCAAAGAACTGAAAGAAGTTGAGATGGAATTAGTATCTGCTGCGAAATTAGCGGAAAAGTATAATCTATCAACGACAACCATTCGTGAGCGCCTTGCATCTATTAATCAAGGCACACAAGGCAAATGCTTGTATAACCCTCGCCTAGCGCACGGCATACTCACAACAAAAAATAAAAGAGGCAGACCGAGAGCTAATTAGCTCTCACTGTCATTGAACATTTCAACTAGATCCTGAGCGTCTGGATTGTAGTAAGTGTTAATTAATATCCCAATTGTCTTATGCCCGGTGATCTTTGCTAAAACCTCAACTGGTAATTTCCGAACCTTAACCATTCTTGTGATTGCTTCATGTCGTGAATCGTGAAAATTGATGTGAGGTAGATTCGCTCTTTTTTTAGCTCTCACCCACGTTGCACAACATATATCTTTGTCGATTGGTACCAGAACATTGCTATCCAAAGGTAATAATGAAAGCAGACGCTTTGCTTCTTTCGATAACGGTACGTTTCGAGACTCGCCATTTTTAGTCATTGGTAGATGCACAAAACCATCTCTCAAGTCTGATCTGCGCATTGCCAGTATTTCACCTTGTCGCATTGCTGTTTCAAGAGCAAATAGAAATGCCCATGCCACATAGTGCTTTGACTTCTCAGGTGTGGATGCACCATCCCAATCCAGCGCTTTAAGCAATACTTCTTGCTGTTCAGGCATAATCCGTTGATTTCGTGATTTTTCCTTACTTGGCATCGGCACAGTTTGCCAAACATTCGACTCAATTAAAAAAAGCTCTTTCAAGGCATAAGTGAAAACAGCCGAATAGATAGCATGCTCATTTCTTAAAGTTGAGACTTTGACTTCTTTTTTCCGTTTATTTCGCCACTCAACAATATCGCTGGGTTTAAAATCGTAAATAGACTTATCAGCAACATTAGGTGCAATGCGATCGAGGTTTTTAATCTTGAGCATAATTGTTCTAGCAGATCGCATGTGTCTGCCATGCTCTTGATAGTACTTATCGCATAATTGACGAAATGGGTATGCTGGCTTTATTCCTTGTTCTAAATCAGCCTTACCTGTTTTAAGCTCTAGCAGCTTGATTGATGCCCAGTGCTCGCACTCTTTTGCTGTATCTCTAGTCACTGAGTATCGCTGCTTGTCAAAAGTAACAGTGATACGCCAAGTTGACCCACGTTGTATTGGTTTCGGAAGCTTCATTTTTCTTGGTGCAGATTTGGTGCAGATTGCCTTTTATTCTATCGAGAATGTAGCAAAAGGAAAGAAAATACGGGGTATTTTGTGCAGATAAAAAATGGATTTTTGTTCTTTGATATTTAAATCAATTCAATAACACATTGTTTTTAAATACTTATTTTTAGTATATTTTTAATATTCGATGCGAAATTTTATAGATACCACCTAAAATCATTGTATACTACCTTTTTATTATGAAGTCCGAATGTACCAAGCAAGATTTGGACATTCCTCTAGTGAAGTTTGATGAGTACTTTATTACTAATTACCTCCGCACCGAGTTCAATTCATGCATGGCATGCTCTAGGTTTAGCGCAAGCACTGCATGGGAAAAATGAACCCTTTCGAGTGTTTTTCTACCAAGATGCTGTTCAAGTTGCCAATGCCCTGCAATGGGTACCTGACGACCAACGGAATCTATGTTCTGAGTGGCAAAAACTCGCAATTCGCCTACCCGTTTGTGTAAGTGCAGCTTTGGCCCGAGGAATTACCGATGCCGAAAATGCACAGCGTCATCAGTTAGCACAGCATAATCTTGCTACAGGTTTTGACTTGGTAGGCCTAGGGGAACTGGCCGATGCCGTTCAATCTGCAGAGCGCTTAATTCAATTCTAAGTGCTAAGTTTTCAAGAATTTGTTGCTTTTAAAAGGTATATTGTGTGAAATCTGTACTGGTTATTTTAACCCAAGCCAATTTGAACTCTTTGCAAGTGCATGAAAGCCTGTCTGCAACCATGGTTCTTGCAACTTTTGGCTGTGAAGTCAAAGTCTTATTACAAGATGCTGCACTCAGCTTATTAAACAATGCTCAATCATTTGAACCCTTAAAACATGCTTTTAAACTGGCTTCAAACATGGTTGATAGCTTTGAGTTTTATGACTTAAGCCCAATTTGGATTGAAACCAAGAATCAAGCTTCTGCTTTTGTTCAACAAACCGAGCAAGAAATAGAATGTGTTGAACTCAATGCCAATTTAATACAGCAGTTTGACCATGTATTGTATTGGTAAGGAAACAATTATGAGCAAAACACTTTATCTCGTGCAGTCTCCATTTTCCGCGACGGAACAAGTGCTGAGTAAATTACAAAACCTCTATCAATCAGGGGATGATGTGGTTTTAATGGGTGATGCAGCCCTGTATATACAACATACTTTTATTCAGCAGCTAGCTTGTGTATTTGTGCTTGAACAGGATGCTGAAAATATTGCTGCTATCCATTCGAGTAACCTAGAAACCATCAGCTATGTTCGGTTTGCTGAGCTATGCTTAAGCCATAGTCGTTGTATCAATTTAAAATAATTTTGAGTGTTTAGATGAATTTAGAATTAGACCAAGATGGTCATTTGGTTGATTACACCATTTGGAATCAAGAGGTTGCAAAAGAGCTAGCAAAATCTTTAGAGCTTGAATTGACTGATTGGCACTTTGAAATCCTCATGGCAGTGCGTCAGTTTTACCAACAGTTTGGACACTCACCTGCAACACGTCCGCTGATTAAGTTTTTAATGAAAACAGTCAGTGCAGACATCAATAATGCCATACTGCAAGAAAAGTTTAATACTGGGCTTGTAGCGCGCCATCTGAGTCGTTTGGCAGGCGTGCCAAAACCTGCAAACTGTTTATAAACTTAAGCTTGTTTAACGTCTGATTGAGCAGCTAAAGCATCGACATAAACCTGTGTCGGTATCGCTTTGATGTCTTTGGAATGTATGGCATCACCACATTCGTTACAAACCAAATATGGCTGAATGCTATGCCCGCAGGTTTTATGGATAAATTGCACGGGACGACCTAAGCCCTCGTCCATCCATTGATCGGCCCATGTTGCCATGGACATCAGCACAGGGTATAAAGCCAAACCTTTTTCAGTCAAACAATATTCAAAGCGCTCTTGACGATCTGTATAGGGTCTTTTCTCCAAAATATCATGTTCAACCAAACGCTTTAAACGCTCAGAAAGCACATGACGAGTGACACCCAAATTTTGTTGAAAACTTTCAAAACGGCGTGCACCCAAGAATGCATTTCGTAAAATCAACATCGTCCACCGATCGCCAATCACCGACAGCGTTCGTGCAATTGAACACGGTTGTTCTCCGATCTCATCCCATTTCATTGTAAAAAACCAAGTCTCTCTTAGGTCTAACGTTAAAAGATTTAAGACCATAAGAAAAGCCCTTTTTACCCAGCTTTTCTTATGTTGTTTTCACATTTTAGTCGGCTCAAAGACATCTGAACGTCATGAAGACTTAAGCACAGCTCATTTCAGCCTTTTGAGGTTGGTCATGGATCATAAAGTCTTCCATTCCCAGCTCACCTTTTTGATATTCATTGAGACGTTTTTGAATGACATAATACAGCGCCTTTTTGTGTGCTTTTGACAGGTTCATCTGTTGAAGTTGCTGCTTCAGATGCCCTAACAATACATCCACAGGCTGGCTCTCTTCTTCCATCAAATACAGATAGCCAAAAATCGCACCACTTAATAGCGCTTCAAAAGAAAATCCGTTTGAAACATTGTACGCGACCGATGAAAATACACGTTCAAATGCACTCAACTTACGCAGTGGATCACGCCCAACCCGACTACATGGGTCTTTATAGGCATACTGGCAAGATTGATCAAAACTTCGGGCTAAACGCGTTAAATCATTTTTGCGTTTTGGCAGATAGTGCGCCAGACCTTGCGTCACTTCTGCAAGCAGTTTTTCAACATAATACTGCACTCGCGGATCGCCCATCGCTACACCAATGGTCTGATGCCCGAGTAGGCTGGCATACCACGCAGTCATGGCATGTACGCCATTCCATAAGCGGTTTTTAATAAGTTGAATATCTGAAATTTGATCTACCAAGATCATTTGACGCATTTTACTGAGTAAGGGACTTTTGTTTTCCACATAGATTGGCATATCCATTTCAGCATTGAAAAGAATTAAATCCATATGCTGTAAAATATGACTCGGTTGGAAATTTTGTCTTAAATCTTCTACATATTCACTGGCACGGCGTTCTTGATCTACGCTGAGTTTACTGACATCTTCAACTTCAATTTGATTACTCTCGTCATCAAGTTGATATTGCTTAAAAATATTGTATTTAATGCACAGTTGACGATATAGATTTTTATCGCTCAGCTTAGATACCATACGGTTCACAACCGTATCGCAGAAATAGTGCTGCTCTAAAATAAAATCAGCAACAGCATGGTCTGTTAATTCTACCAAGGCTTTACGTACCTGCTCTAGAACCAACTGCTTGGCACCAATTTTATTTAAGATAATTAACAGCGTCAGTGGAGTTTGAACTTGCTCATCTTGCGCCAGATAGCGTGCATAGAGGCCCTGTGCAATGGTTGCAGCTTCACTGGCTAATGCATTTTCAGCTAAACAAATCGCAATTAAACTCGACTCGACGTACATGGCATGCATCTGCTGTAAGTCTTCAGCATCAATAATATGCATATTTTCAATACGCTCATCATAAGACACTTGCCCATAACGTATGCAATATGCGCCAAAAGCATTTACGGCTGAACGGTATAAACTGTTACGTGTAGACGCATAGATTTTTTTAGGACGCGTATAGCCATCCCAATGCGACAGGATTTGTGCAATATAGCCTCCGCCAATGGCACCAAACCCATGAATCCCCACAGTTAGTTGATTTAAAGTTTGAGGAAAGCTTTCTTGTAAATTAGGCATTTCCAGATGTGAGCTGTAGATATCTAATTCTGTTAGATAGTCATACATATTTTCAAAATAATAATTGGCATGTGCCAACATGCTTGCATTGGGTTCTTTAATATCTTTAAACAGTACACAGATGCCCCCAGCATCATGTGCCGAGCGGATACCATTTTCAGAGTCTTCAAACATGAAACACTGCGCAGGTTCGAGGTTCAGTTTTTGCGCTGCACTTAAAAAAATTTCAGGATGTGGTTTCCCCTTTTCAACCTCATCACCACAGACCAAAACATCAAAAAACTTATAAACATTGGCATTGATTAAATACTCTTCAGCAATCGCTCTTCGGCTAGAAGTCGCCACGGCCATACGTAATCCTGCTTTACGTAAGCGTTCTAGAACTTGTACCAAACCTTTTTTAATCGGCACACCATATTGGCGCACTGTTTCTAATTCTAATTCATCTGCTCGCTTACGAATCTCTGCATAGGGAACTTCCTGTCCATATTGCTTTTGCGCCAAGGCTTCCGCACTTCGAGCGCTTAAGCCTAAACATGCCATAAGGTAGGCATCTGAAAACTCGACCCCAATTAGCTCTTTGGATGCCTGTTTCAAGGTTTGAAACCGTAAACGTTCGGTATCAAACATTGTTCCATCCATGTCAAAAAGCGCACCGTGCACAATATCATTCTTAAATTTAAACATTTAGCCTCCGTTTTTATGTTTGCACTTAGACTATACAAAAATCGGGCACAGAGACTTTGATCTGATTTTATGAAACATTTTTGTTTAATTATTGATCAATAAATTGGCATTTAGGCATTTTTTTGTAAGCATAAGGTAATCTTAGGTAATCAGAACGTAATCAAAGTGATCATTTTTTAATAAAGCGTGTTTGAAGATGAAATATCTAAAAATGAATTTGATCTTTATATTCATCAATGATCGATAACCATGCACGTGTTGCAGGATTCATCACCACGGTTGAATTCCATGCCATATTTAAGTTCCACCGCAAGCTTGGTTGTTCCACTAGACTGACGCTGAATTTTGCGCGATCTAACTGCTCACAATAAATTTGCGGCAATAAAGCAATACCGACACCTGACTCGACCATTTTGGCAATAAAGTCCCACTGGCTACTTTTGCATAACACTTTGGGTTCAAAACCAGCCGCCATCGCCGCATCTAGAATCACATGGTTTAAAGTAAAGGTGTCTGCATACAGTAAAAATGACTCTTCTTTAAGTTCAGCAAACTGTACCACATCGCGCTTTCTCCACTGTGAATCGTAGTTGGAAAGCAAACACAACGGTGAATCGATAATTTGAATGCCTTGAATGCTGGGTTTTAACTCGCCCAATAAAATCCCAACGTCAATTTTTTTGGCCAAAATGGCTTCTTCAATGCCTGTTGCACCGACTTCTAAAAAGTTCAACTCAATGTTGGGATACAATTTGTGAAATTTAACAATTAAGGAACTCAACAATACTGAGCCTAAAGGTGGCAACCCCAATCTCAGCACACCTTGTTTCAACCCACGAATTTGATCTGCTGCTTCAAAGATCTGTTGCTCCTGCTGCAAAATCTGCACGGCATGTAGATAAACTTGTTCTCCCATATAGGTCAGTTTGACTTCTCGCTTGCGCCCTGCTTCACCTTTATGAAATAGAGGCAGTCCTATCTCGTCTTCTAATTGTTTTAAAGATTTACTAATAGTGGGTTGAGTCACAGATAGTTCCTCCGCAGCAAGACTAAAACTGTGACTTTTCACCAGCTGCACAAATATTTTTAGCGCTTTAAAATCCAAAATTATTCCAATTAAGCATAATTATTATTTTATTATTCATAATTACAAGATCAGGTCAAACTTAAAATAACACCAACAACTTATACCCTGTGGTCTTCCAATGCTTTCGTTCAAATTGCCTTATCGTTCTACTCTTCAAGTAGCTTTGCTGATTGGGATTTGGTATATCGGAACGCTGATACAAGTCGCCCTGTCTTTACCGATATCAGGTGGGGTCGTGGGTCTAACGCTTTTACTTATTTCTCTGTTAGCGGGTCTATTTAAGCTGGACTGGGTTAAGTCGGGTTCGGATTTACTTTTAGCTGAACTGTTGTTGTTTTTTATTCCTTGTATTATTGGCTTAATCAAATATAAACATCTTTTTCTTACCCAAGGTTGGCAACTGGTTTTATCTATTGTCCTTGGGACCATTTGCGTGATGACCTGCACTGCCTACTGTGTTTTCTTGGGCTTTAAGCTTGAAGCCAAGTTTCAAAAAAAGTCCAAGCAGTCACATCAGCTGAAAAGTCAAATTTAAGGAACGATCATGCATATTCATTTCGTTGCCTTGATCTGTTTTATCGGAACGGTACTGGCCTATCTTTGGGGTAAAAAGTTTTATCAGAAACACCCGTATGTATTGCTCTCACCAGCGATTTTTATTCCCTGTCTGATTATTTTGTGTCTAGTGTTTTTCAACATTCAGTATGACAACTATATGTACTACAGCAAATGGTTAGTCTGGATGTTAGGCCCTGCAACGGTCGCGTTTGCCATTCCGATTTATGAATATCGCAAAGTCATTCAACAGCATGCTTTTTCAATTGCTTTAGGCATAATCGTGGGTATGTTGGTTGGTGTAGTCAGCTCTTTTTACTTGGCACGTTTATTCCATTTCGATGCTGCAACCAGTTATAGTTTGATGAGCCGCTCTATCTCTACCCCTTTTGCCATGGAGGTCACTCAAGCCGTCGGAGGCTCAGTCGAGCTGGTGATTTTATTCACTGTGATTACGGGGATCGTTGGTGGACTCTTGGCCAACACCGTATTACTTGTTCTAAAATTGGATTCTAAATTTGCTCAAGGTGCGTCATTAGGTAGTGCCGCACATGGTTTTGGTACCAGTACTGCGTTCAGACGTCATAAAGAAGAAGGTGTCGCGGCCTGTCTCAGTATGGTTTTGGCAGGTATTTTCATGGTGCTGTTTGGCCCAAGTTTAATTCACGCTGTCGTTTATCTTCTTGGTTAAACACCATCAATAAAGGATCTCATGCCACACTACTGAGATCCTTGTTGGCTTGTATGTGTTTAAAGCTAAAGTACAGCATCAGCCCCGTCATCAACGCCAATAGAAAATAATAGGGTAAATGTTGATTCCATTGATATAAGCCTGTACTTAGTAAAGGTGCAAAAACGAAACTCAGTGCTTGCGTAGCTGTGCATAAACTGGCAATTTTAGTTTGTAGCGTGGCTGGTGCGGTTTGGGCTGCCCCTGTGGTAAAAGCTGGAATTAAACAGGCCACGGCGATGCCGTAAAAAACATAAGCCGCTTGGAAAGTCCAAATCTGACCAGCACTCAGTGAAAGTAATAAACCTAAAACCATCGTCACAAGACCGATCCAAAGTAATTGTTTAATTGACCATTTAAACCATTTTGAAATCGCCAGTTGCATCAAAACGAGCGCTATCCCCACAATCAATGAACACTGAGAAAAATACACTGCACTCTGATACGTGTCGAAATGGAATCGATCTTGGATATAAAAACCAGCAGTTAAATTCAGGGTGACAATCGCGACATATAAGCTAAAACCCAGCAATAACCAAATCCCTAACTTTGACCATTGCAGCTTTTCTGTAGACACGTCTTGTAATTTAGCTGTGGTTTCGTCCCATTCTTGTGTCTGTGATGCTTGCTTTCCTTGAAAGCCTAGTACAATCCAAGCAGCCATACTCGTTAGAATAGCCACTGCGCCCCATAACGGTGTCAACATGCTCCATGTCAGCAATAATGTCGTCGCTAAAGGACCTATCACCACGCCTAAACTGTTCAGCGCGCCAAACTTCGCCATATTCTGGCTACGTTCCTGTTCACTGTGAAAAGCCGTCATGACATAACTTTGCAGCGCAATTTGTGGCATCGCCATAAAAAAGCCAGTACTGGCACGGGTCAATATCAATAAACTAAACAAAGCAGCAAATGAAATGGCATAACTCAGCCCATAACTGAGTACCGCCGCAAATAAGCCCCAAGTGATCGCCATACCGATAAAACCGATACTTAACAATTGATAAATGCTGATTTTTTGAGTTTGTTTAGAAATATAAATAGCTGAGATGGCCATCACCAAAGCACCAGCCGAAACCAACGCTCCACCTTGCAGTTCCGTCAAGCCCAGTTGCCGAATAAACGGCGCAAGTAAAGGTAAAATCATCGAAAAACAAGCGCCATTGGCAAGGCTGCCTGCAATAAAGATTTTGTTATTGCTATTCATTTTATTATTTAAACCATTTCTTAAGGCGAGATTACAAAGCAAAGAGGTAGCTGAAAGCTACCTCTGGTTGTGCAATTAGTATTTTAATGTGTAGCTCAAACCATAGGTTCGACCTTGAGCAGGTAAGCTTGAAATAGCACCATAAACTGACTCCACCGCTTGACTATAGACTGATTTGTAGTCCGTATTCCAAACGTTATATACACCAAATCCGACCGTACCTGGGCCTGCTTTGGCATTGGCTATGACGTCCATTGTTGCGAAACCTTTGATTTCAGCAGGAACCGTTGAACCGTACTTTACAGCATCTTTTTTGGCTTTATCAGTACCACCGATAGCAAGTGCTTGAACACGCAGGCTCATATCGTTGTTAAACTGCCACTCAGAAAATGCTGTACCTTTCAGTGGTGCAACACGGATTGCATCTAGCTCTTGCCACTTTCCTGCGGTATTTTTAAATTGTCCGCGGGTATAAGCCATGGTTCCACCCACTGTCCAATTTGGCTGTAGTCGATATGACAGATTTCCTTCAACACCATAAACGCGCTCATCGGTATCTAGGACTTCAATCGTGTAGTTGGGACGGCCAAATTTTAAACTTTTATCTGAGTCATTATAGAAAGTGGTGACACTCGCATTTAAACCGTTTGCAGCTTGTACACGCCATCCCAGCTCATAGTTATTGACTTTAATTGGATCAATAGTTTGACTATTCACAGTAAAACTTGCGGGTACATCACGAAGCATACGTTGAATATCAGGTAAATTGGATCCTTGAGAAAAGTTTGCAAACATTTGTTGAGCATCTGTTAAGTGATAAACCGCGCCCAAATTAAATAATGTCGCATCATGCTTTACCTTACCGCCATTTAAAGTTTTGGCTTGGTAGCCTGGCTGCAAGTCCGCTGTAATTGCCTCCATATACGGCGTCGATTCCTCTACTTGGCTTTCTACACGCTCATAACGTACCCCTGCTTTTAAACCTAAACGATCCGTTACATCAAAGTCCGTTTGCACAAAAGTACCCAACTTTTCTGTTTCTACATCAGGTCCAAAAGCATAATAATTAAAAGGTTTATAATTTAGACCGTTGCTGGCAACAAATACAGCACTATCATACATTTGAATATTTTGTTCATCTTGTTCATTTTCATAATCAATGCCGTAGCTGAGTCCCAAATTGCGACCATTTAAATCAAACTGTTTCTGCAAAGCAACACGCGCACCGTACACATCAATATCTGTTTCCGATTGATAAACGAGGTATAAACCGCCACCCATTGCTTGAGCTGAAGGAAACCAACGCGCCTGTTCGTTACGATAATACGCTTCGGCATTTAAGGTATGACCCAATACATTTTGATTTTCATATTGTGTATTAAATGCATAGCGTTCAGTTTGAGGTTGAGTCTCAAGTTGCATGCCTTTAACTGCAGCAAGGCTGGCTGTATAGGTCGGGTCTCGTTTTACATAAGCTAAATCTGGACCATAGTCAGGTCCATACTCACTGTCTTGTTCATCATTAAAATATTGTGCACCAAAACTTAAACTTTGTTCATCTGAAATATTCCACGTCAAACGACCATTGAGGTCCAATGTGTCCGTATCTTGACGGTCAGTCTGCGCAACCTCAGGTCCTATGCGGTTGCCATGGCTATCCTGAATTTCACCGCGTGTGGTATAACTTGCACCGAAGGCTCCTTGCAATGCCCCTTGATTAAATAAGACACTTTGTGATGCTTCATAAGCCATAGCATCAGCTTTAAAGTTATTACCCGCCGTCACCCCAACTTTAGTTTCAAAGCTAATTGGGTCTTGACCACCACGTTTAGTAATAATATTAATAATCCCGCCTGTTGCTCCAGAGCCATAAATACTGGTCGCCCCTGAAACCACCTCAATACGTTCAATCATAGACGGTTGAATGCTATTTAATTGGCGTGAACCATCGCGATAACCCGTTTGTGGCACACCATCAATCATGTATTGCACCACACGACCGCGCATGGTCATGCCATAGTTTGATGTTGTTCCACTACTCGGTGTAAGGGATGGAACCAGTGTTCCCAAAATATCGGCAATGCTCTTGCCAGCATTGGCCTGTTTCTCAATTTCAGCTTGATCGATGCTATAAACAGTGCCTGCAATGTCCGCAATACTCTTTGCAGAGCGGGTTGCTGTCATCACAATCGGTGCAAGTTGTGTGGTTTCTTTTTGTTGGGCTTCAACACCGCTTGTCTGACTTGCTGAATTTGTTAGAACGTTATCTTGAGCATATAACTGTGTACATACAGCCAGTGTTAAACAAGTCAACTGCATAGGTAACATAAAACGGTTCATTTCTTTTTCCTTTTATTAAACTTCTTGATTCAACAGTTTTTGTTGAGTTTTTTGATGACGTGTAATGATGTATTGGCTCAGTAGTACACTGACTACAGACGCAACCGCCAACACCACATAAAAATTGCCATAGCCAAGTGCTTTGGCTAAAAAGCCCGATGCGGCTCCCCCGATGAAATAAACCAGTAGCTCAAAGCACACTAAAATGGTGAAATCAGTGCCTGCCTGTTCTTTGGAACTGCTTTGCATGAAATAGGCATATAACGAAGTCATCGCGACATAACGAATCGCAAGCATGACAATGACAAATCCCCCCAAGAGCAGATGCCACTGGTTTAACCAACCCAAAATAATGGCTGCGCCAATCGCCCCATACAATGCTGTTCGGCACCACCCCGCCCAAATGAGCAACTGTGTAGCCTGAATTTTTTTCAATAAAAATGCGGCACTCACAGCCGCCAACAAACCAACACCTGCTCCAATCACAGACATCAGCACCCCAATTTGGGCAAGCGTCCATTTCTGGTCAATCAGCATTGGATTGAGCATCGCCATTGCAGGTGCTTCAACCACGCGATAACACAGGATCAGTGCCAAGGCAGATAGAATCTCTGGTCGTTTAAAAGCACGGATTAAGCTTGGGGCTTGTTTAGCGATATTCGTCTGTTCGTTTGCATTTTCTTGAATATAAAAAACAGCAAACATCGTTAAAGCGGTCATGAGTGCTAAACACACCAATGCGCTTTCCCAACCGTAATATTGATATAGCCATAATGTCGCTGCACCACCCAACATACTCCCCAAAGCGACCCCTATACTCTGAGCCATACTGCCTAGACGATATTCAGACGCTGAAAAGGTTTCTACGGTATAACCATCTATGGCAATGTCTTGGGTCGCCGCAAAGCTTGAAATCCACAAGCCAATCACAACAAACACCGCGAGGCCATAAGAGAACTGGGTAAATGCCAAGGCCAATACCCCAAGTACCAGTGCTACTTGTGTAAAGAGCAACCATGTTTTTCTTTTACCTAACTTTTTGATATAGAGTCGGTCAATGAGTGGTGCCCATAAAAACTTAAACGCCCATGGAATATAAAGCAGCGACAGCATTCCAATCCAACGTAAATCTACTCCCTGATGTCGCAAAATAGCGGGCAATGCCACATTGTAAAAATACAAAGGCAAGGCATGTGCCAGATATAAAACAATGACAACGGCTAAGCTCAAAGCTGAGATTTGGCGTGTTGCTCTTTGTGTATTTAGGTTGTGCATATCCACCTCTGCACTGCCCATTGCAGTGCATCAGAATGATCAAGTGTGACGTAGTAAGGCACCCGCCATGCAGCATGCAGTGAAGGTGTATTCAGTCGTTGTTGATCGGTTGGGTCTTGTGCAATTCGAACCAAACCCAAGCAGTATTGAAAAAAAAGTTGTTTGTATTTTTTGTACCAAACAGCTTGCAGTTGACGGTATTCTTCAGGAAATTCCGTCCCGACTTCGGTTTGCATGACCAAAACAAAGTTCTGTTTTTTTAAGAAAAAACGTTCGACTTGACTGAGCCATTGTTCAAATTCGGCGACAGTGACATGCGCTGAAAAGCGCATATCCATGATTTGTATATGTTCTGAGCTATAGCTCATGTAAGTTCCTCAGTCCTATTGAGTGGGTTATGGTTTTGCATAAATGCATTTGAATCAGTTAAATACCCTCCAAATTTTTCATAGAATTTTTGTTTAAAGCAGTAATACAACATGGCCGTTTTTTCAGGCATCGGGATTAAGCGCTGCGCCTCATAGCACATTTCTTCGACCACTGCTGCATAGGGTTTAACCGTATGGTCAGGCTCCCCGACAATTTTGTCGGAAGGTGCATTTTCAAAAATATAAAAACCTAATAGCCTCATTACTGGACGCAAATAGCCTTTACCAAAAGCCGACTTTTCACCAAACAGTAAGTGCCACCCGAGGTCTAAATCATCACCATCGTAATAACGTCCTAGACGGTCACGCTTGCCTTCATAGATTTCGGTATAGCCCACATCCTGTCCATCCACACCTACGATCAACAAACGGTGATGGTCATCGGCCAGCATTTTTTCAAAATACACCGCGAGATCAATTTCAGACTTATTCAGCTGCCACTGTGGAATAACATGAGGCTCATGCATCCATTTATGTAACAGTACTAAGTCCTGCGGATACTGTACTTGGCGCAAGTAAAATTGCGTCTCATTCTCATAGTATTCGTAAAAATTGGGAAGTTGTTGTGAAAGTGTTTTCATGTGGAAGCCTGCTAATTTTTTGGTTTTTTATGATGCGATACGCTTTGTCGTTGTATCGTCAGTTGACTTGGATACCTGCTCTGACCATCGTTTTAAGGTTTCAGGGCTGACAGGATTGGCAATTGGATCTAAAAATACAGGGACAGGACGTTCTGCTTCGTCGTTATAACTGGTGGTAAATAGACGCACTCGGTTTAAACAAATTTTTTCAAATTCGGCTCTAAACATGGCAAATTTTTCAATGCGTTCTGCCAACTCTGGATGCGCCTGATGAAAAGCATCAATGACCGATGAAATGCTTTGCCAAAATTCAACTTCGCTATGCTCAGGATAGTCTTGTAGAAATACATTACAGATATAACGGTAATGCACCATAAACAGCCCAGTGAAAATAAAATGGCTGAGTTCATGCGCAGGATGACGCAGTAAAATTTGTCCTTCGATCGGTAAACTGGCCAATTCTGGAAAGTCCTCATCAACCAAATTGACATCATCAATAAAGTCTTTCAGCACCATTTTCTGCGGTACGCCATTGGCATGAATGAGCATGGTGTTTTCCCCATGTGGAGAAAAAGCCAAGCCATATTTGTACAAGCAGATTAAGAGTGGAGTAACAGATACTTCGGCAAAGCGTTTTAACCACTGTAATGGACTCAAACCCGACGCCTGAATCAACACAGCTAATATTGACTGGCCATTGATATCTCGATGTAATAAAGCCGCTTGAGAAAGTGCCTGTTCACCTGTTCCAATCACTGGATCTACACTTTCACGCCACAAACATCCAAACAGTTCTTTAAACTGATACGGCGCACCTTCAATCTGATCAAAACATGGCTGATGAATAGTCAAAGTTGCCACTTCACCTAAGAATGCAACGCCTGACTGTTTTAAGTCTGGATCTTGAGATTGAATCTGCTTTAACCAAGCTGTGACGGCCGGAGCTGCTAAGTTTCGTTTAGACGGCAACCCACGATACACCGCAGTATTGAAGATACTGACAGGTAATTTGACATAATGACGCTCAGGCTGACTGATATTGCAAAGCGTACGAATCGACTGCATAGGTACATAGTCATCTTGGCCAACGCCTAATTCAATAATGCGCTGATCCACGATTTCATTGGCATAAGTTGGCACTAACCATTGATGCCACTGCCATGCATGTACTGGAATAAGGAAATAGTCACGACAAGAGCAGCCTCTTTCATGTAACTGTTGTTCAAAGCTCTCTAACTCTTCTGCATCCAACTCATATTGATAAAGTCTCCCCGCTTGCCACTCCTCGGTAGAACGGAACTCTGCCAAATCACGATGCACCGCGAGCCACAGCACTTTGACCGTTGGCGAAAGTTCAGGAGCGGCACTTAAGTAGTCGTCATAACCAAAACCCATACGACCTTTGCTCATAATCAACCACGGATGACCACGGAGCATACCTTCAATTTCATGATGCGATGCCGTCAATGCCGCTTCACTGCTTAAACGACGTTCATCAAATAAATGCGCCTCAGCTAACCATGTATTGTTCATTTCTTTGATGAGATATGCCTTGGTAAAAGGCTTAACTTCGGTTTGATTTGAAAACGCGCGAATGAAAGTGTGTAAATTCCATGCAGGCAAGTCTTCAACCACGCTCAACTCACGTACTGAACCCTCCTCAATCTGCCAATGTCCCAATAAATAGTTTTGTGCTTTAAAAGTATAGGTTTGATCATCCAACGTCAGCTGGTAACGATTGTCCTTTAAATGGGTTACTTGAATAATTTCTTCATATAAAAATTCAGCAATCGCCATTTCAATTAAGCGCTGTCCTGCCAAACGCCACTGTTTCTGATTCACTTGAAGTTGTGCAAAGCTCATATTATTTTCTCGAATGTATAAGGCTTCATAGAGGGATGTGACCCTGTTTGTATTTTGCGCTGCTCAATATTTTTTGATTTAGAACTCGATGGTGCTAAAGCTGCTGTTCGTGTAGTGGATGTGTCATGCTGCACATACATTTCGGGGTTCTGCTCAGCTCTGAAATGTTGAAATGTCTGTTCATTACTTCCTATTTCATAGAGCTGATAACCCAGTAGTTGATTGGCAATGGTCGCAGCACGAAAAGCGCCTAAGCCTAAATCCGGTGTGCCTACGCCATGACTGTGCATTTCTTGGTTTTGCACATAAATTTCACCCATTGCTGTATGCTGCAATCGATAGTCTTGGCTCACTTTCCACCGCCCCGCTTGATCTGTTGAAATCAAGGGTTTTAAGTATTTAAAAAATGAAAACTCAGGGCTGTAATAACCTGTAGATGCCACCACAAAATCAACATCCATATAAAAACGTTGCTCAGTTACGGTATGTTCAAGGCTCAAGCGAATCTGCTGACTTTCCACTAACTCAGCATCAAGCAACTGGATTTGTGCATGCAAATGTGTTGCTTGTATAGCAGAGGCAATACTACGGTGGTAAAGTTTTTGGTAAATCTCACGTATGGTTTTGGCACTAATGCCTTTGTACAGCAAGCCTTGATCTTTCAACTGCGCTGCTTTTTGTGTTTCTGAGAGTCTATAAAAATGTTGGGTATAGTTCGGACTAAAATGTTCCAAGCCCAATGGTGCATATTCCATCGGGAAAAAACCATTGGAACGCGTCAGCCAATGCAACTTGAAGTCAGCTGCTGGTACACCATCATGTTGATACTGCTGATCGAACAAATCTAAAAAGACTTCAGCCGAAGACTGTCCTGAGCCTAAGACGACAACATTGCCTTTGAGCTTGCCTTTTTTATGGGTTAAGTACTCTGCTGAATGAATACATTTTTCAGGGACTTGTTGTTGTAACTTACGCAGACATTCAGGCAAATAAGGCTGGCTGCCCGAACCAATCACCAAGTTTCGACACAAGTAACGAATAAAACGGCCGCCTTGCTCAACCACCACCTCAAAACCTTCGTTCTTGGCATAAATGGCCTTGACCGTCGATTGATACTGTATATGGCCCAGTTGATCTGCCACCCACTGGCAATAATGGTTGTATTCACGGCGCGGAATATGAGGCTGCTCAAGGAAGTAGAACTTATATAAGCGCTGCTGTGATTTTAGGTAATTCAAAAAACTCAACGGACTGGTCGGATCAACCATCGACACCAAATCCGCCATGAATGGGACTTGCAAGACCGTATTGGGCAGTTGCATACCTGCATGCCAGTCAAACTGCGCTTTTTTTTCAAAAAACAGATAGTGCAATTCTGTCTTTTCATGCAACAAACTGGCTAGGCTTAAGTTAAATGGTCCAAGACCAATCGCAATAAAATCAAGCATAGAGGGCATCCTCTTGTTTGATATATAGCGGATTGGCTAACTGAATATAGACAGACTGATTTTCAACGGGTGCAATCAATTCATCCAGTTCATATAAACGGGTCAGTAAGTTACCCTTATAAGGCAGCGTTGGTTGATACAACAGACTTTGAATCAAACTACTGTCTGGGTATTGCTTCAAAAGGTCAAAGAGGTGTTGCTGTAAAACAGACAGTAAATCTTGCTCACTGACAAAACCTGTTGCACCGATGGCATTGATGATGCCAAACAAGGTATTGCCAAAGAAATAATAACTAAAACGTTCATCGACAAAAGTCTTGGAGCCTACTGCATGGGCTTTATCATGCAGTTCTGGAAATTGTTGTAAAATTTCATCTGCGAGTTCTTCGATATAATAAAAACCTTGATTGTCCCGGAGCCATAGCCACTGTGGCCAGCCATCTTTCAATTCAACCAAGACATTTTGCTGATGTGACTCAAAGGCCATACCATAACGATGGTAGACGTACATGAGTGGGCTCAGACTAATGTTTAAAAAGGTCTTAAACCAATCATGTGCGATTTTCGCCTTATCCTCCAACTTTTGTTGAAAAGCAATCTGATCAAATAATGCATTAAAACGATTACGTTCTTCTACGGGATGGTCCTGACACAATGAAGCAATACACGTGACTTGCTGTGCAGGAATAAAAGGCTGATCACGCACAATACAAATCGTTTCATCGATGATTTCACCATCCAACTGAAGAGCAATCCATGCAGGATCATTGACCGCTTTTAGAGTTGGACATTGTTTTAAAATACTTTGCCCTAACTCACTGTGCCAAAGTCGATGGGTCATTTCTCCTCGGTGACATTCTTTTGCTAAATTGACGCGAATAGAGTTGGTAATCATCACTGAAAGCGAAGGTTTCAGCATCCACGGCGCGTTAAGACTCGCCAAAGTACGTACAGAAGTGGTTGGTGAAAATATCCATGCTTTTTCGCCCAAATCGATGATTTTCAGTTTAGCCTTTAAACTTTTAAACCATGCTTTACTTTGTAAATAGCGGGCTTGCCATGGATGCAGTGGTAAAAGCTTGTAATGTGCATATGCAGCTAAAGTCTCAAGTTCCGATTCAGACAAATGCCATTTGATTTCTTGTTTAAGTTGTATCGAAAAAGCCTGCTCAAGCGCAGTTCCTTCTGCAATATATTCCGGTGCCACCAGCCAATAATGCAGCTGGGTCTGACCACAAGCTTCTGGTGAATATTTTTGCCAGTCCTCATGGACAAAACCTGTTCGGCTTTTCGGTGCAGGATGCATGCTATGACCTAAAATCAAAGCCTGTTCAGACTCTATGAAACCTTGCTCAACCTGTACGAGCGCATCAAAATCTTCTGCCCGAATATTTAAAAACTGTTGTAATGCATCACGACTTTGAATCCAACGCTCAACCAAAGATGCAGCATCGACACGGCCTTCGGATTGTTGCACTAACTCTTCTAGTAGCAAACTGACCATGGCTGCTGCGCTAAAGTTAAGCTTTTGGCCTTTTTGAAAAATTTGCGGTAAAGCCGCAATACGATGTCGCCCAACACGACTGACATAGCTTAACGGAACAAAAAGCTGTGCTTGGATTAAACTAAGCGGCAAAGATAACAGCGTCAAACCTTGGCTAAACGCGAGTTGAGTTGAATTTTGTTGATACTTCTCAAACAAGCTTGCCTTGCCTGTTTCTTGTGAGTATGCATTGACAAGATGCTGCATCGCCAAGCGATTGGCTAGCTCTTTCATCTGACCATTTCCTCTTTTTAAAGCTTATTCCAAGCTCATTTCATGTAATTATGTTTCTTAAAGGTGTTCACGTTGGCCAACGCTGCAAAAGCATGTTAATGGTAATTATTATCATTTATATTTGCAATTTTGTTTATTTTTGAAAACATACGCACTACACCAACATATATTATTGTTTTTTAATACTTTTAAAAATTTAATCAGTTTTTCTAATAAAGCCTATATAAAATTACACCATAGCTTTAAATGATAGTTTATGAATTTATAATTGATTCGAACTATAAAATTTCCCTATATTTCATAAGGAAAAGCCCATTCAGGTGACTGAATGGGCTTTCATTTGTGCTCAAATTAATACTAAAAAGAACTCAAGACTAAATTAATATAGATAAAGCAGCTAAGACGCCACTGCTCTTTATTCATCCAGTACATCTGCAAAAGTGGCTGAAAGCACTTTTGCTAAATCCTGCGGTTTTAAACCGATATCTAAGCCGCGCTTCCCCCCACTGACATAGAGTTTTTCCAACTGTACTGCGCTTTGGTCAATCACGGTTTTTAACCTTTTTTTCTGTCCAACAGGACTAATCCCACCGACCAAATAACCTGTCAGTCGTTCTGCATCTTTAGGGTCGGACATTTTTAGTTTTTTTGCCCCCACTGCCTGTGCAACTTTTTTTAAATTTAACTGATGATGTACAGGAAGAATCGCAACAAAATAGTTTTTTTCGTCGGTCACCAACAGTGTTTTAAACACCTCTTCGACACGTAGATTTAATTTTTCCGCGGCTTCAAGCCCAAAACTTTTTGCATTGGCATCATGTTCATATTCATGAATAGAAAAATCGATTTTATTGGCTTTTAAAAGTTTGGTTGCAGGTGTCATTTCTGTTCAATATTTTCACTACATACTCGGCATTATATGCCTATTCAAAAAGAAAGTTTAGCAGTACGACTATCATGATCATCGAACTTACAGGCACTCAACGAATCAATGAATGTAAGTTCGATGTCAACTATGTATGCAGCTTGTTATCGCTGAAATATCACAGTTGAGTCAGCACTTAATCCAAATTTCTTAAAGATTTGAGCACGGCGCTTTGGCAAGATATTGGCTTTGGTCAAATCACCTTCGTAGTGATCGAACACTCGTTGATCCATCATTTTAAACCATAGCTTTGGAATTAACGCTGGAATTAACATGGTGGCATAACCACTCGGTAGCTCAGGGGCTTCATCAAAATGTCTTAAGGCCTGAAATGGGCGGGTTGGATAGGCATGATGATCTGAATGGCGTTGTAGCTGATATAAGAATAAATTAGTCACAATATTGTTATTATTCCAGCTGTGTTCTGGCATGGTTCGCGCATAGCTGCCATCTTCTTTTTGGCTACGCTTTAAACCATAGTGTTCAATATAATTAATAATTTCAAACAGACTCACGCCATAAAATGCTTGTGTCACTAGATATGGCGTCACTTTTTTACCAAACAACTTCAACATGCTTGCATGAAAACCAGCACTCATCGCCCATCCATGAAATAGTTCATTTTCTTTAGAGAAGAAAGACAGTCCTTTTCGTTTTAGGCGCTTATGTTCAATTTCAACAGCCGACTTCAGCCCACCGAAAACGGTGCGTGGCCAAAACTCATAAAAAGTCTCCCCCATTTTCGATGAAGCAGGATCTTCTGGCGTTGCAGCACGTTTATGATGCCCATAAGGGTGCTCAATGCGGAAATGGTTGTAGACCAACGGCGCTAAAGTCATGTGTGACCAATAATGATCTGATTTTTTAGGACGGTGACACAGCTCATGTGCTGTATTCACTGCTACTCCATTAATTGCCCCCATGGAAACACCCAATAATATTTGGTCGAGCATCGATACATTTTGGCGAGTCACCACATAACCTGCAAACAAATTGGCTGCCATTTGTAGCGGAATAAACAATTTCACTATACGGTCATAGTACGGGTCATTTACCAAGACCTTAATTTCATCATCCGAAGGATTATTTTCATCTGCACCGACCAGACCATCTACCGCAGGAATAATGACATGCAGTAACAGCGGCCCACCCAAAGCGAAGATTTTCTTAGTGGGTTTCGGGCCAAAATGATAGCCCGCTAAAATGCCCATGCCAATCACAGGAAGCCCAGGACTCAATAACCAGCCAAAACGCTTTTTATCGATCCCTGCTGCATTTTTAACGACTACGCTAGAATTCGTCATTTTCACTGATGCATTCATTACCATTCTTCCAATTTTCTTGTTATGCCTTTATATTTCTAGAAATGGGACATAAAAAACAGTTGTTAACGTCCAAGAAAACAGCGTAATCGTCCTTGGCCTGAAATGACTTAAATTGACCCTAAATCAAATATTAAGCCTAAGATATAAAGACTAGAAATCGTAAAGTATGGATGCTTTAAGTAAAATTTTTGAAGATATACACCTCAACCAATCTGAGTACCTTTACCTAAAACCTCATGGTGAATGGGCTTTTCGCTATACCGAACAATCAACCATGATGGCCTATGCGGTACTTCAAGGACAATTCACCATTTGTTTAGATGCTAAACAAATTATTGTTGCTGAAGTCGGAGACTTGATATTACTGCCTTCAGGGCCAAGCCATGAGTGTCGATCCTCAACCACCGACCAACTGTTAGAAGTATTCGATATTTCTGACTTATTTGCCCAAAACCAACATAAAGAAGTCACTTTTGGGAGTAATGTGACACAACAAAAAACTGTGATCTTGGCCTTACATGCACATATGGACCCCATTATGGCGCGTCCGTTGGTACAGGCCTTACCCGCGTTTATTCACCTTCAGCACCAAGATCTCAGCACAGTACCTGAATGGTTGCAAATTGGGCTGCAGTTTCTCGCTCTAGAAGTCCAACGCATACGCCCGGGTCGTGACAAAATTTTGGATCATTTGGTGAGTATTTTATTAATTGAATGTGTACGTGATTATATTGACGCGCTGCAAGACTCGAACAATTGGCTGAGTGCTTTATCTCATCCTGAACTATCCAATGCTCTTGCAAAAATTCATGCGGAACCTGCACAGCCTTGGACCGTTGAGTCCCTTGCAGAACAGTGTTGTATGTCACGGTCTAAATTTGCCACATTGTTTAGCCAAATTTTAGGCACCAGCCCTTTGGCTTATTTGCAACAACACCGTCTGCGTTTAGCCGCCCAATACCTGCGTAATGGACAAGGAACCATTCAGCAAATTGCACATCGGGTGGGTTATAACTCCGAAACGGCTTTTAGCCAAAGCTTTAAACGACAGTATCAAATGAGCCCAAGCCAATATAGAAATAATCAAAACCCAACTGAAAATGCTCGTCCATAATGGTTTAATAGCAGTCTTCACTCTGCTTATGTCTTTCTGCGCCGAGATAAATACCTTGAACTTGCAGACAAAGATTAGCATCTTGTGAAAATCACACTATAATATCCCGCATCCTTGCTAGAGATGGCTTCAAACCACTGCTTGTTTGTTCTTTTTTAGCTCTAGCCACACTTTTTTAAGTCCAGTTTTCATCCGTGATTCGGCTTATTTTTCAATATTTTATCTCTTGTATGTCCATGCTGACATATAAGAAAATTTAGGTGCCAGCATGGAAATCAAGGTTAATTATCTCGATAATCTTCGCCAAGAAGCGAAGTTCGACGATTTTACAGTCATTGCCGATCAACCGATTCGCTACAAAGGTGATGGCTCTGCACCCGGTCCATTTGACTATTTTTTAGCATCTTCTGCGCTTTGCGCGGCTTACTTTGTCAAAGTGTATTGTTTGGCACGTGACATTCCAACCGACAACATTCGTTTGTCACAAAACAACATTGTTGACCCTGAAAACCGCTATAAACAAATTTTCAAAATTCAAGTTGAGCTCCCAGCGGATATTTCAGAAAAAGATCGCCAAGGTATTTTGCGCTCTATCGACCGTTGTACGGTTAAGAAAGTAATCCAAACAGGCCCTGAGTTTATTATTGAAGAAGTAGAAAGCATTGATGCTGACGCTCAAGCCCTGCTTATTCCAAGCCTCGCTTCTGAAAGCAGCACCATCATTGCGGGTAAAGACCTACCTTTAGAAGAAACCATTGCCAATATGTCAGGTATTTTGGCTGGTCTAGGCATGAAAATTGAAATCGCTTCTTGGCGTAATATTGTGCCAAATGTGTGGTCTTTACATATTCGTGATGCTCAATCTCCCATGTGTTTTACCAACGGTAAAGGCTCAAGCAAAGAAAGTGCATTAGCTTCTGCGCTGGGTGAGTTCATTGAACGTCTAAACTGTAACTTCTTCTATAACGACCAGTTCTGGGGTGAAGACATTGCCAATGCTGAGTTTGTGCATTATCCAGATGAAAAATGGTTCATACCAGGTCCAAATGGTGAAATGCCTGAAGGCGTTCTGGATGAATATACACTTGAAATTTATGACCCTGAAGAAGAACTGTTAGGTACGCATTTATACGACACCAACTCAGGGAAAACTGAGCGCGGTATTTGCGCCTTACCTTTTGTTCGCCAGTCTGATGCTGAAGTGGTTTACTTCCCATCGAACTTAATTGAAAACTTATACCTTAGTAACGGGATGAGTGCAGGAAACACCTTAGCTGAAGCACAAGTACAGTGTTTGTCTGAAATTTTTGAGCGTGCGGTAAAACGTGAAATTTTAGAAGGTGAACTGACCCTACCAGATGTACCACAAGAAGTTTTAGCGAAATACCCAAGTATTTTAGCGGGCATCCAAGGTTTAGAAGAGCAAGGTTTCCCTGTACTGGTGAAAGATGCCTCTCTAGGCGGTCAATACCCTGTGATGTGTGTGACTTTAATGAACCCTCGTACAGGCGGTGTATTCGCCTCTTTCGGTGCACACCCAAGCTTTGAAGTTGCGCTTGAGCGTAGCTTAACTGAGCTACTGCAAGGTCGTAGCTTTGAAGGTCTGAACGACTTACCTTGCCCAACATTTAGCTCAAATGCGGTCACTGAACCCAATAACTTTGTTGAGCACTTCATTGACTCAAGTGGTGTGGTGTCATGGCGTTTCTTTAGTGCCAAATCAAACTATGACTTTGTCGAGTGGGACTTTACCAATCAAGGCCAAAACTCAAATGCAGATGAGGCTGATGCACTGTTCGGTATTTTGGAAAATATGGGCAAAGAAGTCTATATGGCCATTTACCAACATTTAGGTGCAACGGCGTGCCGTATCTTGGTACCGGGTTACTCAGAAATTTACTTGGTTGAAGACTTGGTTTGGGATAACACCAACAAAGCACTGCTTTACCGTGAAGACATCCTCAACTTACACCGTTTAGACAACGAACAACTCGAAGCGCTGGTTGAACGTTTGGAAGAATGTGAGCTAGATGACTATACTGAAATCAAGACTTTGATCGGAATTGAGTTTGATGACAATACCGAATGGGGTCAATTGACTCTGCTTGAACTTAAACTATTGATCTATCTTGCATTAGAGCAGTTTGAGGAAGCGAAAGACTTGGTTGAAGCATTCTTACAATACAACACCAATACCGTTGAACGTGGTCTGTTCTACCAATGCATGAATGTCGTGCTCGAAGTGATGTTAGATGACGACATGGAACTGGAAGAGTATGAAGCAAACTTCCGCCGTATGTTCGGTGATGAACGTATGGATGCGGTAATAGGCACAGTTGAAGGTCGTATTCGTTTCTATGGTTTAACAGAAACCAGTATGAAACTTGAAGGTTTGGACCGTCACTTACGTTTAATCGACAGTTATAAAAAGTTACACGCTGCTCGTGCTAAAGCCGTTGGATTAAAACCTTAAAATAAAAAGAAACAACCCAAATACGTTTGGGTTGTTTCTCACTGCACCTATCACGATGTCTTAAAGAGAATTAATCTAAAATATTTAAAATCGCCTCAACAGGATTTTCACTATTACCTGCAAGTAATTGTTTATGCATGGTAATGTGCTGCATAGCCTGAATCTGTGCTGTTTCTATATTCATTAATTTTTCAATTTCAGCCGCCAATTTCTCAGGTGTTGCATCTTTTTGAATTAATTCTTGTATCACTTTCTTGCCCGCAATAATATTCGGCAATGAATAATATTGAATCTTGATCAAGAATTTCACCACATGATAGGTGAGCCAATTCAACTTATAGAAGGTCACCATTGGTCGGTGTAACAGCATAGCTTCCAAAGTTGCTGTACCTGAAGCCAAAGCTACAATATTAGCGGCGTTCATAACTTGACGCCCAATCTTCGACTCGGTGCCTGAGTTTTCAAGCAAGTCTATTTGATCGACCAATGCTTTTGGATACTGAGTAAGCAAAGCTTCGATTTGTTGCTTACGTGCATCATTGATTGCTGGTATCACAAAGCGATAGTTTGGATATTTGGCGTAGAGCAATTTTGCAGCATCTAAAACCAGTGGACCGAGCTTTTCAATTTCACCACGTCGACTTCCCGGCAATAAGGCAATATGCCTTTGGGTCAGATCTAAACCCAGTTCTTCTTTGGCTTGTAAAATTGGGTTTTCCAAAGGCAATTGGCTCGCCAAGGGGTGTCCTACAAACGCAGCAGGAACATCCCATTTTTTATAAAATGCTTTTTCAAACGGAAATAAACACAATACCAAATCAATTGAGGCTTTGATGCCATGAACCCGTCCCTGACGCCATGCCCAAACGGAAGGACTAACATACTGCACGGTTTTTATGGGCAGTTGTTTTTGTTTTAAACTTTTTGAAAGGCGCAGATTAAAGTCTGGCGCATCAATCCCAATAAACACATCGACAGGATGGGCTGTCCATTTCTCTACCAGCCCATCACGTACAGCAAAAAGCTTTTTAATGTCTTTAAGAACCTCAACCAGCCCCATGACCGACAAGATATCCATCGGATAAAAGCTCTTGAAACCCTCTGCAATCATTTGCGGGCCACCAATACCCTCAAATTCTGCATCAATTCCTTGCTCACGAAAACTGCGAATAAGTTTAGCACCTAAAGTATCACCCGATACTTCACCCACTACGATTCCAATTTTAAGTTTCCGATTTTGCAAAGCATTATTCCTTATTTTTCAACCCATGCATCATAACATAGCGTCTTTTGGGATGGGTATTGGTCGAGTCTTTCTATTTATGCTGCAGATATAAAATGAGTGACCTATTTGACTCATATAAAAAGTACGAAAAAAGGCGAGTTAATTTAAATTTTCGATCATTTAAATATTGCACAGGATACCTATTAGAACATAGAATTACTGAGAATCATTATCGTTAATTCTATCTATGCTTTGTTCCTCAAGTTACACTGCTCAATCTCACTATTTTAGTATGTAGACTGCTTAACTCGTGATAGAGATAGCTTTGCTTAAATATTAAATTTAGGTTCGATGCTTAATGAGTACAACGTTAAGCCCCTTTATGACTTCATTCATGTGATCTTTATGCCCCTAAGTCAGCTTAATTACCCTATAACCGTTATGTTTCGGTTTTTGATCGCATTTGGCTTAGGCTATTTATGTACATCCATGTTATCAGAACTGCTTACCCTTAGTTTTCACCTTCACTTCGCTAAAGCAGAATCCATTTATTTGGCGGCTTTTCTATCTCTTATTTTCTTTACCACTTTTGTCATTGTAAGCTTTTGTGCTCAATCCCTGAAAAAGTTAAGCGCTTCAACCATTTCGCTTTCCCTTTGCTTTTTTGTATTGCTGAAGTTCGTAGGTTAAACCATGCAAAAATCTGTTCGCCAATCAATGGCATGGCTACACTCTTGGCTTGGACTAACACTGGGATGGTTATTATTTGCCATTTTTTTAACAGGTGCTGCGACCTATTACCGTCATGAAATAAATTTATGGATGCAACCTCAATTTGCCACCATGCAGGTCAAACAAGACACTGCGATGAATTCGGCATATCAATACTTACAAAAAAATGCTGCAGATGCGCAAAGTTGGTATATCGGCGTAGCTAGTCCGAGTTCACCTGTTAATAAAATCTACTGGCAAAAGGCCGATGGTGGCTACGAAAATAAGACTTTGGATGCGAACACGGGTGAAGAAGTCACCTTATCTGCAACTCAAGGCGGTGAGTTTTTCTATGGCTTTCACTATCAGCTGTATGGTGTGCCCTATTTTATCGGTAGGCTTTTGGTCACTATTGCGGCCTTCTTAATGTTGATCATCCTCATTTCAGGCATCATCACACACAAAAAGATATTCACCGAATTTTTTACCCTAAGAGCCTTCAAGGGTCAACGCTCGTATCTAGACTTTCACAATGTCACCTCTGTTATTGCTTTGCCTTTTTTCCTGACCATTACATTCACTGGTTTAGCCATTTTCTTTTATCTCATTCTTCCCAATGGCATGAAGAAACTTTATCCAGAGCAACCGTTCCAATATTTTGATGAAATTAGAAATATTAGCATCAGCTCTGAGGCTAAACCGACACCTGCTACGATGCGACCGATTGAGTACTTCATACAACAATCTGAGCAGCGTTGGGGGAAAACAGAGATTGACAATATTACGGTCAAACATCCCAACGCCAATATCGCTCAGGTGAACTTGGTTGAGTCAACTGACCGAAGCATCATGCGAAACCAAGCCCAACTCAGCTTTAACGGCGAATCTGGTGCCCTGCTCGGTGACACTCGGAACAATAGCGCAATTGCCACGCTCAATAATGGAGTCTATGGTTTACACATGGCACACTTTGCGCAGCCCTTATTACGCTTTGCGTTATTCTTCTCAGGGCTTTTAGGCTGTGCCATGATTGCGTCTGGACTTTTACTCTGGAGCTTAAAACGTCAGTTACAAAATAAGAAACAAAGTTTCCACTTTGGACATTATGCGGTTAACCGCTTAAATACGGCTGCCATCATTGGCTTGCCGATTGCAATGCTCAGTTATCTTTGTGCAAATCGTTTACTTCAGTTAGAAGCAGGTCAACCCAACTACGAAATCTACGCATTTTTCGGCACTTGGTTACTCAGCTTAGTCATTGCATTGCTCACTCCACAGCAACACCTTTGGAAAACTCAACTGAAAGTCTTCATTTTACTGGCTGTATCTTTGCCTATTTTCAATCTTTACTATTTAATCAGCCACCAATATGTGCATAACTTGAATGAATATTGGTTATTCTTGCGAGTTGATCTTATGATCTTCATCCTTGCGATATTGACTATTTTCTTACATCAAAAAATCCAGCCCATTCAACAAAAAGCTGTACAAAAAATTCAGAAAAAATATGCCAATACTGCGGTTCAGGAGTCCAATTCATGATCTACCTGATTGCAGGACTTCTCATCACTTTCGCGTGCTATGTATTATTTCTGGTGAGCGATAAGCCGCGCCCTAAAACTCAAAAGTCACGTTGGGCCAAGTGTGCAGAACATTATCAAATCTGCCGATATCTGGCTTTTGGTGTACTGGCCGCGACATTAATTTTATTGATTCAATTCACGGGTCGCGGTGTGGGGAGTGTCAGTTTATTTGTATTTGCAACCCCGATACTTTTTATACTGATTTTAAGCATCAATGACTTAAAACCCAAAAAAACAGCTCAATCTAAGTAAGTATTTACTCTACAACTCACACACTTTTTTATTTCGATCATGAGCCAAATAAAAAGGTATGTAAATATATGAGCCAGAACAATTGCAACAGAATTTTAGAGACTAATCAAAATCATTTAAGTTGAAGCACCGTGATTTTTAGTTATAACACGCTAAATAATAAGCACTTTTATAGATATTTTCACGGGGCAAACATTGCGTTCAGCTTTAGATTGGTCACAACAAGAAATCATCATACCCTTTCAACAGCTCTGCAGTTGGTCGAAGCATCATTTTGGCTGGACACTTTTTATTTCCCTCATTTTCAATTTGCTTGTATTTATTTGTTTCCCAAGCAGCTGGATCCCCACTCAGATTCAGAGTAAAACCTTTGATGAAATCACCGTTGAAATCAGTAAAGGACGAATCAGCACGTTGAAATTTAAACAACAGCATCATTTATGGATCGCAAACTGCGCATTGATGGGAGAACCTGTTCAAACACTATGTGACCAGTCATCACATCGTCACCAATTTACGGCAAAGCAGGTCGAGGTTTACTATTTTGAGCATATTTTTTGGAACCTAAAAAATGCAAAAAAGGAGGCATTTATTCATCAGATCACATTAGCTGATCCACGTCAGCAACACTTAGATATGACAGATAGCTCGACCGCAGCGGATTTTGAGCAATGGAAAAAGCATCAGCTAGCCCCTCTTTATATTTTACGAACACTCATAGGTTTCAATCTATGGTGGTTGCTGACAATTGTAGGCTTAAAAATAAAAGCACGGATACAGCTCAAACAATAACTCCTATATCTCTTTTTAGAATAAGTAAATCAACAATCAAGACAACGACTTATATGAAAACGTCATAAGATATGCACGTTTTTTGATATTTTGGCATATAACAATGTTTGGTCCACTCGAATTTATTCTCGCAGGTGTTTTAGTCGGTTTTTGTGTGGGAATTACTGGTGTAGGTGGTGGTTCATTAATGACACCGATCCTCATTAGCCTTTTCAGAATTGAACCTCACATTGCCATTGGTACAGACTTGCTCTATGCCGCAATTTCAAAATTCTGTGGTTCATTTGTACATGCAAAAAAACTAAATATTGTGTGGCCAATTGTGCTTTGGCTTGCAATTGGCAGTATTCCAGCTTCCTTTGCAACGCACTGGGTACTCGACAACTATTTGAGCCAATCTACCCACTACAAAGCCGTGCTCACTATGGTTTTAGGCTTCATGTTGACCATTACAGGTTTATCAATTGTCTTCCGTAATCAAATTGAAAAATTTTTCAACAAATTACGTAAAGATGAGCTCCCAGACATGACCGAAGACTTAGAAAAAGTTCAGCTTCAAACCAGCAATAAACGTAAGTACATTGTGATGATGGGTGTGGTTCTTGGGGTCTTCGTGACACTGTCATCAGTTGGTGCAGGTGCTTTCGGAATCATGGCTTTGGTCATTATGTTCCCAAATCTACCAATGATTCGTATTATTGGTTCTGACGTTGTGCATGCGGTGTTACTTACTTTCGTTGCAGGTATGGGTCACATGACTTCAGGCAACGTCGACTTCCACCTCCTTATGTGGTTATTGGTAGGGTCTATTCCAGCAATTATTATTGGAACACTGATTAGTTCACGTCTTCCTGAAAAAATCATCCGTAAAGTGTTGGGTATTACCCTGTTCGCGCTGGGTGTGAACTTCATGTTGAATCCGATCAAAGCCAAACCAGTGAAGCCAGCCGAAACTGTTCAAGTCATTCAAATTTCAACAGTTAAGAATGCCTCAGTGTAGGCATTCTGATTTAAAATAAACCTAAGATTCATCACTTTTTTTTCAAAGATTCATTCGACTTTTTTATAACCTTTTATCAGCTAAACCGTGTTATATTCAGCTTATAAAGCAACTTAATACGATCGAACCAGTGACGGCAATGAATACTCTACAGTCAAACTCTATTACCCAAAACGACATCGATGACGTGAATTTACAAAGCATTCATCCGCTAGTTACCCCAGCGGAATTAAAAACTGAATTGCCTCTCACTGAGTCTGCATATCAAACTGTACTTCACGGTCGTGAAACGATTCGCAATATTTTAGATGGTAAAGACAAACGCATTTTTGTGGTGATTGGCCCATGTTCAATTCATGACCCAGTTGCTGCTCACGAATACGCAGACCGTTTAAAAGTTTTAAGCGATAAAATTAAAGACTCAATCTATATCGTAATGCGTGTTTATTTTGAAAAACCACGTACCACTGTGGGTTGGAAAGGTCTAATCAATGACCCTGACATGAATGACTCATTCAACATTGAAAAAGGTTTACGCATTGGTCGTAAGCTTTTGGTTGAGTTAAATGAAAAAGGCTTGCCGTGCGCGACCGAAGCACTCGATCCAAACTCACCACAGTACTACCAAGACTTAATCTCTTGGTCAGCGATTGGTGCACGTACGACTGAAAGCCAAACGCACCGTGAAATGTCTTCTGGTCTTTCTTCACCCGTAGGTTTCAAAAATGGTACAGATGGTGGCTTAACTGTTGCAACCAATGCCATGCAGTCGGTGAAACATGGTCACCACTTCTTGGGTCTAAACAACCAAGGCCAAGTGTCTGTTATTCGTACTTCAGGTAACCCGTATGCACACGTGGTACTTCGTGGTGGTAACGGTAAGCCAAACTACGATGCTGGTTCTGTAGCAGAAGCAGAAGCAGCATTGGCTAAAGCGAAAGTCAGCACCAAAATCATGATTGACACCAGTCATGCAAACTCGAACAAAGACCCGTTCCTTCAACCACTTGTTCTGAAAAATATTACCGAACAAATTATTGATGGAAATAAATCTATTATCGGCATTATGGTTGAAAGTCACCTTAAAGGTGGTCGTCAGGAAATTCCTGAAAACCTATGCGATCTTGAATACGGCAAGTCAGTAACCGATGGTTGTATTGACTGGGATACCACAGAAAAGGTATTACTAGAGATGCACGAAGCACTCAAAGACGTTTTACCGAACCGTTAAGTTTTTAAAACGCCATCTTCGGATGGCGTTTTTCATTCTAAGATTAAGAAATAATTATGAACGCTATTGAAACACACTTAAGCCAAACACTTAACTTTCAATTTATCCACGAGCATTTGTTTACTTCTGGACAACCGACTGCTGAGCAATTACAGCAAATTAAAGAGTATGGCGTAAACACGGTCATCAATCTTGCGCTCAGTAATAGCAATAACTATTTAGCCAATGAAGATCAAATCTGTTTAGAGCTCGGTTTGAACTATATACAAGTGCCTATTTCGTGGGATACACCGTCTGATGATCAATGTTTATTGGTCTTAGATATGATTGATCATTTGGTTCAAGAACAAACCATTTGGGTCCATTGCTCAGAAAATTATCGCGTCAGTAGTTTGATGTATTTATATCGTCAATATTATATGAATATCGATATGCCAACCGCACATGAAGCCATGCATCAAATTTGGGAACCGAATGACACATGGACAGGTTTGGCGCATGCTGTTGCCTTACAACTTCAAGGTCGTAAAGCGACACAAGAATTGAAGCTGGCTATGATCAATCCTGATCATTTTGCATGAGAAATCAGCACTGTAGCTGTAGATAAAATACCTTCCTGACGACCCGTAAAACCCAGTTTTTCCGTGGTCGTTGCTTTGATGCTAATCTGTGTGATTTCAACATCAAGAACGTCTGCAATGCTTTGGCGCATCGCTAAATTATGCGGTGCCAACTTCGGACGTTCACATGCCACAGTAATGTCAGCATTATTTAACTGATAACCACGATCTAAAATAAGCTGATAGACATGGTTGAGTAATACTCGACTGTCTGCCCCTTTAAAGCGAGGATCGGTATCGGGAAAGTGCTGACCAATATCGCCTAAAGCCAACGCACCCAATAATGCATCTGTTAAAGCATGCAAAACCACATCACCATCTGAATGTGCTTTTAAGCCGTGTGTATGTGGAATTTGAATACCTGCCAGTGTGACAAATTCACCCTCTTCAAAAGCATGTACATCTAGTCCCTGTCCAATTCGAATATGTGCAACCATGCTCAGTTTCCTTTAAGAAATAAATGATTGAAATCTTGTATTCACGCTTTCTCTTTCGCTATAGTTACAAGCAGCGCAACATAGTGAAAGTATAAGCGATCATGCTGTTGAAAACCGACATAAAACTTATGAAAAAATTTAGTATTTTAGTGTGTCTAAGTTGTCTTTGTACCAGCTTTAGTTATGCTCAAGTCATTAACTGTGATGATCCGACCTCGTCTAGCCTTAAAAAGATCTGTAGCGATCAATTTAAAGACATTCGACAAAAATTAGACACACAATCAATGACTGCTTTTTTAATCAGTGATGCGCCGCAGCGTTTATTGGTCGATACCCATCAGCTATGGCTAAACCGCCTACAGCAATGTAAATCCTTAGCATGCTATCAGCAGCAAATGGACTTCCGAATTGATGATCTGAACTTCTACACATCATTAAATCAAAGTTTGACGCAACACTATTTAAAGTTTGAACATGGGGCCATTGCCAAACAACCTGTGCACCTACAAGTGCATCAGCTGTCTAAAGATAAAATTAAGATCGAAGGTGTTGCATATCGTAGTCCCAATAACCGCATAGAAACCCAAACCATTTCATTTTTGGCCTATACCACACCCGATCAAAAGCAAAACATCACGGACAATGAAAACAACTGTCACTACCAGTTCAACTTTCAAAAAGCCATTCTTTCTGTAAAAAGTGAAAGTAAAGCATGTAATCGTTTTGTTGGTGTGTACCGTGTTTATGACTAAGCTGTTAAACAAATCAAAATAATGGACATCGGGAGGCTAAAGTGGTGCAAGTACTCAAGCAATGCTGCAACCTCCTAGAACAAAAAAAATTGACCATTGCTTTTATCGAAAGTGCCAGTTCAGGTTATCTATCCAGTCAATTTTCGATTTATAAACATAGCGGAGCTGACATTTTGTTGGGTGGACTGGTGAGTTATGACCCCAGTATCAAATGTGAAATTTTAAAGATTGACGCTGCACTTATTCAGCAATATACAGCGGAGTCGATTGAAGTCACTGAAGCTATGGCACTTCACGGGCATCGACTATTTCGTCATGCCGATATTATTGTCTCCTGTACAGGGTTGCTCAAACCTGGTGGAAGTGCGACGCCTGAAAAACCAGAAGGCACCTTTTATATTGCCATTCATTATCAAAACAGTTTAAGTACTTACCATTATTTACTGCTAGGCAGTGCACTCGAGCGACTTGATCAACTTACGAAAAATGTCGCTCAAATGGTCATTGAACGTGTTCAAAATGCTTAAATCTTTACACTAAATTTGATTTTTCTACATTTTGAACCCTTAAACTGAACCATAATCAATAAAAATGTGAAGCGCCTTGTGATGATGAAAATAATCCATCCGCTAGTTTTCAGCACCTTATTTTTTTCAAGCCACAGTTTTGCAACTGTAGGTGGACCACAAAATATTGAAGTTTTAGGACTCGACCAAGCTGATCAAAAAATTTATGTGATGCGACATTATTTAGATGGTCGTGGTCGTTTGCCACAATTGTATTATTATCAACTTAACAGGGCTTTGTTGCACAAACCTATCTCTAAAGGCTTATTCCACAATATAATTCTCAAATGAATAAGCCCACACCTAAAATCTATCGTACAACCAATTGGTCTTCTTATAACAGTGCATTAATAAATCGAGGAAATCTCTCAATTTGGTTTGATCCCAAGACTCAATGGTACGCTCAACCCAAAGGTAAACATGGTCGAAATCAAACTTATTCAGATACAGCCATCCAATGCTGTTTAATGATCAAATCCTTATTTCGTCTTTCTTTACGCATGGTCACTGGCTTTGTGCAAAGTCTCATTCATCTTTGTAGATTAGATTGGACAGCACCAGACTATTCCACCATCTGCAGAAGACAAAAGCATATTGATATTGCAATTAACTATCAAAAAAGCAGTAATGGTCTCCAGCTACTCGTCGATTCTACTGGCTTAAAGTTTCTAGGCGAAGGTGAATGGAAGCGTAAGAAACACCAACCTGAATATCGTCGCCAATGGCGTAAACTTCATATTGGTATAGATGCTGAAACCCTTCAAATACGCGCTATTCAACTCACTACAAATAATGTGAGTGATTCACAAGTGCTTGGTGATTTACTCGATCAGATTCCACAAGATGAGCAGATTGACTCTGTCTATACTGATGGGGCTTATGACACCAAGCAATGCCGTCAAGTAATTGCAGACCGACAAGCACATGCGGTGATTCCGCCAAGAAAAAATGCGAAACCTTGGAAAGATACAAAGACCAGCTCGCTAGAGCGAAATGAATTACTTCGAACAGTTAAACGTTTAGGAAGAACAATATGGAAAAATTGGTCAGGCTATCATCGCAGAAGTCTGATAGAAACCAAGATGCATTGCATCAAATTATTAGGCGATAAACTCCGTGCGAGAAACTTTCAAAGCCAAGTCAATGAGATTCATGCACGTGTGGCCGTATTAAATAAATTTACAGATTTAGGTCGACCTCACACCCAAGTTGCCACTTAAATTTAGATAACTTGGAAGAAGTTTAGCTTTTGAATGTTTGTGCAACAAAGCCCCCCGCATATGTAAGCCCTACTATGTACAGACCAAAGGTAAAGTTGAACGCTTTAATGAATACCTCAAATCGAGACTATATTAATGGCTCAACTAACACCATCTGACGCTGCTATCGGATTCCCTAACCGCTCTGAGGATCAACTACAGCCTAAAAAACTGGCAAGCACTCTGGCCGCTATCTGGTTGATGGTAACTTACCAATCAACATAAGAAGCATTGCTTCATAAGGGATCTAAAATCAGATGTGTTCCAGGGCCTTGGGACGTAATAACTAGTTATTTGCTGGCTCGATGAGCAGTTGTCAGCGAGCAGCTAATATCATACACCTGATTCAGTCAGCAAAGCTGAATGGACTGGATCCGCATGCCCAATTAAGTGATGTGCCGAAAAGGTTGCCGATACATAAAGTGACCCAGATTGAAGTATTACTTCAACACCGATGGAAACCCAACTCAAATTAAAAAAAGCTATGGGGTTTAGCGAATGCTTACAGAATAATGTTGATTTAAGCTGCTTACCATTTGCTTACCAGAATCTAAAAACAAAAAAACCACTTAGGATCAGTACACCTAAGTGGTTGTTTTATATGGTGGGCCCAGACAGACTTGAACTGTCGACCAACGGATTATGAGTCCGCTGCTCTAACCAACTGAGCTATAGGCCCTAATATACTGAATTTGTTATATATCAACAAGTTCAGGCGAAATGAATACTAGCGAAGATTTTTTCAAAAGACAAGCTTTTTCATACATGGTTGTACACTATCCAAACAATCGGGAAAATTTAGATCATCAAACTGACATATCAGGTCTTTCACGATCTTTGAGTTACATACTAAGACTCAAAAGTACTTATAAATACTAGAATAATAAAATTTAATTAAATTGGATAAAAACTAAATACCGGCTTTTTCTTTTTTTCGTGACTCAATGAAAAACTCAACAATTGACCAAATAACCACCAAAACAAAGAGAACGATTGCACATAAAAAAGTCGGAAGATAAGCCATTTTAACAATCCTGAACTTTGTTAAACCAAAGTTAAAGTGTGAAAATGCACACTTTAGTCTTAGACCAAAGTCTAATCTGTCATTTCGTTTATGAATAGTGGTATTTTCATTTTCACCATATTTATTTTCTATTTGATTAGATTTAAAACATCTTAGTGTTCTATTTTTACCCTCTCCTTGTTCAACTGATGAGGATTCAAAACGACTCATAAAAGTGGTAAGTGCAATCAAGTAGGACTTGACTCAAATCGCAAACAAGCAGACATTAGCCTCTTTAAAAAACACTTGTATTTTTATGCTCATGTTAAAAAAATTCATTGGTGAGTCTGCGTTTAAACTCGCAGGCTGGAAATATCATGTAGAACCAAACGTTTTGGAAGATAAGCAAGTCATTATTGGATTTGAACATACTTCTATGTTGGATGCTGTCTTGTCACTGGCGATTTTTCAAATCTACGATATGAAAATCCATACTCTGATTAAAAAAGAATTATTTAAAGGGCCAATGAAGCCCATACTCGAAGCCATTGGTGGTATCGCAGTCGATCGTAAGTCAAATAAAGACATTGTGTCTCAAATGGTTGAACACTTTAGCCAAAATGAAAAATTCAATTTAGTCATTGCACCTGAAGCGACACGTGCCAAAACAGGTGAAGTACGTAAACCTATTCGTACTGGATTTTGGCATATTGCTAAAGCAGCAAATGTCCCTATTGTGCTGATGTACGCGAACTCAAAAACTAAGCAAGGCGGTATTTTTGGAAAAATCTACCCAACAGACCTAGATCATGACTTAGTGCTTATTAAAGCACTTTATAAAGAGCATGTTGGTTTAGATATTGAGATTCCTGAACCTAAGACTGCTGCACAATAAGGTCGTTTAATTAACCTAAAAGAATGTGAAAACCCTATTCTTTTAGGTCTCTGTGAGTGTTTCCCAACAGTTAATTTTTAAAGTGAACTGCCTCATAGGGTAAATTTTAAATAACTGGCTTTATTTCAAACAATTTTAATTCTTTTTTTGTTTGTTCAGGCGATTTTCAGAAAAACACCTACTTTCGCATAAAAAAGTGCTTATGGTAGAATTTGCACAATTTGATAGGCACAAAGCCAATCTACAAGGAGCATATTTCGCATGGCGGGTCATTCCAAGTGGGCCAATATTAAGCATCGTAAAGCAAAACAAGATGCTAGCCGTGGTAAACTTTTTACCAAATTTATTCGTGAATTAACAACTGCTGCAAAGCTTGGCGGTGGTGATGCTGCAAGCAACCCACGTCTTCGTGCAGTTGTAGAAAAAGCGCTTTCTGTAAATATGACACGTGACGTCATCAACCGTGCAATCCAACGTGGTGCCGGTGGTGAAGATAACGATGATTTAAAAGAAATTACCTACGAAGGTTATGGTGTTGGTGGTGTTGCAGTTATTGTGGAAACCATGACTGACAACTTAAACCGTACTGTACCGGATGTCCGTCACTGTTTCTCAAAAACAGATGGTAACTTAGGCACAAACGGTTCAGTTGCTTTCTTGTTCACAAAGCGTGGTGAGATCACTTTTGAAGATGTATCTTTAGAAGATAAAATCATGGACGTGGCACTTGAAGCAGGTGCTGAAGATATCGAAGTGGATGAAAATGAAATCTTAGTCATTACTACACCTGAATCTTTTGGTGACGTACAAGATGCTTTAACTGCTGCAGGTTTAAAATCGGACAATGCTGAAGTGGTCATGAGCCCTTCAACTAAAGCCGAAATCACCGATATCGATCAAGCCAAAAAAATTATGAAAATGATTGATATGCTGGAAGATTTAGATGATGTACAAAACGTATATACCAACGTTGAATTCTCTGACGCGGTATTGGCAGAATTAGACGCCTAATCTACTGCTTTATAAAAATGCGTTCTCAAACATAACTTTGAGAGCGCATTTTTTATGGCTGATTGAATACACTTTCAATAAATTTTGCTTTTTTAGATCGATATTCATCCATCGTTAAATATTGGCTGTCTTGTTTTAATTGGTTATACGCCGTCACTAATTTTTGATTTTCCAACAAACGATCACGAAATATCAGAAAACTTTGCCACCGAGCGTTTTTCACGACCAATTGAATAGTAACATCATCCTGCTGTAGCACCTCTAACATACACAGCTGATGTACTCTTATTGTCGCTGATAATATGCAAACTTTTGAAAGTAGGAAGCCTAATACTCATTAGACTCATACAAGTTCAGCGTGACTTAGACTTTGCTCAACAAACCACTACAGTTAAAAACGTTATATTCTTTAATCACAAAGCTTGAGTGCAGTGCCACCACATGTTCGATTTTACCAATGCGTTTGAGTAAAATATCACTATAGTTTTCCATATCTCTTGCCACAACTTCAACGATAAAGTCTGCCGACTGCCCTGTCACTAAAAAGGCATTGGTCACTTCAGGAATATTTTCTAGCTCTTCTAAAAACTTGGAAAAAGTGTCGGTATCGTGCTTGCTCAAAGATACTTGGAGTAAAACATGTAGACTAAAACCGAGCTTTTGATAGTTAATATCACGCTTAACTTTGGTCATAATGTCGTTATCAATGAGGTGCTTAATACGACGATGTACTGAACTGACCGATAGATTAATACGCTCTGATAATTCGTTTAGATTGATATCTTCATTACTTAAAATTTCTAAAATTTGCTTATCAAAACGATCTAATTCCATTATTTAACTCTCATGACAACTTATGTTTATAGGTGTTTATTTTATATTAAGCATTTCAAATGAAAGATAAAGCTTATTTGCATTTTTTTTCATATATTTTGAGATTGATAAAAAGATATCAGCTTTTTCAAACAAAGAGTGCCATGATCTTTTACAAAGTTGCAAATCAACTGAGAAAATTTCTATTTAGCTTATATAAATCATGATATTGAAAATACAAGAAAGGCAAAGGCTGTCTGTGTCACACATCACCTTTGCCTTGTTTGGCTTAAGCTTATTTTAAACGCCACGCCAGTCGACTCGAGCATTGCGCTCGGTTTGATAGACTCTTAAAACATACTGCCCCAAGGGTAAATTGGTTAAATAGGTTTTATAAGTACTAAATTCTTCAGATAGACTTTCCTCATGGTCTTTTTCCCAAGGTGTCCCTTTAATTTCCAGCACAGGCGCCAACATCGAACACACAGCAATATCGGCCAAACCTAAACGATCCCCGACAAAGTAACGTCCATGATTAGCAATTAACTTCTCATTCAATACTTCAATTAAACGCTGCATTTCAGCTTTGGAATGCTCTATTTTCTCTGCATTCAACTCATAGCCTTTCGACATCAATGTTTTCATTAAAGGTTTGGTGTATTTTTCAAATTTACGTAAATACCCCTTTTCGCCCAACATAATCTGTAATGATTGATCGTTATCGGACAATGCATGTGCCAACCCCCAACGACGGACATGCAATCCCAAATCATTGGCTAACGTATTAACATCTAAAGCCTCTTTACGAAGCTGTGCTTCATTACGTAACAGTCGATGTTCTGGATAACGCTCATCAAGATATAGTGCAATCTCGGTAGTATCAGCGACCCATTTGTCCTGATCACGCAAAATAGGCAGTTTATTTTGACCGGTCTTTAACTGTGCAAATGCCCGGTGAACCCCAGGCACCACATTTTGTGCGACAAAATCTAGCTCTTTATGATCGAGCAACCAGCGAGCTTTCTCACAAAAATGAGATAAAGGAAACTGGTATAAAGTTCTCATAAATGCTCCACATTTATTTTTCTATTTTGGCTTTTCAGAAAAGCCATCTATTTCAGTTGGATACTTTAGTCACTGTATTTAGGATTTACAATGTACTTTTTACTCAAAACTGCCTAGCAAATGTTCAACAGCCTTTATCAAATTTATACATTTTTTTCTCTACAATATCTCAAATCTTGATAAATAAGACTTTGATCATCCCATTCAGCCCTCAGTTAAATTAGTTATTCCTTATTTTTCAAATACTTAAAATATCATCTAAATGTTTAAACTTAGCATATTTTATTTTTAACTTTTTAGCTGCTAAGTAATTCAAAATCCTTCATTTAATCATTCAAGCAATCCCAAGTAGCGTATAGGCATTAAGTAAAGGTGCTTTTATGTCTCATACACTCTCTAAAAATATTCACGTGATACAAAATGATCAGGATGCGATTAATGCAGCCTATCATGTCGCTGACTTTGCCTTAGAAGGTCGGGATCAACGTGATCAGAACCGTCAGCTTCCTTTTGCTGAGGTCGAGTTATTTAGCCAAAAAGGATTAGGCGGTATTCGTATTCCTCAAGCTTTTGGAGGCGCATTTGTTTCCAACAAAACCTTAGCTCAGGTTTTTCGCATTATTAATAAAGCCGACTCAAGTGTCGGTCAAATTCCACAAAACCAAATTGCGCTGCTCAACATGATTGATCTCTTGGGCAGCGAACAACAAAAACAGTTTATTTTTAATGAAATATTAAACGGTAAACGCCTTGCCAATGGCGGCCCCGAACGAAACACCAAAGACACTAAAACTCTGAGTACAACATTAAGCATGGAGAATGGTCGTTACTATGTCGATGGTGAAAAATTCTACTCTACAGGCAGTAGCTTTGCCCATTGGTTAGCCATTAAAGCCATTCACCCTGAAGGATATGTGGTACTGACTATTGTTGATGCCACAGCACTAGGTGTGGAAGTTATCGATAACTGGAATGGTTTTGGTCAGCGTACAACTTCAAGCGGTACAGTAAAATTACAGCGGGTTGAAGTCGATCCACTACTTATCTTTGATGAGCGGAAACTGGTTGAAGACGTCAATTACCGTGGTGCTTTCTCGCAGTTAATGCAAGTTGCGATTGATGTCGGTATTGCAGAAGCTGCATTTGAAGATACTTTGTCAGCAGTTAAAAAAGCCCGACCAATTGTCGATGCGCAAGTTGAGAAAGCCAGTTTTGAACATTACACCTTACAAGAAGTCGGCAAATCCGCAGTCCTGTTAGATGCCGCTATCCTACTGCTCGATGAAGCTGCTGAATATTTAGATGAGCTCGACCAACTGAGCGTTGTCAGTGCCGAACAAGCAGCTAAAGCCTCTATTTTAGTCGCTGAAGCAAAGGTCTATGCCAATGATGCTGCACTACAAATTTCTGAAAAGCTCCTAGAGCTTGGCGGCAGTCGTTCGAGCCTAAGCCAACATAATTTAGATCAACATTGGCGCAATGCACGTGTGCATACCTTACACGACCCGATCCGCTGGAAGCTGCATGCACTGGGTAACTACTATTTGAACAACACTTTCCCTGCTCGCCACGCTTGGATTTAAGGAGAACGTCATGACTTCATTTCAACCTATTCTTCCACTTCAATCCCAAAACGCGGCATATGCACATATTATTCAAAGCGATGCCGAAGCCTTAGAAATTGCCAAAAATTTAGCTGAGCAGTTTAAACAACAGGCTATCCAACGCGATGCGGAACGTATTTTGCCTTTTGAGGAAATCGAGACCTATAGCCAAACTGGCCTTTGGGCCATTACTGTACCTAAGGAATTCGGGGGAGCCGATGTTTCCAGTTATACTGTCGCACAAATTATTGCGCTAATGAGTGGTGTGGATGGTTCGATTGGACAAATTCCACAGAACCATTTCTATGCCTTAGAGGTTTTACGTAATAACGGTACTGAACAACAAAAGCGTAAACTCTATGCAGAAGTGCTCAAAGGCGCTCGCTTTGGTAATGCCTTGGCTGAGTTTAAAACTAAAAATGCAACACAAAAACAAACTGCACTGAGCCAAACGGAACAAGGCTATGAGGTCAATGGTGAAAAGTTTTATTGCACGGGCAGCCTGTTTGCAGACCGCATACCGACCTTAGTCAAAGATGCCGATGACAAAGAGCTTCTGGTCTTTATCCCACGGAATAACTCAGGACTAGAACTGATTGATGATTGGTCAGGTTTTGGTCAACGTACCACAGGCAGCGGGACAGTCAAATTCAATCATGTCGCTGTAGATGCAGAAGATATTGTTCCTTTCGATACCGCTTTTTCTAGGCCGACTCTGGTTGGGCCTTTTGCACAAATTATGCATGCTGCAATTGAAACGGGTATCGCACGTGCTGCTTTTGAGGAAACACTGGTTCGTGTGCGTCAGGCTCGGCCATGGATTGACTCTGCTGTTGAACAGGCAACCGATGATCCTCTAACTCAGTTTGAACTAGGACGCGTGGTTGCCGATGTGCGTGCCAGTGAAGTCTTACTCAAACAAGCAGCTCGCTCAATCGATGCAGCACGTCCTAATCCAACCATTGATAGCATTGCAAAAGCTTCTCTCGATGTAGCGAAAGTTCGTGCACACAGCACAGAAACCGCTTTAAAAGCCGCTTCGAAATTAATTGAACTAGCAGGCAGTCGTGGTAGTCAGCGTGAAGATGGCTTAGACCGTTTTTGGCGTAATGCCCGTGTTCACACGCTACATGATGCGTCACGTTGGAAATATTACTTCATTGCCAATTATCTTCTTAACGGTGTACTTCCGCCACGCAGAGGGACATTGTAATGACACTATCATCTCAAAATAACAAGCCGAAGCAAATCATCCTGAATGCCTTTGATATGAATAGCGTAGGTCATATCAATCATGGTTTGTGGACACACCCACGTGATGAGTCACATCGTTTTAATGAGCTCAGCTATTGGACCGATTTGGCGCAAACTTTAGAACAAGGTTTATTTGATGGTTTATTTATCGCCGACATTACGGGTGTCTACGATGTTTATCAAAATGGTCTGGATTTAACCCTAAAAGAGTCAATTCAACTTCCAAGCCATGACCCAAGTACACTCGTTTCTGCAATGGCTGCCGTTACACAGCACTTAGGTTTTGGTGTCACTGTAAATTTGAGCTATGAGTCGCCTTATCAGTTTGCACGGCGCTTTGCGAGCCTCGACCATCTAACAAACGGTCGTATTGGGTGGAACATTGTCACGGGTTACTTAGACAGCGCAGAACGGTTAATTGGTCAAAAAGGTTTAAAAGATCACGACTTGCGTTATGAACAAGCTGAAGAGTTTCTCGAACTTTGCTATAAATTTTGGGAAGGTTCTTGGGAAGACGATGCCGTACAAAAAGATAAGTTAAACCGTGTCTTTACCGACCCTTCAAAAGTTCACGCCATACAGCATCAAGGCAAATTTTTCCAAAGCCAGGGCATTTTTCAAGTTTCTCCATCTATTCAGCGCACGCCTGTACTTTATCAAGCGGGCGCTTCAAGCAAAGGCTTAGCTTTTGCAACTCAACATGCTGAAGCCATGTTTATTGGTGCTGACACACCTGAAAAACTGAAACAGCAAGTCGATAAAATTCGTGCGCTTGCATTAAGCCATGGTCGTGATGAGCAAGCCATTAAACTCTTTGTTGGCATTAGTGTAGTTACGGCAGAAACAGACAAACTCGCACAAGAAAAACTCGCCGAATATATTCGCTATGCCAGTCCAGAAGCAGGTTTGGCGCATTTTTCAAGTTCAGTCGGAATTGATTTAGCGCAGTTCACAGATGATGAAGCGATTCCTTATAAACAAACCAATAGCATTGCCTCGGTCAATAACAAATTTAAAGAGCAAAAAGTTACACGAGCGGATTTAAAAGCCCAGCATGTACTCGGTGGACGCTATCCACTGATCGTCGGGAGTGGAAAAACTGTAGCAAAAAAACTCATTCAGCTCTTAGATGAAACTGGCATAGATGGCTTTAATCTCACACGAACCGTCGCCCCAGAGTCACATCAAGACTTTATTCGTTGGGTCATCCCAGAATTACAAGAGCGTGGCCGTTATAAAACCGCCTATGAAACAGGTAGTTTACGCCACAAATTATTCGCTCAAGGTGACCGACTGGCCGCAGACCACCCAGTACAGCAGTATCGATGTCAAAGCTCGTGCGCTCATCCTAAAACACAGCAAAAACAAACTGCATAAATTTTAAAATACGAGAAATATCATGGCTCAAACTGCAAAAACAAAATTTACCGTTATTGGGGTAATTGTCGCTGCCATCGTCATTGTACTGGTGGCGTGGTCTTATCATAAAAAATCGAGTAACTCTGAACTGGTGATTGGGATCAGCCCACCCTTTGCCAATCCATTAAAAGTGGCTGTGGAAGAAGCGAAACAGCAAGGCATCAACGTCAAACTGGTCGAGTTTTCGGATTGGAATACCCCCAATATCACGCTCAACCATGGTGATATTGATGCCAACTATTTTCAGCATCAGCCCTTCTTAGATAACGCCATCAAAGAAACCCAATTTAAACTGAAAGCACTGGATAAAGGCGTCACCACACACGTCGGTTTATATTCAAAAAAATATGACTCGATTGATGCGATTCCTGAAAATGCACGTACAGTTATTCCAAATGATCCAGTAAATCAAGGGCGTGCGCTTTTACTGTTACAACAGGCTAAATTGATTAGCTTAAAAGATCCAAACAATCATCTATCGAACCTGCAAGATATTGTCAGCAATCCTAAAAAGCTCCAGTTTATTGAAGTTGAAGGTCCACAAACTGCGCGTGCCGTTGATGATGCTGACTTGGTCTTTAGCTATCCACATTATTTACGTCTTGCAAAAACCATCGACCCAAATGATGCGCTGATCTTAGATGACAACACCAATACTTTGTATTCGATTTTATTTGTGGTGCGTGACGACTACCAACAGCAACATCCAGAGAAAGCAGCACAACTTGAAAAATTCATCAAGATTTATCAAACATCAGACAAAGTTAAACAGACCTTGAATAGTGAAATTGGTGAAAAACTTTGGTTCTCTGGTTGGAAGTGAGTATAAGCCATGACGCAATCTTTCACTCAAAATCTAAAAAAATGGCTGATTGGCTTAAGCGTCATCGTGGCAATTTTTACTCTAGCGGGTTACCGCTATAGCAAAAGCCATGCGCAAGATGATGTCTTAACGATTGGTATTAGCCCACCTTATGCCGAACTTCTGCAAAGCGTGGCAGATGAGGTAAAGAAACAAGGCATTCAAGTCAAACTAGTTGAATTCTCGGACTGGCATGCGCCAAATGTTGCTGTGCAAAATGGTGACATTGATGCCAACTTTTTTCAGCAAAGTGTCTTTCTGAGCAATGCAATTCGCGAAACAAATTATGATCTGCATGCATTCGCCACAGGAGCAGGAAGTCATGTCGGACTGTATTCAAAAAAATATAAGTCCTTAGATGCACTACCCACTCAAGCACGTGTGGTCATCCCCAATGACCCTGTAAACTCGGCACGCGCCCTAATTTTACTGCATCGTGCAGGTTTGATTCAGCTCAAAGACCTCAACAATGAACTATCTACCGTAAAAGATATTGTGAGCAATCCTAAACAGCTTCAGTTTATTGAAGTAGAAGGCCCACAAACTGCCCATGCGTTTAATGATGCCGATTTAATTTTTGGCTTCCCGCATTATTTAAAAATGGCTAAGGTCACAGATCCGCATCATGCCTTTTTCTTGACCCGATAAACAAGAAATACGCCATTTTATTTGTGACACGTAAAGACTATCCAGATCAAAACCAAAAACTTGCGACTTTTGTGCAAGCATTCCAAAACTCAAAACACGTTCAAGAAATTTTAGATCGTGATTTTGGCCAAGGTCTGTGGTTTGAAGGCTGGAAATAAGGAGAAAAAGAATGGTCAGCTTTGGTTCTCATGTGGATTTTTCAATTCCACATATCAAAATTCGTAACTTAAACAAACACTATGCGGTACAAGGGCATACTGTACATGCACTCAAAAATATTGACCTCGATATCCCGACAGGTAAAGTGTTTGGCATTATTGGCAAAAGTGGTGCAGGTAAATCTTCTCTGCTCCGCACCTTAAATGGTTTAGAACGTATCAGTGAAGGTCATATTCATATTCATCAACAAGACTTGGCGGCATTGAGCCATGCTGAGCTGATTCAGCTCCGCCAACGCATTGGTATGATTTTCCAGCATTTTAATCTAATGTCTGCCAAGACAGTTTATGAAAATGTCGCACTACCCCTCAAAGTTGCCAATTATCCCAAACAAGACATCGAACAACGTGTCAACGAGGTATTACAGTTGGTCGGGCTGAGTGATAAGGCACAGCATTACCCATCACAACTGTCTGGCGGTCAAAAGCAGCGTGTCGGCATTGCCCGTGCATTGGTTCACCATCCTGAAATTTTACTCTGTGATGAAGCAACATCTGCACTCGATCCAGAAAGCACCTCTGTGGTGTTGTCCCTGCTCAAAGAGATTAATCAAAAGTTAGGTATCACCATTGTATTGATTACCCATGAAATGCAAGTGATTCGGGAAATCTGCGATCAGGTCGTGGTCATCGATGCTGGTGAAATTGTGGAATCAGGCGAAGTATGGTCGGTGTTTTCTCAACCCCAACAAAGCATTACCCAAGAACTACTGAATCTAGAACAACTCGATTTGCCTTTTCGCTTAAATGCTGTACCTATGCAGCTTGATACACATGCCATTTTCAAAATTCGCTCGACTTCAGATGCGCATCATCCACCTGACTTAAAAAAGATTTTGGAGCACTTTCCACAAACTGTGCATTTATATCAAAGTCAGGTCGACACCATCCAAAACCATTTAATTGGAACATTGGTTATTGCTGTTCCTACACAGGACTTAGAAATTCAATCGCTACGACAAAAACTAAAAGCGCATGTGACACATGTAGAGGTACTGGGCTATGCACGACCAACTCATTGATTTATTACTGACAGGCACCATCGATACCTTAATCATGGTCGGTGCATCCGCATTTTTTGCCTTGCTCCTTGGTCTGCCAATGGCAGTGGTTCTAGTGAGCACCTCTGAGCATGGCATTTATCCTTCTAAAAGTATTAACCATAGCTTAGGCTGGTTGGTAAATATTACCCGTTCTGTTCCCTTCCTTATTTTGATGGTGGCCCTCATTCCACTCACACGTTGGATTGTCGGCACCAGTTATGGTGTTTGGGCAGCAGTTGTCCCTTTAACCTTGGCGGCAACCCCTTTTTTTGCACGGATTGCAGAAGTCAGTTTACGCGAAGTAGATCAAGGTTTGATTGAAGCTGCGCAAGCTATCGGCTGTAATCGCAGTCAAATCATTTGGCATGTGTTGTTACCTGAAGCGCTACCAGGAATTGTCGCGGGTTTTACCGTGACCATTGTGACCATGATTAACTCCTCTGCCATTGCAGGTGCCATTGGTGCAGGTGGTTTAGGCGATATTGCCTATCGCTATGGTTATCAGCGTTTTGATATGCAGATCATGTTGGCCGTGATTGTCGTGCTTGTAATTTTGGTGATGTGTGTGCAAGCAATTGGAGACAATCTGGCAAATCAACTCGATAAAAGGAAGGTTTAATCCCATTTCCCATATAAAATAGAGCTCTATACTGTACATTTAAGTTTTTTAGCCCCTCCTTTTTCTGAGGAGGGTGTTTCAATATGAAGTTCACGCCATTTTCATGAAAGACTCCAGTCCTTACATAGACAATGATCTACATGCAATGGATCTCTTAAATCTAGTTCCTTTATTAAAAGAAAAGGCTTAAATGAGGAGATTCTGCCCACAACATGATTTACAACTTTGATTCTTCTCCCCTGAGACCTGACTTTGTCATGGCTTTCATGTAAAATCACTGGCAATTTTTATATAACACGTTGTGAGTTATTTCATGGGTTTTAATTGCGGTATTGTCGGCTTGCCGAACGTTGGTAAATCTACACTTTTCAATGCATTGACTAAAGCTGCTATTGCTGCTGAAAACTTCCCATTCTGTACCATTGAACCAAACACAGGCATCGTTCCTGTGCCAGATCCACGTTTAGACAAACTTACCGCGATTGTAAAACCTCAGCGTGTGATTCCAACAACGATGGAATTTGTAGACATCGCAGGTTTAGTTGCTGGTGCATCTAAAGGAGAAGGCTTGGGGAACCAATTCCTTGCAAATATCCGTGAAACGGATGCGATTGCTCACGTTGTACGCTGTTTTGAAGATGAAAACGTCATTCACGTTAACGGTAAAATTGACCCGCTTGATGACATCGCAACCATCAACACGGAACTTGCACTTGCTGACTTAGAAACTGTGACAAAAGCAGTGACTCGTTTAGCAAAATCTGCAAAAGGTGGCGACAAAGAAGCGCTCGCAACCAAAGCGGTTTTAGACAAAATTTTACCTTTACTTGATGAAGGTAAACCTGCTCGCGCAGCTGACCTAGACGACGACGAACGTAAACTGGTTCGTGGTTTTGGTTTAATGACTTTAAAACCAACCATGTATATTGCGAACGTTGCTGAAGATGGTTTTGAAAACAACCCACATTTAGATGCTGTGAAAAAACTGGCAGCTGAAGAAAATGCAATCGTGGTTCCGCTTTGCAACCAAATCGAAGCTGAAATTTCACTGCTTGAAGATGAAGACCGTGCTGAGTTCCTTGAAGCTTTAGGCATGGAAGAGCCGGGTCTAAACGTGGTAATTCGCGCGGGCTATGGTCTTTTAGGTTTACAGACTTACTTCACGGCGGGTGTACAAGAAGTTCGTGCTTGGACCGTTAAAGTGGGTGCAACTGCACCACAAGCGGCGGGTGTGATCCACACTGACTTCGAAAAAGGCTTTATCCGTGCTGAATGTGTTGCTTATAACGACTTCGTTCAATACAACGGTGAAGCAGGCGCGAAAGAAGCAGGAAAATGGCGTTTAGAAGGTAAAACGTATATCGTTCAAGACGGTGATGTTCTACACTTCCGCTTTAACGTATAAGTCGTTCCGAATATAAAAAAACCCGATACCCATCGGGTTTTTTTATAAGCTTAAACCAATCTTAAAAACAGCATTAAATAACATATGAACACCTGATCCGTTTGGATCTCACACAATATTATCACTTCTATTCTTTCGTATTATCGCTAATTTAATCACAGGCATTAATGCCTTCATTGAACAAACGAAAATGAAAAAGATCAGCACATTTATTGCAGCAGGTTTATTCACAACGCTTAGCGCTACAGCATTTGCATGCCCACAAGGAACAACACCGTCGGGTGGTACAGGTGCAAATCATAAAGGTGGTAAGTGCGTCGCAACCATGAACGTGACGAAACATGATCAGGTAATGAAACAAGACAAAACAGCCAAACATGATCCAGCCATGAAGCAAGATAAAATGGTGAAACATGATTCAATGAAAGCCAATGAAATGGCCAATAAATCCCATAAAGATGCTCATGCTCCAAGCCCGAATACACCCAAAGCTCAACCAGATACACGTAAAGTCGCGAAGACATCTTAAAACAGCAGAAAAAAGCCAGTGAAATTCACTGGCTTTTTTCTCGATAAAATAATTCAGTTAATGTGATGTCACAGAGACATATTTATCATCCATTGCAGCACGCTGTTTACGCGCTTCATCTAACATACGTTGTTCGATGTCTTTTCTAAAACCAAGCATAAACACCATTTCCGCCAAAACAAATAATGGTCCGATAGCTAGGCCAATCACATCATCCATAAAGGCCGGTTTTTTCTTCTCATAGAAATGCCCGACAAACTGGAACGCCCAGCCGACGACAAAAATACCAATACTGAGACTTAACCAAAGTCCCAAATCAAACTGTGAAATTTTATATGCCAATGGATAAGCCATGGCATAGATTACTAACATGATCACACCAAAAATTCGATCTAGGCTTAAGTAGTAAACAATACTCGCTAATATCAAAACCATCGCCAAGGTAATTTCAAAACTGCCAATAGTCATGCCAGCTCTTGCGGTTAAGCACATAATTGAAAACACAATCAACGGAATACCCACAAAGTGGGTCACGATATTTTTATGATCAAGATGATAAGCTGCATACTGACTTAATAATTTTTCTAATTTATTCATACTGTATTTCCTTATTGCATGATATTGATCACGATATAGAATAACTTTAAAGGAAAACAGCTCATAAAGTTGTCGTCGACCTGACAAGTTGCTCGATCAATCACGAAAGGACGCGGAATGCTGGAAGTTCAACATCAACAACAATTACTCAATAACAATTGGTTCGCCAAACTACCACAAGCCTATCAACAGTATATTGTGCAACATGCCAAATATATTGAGGTTGCAAAAGACCAAGCTGTTTTTCACTCTGGAGATTTATTTGATGGCATCTATGCAGTCTTGAACGGCGCAATTCGTTTAGGTCATGTCGACATTGAAGGTAAAGAAGCCGTTGCAGCAATCGCTGAACCGATTATGTGGTTTGGAGAAATTTCGTTAATTGATCAGCAACCGCGTTCGCACGATGCGATTGCTATTCAAAAAAGCACCCTGCTCCATCTGCCTAAACGCGATGTTGAGGCGTTTATCCAAGCTACCCCAGAATTTTGGTTTCATATTGCACAGCTTGCTTCACAGAAGTTACGCCTCGCTTTTTTAGAACTGATCGCAATCCAAAGTCAAAATATCAGTCAACGACTGGCTCAACGCTTACTGTTTATTTTAAGCGGTTATGGCAACCATCTGTCGATTACCAATGATGAAATCCATTTATCACAGGAGCAACTGGCTCAAATGCTGATGTGTTCACGCCAAACCATCAACCAAGAACTTCAAAACTTAGAAAAACAAGGAATACTGGCAATTGCTTTTAAAAAGATTAAGATTTTAGATCCTGCAATGCTGCATAAAATGGCACATAGCTCAGAATAGGCAATCAAGTGTGCGCCTTAAGAGCGCAATTCATATAAAAAAGATGTATAAAAATATTGCTTACACGGCGTAACGTCTTGACTATTTTTCTCAACGACTTTGGACTGCTGTGGCAGCATTTGACCAATAATTAATGTAAACATCACAAAAACTAATTTTTTAAATTAACGCTTAAAATTCGACTCAATTCAGATATTTTACTGCATTGGGATAATGTACTATTTTTATTATATTTTTCATTAAAGCTCTAACCATAAAAAAGCGAGTTTTAAAAACTCGCTTTTGGGCATGCTATTTCGGTCTTAGACGCCTACTTTTTTAGGATCCGTATTGCCTAAACTTGGATTATCAATTGCGCCCCGACATTGTGCTTTATCACGTTCATAATCGCTCTGTTTCTGTGCAACACTTGACGAACCGTCTAAGGTCTCACGTGCCCATACTTCTAAGCTGGTCAAGGCTTTACGACACAGTGCGTATTTTCCTTCGGTTACTGAGTCTGTCATTTTGACATTAATACGCCAGTCCGTACTGAGTTTACGTGCAGGATGACGGACTTTGGCTTCAATCTGATCCAATTGCTTGTTATACACCAAGCCATCTACTTCATTGATAAACACCCAAGCACGCTGGGCATATTCCGTAGCATCATTGGTAATTTTTGGCGCAGCCTTAATTTCTACTTTTTGTTCAGGAGCTTGCTCTGACTGCCCACAAGCTTGCAAAAGTAAACTGCTTACAATAATTGCAGTCAGCCCTAAAGTACGTAATTCGAGCTTCAACATGGTTAAACGCCTCAACAAACAATTGGGCACTATGCTAGTGAATTCAGTTACAATACACAATCAATTTTGACCCATTGATAAAGTCTTCTTCAAGGTGTGTTGTGTCCGAACTTAATCCCACTCCTGCACAAGCTGCTGGCTTTTGGCAAGGGGCTAAGGATAGCCAAGCGATTATCTTTACCTATCTACCTGTTTCTTTTGCCTTTGGTGTATCTGCAACCCAGTTTGGCTTTAGTGCATGGGAGGCTTTATTTTTATCCTGCTCAATGTATGCAGGGGCCAGTCAGTTTTTAGTCGTTGCACTATTGGGTAGTAGCACGTCTATTTGGATGACTGCCCTCACTGTGATTGCCTTAGATATTCGTCACTTACTCTATGGCCCTGCGCTACAAAACTTAATTCAAGATAAACTGAACCTAAAGAAAACTGCTATTTGGTCATGGGGGCTAACCGACGAAGTTTTTGCCTCAGGCATGATTAAACTGTCACAACGTCGCCAAGAGTGGTCTGAGTCTTGGATGCTGGGCTTAAGCCTGTTTAGTTGGCTCGCATGGGCTACAGGTTCTTTTCTAGGTGGAATGTTTGCAGACCAAGTCAGTCATTTACCCCAGTTTTTACAAGCCGCTCTAGACTTTCTACTACCTGCACTGTTCTTAAGTTTCTTATTGGCAGCATTTGAAAAGAAACATACCTTCGTGGTGGCTGTGACCATTCTTGTATCTGCCATTGCCTGCTATTTTATTGACTTATCTGCTGCAATTTTTATTGGTATCAGTTCAGGTATATTTGCAGGTTTGTTTAAACACTATGTACTGAAAAAACCAGACCCTGAACATATGGGAGATCAAGCATGAATATCGAAATTATCTTGGTCGGCATTGTAGTGGGTATTGCAAATTTTGCCTCACGCTTTGGCCCATTCTTCGTCATTCAAAAGTTCCAACAAGGTTCACAAAAGCGCGGTGCTCTATGGTTGAAGATTGCATTAGGTTCGATTGGTATCGCGGCGATCAGTTCAATGCTCGTGGTTGCTACTTTGCCACCACTGTTAGATACACCCAATAAAAGTTTTGCCATGTTAGTCGGCTTCATCGTATTAGCTGGACTTTATTTCAAGTTTAAGCAAATCGTCCCTGCCACACTCACCGCGGCGCTTAGCTACGGCTTGGTTTACACCTATATTCCTATGCCTTTTTAACCCATATCTTGCATCCATCAAAACTTAAAGTGCTATTTGAAGCGATTCATCTGTGCAAGTCATTTCCAGCTTGATTGTAAAAGTTTATTGAGCATCTTTTTACATGAAAATTTTGATGTTGGAATGCACAGCATTATAAAAAAAATTGTTGGACAATATCATTAATTTATGTGAATGAACCCTGAACACTTTTAAGAGTTCTGCTATGCTAAAAGCCCATAAAATCAAGCATGGATGATTTACATGAGCGTTACTATTGGTACTCCACTTCAGCCTTCAGCATTTAAAGTTCTGCTATTGGGTTCTGGAGAGCTTGGGAAAGAAGTTGTGATTTCTTTACAACGTTTAGGTGTAGAAGTTCATGCTGCTGACCGTTACGATCATGCTCCTGCAATGCAAGTGGCACACTATGCCTATACCTTAAATATGGCAGATGCGACAGCGCTTAAACAACTCATTCAGGACGTTAAGCCGAATTTAATTGTTCCCGAAATTGAAGCCATTGTGACACAAGTATTGGTTGAAATCGAACAAGATAATATTGCGACAGTCATCCCCTCTGCAAAAGCGGTCAATTTAACCATGAACCGTGAAGGCATCCGTCGTTTAGCTGCGGAAGAACTGGGCTTACCTACATCGGCTTACCGTTTTGCAGATACTTTAGAATCTTTCCGTGCTGCATGTGATGACATTGGTTATCCAAACTTTGTTAAACCGGTCATGTCCTCTTCTGGTAAAGGCCAATCCCGCGTAAAAGAATTTTCAGAAGTAGATGCTGCTTGGGAATATGCGCAAACAGGTGGTCGTGTAAACCAAGGGACTGTGATTGTAGAATCGCAAATTGATTTTGATTTTGAAATTACGCTATTAACAGTTCGCTCTAAAAACCCTGAAACAGGTGAAATTGAAACGTCGTACTGTGACCCAATTGGTCACCGCCAAGACGCAGGCGACTATGTGGAAAGCTGGCAGCCTCAAGCCATGACACCAGCCGCACTTGACGAAGCAAAACGTATTGCCAATAAAGTCACTATCGCATTGGGTGGCTGTGGTATTTTCGGTGTAGAACTCTTTGTCAAAGGCGATAAAGTGTGGTTTAGTGAAGTATCACCACGACCACATGACACTGGTCTTGTGACGCTTGCCTCTCAGTTCCAAAGTGAATTTGAACTACATGCACGTGCGATTTTGGGTCTACCTGTAAATACGGCACGTCATAGCGTTGCAGCGAGCGCCGTGATCTATGCTGGCGTAGATGATAATAACTTATCTTTTTCTGGCTTAAATCTTGCTTTGGCAAACCCAAATACTGATTTACGCATTTTTGGTAAACCAGAAGGCTTTACACGTCGCCGTATGGGTGTTGCGACAGCACGTGCTGAAACAACCGACCAAGCGCGTGAACTAGCAGCACAAGCTGCTGAACTGGTTAGCGTTCATCAAAATTAAGCGTTGTTAAAATATACGGATACGGTTCATGATCAATACTTCTCCACTGCTTAACTATGTCAGCAGTAATCACGACATCAAAGCGATTAATCAATGGCGTAGTGATGTCGAAAATCAATTACAAGAAAGTTTTGATCATGGCCAATCCATTCGTGATGTCATTTTAACGCGTTCAAATATGATCGATGAAGCACTTATTTTCCTATGGAAATATGCAAAACTCGATCAGACAGACTTAAGTTTATTTGCTGTCGGTGGCTATGGTCGCCGAGAGATGCTGCCTTACTCAGATGTAGACATCATGATCTTGTCTGAAGATGAGTTTAGCGAAGAACAAGAGAAAATCATTTCAGTCTTTATTTCCTCACTTTGGGATGTCGGCAATTTCAAGCCCGGCATTAGTGTACGTACCATTGCCAACTGTGTTGAACAAGCAACCTCCGACTTAACAGTTGCCACAGCCCTCATTGAGTCCCGTTTAATTACAGGCAATGAACACTTAGCCAAATGGCCGCGACGCATTGTTTCGCAAACATGGACAGATAAAACCTTCTATGATGCAAAAATGGAAGAACAGGCCAAACGCTATGCACAGCATAACTTTACGGAAAGTAATCTAGAACCCGATATTAAAAACGCGCCGGGTGGCATTCGGGACATTAACCAAATTGGTTGGATTGCTAAGCGGCATTTCCGCGTCAACCGTATTTATGACTTGGTGCACTTAGGCTTTATTTCAGAGTTTGAGTTGGGTGTATTAGAAGAAGCCGAAAGCTTCCTCTGGGAAATTCGTCATCACCTACACCGCCTCACTAAACGTGATGAAAACCGTTTACTGTTCGACTATCAACGTGACATTGCAGCAAAGTTTGGCTATGTGCGTGAAGAAGGTAAATCACCGAATTATCCAATTGAACAATTCATGAAGCGTTACTATCGAAGCGCTCAACAAGTCACCACGCTGAATGAAATGCTGTTGGCTTATTTCAATGAATCTGTGATTACCCCACGCCTACCGAACTATGAGCGTAACATTGAAGAAATCAATGAAAATTTTAAACTAGTCGACGGCAAACTAGCCGTTCAACACCATAAAATTTTCTCTGAAAACCCAAGTGCTATTTTAGAAATTTTCTATATATTGGCTAATCGACCTGAAATTACAGGCATTCGCGCGCGCACTCTACGTCTGTTAATTTTGGCAGCTAAACGCATTGACCAAAAATATAGAGATAATCCATCACATCAAGCCCTGTTTATGGCCATCATTCGCTCACCCCATCGTTTATATGAAACCATGGTGGCAATGAAACGTTATGGCGTTTTAGGCAACTACATTCCTGCGTTTGGGCAGATTATGGGGTTGATGCAGTATGACTTATTCCATATCTATACCGTAGATGCACATACTTTATTATTACTGCGCAACTTAAACCGTTTCAAAGAACCTGAGTTTGCTAAAGACTTCCCTGTCGTCAGTTCAGTGTTCCAACGTCTGGCACGTCGTGACATTGTTTATTTGGCTGCCATTTTCCATGATATTGCTAAAGGCCGTGGCGGAGACCATAGTGAGCTAGGTGCAACCGATGCGATTGAATTCTGTCGTAGTCATGGTTTTACCGAACGCGAATGCAACCTTGTCGCATGGCTCATCCAAAACCATTTACTCATGTCCGTCACTTCTCAAAAGAAAGACATTTCTGACCCCGATGTGGTTAAAGCTTTTGCTGAGAAAATGGGCGACATGGAACATCTCGACTATCTATATACGTTGACAGTTTCGGATATCAATGCAACCAATCCTTCACTTTGGAATACGTGGCGCGCATCTCTTATGCGTCAGCTCTATACCCATGCACGTGACGTGATTCGCTCAGGTTTAGGCCGTCCTGTGGACTATCAAATGCTCATCGAGGACACCAAGTTTTCTGCCAGCGAACAACTGGTCGAAGAGTTTGCACTAGATGATGTCGAAAAAGTCTGGCAAGAACTGGGGGATGAATATTTCCTCAAAGAATCTGCTGATGAAATTGCTTGGCACACACGCGCTATTTTACAGCACGGTGACAACCCTGAACCGCTGGTTTTAATGCGTGCCCAGCGTAAATTTGCTCAAGATGCGGTACAAATCTTTATTTATACCCAAGATCAGCCCAACCTGTTTGCGACAACAGTTGCTATTCTCGATCGTATGAACTTGGATGTACAAGATGCACGTATTATTACCGCGACCAAAGCATTTAGCTTAGACACTTATGTCGTGCTTGACCGTTTTGGTACGCTGCTAACCGACCCTGAACGTGAAGCCAAAGTACTGTCAGCATTAAAAGATGCCTTAGCCAATTCAGATAAATACCCTGGGCTCATGCAACGTCGTATCCCACGTCAACTACGCCATTTCGACATTGAAAACACCGTTGATATTACGCTGAATGAAGCACTGCAACAAAACATGGTCGAAATTGCAACACTTGACCATCCTGGCTTACTTGCCAAAGTGGGCGGGTTGTTTATGATGCAAGGGTTAGATATTCACTCTGCTAAAATTGCCACCCTAGGTGAGCGTGCCGAAGATATTTTCTTTGTCACCAAAAAAGATGGTCAACCCATGACCGAAACTGAAGCTGAAACTTTTGCTGCACAACTAAAATCAGCCTTAGATGAAGCCTCTAGTCAGGTCTGTGGTCAACATTAACAATACACACTGGTATTTTGTTTCATGAACTCGAGTTTATCCCTTTTACACCCTTATCCTTTTGAAAAGTTGAATAAACTATTTCAGGATATTACTCCCGCAGACTTACCTCTCATTCCATTATCGATTGGTGAGCCTAAGCATCCTGCACCCGAGTTTGTGAAACAAGCCATTATCGATAATTTTCAGCATTTATCGACCTATCCAAACAGTAAAGGTATACCCGAATTACGCACCAGTATTGCAAACTGGCTAACCCGTCGTTTTCAACTCAATCAGATTAGTGTAGAAAACAATATATTACCTGTTTCTGGCACCCGTGAAGCAATCTTTTCTTTTGTACAGGCATTGGTAAATCGTGAAGATGCGCCTTATGTGGTTATGCCTAACCCGTTCTACCAAATTTATGAAGGTGCCGCTTTACTTGCTGGAGCAAAACCGTACTTTGTAAATTGCACCGAAGAAAATGGTTATCTCGGTGACTTTGATGCTGTACCTGCTGAAGTCTGGGAGAAAACTGCCCTATTATTTGTCTGTACACCAGGCAATCCGACTGGTGCTGTGTTATCAAAAGAACAATTCAAAAAATTAATCGCACTTTCAGACCAATATGGTTTTGTGATTGCATCGGATGAATGCTATTCAGAGCTTTGGTTTGATACTGCACCTGTGGGCTTACTCGAAGTTTGTGCTGAAATAGGCCGAGACGACTACAAAAACTGTGTCGTATTCCACTCACTGTCTAAGCGCTCAAACTTACCAGGTATGCGTTCTGGCTTTGTCGCGGGTGATGCAGCATTGCTCAAGCCTTATTTGCAATACCGTACGTATCATGGTGCGGCGATGCCTGTACAGCACCAATTGGCTTCGATTGCAGCATGGGATGACGAAGCGCATGTTGAAGCAAATCGTGTGCAATATCGTGCAAAATTTGATTTATTTCAAAAGGAATTGGGCCATATACTGCCCCTACAAAAACCAGATGCAGGTTTTTACTACTGGTTAAAAGTAGATAATGACGAAACTTTTGCAAAAATGCTCATGGAAAAAGCACATGTCAAAGTGCTTCCTGGACGTTATTTGTCACGCGATACTGAGCAAGGTAACCCAGGCGAAAACCATGTACGTCTTGCGCTAGTTGCAGATCTTGCACAGTGTGAACAAGTCATTGCTCGCCTTAAAGCAATTTTATAAATAAGCTCATCTAAAAAAGAAAACCTCCTATAAAGGAGGTTTTCTTTTTTTCATTCGATTAAAAATCAAATGATGCACTAAGCATAAATGTTCGCGGTAAACCAGCAACTAAATAGCCATTATTGGTGTTGCTTGTATTGTTAATATTGTCATATAGACCAACAGAACCCCAATAATCCTGATCAAATACATTATTCACAAGGAAGTTAAATGTTGTTGGGGTTTGACCAAACTGAGTTCTATAACTTGCACCTAAATCAAGCGTAGTCCAATCTTTAACTTTCAAATTATTGTCCAAGCTTGCATAAGTTGAACCTGTATAAGTCAATTGGGCATTCAAAGAAATATCTTGCGGGAGTGGTAATTTCCAATTCGTGCCTAGGTTCGCCTGAAACTTTGGAACCCCTACTTCATAATTTCCATCATAAATAGCTGAGCCAGTATTCTCTTGCGTCGCATGCATCCACGTTAAACCACCTAAAACAGTCAAGGAGTCTGTAAGCTTTCCATAACTGCTCAGTTCTAGCCCCCGATGAACGTATTCACCAGAATCACTAAATACACCATTTTGCATAATGCCACGTTGTTTATTAATATCAAATAAACTTAATGTCACCCCAAGATGGTCATTTTCATATTTGGCACCTACTTCTTTCTGTTCAGCCACAAACGGTTTAATCGATGTGGTCACCCCACCAGTTGTATTTGTTAGACCCTTCGCTAAAGATTCAATGTAGTTGGCATAAACTGAAACTTCTGGAGTAATTTTATAGGTTACTCCAAGTGCAGGCGTCCATTTACTCTCATCATATGCCCCTGTTTTCACTTGAGAATAATTATATGTATCTTGGAGAATCTGCTGATAACGCGCACCCAACATGATAATTAATTTATCATCTAATGCAGTCAGATTATCCCCAATAGCAACACTTCTTAAGCGCGTCCGAGTGGTCAATTTCGGACTATCCATATCTCCACCTGAGAATGCTGGTGTTAAAGCAGCAGGTTGGTCATGTTGAATAGGATGATAAATATTAGAGTTCAATGGATTCCCTGAATCCATAAAATAGGCATTTCTCGTATTTAGTTGAAATGCTGATCCAGAAACAACTAAATTATGTTTAATTGAACCTGTATCGAACTTTCCACGTACCCCTACCTCACCTGTATTGACCATGTCTACACGAGCATTGTCAAAACGGTAGAGTGTACTAGCACCCGTTGAAGCATTTCTTAATGTGTAGCTTGCCAGTGAGTTTTGTTCTTCGCCATGACGGAAACCATATGCTGCATATGCAGTTAGTGCATCATTAAAATCATATTCCGCACGGTAACTTCCAAAAACATTCTCTTCATTTGAATAAGACCATTTTTGAGCATAATTACTAGAACTATCAATAGCCTTTGGTACCAACGTTAACCCAGCACCCAATGTTACATTTGGTCGAGTTGCATTTAAGCGATTGTTGCTATAGCCCATATCACCCGAAAGGCGTAGGCCCTCACCACTATAATCTAGTCCAATAGCAGCAAGCCCTAATGATTTCTTTTCATCATCAACAGACGTATTTCCATCATGGTAGGCGGTGTTTACTCGTACACCAAATTGCTGATCTTTACCAAAACGTCGTGAAATATCATTTGAGATATAGCCACCATTAAAATCGGTACCCACAGTTACCCGATTTAATGGCTCATTTCCTGCTCGTTTTGGTAGAAGATTGATTGCTCCACCGATCCCACCATTACTTGGCATAGCACCGTTTAAAAACGATGAGGCACCCTTTAATACTTCCACACGCTCAAAAAGTTCTGTTGGAATATATTGACGCGGTAATATTGAATATAAACCATTATAAGCAGTGTCATCTGACCCTAAGTTAAAACCACGGATATAGTAGTTTTCTTGAAAATTACCATATCCTCGCCCAACACGTACACTCGGATCTGCTTTTAGCACATCCCCAACACTCTTTGCTTGACGCTCTTGAATATATTGATTGGTATAGCTAGTTAAATTAAATGGCGTATCAAGATTTTTTTGATTCCCAAAAATCCCAACTCGGCCGCCACTTGCAACCTGACCACCAGCGAAAGCTTCCATTAAACCATTTGCAGAAGCATCGGCACTTGCAACTATACGGATTGTTTCCAAAGCTGTAAGATTACTCGCCTGAGATGATGAGTCAGATTCAACGACTACTGGAGCTTCGGCAGCATATGAAATACTGTACCCAGATACACATGCCATCATTAACACCAATGGTTTCAGCTTAACCATTTCCTACCCTTTTTCATCAATCTAAAATTCGAGCCTGATAGTAAATGAGAATTGATCTTAGTCAAACTGATTTAATTCTCATTTAAATTGTAAATTCAAATGAGAATTAATTATTCCATTGTTATAACTTATGACGTCAGACAACTGATTGACTTTTACTTTAAGATTCTCATATTACTAGCCCATCTAATAGCAAAACGATTGCAAAAGAGGCAAAGCAGCACCCTGACATCTTATAAAGCCAATTGAGTCGCTGGGTTAAAAAATGATTCCAACGCTTCCAACTCAATAACTTAAGCAACAGCAGATTCCACATCAGAACCAGTGCCACCATCCAGAGACTCATTAAAAGCAAAGTATAAAAATCAAATTTTGAATAAACCAGCAATATCAAACTACTATAGAACATCATATTTTTAGGATTCAGCAAACTTGACTGTAAACCTTGAGTAAAACATAGAATTCTCGTTTGAGGAGGTGCAGGATCACGCGCTTGAACTTCAACACTCTCATGATGCTTATAGCGAAAACATTGCATAGACAAATACAATAAATAAGCAACACCTAATCCGCGTAGCAACAGCAGAACATAAGCATGAATATGCCCAAGCCACCCCAGTAAAGTAAAAATAAGCGCTAGAATAAAAACATTCCCAGCTACAATACCGAAAACTGTATATCGTGCCCTTCGTTGACCACTGTTTAATGCCGTCATCAGTATCAGGAAAAAATCGGGGCCAGGAGAAAGCAAAGCCACAAAATGCGTCACAGCAATAACAATAAAAAGCTCCATCACTAATCTCTCTTTAAAAGTGAGACAAGCCTAACGATGGATGAAGATCAACTCTTGGATAAAATTGCGCGATGTTGCTTTTGATAGAGCTTAGGCGTAGTGCCCGTTAAATTTTTAAAAACACGATGAAAATGACTTTGGTCACTAAAGCCCAGCGTATAACTCAGTTGCGCTATATCCATACCTTGTTTTAAAAAGGTACGTGCATCATTAATTTTATGATTCAATTGATAAGCGTGCGGCGTCATACCTAAAGACGATTTAAATAGCCGAATAATGGCATACCGACTCAACTGGACTTCTTGCGACATTTGCTCTAATGATAAAAACACATCAGCATCCTGAATCATCGATAAAAGCTGCTTAAACTCTTGCTGTGCATAGTGTTGAGGAGCAAGAAATTCTAGCTGAATATATGGAAATAAAAGCTCAGTAAGTGTTGTGATTAAGGTTTGTTCTTTTTCCCAATAAGACAGTGCAGTATCAAATAATTGACTGTTAAGACAACTGAAGTCATGATACATCTTAGGCTGTTTATACAGCACGGGTTTGAACTGCGGTATGTCTTGATAAGCATCTTTATGTGCAGTTTCTTGTAATAACTGATTCAACCAATGTGCATCTAAATGCATCATTTGGTAGCTCCAAGCCTGATCTGGAACAGGATTACACGCATGTTCTACATGTGCAGGAACCAATACCAAAGTACCAGCGTCTATTTGTTGCGTTCCACCGAAGTGGCTAGTGAAAATGCTGTTACCTTGATCCACCGTTCCAATTGAAAATGTCGGATGACTATGGGCTTTATAACAAGCACGACTTGCACATGCCCGACGTGTTTCCACATAAGGCATGTGTGGGTCACTCCAAAATTCAACTAAAGCACCTTGCTCTTTCATCACTGACGATACATCAACCGATTATTGTTGTAATGCTTTTTCAATATCTGCCTGAATGGCTTCAGGCTTGGTGGTTGGCGCATAACGATTAATTACTTTGCCATCTTTACCAATCAAGAATTTTGTAAAATTCCACTTAATGCCGCTGCCGAGAATCCCTTTGCTGTTATTGGTTAAATAACGGAATATGGCGTGGGCTTCAGGGCCTTTAACATCAACTTTGGAAAACATGGGAAAAGTCACCCCATAGTTTTTCTGACAATACGTTCCTATTTGCTCATTGCTACCCGGATCTTGCCCCCCAAACTGATTACAAGGGAAGCCTAACACCTCAAACCCTTGTGCATGATATTGCTCGTAAATTTTTTCTAATCCCGCAAATTGTGGTGTAAACCCACATTTACTGGCCGTATTGACGATGAGCAGCACTTCGCCCTCATAGTCAGCAAAGGCTTTATTTTTTCCATCTAACAATTCCGCTTCAAACTGATAAATGTTGGTCATGGATAAGTATCCTCATCACTTTTTTCTTGTGTTTCTAGTTCTAATGAAGCCGAGTTTACACAGTAACGTAAACCTGTAGGCTCAGGTCCATCTGTAAAAACATGGCCTAAATGAGCATCACAGTGATGACATACAATTTCGGTACGCACCATGCCATGTGTTGTATCTTGATGCTCTTCTATCACAGTCGTATTGAGTGGCTTATAAAAACTTGGCCAGCCGCAACCACTGTCATATTTATTTTCAGAATTAAATAATGGCGTACCACAGCAGCGACATACATAAGTGCCGGCTTGTTTAGTATTCCAATATTTCCCCGTAAAGGCTGGTTCCGTCCCCTTTTGTCGCGTAATGCGAAATTCGTCAGGTGATAACTCTCTTTGCCATTCTCGGTCTGTTTTATTGAGTTTTCCCATGATCACGTCCCTTTCTATCTTGCTATTTAAAATAGGATAATCCTATATTTACGTGATTCAACTTAAAATTTCTAGTGTTTAGTTCACAATTTACAAAAGACCTATAATTCCAATAAAAGCAAAAAGAAAGCAATTAATAAAAATGGTAAGCAATTTATTTTCTTAAATGCTTTTTTGTGAGCAAATTTAGTGTTAGTCTTATTGACATTCTTGCTCAGGATTAAAAAAATGTCGCAAAAAAAGAGCGTTATTTTTAAACATCTACTGCCTGTGATTAAACAATATCAACAGGTGGGTTTTACGCATGAAAAAATTGTTGCTTTACTCAGAGATGAACATGATCTCGACCTGGTGACAACTGAAACATTTAAAAGCTATTTATACCGTTATGCAAAAGTGACCTCCACTCTTTCCGAGAACATCAAAATGCCGAACACTCTCCAAACCCCACGCGAAATAAAAAAATCGTCTAAGCTCGAGCATGTATGCTACGACATCCGTGGACCAGTGTTACGAGCGGCCAATGAAATGGAAGAAGCCGGCCATAAGATTATCAAACTCAACATTGGTAACCCTGCACCGTTTGGTTTTGAAGCTCCTCAAGAAATTATTAATGATGTGGCTTTAAACCTGCCAAATGCAGTGGGTTATACCGACTCAAAAGGGATTTTCCCTGCGCGTAAAGCCATCTGTCAGTACTATCAGCAAAAAGGCATCTTAGATATGCATGTCAATGACGTGTATATCGGAAATGGTGTCTCTGAATTGATTATGATGGCCATGCAAGGCTTGTTAGATGATGGTGACGAGATGCTCGTGCCAATGCCTGACTACCCCCTTTGGACGGCTGCGGTAAATCTTTCAGGCGGTACAGCTATTCATTATAAATGTGATGAAGAAAACTTTTGGTATCCCGATATTACGGATATGGAGAGTAAAATCACACCACGTACCCGTGGTATCGTGATTATCAATCCAAACAACCCAACAGGTGCAGTTTATCCACGCCATGTACTTGAGCAAATCGTCGCATTGGCTAAAAAGCATGATTTGATTTTGTTTGCAGATGAAATTTACGACAAAATCGTTTATGACGGTATTGAACATGTTTCTGTAGCAGCATTAGCTGGTGACCAACTCTGTATCTCTTTCAATGGTTTATCTAAAGCATACCGTATTGCGGGTTACCGTTCAGGCTGGATGGCAATCACAGGCGATAAGTCTCGTGCAGTCGACTATATTGAAGGTCTAGACATGCTCGCTTCTATGCGTTTGTGTGCTAACCACCAAGCTCAGTATGCCATTCAAACTGCTTTAGGCGGCTACCAGTCAATCAATGATTTAATTCGCCCAGGTGGTCGTTTATACGAACAGCGTAATATCGCTTGGCAAATGTTGAATGACATTCCAGGCGTATCGTGTGTTAAACCTGAAGGCGCAATGTATTGCTTCCCGAAATTGGACCCAGAAATCTATCCAGTTCAAGATGACGAAAAACTGATGCTTGATCTACTTCGTGCGGAAAAAGTACTTCTGGTTCAAGGCACAGGCTTTAACTGGCCAACACCAGATCATTTCCGTGTGGTGTTCTTACCTGCTGAAAATGAACTACGTGAAGCTATTACCCGAGTAGGTCGTTTCCTTGCGAAAATGCGTTAATTGATCACTTAAAAAAGCCGTACTTTATGTACGGTTTTTTATTTACAAAACTGTAATACTTCACTTTTTAAGTTTGGCATAAGTTTAAATTAAGCAGCCACATTGCTGTGATTCCATGTAAATGATGGGGAGTCGCTTATGGGGACAATTGCGGTAACATCTTGGAAATACAATGCTTCCACACGCTATTTAAAAATTTTCTATGCCGATGGTTCAGGCGAGCTGTACCACCCTGTGCCTGAATTTATTTATAACAACTTAGTTCGATGTAATAATAAAACAGCTTTTGTTCATAAATATTTAGAATATGATTTGCACTTTACGCGCTTAAGTATTCATTAATTTTTGAATCTCAAACAATCAGGATTTATCCTGATTGTTTTTCATGATCCCACGTCACCACCAACAAGCCGGCACCAATCGCTAATGTAGACAGGTTAAACTGCTCGTCCTGCTGAATAATCGCGATGAAGTCCGTGACTTGATCTGCATGCGATAGAACATTATCAACCACCAAAACTCCGCGTGAAACACACATTAGTCGTTTCAAATCTGGCCAATAGTCGACATAAGCATCACGTTCAGCATCTAGCAATATAAAATCAAAGATGGCTTGCGACTGCTTCAAATATTCAGCTGCATCACCCACCCAAAACTCAACACCATTGGATAAATTGAAATCCGCAAGATGGCTAGCGGCTTGTTGACTTCTCCCAGCATCAATTTCTAAAGTGGTTAATCGAGCATTCACTTGTTGCGCTGCATAAGCCAACCATAAGGTTGAGTAACCTGTTGATGTTCCTATTTCTAATATCTGCTGAGGCTGCTGAATATGAACCAGTTGCGCCAAAAATTGTGCAGACTCAGGCTCAATATTGCGAAAGCGCGCAATACGATCTGCTTGCGTACTGTCATGTTCTTGAAAGCGTTGATATAAAGCCGATACTTTACTCAAAAATTCTGCATGCATCATCAAATCCCCCTCTACTTTACTTAGCTTCGTTTATACTTCTTGAATCAGCTTAAAGCGCTCAACTTCACGGTCATCTTCTAGCATTACCGTTTCAGTAAACATGACAAGTGGACGTACCCAAATCGAGTAATCACCATATAAACACTGATAAACCACCAGTTTTTCTTCGGTTTCACTATGTGTCGCTACATGTAAAACTTGATACAGTTGCCCTTTACAATGCTGATAGATACCGCGCTGTAATTGCATCGCTTGCTTCCCTATTTTTTAACTGTCTCGATCATACCTAATTTATACGGCTTAAACTGCAAATCACTTGAAGAATCATTTAAATCCCCCATATAGCTTTATGAAATGATTGAAGAAAACATCTTTAAATCTATAAAACCGATTATTAAAATAAAAACAAACTGTTTTATCTATTTTTAGATTTACTCTATGATTCTTCTATCAAATAATTTTACAGACTGCTTTGGAGAGCTTAACAATGTTAGATCAAAATACTTCAGCTCAATTAAAAACACTTCTTGAACGCCTAGAAGGTCCGATTGAATTGGTTGCGACTTTGAACCGTTCTGAGAAATCAGACAAAATTAAAGAATTGGTTGAAGAAGTTGCAGCACTGTCTCCACTGGTGACTGCACGTTTTGATGGTCAAAACTCACGTGCACCTAGCTTTGGTGTAGCAAAAGCCGGTGAACAACCACGTGTGTTCTTTGCGGGTTTACCGATGGGACATGAGTTTACCTCTTTGATCTTGGCATTGTTACAGACCTCAGGTTATGCACCCAAAGTATCTGATGAAGTTTTGGCCTCAATCAAAGCTTTGGGCATCCAGTCTGACTTTGACGTATTTGTCTCTTTAAGCTGTCATAACTGCCCAGACGTGGTGCAAGCGTTGAACCTGATTGCCATTTACAATCCGGGCACGACAGCAACCATGATTGATGGTGCATTCTTCCAAGACGAAGTCGAAGAGCGCAAAATTATGGCTGTACCGATGGTGTTCCAAGACAATAACCATATCGGTCAAGGCCGTATGACCTTGGAAGAAATTATTGCCAAACTGGATACCAATTCCGCTGCCAAAGAAGCTGAAAAACTCAATGCCAAAGATGCTTTTGATGTTTTAGTGATTGGTGGTGGCCCTGCAGGAAATACCTCTGCCATCTACGCAGCACGTAAAGGCATTAAAACAGGGATCGTGGCTGAACGTATGGGTGGTCAAGTCATGGATACCATGGACATTGAAAACTATACCTCGATTCAAAAGACTCAAGGGCCGAAGTTTGCTGCTGAAATGGAAGCACATGTACGTGAGTACGGTGTGGACATCATGAACTTACAACGTGTTTCTAACATCAAAGGTGCGGATGAGACAGCAAATGGCTTGGTTGAAGTCACTTTAGAAAATGGTGCGAAGCTTGAATCTAAAACAGTGATTCTTTCAACAGGTGCACGTTGGAGAGAAATGAATGTGCCAGGCGAAGCAGAATACCGCACTCGTGGTGTTGCTTACTGTCCACACTGTGATGGTCCACTGTTTAAAGGCAAACGTGTAGCAGTAATTGGCGGGGGGAACTCAGGTGTCGAAGCTGCGATTGATCTTGCTGGGATTGTTGAACATGTAACTTTGGTTGAGTTTGATACCAAACTACGTGCCGACCAAGTGTTGCAAGACAAATTGCATAGCTTGCCTAACACTACGGTGATCCTGAATGCACTCTCGACCGAAGTTGTGGGTGATGGTTCACAAGTGACGGCATTGAAATATAAAGACCGTGCAACTGATGTAGAACATACGGTTGAGCTTGCAGGAATCTTTGTGCAAATTGGTTTATTACCAAACACTGATTTCTTAAAAGAGACTGCTGTTGAGCTTTCAAACCGTAATGAGATTATGATTAACGATCGCAACGAAACCAATGTCAAAGGTGTATTTGCCGCAGGTGACTGTACGACTGTGCCATACAAGCAAATCATCATTGCCACAGGTGAAGGCGCGAAAGCATCTCTATCTGCTTTTGATTATATTATTCGTTCTGGCGTGTAATCCTCTCAGACGCCTCCCTGCTAAAGGCTTATAGGTAACTCAGCTTATAAGCCTTTTTATCACGCTGTTTTTTATAAAAAATTACATTTTTTTAACAATAATGCAGTCTGCTTTACATTCAAAGTAGATTATATTTTGCCCAACCCCTACTTTTGGGTATAAAACGAAAAGGATATGAAAATGAATAAATTACTTATTGCTTTAGGTCTTGCTGCTGCTGTTGTTTTAGTGGGTTGTTCAAAAGAAAAAGCACCTGAAACAGGTGCAACGACAGGTGAACACCTTGAAAATGCTGCTGAACAAGCAGGTCATGACATTAACCAAGCTGCAAGTGAAGCTGTATCTGACACTCAAAAAGCTGCAGATGAAGCATCTGCAAAAATTGGTGCTGCCGCTGACGAAGCTGCTGCGAAAACTGAAGCTGCTGCTGAAGATGTTAAAAATGCCTCTAAAGAAGCAACAGCTCATGTTGCTGGCGCCGTAGAACAAGGTGCTGCTGATGTGAAAGAAAAAGCGCAATAATATTTCTAAACTCAAAAAAGCCTCCCACTCGGAGGCTTTTTTATGGGCTGTGCTATAGTAGATGAAACGTGCATTATTAAATAAATCATAACTTTAAAATTTGAGGATGATCTATCGTCATGTCCTATTCTCACCATGTTGAACCTCATTTAATTCATCGTACTGGTTGGCTACGTGCAGCGGTTTTGGGTGCCAATGACGGCATCATTTCAGTGACCAGTTTGATTATGGGGATGGCGGCCAGTGGCGCAACCAGCCATACCTTACTCATCACATGTATTGCAGGGCTCATTTCAGGTGCAAGCTCTATGGCTGCGGGCGAGTATATTTCGGTGAAGTCTCAATCGGATATTGAAGAAGCCGATTTAAAACATGAAGCTAGGGAATTAGATAAAAACCCGCACTTAGAACTTAAAGAACTGACTCAAATTTATATACAACGTGGACTAGAACCCGAGCTAGCACATGAAGTCGCGGTGCAACTCAGCGCACATGATGCACTGTCTGCACATGCCCGTGATGAAATAGGCATCCATGAAAATACCAGTGCCAAGCCACTTGAAGCCGCGGGTTCTTCTGCCCTCGCCTTTTCACTAGGTGCTCTGTTTCCTATGCTGGCCATTCTCTTAAGCCCTCAAGGTTATCTAACTCAGTCAGTTGCTCTTACAGGGGTACTATCGTTGTTCGGTTTAGGCGCTTTATCAAGTTACTTTTCTGGGACATCTATGTGGAAAGGTGCATTTCGTGTGACGCTATGGGGGATTTTCGCGATGCTGTTTGCCAGTTGGATTGGCTCCCTATTTAATGTGCATGTTTAACGTCAACAACACGATAAGCGTTAACAATCTACCTATTAAAAATGTAAAAAGCCCATGGATTGAATGGGCTTTTTACTATTTACAGCATCATTTATCATCAACTTTAAGCTTGCACATTTTTCTCTGAGCCACTACTCAAATGCACTATTACTGATGGTTGTGCTTCAAGTCTACAGGTGCAACAGCTTATTTTTTTAATTAATATGAATTGTTTAACGTCTGTTCTCCTTCCCATAGCGGCCTAAAACATCATAGAAATGATGAGTCAACGCCATACTTGCATCTCGCTAGATTGTTTTTTCATTCATATAACGCCAGTAGCGTTTAGGAACATATTGCACATGTAGTTTGATATTTGTTCTTGCCTTGATGTTGATACTTTTAAAATAATCTTTCCATAACTGGTCATACAACAGCTCATCATCATCTAATTCAACATTAAAGGACTGACTGTGTCCGACTTTGTGTGCATGATCAATTTGATCCACATCCATCTTCACCTGATGGACGGCTGTCAAATCAAAATAAATCCCAAAATTTCTTTTCTCATCATAAATCAACCATCTTTGATCTTCATATCGGTTTCTAAAATGCCGTTCTATCAACGGTAAAACATTAAAATCTGGCTGTACCAGACTTAAAAACAATCCATCCTTACATTTTTTAAAGCGAACAAAAGCTTCCATACGATGCTTTTCCCTGCCCACTTGTTTGGCCCAGTGCGAAACAGCCAATACATCCGTATGCGCATAGTTACGATCTACCGCATGTGTATTTTTAAATACATAGATACAGAAATTAAAAAGATGTTGATGTGCCTGTTCCTGCTCAGACAGAAAGCAATAATAAAAAGATCGTAGACTTTCAGCCGTAATTTTTTGCTTTAACCCTCGCCAAACTCGCTCTGCGTGTTCGTCATTTGAAGCAACCTCAATACACTCATCAAACAAGCTGGCTTGGGAATTGTTAGATGCAAGCTTGACGTCAAAATCTTTAAACTGAAAGCTTCTATATACACAACTCAGTAGTCCAGTCATGGTTCGATCAAAACGATATATCGACATACTAAAAACCGAAGCCCAGTTGAGGCGAAAGCTGTTTTTGATATTTGGATTGCCCCGATTGCAAAATATGCTGCCGAATCTGGTTCGCTTGTTGTTCTTTTTTAAACTTTGGCGTATCTGCACAGCGAATAAAATGCTGTGCCCGATTGTAAGCAATGCCCATACGCTTTAGTTGATCGATATGAATTTGCCCAAAACGACGAGCTTGCACAATTTTTTTAGCCGATTGAACACCTATACCCGGAACACGTAAAATCATACGATAGTCTGCATGTTGAATATCAACAGGAAAATGCTCAGGGTTACGTAATGCCCAACTTAGCTTCGGGTCGATGTCCAAATCTAAATTCGGATGCTGATCATTCACAATTTCCTGCGCATCAAAACCATAGAAACGCATGAGCCAATCCGACTGATACAGCCGATTTTCTCTTAATAATGGCGGTGCAGAACCCACGACAGGAAGCATTTTTTCCTGTTCATTGATTGGGATATAGCCTGAAAAATACACCCGTTTGAGCTGATACACTTTGTAATGATGATCTGCCATTAAAATAATATCTTTGTCTGTTTCTTGATGTGCGCCCACCACCATCTGAGTGGTTTGTCCAGCGGGTACAAACTTCGGCACATGTTGAATCACACGCCGCTCATCCGTCAACTGAATTAAGCGATCGCGTACAATACCTAAATCCTTTTGTACTTCTGCATGCGATTTTTCTGGTGCAAACTGTTTTAAACCAACTTCTGTCGGCATTTCCAAGTTAATACTCATGCGGTCTACATATAAGCCCGCCTCGGTAATAATCTCTTGGGAAGCACCAGGTATCGTTTTTAGGTGAATATAACCATTAAAGTTTTCTTCAAGACGTAACTTTTTCACCACTTGCAGCATTCGCTCCATAGTGAAATCAGCTGATTTAAAAATACCTGAACTGAGAAATAACCCTTCAATATAATTGCGGCGGTAAAAGTTGATGGTTAAATCCACCACTTCTTGTACAGTAAAAGCGGCTCGCTTGACATCGTTAGAGCGTCTAGAAACACAGTAGGAACAATCAAAAATACAGACATTTGAAAATAGAATTTTAAGCAATGAAACACAGCGACCATCTTCTGTATAACTATGACAAATACCGTTTCCTGTATTTCCCAAACCTTGGTTTTTGTTTTTACGATTGCTACCACTGGACGAACAGGACACGTCATATTTAGCTGCATCAGCTAGAATCTGTAGCTTTTCGCGGATACGATCGGTCATGACGATCCTCGGTAAAATCTAAAATAAAAGTATAAAAAATTTCAGACTAAAAGCATTGCCAATACACATACCCAACGACATGACTTGTCGCTAAAAACCGAAAAATAAACGTGATTGATTTAGATATTTTTCGAGAAAATACTGAATATTATTTGCCAAATTTGCAGTGCTTGGGCAAAGTGTCTATATGTAAAAGGAGCAAGTACATGTCTTTATTATTAGAACGTCTTGAAATTAAACATCCTATCTTCCTTGCACCGATGGCTGGTGTTTCTACACCAGAGCTTGCGGCAGAGGTTTCAAATCAAGGCGGGCTAGGCTCACTTGGATTAGGTGCAAACACCGCAGAAACCGCACGTAGCCAAATTTTAAAAACCCAAGCACTGACCGAACAACCTTTTCAAGTTAATTTTTTCTGTCATCAAAGTATCGAACTTGATCCAACTATCGCACAAACATGGATTGATTTTTTAAGACCTCATTTTGAACAATACGATGCAGAACCACCTACTCAACTGCACTGTATTTATCCTAGCTTTTTGGACAATGATGACTTTTTAAATGTCGTACTTGAAACTCGCCCTAAAGCCGTCAGTTTTCACTTCGGTATTCCGCATCCGCACCAAATACAGGCGCTAAAAGACGCTGGCATTTTAACCATGGTTTCTGCAACCAACTTAGCGGAAGCACGAGCCATTGAAGCAGCAGGGATTGATTTTATTATTGCTCAAGGCATAGAAGGAGGTGGACACCGCGGGATTTTTAATGAACATTTTGATAGCGCATTACGTACGATCGACCTCGTACAACTTCTGACGCAGCACTGTCGGTGCCCGATTATTGCTGCAGGTGGCATTATGAATGGTACACAGGCTCAGCAGATGTTAAGCCTCGGTGCGAGTGCGGTACAGTTGGGGACAGCTTTCGTACAATGCAAAACATCGAATGCCAATGAGGCCTACCGTCATGCACTTTTCCATGAGCACATCACACAAATAAGTGCCAGTATTTCAGGTCGCCCTGCTCGCGGTTTACTGGGTCACTGGCATACTCAAATTGATTTACCGAACCGCCCTGCTGTTGCTGCTTATCCGTACTGTTATGATCTTGGAAAACAATTACATGCCGCAGCGACCAAACAAGGCGATCAAGGCTTTGGTGCATTTTGGGCAGGCACGAATGTTTCGCAAATTCGTGCCATGGAAGCCCCTGACTTAATTAACCAACTGTTGGTTGAAATGCAACAAGTCAGCTATTAAGTCATATTATTCACTTAAAGCTCCATAAATCGAGCTTTATTTATTTAGTTTCCAATAAATTGACCTGTTCAACCTGTACGTCATTCATGGTTTCACCATGAATGAGTAATTGGTCAAAGTAGTCTGCGACCACTTTAAATTGTTCAGTAGTACTTTCCACTTTGTACATGTTCTGACGAAACTCATTACTTGAACGTAAACCTTTGGTGTACCAAGCAATATGTTTACGTGCAATTCGGCAGCCCGAATATTCCCCATAAAATGCATACAGTTCGGCAAGATGTCCAAGTAGAACTTCTTTTACTTCTTGAATGCTTGGTGCAGCCAAATGTTCACCTGTTTCCAAATAATGTGCGATTTCACGAAATATCCATGGACGCCCTTGCGCAGCGCGACCAATCATAATTGCATCTGCACCGGTATAATCGAGTACATATTTCGCTTTTTCTGGACTATCAATATCCCCATTGGCAACCACTGGTATACGAATCAGCTGTTTTACTTCTTTAATTAAATCATAACGAGCCGTATTCAAATACATGTCTTCACGGGTCCGCCCATGCAATGCTAACGCAGCAATACCCGCCTCTTCCGCTCGTTTCGCTACACGCAAGATATTTTCATGACCATTTAAGAAACCCAACCGTGTTTTAAGTGTGACAGGTACATCAACTGCAGCCACAACTTCATCCAAAATTCGAGCCACCAAGTCTTCATCTTTTAAAAGTGCAGAACCCGCCAGCTTATTACAGACTTTCTTGGCAGGACACCCCATATTAATGTCCACAATTTGAGCACCATTTGAGACCTGATATCGTGCAGCTTCCGCTAACTCTTTGGGATCTGATCCTGCAATTTGCGCTGAAATAGGCGCCAATTCACCATCAAAATTAGCACGATATAGGCTTTTTTTACTCATCCGTAACGTTTGGTCTGATGTCATCATTTCACTGACAGCATGCCCTGCACCAAAGTATTTGCACAGAGACCTAAATGGACGGTCAGTTACGCCTGCCATCGGAGCCACAATCAAATTATTTGACAGTTGATACGGACCAATATACATATGAATTCATCACTTTTTCGACCGGCACAGTATACTGCATCTACACTTTCAGCTCATCTTTTATCATGTGTTCTGTGACTACGAAATACTCATAATATAAAAATGCCAGACGAATCTAAAAGGCAACCATATGATAGCCTCTAAATCACATCATTTTTTAAAAAGCATACTTTTTAGGACATTATCTTTGAAAATGAAGTGGTGAATCAATGCCGCACAGGCATGTAAACCCACGAGTGCAATAAAGAGATTCCCTAAAAATTGATGCGCATCTGCAATATAGTCACTCCCCCAAACAGTGCTCAAAAGCGGTAAATTTAACGATAAAACTTGGAAATTATCAGTAAAACTCGATAATGTCATCCAGCCCGCAATTGGAACAATACATAGGCTTAAGTAAAGGAAAAATCTGACCATTTTAAATAACACTATTTGATAAGAATTAATTATTTCAGTTTTAGGAATACTTTTTCTATACAGAAAAACAAAACTCAATCTCAAAAAAAATAAAATAAATATTAAAATCCCACCTGCAACATGAATCTGGCCTTTCCAGTCTGTTATTGTGGGATCACCTGCAGTCAGATACACCATTGCAACTAAAGCAAGGGTAATCCAATGCATGATTATTATAGGTTTTGGATAGTTATTCTTCATCGCTTTTCCTAAGTTTTAAATATTTTTATAAAACGGAGCTGTTAAAAAAAGCTTAAGCGAAAAATGTAAAAAAAAATAGAATGCTCAGCTTTTCATTCAAGCTAGGCTTTACTTAAACCTTAAAAATCAATTACCTGCCTATCCACTATTTCCAACATCTTGTAGATTAAAGTACTTTTAAGTACAACATCCTTCATCCCTTCAAGTATTCCTTACATCCTTTGTAAAACTTCTGGTTGAACATTTGTGCTACATCAACTTTTCTGATCACAATATTCTGCTATCTTTAATTTATTATTATATCCGTAGCAATAGCCCTAATATCTTTTAGATTGTTCCATAAATTGCATCTTCCATGCACATGACATAGGCAACCATATCAATCATTTTATAGGTTGTTGATTATATTGTATAAACTATAAATCAGCATTATTCATTAATTTAAAGTCTAATTTATGATATTAATAAGAATAGGTACAACAATAAAGAAACATAGTGATTCACTCCAATATGCCTCAATATTCTGAACACAAAAAATTAACAGCGACTGAATTAAATAGTTTAATGGCTTTGGCAATTCAGCAATCATTTAATGCGATCGTCATTACAAATGCATGCTTTGAGAATAATGGCCCACACATCCTTTTCTGCAATCCAGCATTTTGTGAAATGACAGGTTATAGCGAAGAAGAGTTAATTGGACAATCGCCCCGTATCTTACAAGGGCCTGAGACAGATCTAACCGTGATTCAGGAATTAAAAGACTGCATATCTCAAGGACTATTTTTCCATAACCATACGATTAATTATCGCAAAGATAAAACACCGTACGATGTAGAGTGGAACATCTCCCCGATTAAAACTGAAACAGGTGAAATCACCCATTTTGTATCCGTTCAACGAGATATCACGGAAAAAAACGAAAGTCTTAAATATCAAGCGATGCTGGTTGCAGCAATCAATACAACACCCGATACGATAGTGATCACGGATGATCAAGCTAAAATTAAATTTATGAATCATGCCGCAGAGGAACTCTCGGGCTACACCCTAGCAGATTTAAAAGATGAACCTATCACAAAATTATATCCACATGATCAAAAGCTGATAGAACTACAAAGAATAAAAAATCAGGATATTGAAAATAAAGACCATGTATATGAAAAGCATTTCTTAGAGCTCGTTTCATCCCCTCTAAAAGACCGTAATGGCACAATTACACACAATGTGAGTATCGGTAGAAATATTAATCATCATATCGAGATCAAGAGTCAACTTGAAGAGTGGGCCAATTACGACAGTTTGACGAGTATTTTTAATCGTCGCTATGGTGAACATCTTCTAGATACCATTCAAAAAGACATGTGCAATGAAGATAACTCTTGCTGCGTGTTATTGGCTGATATCGATTACTTTAAAACCATTAATGATACTCATGGTCATGCATTAGGAGATAAGGTCTTACAACAAGTCATGCATGAGCTCTCCAAAAATTTGCGTAGCAAGGACACTCTCATTCGTTGGGGAGGAGACGAAATATTAATCGTATTACCAAGTATCAAACTAGATTCAGCTTTGAAAATGGCTGATCGACTACGCACAGTCATTGAATCTTGTAAGTTTCCGAGGATTGAAGAAGTGACTATGTCCTTTGGAGTAGTGACTTGGAAAAGGAAAGAGCTTAAAACAACTGTTCTACGAAGAGCAGACGAGCAATTATATCTTGCTAAAGCAAATGGACGTAACTGTATATTTCCACACTCAGTACCTTAAGCTAAAATCCATTTGTAGTACAAAAATCATTCAATTTATCCATTCACAAAAGATTTTTTGCTAGGAATACTTTTTAGCTATGTCATTAAACCACTTATTAACAAAAGTGTTCTGCCTGACATAGCCCTCTTCAAATTATCTAAAATAACTGTTCTATAATTCAAATAGATTTGAGGAGGAGTAATTGGGGCTGATTAAGATAATGTAGTATTAGTCATCACGACCAAATTAAAACTAATAACATTCAGATCAACTTGAAAATTTTACCGCTATTGAGACTTTGGAAGAACATTTCAAAACCAGGACGAATATCTTCGCCATCAACAGTGATATATCTTAAATTTGAATGCAACATTGTGCTGCAAGAGTTTTTATCTACAGTTGCCTGAATAGAGTATTCAGTACCGAATTGATCTTTGACAGTAACATTTTTCTTTAACATTTTTTCTATACCTATAATATTAATTCATTTAAAAAACAATATAATCAAATATTTAGTTAGGCAACTTTATAGTTAAATTTAAATAATTGATTTAAAGCGGTATAGAATGTTCTACCATCTAAATTTAAGTCCACTTCGATTCCAGACTGAAGCAGCACACGCTTACCCACTTCAATAGATTTCAAGCCATCACGGGTATTTTGCATTTTATTTAGAGGAATTAACGAGACTATAATTTCAGTACCATTTGAAGATTTAGCAATTAATGTATTAAGTTTTTTCAAATTTCACCAGTTTTTTTCATATATTCCAACAAGGAATAATTATTTAATTAATAATTTTTAGTCATTAAAAAAGCACTGTTCAGTGCTTTTTTATATTTAATGCTTCTTATAAAGCAACAATATTTACAGCATTTGGGCCTTTTTGACCTTGCTCTATGCTGAATGACACTTGTTGGCCTTCATGCAATGTTTTAAAACCTGAACTAGCGATTTCGCGAAAGTGAGCAAAAACATCTGGACCAGATTCTTGTTGAATGAAACCAAAGCCTTTAGTTTCATTAAACCATTTAACTGTACCGGTAACTGTAGTAGACATAATATATCCTGCTGAATTTTAATAATTTTAGTCAAAAATAAATGACTAGATGTAACTTTGAAAATAATAAAAGTGGAGCTTAAGATCTGAAACAACGGAGGATTATGACTAAAACTGCGATACTTAAAGAAGATTTACTAAACATTACTTTTTTCTAGTTAGGCCAAGTATACATGAAAAAAATAAATATTCAAGTTATTTATAGCTGTCATAAATTTTAATTATATTAAGTGTTCCCTGCAATGAATTGAATCGTCCTTAAAAATAGTAGTTGTAGCATCTAAAAAGCCTTAGTCGTATGTTGAGCTTTAGAATAGCTTGAGCCAAAACATTGAGGCTAGAGATGAAATTTCAAACGTCTCGCATAGGGTGTACTATGGGTTCATTCTGGATAAATAAAATAGCCTTTAAATAAAATTTTTTTAGGATCAATAATGAATAATAAAGTTAGATTAATCTTTTGCATCGCCCTACTCTCAAATTTGGGAGCATGTGTTGGCAATATGAACCCTACAGGCGGCAATGGTAGGCCTGATTATCCTTATTACACCACGACACAACCAATGATCGTGAAAAAGATCAATGTACCTATAGGCACAAAACTAGAATATGAAGAACAACATTTTAAATCAGGCCAACAAGATTCATTACTGAATGAAAAAAAACTCATCAGGATTTCCTTCCCAGAAGATCAATCAATGAATTGGGCTGGTGTACCCATTGGTTTTATTCACAAATATTTTAACTCAGAAATGAAAGGCTTCAGCGTTTATGCACGTTTCAACCAACTCCCAAGCAATAAACAGACACGTTTTTCTCAACTTTGGCAGAAATGTAGTGATGACTTAGGCATTCGTGTTAAAAATACGGATGATTGGACATTCAATCTCAATAATATCGCCGATATCGATAGTTGTAGTGTGAATTATCAACGATACTTTAAAGATAACGTCCAACAACAACATTATCTTGATCAGCTTTACCAAGAAATGCAAAAAGCAGGAACAGTGAAATAGCTCTTGGGTGTTCAAATAATCACAATTATACGAAATCTTCTGTGCCTAAGATTTTTAATACTCGCAAAGCAATGTTTTGATTTAACTTAAATAAGAATAAAGCGCTACACGGCGCTCTATCTAGACTTATGCTGAGAATAATATATTAAATCAAAGTTGTGTGTTTTATTCTTTACAACATAATACTTAATGAATTGAAAAAATTACTCCAAAAGCTCTTTATTATATGTACATGAGTGAAACGAATTTCGAAAAAAGGACAACCATCCTAGTGCGCTGAACCCTAGAATGGCCTTGCTGAGAATATTGATCCTAATTGTATAGTTTCAAGTGTTTAACTTAAAAATTAACCCACTTATTTAAGTTGAGCTTAAAACTATAGTTAAAAGCCTTCCAAAACGATTTTTCCTTTCGCTCGGCCAGTTTCAATCAGTTCATGAGCAAGTTTTAAATTTTTCGCATTAATTTTGCCTAAAGTCTGATTCAGCGTGGTTTTAATTCTGTGGTTATCTACCAGTTCTGCAACCTGATGTAATAGCTGAGATTGTTGTTCAATATCTGTAGTATTGAACATTGAACGTGTAAACATGAACTCCCAATGTACAGAAACTGACTTAGACTTAAACTCAACGATATCCAGTGATTTCGGATCATCAATTAAGCCAAACTTTCCTTGTGGAGCAATTAGCTTAGAGATTTGAGGAAGATACGTTTCTGTTTGATTGGTTGAAAAAATATATCGAGGTGCGTCTAAACCCAATGCTTTGATTTGCGTGTTTAAATCTTCGGTATGATCGATGACATAGTCAGCCCCTAAAGACTTAACCCATGCTTTAGTCTCTTCCCTAGATGCTGTAGCAATAACTCTTAAATTTGTCTTCGCTTTGAGTAATTGAATCGCAATAGACCCTACACCGCCAGCGCCTCCAATCACTAAAATATTATCAAATTTGTCTAAATCAACATTGAAACGATCAAATAACATTTCCCACGCTGTAATAGCGGTTAATGGCAGCGCAGCAGCTTCAGCATCACTCAGGCTTTGAGGTTTTAAGCTAACAATACGCTCATCTACTGCTTGATATTCCGCATTACTCCCATCCCGAGTTAAATCACCTGCATACCAGACCTGATCTCCGACTTTAAAATGTTGCACGCCAGAACCGACTTCAACAACCTCACCCACTGCATCCCATCCTAAGATACGTGTGTTGCCTACTGCTACTGGGTTTCGTCTAACCTTAGTATCGACAGGGTTAACCGAGATCGCTTTGACTTTAACCAACAAATCCCGATCTTTTAAGGTCGGCATTGTTTTTTCAATATCTACCAGTGGATTTTGAAATCCATGATCCATACCGTCAATATAAGAAATAGCCTTCATTCACTTGTCCTCTTGTTTTGTTATTTGAGTTTACTTAATATTCTTTTTTAAGTTATACAGACAAATTCGTCTTATAGTTACCAAAAGGATACTATTGAAATGGGTAAGCTAAAACATTCACGTTTTGATTGCACACCAGGATGTTCTGTTGAAGCTGACATAGGCTTACTTGATGGTAAATGGAAGAGTATTATCTTGTGGCATTTATTAGAAGACGACGTTTTAAGGTTTAATGAACTGAGAAAGAAAATTCCAAATGTCACTCAAAAAATGCTCACTAGACAATTACGTGAACTTGAAGAGGATCAACTGATTCTACGAAAGGTTTATGCCGTTGTTCCACCTAAAGTAGAATATCGATTATCTACACTCGGTACTTCTTTAGCACCTATTTTGGTTGCATTAAAACAATGGGGGGATAAAAATATTGGTTTATTTGGAAAACCCATTATGCCTTTAGAATCAGAATAAGACTTAAACCTGTTTTACGTCACTTACAACTCTGATGTTTTCTAGAAATACTGTGCTTTCACTGCTTACACACCATTCCAGTAACTTGTATAAAAGCACGTTCTTAGAAACCGCTATGTATAAAATTAACTAGCCATAAAAAAAGCCTAATCTGTGAAGACTAGGCTATAAACTTTGAATCTTTTTCGTTGGTAGCGGGAGCTGGATTTGAACCAACGACCTTCGGGTTATGAGCCCGACGAGCTACCAGACTGCTCCATCCCGCATCAACGAGTTAGCTTTATACGCCCTAAGCGTGCACAAAGCAAACTTTATTTGTAATATAAGCCGTTATTACATAAGCAGCATACAAAATACTAGTGTTTAACCAATGCTTGCTTCAGTGATAAAAGCAGGATGTAAAGCTCTATAGATGCTTAATCTTGTTTTTTCACTGTCTAAAAATGACCTAGGCTCTTCAGACCATATTGATTTCCTAGAATCAAGACCCGAATGACTTAAAGCCCAATCAGAAACAGTACTATAAACAAAAGTATTATCAGCGAAAACTAATTTTGTCTTCCTTCCTACACTACTTATAAGAACTTTATGTGTAGGTAATGATCCAAATGTACTAATTTGGGTGTAAATGTATTTATAGGTTTCAGACATAGAAAAAAGTACTTAAATGACAGCGCTACTATACCATTTTAACTCTTGAAAAAGCCCACCATTTGGCGAGCTTTTTCTTACTGATCTTTATCCATGGAATGTGGCGTTGTAGTTTTATCCTGCTCTTTCGTATCTGTATCTCTTTTTTGGCATGCCGTTAATCCCAGCATTAAAACTAAACTTACTATTGCAAATATTTTCATCATTTTTGCCTAGCACGATTTAAAAATATAACTTATCAAAATCTAGAGATTTAAATGTTTAATTTATGAAACAACATGATTCTCTTCTTACAAATGAGGTGCTTAGCGATTTAGAGCTTTATGTGCCCAATGAATAAATTTTTCCTTTTCATGGAAATGTGGAATATTTAATAAATGAATATGAGTAACCTCACCGAAATTACCTGAAATTTTATTCGGGGCCAAAACAACAAAATTCCTCTTATCCCCCACATGTAACTCCCTAAAGAATTCCATAACTTTAAAATGAAGATTCAGAGCAGTGAATCCTTCTCTTTCAATTAGAAAGTCATAGATTTGGCTGAGTACATGTAATTCAAATTTTTTGTTCATGATCTTTTATTCTCATAATTATTTTAACAATCGGTATAATTTAACCTAATTTTATTTTTTGTTAAAGCAGATAAAAAACCCAGCCTCTGGAGAATCAATAGAGCTGGGTTAATGAAACATCATTGTCAAATTTTATTTTATTCTTGAAATTGATTCTAACGCACAAACCCAATAAATGCAAATAATTCTCAATTACAATGCAGTGATTTCAAATATACCATGCCTAAAGATACATACAATTATCTACATCACCTATCAAACAGTGGGCTTACGATATAGATTAAGCAAAGAGAGTACGGGTATCGGGAGGTAGTTACCATTCACAGACACCTCTCCCCCATCTTTTCTGTGCTGTTCCCAGTATTCAATTAATAGTAAAGCAGCTTGTTTAATGGCAGATGGATATTCCGATCCAAAATTATCTGTAATATAATTTTTAATTATAGCGTCAGCAGCAACAATAAAGCTTTTTAATGAGGCATCATTGCTATCATCGGCATAGTGTAAGTGGCGCTTCACTTCATGTAATTCAACAATACTCATAAATCACTCCATTTTTCCGAGTCAGCTTTTACACTTTCATCACTAAACTCGTTCCTAGAGTCTTTTAGGGTGTCATAGCAAATATCACAATTTCACCTCATTCCTATTCTCATATTGATTACTTGGCATTGAAATCCCTTTATCTAGGGATTTTTCTACTATTCTTAATCAGTCCTTCAAAAGATTTCTTATAGATCAATTAATATTTGTTCATATATTTTTTAAATAAGCCATTCAGGCTAAAAAACTAAATCTTTTCGATCTGCTTTTAAATAAACTTCAGGTGCACTATATAAATCAGAGATAATTGCAACTTCTTGAGCACCTAACAAATCTTCATAAATTTTTCTTGCGAAGTTATTCACGCCTGTCGTCACCAGTACGTTTTTTATCTTCTGATTTCTTTGCAATAATTCATTCTCAACGTCCTTAAGCGAGTCTATAATTAGTTTTTTGCTTAATCCCAAACCTTGAAAATCTGGATGGATCGCTATTTGATCTAGTTCCAGTATCACTTCCTCTCGAAAGCCAGACTTTTGAGCCCAAAAAATATAGCCAACCGTTTTATCAGACACGATTACGTGACAAAAAACCGAGGATAAGCCGCAAGTGTTGATGCTATCCATTGCTTAGAATCTGCTTGACGTATAAATGATTTGTGATGAATTTCTGCGATGTCTGTTAAATCATTTTGATGTGCTTTTCTAACTAATTTTTCCATGAACTCATATCGTTACCTGTTTAACTGAAGATTCTATCAATCCCTAAAGGCAGCGGAATTACGGGATCTTAACAACGAATAGTAAACAAGCTGCCATTAAAAAACCCGCTAACTGAAGCGGGTTTTTTAATTCACAATATTCTTAGATTACTGTGATAGAGCTTGCTTGAGGGCCTTTTTTGCCAGCTACAATCGTAAACTGAACACGTTGACCTTCATTCAACACTTTGAAACCGTTTGATTGGATTTCGCTAAAGTGTGCAAAAACGTCTTCTCCAGTATCGCTAGAAATAAAACCAAAGCCTTTAGTTTCATTAAACCACTTAACGGTACCAGTTGTAATGTTTGACATAAATATTCTCTTAAATTTTGAAAAATATAAGAATTAATCTTTTAAATCATATACATCGGATAAACCGCAGAGTTGAATCAATTGCGAAATAACTTTAGTAAATACAATAAAATAAATAATTCTAATACACTATCACTATAAGCTTTTTAGCGCGCAATAGATAGACCTTAACATATTATTTTATTGCTACCACCCAACCCCACATGAAATGCTTTTTCATCGATATTGATAAGAAAATCTTCACTAAAAGCGAATAAAGCTTATTTACCCGCTTCTAGCTAATTTTTCTTTCCTAAAATCAACTCAACTTGATGAGTAACATCCCATATTTTCATTTCTGCATGTCGCCAAAAATTAAAGACTTGATCGCCCTTAACATACTTTTGCTTGATATAGCTCGATGATTTATTTTGATCTATCTCTTTTGCATTAAATCGCATCTTATTTAAAATCACTACTTGACCATCCAAGTCACCACCAATACAGATATTCATATTGTTCTGCCTGCTAAGTAACAATTAAACTATAGCACAAATAGAAAAGCCTACTCTTTGATAAGCTTTTGAGGCTTGTTATCGAGCCTTTGGCTGTACTCCATAACTATTGTTCATAGTTCATCGAAAATTAGAAACATCGTTTTGATATCTTTTTTGCATGATGGTCACGCCCAAAGATGACTTGTAATGACAAAGTAAGGCCTATCCTATCTCTTAAGCGTGAGTTGTATTAGGAATTAGATGCCTTTTAAAGTTGTCATCCTATTCATTGAACTATTTTCTGTTTAATTTATTAAAAAAAAGAATTTCAAAAAATGGAAATATCATAAGTTAAACTCTCCTCAATCTATTGCACAAATTTTGCGCCAGCCGTCATAATAAAACCGATAACAGACTAAATAATACTCATTATCCTTAATAATCGAACCCACCCAGCATCGGAACAGCAATCAAATGATTTGACAGTTGATATCGACCAATATACATATAAACTCATCACTTTTTCGACCGACATAGTATACTGCAACTGCTGTTTCGGCTCACCTTTTATCATGTGTTCTCTGTTTATGAATAAAAAGCTGTTTCTTTCTTCTGGTTTAAAAACACTAAGTGTCTTGGCCATATCTATAGGCTTAACTGCCTGCGGTGATCGTTCATGGTGGACAGATGATGAGCCTAAGCTCAATGCTGAACAAATCGCACGCATCATTCCTGGACGCGTAAATGACCGCCGTTCATGGGCTGAAGATATTTACGATATTTCAGAACAGTTTGGCATTCCTCAAAATAAAGAGAATATGTGTTCGATCATTGCCGTGGTTGATCAAGAGTCTAACTTTGTTGCAGATCCACAAGTTTATGGTTTAGGTGAAAAAGCGGTTAAAGAAGTCCAAGATCGCTTAGATGAAAAATTTAAAGATAAGCTCGGCGATGCCATTGGTGGCACCATCGCAGGCTATTTCCAACAGGTTTTAAAAGAGCAGCCGAGTCCTGAAGATAACTATTTAAGTCAAATGCGCCGCGTTAAAACAGAACGCGAACTGGATGAACTGTACCGTGAAATTTTTGACTATATGTCAAAGCACTATCACGTCAGTGCGCTCACAGGTGCAGCCAAACTTGTCGGTCAGGACGTAGGCGAAAAAATGAACCCGATTACCACGTTGGGTTCAATGCAAGTGCATATCGGTTATGCCAAAGATAATAAACGTGAAGGTGGCAGCATGGCTGACCTACGTACCGACCTTTATAGCCAATATGGTGGTCTGTATTACGGTATTCACCGCCTGATGATGTACCCTGCTGACTATGACAAACCGCTCTACCGTTTTGCCGACTATAACTCAGGTATGTACTCAAGTCGAAATGCAGCCTTCCAAAGTATGTTGAATGACTTAACTGAAGCAGAACTTGATTTAGACGGCGACCTGTTACTTTATGGCAAAGATGGCTCACCTAAATCTGCAAAAAGCCAATCAGAACGTGAACTCATCAGTGTTTTCGCTCAGCACAATATTTTGGTTACGCCGCGTCAAATTCGCTCTGACCTGAAAAAAGAGAAAGAGAAGAAATTTGAAGATACAGCAACCTATCGCGCGGTGGCTAAGCTTTATCAAGAAGTCACTAAAAAAGAACCTTTCTATGCCATGATGCCAGAAGTTGTCATTTCTGGTCCAAAGCTCAGCCGTGACTATAATACCAACTGGTTTGCCACTCGTGTCAATGGACGTTATCAAACATGCATGCAACGTGCAAAGCGCATAAAAATCTAGCCTTATTTGACTTTGATGGTACCCTGTATGACAAAGACAGTTTTACAGGGTTCATCTTCTATGTACATTCAAAACGGCATATTGCTCTACAAGGCTTAAAAGTTCTGCCTTATATTCAAAGTTATTATTTAGGTTTTTATCCTGCCCATCATATGCGCTCTAAACTCTTCCATGCGATGTTTAAGCAAGCTGAAGTGAGCGAAATTGACGCTTATGCAAAACGCTATGCAAAAGTCTTAATCAAAGGACTCAACCCAGCACTTTATAGGCAACTAAAACAACACCAAAGTTTGGGCGATGATGTGGTTTTGGTCTCTGCTTCAATTGATATCTATTTAAAATATGTGTGTGAAATACTCTCAATTGAACTGATCTGTACCAGAGTTGAACAAGACCAACAACGCTATACAGGGCGCTATCTGACTGCGGACTGTAGCTGTGAGTACAAAGCTCAACGTATCCAAGAAAAATATGAGCTAGATAGCTATCATGCCGTTTATGCTTATGGGAATAGCATTGAAGATAAACAAATGTTGTCTTTGGCTGATTTTAGCTATTTGGTAGGGACAGATTTAAGCCTTCCCGACTTGTCAAAAACATCAAATCATCGTCAAATAAGCTAATTATTAAGAATAGATTAATAATTAATCATGTTGAATTTTTTAAAATATTTATTATTAAAATTCAGCATGTTTTATTTACCAAAAAATATATTTATGATAAATTTTGCCTAATAAAAATATTTTGAGAACCATTCCACTTAAATTATAAAAAGGCATCAGTATGGAACAGTTATCTCCACCCAAGTATGTCAAAGGTCTTTCGATCAAATTCGGTGAAAGTCCCTTTGTATTATTGGCGCAGTTCGCTTTTAATGCTTCAAAACAAAAATGGTTAAAACACGAAATTGAACATGTGCTCAATATCGCCAAACAAGGTGATTACAATCATCTGGTAAAGACATTACGTCAATTTAGTAAATAACAAAAAAAGCCACTTCAAATGAAGTGGCTTTTTACTTACTTTTTAAAGGGAAACGCATATTTCACAATACGTTTGATGACGCTACCATACTGTTTTAATAAGCTGGCATTGTTATAGTTAATGCCATACTTTTCACACACCGCTTGTACTTTCGGTGCCATTTTGCGGTAACGACGCGCAGGTACGTCTGGGTATAAGTGATGCTCAATTTGATGACTTAAGTGCCCTGTCAAAATATGGAATGCTTCTGAACCAGTTAAATTCGACGAACCACGAATTTGGCGCATGTACCAGTGACCACGGCTTTCATTTTCCAGTACTTTTTTCGGGAAAACTTCAACGTCTTTGGTGAAGTGACCACAGAAAATCACACTAAATGTCCACATATTGCGGATACCATTTGCAACCAAATTCCCTGTAAACACAGGCAACGCCGCAGGCCCTGCAATGAGTGGGAAAAACACATAATCTTTAAACAATTGTTTACCAATTTTGCGCTGCATAGGTTTCCATTCAGCTAAAGTCTGCGCTTTGCTTTTACGTCCCTTGAAGTATTTGCCTAATTCCAAGTTTTGGATCGCAACGCCCCATTGGAACAACAAACAAAATGGAATGCTATAAATCGGTTGCAATAAAAAGCCCGGTTTCCAACGTTGTTCTGGGAATAATCGAAGCAGACCATATCCAATGTCATCATCCATTCCTTTAATATTGGTATAGGTATGATGCTTGTAGTTATGGGTCTGACGCCAATTGTCTGCTGTACCTACGATGTCCCACTCATAGTTTTGACCATTAAACTTAGGGTCGTTCATCCAGTCATATTGACCGTGCATCACGTTATGACCTAATTCCATGTTTTCCATAATCTTGGCAAAACTCAGCAAGCCCGTGCCCAACACCCATGCAGGTGGGAACCAACCTGCAAATAAACATGCACGACCTGCAATAGATGCATAACGCACCGCTGCATAGACACGACGAATATATTGCGCATCTTTCTCGCCAATATCATCCAGTACTTCTTGCTTAATGGCATCTAGCTCACGTGCAAGTTCATCTAACTCAAATGTCGTTAACTCACGATTCTTCGGGTTTTTAAAATATTCAACTTTAACAGGCATATTCATTGTATTTATTCCCCTTATAAATCAACAATAAGATCGGTTTGTGCCGTATTGACACAAATTTTTAGAAAATTTCCAGGCTCAGAATTTTGTGCACCATTGACCAAGTTTTTGGTTGAACCTTCCACTTTGTTGCAGGCACATTTGTTACAGATTCCCATACGGCAGCCATGTTGAGGCTTCACATTTTGCTGTTCCAAACTTGCAAGAATAGATTGACCTTTTGGAATGCTTAAAATCTTTTTCGACTTTGTTAAGGTAATATTCACAAAACCAACATCATCGTTTGCAAATGGACTCATGCTAAAAGCTTCAGTTTTTAAGGTGTTAGCATGAGCGAAAAGCTGCTCAACCGTAGCCACAAAACCTGAAGGGCCACATGCATATACCGTTGCATTTTCAATCTGATCCAATCCAGACATATGGTTTTGGTTTAAACGCTCACCTTCATCTGATTCTTGGGTATAAAACATGCTGAATGTAAAGTTTGAGTATTGTGCTGCCAACTGCTCAAAATATGCTTTGAAAGCTGCATCAGTATGTTTTTTCACCCAATACATCAAATGTACATGCTGCTTTTTAAGCTTGGCAGTCTTCTCTAAACGTTTCAGTAAACTCAGCATGGGGGTAATACCACTGCCCGCAGCAAGTAAAATTAGCTGTTGATCATTTACAGTCAATTGCATATCGCCATAAGGCTGGCCGAATTCTAAGACATCGCCGATTTGAGCCTGCTCACATAGCCAATGACTTGCCTTGCCTTGGTCTACCATTTTTACATTGAGTAAGACATGTTGCGTATCAATCTGGGTCAAACTATAGGTACGTTCATAACGTACGCCTTGCACCACGACATATACAGGATGGTGTTGCCCCGCTTGCCCCATTTGAAAATGACGATTGGTTTGCAGCGTTAAACTCACCATATCGTGTGCAACTTGCTCTTTTTTTACCACTTTACCCAAAGCTTGGTGTATCGACCAAAGTGGGTTGATTTTTTGAAGCCAAAAGTTAGCAGTGTGTCGGTCTATAACACTCTCAGCATACTCAGTTAAAGGAGATTTAGTTTTTTCAAGGATCTGCATAGTAAAGGACCACGCCATAGATTTTTAATTATTATACACATGTATATATATTTGTATATATACTCTGATTGTTTCGTTTCGTTTCACAATGCCGACCAGTGGGGCTATAATGAACCGATTGATTTAATTGCTTGATAAATATGACACCGACCACCATTCAAACCCATACAACCAACACAGAGCATGAAGCTTCAAAAAAACATGCACCAGTGCTTGCACGTAGTGTTGGTCGAAAAGCAACGATTACAAAAGATGAACTGTTTCAAGCTGCTTTAAATTTGATTGGTCCTGAAAAAAGTATTGCATCCCTGAGCTTGCGTGAAGTCGCACGTGAAGCAGGCATTGCGCCGAATAGTTTTTATCGTCATTTTAAAGATACCGATGAACTGGCTATCGAGTTGATTGAACGTGCAGGTGTTGTGCTACGCCAAATTTTGCATGAAGCACGGATCAAGGCCATTCGCCAAGAAAGTATTATTCGTAGCTCAGTCGAAGTTTTTATTGAACAACTCGATGCGGATGATGGCAACTTAAGCCTGCTATTACGCGAAGCATATACGGGTTCGGCATCTTATAAAAATGCGGTCGAAAGACAGTTGAATTATTTCCAACAAGAACTGAAAGACGATTTAATTCGTTTAGAACGTTTAAATAATAGCAAACTCTTCCACCCTGAATTGGTGTCCATGGCAATCACCCAATTGGTTTTCAATATGGGTGCCAAAGTGATTGATATGCCAAGTGTAGAGCGTAAAAAAATGGCTGAACAAACCATGATCATGATTCGCATGATTTTGGAAGGTTCACGTCATTTGGATGAGGCGATGATTCGCTAATCTGTTATTACACTCAACAGACTCACAGAAATATTTTCTTATTTGTTTCGCTGTTGCTCTTTAATGAGCTGGTGTACAAATTCTGCGGTCTGTTTCGGTTGTTCTAGCGGAAACATATGCCCGCCTTCAAGCACACTATAGTCGATCGCATAGGTTTTTTTCATCCCTTGGGGTAAACCTTGCTTATAGAAATGGCTATCTTTTGCAGTCAACACATGAATCGGCATATCAGGTGCTTTGCGTGGGGTACGCCACCACCATGCAGGCACTGTCCTGAAGATCTCAGCTTCAGTATGTTTGGGAATGGTTAGCGTCACCCCATTTCGAGTCGGATCACTTTTTAAACCACACGCTATAAAGTCTGCAAAACACTGTTCATCAAAGTCTTTAAAAATACGATTCGGTCTGAGCACCTGACTGGCCTGCTCAATACTTTCCCAATGATCACGCCGTTTGACGGTCACCGCAGCTGGGGTAAGTTTTTCAATGGACTTTGATCCCAGCTTTTGTAACGCTTCAAATAAAAAGGCTTTTGAACCGATCACAAACGGTGGGTCCATGATAATCACTTGAGAAAACAACTGTGGTTTTTTATAAGCCGCCATAAGCGTAAGTAAAGAACCAAAAGAATGCCCTAAACCAATCACTTGTTGCCGTGGAAACTGCTGTTCAATATCTGAAATAACTTGATCGACCAACGCTTCCCAACGGTATTCCACAGGATAGTGCGGATCTAGACCAATCATCGGGATCGCTTTGACATCAAAATCTTTATTTAAAAATTGGAAAAATTTTTGATAGCTGCCCGAGGGAATGCCGTTTGCATGGGTAAAGTGTAAGGCTGGTTTGCTCATGTCATTCAGATCTATTGTTTTATAGCCTATTTACCATAATCGTTTTTCAAACTAAACGAAATGGCGCAGGATGAATCCTAAGTCATGGACTTTGATCACTTCGGCCAATTTTTAAAAATATTCTGGGATAGATCTGAGATCACTTTGCAGAAACAGTTAGATTTTGATTGCCTAAGAAAGTAGCGCCACAGTTGGTTTTGTCTCCTGCAATCACCACAGCACGCCCCAAGACCGTTGTACTCTGATCTGCTGCAATCGCAGAAACCACCATTCGACACTTTGGACAAAAGTGCTTCATTCCATTTAAATGCACAGCAATACCATTGATCACAAAACTGTTTTCACACTCAGTGACTATGCCACCATGTGTTGTTTTTGAACCCATTGTTACTAGAGCTTTAGACATAATTTATTGTTCGATACATTAGAGTTTTAATGGCGAAAATTCTAGCATAAGCAAGCGCTTAAAATTTCAATGAATTACTTTTCAAATACAACTTAGACATCCCTTTTTTAAGGATCCATTAAAAAAGCACCCAAAGGTGCTTTTCATACAGCAATTCCAATTATGGTTTAACCACAACCATCACTTGAATTGCTTCTGGTGTAACCGATAGGCCATCTAGCAAACCAAGACCTTCTTTTTGCAGTTTTTGTAGACGTGAAATTTCGTCTTCACGAATACTCGGATTAAACTGCTTTAAGTAAGTCAGACGGTCAATTTCGTATTGCCACTTACTGCCGTAGACTTCTTTCGCCTGTTGCACAAAGCTCGGTAAAGCCGCACGTGCAAGCTCTAATGCTTGTACATAACGCTGTTCAATCACTTCACGGCGTGCTTTCACGACTTGGCGACAGCTATTACCATCCAAATGATGTAAATATGGTTTTAAGATTTCAGGCGCAATTTTCTGCGACAGGTCTTGACCCTTTTCACTCAACAAAACGCGAACCAGCTGCTGCGGTAAGCTTGAAGGCAAATTCAATGCTTTCGGTGCAACCACATCGACCTTAAACCACACTTCTAACAACACCGAACCTTGTGGTAAAGCAGCTGACTTCAACACTGCAACGTTGGTACTACCAAAACCTTGAGTGTTGATCATTTCCATCACACTTTCAGTAAATGGATGTTCAAGGGTTAAATACTGAGCATCTTCACGTATCTGAGCTTGATCGCGGTAGAAGGTTGCAGTCATGCCTTCTTCGTCCAAGGTTAAACCTTGAACTTGCATTTGATCGGTTGGTTTAATGATGACTGTACCATTGCTTTGCTCGTCAAAATCAATGTTTGTCGACGCCATAAAACGCTTCATAAACATTGGCAAAGTGGTGTTGTCATCATAAGACTCAAGCGCTTGCACAATTTCTTGCGCCACAATTGGACGACAAGAGTTGTATTCAAGCAAACGGTCGCGACCTGATTGTAACTCTGCTTCTAAGGCTTCACGTTGTACGCTGACCGCTTCGAGTAAGTCATCAAACTGCTGACCTTGATCTGTCAGTAAACAATCTTTCAATTCAACAATAAAGTTTTCTTGTAAAGTTTGAGCAGTTGGCGAGATATTACTGAAAATATTCAAGGCTTCGTTATACCAACGGAACATACGTTCTTGCGCTGTACCAATTAGATACGGCACATGAATTTGAATCCGGTTTTCTTGACCAATACGGTCTAAACGACCAATACGTTGTTCAAGTACATCTGGGTTTGCAGGCAAGTCAAATAAAATCAAATCTGATGCAAACTGGAAGTTACGACCTTCAGAACCAATTTCAGAGCACAGTAAAATTTGTGCACCATAAGATTCTTCAGCAAAGTAGGCCGACGCTTGGTCACGCTCAAGTAAACTCATGCCTTCATGGAACATAGCGGTACGAATACCCGCATGTAAACGGAGTACATTTTCAAGCGCTTCAACTACTGGACCACTACGTGCAATCAACAACACTTTTTTGTGTTTTAAATCTGTACGTAGTTTTTCCATGAGCCACATGACACGCGGGTCAGCTTCCATCCATGCACCGTCAAGCTGCGCTTCTTCTGGCCACATTTGTTCACGTAATTTACCATCTTTAGACCAGTTTTCTGGTGCAGGCAAAGGTGCAGGTTGACAGTCACGACCTGGGAAGCCTTGAATGGCCTCACGGGTGTTACGGAACAAAATACGCCCTGTACCATGACGGTCTAAAAGCTCATGAATGGCACGGAAACGTTGTTCGGGTGCATCTTCAATGCGATGCCCTAGCAAACCTTCCAATGCAGCCAAATGCCCTTCTTCAAGTGGCATATCTGACATCAGTACTTCAGCAATTTTTGCAGTTTGTTGATACTGGGTTTCTTCATCCAAGAAACGATCCAGTGAACTAAAACGCTGTGGGTCAAGTAAACGTAAACGCGCAAAGTGACTTTCCACACCCAGCTGTTCTGGAGTTGCCGTTAACAGTAAAACACCTGGTGTTTTTTCTGCTAACTCTTCGATCAAGTCATAGCGGTCATTACCACCGTCTTCTTCATTCCACATCAAGTGATGCGCTTCATCGACCACTAACAGATCGAAACCAGCTTCTAGGGCTTGTTCACGCAAGTCATCATGATCAATCATCAAATCGATTGACGCAATAATGCATTGTTCAGTCAGGAATGGATTCAGTTCAGGGTCATGTTCTTTGATTGAAGCCGTACGGGTTAAATCAAATAATGAGAAGTTCAAATTGAAACGACGACGCATTTCAATCATCCACTGATATTGCAGTGAATCGGGTACCAAAATTAGGATGCGTTCTGAACGGCCCGTTTTAAGCTGTTGATGGATGATTAATCCAGCTTCAATGGTTTTACCTAAGCCCACTTCATCGGCTAAAAGGACACGGGGAGCAAAACGCTGACCCACTTCGTGTGCAATATACAACTGATGAGGAATCAAACCGACACGTGAACCGACCATGCCACGTAAAGGGCTCGACTTCATATTGGCTTGCATCAGCATTGCTTCAATACGTAAGTCGTACCATTCTTTATAGTCAATTTGGCTTGCCAATAAGCGATCAAGCGGTTTAGACAGCTGAATTTGAGCGCCAATGCGAGTCTCATTCAGTGATTTACGTTCTTCCGTACTATCTTCTAAGCGACGAACAACATTATAACGCACCACACCATGACGGTCTTCATGTGATTCAACCGTCCACTTGGTGCCTTCTTGATCTTGTAATTCATCGTTCACGTTAAAAATGATACGTGATAAAGGTGCATTATTCCGTGCATATACACGTGTTTCATCACTTTTAGGGAATAAGATGCTGACAGATCGCTCATCTACATCAATAAGAACTCCTAGACCGAGTTCCGTTTCAGTATCTGATAACCAACGTTGACCAATAGCAAACTGCTGCAATTTTTCCACCTTCATCTACAAGTTAGGACTGCAAATTTAATGCTCAAACATTGTTTGATATTTGAGCAAAATTATACACCTTTAAGCAATATATTTTGACATAAAGCTCACTAAAAAAGTGAGCAAATTTGATGATTCCACGTACTTAAAATGGTACTGGACAAATAAATTCGATACGTTCATTGGTTTGGGGATGATGAAAACTCAAACGCTCTGCGTGTAAACACAAACGCGGCATCAAATCTTGCTGGTCAGGCGCAGCATAGAGCGTATCTCCCACGATAGGATGACCTAAAAACTGCATATGTACACGAAGTTGATGTGAACGCCCTGTAATGGGGGTGAGCGCCACACGAGTCACGGGCTGACCCTGTATTTCAAAATGTTCAATGGCTTTCCACTCCGTCAAAGCAGGCTTGTTATGACTGGGCTCTGCAATATGTAACGGTGGACGGGATGGATCATAAATCACAGGCACATCAACAGTGCCCTGACCATCTAAATGACCAGCCACAATCGCTTGATATGTTTTATCGGTTTGACGTTCTTGAAACTGACGAGAAATGGATTTTTGCCCCCAACGGCTGAGACCAAAAACCAAGATACCTGAGGTATCGCGATCAAGACGGTGGATCAGTAGTGTTTTAGGTTCTAGTTTGACTAAACGATTGATCATACAATCTTGTAAGTCTTCTGTCTTCCCCGGAACGGTGAGTATACCTGCAGGCTTATGGATGACCATAAAGTCTTCATCTCGATGAATCAGGTGTTCGGTTAGAAAATTACTCAAGGTTCCATTCCAAGCTGATCGCGAAAACAAGCGGGCAATAATAAAAAGCTTAAGCCAGAAATACAATGCAAAAATCGTTTTTTTTAATCATGAACCGATATTGATTGCATTATTTAACGTCAAATGCCTGATCACAGTCTGTATCGATAAGCGATACATAAAGATACACTCTATTATGACAAACGATTTCGAAATAACCACGCAGCCAAAGGCAAAGTAATTATGGCTAATATCAACATCGGTACAAAGTCCCATTTCACTTGCGCAAAACTCGCACCTTCCAAATACACCCGTTGTACCAAGTCTATGCCAAAGCGTAGCGGGTTGGCATAAGTCAGCCAATTCAACACTTTTGGCATATTTTGTACAGGAGTTAGTAAACCAGATAAAAGTGTCAAAGGCATGATCAAAAAGAAAGTATACAGCATGGCTTGTTGCATATTCAGTGCAATTGCTGAAATCGACAGTCCCACACCCACAACGGCAATATTAAAGGCAAATAATCCAAAATAAAGTAAGGTCAAGGAGCCATTCATCGGGATCTGAAACCAGAACAGAATAATCGCTAAAATAATGGAAGATTGAATAACTCCAATAATAATCGGCGGAATGGCCTTACCAATCATAATCTGCGTCGGGGTATAGGGTGTAACTAAGAGCTGATCAAAAGTCCCTTGTTCACGCTCGCGTGCTACTGAAAGTGCCGAAAGTAACAGTGTCTGCATCATACTTAAAGTTGCAATCAGAGATGGCATGATGCCCCATCTCGACTCGACATTCGGGTTATACCATGTCCGCGCTTGTACCGTAATCGCTAAGCTAGTTCCCAATCGTTCTTGATTGACCTGCCCCACCACACTACTGATGTAGGAGCCCGCCATACTTGCAGTCGATGAGTTTCTCCCATCTAGAATCACTTGAATCGGCGAAGACTCTTGATTATTTAGCTTATCCTCAAAATCAGCAGGAATGGTGATGACCGCCAAGGCTGTTCGATCATTAATCACCTGTTGGATTTGTTGATTATTTTGCAAATCTGCTGTTCGTTTAAAAATTCCTGAACCATCTAAATGCGCTAAAACTTGTTGTGAGCTTTGGCTTCGGCTTTGATCCAGCACGGCATAATCAACATGATTCACATCATAACTTGCGGCATAACCAAACAAGACCGCTTGGATAAATACAGGCGCGATTAAGGTCACCCGATTGGCTGGATCGACTAAAATAGCTAAAAACTCTTTTCGAATCAGTACCCAAAGATAACGAAACCAGCGCATTAACGTTGCCATAACACCATTTTTCCTTTCGTTAGCCCAAGCGCTTTTTCAGTGTACGCGCGGTCATTGCTGTGAATAGCACGATATAAATCAATAAAATGCCACACTCTTTGAGCCACAAAGACCAATCATCACCACCGAGTAATAGAGTTTTAATCAAAGTCATATAGTGCGTTGCAGGTAAAACATTGCTGACGATTTGCACAATTAGCGGTAGGTTTCGTGTGTCGAACACAAAACCTGAAAGCATCAAAGCGGGCATGAAGCTGGCAAGCAGTGCCATCTGACTGGCTTGAAACTGACTTTTTGATAGGCCTGAAATCATCAGCCCCAACAGTAACGACACCATTAAATATAAAAAAGAAGCGCTCATGACAGAGAGCAGTGATGCGCGAATGGGTACATCAAACAGAACATGTGCTGCAACTAAGCACATCACAATATCAATCATCCCAATCACGATATAGGGCGCCAGTTTTGAAAGTACAATTTCTAGAGGACGTACGGGCGTAACATATAATGCTTCTAAAGTGCCACGCTCGCGCTCACGTGCAATCAGCAAACCTGTTAAAAATGCTCCGACCAAGCTCAAAATCAAGACAATTAAACCCGGTACTAAAAACCACGTACTATTTGCGGACTCGTTAAACCACATACGTTGTTCAACCGTGATGACGCTACCCACCGAAGCTGCATTTGTTCGGTCTGCTTGTATCAAACTGGCGGTATTGAGCGCACTGGTAATATAGCCCTGCAAGGCCGAAGCAATACTGGTCGAACGGCCATTGGTAATGACCTGAACAACACCCTCTCCATTTGTATATTGCTCCGCAAAGTTGCTGGGTATATTGACGATGGCATCAATTTCAGCCTTGCCTATTGCGGCTTCAGCTTGGCTAAAGCTTGGATAGTGCTTGACGGTAATGTATTTAGAGCCGTTTAAGCCACTCATCAGTTGCTGACTCTGTGGCGTGGGCTGTTGCTCCACAACCCCAACTCGTCCGTTGGTTAAGTCGAAAGACAGCCCATAACCAAACAGCAAAATTAAAATAATCGGTAGAATGAAACCGATCGCCATACTACTTTTATCACGAAGCAGCTGTTTGGATTCTTTACGTGTCAAGGCAAACAGTCGTGTCCAGAAAGCTGAGAAATGATTCATCTGACGCTCCTCAGTGAGCCTGCATGTCCGCACGGGACTGTTCAACGATGGCAATAAAAGCGCTATTCATATCGTTTACACCCTCTAATTGTGCCATCCCACGAATCTGTTGAGGTGTGCCAATCGCCAACAATTTCCCTGCATCTTGAATCGCAATCCGATCACAATATTCAGCTTCTTCCATAAAGTGTGTGGTCACAATAATGGTTATGCCTTGGTTCGCTAGCTCTCCAATGGTGTACCAAAAAGAGCGCCTTGCTAACGGATCAATACCACTGGTCGGTTCATCTAAAAATACAATTTCAGGCTGATGTAACAGTGCTGCTGCCATCGACAAACGCAGTTTAAAACCATTTGGTAGATCACCGCTTTTTGCGTATGGCTTAAGTTCAAATTGGAGCAACGCTTTATCAATTTGCTGCTTTAACTGTTTGCCCGATAAGCCATAAGCGCCACCAAAGAATTTTAAATTATCCAACACGCTCAAATTGCCATACAGGGCAAACTTCTGCGATACATAACCAATTTTTGCCCTTGCCTGCGCACGAGCTGTACGTAAATTCATGCCTGCCACTTCCAACACACCACTGCTGGCGGGCAGTAAGCCACAGAGCATACGAAACGTCGTGGTCTTACCTGCACCATTAGGGCCAAGTAAACCAAAAATTTCGCCTCGATACACATCAAACGAGGTACTGGCCACGGCGGTAAAATCACCAAAGGTGCGTACCAAATCCTTCACCACAATCACAGGTTTTTCAAGCTGCTGTTTTACACTCTGCTCTGTTTTCACTTGTGGTGGATCAGAGTTTTCTATCAAAGTTATTGAAGGGTCTAAAGCTAAATTTTCCTGTGCCAATACCATTTTTTGAGTATGCTTCGCCACATGTAAAAGCAACATAAATGCATCTTCTAATTCTGCTGGCCTCTGTTCCGCAACAAGGCCTTTGGGTAACAGATCTGTAGGAAGTGTTGAGCTTTCAGTTCGCGTAATAAAACGCACTACATCTCCTTTGGGCACTGTATCGGCAATATAATATTGATTATCAAGTAAATGTGCTTGTAACACCCGCGCCTTCATGTCAGGTCTGGGTTTTACTTGCCATGTTTGTCCCTGTGCCTGAGCCGTCAGCTCGTCGGGTGTACCTTGCTTTAAGACTTGCCCATCCAACATGACATAAACCTGATGACAGCGCTCAGCTTCATCCATATACGCCGTACTGAGAATGACACTCAGGCTCTCCTCCCTCACCAATTGTTCAATGATGATCCACAAATCACGGCGTGAGAGTGGATCGACACCGACACTTGGCTCATCCAACAGCAATAGTTCAGGTGAACGGACTAAAGTGCAGACCAAACCTAACTTCTGCTTCATACCCCCAGAGAGTTTTCCTGCGGGACGTTCAGTAAAGCGCGCCAAGTCGGTAATCTTGAGCAAACGTGCAAAACGCTCCTTGCGAACGTCCATTGGCACGCCATGCAAATCCGCATACAAGTCTAAATTTTCTTGAATACTGAGGTCTTCATACAAACCAAACTTTTGCGGCATGTAGCTGATACGATCTTGCACAAATTGCGGGTCTTTGGCGACATCCATTCCTAAGACTTTTAAGCTTCCAGTAGTTGGCTCATATAAACCTGCGATCAATCTTAAAAATGTAGTTTTACCTGCACCATCAGGCCCAACCAAAGCCGTCAATTGTCCTGTTTTGATCTGCATATTTATGCCTTGCAAAGCCTGCACATCATCCAAACCTTTTTGTTCTGCTTTAAAGGTTTTGTTTAAATCCGTGGCAATCACAATGCTCTCTACTGACATCGACATATTCCCCTGCCTTAAGGATTGTTCGTGGCCATTGGGCGAGATGATTTGGCTATGTTCACCGTCACAGGTTGTCCCATCTTCAGTTGGTCATTCGGGTCATCGACATAAATACGGACTTCATAAACCAAAGTCGTGCGAATATCTTCGGTCTGTACCGTTTTCGGGGTAAATTCCGCGACAGATGAGATATAACCAATTTTTCCTGTGATGGGCTGATTCGGTTGTGAGTCACGAATAACTTGTGCTGCTGCGCCCATGTTGATATGCCCAAGATCCATTTCATTGGCATAAACACGCACCCATTTAGGATGGATCAGGGCAATGGTATAGACGGACTTGTTTGAAGTCGTCATGTCACCAACTTCTTGTAAACGTGCACGAATTACGCCATTCACAGGTGCTTGCAGCTGACTTTGTGTAATTTGATAATCAATCAAATCAAGATTGGCTTTGGTCGATTCATATTGTGCTTTAGCCGCTTCACGATCTTCTGCGCGTGCACCTTTCAAAAGTAGCTCTAGGTTGGCTTTTGTTTCACCTACGGCCGCTTCCGCCATTTTCATATTGCTTTTTGCAGCATCAACCTCTTGCTTACTCACCGCTTGACCCGCAGTACTCCGATTCAAGACATTTAAACGTTGGTATTGTTTATCGGCATTTTCAAATTGGGCTTGGGCAGACTGTACTTTCGCTTTCGCTTGGGTAATCTCTTCAGGTCGATTGCCCGCAGCTTGTTCATTTAAGGTTTGCTGTTGAACTTGTAACTGCGCTTGGGCTTGCTGTGCTTGTATAGTCAGCGAGTCAGTATTCAGTTCTGCAAGAACCTGACCTTTTTGAACGCGATCACCTTCTTGAACAGCCAAGCTTTGAATACGCCCAGCCGTTTCAAATGCAAGCGAGACTTGTCGAATATCAACATTGCCATATAGCACCAGATGATCGGGATCGGCTTTGTCTCGACTGAACCACAACAATGCAGCCGCTACAGCAATGAGCAACACCCCAACCAGCAGTATGAACTTACTTTTGTTCATGCACACCAAACCTTCGCTTAGTTTTAATACAAGTTTAAATTTAATTTAAACTATAACAATTCAGTTAAGAAAGATATACTTCAAGTCTAAATTTTGATGCAGAGTAAATAATGTCTAGAGCTGGACGTAGCGATGGTGATTTAACCAAATCGAAAATTTTGGATGCTGCTGGCCGCCTAATTGCTCAGGATGGTTTTGCAAAAACCACGAGTAAAGCTATTGCCAAGCTGGCCGAAGTCGATTTAGCTGCCATTAACTATCACTTCGATGGTCGTGATGGCTTATATCGTGCCGTACTTGCCGAAGCACATACACATTATATTGATGAACAAGAACTCTTGACCTTGCTTAACAGCTCTAAAACGCCCACTGAAAAACTGGAAGCTTTTTTTGAAAGCCTGATCGGTAAACTGGTTGAAACCGATGTCTGGCACAGCAAAGTGTTTGTTCGCGAACTTTTTTCACCGACTACCCACCTATACACGTTTATGCAAAATGATGGTGCGCGAAAGTTTCTTTTGGTTAAAAAAATTATTAGCCAAGTTTCAGGTATCGATGAAAATCATCCTGCACTTTTGCCTTGTGTACTCAGCACCGTCGCGCCTTGTATGATGCTGATTTTGGCAGATGCAAATGGTCCAAGCCCTCTTAAAAATGTCTCCAAGCTTGAACCTGCACTTTTAGTCAAACATCTCATGACCTTTTCAGTCGCAGGTTTACAAGCCGCTAAACAACTTTATCTTTGATAAACCAACTGTCCTTGCTTATAAGTTGCAAGGACTTTGATATCTTTGATTTTAGACGGATCAATTGTGATTGGATTGTCACTTAAAATAACAAAGTCACCGTATTTCCCTGTACTTAAAGTGCCTTTAATATCTTCTTCAAAATACTGATATGCAGCCCAGTCCGTCATCGTTTTAAGTGCGATATACGGGCTGACTTTTTGTGCCTCACCCAAAACTTTGCCTGTTCGCGTGGTGCGATTAACCGTTGCATCCAACACCATCATGCTTTTCGGTGGGATAACAGGAGCATCGTGATGCTCGGTGAAAATCATGCCTTTTCTTAAGGCTGAACCTGTTGGTGAGATGTGTTCAGCACGCTTTTCACCTAAGGTTTGTGCCACATGCCAATCCCCCCAGTAGTAGGTATGCAAAGAAAAGAAGGATGGAATCAAATGAAGCTGCTTTGCTCGATCCAGTTGATCCTCTCGCATAGTTTGCGCATGAATAATGACATCTCGTCGCTGTGAGGCATCATATTTCTTTTGCGCATTGGCAATCACATTGAGGTATTGATCAATCGCAGCATCACCATTGGCATGTGCCAAAATGGGCCAATGCTGCCTGAAAGCCAAATCAATCATGTGCTGGACTGTTTTTTGCTCTGGAAATGCAGGATAGCCACGATAGTTCCTATCTTTCCCTTCAGGCGGAACCACATAGGGTTCAGTTAACCATGCTGTTTTACCTTGGGGTGAACCATCTAAGCTAATTTTCACGCCACCAATTCTAAAGTGATTGACATAGTTTTTGCTTACTCCTTTTTCGAGCATATACGCCTGTTCTGAACTGATATCAGGATAAGAGACGACATCGATGGCTAATTTGTTTTGATTAGCCAAACTGCGCCAAAGTTCTGAAGTACCACGATCAGCTCGTCCTTCTTGTACCGTGGTATAACCATTTTTCATATAGGTCTGTACCTCAGTCAACGCCATCTGCTGCATCATTTCAGGTGGGACCGTTTTAAAAGCCTGTAACATGGCTTCAATCACAACACTTTCTTCCAGTACACCATTTGGAATATTGGTCCCGACTACGCGTCGAATCACACCACCACTGGGGTTGCTACTTTTTTCATTAATGCCTAACAACTCTAGCGCTTTGTGATTCACAGAGGCCAAATGTCCAGACTGATGCAAAATCAGCACAGGTTGAGCCGTTGAAATCTGATCTAAATCTGTGGCTGTCGGATGGGTTTTCTCTTGTAGCTGGGTATCATCATAACCATTGCCAATAATCCAACCAGAAGTCGCTTGGACAAAAGTTGGATTTTGCTTAGCCCACGCCTTCATTTCTTGGATAAGTGTGGCAATACTCACCACCTTGCCATCTGGCGGCGGATATAAATTTGCCACAGTTTGCTGCATACCGACAGAGTTTAAATGACTATGGGCATCAATGATGCCTGGGATGACGGTATTGTTATTTAAGTTTAAGCGTTTCGCCTGTGGCGCAAGCTTTTCAGCCTCAGACAATGGGCCTGTATAACGGATCTTTCCATCTTGAATTATCATGGCATCGACATAGCTGGGCTGCATGCCTTGCATGGTTAAAATGTGGCCACCATAGACCAATAAGGCATTTTGCGCCTGTTGTTGTGTGTTTGAAGCGGTGCCAGACGGGCTGGTTGTACAACCACTCATCATTACCACAGTGGAAGAAAGTAGAGCCGTGAGTGCAAAAGAAACCTTATTAAAAAGCATGGGTTAAACACCTCATATTGCTAAATATTATATTTTGCTCCATACGAGCATTCGTTATAGGTATAAAACTTTAAATACAACACATTATCACTATACCTTAGCACTTTAAGCCGGCTCTTGTCAGGCAGAATAAGGTGCTCAATATTCAACAGATTATTGCAATAACTTTAAGATGTGTTGCAAACGGACATTGTCTATATTTTCTTTATACACTGCATAAATCGGCGCAATACATGGGTTATTGGCCTTAAGCGTTTTATAAACAATCTGCTTATTCCAAAAGTCACGAATGGCCTCAGGAACGATGGATAAACCAATCCCTGCAGCAATCAAGTTTAAACTCGAGGTTAAACGTGGCGCTTCTTGTACAATTTTGGGACTAAATCCAGCTTGGTAACAACTGGCCAAAATATTATCGAATAAATCTTGTCCAGCTAAACGTCGGTATAACACAAAATCATGCGGTTCAAGATCCAGCAAGTGAATCGGTTCGGCTTGTTCAGCCAAAGGATGATTGTTGGGTAAAGCCACAATGAGCGGTTCATCTAATACATGTAGACTGGTTAAACCAAGGCCAATCGGTGCAGGTTTGCGCAAGAACACAATGTCATTTTTTTCATTACTAATGGAGTCTATCAGCGAGCTACTGCCATCTTCTTCCAGATGAATTGAAACACGTGGAAAAGTTTCCCGAAAGTTACGCAGCAAAGCCGGTAAAAAAGGATGTAAGCCAACCGAGTTGGTAAAGCCAATATTAATCTGACCTTCGACCCCCAAAGAAATATCCTGCACACGTTTAGGAATTAACTGTGCATGCGCCAATATCGCAAGGGCTTCTTTGTACAAAACCTTGCCCGCTTCTGTTACCTCGACACCACGCGGCAAACGCTTTAACAGCTGAGCATTCAGCTCTTCTTCCAAACTTTTTATAATCCGTGTCAACGGTGGTTGTTGCATATTCAAGCGAACAGCAGCATGCGAAATATTACTTTCTTCTACCACTGCAACAAATGCTCTGAGTTTATGAATATCGATCATGTCTGCCCCATCAAACATACTTTTTCAGTATATATAACGTCAAAAATAGCATTTTTCAACATATCTCTACAGGTTCATACTGGGCACATTCCACAAAAGGCGAAAGACATGAACACTGAAGTGCTCCCTGCTGAACAAATAACCCATCCAACTTCACGGGAATTATTTGCAGGCTTTATGAAGCTGGGACTCATGGGCTTTGGTGGCGTATTGCCACTTGCACATCAAATGGTTGTAGAAGACCAAAAATGGCTCAACACAGAAGAGTTCACGCACTTATTGGGTGTCTGTCAAATTCTCCCCGGTGGAAACATCATTAATATGGCTGTTGCGATTGGTTATGAGTTTCAGGGTGCTAAAGGTGCTATTAGTGCTGTTCTCGGGTTGATTTTTGCACCGACGGTGATCGTGATTTTGCTGTATCAGCTCTATACCCAATTTCAAAGTATCCCCGTGATTCAGCACATGATACAAGGACTAGCAGCAGCGGCAGCAGGTTTACTATTTGCGATGGGGTTAAAAATGTTGAAACCCATTCTGAAAAGTTACCTCACGATCTTTACCATTGCGCTGACCATCGTCTTTATGCTGATCATTAAAATTCCCTTGGCATTAACGTTACTGATTTTAGTGAGCATCAATGTCGCAGTCTTAAACTTGAAAAAAAGAGGAAAAAACGCATGATTTTAATCACCCTAGCCATCGTTTTTACCCAACTTTCTATACTGGCATTTGGTGGCGGCAATGCCATTTTGCCTGAAATGCAGCATCAAGTGGTTGAGGTGCATCGCTGGCTCACTGCCACAGAGTTCAGCACCATGTTTGCCATGGCTCAAGCGGCACCGGGCCCCAATATGATGATTGTACCTTTGGTCGGCTGGCATGTGGCTGGACCTGCTGGACTGTTCGTGACTTCATTGGCGAAGTTTGGGCCCTCTTCTGTACTGACTATATTTGCACTCAAGTTTTGGAATCAGTTTAAGGATCACCCGCTACGTAGCATGTTTGAAAAAGCACTGAAACCGATTACCGTTGGCTTGGTTTTGGTCAGTGCATATATTATTGCCGCTGCATCTGCTCAGAACTGGTTACTTATCGCGATCGTTATCGTTGCAACTGGCTTAAGCTTAGTGAAAAAAATTCATCCACTGTGGGTCATGCTCTTTGGAGCAATGTCAGGCGCACTATTTTTATAAACAGTCTGTTCATTATAGTCAGTATCTAATAACACATACTTTCCATTCCATTGTTACTTTCAAATAAACAGTATAAGCCTTATATCTGAAAACCAAGAGCTAAGGCTTAGCCGTTTGAGCCAATAACCATGTGAAAAAACTAAGGCGTTAGGAAATATTTCCACCCAAAGCAGTCATTAATTGCGCTGTATTTTTTAATTGGATTTGTTGCAACTCTAATGTGCTCTGTTCAGCTTGCAGTCTTAAATTCTGCGCCGTGACCACTTCCAAATAACTGACTAAACCTGCGTTATAACGTCGCAACACCACTTGTTCATTTTCTTTGCTCAGTTGTAGTAACTGAACTTGCTCCAGTTGTTGTTGTTTCAAACTTGAAGTTTGCATTAAAGCATCATCAACTTCCTTCCAGCCCGTAAGTACGGCTTGCTTATAGGCTGCTAATTTTTCATCATAACTTGCCTGCGCATGGGCAATTTCAGCTTGACGTTTTCCACCATCAAAAATAACCGAAGCTGCTTCTAGTCCCGTAGACCATAAATATGCAGGGGCTTGGAACAGTTGACCCAACACTTGACTATTTAAACTCGCATTAAGACCAATACTCATATCTGGCAACCAAGCCGTTTGTGCTAAACCCAACTGTGCATGTGTACTCGCAAGCTCCCGCTCTGCACGAATCACATCGGGACGTTGCATGAGTAAGCGACTGGGTAACTGTGCAGGTACAGTAGGAATACTCAAACCTTGCTGTCGTTTCACCAGTTGAAACTGGGCCACACTTTTACCTTGCAAGACCGCCAACACATTTTCCTGTAAATTGCGTTCACGCTGCGTTTCGATTTGCTGTATTTGCACTTGTTTCAACTGTGTTTCTGCCTGTATTACATCTGCCCGCGCAATCATCCCTGCTGTATATTGGTTTTTTAAAATTTGTACTGAACGTAGGTAACTTTTTTGGGTTTGCTGCAATACATCAAGTTGCGCATCCAAAACACGAATGTTCCAATAGGCCTCGGTCGCCAATAACTGTTGATTTAATTTCACTGCGGCTAAGTCCGCCTGCACTGCTTCTAAATTTGCCTGTTGTCCCTCTATCGCTTTCGCTACACGCCCCCAGACATCGGGAATCCAGCTGGCCTGAACCCCTGTGCTAAACTGACTGTTTGGAGAGGTATGCTTTGCGCCATTACGGTTGGCAGCACCTTCTAAGCTTAGACTGACAGAACGACTGGCTTTTTGCTGCTCAAGTAAAGCATTGGCTAGTCTATAACGTGCCTCGGCCTGTTTCAAATTTAAGTTTTCTGCACTTAACTGTTGCAACAGTTGGCTTAAAACAGGGTCTTGATAAATATTCCACCATGCGACTATCGCGCCTTTTAAGCCTACTGTTTCTGTCCAATTAAGCGCAGCATATTTATATTGCTCATCCGCGTGAATCAGCGGTGTTTTATATTCGGGAGGATGTACAACCGCCGTAGAACTACATGCAGTCAACAACAACACACAGCTTAGGCTTAAGACATTTTTATAAACCAAATCTGACATTCTATTTTCCTATTTCTTTATCTATTTGCCTAAGCTTTGCAACACAAATTTACGTTTAAATCTCGAACAAGATTCAGCCCATTTTTCAAAGAGCAAATACAAAACAGGCGTTGTGTACAAAGTTAAGAGCTGCCCAAGCGCTAAGCCACCCACAATGACCACACCCAAAGGCTGACGTAACTCAGCCCCCTCACCCCAACTACAAGCCAGCGGAATTACACCCAATAATGCTGCGGTATTGGTCATTAAAATCGGGCGAAAACGCAGAGCCGCCGCAGACATTACAGCTTGATATGCCGACTTTCCTACCCGCCGTTCATATAAAGTAAAATCAATCAATAAAATGGCATTTTTCACTACGATACCAATAAGTAAAAACATGCCCAACAATGTAATCAGGGTAAACTCAAAGTTAAATATCCATAAGGTCAGCAGTGCGCCCAAAGCCACAACGGGTATGGTCGATAAAATCGTTAACGGATGAACCACACTTTCATAGGTCACCCCAAGCACGATATAAATCAACAAAATCACCGCAAGAATCAGTAACGGTGTACTTAAGCCCGCTTGTAAACTTTCTGCTTCTACATCTTTATCCGTGGTCATAAAAACGTTGTTTGGCAACATCACTTCAGTTAAAACAGATCGGATCGCGGCGTCGGCCTGTTCATAGCTATAGCCCTGTTTCACCACATAGCCAATATCCATCGCGGCATATTGATTACGTCTATACACTCGATCATTGGTAATTCCATAAGACCATGTCGCAAAGTTACGCAGCGGCACAGCTTGTCCATCTTTATTAGGAACTTGTACATTGGCTAAGGATTCAGGATGTTCCGTGAAGTGCCTATCTACTTCCATGACCACATGAAACTGTTGGGTCTGATCATAAATGGTTGAAATCTGGCGCTGTGAAAATGAGTTGTTCAGCACACTTGAAATGCTTTCAATATTCACGCCCAAACGGCGTGCCGCTTCACGGTCTACATCTAGGGTGACATGCTGCGCACCTTCATCCCCCATAGTTTCCACTTCCTCAAGTTCAGGCAGTTTTTGCATGGCCTGTGCGACTTTCGGCACCCATTGGCGTAGCTGTGCAACATCATCTGACTGTAGCAACAGCATATAGTCTTGACCACTGCCACTTGAAAAAGGATCATCCAGTTCTAATTCTTGTTCCACACGTGCTGAGAAAATTGCCCCAGCCTGCCACGGCGCATTTTTTTTCATACGCTCGACAATGGCATGTGAGCTTTGCCCCTCACGCTCTGTTTTGGGTTTTAAACTCACCATGAAAAAAGAATTGGTGGTTCCACCTGCTCCGCCTGAGGTGCCAACCACATCTTTTACAGCAGGGTCACTCAACAAGCTTTCACTAAAGGCTGCAATTTTAGGTTGCATAATTTGAAAGGAAAACCCGTCATCACCACGAATAAAAGCCTCAACTCGTCCTGTATCTTGCTCAGGCAATACCCGTTTAGGAAGGTGTTGATAGATATAAAATGAAGCACCTATCGCACCCAACCAAAATAAAATCACGACATAGCCATGTCCTAGCATCCATTTTAAAGATGTTAAATAAGCATGATTGAACTGCTGCATGCAACGATGGCTAAATTGATATAAAGGCTGATGTTGGTCGCTCTTTAACGGTTTTAGACAACGTGCAGATAAGCTTGGTGTTAGCACCAAAGAAACAAAAACAGATAACACCACAATAAAAACTAAGGTCAGTGAGAACTCGCGAAAAAGCCGCTCAATCACACCGCCCATAAACAGCACTGAAATGAAAATTACCACCAAAGCCAAATTCATGGCCACTAAAGTCAACCCCACTTCTTGAATACCTTTAATGGCAGCCTGTACAGGAGAATCTCCCTGCTCAATATGACGCTCAATGTTTTCCAGCACCACAATCGCATCATCCACCACCAATCCAATAGCGACAATCACCGCCATAATGGAGAGGCTATTGAGCGAAAAGCCTGCCAAATACACCAAACCACAAGCCCCGACCAAAGTCACCAGCATGGCAATACTTGGCACAAGGGCGCTTTGTACACGCCCTAACATTGACGCAACGACAATAATGACCAACAGCATGGAAAACAACAACGTATCGCGGGCTTCCGCTAAACCTGCGCGAATGATTTCAGAACCATCCATCACCGTAGTCAATTGCGCATCTGCAGGAATCAGTGATCTTAATTCAGGCAGTTTTTCTTTGATTTGATCAATGGTCTCCACGGTATTGGCATTGGGTTGACGGCTAATTTTGATAATCACCGCAGGATGACCATTATGAAAACCACTGACATAGCGGTTTTCAACAGAATCTTGCACCTCAGCCACATCTTTTAAACGCACGATGGCTTGAGCATTACGATGAATCACCAAGTTTGAAAAATCTTGCGCTTGTTTTAAATCATTCGACAGTGCAACTTGCCAACGAAGTTGATCGGTTTCAACCACGCCCAATGCTTGTACTGTATTACTTTTTTCAATTGCAGTACGGACTTGTTCCAATGAAACGCCCTGTGCAATGAGTGCATTCGGATTTAAGGTGATCCGCACCGCAGGCATAGACGCACCATCAATTTCAACCTCACCAACTCCACTTATCTGCGCAAAATTGGGCTGAAGTTGATTGCTGGCAATTTCATATAATTTACCCGCAGATAAATGCGCTGAACTCAATGCCAAATAAAAAATTGGGCTTTGGCTTGGATTAACCTTGAAATATTCAGGTGGGCTAGGCATTCCTGATGGAAGCTGTGACATTGCAACATTAATGGCCGCCTGTACTTCTCGTGCCGCCTCATTGATATCGGTCTCTAAGTCAAAGTGCAAAGTCACTTGCGTTGCATTTTGACTACTGGAAGAGTTAATTGCTTTTACCCCAGAAACGCCCATCATGGCCCGTTCTAAAGGTGTTGCAACCGTCGCCGACATACTTTCAGGACTTGCCCCAGGTAAACTGGCTCGCACCACGATGGTCGGAATATCTGCCTGAGGTAAGGACGCCACGGGTAAGCGGAAATACGCCAATACACCAAGCAACACAATTGCGATGCCCAGCAACACACTGGCAACAGGACGATGAACCAAAGCAGAGAGTAACTTCAAAACTCGCTCCTTGATTCATCAAGTTCAACGAAAGGCAACTTCGGCTTTTGAAAAGCATGCTGTAAACGGTCAAAAAACAAATAAACCACAGGCGTAGTAAATAGCGTCAGTACCTGACTTAAAATCAAACCACCAACCATGACAATTCCTAGAGGCTGGCGTAATTCAGCTCCAGTGCCTGATGCTAACATCAGTGGAATAGCACCGACCAATGCCGCCAGTGTCGTCATTAAAATGGGGCGGAATCGCATCAATGCCGCCTGATAAATCGCTTGCTGAGGCGAAAGACCCTCTTGGCGCTGTGCTGCCAAAGCAAAGTCCACCATCATGATGCCGTTTTTCTTCACCAAACCGATCAATAAAATAATGCCTATTAAAGCAATCATATCGAGTGGTCGACCTACCATAAACAGCGCCAATAAAGCCCCGATTGCAGCAGACGGTAAGGTTGAAAGAATGGTGATGGGATGAATAAAACTCTCATACAACATTCCAAGCACGATATACATGGTCACAATCGCGGCGATCACCAACCAAAAAGTATGCTGTTGCGAGTTTTCAAATGCTGCAGCAGCCCCTTGTAACTGAAGTTTAACTTCAGCAGGTAAATTCAGCTGCTGTTCTACACGTTGAATGGCTTGGATGGCATCACCCAAAGCCACACCTGTCGCAAGATTGAAAGAGATAGCATTGGCAGGAAACTGAGCGTGTTGCTGTAAAATAGTCGGGACTCGTTTTTGCACAATGCTTGCCACAGAACTGAGTAAAATCGGCTCTCCGCTGGCATTATGGATATAGGTTTGCTCTAAAGCTTGTATACCTTGAGTTAATTCTGGCGCCAGCTCTAGCACAATGCGGTACTGATTTGACTGGGTATATAGAGTTGCAATTTGTCGCTGTGCAAATAGATTTTGCAAAGCCAAACTAATGTCTTCTACTGTTAAGCCGAATCTCGCTGCTGCATCTCGATTGACATCAATATACGCCTGTAAACCTTGCCCACCGTTTTCACTGCTCACTTCTGCAAATTCAGGTTGTTGGCGTAAAGCATCTACCAAGATAGGTGTCCATAACGCTAAGTCTGTGTTTTTTGCTGCCGTCAAACTGAGTTGATATTGAGTTCGACTAATTTTGTCTTCAATACTCAGCTCTTGCACAGGTTGCATCCAAGCGTGAATACCCTGAACATGGCCCAACTCTCCACGCAGACGTGCCATGACTTGATCTGCACCCTCTCGTTCAGCATGTGACTTTAAGTTAATAAGAATTCGGCCATTACTGAGTTTCGGATTATTGGCATCTATACCAATAAAAGAAGACAGGCTTTCAACAGCGGGATCTTTTACAATTTCAGCCGCTAGTGCTTGCTGACGCTCACTCATGGCTTGAAATGAAATATCGTCTGGCGCTTCGGTCACTACTTGGATAACGCCACTGTCCTGCACAGGGAAAAAGCCTTTCGGAATCATCCAATACAAAAAACCTGCGAGTAACACTGTACTCAGCATAACGGCCAGTGTCAGGGTTTGATGCTGAAATACCCATTGCAAAGCTTTTCCATACTGCTGCATGATGCCATCCAGACTCCATCTATTGGCTGAGGTTTGATGCTCTGCTTCTTCTAATGACGCTTTGCCTTTGAGTAAATAAGCGCACATCATCGGCGTTAAGGTTAAAGAGACCACTAGAGAAATTGCTATTGCAGCCGCCAAAGTCACTGCAAACTCATGGAATAATCGACCTACTACATCGCCCATAAACAACAGTGGAATGAGAACAGCAATCAATGAAATGGTTAAAGAAATGAGCGTAAAACCTATTTCCTTCGACCCTTTGAGTGCCGCTTGCATCAGGCTTTCACCTGCTTCACGATGTCGTGCAATATTTTCCAACATCACAATCGCATCATCCACCACAAAGCCTGTGGCAATGGTCAGTGCCATTAAGGTCAGGTTATTAACTGAAAAACCTAAAAAATACATCAGTACAAAGGTACCAATGATTGACAGTGGAACGGCAATACTCGGAATGATGGTGGCAGATAAATTTCTTAAAAAGAGAAAAGTCACCATTACTACTAAACAAACCGCAAAGACCAATTCCTTTTGCACATCGTGGATCGAACTACGAATACTCTCAGTACGATCGGTCAGTACTCGAATTTTGACATTGTCGGGTAGGTTCTTTTGCAGCTCAGGCAATAGCTGCTTAATCTGATCCGCCACTTGAATCACATTGGCATTCGGTTGACGCTGTACATTCACCAAAATGGCGGCTTGACTGTCTGCCCATGCTGCCATGTAGCGGTCTTCACCACCCTCAATCACCTGTGCCACATCTTTTAATCGAATCGGAGCACCGTTATTCCAGCGTAAAATGAGGCTTTCATAGTCGCCAATTGAACGAATTTGATCATTGGCATCCAGCATAGTACTGCGATATGGCCCATCAAAACTACCTTTGGGTTGACTGGCATTGGCTGCATTAATTGCGGTGCGGACATCTTCGGCACTCATTTTATAAGCGGCAAGCGCAGCAGGATTCATCTGCACCCGTATCGCTGGTCGTTGCCCACCAGCAAGGCTCACCATACCCACACCCGTGAGTTGAGACAGCTTTTGTGCCACCCGAGTATCCACCATGTCATAAACCGTGGTAAAGGGTAAAGTCTCTGAACTAATCGCTAATGTAATGACAGGCACATCGGCTGGATTGACCTTTCGATATACTGGTGGCGTTGGCAAATCACTTGGTAATTTACTGCTTGCAGTACTTAGTGCCGATTGTACTTCTTGCTCCACTACACCCAGCTCAGCACTTAACTCAAACTGTAAGGTAGTGACAGACGCCCCGACAGAACTCTGCGAAGACATTTGCTTTAAGCCCGCAATTTTGCCCATTTCCCGCTCAAGCGGTGCAGTGATAGTTCGTTGTACCGTGTCGGGGTTTGTCCCAGGCTGAAAGGTATAGACCTGAATAATGGGGTAGTCGACCTGTGGTAAAGCCGACACTGGCAAAAGCCGCCAAACCAATAACCCACTAAACAGCAAAGCCAGCATCAACAACGTAGTTGCGACTGGACGGACAATAAAGAACTTTGAAATATTCATGTCTTATCCAACAGCAGGTTTTGATGTGGCCATGGCTTGAGATTGATCCGAGACAATTTGAACTTCTTTGCCTTCTGCAAGTCGGTCAATCCCTTCTAAAACCACCTGCTCCGTACCGTTTAAGCCTGTTAAAACTTGAATCTGCCCGTTAGAACTTAAACCCAGAGTGAGCATCCGAATTTCTGCTTTTTTCTGCGAATTGACGATATACACATAGGTGCCTTTGGCCCCATGTTGCACGGCGTCGCTTGGAATACTGATGGCATCTTGAACGGTCTGTGCATTTAAACGAACATTGACAAACTGATTAGGAAATAAAACATCATCACGATTATCAAAAATGGCCTTGATCTTTAATGTGCCTGTATTGGCATCAATCTGGTTATCCAAAGCCTGTACATGCCCAACCGCAAGTTGCGTTTGTTCTGCTTTATCCCATGCCTTAACGGGTACTTGATGTCCCTGTTTCATGTTGTTACGCAAATGAGCTAGATCATGTTCCGCAACTGAAAACTGTACATAAATAGGATGAACTTGGGTGATGCTGACCAAACCTGTCGTATCATTGGCCTGAATTAAATTACCTGCATCTTTCTGCTGAAAACCAACTCGACCATTAATCGGTGAATAAATTTTGGTATAAGACAATTGTAATTTGGCTGCATCAACCTCAGCTCGGTTGGCTTGTATTTGCCCTTTCAACTGATTGACTAAAGCTTGCTGTTGCTCAACTTGTTGTTTAGCAATTGAGTCTTGCTTAAACAGCAGTTGATAACGTGCTAACTCCGTTTCTGCATTTCGGAGTTGGGCTAAGTTTTGCTGTTGTGTCCCCTCTGCCTGTGCCAAAGCCACTTGAAATGGTGCAGGGTCAACTTGAGCAAGAAGTTGCCCTTTCTGGACAGTCTGACCTTCTTTAAAATAAATCTGCTTGAGAACACCCGAAACCTGAGTTTGAACATTCACTGTATGGGTCGGAATGACTGTACCAATGGCTTTGATTTCCACCTGCAGGTCTTGTCGCTGGACAGGAACGACACGTACAGGCACAGGTTTATCCCATTGACTATATTCTTCGCTAGGCTGCGACATGGCCTTTTTCCAATACAGCCCTCCCATGCCTAACAATAAAATGACAATGATGAATCCAATCCAAAGTGTTCGACGATGAAGAAAATGTTTTGTTGGGTCGTTATTATTCAATGGCTCACTCATTACATTTCCTATTCATTACAAAAAATTCTCGCCCAACACATACTGTTCAAAACCGGAAGTTCCATACAATTTTTTAAAATTTGATCAAATTAAGTATTTAAAAAATTGAAACTTCCTATCCCAAATCACGCATATCTATTAATAAGACGGATGAAAACAAAAAACAGCTCACGCTAAATGTTGCGATTTGTAATTGCATTTAATAATGATTTTCATTAATATTCAATCTTTCATTTCTTTATCCCACTTTTACTGCTGAGATTCAGGATATTTTTCTAGGGTCATGAGTTAAAAATATGAACTTAAATGTCCAAAAAAAATTGTGGTTTAGTCATCTCTACAACACCCATCAAACAACCTTGTTGTCATGGTTTAAACACAAACTGCAACACCACCATCAGTCTGAAGACCTGAGTCAGGAGGTGTTTTATCGTGCACTTAAAAGTGAATATTGTTTTGAAAAAATTAAAGAGCCTCAAGCATGGCTCATGGGTATTGCTAAACATGTGATCATTGATCACTGGCGGCATCAGCATGTTGAAAGGTTGTATTTAGATGCGTTGGCACAACTACCAGAAAACTACTACCCTTCGGCAGAACATGAGGTGTGCATTCGAGAAACCTTGTATCAGGTTCATCGTATGCTTGAGAAACTACCGACACGTACATCTCAAGTCTTTTTGTTGTCTCAGTTAGATGGTCTGACCTATCGAGCGATTAGCGAAAAGCTGAACATTTCTGAAGCAACGGTAAAAAGAGATATGAAGCAGGCTTTTTTAGCTTGTATAACTCTTTATAATCCCGTTGATTAATTCATTTCTTTATAACGCTTATGCCTCAGCACTCTTCTTTACCTAATCATATCCTAGATGAAGCAGCCGATTGGCTGGTACTGATTCATTCTGGAGAGGTAACGGAGGAACAACGAGAGCAATTTGAGCAATGGAAGTCTGAAAGTAAGGAACATGCTTTAGCCATTTCACAGATCGAACGTTTTACTCAAGGTTTATCGGGTTTACCTTCCTCTTTCCAACCTGATGCATTAGTCGAGTCTAAGCAAAAATTTAATACTTCTTTAAAACACAATATGCTGTTTGGGCTATCGGGCTTTTTAGTCCTTGGTTTAAGTGCATATAGTATGCCGTGGGCAAAGTGGCAAGCCGACTACCATACCCAAGTGGGTGAAATTAAAACAGTGCCTTTGGCTGACGGCACGAAGCTGATTTTAGCCAGTAATAGTTATGTGAATGTCGACTTTTCAAAACAAACTCGACAAATTGAATTGGTGGAAGGTGAAATTTATATTCAGACGGCAAAAGATCCGCAGCATCGTCCATTTATGGTTACGACCCAAGATGGCAAAATTGAAGCACTCGGTACTCAATTTACCGTTCGCCAAGAAGACCGACATCGCACCAAAGTCAAAGTTTATGAACACTCAGTAGCTTTATATCCTGCTGAAACAACGACACGAAAACTTTTACAGCAAGGTCAACGTACCAGTTTTGATGCCAGTTCAATTTCAGTCATCAACCCGCTTCAAAATGACCAACCCTATTGGACACAACATTTACTAGTTGTAGAACAATGGCCACTTAAAAAAGTGCTAGATGAATTGTACCGTTATCAAAATGGAACTTATTTTATCGATCCTGAGTTAGAAAAAGTTCGTGTTTCAGGGGTGTTTTCATTAAAAAACCCAAAGCAAAGTCTAGAGAACTTGGCCTATACCCATCGGCTTGAATTAGATTATTACAGTGCTTATTTATTAAAAATAAAAAAAAGATAAAAATTTGACCCTTTTTTTGAACTGACTCGACTTATACAGAAATACACTCCCAGTCGAGAACACCGCATGAAGGATTATCAGGCAAAAAGTAGATTAGCGATGGCTATTCGCGCAGTTTTATGGGGCATGCCACTGATGGCAGGAAGCTTCGCTACTACTGTTGTTTATGCTGCCACAACGTATCCTGTGAATATTACTCAACTCCCTTTAGATGAGGCGCTAAAACAACTCGCAATCCAAACAGGGACAACCATCAGCTATGACTCAAAGGCTCTTTCAAATTTGCAAGCGAAGGCGCTAAAAGGTAATTATGCAGTCGATCAAGCGTTGGCTGCATTATTACAACCTCATGCTTTGCTTGCAGTAAAAGTCAACAATAGCGGCTATAGTGTTCAAGCAAGAGAAGTTCAACTCGAAGCCATTCATAGTCAAGCCAATAACGCTTCAGGTACAAACAATAGTCAAGTGACCAGTGCAGACGGCACAGCTCAACTGGCAACTATTTCTTTAAAAGCAAACTCAGGCAATAACTTAACCACTGAAGGCTCGGGTTCTTATACAGCCAAAGCCACCACAGCCTCGACGGGTTTGGCACTTTCACTCAAAGAGACGCCACAATTGGTGAGTGTTATTACCCGCCAACAAATGGAAGACCAAAACCTGACGCAACTGACCGATGTTGTTTCACAGGCCGCAGGTTTAACTATTAACCAAAGCGGTAACATCGGCAGTGATAATTCGCCTATTTATGCACGTGGTCAAACGGTTGATAACTATTTGCTCGATGGCGTAAAGCTGATGAGTTCATATAGTAGTATTTTCCAAAGTCAGGACACTGCTTTATTTGACCGTGTTGAGGTGGTACGTGGTGCCAATGGTTTAATGACAGGTGCAGGCTCTGCCAGTGCAAGTATTAATATGGTACGTAAGAAACCCTTACAAGACTTTAAAGCCTCTGTCAGCGCTAGCGCAGGTTCATGGGACACCTATCGTACCGATGTCGATGTCTCGGCTCCATTAAACCAAGCAGGCACGATTCGTGGACGTACCGTTTTAGCCTATCAAACGGGTGACTCTTATATCGACCGCTATAGTGAAGAACGTAAAATTGCCTATGGTGTTGTTGAGGCAGACCTCACAGAAAAAACCAAAGCCAGTTTAGGTGTTAGCTACCAACAAATGGATATTTCAGGTATTGCCCGTGGCGGTTTACCTTCATTTTATACCGATGGCAGTCTCATCGATTGGTCACGTTCGGATTCAAATGCTGCCGATTGGACCTATTCAAATCGGACAACAACTGCATATTTTGCAGATGTTGAACACCAGTTTAATGAACGTTGGAAGCTCAAAGGTACAGCCTCCAGAACCATTACTGCCTCTGACGAAGTGGTTGGTTATGGTTATTCTAGTTCTGGTATAAACAAACAAACTGGAGCTGGTGCAGTCCTTTACGGAACACGTTGGGACTATGAACCCACTCAGGACCTATTTAACTTAACTTTAAATGGCTCATTTGACTTATTTAATCAAACTCATGACATGGTTTTAGGTACGACTTATACCAAAAGTGAAAATAAACGCCCAACTTATTCAGGTTGGAGTGTAAGTACTTTAAATAATATTTTCGAGTGGGACGGAAATACACCTACACGCCCTGAAATGCCAATTAATGGTTCTTATAGTGGTGACGACCAAAGCCAATCTGTATTTGGCGCAATCCGTCTAAAACTGTCAGATCCACTGGCGATGATTTTAGGAACGCGTGTGGAAAACTGGCAACGCGTTACTCGTAATTATAATACTGCTGATGTTGTTACCTCATACAAAAAGCAACAAGAAAATGGCGAAGTCATTCCATACTTCGGTATCACTTATGACTTAACAGAGCAGTGGACTGGCTATGCTAGCTATACCACCATTTTCTCTCCGCAAGACAAAATGGATATTAATTTGGGCTATTTAGAGCCTCTGGTCGGGAATAGTACAGAACTTGGGATTAAAGGTGAGTTCTTTGATAATCAGTTAAACGTTGGTGCTGCCATTTACCAAACCCAAGAGGACAACAAGGCTGTAGAAGTCCTTGATGCAAATGGCAATAAACATAAAATTAAAGGGCCTGATGGCAATCTAATTCAAGTTTATCGCACAGAGTCAGGGACAAAAAGCCGCGGCTTTGAGTTAGAAACCACAGGCAAACTGACAGATACATGGCAAGTTTCTGCAAGTTTTGCTCGAAATTTATCTCAGGACAAAAATGGCAAGAACTTAAATACAAGTATCCCAAACAATACCGCTAAATTATTTACCACTTATACCCTGCCTTATCTTGATGAAGCTTTAACAGTAGGTGGCGGCCTTCGCTGGCAAAGTGAAATTTATCAAGATGGCGGGCCGAATGGTGCTCGATTCACACAGGACAGCTATGCATTGGTTGACTTGATGGCACGTTATAAAATCAATGAAAATCTGTTAGTGAACTTCAATTTAAATAACTTATTTAATGAGAAATATCATTTATCCACTACCAATAGTTATTATGGCGCACCAACTAACTTTAGAGTGGGACTAAAATACGACTGGTAAAACTTAAATCTAAGAAATAAGTTTATATCAAGCTTTCACTGATCATTTAGTTGCACATCTACGGCATTATTTTCATATGAAAGTAATGCCGCTTTTTTATGTATTATTTTTCTCTAATGAAACGAGTCGGCTAGACAAAACGTTATTTCTTGCTCAAGAGCGCTCTCAAATGCTGCTGCACCGCAGGCCATTCACTTTTTAAAATACTGTACACATATGTATCTCTTAAAATATCATTCTGCACAATTTGGTGACTTCTAAGTACCCCGTCTAATTTTGCCCCTAAACGTTCAATCGCAGCCCGACTTTTAAAATTAAAAGAAGACGTACGGAACTCAACCGCAATACAATTCAAAGTATCAAATGCATGCGAAAGCAGAAGATTTTTACACTCCGTATTGACATAACTACGCTGCGCGGACTGGCGATACCATGTTGAACCAATTTCAACACGGCGGTGCTCGGCTTCGATATTCATAAAAGTCGTCATCCCTAACAGCCTACCACTGTCTCTTTCTTCCACCGTAAATGGCAACATACTACCCATCTGCTGTAAATCTAGGCGGCGTTGGATTTCAGCCGTCATCTGCTCAGGTGAAGGAATGCGGGTATACCACAGTTTCCATAACTCACCATCACGCACTGACTCACACAGTGCTGGTGCATGTTCAAATTCAAGCGGTTTTAATATAATTCTCTCACCTTGTAAAACCACAGGTTTTAAGCACTGCATGCTCACTCCTTATATTTCAATTCGTTAAATTGGATCATCTGTGGCTAGTTCGAGTTGATTTTTGATGCGGCAATCAAATGCATTGCATCGGCTATCTCAAGCTGTCCCGTTTTTGTCAGTGCATTCGCTACACCTAGAACATCTCGGTGCTCTTTGTTTTGGCCAAGTTTCGATTTGCCTTGCAACTGAGTAATTTCGATTTCGATCCCCACAATTGCTTTTAGCATAGGTTCAAGATAGTCCTTCGGAGCATCTGACATTTTCCACGGCTCGGGTTGTGTCGCTTCATGGGTTCGTGTCAAACGCGCCACCACACCACGAACATAACGTTCATCATCCCAGATAGTCACACGACCATAAGCATGTACCACTCGATAGTTCCATGTCGGTACTTGCTGATGATGCTCTTGTTTGCTGGGATACCACTGCGGTGAGATATACGCATCTCCAGCTCGAAAGACCACCAACACTTCATCACCATTCTTCAGGTCTTGCCAAACAGGATTATTTCGAGAGACATGGGCATGCAATATTCCAAATTCTGTATTATCGGCTTGTAACTCAAAGGGTAAATGATTTGCATCTAAGCCACTGATCCCATGTGTAAATAAGATTCCCAATGGAGCATTACGCATCAACTGGTGCATCTGATCTATTTGAGTCACTTCAAAATCTGCTGGAATATACACGGCACAACCTCCTTAAACTCACTGTTGCTATATTTGTTGTTGTAAATTTTCAGGTTTAATTGGATTATTCAAAAGTACCAGTTTGTATTACTTTAAGTAGACCAGAATTATGGCAAGAATGGCAAAAGTTGTAGAGCTCCCCTCTATCGCAAAACTCAATAAAGTGCAGGGACAAATAGCCGCCCAACTGATTCAAGCCTTGCGACAAGCGGTGCAAAATGGTGATTTACAAGCAGGCGATCCCTTGCCTTCATCGCGAGAATTGGCGATGACATTAAGTGTTTCGCGTGGCACCGTAATTGAAGCATATGATCAACTCTTAGCTGAAGGAGTTTTAGAGGCACGTGCGCGACAAGGAACTTTCGTTTCAGATGCCTTATCGCATTCAAAGTCTCAGCAAACGCAGGAGCGGAGAAATACTCAGCCTACTCACGTTCAGCTGACACCCGCAGCTCAGGCTTATGCTGAAGTATTGAAAGAATTTAAACCGCTTCCCCATCTTCCTTTTGCAGTCTCTGTGCCTATTGGGCGCACCCAACCAGATGATATTTGGAGAAAATTTGGCAACCGCTATCGTGCTCGAGGAGTAGGCGCACCCTCAGGTTATGATGACCCACAAGGTGTATTTTCCTTACGAGTTGCGATTGCTGACTATGTACGACGCTCTCGTTCTGTACACTGTGAACCTGAGCAAATAGTGATTACCAGTGGCATCCAACAGGCACTCTATATCTGTAGTCAGATTCTATTTAAAACACAAGACCAAGTTTGGGTCGAAGACCCTGCCTACCGAGGTACAACCGCGCTACTAGAAAACTCAATACAACCCTTACACATTGTTCGTGTTCCCGTGGATGAAGAAGGAATTCAAGTCGATACAGGTATAAACCTCGCGCCAAATGCCCGAGCTGCTTTTGTCACCCCATCTCATCAATACCCAATTGGCATGCCGATGAGTTTAGCTAGACGCACAGCATTGCTCACGTGGGCCAAACAGCAAAGCGCTTGGATTATTGAAGATGATTATGACAGTGAACTGCGCTACAGTGGCCAGCCTTTTCCAGCCTTGCAAGGGTTAGCACCTGAACAAGTCATCTATTTGGGGACATTTAGCAAAGTGCTATTCCCATCACTGCGACTCGGCTATGCCGTACTACCCAAAGCGTTGGTCGCTCCTTTTTGTGGATTGCGTGTTTTGATCGACCGTCATCCTCCCTCTGCTGATCAGCATGTTTTGGCTGCTTTTATTCAAGAAGGTTATTTAGAACGTCATATTCGACGTATTCGTAATGTCTATGCAGAGAACCGTCGATATTTGATTGACATGATTGAGCGTTATATTCCAAAACACTTAGGCTATTTACAAGCTGGAGATCAAGGCATGCATATGGTGCTATGGCTTGCACATTACATGGATGATCGGAAAATTGCTCAAGCTGTACTAGATGCTGGTATCGCGATTAAAGCGGTTTCTCCAACCTTTTCCTTAGAATGTAAACGCTCTGGCTTAGTGGTTGGTTTAGGAGATTTTGAGTTGACACAAATGGAGTGTGCTGTACAAAGTTTGGCAAATATTCTCAAGCAGCATGAGCAGCCCCTTGAGGTGAAGTAAATTCACGTGATTCATCCTCAGGTTTATAAGCGACTGCCCCCCATTTTTCCGTATAATGTCTGCGGCGCTTAGTAGCCTTTAAAATTGCACTGTAAATCTGTTTTTAAACTAAACAATGGAGATGCTAAACAGAATTTACAAATTAAATGAATATGTTAAAGACTACAAACAAAATGAACTCAACGAAAGCAACATGGATTGGTCTGGCGGCCATTGTATTATGGAGTTTAATTATTGCTCTGATTAAAGAAGTGAGCAACAGCTTTGGAGCAATTGGTGGAGCCGCCCTCATTTACTCGTTGGCCTCTGTTTTTTTGTTGCTCTTATTTGGTTGGCCTCGGCTAAAAGAATTTCCTCTTCCCTATCTGGTTTGGGGTAGCTTGCTGTTTGTCTCTTATGAAATTTGCCTTGCCCTGTCCATTGGTTACTCAACCAGCAGTCGACAAGCCATCGAAGTTGGTATGGTGAACTACCTGTGGCCGACCTTTACCATTATTTTTGCGATTGTATTTAATAAACACAAAGCCAATTTTCTCATCGTACCCGGCTTTTTAATCTCACTGATCGGTATTTGTTGGGTGCTGGGCGGTGATCAAGGATTAAGCTTTAAAGGCATGCTCAGCAATGTTCAAAATAACCCTCTAAGCTATGGTTTGGCATTGCTCGGCACTGTACTTTGGGCATCTTATTGCACCCTCACCGCAAAAATGGCGAAAGGTAAAAATGGAGTAACGCTATTTTTCATTTTAGTTTCAATTGTGCTGTGGGTTAAATGGTTGTTGTTAGGTGAGGGCACTTTCAGTTTTGAACTGCAACCCACCATTTATTTAGTCCTCGCAGCCTTTGCAATGGGTATGGGCTATGGCGCATGGAATATTGGTATATTGCATGGCAATGTCACGCTCTTGGCTGCTGCGTCGTATTTTATTCCTGTGCTTTCTGCTGTGGTTTCCGCTGTCATTTTAAATACTCATTTAACTTTCAGTTTTTGGCAAGGCGCGTTGATGGTCTGTCTCGGTGCTTTGCTGTGCTGGGTTTCGACCAAAACCAAAGCATAAATGATTAAAAACAGCGTCTATCTCAGGCAAATTTTCAGCGCTGATTCTTATTTGTAAAACCCGTAACTTAATAAAAAAGCCAACGCATATGATGTCACCGTTGGCTTTGTTAGTGTTTTAAACCAGTGGACGGATATTAGCGTTCACGCAGCGCTTCTTTGGCTTTGTTAAACGGTTTTATTAAATAGTCCAACACAGTCTTATGCCCCGTTTTAATATCCACGACTGCCACCATACCCGGTGTAATGTTAAATTGTTTACCCTGCTTATTGATGAGTTTGTCAGAGTCTGTACGGATATAAGCACGATAATAGAACTGATCTTGTTTGACTTCATCACGTATTGTATCTGGTGAAATGACCGTCACTTTTCCATGCAAACCGCCATAAATTGAATAATCATAGGCCGTCACTTTCACCAAAGCCTCTTGGTCAGGTCGAATAAAAGCAATATCGCGTGGCGAAATGCGGGCCTCAATTAAAAGCTGTTCATCTAAAGGAACGATGGTCATCAACTTTCCATTTTGTGGAATGACACCACCAATGGTCATCACATCAATTTCTTTGACAATGCCCCGTACAGGTGACTTAAAAACAGTGCGCTCTAAGGTATCCGTTTTGCCTTTAATCACCTGTGCTTGAGTTTCAATATCAATATTGGCTTTGGCCAATTCTTCCCGTGCTTTCACATAATATTGATTGCGAATATCGTTCATCTGATTTCGAAGGTCATTGGCCTCTCGTTTCAAACGAAGTACCTCTACTTCACTGGCTGCCCCTTTTGCGACAAGGGGTTCTGTCATCGCAAGCTCCTGTTCCACCAAAACCAAAGCCTGACTTAAGCCAGATACCGAATCATTTAAATTTGAACGGCGAGATTGATATAATGCAGTTTCTTCACTGACTAACTTAGGTATTTTTAGCACATCTTCTGGAAATACCAAGGGAGTAGCGTTGACCTCCGCACGAAGTCGTGCAGCAGTCGCTTTTGACGCAATTAAGAGTGATTCTGACTCACCTACATTTGAAGCAAAACGCGTTGGATCTAGCTGTGCTAGAACTTGTCCTTGCTTTACAATTTCCCCTTCACTGACATACAGTTTAGTTAAAATCCCGCCTTCTAAGGATTGAATCGATTGTTCTTTAGATGATGGAATGACTTTACCTGAGCCTGTAGAGACTTCTTCTAATTCAAAAAACCATACCCAAGCCAACAGCACAAGTAATCCAATACAAATCACCCAAATGAACTTGCTAACACTCGGTAAAGGCGGTTGAAAGTTGAGAGCAGAAACGCTTTTTTTACTAGATTCCGTTTGACTCATGACTTCAACACCTCAGCAGTTTTTTGTTGTTTTGATTGATTTAGAATCTGATCTCGTGGTCCATCCATTACAATCTTTCCGTCGTTCACCACAATAATCCGATCGACAAGTTCTAAAACCGCACGACGATGCGTCGCAATAATCATGGTTTTTGGTCTTAACCAGTGCTTTAAATGATCAATTAATTGTTTTTCTGTGACTTCATCTAAAAATGACGTTGGTTCATCGAGCAGTAAAATATTCGGCTGACAAATCAACAAGCGCGCCATTAACAAAGCCTGACGTTGCCCACCTGAAAACCCAGTACCACCTTCTAAAATTTGAAAATCAAGCCCTTCCTTTTTAGCTTGAATAAAATCGAGTGCACCTGTAATTTTTAAGACATTTAAAATTTCTTGATCACTGGCCAGAGGTGCTCCAAGCGTCAAATTCTCTCGAACTGTGCCAAAAAAGAGATGTGCATTTTGATTGAGCAATCCCATATCTCGCCTTACATCTGCGGGATCAATCAGTCTTAATTCCAGTCCATCGAGTTTAATTTTGCCTTGTGTGGGTTCTTGCATCCCCGATAACAACTGTAATAAGGTCGATTTACCTGCACCATTTCGTCCAAGAATCGCAATTTTTTCGCCAGCTCTTATGACCAATTTAGCAATGTGTAAATTGGGTTTTGCATCTTCATCGCTGTATTTAAAGCTAACATCTATTAAATCGTAATCACCATTGATCACAGGTCGATGAATTAAATGTGCCCGCTCAGGTTGATCAACAGCACGTTTCATCAGTTCATCTAGACCTGTTTTTGCAACTTTTGCCTGTTGTAAGCGCCCAAGTACCCCTGCAATTTGGGCTATAGGTCCAAGCATGCGAGAAGACAGCATCGAACATGCCACCAATGCCCCCGTTGTCATTTCACCTTTCATGACCGCAAAACACCCCACTAACACGACAACAGCAAAGGTCAACCCTTGAATCTTCTGTGTCCATGCATTCAACACACCCACCAACTTTCTCTGACGCATAGAAATATCCGCAGAAATTTCATTCATTCGGTTCCATTGATTTTGAAAGCGAGACTCAGCTCTAAGCAGTTTTATGTCTTCAATACCCTGTACCACTTCAACGAGCATGGCATTACGAATCGCACCCTCACGCATACCTTCTTTAGCCAGTTTTGCTAAAGGCTTTTGAATCAGCAAACCTGGTAAAATCATCAGGGGGACAACCACAAGCATGACCCAAAACAGATTGCCGCCAATGAGCCAAAAGATTACTAAGAACATTAAGAAAAAAGGTAAGTCGGCAATTGCTGAGATGGTGGTTGAAGTGACTAGTTCACGAACCCCTTCTAATTCTCTAATTTGAGAAATAAATGTCCCCGTAGATTTTGAGCGTTCTTTATTTTTAATGCGTAAAGCATGACCAAATACCCGATCCGATATTTTTAAATCTGCTCTTTTACCAATAATGTCCGATAAAAAAACCCGTGCAACGCGTATCGAAAACTCAAAAATTGCCGCAATTAATACCCCACCTGCCAGCACCCACAACGTTGGGATTGACTGTGCTGGAATGACGCGGTCATAGACATTCATAGAAAATACGACGGTTGCTAATGCAAGAATATTCGCCATTAAAGAGGCAAACATAATGTCGATATAACGTTTCCAGTCTTGTAATACGATGCTCCAAAACCAACTGGCTTCATAAGGCTTGATGTATTCATCAACCCGGACATCACTCACCGATTTTTCAGGTCGAATAATATAAACAAAGCGAATATGTTCTTGTAGTTTCGTAATGGTATAGGTTTGTGTAAGCCCTTCGTCAGCACTGAACTGCATGCTGATATTGCCATCTGAATCGGCTTTTTCAATTACAGCGACTTGTCCATCTGATAACTCGACAACGACAGGTAACAACCATGGGTTGAGTAAATCTTGACTGAATGGCACTTGACGCAGACTCATTCCTAGTTGACGGGTTATGAGTGTCAAAGTCTCCGCGATAGAATCACTTTGATTCCAGTTGAGTTGTAAACGAAGTTGTTCTTCTGATGTTTCGATACGATAATGCTTTGCAATACGAAGCACTGCTTTTAGCCATGGTTGGTAATTCAATGAACTGCTCATGACACCACCTCAAACCCCTGAATAGGCGTATTATTTAACTGATAAACCGCTCTACTACGTCCAGTAATTTCAATGTATCGAATCAGTGCCGCATAAATATCATAGCGCGCGGCCTCAATTTCCTGAGCTGCGCCATGTATTGCTTGTTCTGCATTGAGCAAGTCAACAACAGTTCGTGTGCCTAATTTATATTGTTCTTGATAGAGTTCTTTAGTTCGTTTTGTGGTTTCACGTCGTTGCGCAAGAACCACCATTTGCTTTTGCTTACTTTCCACTTCTGTCTGAATCAAACGAGTTTGATCCAATACATCTAAATAAACAGTACTGACTTGTGCTTTAGCTGCTTCCTCTGCATAACTAGCAGCACGGTTTCTCGCACTAATCGCTCCACCTTGAAAAAAGGTGCTTGAAGCTTCAAGCATGATAGAATTATAAAAACCATCATCTTCGTTATTATTTGGATTACGACCATTTACCGCCTGACTCAGGCTGCCTTTAATATTTAACGTTGGATAGACATTTAATTTAGTTTGCTGCTTCTGAAATTTCGCAATCTGAACTGCCGTTTGCGCTGCCATCATTTTGGAAACGTTATTAAAATCAATTTCATCGTATAGCCCTGCTTTTTCAACTAAAAAACTGGGCATATTTATATTTACATTTGAAACGTCGTATCCCAATAAAGTTCTGAGTTTTTGTTGATACTGATGTAATTGGGCTTCCTGAACCACCTTGGTCGATTGCGCTGCTTCTAAATTTGACTGCGCTTGAATCGGATCTGCTTGACTACTAATACCAGCTTGTGCACGTAACCGCGCTATTTCGGCGATACGACCAATACCACTAATTTGTTGATCAGCAATTTTTACGAGCTCTTCATAACGTTTGATGTTCACAATTGCATTGGCTACTTGGTATGAAATATCATCAATTTCAAGTAATAACTGTGCTTGGTCTTGCATCAACTTTGCTTGTTCGACAGTCACAGCACTTTTTATTTTGCCGAAGTCATAAAGCATTTGTGTCGCAGAAATACTAAAAACTTGTCGGCCACGCTCTCCTGTCGTAAAGTCGCCAGTATTAAATCCTCCTGAAATTTGAGGAAAATACTGTGATTTAACGGTATCAATATTTGCTTGCTGCTGAGCAACTTCCGCAATGCCTTGAGTAATTTCGGGACGACGTTGCAATGCCTGCCGAATCGCATCTAAAAAATCCAGTTGGCTTCTTTTTGTTACAGCGACAGACCTTACACTACTACTAGGCATGTCAGTCGTCACTGCGGCGCTTATTTTTGGTAACTCTTGGACTGACGATGTATTGGTGAATAAACGATTAAAATCATCAATTTTAATCGTATTGGCTTGATCGTCAGGTTTAGGCTGCCATATTTGATTGATTTTACTTTTAACAGAAGATGGTTGTTCTGTATTGGCACTTGCAAATGTCACGGGAAACAATAGAACTAAACTTAAATATAAAGAGGAGTGCCAAAAACCAGAACTCTTAAGCATACAAATAAAATGCGTTCTTTTTTCGGCAATAGACCATTTGTTCATTAAAAAGATGGATTCAGATTTTGATTCAGAGCGAATCATTTCCTTTTTTTTCATTTATAAAATTTCTCATTTGCCAACATGCGCACTTGCTGTGTCTTCGGGTACTTTTTTTCTGTTAGCAATTTTTGCATGGCTTCTTGGCCTTGCTTTTTATATATTTTACAATAGGTTGCTGAAACAGCCAACTCATCTAATGCTCGCCACTCATAGATACTTGCATCCACAAATAACCCGTCTTTGGGGCTAGGAATATCGATAGCTTGCATAGCAAAATAGCAAGCTAAGTCAAAGTCTTTTTTTAGCCGATAGTAACGTGCTAGAGCATAGAGTGGTTCAGCGCGTGACTGATTTGAAATCCATGATTTTAAATATTCACGATGAATGATGACTTCATCTAGCCCTAGACGTTCAGCCATTTGCGCCGCCCGAAATTGGGCCATCCAGCGCTCCTCCTCCCAACCAACTGCTACAGCACGCTTTAAAAAATACTCGCGTGCTTTTTCAAACATGCCAGCATCACGGTAACTTTGTGCCAAATAAAAAACATAGCGCAAATTATCTGGCTCATCTATGAGTCCTTGTTCCAGCAAAGCAATATCATTGAGATATGTATTTTTATTTTTTGCTCGAGCACCATCATGCTGAACAAATATGTTCAAGCCTTCAAGTGTTTGCCAACGATGTAATTGCTGTGAGTGAAGATATTCATGTATGACCCCTTTCCAACTCCACTCTAGAGCTGTAGAAATCATGGCATTGCGTCGATAGCGCAAAGCACCATAAATCACAGGAAAATAATAGGCTTTCGCCGTAAGTGCAGGTAAAACAAAATCTTCAGCGGCTTGTAACTGTTCATCCGCATCAATGAATAATAGATAATCCGCAGCAGGCAGATCTTCTGAGACTGCAAGCTGTAGTGCCTCTGTACGGTTGTACCCAAAATTTTTCCAAGGCCGTTCATATAACTGCCCAGGAATGTCTTTTAAATAGTCTTGAATAATGTCCTGCGTACCATCACTAGAACCGGTATCTACAATGCACCATGAATCTATCCAAGGTTTAACTGACGCCAAACATCTTAAGATGACATGCGCCTCATTTTTAACAATCATATTTAGGCGAATATGCTTTTTCATTTATTATTTATATCCAATTCATCAAATACATAGAGAAGAGATGCTTTGTGTTTAAACCCACAAAGCATCCTTTTTATTCATTTCCTTCGTGTTTAGAAAATGATTTGATTATTGTCTAACAGTGTTTTGAGTTGATCCTCAGCAGTAGCACCCAAATCAATAGCATTGATATTATTGAGAACCAAGAGATCTGCTTTACCAAAACCTCCTGCACTGCCATCACGGTCAATTGCAATCACTGCATGTCCATTCACATCAGTTGTCACAGAGATATAGTTACCTATATTAGTCGCAGTCTGTTGCCCATCAAGCAATGCAGAAACATCAATTTTGTCCGCCCCTGCACCGACAGTAAAGTCAGTCCAAGTATCGACTCCATTGCCACCTGTTGGCGCGTTACCTAGATTATCGAGTAGTTCATACAACACGGTGTCGCTACCTAAACCACCTATGAAGGTGTCATTTCCTGACCCTCCAATCAGTAAGTCATTCCCTGCACCACCAATCAGTGTGTCATCGCCATCGCCACCACGTAACAAGTCATTGCCTGAACCACCTGTTAATGTGTCATTACCAGCATAACCATATAAACGCACCCCATCGGTTGCGGTAGATTGGTCTAAAGCATCTACACCTGTCGTACCCTCAAAAATAAACTCACTACCATTACTGAAGTTATCCAGTAGGTTGATATTAATTAGACTACCGCCACTCTCCGTTGAGGATGCACCTTGACTATCAATGGCTGTCATTGAAACTGAGTTCAGTACATTTGTAGTTAACAAATTACCTGTAAGCAATGTGCCATCTTCCGCACGCATTTCAACTGCTGCTAAAAGCTCATTGATAGCCAAATTGCTAATCGTTCCACCATCTAGTGCCGTAATGATGAGTGTATTGCTATAGCCGAGTAGATTGAGTAAACCACCATCTGTCACTGAGGTAACTTTCAAACCTAGCTCAGTAGCCAACTCTGTACTGACGGCAAAGTAAGCACGTGTTAAGCCAACATTAACTACAGGTTGATAAACCAATTCAACACGTTGCAGGTTGTTGTTTACATCGACAACTGAATAAGCTTGGCGACTTAGATCAAGTAGACCTAGTGCATCTACACCGATTAAGCCTAAGAGCGTAGATACTTCTAGGCTAATTTCTGGAGCCACGTTATTTGGATCAAAGTCTGGTTGATATTTATTGGCATCCTCTAAACTACCAACTGTTAAATCCACGTTATGCGTATCAGTATCGCCATCGCCATCTTTGACTTCAATACTAATATTTAGCTCATTATCCGTTTTAATGGCATCATAAGTAGCTTGGTCAACCGTTTGCTCCCCAATCACCAATTTTCCAGATTTAAGCAAGTAAGAAATTAGTTCATCTTGAGACGAAAATTGCCCTACAAAGCCAGTTACACCTTGCAGAACAATAACTTGATCTACTCCACCATTCCCTGCAGTGCTGATATGAATTTCTGTATTGCCTGCTACTTCAACAAACGATACATAGTCCCCAATGTTGACTGAACTTGTACCTACTCGGTCTGCATTTGGCAACAATCCAGATAAATCAATAATGTCTCCACCTTGGGCAACTGAACGAATATCAAAGTCGGTGACTGTATCTCGTGCAGGAGTAACAGTCGTCCCTTGGTCGCCAAACTCCCACTTAAAGACATCACGACCTAGGTCGCCTGTAAGCGTGTCATCACCTTTGCCACCAATAATAATGTCATTACCTGCACCACCATTAATTGTGTCATTTCCAGTACCACCACGGATAATGTCAGCAAAGTTACTGCCAGTGATAGTGTCATCGCCATCTAAACCAAAGATTTGGACAGAGGTAGTCGCGCCACTTTGATTAAGTGTAAGATCATTGCCAACTGTACCTTTGATTACGCCAACCGTACTTCCTGTACCTGATGTAATCAAATCGACATCAACTAAAGTACTCAATGGGGTTGCTGAGCCCACTGCACCATTTGCATCTTCAGCTTTTAGTGTCATATTTGTTGTGAGTTGGACTCCTGAACCCAGCAAGTCTAAAACGCCTTGGCCATCTGTGGTTCGAACTGTACCCAAAAATTGATTTAAGGCTAAGGCATCTACTTCTACACCAGCTTGCAATGACTCGACCGTTAAACTAGCTTTGAAACCATTACTATTATTTGCAGGAACAGCTGTTACTTTTAATCCTAACTCTGTAGCAAGCTGAACATCATATTCAAGCTTTAATTCACCATTCAATGCAGTTTGTACATTCGCTAATAGTGGATTCAAGATTGCATCACTAACCCACGCCTTAACCAATGGAGAATTTAGTAATGCTGATACTGCACTTAAACTACTGCCTAATATATCGCTAAGAATATCGCCTAATAATGGAATAGGACTCAATGCTGCACTAATACCAGCCTTAACTGCAGTATCTAATGCTCCAATTAATCCTTGTATTTCATAACCAGCGTCAACCTTCACTAAATTATTATTAGCATCTGAAACTGAAAAGGTCTGTGTTTGTGAAAGATCAATTACGCCCAGTGCATCAGCATTGATAATGCCTCCACCAAGTAATCCACCAGCACCAGCAATGTTCGCCTCAGGTGCCTCATTCATCGCTAGACCTTGGCCTGTAACCTCGACCGTATAGTTTCCAGTATCCAAATTCACTGTAATGGTTTCACCACGAACAGTGGTCACCACTAAAGACGTATCTGAGCCATCCGCTACAGTATGTGAGGCAATAACACCTGAGTTGCCAAAGTTAGTAGGCGTTGTCACTATCGTACCATCATAAGTAAACTCAATTCCTTCGATAGTCACTTTACTGACATGTGCGCCTTCTGCATCGCCACCAAAAGTTTCAACAGCAGAGCCACGGTAAGTTTGCGGTACGCTGATATCGAGCGTATCTGCACCTTGTGTAATTTGCTGTGTTAAGTTAGCAGTGCTATCTGTCGCTGCAGTAGGCACACCATCTACAACGTCTAGTATCAATACATCATGCGCAACACCACCATCGAGAACAGGTACAGTAATTGTGATTTTGTCTGCACCAGCCAATGCATGATCCAAACTATGGTTTTGAACAATCGTATAGTCGCCATTGTTATTGATCGTGATACTCAATACTGGTTCTGCAAGACCTGCTACCGTTGCAACAAATGGACTTGCTGCTGTTCCTGCCCCACTCCAAACCACAGCAACGCCACCTACAGCAAGTGTAACTGGGTCACCATTGCCATCCACAGCTGTGACTGGCGCTGTTGCATGATCCATCGTTAGGCTTGTACCTGTTTTAACAGTACTGCCTGTAACAGGTGGATTTAAACCAACTCCTGCAAGTTCAGAGTCATTCAGTACGGCTGGAATATCTAGGGTATAAGCCGCATCAGCCGTTGCAGGTGAAGCATTTCCTGCAGCATCTGTAAATACAGCCTCTACAGATACATTTCCTGCACCATCTGCAAACTGACTACCTGGAATACTGGCTGTCCACGTATTGCCCGTTACTATTGCTGGATAATCCGCTCCATTCACAGTAACTATGACGGTTGTAGTGGCTGCATCAGTTGGAGTCGTAAGCGTTCCTGTAACCGTGATAGTGCCACTCGCCTCGGTTGTGTCAACTACACCATCCACAGCGATAGGCGTATCAATTGAAACAGCGCCGCCTGTTGGTGCAACTGTATCAATTTCGAAAGTTAATGATGGTGACGAAGTCGAAGTATTCCCGTTAGTGTCCGATACCGTGTATGTAATAATATAATTATCATCATCCCAATCCGCTGCTGGGGTATAACTCCACTCACCATCAGGCTGAACGATAATTGGTGTTCCTGCTCCAGTGACTGGTGCTCCATTGACATAAAGGTTAATGGTTTCACCCGGAGCTCGACCAGTCCCTGTAATTTCAGGACGGCTATCATTGGTCACAGAATTATTGGCAATATTTCCAGTTTGAAGCTCAACATCATCTACTGCTGTAGGTGCAAGTGTTGGTGTAGCTGGTGGTAAAACATCGACAACAATAGCATCAGAAATTCGATCTACATTACCCCACTCATCTGTTGCACTAATTTCGATTGGGTTCTGACCTTCACGTACCGAAACATTGACATTTAAAGTTCCATTCGCAACTTCCGTTGCACTCAGAACATATTTGTCACCATTAACAACAACAATGTCTCCAACTTGAGCATCGGCTCCTAAAGTAATTTGAACAGGTGTATTGTTTTTACCATTGAGTTCTTGTCCATTTAGCGTACTGTTGTTATCTAAATCATCTGGGAAATCAATAGACTCCACAATATTACGAGCCGCTCCATCAATCTGCACATCCCTAGACGCATCGTCTAATACACCTCCTGCATCTGATATCGTAACCTGCAACGTTTCTGTTTGCCCTTGAGTGACTGGAACACCAGTAAAGTCAACATACATATTGGCTAAATCTGCTGCTGTAACCGTATGTGGAGGTTGACCCGCTAAAGTAACGATGTCTCCTTCGCGGACATCTGCACCAAGCTGGACGCGTACATCTATTGTGCCACCATTTCCTAGCTCACTGTTATCAATAATATTATTGCCATTCGCATCATTAATGATATTTACATCACCAATATATTGTCCGTCTAGCACTTCAAAGAATTTGAAATCTAGCTCTGTTTGTCCATCCGTATTAGAAGCATCTACACGGATGAAATTCAGACCATCTACTACAGTTACAGGAACGGTTATTTTTAAAGCATCAATTTCAGTTTGAGTTAAGGTGTACAAAGTTCCATTAACAACTATCGTATCCCCAACTTTAGCATCTGCCCCTAAAGTGATCGTGACTGTATTTGTTTGTTGGTCACGAATTTCTCCCTGAGTTAATTTTCCGTTTGTATCGGTATCTGCATTTAATGTAATGCCATTAATCAAATCCGCAGATCCGCTCGCTCCCGTTGCGCCTGTCGAACCAGTGGCTCCTGTAGCACCTGTATCACCCGTTGCGCCCGTAGCGCCCGTAGCACCTGTGGCACCTGTAGCTCCCGTGGCACCATCAGCACCATCTGCGCCTGTGGCTCCTGTTGCACCATCAGCACCAGTAGCACCATCTACGCCCGTAGCTCCAGTGGCACCTGTTGCACCATCAGCACCCGTAGCACCTGTAGCTCCCGTGGCACCATCAGCACCATCAGCACCATTCGCGCCCGTAGCGCCTGTAGCTCCCGTGGCACCTTTTAAGTATTCTATAAGATCGTTAATGTCTGAACCCGGTGGTAATTCACCCGCATCAATCAAAAGCTCTAGTGCTGACTTACCATCTGCACCTGTGGCACCTGTTGCGCCAGTCGCACCATCTGCACCTTTGAGGTAGTCAATCAGATCGTTTGTATCAGAACCTGGTGCTAACTCACCCGCATCAATCAAAAGCTCTAGTGCTGACTTACCATCCGTACCTGTGGCACCTGTTGCGCCAGTCGCACCATCTGCACCTTTGAGGTAGTCAATCAGATCGTTCGTATCTGAACCCGGTGGTAATTCTCCAGCTTCGATCAGCAACTCTAGTGCTGACTTACCATCCGCACCTGTGGCACCTGTTGCACCTGTTGCACCAGTCGCACCATCTGCGCCTTTGAGGTAATCAATCAAGTTATTCGTATCTGAACCCGGTGGTAATTCTCCAGCTTCGATCAGCAACTCTAGTGCTGACTTACCATCCGTACCTGTGGCACCTGTTGCGCCAGTCGCGCCATCTGCACCTTTGAGGTAATCAATCAAGTCATTCGTATCTGAACCCGGTGGTAATTCTCCAGCTTCGATCAGCAACTCTAGTGCTGACTTACCATCTGCACCTGTGGCACCTGTTGCGCCAGTCGCACCATCTGCACCTTTGAGGTAATCAATCAGATCGTTTGTATCAGAACCCGGTGGTAATTCACCTGCATCAATCAAAAGCTCTAGTGCTGACTTACCATCTGCACCTGTGGCACCTGTTGCGCCAGTCGCACCATCTGCACCTTTGAGGTAATCAATCAGATCGTTTGTATCAGAACCCGGTGGTAATTCACCTGCATCAATCAGCAACTCTAGTGCTGACTTACCATCTGCACCTGTGGCACCTGTTGCACCAGTCGCACCATCTGCACCTTTAAGGTAATCAATCAGATCGTTAATGTCTGAACCCGGTGGTAATTCACCCGCATCAATCAGCAACTCTAATGCTGATTTACCATCTGCACCTGTGGCACCTGTTGCGCCAGTCGCACCATCTGCACCTTTGAGGTAATCAATCAGATCGTTTGTATCAGAACCCGGTGGTAATTCACCCGCATCAATCAAAAGCTCTAATGCTGATTTACCATCTGCACCTGTGGCACCTGTTGCACCAGTCGCACCATCTGCACCTTTAAGGTAATCAATCAGATCGTTAATGTCTGAACCCGGTGGTAACTCACCCGCATCAATCAAAAGCTCTAATGCTGATTTACCATCTGCACCTGTGGCACCTGTTGCACCAGTCGCACCATCTGCACCTGTGGCACCTGTTGCTCCGGTTGCGCCATCTGCGCCTTTGAGGTAGTCAATCAGATCGTTTGTATCAGAACCCGGTGGTAATTCACCCGCATCAATCAGCAACTCTAATGCTGATTTACCATCTGCACCTGTGGCACCTGTTGCGCCAGTCGCACCATCTGCACCTTTGAGGTAATCAATCAGATCGTTTGTATCAGAACCCGGTGGTAATTCACCCGCATCAATCAAAAGCTCTAATGCTGATTTACCATCTGCACCTGTGGCACCTGTTGCGCCAGTCGCACCATCTGCACCTTTGAGGTAGTCAATCAGATCGTTTGTATCAGAACCCGGTGGTAACTCACCCGCATCAATCAAAAGCTCTAATGCTGATTTACCATCTGCACCTGTGGCACCTGTGGCACCTGTTGCACCAGTCGCACCATCTGCACCTTTGAGGTAGTCAATCAGATCGTTTGTATCAGAACCTGGTGCTAACTCACCCGCATCAATCAAAAGCTCTAATGCTGATTTACCATCTGCACCTGTGGCACCTGTGGCACCTGTTGCGCCATCTGCGCCTTTGAGGTAATCAATCAAGTCATTAATATCAGAGCCCGGTGGTAACTCACCCGCATCAATCAGCAACTCTAGTGCTGATTTACCATCTGCACCTGTGGCACCTGTGGCACCTGTTGCGCCAGTCGCACCATCTGCACCTTTGAGGTAATCAATCAGATCGTTTGTATCAGAACCCGGTGGTAATTCACCTGCATCAATCAAAAGCTCTAGTGCTGACTTACCATCTGCACCTGTGGCACCTGTTGCGCCAGTCGCACCATCTGCACCTTTGAGGTAATCAATCAGATCGTTTGTATCAGAACCCGGTGGTAATTCACCTGCATCAATCAAAAGCTCTAGTGCTGACTTACCATCTGCACCTGTGGCACCTGTTGCTCCGGTTGCGCCATCTGCGCCTTTGAGGTAATCAATCAAGTCATTAATATCAGAGCCCGGTGGTAATTCACCTGCATCAATCAAAAGCTCTAGTGCTGACTTACCATCCGCACCTGTTGCTCCCGTTGCGCCATCTGCACCTTTGAGGTAATCAATCAGGTCATTAATATCAGAACCCGGTGGTAACTTGCCCTCATCTATCAAAATCTCTAAAAGTGATTTGCCATCTGCTCCTGTGGCACCTGTTGCGCCATCCGCTCCTGTCGCCCCAGTAGCACCATCATTACCCGTAGCACCTGTTCCCCCTGTGGCGCCTGTTTCACCCGTAGATCCAGTGGCACCCATTTCACCTATAGCGCCTTTAGAACCAGAACCTGAATCATCATCTGAATCATTTGCTGCCCAAGCTATCATGCCTCCCGCAGCTAATGGAATTGCAATCCACGCTAATGCAGACATTCCATTATCATCGTAAAGTAAAGGTTCAATATCACTCAAAGTTGAATATGTTGCATTTATAGCATCGCCATTAGCAACAAAATCTACCCATATTAAGGCATTACTACCTTCTAAAACTAAACTATTATCCGATGCGAAAAAACCAACAATTGTTATAATCTCTCCATTATTTAAAATAACTTTGAGATCATTCCCTTCTTTTGAAAAACTCTTAACATCATCTTTATTTAGCTGAAGCTTGACTACCGAAGGGTTTTCTTTTGATAACTGAACTTTATTTGATCCTCCCATATTAGCCACAGCTTCTTTATGAGATTCCTTACCTACTATTGAAATTTGAGTAACCATACAAATAACCCTCTGAAATGGTATTGATTTGTTATTTCCATCCAAAAATAAAAAAACGTTTTCTAGTCTTATTAAACTTAAACAACTTTCAGCTACTCATAACCTGTATGTTCTTATGGTTCATTAAATAAAAAATGAGTATTAAAAGTAAATTCTTTCTTCTCTAAGTGTTTTTACACTAGTTTATTATTCTTTAAAATACACCTGCATAAACCCACTCAATTCTGACAAAAAATTATTAAGATTTTTTAAAAAATCTTATTAAACCTTTTAAAATCCACATGTTAAACCAATGTTTTAAAAATTATTTTTTATATAAAAAACAAATAGATAACAATAATTAATATTTTTAACAAATCGAAAGATATCTATTTTTAAAATTATACACATTAAAAATAAAATTGTTTTTTTATGTAACATTAAGAATGAAAATGCACATTTTTTTTATGGCTTTTTATGAGAACAAAATCACAATAATTTATATATACTGTATTTAAAAACACAATATTTTATACACTGAGTACAACCCACTCCCAAAACCACAAAATCACTATTTTGATTTTACACACACTTTTTTTTATTTTAGATACCCATACATCTAGTACTGAATTAAACGGCTTTGTTGCACAAACATTCAAAAGCTAAACTTCTTCCAAGTTATCTAAATTTAAGTGGCAACTTGGGTGTGAGGTCGGCCTAAATCTGTAAATTTATTTAATACGGCCACACGTGCATGAATCTCATTGACTTGGCTTTGAAAGTTTCTCGCACGGAGTTTATCGCCTAATAATTTGATGCAATGCATCTTGGTTTCTATCAGACTTCTGCGATGATAGCCTGACCAATTTTTCCATATTGTTCTTCCTAAACGTTTAACTGTTCGAAGTAATTCATTTCGCTCTAGCGAGCTGGTCTTTGTATCTTTCCAAGGTTTCGCATTTTTTCTTGGCGGAATCACCGCATGTGCTTGTCGGTCTGCAATTACTTGACGGCATTGCTTGGTGTCATAAGCCCCATCAGTATAGACAGAGTCAATCTGCTCATCTTGTGGAATCTGATCGAGTAAATCACCAAGCACTTGTGAATCACTCACATTATTTGTAGTGAGTTGAATAGCGCGTATTTGAAGAGTTTCAGCATCTATACCAATATGAAGTTTACGCCATTGGCGACGATATTCAGGTTGGTGTTTCTTACGCTTCCATTCACCTTCGCCTAGAAACTTTAAGCCAGTAGAATCGACGAGTAGCTGGAGACCATTACTGCTTTTTTGATAGTTAATTGCAATATCAATATGCTTTTGTCTTCTGCAGATGGTGGAATAGTCTGGTGCTGTCCAATCTAATCTACAAAGATGAATGAGACTTTGCACAAAGCCAGTGACCATGCGTAAAGAAAGACGAAATAAGGATTTGATCATTAAACAGCATTGGATGGCTGTATCTGAATAAGTTTGATTTCGACCATGTTTACCTTTGGGTTGAGCGTACCATTGAGTCTTGGGATCAAACCAAATTGAGAGATTTCCTCGATTTATTAATGCACTGTTATAAGAAGACCAATTGGTTGTACGATAGATTTTAGGTGTGGGCTTATTCATTTGAGAATTATATTGTGGAATAAGCCTTTAGAGATAGGTTTGTGCAACAAAGCCGGATTTAATCATACCTTATCAACAAAATTAAACTTATAAAAAAATCGTTAGTTTTATCATTCACCAACGATTTTAATATATAAAACTAAAATAGATATCATTAAAAAATAAGACTCAAATTTATAAAACCCGAGATAAAAAGTTTTGAGTACGCTCTTCTTTAGGATGTTCCAGAACTTGTTGAACGGTTCCTTGTTCAACAATTCGCCCTTGATCCATAAACACCACATGGTCGGCAACTTCTCGTGCAAAAGCAATTTCATGCGTTACAATCACCATGGTTTTACCTAATTTCGCCAAGTTTTTGATTACATTCAAGACTTCACCTACCAACTCAGGGTCTAAGGCGGACGTTGGCTCATCAAATAAAATTACTTTGGGGTCCAGTGCCAAAGCTCTAGCAATCGCAACACGCTGCTGCTGCTGCTGCCCCCCAGAAAGTTGTTTGGGCCATGCTTCAACTTTATCCCTTAGCCCAACTAGACCCAATAATTGATTGGCTTTTAAAATCGCTTGATCTTTACTAAGTTTTTTATGTGCTAAGGGTGCTTCAATAATATTTTGCAAAACATTTAAATGTGGAAATAAATTAAAATTCTGAAAAACATAACCCACCGATTTACGTTGTTTTAAAATGTCTCGTTCTTTTAACTCATAGAGTTTATCGCCTTTTTTATGATAGCCGATAAACTCATCATCAATTTGAATAAATCCTGCATCTACACGTTCTAAATGATTTATCGTGCGTAGTAAAGTTGATTTACCCGACCCAGATGGACCAATAATTACCGTGACAGATCCCGCAGGAATATCAAGACTAATATCCTGTAATGCCGCATGTCACGCATAGTTTTTAAATACATGGCTCACTTGAATATGACCATTTGTAGGCGATGCTGATTGATTAATTATCATAGCTGGCTCCTATACGCGGCTGAGTTGTGTGTGGCTGCGCTTTCTTGAAAAAAGCAAAGCTATTAATCGCTGATTTCCGTTCACCTTTCGCCAATATTTTTTCGATATACCATTGCACTATGGAAAAAACACTGGTGACGATTACGTACCAAACGGCGGCAACCATCAACAACGGAATCACTTCTTGGTTGCGGTTATAGATCATTTGTACTGTGTAAAAGAGTTCAGGCATTGCCAAAACATACACAATTGATGTGCCTTTAGATAAGCCCACACATTCATTGATAATCGCGGGGATAATACTGCGAATCGATTGTGGTAAAATAATGCGCGTCGTACGGCGCCACCATGACAGACCCAATGCTGCCGCTGCTTCAAATTGACCATGATCGACAGACAGAATCCCACCACGGATGACTTCCGCGGTATAGGCACTTTGTACAATCACCAAACCGACTAAAGCTGTTGAGAACTGATCTAGTGCATTGATGGTTTTAAACTGGGCAAAGACCGTGTCGGTAAAAGGTACACCGACATTAATGTATTCATATAAATAAGAAAAGTTATAGAGAATAATCAACACCAACAGCAATGGTAATGATCTGAACATCCAGATATACACCCATGCCAATGAGCGAATTAACCAAGATGAAGACAGTCTCATCATGGCTACAATGGTGCCCAAAATTAAACTAAACACGATACCCCACTGGTCGATGTGATGTTGGTGCTATTGATCGTGTTTATCATCACGGCGCCTTTATTAACCAATAGCGTCAAGGTCAACTTACCCAAAGCTGCACCGACACAATCTACAGATCAAAACAAAGCACTGGTGATTAGTGTAAAACCTGATGGCGCAATCTTTTTAGATAAAGACCCAGTCAAACTCGAAAATTTTGAGCAAGAAATCACACAGCGTAAAAATACCAACAGCAAGTTAGCATTAAACCTAAATGCCGATGAAACTGTCCCTTATGGCACTGTGGCTAAACTTTTAGCCAGTATAGAACGTGTCGGTGTAGAGAAGTTATCGGTGATTACTGAACCGAAATAATTGATTTTCCATTTGAAAATGAGACCTCTACAACATATCGGTCTGTATTGATAAAAAAGCACCTTCAGGTGCTTTTTTATTCATTCAATATAATCCAAATTCTCTATTGATAGACTTAGCGACTCACTCGCTGAATGGCCTCATCATAGGTCACACTTGGCTTGTATTGATTTGCCAATTGATAATGTTGTTTGGCTTGAACATAGTCCTGATTATTTTCATAAATTTTACCAATGTTGTAATGTGAATACGCTTTGGTATTGTCATTAGACGCTAAGGCTATCGCCTTTTGATTTGCCCATAATGCTTCAGATGAACGATTCAACTTTTGATAAGCAACAGCAAGATTGCTATAGGTTTGTCCAACGTTTGGATTATAATCAATGGATTGTTGATAAATCAGGGCAGCTTGTTCAAATTGATTGTTTTTATACGCTTTATCCGCTTTCAAATTCAGAGCTTTAGCCCTTGCCTGTGCGTTGGCTGAAACAGAAACAGAATGCAACTGCATCGCTTGGCTTTGATAACTCGATACAGTTGAACCAACTTGGCTTGCGCCAATAGTTGTCCCCGAAATACGGTTAATATCTTGGATTTCCCCCTCTGGACTAATGCGGAACACAGTCCATAAGTTCCCTGTCCGCCCGGTTGGAATATAATAAGAACGGATCAAAGACTCGCCAGCATAGACCATAACTTTTGCTTGGCTATTCGATAGGTTCGCAGTATTGGGTTTGGCGCGATCTGAATAATCATGCACTGAATAAACATAATATTGCCCGTCTAAACGTTTATCGATGGTTACGGTTTCAGGGCCATAAGAGTCTGTGTCGTCGACATCTAAATTGGCATCTTGCCCTTGTTTATTGTCCCAATAGACATGTTGATTTTTATAGCTTAAATGCGAGTCCAAATCTAAAGGACTCTGTCCCCAGTTTAAAACAATTCGCATACTGTTTAAGTCTTTCAATACAGGACTTAAAGCATAGGTCATACCATCACAGGGACATTTTGCAACCAGTGTTGAATAGCCTGATTTTTTGATAATCAATAAATTGTCTGCGCCATTCGCACTGCTACTGTTCACCGTTGCTCGGCCGTCTGCATTAGTTGAAGTTGATGCAGACTGTTCACCATTTTTTTGTAAAATGACTTGTGCATTCGCAATATTTTGATCTTTTACCGTTGCACTTAAAACATGAATATTGGTTGTATCTGCATAGCCCAAAGTAGGGATGCTTAAACCCAAGATAGAAGAATAAAGTAGATGTTTTTTCATTGCATATCTCTTATTAAATTGCTTATTTCATTTTAAAGTCTTTTTCAACGCTAGAACTTAAACATTAAATCATTCAAATTATGCGGTACATTTGATGCATATACTATGGCTTAAATATCGATAGTCTGCTTAGGCTATTTCAAAGATGCATCATCAATGTTTACTCTTCATCACCTATCTAACTCAGCATTAGCCATGCTCTAAGCTCTTTGAATGATGCTATTTTAATAAATTAAGCAAGCGTCTCTTCACTTTTTAGGACGGGTTCTAAACTCAGTTTCTGCGCAATAAACTGGATAAAGACCTCTATTTTCGGAGCTAAATAGCGTGTCGGTGGATATAGTAACCAAGCATCTCCACTATAATAAGTCTTGAAATGCCAATCTGGTAATACTTGAATCAGTGCTTGGTTATTTAAAGCATATCTCGCCATAAAATAAGGCAAACTTGCGACTCCCATATGCTTTAAAGCCGCATCTAGTCGGATACCCGTATGATTCGCCGAATATCGTCCTTTTACAGTCACACTGGTGGTTTTATTGCCTTTTTGGAATTTCCACTTTGAATCACTGACTTGTTCACCCAAATAAATACATTGATGTTGGCTTAAATCACTCGGTTGCTGAGGTGTTCCATTCTTTTTTAAATACTTGGCTGTCGCCACTAAGACATGGTCAATGCGAATGAGCTGTCGGCCCTTTAAGCCTAACGGTGGTTCATTGGTAATGCGTATGGCCAAGTCAATTTCATCATCAATAAAGTCTATGAAACGATCTTCCAACAGCAGTTGAATATCTATTTGAGGATAAAGTTCAAGAAACTCGGGTATATACGGATGAATCAGATAATGCCCTACGGCTTTCGGTACACTGATCCGAATGGTCCCACTCGGTTCAGTATTGAATTTGCCTGAATGCTCAATTACGGCTTGGGCAGCTCTAACCATCTCTAAACAATGGTCATACGTTTGTTTCCCACTCTCACTTAAACGCAATTTTCGTGTTGTTCTTTCGAGCAGCCGTGTTCCTAAAGCCCGTTCCAATCGGCTGATGGCTTTACTCACTGCGGACGGTGTATTTCCAAGCTGTCGAGCCGTTTCTGAAAAACTGCCAGTCTCCACAACTTTAACAAAAATAGCCATTTCTTGGAGTAAAGCCATACTTTGATTTGTGCTCATGAGGAAAAAGTAATTTAATTTTTTACTAGATTATCATCAATAATTAAGCCTCATATAATCTTTTCTGTGAAATTTTGACAGAGATAACCATGACTCAAGCTTTATATCTATCTGACATCACTCAGGCTGAGGTAGAAATTTTAAGATGTGAACCTACTGACGATGGACGATTTTCCATTCAGCTTGCCCAAACACCGTTTCATCCGCAAGGTGGTGGTCAACCTAGTGATTTAGGTAAAATCAATGGTGTGGATGTGCTTCATGTCGCTATGCAAGATGATCAAATTATTCATTATTCTAATCACGCGATTACTTTAGGTCTGGCACAGGCTCAAGTTGACCTCAACCGACGCCACTATCACAGTCGCCTACACTCCGCAGGACACTTAATCGGGCATGTGATGCAAGCCTTTGGTTGGCAACCCACCAAAGCACAGCACTGGCCAGACGAATGCAAAATCCAATTTATCAAACAAGACCATTCTGAAAACCAAGATTTAGAAACTTTACAGCAGATATGCAATCAATATATTTCAAGTCAACTCGTCAGACTGACCCAACAAAATGCTGATGGCTACCGTGAAGTCAGTTTTGGGAATTTACCTGCATTTTCTTATGGTGGAACTCATGTCCAAAATTTATCTGAAATTGGAACGCTCAAAATTACAGGCTATAAACTAAAAGAAGATAAGTTAACTGTGAGTTATCGCGTTTCGGATGAGCATCAATAATATGTGGATGCAATATAGTTCAGAATTTTTAGCTTTGGCTTTGGTGCATTTTCTTGCGGTCCTTTTACCCGGCCCCGACTTCGCAATTACAGTTAGAAATAGTGTGCGCTATGGCTATGCAATTGGGTGCATCACGGCTATTGGCATTGGTATAGGAATTTCAGTTCATGTTTTATATACCCTTGTAGGCTTGGGCATTATTATTCAACAAAGTCCGTGGTTCATGCTTATTTTAAGAATCTCAGGCGCACTATATTTAATTTATTTAGGTTGGAGTTTATTACGTGCCCCCTCTGTCAATATCGACCCCTCAATTGAAGAAACTGCCAATATACCTTTGAGTCAAAGCAAAGCCTTTATAACGGGCTTTATGACCAATGCACTCAATCCCAAAGCGACTATTTTTTTTCTGGCTATATTTACCACACTCGTCAGTCCTACAACCCCCATGAAAGTGCAATTTGCTTATGGGATATGGATGTGTAGCATCAATACACTCTGGTTCATGCTGGTCGCTGTTTTGTTTTCTCGACCCGTCGTTCGACAGCAATTTTTAAAGATGGGAAAACAGTTTGAGCGATTGATGGGCCTCATATTAATTGCTCTGGCGCTGAAGCTATTATTTATCCATTTATGATGTTTCATAGCACCAGCAACTGTGGATTATTCAGAATATCGGCGCTGCCGATATTCTGAATAAGTACATAAAAATATGAGCAGCATATTTAAATTATAAAATGTGCAATCATTTCACTAAATCTGGCTGTACATTGGTTTCTATTGATCTTCTAAGGATATCTTTTCGACTCACCCGACATTAAAATAAAACTGTGCTAAAAATAATCAAACAAGCCATACTCTATTTTTATATCATGTGGTAAAAATATATAAAAAAAGGAAATGACATGAAAATAAAAGTATATTCATTACTTTCAATCGGTATTTTTATGAGCCAAAGCACTCAGGCTAAACGCTTTATAGAAGGCTGGCACAGCGCGTTAAAACTGAACCCGAACATGTATGCCTTTGGTGCAGATGTAGACAACACAATAGGCCAAAAAAACTTGAATTTTTTTGCTGACTGGAAAACAACTACAACCTCTCAAGAAAAACATGCATTGTCCCTACCTATTGCTTTAAATACCCAATTAGATCAAACCAGTTATAGAATTTACAATCAAGCGTATCTATCTCCTGAGACTACACAATTCAAAGCAATCTAAAATAAATCTCGGAACGGGTTATCGTTATTTTGAACACAATTATAAAGCGAACAATTTTTATTAAGACATTTAACACCACAGTTACCTATTTTCTAAGAGAGCATGATAATGAACAATGTATTAAAAAAAGTATTATTTGCCGCAGGAATATTTGTGGTAGCAGAAGCTGCTATGGCATGTACTCGTGTGGTTTATCTAGGCAATAATGACGTCATGACAGCACGTTCGATGGACTGGAAAAGCGATATTGGAACCAACTTGTGGATTTTACCCAATAATGTCAAACGTAATGGTATGGCGGGGCCAAAATCGATTCAATGGACATCAAAATACGGCAGTGTGGTTGCAACGGGTTATGACATCTCCACTACCGACGGCGTCAATGAAAAAGGGCTAATGGCAAACTTACTGTGGTTGGTTGAATCTGAATATCCAAATGTGAAAACCTCTAAAAAGCCAACTTTGGGCATTTCACTGTGGGCGCAATACGTCTTAGATAATTATGCCACAGTGAACGAGGCCATTCAGGCATTGGAAAAAGAACCTTTCACGGTGGTGACCGACCAAGTCCCAGGTGAAAAACGGTTAGCGACACTGCATTTATCTATTTCAGATGCCACAGGCGACAGTGCCATCATTGAATATATTGGCGGAAAACAAGTGATTCACCACAGTCGCCAGTACCAAGTAATGACCAACTCACCAATCTTTGATCAGCAGTTGGCGCTAAATGCTTATTGGAAGCAAATTGGTGGAACAACCATGCTCCCGGGTACAAACCGCGCGGCCGATCGTTTTGCGAGAGCATCTTTTTATATCAATGCCATCCCGAAAAATGCGAATTATAAACACTCATTAGCGAGTGTTTTTGGTGTCATTCGCAATGCTTCCGTACCCTTTGGATTGAACACAGAAGAAGAACCAAATATTTCATCAACCCGTTGGCGTACAGTGGTCGACCATAAACGCGGTTTATATTTCTTTGAATCTGCTGTTTCACCCAATGTGTTTTGGGTCGATTTAAAGGAAATTAACTTTAAAGATGGTCAAACCAAGAAGTTAGAACTTGGCCCAGACCAAGCGATGACATATGCAGGCAAAGCCAATGCATCCTTTAAAGTCACCAAACCTTTTGAGTTTTTAGGAACTAATCTCTAAGTTTTCATTTAGATCATCGGCTTAACGATATAATCCCCCCCAATAGTAGCCCTGATCAAAGGGCTACTTATCATCCAAAAGAAAGTTTCTTACTTTTTCTTACCCGCGACCAAAATTGACGGAGCATTGTTTATTCAGCATTTTTAAATTTGAGATTTCTCCCACATCAGCATATTCTAAACAGACAGATTTCACTTCCAAACACGCCTTGTAGCGTAGGAGTATTCACCATGTCAAAGAAGTTACCCATCTACTTCTCGGACGACGCATGGTCGTCTTTACAAGATCTCATGGGGCCAGACGGCAAACCCAGCCCCACCATCAATAACATGCTCGAACAAATTGCGCAGCAAGCTGAACTTGCGGATCAACTTGGGCTGACTCCTGTTCTACCTCAGTCCAAAGTATCTATTCCTGTTTCTTTAGAACGCATTCCAGCAGGCCCAGCGTTCAGCACTAAAGATGAGCAAGGCAAAGCCATCGATCTCAATGAATTCTTAATACAAAACCCCATTTCAACGTTCATCGCTCACGTAGACAGTGAGTCAATGTTGGGCGTAGGTCTTGAAGTAAATGACCCGATTATTATTGATCGGAGTATTGAAGCCAAACACTACGACATCGTGGTGGCTTTAATTGATAATAAAGACTCCACTATTAAAAGACTGATGATGACAAACAAAATGTCAAAGTCGGACATCAAAGACATTTTTGGAGATGAAAACTACCCTCTGCCTCAACTTTGGTTGAAAGCTGAAAACCCTGAATATGAACATATTATTCCTACAGAAAATCAAACCTTTGTTATTTGGGGAGTGGTGACATTTAACTTAAAACGTTTGTATCACCGTTAAAAATAATAAGAAGAAGCAACATGAAAAATGAAACTGAAATATTCGCGCTCGTTGACGTGAATAATTGCTATGTCTCGTGTGAACGCGTATTTAATCCAAAGCTCAATGACCGTCCTGTGATTGTGTTAAGTAATAATGATGGTTGTGTGGTTGCTCGAAGCCAAGAAGCCAAGGATCTCGGCATTGGCATGGCTGTCCCTTTTTTTCAAATTCAAGAACTTGTCCAGCAGCATAATATTCAAGTGTTTTCGAGTAACTATGCTTTATATGGGGAAATGTCTCGCCGCTTCATGCAGTTATTGGGGCAATATGTGGCAGCCGATGAACAAGAGATCTATTCCATTGATGAATGTTTTTTAAAGCTAACGGCTTATGAGTATTTATTTAACCTCACTGACTATGCCAAAGACATGAAAGACAAGGCATGGCAGTGGCTTGGTCTTCCCTGCTGTATTGGAATTGGTCGTTCCAAAACAGAAGCCAAAATAGCCAATCATTTAGCCAAGAAAAATAAGGCGTTGAATGGCGTGTGCAATTTGGCACACATGGATCCATGTACTGCTGAATACATGCTTGCAGATGTGGAGGTCGGTGAAGTCTGGGGCGTCGGTCGACAGAACTGCAAAAAGCTGAACGCGATGGGTATTTATACGGTTTTAGATTTGATCGACTCCAAGCCGAGTGAAATTAAAAAGCAATTTAGCATAGTGATGGAAAAGACTGTCCGTGAACTTCAAGGGATGTCTTGCATCAATATTGAAAGTGATGCGGTTGCACATAAGCAAATTATTAGTAGTCGCTCATACGGTCAAGCTGTGTATGAAATTGATGACATCAAAGCCTCTGTACGCTTATACGTTGCCAGTGCAGTTAAACGTCTACGTCATGATGGCTCTATTTGTAAAATGATCGGGGTGTATATTCAAACAGGTCGTTTTAGTCAAAGTGAACGTTACTCGCCCTATACCATTGTGCACATGCATGAACATACCGATGATCTACTTGAAATTACACAAGCAGCTATGAAAGGCATTGACCAAATTTACAAGTCAGGGTTTAAATACAAAAAGGCAGGCATCGTCCTTTTGGAAATTATGGATAAATCTAAATTTGTGCATGATCTTTTTACCGACTATAGCCATAAAAATAACCGTGAAGAACTCTCCAATACCATGGATGCTATTACTGAACGTTTTGGTAAAAGTATGATTTCTTTAGGGGTTTGCCATGAGAAAAGAGAACCTTGGCAAATGAATCAGTGCAATCGCTCCCCTGCCTATTTAAGCAACTGGTCGGAGCTATTTAGAGTGGGTTGAAGTTAAGTCTTCATAAAAGTAGCTCACTTTATACTACACGAATACTCATAAGGATTTTTTAATGAACATCACGATTCGAGACGAACAGCCAGAAGATATTGAAGGCATTGAGAAGTTGACTCGCGCTGCATTTTTAAATGCAGAACATACCAGCCATACGGAACAATTCATTGTGAACAGTCTCCGAAAAAGTGGTCAACTCCCGATCTCTTTAGTTGCTGTTGAAGATGATTCAATTATCGGTCATGTCGCCATTTCACCTGTATCTATCTCGACAGGTACAACTGGTTGGTATGGCCTAGGCCCAATTTCTGTCTACCCAACTAAACAAGGTTTGGGCATTGGGTCACAGCTGATGCAGGCATCCCTTGAAAAATTAAAACAACTGGGTGCCAAAGGCTGTGTTCTACTAGGGGATCCCAATTATTATCATCGCTTTGGGTTTCGACCTTATCTAGAGTTGGTTTTACCTAGCGTTCCTAGCGAATACTTTCAATCCCTTAGTTTCAATGGAGAAATACCTCAGGGCGTTGTCAGTTATCATGACGCATTTAATGCCACTGAATAAATTGAACTTTTAAATATCAATTTACTCTGTTGTGTAAAGTTTGAATGAATACTTTAAACCGTATTTTGAACCGCTTAAGGTGAATAACAGTACGTTTATACAACGTAAAACTCCATTTATGTAAAGCGAATGTAAAGCAAACTTTTAAACTTAAGATATACCAAATAGTATATATGGACTTATGATTTATATATAAAAAGGTCATTTTTATGAAAAATGCTTTAGGTGCAACACTCGTTACTTTAGCCTTAGTGGGTTGTACTTCTGCACCAACAGGAAAAGTCACTCAAGAAAACACATCAAGCAATAATACTGCAGAAACACAAGTGATTCACTTCACAGGACCAATGGATTTAACCATTGAACTGAAGTCATCTGATAATTTTGAAACAGCGATGATGACGGATAACTCAGATCGAACATTCATGCTGAAAAGTGCACCAGCCGCAAGCGGTATGTTTATGACGGACGGCAAAGGCGTATCGATTCACATCAAAGGAAGTGAAGGCATTGTCGAGTTTGTCAAAGATAAGCCGATCCAGATTACTGAGTTTAAGAAATAAACGTCATAGCTAATACAGCTAATCGTTTATTAGAAAAGGTCATGTAGGACAACTCCCACATGACCTTTATTTTGTCTTTACTCAGGATACGTTAATCAGTTTTCAATATTTAGTGAACTAATACACCACTCAACTTTTGAAACTCATAAGGTGTGTGATTCATAGAGATCGTTTCAATTTAGCGATCTCTAAATCCATCTTGTAATTGGCGTGGGCTTTGTTGCACAAACCTATCTCTAAAGGCTTATTCCACAATATAATTCTCAAATGAATAAGCCCACACCTAAAATCTATCGTACAACCAATTGGTCTTCTTATAACAGTGCATTAATAAATCGAGGAAATCTCTCAATTTGGTTTGATCCCAAGACTCAATGGTACGCTCAACCCAAAGGTAAACATGGTCGAAATCAAACTTATTCAGATACAGCCATCCAATGCTGTTTAATGATCAAATCCTTATTTCGTCTTTCTTTACGCATGGTCACTGGCTTTGTGCAAAGTCTCATTCATCTTTGTAGATTAGATTGGACAGCACCAGACTATTCCACCATCTGCAGAAGACAAAAGCATATTGATATTGCAATTAACTATCAAAAAAGCAGTAATGGTCTCCAGCTACTCGTCGATTCTACTGGCTTAAAGTTTCTAGGCGAAGGTGAATGGAAGCGTAAGAAACACCAACCTGAATATCGTCGCCAATGGCGTAAACTTCATATTGGTATAGATGCTGAAACCCTTCAAATACGCGCTATTCAACTCACTACAAATAATGTGAGTGATTCACAAGTGCTTGGTGATTTACTCGATCAGATTCCACAAGATGAGCAGATTGACTCTGTCTATACTGATGGGGCTTATGACACCAAGCAATGCCGTCAAGTAATTGCAGACCGACAAGCACATGCGGTGATTCCGCCAAGAAAAAATGCGAAACCTTGGAAAGATACAAAGACCAGCTCGCTAGAGCGAAATGAATTACTTCGAACAGTTAAACGTTTAGGAAGAACAATATGGAAAAATTGGTCAGGCTATCATCGCAGAAGTCTGATAGAAACCAAGATGCATTGCATCAAATTATTAGGCGATAAACTCCGTGCGAGAAACTTTCAAAGCCAAGTCAATGAGATTCATGCACGTGTGGCCGTATTAAATAAATTTACAGATTTAGGTCGACCTCACACCCAAGTTGCCACTTAAATTTAGATAACTTGGAAGAAGTTTAGCTTTTGAATGTTTGTGCAACAAAGCCCTTTAAAGCTCAACTTGCTGAAATTACAAAAAAAGAGAAAAAACCTTTAGTCTTTATTGTTGATGAACTTGACCGCTGTAAACCTGAATTTGCGATTCGCCTAATCGAACGTATCAAGCACTTTTTTGACATTCCAAAAGTTGTATTCATTCTTGCTGTGAATAAAAATCAACTAGAAGAATCGATCAATAATTTTTATGGATTTTCGAGTACTGCAAATTATCTTGAGAAGTTTATAGATTTTTCTGTGATGTTGAAAAATAAAGACTTAGATGGGAGCAGGTATGCTGAAATACTAAATAACTATAATAAAGATTATCAACTTGACCTTCAGAGAAATGAACTTCATACTTTCATAGCCTTATGTAAGACATATTCCCCTAATCCAAGGCAACTTGTTAAAATTATTAATAAGTTTTCCTTATTAAAATATGATTTGAATGAGACACAAAAAGTTTTTCTATTTATTTTCCTAATCTATTCTGAATTAAGATTAATTACCTCCTTTACAGATACAGAATTTTCTACGCATTTCTACAATCACCATAAAAATGTTTTCCATAAATTCAATTTTAATAGTACTAATAGCCCAGCAGAAAAGAGAGCTTCATTTTTTCAATTCTTAACTAATGATATTTACTCTAAAAATTCAAACACTAATATTTTCGCTTATTTATCTGCGTACATTGAGTATCAAAATTTATCACCTGCTGAGTCAATAAATTCTAAATATCGCCACTATAAAGATTGCAAAAACCATTACTACCCTACTGAAAATCAATCAAATGATCTAATGGATGAGTGGTATAAGTATGTGCATATGATTGAGGGGTAAAACTTCGATTTTAGCAAAAGAAAAGTGCCTCTTAGGCACTTTTCTTTTGTTGTTTTTCTTCATTGTTATTCATATATTTACAATATTCTAAGTAATCAATGTTGTATTTAATAACTGTTAGTACGGTTTCCGTATATTCATTTTTTCTAAGCTCCTCCAAGAATGAATCAATCATTCCTAAGTAGTTATTTTTTTGCTCGATATGTTCTTTGCAAACGTCTATACTTGAATCCAAATCAGATAGTGAGTAAATTGAAGCTGAATTACATCTAACTTTTTCATAATATACTGGCTCTCTTCCCTCCACCTTAAAATAATTTTCAACATACTCAATCATACTCTTATACTCTTTTATATACCCCTCATAATCTTTAATTTCATTAATTTTTTTATAATATGAAATAGATTTTTCCTTAATAATTTCAATGTTATTTTCCGTGAAAATTAATTCATTCATCTTCCAAGAAATTAGTGAATTAATTGATGCAGCAACTCTAATTGAGTTTAAATTTAAAATGAACTTTACATCTTTTAGTTTTATACAAATACTATTAAAATCCTTCTCACTCAAACCAAATTTAATTCGACTTAACTCATCAAAATAAGATTTATATGCATCACTATCTTCGAAAGCAATTCCATTATATTTATACGCGAATCTAGATATTTTATTTATAGCCTTATGATCATAAACATTGTTTTCAAAAAGAATATGTTCAAATATCCCATATTTTTCAACTAAACTCTTAAAATTATCCTTGCCATATTTCCCTAAGCAATTAAAGAAAAATACTTGGCGAATTCAAACATGAGGTGCGACAGTTTGAAAAGTCTTATGATAATCAACAAGCTGAGCAAATTTCTCTAATGGTGTAAGCCAATCTAACGCTTTTCTAGGACGAGTATTCAGTGACATGGCAACTTGATTTAAATAATGCTGATCTGCCTGATTTAAATCAATCCCGGCGAATTCAAACATGAGGTGCGACAGTTTGAAAAGTCTTATGATAATCAACAAGCTGAGCAAATTTCTCTAATGGTGTAAGCCAATCTAACGCTTTTCTAGGACGAGTATTCAGTGACATGGCAACTTGATTTAAATAATGCTGATCTGCCTGATTTAAATCAATCCCTTTAGGTAAATATTGCCTAATTAAACCATTCATATTTTCGCATGTGCCTTTTTGCCAGGGTGAATGTGGGTCACAGAAATATACATCTATGCCTAAATCTTCTTCAAGTATTTTATGTTCTGCCATCTCGCGTCCACGGTCATAGGTCAACGTTTTACGCAGTTCTGCAGGTAAATATTTCAGAGCTTCAGTTAAAGCCTTGCGCACTGATTCTGCCTTTGCATCAGGTAATGTTGCCAAGATACAGAGCCGTGTATTTCGTTCAATAAGTGTTGCTATCGAACTTTTATTGTCTTTACCTTTAATTAAATCAGCTTCCCAATGACCCGGTATTTTTCTTTCTTGAACTTCGGCTGGGCGCTCATGAATAGTTTTAATATCCTGTAATATAGAATCTTTTTTAGGTTCACCGTTAGCTTTTCGCTTTTTATTTTCATGACGTAGACAGGATAATAAGTCTTTTTTCAACTCACCCTTGGGTAATGCTCGTATCGTTGAATAAATCGTTGTATGGCTTACATTCATTGTTTGATCCAAATCAGGAAATGTCTTTAAACGCTTTGCTATTTGCTGAGGAGACCATAAACAACGGATCGCTTCAACAATAAATTTCCAGAGGATTGAATCGATTTTGAGTTTTCTGTGACCACGTCTACGTCTAGCAAAAGTGTTATCAGAAGCATATCGAGCTTGATAAACGTCATTGATGCTATTTCTTTTAAGCTCACGATAGATCGTACTAGGATGTCTTTTAATAAGTTCAGCAAATTTTCTGGCTGAAAAGCCTTCTTTTCTTGACTCAAGCATTAATGCAGTACGATCTTCAAAGTTAAGATGATGGTATGACAATTTTATATACTCCATAAACCCTTTAAATTAATTAGGTGGTTTATGTCGCACTTCAAGTTTTACTCTGCCCTTCAAGCTCATATTGTGTCAATGTTGCTCTAAAGATATCAAAATATTCTTTTCTCTTTTTAGAGTAGTGTTCAGTATCAGTATGACCATTAAGATCATCTGTATTATCAATTAATTTTGTAATTTGATAGCAAATTCGAAAATAACTACCCATGTAATCTAAGAGGTTATGCCGATAGTATTCTTCCCAAGCCATAGAGGTTTGAGATTGTTTGAATCCTTCTATACCATATTTTATGGCTTCTTTTCCAACAAATAATTCTGCTTCCTGATGTCCTTTAGCTGTTCTAAAATATCTAATATCATTCGTAATATCAGTTTTTGCTTTTAACAACTGGAAAAAAAGGCTTTCAAAATTTTGAAGTGCAATTTGTTGTTGTTGTGCAATTGCTGCATCTTGCTGACTCTTCAATGTATCTTTATTTAACTCTAAAATCTCAACTTGAGTTTTTACGTTTTCACTTTCAAGCCTAGCAATTTCTTCTTGATGTTTTGCTGACTCTTCTTGAGCTTTAGTCGCTTTAGCCAACTCTACTCGTGTTTCTTTTAACTCTTTAATTTGTAGTCGAACTGAATATGTCAGCCAGTAAAAGGCAAATAATGCAAAAATTGGGTTAAGAATGCCCCCAAAGAAATCGCCTACTGGTCCCCAACTTTGAGCAGATTCAGTAACTTTAAGATTAATAAAAATCATATAAAAAAATATAGCTGTAATAAGAATCAGAAAAACCATGATTCGATGGAAATTGATATCTCTATCAATTTTGTCTAAATCAGCATTGTCTTTTTTATCAAGTTGGTTCATATCAAATTATTAGCAAGCAAGTCGATTCAAGCCACAAGTATAATTTGATACGCAGTATCTATCTATTTTTAATTAATATTTTTAAGTGATTTAGGCAGTCAAATTAATTTGAGTCAATCGGTACTGCTCTGCTTCATGAATAAAAATTTGAACATCCTGCTCATATTGAGCATGACTTTCTGATTTATAAAACTCAAGCACAAAATAATGATGTATACCGTTATGCTCGAAATAAGAATAAACTAAATAGCTATCGCTGGTGCATTCCCATTGGGTTTTCGCAGAACCATCAAGAAAGTCCCACTTAGAATGAGGTTGCTTTACGTGCAAGTGTTGAATATTCTGATTACTAGCTTCAGGGTATTTTTTATCGAAACGATCACGCCCAAACAAAGGAGATAAACTTTCGTAGGTTTCTTGTGCATGACGTCTAGGTGATGGGTGTTCATGAGGTTCACTATTTTCTTTGTAATAGCAAAACTCCTCAAAAACTTCTTTGAAATCTGAGTCATTATTAAATTTTGAGTGATATGCAAATACAAATTGAGACAATCTTAGCCTCGAAGACTAACAGACTGTCTCACTTTTTCCATACGTTCTGTACCACGTTGAGCTGCTTGTTCAGCAGTATTTACTAACGTAGCTAAACGTTCTGGTGACATTTCACGACGGTTGGTACGTTTTTCGGCTGGACGAGGTACTACCATAGTGTTCATAACAGACCTCCTTTTTTAATAAATGATGGGCATATAAGATACTATGCTTGGAAGTTCTTAAGAACTTCCAAGCATAGTATCTAAGTAGCATTTTTTGTTCAATTGTTTTTACAAAACTTATACTATTTCTTATCTATCTAAAAAAAGAAAAACTCCATGAACTACATGGCGATTATCTAAATAATCGCCATGTAGTTCATGGATTATACCAGAGTATCTAAGTACCCACAATTGCCGAAATGACATTTCTTATTTTTTTACACCTAATTTAGAAAATTGTATCACATTTAAACCCAACCACTCATTAATCGGGTTTGCAATTCTTTGCATGAGAGGTTCTATCTCCGCATTCCAATGAACTTCTTGCGCTTCCGTAATAGAGCCAAAACCACCCGTATTATTGGGAATAATGCCTAGTAACTGAGGTGGTGTACGCATAGCCGCCAATATGTCATCCCGAGTAATAGACTTAATATGTGCAAACTCATCCTTCGCTGCCACTTCCGACACGGGTATTAACTTAATACCATCGGGCTTACCACTGGGTGAGTACAAAAACAGATTTCTAAAGTTCCCTGGTCCTTTACTGTCTTTAAGTGCCTGACGTAAATTATTTACATCGTCTTCATTCTGCTGCGGATCGGTCAGGTACAAAATAAACCCAGCATGAGAACCATTGTTATAGTACTTACGACGGAACAAAGTCGCAGACTCATTTAACCAAGCAGACTGCAAAGCTGCCAAATATTCAGGTGTGCCATACACTTCCTGATTTATATCGCACTCACGTACCTGAAAAACTGAATCACGCTCAAAATGGTGGTACTTCCAGTTTTCTGTAATCATTAAAAATTCTTTCGGGTCTTGTTTACGTCGCATGTATTTGGCCAAAGGCGTAGTCACCTGCACCACTTGGTTTGAACGACTCTTTACTGCTTCCACATAGCCCATACCAAACACCAAAAAGTCCATGACCAACTGCTCAAAGGCTTTGGAAGACATCAACTTATTCGGCTTAAATGCAGAAACCAACTGATTGCGCTTATAAATAATAGCGGTCGACAAATAAGGTGTAGAACGGAAAGACTTTGCCAAGCCCTCAAGACTCACTGGCGGCTCATAGTAAGTCCCATTCCAATACACCTGAAACATACTCATGTAATCATGCGTATTCATGACAGGTTCAGGGTCACCAAAGGTAAAGGCTTGAATCGCATTGTTTTGCGCCACAGCAGGCAAGTTTTGAGTTTCAGACATTAGAATATTTCCATTGCAGCAGTATTGTGGACGTTACGCCCTTCCAGTGGTTCATTTGCAAAGACATGCATGCACGCCCAAGCAAGGTCGGCATGCCCTACTTCTTCTGAACGTGTAGCTTCAAAAGTGAATTGGCGACCTGAGCCTGTCATGGTCTTTTTGATGGCCATAAAGCTTTGTGCGACATCGGTCCAGCCTGCATCAAACTCAAAACGACCTTGATGAACCACATCCATGGCTTTCAGTACCAACATTGTTTTAACCTCTACCGAATAGCTAAAAGTGGTTAGTGCTGGGAAGAACTGGCGTACCAATTGGGCAACCCCTGTCCCCATGCCTGTGGTGTCTAAACCAATGTAGGTCACACGGTAGTTTTCACAAACTTTTTTGATGTAAGCCGCCTGCGCCTGAAAGTCCATACCTTTAAATTGATGACGTTCCAGTAGGCGGAATTTTGAATAATTAATCGATGGTGGTGCAATCACCACTAAACCCGCTGTGTCACCCGATTCAGCAGGGTCATAACCGACCCATACTTCCTGATAACCAAATGGCCGAAGGGCTAAAGGTTTAAAGTCTCTGTCCCACAGTACCCATGAGTCCACCATGCACGGCTGCATAACTGAAAGTGGAAAGACCGAATGTCCATCATCCATGAACATACACATGAGCAAGTTGGCAAAACTTTCTGCCGAATACTCAAAGCGTAATTCATCAATATCGAATAGGTCACAACCGCCGCGTTCAGCATCTAAAATAGTGACAATCTGTCGCCAAATTTTGTCTTCACAGAGTCGACCATCTTTTAAGGCTTCATGGCTGACATCAATATTCAGTCGTTTATCTTTAGGTCTGCCCTTGTTAAAGATTTCCCCTGTCCAAAAGTTAAAAGCTTCGTGGCTTTTTGATGATGGCGTAGAGAAATAGGTTTTGCGCCAGCGTTTGTGCATAGCCATACCAGAGGCAACTTTCTGTAAGGTCTGAAAACCATGTACCCAAAAGTATTCATCGAAGTAAAAATTGCCGTGGAAGCCCTGAGCTGTTTTGGCATTGGTACCTAAAAATATTAGTTCTGAAGGTGGACCTTCTTCAAAGTTCAGGACGATTGGATCGCCCTGTAGATCAAGATCAATCGACTCAGCAGCAAAGGACTTAATATAGGATTTAAAAACGTGTGCCTGTGCTTTGGAAGCAGAAAGAAAAATCTGATTACCTCCGCCTGTGATCGCATCAACGAAAGCTTCTCGCCCAAAGTAATACGTCGCGCCAATTTGACGACTTTTTAAGATATTGCGTGAGCGCTGATTTTTGGCTTTGAACCAAGTACGTTGATAGTCAAATAATCCCTCATCAAAATCTGCCTGAACCTTTTCAATCATGGCCTGCGTAATCAAGTTTCGCTTAGGCATCTTTTTCGGTTTGGCATTACGGTTTTGAATTTTGGGATTGATGTCGGCTTCATTACCGCCATCACTGAGGTATTTTTCGCGTCGGCTATATTTGTCTTTTTGACGTTCTAATAGGTCGATTTCTTTGAAATCCCCTGGTGTTTTTTTCTCGAGCAAATACAAGGTACACAAACGGGCTTCGAGTGCCTGTGCAGCAATTCCTTCAGGTGCTTCTTTGTCCCATTCGTCACGGGCTTTCCATGAATGAACGGTTTTTTCATTTTCCTGTAGGTATTCCGCAATGCTGCTGATACGCCAACCCATCCAGTAAAGGAACTTTGCCTTTACTCGGTTATCAAATGTTAGCTCGAAGCGTTCGGTGTCAAATGTATTCATGCGCCAATTAAAGCAATGCACTTTGTACAAAGCTTGATTTAGCTTTTGTATGATCCCCTCTTACAAAGGGCTTTATTTAAGAACTTGGATAAGGTTAGAAAGTGCTAAAAGGATTGGTGCAGCTTGAGTAATCAAAATTCCAATTAAAACGTAGGATATGACAACATAAGTCCAAGTACGTAATTCCTTATTTTTAGATTGTTTTTCCATCATTGAGGTAGGCCTACATAAAATGAAATTATATTTAAAAGTGTTCTTGTCGCCATTAGAGCTATAGCAATTAATGCAAGATTCCAGAATATTTTCACAAAACTTTCTGGTTTTAAGTTCATAGCTTCCATTGTCGCTCCTAGAAACTTAACTAAAAATTTAGTATTGTTATCTCTCATATTTTTGATCCTTACTTGATCTAAGGGTTGGAAATAAAAAAGCCAAGAATTGCCGTTCTTGGCTTTTTGCTTTTGTGCCTATTATTCAGTTTTCCTACCTCAGATCATTCCTTGTGATTTGTAGCATCCCCTCTTACAAAGCAGATTTATTTACTAATGCCGTCGGACTTTCAATGATGCTCATTATTTGATGAGCAAATTTCTGAACGGTTAAAACACCATGACAAATAAATCAAAGTTCTTTCGTGTTGCAGTCGAAGGAGAAACCATTGATAAGCGCGTGATTGAACGCTCTTGGATTGAACAAGCTGCAAAAAACTACAACCAGTCTGTATATGGCGCGCGTATTTGGGTTGAGCACCTACGTGGTGTAATGCCCGATTCTTCCTTCCGTGCTTATGGCGATGTGCTTGCAGTCAAAGCCGAAGAAGTCGACATGAACGGTGAGAAGAAGCTGGCATTGTTTGCACAAATTGACGCAACTTCTGACTTGGTCGAAATGAACAAAAAGCGTCAGAAGATTTTCACCAGTATCGAAATTGACCCGAATTTCCAAGGTAAAGGCGAAGCCTATTTAGTAGGCCTAGCAGTGACTGATTCCCCTGCTTCTATCGGTACTGAAAAACTCAGCTTTTCCAGCATGGTTGCTAAGTTTGGTGAAAACTCTGAGAAGAATGCCTTTTCCATTGCTGCAGAAACTCAAATCGAGTTTGAAGACGACAGCAAAGGCTTATTTGCTGGAATGGTTCAGAAGTTCAGTGACCTATTCTCCCCGCAAATTGAACAACAAGGCGCAGAAGCCAAACTGAACTTTACCGAAGTCAAAAAAGTACTCGAGCAAATTGCAGAAACCTTTGGCAAGCAAAGTACGGCTTTCTCAAAAATGCAGCAGGAACTAAACGAGCTGAAAACCCAATATAGCGAACTTGAGCAAAAACACAGCACCCTTTCAGACTCATTCAATCATCAACCTGACCCAAATCATAACAAACGACCTGAAAGCACTGGGCATTCAGGCAGTAATGCTGCTGTCGTTTACTAATACGGAATTTCTTAATCATGCGTAACGATACACGAAAAAAGTTTAATCACTACATGGGCGAAGTTGCCCGCATTAACGAAGTCGACAGTGCAGCGGTTCAGTTCACTGTTGCACCAACACCGGCACAAAAGTTGGAAGAAAAAATTCAGCTATCAAGCGAGTTTTTAGGTCGTATCAATGTCATTGAAGTGGTTGAGGCAACTGGTCAAGCCATTGGTCTTTCTGTAAATAGCACCATTGCTGGTCGTACTGATACCACAGGTGATGCCAAACGTAATCCATCCGATCCGACAGGTCTAACGGCTAACACCTATGCCTGTCAAAAAACAGACTTCGACATTGCCTTACTCTATTCAAAAATCGATGCCTGGGCAAAGTTTGCCGACTTCCCTGAAAAATGGGCAGGTGCTTGTGCCAAAGCGATTGGCTTAGACCGCATTATGATTGGCTGGAACGGTACAAGCATCGCAACAACCACCAACCGCAACACCAATCCATTGCTGCAAGATGTAAACGAAGGCTGGCTATATAAAATTCGTACCCGCAGCCCTGAACGCAATATGACCGAGGTCGTACAAGGCTCAGGCAAAATTACTGTGGGCTCTACAGGTGACTATAAAAACTTGGATGCCTTAGTGAAGCAAGCTGTTGATAGCTTGATTGATGAAGTTCACCAGGATGCGACGGATCTAGTAGTGATCTGCGGTCGTTCTCTATTGAACGATAAGAACTTTGCCATTTTGAACCAAGATCAAGACAACCAAAACACGCTTGCAGGTCAGGTTTTGGTAGGTCAAAAGCAAATTGGTGGCTTACCTGCCGTTCGCGTTCCCTTCTTCCCAGATAACACGTTCCTGATCACCTCTCTCGACAATTTGTCAATTTACTACCAAGAAGGTGGCAAACGTCGCTTCATTCGTGAAGAACCTGAGAAAAACCGTGTTGCAGACTATCAATCGAGCAACGAAGACTACGTGATCGAAGCCTATGAAAAAGTGGCTTTGGTTGAAAACATCGAAGTTCTGTAGGTGACAAATGAATCACGCACGTAACCACTTTCTTCGCGTTTTGGCAGAGAAATCTGCCAAGGCGGATGCCTTTGGAGCAACCCGCCATGATGCATCGATCTATCAACTCCAGTTGGCGGAACTGAAAAATGATAAATCACTGCTTTCACATATCAAATCAGATGAAAGCCGTGCTGAAGCTAAAGGCAAACTGATTCCAAAATACCAACCTTATGTCGAAGGTATTTTGGCGGCCAATCAAAAGGTGGACGACGAAGTTGTCACCACCATCATGCTGTGGTGTTTTGATGCTGGCATGTTCCATGAAGGCTTAAAGATTGCTGTGTTTGCTTTAGAACACGGATTAGATATGCCTGACTCTTTTAGCCGGGACACTCCAAGTATTGTGGCTGAAGAAATTGCTAATGCTGCATTGACCAAGCTGAAAGCAAGCGAAGTATTTGATTTAAATACTTTGCTTGATGCTGAAAAACTTACTGAAGGTTTTGACTTACATGATCCTATTCGCGCCAAGTTGTACTGCGCAATTGGGAAAGTTTTTCTGTCTGAAGACAATTATGTACCTGCAATTGAGTACATGAAAAAAGCGATTGCCAAGAAAGACAACGTCGGCTGTAAACAAGACCTTGATCGTGCTGAAAAGCTCTTGGCCAAACAATTAGAAGAACAGCAAGCTGCTGCATCTTCTTAACCTGTGCCCCCCGCACCTGGTCGGCATGATGGGGATGACAAAACTTTTAAGTTGTTGTTCTGAACCATCATCCACCGACCACCTAGGATATGACTATGACTGGTTTTAGCTTTAATGCACCTACAACCATGCCAGATGAGTCGATTAGCAATGATGGGTTCTTTCCCAATCTTCAATTGAATCTGATCCGGGAATCTGTGCGTTTAGATGGCAGCATTTCCAACCCTCGTCTAAAAGATGCCGCGATTGCAGCCATGTTAGAAATCAATGAGCAACTACGCTCGCTCAAATTTAAAGCATCGGCACTAAGTGAGCTCGCAACTTCGACCATCGATGGAAAGCCCAATACTGAACTTCTGTATTTACGTGCAATTCATTCTGCGATCGCAGCGGACATTAATGAAAAATATCGAAGCTATGACAGCACAGGTGATGGCCAGAAACGGGCTGAAGAATTGTCACCGACCATTGATGAACATCGACGTAACTTGCGTTGGGCGATTCGTGACTTGCTTGGTACCAGTCGCTGTACCGTGGAATTGATATGAAAACAGTGAAGTCCGTTCAGGGGGACACGATTGATCTGATCTGCTGGCGCTATTACGGTCGAACCGCTGGTGTTACTGAGACAGTGTTGGAAAGCAACCCGGCTTTGGCTGAACAAGGTCCAATACTGGTGCTTGGCACTGAGGTTGTTTTGCCTGATATCCCCGCCCAACAGCAGATGACAAAAACAATTAATTTATGGGATTAAGCATGCCTGAACCTACCACGACAACCACAACGGCAACAGCTATCAGTTTAAGTGCCGTTTCCATCCTGCCTTTTATTAATGGTAATGCCCTACTCGGCGCTGTTTTAGGTGCAGCATTTATTGCCACCTATGAAAAAGATTTATCTGCTTGGCAGCGCTTACGCACGATGCTGCTTTCAACGGGTATTGGCTATTTGCTTGCATCTGAAATTACCAGCCGAACTTTTATCACCAGCGATGCGACAGCAGCGCTTATTGCATCCACATTTTCACTTTTCATTTTGATTAAAGCAGTTGATTGGGTGAAGACATCCAAACTGTCTGACATTTGGAAGACTTTTAGAGGTGGAGGTGCCTCATGATCGAATTCTTATTTCAATTTATCGCTGTTTTGGCCTATCTGATTTGCGGTATCCGCATTGCTTGTTATAGCCCTAAAGAAACCGCTTTCCATCGTGGTTACTCATGGCTGGCAACATTGCTTATTGCCTCTTTTCTTGGGCAGTCGGTTCACATTCTCTTCTTTAAAGATCCCGTCACCCTATGGGATGCCATCTTTGCACTGCTTCTTGCTGTCATCGTGCTTCGCAGCAGAGGAAATGTGGCCAAACTAATTTGGAGTCCATCATGAAGCTACTTAAATTTGGAGCTAAGGGTTCAGCCGTTTCTGAGCTACAGCAACTTCTGATTAAAAATGGCATGAAAGGTAAAAATAATAAACCTCTATCTATCGATGGCCACTTTGGTGAAAGTACTGAATATGCCGTGATTCAATTCCAGAAGAAGATGGACATTAAAGTGGATGGCATTGTCGGGAATACCACATTGAATGCCCTCAAAGGTCTGGACCTATCTAAACATCTAAAAGATGCGGACTTAACGATTGGTGCAAAACGGCTTGATGTCCCTGAAATTGTGATTCGTGCGATTGCCGAAGTTGAAACACAAGGCGAAGGGTATTTGCCTGATGGTCGACCGAAGATTCTGTTTGAACGTCACCGTATGTATTTCTACCTCAGCCAGAAACGTGGCAAAGCTTTTGCAGACAAAATGATGAGCCAATATCCCAATGTGATAAATACCCAAACAGGTGGGTACCACGGCAATGCTGCCGAATACACACGGTTAGCTTTAGCAAAGCAAATTGATGAAGACTCTGCTCTGATGTCGGCTTCATGGGGGCGCTTTCAATTGATGGGCGAAAACTGGAAAGACCTCGGTTATTCCTCTGTTCAGGAATTTGTAGAGCAGCATTATCAAAGTGAAAGCCTACAGTTTGAAGCCTTTCTCCGCTTTTGTGAATTTAAGTCGGGAACGGTCGCTGGGAAAAAATGGACTTTGCTAGAAGCATTACGCCAAGAGAATTGGGATGCAGTCTTTAGCTTATATAACGGTCGCAACTATAAAAAGCTGGGCTATGACAGCAAGTTCCTTCGAGTGATGAATCGCCTCGATCCAAACTACCAGAGAAAAACTGCATGAAAAAGCCGATTAGTCTGCGCGAACATTTGGTGAGTCATCTGAAGTTCCTCCAGGACAACCCAGATAAGCTCAGCATGCATATTGAAAGCGGTCGTTATCGTACTACGCTTGCAAATGGCTACGGCATGGAAAGTATTTCACCTGTGAAGTTTGTCATTCAAGACTTTACAGGTGATGCTGACCTGATTGCCTTCTTACTGTTTCAATGGATTCGCGTACACCAATCAGAGTTACTCGCCAATTTAGATAAAAACAAAGATGCTGTGAAGTTCGAGGCTGAATTTATTGATAACGATAAAGTCGATGTCATGTTTGAATTAGAACTGACAGAACGTGTGATTATTCAACTGCAAGAGCATGGTGGCTACAACTTTTCTTATCCCGAAGAACCTCAGTACCAACCCGCTTCACCTGCAACCGAATGCGAATTGCTAGATGATCAAGGCAACCTCTTAGCAACGTGGACCAGTGTTGAAACTTTAAATATAGTCGCACTCGAAATGCCTTTAGCGAAGAAACCATAAGGGTCAAGCCATGCGTGATAACTTAGACGATTTGGTCAAATACCTAACGCCGATGCTGAATAAACTCAGCGATGCTGAAATGACGAAGCTGAATAAAAAGGTTGGAGCAGATTTAAGAAAAAGCCAACAGCAACGTATTGCGGCACAAGTTGGCCCAGATGGCTCAAGCTTTGCTCCGAGACGTTTACGCGAAGGCAAAAGAATTCGTCGTAAAATGTTCACCAAACTCCGATCGCAGCGTTATTTTAGAAATTTTTCAAATGCCGAGATGGTAAGCGTTGGTTTTCTGAGTAATGTCGTTTTTGTAGCTCGTATCCACCAAGATGGTTTACGTGCCCGTGTCAGTAAAAATGGGCCATCCATTACCTATCCCAAACGTGAATTGTTGGGGTTTGCTCCAACTGATATTCAAATGATTGAAGACTCAGTCATGAGGCATTTAAAGCCCTAAATCTTAGAGCAAAATGAAGTCTCTCTATTTGTAATATCCCCTCTTACAAATTGCCATTAATGCAAGCTTTGAACCCTTAACGCAAAGTAGGCACATGAGTGCTGAAATCCATCGCCGCTTAGAAAATTTGATCCGTTTAGGACGAATTAAAAGCGTTACCCCTGCTAAACCTTTTCATACCGTCACAGTCGACCTCGGCGATATCGTGACCGATGAATTACGTCTATTTAATTTACGCGCAGGTGCAGACCTAAGTCATGACTTACCTAGCATCAATGAGGAATGTGTCGTCTTCAGCCCAACTGGTGAGCTTGCCCTCGGCATTGTTTTGGTTGGTTTAAACAATGAATCTTTTCCGACTCCATCATTGAACCCAAATATTAAATTAAGAGTCTATGAGGATGGGGCCATGATCAGCTATGACACTGCTAATCATTCATTACAAGCCATCCTCCCCAATGGAGGAACGGCCATTCTTACTGCATCTGGAGGTATCACGATCAATGGCGATACCTCCATTAACGGTAATTTACAGGTCAATGGCAGTACTGCCATGACTGGAAATAATACAGTAGGTGGCAGCCAATTGATCCAAGGTAGCAGTCACTCTACTGGCAACTTCAGTACAGAATCTGATGTGAATGCCGGAAGCATTAGTCTTAAAAACCACAAGCATAGTGGGGTTCAATCTGGTGGATCAGATACAGGAGTGTCAAAAGCATGATGTCACGTGAAACTGGTCAAAGCCTCGAGGTCATTCCTCACATTAAACAATCCATTCAAGACATTTTATTTACGCCCATTGGCAGCCGAGTGATGCGTCGTGAATACGGTTCTATGATTTTTAAATTGCTCGATCAACCCTTTAATGATGCTGTCCGCCTTCAAGTGATGGCCGCAAGTGCTACAGCCATTTTGACTTGGGAAGACCGAATCAAACTGATCAATGCTCATTTTTCTAAGGCAGAAAATAGCCGTTTCCAATTGGATCTAGAAATGCAAATTGTTGGTTCTTCAGACATCAATAAATTATCAATTCCATTAACAATGGGCGCTTCAACATGACTCAATCGACTAATGCAATTGATCTATCTCAACTACCTGAACCAACAGTTGTAGAGCAAATAAACTACGAAACAATTTTAGATGCTGGACTACAAGAATATTATCGTCGTATGGATGCCCTTGGTATTTCTTATACACGACTTCGTGAATCTGATCCTGCTTACAAACTAGCAGAAGTCTTTGCATTTCGAGAAATGATTGTACGTCAGCATGTCAATGATTCGGCTAAAGCCGTATTACTTGCATATTCTTCAGGAATAGACCTTGAACATAAAGCTGCTGAAAAAAATCTAAAACGCCAATTAATTACTGCTGAAACCTCAACAACAAAAGCTATATACGAAACTGATGCATCACTCCGTAAGCGTGTGCAACTTGCACCTGAAGGCCAAACTACTGCTGGTAGTGAAGGTTCATACATTTTCCATGGCCTCAACGCCGATGTACGGGTTAAAGACATTTATCCTTATGCGCCATTAGATGAAAACCAAAACCCAATGGGTATTTGTAATATCTATGTGCTTTCTACTGAAGGCAATGGTACTGCATCAGAAGACCTTTTAAATGTTGTGAATACAGCTTTGAATGCTAAATCAGTTCGCCCTTTGACAGATCGTCCTATTATTTATTCGGCATCTATTATCAATTACATCATTGAAGCAGAAATTTATATTGATGAAGGTCCAGATGAAACTATCGTTTTGAACAGTTGCTATAAAGCCACAGAAGAATATATCCAAAAAGTCCATTCATTTAATGATGGCGTTTCATTGTCTGGGATTTACCAAGCACTCCACCAAGCAGGTGTCAGCCGTGTCAATTTGATTTCACCTGCAAGCAATATCGATACTTCAATCGGCCAAGTTGCGTATTGCACCAGCATTAATATTTCAAAGGTGGACACATGAGTAAATTACTGCCCCCAAACTCCACTAAATTTGAAATGAATTTTGAAAGTGCATTTTCACGTGTTTCAAATATTGAAGTAAATATACGCAGCTTTAATGATCCACTGAATGCACCAGTTGAAGTTTTGCCATGGTTAGCATGGGAACGTTCAGTTGATGTATGGAATAAAGATTGGACCGAAATTCAAAAGCGGCAAGTCATACAAACCTCCCTGAAGAACCATAGTATTAAAGGTACGATTGGATCGTTAGATGGCGCGCTTAATTCATTGGGGTTTCCAATTGTCGTACAAGAATGGTTCAACATGGTGCCACAAGGTAAGCCTTATACATTCAATATTTTTATTAAGACTAGTCAAAATAATATCAGTAAGTTTGATTTTAAAGAGTTAACGAAAGTTGTCCGTACTTATAAAAATTTACGTTCTCACCTTACTGGAATATCACTCGTTCTTGAAAGTACTTCGAGTATTTACACAGCAGCGGCCGTTATTACTGGCCAAGAAATTGAGTTCGCTCAGGCCGCAGGTGGATTGTATTTAGATGGTACTTGGTTACTCGACGGCAGTTATAGATTAAATGGAGTCAATTTAAGTGAGTGAAATAATCAGTAAATCAGAGTGGTCCCCAATTCGTTTACTTGAAAAAAATGAATTAGCTTTGGGCGGCATTAATGGCAACATGAATGAACAAGCAAAAGCACTAGGAAATCGAACTCTTTTTTTGAAAGATCAAATAACAGAGATAAGCAACTATTTAGGCCAAGATTCCACTCAAGAAGCTTTTCATATCATTGAAAGTACCATCCCTCGTTTTTCCGCCGACTGCTGGACAATTGATGGGCCACGAAGTATGTCCTTCTGCCTTGTGGGTGAGGCTGAAGATGCTTTTGATGTCTATTTTACTTCACGACGTCAAAACGATTTCGCTGCAGCTATTTTCTTTAGTGAAGATCAAGCGATGCACCCATATTTGGCCTATGAAACAAAAGGTGATTTTAGAAACTGTACTTTATCTTTTTCTATCGATACTTCAGGTGATGTGCCTGCAATTGATAATGAACATCTCGGGTTAGTCATGACGATTATTGTTAATGACGATAGCGAAACAGGCCAATCACCTTACTATTTACGATTAGCAAATCTTGCTGATCCAGTAACTTTAACAGCAACCCATGCCGATATCACGATTGATTGGAACACTGTAGTCAGTGGTTATGAGCAGAACATTCCATTTCCGAAAGAAGACATTCACCGTATCTTTATTGGATGTTTAACCCATGGATTTAATGCTGAGTTAAGTGATCCTTTGGAGCGACCACAACAAGGTGAATTGCATGTTAGCAAGATTCGATGTACTGGAAGCAATAGCACGTATAAGCGTAAATCTTTAAGTATTCCACAACATACTTTAGGCATGTGTACTGGCTATGACGATAGCTACAATGTGAACCCAGCTCGCTTGATAAAAAACTGCTATGACTTAGGTTATCGAGGTTTTATTAATCACTATTGTGGAATGTCTCATTTTTATGATTCCCGTTGGGATATAGAACAACAGCGGTTTATCGTCAGACGCGGTCCGGGTGACGACCAATTCGACTCTTACTTGAACCGAGAAGCAACAATTTGGCATACCCATTTTGCCCGTGCAGCACATAAACATTTCATGAAAATGATTTTTTCTATTTCATACGAGATTTATAGTGAAGCAGCAGAGCTTAGTTGGACGCAGCGGGATTGGGATAACAATTATGCATATACAGGTTATGAACCCCCTAGTTATTTGCTGAGTCCCTGTATTCCTGAAGCAATGAATTGGCTACAACAAGTCTTTATCGAGTTTGCAGGCATTTTAAATAATGAAGGTCATACTCCTTACATGCAAGTAGGTGAGCCGTGGTGGTGGATTAATCCCAATGATAAACCGTGTATTTATGACTATCCAACAAAGGTTAAATTTAATAACGAAACAGGTTTGTATGCACCAGAAATTGCCGATCGGATGAGTGATGTTTCAGGGGCGACAGAACAAGAATATTTGCTTTTCTTGCAAGAGGAGCTGGGCAACTCCGTGCGTCGCATACGCGCAGTAGTCAGGGATTATTATCCTAAGGCTCAGGTCTCCACACTTTTCTTTTTACCAAGCATCTTAGGTGAAGGTAGTGGCATTGCTTCAATCATGAATTATCCAATTGAACATTATCGTTATCCGAATTTGGATTTCATTCAAACTGAAACATACGATTGGTTGATCGTCGGAGAGTTTAATAAAGCGCTTCGGGGATTTACCTCAGCAATTGATGAATTGGGATATCCAGCGGACTTAGTACATTACTTAGCAGGATTTGTTCCTGATAATTTCTTAGGAAAGCTAGTAAACCCTGAATATGACTTAATCAATGATGGCCCTAAGGTTTGGCAAGCCATTATGGGTAGTGCCTATCTTGGTAAAGAGTACAACGTCGCAAAGCAATATATCTGGGCATATAACCAAATCATGCGAGATGGCTTAGTTGTACTGCCAGAAGACACGCTTAAACGGTTTTGGCTTGCAGATAAAGCTTATATGAGTCAAACAAGACAAAGTGAAATTACAGGTACTCCTATTCCTGGATTACCAGTCAATCCAACTCGCCCTCCGAAACCCGAAACACCAAATTATCCTGCATGACCTGAACATTGTGGAATTATAAGATTGGAGAATTTTTAGAATGTTATATAAAACTATTCATACAACAATAGGTCTGCAGCTATTAGCAAGTGCCGAGGCTACGGGTTCAAAAATTGAAATCACCCATATGGCTGTTGGTGATGGAAACGGTAATGAAATCATACCCAATCCGACGATGAAACAATTAAAACGTGAACGGTTTCGTGCACCAGTCAACCGAATATACCAAGATCCAGAAAATGAAAATTTATTCACTGCAGAGTTAATTATTCCCGTTGAAACAACGAGTTTTGTCGTTCGTGAAATTGCTGTATTTGACAGAAATGGCAATATGCTCATGATTGGTAATACACCTGAAGTACATAAACCATCTTTAAGTGATGGTGCATTCAGTGACTCTGCATATCGCATTCCATTTGTTGTGAGTAACAGTGACAGTATTGAGTTAAAAATTGATCCCAACGTGGTTACTGCGACACACAGTTGGATCATGAATACTTTGACAACAGCATATTTTTTCCCGGGTGGAACGATTGGTCAAGTTCTGAAGAAAAAATCGAACATTGAAGGAGACATAGAGTGGGATGATGCTTCTAATGCGGACGTCTTTGTTAATACAGTTGAAGAAGAGCAATCGCTAGTTGCTAACCAAACTATTGTAGATCTCACTAGCACGACTACCCGTGGTGCAGCGGTGTACATTAATGGCGAACGTATTACCAACAAAGTTGGTGCCAATGGTTGGCTTGCAACCTCAAATACGCAAATTACTTTGGGTAAGGCTTATGCTGGGGCCAAAATCCTGATTGTTCAAAATGAACCTTTAGGAGCTGCACCTTATCCTTTGGCTCAAAAAAATAACCTTTCCGACATCTTAAATAAACCTTTAGCACGCCAGAACTTAGGTGTCATGAGTTCGGATGAGGCGAGATACAATGACTGTCCACCTGGTACTGTTATCACTTTGGCTTCACAAAATATCCCGACTGGTTACCGATTATTAAAATGTAATGGTGCAGCTTATTCTCGGACTGCTTATGCAGATCTATTTGCTGCAATCGGTATTTATTATGGTGCTGGCGATGGCGTAAATACTTTTAACGTGCCTGATGCACGTGCAGAGTTTCCACGTTATGCAGATGATGGACGTGGTATTGATGTTGGTCGTTTAATCGGCAGCAAACAAGGTGATGCAATTCGAAACATTACAGGTGACACACCTGGTGGGTCAGGTGCAAGAGTGCCCGCATCTTCATATACTGGCGCTTTTTCTCTAAGTGAAAAAGCGGCTGGAAGAATTTCAACAGGTGAAAATTGGGGCTTACTCACAGCAACATTTGATGCATCGCGTGTTGTACCCACTGCAAATGAAAACAGACCACGTAACATCGCATGGCTTGCCTGTATCCGCTATTAAGGAATGAAACATGAATCAGATTACCGTGTATCAAACCAATTATTCAGGTTTATTTGTTGGAGAGACAATAGCCAATGAGTCACCACTTGAACCTGGTGTATTTGCTATCCCTGCAGGTTGTGTCGAGATAGCACCACCTTCTGAATGGTCTGAAGAACAATGGCCACGTTGGAATGGTTTCAAATGGGAACTGATCCAAAAGCCTGAAGTTCAGCAAGTGGAAACACCAGAAGAAAAACTGGCTGAATTTTTGAAAAACAATCCTGATGTTCTGTCTTTAATAAACTCCAATTTGTAGCATACCCTCTTACAAAACCTCGCGCTTAAAACGTGGGGTTTTGTATGTAAGCCTTTTGATGAACTAGAACATCAACAAAAGGTTGCCCTATGGCATTAGATGAATATCACCACGGTGTCCGTGTTGCAGAGGTCAATAACGGTACGCGTTCGATCCGTACAGTGGCCACCAGTATTATCGGTTTGATTGCAACCGCTTCAGATGCGGATGCTACCTCCTTTCCACTCAATACACCTATCCTCATCACCAATATCCAAAGCGTGATTGGTAAAGCAGGAAAGTTAGGTACCTTAAAGTCGTCGCTACAAGCGATCGTCGACCAAACCAATACAACGGTTGTAGTTGTCCGTGTGGATAGCGCTGAGACAGAAGCAGAACAAAGTTCACTTGTCATTGGAACTACAACAGCTTCAGGTCAATACACAGGCTTAAAAGCCCTACTCACGGCAAAAGCAAAACTGGGTGTGACTCCTCGTTTAATTGGTGCACCAGGACTTGATACCCAAGCAGTAACGACAGCACTGGCGAGCACTGCACAAAAGCTACGTGCTTTCGCTTATGCCTATGCTTATGGCTGCGGAACCAAAGAAGAAGTTGTGGCTTATCGTGAATCGTTTGCTGCACGAGAACTCATGCTGATCTGGCCTCAGTTCATTCATTTCAATACCGAGACTTCGCAAAATGAAGCTATCTCCCCTGTAGCTTATGCACTGGGGCTACGTGCCAAAATTGACAATTTAACAGGTTGGCACAAAGTTATTTCCAATGTCGCGGTCAGTGGTGTTGTTGGTATTAGTAAAGATGTCTGGTGGGATCTACAGCAAACTGGCACAGATGCCGACTATCTCAACTCAAATGGCATTACTACGCTCATTCGTGAAGATGGCTTTCGCTTTTGGGGCTCTCGTACCTGCGACGCGGAAGGACTATTTCCTTTCGAGAACTACACACGCACGGCTCAAATCATTGCTGACACGGTTGCTGAAGCGCATATGTGGGCAGTCGATAAACCACTTCATCCATCACTGGCCAGCGACCTCATTGAGGGCATTCGCGCCAAACTCAGTGACCTAACCAATAACGGCTACCTCATGGGTGGTGAAGCTTGGTATGACGAGACAAAGAACCCTGTAGAAAATTTAAAAGCAGGAAAATTCCGCCTCTCTTATGACTACGGTCCAGTTCCACCACTTGAAGATCTTGGCTTCTACCAAATGATCACAGACGACTACCTCGCAGATTTTGGCGCACGAATCACAGCATAAAGCTGTGATTTGTCCTCCCCCTATTTGAGTAAACACACATGGGATTACCAAACAAACTTAAAAACATGAACCTATTCAATGATGCTGAATCATTGGTCGGTGAAGTTGCGGAATGTACGCTTCCAACCTTAGGACGTAACTTCGAGAACTGGCGAGGTGGTGGTATGAATGGCCCTGTTGCCATCGACCAAGGTATGTCTGAAGACTCTATCGATTTTGAATGGAAAATCGGAGGTCTCAATCTGACATCACTACGTCAGTTCGGCATTACCTCTGCCTCTGGCGTCTTACTACGCTTCGCTGGTGCATATCAACAAGACGACACAGGTGCAGTCACTCCTGTCGAAGTTGTGATTCGTGGTCGTCATGAAGAAATCAGTATGGGTACCCAAAAGCCTGGTGATGACACTGAACAAACCATTAAAACCAAATGGACCTATTACAAGCTTACGGTCAACGGCAATAAAGAAATTGAAATCGATACTTTGGCCATGAAAGAAATCGTCAACGGTGTCGATCGTTTAGAAGCACAGCGTAAAGCCTGCGGTCTGTAATGCCCGACCTACTGCACAATTTTATGCAGTAGGTCTTTTTTAAACTTAGGAATTCAAACGCGATGAATATGCAACAACAAGCAGAAAACCTCGAAGTAATCAAAAACCCAAACGAAGCCCAATACACCCTTGAAACACCAATTCAAGTTGGTGGACAAACCATTTCGGAAATTATGATTCGTAAGCCAGGTACGGTCGCACTTTCTGGACTCTCCCTCCAGGACATTTACCGTTCCGATGTAAATGCACTCTGCCAAATCATTCCCAAATGTGTATGGCCACAAATCCCACGTGAAGCAATGCCCCTTTTAGACCCAGTTGATCTTGGTCAAATTGCAGGTCACATCATCTATTTTTTGATGCCGAAGTCGCAACGTGCAGCGACCGATATCCAATTATAGACAGTATTCCCGATGTCATGGCCAACATAGCTTTGGTCTTCCACTGGTCACCACGCGACTTCGCAGAAATGAGCCTCAGCGAATTATTTATGTGGCACCAAAAAGCTTTAGAGCGTAATCAAACCAACGAGTGAAGGTATTCCCACCAATGTCGACCTTAAATTTACGCGTTTTTTTTGACGCAAAGGACAATATGTCTGGCCCCATGAAGGCGATTATTGGTGGCTCACAGAACCTCGGTACCGCCTTTAAAAAAACGCGTACTGAGCTTAAAGCGCTTCAGGATCAACAAGGCCATATCAACCGCTATAAGGAAACGCAAACTGCCTTAGAGGCTACAGCCAATAAAACGGCAGAGTATCGGAGTGAATTAAAGCAACTACAAAGCTTACAGAAAAACGGTAACACCTTAACCGAGACTCAACTCAACAAAATTAAAAACCTCGAACAAGGGATTCGCCGGCTCAAGAGTACTGAAACCACCCAACGTAACGAATTGCAAAACCATATCCAAACTTTGCAAAAAGCTGGACTCAATGTCGACAAACTATCCAGAGGTGTAGAACAGCTCACTGACGAAGAAAGTGCGCTTAAAAATAAAATCCACCTCACCACCATGGAGTTGAATAAACGTCGTGATGCCTTGGATAAAAACAGTAAGGCGCAAGAGCGTTTTGCCAAAACCCAAGCCATCCTACAAAAAGGTTCAGACTTCGCCAAAAAAGGCTTAATGGTGGCAGGTGTTGGCACGGCAGCCATGACTGTGCCCGTAAAACTGGCCATCGATTATGAGTCCTCTCTAGCCGATGTCAAAAAGGTCTTTAACGGTACCGAAGCTGAGTTCAAATCCATTAATAATGAAATTGTTGAAATGTCGACTCGTTTGCCTATGGCAGCCAAGGACATTGCTGCGATTGTCGCCGCTGGTGCGCAGTCCGGTATTGCAAGTAAGGAGCTCACCACCTTTGCTGAAACGGCTGTAAAAATGGGTGTAGCCTTCGATATTTCGGCTGAAGAATCTGGTCAGTCGATGGCTGAACTACGAACAGCTTTTCGGATGTCACAGGCACAAGTAACCACCCTAGCCGACCAAATTAACTACTTAGGCAACAATACCCCAGCAGCAGCCAAAGGCATTTTAGAAATTGTACAAAGGATTGGACCCCTTGGTGAAGTCGGAGGCTTTGCTGCCTCTAGTATTGCCGCGTTAGGTGCGACCTTACGAGGTATGGGTATTCAAGAGGAAATTGCTGCGACTGGTATTAAAAATACTATGTTGGCCTTGGTTGCGGGCGAGTCTGCAACTAAGGGGCAAATCTCAGCCTATAAAGAGCTTGGTTTGGACTATGGCAAAGTCGCAAAAGACATGCAAAAAGATGCCAACGGGACGACTCTCATGGTGTTAAAGCAGATTGCTGCCTTAGACAAATACAAACAGGCTTCCGTTCTTTCAGATTTATTTGGTAAAGAGTCATTGAGTGCGATCGCACCGCTGCTCACCAACATGAGCGCCCTTGAGAAGAATCTGGGCTTGGTAGCAGATAAAAGCCAGTATGCCGGCTCCATGGAAAAAGAGTATGCAGCACGTGCAGCAACGTCGGCGAACAATATCAAATTATTAAAAAATGGCGTGGCTGCATTAGGTATCGATATCGGTAACGTCCTACTGCCACCACTAAATAGTTTAATCCTCAAAGTACGTACGTTTACCAATGACGTCCGTAACTGGGCAAAAGAAAATCCAGCACTTGCTGCAACCCTCACCAAAGTGGCAGTCGCAGGCATTGTTTTACTGGGTGGTATATCAGCGCTTGTGCTGGGTATTGTGACCTTGCTAGGGCCGTTAGCTATTTTAAAAATGACATTCGGCGCTTTAGGGATTGGTTTTGGTGCCTTAGGTGCAATTTTCTCCCCTGTCGGTTTAGTTATTTTAGGGGTAGTCGCTGCGGTAGCAGGTGCTGCCTATCTCATCTACCGCAATTGGGAGCCAATTTCAGGTTTCTTTAAATACGTTTGGTCAACCATCAAAACCGCTTTTAGTGGTGGGATTTTAGGTGTAAGTGCACTCATCCTAAACTGGTCACCATTAGGTTTGTTCTATTCTATATTTGCCAAAGTCCTTTCTTGGTTTGGCATAGAGCTTCCCGCTAAATTCACTGGCTTTGGTAGCATGTTGGTGAAAGGTTTAATCAACGGAATTAAATCAATGTTCCCTGGGCTGCAAAGTATTTGGTCACAAGTCACCAATTTCATGCCCGACTTTATGCGGAAGAAAATGGATATTCACTCTCCGAGCCGTGTCATGGCAGGCATGGGCGGTCATATTGTCGATGGTATAGGTGTAGGACTGAATAACCGCACACCTGCCCTACAGAGTCAGTATCGGCAAACGCTTGGCGTCTTTGATAGTGCTATGCCAACAGTGGGCTCAGGCACCAAACAACCTTTGATAGGTGCAAGCGCCTCAAAGGGAAATACCCAACCATCAAAATCGATGAGTGGCCACGATGCTTGGAATCAAAATGCACCCAAATTTCAGAGAGCAACGCCTATTCAAAACCATAGGAATATCACGATTCATAATAGCGACAATATTCAGATTCACATCGACAACAGCGGTAAAGGTGTTTTACACAACGCTGCCAATGAAGTACGCCAAGCTTTAGCCCAGCGCGATCGGGAACGCAGTGCGCTGATCCGTCGTATGTTGACAGATCGGGAGTAAGACACATGATGATGGCACTTGGTTTATTCGTATTTCAACTCTCGACCGCATCTTATCAAGAGCTACAGCGCTCAACGGCTTGGCGACATCCAAGTAACAGCCGTGTGGGCAATACCCCTGCCTATCAGTTCACTGGAAAAGATGAAGAAACCATCAATTTATCCGGTGTAATTTATCCTGAAATTACGGGCTACCAAAACTCGCTCGATATGCTACGCAACATGGGTGACACAGGTAAGCAGTACATTTTAATTGAAGGGACTGGAAAGATTTATGGGTTGGTGATTATTAAGGACGTTCAGGAAACCCGTTCCAACTTTTTCCATAATGGCGGTACCCGAAAAATTACGTTTAGCGTCTCTTTAATCATCACCGAAGACACTACCAAGAAACTGTTGGGTGCTACAGGTCAGGCATTGTTAAGTCTTGGGGGTCTCATTTTATGAGTTTTATGCCCTCTAACACTGAGCAATATACAAGCCTCAATAACTATCCGCATGCTATTTACCGCATTACCGTGAATGATATTGATATTTCATCGACTTTGGCATCGCGTCTCGTTGGACTGAGTTTGCAAGACAACCGAGGAATGGTGGCAGATAGTGTCGACCTCACTTTAGACGACAGTGACAACGCGCTCGAAATTCCTTCTGTCGGTGCAGAAATGAAAGTTTGGCTCGGTTGGTCGGACACGGGCCTGATGTATAAAGGGTCTTATTTGGTCACGGGCGGTTCACATTCTGGTGCCCCAGATGTTCTGAGAATATCGGCTGAAAGTACCGACCTTGCAGAAGCATTTCGTCAAAAGCGAGAGCGATCGTTCCACCAACAGACCATAGCAGAAATTTTCCAGGCATTGGCCTTTGACTATGGTTTAAAAGTGATGGTACACAGCAGTTTAAGCAGTCGTAAGGTTTCACATATCGACCAGAATGACTCCGATGCCAATATCATGACCCGCATAGCCGATGAACACGATGCGATTGCAACAGTCAAAAACAATACCCTTCTTTTACTTCCCATTGGTGAGGCACAGACCAGTTCAGGGCTCGACCTACCTGCAGTTGAACTGGTCAGATCTGACGGTGACCAACACTCATATTCTTATGGGCAAAGTCATGACAAAGTGGAGTGTGTAAAAGCCTATTATCACAGCCCGAAAAAGGGTGAAAAGCTGTATGTGATTGTCGGTAGTCATACGGATAACCCTAAAGAAATTCGCTTTATTCACCGTGACAAGAAAACAGCCGAACTGGCCGCTTTAGCTGAATTAAAACGATGTAAACGGGCTGAGCAATCTTTGTCTTATACCTTGGCCAAAGGTCGACCCGATTTACTCCCGGAGCAAGAGTTTTCATTTGTGGGTTTAAAGGCTCAGATCGATGAAATCGTTTGGCTAGGCAAAACCATTACCCATGACTTAAACGAATCTTCAGGCTATACCACACGTATAGAGCTAGAGGTACAACTGCCTAATGCTGACGATGTTTCCATAGTGTTTGATGACACGACTAAAATTGAGCAAGAGAAAAAGACCAAGACAGGTTCAGGGCAAAGAAAAGCGAAAAACTATAAAACCTATACTGGTGTAAAAACATGGTATTCGGCAAAGCCTAAACCTCAGCTTATGACGGTAGGTGACCAAAGCCAGCCTTTGATATTGGTACGCACTTATAAGAGTAAAAAGACGGCTCAAGTGGCATTAAATCGGGAGTGGGCTCGTATTCAAAAAGCCAAAGGCGAAAAATAAAAAAAGCTGCCAGTTATTCACTGAGCAGCTATCAAGAGGGTCTAATTAAAATAACGATATTTCGTACATAAATCAACATTAAATCACCATATATAATACTTTTATTATACAATAAGTACGATAAACCGAGAACAGGTCACGTATGGCAAATACAAGAAATCAGAATGCTTGTCCGCACTGCGGATCTAAAGTGATTATTCGGCATTCTCAAGTTGAAAATCCGCTTTTAAAAACACTTTATGGACAGTGCCAAAACCTTGAATGTGGTTGGACTGGTCGGGCTCATTTGGAATGGGCTGCCACGATTTCCCCATCAGCTACACCTAACCCCGCTATCAAGCTTCCTCTTTCACAATGTGCGCTTGCAAGAAACATCATTAACCATGACGCACGCCAGCTTCGGAGTCGTCATGGCTGATATTATAGATATCGCTCAACAACGCCAGCTAGAACAGGTTCGTATCCAACCTAAGGACTATTCACAGCCTTCACTTTCTGAGTGTGAAGAATGTGGGAATGACATTCCACCAGAACGTCAAAAGTATGGTGCAGTGACTTTGTGTGTTGCTTGCCAGAGTAATTTAGAGTTAAAGCGGAGTTTATACCGATGATTCATTTTGGAATTATTTTTATTGTTTTGTTTGTGGTGGCTTTGGTTCTTTTATGGATGATTTTGGACTATCAATACATTCGTATGCAAAGCTTGCTAAAACAAGAGCACAGCATGATTGAACGTTGTATTGATAAAGTGCGAGCAAGGGAGATCTAAATGTGGATCTACCCTTTTCTCATGGGCATTATGATTGGCTGTATTTCTATCAGTATTTATTTCTTATATTTCATAAATTAAATGCAAGTTTTCAACTTGAAAGCTCATTTCCAAAATAAGAAAAGTCAATTTGTATTATCCCCTCTAACAAATTGAAGTCCGTGAAAAATGCTTCTTTCAAAAATAGACTCACCAGACAAAGCAAAACCCCAAAGATTCACAGTCTTTGAGGTTTCTGTATTCAAGCCTTACACCAACTAAGGATCAAATCATGTCTGAAAGTATAGCATTAATCGTTAAAAGTTTAGAGGTCATCATGGAAAAATATGGCTACTGGAAAGTTAGTTTTCTGATTATCTTATGTATGATCATCTGGCGGTGTTCGTATATTATTACGGCACTAAGATGGTGGTGACTTTAGAATTATCTACCCAAGAATATTTCCTACATCTATAAAACTAAAAGCTCGTAAAGAGCTTTTAGAAAATCCAAATCAAAATAAAGAAAACAATAATTCCAATCCAAATCCAATGAACAGAGCTTTTACTTTTAGGTTTGCTTCGAACATACTGCGAATATGAAGAATATGAAAGACCCGTTTTAGGAATACCGACTGTAGTCCTAGTTCCTTTCTTTCCTAAATTTACCCTTGCACTCTTTCCACCTAAAGAAACACTACTGATTCCTTTTTTGGATACATTAAGTTTTACGCCAGGTGCAATTTTAAAACTTTTTCTAAAATTAAAACCCATCATAATTCTCCTTAAGAATTATCTTCCTGTGCATCTCTTTTTAGACTGGCTAACTGAACCATCTCTACACATAAATTTTCCTTCTGCGGTACAGTGTTTAACTCCACCCTTAGAACCTGAGCATGGTTGGCGTCCACGCCCTGCATCTGCGATAGAAGCAAACCCCACAGAAAGGATTAAACCTAGACAGATTTTTTTAGATATATTTCTCATGATACTTCCCCCTAATTATTAATTTTAAATGCAAGGGAATAGTATCTAAGCTACTTATTTTTATCTACAAAAATACAAATTGTTTAACCCTCTTTAGTCTAATTCCGACTCAGTTCACGTTTATTTTTATACTCTTCTCTTATCACCCAAATTGATTTTATTGCGCCCAAAGTACACGCAAAATATGAGTGTTAAAATAATGGACAATAAGAAGAATACTGGCGCGATCGTGCCTTCAGGATACTTAACTGCCGTTTCGATGCCTAAACCGAGAATCATAAACAGCGTAAGGATCGATAAGAAATGGTGTGTAAAAATAGACATCCGTGAAGGTGTCTCACCATTAAAAGTCAGGAAGTAAGTTTTCGGTAGTAGCAAATACCAAATCATAAGTACTGGGATCGCACACCAAATACCTAAGCCAAACATCAAAGCGTAAATCATATTTTACCGCTCCTTATCCAACCTTATTTTCTTTAACTAAGACAGGATTCTTAGCAATATTTCTTTCTTGCTGACTTTCATCTATTTTTTCTATCTCTAAAAAGTAAAGCGCGGCAAATGGTTTCAAAGTTCTGAATGTATACACTAGCGATATGATAAAAAAGACTATAAAGAAAGAAATGCTTTCAAGTACATTAAAATTAAAAGAAATAAGCTCTGGAAATAAACTAGAAATAAGGTTTAAAAAAATTGGTAGGCCACCTATACCATTTATACCAAAGTACATATAAGGAGTTCTCTTTTCTTGGAGTTCTATACTCTCTTTCGTATATTTAGGTTTTAACTTATATGTTTTTGTCTCTTTATCTTTTTCTAAATACTCACAGCCTTTTTTGTACAGACGAATTGCTCTTTGAGAATCCCTGCATGAAATAATATATTTCAGTAAATCTATATCTTTGTTCTTAAATTTTAAGAAGTTTTCAAGTTTAGAAACTTTGATATGGTATTCCATATCGCCTTTAAATTCGCTTAATGCTTCATCATTCAAAAGGTCTTCTTTTTGCTCAATTTCTCTCAGATATTTTTTATTACTATATTCAGAGTAGACTTTAAAGTGTGAAATTATTCCTGACTTGCCAAACATGTATAAAAATGCAGCTAGAACAATTATAAAAAGTAATGAGCAAATGAAAACTAAACCATATTCACTTTTCATGATTTCACTCAGAATAGCAGTAAAATCTACTTTAGCATCAACATTCGCAGCCATACCTTACCCCTTAACTTTCAACACATCAGTTGCAGCTTTCACCATTTCTGTTGTGCTTTTCAATTGGTCAGAGATCAGGTTACTCATATCTTTATGAGCAGCTCCATCTATTTCACGACCGAAGTATTTCAGCGCAAGTTCTTTACGTACCGAAGCGGCCTCTTCAGTTGGTATGCTTTCCATAAAACTTGGATATGCTTGTAGCTCTACTTGGGTTTGGTAGTTTTGGTCTGCAAGACGCTGATAATGAGTAGATTGCTTTAAAAAATAAGTAATTAAAGTAACTCCGACTACTATTATTGAAGCCTTAAGTACCCAAAACTCAACATTTCCAAGAAAAGCTGGAATTAATACTTTTTTTAGAAAAAATGTCCCTAACGAAATTGCTACCGTTAGTCCAAGTGCCCAATAGAAATACCATCTATAATCTTTTTCTAAACCACGATATTTAGTAACAGCTTGATCATAAATATTCTCAGTTTTCGCATTATCTGCTATATTTCTAATACGACGAAATCTACTTATTTCATCATCAGCATGTAATATTATATTTCTAATTTCATCTGTTATTACTCGACTGTAATTATCTTTTTCACGTTTTAATGCTGTGATAAATGATTCCATAGAAAATAAACTAGCATTCGTTACAGCCAAATCATTTGGCATTAAATAGTAATTTTCCTCATCATACTCCTTGATTACAGTTTTTAAAGGAAGGGATATTGAAAATAAATAATCTAAGTTTTCACTATCTGTTTCAATACTTTCAATTATACTTTTTAACCTTGCGGCTTGCCTGACGCATCCACCTATCAAGTGTTTATTAAGATCAAACAAATCAGGATATTTATCACTGGCTTGATAATCAATATGCTTACCGTCTTTTAATTCCTCTAAGTAATCTATCACCTTTTCAATTTCAACAGTAATTTTTGATTTTATCTTCATATTATCATCTTTAATTCTTTCTATTAGTTTCTGATTATCGCTACTAGTATTACGAATTAAATTCTTTATTGGTTCATCTATTATCATGTTAAATTCAACTTAAGTCACATTCTTTAAAATATTGAAGTTCGTATAGCATCTAAGCTAAAAATTTTTCTATAATAAAATCAGTTACAAACACTAAATATAAAATATCAAGCCGCATCTTTCGGTGATTTATCATCCTTTGGTGCTTCTGCCTTTGGCGACAAATCCTTCACTGCTTTAATAAAGTCTGTATTAGCTTTAATGTTTTCATGCATCAAGTTCTCACCACCTGTATAACTTTCGTGGTGAATACTATTACCAAAGTACTTATAAGCAAGGTCAAAGCGAATTTTTTCTTTCATTTCTTCAGGCATACCTTCCATATATCGTGGAAGTGCATCTAACTCTTTAGCTGTGCGGTAGGCATCATCAGCCAAACGACGGTTCATAAACGAACGTTTTAAAAGAAATGCCGCAAGTGTTGTAGAAAGTACTAGCAGGGATACTTTTTGAATATAAAACTCTGGCGAAAGTTTGCCATGAATTTTTTCTGGAAAATCGGCTTCAATAAATAAAAAATTAAAATTATTTACATAAAATGTTAAGCCTAAAAAATAGAGTATCAATACACCCACTATTGAATAAAATGCAAATTCATAGAAGCGTGCTATTAATCTAAATTTTGTTGAATCATCTTCAAAAATTTTATGGACTTTAATATTTTTCTGATCATCTATCAATGTATTAAGATGATTAATTTTAAGACTTAGCATCTCCTCTTTTGACTTTAACACGTCAACAAGCTCTTCTGACTTCCCCTTATAATCCTTATATGTCTGAATTTGAAAGTCTTTCAAAACACTTCTAGCTAAAACTAAAATTTTGACTTTAAATTCAAGAATGAAAGCCTTAAAATGATTAAAATCACTTATATTTTTTATCTCCTCTCCACTTAAGGAAATAAGATTTTCAATTTCAATCTCAAGTGTTTTTGAAATTACATTAAGTCTTTCAATATAATCAAAAATTTCATTAAATTTCTCGTCTATATCTATTAATAATTTTTCAAAATATCCTGCTTGATCAATAGGAACACAAACTTTATCTAGTGTTTTAGATATTAAATCTTTCAAAGATGAAAGTTCTGACTTTATTTTATTGAAGCGTTCAGTATCATTATGACAGCTTAAATTTAATTCCTCACCCATCCCCAAACCCCCACCCAAATCACAATTTTTTATAAAGTATTGACGCGCATATAGTATCTAAGCTACTCTAAATTTACCACAGCAAAATCTGTGGTTAGGCGTGGAAACCTAAAAACACTAACAGGCGTAAAAAGTCCGCCCATGCGGCTATTTTTTTGCGTAAAATTCGGCTGTGCCTTTTATGGCAGGCTGGATAGGGCAGCTTCGGCTGGCCGTTACCTGTTAGTACGGTATTTCCACCCCTATTCAGTCTGTCACCAATACCGTGGAAAGTGTTGGTGTCAGGTTTAAAACTTGACTAACAGGAACAAGCCAATGAAAACATTCGCTTCAATGCATTCGCACACTTCAAAAAAAGTAAAAGAACATTCCCCTATCTATGACCTAGAGGCATATCTCGAGCGTCAAAGAAAACTCAAACAGCAAAAACTCCTCAAAAACTTTGTCGATGCCACAGTATTTCTAAGCATGGCTGTCATGACCTTTTCTATTTTATTTATGGGGAGCTGATCATGAGTGTACCCACCCAAAACACGACTAAACCAAGCTCAAGGCTTCGCCTAAAGTCGTACTAAAAACGTCATAAAATCAGTAAGTAGTGCGACACTGAAAGTCGCACTACCCTATATTTTGTTAAAGATATTTTAGAAAATATACCCATGATCAATAGACAGGGGGAGCAATGCACTCAACAATAGAAATTAACAGCCATAAAGACATGACTGCCGAACAAATACTGGAAGAAGTTAAATTCCCAATTGAAAACTTAGAACTAATGCTTTCCGCACTCACAAAAATGCATTTAGACCACCCACTCACGGGTGAAGAATTAACGGCTCTATTCAACACACTTCACTATCAAGTCGCCCAAATCTCAAAGGCGGTAAAGAATAAATGAGGAAAACCCTAGCTTAGGCTAGGGTTTCTTTTTTTTCATCGAATACTTTTTGCCAATTAAAAGATTCAAAATTTTTATCTTGGTAAAACTGTATTCCATAGTGAACGAGTTTTTTGTTAAAAAATAGATTAAATATTCTGCCATTTTTTAACTTAGCGTAAACTTGAGGTGTTACAGGTGCAATCCAAAATAAAGTTATTTGCTCTCTCATCGTCATTGACGAGCGTAATACATTAAAATAAAAGTCTTTATCTTTCTCTGTTAAATCGCTTGTATTAATAAAATCAATTAAATTAGCTATTTGTAAAAAATGTGCATACCAATCAGAAAATTCTTTTCCATCGTTTACTTCTAAATCACACTTTCTTATGTGGGAATATATATCCTGCTCAATATATGTAGTTAATTCCTTCCACTCTTTTTTAAAGAGGTTATCAAAGTAACAAAAATAAAAATCAAAAATTTGACATCCAAAATATTCAATCCCATCTCTCTTTACACTTAGTGTTTTTAACTTCTCATCTTTGTAGTTAAGTAATGCATAAAATTTAGTCGCAAAAATTGCATTTCTAGATTCATCCATTTGCTCAGTAGTAATTTTTCTTGTTTCCTTTAAGGAAATAACTTGAAGATAAGTAGTGAATGCAATTGCACATAATGCAATAGATGAAACTATTGTATTCAAACTTCCATAAATATCACCAAGTGGTCCTAATTTAGTAAAATCTGTAAGTTCATTTTCAGGAACATTCCAGAAATTTACTGCCCACCAATTGAAAAAAATTGGATATGTCAGCAATACAAACAAACCTAAAGTGATTGAAATTAACCAAACATAGCTAACTTTTCCTGTAGTAAACCAATTTTTTAAATTTGGAAAAAACTTATGACCCAGTGCAAAAAAACCAACTGCTAAAATTACCCACGCAGATACTTGTAAAATTATTGACATATTTATTAGTGATTTAAAAATTATTTAAATTGATTCGCATAAGTTTCAATAAGTGAAACTAATCCCCCACGCATTTCTTCACGCGTCTGACGGTACAGCTCTATTAGCTTTACTTCAGCCTCAGAGAGCTCCCCACTTTTTACAGGTTGTTCACCCCATAAAATAAAATGAATATTAAACCCGTGAGCTTCGAGCTTGTCTAAATAGTCAGTATTCAGCGGCTCATTGTGCTTCTCAAAACGTCCAATAGAGTTCTTTTTTACCCCAAGTATTTCCGCAAGTTCTTCTTGAGTTTGTATCCCCAAACGCTTCCGTTCATCTCGCAAACGTGTACCGCGAGTATTTAAATCATCATTTTTCATACTTTTTCCTAAAAAAGCACTTATAAAGCATCATAAATAGTACTAAATTTAGAAACACTAAGTATCTAAGTACGATTTATGGTGATTTTCGCATGACTTCAACAAACATTCAAACAAAACCAAAACACACCGAACTAACCCAAGTGCGTTGGACGAAAAAACAGTTAAAAGCCCTCAAGAAAATTGCATTCGAAAATGACACCAAAATTGCCATCTATATCCGTGACTTTATGGTGAAACATCATCCCGAACTACAAGACCCTCCAAGCGATGCGCAATTGTAATGAAAGCATTTTAATAAACATCGCATTGCTACAAAAATGCAAAAAAATACACAAACTCAAACAGTTAAGCCGTTAAATTTTAGTGGGTCTAAATGTCAAATATTCACGTTCTCATAGACGAAAAACTGAATCAGCTCTTCAGCTTTAAACGCGTTGGAGAATGGTATCGTCAAGGCATCTGCCCGAACTGCGGTAAAAAAGAACTCTACACACATGCAGTCAACCCGCGTGTGGTCAAGTGCGCCCGCTTAAACAAATGCGGATATGAAGAACACGTCAAAGAAATCTGCGAAGACCTTTTTAAAGACTGGTCAAAAGACTTTCCGCGTACCAAAGAAAATCCAAATGCCGCAGCAGATGCCTACCTACTCCATGCCCGTGGTTTCGACCCAAACATGCTCAAAGGTCTGTACACGCAGGAACTCTTTAGAAACGACCTCAAATACCCAAACGAAGTCACCGCAACCATTCGCTTTAAACTGGCAAGTGGTATTTATTGGGAACGCTTTATCGACCGTCCAGAGCGCTTCGGACGTCAAAAAGCAAACTTTATTGGTAAGTACGAAGGACATGCATGGACGTTAGAACAGCTCGACACCCTGTGTAATGCACAGTCTATTTGGATTACAGAAGGTATTTTTAACGCAATTGCCCTGAGTTTTAGCAAACAACCAAGTATTGCTACGCTTTCGACCTCAAACTATCCAAGCCTCATTCTCAAGCAAATTACCGACCGTTGTATCGAACTTAAAAAAGACCGACCGCGCCTACGTTGGGCTTTTGATAACGACAAAGCGGGCAAAAAAGCCATTAAGAAGTTTCACCTCCGTGCATTACAGGAAAAGTGGAACTCCACCGCAGCCCTGCCATCTGGTCAGTTAGACTGGAACGACCTCTACCAACGCGACCAACTGCACTCCGAATACCGTGACCAGTACAAACATTATGGCGAACTGCACATAGCTGAATCACCTGAGCAAGCAGGTCTACTCATCTATAACTATAAAGATGCTCGTAGAAAAACCTTTTGGTTTATTCATAACTTCCGCTTGTACTGGTTTAATCTCGACATGGACAAATACACTAAAGAACTGGAACGCATCGAGGCAGATCCAGAGCGCGATTTACTTCTCGATAACCAAAAACGAGAGCTCGCACTCCAGCAGTGTGCTGCGGTTTCCGAAATCTGTAATCGACAGCTCAACCCTCTGTATTTTCAGCGGAATGAAATAACCGATGAGTCCTGGTACTACTTCCAAATTTTAAACCCGGAGAGCGAGGCCAAAGCGACCTTTACCGCAGACCAAATTTCCGCACGGGGTAAGTTTGCCCCGCGTTTATTGTCGGTCCAGGTAGGTGCATGGTGGACGGGGAATGACCATCAACTACTCACCTTCATGAAAAATCAAACCGAGCGTTTACGTGAAGTTAAAACCATCGACTTTATTGGCTACAGCAAAGAATATCAGGCCTATATTTTCAACAAACACGCGGTTTATAAAGGACATGTCATCGACATAAATGACCATGACTTCTACAAAGTCGGACGTATCGAATTAAAAACCTTGGCCAACAGTCCAAATGTTCAGTTAAACCCAAAGTCCACATTTAAACCGACATGGTGGAAAGACTTCTACCGCGTGCGTGGTGCCAAAGGTCTGGTCGCTTTAGCATGGTGGACAGGCTCATATTTTGCCGAGCAAATCCGCACTATGCACAGCTCTTTCCCCTTTATAGAAATCGTCGGTGAAGCGGGTGCAGGTAAGTCACGTTTAATCGAATTTATGTGGAAACTTTCAGGTCGACCAGACTATGAAGGTTTCGATGCAAACAAATCGACCAATGTTGCGGTGTATCGTAACTTTGCTCAAATCTCAAACTTACCTGTCGTACTCATTGAGGGCGACCGTAACGACCAAAACGGTAATTCTGTGGGTAAGCCTAAGTTTTCATGGGATGAATTAAAAGACGCCTATAACGGCCGTGCAATTCGCTCAAAAGGCTTAAAAACCGCAGGAAATGAGACCTATGAGCCTCCGTTTCGTGGTGCAATCATGATTAGCCAAAACACCGCTATTCAGGCATCTGAAGCAATTCTGACACGTACTTTGCACCTACATGACCCATTGCCTCCGTCATGAGGACGCCTTTCTTAAAACCTATGCCGAAAAACTAGAGCAAACCGAAAAAGAGTTTCATAACAATGGCATTACCCATACACGTATTGCCCTTTGCCATGCACAGGTTTCGGCACTCATAGATGCTGTGGCCAAACACATTTTGCATGACGTCATTGACCTTGAAGAAGTCTGTGCAGCCCAAGACATGCTACTCGATATGGCGCATGAACGTGTGAAACAGCTCAATGGTGACCATCCATTGGTGGAGCAATTTTGGGACGTTTACGAATACCTCAATTCAAGCCGGTCTACCGAGTTTTCTATTAACCATTTTGACCATGACGCACATCAAATTGCCATCAACTTGAACGAAGTCTACAAAGTCGCTGCGAAGAACTATCAGCAGCTCCCAGACATTAAAGAAATGAAGAATCTTTTAACCGCCAGCCGACGCTATAAATTTGTCGACAAGAGCCGAGTAGTTAAAAGCCACCGTTATCCAGCAGATGAAGTTAAGAATGCCCTGGAGGACAAAACCTTACGCGAACATACCGTTCGTTGTTGGATATTCCAAAATCCTGCCATTTCAGGAAGCCCAAACTCATGAAAATACAAAACAACAGTAAATCTATAGACTTAACTCATGCACAATTTCACGCAATAGAAAAACAGGGAGGCATAAATGGCTGAGTATGTGATTACGGTTGAAGCCGACCGAGCACCTGAAATTTTATTGGGGCAAAAGCTTTTTGGTGGCAAAGTGACTGCATTAAATTTGGGTAAACGTAAACTCGTGTCGGCATCAGAACTTGCTAAAAAGTATGGTTTATCTAACACGACCGTTAGAACCAAACTGGCCACTATTAACCAGGGAACTTGTGGGAAACATTTATACGATCCAGAAATGGCAGATGCCATGCTCACCAAGAACACACGCACCCATAACCGTAGAAAAAACTAAGTAAAAGAATTAAAAATACCCGCCTTGTGCGGGTTTAATTTTCTCGATTAAATGCTTCCACCAAATCTTCAGCATTTGGGTTGTAGTAAGTATTTACCAAGACTTCAATTTTCTTATGGCCAGTAATTTTCGCTAAAATCTCTACTGGCAATTTACGCACCCGTACCATACGCGTAATCGCCTCATGGCGCGTATCATGAAAGTGCAAACCATTCAGACCAATCGCTGCTTTTCTCTTTTCCCACATCAACCGAAAGGCATTTTCAGTCTGTGGAATAACTTTCTTTCCATCATGTTTAATTAAATCGAGTAGTGCCCTGGCTTCTTCAGACAAAGGTACATTGCGCGGTTCACCATTTTTTGTTTTAGGCAGATGAATATGACGTTCATGCACATCCTTCTTTTCTAGTGAAATCAGCTCACCACGACGTAAGGCAGTTTCTAAGGCAAATAAGAAACCCCAAGCAACATAGTGCTGCGGTAAAACCGGTGTATCACCGACTTCATAATCTAGTGCTTTCAGCACCAGTGCAACTTCAGACGGATGGATCCGTCGAGATCTGGCCTTAGGTTTCTTCGGCTTGGTAATGAGCATCCATTGATTGTCATCGAGTAGAAATAGCTCTTTCTGAGCATAGGTAAAAATTGCGCTATAAAAAGAGATCTCTTTTAAAACAGTATTTGCCCCAACTTGAGTCAAACGTCGATTACGCCAGTTGGTTAATTGCTTGGGAGAAATATCATGTACCGATGTACCAGACAGAAAGCCAAATTTCTCATCAAAGGTACTAACCTGTCCTTTAATCCAATTCCTTGAACTCTTGGACTCCCTAAACTGGCCAACGTGCTCATAATAATGATCGACCAACTCTCTAAAGGTAAATTTAGGCTTTATCCCTTGCTCTACTTCTTTCGTAGCAATTTTTGACTCTAAAAATTTTGTCGCAGCCCAATGCTCACATTCTTTAATAGTGTCACGGGTACAGGAGATTCTTTTTCCATCAATTTGGATTTGAATACGGTAAACATCGCCTCTTTTTACGGGCTTTGGGATTTTCATTGGGGAAATCTTGGTGCATTTCTGGGGAAGTTTATTAATTATTTCTACTATTTTTTGAAATATCTAGGGAAAACAACAAAATTCAAACCATAAAAAAAGGGCCTACAAGTCGTTGAAATTGCTTGTAAACCCTTTGTATATCTTGGTAGGTATATCCAGACTCGAACTGGAGACCTCTACGATGTCAACGTAGCGCTCTAACCAACTGAGCTATACACCTGAAGTAAAAGCATAATATTCACTTTTAAAAAGTATGACAAGCGCTATTTCTTGTTTTTTAAAGCAGATGCACAAGTTTTAAGCACTCGTTTAAATTGTTGAATATTTTTTGAATTCAACCTATTGGAATAACGCATTTGCTGATAATAATCAGCCGCCTGCTTAAATAAAACTTGCTGTTCAGGTTTAACGTCTTGAGCTAAACGCAACAACCATTTGTTTACCGTTTCGGCATCTTGTTTACGCTGCTCAGTTGTTAAGCTTCGAGAAAAAGATTGAATGACAATGTCATATTCAGAAGTTTGAGCACGTTTACGGCAAAATATAACCCACCAGTACAGTAAAACTAACCCACCAATGCTAATAATAATCAGCAATACCAATGAATAAGTGGATTGGAGTCCTAGCTTCTGCAACCAACCTCGTTGAGCCTCTGCATTATAGCCAACCACCTTACTTTGCCATTGGTAACTTGCATAGTCACTCCAAATGCGGATTTTGTTTAATACCGAATAGCGCTGTACATTCCATCGACTACTCTCACCCCAAACACTGGCATCTTGGCTCATTAAATCTTGCATACCCTGTTCAATACGCTGCGGTGCAATCATGGCTGTTGGGTCATAGCGTTTCCAGCGCCCATCCACAAAGACTTCCGTCCATGCATGCGCATCTAACTGTCGAACTTCCCAACTTTTTGCATTTGGTGAAGGCTGACCACCTTGATACCCAACCACAATACGTGCTGGAATTCCTGCATAACGCATCAGCATCACGAAGCTAGAAGCATAATGTTCACAAAAACCTTGTTTGGATTGAAACAAAAATTCATCAATACGATGCTGCCCCAACAAACCTGGTTGCAAGGTATAGCTAAAACCATTGTTGCGATACCATTGCAAAACATTTTGGATATAACGTTTCGGGTTCTCGTTACTTTGCTTAAGCAGCTGTTGTGCCAATTGCTGCGCTTTCAAGTCCATGTGCTCAGGCGCTTTTAAGTTTATGCTTCGTTGTATCTTAGATAATTCACTTTGGGAAAATTGAACATTTCCCATCCATTGCAATGCAATAGGTTCCACACGCTGCACTTGACGATAAGCCTGAATACTCCAATCCTGACGTAGCTGATAACGTCGCTCTAAGGGTTGTGAATATTCCAATGCCATAATCCACGGAATCGCGACATCAGCGGGTAAATATTGATAGTTCCATTTTTTGGATGTAGAGATTTGCGTTAATGTATCATCCGAAATACTTTGTTGATTAATAAAACTACTGGTCCACTTTTGCCCATCATATTGATCTAAGACCATCGCGCGCCAATAAAGCTCTGAACGATTTGGGAGCTGAGTGACATCACCAATAATACGAAAAGCCAAATGACTGGACTGGGATAATTGCGCAATATCTCCAGGTGACATACTGTCACTCATGCCTGTCACTGCTTTATTTTCAGGAATGGGAATATGCCAAAGTGGGGGTAAACGCGGAAAAAAGATAAACAGCAGCACAAAAAAAGGCAGTGCGAGACCTACAAATTTAATGACGTGTTTTGCATCTTGCCTTAATGCCATACGATTCGAGTTTTCAGATGCAAAAGCATGGGTTTGCACTCGATACAGCCCCAACAAACAACTCAATAAACACAGCAAAACCATGGCAGCCGTCATAAATGACTGACTATATAAAAACATACTCGCCGCAACAAATAAAGCAAAGTTAAACAAAATGATCACATCACGCTGCGTTTTTGTTTCTAAGGCTTTCGCAAAGAGAAAGATGCTTAAAACAGCTACGCCCGCTTCTACCCCTAAAAAGCTTTGATAGCTCCAAAAAGTGACCGCTAGAACAACAAGGGTCAAAATGTAAATTGCCCATTTCGGGAAATGGTTGCCCGTGGATTTCATGAAATACCATAGACAGCCGATACAAATGGCGAAAATGACACTCAATAGCACAGGACTAAAACTTAGTTGTGTGATCCAAATCAAACTTAGTGTCAGTACAATGGCAATACGAATAGAAGAATGCATACTGTTCTCGCTATGCCTGCGCCAAAAGTAATTTGGCTTGAAGGTATTGTTCTCGTCCTATCCCTTTGGCTAGTTCAGTATGGGGGAAATACAGTGCATAGGCATACTGCAACTGCTCACATTGTTCAACCAAGCCCATCATCAAGCTTAACTTTTCTTCATGCGAAGGACTCGGCATATGTGCATAGTGAATGTCTAAACTGTGTTGATCCTGATGTTGCTCAAAGACTTTAATAAATAAACCTTGTCCTTGTGCCACTTGTTTCCATGAAACCGCCTGTAAAGAGTCGCCCTCTTTAAAATTTCGTAATTCTCGAAATTCATCCATGTCCGGTTCAAAACCGTGCTGTTGCTGTTTATTTTCTGCCGCTAAAGACTTAGCTTTAGGCGCTATCCACACAGGTGCTTGGATAAAAAAATAACTCCATGCACGAACGAGACCAAATGGATAAGTCGAGTAAATTTTAATCTCGGGAAAACTAAACTGTCCGCGCTCTTTTGGAAAAAAATTTAAATCGACCACCTGATGGGTATCTTGAATAAACAACTGTTCTATATGATCAGCATAAGCGAGCCAAAGGTATCGAGGCTGTGAATGCTGTTGTTTGAAATGCATTTGTAATTGCAATGCACTCTCAACCTGCCCTATTTCAGGCAATACAAGATCAACACTTAACCCATGTAGCTGTTTAAAGGTCAAATAAAAACTCATACACAGCACGGCACTGATTAAAAAACAAAACGCTAAAATTAAGTTATTGGCATAATTCACCCCAGCAATAAAGGTGATTAAAATCAGCACCACATATACATATCCTTGCTGATAAATAAACACCAGTACATCTTTTTGGGTCAGTTGTTTTTCAGCCTTAAATTTAAAGCGTTTATTGATCCAGTTTTGCCACAGCATGCGTCAGCTTATCCTATTAGTGAACTTTGACTTGCTTCATAAGCTGCTCAGTTTCAGCTTCACCCAGCCCAATACGATGCGCGGTCACTGCGACAAATACAGCCTGTACATCATCGGGTGTAACAAATGCACGGGCTTTAACCAGAGCATAGGCTTGTGCTGCTTTCTTCAAAGCCAGTACGCCACGTGTAGATAACCCATGTCGACCTTTACGAGTCTCAGCCACCAAATCTAAAATATAATCCAAGACTTCCTCAGACAAATAAATCTGTGGCACCAAAGTTTGTAAGGCAAGAATGTCTTGTTCAGAAAATACAGTCATCAACTGCTGAATCAAGTCATGACGGGATTGTTGCTGCAATAAAGCCTTTTCTGCCTGACGGGATGGATAACCCAAAGATAAACGCATAAGAAAACGGTCGAGCTGTGACTCTGGTAGTGCATAAGTTCCACTTTGAAAAAGTGGGTTTTGCGTTGCAATTACCCAAAAAGGCTGCGGTAGTACATAACGACTTGCATCGATTGTCACCACACCCTCTTCCATCGCCTCTAAGAGCGCACTCTGCGTTTTCGGACTACAGCGGTTAATTTCATCTGCGAGTAAAATTTGAGTAAAAATTGGCCCTTGCTTAAACTCAAACAGATGTTCTTTTTGGTTAAACATATTCACCCCAATCACATCGCTTGCCAGCATGTCATTGGTAAACTGAATCCGTTTAAATTGAAGACCAGCCAAATGGGCCAAGCTACTGGCCAATGTGGTTTTGCCTAAACCAGGCAAGTCTTCAAATAAGATATGCCCACCAGCTAAAAGGCTGCATAAGGCTAATTGGGTTTGTTGATTTTTATCTAAAACGATTTGATTAACTTGATTGAGGAATTCTTGGATTTTTGGATAAAAAATACTTAACTGTGATTCATCGAGCATGTCATATTGCAACGTTTCTACCGTTTTCTCTTTTCCCCAAAGCACCTTATTCTCCCCAATCAAAATATAAATCAAGGTTTAACATACAGGTTTTTCAACCATACTCAAAGATGATCCTTATAAATATTCAATGATTTGCGTATGAATGACTTACCTCACCTCAAGCTATTGTTTCGATGCCGATTTCAACTGATCTTTTACAGCATCTGCGCTCATTGAAAATGATAGAGATGATTTCTCTGCTTGCTTAATCAATTCTATGAGTCGTGCATTGATTGGAGCCTGTCTACCACATTGCTCTGCAAGTTTTAAAACCTCACCATTAATCCAGTCGACCTCTGTGGGGCGACCTGCAATTAAATCATCTTGCATAGACGACCGGGCTAGTGGATCGATTGCCAACATTTTACGACTTAATAATTTAAATAATGGATTGGGTAAACTCAGTAATTTTGGAATCAAATGGGTCGGAACTGCGGTTAACTTTGCAGGTTTAATTTGTGCATAATCAAGCAGTGCTAAGGCTTCCTGCTGCGCCATTGCCACACATGGGCGATATTTATGAATCGACAATTGTTCCTTTAACGGTTTTTTTGACAATACATTGATTGAATTATTTAAATTAAGTAAAAGCTTGGCCCACTGCACAGCCGGCATGTCTTTTTCAAAAACAATCTCTAACCCTGCTTTTTGAAATGCATTCTCAAGCAAATTTTGATTCGGATATTGCTTAACACTTAATGCACCAGAGGTACCTTGATGATAATGCCCAGCTTCTTGCGTGGCGACGTTAAAAGGAACCATTCCCTCTAAAATCATTTGCTCTTGCAAAACCCTTTTTAAAATAGGGACATTGCTTAAACCATTATGAAAGCTGATGATCAGCGGTATTTTAGTTCCTAAATATTCTTTAAGTTCATGCGCAACTTGTTCCGTTGCTGCCGATTTCACACAAATAAAAACAACATCAGCATTCACAACCTGAGCAGGATCAGTCGTTAGTTTGAGTTGATGAGGTGCAAGTTTGATCTTTTTGCCTAAATAATCAGTTAAGACTAAGCCCCATTGGGAAGCTCTGCATGAATACGTGGACGCGTGATAAAAGTAACATCATTACCTGCAGCAACCAACCTTCCGCCTAAATAACACCCAATGCTTCCAGCACCATAAATATATATTTTCATTCAATTTCCCTTTGCAAACATTCCAGTATTTTAAGAACTATAACAATCAAAAGCTGTCAAATATACAACATGAACCTTTTATGCCTCACACTCCGTGTTGCGTTATGATTTAAGCCGTGATGTAACAACTTGCTTCATGCAAAAAGTACACTGTCGAATCTAACACGAGCAACCGCATGTAATTGAGTATTTTCACAAAAAAAACGGCACCGAAGTGCCGTCTTTGAATTGATTAATTATATTAACATGGGCACTTTTTCATGCCATTCGTTGCAGATGGATAACGCGCATCCACACAATGACGATAAAAAGTTTTAGCATCCATCGCTTCTAAATCAGGATGGTGCTTTTTCATATGTTCCAAATAGTTGGGATAGTCTGGCACTCCCACCATCAAGCGAAAACTTTGCTGCAAACGTTGCCACAGCGTCGCAATTCGAGACCAATTTTTAGGGTTCAGAATCAAATCTTTCTGCGACATCACGGTCATTTTGATGATTTTATAAATCATCGTCTTTCCACTTTTAGCAAATTTTAGATTCATCTGACTCTCCTTAATGTCCTGCTTTTGATGGCTGAATGTCTTCAGGATCACGATAAATGGCTTCTGCTTCATGCACAGTCGGGACTGGGCTTGCCAATGCACGACGAATCACTCTAATCGCAGCAAACAGCATCACAATTGCCACAATCATAAAGAATCCACACAGTGCAGCGTTGATCTGATTCGACATTGCAACAGTCTGCATTTCAGCAACAGTTTTTGCTGGTGCTAAAATTTCATTTTTTGCAATTGCATTGTTAAAGCGTTCAGCTTGCGCCAAGAAACCAATTTTTGGGTTTTCGTGGAAAATTTTCTGCCAGCCCGCTGTCATACAGGTTACCAACAAGAAAATGGTCGGAATAATCGTAACCCAAACATATTTTTCTTTCTTCATTTTAAAGAGGATTACAGTACCTAACATTAGCGCCATGGCAGCAAGCATTTGGTTACCCACACCAAACAGTGGCCATAAGCTATTGATACCACCGAGTGGATCCACCACACCTTGATAAACGAAGAAACCCCAACCTGACACAGCAACCGCTGTACCCAACAAGTTTCCAAAGAAGTTATGTGAGTTTTTCACCGCAGGAACCACAATACCTACAGTATCTTGCACCATGAAACGGCAAGCACGCGTACCCGCATCAACCGCTGTTAAGATGAACAGTGCTTCAAACAAAATAGCGAAGTGATACCAAAATGCCATCATTTCACGACTATTGAAAATCTCTGTGATGATATGTGCCATACCAATGGCAAAAGTTGGTGCTCCACCTGTACGCGACAGAATCGTACTTTCACCCACTTCCTGTGCCAACAAAGTTAAAGCTTCTGGAGTAACCACAAAACCAAGATTTCGTATTGCTTCAGCAGCAGTATCAGCACTTGTTCCAATCAATGCTGCTGGTGAGTTAATTGCAAAATATACACCTGGTTCTAATACTGCAGCACAGATCAAGGCCATGATTGCAACAAAAGACTCCATAAGCATACCGCCATATCCGATCATTCGAATATCACGTTCATTGTTCACAAGTTTCGGCGTGGTGCCTGATGATACTAGAGCATGGAAACCTGAAATTGCACCACAGGCAATGGTAATAAATAAGAATGGGAACAACGAACCTGCAAACACAGGACCTGTACCATCAACAAATTTAGTAATCGCAGGAAGTTTCATCTCTGGCATGGCAAAAATAATACCAACCGCTAAGCCTGCAATCACACCAATTTTTAAGAAGGTTGATAGATAATCACGTGGTGCAAGCAATAACCACACAGGCAGTGCTGAAGCAACGAAGCCATAAATAATCAGCGCCCAAGTCAACTGAGTGCCCGACAGTGTAAAGAACGCACCCCAATATGGGTGCTGTGCGATATTTTCACCGTAGACAATGCCGAGCATCATCAAAACGAAACCAATAATAGATACTTCTGCAATTTTACCCGGGCGGATAAAACGCATGTAAATCCCCATAAAGAGTGCAATTGGAATCGTTGCCGCAATACTAAATACGCCCCATGGGCTGTGTGCAAGTGCTTTGACCACGACCAGTGCTAAAACTGCAAGGATAATAATCATTACCCCCAATGCACCAAGCATGACCACAATACCTGCAAAAGTTCCAAGCTCTTGCTTCGCCATTTCACCGAGTGAACGTCCATCACGACGGGTAGAAATAAACAACACCAAAAAGTCTTGTACTGCACCTGCAAGCACAACACCGACAAGTAACCAAATTGTGCCAGGTAAATAGCCCATTTGCGCTGCTAAAATAGGCCCTACTAATGGACCTGCACCTGCAATCGCTGCAAAGTGATGTCCAAATAGAACACTTTTGTTGGTTGGAACATAGTCCAGACCATCATTCAAACGATGTGCGGGAGTTAAGCGGCGTTCATCAAGCTCAAAAACTTTATTTGCAATAAATAAACTATAAAAGCGATAAGCAATACTATAAATACAGCCCGCAGCAAGTACGAGCCAGATGGCATTGACATGCTCACCACGACTCAGTGCCAATATCCCAAAAGAGACTGCACCGACGATGGCTACCAGTAGCCAAATGATTTTCGAAGTCAGAGTTGACTTCGGCTGAACAGATTCCATTTCAATCCCTCATATTTGTTGCATTCAATCAGCGTCTTTAATTATTCGAGGTACTGCTGTTTTCCTTTGCGACTTTACTCTGCATCTCCTTGTTTTGATCTAATACTTTGGCATAAAAAAAGGGATGATTTTCATCATCCCTTCCGATAATAGTCTATTTTTAAACCATTATGCACGTTCTAAATAATCGCCAGTACGCGTATCTACACGAACGCTTTCTTCTTGCTGTACAAATAATGGAACACGAACTACAGCACCTGTTTCCAATTTTGCTGGTTTACCACCACCACCAGAAGTATCACCACGTACACCTGGATCAGTTTCAACAATTTTCAAAACGACGAAGTTTGGTGGGTTTACTGTTAATGGCACGCCATTGAATAGCATAATAGTACATTTTTCATTTGAATCATCTTTTAACCATTTTGCAGCATCGCCCATTGCTGTTTTGTCAGCAGCGATCTGTTCAAATGATACAGGATCCATAAAGTTCCACATTTCGCCGTCGTTGTACAAGTATTCCATTTCTACTTCTACAATGTCAGCCGCTTCTAGAGAATCACCAGACTTAAATGTTTTTTCTAAAACTTTACCAGAACGTAAATTACGTAATTTTACGCGGTTAAATGCTTGACCTTTACCTGGCTTTACATATTCATTTTCCATGATTGAACATGGGTTACCATCAAGCATAACCTTAAGGCCTGACTTGAAATCATTCGTAGAATAATAGGCCATGACTGGCGCACTCCAAACTAACTAACTTAAATATTTATGTCTTTATCTTAGACACCAAAGCTTTGAAAAGCAGGGCCATAAAGATAGGGCATCTTTTTTGATGCCTCGTATTGTAAATGAGCAAGGTGTTATGAATCAATGAAAATCCACTGCCTATAAACCGAAGATCTTGATAAAATAGCTTTGTTCCGCGTGTTTTTGTGTACTAAAAAAGCCTTTTTAGACCGTCCGCATTCGAACAACTCGTTTTGACATCACCCGATTTGATGACCTAACTTTCTTTTGACCTAGTATTTGACCCCTTATTGCATGACTCATTATTTGTACCAAGAGCAAAATTGGCAAGCTCAACTCAGTGATTTAATTACCGATCCTTTAGAATTACTTAACATTCTAGAGCTTTCTCCTGAGCAACTGCTGTCAGGTGCACTGCTTGCATCAACCCAATTTAAACTCCGTGTTCCACGTGCTTTTGTGACAAGAATGCAAAAAGGCAATCCAATTGATCCTTTGCTCCTTCAAGTCCTGCCTCATCATCTTGAGCTTGAAGAACATCCCGACTTCGTGACCGACCCTTTGGGTGAGGAACAAGCCAACCAGCAACCAGGTGTTCTGCACAAATATAAAACTCGCTTTTTACTGACACTGACTGGAGCTTGTGCCGTTCATTGTCGTTACTGTTTTCGCCGACATTTCCCCTACCAAGAGAACCTGCCAAAGTCAGAAGATTGGATCAATATCCAACACTATATTCAGTCGCAACCTGACATTAATGAAGTCATTTTGAGTGGCGGAGACCCCTTAACGCTGTCCAATCGTAAAATAAAATTATGGATTGAACGCTTAGAAAGTATTCCTCAACTTAAATTTTTGAGAATTCACTCACGAGTTCCTATCGTAATGCCTAACCGTGTCGATGATGAGCTAATTTCCATCTTAAAAAACAGTAGGCTGCGCATTATTCTAGTGGTACACTCAAATCATGCATCGGAATTGGATGATTTTACCTGCCGTCAATTGCAGCAATTAGTCGCAGAAAAAATCACCGTTTTCAATCAGGCGGTTTTGTTGAAAGGGGTCAATGATCAGGTTCAAATTTTGACAGATTTGAGCTACCGTTTGTTCGATGCAGGTGTTTTGCCATACTATTTACATGTTTTAGATAAAGTAAAAGGGGCTCACCATTTTGATTTAAACCCGCAAGACATTGATTTGCTGTATCAAGGATTATTGGCAAATCTACCCGGCTATCTGGTTCCCAAACTGGTCAGGGAAATTGCGGGAGAAAAGAATAAGACACCACTTTTCGGGGTTTCAACTTTTTGAGTTAAATAATAACGATGATGACGACGAGCACTTCAGATATCTTCCAGAAACCAACCGAATTGAAGTTGGATAAACTTAGTTTTTGCCCAAGCACAGTCAAAGGCTTACAAGAGTGGTTGGCAAACTTATCCATTTTACAATTGGGTGACTCTTCTCGCTCCTTATTTCAAGCATTACTTGAAGTATCCGAGCTTCAAGTCAGCGAAACACTTCGCTTTGACTTAGTTCAAGTTCTTCATTCAAATCTAGAAAATGTGCTTACCAGTTTAGAGAAACATTTTTTTAATCAGGGCCTCATCACTACAGATCGAAATGACCATATTATTGAGCTTGCCTTATTAATGCGTAGTCATTTTGCTAAAGTCTATATCGACATTGCAAAACGTGTTTCTCAGCAAATCACTCAAAATAAGTTTTCTCTATTTGCTTTTAATCAAAAAAAGAACCTACATACGGCTCGAACCGTATCGAGTTATTATGCTTTACAACAACTGTCCCTTTTGTTGTACCAACAACACTTACTTTATAGCTCCCCGATTCCGGGTCAGTGGCTAGCTGCTCATCAGCTCTTGGATTCTGCTATCCAAAATAACTTCTATTTAACCAACATTAATCAAATACAAGGTACGCAGCATCAGCTCAGCAATATCAGCCAAGCCTATGCGCAGCTCATTCTATTGGATATTTTCAATACCCATCAAATCCGCCCGGGTGAAATTCAAGGATTGTTTTTGTGTAGCTTTGATTGGGCGAAACTGATTCAAATCTTACCTAAAGAAACAACGTTATCTCGCTATATTGTCGATGCATCAAAAGATTATCCACCAACTTATAATTCTCAAAAAAACAGTCACATTCAGCCGAATATTTTTATCTCGACGCAAGCCTTGCTTGATCATCTCTCAGAGATGCAAACCAAACGCGCAGAACCACTGTCACGCGATGAGAAGATTTTTCTTACCCCTGCTTTGCATTTTCACATTCATAACTTATTGACCAATAATATTGAACGTAAGCATGAACGTTATGAATACTCTGCCCAATTACAAATTTGCTTTGGCCTATCAGTCGCACATTTCTATTTATCTAAAGGCAAAAACTTTAATGAAACTTTAGAGCTAGAAGGCAACTACAACTTTCAGAATGAAAGTCACGTGATCAACTCCATGAACAGCAATATTCCTGTGGAGACGAGTTCTGCTCGTATGATTGATCGTGAATCGAAACAAATCTACCCTGCCGAAGTTTTAGATATTAGTGTGAATGGTTACCGTATTCGTTGGACTGGACCAACACCTGCACATTTAAAGACAGGTGAGTTCATTTTGGTTCAAGAAAATGCACATAGCCAATGGCGTGGTGGTGTGATTCGCTGGATTAAACAATCAAGTGAAAAGAGCTTGGAACTAGGGTTAGAAATCTTAGCGCAAGATCTTTTCCCATGTGCTGTTATGGTCAAAACAGACCGAACCACTCAGAACTATCAGCCTGCGTTATTGGTACAAACGTCACAGCTAGATGAAGTACAAACCAGCCTCATTGTGCCGGGTTCGAATATGTACAGAGAAAAACAAACCATTCACTTACGCCTAGGTGATGAAGATCTTAAAATTTATTTAGTAAAAGCACATTTAATTACGCAAAGTTTTATTCGTTTTGATTATGAATTGTTGAATGACCAACAAGAACCATTGGTTCAAAGTTTTATTCAAAAGCAAATGAATGCTATTAAGAATCACGATTTATGGGAAGCATTGAAGTGAGAAATCCATTATTATCTAAAAAGTTAAAACGTACGGAAACACGTTTACTCATTATTGATGATAATCAGATCCGTTATAACCAAATTCGTGACCTTTTAACTTCTAGCGATCATCAAGTTCATGCCACTTTACTGGATGACTTACAAAACTTTGAAAAACAGCTTCATCTGCCTTGGGACGTGGTGATTTTTGGTCGCGCTTATGACCTAAAGTATGAACAAGCACTAACTTTGATTCGCAACTCTAACCAAGTCAATTTACCACTAATTTTATTAAAGCCCGATGAATATCAATCAACCCAATACGCAAGTTTTATTCGTAAAGGGGTCTATGATATTTTGGACTTAGAAGAAGCGGATAACTTTTACTTAGGTCTACTGCGTGCACTGTCATTAAGTCGTTTATTGCAAAGCCAACAACAACTCATGAATGAGCTTGAAACAGCGCAAAACCAAGCACAGGCTTTAGTTGAAGAAAGTAATAAAGCCATTGCTTTAATTCAAGAAGGGATTCATGTTTCAGCCAATGCTGAATACTTACAACTGTTCGGCTTAAGCTCTGAAGATGATATTATCGGTCAACCTTTGCTTGATATTCTCCAGCCGAAAGATGTAAACGATTTTAAAATCCGTTTTAAGAAAATTTCACAAGGTCAGTTTGATTTAGGTGCTTTTGAAGTTGCTACTCTCAATAGCAATGCCCAAACTCACAATCCTTTAAAAGTTGAGTTTTTAACTGCGCCTGAAGATGATGCGCTCCAACTGACGATTGAAGCCGAATCTGAACGCTCTGCTGCTCCATCAGTCAACACTGAAAATCATGCGATACAACCTAATACGTATCAACAAATTAACCGTGCTATGACCAAACAACCTTCTGATCTGAATGCCTTAGTTAGCTTTGCACTCAGCTCTTGTCCAGATGAAATTTTTAAAGCCAACTGGGCAACCACGCGTGATTATTTTAACAATATTTACAGCTTTTTAAATGAACAAACTCATATTCCTCTGTTTAAGGCGGGTGGGCAAACCATCGTTGGTTTATTCCAAGCAGAATCACAGGCCAAACTTGAATCTAAGCTGATTGCGTTAAATGCGCTCACCAAACCACAACTCATTACCGTAGAAAACAATAGCTATCCAGTAAATTTGCGCATTGGCTATACTTTATTGAAAGGTGAAATTTCAAATCAAGATCAGTTTGAAAACTTATTGTGCTCAGCCTTTAAAACCGCTTTACCGACCAATCAAGACGATTGCGAAATTGAGCAAAAAGCCAGTATTGACATGCCTGTGATTGAGTTGATCAACCCTACTGTCAGCGATACTTTAGACACTCAAAAAACAGCAAATGAACCTACGGTGCTTAAAGCCTTACATCTTGCATTAGAGCGTGGCGAGATTCATCTTAAATATCAACAGCTTTACGACAAAGAAGACACTAATTTATACACCTATGAAGTTACTAGTGGCTTTATTTATGGTAATACGTGGAAAAATATATCGAGCCTCAAAGAGTTAAGTGAAGACCACGAACTGTCTATTAAACTTGACCGCTGGATTTTAGTTGAGTCGTGTAAACAGCTACACAATTTTATCACTCAGTATCCTGAAGCAAAGTTGATTGTAAATTTAAACAAAGCCGTACTGTTGAATGACCGCTCTTTCCCTGAATTTATCGCCAAACTGATTACCATTGTACGCAGTAAGTTAAGTCACCCAATTACCCTTCAGTTCTCTGAGGATGATATCAGCCAGAACATTGCTGAAGCGCAAAAATACATTGCCCAGCTTCGCCAATATGGTGCTGAAGTTTCGATTCGTGACTTTGGTAATAGCATTTATAGTGAATCTATTCTACGTCAGCTCGATATCAACAATCTCACCTTACATGAAAACTTAACTCGCATGCTCAGTAGCGACGCCAACACGGAAGAGTTGCAAGAAAAAGTTGCGGTATATCATCAATTGAAAAACATTCAAATTATGTTACGTGATCTGAATGATATGACGTCATTTGCCAATGCATGGAATGTCGATGCCCGCTTCATTCAAGGCGATTATTTCCAAAAGAAACTCGATCATCTGATTGATGTGCAGGATCAGTAAAGCTTTGACCTTGGATACTAACCTCTAAATTTCAAGACCCCTATACGGGGTCTTTTATTATATGGTCTAACTAGCAGCCCTATGACTCTGTATTCAAATATCATAGGCATAAAAAAACGGGCAAATGCCCGTTTTTTTCTTTTGCTATTAGTCGCGTTTGATAGAACGTGACATGCCAGCAAAACGTTGTTTGAACTTGTCGATACGACCGCCAGTGTCAACGTTCTTTTGCTTACCAGTGTAGAATGGGTGGCAAGCTGAACATACGTCTAGGTAAACAGTTTCTTTACCAAGTGCTGAACGAGTTTCGATTACGTTACCGCAAGAACATGTAGCAACTAAAGTTTGGTATTTTGGGTGAATATCGGCGCGCATCGTCGATTACTCCATAAAAATTAAAGAAGGTTTTGCTGTCATCGCAATTGATCACTCTCAAAATTGAGGAAAGGACCACTTAATTAAATTAAGTTGCAGATCAACACCATAACAGACCATTCTTTTGGCCCACCGAGACGGATACCGTCAGAGCTAAGCACAACAAGTGGCAAATATTATACGAGATATAGTATCAGATAGCCAATTATTCTTTCGTTTCAATTTCAGATTGCTTGGCCCAATAGTTAGCAATAATCCCACACACCATCAGCTGGATTTGATGAAAAATCATAATCGGTAAAACAATCATCCCCAAAGGTTGTCCAATAAAAAGAATCTGTGCCATTGGAACACCACTAGCCAAAGTCTTTTTTGAACCACAGAAAAAAATGGTTTTCTGATCGGCACGGTTAAAGCCTAACCAACGTGGTAAAAACAACCCAAGCAACATAATAATCGTCAATAAGACTGAACACACAATAATCAATAGGATTAACGTACCAACACTCACCTCTTGCCATAGGCCCGCTACCACAGCACTGCTGAAAGCACCGTACACCACCATTAATATCGAACCCTGATCGAATGCTTTGACGATGCTTGGCATTTTCTGCATATACGGAAATACATATGGTCGAAGTAACTGCCCAAGGACAAACGGAACTAGCAGCAATAAGGTAATTTGAAGTATAGACGAGGTTGGATCAAAACCATGCTCTGATTGCCCCAAAATAAAAAAAGCCACCATCACAGGGGTAATAAACATCCCAATCAAATTTGAGAATGAAGCACTACATACCGCCCCAGCCACATTGCCTTGCGCGACCGAAGTAAACGCAATTGAAGACTGTACTGTCGATGGCAAAAAGCACATAAACAAAAAGCCCCAATACAACTCCTGCCCAAGTAGTGGTACCAATACAGGTTTAGCAAGCAAACCTAAAACGGGAAAAAGGATGAAGGTAAATGCAAAAACCAAAGCATGGAGTTTCCAATGCATCATGCCCTGAATCACCGCTTCACGGGATAGTTTAGCGCCATGCAAAAAGAATAATATAGCAATCGCGACCGTCGTCAATACACCAAATACACTGGCGGCTTGGCCTGAAACAGGGACTAAGCTGGCTAAGAGCACCATAACAAATAGCAATAACGTAAACCGATCGAGTGCCAATAATTTCAACATACCAACATCCTGTCATTCCTCTAAAAATGAAAAAGCCCAGTGACTCATTTACCTTTGGGTAAATTCATCTTACTGAGCTATATAAGTAAAGCTAGCTTTTACAGGATATGTTCAATATTTTTTTAATTAATACTGTGCATACACACTGCATATGACCTAATAACGGCTTAGTTATTACGTGCATTACTATCTTGTTGAATCAGTTCAATTTTATAACCATCCGGATCTTCTACAAAGGCAATAACCGTTACACCACCCTTCATTGGTCCAGCTTCACGCACGACATTACCACCGCGCGCTTTGATTTCCTCACAAGCTTTATATGCATCGTCTACCGCAATAGCAATATGACCATAAGCATTGCCCAATTCATAACTGTCCGTATCCCAGTTATGTGTCAGCTCTAAAACCGTATGATTTTCTTCATCACCATAACCCACAAATGCCAAAGTAAAACGACCTTCTTCGTAATCACGCTTACGAAGTAAAGTCATACCAAGCACTTCAGTATAGAACGCCAAAGATTGTTCTAAATTGCCTACACGTAGCATGGTATGTAGCATGCGCATGGAATTTCCTCATGATTTATTCTCAGCCACCAATATAGGCAAAACCGTCCTATATTTCAAACCTCAACCATAAAAAAGTAGCCACAAGAGCTACTTTTTTAATTCGAGACAAGTCGATGCTTTAACTTTGTTCAGCGGCATGCTCTCGTAGAAGTTTCGCCACCCAGACCACTAAGATTAAAATTGGGATTCCAATGAGTGTGGTCAGCAAGAAGAAATTTGGATAGCCAATATTGGACACAATTGTCCCCGAATATCCACCTAGAATTTTAGGTGTTAACGTCATCAATGAACTAAAAATCGCATACTGAACAGCAGTGAAAGATACGCTGGTCAAACTTGATAGAAATGCAATAAATGCAGCACCGGCTAAACCTGATGCCAAGTTATCGACAATAATCGCAAAATACAGCCAGTTTGAACTATATTCCTTAATCACCTTCCCTTTAACTTCTAACTGTCCATCAACTGCTTTATTCAAGTTGATTGGCTGAAGATCAACATCTAGAGTTGCAGATTTTTCAGCTGCAGGATCCACCTGATAATTCAGTGCAGTGTGTTGTTGCGCACGCTCATTTTGCATCAATACAGCATTCAGCTTTTTAGAGTTTGAATCAAGGAGCTGTTTCACAGGGATTGCCGCACTAAATACACCTTCTTTGTCTAACTTTGTATCAAAGCTTTGACCATCTAAGCTCAATTTAATACTTTGGTTTTCAGCCAGTGTAGCAAGGTATTGACCTCTTACCACGATGCTTCCTTCAGACTCTCGTTGATTAATCACATTATCAGCCGTGATCGGAAGCAACAGCAATACCCTAGATGCACCCGTTTGACTGATATAAGGCAATGTGACCGAGACAGGCTGTGAAGTATCATTTTGAAAACTGGCCGTTGCAGTTAGACTTTCATTTGCCTGAAGCTGCTTAACAGGAACCTTAATTGTCCATGCACCTGTCTCATCCGCTTGAGTTTTGAAACTTTGCTCACCGACATTGATCACAACATCATTTAAAGGTTGTCCTGATTTGACCAAGCCAATAAAGATGAGATTGGTTGAACTGGCCAAGATTGCTCCGACAAACATCAATTTCATGATGTTCATACGCTGCGCCAGTAGTCCTCCTAAAAAACCACCAACCAAACTAAAAATCACCCCATAAACTTTCACCGCTTCAGCAATCTGTTCTTTGGTAAAGTTTAAGTCTTGATAAAACACATTGGAGATCACACCTGCAATAATGTCGGAAATACGGTAAAATCCAATCAACAACAGCAATACCAACGCCAATTTCACGCCATAACGCTTAAAGAAGTCTGCAACAGGATTCACCCATGTTTCATAGGCCATTTGTTTGTTCACAGCACCCATTTTGACTAGGCTTGAACCCACTAAAAATGCAACAGCACCAGAGCCAATAAAACGTAAAGCCTCAAAACAAAACAGTGCAAAACTATCTTTGATCGACCAGAGCTGAATCAGCATTTCAGTTAAGTTGCCTGAATAAATATAGCTCAGTACAAAACTCACCACAGACACAAAGAAAACTGCCACTAAACGATAATAATCTACTCGTTTATATTCTTTACGTACCCGATCAACTTGTGGCTCACGTATGCATAAAGTGGTTGCGATCCCGACCAACATGACCGCCGCCATTGCCAAATACGTCCACTTCCACGCCTCATAAATATAGTTACCTTTGGCTGTACCCAAATAAGCCGCTAAAAATAACGCACCCGCACCTGCAACGATCATGCCGATGCGATAACCAGCGTTATAAGTTGAAGCCAACACTGTTTGCATTTGCGTTTCTGCCAGCTCAATACGATAGGCATCAATCACAATATCTTGTGTCGCAGCAGAAAAACCTAAAAGCACCGCACCCGCAGCCATTTGGTAAAGATAACTCTGACCAAGAGACGGATCTGAAAAAGCCATGATAGAAATGGCACAGATAATTAAGAGTTGTGCGATCAATAGCCATGCACGGCGACGACCCAATAATTTGGTTAGCACTGGTACAGGTAATTCATCGACCAAAGGGGCCCAAACAAATTTGAATGAATAACCCAGAGCAGCCCAACTAAAAAAAGTCACAGCGCTCTTATCGATACCTGCCTCACCTAACCATAAAGATAAGCTCGAGAAAATTAACAGGATTGGGATACCTGCTGAGAAACCCAAAAACAGCATGATCAACGCACGGCGATCTAAAAATGCAGTAAAGGCGGATTTCCATCCTGAAGATTGTGTTGTCATTACGTTTTTGTTGTCTTAAAACCAATGCTGCTATTCAAACCCTTAATACAATTTGTTTCAACCTGATTTATAAAATCAATGTTCTATTTTTGTCGACAAACACTGCGACTTTGCTTGATCTTTTGCATTAAACCTGTATACCTTTAAGTTTCTAACGCAATCTTTAGTTTCGGATTTCAAAGTGACCCAAAAACACGATCAAATGAGCTCTTCTTTATCTGTACCGCCCGCATTAAATAGTCAAGAAAATCCAGAAAACAACCTTAGTTCAGCATTTGACCAACCCGAAATTCAAACGACCTTAGCAAAGACACAACTTCAAGCAGAGCAACTGACGCATATCCCTGCTCTGGATAAGATTCCAGCCTCAACGCGTCGTATTAAACCGCTCAATAATTTTTTAGGGCAAGATCGTGCACGTGCTTCAGTTGAAGCAGGCATTTCCTTACCTTATTCTGGCTATAACATTTTTGCCGTAGGGACAGCTGGTTTGGGCAAGCGCACCATGGTCAAGCGTTTACTCCAGCAACACGCCAAAAATATGCCGACACCGAACGATTGGGTTTACGTTTATAATTTTAAAAGCCCACGTCAACCGATTGCTTTAGAGTTGCCTGCGGGTCAAGCAGTAAAATTTCAAACCATGTTACATCAAACATGGCAAACCACTTTAAAGCAGCTCGAGCGCCGCTTTACTGCTGAAACCTACCACAACCGTATAGAAGCCATTCGCCAACAAACGGGTGACGTTCAGCAACAAGCCTTGATTGAATTGACCCAAGAAGGCGAAGAACTCGACCTCAAACTGGTCTCTCGGAATGATGAGCACTGCTTTATCCCTGTCCAGTATGTAGACGATAAAGTATTGGAAATGACGCAGGCCGACATCAATGCTTTAAGCTCTAAAGAGCGTTCTGAAATTAATGCCAATATACGCCACATGGATAAAAAACTTGAACGTTTAGGCATGCATTTAGGCGACTTGGAAGAAGATGCCCGCGATAAAGTTCAAGTGTTGAACCGCGATATTGCCAAGCAAGTTTTATTGCCTAAAGTCGAACAGTTACTGACTAAGTTTGCTGAGGTTGAGGGCTTAAAAGACTATTTAAAATATTATGCTGAAGACATTATTAACAATGTCGAGGTGGTACTCGAACAAGAAGAAGATGACTTTACCCCAGGCCTGTTTAGTCGTATCCCTTCGCGCTACCAAGCCAATGTGATTGTGTCGCATAAATCCAATGCTGGTGCACCGGTTATTTTTGAAGACTTCCCCACTCACTACAATTTACTTGGCCATGTAGAGCAACTGACTCAACATGGCACCATTACTACAGACTTTACCCTAATCCGCCCAGGGACATTGCATAAAGCCAATGGTGGTTTTTTAATGTTAGAAGCAGAACAACTGCTTGAACAGCCTTATGCATGGCAAGGTCTAAAACGTGCTTTAAAATCAGGCCAGTTAAAACTTTCTTCACTTGAGCATATGCTAACACTGACAGGAAGTATCTCAATTGAACCTGAGGCAATCCCACTGAATTTGAAAGTGGTTTTATTGGCTGAGCCTGAAATTTACTATGAAATACTCGAAGTAGAACCTGAGCTTGGCAGTGTCTTTAAAATCCGTGCCGACTTTACTGATACGTTGCAGCGTAATGAAGTAAATGAACAAGCCTATATGCAACTGATTGCAGACTATGTACAGGCCGACAAACTGCTTCCTTTCGATCGATCTGCACTTTCTGCACTTTTGACCGACTCTAGCCGTCAAGCCGAAGACCAAAGCTCCTTATCTCTACATGCCCTCACTTTGGGTGATTTGATTCGTGAGGCGCATCATCACGCCTTCCAATCAGGTGATAAAATGGTCTCGGATCAACACATTAATATGGCACTAGATCATCGTAAATATCGCTTAGGCTATTTACGTGAGCTCTATTGGCAGGATTTATCTCGTGGTACACAGCTCATCGAAACGCGTGGACACCGCCTCGGTCAAATTAATGCGCTTTCGGTCATTCACTATGCAGATGTTGAATTTGGCTTGCCGTCACGTTTAACAGCCTCTGTGTATCAAGGCGGCGGCGATATTCTAGATATTGAGCGTAGTGTCGAGCTCGGTGGCTCTCTGCATGCGAAAGGTGTGCTTCTGATGTCCTCATTCTTAAAAGCACATTTCGGTCGTGAGCAAACCCTACACTTCTCTGCTGCGCTTGCCTTTGAACAAAGCTATGGTCAAGTCGATGGTGATAGCGCCACAGTTGCTGAACTCTCCGCTTTAATCTCTGCAATTAGTCAGCTACCGATTGATCAGTCTTGGGCGATTACTGGCTCAATGAACCAATTGGGTCAAGTTCAACCGATTGGTGGTGTCAATGCGAAAATTGAAGGTTTCTTTGATGCATGTAAACTTCAAGGTTTAACTGGTAAGCAAGGTGTGATTATTCCACGTCAAAACATGCAACATTTAATGTTACGTAAAGACGTGATTGAAGCGGTTTCAAATGGCCAGTTCCACATTCATGCTATAGATACGATTGATCAAGCGCTTGAACTACTTATGGCTCGACCAGTCGGCACTTTAGACAAGAAAGGACGCTATACCAAGAAGTCTATTTATGCGGCGGTGATGGATCAGCTAGATTATTGGCAAGCCATTGAAGATGGTGCTGAGTTTGAAGAAGAGCCGAAGAAAAAGAAAAAAAAGAAGAAGGACAAAAAAAAGGCAAAAGCTGAAAAGAAGACTGTTGCAACTGAAAATGCAGCGGAACACACTTCTGAAGCTGTAAGCACTGTAACTACAGCGGATTAACACTTTCCCTCAAACAAAAAAAAGCGCCTCAATGGCGCTTTTTTTTACAACTGAAGATTAAGCTTCAGGTGCTGGACTATGCTGTTCAACTAAAGGTTGTAATTCACCTTTTTGGAACATGTCTAGAATAATGTCACTACCACCAATCAACTCACCGTTGATCCATAACTGTGGGAATGTAGGCCAGTTTGCAATTTGTGGTAACAAAGCACGAATATCTGGATTTTCAAGAATATTCACATAAGCAAACGGACGACCAATTTGACTAAGCGCTTCTACAGCACGTGCAGAGAAACCACATTGTGGAAACTGTGGGGTGCCTTTCATATAAAGAAGTACAGCGTGTTTTGCAATTTGGTCACGAATTAACGCTTCGGTATCGCGTGCTTGTTCAGTCATTGATCAATCCTCAACTAATCTAACCCGCATTATACCCAAAACGTAGAAAAACAGTATGCCTAAAGCAATATTTCGACTTTTATTTAGATTTAGGCTTTAAAACTACAAGCATAATTGCTTAATATTGGATTTCACTTACCCTCTAACAGATAAGAGTTAGTCATGAATAACATTACCCTTGCTCCTGTACAAACTGATCAACCCTCTCATTTGATGCCAGTATTTGGCCGTCAGCCGATCAGCTTTGTCCGAGGTCGAGGCTCTTATCTGTACACAGAAGATGGTACTGAATACTTCGATGCACTGACGGGCATTGCAGTTTGTGGTTTAGGTCATGCACACCCTGTCATTGCAGAAGCGATTGCAGAACAAGCTGCAACGCTCATTCATACCAGTAACTTGTTTGAAGTGCCTTGGCAAACGGCTGCAGCACAAAAACTTGCTGAAGTTGCTGGCATGGAAGAAGTATTCTTTTCAAACAGTGGTGCAGAATCCAATGAGGGTGCAATCAAAATTGCCCGTAAATTTGGCTACATGCAAGGCATTGCCAATCCAAAAATCATTGTTGCAGAGCACTCATTCCATGGTCGTACCATGGCAACTTTATCAGCAACAGGCAACAAAAAAGTCCAAGAAGGCTTCGGCCCATTGGTTGAAGGTTTTATTCGTGTTCCATTCGGCGACATTGAAGCCATTGAAGAAGCCGCAATTCACCATCCAGACATTGTCGCAATTTTTGTCGAGCCAATTCAGGGCGAAGGTGGTGTCAACACTGCTCCGCAAGGCTTTAGCTATTTGGAAGAGATTCGTCAAATCTGTAATCAACACAACTGGCTGATGATGCTGGATGAAGTTCAAACAGGTAATGGCCGTACAGGTGAATACTTTGCCTACCAACACACCAACATCATTCCTGATGTACTCACCACAGCCAAAGGTTTAGGTAATGGTTTCCCCATTGGTGCGGTGATGACTCAAGGTCGTGGTGTAGGCGTATTGACCGCGGGTAACCACGGTTCTACGTATAGCGGTTCAGCATTGGGTTCGCGTGTGGTGTATACCATCATCGACATTATGCAAAAAGAAAACATCGTTCAAAATGCGGCTGAACAAGGCGCTTACATCGTAGAACAACTGCGTAAGCAACTTGCCGATCAAAATGTGATTGTACGTGGCTTTGGTTTGATGATTGGTGTGGAGCTACCAAAAGCATGTGGTGACTTGGTCAACATCGCTCGTGATGAATACCACACTATTATTAACGTTACTGCAGGTTCTGTGGTGCGTTTACTGCCGACCTTGAATATTACCAAAGAACAGGCGAATCAACTGATTGAACGTCTAGTGAAAATGATTAAAGCGTACTTGGCTTAAGACAAAAAAGTCTGGTTCTAAAATTGCTTTTTGCATATTTCGGAACCAGACTTTTTGAAATGAATCGGCCAACTAAATATTAAAGTTTTGGATCACGCATTTGCACCAAACTTGCATTGGTTTTAGTTAAGGTTTCTATCACTTTATTCATGACTGCTGGTACCAAGGCATCTGCAATTTGCACAGCTTGTAAGCCCAACTTCTCACCTAAAGTCGGTTTCTTACGCGTTGAGATGACATAAACATCATGATCGGTCAGTAAATTAAGTAAATAAGCATCTGAAGTTTGTAACTGATCGACCAAATTCAAATCTAAAGCATCTTTCCCATACCAGTGCTCACCTGTCGCAACTTTTTCAACATTGAGTTGCGGACGGTATTTTTCAACAAAGTGTTTAAACAGCACATGCGTCTGTTGTAACTCTTCTTCAAACTTCGCCTTACCTTCGGCTGTATTTTCACCAAACATCGTCACTGTACGTTTATATTGGCCTGCTGTGTACAGTTCAAAATCGATATTGTGTTCTTTTAGCAGACGATTAAAGTTAGGAACTTGCGCGACCACACCAATTGAACCAACAACCGCAAAAGGTGCAGCAATAATCTGATTGGCGATACATGCCATCATATAACCGCCACTCGCTGCAACTTTATCGACACAAATAGTGAGATTGAAACCTGCATCACGTAAACGCACCAATTGGGCAGCAGCCAAACCATAACCATGTACCATACCGCCTGGGCTTTCTAAACGCACCACAACGCGATCACGCCCTGCTTTGGCTGTCGCTAAAATCAAGGTGATTTCTTCACGTAAGCTTTCTACCGCTGTTGCCGCAGTATCACCTTTAAAATCTAGAATATAAACTTTTTGATTAGCCTTTTTACGGTGACGAGACTCTTTCGCTAACTGCTGAGTCAGTTGCAATAACTCCAATTTAGATGCTGTAGTTTGCGTAATTTTTTTACGTTGTTCATTAATACGCGCATTTAAATGTGTAATTCGAATTTCAGCGGGAAGTTTCGGTAAATGAAATAACATAGAAATTATATTCTCTAAAATAATACGTCGGTATATGACCTAGATTAGGTCAATGGCATTTTTTTTCAATAGCCATTTTTTGTTTTATTCTGTAATGCGTTACCTTTCACATTTAATCATTTACAAGATGAGTCTATATCTCAGACGGCACATCTTCGCATCTTTTGTTCAATGTGACGCTAATACGCAATGTCCATCATCATGGCTGTTTTAGTCACCAGACTTAATATCTGCTTATAACAAAAAAACAGAGCATTTAGGCTCTGTTTTTTCAAATATTTCAAGTTATGCGTATTAACCGAAACGACCTGTAATATAAGCTTCAGTTAGCTGATGATCTGGCTGAGTGAAGACTTTCTCGGTTGAGTTCACTTCAATCAAGTCACCTAAATGGAAGTAAGCGGTACGGTCTGATACACGTGCAGCCTGCTGCATTGAGTGCGTCACAATCGCAATCGTATACTGCGTTGAAAGCTCAGAAATAAGCTCTTCCACTTTCGCTGTTGCAATCGGGTCAAGCGCTGAACATGGCTCATCCATCAGAATCACTTCTGGGCTTACCGCAATGGTACGCGCAATACATAAACGCTGCTGCTGACCACCCGACAAGCCTGTGCCCGGTTGGTTTAAACGGTCTTTGACTTCATCCCAAAGACCCGCTTTACGTAAGCTGTTTTCTACAATTTCTTCTAAGTCATACTTATCACGGGCCAAACCATGGAGTTTAGGGCCATAAGCCACGTTATCAAAAATTGACTTTGGGAATGGGTTTGGTTTCTGGAATACCATACCTACTTGAGCGCGAAGCAGTACCACATCTAGGTTTGGGTCATAAATATCTTGATTATCCAACATCACTTTACCCGTCACACGACAGCTATCAATGGTGTCGTTCATACGGTTCAAAGTACGTAAGAAGGTCGATTTACCACAGCCTGATGGCCCAATAAATGCAATCACTTCATTTTCGTAGATATTCAGATCAATCCCTTTAATCGCTTCAGCTTCGCCATAGTAAACATGTACATCTGAAGTGCTGAGTTTGACTTGTCCTTGTGCCTGATCTTTCTTAGTAGAAGTCTGTGTATCAAACTGCGACACAAAAGAAGTACCCTGCTGACCTGAGGTCGTATTTGGGTTTGTAAATTGAGTGTGTTCTTGATTCACTGTTTGATCCTGATCTAAGGAATTTTTAACAACGGTATTCATATTTTGCCCTCACTTACCAACGGACTTCAAATTTCTTACGTAACCAAATTGCAATACTGTTGAGTCCAATCATCATTGCAAGCAGAACAATAATCGCAGCTGCTGTACGTCCTTCGAAGAAGTTACGCAGCTCATTACCTTGCCACAAGAAAATCTGTACAGGTAAAGCACTCGATTGATCAAATGGAGTTGTAGGTACACTTGCAACAAATGCACTCATACCAATTAATAACAGCGGTGCAGTCTCACCTAATGCTTGCGCTACACCAATAATTGCACCTGTTAGAATCCCTGGTAGTGCAAGTGGTAAAACGTGATGGAATACGGTTTGTACACGTGAAGCACCTAGCCCTAAAGCGGCCTGACGAATTGAAGGTGGTACAGCTTTCAACGATGCACGTGTCGTAATAATCACCGTTGGTAAAGTCATTAAGCTCAGCACCAAACCACCGACCAATGGCGCAGAAAGCGGTAAATGCATCCAGCCAATAAAGATCGCAGCACCGAGCAAACCAAAGACAATTGATGGTACAGCTGCAAGGTTGTTAATATTGACTTCAATGACATCAGTGATCCAGTTTTTAGGCGCAAATTCTTCAAGATAAATTGCAGATGCCACGCCAATTGGAATCGAAATAATGATCACGATCAGCATCATGAACAGCGACCCCATGAATGCCCCTGCTAAACCTGAAGTTGCAGGAGAACTACGCGAGTCTGGACTGACAAAGATGTTGGTATTGAAAGTATTTTCCATTACCCCTGAAGCTTTCATTTCATCGGCAAGTTGACGAACTTCTGGGCTCAACTGTTGCTGTTCATCAGGCAAACTACGGTCAATATTTCCTGCGAGCCACACATCAACGTTTGCATCAGCAAGCACTTTAATGTCTTCTTTCTTACCGACCAATGATGGATCTTTCATCACCATATCACGTAAGCGATATGCTTCAGAACTAGTGTACAAAGAAGCCAAGTCATCTCGTTTAGAACCAAGTGCTGGATCTTTTGCAATCATGGCATTCACGATTAAAGCATCCCAATCCACCATACCCATTTCAGTTTGCCAAGCAATAAAACGCTCTTCAAACTGTGCTGGAGATTCACCTGCACGCTGTACAGGTTTTGCACCTGTCGTAATAATGGCAGGGTCAAAGTACACGGGTAAACTCATGCTACTTTGCCAAAAAGCAGGTAAGCCTTTCGATAAAATACTGCCAAAAAGTAGCGCGACAAAGAATAAACCTGCAATCACTGCTGAGAAACCAAAGAAACGAAAGCTTTTTTCTTTACGGTGACGTTTTGCCAATGAATTACTGATCGTTTGCTTACGCTTTTCTCGTAATTCTGCCGCATGTTGTGGATCAAATACTTGATCTGCTGTGCTATTAGAAGTCGTCATTAGTCGTATTGCTCACGATATTTACGCACGATGTACAGTGCAACAATGTTCAAACCAAGCGTAATTACAAAGAGGGTCAGACCTAGTGCAAATGCCACCAAAGCTTGCGGGCTTGCAAAGTCAGTATCACCGGTCAATTGGTTTACGATGGTAATGGTCACAGTTGAAATGGCTTCAAGTGGATTGGCATGCAATAAAGGACTATTCCCTGCTGCAAGCACCACAATCATGGTCTCACCGATGGCACGTGACGCTGCAAGCAAGAACGCGCCGATAATGCCCGGAAGTGCTGCAGGTATCACCACCTGACGAATGGTTTCAGACTTTGTCGCACCCAAACCTAATGAGCCATCACGTAATGCACGTGGCACCTGCGTGATAATGTCATCAGACAGCGATGATACGAAAGGAATAATCATGATCCCCATGACGAAACCAGCAGTGAGTGCGCTGGTTGCGTTGATGTGTAAACCAACGGATTCGCCAAGCATTTTAAAGAATGGGCCAATGATCATCAGTGCAAATACACCGTAAACAATGGTTGGAATCCCTGCGAGCACTTCAATGGTTGGTTTTGCCCATGAGCGGAAACCAGAAGATGCATATTCAGCAAGATAGATCGCGATCATTAAACCCACAGGGACTGCAACCAAGAGTGCAATACCACTGACCATTAAGGTGCCCCAAAGTAGAGGAAGCAAACCATAACTGCCCTCTGCACTACCTGAAGTACTAAAACCTGGGTTCCATTCTGTACCGAAGAAAAAGTCGAGTGGACTCACGAAGTGGAAGAATCGCATCGCTTCGCTGAACATCGACATCACGATACCAATCGTGGTTAGAATCGCGACACCAGAACAGAGCGCAAGTGCAACATTAATGGTTTTTTCAACTTGGTTACGCGCGCGGAATTGAGTTGCAATGCGCTTTTTCGCAGCGACTAAACCTGCCAGTGCAGCACAAATCACCACTGCAATTTTTGCAAATGTTCCAATGCTTTGAAACTTCGCCAGTTGCTCCGCAGCAGCAAGCTCATACGCGGCTGGTGTATCTGTGACACCAAAACCTGAGGCAATCGCTTCTACACGGTTAATCAACACATCCGTACTAGCAGCATCTAAGGTTGCAGCGACTTGTGCTGGCACGTGATTTAACACCACATGATTCAAAACATTTGGTTCAACAATATTCCAAACAATCAAAATTAAAAAAGCAGGGATACCACACCACAAAGCCACTAACGCACCGTAATACCCCGGACGTGAGTGTAATTTTGCAGAATTATTTCCCTTACCTGCTAAGTTACGGCTCTGACTTAAGCCCATTTGATAGGCTATGGCAATCAGTGCCAATAACACACCTATAAGTAGCAGATTCATGTATTCTCCACGGTTCTTTCAATTTTCATTATTTGAAAAAACTTAATCCTAGTAAAAAACGTCAAAGGTAGGACTTGCCTACCGTTGACTGTTTCTACGCTTAATTACTTAACCGCTTTGCCTGCTTTGAAGTTCGCAAGAACTGCTGCACGCTCTTTGTCTGACATTGAGATCAAACCAGCACGCTCAAGCTTAGAACCTTTACCTGATACTTTCTTGCTGATGAAGTATTCCGTGTATTCTTTTAAGCCTTTGATTGATTTCAAGTGCTCACCCTTCACGTAAAAGAATAGTGGGCGAGAAACTGGGTATGAACCATTCAAAATCGTCTTTTCAGATGGTGCAACATTGTTCACTGTAGCTACGCGTAACTTGTCACGGTTTTGGTCGTAGAAACCCAAACCAAACACACCTACTGCGCTAGGCGAGGTTTTTAAGCGCGCTAAAGTTTCAGTGTAGTCACCCGCAATCTCAATCACTTTGCCGTCTTTACGGAAAGTTGAACATGCTTTCTTTTGTGCATCTTTATCCATTGCTTTGATTGCTGCATAAGTTTCGCAGCCTGCATCAACCATTTTTTCTTGGAACACTTCACGTGTACCGTGGTTTGATGCTGGAATCACTAAAGTGATTGGTTCGTTTGGAAGGCTTTTGTCAATTTGGTTCCAACGTGTATATGGGTTTGCAACCATTTTACCGTTAGATGGTAACTGCGCTGCTAAAGCTGCATAGACGTGCTGTGGACGTAATTTATATGCTGCTTTGCTTGCATTTGAAGCGAATACAATACCGTCATAGCCAATTTTGATTTCGATCACTTGGTTCACACCAGCTTTCTTACAAGCAGCTAATTCTGTATCTTTAATTTTACGAGATGCGTTTGCGATATCAATTGTGTTATCACCCACACCATTACAGAACTGTTTTAAGCCACCTGAAGAACCGCCAGAACCAACAACTGGTGCTTTAAATTGTGGGAAAGTATTGCCAAATTCTTCAGCAACAATACTTGCATATGGTAAAACTGTTGAAGAACCCGCAATTTGGATTGTGTCACGAGCTGCGTTTGCCGTGGTTGCTACAGCTGCCCCAGAAACTACTACTGCAAGTGCGATATGGTTTAAGCGCATATTTGTTATCTCACATATTAAACATTTTGAAGTACGCCACTTTTTATTCAGTCTTGTACTTTTTTGGATAACTGCATTTTGATTTCAGAATATGACAAGCAAGTTACAGCATTGTGACACTTTCATGATGTTTATTTTTATTTTTCCATGATTCGTTACACTTTGTTCAATTTCACCCAGTCTAAACACGTAAAGAATTTTTCTTATTTCGATATACCGAGAGTGCGTAATTCATTTTACATAAACATCTTTTACGCTTTTATAAAAAATAAAACACATTTAGAATCAATACATAAAGCAAAAAAGAACTCCATAGACTTTGATTTATTTAACATTGAATATCCCTTCTAATCTATAAAACTTTGCGTATACCTATATGCAAAATCCATATAAATTTTCGCCATTTGTCAGAATTTCATAACCTATAAATGACAAATGAGTGGTGTCATATTTAGAAAATTGAGCATCATTTAGGTCTTAATTTTTACCTTTTATCCCTTATTTATTACTGAAAAATAGCATGCTCATCTCAAATACGAGAGCAAATTTATGACTTTCAGACTCAGGTACTTTTCTTATTTTTAGAAATATTTGTCCGAATAATGGGTATTTCTGACGACACCGCTTTATCTTTTTTCTAAAAGATAGCTCAAAGAAGGAGATTTTGGGTTTCTCCTCCCCTTACTGCCGCCTTAACCATTCATTTTTCGTAATAAGCGTGACAAGTCATATGAGTGCGACATTTCCCATGACAGCTAGCCAAACACGTTTATTTACCCCCCAATTTTTCGGGATTATGATAAGGACTTGCCTGTCGTGCAGGTCATACCTTTAACTTGAAAATTCGTGAAGGAAATCATTTGCCTGTTGAAAATCAAAAGCCCGAATATTTAGCTTTAGTCTTAACTATTGAAGCTCATTTTCCTGAAAATCATAGTTGAAGCAGATATCGACAACTACTTCATAGAAAAATAAAGCATCTCCAACATAATTAAAATTAGAAACTTAGCCAGTGATGTTATGTTCTTTAATATTTAGAACACATAAAAAAGGAGCTGATATCAGCTCCTTTTTTAACACAAACAATCGATTAAGCAATTGCAGGTGTATAGGTTCCATCTGCGATTGGACCTTTGATACGATCCGCTTCTGCAAGGACAAGACTAAGCAGGTTCTTCACGTTATCTAAAGTCGCAACTGGACTTAAAGTCGTCATTTTCAATGATTGATTTTGGCCTACTTTAGTTACACCAATATTCGCTTCACCACGTGCAAACAATTCATCTGCAACGTTTTGGTTTAAGGTATCAAGCAATTCTACTGGATAGCCTGCTGGAACCACACGGAACAATACAGATGCAAATTGTGGATCAACCAACATCTCTAAACCAGCAGTTGCATTGATATAATCAGCAACGTCACGAGTTAAAGTAACGCCGTGGTCAATCATAGAACCATAGAGCTCTTCACCAAGTGCTTCAACAGTCATCCAAAGCTTCAACGCATCAAAACGACGGGTTGTTTGAAGTGACTTAGACACCAAGTTTGGCACGCCATGCTCTTCATCATAAGCTGAGTTTAAATACTCAGCTTCGTAGTGCATGAAACGATAGTTCGCTTCATCTTTTAACAAGAACGCACCACAAGAGATGGTTTGGAAGTAATGCTTATGGAAATCAAGCGTAATAGAGTCAGAAAGCTCGATCCCATCCAACATATCACGGTGATTGTTCGATAGGATTAAAGCACCGCCCCACGCCGCATCAATGTGCATCCACGCGCCATATTTGTTGGTGATTTCACGAATTTGCTTCAGTGGATCAATCGCACCTGCATCGGTTGTGCCCGCAGTTGCAACCACACATGCCACGATTTTACCTTCAGCTTGAAGGTGAGCCATGGTTTTTTCAAGTGCATCCACATCCATCTGAGCGTTTTCGTTCACAGGAACGGTTACGACTGATTGGAAACCCATGCCCATCATCGCCATGTTCTTTTGCACAGAGAAGTGTGCATTTTCAGAACAAATAACTTTGACGTTGCGCATCGCATCGCCCGGCACGCCATCACGCTGTACAGACCACGGATTACCGTTTTCGTCTTTCCAGTTTTTCGCAATACATGCATCACGTGCAAGCAGTACACCCATCAAGTTTGACTGTGTACCACCAGAAGTGAACACACCAGCTTGACCTGCACCATAACCCACTTTTTGACGAAGCCAGTCAATCAACTGAACTTCCATCAATGAACCTGCAGGACTTTGGTCCCAAGAATCCATTGATTGATTCGTTGCATTAATCAGCACTTCAGCAATTTGACTAGTCACCATAGTTGGGCAGTGCAAATGCGCGAGCGAGTGCGGGTGATGGACTTTTAAGCTTTTGTTTAAGAAAAGCTCAATCATACGTTCAAGTGACTTTTGTACACCCAAACCTTCTTTAGAAGGATTAAATGCAATCGCGCTGCGTAGCTCTTTAATGCTACCGCCTGTGTACATTTTATCATTTTGCAACCATGCTGCAACTGCTTTAGTCGCTTGGTCCATTGCTGACGAATAGTCAGCAATGGATGCAGCATCATTGCAGAGTAACGCCTTACGGTGTTCTGCAAAATCAACCATGATTACGCGCCTCGAGTTGCAACAAGTGCTTCAGCAATTGCTTTCTTAAAGCGAACAATTACTTCTTCACATTCAGCTTGAGTGATAATAAGTGGGCAAAGTAAACGAATCACTGTACCGTTACGACCGCCTTTTTCTAACAATAACTTGTTGTTAAAGCATGCCGCTTGAATCGCTGCTGCCAGTTGACCATCTGCAGGTAAAGACCCCATATGATCCGCTGGTTTACGCTCATCAACAATTTCAACACCAATCATCAAACCACGACCACGCACGTTACCGATACATAGGAACTCTTGAGCAAGCTTTTTAAATTCAGCTTGTAAGAAATCACCACGTTCTTGTGCATTTTGCGCAAGCTTTTGTTCTTTGATAGTTTTGATCGTTGCAAGACCAGTACCCATTGCCAATTGGTTACCACGGAAAGTACCCGTGTGACCTGCTGGCTGCCAAGCATCAAACTTACGTTTAATACCCAATACAGCAAGTGGTAAGCTACCACCAACGGCTTTAGACATTACTACTACGTCAGGTTCAATACCCGCATGTTCAAATGCGAACATTTTGCCTGAACGTGCAAAGCCTGCTTGAACTTCGTCAAGAATCAACACAATGTTGTGTTTTTCAGTCACTTCGCGGATTTTTTTCAACCATTTGGTTGGCGCTGTTACCACACCGCCTTCACCTTGAATTGCTTCAAGAATGACAGCAGCTGGCTTGGTTACACCACTTTCAACATCTTCAATGAAGTTTTCAAAGAAATATGTCAAAGCATCCACACCCGCTTCGCCACCTAAACCAAGTGGGCAACGGTATTCATGCGGATACGGCATAAATTGAACGCCTGGCATTAAACCATTTACAGCATTTTTCGCAGACAGATTACCTGTCATTGCAAGAGCGCCGTGCGTCATACCATGGTAGCCACCAGAGAAACTAATCACTGTGCTACGACCGGTATACGTCTTCGCTAATTTAATTGCTGCTTCCGTGCCATCTGCACCAGATGGACCACAGAACTGTAAACAATACTCTTCCTTACCGCCTGGTAATTGTTCAAGCAATGCTTCAGTAAATGCATCTTTTAAAGGTGTCGTTAAATCCAAAGTATGTAAAGGAAGGCCACTTGCAAGTGTATCTTGAATACTTTGAATTACCGCAGGATGATTATGGCCCAAAGCCAATGTTCCTGCCCCAGCTAAACAATCGAGGTACTCTGTACCTTCAACATCAGTAACCCAGCAGCCTAATGCTTTGGCTATCGCTAACGGTAATTTCCGTGGATAGCTACGAACATTGGATTCCATCTGACTTTGGCGAGTCAAATAGTATTCGTTAGTAGTATTAGTGGCAGGGTTTACAGAAGAAACGCTCATATCGAATTACCATCTCTGATATGGGTTGAAAGAAATAAGTCGGGTGACTTTTGGTCCTTTGACTCGGCGCTTTATAAATTCTAGTCAGATAGAGTTTGGATACTTCATAACTAGGAGGCGGATGATACAGAAATTTTCAATAAAATAAACAGCTTTTGCACATTATCTGCCAGAAATTTACTAAAAAAATATATCATGCCAAACCATAGCTTAAATTATCCTCTTATAGTGTGACAACGTAAAGAAAAGCCGATGAATTTATTTATTTTTCAACTTCGCCACAAAAATTCAAAATACTCACCTTGGTTGAAAAATAAGTTTTTGAAATAAATAGATTTATCTAGGTTTTTCTGAAAAATATTTTATACCTTTTTTTTACAATCGAACCACAATATTTTCGCAAATTCACCACAAATTGGCTTTAAGCTTTTTACAAATGTTGCAAAACTCCTCCTAAATAAAAAAGGAATAAAAATGCGTCAATTCTTCATCCCAGCAATCGCGCTTAGTGCTTTATTTAGCTCAGCAGTTTTTGCTCAGTCTGAGAACCAATTAAACTACAATATTGTCAATGTTCAGGCCGAGGCAACACGCCAAGTATCCAACGATTTAATGAATGCAACGCTTTACGTTGAACGTAGTAACAAACAACCTGCCGAGCTCGCTACACAAATTACGCAGCTGATGAATCAAGCCACAGCTTTAGCTCGTAAATATCCAAGCGTAAAAGTCGAAACAGGTTCTCAAACCACCTACCCAATTTACAACGATGACAACCAAAAGTTAAAAGAATGGCGTGGTCGTGCTGAAATTAATTTAGAAAGTACCGATTTTAAAGCGGCGAGCCAATTGATTGGTGAGCTACAGCAAAACTTCCAAACACAGTCAATCGGCTTCAGTGTGTCCGACACACAACGTAAGAAAGTGGAAAATGAGCTGATTGTTGAAGCATCGAAAAACTTTCAACAGCGTGCGCAATCATTAGCACAAGCATGGAGTAAGTCAGGTTATAACTTGGTTAACTTAAACATTAATACCAGCAACTACTACCCTCGCCCAGTCATGATGCGTGCAGAAAGTGCAAAATTTGCAGCAGCTGATGCGCCAATGCAAGATGTTGCAGGCGGTGAATCTAAAATCACTGTGAATGCAAATGGTACTGTTCAACTTAAATAATAGATTTCATTCAAATTCATCTCAAAAGCCATGTTAAACGTGGCTTTTTTATTGTGTATCCATCAATAAAACTTTAATTCGCCTATTAATTTTAGTGTTTTAATTGCAATAAGTGATAATGATTATTATTTAATTTCAACAAAGTTCAGCATATGATAGCCGCGCTCTTTATTATGGATTGCGCACAAAAGAATGATTTCATCACGTCTTCATCTGCAGGATCGCAGATTATTCAAAGCCAAACAACTCAGTATTGCGATTGGACTTTCTATGAGCTGCTTGACCTATGCACAAGCAGAAGAACTCACTGAAGCAACCAGCAACAATGTGCTTCCGACCATCAAACTTGAAGCACAAGGCAACTGGTTAGAAGATGCCAATGCAGAGAAAGTGCAAAAGCATGCAGGCGCTCGTACGATTATTACTCGCAATCGCTTAGATGAAGTTGCTGCGACTTCAATTAAAGATGCCCTGAAGCAAGTGCCTGGTGTTCAAGTCCAAGAAAATAATGGTACTGGTGGCAGTGATGTTTCACTCAATATTGGGGTCCGTGGTTTAGCCTCTCGTTTATCTCCTCGCTCTACAGTACTGCTTGATGGTGTCCCGCTATCATTTGCGCCTTATGGACAGCCTCAGCTTTCTCTAGCACCAGTATCATTAGGCAATATTGAATCTGTGGATGTGGTTCGTGGTGCAGGCTCTGTACGTTTTGGACCGCAGAACGTTGGCGGTATCATTAACTTTGCAACTCGCGCGATTCCTCAAGAGTTTGCAGGTAATGTCAGCCTAACGACCGAATATGCTTCGGGTACAGATCAAGTCAAATACAGCCCGAACTTATTTGTAGGCGGAACCTTAGATAATGGTTTAGGCCTTGCTTTACTGTATTCTGGCACAAAAGGTGATGGCTACCGTGAAGCCAATAATAAAACTGACATTGACGATGTCATGTTAAAAATGGCCTATCAAATTACAGATGCGGATGCGATTGCCTTAAACCTATATCACTATGAAGGTTATGGTGAAATGCCTGAAGGCTTAACTGCTGAAAAATATGCACAAAACCCTTATCAGTCAAATAAGTCACGTAATTATTTTTCTGGTCGCCGCTCAGATGTGTCATTCCGCTATACCCATCAAGATGAAAAAATAACTTTGAATTGCTGACCTATTATATTGACTCATTTCGCACGAGCGACTTAGAGACAGATGTTAGTGCAACGACTTCGCGTATGGACACCTCTCCACGCGACTACAAAGTTTTTGCCATTGAACCGCGCTGGTCTCGTGCATACCAATTAGGTAACTCAAATAGCGAATTCACTATCGGCTATCGTTATTTAGATGAAGATAGTTCTGAGTTCTCAGGTCGCTCATCGACATATGCATTGAATGTACCTGTGACCGAAATTAAAGCACGTACCACGAGTGAAGGTGGCACTAAAGCACATGCAATTTATGCAGATAACCGCTTCGATTTAGGTAACTGGGTCATCACACCGGGACTACGTTTTGAATCAATTGAAACGCATAACAATTTTACTGCCTATAACCAAGGCGTAGCAGTTAATACCGTTTCTCCAAAAATTGATTCACATGAGTTTTTACCCAGCCTATCGGTCATGTATAAAGCAACAGACAATTGGAACATTTTTGCCAATGCGGGCGTTTCATTCGGCCCACAGCAATATAACCAATTGGCACGTTTAGAAGGTGGTGTTGCACAAAGCACAACTGATGGCTTGCATCCTGAAAAGTCCAATAACTATGAAATTGGGACGAAATATTTAGGCAATGGTCTAAATGCAGAATTAACCGCGTTTTATTTAGACTTCAAAAAAGAGTTAATTTTAGAACGCGATGCCCAGAACAATGGCATTTGGACAGACTTAGGCGCAACCAGCCACAAAGGTGTAGAACTTGGTCTGGCTTATGACTTTGCCTATTTAACCGATGCGCTTGAGGGCTTAAAACTCTATAGCAACTACACCTTCACCAAAGCTGTGGCTGAAGCAGGCGACTTTGAAGACAAAGATCTTCCATTCTACTCACGTCACACAGCAAATGTTGGTTTAGGCTATAAAGTGAATCAATGGAGAGTCAATGCAGATATGTTTGCCCAATCTAAGCAGCATTCTCCAGGTTCGGGTGATACCTATCAAACTGACGAATCGGCTGATGGAAAATTAGGTGATATTCCAGGTTATTCCACTTTTGCCGTGCGTACAGCATATGACTTTGGTGAGCAATTTCACGGTTTAAAAATCGCGGGTGGCGTTAAAAACGTGTTTGATAAACAATATTTCACACGTTCTACTGACTCAACAGGCGGAAAATATGTAGGGCAACCACGTACCTTCTACCTTCAAACGTCATTTGATTTCTAAAACTGAAAGCTAATTAGTTCAACTACATTGAACTGTTAAAAAAGACTACATTTTTGTGGTCTTTTTTATTTTAACAATATGACAAAATTATGACTCTCTTCCGTACTTTATAAACACAATCCACTTTCATGACTCTTTCAGAACTTAATTTATCGCTTTTTTCATGGATTAATGCTTCTCCTGAAGCCACTAATACCAGTATTCATTTTGCCATTTTTATCGCCAATGACCTGCTCTATTGTATGATTTTACTGTTTGCTTGGTTTTGGCTACGTGGTAACTATGACACTAAAAAACAGATATTGAAGGCGTTTATTTTTACCAGTATCGCCATTTTGATCAGCCAATGTATTTCTCATGTGTATTATCACCCACGGCCTTTTGTCATGGAGGTCGGACGCACTCTCATTTACCATGCACCCAATGGCTCTTTTCCAAGTGACCATATGCTGATTTTTAGCAGTATCGCCTTTTCTTATCTATTCTCTGCGCAGCGTAAACTGGGAATTTTTCTCTTGGTCATGGCTTGGCTGGTTGCATGGTCACGTGTCTATCTTGGTGTACATTTTCCTTTAGATATGCTCGGCGCTTTTCTATTGGCTTTTGCCTTAAACTTCTTTGGATTAAAGCTTTGGAATCTCTATAAAGAGAAAATCATGCAATGGGCACTCACCCTTCACTTTTACTTATTTAAGCCCCTCATTCAAAAAGGCTATATCAAATAACTTTTGCTTTAAAACAAAAAATCCCGCTCGAAAGCGGGATTTTTTTTAATGCATTTAAATCAGTAGATCGCCATGTGGTTGCGATGAATCATCTCAAGTGAACGTGCTTCACCTAGAACTTGGTGAACTTTATCTGACGCCAAGCCCTTTACCAGCTCCGCAGAGCGCGAACTAAAGTTGACACGCCCGACCGCAACACGGCCACCTTGGATATCAACACATTCAACCACGTCACCGCGTTCAAAATGCCCTTCCACAGCTTTCACACCAACTGGAAGTAAACTACGATGATTATCTTTAATGGCTTTGACAGCACCATCATCCAACACTAAACGACCCGCAGTTTGTAAGTGAGCCGCCAACCACTGTTGATGAGCGGTAATGCGGTCATTATCTGTAATAAACAATGTCCCGAGCATTTCACCATCCATCAAACGCGCAAGCACATTGTCGCTTTCACCACTGGCAATCAGCGTTGGACAGCCAGACTTTGCAGCTAAGCGTGCAGCACGGACTTTGGTCAACATACCACCACGACCAAACTTGCCGCCACCGCCAGCCATATCAAACAAACTCTCATCTAGAGCACGCACAGTATGGAACAGTTTAGCGTCTGGATTTGAACGTGGATCTGAGTCGAACATACCTTGCTGATCAGTCAAAATAATTAACAAATCTGCATGGACTTGACCTGCAACCATCGCAGCAAGCGTGTCATTGTCACCAAAGCGAATTTCATCGGTCGAAACCGTGTCATTCTCGTTGATTACAGGAATGACATGCCATTCAATCAAGTTCTGTAAAGCGTCACACGAGTTCAAATAACGACGACGGTCTGCCAAATCATCATGGGTTAATAACACTTGCGCGGTCTGAATATGATGTTTTTCAAGCACACTTGACCACGTATGAATAAGGCCCATCTGACCAATGGCAGCACACGCCTGAAGACTGGGTAGATCGGTGGGTCGGCTGTCTAGCTTCATACGAACCATACCTTCAGCCACAGCTCCTGACGACACCAGAATAATCTCATGTCCTGCATTGTGTAGATCTGCAATTTGTTTCGCCCAATGCGAAATTGCATCTATATCTAGACCTTGCCCATTTGCTGTGAGTAAAGATGATCCGATTTTAACAACGATTCGTTTACAAGCTTCGAGCTTACGTTGCCCATCTACCACTTCTATCATCTTGTCCTCAGTTACTCATTACGAGCTTAACGTACGTAAAACACTTCCATTTCGCCGTCATCTTCATCATCGTCTTCATCATCATCAGCCAACAGGCCTGCAAGACGTTGTTGGCGACGCATTTCACGATATGCTTCTTTAGCGGCAATAGTTTGTTCGCGTGTTTCAGCTTCAAGCTGCTCACGGAATGCTTTCACTTCTGCTGCATAGTCAGGATCTTCAAGCTCACGTTCACGTTGTTGCTCAATTTGATCCATCAGGTAATAAACAACTGGTTTTGTCCCTTCAGACATCAAACCTGAAGTTTTAAATACAGGGCCATCCCACTGCATTTCATCTAAGATATGCTGACACCATTCATCACGCGTATCGTCTGCAAGTTGGTCAACTTTGTTTAACACTAGAACGATAGGTAACTTTGAAAGTGTCGGAGAGAATTTCTCTAACTCACCCAAGATCGCTTTTGCATTGTATGCAGGATCAGAACCATCAATCGGCTGAACATCTACAATGTGAAGCAAAATACGCGTACGCGCCAAGTGCTTTAAGAAACGAATACCAAGACCCGCACCTTCAGAAGCCCCTTCGATCAAGCCAGGAATATCCGCCATTACAAATGAACGGTGACTGTCTGCATCAACCACACCAAGGTTTGGAACCATCGTAGTAAATGGATAGTCTGCAACCTTAGGTTTTGCTGCTGATACGGCACGAATAAACGTCGATTTACCTGCGTTTGGCATACCCAGTAAGCCAACATCGGCCAGTACTTTTAGCTCTAAGCGAATTTCACGGAATTCACCTTTAAAACCATGGGTACACTTACGTGGCGAACGGTTCGTCGATGATTTGAAGTGAGTATTCCCCAAACCACCATCACCACCCGCTGCAACAAGCACACGTTGACCACTTTCAACCAAGTCGCCAATAATGTCACCTGAGTCAGTGTCAACAATGGTTGTACCTACAGGAACCTTTAATACTGTGTCTTCACCACCACGGCCTGCGCAGTTCGCGCCACGACCATTTTTAGCTCGCTCCGCACGGAAGCGGCGAGTATAACGGAAGTCTACAAGGGTACTGGTATTATCATCAGCTTCGATAAATACGCTACCACCACGACCACCATCACCACCGTCTGGACCACCAAAAGGTACGAATTTTTCACGGCGAAAACTGGCTACGCCATTGCCACCGTCGCCAGCCTCTACGGTAATGACTGCTTCATCAACAAAGCGCATGCTGCCAATCCTCTAAATACTTTAAAACCGCATATTCTGCCATATTTTACAAAATTTCTCGAATAGAATTATTCAGCGAAACATGAAATTTAGTCACAAAAATACCAAAATCTAATTTTTTGACACTTTTCACCTGATTTTCTTCATTTTTTAATTTAAATGTGCTGACCATTTAGTCGTTAGGCCACTCTTCGATTCACTTTATTCAATCCTACTCAACTTTTACTTTCAAAAAGGATTTTCACATCAAAATAGCGCACTAAAAGAATAGCTTGTTTGATAACAAGACTTTTCACAGCCTGAAATTTGAATCAGCTCTAATCCACTTCCGCACTCCTGAGGGATTCACTATTAAAGTGTAATTAAGAATTCACGCAACCAATCCACATTACTTGTCATCTTTTATTTTAAAGCTGCTACTCGCTCCTTGCTTTCTAGAATTTCAGGCAAACTTTTTTCAATCCAACCAATCAAATACATGGTTTTCTCAGCGGCTTGAGAACCCAAGATCGTCAATTGGTACTCTACTTTGGGCGGCACCACGGGATAGACCGTCCGTAGAATAAAGCCATCATGCTCAAGCGTTTTGAGCGTCTGAGAAAGCATTTTCTCACTCACTCCTTCTATACGCTGCTTGAGCTCACTAAAACGATGTACGCCATCACTTAAACAGCGCAACACCAGTACCGACCATTTACTCGTAAGATGCTCCAAAATTTCACGAGATGGACACTCCGTGGATAAAACTTGACCTAACAATTTGCTTGTCGCATAGGTGTGCATCATTTCTCTCCATTTGGTTTATTACTTACTTTTTGGTACGTACTTACATTTAGTAAGTTAACAGATTAAGATACAACCATCAAGTATAGAAAACAACCAACATAGGTGAATTATGAAAATTGCAATCACAGGCGCAACAGGACAACTTGGCAACCTCGTTATAGAGCAACTTTTGCAGCTGACCGCTGCCCAGAATATTGTTGCGCTGGTTCGTAACATTGATAGAGCTGAACATTTCAAAGTCCAAGGTATTGAGCTGCGTGAGTTTGATTATGACCGCCCTGAAACACTAGCTCCTGCTTTATTAGGAATAGATAAGTTATTACTCATTTCAGCCAATGAAATTGGTCGCCGTACACCTCAACACAAAGCAGTGATTGATGCTGCGAAAGTGGCCGGCGTACCTTATCTTGCTTATACTAGCTTACTTCGTGCAGATAAGTCCCCACTCGGCTTAGCCCAAGAACACCGTGAAACCGAAAAACTAATTCAAGACAGTGGAATCACTTATACCTTCTTAAGAAATAACTGGTATAGCGAAAACTACCTTGCAGGTGTTGCTCACACCATTGAAATTGGGACGCTTTTTGGCGCAGCTCAAGATGGCCAAATTAGCTCAGCATCGCGTATAGATTATGCTGAAGCTGCAGCCAAAGTTTTAACTTCAACAGGTCATGAGAATAAAACCTATGAATTGGCAGGTTCTGAAAGTTTTACTAAAGCTGATTTGGCTCAATTCATCAGTCAGGCAACTCATAAGCCAGTTATCTATCAAAATTTGTCTGCCGATGACCTGCGTCAAGGCTTAATTCAAGCCAACCTCCCATCACACTTGATTGATGTGATTGTGGATGCCGATGTGCAGACCGCCAAAGGCGCGATGTACAGCAACAGTAAAGACCTAGAACAATTGATTGGACATAAGACCACCAGTATTCAAGATTCGATTAAAGCCGCACTTTAAGCCAATCATTTAATCTTCACATTCAAACACCACCAGTGATTGGTGGTGTTTTTTATGGATGAATGTTCTTCACAGGTAGTGTCATATTCATCTCCAAATTCGCAGTCGTACTCCGTTCCGTGTTATACATGGTCGCATTGAAGCTTGCTATTTTTCGCATAGTCATTGGGTCATTCAAATTTAACTGTGGTGCAAACTGATGTAACACATGCAGACGCACTTGCTCATCAAACTCAAAATAGACCAAGCCATTAAACATAATTTTGATTGGGATCTGATAGTCTTGCTTTAAATGAAATGGTACAGCCAGCTTAATCGGAATATCTAAAGTGAGTGGGAACTTAGGCAATAGTTTATTTTGATAAATTAGGTCTGTAGTTGTCTCCAACGGCATATTTTGATCAATGAGCACCTCTGTTTGATAATCAATAGATACTGAAACGGGTACTTCTACTTCAAACTCTAAATTTGCCAAATATTTCCCTGTCAAAGGCAGGTTGATTTTCTGATCGATTTTCAGTTGCGTATCTAAAGTCCCAACGGATTGGGTTTCTAAATAATTACCCACTTGGATTTTGGTCGGTAAGGAGTCTGATAGTTGAATTTGGGCTTCACTCGCTGACACTTGCATATTAGCTTGAATATTCAGGTACAACCAAAACAGCACAGCCACCAAAATTACAATGCACACAAAACTCAGTATAAGCCGCTTTGCAGACTGGAATATCCGCATACTCCCCCCCTATGGCTTCACGTGTTCTTGAGGTTGAGGTTTTTCACGCAGTAATTGCAAGCTATTGAGTGGAATTTTCAACTCCCCCTGCTTAATTTCAATTGGCAATGTATTCTGTACATCCACCGACGCTTTCAATGCCGTTTTAATGGGAACCTTTAAATGCCCCTGTATTGGAATATTGGTCTTAACCACTGTATTTACTGGAATATGTAGATTTTCTTTCAGTACGGTTTTCACAGGTGCATCAAATTTGAGGTGTACTTGCTGTTCAAGTGGCACATCGATATGAATCGGCACATCCAACTGAATAGGAATATTGCCTTTTAAAGGCAAAGTCACATCTCGCCCCATGACTTTCACCTGTACCTTGGTATCTACAGGCATGTTCTGATTAATTTTCAAGGTTTCACGCACTGGAATGGTGGTTTTAATCGGAACCTGATTATCAAAATACACTCGTGGAGTCAGCGTTTGGGTCAGTGGAATATTCAGGTTTTCACGGATCGGAATTTCTGCATTGACGCGCCCTGTGATATCAACATCTAAGGCATCATGAATTTTAACCTCAGCTTGTAAAGGCTCTTGCAGATCAATACTGACTTTTTGATTTTCTAAGGGAATATAAATATTAAAGTGTTTAAACATCCAAATAGCGATAAGCACACCGCATACAGATGCCAACACAATGAATGCCAATCCACTTAGCACATGCTTCACTTGCAAATTCAAATTCCTTTTGTTTTATTTTCTTTTATCTGACAAATATCATCCGGTTGTCAGCTTAGAAAGTCATTGGGGGCGGTATACCAACCAGACTCTATAATTTTTATCACCCTATTCTACACAGTATTCTAATTATTCTAAGTAAATTAGTAGGGATTAAACATTGGCAACTCTTACCACTCAAGCCAATACTTATGTCACCCCAACGCACCTGATTGGCCTCATCCACAACAACAGCGCAAAAAAAAGAGCCTCAATTGAGGCTCTTTTTAGTCGCTATTACAAATTATGCATTTGTTTCAGCTGGAATTTTTGGATAGCTTACGCCGCCCATTTGCTCTGCAATACGTAAAACTTGGCAGCTATAACCAACTTCATTATCGTACCAAACATATGCAGTTAAACGGTTGCCCGAAGTGATTGTTGCTTGCGCATCAAATACACCTGCTGTACGCGAACCGATAAAGTCAGATGATACAACTTCAGTCGAGTTGGTATAACCGATCTGACCTTGAAGGCTAGAGCTGATTGAAATTTTACGAATGTATTCGTTCACTTCATCACGATCAACTTCTTTATCTAAAGTTAAGTTCAAAATCGCAAGTGAAACGTTTGGTGTTGGAACACGTACAGAGTTACCTGTTAATTTACCTTGAAGTGCTGGAAGTGCTTTAGCAACCGCTTTAGCCGCACCTGTTTCAGTAATCACCATGTTCAACGTTGCAGCACGACCACGACGGTCTGCTTTATGGTAGTTGTCGATTAAGTTTTGGTCGTTTGTGAACGAGTGAACTGTTTCAACGTGACCATTCAACACTGTGTATTTGTCATGTAAAACTTTAAGTGTTGGTGTAATTGCGTTGGTTGTACAGCTTGCAGCAGAGATAATGGTATCTTCATCAAGAATGTCTGCTTGGTTCACACCAAACACTACGTTCTTCATGTCGCCTTTACCTGGTGCAGTCAAGATCACACGTGCAGCGCCTGGGCACTTAAGGTGTTGAGCAAGACCTTCAGCATCACGCCATTTACCCGTGTTGTCGATCACTAACGCATTGCTAATACCATAATCGGTATAATCAACTTCAGTTGGGTTCGACGCATAAATCACTTTAATGAATTGACCGTTTGCAATGATTGCTTCGTTTTCTTCATCAACAGAAATCGTACCAGAGAATGGACCATGGATTGAGTCACGGCGTAATAAAGACGCACGTTTTTCCAAATCACCATCAGATGACTTACGAACCACAATCGCTTTTAGGTTCAAACCACGGCCAAGACCAGACTGACCAATCATTAAACGTGCAAGAATACGACCGATACGACCAAAACCGTAAAGAACAACGTCACGGCCTTCTACTGAAGTCGCACGACCTTCTACAGATTTAACAGCTGCTGCAACAAATGCATCAACATCGCCACCTTGCTCTTTAAACGCAACGGCTAATTTGCCTAGATCAATTTCAGCAGTACCGATATTTTCAATTTTAGCTAACGCTTCAAGAATTGGGAACGTGTGTACAACTGAAAGTTCAACGTCCATCATACGAGTGAAACGGTGCGCTTTTAAAATTTGGATAACTGAACGGTTAACTAAAGAACGTCCAAACACTGAAACCACAATATTTTTTTCACGGTAAAGCTGACCGATCAAAGCGATCATTTGTTCCGCGATTTCTTCACGGTTTTTCCAGCGACCTTGGTGTTCTGCGTGTAGGGCGATGATAGTCTCTTTGCTCACAGATACGTCCTCTAATTAATTTAATCTAAGCATAAATTTTAAAACCCAACAATTGTAAAGGATTTAGCGCCAAGTTTGAATCGAAAGCTGTAAATGCATGATGTTTTTTGTCGTATATTCATTATTAATTTAAGAAATGATTGCATTTAGTCTTATGATTTTGCAGTATAAAAATTAAAAAAATATTTTTTTAGATAAAAAATAAACAGTTACGCAAATGATGTTTTATCAAACAGTCAATTATTCTTAAAGGGCAAAAAACAAATCAGAAACATGCTTATCGCCCAAATTCTAGTGCAATGACAGCTCCAAACATCATCAAATTAGTCTGAATGTTGCTGTTTTTCAAAATGCTCAATATTTCGTTCGAGCTGTTTTTTATTTTGTTGCTGTTTATATAAATGCAACACGCCTTCAATAATAAGCAATAAGACTGCAAACCAAATTGGAATATAAGTAAACCACTCACCTGCCTCTATACGCTCTCCCATGGCAACTGATGCTCCTGCCAGTAAAACTGGCTCCAAATAACTCAGCAAACCAAAAATCACAAAAGGTAAATAACGACTCGCGAGTATATAACTTCCAAGCCCCATCGCACTTAAGAAACCCAGTCCAATGACCGCCAAAATCAGATGTGGAAACTGTTGTATCAAAGCCAAACTATCGCTATGCACAAAGCCCAAATAGAATGCGACAGGTAAAATCAAAAACAGATCCCACCAGAAGCCACCCAAATGATCCGTTTTACAAACACGGCGCAGGAAGAAATACAAAGGATAAGCCAAAGCGATATAAACCGTTTCCCATGCCATGCTACCAATACGCCAAATTTCATGTCCTACCCCAAGCATAGCAAGGGCTACCGCAGCCATTTGCCAGCGGGATAGTTTTTCCTTGTAAAGGATGCAACCAACCAACACCATGACCAAAGGCAGTAAAAAATAGCCGAGCGACACCTGTAGGCCGCGACCATTCATGGGCCCCCATAAAAATAGCCACAACTGCGTGGTACATAAAACCGAACTAAACAATAACCAAGCAAACATCCAAGGTTGTTTAAAGATACGCTTAAACAACTCCGAAATGAGTTTTAAATCACCACTCCACCACATGAATGCGGTTAAAAAGGGTAAGGTCGAAAGCATACGCCAAGCAAAAGTTTGTTCACTATCCAAAGGCTTTAAAAAAAAGGTATAAAAATACAAAACCCCAAAAGTGACGGATGCTAAAACCGATAGTGCAACACCTTTATACATCCTTCACTCCACATTGATTTACGCGATTTTTACCAGGCTCCGATTATAAAGCGTTCGACTGTATAAAGCTTTATTATTCAAGTTTTAAAATACGTATATGAAACTAAAAAAGCCATGCTTCAGCATGGCTTTCAAGGCTTAATAGATTTTATTTTTGCAATTGTTTGGTATGAATCAAATCATTCAAGTCATAACCCACTGACTTTGCATATTCTAAGTATTCATTAATGACTTTTTGGTCTGGTTGTGGCGAGCGAGAAAGCACCCACATATACTTACGGCGTGGCTCACCCACTAAAACCGTTTCATAGTCATCATCAATTTTTAAAATCCAATAATCCCCCCGTGCCATGGGTAACCAACGCACCACTTCAGGTAAAAAACTCACTTTCAACTTACTGTTAAAAGGTGGGTTTTGTACAAATGCTTCACCTATGGACTGCATCAACTTACCATCTTGGGCATAACATCGGTTATCTACCGTCACATTGCCATTTTCATTCAGGGTATAAGTAGCCGAGACATTACTTCCACATTTATTTTGGAAGTACATGGGCTTACGTGCAATTTCGTACCAAACACCCAAATAACGGTCTAATTCAACCTTATCCACCACAGCTAAGGGTTTGCTCTGGGCATAAGCCATGGTTGCCATGCCTAACCCGACTAAAACAGCACCACCTACAGCAATTTTGGCAAGCGTAAAACCCGCCTTTGGAAGATTTGCAGACATAAACTGTACCTTTAATATTTCAGAATTTATGATCTAAAAATAAACATCTCTTTAAAAAATAATGCTTTCTGCCCAAATTACTGTAGCGTTATGTAAATGCAACTTAGGTTAGAAGTTGTGCTTTTAAGCGCAAAATTTCATCTCGCAGACGTGCAGCTTGCTCAAACTGTAGCTCTTTAGAAGCTTTTAACATTTCTTTTTCCAACTTGCTTAAATGCTTGGCAAGAAGTTTCGGATCGGACAGCAAGTGCTGCTGATCTGCACTTAAGGTTTGGTGTTGATCTGTGATACCACTTTCAACTTGATCATCTGTCAGCACTTCGCCTGTATCAATATCCTTTTTATTTTGTCTGATAGTGCTACGCGGAATAATGCCATGCAGCTCATTAAAGGCCATTTGTTTTTCACGACGACGGGCTGTTTCATCAATGGCTTTTTGCATCGAATCGGTAATCCGATCACCATATAAAATCGCTTTGCCTTTTACATTACGCGCTGCACGACCAATGGTTTGAATCAAAGAACGCTCAGAACGCAAGAAACCCTCTTTGTCCGCATCTAAAATAGCCACTAAAGACACTTCAGGCATGTCCAAGCCTTCACGTAGTAAGTTGATCCCGACGAGGACATCGTAGACACCCGAACGTAAGTCATGAATAATTTTCACCCGTTCAACGGTATCAATATCTGAGTGCAGATAGGCAACCTTGACGCCATACTCTTTCAAATACGAGCTTAAATCTTCTGCCATACGTTTGGTTAAGGTGGTTACCAAAACACGCTCATCTAGATCTTTACGGATATTGATCTCAGACAACACATCATCAACTTGAGTCAATACCGGACGTACTTCAATTTCGGGGTCAATCAACCCTGTAGGACGAACCACCTGCTCAGCTATTTGCTCGGCTTTTTCAATCTCGTATTTGGCTGGTGTAGCACTGACATAAATCGTTGCTGGCGTAATCCGCTCCCATTCTTCAAACTGCATTGGGCGGTTATCTAGCGCACTAGGAAGACGGAAACCATAATTCACCAAGTTTTCTTTACGCGAACGGTCACCTTTATACATCGCGCCAATTTGCGGCACAGTCACGTGTGACTCATCAATAATTAGTAAGGCATCGTCAGGAACATAATCAAATAAGGTTGGCGGCGCTTCGCCCGCAGGACGACCGGATAAATGACGTGAATAGTTTTCAATACCGTTGGTATAGCCCAACTGCTGCATCATTTCTAAATCATAACGGGTACGTTGTTCAATTCGCTGTGCTTCAAGCAATTTGTCATGTGCACGAAAGAAACCTAAGCGTTCTTTTAACTCTTCACGAATCGTGCCGATGGCGCGCTCTAAATTATCTTTCGGTGTTACATAGTGACTTTTTGGGTAAATAGTTATGCGCGGAACTTTACGTACCAGTTTGCCTGTCAGTGGATCGAACCAACGAATCGAATCGACTTCATCATCAAACAACTCGATTCGAATCGCATGCTGGTCTGATTCCGCAGGGAAAATATCAATAATTTCCCCACGAATACGATAGGTACCGCGTAAAAACTCAAGCTCATTACGGCTATATTGCATTTCCACCAAACGACGAATGATATCATCACGTGCAATACGATCGCCCTGTACAATATGCAGCAGCATGCTCATATAGGCATTGGGGTCACCCAAACCATAAATAGCAGAAACTGAAGCAACAATAATTGCATCGCGACGTTCTAAGAGCGAACGTGTTGCAGATAAACGCATTTGGTCAATGTGGTCATTGATCGCTGAATCTTTTTCAATAAATGTGTCTGAAGATGGCACATAGGCTTCGGGTTGGTAATAGTCATAATAACTGACAAAATATTCGACGGCATTGTTCGGAAAGAAAGATTTGAACTCACCATAAAGCTGTGCGGCTAAGGTTTTATTATGTGCCATGACAATGGTCGGACGTTGCGTCCGCGCAATCACGTTGGCCATGGTATAGGTTTTACCTGAACCCGTAACCCCAAGTAACAACTGGTCGTGATAGCCCTTTTCTATTCCAGCAACAAGCTTTTCGATGGCTTGCGGCTGATCACCTGCGGGTTGGTAATTGGTGACTAAATCAAAAGGTTGTTTCTCACTCACAGACATATCCCAAGATTTGCTTCTTCAACCGACTATTTTAACAGATTCAATCCCGAGCAATTCTTGCTTTTAGATTTTTAATGTAATTTACTGAAAATATTACAAAGATTTTTCACTTGACCCCCCCGTATTTCAAGGGCAACATGAAGTGAAGAAGAGCGAAAAATCAGAGCCTATGACATACCAATATCATGACGAAAGCATCGTCAAAAACCTAGATGAACATACCGTATTTGTGTTTGGTAGTAACATGGCAGGTCAACATGCGGATGGTGCTGCCCGAACTGCACTTGAACACTTTGGCGCAATAAAAGGCGTCGGACGTGGTTGGTCAGGGCAAAGTTATGCCATTCCCACCATGAACGAACACTTACAGCAAATGCCGCTCTCGCAAATTCAACACTATATTGATGACTTTAAAATCTATACCAAAAATCACCCTAAAATGACTTACTTTCTAACCTCTATCGGCTGTGGTATTGCAGGTTATAAAGTTGAAGAAATTGCTCCTATGTTTAAAGGCATTTCTCATAATGTTATTTTCCCCGCATCATTTCGCCCATTTGTGGAAAGAACACTACCACGTCTAAATAAAAAGTTTTTGCATACCATTTTTAATGATGCCGTGATTTTCAGCACTCAAAATGATGACATGCTGATTCAGCATTTGGCCTTAACCGATAATGAAAAAAGTTTAGCCAAAATTATTCTCAACACACGCATGTATCCAACCGACAGTAATGGTCGCGATCGTGTTTTTGAAATTGAAGATATTTTACATGCGCTGTCAGGGAAAATATTTGATTTTGAGACCAACGCGGAGGGGCGCATGCTTTTTGGTGGTGCCATTTTAGCGCTGTTGGAACTTTATAATATCAATGAACAAGACTTCATTGAAGTTTGGCAAGGCAGCCGAGAAATCGCACCGCCAAAACCCGAACATCGTGCGCGGAAAGCCTCTCGTTGAAACCCATCTTTCAAACCCCAAAAGCCAACTCTATGAGTTGGCTTTTTAGTTAAAAATAATAGAGTTGTTGAAATCTTCCCTACCCCCCAATCGCCAACTACTACAAAAAATGTGACGGTATTGTTCCTGCTTTTCCCTTTTTAACTTTTAAAGGTTCACTTACACTCTGAATCATAATCATACTTTTCAAAAACTTAAATAAATCATGAAAACAAATAGACAACTTGAAGCCTTAAAATCCAAAAGAAACAAGCATGCACTTTTCAGTATGGCTATTGCCGTTGTCATGCTGATTGCATTTTATCAACTGCCTCAATTTCAGGATTTTAGTTTTATAAATCTATCCCCAGTCTACTTTATCTTCATTGTATGCTTATCCTTCCTCAAAAAGACAAAGAACGAACAACCGAAAAAGAACAACCTCCTCTTAAATATTTTATTCATGACGGCACCCTTCTTCATCATTAATGTTTTTGCACTTTCCAGTCTCAGCAAATTTACTGACTATTCGGCTGTACGTATTGCAAAACATATACCTAACCCACAACACATCGAGGGCCAAATTCGGTTAAATAGCTACACTGTGGGCTCTGGGCGTAATAAATCACACTATGAAGATATTGTATTAAATGAAGCTTCTCAGCAGCAACCACTAAGACTGGTTTGTAATTTCATGGATCGCTTTAAAAGCTGCCCGCTATTAGAAGACCTTCAACAACAAAAGGTTAGTATCCGTTATTACACAGACAACCGTCAGTTTATCTACCCAGAAGTTTTAGTGTTATCGGTCACAGCAGACAACACAACCATCAGCAGCCAAGACTTCATGCAGATCTATCAACAACAACGAAAGAATTTTTTGATTTATTTATTCTTCATGGTATTGATTCCAAACCTATTGGTAATCAATTTATTTTGGCGCGACCATCAATATCAACAATCACAAACTTTTCGCTATCGACCTCAAAGCATTTAGCGCTTATCGCTATCAGCATAAACGCTCTTTAAGCTCCAAAACCATTGGAGCTTATGCACTTTCTATGCGCAATCAATATGCATTTTTTGACTAAATCCCCCATAAACTCACATAAATTTTAAAAATAACTTTTTTTATCACATTATTTTAAAAAGTTTTTTTAGCGCTTATACTGCTTTAAATTCCAACATAAAAACGAGATATAAATGCAATTATTGGACTCTCCTATTTTTGAATTATCTCCCATTGCCATGTGGTTAGAAGACTTTAGTGAAGTACAAAAACAATTTGATCTTTGGCGGAGTGAAGGTGTTGAAGATATTGCGTCTTTTCTGTTGGAAGACAAATCACGTATTTTAAGTTGTGCGCATAAAATTAAAGTCCTGCATGTCAACCCGCAAACCTTAAAACAATTTGAAGCCGAAAGTTTTGAAGATTTAACTGCGAACCTTGCGCAAATTTTTAAAGCAGATATGTCAAGCACTCATTTAAATGAGCTGGTCGCGCTTTGGAATGGTGAGACCTTATTTGAAAACACTGCCGTAAACTATACGCTTACAGGTCATCGCCTTGACATTCGCCTGCGCGGGACAGTACTTCCTGGTCATGAACACGATCTTTCATTGGTTCTGATCAGCACGGAAGACATCACGCCTTATGCCAATGCACAACGCTTAGAAGAAAAAAGTCGTTTAATTGCTGAAGCACGTTTTCAATACTCGCCTACTTCGCTTTGGGTTGAGGACTTTAGCCGAGTCAAAGCACGTTTAGATCATTTACGTCGTTTGGGGATCAGTGACTTTAAAACTTTCCTTGATGTCCACAATGACTTTATTAATGAATGTCTCAGAGACATCATGGTTACCGATGTCAACCAAGCTACACTCGATTTGTTTGCTGCACGTGACAAAGACCATTTACTTAAAAATTTGCATAAAGTCTTTCAGAACGCAACCCAACAGACCTTTCGACATCAGCTGCTCGAACTGTGGGATGGCAATATTCAACATAACTGCGAAGCAGTCAATTATGCACTCGATGGAAGTATTCGCCATGTGTTGTTGCATTTTGCCGTGTTTCCAGGCTTCGAAGACGATTGGGGTATGGTACAACTGGCGCTCACTGATATTACTGCGCGCAAAAAAGCCGAAAATTATCTTGAGTATTTGGCCAAGCATGATGTCTTAACCAAACTTTATAACCGCTCTTTCTACAGCACCGAAATCAACAGACTTGAGCGCAACAACCTACGTCCTGTGTCTTGTATTTTCCTAGATATGAATGGCTTAAAAGCTATCAATGATAACCTTGGTCATGATCAAGGCGATAGCTTATTACGCCGTATGGGTAATACCCTGAATCAGTTAATTGAAAATACCCAATACTCTGCTTCAAGGATCGGTGGTGATGAATTCGTGGTGCTATTACCTGCCGCCGATGAAGCCGCATTGAACCATTGTATTGAAAGTTTGCATGAGCTTTTAATGGTAGATAACCAATTTAATAATCATCAACCGATTAGTGTGTCGATTGGCACTGCTACCAGCCAGCCAAATGAGCGGGTTGAAGATATACTTAAACGTGCCGACACTGCGATGTATGAACACAAAAAAACCTACTATGCACAAAATGATCGACGGGTTAGCAATTACAACCCAGCGAATGATCAATAAAAAAGCGCCCTAACCAGGGCGCTTTTTTATTTCAATGGCGAATTAACGTTTACCCATTGAACGACGGGTGCCACGTGGTGGCATCCAAGTACGATCTGCATATTGTTCAGGTTTTGGACGAACCTGATTATGTGCAACATCGTCAGCACTTTGTTCTGCATTTGGCATTGGGAATGGGAGATTCACCAAAGGTTTTTTTGAAGTAGGCTGTTGCTTACTCATGACCATCACTCTCATCAAATTGCGCTTATTTTAAAGTTTTTTTCATAAAGATGCGAGAAACTTCCTAATTCTGTACATTTTTGAAATCATTAGGGTGTGTTGACACTTTTAGCTTAAAAAAATAGCGAAGTAGTAAAATCAAATCGCCAAACCCAATTTTACTATTCGCTATGCCTCGTACCATGCTGACAGATCAACACTGGCAAAAGTTGAAAGTTATTCTGCGTAATTTATCCATTCACCACAACTCAAATTTACGCAATTTTATTGAAGCTATTCTCTATAGAATTAGAACAGGCTGTCCGTGGCGAGATATTCCTTGTTGTTTTGGTCATTCAAACTCTATTTTCAAACGTTTTAATCGTTGGTCAAGCAGCGGTAAGTTACTTAGATTATTCAAATTACTAGCCTCATGCCCCGATATGGAGTGGATTTTTATTGATGGCTCTCATGTACGTGCTCATCAACATTCTGCCGGCATAGCGAATCAATCTATTTCTAAAAGTGTAGGAGGAAACTCCTCAAAAATACATTTGATTGTTGATGCACATGGCAATCCTATTGATTTCATGATTACCGATGGAACCACACATGATGTTAAAGTTGCACCTGATTTAATATCAACATTAGATTTAAAAGAGACAAAAGTGGTATGTGCAGATAAAGGCTATGATTCAGAACCACTGCGTGAACAGATCAGGAAAACAAGGACTAAAGCGAATATACCAAAAAAAACAAATAGCCAATCGAACAATGACCATATGGACTGGTGTTTATATAAAATCAGGCATTTAGTTGAAAATATGTTTTGTAGATTAAAGCAATTTAGAGGAATAGCTACTCGATATGACAAGCTCAAAAGAAATTATCAAAGTTCTGTTGCTTTAGCCTGTATATTTTTATGGCTACCTTTATAGGGTTAATTATGAACAGTAAATGTCAACAGACCCTAATTCAAAATTGAATTTTTTTATGTTTTTTGCAGAAAATCTGTGTTTTTAAACGCCTTGCTTGAGTTTTTTAAGCTAATATAGTGTGCTTTTTATTTTTTAAACCCTATAAGAAGGAATACTGCCGTGGACGTACGTCTCTCTGATCGTGTGAATGCCATCAAACCGTCCCCAACTCTTGCTGTTACCAACAAAGCTGCTGAATTAAAAGCGGCTGGCAAGAACGTTATTGGCTTGGGCGCAGGTGAACCTGACTTCGACACCCCACAACACATCAAAGATGCAGCAATTGCAGCGATTAACAACGGTTTCACAAAGTACACCGCTGTAGATGGTACGCCTGGCCTTAAAAAAGCGATTATTGCAAAATTCAAGCGTGACAATAACCTTGATTATGCTGCAAACCAAATTTTGGTTTCTTGTGGCGGCAAGCAGTCATTCTTTAACTTAGCATTAGCTTTGTTAAACAAAGGTGATGAAGTAATCATCCCTGCACCATTTTGGGTAAGCTACCCAGACATGGTGATTATCGCTGAAGGTGTTCCTGTTATTGTAAAATGTGGTGAAGAACAACGTTTCAAAATCACACCTGCTCAACTTGAAGCAGCGATCACAGACAAAACTCGTTTAGTGGTTTTAAACAGTCCATCAAACCCAACAGGTATGATCTACACTAAAGCTGAATTAGAAGCTTTGGCTGATGTTCTTCGTAAATACCCAGAAGTTTATATCGCTTCTGACGATATGTACGAACCAATCCGTTGGGATGACGAATTCTACAATATCGCAACAGTTGCACCAGACCTTTATGACCGCACAATCGTGTTAAACGGTGTGTCTAAAGCATATGCAATGACTGGCTGGCGTATTGGCTATGCAGCGGGCCCTGCTAAGCTTATTGGCGCAATGAAAAAAATCCAATCTCAATCAACTTCAAACCCAACTTCTATTTCACAAGTTGCTGCTGAAGCTGCGTTGAATGGCCCTCAAGACGTTCTTGAGCCTATGATTGAAGCATTCAAACGCCGTCATGACTTAGTTGTTAGTGGTTTGAACGACATCAACGGTATTTCTTGCTTACCTGCTGATGGCGCATTCTATGCATATGCAAACATCCGTCCATTAATTCGTGCGAAAGGCTTAAAATCTTGCACAGAATTCTCTGAATGGTTATTGGAAGAAACTGGCGTTGCCGTAGTTCCTGGTGATGCATTCGGCTTAGGCGGTTTTATGCGTATTTCTTATGCAACTGCTGATGACGTACTTGTAGATGCGCTTGCACGTATCAAGAAAGCGGCTGACTCAATCGAAGGCGTAGACGCTGCGATTGCTTCAATTGCTGCTGAAAAATGATTTAACCTTTAAAGTTAGATTAGAGAAACCCGCGAACTTCGCGGGTTTTTTATTTTTAAACAAAATCTGAAAAATTTGCTCTTAAGCCCGTTTAAATAATTTTAGAGCCGTGTAGTACCAGCAGAATCTATTGTATCTACGTCTTTCTTGCGAGATGACGCCGAGATCACCAAGGCAATGCCTGCCAGAATAATCGTCGCAGAAATAATGATTCGGAAACTCAACGCTTCCCCAATAAACAATGCCCCACCCAGAATCGCCAAACATGGCACAGACAATTGCACGCTACTGGCCGTGACCCGATCAATTTTCTTCACTATTGCATACCAAAGTACATATGCTCCACTCGATGCCAAACCACCAGATAAGAGCGCCAACAGCATACCTTTTGGCTGGATAAAACTCTGTGTGTAAAAAAATAAATAGACCAAGACAACAAAAGGAATCGCCACTACAAAATTTGCCAAGCTACTGGCCAGTGGGTTATGCATCTTTTTACCTACAATGCTATACATCGCCCAACCTATGCCTGAAAGTACCATCAATGCAGCATAACCCAAAGGAGGTGCCGAAGACGCTGGTAGCAATAAAATCAAAAGACCTAAAATAGCGATCACCAGCCCCAACCCGCGTCGTAAATTGATTTTTTCACCATGACACAGGCCATAACCAACCATACTTAATTGAACTGTCCCAAACAGTAGTAATGCACCTACACCCGCGTCGATATGCAAATAGGCCAGTGAAAAAGCCACAATATATAAGGCAAGAAAAAAACCGTTTTTTACACTCCACTCTATTTTGGCCTTATGAGTAGAGAGCATATACAGTAGAAATAACACCATTGTACCGCTACAGACCCGAAGTAAGCTAAAACTCATCGGATCAATCTGCTGCTCAGCCAACGCTAAACGACATAGCACCGAATTGGCTGCAAAGGCCAACATTGCAATGGAAATTTTAAGCAGCATGTTTGAGCATCCTTATTCAACAGCCTGCTGATATATCGAATATATCTTATTAAATCTAGAGAGTTTTTCTCATACAATTTATCAATAATCTCGATGTGCAACTCAGATGATTCAGCCTGAATATCTTATTTTTTAGCATCATCTGGTGAAAATAAAGCAATCACATCCGCTTCAGTGAGCTGCTCTGTAGAATACTTGAATTGGTAAAAATCAGGCTTATTATCAATATAAATTTCTGTTGTAAGTTTTAAATCTTTTGGCTGTTCTTCCATCGCAAACACATTGATATTACAATAGCTGCCGTCCTGAGTTCGCCAAAAAAGTGACGTGCCACATTCGCTACAAAAACCACGCTCCCCCCAATCCGATGACTTGAATAATTTTAAATATTCTTGATTGTCAAACTTTAAACTATTGGGTTCGACATCAATACTCATGAGTACCCCGCTCGACTGCTGGCGGCACATCGAACAATGACAAGCATGCACATCATGATTTTTGAGTGCGGCTTGGAACTTAGTTTTACCGCATAAACAGGACACGTTCATTGTGAGTTCCTTCTTCATGTGAAGACTGTATAAAATTACTAAAACCTTGTTTATCTTATATATAAATAAAAAACAAAGAGTGTATAAATTTTGTGCACCACATTAAAACAATGCTCACGTTTAGGTTACTCAGTTCTATCAACACTCAAATCATCAAAATGAATACGCTTACACTTTTTACATGCAATCCGTTCGCAACATCATCTCAATCCGTGATTACGATTTCGTTGATTTTGTACTGATCAATCCAATGCTCAATATTGACGAAAAGACTGAATTTTGTTTAATTGGACAACAAGTTCCAAAAAGGAACTCATAGATAAATATAGGAATGAACAAGATGAATCCCAAAGAAATGACAGGACTACAACTCTTAGAAGCCATGTGTGCAGGAAAAATTCCACCAGCAAGTATCAGTGAAACTATTCCCATGCAGCCTTTTGAAGTTTCTGAAGGAAAAATTAGCTTTAAAGCAAAAGCGGATCACCGCCATTTAAATCCGCTTGGTGGCGTGCATGGTGGCTTTGCAGCAACAGTACTCGACTCAGTAACAGGTTGCGCTGTACATACTATGCTTGAAGCAGGTGTTGGCTATGGCACCATTGATCTGAATACTAAAATGTGCCGACCGATTCCAAGAGACAAAGAACTGCTTGCCATCGGCAGCGTGATCAACATCAGTAAGAACTTAGGTATTTCTGAAGGTAAAATTGTAGATGAAGACGGTAAACTCTACGCCCATGCCACAGCCACCTGTATGATTATTCGTTCCTAAAAACGAAAGGCACTGATAAATTTCAGTGCCTTTTTTACGCCAAATTAAACTTTACTTCAGCATGACAGATCAAATTGCGGTTTTAAACGTCTTCAGCGTCTGCAATTTTGAGGCATCAGGACGCTCAACTCCTTTATAAATACAATAGTATTTAAATGCGCTGTCTAAACTCACGTCTAAACTTTTACCTTCAGCAGCAGACCAGACTTTTGAACGATTATTACCTGATAAAGCACTGCCTGACAACTGATACAAATACAGATCATGTTCTCGCTGCACAGTCTTTTTAAGAGTACTTGTCGACTGTGCGGAAAGCAACTGACAAGGACTGTTGACCAGCCAACGCTCACTAAACCAAAGTTGTAATAAATCACCCAAATACAAGTCTGTACAACCGACTGGCCAAACATCAATATAGGCTGACTCTACAGAGATATAGTATTGTTCAGGGTTGGAAATAATAGAAAGATACTGATTTTGATAATCAGCTAGGTTTGCAAAAATATCGGAAATAGTAAGCGTATTCATTCGCTTTCTCCTGTTTAGCCATTTTAGTGCTGGCAAGTTGGTTATAAATCCACACTGTTTAAGTTTTCACTTAAACGCTCTGTTGTTAAAGTCAGACTATCAACGACTTTCCCACATTGCAAGCACTTCAATACGATTTTTTTTGAAAATGATTTTTTTGTTCAAATAAAAAGCATCCAATATAAAAATGACAGCAACATGACATTTTAGACTTGACCCACTATGAAATGTCCTTATAATCGCATGCAGATTCTCCAATAGCTCAGTCGGTAGAGCGACGGACTGTTAATCCGCAGGTCCCTGGTTCGAGCCCAGGTTGGAGAGCCAAATTCAAGAAAGCCCACACTATAAGTCGTGGGCTTTCTTCTTTTCTACACATTAAAAGTTTTACCGCTTAAGGTGTAAATCCTCCAGCTAAGTTCAACAGAAAGCCAGAACTAAACTATTCTCGAAAAATAACTTATCTTAAAAACACTAAAAAATGATTCACAAGAAAAATCATGAGCACATTTAAAACACATGTGGATGTTCGTCCAGATCACAGCAACTGAAATGAAAAAATGGAAAGGGCAAAAAAATTGGGAATACCAGCTTAGTTTTAGTGATCCTGCTTATAAAGATATTTCTACTGGATGTAATCATTATGAGTAAAATGACAGATTATTTTTAATTTTTATTCACCCACCACAGCCAATCATTAAAAATATTTTTTAAGAAAATAGATCTTTCCACCCAATTAAGTCATGTCTCTGAGACTTTGCGAAATACTCTTTCTGATGTAACCATTTTTCATGATGTGCAATGGTGGAACGTGGAAGATATAAAAAAGTACAAGAAATCATCGTCAAAATTCTAAGCACACCTACTCAAATAACTCATTCCACTGACTCATATTTCGCGATTTTATGGAAAGGAATTACAGCTCTCAATACATCATATCTACCCATCTCTAATTAAAAAGCCCAATCGATAAAGATTGGGCTTTTTAATGAGTTAGAATTATCTACACTGAGAATTTGCAACTTTCGAACAGTCTACAAACTGTGGCATTCACCCACCTTATTTCTAAGTCGCTTGCATAGGCACGCCACTATGGAAACGAAACACATCATCAGGTGTAATAATTAGCTCTTTTTCGACGTTACGGATATGTTCAATACGGGCTTGAATATCTTCTTTCGGATTTTTCAATTTCCCCGTTTGCGCAACATCTAAAGCCAAAGCTAAATAGTCTTCAAAATGGCGTGATTCAGACTTCAGCAGGTAGCGATAGTAACGACCTAATTCATCATCGACCAAAGGTGCTAACGCGTAGAAACGCTCACATGAACGTGCTTCTACAAAGGCACCAATGATTAAAATATCAATTAAAGCCTCAGGCTCATAAGTCCGCACTTCTTTACGTAAACCACCCGCATAACGACCAGCGCTCAGATTGCTCCACTCTAGCCCGCGCTTTTTCATAAATTCAAGCACTTGCTCATAATGCAGCATTTCTTCACGAACCAGTTGTGCAAGCTTGACTTGTAAATCGGTAAAAAAACTATATCGAAACATAAGGTTCATCGCTGTACCTGCAGCTTTCTTCTCACAATTCGCGTGGTCTTGCATCAGCACATCAAGATTAGTTAGTGCTTCAGCCAACCAAGCTTTTGGTGTTTCACAGCCCAAGAAGTCCATGACGGGCTTCATGAGTTCATCATAATTGATATTCGACATATTCAAATCTTAAAAACTTTAAAATTAACGTGCAGCTTTAATCACTGCTTTCATTTCACGCACGGCTTGTTCCAAGCCCACAAAAATTGCATCGGCAATCAGTGAATGACCGATATTTAATTCGTGGATCTGTGGAATTTGCGCAATTGGGGTTACATTTTCAAGGTTGAGTCCATGCCCAGCATTGACTACTAAACCCTTAGATGCCGCATATTCAGCACCTTTGACAATACGTTCAAGCTCATGTTGCTGAGCTTCAGGTGTTTCTGCATCAGCATAAGCGCCTGTATGAATTTCAATGGTTGGTGCACCACAAGCAACCGCTGCATCAATTTGTGCAAAGTCAGCATCAATAAACAAGGACACATCACAACCAATCTCAGACAAGGCTTGAGTTGCCGCTTTAACATCGTCAAAATGTCCAACCACATCCAAACCACCTTCAGTCGTCACTTCTTGGCGTTTTTCAGGAACAAAACATACATGGTGCGGTTTAATTTCTTTGGCAAATGCAATCATTTCATCTGTGACTGCCAACTCCAAATTCATACGTGTTTTAAGCGCTGGACGCATACGACGCACGTCATCATCTTGAATATGACGACGGTCTTCACGTAAATGCAAGGTAATCCCTTCCGCCCCTGCTTGCTCACAGATCAGTGCTGCATTGACTGGATCAGGATAAGACGTTCCACGCGCTTGTCGTAAAGTTGCCACGTGGTCAATATTTACACCAAGTAATGCAGCCATATTCATTTCCTAATTACGATTGAGTTTGAGTGTTCTGAATCCACAACTGACGACTTTTTAAGGGGCGATCGCCCAACAATGAACTGATCATTTGTCGATACAACTTGGTCAGTAATTGTAACTGCTCCAAACCAAAATCCCTACCCTTTTCATATTGGCACATGCTTAAAATTTGCTGTCCATTTAAGGTCGATCGCGAGGCTTGTGCAGTAGGAATAAAGCCTTCATTCAGCTGGAATATATAGTTGAGTGATGCCTGAATTTCAAGTTGATTGGCATCGGTCGAAAAATCTAAGGCATAGCCTAAATCTTCCAGCAGTTCGTGCTCAAACTGTCTTAGAATTTGTTTTAAAAATTGATTAGGATCGGCTTGCTGTGCCAGTTGTTGTAATTGCGTTAGCGTATGCGCATATTGAGCAAAACTTTGCTCCATTTGTACTTCGAGCGGACACAGCCTGAGCAGGATCTCATTGAGATAAAAACCTGAAAAAAAAGCATCCCCGAAGAAAAAAATCGGCTGATTGACAATTTCAAGTTTTGTAAAATTTTTGAGTTCAGATTTACCCGAAGCTTGTAAACAAATCGGCTGATATTGTGGCGGCGGGGTTTGCCTTAGAATACCATCAACTCGCCCATGCTCTTGGGTAAATAAATGCACAATATGACTACGTTCACGGTATTTTCTATGGTGAATTAAATAACCATGCAGTACTTCATTGCGCATGAGAAATTAACTAATCTTTTTTATCTTTATCATTCTGTTCACTGTCTTCATCATCCCCATCTGGGATAACAGCACCAACCACAGCTGCGGTTCCTTTCACCACGCCTTTTGTGGTTTTATAAGCAATCTTTACAGGAACGGTGACGATCTTGTGTATACAACCTTGCAAAAACAACATACAAGCCATTACTGCGAACACTTTGACCATAACACCATCCCTATAAAAATTTGTTTTCTTAAAACTTAGATATCGCTATAACCTAAGCTTTTCAATGCACGTTCATCATCAGACCAACCGCCTTTCACTTTAACCCAAAGTGTCAACATGATCTTTTGTTCAAACATTTTTTCCATATCGATACGGGCATCCATACCGATTTTCTTAAGCTTAGCGCCTTTTTCACCAATCACAATTGCTTTCTGGCCTGGGCGGTCTACAAAAATCGTTGCATCAATATATGTACATGCTGGTTTAGGACGACCTGTTTTTTCATTCACCGTTGCTTCTTCAGTCTTAAACGACTCAATTTGCACGGTTAAATCATAAGGTAGCTCTTCACCCAACTGACGCATAATCTTTTCACGGATAATTTCTGATGCCAAGAAACGTTCAGAACGATCTGTCAATTGATCCAATGAATACATCGGTGGCTGGAAAGGTAAATATTTTTCAATGGTATCGCGCAGATGGTCTAAGTTTGCACCACGTAGTGCAGAAACAGGAACAATCTCAGCAAAATTCATTAATTTTGCACGCTCTTGAATCAAGGGTAATGCATGGTTTTTATTTTCAAGTGTATCAATTTTATTGATCACTAGAATCACTGGCATCTCTGCATTTTTGAGTTTTTCCAAAACGAGCTCATCGTTTTGAGTCCACTTGTCTGCATCCAGAACAAACAATACCAAGTTGACATCACGCAATGCAGAAGACGCAGCACGGTTCATCATTTTGTTGATGGCGCGTACTTCTTTTTTATGCATCCCTGGCGTATCCACAAATACTGCTTGAGATTTTGCACGTGAATCAATTCCCACAATCTTATGCCGTGTGGTTTGTGGTTTACGTGAAGTAATCGATAATTTTTGACCCAATAAATGGTTCATCAACGTAGACTTGCCTACGTTTGGACGACCTACAATTGCCACAAAGCCGCTACGAAAATCCGTTGGGATTTCTGTGCCTTGTTCGCTAAAAAACTGGCTAATTAAATCATTACTGTCGCTTTGCGACTCGTGATCAGCATCGATGTGATCGGAAGAATTTGACATGGCAGATTACTGCTCCAAAAGTTTTAAAATATCCGCCGCAGCAGCTTGCTCAGCAAAACGACGACTGGTGCCCTCACCATTTACAACAGACAATCCATCCACTTTACATTCCACTTTGAAATGCTGATTGGGTGCATCACCTTGAATATCAACCACATCATAAACTGGGAGAGCTTTTTTTCGTGCCTGAAGATATTCTTGTAAACGAGATTTAGGATCTTTAAGTTGATCGGTTGGCTCGATATGGTCTAAATATGGCTCGTACCATTTTAACACAATCGGCTCCAACACCGTTAAATCACTACAATCCACATAGATTGCACCAATAATCGATTCAACCGTATCCGCAAGGATGGACTCGCGATGATGTCCACCTGATTTTAACTCGCCTGTACTTAAAATGAGTGACTGGCTCAGTTTTAAATCATTTGCAATTTTACCTAAAGCTTCCTGACGAACCAAGGTTGCACGCATACGCGTCAAACGGCCTTCGTTCTCAGTTGGATAAGCTTTATAGAGATAATTTGCAATAATCATCCCTAACAAAGAATCGCCTAGAAACTCTAGGCGCTCATAATTGTATTTGTGGCTCACCGATCGGTGGGTCAGTGCAAGCTGAAGTAATTCAGGTTGTTTAAACTGATAACCGATACGGCTCGCTAAGCGGGCTTCACTTAGCTTGGACTGAGCTTTGATCAAAACTTTTCTCGAACTTTAATACTAAATCTATATTCAGTAAGAAGGGTTTTCTTACCTCATACTCCTTTTTCACCTGCAACCCTTCGGTATTGGTGACTTGCATAATTTCTTTAATCTTCACATCGCGAATACCATTCATTTCCAGACGTTTTGAAAGTTGCTTTTCAAACTCCGCAGGCTGAATGCTTTTCGGGCTGCTTTGAAATACTTCCTCAATTTGGCTATTGATCATCCGATCATCAAAATAAGGAGCCCAAACTGCAATTGCCACTTTCGCCATAAATGCAAACCCCATGATTGCAAATAAAATGGCGATATAAGATGCCCCTTGTTGATTCTTGCGCATTTTTTATTTTCCGAATCGATATTAGTCAATGCTACCGTTACGGTTAAATGACGGCAACTTAAAGCCAGGTTCTTTATGCATCCAAATATAAAATGCACGACCTGTTAGGTTCTGTTCAGGAACCATTCCCCAGAAACGACTGTCAGCACTTTGATCGCGATTATCCCCCATCGCAAAGTACTCACCTTCTTTTACTTTCACTTCCCAATATAAACCATTTTCAGCAGAGTATTTACCATTTTCTACAAAGTTAATATACGGTGCTTGGCGTGCCACATTAACACCTTCTAACTCACGCATAGTAAAGGTATGCTTGCCAATGGTTTCTTTATGATATATCGAAGTAGGCGTATCTAAACGGTCTTTTTCACGGCTAAATTCAACAGGAACTTTAGCAATTTTTTGACCATTAATGGTTAATTGCCCATGATCAAAAACAATGTGATCGCCCGGAATACCAACCACACGTTTGATATAGCTGATCGTCGGTTGCGGTGGATAACGGAAGACTATCACATCGCCACGCTCAGGTTCACCCACATCAATCACTTTTTTATTCACAATCGGCAGGCGCACACCATAGTCAAACTTGTTGACCAAGATGAAGTCACCAGTTTCTAAAGTCGGCACCATCGAGTCGGAAGGAATATTAAAAGGTTCATAAAAGAATGAACGTAGACATAGGACAATCGCAAGGACTGGCCAGAAATCATAAGCCCACGTAATGACAAAATTTTCATTTCCCTTGCCTTTCGTCGCTCGTTGTTTAAATACAAACTTATCGAGCAACCACACCAAAAAGAAAATCAGTGTGACAGGAACAAGTATCAAATTAAAATCAAAATCCATGGGCTTATATTCCTACCTTTTTATCTTTCTACTTTCAACACAGCCAAGAACGCTTCTTGTGGGATTTCTACACTTCCCACTTGCTTCATGCGTTTCTTACCTTCTTTTTGCTTCGATAGCAGTTTCTTCTTACGAGAAACGTCACCACCATAACATTTCGCCAATACGTTTTTACGCATTGCCTTTACGGTTGAACGAGCAATAATTTGTGCGCCAATGGCCGCTTGAATTGCCACATCAAACATTTGACGTGGAATCAAATCTTTCATTTTTTCAACCAATGCAATACCTCGGTGACGGGCATCTTGACGGTGACAAATCATTGCCAAGGCATCGACTTTATCGCCATTGATTAGAACATCGACTTTTACCAATGATGAACTTTCAAAGCGTACAAAGTTATAATCGAGCGACGCAAAACCACGTGAACACGACTTCAATTTATCAAAGAAGTCCATCACCACTTCCGCCATTGGAATTTCAAAGGTAATTGAAACTTGGTTCGCCATAAACTTCATGTCTTTTTGAACACCACGGCGTTCAACACATAAAGTCATGACATTACCCAAATACTCTTGCGGTACAAGGATATGGCACTCAGCAATCGGCTCACGTAAGTCTTCGACCGTTGAACCATCTGGCATTTTAGATGGGCTATCGATATAAATCGTTTCACCATTCTTCATCACCGCTTCATAAATCACTGTCGGTGCAGATGAAATGAGGTCTAAATCATACTCACGTTCTAAACGCTCTTGCACGATTTCCATATGTAGCATGCCTAAGAAGCCACAACGGAAACCAAAACCTAAAGCATCTGAGCTTTCAGGTTCAAAAAATAACGCCGAGTCATTGATCTGAAGTTTGTGCAAAGCTTCACGGAACGGTTCAAATTCACTTGAATCAATTGGGAACAAACCTGCATAAACCTGCGGCTTCACTTTTTTAAAGCCCGGTAAGGTTTTGACTTCTGGTGTGTTGGCAAGGGTAATCGTATCACCCACTGGCGCACCAAAAATGTCTTTAATCCCTGCAATTACGAAACCAACTTCACCCGCTTCAAGGATGTCTGTCTCAGTATGCTTAGGATTGAAAATCCCCACAGAAGTAATAATGTGCGTTTGGCCTGTTGATTTCATCAACATCTTGTCGCCCTTACGCACACGACCTTCTTTCACGCGCACCAAAGAAACAACGCCTAAGTAGTTATCAAACCAAGAGTCGATAATTAAAGCTTGTAATGGCGCATTACGATCACCAGTAGGTGCAGGAATGACATTAACAAGGGTTTCTAAAACGCTATCAATCCCAAGACCTGTTTTTGCCGAACAGGTTGGTGCTTCAGTCGCCTCAATACCAATGATGTCTTCAATTTCTTGAATCACACGTTCAGGCTCAGCCTGCGGTAAATCAATTTTGTTGAGCACTGGTAGAACTTCGAGACCTTGCTCAATTGCGGTATAGCAGTTCGCAACTGACTGTGCTTCCACGCCTTGCGCCGCATCTACAACCAACAATGCACCTTCACAAGCCGCCAATGAGCGTGACACTTCATATGAAAAGTCGACGTGCCCTGGTGTATCAATAAAGTTCAATTGATACTCTTGACCATTTGGATGGGTGTAATACAAAGTAACCGACGCAGCTTTAATGGTAATACCACGCTCACGTTCAAGCTCCATGGAGTCAAGTACTTGTGCTTGCATTTCACGATCTTGCAAACCACCACAGGTTTGAATAAAGCGGTCAGCGAGCGTTGACTTCCCGTGGTCAATGTGAGCAATAATGCTAAAGTTTCGTATATTATTGATATCTACAGACTTTTTTACAACTGCCATAAACTACTCTAAAAATATGTACACAATCATGTACTCAACTGTAAAAGTACAAACGACGTGCAAAAAGAATGTTGCTAAAAACTTCGCACAGTATAAGCAGATAAGTGTTAAAAATATATATTATGATTGAGAAAAACTATCTTACAGAACAAACAGAATACAACTCATACATTAAAGCTATAGCGTTGCCCTGATTCATAAGGTTGTCAGCATTTTTTATTTTAATTGTACTTATATAGTCACCCTCTTTAAGTCAAAAAACTATTTATTCTTTTTACGCATATTGTTATTCAATTAAATCCATTACCAAAAAATTAAACATGTTATAAATTAAACAAAATATGTTGAGTTTATAACATGAAATTATCATTACTTGTATCATCACCTCCTAGTCAAAGTACTGCCGCCAGAATGCGAATTTGGCGCTCATTAAAATCGAATGGTGCAGCTACACTAAGAGATGGCGTCTATCTCCTACCAGCAATACATTCTGAAAAATTTAATACTGTTATCGATGATCATTTCAATGAAAATGGACATGCTTATATCTTTCACGCTGAAGCTCCTGCACATCTAGATCTGGGACAACTTTTTGATCGGAGTGGAGAGTATGAGGAACTCAGAACTGAAATTTCTCAAATACAAAGTAAGCTTGAAGAAAGTAAGAAAAAAGAATATCTCAAACAAATCCGAAAATTAAGAAAGTCCATCAATTCACTGGTAGAAATAGACTTTTTCCCCAATATTCAACAAAGTAAAACACTGAATGAACTCACCAGATTAGAACATGCTATTGCTCGTTTAGGTGAAGATGATGAACCCAATAATTTTGAACAGCAAATAAAAGTCCTATTCAAGCAAGATTTTCAAAATAAAATCTGGGCAACTAGAAAGCGTCCTTGGGTTGACCGTTTGGCATCAGCATGGATCATTCAAAAATTTGTAGACCCTCAGGCAGAATTTATTTGGTTAGAGCACCCCGATGATTGCCCAAAGGATGCCTTAGGTTTCGATTTTGATCATGCCAAATTTACGCATATCAATAATCTAGTCACTTATGAAGTGTTAATGCATAGCTTTAAATTACAAAACCCTGCTTTAAATAAAATCGCTGAAATTGTTCATTTTTTAGATGTTGGAGGAAATGAGCCTGCTGAAGCATTAGGTATTGAAAAAATCTTACAAGGTCTCAGAAGCACGATCACAAATGATGATCAATTACTCCAGCTTTCAAACCATATTTTTGATGGCTTGTATGCAGACTTTCAAAGGAATTTAGCATGAACAATAAGCCATCTTTGTCAAATGAAATAGAAATTGAATCTATTAGCTTTTGGCAAGCTTTTAAATTTTGGTTAAAACTCGGATTCATCAGCTTTGGAGGCCCTGCTGGGCAAATTGCTGTTATGCATCAAGAGCTGGTTGAAGAAAAAAAATGGATTTCAGAAAAGCGTTTTATGCATGCTCTGAACTATTGCATGTTGTTACCTGGGCCTGAAGCTCAACAACTCGCAACTTATATTGGTTGGTTAATGCATAAAACCAAAGGAGGCATCGTTGCAGGTGTTTTCTTTGTTTTACCCTCTCTATTTATCCTGATCGGGTTGTCTTGGGTTTATGTTAAATATGGAGATGTCCCGATCATTGCGGGCTTGTTTTATGGCATTAAGCCAGCAGTTGCAGCCATTGTATTTCATGCCACTTATCGTATTGGTAGTCGATCATTAAAGAATAAATTTCTATGGGCAATTGCAGTTGTCGCTTTTATTGCAATATTTATTTTTAATGTCCCTTTCCCTTTAATTGTTCTATGTGCAGCTATATCAGGCTATTTCGCAGGTAAAAAGCTTCCAGAGTTATTTCAGGTAAATGCACATCATTCCAGTCAAAAATCTTATGGTCGTGCAATTATTGATGACGACACTCCCACACCTGAACACGCCATTTTTAAATGGTCGCATCTAATCAAAATAGCAGTAATCTCAGCACTTTTATGGCTAATTCCGCTCATCTCTTTAACAGCAATTTTTGGATGGAGTCATTCTTATACTCAACTTGCTTGGTTTTTTACTAAAGCTGCTCTTATGACATTCGGGGGAGCTTATGCTGTTCTGCCTTACGTATATCAGGGGGCCGTCGGTTTTTATCACTGGCTGACACCAACTCAAATGATTGATGGACTAGCTCTAGGTGAAAGTACTCCTGGTCCGTTGATCATGGTGGTGGCTTTTGTCGGCTTCTTGGCGGCTTACAATCAATCTCTATTAGGTGTTGAGCATCAATTTATTGCGGGTGCATTAGGTGCAATCATTGTCACTTGGTTTACTTTTATTTTCTCATTTTTCTTCATTTTAGCGGGGGCGCCTGTCATAGAGTCCACACATGATCAAATTAGATTCACAGCCCCTTTAACAGCCATTACCGCTGCCGTGGTGGGTGTAATTTTGAATTTAGCCCTCTTTTTATGCTACCACGTGCTTTGGCCAAAGGGCTTTGAAGGAAGTTTTGATTATATTTCTGCCATTATTGCTATTTTAGCTATAGTCGCATTATTTAAGTTTAATCAGAGTGTTCTCCGAGTCATCATCGGTTCGGCGTTACTAGGATTAGTAATTAAGCTCATAATCTGAAAAACAGCTGCGCAACTTATAAGTAGCGCAGCCAATTTTATCACTCATCCTATTACTTATCTTTATGCATTGTCCTTCTGAGAAATTTACGTATTCTGACAGGTGCCAAGCAATTATTTCTCGAAAGAGCTCCTGCAGCCTTTGATAAATGCATCATTGATATTCATTTCAGGATCATCCTTTTCATCATCGCATTGATCCGCACTCTTTAGGTTGTTATCACGTGCGTATTGATAACCGTAATACTCTTCTGTGCCTTCCTTAAAGCCACCAAGCGTGTCAGGTCTCATTTGATACTGGAAAAAGATGAAGGCAGCTATGCCGATGACTGCGAGTATTGCGTTGACGATCCTAAATTGTTTTGAAATCATTTTTTATTCTTGGTTGGGTTATTATTTGTGCGATGATCATAAAGAATAAACAGGGATAAGTCTATGTGCGCAAACTTTGAAGCGATCAGAAAGAATCGTGCATTTCTGCTAGACCTTCCTGAGCCTGATCAGTTGGAGTTCCCTGAAGACATATTCCCGAACTATCCCTCGCCTTTGATCTTTTCCAATGACGGCAAGATCGAATGGAGATCCGTTAATTTTGGGATGATTCCTAAATGGGTCAAGGAAAAGAGTTTCGGCAAGTACACCTACAATGCTCGGACTGAAACGGTCGCTGAGAAACCAAGTTTTAAAGAAGCTTGGCATAAGTCTCAGTTTGGCCTAATCCCTGTCGAAACCATATTTGAGCCAAAATACATTGATGGGAAATCACACTGGTATGGCATTGCACGTGAGGATGGTATGCCCTTTACTGTGGCGGCTATATACGAGAGTGCTGTCATTGATGGAGAGCAAATCCGATCGATGAGTATGCTCACCATCAATGCAGACCAACATCCCTTCATGAAGCAATTCCATAAGCCTAAGGATGAGAAGCGCTCGATCATCGTTATCCCTGATGAATACCGCGAAGAATGGCTGAATTGCAGCTTTAAAGAGGCGCATGAGTTCTTCTTTGAAATGCAGGATGAGTACATCACCTTTCCTAAATCCCGCTTATCTGAAAATGGTGCTCAACCTAATTTAATTTGAAGGCCCGTTGATTATCCACAGCTTTTAAATTTGAATTTATTTTGACCGAAATCTACAATCTTGAAATCTGTTACAGAAATCAAGTTTGGCTATGAATGATATCAATAACCATGGTGGCGTGAGACCCGGTGCAGGGCGAAAACGCTCAGAATTGACCACGCTCATCCGTGTGCCAAACTCTTCTGTTTTAGAAATCAAAGCCTTTCTCAAGAAGGCTAAAGCTGATCCTGAAATCGATCATATACGCCAAGTTGATCCAGTCACACATATGGCTATTCCCTTAGCGACAGAGCGCGTTCAAGCGGGTTTCCCTTCCCCTGCGCAAGATCATGTTGATAAGACCCTAGACCTTAATGAGCACCTGATAAAGAATCCAGCTGCTACGTTTATCGTGCGTGTTAATTCACTATCACTCATCAATATTGGTATCGATATTGGTGATGAGTTGATTGTCGACCGTAGTCTTGAAGCAAAGCATTGGGACATTGTGATTGCACTGGTCGACAATGAGTTCACTGTAAAGCGTCTCATGTGTGAGGAAAATGGAGTGTGTTGGCTAAAAGCTGAAAATCCAGACTATGACGACATTCATTTCAGTGAAGGACAAGAGTTCATTATTTGGGGTGTTGTCACCCGCGTTCTAAAGAGCTTCAGATGAGAAGCGAAAATAAGATCTATGCCTTAATTGACGTAAACAATTGTTATGTCAGTTGTGAGCGCGTGTTCAATCCAAAGTTGAATAATAGACCAGTCATTGTGCTTTCAAACAATGATGGTTGTGCAGTTGCTCGTTCACAGGAAGCTAAAGATCTTGGTATTAAAATGGGTGTGCCCCTATTCCAAATCAAAGACATTGTTGAGAAGCACAATGTAGAAGTGCTTTCGAGCAACTACAAAGTCTATGCTGAAATGTCCAAGCGCTTTCACAGCATCCTTGCCGACTATGTTGCACCAGGTGAGCATGAGATCTACTCTATCGATGAATGTTTTCTAGATCTAACCACTTATGAGCATAAATTCGATTTAACTGAATACGCGCAAGACATGCGTGAGCGTATCTCTAAATGGATCGGCTTGCCTGTATCAATCGGAATTGGTCGAAGTAAGACCGAAGCCAAAATTGCCAACCATATGGCCAAGAAAGCCAAACGCTTTTCGGGTGTCTGCAATTTGGTATCCATGGACCCAAAACATAAGGATTACTTTTTTAGTTTGATCGATGTCTCTGAGGTTTGGGGAGTCGGTCGACAGAACAGCAAGAAACTGCATGCCATGGGCGTGCATACCGTTCAGGATCTCACACGAACTGAGCCGCGCAATATGAAAAGACTCTTTTCCATTGTTATGGCCAAGACCGTAGCCGAGTTGCAAGGTATTTCATGCATTGAAATTGAACATGCTCCACCCGCTAAAAAACAAATCATCTCATCAAGGTCGTTTGGCCAACGTGTAACGGATAAAGAATCTTTGTCTGAGGCAATGAGTGATTACCTGCAGTCAGCAGTTAAACGTCTACGTGAAGACAAAAGCTTATGTGGTTGTGTGATCGCTTTTGCTGAGTCCAATCCATTTGATAAGAATAAACCATTTTATAAGAAATCAATCAGTGTGGGCTTTGCTGAGCCTACCGACTCTGCCGCTGTTATGAATAAAGCAGTGATGAAGCAAATGGATGAACTGTTTCAAGAGGGTGTTGAATTTAAAAAGTGCGGTGTGATTTTAACGTGTATTGAAAGTAAGGCAGCCTATATTCCTGACCTGCTCAGCGATATTGAATCGATAGAACGAAATGAGAAACTACAGCTTGCAATGGAAGGCGTTAAGGAAAGATTTGGGGATAAGAAAATTGCGATCGGACCGTGTAAATTGCCGAATCGTGGTTGGTCGATGAGTCGAGGGAGTTTGACACGGGATTATTTTAGCTGGGAAGGCATGTTGACTATTGTAGATTAAATCCTTTATAAAACATTATTTTATTAAATGCATGAAATGAATAAAGATATATCAGAAGCGATTCAGAACACAATAGGAATTACAGTTGCTTTAATAGTCTTTCTAATTGCAATGTCTGTAATATGTTTGAGCCTAAATGGTAATGCAACACCAATAAAAGATGGAGTTTCCTTAATTGGAGATTATGTTGGGGGTATTACTACACTATCTGCAGCATATATTGCTTATATAATCTACAGTGGCTGGAAAGCTGTTGAGGAATTTAAAACTACGCAATTACTACATGATGAATCGGTTGAAGCTCTGAAAGAATGCATGAAGGAATTAAATCGCATTAAAGGGAAATTAACAATAATTCAAGTTGAAAAGCTAAGGGGTGGACTTACCGATGAGGTTGAACATAATAAATTTATTGATGATTTGAGGATTACAACCACAAATGTCCTCATACAGGTTCAAGAGCTGACCTTTAGTATGTGTGTGAAAATAGCGATGGCTTACACCGCACCGTTAAACAAGGATCAAGACCTTCAGTATATGTTTAAAACACTCAATGAAATAAAAGCTTTTATTGATGAAATTATTAACGGTGGAGTTCTTGATGATGAAATATATCAAAGGGTATTAAAATACATTGAATTATTGTCATTAAATTTAGATAAGAAGGCAAGTAACAAAAATGCAGATAAATCTAATAATTGATTTTTTTCGCAGATATCTAATTAGTGTATAAACCAAATATTATGATACATATCAATAAATGATACAAAAGAGTTTCTAGCAGAAAGTATAGCTATATCATTTCTAGTGCGTAGACGTGAGGGAGTCTTGAAAAGGTGAAAAAGTTGTTAAATGATAAAAAATTAGGTGAATCTTTAATTGGGGTTGAATCTAGTGAGTAAAATAAAACCTTTTGTGTTTAGTGTCGGCGTAAGTCTTTTTATAGCTTTAATTTTTCTATTCATAACTTTCTGGATTTTTTATGAATTCTCTTTTAGTAGTAAATCTGCTGAAATATCCCTTGCTACAACTGGAAGTTACTTTGGTGGAGTTGCCACTTTAGCAGCAGCAATCATTGCAGCGTATTTATATACCGATTGGAAAGAGCCGCATTTTATTTCAAAAATAGCATTAGAACAAAAAGAGATAATTGCCCTAACTAGACGGATGAAGAGAAATATAGATGCCTTCAGTTTATTCATGAACACTCGAAAACCTTTCTATACTGGCTTAAATAATGGCGATGAGTTTGCTCTTCAATATCAAACGTTAGTGAATAACATCTTAGATGATATTGACGATTTAGCGGGTTTATTAAAGGCTTACGAGTTCAATTTTAAAGATGATATACCCCATGAAAAGGAGCACTTACACAGATTAAATACAAGTCAAGGCAAATTAGGTGATCTTCATAGTGTGTTTGCTGAACCCAATCCTGTTATCGGATATATTGACTCATATCCCAAGGTTAAAACCAAAGTAGACTCAGGTGAGTTAATAGAGTTATATAAAGAAATCCTATTGAATATGCCTGATTATTTATCCGAATACTATTCAGCATTAACGAGACGTTAAGATTTTAAAGCCCCCACTTAGAGGGCTTTCTTAATTCACACACTGCACACAAACAGTGACATGTACCTTTGTTGATATCGAATGCGCTGTACAGCCTGAAAGCAGGATGCACAGCATGAATACTTTGATCATGATAGAAACAAAGCCTTTTCTTTAGCACGTCGATTCACAAGCCCTTGCATGCGTTTACCACCTGCATTCACCCATACATCGAACTGATCTGATGCACCGCGAAAATCATTGGCATTCAGCTTTTTTACTAATGTTGATCCACTAAAAGCGCCTGCACCAATGTTGTAAGCAAGCGACACCAGCGCATCAAACTGATTTTGGTTCAGTGGCACCTTCACCGCATTATTTACAGCCGATTCAAATTTCTTTAAATCATGCGCCATGTATGCCTTAGCCTGTGCCTCAGTGCAGGTGTCACCCTTCTTGACTTTGATGCCGTTCGGGTAAACCGTGGTACCGAAACCAATCGTCCACACTCCCACCCCATCGTCATAGGCAGCAAGACGCTTACCCTCAAAACCACAGATGAGATCCACACCAAAAAGACTAACGACCATCTTGTCGATCGCAATACCCAACATATCAGCCACTGTTGCATCTGTAGCTGTGGCAATTACTTGATTCGCAGCATCAACTTGTTTTTGAGTAAGTGTCCCGCCGCTGATCTTTCTTAAAAAATCAAATATCTGTTTCATTTTCACTTACTCACTTAAACATTGCTTTAAAAGCTGATCGAATTTCAAAGATTAATTCACCAATGGTTTTACCACGTAACAGCTGGATTGCTTGATACCAGATGCCAATTAACAACATTCCGAAGATCGCAAAGATCAACATCACAAAACCTTGCGTCATATGTGAATAAACATGCCAACCATAATATTCAATAAAAGCTGACCCCCCATACAAACTAATTGCTACGCTAAAGGTGAATTTCATAATCACACCCATGGTGATTTTAATCCGCCCTTCAGTGTCGATATCCCCCGATAATGTCAGGGCAAAGATTGCCCCAACCACTGCAGCGATAATTTTAAAAAGCCATGGTAGGCCTTTAATGCTTAATGGGTCATTCATAGACCACTCCTAATTTTTGGCAATAAAAAAGCACCCTTAGGTGCCATATACTTTTCTAAACTTAAACTTCGATTTGAATCACTTCACCTAATGGTGCGAGTCGTTTGATCTCACCATCAGATACAAATACGGTTGCTCCTAAGTTGTAGCGTGTTGAACTGGTGACCAGATTCAACCCTGACCCACCCACCACCAATACTTTGTAATTGGGATGGTCCACACTGGTAATGGTTCCTACAAACTCTGCTGCAGTAGGAAGCAAATCAATTAAACGCTGTAATGCATTACTCACGATTCACACGCTCCACTTTCACAGTTTGATTGACCACTGCATGGCTGAACGAAACACTGACACTATCTACAATGCCCCACCACTCTGTATTAAAGGCAAGTACTTCTCCTGGTACACATTCACCCACTTCAGTCGAAATCGGCATGCTGTAGGTGTGTGTTTCGACCATTCCTGCTTTGGCAAGCTTGGCTTTACCATATGCTCCCATGCTAACGTGGTTAAACAGTGGGTTGTTTTCAGGCTGAAGTAAGGTGTCCGCACTTGTACCAGTACGTTTCACTTGAGCAACCAGTGCCTTACGATCATTTGTTAATGTGATGCCGTTGTAGTCTGGATAGATCTGATAATCCGTCGACTGACTCACCACCGCAGACTCAGGCAATAAACGATCATATTCAGCGATCGACAGCACATCCCAAAAGGTCTTTTTATATAGCGGTTTAATGGTCAGCGTATTGCTACCCTTTTCGCTATAAATAAACCCACCGCCGCTTTCAACCACCATCTTAATGGCATCGATTGGGGCTAAATTGGAATAACTTAAGCACTCACGCTCAACGATCCAGCCCAGTGCATCGATCAACTGCCAATTCAGTACCGTATCGCTAAACACGCGATCAAGCTCTGCTTGGCATAACTGGACAGAGGTTCGATCGTTCTCATGTAAAAATGAACGTAAAGGTGCAGTCGGTGCAGCAAGCAGCGCGGTTTGACTGCGACCAATCAAGGTATAGGTATCTTGGGCAAACTTACGAGAACGTCGGCGGTTCTCAAGCAACATTTGATGCTCGGTACCATTCACGATAATTTTTAAAATTACAGGTTTACCATTGATCGGTTCCAGTTTGCCAATCTGGGATGCCGGTACGGTCAAACTATAAGACCAACACCAGCAGCTGCGATCAGTACTGTAATTCCCATCATAAACTTCAATCTCTTCGCCATTGTCGAGGCGCGTCACAGATAAACTATTCAATATGTACCACCAATTGCGATTTGGTATGCCAGGTATGCAATCATCTGCACCGAAGTTGAGTTCAACATTGTGTGCATCTACTTCATGGCATAGGCATATGAAATTAAGATCACCTGTACCCTCATATTGAGGAATCTCAGGCTCTGGCCATGGTTCAATCGGATGCTTGCGATAATGAATGGATTTGGCTTTATCCCAAGGAATCTCATTCTGGGTGACTAGCTCCAGTCCTTTGTCCCAATCAAAGCTAAAACGCTTTTCAAAGACGTGTGCGACTTGATGTGAAAACGAGATATTGCGGCGTTTGCGGATCATCTCTTGATGTATAAATTCACGGTTCAATCGACGCTTAATTGATTCCTCAAAATACAAATCACGCACAATTCGAATCTTTAGATTTTCTTGCCAGCGCACGCCTTGGTTGCGGCTAAGCTTTACGCCCTGATCAAAAGCACTATAGATAGATTCAGATAAAGTCAGTCCACGCTCAAAAACCAGCTCTGTAGCATGATTAATGACTAAACTACGGTCGTAAAAAAAGGTGTCATTTGACACCCTTAATATTGGTTTGGCCCATGGCACTTCGGTAAATCCTAGTCGCGCCATTGCTTTTTCAAAGACAGTTTTAATTCTAAGCTCAACACCGAGTTGATGATTAATATCGAACAGCGCTTTAAATACAGGCTTGAATGAAGTATCGATCACCGCATCAAGAGAACAATATTCATCAATACCAACTGCAGATATAACACCAATAAAACCAGTATTCATTACCGCATTGAGTTGTGCAGACTGCCCTGAAACTGCATTAAATTGCGCAATAAAAGACGTGCTTACGCTTGCTTCCAGCGCATTAAAATCATAACTTTCAGCATGAAAAACAGCGATAAACTGGGTATTGATTACAGTATTAAGTGAAGCTAGGTTTTGTTCATCTGCACCAAAATTTAAGTCTGTCGATCCTGTTACCAGATCTTTAAAATTAAGATTTACATGATGTGCATCGGGTGGAATATAGTTCGACACATGCCCACCTCTATGATGTAGACGGTTTTAAAATCAATGAATTCATCATTAAAGTACTACCCAAAACCAATTCAGGTTTAGCGAGTGTGATATCTACACCCACTGCGAAATCCGCAACAGCTTCACCCGCACCATTGAGTAGTCGGGCCCATGTTGCAGTTCCAGCTTTGGTTACTGTTGATGCATCTGTTTGATGAAGCTCAATGCTATCTGCATGTAAAGTTTTAAAGCATGGTTTTGGTAATGTGCAAATTACTAATTTTGCCGAATTATTGGCTACATCAGCAATCGAAGGTGGTTTGGTATCATCATAAAAAATAAAGGAAGCATTTGAGCTTCCTTGGTCGAGATATGTTGCGAATGCTTGAAGTTGCGCCAAGCCTGCTTTTAGAGAGGGTTGAATCATTTTGGCACCACATTGTCTTGAATGACTGCATTAAATTGGTTTTGAGGGTGGTGTGCCACTAAAAAGAATTTAGCTTGTGTTAAATGGCTAAATTCATAATTACCAGCACCATCCGTTAAGACATCAGTGATCATTCTGCCACTTAATTTTTCAAAAAGACGCACACGACATGGGATAGGGATATTTTTTTGATTAACCGTTCCCTTAATTGATAAACCATTGTTGTGGGCAAACGAAGCATCCTCTTGGCTTTTAAATGACATAATATTAAAATCCATTATGCTATTCTCACTAAAATCTGTCCGACAGAAAGAGCTACTGACAGTGTTTTTAATGCTAAAAATACCTTTTCACCATCTACAATAATGGAATTTTCCACATATGGCGTTGCTTGAAATAACCAGTGTATAAGTGGAAGTTTTCCGCGCAATGTTCCATCATTTATAAAAATTGGTGCACTGGGAATGTGATTTGAGGATGCTGGTGCTGTTATTTTATTTGTATACCCTGACCCACCGGTAAATAAGCTTGTGATCTTTGCATTATTAACGGGTTTCGCCATCTGCGTATAATCTCGTTGCAAACAAAGGACATTATAATCACTAGCGATAGAGCTGAGTGTTGAGAGAGAAACAAAGCTTGAGGCTACCGAATCCTGAAGTGTAGCCGCAAGGAAATTGCTTGAAATGTCTGCTGCAATGTAGCTCTCAAAAGCACCAAAACCGTAAGCAATCCTGGTAAGATTTGCAGGATCAGTGTTGTTAAAAACATAAAAATAGTCTTCTGATCCCACAACCAACCACTCTCTTCTAGCATTGGCTGGTGAATTTGTATCATTTCCATTCAGAAGTGGGTCTATACGAGCATAATACCACTTCGCCCATCCGTTAATAACGTTCGAGCTAGCGCCGGTACTATCCCAATTCTTCCCTGGTTTCGAAACATCATAAGGTGCTTGCACCCCGAACATGGTATCAATATCCCCCATGTCTTCTACAATTCCAACTTTGGCATACTTGGCGTAAGATGCACTATATGCTGGAGCTCTTTCATCCACGACTCGTAAAAATGGTCGACTTGGTAGCAATACATTATTGGATCGATAGGCGGCTTTCCCGCCTCCAGCCTCATTCGTGCTACTGAACGGCTTTTCCCAACCTAATGGTGGTAGTGACGCTGAGATTGTGCCTGTTGCTGTTGTTACGCTTGGCACGCTTGCCAGTTGAAAGGTCACACTCGTTGCGTTCGGTACTGTTAAAATACGATGTTCACCGTTGTATTCAGCTTGATTCGCACCGACGATTTTAAATACTTGATATTGCATTAGGTTGTGAGCAGTGCTAAATACTGCTGTCACCGTAGTACCCATTGCAGTCAAGCTAGAAACCAATCCAAGACTAATCCCATTCACTAAACACGCATCCAACACACCAATCATCGAACCATAGGCATTTTGCAGTTGCGGCGCGTTGTTATTGCTATGTACGTAAAACTTAATATCTGTACTTGCGACCATTTTGATTACCCATAAAAAAGACCGCCGAAGCGGTCATATTTGAATTAAAGCTTACGCAACCCGGTCAATGTCACCGCGTAGCATGATTTGGAATGAATCAGACAATACCGTAGGTTCTGATTGCTTCACCGTACGAATTACCCAGATCGGATGATTGGCTGCGATGGTGTTAAAACGCAGAACGTTACCACTTGCCCATCCATTGCCCCAACCTTCCTTTTTGATGGTGAAATAAGGTGCATTGGTGACTGGATTAATTGGGGAGCAGTCTTCAGTCGTGACCCCTGTGCCAATCTGGCCAGAAGTTTCACCAATGATTCGAAATGCGGTTGTGCTTGTAAAAACAATCGCCCAACGCTCTTGAATGTTACCTTTATTGGTAACCTCAATCGGGTACAGGGTGTCGTTGTAATTGGCTGAAATAGCCGCACCCACCGCCTCATCTTTCCAAATGCTATCCCACGACGACTGTACAAACTTTCGGGTATAACGCGCTTGCATATCACCAATCACTAGTGCTGATCCGACGATGGTATGGGCTGGATCATAGTTGTGCGTCAGTGGTTTGGTGAAAGTCACTTGGCCATTAATTTTGACATCACGCACTAAACCCATATCTTGATAGCGATACTTGGCTGAGATAGGTCCAGTTAAATTACCCAAGGCAAAATCACCGTTTAAAGTCACTTTGCCGTAGTCATAGTCCACTGTGTACATATCAAATGGAATTTTAATGCCATCCGCATCTTCAAGTTCACACCAAGAGATCCGTGCATCATTCAATGGATAGGTCTGGCCAGCAATATAATCAGCTAATTCCTGCGACTTACTTGCACTCACTATCCCAATCTCACCCGATCGGAAAATCGGTACCCGACCATCAATCGGCAAACGGACTGCAGATAAACCCAACAACTCAGCATCAATTGGGATATAGCTATAACCCACTGCACTGTACTTGATGGTTTCAGGTAGAACCATGATAGGCTTATGAATCCACTGCTTGCCATCCTTGGTATATTCAAGCTCTGCCACATACCAATCCTGCGCCATGATTTCAGCGCGATTCGCTTGTGTGATTTCAACCTTTTGACGAAATACAAACTGACCATAACCCTGATCAAAGTTAAAGAAACCATCACACTCTGCTGTATCAATGGTACCTGAGCCATCAGGGGTGATATTCAATACCCCGCCTTCCACCTTAGTTGCTGACAAGGTTAAAGACTGAGCCCGAATAGGAATCATCGGTGCGCGATATGACACTTGGTTGGTTTTTACACTTTCAAGCTGAGTTACTAAGGTTTCTAAGGTAGGATTATTCGCCCCACCTACATCCCAAGCGAATAACTCAACCGCACCATTGCCATAATGGATCTGGCCTGCAACTGTACCCGCCCCCGTGGTTAACGATGGATTACGGTAAAGCGATCCAAGTTTATCGACATAGGTTGAATCAGCCAGTGTAAAGCGAACCGAACCTGCAAGAATCTGCTCAGCAAAGCCTTCGGTTAAATCCGTTTTTAGAACAGAACCAATGAGGGTATCCGACCACGACTGAGCCGCTGAACTATCTCGATACGAGACGCTCACCGTCACCGCAGTCGCCACTTCATTCAGGCTTAGAGTATGCGTCTCACTGGTATTTTCATACTTAATGGTCATCCCCAGCATGCCTGCCGCAATTGCCTCCTGAGACGTATTATGCGTGCCGTAGTACGGTCGCATGATCTTCTCGCGCTCAATCGCTTCAAGTGTAGTGCTCGGAGTGATACTCATCGTACGAGATGAATAGTTAATGGTACCTTGTTGCTGGCCTTCACCATTGATTAAACGTCCTGTAGTGGCATCAATCGGCATATCGCGCAGCTCAACCTCACCTGTGTGGCTCATATACTTAACGGGTACACGTACTTTCACAGACTTGGGAATCAACGCAGCAGAGCCATTGTCCAATTCAATTGAGATGCTGCCACTGGTCGGTACCGCAGTCACTTGAATTGAAGACTTAGCCCCTTTCTGACCTGATACATTGAACGTGGTACCACCATTAGGTAATAAGGTCGGCATCAGCTTGGCTATACCATCCGCATAATCAATGGTACCTGTGGCATCCCCTGTGAATTGCCCTTGGCCGTTATCGGTTGCTGTCTTGGCGACGCCATTCAACAACCAACCAACAGTTAAAGTGCCTGCCACAATCGAATCGTTTACGGGAATCTCAACATAGGCTTTGTTAATTGTTAATCCTGAACGCTCCTGAGCCGTGATCATATTGCTCCACGTGATCAAGATTGCACTGCCGACATCGGCGAGCTCACCTGTTGTTAATGACATGGTACCCGTATCGTAATCAATACTGCCTGAGCCAAATGACGAATCTCCACCGCGCAACTGCCCTGCACCATTGTCTCGAAGCGTGTAGACCTGATTCTGAACCAAGTACGACACTTGCAAACTACCTGGTGATGGCAACGGGACCAAATTACGGATCCAGTTAAAACCGATGTTCTCCTGATTGACATAAATCAGATCAGACTCAACTGGTGCCGTCACCGCAGCCGCAGGCATAAAGTTGATCGTTAAATTGGTAGTTCCCGTCCCCGCGCTTGCATTCCATGCAATCGAACCGTTTTGATAGTTGATGGTGCCAATGGATGTACCAGCGGCATTTTTAAGTTCACCGCCGACGTCGGTAACCGCCGAACCAAATAAAGTAAACTCAACTGATTTTGGCATGACCGATGAGCCGACATATAAGCTCGACACGGTATTAATGGCGACATTATTAAAAGTCTTGCTCAGGGCACCATTCTTGGCTTTCACCAAAGCCACAGAATCACCTGCAGCATTGATATTCACCATCGGGGTTTCTGTCTGCGCTGAGGGTACCAACTGCGTATAGACATCCTCTGCAACCACAGAATAATCACCGACTTGGGCGACTTCTTTTAAATTCGCACTGGAGTAATACTTCCCTGTATCCGCCACAATGGTGTCACGGATGATGGTGGTACTCTTTTCACCGCTATACCATTGCTTCGCAGACAGGCCGACAAAATCGGCTTTCAATGCATCACTCAGGCCATAAGTGGCAATCTTATATTCAACTTGTTTGCCATCAACCATCACATAAGCCGTGCGGGTCGATACTTCAGTAATACGTAGGTATTGCTCAATCTCTAAGGCTTTACCCTCATTCGAGATCAATACAATTGATGTACCTATAGCGCTTTCCGCTTCCTGGGGAAACATGGCCACTTGTAGTGACTTCATGCCTTGCCAATGGGTGTCCAACGGTGTGCCGGCAATTTGTGCACCCTTGGCCAAATAGTTTTCAATTCGGTTTTGAGCGCTCGAACGTTCATCCGTCCAACTATCGGTACTGAATAACACGGCGGACACATTGGGATCTTGGGCATTCTGCGAGATGAATACCGTCGCCCCCATCAATGCATCGGTATCGGCTGTATCCACTGCAGCATAGATCTTTTGGATCGAAGTACGACCCGTAGTGCGATCCATCTCAGAAATATCATTGAACAGGTTATTACTCTGACCATCGACAATTTCACGACCAGAGTATTTACCCCCACCATCTTCAGCATCTGTACGAATGCGTTCTGACTCAAGGAGCTTTAAATTATGGGTTTCAATTGTCATCGCTTACCTCAATGAATCGCATAGTGACGTTAAAATAAGTATCAAGTGATGTTGCTGGAGTGCCTTTAACAGTAGAGCTTTCCAATGCACCGTCTTTATGATTCCAAATCACATTGAATACACGCTGGTCATGTGGCCACTCAAACTGAAGCGTGAATTGCTCCTGCAGGTTCTGCCATAAACGAAGCGTATTCAGGTCGCTCAGCTTGATCCAGCCTTTCGTTTTATTGGCTGGCTGCAATGTGATTGGTCGACCTGCTTGCTTGCGTCCCTCTTGAATAATCAAGGCACCACTAATGGCATACTCCTGGTTCTGCTCGATCTCAGCCCAGTTTTCATCAGACCAAAAAAAACCATCCTCAATTTGGATGGTTTCTCCGGTCGACTTTCGTTTTAATCGCATTACGATCTTCCTTTAATTGCTTCGAGTTCTCGCATCATTTCCTCAAGAGCTGTGGCTTGATCGGGTGCCGCTGATACAGTCGCTGTCTGCCCCGTACCCATATCAATTTTGATTTCCACACTTTGCTTTGTCTCCATACCTTCCATTGGTTGAATATCAAGACTAGTCGCAATAAGTGGTGCATCAGGCACGGCGGAAATTTGCTGAGCTGAATCACCGCCATTCGACAGTAATGAAGCATTACCACCACCTGAGCCGCGTGATTGTGATTTGGCATTCAGCTCATCCGTACGTGCTTTCATCTTGGTTTTGAAATCATCCCAATGGTCATTGGTAGCTTTTTGCTCGGCACTGATCTCAGGTTCTTCCCGTGCCGTAGATTGGCTAACTTGACTTACAGTGCGCTGAGTCTCGATTGCAGCCTGCTGGATCTCACCCAGTTTAGTAACTGTGGCTTTGCCAGTGGCGTCTAGTTGCACTTCAAGTCCCAAATAAGCGGCCTTGGCGTTAGCTGCAGCAATGACTTGGGCATCGCCCGAGGCATAAGCTAAACGAATGGTTTCCTCATATGCTTGTTGCAGACTATCTTGATTAGCCTCACCACTTTTTAAAATGGTATTGAAGTCATTCAAGGCGAGATCTGCTGCAAGTTTAAGTTGCTCTTTGGTTTTAATCCCTAACCGCTCAAAAGCTGCTTCGACTGGTGATAGGCTATCGGGAATTTCTTGCACGGCGCGTTTTACAGCCTGCATTCCCATCTCAACTTGTGATGTTGATAACTTCCCTTGTTCACCAAACGATTGAAGCTTGGCTTTAGCAGCCTCTATCTCAACTTCAGACTTTGCTGATGCTAACCATTTCTCCCACCCCATATACAGTGCATTAGCAGCTTGCTCCCCCTTTAAACCCAATTCATCAAGGCCATTAGCGTAATTGGTTAAGTGAACTTGGTTAGCAGCAAATTTTTCGGAAACACGATTGAGGGCAATATCAAGATCAACACCCAAAGCCTCAGCACCTTTACGTGCTTGGACGAGTGCTTTACCAGTGTTATTCACACTATCAGTGGCTTGGTTGAACGCTTGTACTGAAACTTTTCCAGCTTGATCCGTGGTGACCATATAGCCTTTTGCTATTAGATCAGCCTGCATCATGCCATCCATGACGCCTTTATTCGCAGCAATAGCAGCTTCAGCATAAGCCGTAACAGCCTTTAACTTTTCATCCTCGGTGACTTTCTTGCCATTTAACTCAGTCTGCTGATTAGCAAGCATTTGGTCCAAGGTTGCCTTAGATTGAGCCAGACTTTCTGCATTTTTCTGATCTTGGGTTTTACCGATCTCATCAAGAGCTTGCACACCTTTGGATTTAAACTCTAAAGCACCATCCGAAGCTTTCTTATAGTACTCCTGAGCCTTAGTCGCCATTGCATCCATATCAGCAATAGCTTGCTGCTTAACATCACCCCATGTGAACTTTGAAACTAGCTGCACCCAAGCGGCTGCCAAATCATAAATAATTCCAACGAATAGATTTGCAGCAATTTGAATTCCTTTAAACCCATCACTAACAAAACCAATGGCAACATTGAAAGCTTGTATAACCTTAGTTAATCCATTCGTTTTAGAACCAGCCTCATCAATTCCGTTATTGAAGTCATATAGGCCGCTTAGTACATCATTTAGGACATCAAGAGTAATGACAAAAGCTTCACCCAGAGTTTCACCTAGTGTTTTGATTGCTTCATAAATACTGGTTAAGGCATTTTTTAAAGCGATGATTGTCGCTGTATCAATTCTCTTAAATTGGTCACCAACCCAAATAAATCCTTTCCCAATATCATTTAATAAGCTTTCAACAATATCCATATTGTCTGCGATAGTGACTAACCAATCAGCAACAGTTGCACTTGCACCATTAGATTGATCCATTTCACCAATAAGGATTTGCCAAGAAGTTGCAATCTTTTGAAGGGCATTGGTAATAGTGGTCGGAAATTGATCGTAAGTCTTTTGAACCTCACCGGCTTGGCTTTGCAGGGCTTTTGCCACTCGCTCAGCTGATAGTTCGCCAGCTTCAGCCATTTTACGAAGTTCGCCAGTAGTAACACCCAAGCCTCTAGCTAGAGCCTCTGCAACACCAAAACCATTCTCCATGATCGAGTTAAACTCTTCCCCGCGAAGAACTCCACCTTGCATTGCTTGAATGAATTGCTGCACTGCTGCTTCACTTGCTTGGGCTGATCCACCACCAATCTGAATAGCTTGTGTAACCGTTTTGGTTAAATTTAATGCTTGTTGCTGGGTCATACCCATGTCTTTACCAACAGCATTCAAGCGAGCAAACAAACTGCCTGTAGCATCAAGGCTAGAGTTTGTCATTAAAGCAACTTGGTGCACACCAGCCATTGCTGATGTGAAATCACCACCTTCTTTGGTTGCAATATTAATGCGTGTCGAAAGGTTAGTGTATGAGTCAGCAGTAGTCGCCAATCCACTCACAGTAACACCAACACCCACTGCTGCCATTGCTGCAACCAATGCATTCACAGCAAACCTTGCGCCATTTATGCCCTGTTGCAAGCCAGTAGTGTTTGCAAGCAGATTTAATCGAAAGTCTAAATTCCCAGCCATGTTTTTCCCTTAATTTTTAGACATAAAAAAGCCCACATAAGTGGGCTAAATCTAGGAATAAAAAAACCCACTCAATGGCGGGTCTGTAATAATCTTAAACCTTTATTTTTGTATCTTACGATTCACTACATAGAAAGATGCTGAAAGCGATAAATTATTAATTGCTTTGCAAAAAATTGGACGAAAGAGTAAAAAAGCACCCTAGGGTGCTTTTTTGATTACCTACCACATTGTGAACAAACCCAACGATTAGCTACTGCGGATGCTGGTTTAGCAATCATATGCCATAGAAGCATTAACACCCAGATCATTAACCAAATCCCTGCGGTAAAAATTGTTAAGACTAGGTGCATCAACCAACTCATTTCTTTGATGTTTTTTTGATGCAGAGTTTGTTTTCCGCATGACTTACAAAACATCATCTGTTGCGCTACTTTAGTTGCCATTTCAGTACCCCTCAACGCCCGCTACGAATCGTAGTAACTTTGCCGTTCTCAATCACAACGACATATGTTTTCCCATTACTTACATAACTAACTTCGCGCACTGGGGTTTCTTTACCATTGATGTTTTTTGTGTAGTCATATGAAGAAGCAGGCTGACCAAGTTTTCCGACAATTTGACCATAAGTATCACCCACACGAACGCGCTCACCATTAATACTCGCATTGGTGATATTCGCATTTGCTAATGTAAAAACAGACATCAAAGCAGCTGTAATTAATAATTTTTTCATGAATTTACCCCTCGTTATAATTGGGTAAATAATAACCTGCTAAAATTCACAGCACAATGTGAAAGTTACTGGTCTTTCTCAAGACTCTTAATGAATTCATTAAACTTCTTATTGATAGCATTCTGCGCCCGAGTTGCAATCGCTAAATTACGCATCTTCATACGCTCAGCTTTTTGAGCGGCTTTTAGGTAGTAACGGAATGAACCGTAGCTCATTTGCATAATGCATTCATGTGAGTGGCCATTCGATACGAGAAGCTGAAAAACATCAAACCAACTGCTCTTTTTACGCGGATCTACATCGTCCCGGTGTTTAGGTTTTGGCTCGGAAAAAAATGCGTCATTCACTTTAATGACTGCATCCAATAACAAGATATTAATTTCGCCCTCTTTCTTGAATAGATCGATGACCTGTTCAATGTTGTGTTGCAAACAATGGGCTATCAATTGCGTCGATTCAAATGGATGAGTATCAAAAATCTTTTGTGTGGTTTCATCTGGATGATTATTCAAAAAGTCTTTGATAACCTGCGCTGCACCCGACCACTCATCAAAGTTATGCATCTGCAGCTGGTGCACCAATAGATCGCTAACTTTGACAGGTCGATTTGAAGCTATAAAAAAATCATTCATGATGAAATCTCAAAAAGTACAGGCACAAAAAAAGATGCCTAATGCATCCTATTTAAGTGCCTGTAGTGGGTTTATGCAGCTTTAGGAATTTGGGTGTAGTAACCGTATAAGCCAAGCGCACCATCTTTGTCTTTGGTCAGATCACCCAAAGCATCACCGCTGATTTCGTATGAACCAAATTCTTCATGAATTAGGCCAAAGCTCGAATCGGGCGATTTAATTGTACGGTGCAAAGCTAAGAACACTTTGTCTTTGCTGATCTTATCAATACCTTCAAAGAACAATGCATATTCAGCACCGAAATCAGATGCGATCGTAGTATGTGTCACGGCGCCAGTCGTATAACCAATCACAACTTTTGGCAGATCATCAAGAAACTCAATAGTGCCATAAACCGCATCTAGCTTATATTTCGTTGATTCAATAGGAACTGGTGTTGATGCTCCATCAGTCACTGTTGGTAGAGTTAGATTAAAACCATCCAGTTTAATCTTCTGACCTTTGGTGACTGCACCTAAATCATGGACAGCTACGGTTTTGGTCGCTACAGCTACATTTTTACCTGACAGGATATATGCTAGGTTATCAGCATCAACCTGCTCAAGTGTGCCGCTAAACGAAACCGCTGTAGTGTTGTATAGCACTAAATCGGTCATATCATCACCCGACATTGACTCGGTATGCTCAATCTTGTCAGCAGTGATTTCCAGCGTAAAGTCAGGAATGTTGCCAAGTTCACGCATGGCACCAACAACGCCTTCAACAATTGGGGCAAGGGAGAACTTACCACGTAATGAAATGTACTTCTTAGCCATTCGCAGGTACCTCTTTAGTTTTTGGTTTAACTTCTACTTTTACCTCTGGCTTGATTGCTTCAATCACACCATCATCTAAAAGCTGTTTAATTTTGACTTGTGGTAGATCACCCACAATTTGCCCTTCCATCCATGGACCAATTGGCTTTAAGGCTTTGTATTGCGTTTTCATAATTTACCTAATTCACATTAAAAATTTTTGCTTCAAATAAAAAAGGCATCCACAATTTTCCTGCCGCACTCATATGTTGAACGCCAGCATTCGCTCGCTGTAAAACATCAACCCCAACTAGATCAGCATCAAAACCTTGTAATTTTTTGAGAACCTCAATAATAAAGGGACTGGCTTTCTTGCGAATTTCAATCGTGTTTTCAAGTTGCGATCCAGCTTCTTCAACTGCCAACACAATCAACCACTGCTGATAAATGCAATTTACCTGACTATTATTGAGCGTCTCACCAATCCGATCATCGATATAAATCACACTAACTGATGGGGATGCAGCAGTACCCTGCATCATATCTTCGATAGAAAAGTGGGTATAAACCGCCTCAATACCATCAATTGTTTTAAGTTGATCAACAATCGGTTGCTCAAGCGCAAAGTAATCACCGTTTTGCATCTTTTAATACCTTCTCTAGATAATCTTCGATTTCAAGCAGCATATTTTGCGCATCATCTTCTGACACGCCCAAAATTGGACGTGCAGGATTTACAACACGCTTAGCACTCACCCAACCACCCATTGGTGTTCTGAACTTTAAATGAGGCTTCGATTTGGGGGTGATGACTGCACCATAATGAAACCAAGGTGCATAAACCACATTCGTTGCGATCTGCACACCACCATTACTTGTTTTAGCAAAAAACGAGTTAAGCAAACGACCTGTATCACGCCCCGTTTTTCCACCCTGAGCAATAGCACGCCAAGACTTTTGCCAAGGTTTGCCATTTGGTGCTACACCGCGATCAAAACGATCATGAATACCATCGAGTAAAATATCGCCGAGATCGTTAAACAGAGGCTTAAGATCACTCGTCTCTTTTACAACACGAGCAAGCCATTGATTAAGCTTTTCTTGCCCCTGAAAGTAGACCGAATCACGTGTCATAATCCACCTCACATGGTTGGCATTTTTCCAAGCACATCATCACCAAAAACACCGCCTGTGTAAGTTGTGCCTATTGGTGCTGTTGATGGTGATTTAGTTGCTACCTTTACCTCTTCAGTTATCTCATTTTTCACTAGAAGCTTAGCTTTACCTGAGGCAACCAACTTTAAGTAACTGATAGCATCCTCATAACGCTGACGTACTTCTTCAGATGCACGACTTTTCCAGAGCAGGTATCGAGCAATATCACATACATAAATCTTGAGATTTTGCGGTGCACCTTCCAGTGGCACAGTGTAATAAGCGCAGATGTAACCATCAGCAATCTGACTTGCATCATCCAATGCAGTATTAATCGATTGGCTTTCTGTTAATCCACGCTCAAGCTGTGCAACCTCAGGAACACCGTAACGCAACTCAAGATCAGCTTTAGTTGCGTACATAGATCACCTTACTTATCAGCAGTAGCTTTCTTGGCTTCGGTGGTGGCTTTTTTCAAAGCAGCTTGAGAATCAGCTACAGCCTTTTCAAGCTCAGCCACTTTAGCTTTAAGCTCTGCATTTTCTTGATCTGATTTGACCTTTTCATCGGTCATCAGCTTATTTTCTGCTGTCAGATCCGTATTGGCCTTTTCAAGCTCAGCCAATCGTGCAGCAGCACCATCTTCTTTTGGCTCTTCAGGCTCTTGATACTCTTCAATAGCGCCAGATGCTAAAAGGGCTTGAATACGTTTCGCATCAAGCCCTTTAATTTCTTCACCCGGCATAAACTGCCCGATGGATTGTGTTGCAATGTACTTTGGCATTTAAGCCTCCTTATAGAGTGATAAAGCCAGTGCCACACACCACACCATTTTTATTTGATGGAATGACCAGTGGAGCAGATTCAGTCATCAACATGATGCCGCTTGGATCTTCACAATACCATTGGCGGTCAAAGTACTGCTGAGCAACACCATTGGCTAACATATTTTTGATTTTGCAATGTGCTACAGAACCATTGGTATCAGAAATCAGTGAGAAGAAATCTTTAGGAATAAAGCGATTAACCTGACCTTTAGAGCGATAAGTCGCGTCATACACCCAAAACTCAATCCCATCAAAAGACCCTTTAAAAGTGGCTTTTTCACTTACACCAAAACTTGGCGCTACTGGTACAGAAATACCTGCATAAGGTTTAATGAATTCATCTTTAAATGCCGTGTTATTCCATAATGCCGCCCACACTGAACCAGACATAATAGCTTTTTTGGCCTCACCACCATCAGCAGCAAGTTGACGTTCAAGCATAAGTTTAATATCGCTAACAGGCTTAGCGCCAACTTCATTCCATGCTGTCGAAGGAGTAAAGGTAAGAGATGCAGCACGGCGATAATCTACCAGATTGTATTCATAGTCATCAGAATGAAGAACGTATTTACCATTTTTCAGTAGATCAATGGCCATCATGAGTACTGAGTTATCAATCGCATCGTGGTTGCGCTTCATGACAGCAACTTGGGAAATCAACATTTTTTCTTGATCAGATAATTTCTGATTACCTGTTGAGATAATTCCTGCTGTACGTAAACGCTCAAGCAACGCAATTTCAAAAGTTTCTGCTGGTGTGACCTGATTTTTAGGCTTGTAATAAGCAGGTTTAACAGTACGCACTTCACCAGACTGTGTAGTGTCAAATGGTTTACCTGGTTGTTGTGGCGAGACTAATGGTGCTAGGTCGTGCTCAGCTGTTACTTCAGCAAGAGGTACATCATCACGATCAAAAACAGGACGATTTGGGAAAAGCTGATCTAATAACCATGTATCCATTGGACGATAGTTATTATGAATTAACGCAAGCTCACCCACATCAAGCAATTCAAGTGGGATGCCTTCAAGATTAAAAGACTGTGGCATGTTGTTTACACCTTCGAAAGTTCAATTTTGTTTTTAGTTGCTTTAGCACGTGCTGCATCATATTTAGCGGTAGTGAGTAAAGTCCCATTTAAAGACACAGCTTCAATATTGAAGACACCACCGAAATACATCGGGATTTCAATTCCGTTTGCTGCTTTGATTGTTGCTTCAGCCGCAGTGACATCCTGACCACAAATCACATCCCAAGTAGATTCGTCTGTAGCATGGGTCAGCACATTGGCAGCAGATAGTGTTAGCAAATCACCGTATTTATATGCTGTGGCAGTCGTTACTTTTGCATTAGCACGACGTAACTTTTCATTATCCAGAATCAGTCGTTGTGACGTGACCGTGATAGGCGGTACATAGTGAGTAACCATGGATTATTTCCCCTTTTGCTCTGCAAATGCTTGTGCACCAGCTGTGAATTTATGTTTATCGCCACCACCTTGATTACCGCCTTGGCCACCCTGACCACCTGTAGCCTGGTGTGTGAACAAATGATTAAGATGTGATGGAATCTGTTGCTGACCAGCTGATGGTTGATTACCTGCTGAGAATTGCGTTAATTGCTGAGACATGAATGCAAATGAAGTGTCATCCATATTGGTATAAGACGTCTTTTCTTCAGCGCTAAATTGCTTATTTAAAGATGTCTCAAGCGCTTTGATGTCCCCTTCACGCTTGTCAGCTTTGAACTTTTTAAGTTCTTCCTGAGCATCATCACGCTCTTTTTCAGCTTGTTTCTGTGCGGCTTGCGCCTTTTCTAATTCGGTCACGTCTGTGTCCTCTGTGGGTTGGTTAGGGTTATGGCTTGCGGCTACTGCCATCGTGTTTTCATCTGCACCTAAGGCACAAAATGAAACTTCACGAATACGACCACCGCGGAATATCGTAATAGGTCCTTGAAGCGTCTTTCCGTTAACAATCACTGTTTGATCAGCTGCAACTTCTTCAGTCTTAGCAGGCTCAATACGGACAGACATCTGCCACGGAAATCCATCATCTGAGTCTTGTGCTACCTGAGTACCAAACTCATTGCTCATCAAGTCCCCATGTACAACCAAACCCTCTTGATGGCTAATCGTATGAGTATTGATTGCACCTGCCCGTTGGCGTGAGCTGTGTTCTAAAAGTGCTGGAATGCGACCCTTAATCTGCATACTATCCAAATCAAAAATCACTCGTGTCCAATACCAGTGATCTGTAATAACCTCACCGCTATAAGCCACTCCTGAGAAGGTGCGTTTCTTTTTACCTTCCTCACCAGGATCTACACTTAGGTCACCAAGCCGAAAGCAATAATGATCCTGCTTTTGTTCATCTGGCATTTTTCATGCTCCATAAAAAAACCGCCAATTAGGCGGCTTCAGTTAATTTTGACTCATGGTTTCTTAGGTGGTCGCGATAGAACGCAGCACATGGCACGTACTAGATTATTCACTCTTGATGGGCTACCAATCACAACAACTGTTTTCCCGCAACCGCATGGTGAATAACCATTTCCATTTCGACCATTCAAACTACGTCGACACGATTCACATTTTTCAGCCATTAATTCACCCTAAACTAAACACTGTCTGATTCGCCACAAAATAACGTGTAGCGTCCTCATTTGTGCGCTTCAGCACCAAGCCATTGTCATCAATACTAACAACCTCTAAATTAAGATCAGGTGCAAGTAAAGCACCATCAAGCCCACTAATTTTAGATAAATCGATTGCAACACCTTTGGCGTCCAAAATAGTGATGTTTTTCCCTGCATTTTGGGCGGTTTTAAACAAAGTTGGGGTGACAACACCAATGATGTTGCCTGGTGATAAATTCAACCCATCAAGCCCATGGATCGAATTGCCTGTAAGTTTGCTCTTGGTATTTTTAGCAATAGCAAAAACCCGATTAAAAGCACGCTGGATCTTATCTAAAATACGTTTGCCAATACTGCCGTCTTGGTCATTCTGCAAAGCAGATGTTTTAACTAGATCAGTTAGTGAATTATCACTATCAGACAAACCAATAGTCATCACTAAATCGCTTGGCCGTACTTCCATTCCCTTACTCACCGTTTTAGACACAACATCCTCAAATAGATCGGGCTGAATATTGGGCATCGCTTTAACAATTGCATCATCCGCCTGCATATCAAGCTGTAATTCAAGTTGCTGTGCCTGCAGCAAGTCATATACAGGTTGATTCCCTATTTCTCGAATCATGCGACTTTCAAGAATCTTAAGCGCATGGCGATCATATTCACCAGGGTTAAAATTCCAACCTTTATCAATTATTGATACATCAGGCAATTGATCATCGGGCGTAATGCCATATCGCAATGCTTGCTTCTCAGTAATCGCACGTACACCACAACGACAGCGATACCCATTTGGTGGGTAAAACGTTTTCCAAAAGTCATCATCAATATGACGAATAATGCGATGCAATTTTAAATGCCCTGGTCTTGTGCGACTATCTTCAATCGCCCAGTACATCAAATACTGACGCTTTTCCTTATTCGATTGCTGATGTTGCCAACGCCCATGTGCATAAGCATTTTGGATATTAGTCCTAAAGATATTATCCAAATGATTTTTAGAGAGCTTAATATCACCAGCCTCAATCAAATTTTGGAAATCGTTAAACGTACCACCATCCTTTAACGTTTTATGGACCGCATCAAGAACAGTTTGGATTTGATCAATCGTAGCCAATTGACTAACAGTTGCTGCATAACGTCGTGTGGCCACATCAAGTTTGTAATAATCACTAGGAAGTAAAACCTTTCGACTCCTAGCAAACTCGATAGCCTCAAGCAAAGAGATATCATCCATTACTTACCCTCTTTGCTATCCACAAACCCCATAACATCAGCTGTGAATAATGCACGATCCAAAGCCTCGTTAAATTGAGAACTTTCAGCATTTGCAAATAATGAAAATAATTTGTTCTGCATATCCTCAATACTTTCGCTACTTGCTGCGATCTGCACTATCTGATCATCACTGAGCAGTTGCATTGGTCGAACTGCAAGGCTATCCACCTCTTGCTGCTCAGGTGACTGTTTTTGCACTGATGCCTTAAAGCTGAATGCTTGATGAGGTAATGCTGAGAATTGCTTAAGCGGGATTTGAACAGGATCTGCAATATCACCCTCCTCTAATCCATATTCACGCTGGAAGTATTGAGGGGTTAAATTTGCACCGGCATTCTTTAACTTTACGTCACGATCTGCTTTAGGGCCTTCTAGTGACTTTTCCTCACCAATAATGATTCGATGGCGTTCCCATCTATTTAAGTCACACAAAGCATTTAGAATTGCTTGAATGGTGGGCAGGATCATGCGGATATCAGCTTTATATTTGCTGTTTTGGACTTCCATATGCACATCGCCTAGTGCACGACTACCAGCTCCATCCGTCCCACTAGTTAGCGTTCCACCTAAAACCACCTTTTGAATCCGACGTTCTAAGTTCTTGTCGAACGTATCGTATGTCCCGCTTGCATTCCCCGAGTTGACACCTGATGCAGTAACTTCGATGGTATCTGATGCACTCACCGCTAAGACTCTGCTTGCATGAGCACGTAGTAATGCATCTCGCATGTCATCATTTTTACCAATAGATGACTTACCTACGAGCATAGGCATACCAAACTGCTCAACAAACTTGGCCCACATCTTGAAGCCATTGTTCTTAAAGAACCAAACCCAATAAAGTCGACTCAATAAAGCCTCGCCATATGGGTTTTCATATGTAGGTTTGCAGCGTGTTAAGAAATGCTTGAAATGCTGATTACACTCTTCATCAAGGCGAGACTTACTGAAGTTCTGCAATAAGATTAAGCGGCCGTCATTCTTAGGCTCATACCACTGCATTGGCTTTTCACCAATCCACTCAAGACCTATAAACGGTGTAATGGTATCGCCGTTCACGTGTAATGCATTCTCGTTATAAACAGCCTCTAATACTGAATAGCCATACCAACGTGCATTTTGAGCTCCAATGACGATATCAGACCACCATTCTCGCAAATGATCATTCAGGATCTGAGCTGCCGTTGTATCAGCTGGCTCCAATCGCCACGGCGCTGATTCAAGCTTATCCTGTCGCTTTTCAACACACTGATAAATTTCATCGTCATACATCATGACTTTAAGGCGGTGACGGGTTATTCCTGCTTTGCGCAGTACTTCATCACCATCAGGCATCTTGGTCAGATAATTAATCAGCGCCAATTCAGCTTCATGTAAAAACAATCCACCAGATTCAGGCTTACTATCAGATTTAGATTTGTTTGGTTTCTTCTTGGCCATAAATTTACCTATGCAGCTGGTGGGCTGTAATTTGCGATCAGAACTGCCTCTTCAATGGCATCAATTAAGGTATCAACCTGGTCATCATGATCGTGTGTCATCTGTGCCGTGAAAGCCTCACACTCATCTAAAAATTCCTGCTTCCAGATGGCTTCACGTGGCAACATTACAAATCGATTCTGATTCTCTGGATAGACTTCAAAGTTGTTCTCAATATGTGGTGCAACGTCCATAAAGCGTGTGAGCTTATCTTTCTCACGCTGTACGGGAATGATTGGGATACCGCCATACTTCTGCCAACCTTGGACCAGTTGGGTACCATGCGCCTTGTCTTCAACTTTCATGTATCGAATAGGCTTGGTTCTCCAGTCATAAGTCTTATGCTTATCAATGAATTGTTTTGCCATTTCATTCATTTTTGGCGCTTCCCATTTCCCACGCAAAATATCAATGACATACAGCTTCCCATCTACCCCCATACCCACAAGTGTGAATACAGTAAAGTCGTTTTGCTCTTTGATCTTTTGGGCCGTATCAACAAAGACAGCACGCCACAATAGCTCTGGTAATTCGTGATATTCACCAAACCACTCAGCCTTGATCAGATCACCACCGAGCTTTTTAGGCTCTTGCTGATACTGGCTGCTGAATGTGTAACGCGATACCGTAGCACCGTCTTTGTCCTGCCCACCTTTCTCTAACTGCAGCAATGACTGCAATGATTCTTTCAGTGGCCAATAGCTTTGACGGCCCTTTTCATCACGCTCAACATCTAAAGGCACTTTCTTGCGAATGTGCTCAGGTAGACGTTCTATGTAATCGTCATCGATTAATGCCGGTATAGAGATTTGATGCCATTTACCAGGCACGTTGCCCGTCATCACAAAGTTAGTCGGATCCTCAACGTGTAAGCGCTGCATGATCAAAATAATTGGTGTGGATGACTTAGCCTTACGTGAGTTGACCGTGTTTAAGATTTTACGATTAGCCTTGTTACGTGCCGTCTTACTAAATGCATCCTCAGGCTTCAGCGGATCGTCTAGGATAATTGCACCTGTGAATCCGTTATCAGCCAATGTACCTGCACGGCGGCCCGTAACCTGACCACCCATCGAAGCAGAATAAACATGCCCTGCTTCATAGCCATCTACAGTCGTTTTCCAACTGGCCTTAGCATCGGTATTTGTTGAGATCTTCACAGGCCATAAGCCCTGAAAATCAGCCGATTTAACGATGTTTCGTGCTGTAGATGACACATCCTCAACAAGCGATTGAGAGAATGACAAATACAAGAATCTTGAACGCTGGTTCCGTGCGATACCTCGCGGGATTAAGTTGGTCAGCAGTTCGGTTTTACCTGAACCAGGAGGAACGTTAATTACGAGGTTTTCAATCCGCCCCGCAATAACCTCATCAATAGCCCAAGCCATATACTCATGGTGCCAATTGACTGAGAACTTAAATCCCATACGTGGCTTAAAGAATGCACGTGTAAAAAACAGGTGTTCATCTTCACACTTCATGCGCTTTGCTTTGAGTTTTACAGGATCAATATTCACTCTCGAGTTCATTTATTGCCTGCCTTATCTGCTCATCGGTAGCGGTCACAGGAGTGACGTTTTCACTCTGCAATGGTCCACCATCTGCTCCAGTAATTTCTTTACGGTTGGTATAGAGCCCACCCACTTCTTTTGCAGCTTGCTCCAATAGATCAGGAACAATCACAGCGTTATCTTTGTAGCGGTCATGATCGATAAAGTTTTGAAGCCGCCTTAAGCGATAGGCAATATTTGCAATTGGAATTGAATTAACGTTCTTATTCATATCCTCTCGGATTCGATAAAATTCCTTTTTGAATTCTTCGCTTAAATCCTGCCCTGTCTTTTTGGTTGGGTCGTATGCTTCACACTGTTGCTTCGTTACCGTAATACCAAATTCTTCTTGGACGCCCTTAGCTGTTTCAGTGGGTGTCTCATAGGTTGCTAATGACCGAACTATATAGAGTTTCACCCGTTTATTAAGTCTTGCCATTTATCTAAATCCGTCCAAGTACGTCCAAGTAAAATGGCAAAAAAATTTAAGCCAATTTTAAAAGACAGGTACCACATGCATGTGCAATTTTAGCTTTCCCAATTGTTGGCCCATCATTAGCAAGGTCTACCATCTTCTGCACATCTTCTGATGCACCATAGCGTTGAACCACACCATGAAACTCTTCTACATCGTGTGGTCGTAAATAGTATTTATATTCACCCGTTGAAGGACTTATTAAGTAATTCCCATCTTCGTCCCGCTTGGCACCAAGGTGGTAAAGCTCATGCTCAATCAATGCGCAAAATTCTGTATCACTTGCCTGTGAGGCAAACTTTGCATCGATGGTGATAACGAAATCAGGCACACAGCCAAACCAATCAATCATTTGTTTTTCTTGTCGTAACTTTCTCCAGCCACCCGCCATAGGCGAAAACTTCTCGGTTTGGCCCAATACAACTCTGTCAGCTTTGATGAATGCAGAAGATGCCCATAGAACTTTAAATAAGGTGCTAGACCACGGCGATATATGAGCGTGATCAGAGTTGTAGAGCTTTCCATCACTGGAAATGAAAGTATCGATAATCCATTCTTCAAGCTCTTTTGCTGGCTCAAAATCAACATTATCCAATGGATCAATATTTAGAAGTCGTTCTGGTGGTTGTGGCCTTTTCATATATTGTGCCCATTAAAAAAGCCACCTGGCGGCAGCTCTATTTTTAACCCCTGGCCTCTCGACCAGGCTCATCTTCAGGAACTCTATAACGCCAATATCGATCAGGCTTAACCCACACAACATTGTCTTCAGTCTTCTTTTTAAATGCACTATTTACACTTAAATTTAAAACCAAATTACCGTCGGGATTCTCTTTCAGAAGATCCATCAAATCGTTTTTAACCAAGTAATCGACTACATCCTCTTGATAAAGACAACCATCTTTATCAAGATTCGCAAGCATCCATTGAACAACATCTTCAAGTTTCATTTGCTTCACTTTGACTCTTAACAAGAATTAAGCCGGCTTCTTGAAACTCCCCAGAATCTAGCTTTTTACCCGCAAACCATTGACACTGATATAAACCAGAAAAATATGATGGCCCACTTAAAGGTGTTCGTATAACGCGCTTTAAAATTGTCATATCAGGCCCGCCGGCATTCAATTTAACAATATCCCCGATTTGATATTTAGGCTTGCGCTCTTCGCTCATGTTTTTCTCTTAAAGTTTCATTTGAATTAGAACCTTAAGATGAAGAATATTTACACAAGAGTCAATCCTGATAACACCACTTCAAATCATCCGGCACAGTTAAATACACACCCAACTGAGTCACAGTAAAGTCATGCACGTAATTCAAATACTCGGTCATCTGCTTAACGCTTAATTTGGTTGTACTGCAAAGTCTTATCACCTGCTCTGCAATCACTCTGTATTCTTCACACTCATTCTGCTTAAGCATTGCAATCGCACTACAGGTCTCAGCAAACTCTTGATCATCACGACGGTAGATATAAATCAGGAATTTCTTCTTGAACTCGTAATGCAGTGAGTCTTTATCCTGACCAGTCTTTCTTTCAATCTGGCCAAGCCACATCCAATACAAGCGATTCTGTGCAGTAGATCTATCATCCTGCTTCCGATCAATCACCACCCTTAAAGGCTTACCCTCATTAATTGCCTGAGTGTAATTGGTATGCATGTAGTTAATGGCTTTAGTGATGTCAGCATGACTCTGGATAGGAAACACGGCTTTTTGCATTTCCTACTCCAAATAAAAAAGACGCCTAATAGCGCCTTTTCAATATCTGTTATATCAAACTAATGATGTTTCAATAATATTCTCATGCCTACCCGATATATCCAGGCTTTCTAATGCGCATAATTGTAATTTCTTCAATATATCTGAAGTTAAATTACAAACAGGGCTAATAATCCCTGAAAATCTTTTTTGCAGTACTTCATTTGCATTTAATTCATAAAATTCATCCAAGCAAACCCAGGTACATTTTTTAAAGTAGCAAGAGTGCTGAGGGAGGTAAAAATTATGCAGTCGATCATTTGGCTGACAACCAAATGTTGTTCCTCTGCCATGTTGTCTTGATGTGGTTTTAGCTACAATTGCAACTCCACTATCCCAACCAAGCACAACAAAAAGCTTTTCCCCTGACTCACCATCATGAAAACTAAAATTAGTGTCAAAAAATACCGATCCTGGTGTCATGATAGTTTTTCGATAACCTCTAATCGATCTTGAGCAATACGCTTCATCTCATCATATTCTTGTCTTCTAAAAGCAAGATCGTATGGAATTAGACCGCGTTTATTGTTTTCAATATTGTAGATTTGATGCCAAGGCAAATTTTCCAGGTGGGTTGCCTCAATCATATCGTCAGCAAGAGTGTCTCTATAGGCAGCCACAAGGTCATTCATAATCTTTAATTCTCGTTTTGTAAAATAACTAGAATCAAAGTCTTTTTTGGTTTCCACCTTAAGCATTGTGTTTTTACCCTGATACACAGGAATTTCTTTGAAGCTTAAAATTTCTGCCATATCTGGCTCAGGCGAATTTATTTCATCAAATAACTCTACCGGCACAGGCCCCATTTGCCATGCAAAGTAATCCATTCCAGTTACATTGCGACCAGTTAATTTATAGTGTTCAAAGTCAAGAAAATATAAAAGCTTGAACAATTTAATCTTTCCGCACTTCTCTACGTTTTTTGCAAAAAACGCTACAGAATGCAGAAGCTTTTCACGATCACGATTTATGAGCATAGCACCTTACCTCTGGGTTAATGATACCAAATCGCCAACAGTAAAAGCAGAAAAATTGCATATTTGAGAGTCACCCCATCAAAACACCTCTTTATCTTCCATTACCAACATCCGCTCAACTCTCACCAACCACTTCTCAAACATTGCTTCACTCTCTGCCCGATTACCTAATTCAAAACGATCAAACGCAGCATGGCATTTAAAACAAAGGGGAATTGTGAACTCGTCACTTGCTTTAATCGATCTACCCTTACCATGCTTAGCGCTATTTGAATGAGCAGCTTGTGAGTCTGGATTACCACATCGTACGCACGGCAGCTTTCTGATTGCTGCTAATCGCTTTGCATCACGCATACAGTGCTTCACGTAAATTCTTAATCCGTTCTTTCAACTTAATCATGATGCCGTCAATTGCCAGCAGCTCATTACGTGTTAATCCTGATCTACTAAGATTCTGATACTTAGACAGCTCAGCACTGCAAAATTCTAAGTCTTTTTTCGCTTGTACTTTGTCTGTCATGTAATCACCAATAAGAAAAGAAAAACCCCTCAACATCTAGAATGCGAGGGGCTTTGTTTGCCGTAATCCGTTCGGCTATTTAAGGTTTCGATTAAAGTGTATTGTTTGTGTATAATTTACGTTAATGATAACTTAAATTTTATGTTAATTTGATCACTCTTTATTTTCCGAATACTCACCCCATCATGAAAATATCTTTTCTTTATTCCGTATTAGGCATTTTTATTTGTGTATCTGTGGTTTGTTTGGTATTAGCAATAATTTCACATGACATATTCTTTTTAGGAATTTCAGGGCTTCTCGCCTTGTCAGCAGTTTTAGTGGGTTTAGAAATCAAGGACATAAAAAATGATCCTTTTAATCTGCAATAAAGCACAGGTGATATATTCTTATTCAGGCCCCATTTTTTAATGGGGTTTTTATTACCTCACTTCTTTCAAACAATCCCGACACACCTTGATTTCTTCATCATCAATCGTGTAATCGATCTCAGTCGAACCATGCAGGCCCAATAAACACAATAAGAATTGGAGCATCTTGATTACCTCAGCAGGGTAAATGTCTTTTTATGGGCATTTCGAGCGATTACTCGATATGGTTATCTCGTCGACATAACAATCAACTCATGTTGATATTTTATGTTTTTTTAAACACATCGAATTCGAAGGGTTTAAAATATGGCGAATTCGCCAGAATTAGAATCTAGGTGGCGGCATTAAAATTTAAACCACTACGATTAAAGTTAAACCGCCATAAAAAAAGCCCTACATCACTGTAAGGCTTTTCCCCTTGGTCATTTGCGCTGATACAAGGAATCGTTGTTTTTTTATTCACAACAAAATAATTAAATCATTAATCGAATAAAAAATGAAGCAAAAAACTACTAATAAAAAAGCCCATCGTTTGATGAGCTTTCCTTGATGTTTAAACCTATTCTTTTGAACACTTCACTTCAAGCTGGTATTCGTCTTGGGTAACCTTAATTTTAATATTTTTATATTTTCGTTTGTTTGGATCCATTGCCGATCCTGCTACTTCCTCAAAAAAGCTACGATCATTCATTAGCTCGCCATACGCTTTATAACCCAACAAAATCTTTTCAGGTTTTTTGCCGTTAACTACTAATTCACTAAGAGTATCATCTAATTTCTTGACAGTTAGAATTGCCATTTCAGTTAAAGCTCAAAAACAAAAAGGCATTATCACTTAATTTTATGAATAAATGATGTCAAAAAAAGCCCATCGTTTGATGAGCTTAATTTAGTCATGGTCAAAAACTGCGTAATACGACCAGTATAGTGAAACTATAACTTGGTTTCCGAAATAATGGAATCCCTATGCTCGCATTTCTTTGTAAGTATTTTTACGATAATTTTCAATTGCTTTTGCGGCACAATCAATCGCTGACTCTAAGGCCAATGTCATTAGATTCTCATACTGCTTCCATGTCTTACGATATAGCTCATCATCCATTTGCCAAGAGCGAATGCCTGCGTAATACAAGCGGCCTTTTGCAGTAAAGTTTTTCTCTAATTCAGGATTCATTGAGAAATCAATAACCATTCTGGCAATCAACATGGCCAACTCATTAAGTCCTATTTTTTGTGGTTCTTTTCGTTTTTCTAATTTTGCATTTGTGACCATAATCAAAGCTAAATGCGACTGAATGTATTGATAATCCATTTCTGATACATTTCCAAAAACAATCGCGCTCGTCACCGACTTCTCCAACTGTGTTTCCATACTTGCAATAGCGCCCAAACGATCTTGATAGTCCAGAGGTTTTTCTCCCGTGCCTTTTGCCTCATCATTGAATTGCGGCGACTTAGCTGTAATACCGTGAGTCAACCATTCAAATTGTTCAAATTTATCTGCCATAACTGCATTCATCCCAAATCCCCTACCATCTTCTCTATTTGCTCAATCGCTGAACCTGATTTCACTTGCTCTGTACTAAAACGTATTACCTGGTAACCCATCATCGTTGCTGAGTTATATTTTTCCATGTCCCCGATATACCCCTTGCCTCTGGTATGGCGTCCACCACTCCATATACCGCCTTCGACCTCAATCAATATTTTCTTGCCGATTAGGTGAAAATCAGCTCTCCATTTACGTGTAGGATGAAACTTAAACTCCTGTTCAAACTCAATCTTTAAAGCTCTCAGGGCTGTGACCAATATCACTTCACCCTCACTCTGTACTTTTTGACCTTTTATTTTTGGACGCTTAGATCCTCTTTTAGGTTTCTTCGCACCGATCATCTTTTTGTATTCAGCAATGGAGTAAGTTGTCATTGCTCGCCCAAACTAGGTACTCTAGTCGCTTTGACCAGTAAACATTCACACCATGCCGCTTACGTAGCTTTCGTGCTCGTTTACTTGAGATTGGACGTTCAGCTGCAGTGATCATGCTGTTACCCCAATCTATTTAATTTATATGCTTCATTCACATGCGCCTCTGAAACTCTCGTATTGGGGCTAATGTGATTGCGAATATCGGTTACATGGTCGGTACGGTCGTGGTCGGCTAGAGCGGTGCGGAGCTCAGAGATTAAAAAGCTCTGCTGACCTGTCATATTCGGAAAGCTCAACATTGAAATGTGGTACTCATTTCGTGTAATCCAGAACACAGCCCACTCTGGCGCACCCGCCACAATTTCTCGCATCTGTTCGATTGTTAAATTCATGGCTGCACCTCAAATAACTGTTTGGCCTTTTCGGTAGCCTTAAGACTCATAGGGCTCTTGCTGTTTGTCTCCAAATACCCTTCTGCTAAAAGCTGATTTACAAACACATTGGCATTACGTGGTGATATTTCCATCCACTCAGTAACTTCTTTCAAACTGGTTCGCCCAGACTTCTGAATGATTTTCTTCAAAACCAGTACCATGCGTTCGCCCTGTTTCACGGCTTGTTTTGTGCTGAAGTTCTTCTGCTTCACGCTTCACCCCCAACACTCATAAACCCATTAGCTTTCATTGCCTGGTATTCAGCTGGATTGTCGAAAGGGTCAGGCCATTCGTTTTGAAGTCGCTTTTTTGCTTCGTTAATTTCAAGCTTTTGAGGTTTAGGTATTTCACGATTACGGACATTCAGTTTTCGCTTTAGGTTCTCCAGCTGCTGACGTGCAATATCGTTGGTCACGGGTTTGTGGCTTGGATCATCACCAGTAAATCCACATTGAGCAATTGCTTCTAGTAATTCATCCGCTTCATTACGCTCCTTAGCCTCAGATATGATTCGCTTGTAAACACTGCTATAAACTTTATAAAACGTATCCGTTGAACCTAAATATCCATAAGGCTTTACAACTTCATCAAATGCTTGTTTTGCAAATTTATTGATTTCATGAGATCGATTCTGTTTTTCGTAAGTCAAAGCCTGCAACCAAGCCTCATCATGGCTTTGGTATTCATACTTACCTAAACACCAATCTTTAAATTCGTTTACAGAAGGTGGCCAACCTGAGGTCTCAAGTCGAATCAAGCCCCGATTAAATTGTTCAAAAGTAATACCTGAAAGCTTTTGGACAAACTTATCAATCACCTGCCCTTTTTTTAAGCCCGACCATTGATCTGTAAATCGTTTACCGTATGACAAAAGCATGTCTTCAACCAACTTTCGCGCATCTTGCTCGCTAAACTGTTGAACAGAATGATCTTGGTTTTGAGTTAATTCATTACGCATATTTCACACCCTCCACTTCATGAACATCTCGAATTGATGGAGTGTCTTCACCACCAATTTCAGATAGCCACTCATTGACCTCACCCTGAGTTCTATTTCCTGCGCTTGATTGAGATTTTGGTTTTTGAGGTGTTGAGTGTGATTCACGCTGGCGTTTCGTGGCATCCTTGTTGTTTTGAATCCATGTGTACCACTTGACCAACCATAGGCTTGGCGTGTTCTTGGATTCATCGCCCTTTGCCGAGAAGAAATCACCAAAGTTGGTAAACATGGAAATCAAATCTTGAATTTCAACTTCACAGAATCTTTGTCTTCCAAGTTCAATAAAATCGTTTTGGAGTGAGTATTGATTTACGCATTCGAGAATTGAATATCGCTTATGGTCTTCAGATTTGTATTGTGAAAACTGAATTGCTGGTAATGGAAAATTTTCCTCACACGTATTACTACTACTATCAATAATATTGGTTACTGGTTCATGGTTTATGGTTAGTTGCTCGTCCGTTAAATTCTCGTCTAACGGATTTTCAACGGTCGTTGAACTTTCGTTATTCGTAAGCTTAACTTGTGATGAACCACCATTAGGGTCTTGTTGCTTTTTCGCTGCACGCTTTTTAGCAGATGCTTTACCTGCCTCACTCGCTTGTTTACGTTTTCCGTGGTATTCAGCAATTTCACGCTCACAACGATTGTTGATATAAAGACCATCATTCAACGTGAAAAACTCATCTAGCACATATTGAAGAGCTTTTACTTGCTCATCAGTTGAGCATTGAACACGGCGAGCCAAACGATCTAAATTTGAAGCATCGAGAGGTTGCTCTGTGTCGTAATACATATCCAGTAAATCACGATAAATAGCACGCTCAACCAAGCTCAAATGGCGAGTCGCATTGTTGAAATCCCCAATATGATGTTGGTAATAGTTCATTTAGCTTCCTCCAATTTGACCAAGCCACGTTTTTCCAACTGACGAATAATTCGAGGTTCGACAAATTGATTGTTGATCTTGTACCTGGTGCGTGACTTTTCTTTCACCTGGATAAGTTGGGTACCTTCTTGCATTTGGCGACGTATCGCTATGGCTTGCCCCCCCCATTTGGGTTGTATGCTCAAGAATGAAATAAGCTTCCTGAGCCTCAATAGCTTGGTTCATGACTGATAAAGGCATTGCGGCAAGTTCTTTAGGTGTGTATATCTTCACTGGATCAAGCAAAGGGATCATCACCTCGATAGGTGCTGGAGCTTGAACATCTTTCTGCCCACGTTTAGCTGAATATCTCACTGAGCACCCCCTTTTTCGATATTTTTAATAAAGCGGCCAAACATAAAAATATGACCTGCTCGATGTAGGCTTGAAATAATTTCACCTGCATACCAAACTGAAACATGATGTTCATTGATCAACGTTTCCATAAACTCGTCACGGGTGACGGCAGCATTCTTTTCATCACCCTTGATCTTGCGAAGATTTGCCCTACGGATCTCCAGCAATCCATCTAATGTGCGGAGTGCTGGCTCGTACCATGATTGAAGCTGCATCATCTGCTTATGCTCGGGCTTCTTTTGAATAGCCTTATTAGTAATCATGGAACCTCCGCTAAGGCTTGTTCGGCCAAAGTGAGACGACGTTTGGCATTGAGCTCAGTGGTTGAGGCACTACGAACGAACCTTTTGTTTAGGGTTAAAGTGCCAATACCGATATACACATCGACGTTGTTCTCATAAACCTCTGTGATTTCATAAATTCCATCAAAGCTGCCTAAAGCTTCATCAAGTACAACTGCATCCCCATTTAAAAGATCTATATTGTCTTCAATGACTTGTTGTGCTAAATTAATGTTATTCATTAAGATTTACCCTCTGAATTGAATATTTGAAAAGCCTGATCCCCAAGATCAGGCTTTTTCTTTTTGTGCATTTGCTGTGTACTTCTGCATTTGCTTAAGTGCTGCCTGATCCACGGCGGTAATCAACTCGATCAAGCCTTGGGTAATTTGGTGGATCTCTTCGTATTCCGCTGGTGTAATTACCCCATCCTCGTAAGCTTCATACACAACTCGGTTTGCTTTTCCGCTCTTAATGTTGTGCTGCATCATTGCTTCAAAGATCGATAGCTCATGATGTTTGCTTGAGTCACAATCCACTGGTACTAATGCGTATCCCATCTGATGCGCCCACACCTTTAAAATTTCAGGGTTCTGCGTATACATCATTATGGTTTCAAGCTTCTTCAAACTCGGTAAGTGATTTGGCATCCCTACGTTGCCGTAGTTGCAAATCGTGTTATGTGAGTCACCAGTGACCTGAGCAATTTCCTTAGGTGAAATCCCCTGCGTCTGGTTAATCATTTTAAAAATTGCCGTTTGCGCTTCACGACTTAGTGTTATTTCTTGCATTTGTGAAATCCTTGATTTGTTTCACGTTTATTTGAGTCATCTATGAAGTGATAATTGTTTATGCAATAAGCACAGCCATATTCGCCTTTACTTCACCATTGGTTAGAAGCTGAAGACGTGCCTGTGTATCTATGGGAATTCCACGATGTCGCCATTTACATATAGCTCCTCGTGTGTGTTTTAGCTTTCTAGCTAGTTCAGCATCAGATTTGACACCGTAGTGATTTTTTAAATCATCAACAGTCATGGTTTACTCTAATAAACTAATAGTTTCCATTAGTAAACCATAAGTTTCTCCGTTAATCAACATGCATGTTTACTATAGGAAACATTAAAAGAGGATTTGTTTTATGGACACTATTAGCGATCGAATAATTAAAAGAATGAAGGAAATGAATGTTCGCCAAGTAGACATTGTAGAAGCAACAGGCGCGACAAAAGGAGCTGTATCTAAATGGGTTGCTGGAACAAATATTCCTAAAGCTGAGTTCCTTCCCGCACTTGCAGCCGTTTTAAAAACATCTCAAAACTGGTTGTTGACTGGAAATCAGGAAAAATCTTTAAGCAATTTCAATATGCAAGACTTTATTGATAAACATGGTCTTGATAAAAAAGAGGCAGCATCTTTCGATACAAATGATGTTCATAAACCAACGGTTATTGAATATGAAACTGAAAATGGATTTATTTGGATTGATGTCGTGGAGGCTAATTTTTCTTGTGGTACAGGTGAATCCATAGAATTCCATTTTGATGTGATAAATGGAAAATTTCCATTCCCTCCTTCATTCTTTCAAAAAAAATACGTTGACCCTAGCTGTATGCGAATAATAAAAGCCAAAGGCGATAGTATGTCTGACTTCATCCATGATGGTGATTTAGTTGGTATTGATATTTCTCAAACAGAAATTGTAGACGGCGGTATATATGCTGTTTATTTCGAAGGTGAAGGAATGATTAAGCAGATATTTAAAGAGGAAGGTGGGAAACTAAGCCTTCACAGCCTTAACCCCAAGTATCGTGATAGAGAAGTCTCAGAACAGAATGGTTTGAATTTCCGTGTAATGGGTCGCCAATTTTGGCGTGCTGGATAGTTATTTTTTAATTTAACAATTTGTAATTTATTTATTATTTTAGTGGTGATCTATAAATGTCGTCCATGCCAATTCCAACTCGTTTATTTCATATGACTGCCTGTAATAATCTAGAATCAATTTTAAATTCTGGGGCACTTCTTTGTAAAAATTCCACATCTGTGAATGGAATCGCCTATGAAAACATAGCACACACTACAATACAAAATAGACGTAGTGCCAAAGCTATACCTATTCCTCCCTGTGGAGTGCTACACGATTATGTTCCTTTCTATTTTGCACCCCGCTCACCTATGCTTTACGCTATCAATCAAGGTAATGTAGACGGATGTGATTATCGTCAAGATGACATAATATATTTTCAAACTACAGTTCAATCTCTAAATGAGAATGGATCTTTATATATATTTAGTGACCGTAATGCTACTTTGGAATACGCATTATTTGAAAATGATTATGATCAATTAAGTCAGATGATTAATTGGAATTACATTACATCTAGTCCGAGTCTTGATGGCTATTGTAGATATTTTCATACAACATCACAGTATCCTGAGCGTGGTGAAATTCGACAAGCAGAGCTATTAATTTATAGACAACTTGCACTAAATCACATTCAAAGTATTGGTGTTTACAATCAAAATACTTTAGAAATTGTCAATGAATTACTATCACGTTATCATTACAATCTACCTGTAAGCATTCAATCTGCTTGGTACTTTTAGGAGATTATGCATGACAATTTCAATCCATAAAGGAGATTTATTATCTTCTTCAGACGTTGATGCTATTGTAAATACAGTGAATTGCGTTGGAGTGATGGGCAAAGGCATAGCTTTACAGTTTAAGAAGAAATGGCCAGATAACTTTAAAGAATACCAGAAAGCATGCAAAAATCACCAAGTAGTAATCGGTAAAATGTTCATACATCATTTAGGCGCACTGGCGACTCCTAAATATATTGTTAACTTCCCTACCAAACAACACTGGCGCTCTCCATCAAAGATCAGTGACATCAAGGCTGGACTTGCTGACCTAATAGAAACAGTAAACAATTGTGGTATTGAATCTATAGCAATTCCACCACTCGGTTGTGGTAATGGTGGGCTAAATTGGGATGATGTATACCCTTTGATTGTTGAAACATTCGCAAATTATCCTGATGTTGATGTTCGAATTTATCCACCTAGCAATCAACCTGATGCGACTACAATTTCTGAGAATACTAATACTACTAGGCCCAAAATGACCAAAGGTAGAGCAGCACTGTTGCTCTTATTGGAAAACTATCGAGAAATTGGTTATGGTTTATCAAAAATCGAAACTCAAAAGTTAGCATATTTTCTTCAAGAGAGTGGTTTTGATTTAAATCTTAATTTTGTAAAATACGAGTACGGTCCATATGCTGACCAGTTACGGCACGTTCTTGAAAGAATTGATGGGCATTTTATAAAAGGTGTTGGAGATGGAGTAGTTGCATCTGAAATTCGACCTACAGATGGGGCTGTGGCTGAAGCCAATGATTATATAACTAACTTTTTTCCGGAGTTGAAACAACATATTACCAAAGTAAATGAGCTAATCAGTGGCTATGAAACATTATATGGTCTGGAGTTGTTATCAACAGTGCACTGGGTTATTAAAAATGAAAATGTAAATACTTTTGAAGAAGCTGTGGAGCATGTTCACAACTGGAATAAAAGAAAGAAAACTATGCAACCCAACCATATCAAGGCAGCTTGGAACAGATTACATACATACAGTTTCTAATGTGATTATTAACCAGCCCACTAATAGTGGGTTTTCTTTTGCCTATTAAAACACATAGGTTTCTTTTAATAAACTCAATGTTTCTCTTAATAAACTTTTAATTGACATAAAAGTTTCCTTTGGTAAACTAAATCTCGTAAACAACAAAAAGCCCTGACACTTTCGACGGGATCAGGGCTTTTGCAAACTTTGCGAGATCAATTATGAACAAAACCTTATCCCCTTTCAATACCATCAAGATATCACTTGGTGTAGCTGCTGTAACAATAGGCGTGCTTAGCAGTGGGTTTAAGACCTCACCGCAGGCTGCTCAACCTATAGTTGCCAATGTAGCCCCTTCTGAATATCAACTCCTTGCATTACGCATGACTGGTGAAAACCACGGCGAAGCGGTTATTCGCTTAGATGGTTTCCGCGTTACTGCACGTTTTGAAGTTGAAGCATTTGAAGACAGCTACGGCGTACCAGGTAGTGAATTCACAGCTGTAGACGTAACCAGCCTTGATGAAGTGACCGTTTCAGATGCCCTAGGCAATCCATACAACGACTTCACAAACCACATCGACCATCAGAACTTCAATGTTCTTATTAAGGGTTATATCGAAAAACATCGTTTAGTGGAGGCAGGCTAATGACTACTTCTACTAAAAATTTTTCTGAGTTCATCAGCCAAGATGACGAAGGCAACATTCGTATGCGTCTAGGCCATTCAACCTACTTTGAAAAAGGCCGCCATATCTATGTGGTCAATAAGGATGGTACCGAACAGTTAATCACGCTTGAGGTTCATGCTGCTAAACCTTGGATCCGTGAAAACTTTGAACGTGAACGAGCTTTCCAGCGTAAGAAGAACTTAGCAATCGCCCTACAACGTACACATATTCCACTTCGTGAACGGCGTGAGTATAAGCGTCGCGCAGGTTGGGTTGGTGCTCGATAGCAACCAATCTCCCCCCTCTAAATAATGAATAGTGAGTAATGAATAATGAGTATTGCAACTTTAATCCTTGGCCAGTCTGGTACTGGCAAATCTACAAGCCTAAGAAACTTGGACCCGCGAAATGTGTTGTTAATTCAGGTAATCAAAAAGCCATTGCCGTTTCGTTCGCCTAATTGGAAATACATCACACCTGAAAACAAGCAGGGTTCAATTTTGGTCTCTGATAATCCCCAATTCATCATTAATGTAATTAATGGATCTAAGCGTCCAATCATTATTATTGATGACTTTCAGTATGTTATGGCGAATGAGTTCATGCGTCGCAGTTCTGAAAAGAGCTTTGATAAGTTCACCGAGATTGGCCGCAATGCATGGGATGTATTCAACGCAGCAATTAATGCCCATGACCATAAGCGCGTATACCTTTTAAGTCATACCGAAGAAGACGCTCAGGGTAAAACCAAGATCAAAACTATTGGGAAAATGCTAGACGAGAAAATCACTCTTGAGGGCATGGTAACCACTTGCCTTCAGACTGCGGTGATTAATGGTCAATACGTATTCCAGACTAAAAACAATGGCAATTCGACTGTTAAGTCCCCTGATGGCTTGTTTGAAACTGACCATATTGAAAACGATTTAAACCATGTGGATGTAGCGATTTGCGAATTCTATGGCATCCCGAACCCTCAAATTCAAACACAAGACCAATCTGCTTAATAACCTAAATTTAAACTTGGAGTAATTTTCATGAATCAGCAATACAAACAATTTGGCTTTAACCCTGACTCAGCAAAGCAAGCAGACAGTAGTCTACGTATTGAAGAAGCTGGTAAATATGTTGGTGTGATTAAGCATATGGAATTTATCACAGCGAAATCAGGTACAACTGGTTTTGAAATTGAATTTGAAACAGACAATAAAGAATCTGCTTCATTTTCTATTTGGACCGAGAAAAAAGACGGTACTCCATTGGGTGGAGTTCATAAAATTAATGCACTGCTTGCTTGTGTTGGTGCTCGTGGTCTAACACCAACAAATGCACCTTTAGAGAAATATGACTTTGACGCTAAAGAGCGTATTACTAAAAATTGTGTAGTAGCCCCTGAAGTGGCCAACCAGCGTATTGGTTTTCTTCTGCAGCGTGAAAACTACCAAAATGACAACGGTGAATGGAAACACCAGATGAATTTCTTCTCTTGTTTTCACGCTCAAAGTGAGTTGATGGCCAAGGAAATTATTGAACGTAAAACTACACCTGAAGCACTACCAAAATCACTTGCTTCGCTTATGTCTAACCCTATCACGACACGTAAGCCTAAAAACAACAATGGTGGTGGCTACCAACAAAGTAATGGTGGAAGTAACCAGGGTTTTAACCAGAACAATGGTTACAACCAAGGCGGGTTTGATGGTTATTACGATGATGTGCCACCAGTGTTAGGTGGCAACCAGCAAGATGATTTTCCGTACTGAGGTTAATTGGCTATGAATGCATTGATTTTAGACACTGAAACTCACGACTTGAATGGTTACCCAATTGAGATTGCTTACGCACCTTGCTCTTTTGAGCAAGGGGTGTTGGTAATCAACCAAGGGGAAGTTTTTGATGAGTACTTCTCATGCCCTGAGCCTATCGCTCTGGGTGCTTTAGCAACGCACCACATTCTTGAAACTGATATTGCTGAAAAGCCAAGCTTTGACACATTCAATATGCCTCAAGGTGTTCAATACCTGATTGGCCACAATATTGATTATGACATTAAGGCTGTACAGAAATGCCAGCCAGACTTCACTGTCAAAGGAATTTGCACATTGGCTTTATGTCGCATGGTATGGCCCGACCTACCCCACACACTAGGCGCAATGTACTACCACGTTATGGATGATTTGGAGCTTGCACGAAAACACCTTCGACATGCCCACAATGCTAAAGCTGACATCTATTTCACTGGTGTAATTCTAAAAACATTAGTAGAGCAGCTAGGTATTAAAGACATGAATTCGCTTTTCATCATGTCAGAAAGTGCCCGCATACCGAAGTACATAACTTTTGGGAAACATAAAGGCACAGCAGTTAAAGACCTTGATCCAAGTTATGTAACTTGGTTACTACGTCAAGATGACTTAGATCCTTACCTCCGTAAAGCAATTGAGGTGGCGTGATAGGTATTCGCAATACTTAAAACGCGATAATTAAAGATTTCGAGCAAATATTTGCGCAATTTAAACAATAAATTAGGTTTTTGCGCAGATGTTTGCTCAGGAGAGTGTGATGGAAAAAAAACAACTGGAACCGGTTGAAATTATCAGGAGTGAGATGGGAACTTGGACCCACCCTGTTTACTCAAGCTATGTCAGTGAAAATCTAGATGGCAAAGAGTACATAAGCCGTGACGAATGGGATCAGCTTAAAAACCATTTCAATATTCAAACAGTCACGTACTGGATGGAAGGTCATGTAAACCCTGATGAATGGGAGAAAATGATGGATGCTTGCGATATTTCAACATGGGATCCGATTGCTCCACATGGTTTTTTCTTAATTGATATTCATTTTGGCGAGGATGATGCATATGCGCTTTTCGCTCGAAATAAACGTGAAATCGAGGTGGCGTGATGGAAATTCAAGAAGCTATAGACATTCGATATGAAGAAATTGAAGGCTTACAACAGAAGCTGACTGAAGATCATTATATGAATCCAGAGCAAGAAGATGAACTGGAAGAACTGATAACTAAGGCTATTAAGTTTGGGGAGCTATGCGCACAACGTGATGCAAAAGCTCAAGTGATTCCTGAGGGATTCGAGCAAGCATACAGCAAAATATTTTCCCCTATCGTCAAACGACCATATCCTCGTTTAGAAAATGGCAATTACAAGTACATCGAAATCGATCAGGGATGGAAGTTATGGCAAGCGGCTACTGCCCAAGCGGTGTCACAAGAGAAAGGTCGTACTGATTTTGAAATTATCGCTCAAACAATTGAATTGGTTGATTTGATTGCTTTATCAACTAATGTTTTTCAGCGAGATCCAAAAAGTAAAGTTCATCCTTTTGAATCTGAAAATCCGCGTGTGATGGAATGGTGGCGTACAGCCTGCCAAATCCAAGAGCTACTTACTAATACAGATCCAGATAATTGTGACTTTGAAGAATATAAAGCCATGATCGAAGCACTGGAGCCAGCCAATGACTAACCTCCAACACATCGCCCAAGAGCTTGCTGAAGAATTTGCACCACTCGTCATAGGGCAGTCAGGCACAACCAAAACATTCACGGCGGAGCAAGCCTCTGCCCTTTATCACATCCTTGTAAGTTTTGGATATAAGGATGAATGCAAGGGCTTGGACACCAAATTACCCTTTGAGTTAATTGATATTAAGAAGGAGGTATTATGAATAAGTTTGAAGGAATGACTATTAAAGAGGCGCTTTGTTCACGCCCAGTACTAAAAACTCCTGACTTAGAGGAAATTTTTGGTAGGTCGTCACGAACTCTAAACCGTTGGCAGAATGGTGAGCTTTATGAAAACCCAATGCCTAAACCCTTTTCTGAATGCAGAGGCGCAGGAAATAACTATGATTCAGGCAAATTACTAGGTTGGTATGAATCGTGGCCATTACAAAAAAAAGCGCTAGTTATCTAGCGCTTCATTCTTCCAAATTGATTCCAGCCTATCCACCCACTTCTCGTAGGCTTCTTTCTGCTCTGATAAATAATCATGCTTATCGTATGTACCCCATATCTTTGGAAGTGCATGCCCCAACATGATCTCACATACGTGAGGCTGTGCAATCGTTGACATATTGGTACGCATAGTTCTGCGAAGATCATGTACAGACCAGTGCTCCAGATCAACGCCTTTATGCCTCTTAAGCCATTGGAAAATGTTGTTTGGCATTGTGAGATGGGATGTCTCACCTAGCGGCCTTGTAGTCCCATCAATTGTGAACAAGTACTCAGAACCTTGGCTGAATTCCATTGCTTCAAGCAAGTAAGGTTTAATATTTTCCGTAATTGGTCTTAAAATCGGCTTTTTACTTTTCTTCCCTGTTTTGTGATTTTCAGGAGGAACAGTCCATATCATCTCTTTTAAATCAAAATGAGATTTTTTAGCAAGCTTAAGCTCACCCACACGACAGCCGTAGATAATCAAGAGTGTGAGAAACAGCTTATTTTTATAAGTCATCTTGGTTCGCTTTAGGGCATACCAAGTTAAATAGATTTCCTTGTCACTCAGCGCTCGTTCTTTTACGCCTTTTTCAATACGCAGGTCATGCTTGGCTGAAACATTCATTAGGTGATTGGCTGAGATTAAACCGCGCTTCTGCCCCCACTTGAGGCACTGGTTTGCATTAATCAAAAGACGGGCAGAAATGGAAGGTGATTTCTTTGCTACATCCTCCAGTAATGAAAGCCACTGATATGCGCTTATATCATCACTATTCTGCTTTCCAATATTTGGAAGCACGTATATCTCAAAAGAACGCTTTATCTCATTATGACTAGATTTATTGGGTACACAGAATTTCTCATACCATTCATAAAACAAAGTCTCTAGTGTGTATGCATCTCTAATGCTCACCTTCTCTTTCAATCTTACCTGTTTGGGATCAAGCCCTTTTTCAAGTTCTGCTCTAAGACGATCTGATTCTACGCGTGCATTTTTCAATGTTAAATTTGGATATGAGCCAAGATCTAGTCGATGCTGCTTGCCGTTATACCTGTAGCGTAGTTGAAAGACGATTTTACCTTTTGGAGTAATACGAACACTCATGGCATCGCGATCGGCGAACTCTTCTATTTTTTCTCTGTCTTTACCAAGTTGAGCTTTTAACCAAGCCTCTGAAATCGCCATATATCACCATGTACACACTAGACCCATCAAACTTGTGCCATATTCCTAAATATGTACACGTTTGTGTACATATTTAGCTTGGCTCATAGTTTCCATTAGTGTTTCATTGTGTCTTATAGTGACGCATAAAAAAAGCCTAATTAAAGGCTTTTATTGTGTTTCATGACTTAATGCGTCTAGTTGTGTCTTATAGCTTCTTAATGTCAGTCATAAATGTGAGCAATAATACTGAAATTACGGATATTTTTAATATCAACAGATTTTTTAGCTTGCGCCATGGGCTACCTTGAACAAAATGAAGCGTTATGCAGACAAATTTCGATGCACAACAAAAGCCGAATAGAAATTGCGAAGGATTATAACAGATGGTTTTTTTAAAGTATCCATATTAATACGCTTCCTTTTCACAACTCTGACGCTTTTTTACGTGTTTTCGCTTTTCACTGGGCTTTTTGAATAATCCATTGAAAAATCTAGGGCATTCACATCTTTTGCAAGCGGTTGGTAAGCTTGAGTAAAACTGGGTGACATACGTTTCGCACGTCCTGTTTCAATCTCTACGCAAGCCCACTTGGTTTGAGCAACAAATAAAATGCTATTGTCTTTGGGTCTATAAAACACATATTGGCGTGATGAATATAATGCGTTTATATCGTCAAACCATGTGCGTAAGATTATTTCATCCTCTTTAAATGCAGCTTTTCGGTACTGCACATGATGCTCAACCGCGACCATGGCATGTTTTAACTCGATATATTCTTTTAAGCCTAAACCCAATGCATCAATATGTGCTGTTGCGACATCCTGCATCCAATGCATATAAACCACATTATTCACATGGCCTAACTGGTCGATATGTTCTGCTTGTACCTGAAGTCTTAAGTCAAAAATACTACTCATAAACACTCTATTGAATCTAAATATCCTTATGAAGATGGAAGTGTACGCAAATAACAGACATCATCAAATTGCAAAAAATAAAAAACCACTCCAAAGAGTGGTTTTTTTTCGCTTATTGGATGCGCATCCCTAAAATGGCTGGTGTGCCTTGTCGGATGATTCCAACGCGGGCAACCTGACCTTTTTTCAATTCAGATGCCGCTTGGACAAAATCATTGGTGTCGTTTACGACTTTACTATTAATGTGAGTGACCACATCACCAGCCGCCATACCTGACTGTGCTGCTGCGCCGCCACGTTTCACTTCTTGAATTAACACACCACCTTTCACATTGAGTTGTGACAATTCAGCAGGTGCTAAATTTCGGATAGCAATACCTAAGACAGGTCCTTTACTTTGTGTGACTGTGTCTGATTTTGCAGGTGTATCATCTGGTGCAGTAGTTAATGTTGCCGATATATTCCGCTTTTTATCATCACGCAGTACTTCAAGCTGTACCGTTTGATTTGGCATGGTACGATTTAAATAGTTCAATAACTCAGAGGTACGTGAAATCGGCGTTCCATTGAATTTTAAAATAATATCGCCTGCTTTTAGTCCCGCTTTCTGCGCAGGTGAATTTGGCTGAACATTAGTAATCAGTGAACCTTCAGGTTTTGGCAAATTATAAGACTCTGCCAAATTTCGATCTAGATCTTGTAGATTGAAGCCTAAATAAGAGCGCGTAACTTTACCTGTTTTCTTAAGTTGGTCAGCAATATCCATTGCGACATCAATGGGAATCGAGAAAGACAGCCCCATATAACCGCCCGTACCACTGAAGATACGCGAGTTCACTCCAACCACTTCACCCTGCTGGTTAAATAACGGACCACCTGAGTTTCCTGGGTTGAGAGCCACATCGGTTTGAATGAAGGGTACCGATGTCTCCCCCATCATATTACGCATTTTCGCACTCACGATTCCCGCTGAAGCCGAGTAATCAAAACCAAACGGTGAACCGATCGCAAGCACAGGTTCGCCTACGCGCAGTTGATCAACATTGCCTGCGCGGAGTGATGGAAAATTCGTACCATTCACCTTAAGCAAGGCCACATCAGTTCGTTCATCACTACCTACCACAGTCGCATCCAGTTCACGACGGTCATTAAACATAATCGTGACTTTCGATGCATCTTCTACGACGTGGTGGTTTGTCAGTAAATACCCATCTTTACTAATAAAAAATGCGCTGCCATAAGCCGTTTTTTCTTGCGGCGCTTGCTGCTGCGGAATAATGACTTGATTACCAAAAAAACGCTTCAAAATCTCAGGTATTTGCTGCTGCAATAACTCTTCTTGAGTCATCTTTTTAACCACATTTACACTCACTACCGCAGGGCTGACTTGCTCAACCAAGTTTGAGAAATCAACAGGTGCTGCTTGTGTTTGCACCGTAGCCATTGTGCATGCAACAGCAAAAAAACCAGTTTGTATCGCGCGACTTTTCATATCAAGTATTGACCTATATGCTTGTTATCAGTTTATGTATTAGCGTTTTTAGCATAATCTTTGTCTATCTTGGGTAATAATATGTTCTATTATGTTTGTATAAACAAGAGCTTAAAATTTGCTTAAAAAATACGTTCTTTATTTATATTTCCCATCAATTGTAGAGATTTTACTCTTGCCTTTTCGTGAAAAAAGCGCTGTCATTAGCGAACTTTTTTCCAAATTAGCTGATGGACATGTCTAATTTAAACACAACACATCATTTTGATGTGATTATTGTGGGAAGTGGCGGTGCAGGCCTGAGCTTAGCCTTATCGTTGCCTCAACATTTCAATATTGCTGTTCTTGCAAAATCAAACCTGACCGATGCAAGTACCTTCTATGCGCAAGGTGGCGTTGCCGCTGTTTTAGATGAAACGGATTCCATCGAACAGCACATTGATGACACCATGATTGCGGGCGCTCACTTGTGCGAGACCGAAGCCGTAAAGCAAACCGTTGAAGGTGGTAAACCTTCTGTTGATTTTCTATTGAAACACGGCGTGCAGTTTACCCTTGATGATCAAGAACAGTTGCATCTAACACGTGAAGGTGGACACTCTCAACGCCGTATTATTCATGCCGCAGATGCTACAGGTCGAGCCATTTCAACTACCTTAGTGGAACGTGCGATTGAAAAAGATAACATCACCATTTTTGAGAATTACATTGCCATCGATTTAATTACCTCTCAAAAACTGGGCTTAGAAGAACAAAATCGTGCATTAGGCCTCTATGCACTCGATGAAAAGACTGAAAAAGTCCATACCTTTTTAGCACCCTTTACCGCGCTGGCGTGTGGCGGTGCCATGAAAGCCTATCTGTATACCTCGAACCCAGACATTGCAACGGGCGATGGTATTGCCATGGCGTTTCGTGCGGGTTGCCGCGTGGCCAATATGGAATTTAACCAATTCCACCCGACCTGTTTATACCACCCGCAAGCACGCTCTTTCCTCATTACCGAAGCAATGCGTGGTGAAGGTGCTTATTTACGTTTACCCGATGGCGAACGCTTTATGTTGCGCTTTGATGAACGTGCAGAACTTGCTCCACGTGACATTGTGGCGCGAGCGATTGACTATGAAATTAAACGTTTAGGTATTCGTCACGTTTGGCTCGACATTAGCCATAAGCCCGAAAGTTTCATTAAAGAACATTTCCCAACCCTGTACGCACGCTTACTTGAACTCAGCATCGACATTACCAAGGAAATGATTCCTGTTGTTCCTGCTGCGCACTATACCTGTGGCGGTGTGGTGGTTGATGAACATAGTCAAACTGACATTGCAGGCCTCTATGCGATTGGGGAAACCTCATATACTGGCTTGCATGGCGCCAACCGTATGGCCAGTAACTCACTATTAGAGTGTTTTGTGTATGGCATGAGTGCAGCAGAACACATCGAAAAAAGTTTTGATATAACTTACCAATCTCCTACTGCCCCATCTTGGGATGACTCACAAGTGATGAATCCTGATGAAGATGTGGTGATTTTGCAAAACTGGGATGAACTCCGTCAAACCATGTGGAACTACGTCGGCATTGTGCGTACTACGAAACGTCTTGAACGTGCGCTACACCGCATTGAAATGTTGAAGCGGGAAATTACCGAGTATTACCAAGATTACCAAGTCAGCAAAAATCTGATTGAACTGCGCAATTTAGTTTTAGTCTCTGAAATGATCGTGCGCTGTGCCATGGAGCGTAAAGAATCGCGTGGTCTACACTACACTTTAGATTACCCTGAACTGTCGAATGAACTGCGTAAAACCGTACTCACCCCTTTCAATTTTAAAGTTGAAACCCCTTTAGTGAATAACTAATTTAAAAAAAGCCTGATTCGTCAGGCTTTTTTATTCAGACATTTTTTAGGATTTGGGTGGAATAGAATAAGTTCCTACCACATGTGCAATGGGTTCATCCTTACCCACTGAATACAACCACACATCCCCAACCACCAATGCTTTGCCAACTTTCATTAACTTACATTCACCGCGGATATTTGTTGAAGCTGCGGGTTTACTTAGAAAGTTGACCGATAAATTGGTGGTCACGGTTAAACCGACCAGCCCAATTTCCCCTAAAATGGCGATATACAATGCATAGTCTGCAAGAGTCATCATGGTTGGGCCTGAAACCGTCCCACCCGGTCTCAAATCGCGCTCATCTACCTGATACACGACTGTTGCTGCGCGCTCAGTGACAGATTCGATACGACATTTTTCTAAACTTTGCGGGAATTCCTTTTCTAAAAAAGCCACAATCTCAGTTAAGTTACTTTTCATTTTTCCTTCAACATTCAGTCCTTTGTCACTGACTATAAAAGAAAAATGCATTTCACTACAGCATGAAATAACATTTCTGGCTTATTTTTTAGTTTAAATATTGCAACGCTTGTGCAAAAACCTGCTCTGGTGACTGGGTCGCATCCAAACGTTTAACCCGCTCAGGATATTGTTCCCATAACTGCTGATAACCTGCTCTAACTTTTTCAAAGAAAGTGGCTTTTTCTTGTTCAAAACGGTCCAAAGCCCCCCTTTCCCGCGCACGAGACATGCCTGTCTCAATCGGGGCATCGAGCCAAAATGTAATATTTGGCATATGGCTGACAAAGTTTTCATTCAGAAGTTGCAGCTTCGACTGGCTTAAACCACGTCCTGCACATTGGTAAGCAAAGCTGGCATCGGTAAAACGGTCACACAATACGGTTTTATGTTTCGTTAAAGCAGGCACGATCAGTTGTTGTAAGTGCTGTGCACGAGCCGCGTACATCAGCAGCAGTTCGGTATCATTCGACATCGACTCTTCATGATTGACTGACAATAATAGCGAGCGAATTTGCTCAGCCATTGGTGTACCACCTGGCTCACGCGTTAAAACAACCTGCTGACCTTGTTGTTCTAGATGCTCATAAATTTTGCGAATCAGTGTGGTTTTACCGACACCTTCTGTGCCCTCAAAACTAATAAACATCTATTCATCCTTCTTGGTTTTTAAAACGCTGAGATATTCTTTTACAGCTTGATTGTGCTGCTCTAAAGTCTCACTAAATGTGTGTCCACCATTGCCCGTTGCAACAAAGTAGATGTTTTTACTGTTATCTGGGTGCATGGTAGCTTCAATGGCTTTTTTACTTGGTAAAGCAATTGGCGTAGGAGGTAAACCATTGATGGTATAAGTATTATAGGCTGTTGGAGTACGCAAGTCTTGGCGGGTAATATTGCCTGTATATTTATCGCCCATGCCATAAATCACGGTCGGATCCGTTTGCAAACGCATGCCGAGTTGAAGACGACGCGCAAACACACCTGAAACTTGCTCCAGTTCGCGGTCAACATTGGTTTCTTTTTCAATGATAGAGGCCATGATCAGGGCTTCGTATTTGTCTTTATACGGCAAATTTGCCGCACGGTTTGCCCACGCTTCATCTAAAGCTTTCATTTGGCGTTTGTATAAATCCGTTAAGATTTTTTTGTCTGACTCACCTTTGGCGAAGAAGTAAGTATCGGGAGCAAAAAGCCCTTCAGCATGCGTATACGGAATATCTAATGCTTTTAAAAGCTGATCCATGGGTAAATTGGAGACTTCCTTTTTAACCAATGCATCCTTTTTCAACGCCTCGATCAGCTGTTTAAAGGTCGTCCCCTCAATCACCAATATACGATTCATCTCGGCATTATCGACATTGGAAATCATATCCAAAACTTGGCGAATACTCATACCTTCACGCACTTCATAAACACCGGCTTTCAAGGTGTCATGAATAAATATTTTTTGGTAAAGCTTTAAAATAATAGGAAAACTAGCCATGTCTTCTTTGGCTAAGCGGTCAATAAAACCGGAATAGGTATCGCCAGAGTTAATTGCCAATAACTGCTTTTTACCCTCAACAGGATAGGACTTAAATAAACTCGACCACAGTACAATCATCAATAAAACAATGATGCTCACAGCAATCAATAACACCCCTTTCATTTTTCGTTGGGGTGGTTGCGTTTTCTTTTTCGATTTGGTTTTGGCTGCGGACATACTACTGCATCTGATTAAGTTGAAGACGATGGAACAAATCTATACACGGCTGAACATCTAAGTGCTGATGATTCAGACTTTTGGCTATTTTCATAGGACTCAAGGCATTGCAGAAAAATAAACTTTGAAAGCGTGGAATTTCTTCCATATCAATCATTCTCAGCTCACAGCTCATTCCTTGTTGCTGCATCCGTGCCAATATTTCGGCACGCATGACACCATGTACGCCATTATAACGAAGTTCGGGACTAATCCATCGATCATTTAGCAGAATGAAACAATTACTACTCACACCTTCAACGACAGAACCTTGCACATCTGTGACCAAAGCTTCCAACCAACCGTGCTGTTCTGCTTCATGCTTGAGTAAGACTTGCTCTAAACGGTTTAAGCTTTTCACACCCACCATTTGCGGCATACTTAACCCCATCGCATGTTGCAGTACCCCTGAATCAATTTCGCTGTATGTCAAAACCTCTGATGCTTGCGGATAGAAAAATACCCAAACGTCAGCAGGATGTGCTGGCAAACTATAACCGCGCTGCCCTTCACCCCGACTAATAATAATTTTCAGCGTTCCGTTTAAGTGTTCATAGGTTTGTTTTAATTGCACGATGCTGCGCTGAATAAAGGCTAAATCTGCTGACAACAACAGTCTTTCACAGGCCAATTTCAAGCGTGCTATGTGTAGAGACTCTAGCTCAATCACACCCTCACGGATACGCGCTGTACTAAAACAGCCATCTCCATAGTGAAATGCACGATCTAATAATTCTATTTGTTTGACTTCTTGTGCATTTTTATAGCAATGCATGCCAATCTACCCTGAAACAATTTTCTGCTTTAGTTTAATGAATTCTAAGCTGAACTCTTTTTCTTTTTTATTCATATAAAATTCATTTTTTATTATTTTTTTAGCAATAAGACTCACAGTATTCTTGCCTCATGTTTAAAAACGTTTAAAATTTGAGGTCTCACATGAGCTTATCTAAGTTAAAAATTGGGGTACTAGCGGCGCTAGTTTCAGTCACATCTTTTGGTGTTGCAGCAAAAGATTTCCTTAACGTGTCGTATGATCCAACACGCGAACTGTATGAAGATGTCAACAAACAGTTTGGCGCTTATTGGAAACAACGCACAGGACAAGACATTAACTTCAAACAATCTCACGGCGGCTCGGGTAAACAAGCCCGTTCGGTCATTGATGGTTTAGGTGCAGATGTTGTGACACTTGCTCTTGCAGCAGATATCGATGTAATTGCTGAAAAAGCGAAACTTTTACCGACAAACTGGCAAAAGAAATTACCCAATAACTCGACACCATATACTTCAACTATCGTGTTCCTCGTCCGTAAAGGAAATCCACAAGGTATTAAAGACTGGGGCGACCTCGTTAAGCCGGGTGTTGGCATTATTACACCAAATCCAAAAACATCAGGTGGTGCACGCTGGAACTACTTAGCAGCTTGGGCTTGGGCGAAACATCAACCTGCGGGTAACGATGCCAAAGCACAAGAATTCGTGCGTAAAATTTATAAAAATACCAAAGTGCTGGATTCAGGTGCACGTGGCGCAACCACAACCTTTGCTGAGCGCGGTATCGGTGATGTTCTCTTAGCATGGGAAAACGAAGCACACTTAGCAATTCGTGAACAACCGGGTAAGTTTGAGATCGTGACGCCTTCGCTATCTATTTTGGCAGAACCACCCGTTGCCATTGTTGAAAAAAATGCGGAAAAAGACGGCAATCTGAATCTGGCGAAAGCATATCTCAACTATTTGTATTCACCTGCAGGACAAGAAATTGCAGCGAAAAACTTCTATCGCCCACGTAATGCAACTGTCTTGAAAAAATATGCAGCCACATTCAAACCGTTGAAGTTGGTGACCATTGATAAAGAATTTGGTGGTTGGAGCAAGGTACAAAAACAGCACTTTGAAAATGGTGGTGTATTTGACCAAATTGTGAAAGCCAATACGACGAAATAAAACCGAGTCCAGTAAATAGCTGTAAGGGAGCATCGACATGATTCATACTGTAATTGTACCAGGCGTGGGTGGGAGTGAACATGACCACTGGCAATCATGGTTACAACGTCAGCTCAAGTCGTGCTCTCGTGTGCAGCAGCAGGATTGGAATAAACCCATACTCCATGAATGGATTGAACAATTTATCAAAACAGTTCAATCCATTCAGGAACCGATTCAAATTGTGGCGCATAGCTTTGGCTGTCTAACGACAGTCGCTGCTTTAGCACAGCATCCTGAACTAAATCAAAACATTAAAAATTTAGTTCTGGTTGCACCGGCCAACCCTGCTCGCTTTGGTGATGCTGGTTTTGCTCGTGATAGCCAAAATGACTATCAACAATATTTCCACCAACTCAAGCTACAAGTTCCTACCCAAATGATCATCAGTGAAAATGATCCTTGGCTCAATTTTCAAGATGCGCTGCAACTGGCAAAAGCATGGAAAATTAGGCCTAAGAACTTGGGCCAAGTCGGACATATTAATGTTGCGTCAGGTTTTGGGCCATTCCCTGAAATTTATGATTTTTTGATTTCAGAAAATGTGCTAAAAAACATTAGTTTTCACAATGAAAGCAAGTATTTATTTAAATTTGCAATTTAACACTGCAAATGATACTTGTGCCGAAATTCAGTTTTATTTGAGCTGACTCTTTTTAGGTCAGCTTTCTCTCTTTGAGGAGTAATCATGTCGCAGCGATCCCGAGTGCTGCCAGGATTTGGTCTTTCTCTAGGCTTTACCCTAGCATATTTGTCATTAATCGTTCTTATTCCGTTGTCCGCTGTTTTTATTAAATCTTTAGGCATAGGTTGGGATGGTTTATGGGAAATTTTAAGTTCAGAACGTATTTTAAAATCTTTGCAGCTCAGTTTTAGTACAGCCCTGATCGCCGCGTTTATTAATGTGGTTTTTGGTCTCCTTCTAGCATGGTGTTTGGTTCGCTATCGTTTTCCGGGTAAACGCATTGTAGATGCCTTGGTCGACTTGCCGTTTGCCTTACCCACCGCTGTTGCAGGTATTGCACTCACCTCACTTTATGCGCCTACAGGTTGGATCGGTCAGTATCTTGAGCCTTTAGGGATTCAAGTGGCCTATACCCCAATTGGTATTACATTGGCACTGATTTTTATTGGTATTCCTTTTGTAGTGCGGACTGTGCAACCTGTTCTCAGTGACTTGGAAACAGAGTTAGAAGAAGCAGCATCAGCATTAGGTGCCAACCGTTTACAGATCGTGACCAAAGTGATTTTGCCGATTTTATTTCCAGCACTCATCACAGGTTTTGCACTTGCCTTTGCACGTGGCGTCGGTGAATACGGTTCAGTGATCTTTATTGCAGGGAACCAACCGTTTAAAACAGAAATTGCGCCGCTCATGATTATTTCACGCTTAGAAGAATATGATTATGCGGGTGCAACCACAATTGCAGTCGTCATGTTGGTGCTGTCTTTTGCCATTTTATTCCTGATTAACTTGTTACAAGCATGGGCAAGCCGTCGTACAGGGAGAACAGCACGATGAATATCAACAGTAATGCGCTTGCTGAAAAGTTACAATCGCGTGATGCAACACGTGAGCCAACTTGGGTTCGCTACACCCTGATTACGATTGCTCTACTGTTCTTTTTAAGCTGTTTGATCTTACCGCTGATTTTGGTGTTCGTTGAGGCCTTTAAACAAGGGGTTGGCGTCTATGCACAAGCCTTGGTTCATCCAGACACTCTCTCCGCAGTCAAACTCACTTTATTAACCGCGGTGATTGCAGTCCCACTGAATGTCGTATTTGGTGTTGCAGCCGCTTGGTGTGTGGCCAAATTTAACTTCCGTGGCAAATCCATCTTGACCACGATTATTGATATGCCATTTTCAGTATCCCCTGTTATCGCGGGCTTAATGCTGGTACTGATTTTTGGTACGCAAGGTTGGTTCGGTAGTTGGCTGATGGATAATGACATCAAAATTCTGTATGCCGTTCCTGCCATTGTATTAGCAACAATCTTTATCACCGTTCCTTTTGTTGCACGTGAACTTATTCCGCTCATGGAAGCCCAAGGAACTGAAGAGGAAGAAGCTGCGATTGTACTCGGTGCATCAGGCTGGCAAACCTTCTGGAAAGTAACCCTACCCAACATCAAATGGGGTTTAATTTACGGCGTCATTCTGTGTAATGCACGTGCCATGGGTGAGTTTGGTGCGGTATCGGTCGTTTCAGGTCATATTCGTGGTGAAACCAATACCTTGCCTCTGCATGTCGAAATTCTCTATAACGAATATACCTTCAGTGCGGCTTTTGCTGTCTCTTCACTCTTGGCGCTTTTAGCGATTGTGACTCTTGTTTTAAAAACATGGGTTGAGATTCGTCAAGAAAAGCAAAACAAACATAATGATTCAACAGTTTAAAGGAATGACCTCATGAGTATTCAAGTTAAAAATATTGAAAAACACTTTGGTGCATTCCATGCGCTGAACAACATTTCCCTCGATTTCCCTGATGGTCAATTGGTTGCATTACTTGGGCCATCGGGCTGTGGTAAAACCACCCTACTTCGTATCATTGCGGGTTTAGAATCGGCAGATCGTGGACAAGTCATTTTAGAAGGTCAGGACGCAACCGATGTGCATGTGCGTGAACGTCAAGTCGGTTTTGTTTTCCAGCACTATGCCCTATTCCGCCATATGACCGTATTTGACAATATCGCCTTTGGTCTCCGCGTTCGCCCACGTGCAACACGCCCATCTGAAGCTGAAATTAAAAAACGTGTCACGCGTTTACTGGACTTAGTCCAATTGGGGTTCTTGGCAGAACGTTACCCAGCGCAACTTTCTGGCGGTCAGCGTCAACGTATTGCACTGGCACGTGCTTTGGCGGTTGAACCACGTGTACTGTTACTAGATGAGCCTTTTGGTGCTTTGGATGCAAAAGTACGTAAAGAGCTCCGTCGTTGGTTACGTACTTTGCATGATGAACTTCATATCACCTCAATCTTTGTAACGCATGACCAAGAAGAAGCTTTAGAAGTCGCAGATCAAATCATTGTGATGAATAAAGGGAATGTTGAGCAAATTGGATCACCCCGCGAGGTTTATGAAAAGCCTGCAACGCCGTTTGTGTTTGACTTCTTAGGTCAAGCAAACCGTTTCGAAGGTCAAAACAACGCAGGGACAATCCAAATTGGTGAAGACCGTATTCAATTAGACTCTTTACGCAATGCACCTTCGGGTGACGTGATTGCCTTTGCCCGTCCAGATGAATTACGTATTCATGCACAGCCGCAAGACAATGCCATCCAAGCAACGTTCGTACGAGAATTATGGATCGCGGGCAAAGTGGTTGCCGAGCTCCATGATCGCCAAGGCAAACTGATTGAAATCTCACTAACTTCTGAAGAAGCAAAATTACACCAATTTAGACCGAATCAAACGGTATGGTTAAGCCCATCAAACTTGCATTTATTTGCAAAACCTGCGGCTTAAGACCAATTGAATGGGGCATGTTAAATGCCTCATTCATCATAAAAGAGATCCAAAACTATGAACTTTCAACAACTCAGAATAATTCGAGAAACGGTGAGACAAAACTTCAACCTCACCGAAGCCTCTGCTGCACTATATACCTCTCAGTCGGGGGTGAGTAAGCACATCAAAGACCTAGAAGATGAATTAGGTGTACAGCTTTTTATTCGTAAAGGGAAACGCTTACTAGGTTTAACTGAACCTGGCCAAGCACTATTGGGTATTGTTGAACGCATGTTGGTCGATGCAGACAATATTAAACGTCTTGCAGATGATTTTAACCGTGTCGATGAAGGTACTTTGACGATTGCAACTACACATACGCAAGCGCGTTACGTGCTACCCCCGATTGTCAATCAATTCAAAAAAGAGTTTCCAAAAGTTCATCTTATTTTGCAACAAGCTAGCCCTGTTGAAATTACCGAAATGCTTCTACAAGGTGAAGCTGATATTGGTATTGCAACTGAGTCACTCACCACTGAGGACAATCTGGCCAGTGTACCGTTCTATAATTGGCAACACAGCATTATTACCCCACAAAGCCACCCACTGGCGAGCAAGCAAAATATTAGCATTGTAGACTTGGCGGAATATCCACTGATTACCTACCACGGCGGTTTCACAGGTCGCTCAAAAATTGACAAAGCCTTTGAAGATGCCGGTGTGGATTTCGACATCGTAATGTCTGCTTTAGATGCCGATGTGATTAAAACCTATGTTGAACTGAATATGGGTGTTGGTATTGTCAATAATGTGGCCTATGACGTTGAACGTGACTATCGCTTAAAACAAATTCCAACTGATATTTTTGGTCTCAATACCACATGGATTGCAGTGCGTAAAGGTCACCTCCTACGTGGCTATGGCTATGAATTTATCTCGCTGTGCTCACCAGATGCAGATATTAAAGCACTGAAAAGAGTAGCTTATCCTGAAGACTAAAACGCTTTTATTCTAAAAAGAGACCTCAGAGTCTCTTTTTTTATTTTTAAAATCATATACTTTAAATGAGTATAGTGTATTATTTGATCAACTGATATAAACAATAGTGAGCAATAACAGTGAGTAAAAATCTGTTGGGCTCTCCATTACTTTGTTTATGTTTCTATTCGTCGGGATCAAGTTTTGCTGCTGCTTTTGAACTGTCAGGTCAAACAATACAACCCTTTTTTGAACATGGAAATTATGCAGAAATTTCTCTGGCTTATATTGATCCAGATGTTTCTGGCCAAGTTCAACATACAGAGATACTGCAACAGTTTGGCATCACTGACTTTTCAACAGGCAATTTAAGCAATAAACAAGTAATGCTGGGAGCTGCGTTAAAACTGCAACTAAATCCTCAATTCAACTTTGCTGTCATTTATGACCAGCCTTTTGCTGTAGACATCGATTATCGCTATCGCCCAAAAATTTACGGTGAAAGTTATGAGGTTGAATCTGCCGATATCGACTTTGAAAGTCATAATCTCAGTTCGCTTTTAGGCTACAAAATCAACCCACAATGGGAAATCTATGGTGGTTTAAGCTATCAAAGTTTTGCAGGCTCTTTAAAAGCGAAAGGTCAGGCCTATTCTGTGTTTGATGGCTATGATGCCGAGTTTAAACAAGATGAAAGCTTGGGCTGGTTAGCAGGTATTAGTTATCAAATCCCTGAATATTATTTTAGAACGTCTTTGACTTATCGCTCAGCGATTAAACATGAAATCACCACAACAGAGTCTATCGAAGTCGGCATAGATACACCCAATGTGATGGAAGTGAAAACACCACAATCTGTAAACCTTGATTTCATGACAGGACTTCCCAATCAAAATATCTTGTACGGGACAATACGCTGGGTAAATTGGCAAGACTTTGTCATTCAACCACCCAAATTTAAAGCTGTGATCGATTATGTTGCGATATTTTACCCTGAAGCCACAGAAGTCAAACTTATTCAGTACAATGAAGATCAATGGTCTGCAAAACTCGGCTTAGCACACGTATGGAACAAAAAGTGGCTGAGTACTATGGAACTACTCTGGGACTCTGGGATTAATAATCCTGCATCTACCCTTAACCCAAGTGATGGGTACCAAGGCATTGGGCTAGGCAGCATGTACACATATAACACTGAGTTTGATATTGCGGCTGGTCTATATTATTTGCATTTTAAGAAGTCCAAAACATCTTCCGACTCAAATCCACTGGCAAACATTACAGGACTTTCAGCGCTGAATGATAATGATGCATGGATCTTAGGACTCAAGTTAGCCCATCATTTTTAAAGACTTTAGCTAAAATCACACATAAAAAAACGAGCCGAAGCTCGTTTTTTTATGTGTTGATTACCAGTGGTAACTTACACCCAATTTTGCAACTGGCATCCACTCGTATTTATCGTCATTCGCAATTTTACGCGCTTCATTATCAGCAGCAGTTTGACCTGAAGTTGAACCACCGACTTCTTGTAATCCTGTCGCTGTTAAATTCACAGAAGGGTTACCAGTGTAGTAAGCACCTACTTCACCAAATACACCCCAGTTTTGATTAATCTTAGGCGCTAAACCAAAACCTACATATGGAGCAATATCATTTTTATATGCTAAAGAACCATCGACAGAACCACTACCTGATGGAGCATTGAAGTTCTTACCATCAATTTTGATTGTGTCATTTGAATTATTCAAACGTTTGCTCAATGCATAATCGTTATCAATGTAACCTACACCAGCTGCAACGTATAAACCTTGAGCCCATCGATTTGTACTTGTACCCCATGGACGAATCTCAGCATTTAAATAAGCAAGGCTGTTGTCCATATCCATGTCGTATTTGGTGCCATCGATAGACAAATCATCAGACCATGAAATGTCACCACCGTTGTAACCTAAAGCTAAACCAACATATGGGTTAGCTGTCCACAACAAAGCACCGCCATAACCTGTTGTACCGACTTCAGCACGAACACCTGTAGGAATTAATTTATTTTGGTCAAAAGCATAACCATCTTTTACGACTGCATCATCAGCAAAAGCTGTACCTGCGACTGCTGACATTGCTGCTGCGATTGCAACGAAACGTAATGATTTCATGTTTTTTCTCCTCCAATTAAAGATTTTTTTACATCATTTACAATTTTTTGATGAGGTCATCTTAGAACAGTCTCGGACTATTTTTTATTCAAGATTTGGGCTGTTTTTGTTATTTTTTGATACATTTTAGATTTTATTGTTGTTGTATATCGCAATTCTTTACTTAACGCCTCTACTCAAACAGCTCTAAAAGTCTTATTTCCAATCATTCATTATTATTTCCGATCCTATGCTGTTTTTTCATCTATTCTCTGCACAATATAGTGTAAAATCAGGAAAATTTTTTTTCTGGAAGGAAGATCATGTCTCAGCTTTCAACAATTATTGAACAAGCGTTTGAAGACCGTGCGAATTTTACAGCAGCGGACTGTCCTGCTGAAGTTCGTGCAGCAGTTGAAGAAGTCATTGCTGGTTTAGATAACGGGACATTACGTGTTGCTGAAAAAATTGATGGTGAGTGGGTTGTTCATCAATGGGTGAAAAAAGCTGTGCTTTTATCATTCAAACTAAATGACAACAAACCAATTGAGTCATGTGACCTTCAATTCTACGACAAAGTAGATACCAAATTTACAGGTTGGACTGAAGAACAGTTTAAAGCGGCTGGCGTACGTGTTGTTCCTCCTGCGGTTGCACGTAAAGGCTCTTTCCAAGCGAAAAACGTGGTGTTAATGCCTTCTTATGTCAACATTGGTGCATATGTTGACGAAGGCACCATGGTTGACACATGGGCAACTGTTGGTTCATGTGCTCAAATTGGTAAAAACGTTCACTTATCTGGTGGTGTAGGAATTGGTGGTGTTCTTGAGCCACTTCAAGCAAACCCAACGATTATTGAAGACAACTGCTTCATCGGTGCACGTTCTGAAATCGTAGAAGGCGTGATCGTAGAAGAAGGTTCTGTGATTTCGATGGGCGTGTTCATTGGTCAATCGACTAAGATTTTTGACCGTGCAACTGGCGAAATTCACTATGGTCGTGTACCAGCAGGTTCTGTTGTAGTTGCAGGTAGCTTACCTTCTAAATGCGGTACTTACAGCCTGTATGCTGCAATCATCGTGAAAAAAGTAGATGCACAAACACGTTCTAAAACGAGCTTGAACGATTTACTACGCGACGAATAATTTTTAGTTGTCGTACGGAACTCAAGTTCCTCATCTCTACGGTTAAGACTAGCCGTAGAGATTTTTGTTTTTCTAACCTGTGGTTTAATTTTGCTATGAATACGCTTCGATCTTCTGCTATCCCTGTTTCTGATCCTTCTGCGGGTCTACGTATCACGGAGATCTTTTATTCTTTGCAAGGAGAAGCCAACACCTCAGGACTGCCAACAGTTTTTATTCGTTTAACGGGTTGTCCACTACGTTGTACATACTGCGATACGACCTATTCGTTTGAAGGTGGCGAACGCCAATCTTTAGATCAGATTATTCAAACCACGCTTGATTTTAAAACCCCTTATGTCTGCGTGACAGGTGGTGAACCCCTTGCACAGCCCAATGCATTACCTCTAATGCAACGTCTTGCTGACCTCGGCTGTGAAGTCTCTTTAGAAACCAGTGGTGCTTTAGATGTGTCTAAGGTTGACCCACGTGTTTCAAAAGTATTAGATTTGAAGACTCCAACTTCAGGTGAAGTTGCACGAAATTTGCTTTCGAATCTCGACCATTTAACCCAGCACGACCAAATCAAATTTGTAATTTGTAACCGTGAGGATTATGAGTGGTCAAAACAGCAAGTTGAAGACTATAAACTCAATGAAAAAGTCAGCACAGTATGGTTCTCTCCTGCTTTTGCCGTTGAGAAAGGTGCTGCTCGTTTACCTCAACTTGCACGTGATCTTGCGCAATGGATATTAGAAGACCATCTCCCTGTTTGCTTCCAACTGCAACTCCACAAGTTGCTTTGGAATGACGAAACTGGTCGCTAATACATTGCCTATTCATCTTTAATTTATATTTGGAGAATTTGTATGCGCCCTCGTGCCATAGTTTTGTTATCTGGCGGTTTAGACTCAACAACTTGTTTAGCATGGGCGCAAGCACAGTATGACTGTACAGCGCTCAGCTTTATGTATGGTCAACGCTCAACCACTGAGCTCGATGCCGCACGCGAACTGACAAAAAAAGCAGGCGTAGAACATCGTGTCATTAATATCGACTTAGGTAATTTGGGCGGTTCTGCGTTAACAGACCATAGCATTGATGTTCCAGATCATGAACAAGTCGGTATTCCTGTAACTTATGTTCCAGCACGTAACACGATTTTCTTATCTTATGCCCTCGCAGCAGCCGAAGTTTTAGATGCTGAAGCCATTGTGATTGGTATTAATGCTGTTGATTATTCAGGGTATCCTGACTGTCGACCTGAATTTATTGAGGCATTTGCCAACATGGCTCGCCTTGCCACCAAGGTTGGCGTTGAAGGAAAACCTCTTAAATTTGAAACACCTCTGTTACATTTATCCAAAGCAAATATTATTCGCTTAGGTATAGAACATGGCGTAGACTATAGTCAAACGGTGTCTTGCTACCAAGCAGATGACCAAGGACGTGCTTGTGGGAAATGCGACAGCTGCCGTCTTCGTAAAGAAGGTTTTGCAGATGCTGGCGTAACAGACCCAACGCGTTATATACCGTAACGACAAGGTACAGTTTATGAAAAATTTAAAATCAAACATTTTGCTTTCTACATTGGTGTCTGCAGCTGCATTGTTCGCTACAGCTTCAAATGCTGCTGAATCGAACAAATTACAAGAAGCGTATAAAAGCAGCAATGTAAAATCGGCATTAATTAATGTTTGTAAAGAAGAAACTGCAAAAAGCAAAAAGCTTAGCGCAGCAGAAGTAAGCAAATACTGTACTTGTGCAGTTGAAGCTGATGGTAAGTTGACCAATGCACAAAAATGGGAAATCCAAAGTGCGATCAACCAAAAGAAAAGCCCGTCTACTTTAGCTTTTGTACAAAAGCAAAATAACGACTTACAAACATGTTTCGGTCCACAGTTAACAGGTAAATTAAAATCTTTAACTGAAGAAGCAATGAAAGCTGCTCCGAAAAAATAATTCACTGAATGTGAATGAAGCCTGCTCTATGCAGGCTTTTTTATATGTTCAAAATAGATAGAACCTGAAAATATGCTCACCCAATGGAATACACGCGCCCAAAATCGAAAATTTGTTGCGTCATATAGTGGTGGAAAAGACAGCAGCCTTGCTTTATATCAGGCGATGCAAATGGGTGAACCTGTTGCATTAATTGTCATGTTAGAAGAGCAAGGTCTGAAATCACGTTCACATGGAATGTCCCTCGATATTATTCATGCGCAGGCAAAAGCAATTGGGCTTCCCATCTACAGTGCCTCCGCAACGTGGCAAGACTATGAAAACCAGTTCATTCAACTGTTACGAAAAGCTCAAGCTCTTGGAGCAGAAAGTTTAGTCACAGGTGATATTGATTTAATGGCACATGCCGAATGGAATCAATCCGTTTGCGATAAAAGTGAGCTCAGCTTATGTATGCCACTGTGGCAACGTCCGCGTTTAGACATTGTGCATGAGTTTATTCAACTTGGATTTCAAAGCATCATCGTTACGGTCAACTTAAACTTAGGCATGACAGTTGAAGACTTAGGTCAAGTGCTTAGCCTTGAATATGTCGATGAACTGGTTGCAAGAGGCATTGACCCATGCGGCGAAGCGGGTGAATTCCACACTACGGTGATTGATGGCCCAATTTTGAAACATCCACTTTCGGTTGTTAAAGGTGATATTCTGTATCACGAAAATTATGCCTTTTTACCACTTGAATTAGAACAACGCGACATTTAAGGATAGAACATGACTGATACCATCCAACTTCCGAATCAGAATTTCCCAACCACAACAGGTGAAGTGAACTTAACTGAAGTGCCGACTGAATGGCTAATTGTGTATTTCTACCCGAAAGATTCAACGTCAGGTTGCACAACTCAAGCCGTTGGTTTTTCATGTTTAAAAGATCAGTTTGATGCCCTACAAACCACAATTATTGGTGTTTCACGTGACTCGGTTAAAGCGCACCAGAATTTTACAGAAAAGCAGGCTTTAACCATTAATTTAATCAGCGACAAAGAAGAAGTACTGTGTAAACACTTTGATGTGATTAAAGAAAAAAATATGTATGGTAAAAAAGTGATGGGCATTGAGCGCTCAACTTTTATTTTCCATAACGGTAAACTGGTTAAAGAGTATCGTAAGGTAAAAGCTGCGGGACATGCTGAACAAGTTTTAGAAGACTTAAAAGCATTACAAGCTTAATGTACATAAGCCCGCAGATGCGGGCTTTGTTTTTTGTGATTTTTTAATTTATTGTTTTTTATTGCACACACTTTTTATTTCACAAGCAGTGAAATGGCGATCCCCCACATCACCAACGCGATGATCCCATCCAGTACATTCCACGCTTTCGGATTTGCAAAAATGGGGATAAGCACACGAGCCCCATAGCCCAAAGCAAAGAAAAACAACCAAGATGCACACACAGCCCCCAAAGCAAAGTACGCAGGTTGCTCAAACTGAGTTGAAATAGAACCCAGTAAAATAACCGTATCTAAATACACATGCGGATTAAGCCAAGTCAGCGCCAAACACAGCAAAACAATATTCATTAAATGATGCTTTTCAATGGAACTTGCCTCCAAGCCCTGCTGTGATTTGAATGCCCGCAGTGCATGTTGGAATCCATAACAAAACAGGAAAAGTGCCCCCGCCCATTTGGCAAACTGAATAATTTCAGGATAGTGCTCAAGCACTTTTGAAAAACCAGAAACGCCCAAGACAATTAAAATCGAATCCGACAGTGCACAGACAAAACATACCCAAAAAACAAACTGCTTTTTGAGCCCCTGTTTAAGCACGAATGCATTTTGAGCCCCAATGGCAATAATGAGGCTCATCCCGACTGCAAGCCCTTGTACATATGTACTTAACATTTTGACTTTTCAACTTAATTGATGATGTCGGGATTATCTTTCATTTTTAATTAAATTAAGTATTATTTAGAAAATATCAATATAACTAAAATATTTTTAGTTTAAAGTGAGTCCAGATATGCTGAATCATAAACAGTGCGACGCATTTTTAGCTGTGGCAGAAACAGGAAGTTTTGACCTTGCTGCTGAACAGCTATGCATTACTGCTTCAGCCGTCACTTTACGCATACAAAGCCTAGAAAAAAGTTTGGGGCATTTATTAATTGTTCGAGAAAGACCTTGCCGCCCGACACAAGCAGGTCAATCACTGCTGCATTATTTGCAACATAGCCGACTGTTAGAGCAAAGTTTCATTCAGAACCTCACGGGTCATATGAACACCTCTGCTTTTTATCAAATCAACATTGCAACCAATGCCGACTCCTTAGCGACATGGTTGTTGCCCTTGCTACAGTCAACATTAATTGAACAAAAGATCGTGGTGCATTTTCAGGTCGATGACCAATCACAAACCCATCACTTACTTGAAGCCGGTTTGGTGAATGCCTGCGTGACAGATGAATCACAAGCCATGAAAGGCTGTGTAGCCGAATACATTGGCGATATGAACTATCGTTTTGTCGCCACCCCAACATTTGTACAGCAATGGTTTAAACAAGGCGTTAACCGGGAGTCTCTACGTGCAGCTCCTGCACTGATCTTTAACGCAAAAGATCAACTCCACACCGCGCATATCCAACAAAAGTTTGGCCTCAATCCAACTCAATATCCACATCACTTTATTCCGTCTTCCAGTGCATTTTTTGATGCGGTTACGATGGGACTCGGCTACGGTTGGTTACCCTATTACCAAGCCAAACCGCGTTTGCAGGATGGCTCATTGGTTGAGGTGGATCCTCAGCACAATATCGATTTGCCTTTGTATTGGCACCATTGGAAACAGCAGTCGCTGCAGTTAAATGTGCTGACAGATCTCTTGATTGAACAAGCTCACGCAGCGATGAATTAATAAAGCCCTGAATATAGGTCTTTAAGATATGAAGCCCCTATTGCACTTTCCACTGCCCTGACAGTTGAATATTCACTTTTTCGCCTACACCAGCAATGGCTTTTTTCATGCCAAAGTCACTTCGGTTAATCACGGCTGAGGACTGAACATCTAGCAGATTAGCATTATTAGCACTTGGTTTTAAGGTCGTGCTAAAGCTAACAGGCTTGGTAATGCCGCGAAGTGTTAAGTTTCCGAGAATATTATATTGACCGCCACCCAAATCTTTAAAACTGGTGCTTTTAAAGTTAGCGGTTTTGTACTTGGATGCATAAAACAAATCTTCACCCAAAATCATATTTTTCAATGAAGGTTTACTCAAGCTTAGGCTATTTACATCCATGACAAAATTCGTTGAGGCATGCTGTGGTGCTTTGGCATCAAACTGCATGCTGGATTGCACCCGATTAAATTTAGCTCTTACAACGGTCACGCCTAAGGATTTAATTTCAAAGCCTACATTACTCTGAGGCGTCAATGTCCATGACTGGGCCTGCACTTGAGTGCTGAATGCAAATGTAACACCTGCAATCAGCAAAGCATTTTTAATGGCCGTATGACTTGCAATCTGTTTCGTCTGTTGTCTTCTATCCATTGAACTCGATCCTCGTCGAAATATTTTTATTCGAATGAGAACCTTAGTCTAAATTGGATGGGTCCTGAGTTAAAAATTTGTGTTGTAACTGTTTATATATTTCACTTTGTTGGAATTTATGTAAAAACTCACTGGTTCCCAATGGAAACGCCTGCTCTAAAATATCACCTCGATAATAAGCCTCACGAACAGGTGTTGCAGACATCGCGTCTTGTAGACTATCGAGCTCAACCATTTGCCACTCAGGAAAAAGCTGTAAATAATACGAAGAATCATCTTTAAAATGGCCAATCAGTCCAACCTTCGCCTCAGGTGTGACTACATGATTCACTAATTTTTTTACCAATTGCACCCATTTAACATCATTATAAACATCAATTACATGTACAAAGTGAATCCGTTTTTGATGTGCTTCTGAAAAGTTCGATAAAATCATTTCTTCACGTTCAGATGCTAAAAATGGATTTTTCGTATTTCGTTCATTTTGCGCAGAGCCTAAAGCCAAAATGACATTTTGACTTTGCTCTAAAGCAATCTTGATGGTTTGCATATGTGCCAAGTGAAATGGCTGGAAGCGACCAATGAATACGAGATAATCAAATGTATATGGCATAAATCTTTTACTTTTTTATGAACTGGTCAGTTGTGTCGATCATAAAATTATGCGACATAATGAGCCCATAAAATTAAACCAAACTTTCTAGCAAGGATAGTACGATGACACTGAGCTGTATTCAACAACCTCATCAACATTTGAATGCAAAATTAGACAATGGCGTACTGACATTAGCCATTCACCGTCCTGAAGCAAAGAATGCGTTGTATGGCGAACTTTATTTATGGATCGCAAAAGCTTTAGATGAAGCAGATCTAGACAATAGCGTTCGTGCTGTCATTCTACGTGGTGAAGACGCGGACTTTACCGCAGGCAACGACATGCAAGATTTTATGAAATCTGCAGCGCAAAAAGGTCAAGCACCTGCGGCTGAAGGCCCTCCATTTATTTTACTTAAATCTGCGGCAAAATTTTCTAAACCGTTGATTGCGGCTGTACGTGGTGTGGCGATTGGTATTGGGGTAACGATCCTGTTACATTGTGACTTGGTTTATAGCGACAACACTGCCCTATTCCAGATTCCATTTGTAAGCCTTGGTTTATCTCCAGAAGGTGCTTCAAGCAAATTATTGGTAGAACAAGCAGGTTATCACAAAGCTGCTGAATTACTGCTGACCGCTCAGAAGTTTGACAGTGCAACTGCAGTTGCTGCAAACCTTGTCAACAGTATTGAAGATGATGTCTATGCAGCAGCAGCTAAAAAAGCGGCACAATTGTCTGCTTTACCTTTAGCCTCTTTAGTGCAGTCTAAAGCTTTGATGAAACACAATGTAAATGAAATTGTGGCTTGGATTGATCATGAAGCTGAAATTTTCATGGATCGTGTCGGCTCTCCAGAAATGATGGAAGCCGTATCAGCATTTATGCAAAAGCGTAAACCTGATTTCACCCAGTTCAACTAATCCTTCATCGTTGAATGACTAAAAACCACTGTGTTGCATATTACACAGTGGTTTTTTTATTTTCCGTCCCAACATATTTAAGAACCCATTCGGAAAAACTACTTATGTCGAACACTACAGAAAAAAAGCGTTACTTTGAGCCTGCACCACAAGGTATCGATGTTGAAAATTTTAAGAAAGTCATCCAAAGCCGCCGTTCGGTTCGCAAATTTACCAAGAAAGAAATTCCAACTGAAGTACTTGATGACTGTTTAGATTTGGCCCTACTTGCACCAAACTCATCTAACTTACAGCCTTGGACTTTTTATGTGGTGCAGAATCCCACTAAGAAAAAACAGCTGGTCAAAGCTTGTCTAAATCAGCTTGCGGCAAAAACTGCGTCAGAACTGATCGTGTGTGTCGCGCGTACAGACCGTAATGATGAAATGGCAAAACGCAACATTACAGAGTTCCCTTTTCCTGAAGCGCCTGCGACTGTACAGAAATATTATAAGTTCATTCCTTATAACTATAAGACAGGTTACTTAAATGCACTGGGTAACTTTAAGAAAGTGGCTTTCAAAATTGCACGTAGCTTAGACAAACAACTGCCTGTAACTGCATTTAATCAAGCCGATGCAAAACTTTGGGCAAGTAAAACCACAGCTTTAGCATGTGAGAATCTAGTGCTAGCTTTACGTGCCTATGGTTTCGATAGTTGTATGATGGAAGGTTTTGATGAGCCTTTGGTTCGTAAACTGTTAAATCTAAATGATCAGCAATACCCTGTGATGGTGATTGGTGCAGGTGAGCGTGCAGAAGACGGTGTGTTTTTCCCGCAGTATCGTTTTGATCGTGAGTTATTTATTCAGAAGGTTTAGCTGCTGTCTTAATTACAGTGATTGCAAAAGTTTGATACGCGTTAAGGTCATCAGCAACTGTTCGAGCTAACCTAAATACCTATCATAGAGTTTCTGCGACTTATTTAATCAAATGATGAAAGCAGTCGAGTTTTGCTGATGACAATGGTTTTGCCTACTTTTCCCGAAAGAAAAGTAGGTCGAACCGAAGGTTAAAGTCTCAATTAAATATTAAACCTTAAGACTCCGCCACAAACTTCTTTTAAGATTAAATATCCACGATTTGAATAAACTCAAAAGCGGGTTCTTCATAGGGATGACTTAATTTTAAAGCCTTTGTCACAGCAGAAGCTTTTTCCTCTGGAACAATGGTTTCCACCCGCCACTCTGGAATTTGCTCCAAAGCATCTAACTGACCTATAAACGGATTTGCGTCTTTTACAGGTTTAAACTGCCCTGTGCCCAAAACTTGCCATGCACAGTGTTCATAATTCCCTATACCACCTGCTCCTGCTTCAAAAATCGCAAGTTTGGTGGATTCAAGATGAGATTCGGGGACATAGTAGATGAGTTTGAGCATAGCGCTTTAATGTAGATTTTATTAATATCACATCAATCATATTGATCGACTGTACCTATGTCTAATAAAAATATTGCCCGTGAACTTGCTTTAACAACAACTGAAAATTTAGCAGATGAAATTATCTTTAAAACAGCCAATACTCTGCTAGAAGACACAATTAAATCTATCCCTTTTGCATCTTTAATTACAGGTTCAATTGAAAGCTATACTAAATTTCGTACTTTGAAAGAACAAAAACAATTATTAGCTTTTATTGAAGAAGCAGAAAATATAAATGTTGGGTTTATCGAAAAGTTTTTTAAAGACAAGGACAATTTAGAATTAAGCATTGAAATTTTAGGAATACTTGATCAAACCTACCTAGAAAAACAAGCAAAAATGATAGGCCGTGCTTCTGTACTGTTTAAAAACCTTAGTATTTCAAAGCAAATTTTTGATAAATATACATATATTATTACTAGATTAAATAGCCATTTAATTTACCTAATAGAGGAAATTTACACCATAGAAACCAATCGTGATGATCCTGAATTCGAATATGATATTAAAAATCCCAATATGGAATTAGTAAACTTTGGTTTTTTAATTGAGGTACCGTCACAACTTTATCCTGGTTCAACACAAATTTCTCAATTTAAAAAGACCAGTGACTTTTACTACTTTTATGAAAACATTTTCAAAGGCTAAATTCAATCACATGACTTGTGACATAGATGTCGCCCGTCAAACTGTGAACAAGGATGCCCCATCAGACGAACAAAGGGCTTTTGTTACTTTTCGCCCATGAAAAGTAAAGTCATATAGATATAAATTTTGTTTAAAATTACGCCAACTAAAAATGCAGTCTATTTTATATAAATAGTACATTCAATAAAAAACCGCCTCTCGGCGGTTTTTTTATATTCTCAAAATCACATCTGCAACATATACCCCAAAATCAAAAAGATCAATTGCAAGCTCAAAATCACAGCAAACAACTTCCATCCTTTTTTACGTAACGCAGACTTATCGACTGCTTCGTATGTAACTGTTTTAATCATGTCATCACCTCATACATAAGTGTTGATACTGAAATTGTTTAGTAATCCATGGCAGAGTAAAACTTGAAGTGCGACATAAACCACCTAATTAATTTAAAGGGTTTATGGAGTATATAAAATTGTCATACCATCATCTTAACTTTGAAGATCGTACTGCATTAATGCTTGAGTCAAGAAAAGAAGGCTTTTCAGCCAGAAAATTTGCTGAACTCATTAAAAGACATCCTAGTACGATCTATCGTGAGCTTAAAAGAAATAGCATCAATGACGTTTATCAAGCTCGATATGCTTCTGATAACACCTTCGCTAGACGTAGACGTGGTCACAGAAAACTCAAAATCGATTCAATCCTCTGGAAATTTATTGTTGAAGCGATCCGTTGTTTATGGTCTCCTCAGCAAATAGCAAAGCGTTTAAAGACATTTCCTGATTTGGATCAAACAATGAATGTAAGCCATACAACGATTTATTCAACGATACGAGCATTACCCAAGGGTGAGTTGAAAAAAGACTTATTATCCTGTCTGCGTCATGAAAATAAAAAGCGAAAAGCTAACGGTGAACCTAAAAAAGATTCTATATTACAGGATATTAAAACTATTCATGAGCGCCCAGCCGAAGTTCAAGAAAGAAAAATACCGGGTCATTGGGAAGCTGATTTAATTAAAGGTAAAGACAATAAAAGTTCGATAGCAACACTTATTGAACGAAATACACGGCTCTGTATCTTGGCAACATTACCTGATGCAAAGGCAGAATCAGTGCGCAAGGCTTTAACTGAAGCTCTGAAATATTTACCTGCAGAACTGCGTAAAACGTTGACCTATGACCGTGGACGCGAGATGTCAGAACATAAAATACTCGAAGAAGATTTAGGCATAGATGTATATTTCTGTGACCCACATTCACCTTGGCAAAAAGGCACATGCGAAAATATGAATGGTTTAATTAGGCAATATTTACCTAAAGGGATTGATTTAAATCAGGCAGATCAGCATTATTTAAATCAAGTTGCCATGTCACTGAATACTCGTCCTAGAAAGGCGTTAGATTGGCTTACACCATTAGAGAAATTTGCTCAGCTTGTTGATTATCATATGGCTTTTGAAACTGTCGCACCTCATGTTTGAATTCGCCCATCTTTCTTCTATTTTGCATGATATTTGTGCACTTATTACACAATATCACTTTCACATAAATATAAAAGCAAAATCTAAACCAACTTCAACGGGAGAAATAAAAATTCAAAAAACAAAAAAATTAATTCAATAAAAAAGCCACCCGAAGGTGGCTTTTCAAAACACAGACTTCAAATTAACCAATGAACTTACGTGCATTACGGAACATACGTAACCATGCACCATCTTCCGTCCACTCTTCAGGCTTCCAAGAATGCTGTACCGCACGGAAGTTACGTTCAGGGTGCGGCATCATAATCGTTGCACGACCATCTTTCGATGTGACACCTGAAATCGCTTCTGGTGAACCATTCGGGTTCATTGGATAGTGTTGAGTCGGGTTCCCTTGGCTATCGACATAACGCAAGATCACTTGATTGCCTGCATTTAATGCAGCCAAGTTATCCGCGCTTGTTACCACACGACCTTCACCATGTGCAACTGCGATCGGCAGGATTGAACCTTCCATACCTTCTAACAATACAGAGTTCGATTTTTCAACACGAACGTTTACTGCACGCGCTTCAAACATCTCAGAAGTGTTGCGGTGGAAACGCGGCCAAGCTTCAGCACCCGGAATCAGTGGCGCCAATTGCGACAACATTTGACAGCCATTACAAATACCAAGAGAGAACGTTTCGTCACGATTGAAGAATTTTTCAAATTGGTCACGAAGTTTTGGGTTGAACAAAACTGATTTCGCCCAGCCACCACCAGCACCCATTACGTCACCGTAAGAGAAACCACCACATGCCACAAGACCTTCAAAGTCATCTAGGCTGATACGACCTGCAAGCAAGTCGCTCATGTGCACGTCTACAGTATTGAAACCAACTTTGTCGAATGCCGCAGCCATTTCAACATGACCGTTTACGCCTTGTTCACGTAAGATCACCATGTTTGGACGGCGTTCGTTGATGTACGGCGCTTCGATTGGCTCGTTCAAATCAAATGTAGGTTTTGCAATAATACCTGCATGTGATTTGTCCGTGATCAATGCAAATTCTTGATCCGCTGTTTCCACGTTATCACGTAGACGTTGAATCTGATGTGACACTTCAGTCCACGCCACTTGCAAGTCTGCACGTTCAAGCACTAAGCCATTTACAGTCAATTGATCTGTATTATTTACAGTACCAATAACCGCAATTGCATCGCGTAATGTAGATGCCGCAACTTCTTCTGCAAGTGTTGCCCAATCAGACGCGCTGATTTGAAGCACTGCACCAATTTCTTCTGCAAATAGACTTTCAGTTGATTGATCTTCTAAAGCCACACCGAGACGTGCCGCAAACATCATTTCCGCAACAGTTGCAAGCAAACCACCATCACCGATGTCGTGGTAAGCCTTAATTAAGCCGCGGTTATTCCAGTCTTGAACCAATGTAAAGAAAGCTTTGAAGTCGTCAAAACTATCCACATCAGGTGTCACTGAACCAATCGCTTTATAGACCTGAGCAAGGATTGAGCCACCTAAACGGAACTGACCTTTAGAAAGATCGATACGGACAAGTACTGATTCTTCATTTTTCAATTCAGGCGTTAAGGTTTTACGTACATCAGTCACAGGAGCAAAGGCTGTGATTACACCTGACATCGGTGAAGTCACCGATTTGTCTTCGCCTTCATCATTCCAAGTCGTACGCATTGACAATGAGTCTTTACCGACTGGAATTGCAATACCGAGTGCAGGACACATTTCCATACCGATGGCTTTTACACCTTCGAATAAAGCTTGGTCTTCACCTTTTTGCCCTGCCGCCGCCATCCAGTTTGCAGACAATTTAATGTCACTGATCTGGTCGATTTTTGCAGACATAATATTTGAAATCGACTCTGCAACCGATAAACGCGCAGATGCCGCAGGATTTAACAAGGCAACAGGCGGACGTTCACCCATCGCCATTGCTTCACCTGTATAGCCTTGTAAGCTTGTTGTGGTTACTGCTGCATCTGCAACAGGAACCTGCCAACGGCCTACAAACTGATCACGTGCAACCATACCTGTAATTGAACGGTCACCAATGGTGATCAAAAATGATTTCGATGCAACCGTTGGATTTTTAAGTACACGGTAAATTGCATCTTTCAAATCTGTGACTTTAGATGCATCAAAGTCGTCACCTTGACGTTCAATCGTTTCATACGAACGACTCATACGTGGTGTGCCACCTAGCATGACCTGCATTGGCATATCCACGGCTTTGTTTTCAAACAATGGATCTTCAACAGTTAAGTGACGTGCTTCAGTCGCTTCACCCAATACTGCAAACGGACAACGTTCACGTGCACAAAGTGATTCAAACAGGCTTAAAGAACTTGGACGAATAGCTAAAACATAACGTTCTTGCGCTTCGTTTGACCAAATCTCCATTGGAGACATGCCCGGCTCAAGCGATGGAATCTTACGCAAATCAAGAATCGCACCCAGTTCGTGGTCATTCACCAACTCAGGCATTGCGTTAGAAACACCACCTGCACCCACGTCATGCACAGACACGATTGGGTTGAAGTCTTCCATACGCCAGCATGCATCAATCACTTCTTGGCAACGACGTTCCATTTCAGGGTTTTCACGTTGTACAGAAGCGAAATCTAAGTTTTCACCGAGTTTACCGCTGTCTACAGAAGATGCAGCACCGCCACCAAGACCGATCAGCATTGCAGGGCCACCAAGGACGATCAATAAATCGCCTGGTTGAATCGCATCTTTTTCCACGTGGTCTGGACGGATGTTACCGTAACCACCAGCAATCATGATTGGCTTATGGAAGCCTTTCACATCGCCATTCACATTTTGTTCAAAAGTACGGAAGTAACCATTTAACGCAGGACGACCAAATTCGTTGTTGAACGCAGCACCACCCAAAGGCCCTTCAATCATAATTTGAAGCGGAGATGCCATACGAGATGGTTTGCCGTAGTTCTCTTCCCAAGGCTGTTCAAAACCCGGAATGTTCAAGTTAGACACAGTAAATCCTGTCAAACCTGCTTTTGGTTTACCACCACGACCTGTTGCACCTTCATCACGGATTTCACCGCCCGAACCAGTCGCAGCACCCGCAAATGGTGCAATCGCTGTTGGGTGGTTATGCGTTTCCACTTTCATCAGGATGTGAGCGGCTTGGCTCTTGTATTTATAAACGTGGTGACCAGTCGCTTCATCTTTCTTCGGATAGAAACGCTGAGTATCAAAACCAACAATCACCGAAGCATTGTCTTTATATGCTGACAATACGTCTGTCGGTGATTCTTTATAGGTGTTTTTAATCATTTGGAACAATGACAATGGCTGTTTTTCACCGTCAATCGTCCATTCAGAACCAAAGATTTTATGACGACAGTGTTCTGAGTTTGCCTGAGCAAACATCATCAGTTCGATATCGTGTGGATTACGACCGAGCTTGTTAAAAGCAGCAACTAAATAATCAATTTCTTCATCAGAGAGTGCGAAACCAAACTCAGAGTTTGCTTTCACTAAAGCGTCTTTACCCTGACCTAAAATGTCGATTGCGTTTAAAGGCTTTGGTGCAGTTTCAGAGAACAATGCAGCAGCGTCTTCAATTTGATTGAACACACTTTCAGTCATACGGTCATGTAAAACTTGTTTTACTACATCCGATACTTCAGAAATACCTTTTAAAGTAAACAAAACACCGCGTTCTAAGCGGTGTATCGGGGTATTACAGTTAGCAAAAATATCCGTTGCCTTTGATGACCACGGCGAGATTGTGCCTACACGTGGCGTCACAAGGACTTGAACTTCATCACTTGTCGCTTGGCGAACTTGGAAGGTTGCGCCATCATTTAATAGCTGCAAAGCAGATTGCTGTTGTTGCTCGTCGAGCGCTTGGTCGAAAAGGTAAACCCATTGGCTTTCTATTGATTGAACAGAACTGATAGACGATAGACGTGTTAAAAGTTGTGTTTGCTTAAAAGAAGAGTGTGCAGGTGCACCGGCAACGATAAACATGCTGTTTTTGGCTCCACGGGCAGGTCTAGACAACCTACCTCAATGTGACTTGAAGAGAGCGCATATTCTACTGTGAATGCAAGTTTTGAGCTAGTCATATCAGACTTAAAATATGCTGAAATCGTGGTTTTAAATGTCCGAATTTCTTTGACTTTCGCTGCTAAACATGATTAGTAACAATTGATTTACTTGACTGAATATATGTACTCGCCTGTTTTCGGATCTTCTTTAGCAATGATGCCGTTCTTTTTATAAAACATATTCCCACATTGAAGCTCTTCATCAATTTCACCATCTATTGCATAAGGAAGTTGCACATTCACTCGCTTTAAATAAGGATGATCAAAAGCTGGTTCGATAAAAAATGCATCTAAACTTTCCATGTTATAACAAACATAGATTTGCTCAGGTGTACCGTTTTTATTCAGGTCAATGCTAAAGGTGTGATCAGAATTTTGTACTATTCGATCATTTTTCAATGATACAAAATTAACTAAATCACCTTCTCTATCAATTTCATAGGAATATTTTTGATTTTCATCCTCTGAGCCACCATTACAGTTTTTAATTGGTTTTCCAATTTTAACTTTTTCGGATTGAAGCTCTTCTTTGGTAAATTTAGATTTACCATTTATTTCATTACTGAGCAAAATCGCCCAATAATTTTTCCCCTCTGCGCGTGGAGCATCTGTCCAAATACAATTTTTAGCAATGAACTGATCGCCCTCTTGTTGAAAGGCAAAAGTAGCGATAGGTAAATCTTGGATCACTTTATTTTCAACCGATAAGTTTGGTTTAACTTGAGAAACTTTTGATTCAACTTTTTCAGATGCAGTCATCTGTTTATTTTGATTAGGTTGGCTGCAAGCGGATAATAAGATACTGATAGCTAATAATAAGCTTTTATTCATATTTTTCTCAGGCTCATAATAAATAGGTTCTGGATCCCATCCATTGTGGAAAATCAATAGTCGTTTACACTCAAGATATAAAATAACTGATTTCAAATCTTTATATAGGGTGTGTTGACACTTTTAGCTTAAAAAAATAGCGAAGTAGTAAAATCAAATCGCCAAACCCAATTTTACTATTCGCTATGCCTCGTACCATGCTGACAGATCAACACTGGCAAAAGTTGAAAGTTATTCTGCGTAATTTATCCATTCACCACAACTCAAATTTACGCAATTTTATTGAAGCTATTCTCTATAGAATTAGAACAGGCTGTCCGTGGCGAGATATTCCTTGTTGTTTTGGTCATTCAAACTCTATTTTCAAACGTTTTAATCGTTGGTCAAGCAGCGGTAAGTTACTTAGATTATTCAAATTACTAGCCTCATGCCCCGATATGGAGTGGATTTTTATTGATGGCTCTCATGTACGTGCTCATCAACATTCTGCCGGCATAGCGAATCAATCTATTTCTAAAAGTGTAGGAGGAAACTCCTCAAAAATACATTTGATTGTTGATGCACATGGCAATCCTATTGATTTCATGATTACCGATGGAACCACACATGATGTTAAAGTTGCACCTGATTTAATATCAACATTAGATTTAAAAGAGACAAAAGTGGTATGTGCAGATAAAGGCTATGATTCAGAACCACTGCGTGAACAGATCAGGAAAACAAGGACTAAAGCGAATATACCAAAAAAAACAAATAGCCAATCGAACAATGACCATATGGACTGGTGTTTATATAAAATCAGGCATTTAGTTGAAAATATGTTTTGTAGATTAAAGCAATTTAGAGGAATAGCTACTCGATATGACAAGCTCAAAAGAAATTATCAAAGTTCTGTTGCTTTAGCCTGTATATTTTTATGGCTACCTTTATAGGGTTAATTATGAACAGTAAATGTCAACAGACCCTAATTCTTCCGCATCAATTTGTGCTGAATATTGATCATAGTTTTGATCTGAAATATAAGATTATTCGTGTAGGCAAGGTATTTCCCCTAAAGAAATAATCGTATTACACTTACACAGGAGTTTTGGCATACCGCCCGTAGTTAGTTTATTTAAAAAATCAATATAGTTAGGTCTAATTAGTCATACTTGATCAAAACAGAGTGGAATTTAGAACAATCATGATTGTTTCCCCCCTTTCAGCACGAAATAAATGGCAGATGATTGAAATGAATTTATATGATTTCATCATCCATTTTTTTCAGAATAATGGTGAAAAGTATAGGGAAAACCAAAAGTCATAAATTAAAAGACAACTTATGTCGCAGCCCTCTAGAGCTCGTCACACTTTTTTGGCATGATGAAGCCAATAACTCACTGAATAACGATAAATGATGCAAATGCGTTGGTTGGAACTGCTCTCAACAGTTCGTATTGGAAGTAAAAAACAAAATACCGAATTGGCACGTAGCCCATTTCACAAAGATTATGATCGAATTATTTTTTCCCAAAGTTTTCGCCAACTGAACCGAAAAACCCAAGTCCATCCACTGACTCAACACGATGGCATTCACACCCGTTTAACTCATTCGCTCGAAGTCTCCTGCATTGGACGCTCTCTTGGCATGCTCGCAGCGGAAAAAATCAAAGATGAACTACCAATGTGGATTTCCCCTGCCGATGTTGGAGCCATTATTCAAGCGGCTTGTTTAGCACATGATATTGGGAACCCACCGTTTGGTCATGCGGGTGAATATGCTATTCGTGAATGGTTTGACGATGCGTCACATGGAAACTTTTTAGAGAAACTTTCCGCAGAAGAACAAGCCGATGTACGTCAATTTGAAGGTAATGCCCAAGGTCTACGCTTACTGACTAAAATTGACTATCACCCTAATGATGGTGGCATGCGTCTGACTTATGCAACACTTGGGGCTTACTTAAAATATCCATGGTTGTCTAAAACCATCGAGTCACAAGGTAATACTCCTGCCAGTAAACGTGCCAAATTTGGTTGCTATCAGGCAGAAAAAGAAATCCTTCAACAAATTGCAGAGCAACTTGGACTGATTCAACTGGGTGAATATCATTATTGCCGTCATCCGCTGACTTATTTACTTGAAGCAGCAGATGATATTTGCTACGCCCTGATTGATCTTGAAGATGGCATTATTTTAAATATGTTGTCTTATGAAGAAGTCGAACCGACTTTTTTAAGCTTACTAGGTGAATATAGCGCACCAACTGAACTGTCGATGCCAGATACAACTTGGCAGCAAAAAATTGCAGCCCTACGTGGACGAGTGATGAAACGTCTGGTTGAAGAAGTCACATCGGCATTTGCTAAGCATCATTTTGAAATTTTAAACGGACAACTGGCTGGCAGCTTACTGCAATACTGCGCTGCTGATATTGAGTTAGGCATTAACCGTGCAAAGGATTTAGCTCGCGATAAAATATTTGAACACCCACAAAAAGCGGGTTTGGAAATTATTGCCCATCAAAGCTTACAAAACATTTTAGATGCCTTTATTCCGCTCACTACACCGCATAAAACATTGAGCTTTAAAGAACAACGCTTAATGGCTATTTTATGTCGTTCTGGTGCGCACTTTGGTAGCAACCACTATGAAAATATCATGCAGGTCTTAGATATTATTTCTAAATTTTCGGACCACCAAGCGTACAACTTGTCTCAAGAGTTACAAGGCAATAAGGCAGGATTGATTTAAATAAGTCATCAACATCCAGTTTGATGATAAAGCCATCAATCCGAACTCAATTTTCCATGAGTCTTTTGCCTTTCTGCGCAATGCTCACTACTATGCAACCATAGATAAAAAAGTGAATCACACAACATGATCGGATGTCTTATTGGTGAAGTCTTCGCACTAGAAGCACCCACCGTACTTTTAAATGTAAATGGTGTCGGTTATGAAATTGATACACCACTGACGACCTTCTGCCAACTACAAAAAGGCCAGAACATTACCTTATGGACGCACCTTGCCGTGCGTGAAGATGCTCAACTGCTCTATGGTTTTCTACATCAACAAGAAAAAATCATTTTTCGCACCCTATTAAAGGTCAACGGTGTCGGCCCTAAAATGGCTTTAGGTATCTTATCCACGCTCAGCGTCGATATGCTGATTCATACTGTCGAACATGAAGATATAAATACACTGGTTAAAGTACCGGGCGTGGGTAAAAAAACTGCTGAACGTTTGATGATTGAGTTACGTGATCGCTTTAAAGCGATGTCTTCAGGCACTGTGCCAAGCAACTCAACCGTTGAACAAATTCAGTTCACAGGCAACTCTGCCGTGGCAGAAGCTGAAGCGGCCTTACAATCTTTAGGTTACAAACCTTTAGAAGCACAGAAATTGGTCAATGCTGCAAAAGGTGATTTTACTGAAGCGAGCGACATCATCCGTGCTGCACTCAAATCGATGAATAAATAATCCAAAATAGACACACCAATACACCTAAATTGGATACATGAAGGCGACATGGATGTCGCCATGTTGGATTGGGATATAAGGACATATCCTCAATCCAACATAAGATTTTTGTTACTTTTGATCTTTCAAAAGTAAGGCAATGCCTACACAATGGTACCTAAACACAAATCATAATTTGAGGCTGTGCCTCGAAAGTTCAGCCAGAGATTGATTTAACTATATGCAAGACCGTCTCATCGGTGGTTCCGAAAAACCCGAAGATCATATCGACCGCGCTATCCGCCCGACCTCACTCGATGACTACATCGGTCAGCCCGTAGTTCGTGAGCAAATGGAAATCTTTATTGGCGCAGCACGTGGTCGAGGTGAAGCCCTCGATCACACCTTAATTTTTGGTCCACCGGGACTAGGTAAAACCACACTTGCCAATATTATTGCCCGTGAAATGGGTGGAAACCTCAAGTCGACTTCAGGCCCCGTACTAGAACGGGCTGGGGATTTGGCAGCCATGCTGACCAACCTTGAAGAAGGTGATGTGCTGTTCATCGACGAAATTCACCGTCTTTCCCCCGTGATTGAAGAAATTCTTTACCCAGCCATGGAAGACTACCAACTCGACATTATGATTGGCGAAGGTCCTGCGGCGCGTTCAATTAAGCTCGACTTACCCCCTTTTACTTTAGTTGCCGCAACCACACGTGCTGGACTCCTCACCTCTCCTTTACGTGACCGTTTTGGTATTGTGCAACGCCTTGAATTCTATTCAGTCACTGACTTGACACATATTGTGACTCGTTCTGCCAATTTGATGGATGTACCTATTACACGTGAAGGTTCAGCAGAAATTGCACGTCGTTCACGTGGTACACCACGTATTGCAAACCGTTTACTGCGTCGTGTCCGTGACTATGCGCAAGTCAAAGGTACTGGTGAAGTGACACAAGATATGGCTCAGCGTGCACTCGATATGCTCAATGTCGATAAAGATGGTTTAGACACTTTAGACCGTCGTTATTTGAGTATGTTACTTGAACGTTTTGATGGCGGCCCTGGTGGTGTAGAAGCTTTGGCAGCTGCAATGGCTGAAGACTCAGGTACTTTAGAAGATGTGATTGAACCATATTTGATTCAACAAGGTTATGTCATGCGGACAGCCCGTGGCCGTATTGCCACCAATATGGCGTATTTGCAGTTTGGTATGACACCGCCTGAACCGAAGGATAAACCCTAAAATACCTGTTTAATGCAAAAGAAGGAGGCTTAATGCCGCCTTCTTTTTGGTTCACTATCTATTCTTTGTTTCTTTAAACTCATTAAAGTCTGCTTTACGGATCATGGCATGAATACCTTTGGTACGATCAACCACTTGGGATACCTCAAAGTCTGTAGCGGCACTTAAATAAGCATATGCAATTTCTTCTGAAATACCATATTCATCAACCAAAAAGCGAATCGCTTCACGTGTTGATTTACGCATTGCTTCGTCCAAATCTTCGTCTAAACCAGGCGTAATCCAAAACTCCGCATTCTCTGCTAGAGGTTGTCTAATGGTTTTACCAGGTACTTTATCCTTGCCCGCTTTTAACAATGTAATTTTAAACGTTGCCCGTGCTGATCCCTCAAGAGCAGTCAAGGAAACTTCACCATCTCCTTGAACAAAATGACTATCACCTGTATAGAACAGTGCACCTGGCACTTGTACAGGATAGTACACCGTTGCCCCAGCACTTAACTCATTAATATCAATATTTCCTCCATAAAATGATGGGGGTACTGAATGCACAGGTTCGCTTGTATTTGCAGCCACCCCCATAGTTCCCATAAATGGGTTTAAAGGAAAGCGGATTGATGGGCCTGTATCAGTTTTTAAAACACCTTCCCAAACTCCATTTTTATTTTTTTCAATTGGCGTAAAGATAGAAACATTACCATATGCATCTGGATTATTTGCTGAAGCTCCATCCATCTTTTTACGCTTTGGAAACTCAGGTAATGTACCCTTTCCATGTCTATTTGAAATCACACCATAAGGAACTCGTGGTTCAACTTTTAAGATTTCAACTTTTAAAATATCCCCAGGCATTGCACCATCAATTGCAATTGGACCTGTGATGATGTGTGGACCATCTTTATGAAAATCATGCTTTAAATTGGAGCTCGTAATTAATTTTGCTTCATCTAGAACATTTTCAGATTCAACCCCATGCGATGAAAAATACTTTTCAGCATCTCTCCCCTGATCTTCAAGCAATCCTTCATGTGAAACAGTATCAAAGGTCACTGTACTTTCCGATGGAACTGTTAATACTGGTTTAGCATTCTTATTTGGTAAATAGCCCCATGTAATTGTTTTTAATGTACTTGGAACATAATAATTCCCTTGATATTCACCTTTTTTTAATAACATTGGCTTATTTTCTAGTTGTTTTAAAACCTGAAAGTCATCAGCAAAAGTGAAAGATGAAAGTGCTAAAAGACCAGATGTGACAGCTATAGATAATGCTAAACGCGTTGACATATGTAAATTTCCCTAATTTAATTACATAACGCTAAAAGCAAATTTAATGCCATTTTAAGTTATTATTCACGTTTTAATAAAGTTATACCTAGTCGCTCTATTAGTCAGCTTCTTAATACAATACTGGGTATGCATTTATAAAATATTTAAATAACATTATCTTTTTTTTAAACGAGAATCCATCACAAGCCTTGGCTATACATCCCCTCTCGACAATTTATAAAGAGGAAATTTCTCTCACCTCTTCGACCAGCATTAACTCACACGCCCCATTCCCTGTGTCTGTCCGACTCAGTGAACTGCGCCACGTCCAACCATCAGCCGATTTAACTTCAACCAGTTGCCCTTTTAAATAAACCATGTCGTCTACATCAATATCTGCAAGTTTTTGTGCAACAACTTTATTGGCTGGGATCAAATGCGTATTGGCACTACTCGAGGCAATATCATTTACTGGAATGGGTGGATTGTTCTCATAACGCCGATAATACCAACGATTACTTTGTGTAATAGATAGTTGCTTGTAGACTTCAGGCTTCGCCATCTCGTTCCAACCCAAAGCAAAATCCACAGGACTTAGCTCTGCTTCACGACCCATCCTATAGTTTTCACGCGCCAACACACGAAACTCTCCCGCATATGGTTCTAAGGAAGTAATTGTGTAGCCTTCAACTTGCTGTACATTTTCAATCGGTGAATATAACTCTAAACTTCTGCTTCCTTGCTCAGGCTTAAGCCAATATGTCCACAGCGCAAATGCCACAGCCAAAATAAGCAGCAGTTTAAAATAACCATTCATTCCCTTATCCTTATATTTTTATAGCCATACAGCGTTCAACTCCCCCAACAGTCATGAATCACAATATTTGACATCTTGTGCCATTGGAGTGAAATCTCATAATGCTAAACTGCGACGCATTAGTACTTTGACGTGCATCAATTTTAAGACCCTGTCCTTAAATATAAAAGCGCCAAGTCAATCTAAATCGACTCGTACAACTGGAAAAACGGAATACTCTCATGGCGAATAAATTTGAATTCAACATTCGTGTCTATATTGAAGATACTGATGCAGGTGGCATTGTTTACCACGCCAATCATATTCGCTTTATGGAGCGTACCCGTACTGAGTGGTTACGTGCTTCTGGTGTAGATCATTACTGGCATCAAAAAGACTATAACTTCGTTGTACACAAAATTAATGTGAAATATTCACGTCCAATTTTAATGGATGATTTAATTACTGTTACAGCAAGTGTTGTTTCGTGTAAGGCTACGTCATTTGTGTTGCAACAAAATATTTATCGTGGTGAAATCATGCTTGCATCTGGTGAGGTCGAATTGGCATGTATCAGTTCAGAAATGAAACCACGTCGACTTCCCGATGAAATCCGCGAACTGATTCTAAAAGAATTAGGACAAGACTAAAAAAATTATTGGCACATGTAGTAACTATGGCAACTCAACTCGAATCATCTCTTCAAGTTTCAGATCTAATATTACAAGCAAGCCCAGTCGTACAACTGGTAATGCTGGCTTTACTTTTGGCCTCGCTGTTTAGCTGGTATCTGATTGCCAAGTTACACATGAGTTATAAAAAAGCACAGGCAGACGATGACCATTTCCAAAAAATTTTTTGGTCAGGTGCTGAACTGAATACGCTGTATAACAATGCGCAACTTAACTCCAAACGTGTCGGCCTTGAGGATATTTTTTATCAAGGTTTAGGCGAGTTTTTAAAACTAAAAAAACGCAATGCTGCTACAGCTCAAACCATTGAAGGCACAGAACGTATTTTACGCGTCGGTCTAAGTCGTGACCAAAGCCAACTTGAACAAGGCTTAGGTGCTTTGGCCAGCATTGGTTCTGTTGCCCCGTATGTTGGCTTATTTGGTACCGTTTGGGGCATCATGAATGCATTCATCGGTTTAGCAGACGTAGATCAAGTCACCCTTGCAACGGTTGCACCCGGTATTGCTGAAGCCCTCATTGCTACAGCGATTGGTTTATTTGCAGCGATTCCTGCAGTATTGGCATTTAACCATTACACAGGAAAAGGCGAAACGGTTTACTCCGATCGTGCTTTATTTGCAGAAGAAATGGTTGCGTTATTACAACGTCAGTCTTTGGGTGAAACTAAGGAACATGACTAATGGCAATTCAACGTTCAGGACGCTTCGAGCGCATTAAAAAACCACTAAAAAGTGAGATGAACGTCGTCCCATATATTGACGTCATGCTCGTATTATTAGTGATTTTTATGGTCACCGCACCCATGATTACTAGCGGCATCAATGTCGATCTTCCTCAGGCCAATGGCAACCCCATTGAATCAAAAGATGCACCTGCAATGGTCAGCTTAGATAAAGAAGGTCGCTATTTCCTTAAATATAAAACACACAGTTCAGCTGAACCTTTGGCTTTATCTGAATTGACGTCTATTTTAAGTGAAGCACAGCAACAAGCTCAGGCTGAAAATAAAACTTTAACCGTTGTTGTGGAAGGTGAACAGTCACGCTCTTATGGCGAAGTCATGTCGCTCATGAACAGCCTACAAGAAGCGGGCCTCAGCCAAGTTGGATTACTCACAGAGCCATTAAAGTAATTTATGAAAGATTTTAAAAAGCCACCTTTTAAACAAAAAGCCATCGCGCTTGGATTTACCTTTGGTGTCCATGTGATTGCTGTTGTTGGCTTACTTTATCTTGGTATGAGTAAACCACCAGAGCCACCGAAGCAAATTAGAACTGTGCTCATCAAACCTGAGGACTTAAAGCCTGTTACGCTTGAAGAAACAGAGTTTACGGAAACAGCACATGAAAATGTAGCCAAAGAAATCACACAAACTGCTCCACCAGTTGTAGAGCCTGCACCTGTTATCCCAACTGCACCACCTATAACACCCGTTGTGCCAAAGGTCGACGCTCAAAAGGCAGCAGCGGATGCTAAAGCTGCTGAAGCGGCAGCGCGTAAAGCTGAACTACAGCAGCAGATTCAGGCACGTGCAAAGGCTGAAGCTGAAAAACTACAAGCTCAGCAAGAACGTGCTGCTGCCCGTGCAGCGGAGCAAGCTAAAAATGCTGAGAAAGCCAAAGCAGATGCAGCGGCGAAAGCCGAAGCAGATGCCAAACGCCGAGCAAACTTAGAAGCATTGAAAAAAGCAGAGGCAGTACAAAAAGCGAAGCTAGAGGCACAAAAGAAAGCAGATCTCGCTAAAAAGCAGCAACAAATTACTGACGCCAATAAAGCTAAAGTTGCGGCTGATGCAAAAGCCAAAACCGATGCCGATAAAGCCAAGGCTGCCGCTGATGCAAAACGTAAAGCCGATGCGGACAAAGCAAAAGCCACCGCTGATGCAAAAGCCAAAGCAGACGCCGATAAAGCCAAGGCAAATGCCGATGCTAAAGCTAAAGCAGATGCAGCGAAGGCCAAAGCTGACGCTGATGCGAAACGTAAGGCTGATGCGGATAAAGCTAAGGCAAATGCTGACGCAAAAGCCAAAGCTGATGCCGAAAGAGCCAAAGCCGCCGCTGATGCCAAACGTAAAGCCGATGCCGATGCCAAAGAGCGTGCGGCTGAAGAAGCACGTGCTTCATCTGCAAAACAAGCTGCCGAAGAAGCCGCACAAAAGAAAGCTGAAGCAAAGCAAATTGCTTCAACGGCAAAGCGCGACTTTGAAAATAAAATTAAGCGTGCTTGGGATACCCCAGCAGGTTCAACGGGTAAAACCGCGACTGCACGTGTCACGCTTTCGGATAGTGGCGCTGTACGTTCTGTGATCGTGAGCTCCAGTGACCCGGACATGAAAGCCAGCGTCGAAGCAGCTGTTCGTTCTGCTGCACCCTATCCAATGCCTTCAGATCCAGAAGCGCGCCGGCAAGCACAAAGCTTTACCTCATCCTTTACTGCAAAATAATCCAAATCCCTCTGAACAGTCAGGGGGATTTTTAGCCTAAATCTCAGTACTTTTATATACTCAAATAACTTATTTTAAATACGTTTAATCTGTATCCATGTTCAATAGTAATCGATGTGAAGTCTTTAATTTCAGTCGATATTTCACTCCATATAAGCAAACCGCCACTCTCCCTTATCACACATATCTACCTATGTGTTTTTGCATTTACGCTTAAACGACTTAATTCTTACTCATTTTTCACAGTGTTATAACAGATCAGTCATAATTTCATGCTTTTAATATTAGAAAATCATGCCATTATGTAGAACAATTAAACCCACAATAAAAGCCGTTTGTTTGAGTAAATAACGAATGATGGAAATGACGCGTAAACACCTTCTTAGCCTAGCCATTTTAACTGCTTTCAGCCCAGTCTTAGTGACTCAAGTGCATGCTCAGCTTCATTTAGAAATTGCAAAAGCACCTGAAGAAGCGCCTAAAATTGCAATCGTACCTTTTAGCAATGACAGTAGCCTCTATCCTATTATTGAAACAGATTTAAACCGCTCAGGGAAATTTACCAGCGCTTCAAAAAATTTACCTGCAACCGCCAGCATGAATAATCCGAACGCAGCCAACTGGCAGGCTGCAGGTGTTCCATATGTCGTTACAGGAACAGTAAAAACCACTGAAAATGGCAGTTACGAAGTTCATTACCAACTTTATGATGTCCAAAAACAACAATATCTTTTAAATGAATTATTAACTGTTCCAGCATCACGCGTTCGTTCTGCTGCACACATGATTAGTGATGCTATTTATCAAGCATTAACTGGTATTCCAGGAGACTTTAGCGGTCGTATTGCTTATGTACTACGCAATCCTGCTACACCAGAGCAACGCTATACACTACAAATCGCGGATACTGATGGTGAGCAACCACGTACAATTTTAACGTCACGCGACCCCATTCTATCGCCTGCTTGGACTCCAGATGCCAAGAAAATCGCTTATGTGTCGTTTGAAACCAAACGCCCTGCAATTTATGTCCAAGACCTTTCCACAGGTGCGCGTGAAAAGCTTGCTAGCTTCCGGGGTCTAAATGGCGCACCAAGCTTCTCTCCAGACGGGAAAAGTATGCTGTTCACCGCTTCTATGCATGGCAACCCGGAAATCTATCAAATGAACTTGGAAACCCGTCAGCTGCAACGTATGACCAACGACAGTGCCATTGATACTGAAGCGCGTTATGCACCAGATGGTAAGTCATTTATCTTTACTTCTGACCGTGGTGGTTCTGCACAAATTTACCGTTATGACTTGGCAAATAGTAATTATAACCGCCTGACCTTCCGTGGCGCATTCAATGCACGTGGTACGCTCAGTGCCGATGGCAAAAAGCTGGCACTGGTTCACCGTCCAAGTGGTAGTAACTATAAAGTCGCTATTCAAGATTTAAACTCAAGTGTCACCAATATTTTAACGCCAACCAGTTTGGATGAATCACCAAGTTTCTCGCCAAATGGGCAGATGGTGGTCTATGCAACGCGTGAAGGTTCACGTGGTTTGTTGTCGATCATGTCACTGGATGGCCGTTTCCGTATGAATTTACCAAGTGAACAAGGTGAAGTCCGTGAACCCGCTTGGGCACCCAAATAACTTTTTTAATGACTAGTCATTTAATAATCATCAATTTTCATGGAGATGAAGAATGAAATCGATCAAACTTTTAGCCCTTCCAATCTTAGCGACTGCTCTTGTAGTTACAGGATGTGCGAGCCGCAAACCCGCTGCGACAATTGAAGCGGGTCAAAACCCAAATGGTTCAACCACAGTCAATACTCAAGGTCTAAGTGAAGATGCTGCTTTAAATGCACAAAATCTTGCAGGTGCATCGGCAAAAGGCGTAACTGAAGCCAACAAAGCATTTTTAGCAAAACGCGTTGTGCATTTTGACTATGACAGTAGCGACCTCAGCAATGATGATTACCAAACGCTACAAGCTCATGCGCAGTTCTTAATGGCAAATGCAAATTCGCGTGTGGCGTTAACAGGTCATACCGATGAGCGCGGTACACGTGAATACAATATGGCATTGGGTGAACGTCGTGCCAAAGCGGTTGAAAGTTTCTTAATCACCACAGGTGTGAGTCCGAACCAGCTTGAAGCAGTTAGTTACGGTAAAGAAATGCCAATCAATGCAGGCCATGACGAAAATGCATGGAAAGAAAACCGTCGCGTAGAAATTAACTACGAAGCAGTGCCACCACTTTTAAAATAATGCTGGTATTACAACTGAAATAAAAAAAGCGCTCCTTTCGATGAGCGCTTTTTTTATGACTTAAACTTGTTCAGGCTTGGGATTTTCATCAGATTCTTCAGCATGTTGCATAGATTCAATCATGTCATGTTTATTGAACTTTTTATACTCAGCCTTTGCTTCGTAATCTTGCCACGCTTTTTTCACGCTATCGTCTGAAATATCATCTAAGTTAATCCCTTCGCTCGGCGTTGGAGTCGCATCAAATTTTTGCGTTGTCATTGTTGTGCTCCTATTTTTACCTGATATTCCTTCCATCAACATAGCACTTTCCACAAGACTTGCAAGGGTAAAATCGAAGCAAATAGTCGAGTTTAATTGTTCTTTTGTCTCGTTCTCGACTAAAATATAGCGCAATGTTGATTTTGTTACGTATTCAAGTTTTAGTGGAGTCCTCCCCCTTATGTCATATCTCAATCTGTCCCAATTTTTAGAACAACAAACGGGAAATCTTACGCCTGAATTGGCACAAGTGATTAGCACCATTGCTGCTACTTGCCAAACCATCGATCAAGCTTTACAAAAAGGTGCTTTAGCTGGTGTCTTAGGTAGCGCGCAGCATGAAAACGTGCAAGGTGAAGAACAGAAAAAACTGGATGTAATTTCAAATGATTATTTGATTGATGCTCTAAAAATCCACCCACAAGTTGGTGGTTTAGCGTCTGAAGAATTGGATGAATTCACGCCAGCTCAAGAAAATGGCAAATATTTAGTTTTATTTGACCCACTTGATGGTTCAAGCAACATCGACATCAATATGTGTGTGGGGACTATTTTCTCAATCTTGCCTGCAAAAAATGCAGTGACACAAGCTGAAGACTTTATGCAAGCAGGCAACCAACAAGTTGCTGCGGGTTATGTACTTTATGGCCCATCAACCATGTTGGCACTAACAGTCGGCGCAGGTACGGTGTTCTTTACCTTTGACCCAGAAACTCAACAATTCTTGCTCACCTCTGAAAATATTCAAGTGGCAGCAGATACCAAAGAATATGCCATTAACTCATCAAACCAACGCCACTGGGAAAACCCAGTAAAACGTTATATTGAAGAACTTCTTGCAGGTAAAACAGGTCCACGTGAGAAAGACTTCAATATGCGTTGGGTGGCTTGTATGGTGGGCGACATTCACCGTATTCTTTGCCGTAGCGGGATTTTCATGTATCCATACGACCTCAAAGATCCGAAAAAAGCAGGTCGCCTGCGTTTAATGTATGAAGCAAACCCTATGAGTATGCTAATTGAACAAGCTGGCGGTGCATCAACAACGGGTCGCGTTCGTATTTTAGACATCGAACCAACTGACCTACACCAACGTGTCCCAGTGATTATTGGTTCTAAAAACGAAGTCGATTTAGTGACCGGCTACCACAACTAATTTTTTTTAAATGCGCATAGCCATCTGAAGCGTTATGCGCATGAGTCTCTCCCATGTCAATCGTTTTTCTTGAATCAAAAGACAACCCAAAGATTAAACATCTGCGCGGTTTAATAGAGCAAAGTAGCTACCGTAAAAAGCAAGGTCAAACTGTGCTTGAAGGGACACACTTAGGCTTAGCTTGGGTTGAAAAAAAGAAGAAACTCAATTCTATTTTCACCACTGAAAATGCACTCGAACACCCTGATATTTGCGATATTTTAGATGAATATGAGGGTGCTGTTTTTGTCATTGCTGAAAGCCTATATCGTGACTTAAGCACATTAGGGACCACTTTGCCCTTCCTGGCAGTTGTAGACTTACCAAGTTCAAGCCAAAGTGTAGACTTTAGCTTCGATACCTTGATTTTGGAAAACATTCAAGATCCAGGCAATGTAGGTACACTGCTCCGCTCTGCTGCAGCAGCGGGTATTAAGCAAGTTATTTGTACCAAAGGTTCTGCTGCACTCTGGTCACCACGTGTATTACGCGCAGGCATGGGTGCACACTTCTCACTCAACACCTATGAAAACGTTGCCATCGAAGATGTACTCGAACGCTTTGAAATTCCAGTGTATGTGACCAGCTCACATCAGGCCGAAAGTTTATATCAAAAAGATTTAACACAAGCTTGTGTCTGGATCTTAGGCAATGAAGGCCAAGGAGTTTCTGACTTTGCTTTGGCACATGCTCAAGCACTAAGCATCCCACAGCCTGGTGGCCAAGAATCTCTCAATGTCGCTATTGCGGGTTCAATCTGCTTTTTTGAAATGGTGCGTCAACGACTTTAAAATCGTTAAGTTATATTAACTAAAGTCGGCTCAGTAGAAAAAATAGATTACACTAGAAAAAATAATTACTTGTGTTGTCAACCAAACCATTATTTCCAACGTTATAGGCACATGATCGAGGAAATAATGGTGGGTATCCGATGACAGGATTTTCCATCTCTATGGATTTAGCACCCAAACAGTCTAAAACGCAGGATTCTAGTACTCTAAAGAGTACCGCCGAGTCTCGCCTAAAAAACTTCATGCAAGAAGTGACTGGTCGTGCGTTAGTAATGATGGAAACTGCCACCCAAAACCAGCAGGGTATCGCCATGGATTTGGTGCAAGAAGCTTTTATTTCATTACACAAATCTTATTCAGATCGATCTACGGAAGAATGGTATCCCCTGTTCTATACCATTTTAACCAATAAATTACAGGATTGGCGTCGTAAAGAAGCACGTCGAGCACAACCGTTTTCTTTCTTCAAAAAAGTCAGTCTTGATGATGACGATTTTGAAGTCAATGAGGTGGTCGATGAAAGAGCGCTGAATCCTTCAGACTTCTTAAGTCAAGCTGTCACTGCGGATGAAATTCAAGAAGCCATTGCTGGTCTTCCGGTTCGTCAGCAGCAAGCATTTATGTTACGTGCATGGGAAGGTTTTGATACTGCAACCACTGCGCAAATCATGAATTGCTCTGAAGGCAGCGTTAAAACTCATTACCACCGTGCGATTCAAGGCTTACGCAATGCTCTCGCACATTTGAATCCACATCTAGGAGGATCATCCGAATGAAAGATGATTTCTTAAAGCAAGTAACCTCCAAACTTGATGGGCTCGCGCAACACCACAAGAACAAACCCGTGGTGATGCAACATGTTCTTGATGACATTCAAGATCAAAAGTCCTCACGTTATGGCCTTTGGAAAATGTCTGGTTTTGCTTTAGCTGCGGCTATTGCTGGCTTTGTCGTACTTCCGAACTCTATAACCCTTGATGAAAAGCCACATAACCAAGTGGTTTCGACTCCTAAACTTTCACCTCAAATGGTTGAAGATTTAGAAATGTTATTGGTTTTAGGTGAGGACACTGTTCCACATGGCAGCTAAACGTGTCGCTTTCGCACTTTGCACGCTAGGTTTTTTACAAACCAGTTTTGCAGGTTTTGATCGTTTTTGGATTTTTTCTAAAGATGCAGATACCCAAGTGTCTGAAACATGGGAGTCGTTGTCTGAAGAAGAACAACGAGCGTTGATTCAACGTTACCAATCCCTTAAAGAACTGCCCGATGCGCAAAGTGCAGCCCTGCAACAACGTATGGACTGGTTTACTCAGTTACCTGAACAAGAAAAGCAAAAAATGCGTGACACTTGGCAACAGATGAGCACCCAAGAACGACGTGATTTACGTGTACGCATGCAAAAAGCAGATGCAGATGAACGTGTGAATATTCGAAATGAATATATCAACAAGTACATCCATAGCAACACTGCTACACATTAAGATGCCTAGTTGAATGTAAATACTTTAGAAACAGCCATAAAAAATGCCTCATGTGAGGCATTTTTTATGGCTACATTTATATTTTTCGTCGTTGTCTAAACCACGCTAATGACAACAATCCAAGCACCCCAAGGCCACTGATTGAGCCACCACCACCGCCACTCGCTTCCGTATTGGTATTTTTAGCGGTGTTCGTAAAATACATCATCGCAGATTTAGACTCTTCAGCCTCTGCATCATAGATCACATATTCAATTTCATAAGGGAATGGACTGAAATTATTGCGGACTTCGACTTCAATATTGCCGCCATAACATACATATTTTTCATATTCTCCCGGACAAGAACCTGTACGTTCTGGCTTAATATTAATGCCTGCATCCTGACGTACAATACGAATAGCAAGATCCTTTCCATTCGCATCACGGTGAAATGCTGGACGCTGATGTTCTGCCGCGACTGTACTAATCGGTCCATCACCATCATCACTATCATTTGCAAGTGGATTTACATTGAGTTTTAAAGTGCCACCATAATTCAGGGTGTATTCATCCGTTTTGGCAATAGGTTGTATATTGCTAAACTCCGCTTTTAGAATCCCCGAAGAACTTGCCTGCGTAGCCTTACTCTTTACACTATATTGGCAATACACATATTCCGTGCTTGTTGTAGGCTTACCATCGGTGCGATAAATCATGATTTGTTTTAAATCATCCTTCCACTCACAGCGTAAAGTTGGATCCGCTCTGAGTTTTGAGGTATCCAACACACCATCTTTGGCGCTGAGAACACCTACACCTAATACCTGAGTTTCAGTAATGGTATAATTCTCAGTGTTCATTTCTTTTAAAGCCGACGTTCCATCAGCAGTGTTGACCACAGCCTCATCTTGCAAGACAAACTGAAAGGGATCGACATAAATCGCTCGGTATTTTTGATGTAGTTTGGTTGCCGCTAAAAGCTCTTTATAACGCTTTAACTCTTCATTAAACTCGATCAAAAAGTCTGGATTGGTGTTTTTATCGGCGATTAATTCTTCCAATTCCTTAATATTATTCTCATACGCCTGAAGACGTTCTGCCTGCGAGGTATTTTTCAAATCAGCAATATCCGCTGCTGCTAAACGACGCAACTCAACCGATCCAATATCACAGCTGTTAGCTTCCGCAGGTGCTAACATCAATGTTCCGTCGACAATACGGTCTAGACCACGCTGGTCACTATCATTGCAGCTCAATTTACTGTTGGTATCTAGTAAATCAACTCCTCCACTATTCACTTTCGGAAAATACATTGGGCGGAATAAATTATATTTTGATGGCGAAGTTAAGGAACTGAGTAGACTTCCTATAGCCACATTTTTCACATCAATATTGGTATCTGTCGTACCATCGAGTATTCGTGCACTTGCTGCCAGTTCACACTGACTGGTTGCAGTATCAAACGCATTGTAACCTGCCGTCACACCGGCATCATATTTGTCGGATAGTGTCTGAGAACCGACATAGCGGCATGATGTATTTCCATTATATGCAAGTACATTGTAATACAACGACTTCGTACCGAAATCATCATAATCCAAAACGCTCGCGGCACTGTTTTCTACAATGGTGTTATTTGAAAATAAGAAACTACTTTCAAGACTCAGATTATGCTCTCGGGTATTAACGGCATACAAGATGCTCCCGTTTAGAGTATTCACAGTATTTTTTGCGATCGTATTATTCGCCATAGCAACTTTTGGGTTACCACAAAAATCGAATGTATTTAGATTCGATATCTGACCATTTGAAATAATACTATTCGCTCTAAACTCTATATTCGTTTTTACATCCAACAGCCCTGCATAACATTGCATTGCAAGCACACTACCTACAGTCGCTTGGTTACCTTGTAATACACTATTATTTACAGTCACCTGATGCTCACCAGAACCAACGAGATAGAGTGCTCCACCTTTTTTATCCGACTTTGAGTTTAGAATTTGTACATTATTTAAGGTTAATGCTCCACCGACCAGTAAAGCACCGCCTTCATCTGCCGAATAACCATTTTCTAGAATGACATTCTCTAGCGTCAAACTGGTCTTGGTAATGGTATTAAATAAACGTGACTTTCCACCCGCATCAATCCGTGAAGTCAGCTCACCTAGCGCTGGATACTTAAAAGTGATGGGATTTTTTTCACGATCTAAATAAGGGCTTTTCCCAAAAACCACCACTTTAGACTCGGGAACAATTTCCTTACTCAGCTTATACGTCCCGGCTGCTAACTGAATATAATCGGTTTGACCTGAACCCGTATTCCCAGCACTACAGCCGCCATAAGCCTTATTTAAACTGGCTGTTTTGATTGCCTCACGGAGTGAACATTGATTCATGTTCACATTATCTTCATCATCAAATGTGTTGACATGAATTGTTCTATCTTCTGCAGCCATTAATGTCATAGCAGCTACCACCATGACACCCAATAGTCCTTTTTTAAAGTGTTTCATGTTCGCCCTTTTCTTTTTATTTTCGACGCAGCAAAATTAAAGCAAATAACCCCAGTAAGCTCAGAATACCCGTGCTGCCCCCAGAAGTTTTAATTTTGTCACTTTCCATATGATTTTGCGGTTCTTGTACAATTTGTACATTCACTTCGACGAACGGAATATGTTCATCAAAACGTGTCGTGGTTGTGACCAGCTGTAACCTGAAAATATCAGCACCATGCCATGCTCCATTTGGCGTGTAAGTAATATTTCCTAGTTCATCAATCACCACTTTACCTTTCGATACCGTTTGAGTCTGCTGCACCCGCATACAACCGGGTTGCCACTCTTCACCATTTGGCGCTTTAGCCGATTTGAACAAGCTTGCACATTCGGTTTTGGACAGTAGATCACTATCTCCAAGCAGATCTGCAACAGAAAGTTTAGCTACTTGCCCCGCTATCAGATCTTCACCAATTAAGCTAATGGTCGTTGGGACCTCAATCTCAATTGCACCACGGTCACAAAAGGTATTATTCGTATTTCGATTCACACCACGTTGATCTGAATTTTCACAGCCAATTAAAGAATCCGTTGTGTTTACAACCACTTTACCCTTGTTCACAATTGGAGAATCTAACCAATGCGTCTGACTCATTAAAATGCGTGGACGGATATAGCCTAAAAATTTTTGGTTGGGAACAATATAAGGACACAATAAACTGTCAGCATCTGCAGACATGGTTTTACACTCACCCACCACATCACTGCCTGCAATCAAAGCGCCAGACCAAAACTCATTCGGATAATAGCTCGCACCACTGCCACAGTCACTTTGCGTGACTAAGTTGTTCTGAAGAACTGCTTTACTTAAATCCCCAGCACAGTTTTGTGTGATGGTATTTTCAGCATTCCCTAAAACGATACTATTGGCCAGATAAGCCAAGTTTGTAGATGGATTGAAATAAATCCCTTTACTGTTTCCCACCACCGTTAAGTTATTCAAAGCCATGCCATCTCGAACATTGACGACATAACCTGTATTTTTCACAAAGGTACTACTGACCAGACGTGATGCTAAACTGGATAAGGTTGTATCTTCTTTAACAGCTGCATTATTGACAGAGTAAATATTGGCACTGCTTGCATCTGTTGTTTTATTTTCTTTGAAAACTGAATTATAAATCCGAAAAGAAGGCGCGTCCCCATACAAAATAGCACCTTGTGCCGCTTGGTTTTGCTCAACCAGAGTAGAGCGAATTTCAACTAGACTACGACTAGTACCATCTTTGAGCAAGGTTGCGACATTGTAAATCGCACCCCCTTGCCCTGCAAAACCACCTGTTAATTTGACGTATTCAAGACCTAAATATTCATTGTTATAAATTAAACCACCTTGATTCACACCGCAGTCTTTCGCACAGCCCTGTAGAGTAACCTCTTTTACTAACACACGAATTAAAGCATTCTCAGCATTATCAACCCTTAATAAGTTGTCAGAACCATTCATTTTTAAGATGGCATTACTTAAACCCTGAACAGTTTCTTCCCCCACAGAACTGTCATAACTTGTTCTGAGTGTTAAATCTTTTTTGATCGCAAGATGGGTATTTAGCAAATAGGTTTTATTTTTCTCAAGCATGACGGTGGAAATCGCATCTTTGCCCCCGCAACCATAATAACCCGCCTCAGGCATACCTTGATTAATATAGTCGATAGCTTCGCGAAGTGAACATTCCGTGTCATTTTTGACAATATCGTCAGTGATGGTCACTTTAATATTATCCGAATAGGCATGACTCGCCACCAATAGCGTAGCTACACCTATGCTCTTCTTGAGCATAACGATCTCCTTGCTTTTATTTTATCTTTTCTTTTTATTCTTAGATTGCAAAATCCCTGCAATATCTAACAATTTTTTGTACTCTGTCACAGCTCGGACAATTTCTCAAGTAATATTATGATTTACCGATATTCGTCAATTAGCGCATAAATTTGTCTGAGATTTGCATTACTCAGTTTGGTTTTCTCACCTTTTAGTAGTTGAATTAGTTGTTCTAAACTTTGCAATAATACCGAGGTTTGATGCGGCCCATGCGCGAGTAAATAATCAATAATCTGTTGATCGATATGAATCCCACGACGCGATAAAACCGACATCACTAATGTAGAACGATCGGCATACAAACTTCCGTTTGGTACTTTCACACTTACAGCTTGCGTCAGGCGAGATTGTAAATCAGGTAGTTCAAGTTTTAATTCAATCGGTGCAACACGAGAAGAGAACACCAATTGGCCGCCTTCTTCGTTATTGTAGTTGATCAGGTGAAAAACCGCTTTCTGCCAATGCGGCACACCGCTTATGGCTTCGATGTCATCTAAAGCGACAAGGTCAAAACGCTCTAAAGAAGTAATTGCTTCTGTTGGCGCATCCAACAGTTCAAGTAATGAAACCTGAATCGCTGTTTTACCCACATCCAAATAAGAATCACAAATTGCTGAAAGTAAATGACTTTTCCCAGAACCTGCACTACCATACACATAAAAACGATTCATTAAACCCGCATGTAACTGACGAATCGCATCGATAACATGCCCCCATCCCGGCCCAGAAAAATCACTGATTCGGGCATCGAGTTGGGGTTCAATATCTAGTTGCAATTGACGCATGCTGGTTTGTGTATCCTAAATTTCTTTATGGTCTATCTGATCAATCTTACTTGAATTTTCAGATGCTTGCTGAGCTTTTACCGCTTGATTTTTTAGTTCAATATCAACATCGACCTGATCAGTTTCAATCGTAATTGAACCCGCTGATGAATCTTGCACAACATAAGTAGATGTACTATACATTGGGCTGTTTTCATAAAACTCACGTGCATGTCTTAATAAGACCACAATCACAGCAGCGACAGGCAATGCAATTAACATTCCTAAAATACCGCCCAATTGCGCACCAGCCAGCACTGCAAATACCACAGCAACTGGAGACAAGCCAATTTTATCGCCCAACAAAAACGGTTGTAATATATAGCCTTCCACTGCCTGACCAATCATAAAGACCACGCCAACCAAGAGTAGTTGCATCCAATCAATACCAAACTGGAATAAACTTGCAATCACTGCAGCAATAATTCCGACAGCAAAACCTAAGTACGGAATGATACTGCATAGCCCAGCCACCATCCCAATAATCAAACCGACTTCAAGTCCAATTAACTGTAAGCCCATTGCATAGACCACGCCCAAGAGCACCATGACCAAGAACTGACCTTTAACAAATGCACCAAGTACACTATGACATTCTTTAACAATGACTAAGGTCTGTTCTTCATATCGCCGTGGAATAAGACGACGGAAACTGTCCAGCATGCGATCCCAATCTAATAAAAAATAGAATGCAATAATTGGGATCAGCACAACAGTACCACCAATCTGAATGAAGTTCAGTCCAGACTGAGCCAATTTGGCAATCATAGCCTGAATACTGTCTGCACTATAGTTGGTCTGTACATATTCCATAATTGCGGCTGAAATCTGATCAACATCTAATTCCATTGGGACCAGATTAAAACTGTCAGATAACCAAGGGAGGAATTTATAATTTGCCCAATGTATACCTGAAGGAATGCTGTTCTTTGCATACATCAACTGTTCCCATACCAGTGGAACTAAATACCAAAATGCCAATGTAATGACAACGCCAATACCGATAAAAACAGCACTAATAGATAACCAACGTGGTAAGCCAATTTTATGCAGTTTATCGACCAGTGGACTAAACAGATAAGCGACTAAAAATGCACCAATAAAAGGTAAAACAACAGGCTTGAGTAGATACAACACCCAGAGTATGAGCGCGATTCCTGCCAAAATAAAAATACGTTTAAGTGTACGATCTTGCATGCAATCTCGCCTTTGTCAGATTTAATCGTTATTGAGAAAAATATTTTAGTAAAGATAACATTTTAGCGCAGAAATAACATATGTGTTTCGTATATTCAGGTATAATCGCCCCGCGAATGCGGAGACTTCATTATGAGCAACTCAACTTCTACCCCAAACACTGGTTTAAGCTACAAAGATGCAGGTGTCGACATTGAAGCGGGCGACGCGTTAGTCGATCGTATCAAATCTGTCGCGAAGCGTACTACTCGTCCTGAAGTAATGGGCGGATTAGGTGGCTTCGGTGCACTTTGTAAAATCCCTAAAGGTTATGAAGAACCTGTTCTCGTATCTGGCACGGACGGTGTTGGTACAAAATTACGTTTAGCATTGAATTTGAACCGTCATGACACGATTGGTCAAGACTTGGTTGCAATGTGTGTAAACGATCTTCTTGTATGTGGCGCTGAGCCATTATTCTTCCTTGACTACTATGCAACTGGCCATCTTAATGTAGATGTGGCTGCAAACGTAGTTACTGGTATCGGTACAGGCTGTGAACTTGCTGGTTGTGCATTGGTTGGTGGTGAAACTGCCGAAATGCCTGGCATGTATGAAGGCGAAGATTACGACTTGGCAGGTTTCTGTGTAGGCGTAGTTGAGCAAAGCAAAATTATTGATGGCTCTAAAGTCAAAGCGGGTGACGTTTTAATTGGTGTTGCATCAAGTGGTGCTCACTCAAACGGTTACTCTCTACTTCGTAAAATTTTAGACGTGAAAAACGTTGACTTGGCGCAAATCGTTGATGGTCGTCCACTTGCCGATGTTGCAATGGAACCAACACGTATTTACGTGAAGCCTATTCTTCAACTTTTAAAAGAAGTTGATGTACACGCAATGGCGCACATTACTGGTGGTGGTTTACCAGGTAACTTACCACGCGTATTGCCGAATGGTGCTCAAGCTGTTGTGAATGAAGCATCTTGGGAATGGCCAGAATTGTTTAAACTTCTTCAACGTGAAGGTGGTGTTGAACAGTTCGAAATGTATCGCACATTCAACTGTGGCGTAGGCATGGTCTTAGTTGTTGATGCAGCTGATGCGGATAAAACAGTTGAACGACTCAATAGCCTTGGTGAAAAAGCTTTCACTATGGGGCATATCGCAGACAATGCTGAGTCAGTTGAAGGCGCAGACGAAAAAATCCGTGTGGTATTCGCTTAAGTCATATGATTAAAATTGCTGTTCTGGTTTCGGGAAGTGGATCAAACCTTCAAGCCTTGATTGATGCCAATCTGTCAGGGCAAATTGTGGGTGTCATTTCCAACAAACCTGAAGCCTATGCGCTACAGCGTGCTGAAAATGCAGGTATTGCGACAGCGGTCATTGAGCACAAACAGTATCCTCATCGTGAAGCTTTTGATGATGTCATGCATCAACAATTGCTCGATTGGGATGTGGACTTGGTGGTTCTTGCTGGCTTTATGCGTATTTTAAGTGAGAAATTTGTCAGTGCTTGGGAAGGGAAAATGATCAACATTCACCCTTCTCTTCTACCGCATTACAAAGGTATGCATACCCATCAGCGCGTCTTGAATACTGGCGATCAACTGCATGGCTGTACCGTGCACTATGTGACGGCTGAACTCGATGCAGGTCAAGCTTTAGCACAAGGTGTACTGCAAGTTGGTTCACATGATGGTGTGAATAGTTTGGCCCAGCGTGTACATACGCTTGAGCATATCATCTACCCGCAAGTGGTAGAGTGGATTTGTACACAAACGATTCAGCATACAGACCAAGGCGTTCTCTACCGCGACACCTTGATGCACGAGCCAATTCAGTTTTGCAAATTTTGAAAATAGAAAACGCCTCCAAGGAGGCGTTTTTTTATGGTTGCTAAAAAGTACTATTAAACATTTTCTTGAATCAGCGCCTTAATCAGAGCAACCGTTTCTTCTGGTCGCTCCAAAGGAAACATATGGCTTCCCTCAACGATTTGATAAGGAATGCCAAATTTCTTTTTCACTATTTGTGGAAAACCTGGACCAATAAAAGGACCTTTTTTAGCAATCATTAAATGCATCGGCACTTGTGGTTTGCACTGAGGTAGCCACCATAAAGAAGGATTGGTTCTGAAGATATGAACTTCATCCATTTTTGCAATCGTAAGTTCAACACCGCCACGGACACGATCTTCCGTTAAAGCATATTCAATATAAGCTTGAAAGCAGTCTGGATCAAAGTCTTTATAAAAACCTTTTGGACGTAAAAGTTCAGCTGCTTGCTCACGGCTTTCCCAATGGTCACGACGCCGTAAAGATAGCGCTGCTGGTGACATGGTATCAACCATTTTTAACTTCAACATTTTCGCAAAGTGTAATGCAAACGAGGCTTTGCCCATGATCAAAGGCGGGTCTATCATGATGACTTGTTGAAATAACTCAGGACGCTGTAACGCCGCCTGAAACGTCAGCACTGATCCTAATGAATGTCCTAAACCAATCACTTTACGACCCTGTGCCTGACGAACAATACTGTCAATCACTTGCTGAGTTAAGCTTTTCCAATGGTTATCAATCGGGTAGTTTTTATCTGGTCCTAGTAAAGGGACATAGATCACATCATACTGATCTGACAATAAATCAAATAATTTCTGATAGACCTTAGAAGGCACGCCATTGGCGTGCGCAAAATGAATTAAAGGTTTCATTGCAGTTTCGTGGTCTGTTCAGATTGCATTTGATTTGAAAGTGAAGATGCAAAACCAGCTCCCATAGATGCACCTAAACGGCCTAATACAGCATCTAGTGGGCTATGTACCACCGTATAATCCATCGCTTTATCGGTATTTAGTTCACGTTTTAAAGTATGTAAATTACCAATACGATCAGCAATACCCAGTTTGACCGCCTGATCCCCTGTCCAGAAAAGACCTGAGAAAAGTGCAGGATCGTTCGACTTTAACTTTTTGCCACGACCTTGTTTCACAGCATTAATAAAATGCTCGTGTACATTATCAAGTACACCTTGAACATGTGCGCGCTGCGCAGGGTTAACGGGTTGTGTCATTGATAATAAAGCTTTGTTTTGACCAGAGGTCATAGTGCGGTCTTCAACACCTAGTTTTTGCATGAGGCCATTCACCCCATAGTTCGGCATAATCACACCGATTGAACCCACTAAACTCGAAGGATTCACCAAGATTTCGTCCGCAGCAGATGCGATATAGTAAGCACCTGATGCACCTGTATCACCAATCACCGCATACAATTTTTTATCGCTATGCGCTTTTTTCAAATATTGAATTTCTTGCCAGATTTCATCCGACTGAACCGGAGAACCGCCCGGTGAATTAATATTGAGCACCACCGCTTGGCTTTGTTTATTTTCAAAAGCTTTCTTTAATGACTTAATCGTGTCATCACTGTTTACGCTTTGCTCATCAGCGGCAATGGTACCAACAATATCAACTACAGCTATGTGTTTAGATGCGGTTGCATCCGTACCACTAGTCGAACAGCTCTTGGTCATGGCAAATAGAATAAACAAAAGATAGGCGAAAGTTAGACATTTGAAAAAGATGCCCCAACGACGTGCACGACGTTGTTCCTCGACGGAAGCTAAAACTGCTTTCTCTAAAAGTTTCCATTCGTTTCCTGTCGGTTGTTCATGTACAGGCTGTTGTTTCGGCGTTTCATTTTCTGGTTTTGGTGGCCAATCGGACATATAACAATCCAAACTTGAATAAAATTGCCCTCATTATATACACTGATTTGTAGAAAACTGTCGAAACAGTTTATTTTAGCCTATAATATTTTATGTTTTTATCCACATGCACCATTGACTCTAAAGAATGACTAAAGCACAAGAGCAAAACTCGACTTATCGTTTACTGCGTTTTGTAAGCAAACAACCTATTAAATTTGCACGTTTTTTTGCTAAAGGTTTAGCAGGCTTAGTCAATCTTTTAAAAATCAGTAAAAACAATGACGCCCTCAGACTCAACTTAAAAATTGCACTGCCTGAGCTGAGTGATGAGCGACGTGAAATGATTGCGAAGCAAGCAGTGCGTAATGAACTGACCACCTATTTTGAGTTTTTTAGTATCTGGGGTTCAAGCAACCAAAAAAATATTGAACGCGTCCAAAAAGTACATGGCGAACATTTGCTACATCAGGCGCTTGCCGCTCAGAAAGGTTTAGTCTTAATCGTACCTCATTTTGGGACTTGGGAAATTATGAATAGTTATGTCGCCCAATTTACTGAAATGACTATTATGTATAAACCGGTCAAAGATCCTGGTGCTGACTTATTTGTTCGTGAGGCGCGCAGTCGTGAAGGCGCTCAGCTTGTGCCGACCGATGAATCAGGGGTACGCCAAATTTTTAAGGCGCTCAAACAAGGGGGAACAACCGTAATTCTGCCCGATCATACCCCAAAACAAGGCGGTGAAATGATTCCTTATTTTGGCTTTCCTTTGGCTTCAAGTAACCTGAGCGCCAAACTGATTCAAAAAACCAAAGCCAAGGCTTTACTGCTCTATGCTATTCGTAATGACGATGGCTTTGATATGTACATTGAAGAAATGAGCGAAAGTATTTATCAAGGTACAGCCAATGATGGCACCTTCGTCATTCACCAAGCTATTGAGGACTTGGTCCACCGTTATCCTGAGCATTATCATTGGACCTATAAGCGCTTTAAAGCCAACCCTAAACTTCGAGCACTGTATAACCTTCCCTTTAATGAGGCTGTGACCCGTTTAGAGCAATTGCGTTTGGAACAACAGAATCAGTCGACTGCAACCACTGTCGAGTCTGACGTTGTATCGTCAGTTCAATAATCCCTGTAGGCTGCACAATAAAACCGATACTGCCTTGCTCTACTGTTGTTAAGAGTGGGATATTTAAAGCTTTCAAACGAGTTTGCGTTACTGTACTTGGATGTCCATAACGGTTATTGAACCCTGCTGAGGCAATTGCTAATTTCGGTTGATAATGTTTTAAAAACGCATAGGCTGAACTATGTCGACTGCCATGATGACCCAAGACCAATACATCAACTTTTAAGTCTGGATAATCCTGTAATAATTGAAACTCGGTTTGCCAGCCTGCATCCCCCATAATCAAAAAATACTGATAAGGCTGTACACCCTTCACTTGTATATAGACTACACAAGATAACTCATTTTGCTGATATGGCACTTGTGCCAATTGATTGGCTTTCGGTGACAAAATTTTGATTTCCACTTGTTCAGACCATTGCCAGATCTGACCTTGTTGGCAATAGTTAAAGTTTGACGTAGTCGCCACATCCAATTGCTGATTAGAGTAAACTTGATTGATCGACAACTCATTTTTTAATGTGGCATAACTTCCACTATGATCTTGATCCAAATGTGTAAGTATCAGCTGATCTAATTGGCTCACGCCTTGCTTCGATAAAAATGGCTGAATAATCTGCTTAGCAACGCTAAACTTCGATTCATCATAGGAGCCACCAACATCAATCATGGCATGCTGTTGCCCATCTTGCATATACACCGCTTGTCCCTGACCGACATCCAATACGACCAACTCAAAAGGACGGTTTTGGCTGCTAAACCCCAACAAAGGAATCAAACCTAACACCAGCCATGATTTTGGTAGACTCGGTTTGGGCATAAAAATAATGATTAAGAGCACAATCAATAAAATGACTTGCCAAGTATTGAGCGCAATCGGGTATAACTTAATCGGTAGTAGCGCATCCAATCCATTGAGTATGCCCAATAAAAATACCAGCACCCAATCTGCCAACTGAAACAAAAGGCTGCTCAGCGGTTCAAAAAGATAAAAAGTAAATGCTGCCAAAACCTCCAGTGGTACAACCAGTAAACTGATCAGTGGAATAGCGACAAGGTTACTGATTGGACTCACCCATGAGACTTGCTTGAAGAAAATAATCACCAAAGGCATCAGAGCCACAAATATTTTCCACTGCGACTCAACCAAAAGTTTTAAGCTAAAAACGAGTTTTTTCTGCCAAGACTGCGGGCGACTCAAATCCAGCCGAATAGTCGTTTGATAAATGCGTAAAAGCACAAAGCATGCACCATAGGACAGCCAAAAGGCAGCTGATAGAATTGAAAAAGAGTCTAACAGTAAAAGGAGTGATGCACTCAATAAGAGTAACGTCAAAGCTGAAATTTTCTGCCTGAGCCAAATCAACACACTTAAACAGAAACAACTGAGTAAAGTACGAAGTGCAGGAATTTCAAAACCAACAAAGGCACAATACAGCAATACGCAGCAACAAAATGGCAGTAACAATGCATAAGGTCGTGGGATTTTTAGAAAAATCTGTGGCCAATAACGATTCAGCACCTTTTGTAACAGCCAACACAGCATCACGGCAAAGATCAGCACATGTGGCCCAGAAATCGCTAATAAATGGCTAATGCCAAAGCGTTGAAAAAGTGCTGTCGTCTCCTTATCTAAAAAACTTTCATCCCCAGTCAGGAGTGCTAGAATTAAGCCCTTATGGCTTAAAGGCTGGCTATAAATAAAATGACGAATGTTTAAGCGCTGTTGTTCTATACCCAGTTGAATTTTATTGAGTACACCCTGCTGTTTTCTTAAATAATGGGTATAGCCTAATGCAGAAATTTCTGACTCAGACAAGGGGTGTATGTGCTTGAGTTTAAAACCCGACATGAGATTACGTTGCAGATACCACTGCTCAACATCGAATACACCTTGCACCGCATAACTATGCGCAGGACGTATTTCCCCTATCAGTCGGTAGTATTTCCCAAGTTCCAAGACCACTTGCTCATCCGAGATCCTTTTTTGAAAACCCAACCACTGCACTGGTTGCACATGTCGGTTCAAGACCTGTATTTCTTGCTGAATGGTCTCAGCACCCAGTTGGTTAACTTTTGCGATATAAACAATAATTTCAGCATCTTCAACTTTTGTTTCTTTATAGGCTAGACGCTGTTGCAAAGCTGATTGTGCATAATGATATCCTGCAGTTAAAAACAACATTGAATAAATCAGTCCACATAAAAACTGCAAAATAAGGACGTGTTTGTGCTTAAAGAGAAAAAGCTGTAACGGCAAAAGTACAGTGACCAAAATCAATGCTGGGTAAAAAAGGTGATTTAGGATGGGGACGGTCTGCCCCATCAGTGCAATTCCTACAATCCAAGCAGCAGCATATAAAAACTTCATTCTTTTAATCAGTTATTTTTTTATTGGCGCCATAATAAAGCCCACCGAAGTGGGCTTCAATAGATAGTGGCTTTATCTCATATTTTTATCGGCACTCAGCCTAGTCATTGACCCAAAGACCATCTTGCATATGCAAAATCGAATCGGCGGACTGAGCCAGTTGTTCATCATGCGTCACGATCAACATCGCCATATTGAATTCCTGACGTAAATCCATCAGCAGCTCAAAAATTTTACTTGCTGTTTTACGATCTAGGTTGCCTGTCGGTTCATCTGCCATCATCAACGCAGGCTTGGCCACCAATGCACGCGCTAATGCAACACGTTGCCGTTCCCCGCCCGAAAGCTCACCCGGTTTATGGGTTAAACGATGCGTCAATCCTACACGTTCAAGTAAATATTCGGCTTGCTTTTGTACATCTTTAAAGTTGGTGCCTTGACGTAACATCAGTGGCATTGCCACATTTTCCAAAGCCGTAAACTCAGGCAACAGATGATGGAACTGGTAAACAAAACCTAAGTGTTGGTTACGTAAATAACCACGCTCAGCTTCATTCAAACTGTCAAAACGACTGCCCTGCAAAAACACTTGGCCCGAACTCGGACGGTCTAAACCACCCAAGACATGCAACAAAGTACTTTTACCCGAACCACTCGACCCCACAATCGAGACAAATTCACCTGCTTTGACTTGTAGAGAGAGGCCTTTAATCACCTCAACGGTCGACTTACCGTCAGTAAAATGCTTTTCAATATTTTGCGCTTCTAAAACAATTTTACTCATAACGTAATGCCTCCGCAGGTTGGATTTTTGCGGCACGCATTGCAGGATAAATTGTTGCAAGGAAACTTAAAACTAAAGACAGTGACACAATGGTTAATACATCTTGCCATCTTAAATACGATGGTAAGTAATTGATAAAGTAGGCATCAAACAGATGAAGTCCCATCACATTGTTTAACCAACCCACAAAACCACTAATTCCAGAAGCGAAAACAATGCCGAGAATCGCACCCGATACCGTACCAATCACACCAATAATCGTGCCCTGAACCATAAAAATACGGGTAATGGTTGCAGGTGAGGCGCCAAGGGTACGTAATATGGCAATATCCGATTTTTTATCGGTCACGACCATCACTAAGGATGACACAATATTAAATGCAGCCACCAAGACAATCAGGAAGAGCAATAAGCTCACCATGGCTTTTTCCATTTGGATCGCACTAAATAAATTGCCGTGAGTATAGGTCCAATTCGAGGCATAAAAACCGCTTGGCAGATCCATCACAATTTCATCAGCCACTTTAGGTGCTGCAAAAATATCATCCAATTTCAAGCGAATGCCTTGCGCGCCATCAGGTAGGCGTAACAACGTTGATGCATCATTCAAGGCAATGTAGCCCATCATCGAATCAACCTCAGCACCAATGCTGAAAATGCCCACAATTTTGAAACGTTTAAAACGCGGTACCACACCCGCTGGTGATGGTGTTGCCTCTGGTAAAACCAAAGTCACACTATCATTTAAACCTAAACCTAAGGCATCGGTCATTTGTTTACCTAAAACAATACCAAACTCACCTTTTTTTAAGTTATCAATACCACCTTCAACCATGTGGTCTTGGATAATCGAAACCTTTTTTTCATATTGAGGTTCGATCCCCGTGACCATAATTCCAGCCACTTGGCCTTGTGCCGTAAGCATCCCCTGCAATTGAGTAAACGGTGCTACGCCTGTGACGTGTTCCTTTGTCTCAATTTTTTTTGCAAGTTCAGGCCAATCTGTTAAAATTTGTGTTGAAGAAACAGTGGCTTGAGGTATCATTCCAAGTACACGTGTTTTCAGCTCTCGGTCGAAACCATTCATTACAGATAAGACTGTAATAAGTACAGCCACACCCAGTGTCAGACCGATCATCGAAACCAGTGCAATAAAAGAAATAAAGTGGTTGCTACGCCGTGCGCGAGTATATCTCAACCCTATATACAGCGAGATTGGTTTAAACATACCATCTAGTCCGAGGTCATAATTATGGAAAATTTACAGCATCAAAACGTTCAAGCAGAACGTCGTGTGATGTCACGAATCGATGCGGCCTTGAGAATTAACTATCAGATCATTTCTGATGATGTTGCCCTGAATGACCCTTACGATCCTAATTTTGTTTTACCGCGCTATTTTCTACTACTCGCAGAATTAGATCAATTTGATCATGCACTAAACTACGAATTAGAACAATTATCTGAAAAAGATCAACAAATTGCTCGAATCTTATCCCTATTTAACCAGAAATTAAACCTGATCACGGGGTCTTTGTACGACACAATTGTACAAACCATGTTACCTACGCCTGAACATGTGAATTTTTCTGAAAGTGGTTTGAGTTTCTATAGCGAAAAACAAATTCAAGATGGTACCTATATCCACTTAACCTTGAGCCACCCTGAAAACTTCTTCCATATTGCCGCGATTGCACAAGTGGTGTACAGCAATGAAGAGGAAAATGGCAAGTGCCGCACGGGAGCATACTTTATTACCTTGCACCCGCAAGATCGTGTCAAATTGGCCGACTGTATTTCTTTGACGGTCGAAGATCATTAAAGCCAGAACCTTGGACTAGTTTTGGCTTTTTAACTTTTGGGCAAGTTTCCGACTTGCCTGAAGATCTTTATAAAAGTAAACGAATAAACCTGACAGTAAAACCACTGCACCCAACATCACCATCATCGAAAGTTTTTCCTGATTCAGTACCGCACCTATAAATAGAGCAATCATCGGCGTCATGACGGTAGTCAGCGATAAAGTCGTAGGTTGAATTTTCTGTACCAATTTAAAATAACAGAACATCGCAATCAATGACGCCATGACGACCGTATATAGCAGCGCCAAGCAAGTTTTCAAATCGGGCATTTGCTGCGGTGCATGCTGCCAAATAAAAGGCACAATACATATAGCCGCCAATGTCGACACCAAAATTGAACCTGTCGCTTGTGCAACGGGTTCAATATTCGCATTGACTTTTTTCACCCAGAAAATAGAGGCTGCATAAGAAAATACACTAAGTAACATCAGTCCAATCCCAAACGGATGGACATGCTGTGCTGTACCTGCAAGGCAAATTATCGCAAGTCCTAGCAGTGCAATACACATTCCAAACCACTGCATTGCACTCAAATAGCTCTTAAAGTAAAAACGTCCGATCAGCCCTGCCATAATCGGTGCTAAGCCAAACATCAATGCAATCATGCCTGAACTAATATAATTGGTGGCAACATAGGTAAAAAACTGCGAACCAATCAAGCTAAAAGAACCAGCGAAATAACTATGCCAAGCGACTTTATCGGTGGGGAACTGTCGTTTTAAAACCAATAACAAACAAATCGCCAAAGGCAAAGCAATGAAAAAACGTAATACCAATGCCCACAGCATATGTAAATCGGTCACACTCCACACAATCGCTAAAGGCGTTGTGGACCAAATAAAAACCAATAATCCATAGGTTGCCATCAGATTGGCTTTAGAAGACATAATCAGCTCGATGCTAAATGGCAGTTTTGCGTTTTTGCTTTTGAATGGTTTGGTCTAAAGAACTAGAAAATTCGCGTTTATCACGCTCAGAAATAGGTGGTGGCCCACCCGTGTTTACACCTGCTCCACGTAATGAATCCATAAAATCACGTAAATGTAGGCGGGCTTTGACATTAGCGGTAGTATAGATTTCACCACGTGGGTGAATTGCGATTCCACCCTTTTCAATCACCTGTGCTGCCAGCGGAATGTCTTGTGTCATCACAATATCATTCTCTTTCATGCGTTCGATGATTTCTTTATCCGCGGCATCCGCCCCACTCATCACTTGAATCGAATTAATACGAACGGAAGGCGTAATCCCGACATTTTGATTGGCCACAAAGGTCACTTCAAGTTGATAACGATCTGAAGCACGTAAAATCACTTCACGTAAAATTTTAGGCAATGCATCTGCATCGACCCAGAGCTTAAATGGCAGCACTGCACATCCATAAACAAAAGAAACTGCCTTAGTCTAACAAACTCAGTGCTTGAGCATAATAGATAAAACCGCTCAAAATCACCTATACAAAGCTCGCTTCATACTTTTTAAGTATCAGATGAAAATACTTTGTTCTTTTGTCTATCAAATAAAGTAAGGCTTTACTCTTTTTTGATGATTTTCTAGTAAAAATAAAATATAGGACTTGAAATATAGAAATAACCCTCGATTTAATAGGGATATATAACCTCATTCAATCGTGCATATGAACAATCAAAATAGTCCAGAAATAATCACCATTGATGACCAAAACTTTGGTAGCCACGTCGAGCATTGGAATTTACTCACAGATAACCCTGCACAAGATGTCCCTAAATGGTTAGGTTTAGCTTTAAATGCACCAATCATGCCGATGGGTTTATGCCAGACTGAACAAGATATGGATACGGGTTGTTGGCTCATTCAAGGTCCAAGTCAAGCGGCTGTTCAACTGACTCAAGTCATCGCGGTTGAAGACAATAAACCCAAGGCCGTTAAAACTGCATTTCCAAGTTTTAATAGCCCCTATAAAGTGTCTGCTGTGGTTGAACGCATCATTCGCGGTCAATCCAACACACAAGCCGTTTTACGTTTAAACTTAGGCAATAACAGCATCGTCTACGCTTATGACAGCTTATATAGCGTCAATCATGCTCAATACCAAAAAGACCAAACCTATATTGCACATCTCAATGCATGGGCATATGAACTAGAAGCAGTCGCAGAGCACGAGCAACTAGTGGTTGATGACCCTGCATCGATTAAACATCATCGTGCCTTGAACGATATTTTGGCAGCAAACAATGGCATTGCTCCTGCAAACTTGCAAGAACAGATTGATGCATGGGAACCAAAGTCGGATGATGACAAAGAACCTGTGACTGTCGATTTTTCAAAAATGGTCGCTTATTTGTATGGAGAAAAGATAGGTCAGGAAGATGAAGCATGGTTCCAAGGGAATATTGTTGGCAAAACCAACATGCAATTTATGGAACAAGACTACACTCTGCTTGATGTTGCCTTGATTCATGAAGACAACCAAGCTGCAACACTGATTCGTATTGCCACTAAAAATCCAGAGTACGCCAACTTTAATATCGGACAATACATTCGCGGCAATATTTGGATTCAAGCCAATATTTATGCATTAAATCAATAATTTATAAAAATAAGCCAACGCAGCCTATACCAGATCGATGTATAGGTTGCGTTGGCTTTTTTATTTATATCAGTACGATTTATTTTAATTTGAATTCATTTGTATAAAACTTATCCACATATTTTATTATCTCTTGGCATTTTAATTCATTTAAAAGAACTTTTATCCACAGTTTTAAATTCAATTATCTTATTTTAACGATGAATAATAAAATCTTAAGTTCTATGACTTTCAGATAGTTAGTTATTGGTAGCTACTGGCTTCTGGGTTAACTCAGCATAAACTTGAATATTTAAGTGATTATGTATAGTGGAGATCTGATTATTTTTAATTAGTACTTTATTTAAGCAATTTTTTATGTTAAAAATACAAACATGCAATAGGATTTTAACGATAATTAAATCGGAATAAAAACTTCCATGAAAATTATGCAAGAAGAAAATATACAGCATGTTGAACATCAATTAGAAAAGCGTTATCAGCTTGACGCTTATTCGTGCATGTTTTTTGTGTTAGGCATGATGATTTCTGCCTACTTCTTACATCAGTTCATCCTGTAACTGATTTCACGTCGCAGCCTAATTCAAAAAAGCCAACTTTGTTGGTTTTTTTATGTCTAAAAATATCTGCTACGCCGTATCACTGGATCATTCTTTCCATGTTCTACGCTAAGAAACATGGCACCCACAAAATTACTTGCCTCTCATAAGCAAAGTTGCTCCCTCCCCCCTTACTTGTCACACTCACCTACCACCGCACAAATCGTTAAAAAGTTTTAGGCATTTAGATATGCCTACACTTACAAAATAGCAATTTTAGGTATAAAAAAACCTGCAAGTCTAAACTTACAGGCCTCTGAAAATACTATAAAAATTAGAATAAACGATTCATACCATTTAAGGTCGCTACACGATATGCTTCAGCCATCGTCGGATAGTTAAACGTCGTTTCTACGAAATAATTGATGGTATTGTTTGGACTATTCATCACCGCCTGACCAATGTGAATAATTTCCGATGCGTTATTACCGAAGCAATGAACACCCAGCACTTCCAAAGTTTCACGGTGGAATAAAATTTTCAATTCACCCACTGTGTCACCTGTAATTTGCGCACGCGCCAAATGACGGAAAGAAGCCTGACCCACTTCATACGGAATTTTTTCTTCGGTTAACTCTTGTTCAGTTTTACCAATCGAAGAAATTTCTGGAATGGTATAAATTCCTGTCGGAATATCAACCACAGGTTCCACACCCACTTCACCGCTCATGTTTGCACCTGCACAACGACCTTGGTCATATGCAGCAGAAGCCAGTGAAGGCCAACCAATCACATCACCAGCAGCGTAAATGTTTTCCACTTCGGTTTGGTATTGATCATTGACTGTAATTTGACCACGGCTGTTTGGTGTAATACCCACATTTTCTAAGCCTAAGCCATCCGTATTTCCAGAACGACCATTACACCACAAAATAGCATCTGCTTTAATTTTCTTACCGCTTTGTAAATGTAGCACCACGTGATCATCATAGGTTTCAAGATGATCAATCTGCTCATTATGGCGAATCAAGACACCTTGTTGACGTAAGTGATAAGACAAAGCATCAGAAATTTCATCGTCTAGATAACTCAGCAATTTATGCTGTGTATTAATCAGGTCAACTTTATGATCTAGTCCAATGAAAATAGACGCATATTCGCAACCAATTACACCTGCACCATAAATGATGATTTTTTGAATCGAATAATCAAGGTCTAAAATTTTGTCCGAATCAAATACACGTGGATGGTTAAAATCAAGCGCCGCAGGACGGTATGGACGGCTACCCGTTGCGATCACGATTTGTTTGCACATGATCGTTTCTTTAATACCTTCAGGGCTAAATACTAAAACTGTATTTTGGTCTTGAACGTAAGCACGACCATGGTAAATATCAATTTTATTGCGGTCATAAAAACGTGAGTGTGTATCAACCTGTTGTTGAATCACTTTATGTGCATTTTGAAGCACTTGCTTCATGGTAAACTGGCGCCAGTCGCCCATTTTTTTAAACATTGGGTCACGGCGATAACGGATAATACTCGATACCGTTTGACGTAAAGCTTTACTTGGAATGGTCCCCACGTGGGTACAGTTACCACCGAGCTGCTCACGTACATCTACAATCGCAACACGCTTTCCAGATTTGGCAAGTTTCATTGCCGCGCCTTCACCCGCAGGGCCTGAACCTAGAACGACCGCATCGTATTTAACGAAAGTTCCACCAACGACCTCTTTTTTACGTGGCATTCAACGCTCCTTCTTCAAAAACTTATTACTTATCTTGGGCATATTATGACGTAATTGCAGGCAATTTGCTGTATTTAGCTTACATATATTAAGTGATAACCACATTTAGTAAATGAATAGTATTTCCGCCCTATCAATTCGCATTTCCGCTATACTAATACTGCTATTTTTAGCATCTCCCCCGTCAAAAACAGTGGAATAGTTGAATATGTCTGAAAACCGTAAACCTGAGCAGGGTATCAAACTTCGTGGCGCAGAAAAGGTCGCGCGTATACCTGTAAAAGTTATTCCTACGGTTGAAACGCCACGCAAGCCGGATTGGATTCGCGTGAAAATGGCAGCACCCGAAGAAGTGCAACGCATTAAATCAACCCTACGTGAACAAAAACTGCATACCGTTTGTGAAGAAGCTGCGTGTCCAAACCTCCCCGAATGTTTTGGTGGCGGTACTGCAACCTTTATGATTATGGGTGACATTTGTACACGTCGTTGTCCTTTCTGCGACGTGGCACATGGCCGTCCAAATGCACTTGACGCAGACGAACCACGTCACATGGCTGAAACAATTTCAAACTTAGGTTTAAAATATGCCGTGATTACGTCTGTAGACCGTGATGACTTACTTGACGGTGGCGCACAACACTTTGTTGACTGTATTAAAGAAGCACGTGCATTAAGCCCGAATACTTTACTTGAGATTTTGGTACCTGACTTCCGTGGTCGTATGGACATTGCGCTTCGCATTATGACTGAGTGTCCACCTGATGTATTTAACCACAACATTGAAACTGTGCCGCGTTTATACAAAGCGATGCGTCCAGGTTCAGACTACCAACACTCTTTAAATCTGTTGAAAATGTTTAAAGAATATTGCCCTGACGTTCCAACCAAATGTGGTTTGATGGTCGGTATTGGTGAAACTGAAGAAGAAGTCATTTCACTTTTAGATGATTTGCATGCACACGGCGTTGACTATGTAACAATTGGTCAGTATTTACAGCCTTCAAAAGAGCATGCGCCGATTGACCGCTTCGTTACACCAGAAGAATTTGAACGCTACACTGCGCACGGTCAAAAGTTGGGTTTTAGAAATATTTGGGCAGCACCGATGGTTCGGTCAAGCTACTTCGCTGACCGCCAATACTATGGTGAACCTGTACCAGCAGTACGTCGCAAAGCAGATCCTGCGAAAAAGATTGCTGTTCAAACGATTGAAGCTTAATTTACTGTGGCGTTAAACAGTTAAAACGCAAAAATTAAAAGCCCTCATATGAGGGCTTTTTTTATTACGATCTTCGTTCTTTATATTTTTCAATTACGTATTCATACATTTCTAACACAGTCATTGTTCAATAAACATCCTAATCTAATTCAAAGTCTAAAATAATCGTGATGCTACACATCACATCAAATTCATTTTATTACACCTTTTTAGTCTACGTTTTTGCCTTATTTTCCGTGGAATTCTATAAAACGTATGACTGACCTCACGGTGTAAACAACGGGAGGTTTCAATGGGTTTCATTTTCGCCATTCTGTTTTTAATCTGTATCCTCTGGGCTATTTTTTATTTTGAACTCAGTCGCTTAATGGCAACTGCAATCATTATTTTTACGTCCCTCTTCGCTGCTATTTTTATCAGTCCGTGGTCATTACTTCTAGGTCTGCCCTTAATTATTCTCAGCCTGATTGTGGTTATTGATCCATTACGAAAGTCTTTAATCACTCAACCTGCCTATAAAGCTTTAGCCAAAGCCATGCCGAGTATGAGCAGTACCGAGCGTGAAGCATTGGATGCAGGCACCAGTTGGTGGGAAAAAGAATTATTTATGGGTGCGCCTGACTGGAAAAAATTTGATGGTTATGTCTACCCAACTCTGTCTGCTGAAGAGCAATCCTTCTTAGATCATGAAGTTGAACACCTTTGTGGTTTACTCAATGAATGGGAAATTCATCACCACTTAAAAGATCTTCCTGTTGAAGCATGGCAATACATCAAAGAACAAAGCTTTTTAGGTTTAATTATTCCCAAAGAATACGGAGGTCGTGCCTTTAGCTCCTTTGCCCAAAGCCGCATCATGAGCAAAATTTCTTCACGTTCACTGACCACTGCCGTCAGTTGTATGGTGCCCAACTCTCTAGGCCCAGGTGAGTTGCTTTTACATTATGGAACTGAGGAACAAAAACAACGCTACCTACCAAGACTAGCCAAAGGCGAAGAAATCCCCTGCTTTGGTTTAACCAGTCCTGAGGCGGGTTCAGACGCTGGTGCGATACCTGATACAGGTGTGGTCTGCTATGGTGTGTTTGAAGGCCAAGAAGTACTCGGTTTACGTATGAACTTTTCAAAACGCTGGATTACACTGGCACCTATTGCGACTGTGATTGGTCTCGCTTTTAAACTCTATGACCCTGATGGACTATTAGGCGATGCAAGCAAAACTGAATACGGCATCACCTGTGCCTTATTACCGGCCAGTCATGACGGCGTCCAAGTCGGCGCGCGACATAATCCTGGTTCCCCCTTTATGAATGGCACGGTCGATGGACAAGATGTTTTTATCCCACTCGATTGGATTATTGGTGGGGTGGAAAATGCAGGTAAAGGTTGGCGCATGCTGATGGAGTGCTTAGCCGTAGGTCGTGGGATTTCACTGCCAGCGCTCTCCACTGCTTCAGCTGAAATGGCTTATTTAAGTGTCGGTGCTTTTGCCAAAGTACGCCAACAATTTAAAATTTCTGTAGGACATTTTGAAGGCGTGCAAGAAGCCACCAGTGATATTGCCAGTGGTACATATATGCTCGAAGCTTTCCGCTATATGGTCACTTGTGGTTTAAACGAAGGCGGCAAGCCCGCAGTGATGACAGCTATGGCCAAATACTATGCCACCGAAACCATGCGTAAAATTGTCAATCATGGGATGGATGTCGTTGGCGGACGGGCAGTACAAATGGGGCCGCGCAATTTTTTAGCATTGAATTATCAAGCCATCCCCATTTCAATTACCGTTGAAGGGGCCAATATTTTAAGCCGTTCTTTAATGATCTTTGGTCAAGGCTCAATGCGCTGTCATCCTTATTTATATGAAGAACTCCAACTCCTTCAAGCAGAAGATACAAAGTCAGCTTTAGCGCCTTTCGACACGCTACTTTTTAAACATTTGGCTTATACTTTTAACCGAACAGCCCGTTCATTCAGTTATGGCATATTCGGTGGCCCTTCAGATGCTTCCGCACAGACAGATGCTTTCTCACGCCCTTTTTACAAAACCATTAACCGTTTCAGTTCAAACTTTGCCTTAACAGCAGACCTGTGTTTAGGCTTACTTGCAGGCGATATTAAACGCAAAGAAATGCTTTCAGGACGTTTGGCTGACATTCATGCCCATCTATTTATAGCAACCGCTATTTTGAAGTTTTATGAAAAAGGACAACGTAGTGAGGCTGAACAACAGCATGCTCAACTGGCTTTAGAAAAAGCATTTGTCCAAATTCAGGATGCATTTGATGGACTATTCGCAAACTTTCCTATGCGAGCCGCTGCTTGTGTAGTCAAGTTCATCTGTTTCCCTTTTGGTCGTGTTGCTCAGCAACCAAGCGATCAGCTAAAAACGCAATTAGGACGTGCGATCATGGAAAATAATCCTTTCCGTGAACAACTGAAGCAGCATGTTTTTTACAATACCGATCCCAATGACGTCTTTGGGCGTATGGAAAATGCCTTCCAAGCTGCATTGAAAATTGATCCACTATGGACGAAGTTTAAAAAAGCGGAAGCCAAAGGACAATTTGAAGGCTTAGATTTTGAATCGCATATTCAACATGCACTTGAAACAGGATTCATAAGCCCTGAAGAAGCAGATCAGTTGATTCATTACAATGCTCAACGCTTCGATAGTATGCTCACCGATATTTTTGATCATGAGCTTGAACAGACACTAGATTTAAAGAATCCTTACAATACTAAGGCTTCCGATATTCAACTATAACCTTTCATCGGTTTTCGAAACTCCTAAAAAATAAAAGTCCGTTTACGGGCTTTTATTTATCCACACAATATAAACCAGACATCAAAGCGAAGTTTTAAATCCAATACACGTTTAAACGATAATAGAACTCTTCCACTTCCAAACGAACTTGATATCCCAGTTGGGTCAGTTCTGCTGAAAAATGACGAATATCTTCTAGGGGTAAATGTTTTGGCAGAACTGTAAATACCGCAGTATTTCCCTGTTTCGCACTCTCCTCAATGAGTGAAGCTAAACGTAATTTATAGACTTCAATATCTAAATACGCTTGGTTGGACATAATTTTTGCCTGTTCGGCATTAATAAAAGCAGCCATCTTTTCCTCCAAATTCGCCCAAGTATTGACTATGAAACTAACGCAGATCAAAACAGCGTATAACGTGATTTGGTAACACTGTGTAGCCATTCCTTAGAGAAATAACAATAAGAATCAAATCTATTTAAAAAGGCAGCGACTACAATCCAAATTTTTCTGTTCACCAAACTCACTTACCGTTACAGAAAAAATAAATAAAGTTACCATCTATTTTATTTAAATAATAATTGTTATCATTTGCAATATTGTTTACTAATACACCAACTCTCTTCCATGAATAGCACCACTCAAATTGATGCCTTGGTTCATTCGGAAAAAGTCCATCCGAAGCCTGCCAAAAAGAAGAAAGTCGACACACCACTTAGCTACCGTCTGATGGTGTTGTATCGATTTGCACTTGCATTGCTCGGAGGTTATCTCCTTGCTGCACTCTCTGCATTAACCATTGCTAAAGTCTTTATTGCAAATCCTGTGAATGCGGCCATGAGCGCCACACTCATTGCATTTTGTCTTAACTGTGCTGCCTTTATTTGGGTCTTTATGGTTCAAAAAACCTTAAAAGCAACACTCGGCATTGCTGTGCCATGTATTGCACTGTATGCCCTACTCAAATTTTTAGGATAGTTTTTCAATGCGTGTTGATCAAAAAGCGGAAGGACCGCGCCAATCCATGTCATGGTTGCATACATGGGCCAGTCTCATTTTAGGGTGGCTGCTGTATGCAATTTTTGTGACTGGAACCCTCAGTTTTTTCCAAAATGAAATTTCTACTTGGATGAAACCCGAAACACATCAATCTATCCCTGCGCAGTCTCAAGTGCAACAAATGCAGGTCGCGCTCAACTATTTACAGAAAAACCACCCAGATGCAGGCAGTTGGAATATTCAACTACCCAACTCACGCCAAACCACAACTGAAGTGACTATTCGTGCCGTTGGTGAAGACCCGAAAGCACGTCGTGGTGGAACACGCATCACCTTAGACAGTGCGACTGGTGAAGTGATTGAACCACGGGATACGCGTGGTGGTGGATTCCTATATCGTTTCCATTTTGAGTTGTACGGTTTACCCCGCCTGTGGACGCGTTGGTTAGTCGGGATTGCCACCATGTTCATGTTGGTCGCAATTGTCAGCGGCATCATTGCCCATAAAAAAATCTTTAAAGATTTCTTTACCTTTCGCTCAGGCAAAGGTCAGCGCTCATGGCTGGATGCACACAATGCAACCGCTGTTTTTGCACTGCCTTTTCATCTAATGATTACCTTTAGTGGCTTACTACTGCTCATGTTTATGTTCATGCCTTGGGGAATTAACCAAGCGTATGAAAATCGACAACAGTTTTTACGTGACCAACAGGCCAGCATGATTGAGCAGCCCCAAAAGGCTGAAGATGTGCCACGCGAAGGCGAAAGAGCGGCTCGTGGAGAACGCGGACAGCAACGCGGTGAACATACAGAAGGTCGTGGTGAGGAACATCCAAAACCCGAACTCCGCCCTGCTCCACTGACAGACTTAGCCCCAATTATGGCAGCGGTACAACAACAGTGGAAAGACAATCCAATTGCTTCAATTAACATTATTTCACCCAATACAGACCAAGCCAAAATTGAATTGCGTGCTTTACGTGCTGAAAGTGTCGCGCATCGCAATGTGTATGCAACCCTCAACTACAATGGGGTCACGGGTCAAGACGAAACGGATAAAAATATACGAATCAAAAATCCATCGATTCCAAGTGCCATCTATAACGTGGTCACCGTCTTACACGAAGCGCGTGGCCTCGACTTAGCGCTGCGTTGGTTATTATTCTGCTCAGGTATTTTAGGTACGCTCATGGTGGCTACGGGTCTTATCCTTTGGTGTTTAAAACGTGCTCCCCAACAGCAGAAACAAGGCTATAAATCGTTTGGTTTCCGACTGGTTGAAGTCTTAAATATTACAGCCATTATTGGTTTGCCTTTGGCCTGCGCGGCATATTTTTATGCCAACCGTTTCATTCCTGCAGATGTAGAAATGCGCCTGAACTGGGAAATTCGTAGCTTCTTTACCGTATGGTTACTCACGCTAATTTATGCCATTTTCCGTACCCACCGCCAAGCATGGTTAGACTTACTTTTATTGGCAACACTCGCTTTCGTCCTGCTGCCAGTGGTCAACTTGATGACAGGCGGTCAAGCTTTGTGGAACAGCATCGCGCAGGGCCAATGGATGATTGCATCGGTTGATTTAGCCATGTGGGTAATGGCAGTGATTTTCTATTTCGCTTATGACAAAGTTAAAAAACATCAAGGTTTGCCGAACAAAAAAGTGAAAGTAGCTGTTCAGGAGGCCGAAGCATGATTTGGTTTCTGATCATTTGGACTTTAGCGACCTTAGGTTTTTTTTCACTTGCCAGCAGTATGTCTAAGCACCAAAAGCAAATCTTTGCTAAAGAACTGACACTTCAGCAAACACGCTTAGCAACCACTGTGGGTTGGTTACTGTTAATTGTTTCTTTGCTCATTTGCTTAACGCAAGGACATTGGAGCACTGAAATCAGTTATTGGATCGGCGTGATTAGCTTCGCAGCACTGTTTGTTGGACTTTGCTTAAGTTATTTTGAGCAAAAAATTAAGAATATCGCTGTTTCAGTTTTACTCTTATTTATATTCAGCCTAACTTTGCACCTGATCTGAACCTAAAAGCCAATCTTCGGATTGGCTTTTTCACTTGAAAGCATTAGGCTATCCACAGTTTAAATCTTTGGTTATTTGTATGCCTAAATCTCCTAAAATTCCTGCTGAATTGGTCAACCTTGCAACAACAGGCAATAGTGACGCTCAATTTGAACTCGCTGAACTATATATGCAAAGTGAAAATGAAGATGACATTACGCTTGCAGAAGAATGGGCGCTCAAAGCAGCAGCATTGGGTCATGTAGAAGCCATGTATTGGCTGGGTGAAGGTTATGCTTTTTATGCCAAAGAACTTCGAGAAGAAGATCCAAGCGAAGCTGAAACCTACTTTGGACATGCACATCACTGGTTAAAACAAGCCGCTGAACTGAAACACCCTACTGCAATATTAGAGTTAGCTGGTTTTTACCGTCGTGGTGATGTGGTTGAAAAAGATGTCGCTAAGTCAATTGAACTGGTACAACAAGCAGCGGAACTGGGTGAGGCTCAAGCCATGCGTGATTTGGCATTCATTTATGAAAATGCGCTAGGTGTCGATACAGATGAAGCAAAAGCCAAATACTGGCACGACAAGACAGATGCCGCAGAGCAAGAATAAGCAAAAGCCCATCCTTTGATGGGCTTTTTACTACTTAAAACTTATGCACAAAAATAATATCTAAATCCTGCTTCGGCACAAAATTCTTTTCTGTCATTTGAAATTGTGTCGAACTGATCTTTTTCACCTGACCCTTCCAACAAAATGAAACCAACTCATTCGGGTCACGCTCAATGGTCAGTTTAAAACTTTGAATAGGTTTCGCCCAATTTGCACCCGTTTTTAAGATATAGCCCAAAGCTTGATAAGGTGGATATTGCGACTTGGCCTTTTTCAAACCCGCTTTGAAGTTTTGATCCATACAATAGGTTTTTTCATCCTCTTCAGGATATAAAGAGACCGAACCACCGACCAATGGCATGTACTCATGTTGTACATAGGTCAGCGCATTGGCCTTAAACGTCTACTGCCAACTATAAATAATTTGCGATTCCCAATAAATTTCATCATCCGCCTGATAGGGCTTTAAAAGCTGCTGTACCGTTTTGTCCTCACAACGATACAAACGCTGATTAAGCGTAGAGTCTTGTTGCAATAACCACGGATGCATCAAATCTCGATCTGAAAAACCACATTTTTTCAAACCTGCAGTCACATCGACGACGTCACCATTGGAACTGAAGTCTCCAGTTGCTGTTAAAGCAGGTAAAAATGCACGCACATGTGTTTCTGGCTGAATCTTTTGTGCATTGGCTTGTACTTTAAAGCTTTGAATCAATTGTTCGGTATGCGCAAAATCGCTTTCACGCGAACTGCCCACACGCGGCAAGGGAAATAAAACAGTTTCCGTAATATCTTGAGCGGTAAGATTTTTAAATTGGTAATTCACCCGAATGATGTTTTTACTGATAAACAAATCTTCACTTTGCATACTGATTTTTGGATTTTTCAGATATTGCACACCGCCCGTTGCCACATAACCCGTGCTGTCATTCGCGCTGATCTGCATAGAGATGAACACGCATAGTCCGAGGATCTTTTTCATTTAACATCTTCTTTTCATGTTTATTGTGCTGTTTCCATGCGAGCGTTTGAATGATCAAGCACGATCACTTGTCGGCAGATGCCCTCGACTTGACGTTGCTGCTCAAATACAGATGCAGGCATCGCATCAAAACTGTCAAAGAAACAGATTTCCTGCTCATCTATAGAATAAACCAGTGAATGGTTTCCGACGCCTTCTAAAGTATCGTAATAGACAATGATAAATTTATTTTGCTCAAATGCCTGTTGAATTTGTTGGTAATTGATGGCCGCTAAAACTGGCAGCTTTAGTTGCTCAGCTTCTGCATAACTCAATTTTTCTTGTGCTTGAAGCTCTGGGTCTTCATCAGTATAAAATTGAACATCAAAGCCAAATTTCTTTAATCCGACTGCCAAGCCAATGGTTGTCGTTCCGTTTTCTGCATCATAACCGCAGACCTCTATCAACTGTTCAATATCCGCATCGATATATAAATGCTGGAGTAGCATCCATACCGCATAAATACCACCATTAGCTTCAAGGTTCATTAAGGATTCAGGGATATTCAAGGCCATAACACAATTCAAAAAAGATGATTGTGTTGATAATAAACAAAACATCGTTGGAACTGAATCAATTTCCAAGTACAATACTTCGCTAGTCGAGGGATGCTGCGACTTTTTCACAGGTACATAAATGTGGAATCGCTAGGCTCGACGATTCGGTTAGACACTCGTTCCAATCAACAACGGCATCCGCGAACATAATGATCAATTTTTATTTTAAATTAAGGAGATCGTAATGAACGCGGTTACTGCTTCATTTACAGATTACAAAGTTGCTGATATTTCACTTGCTGATTACGGCCGTAAAGAAATCAAACTTGCTGAAGCAGAAATGCCAGCACTTATGGGCCTACGTAAGCGTTATGCTGCTGCAAAACCACTTGCAGGTGCGAAAATCCTTGGCTGTATCCACATGACCATTCAAACTGCTGTTTTAATTGAAACATTAGTTGAATTAGGCGCAGAAGTTCGTTGGACTTCATGCAACATCTTCTCGACTCAAGACCACGCTGCTGCTGCAATTGCAGCTTCTGGTGTTCCTGTATTTGCTTGGAAAGGCGAAACAGAAGAAGAATACATGTGGTGTTTAGAACAACAAATCAATGTGAATGGTACCCCTTGGGATGCCAACATGATTTTGGATGATGGCGGTGATTTAACCCTACTTGTTCATGAAAAATATCCTGAAGTGATTGCAAAAATCCACGGCGTAACTGAAGAAACGACGACAGGTGTTCAACGTCTGTATGAAATGCTTCGTGACGGTACTTTGAAAGTTCCTGCAATCAACGTGAATGACTCTGTAACTAAGTCTAAAAATGACAACAAATATGGTTGCCGCCACTCACTGAATGATGCCATCAAACGCGGTACAGATATGCTTTTATCTGGTCGTCGTGCACTTGTGATTGGTTACGGTGACGTAGGTAAAGGTTCTGCACAATCACTTCGTCAAGAAGGCATGATTGTACGTGTGACTGAAGTTGACCCAATATGTGCGATGCAAGCATGCATGGACGGTTACGAAGTTGTATCTCCATACAAAAATGGCGTACAAACAGGCAAGAAAGAAGACATCAATGTTGACCTTCTTCAAAATACTGATCTAATCGTAACAACAACAGGTAACTACCACGTATGTGACGCTGCAATGCTTGATTCATTAAAAGCAGGTGCAGTGGTGTGTAACATCGGTCACTTCGACACTGAAATCGACACCAACTACTTACGTGGTTACAAATGGGTTGAAGTGAAGCCACAAGTTCACCAAGTGTATCGTTCAGAAAATGACAGCGACTACCTCATTCTTCTTTCTGAAGGTCGTTTAGTTAACCTAGGTAATGCAACGGGTCACCCATCACGTATTATGGATGGTTCTTTTGCCAACCAAGTACTAGGTCAAATGCACTTGTTCGCTGAAAAATTTGCTGATCTCGCTGAAGATCAAAAACAAGCAGCGATTCGTGTAGAACTGCTTCCTAAGAAATTAGATGAAGAAGTTGCTGCGGCAATGGTTGCTGGTTTTGGTGGTGTCTTGACTCAATTGACTCAAGAACAAGCAGACTACTTAGGTGTAGCTGTTGAAGGTCCGTTCAAATCTGACGCTTATAAATACTAAGTTGCAAACCTCTCTTGCGCTGAACTTTAAAGCAGTGCTTAAAGTCTGCTCAGGAGAGGGACTTTCATTACCGAATGATGTTAGCAGTGAAATCTTGTTATCTCTATTCAATGTAATGAATCCCCTTCTCCCTCTGGGAGAAGGATGGGATGAGAGCAAACACAAAAAATAGCATTTATAAAAAAGGATTTGATGATGAGCAAAAAAGTTCCAATTTCTTTTGAGTTTTTCCCAACCAAAACCGATGCTGGTGCAGAAAAACTTAAAGTCGTACACCAAGAACTTCAGTTATTAAACCCAGAGTTCTTCTCAATTACTTACGGTGCTGGTGGTTCTACCCGTGAACGTACCCTTGCTGCCATTGCTGAATTCAATGGTAAAGGTACGCCTGTTGCACCGCACTTATCTTGTATTGGCGATGACAAAGCACGTATTGCTGAATTACTCGACATTTATAAAGATCAAGGCATTGACCGTATTGTGGCGCTGCGTGGTGACTTACCTTCAGGTCAAGTCGGTCTAGGGGAACTACCTTATGCCACGGATTTGGTTCGCTTTATTCGTGAACATTCGGGCGATCATTTCAAAATTGAGGTTGCCGCTTATCCAGAAATGCACCCTCAAGCAGATAGTTTTGACCTAGACATTCAACGCTTTTGCGACAAAGCCAATGCAGGTGCGAATGCCGCACTGACTCAGTTCTTCTTTAATCCAGATGCCTACTTCTACTTTGTCGATCGCATTCAAAAAGAAGGCGTGAACATTCCTGTAGCACCAGGCATTATGCCAATTACCAATGCCAGCAACTTGATTCGCTTTGCAGATGGTACAGGCGCTGAGATTCCACGTTGGATTCGTAAGCAACTGGCAACTTATGGTGATGACACTGCCAGCATCAAAGCATTTGGTCATGAAGTGATTGTGAAACTTTGCGAACGCCTGATTGCAGGTGGCGCACCGAGTTTGCACTTCTACACCATGAACACCACTGATCCTACCCGTCAGCTTGTACTAGACCTCGGTTTAGCATAAGCATTTAAACTAGATTCACCCTATTTGAGAGTAAAACCGAATGCCTCGTTTTTTTATGGAAGCAGAACTCAATGTTGATCACACTGTCGAACTGACTGAAACTGTGTTTCACCACTGGGTAAAAGTTTTGCGTGCTCAAGTCGGTGAAACGGCTACTTTGTTTAATGGACAAGGCGGCGAATATGAAGTGACCTTAAGTGACGTTGCTAAAAAGTCAGCATTAGTTCAGGTCACTGCTTTTAACCCAACCAATCGTACGCCTGCGTTTAAAACTTTACTCGGTCAAGTCATGAGTAAAGGTGATCGTATGGACTATGTCATTCAAAAGGCAGTTGAATTAGGCGTTTCGGAGATTCAACTATTAACGTCTGAACGCTGTGAAATGCGTTTGAAATATGACCGCGATCAAAAGAAAATTGATCACTGGCAAGGCATCGCCATCGCAGCTTGTGAACAATGCGGCATGAATATTGTTCCAAAAATCCTTGCACCACTCAGTTTAGAGAAATGGCTCGCATCCGAATTACCTGCGACTCGACTTGTACTCGCCCCGAATAAAGAAAAAATCGATGTTTTGGCACATGCGACACCAAACATTGCACTACTCATTGGGCCTGAAGGTGGTTTAAGTGAGGCTGAAATTACAACAGCCAATGAGAACGGTTTTATTAACTGGTGTATTGGTGAGCGTGTATTGCGTACAGAGACAGCACCAGTCGTAGCTTTGTCAATCCTCAACTACAATTTAGTGATTTAAATCACATAAACAGCAGAGTCACCCTTTTGTTCTGTTAATATATTGATTATGATGTACAACAATATTACCCTTGACTTATATCAAAATATAAATTGATTGTGTTTTACACAATGTATTTAAATTTGAAAAAAGACACAACACAATGCCATTGGGTCATAAAAAAAATAAGGTTTCGCGATTCATGCCAGATATTTCTACAGAAAATCTTGATCGGCACTTGCAGACTGCGCAAATATCGCATTCCATTAGCCATCTTCGTTTCCTCATCAGTAGTTTACTGATTCTAAATTTTTATATTTTCTGCGCATATCACTATAATTTTTCTCAAGATTCTTTTTATTTTAACCTGTGGTTTTTTGTTTCTGAGTTTATTCTCAGCATTTTTTGGCTCGTGAACACCGTGTATTTCAACCCGAAAAATCACTCTGCCAAACATGCACACCGCTGGATTCAAGGCATCTGTTTAAGTATTGGTCTTTTGGTTGCAGCAGGCGTCGTCTGTATCTATTACTATTTACCCAGCCTATCTGGCAATTTTAACTATACAAATGCCCTACTCTTGTCTGCACTTTTAGTGATTGTCACACAGACCGTTTGCCTTACCTATTTAACGCAGCGCATTAGTTATTTTTGTTTGGTTTTTATTCCGTCCATCACCCCTTATGTCCTCTCGCAATTTATCAACTTCGATGCCAATCACACTCTTTTTCACCTTGCTGTGAACTTTATTCTGATTGTGATTTTGCTCTGTGCCAATGCCACCAACCGTATTAATCAGCACTTATCTCGTCTCTCAATTAAAAATCGAGAGCTCAAAAAAGAAGCTGAAAAACAAGTCTCTTGGACCGATGATTTATGCAAACAGCTACAAAACGAAGTGAATAAATCCAAAGAAATTGAACAACAGTTACAACTGAATAATCAATTGCTTGAGCAAAAAGTACGTGAACGAACCTTTGATGTAAATCAAATCAATAAAGACTTAAAAAATAAGCAAGAAAACCTATCGCTTGCCCATGAAATTTCAGGTATTCGTCCTTGGGATTGGAATATTAAAGATCGGCTCATTTCCCTGACCAATCACAAACAAGAAAAAGTACTTAAAAATTCCACAGAGCATCAACTTCAGCTTCAGTATCTAATTCATCCAAATGATATTGCCCCGTTTAAATCTGCAATGAAAAGTCATTTACGGGGTCATTCAGACCGCTATGAAGCCACTTACCGTGTGCAACACAATAACGGGAAATGGTACTGGGTACATGACACTGGGCGTGTCATTGCTCGCGATCCAATCAATCAAAAACCGTTACAAATGGTCGGTATTCGACGTGACATTCAACATGAAAAAAGCAACCAAGAACGTCTGCGACTAGCAGCGAGCGTACTTGAACAAGCTGAACAAGGGATTTTCATCTTAGATGAAGACCTGCGTTATATCGACGTAAATCCGTTCTTTGAACGTTTGGCTGGCTTTGAAGCTGCACAAATTAATGGCAAACATCTGTTTGATATTGTTGCGAACTATAAGTCGCATCAACGCAGCACACATAACCAAATCATTGGACAGCTCCTAAAAAAAGGCGAATACGACGGTGAACTTAATGAAAAGTTCCTATCAGGCAAAGAGCTGTGTATTTGGATGCATCTGAATGCTATTACCGATGAGCAAGATCGTGTCACACATTATATTGGTATCGTGTCCGATTTAACCGAACGCAAACTGCAAGAACAGCGTTTATCCTATTTAGAAAACTACGATACGCTGACCGACCTACCCAACCGTTTTTACTATAACTATCAGCTTCATCAATATTTGGTTTCTCAACAAGACAGCATTAAACAACTGGCGATTATTCGACTCAATATTGACCGTTTCCGTCCATTGAATGAATTCTTAAGCAATAATGGCGGCGATGAACTGCTGCGCCAAGTTGCCCAGCGCCTTCGTTTAACCAATGCTGAAGCCCTTATGGTGGCTCACTTAAATGGTGACGATTTTGCAATTGTATATGAGGTCTCTCATATTCGCCCCTCCGTTCAGGAACATATCGATCGCATTAACAAAGCCTTTAGTCTACCTTTTGATATTTTTGGTCAAGAGCACATTATTACGCTTTCAATGGGGATTTCGCAGTACCCTGAACATGGTCGTCAACTTGACTACTTAAACAACTGTGCAGAACAAGCACTGAGTGAAGCAAAACGTTTAGGTGGAAATGCGACCAAGTTCTACAGCCTGAGTAATACCGTTGCATTAGAAGAAGGGATTTATTTAGAGCGCGATTTAAGACTAGCGATACAAAACAATGAGTTGGTGGTTTACTACCAACCCAAAATCAACTTTCACGATCAGAAAATTTATGGTTTTGAGGCGTTGGTACGTTGGAACCACCCAAGCAAAGGCATTGTGCCGCCAGGTCTCTTCATTCCGATGGCAGAAAAAACCAGCTTAATTTCAGACATTGGCCGCATTGTAATTTTACAAACCGCAAAGCAAATCAAAGAATGGAATAAATTGGGTTTTGATAATATCTGCGTCTCGGTCAATGTGGTTGCTCAACAATTACAACGTGGACAGCTTTTAAAAGACTTAGATGAGGCTCTTGATCGATACAAAATCAGTGGTAGTAGTCTCGAATTAGAAATTACAGAATCCACTTTGGTTGAAAACTCAGAAGCGGTGAAGAACCTCCTTGAAACCATCAAATCGCGTGGCATTCACATTTCTTTAGATGATTTTGGCACAGGTTATTCATCGCTGTCTTACCTCACTGACTTCCCAATCGATACTTTAAAAATTGATCGAAGCTTCATTTCAAAAATTGGGCACTGCAAACAAGAAGCTATTGTGAGTGCCATGATTGCCATGGGGAAAGCCATGGGTATGACCGTGGTGGCGGAAGGAATTGAGACCGAACAACAACTGAGTTACCTGCAAAACTTAGAATGTGATATCGCGCAAGGTTATTTATTTTCAAAACCTCTTCCACAGCTCGATGCTACCCAATACTTAAGAGATCATCTAGATACGCCCTCTTATACATACTTAATATAAATCAGACTGTTTTAGCTCTAAGTTTGCCTTAAAAAGCACCAGCTATCACTGGGATATACCAGCAACTAATGGTATATTCGGTCTTGTCTACTAAAAAACCACCAGCTCCGCTGGCTAACCCACGCTACAAAGAGATTCAGATGGACGATCAATCATTAAAACAGCAAGCTTTGTATTATCACGAATTTCCAACTCCAGGGAAAATCAGCGTTACACCAAGCAAGCAGCTGGTCAACCAACGTGACTTAGCTTTAGCTTATTCACCAGGTGTTGCTGCACCATGTTTAGAGATTGAACGCGACCCGTCTACTGCGGCGCTTTACACAGCGCGTGGTAACTTAGTTGCTGTGGTCAGTAACGGTACAGCCGTTCTTGGCCTTGGTAACATTGGTCCTTTAGCGTCTAAACCTGTTATGGAAGGTAAAGGCGTACTGTTTAAAAAATTCGCTGGTGTTGACGTTTTTGACATCGAAATTGCAGAAAATGATCCTGACAAAATCGTGGACATTGTCGCTGCATTAGAACCGACTTTTGGTGGTATCAACCTTGAGGACATCAAGGCACCAGAGTGTTTCTATATCGAGCAAAAACTACGTGAACGCATGAACATTCCTGTGTTCCACGACGACCAACATGGTACTTCTATTATTGTCGGTTCTGCTTTGCTAAACGCTTTGCAGTTAAATGGCAAAAAAATTGATGAAATCAAGATTGTTGCTTCAGGCGCAGGTGCTGCAGCATTATCTTGTTTAGATCTTCTTTGTGCAATTGGTGCGAAGAAAGAAAATATCGTTGTGGCTGACTCTCGCGGTCTGCTCACCACGAAACGTGAAGGCTTAGATGAGTCTAAAAAACGTTATGTGCAAGATATCGAAGGCACTCAACTGGCTGACGTGATTGCAGGCGCAGACATGTTCCTTGGTTTATCTGCTGCGGGTATCTTAACCAAAGAAATGGTTAAGGTCATGGCGAAAGATCCGATTATCTTCGCACTTGCTAACCCAGATCCTGAAATTCTTCCTGAACATGCACATGAAGTTCGTGATGACGTGATCATGGCGACAGGTCGTTCAGACTATCCAAACCAAGTGAACAACGCACTTTGCTTCCCTTACATTTTCCGTGGTGCTCTTGATGTAGGTGCAACAACGATCAATGAAGAGATGAAAATCGCATGTGTCTATGCAATTGCGCGTATGGCACACATTGAAGCAGATGCAGCATCTTATGGTGAAAAATCAGCATCTTTTGGTCGTGACTACCTTATTCCACGTCCACTCGATCAACGTCTGATTTTAGAAATTGCACCTGCTGTCGCACAAGCAGCAATGGACTCTGGTGTAGCTGATCGACCAATTCAAGACTTCTCTGCTTATCGTCAGCGTCTGTCTGAGTTTGTCTACAACTCTGCATTTATGATGAAGCCTATTTTTGCTCAAGCAAAATCCGACCCAAAACGTATTGCCTATGCTGAAGGTGAAGACCTACGCGTACTTCGTGCAGTACAAATTGCGGTCGATGAAGATCTTGCAAAACCAATTTTAGTCGGTCGAACTGCGGTTATTGAAGCGAACATTAAAAAGTTAGGCTTACGTCTTGAACATGGTGTGAACATCACGATTGTCGATCAAGAAAAAAATCCTGACTACGAATTGTTTGCAGATGACTACTACACGCTTATGCAGCGTAAAGGTGTAACACCTGAATATGCACAACGTGAAGCACGTCGTCGTTCGACCTTGATCGCGTCGATGTTAGTGAAACATGGTAAAGCAGACGGGATGCTATGTGGTACGTATTCAAGCTACGATATCCACTTAGACTTCGTTAAAAACATCATTGGTAAAAAAGAAGGTCACAACTCTTTCTTTACATTGAATGCTTTAATGCTTGAAGACCGCAACCTGTTTATTGCTGACACTTACATCAACCGTAATCCAACGGCTGAACAACTGGCTGAAATGACTATTTTAGCCGCTGAAGAAGTGCGTCGTTTTGGTATGACACCACGTGTTGCGCTACTATCTCACTCAAGCTTCGGTTCAGACCAGACCGACCCAAGCGCACAAAAAATGCGTAAAGTGTTTGAGATTTTGTCGCAAATCGCGCCAGAACTTGAAGTTGAAGGTGAAATGCATGCGGATGCAGCATTGGATGAAAACATTCGTAGCTTTGCATACTCAAACTCACGCTTCAAAGGTTCTGCGAACCTATTGATCATGCCGAACTTGGATGCAGCCAACATTTCATTTAACCTGTTGAAATCAACGTCAGGTAATAATGTCACCATTGGCCCTATCCTACTGGGTGCAGCAAAGCCAGTTCATATTTTGACACCGACAACCACAACACGTCGTTTAGTGAATATGACTGCACTAACTGTAGCTGAAATTCAAGAAGCGGAGAAAAACGGCGAATAATTGTTTGTCGTTGTACTCGCATCTTGTGACTTGAGAAAACCTCTATTCTGTAGCATGATGGCTGTAAGAGTAGAGGTTTTTTCATGCAAGTTTATTTAGTAGGCGGTGCGGTCCGAGATCAGCTTCTGGGTCACCCCTATCACGAAAAAGATTATGTAGTTGTCGGTGCAATGCCTGAACAACTGCTTGCCCAAGGTTTCCAACCTGTAGGTAAAGATTTTCCTGTTTTTTTACATCCTGAAACCAAAGATGAATATGCGCTGGCACGCACCGAACGTAAGTCAGGGCATGGTTATCATGGCTTTGAGTTTTATACCGACAGTACCGTTACCCTAGAACAAGATTTAATTCGACGCGACCTCACCATCAATGCCATCGCCATGGATGATGAAGGCACACTGTATGACCCCTATGGTGGCCAGCGCGACTTAGAGCTGCGTGTTTTAAGGCATGTTTCTGATGCTTTCGTAGAAGACCCTCTACGCGTCCTCCGTGTTGCACGATTTGCTGCACGTTATAAAACCCTAGGATTTACGGTAGCCGAAGAAACGTTGGCACTGATGCAGCAACTCGCAGACTCGGGTGAACTGGAGGCACTAACTCCTGAACGCATTTGGAAAGAAACCTCTCGTGCTCTGATGGAAGATCATGCCGATGAATACTTTGAAGTGCTACGTCGCTGTGGTGCTTTAAAAGTACTTTTTCCAGAAATCGCGGCACTTTACGGTATTCCACAGCGCCCTGAGTATCACCCTGAAATTGACTGCGGTATTCATACCATGATGTCATTGCAGCAAGCATGTCGTGCCAACTACGCATTGGATGTTCGTTTTGCTGTTTTAGTGCATGACTTAGGCAAAGCTTTGACACCTGTGGACGAGCTACCGCGTCATATCATGCATGAAGAACGTGGGGTCAAACCTGTGACAGAAGTGTGTGAACGTCTAAAAGTTCCAACGCAGATGAAACAGCTCGCAATTACGGTCTGTAAAGAACATTTGAAATGTCATCAAGCTCTAACCTTAAAACCAGGCACTTTATGGCGCTTACTGCAACGCTTAGATGTACTACGTCGTCCAGAACGGGTTGAAGCCTTTGTGCAGGCCTGTGAATGTGACTCACGTGGTCGTTTAGGGCTTGAAGATCGTGAATACCCACAGTCGGCATATATTTTAAAGGTGATGGATGTTGTGCGAAATATCAAAGCACAAGACCTACCTGCGGATATTAAAGGCCCGGATATCGGTGAAATGCTGATTGAACGTCGAATACACGCAATTGGAGAACTGAAGGCTCAATACAGTTAAACCTTGATCGACTCAAATAAAGCGCCACAATCGGCGCTTTATTTAATTTCACTTAAGAAATGGATGCGGGAAAGGTAATCACCTTTTCCAACTGCATGTGTTCTGTTGCAATCATTAACAAACGATCCACACCTAAAGCAATACCTGCACATGCGGTCATTTGAGGCAAAGCAGTCAATAAAAACTCATCAATTGGCATCACATGTAAGCCTAATTTTTCACGTTCAGCATTATCGGCTTCAAAACGCGAACGCAACACCTCTGCGTCGATCAACTCATCATAAGCATTGGCGAGTTCCAAACCTTCAATATACAGCTCAAAACGTGCTGCAACCAATTCACCGTCTTCATCCGTTTTAGTTTTGGCAAGCGAGGCTAGCTCTGGTGGAAAATCGGTTAGAAATACGGGCGTATCAAAACCTAGACTTGGTTCTACAAAATGTGAAAAGAGCAAATCGATATAGCCAAGTCGGTCATCGCCCAAGTCCAAATTTAAACCTACGCGATTACAACAGTCTTTTAACTCTTTCAAACTGGCTTGCAGTGGGTTCAAATCCAAACGATCCATAAACGCATGCTTATAGCTCAAAATGGTAGGGCGAACCTCACCAAAACGCTGCTTTAATGTGACATTCAATAAATCTGTCACTTCAAACATCAAATCCTTCAAACTGAAATTCGGTCTATACCATTCCAGCATGGTAAATTCACTATTGTGTTTACGACCATGTTCATCATCACGGAAAACTTTACAGATTTGATAAATCGGCCCACTACCACTGGCCAATAAACGCTTCATGGCAAACTCAGGTGAGGTCTGCAAATAATGCGTTTGTTGTTTGCCTTGTACATGGCGCTGCGCTTGAACCGAAGCCAAATGCACATCGGTCACACCAGCTTGAGATAAAACCGGGGTTTCAACCTCAAGCACTTCACGTTCAGCAAAAAACTGACGAATTTGGCTATACATTTGCGCACGCGCTCGCATGGCTTTTAAGTCACAGGTTGGCTGATAATGGATCACGTCCTGACTCATGCCTTCGGCCCTCCATGTGCAGCCCATTCACGGCGTAATGGATAGGTCTTTCTTAAATGATCAAAGGCTTTTTGGTCAATCATTCCCTCTTTTAAGCAAGCACGTAAGGCTTGGTCATCTCGTGCAATCGGGTAGATTTCCCTTAAATGCTGTTGAAGTGCAGATTTCAAATCTTGCCCTTCAAAATATTGAGCACATACAGGCAACTGCGACTCGAAGCTTTTATCTGCTTCAAATTGGAAAGTTTTACAGAAAGCCTCATAGATCATTTGTGTACCACGCGCTTTGCCTTCTAAGCTATAACCTGCGATATGTGGTGTCACCAGACTCACAGCATTCAACACTTGTTCAGAAATCACAGGCTCATGCTCAAAGACATCTAGTACCACTTTGCGCTGCGTTTTTTCGATGTCGGCCAATAAAGCTTGCTCTTCAATCACAGGCCCACGTGCAGAATTAATCAATATTGCTGTCGCTTTCATCGCAGCGAAAGCTTCGGCGTTGAATAAATGATAGGTTGGATGTGGTCCTGTTTTGGTTAAAGGTACATGCAATGAAATTGCATCGGCAGTGCTTAATAGGGTATTTAAATTGACCTGCTGAATCGTATCTTGCTGTACAAAAGGATCATGACCGATCACATTCCAGCCCAATAGTTTGGCCATATAAGCTAAGCGAGAACCGACATTTCCTAGACCAATGATCCCTAAAGTAAAACTTTCTTCAGCATTCAGCAATGCTGGCTTGAGATGGAGCAAAGCCGTAATCACATATTCAGCCACCGCCTGTGCATTACAACCTGCAGCATTCGCCCATTGAATATTCTGCTTTTCAATAGCGTTAATATCTAAGTGGTCTGTACCAATCGTTGCACTACCCACATATTGAAGTGTGGTGTTATTGATTAATGCTGGATTGACTTGAGTTACGGAACGCACCAACAGTGCTTTGGCATCTACAACATCGGCATGCGTTAAAGTACGCCCTGCTTTGTGCTCAACTTCACCAAATTCGGCAAAAAAATAATCGGTAAATGCGAGATTTTCATCTGCCACGATTTTCATAATGTCTTCCAACGCTTTGTTGACTCTATGATAACCGTTGCACAAGCTCAACACTATGTTGCTCTGCAATACATCTGAATAAACAGTCACGATGTTTCATCTTCATGGTAAAAAACCGAATACTTTAAAGAATTGTTTAATATAGATTTACTTCGTTCAAAATACTGAAAAATATAAAGTCAACTCCGTAAACGCTATGATAGTACAAACAACTAGACAAATAATTTAATACTGTTATAAAAAAACCTTCTCCCAACATTTCAGAGAGAAGGCAAAACCTCAAGCAAGTAATAAGCGAGATAATTATTTAGATTTATAAGAGAGTTTCATCCCCACGATATAGCCTGTATTGTCCTCAAACTCGCCAACAATACGACGATCCGAAGTTTCACCTTCCGCATCACCAAACCACATATAGCGACCACCTACGCTGAAAGCCATTTTTTGACTAATATTGTATTTAGCAGCCAAACCAGCACCCCAATAACCCTTCACAGGACCTAAAGTTGGTGCGGGGTCACCTGCACCTGAGTCCCATAAACCAGAGACTGCAATTGCTAAATTTGGCGACAATTGTTTGCCTAATCCAATTTCGACTGCCATTTGATCTTCAGAATAATCAACTAAAGGTAAACCTTTACCTAAAGCTTCTGTCGTTGCTGCTTTCAGTACTGGTGGGCTTTGTTGCACAAACCTATCTCTAAAGGCTTATTCCACAATATAATTCTCAAATGAATAAGCCCACACCTAAAATCTATCGTACAACCAATTGGTCTTCTTATAACAGTGCATTAATAAATCGAGGAAATCTCTCAATTTGGTTTGATCCCAAGACTCAATGGTACGCTCAACCCAAAGGTAAACATGGTCGAAATCAAACTTATTCAGATACAGCCATCCAATGCTGTTTAATGATCAAATCCTTATTTCGTCTTTCTTTACGCATGGTCACTGGCTTTGTGCAAAGTCTCATTCATCTTTGTAGATTAGATTGGACAGCACCAGACTATTCCACCATCTGCAGAAGACAAAAGCATATTGATATTGCAATTAACTATCAAAAAAGCAGTAATGGTCTCCAGCTACTCGTCGATTCTACTGGCTTAAAGTTTCTAGGCGAAGGTGAATGGAAGCGTAAGAAACACCAACCTGAATATCGTCGCCAATGGCGTAAACTTCATATTGGTATAGATGCTGAAACCCTTCAAATACGCGCTATTCAACTCACTACAAATAATGTGAGTGATTCACAAGTGCTTGGTGATTTACTCGATCAGATTCCACAAGATGAGCAGATTGACTCTGTCTATACTGATGGGGCTTATGACACCAAGCAATGCCGTCAAGTAATTGCAGACCGACAAGCACATGCGGTGATTCCGCCAAGAAAAAATGCGAAACCTTGGAAAGATACAAAGACCAGCTCGCTAGAGCGAAATGAATTACTTCGAACAGTTAAACGTTTAGGAAGAACAATATGGAAAAATTGGTCAGGCTATCATCGCAGAAGTCTGATAGAAACCAAGATGCATTGCATCAAATTATTAGGCGATAAACTCCGTGCGAGAAACTTTCAAAGCCAAGTCAATGAGATTCATGCACGTGTGGCCGTATTAAATAAATTTACAGATTTAGGTCGACCTCACACCCAAGTTGCCACTTAAATTTAGATAACTTGGAAGAAGTTTAGCTTTTGAATGTTTGTGCAACAAAGCCTATATTTACTATTACTCTATATCTATAAATCAAAGAATATTCTATCTATTTATAGATGATCAGTAGTTTTAAAGTATTCAGCTACATCAATGTTCATGTTACCCGACAAGTTATTGATGTATTGGCAATACTGGTGAAGTAAATACGATCATAGTTTATTCTAAATTAGCTGAACCAACCTTACATCCCATCATGGATACTGCGCTAAACAGTATCCATTGGATGCCTATACCCAGAATACTGATCACAGTTGCGCTTTTAACTTTAAATCGAGTTTAATTTATATGCGCATTATAAATGTAAATGCTGGTCGACATATGGGAACACATGACCAATGGCTCCAGCAATTTGAAACCGAACTGCAAATTACTCCAGTCAACGATGGTTTTAAAACCACCTTTTTAGTAAATTCACAGGATAACATCCTAGCTCCTGCTATAGGGAAAGCTAAACTGGTCAAACAGTTCAAAAAACGTAACTTCCCTGAAGTCATAACTGAAACGAAAATACTATCGAATGGTCGGTATGGCTTTGCCGTCAAACACCATGCTCAAATGAGTAATTTACCTTCTGATATTGCAGAACTTATAAACTATTCTACGCTTTCAGACATTATCAGCGGTCTTGATATTCAGGCATTTGATTATGCACTAAGCCAGATGTCAGAGGATGAATTAGATCTTCTACGTAATGGCACACCTCTACCTTCCAGTCTAAAGGAGAATTTGCTCCCGTACATTAATGCAATAAATAAGTTTATTGGATTAATTCGTGCCTTTTTTCGTCGCCCGAACATCAGACGCAAAGTTTACGATGAGCGGAAGAATCTGAAAAAAAATAAGTCTCGAATGATCGAAATGTTCAACTCTTTAATTGAACGGTATTCGCGTGTAGTCGTTGTTCGACTTGATTTATATCTCAAGCATAAACCTAAAACATTACTGCAAACCTGTTTCAAAACTGAAGATTGTTTATCTAAAAATGATTTCGATGCATTTAAAAAGTGTGTTGAACAACTACTAGAAAACAAGCGGCATAATCCTGTGTTGAAACAAGCCATCGGTTATATTTTTCGTTTTGAATATACGCCAAGACGTGGATTCCATCTGCATACATTCTGGTTTTTCAATGGGAATAAAAATCAGGAAGACATTAGCCTCGCACAAGGTATTGAAAAGCTTTGGAAAAAAGTGACCAATGATCAAGGTTATGCCTACATCTGTAATATGCGGAAGCATACTTACGAAAACTGTTTTTTAGGCACGATTGAATACAATCAATCGCAGAAAAGAAAGTGGCTTGAAGACGGCTTTGATTATCTCTGTAAAACCAGCCAGTTATTCATTTTCAGCAATATGAAAAATGGAAGACGTTTCCAGATTAGTCAGCCTTTAAAACCACAGACTCGTGGCCGTCCGAGAAAAAACCACCTAGAACTCAATGCCTTTGCGGGAGATGAAGCATGATTAGATTACAGCCTGACGAATCCTATGCATCTCTACTCAGTACTCACCATATCACTCAAGCGTATATCCAGCCTTTTATTGGCTATATACCCAATAATCGCCCTCCTGTTGGCTTGGATGATTATCTGAAGTTGTATTCTATGATTACTGAAAATAAGACTTTTAAGATTATCTCTAAACAACCAACTTACGACTATCTGGTGCCTCATGTTTATCTAACGCCCAAGGGTGTTAATTTACTCAAGATTATTCAAGATATTCCGATTAATCCTTTTCTGACGGGTAAATTTTCAGATGTGATCATCAGACCTGAAATAAAGCTGATGGTTGATTTACTGTACAAGCACAGACTCATTGACTTTCCACTTGGATTGTATCAACAGTTTGAAGCAGTTGTTGATGGCTTCTGTCAGGATCTGAAAGTGAGGTCTAAAACACGAGATTTTGTGAGCTTGAAAAATCACTGGGATTCTTCATTTAGCAACTCTAGGAAGGCTTATAATCGTTTTGAAGAAGCTGTCTTATGTAACAATCCAATGTTTCAGGTTCATTCATTGCTTGTTTCTGCTGAGTTTATGAATGTTGATGATTTTTCAATGGATCAGAAAACATTTAGTCCTGTAACTGTTGAGGATATGCTGCGGGCCACGTCGAGTAAAATTATCGAAGCAGTGTGGGCTAACAATGCTGAAAATCACACTCTAGGTATTTTGTCGAAACAGGAAACGACTATTCGAGGTTTTAAGAGTATTCGGCTCATATTTTTTGTAGCACGCGAAGATACCGACTTTACCCCTTTTGCTGAATCTCAACTTTATACAGATGTTGAACCTTTTGAATTCCGAGAAGGGAAAACCAGTGTTGCGTGGAGTGATATTGCCTGCATGAACTCAGGGGTAGAGCCTTTGGTTTATGGTATAGAATCCAATTTTTACGATACAAATCAGAACTACATTGGTATGCGTCTTACCACTTTAAAATACAGTTTGATTGGTCCTGAATATTGGGTTCGATTTAAGTACACCAATACAACGTTTAAAGTCGAAAAAAGTTCATATTAATCAATTATTTTATGATTAATAACATTCGTGTAACCCTGAAAGTTTCGGCTTTCGGGGTTTTAAGTTATGCGTAATTTCACCTGTATTGTGTTGAAGTTATTCGACTTCACTTAAACATTCTAACTATTTTAAGGTCTGTTGACATTTACTATGCAAAAAATAGCGAGAAAGCGATATTTAATCGCCAAACCAAATCTACTTCTCACTATGCCTCGTACAATGCTGACTGATCAACACTGGTTGAATCGTACCGAGATTGTAGGAGGCCATTTTTCTTGAGCAAATAAGTCTATGACAAAATCAAAATATCCCCTAGAAATCAAAGAACGAGCAGTTCATTTACTTCTCGAATCTGAAAAAAATTATTCATCAACTTAGGCAGTAATCACAGCGATTGCTCCTAAATTCGGCTGTACACCCGAAACACTTCGTCGTTGGCATCAGAAGTACCTCGATCAACAGAATCCTGTCAAAGTACAGCGAAGCCATACCGATGCTACTTTTTGACGTAACTCAATACGAAGAATTTCTGTTTGAGCGTTAGCTGAAACCATATTCTCAGCGCCTTCAATCTGAGCGCTATTGATCCTTAGAGTAGGTGCATATTGCTCAGCAAGCTTCAACGCTGTATCCAAAGTCAATGGCTAGGATAAGCATGACCATAACTCAAGATAAAAATAGATTGTCGTAATTGAGCATCCATCCCATTTTAGGGACAGCTTTTCTTTATTAAAGTTCATATTTTTAGCTCTAAAATAATGTACACTCGCACGTGCAGAACATCCATAGAAAATTCAATGAATGATGATTAGTCATCAAATTAATTAGAGCGTGGAGGTTTCCATAAATTGGAAGGATCAAATGAGGTGAAATTTTGATTTAATGGAGAAAAAGTAGACTGTTCCGCAGGGGAAGAAACCATAGATTGCAAAACACCTAGCACTATAGATATATATGCAATTTTAGAAAATGACATAATACAATCTTGCTTAGACATACATGATGAATCATGTATTTGCTTCTTAATCTGTACATCAGCTTTCATACAATCTATGTGCATAGTACTTGCTTTTTCATGATCTTTAGAATTCATCATTTGCATGGATTGCATATTGAGATGACATTAAATATGGACTATGTACAGATGCAGTGGCGGCTGTCGATCCTACGATGGTAAGCATCCAGTGAAACCCGCTTGAACTCAAGCAGGCTTCCAGTTATGTGGCAGTAGCGCTTCAATATCTTTCATTTTATGTGTCGGCAGCCTTTTCAGCACATCACTTAAATAAGCATACGGATCTAAGCCATTCAGCTTGGCTGACTGGATTAAAGTCATGATATTGGCAGCACGTTGGCCACTACGCAGTGATCCTGCAAATAGCCAATTCTTTCTGCCTAAAGCCCATGGGTGCATTTGATTTTCAACCCAATTATTACAAATAGGCAAATTCCCATCATCTAAATAGCGGCTTAAGGCAGACCAGCGTTTTAGACTGTAATTGATGGCTTTCGCTGCAGGCGAACTCTTGGATACTTTATCCTGATGCTCTTCTAGCCAGGCATACAGTTGTCGCATGATCGGTTGACTGTCCTGTTGCCTTCGCTGGTGGCGTTGTTCGGCACTACAGTTTGGTAACTCTCTTAATTCCGCTTCAATTTGGTAAAGCTGTTGAATCAATTGCAGGGCTTGTTCGGCAATGAAACTTTTCTTCGTCACATGCAGTTCGTGAAATTTACGACGCGCATGCGCCATGCAACCCACTTCGATGACCTGACCTGTTTTAAAGCGTGCCTTATAACCACTGTAATCATCACAGACCAAATGACCTTGCCAGCCTGTCAGGAAATCTTCAGCATGTTGACCTGATCGACTCGGCTGGAAGTCATAAATAACCGCCTGAATGGGATTGTATTGTGTGGTGGCATAGGCCCAGACATAACCTTTCTTCGGTTTTTTCTCATCATCACCTAGCTGCATGATGGTGACCGGTGTTTCGTCCGCATGAATCACCTGTTGCTGCAATATGATCTGTTTTAAGGCTTCTGCCAATGGCTCCAGCTCAACCCCGCAGCGACCTATCCAGTCCGATAATGTGGATCTAGACAGATCAACACCTGCGCGCAGAAAGATCTGGCGTTGGCGATACAGAGGTAAATGATCGGCATATTTGGACACCAGCACATGGCTGAGCAGTTCAGGACTGGCAATGCCTTTATCAATCACATAAGCAGGCATCGCTTGCTGCGTCAAGGTATCACACTGATCACAGACCCATTTACCACGGATATGCTGTTCCTTATAGAACTGTGCCGGTCTGAAATTCAATTTCTCGCTGATATCTTCACCAATACGACGTAATTGGCAGCCACAGGCACATTTTGTCGATGCGGGTTCATGCTCAATACGAAGGGTTAGCAGGTGATCCGGTAGCGGTCGACGTTTAGGTTTGTTGACTGGGGCTTTTTGTGCAGCTGCATCAGTTTTATCCGCATTTAGCCGTTCCAGTTCCAGATCAACGGCTGCGATATCTTCTTCAACGGCTTCATCCCACAGATGGATTTGTTTTGCTGTGAGATGTTCATTCTTCTGAGCGAATTTGTGCCGTTTAAACAGCGCCAGTTCATGCTCGTATTTTTGGTTGAGAATGGAAAGATGTTGAACTTTAGAATCTAAATGCTGATTGGTGACTTCAAGATGTTGAACTCTGGCATCTAATTGCTGATTTGATTGTGCCAGAGACTGATGCTGCATCGCCAACTGTCTGGTAAATTCCAGCAATTGTTCATGGCTCAGTTGGGTTAAATCAGGCAATGTATTCATGACCGCAGTATGCCTGAGGTCATGACAAGAATGAAATAGAACATTCGGAGAATAGCAGAATGCACACGTCTGGTTTAGAGCAGAGTGACCACCTGTTGTTGTCCAATGCGCTGCCAGGGCAAGCCCTGAATCAATGCCTGTAACTGTTCTGCACTGATGCTCATCGTTTCACCCTGATGAATCTTCGCCCAGTGGAACTTTCCTTGTTCCAATCTCCGGGCACACAGCCAAATCCCCAGACCATCATGCAGCAACACTTTCATACGATGGCCACGTTTATTACAGAACAGGTAGGCACAATGCGGTTTGATTGAGCCAAAGGTTTTCATGATCTGGGCCATGGCCGTATCTATACCCGCACGCATATCCATGGGTTGGGTAGCGAGCCAGATTTCATCAATGCGGATCATGTCGCCAGTGCCTTGAGTAATTCTGCCAAAGCGGACATTTCTGATCCCTGCCATTTCAACCCGATCTCTATGTTCGAATCAGGCAAAGTAATGTGAACGGGTAGCATTGCTATAGTGGATGGATTGAACGCTGCAGGGTAAGGCAATGCAATAAATGTGGGCTTGGGTGGTGCCGAGTTGTCCAGAGCTTGTTCGCCATCCAAAAGGCGAATCCATTTACATACGAGATTTGCATTCAGTCCATGCTGCAAGGCGACTGAGGCGATGGATGTGTTGGGTACTCTACAGGCTTGAACAATACTATTTTTAAATTCAGTACTGTATGTTCTTCGCTTTCTAGGAGCAGATGCAGATATTGTTGATGCATGGGTAATTGTGGTCATGAATTAAGTCCCCACTTAAAAATAAGTGGGGACTAACATAAGGCTAATTCGATAGATTGGTAAGGAGCTGCTTTACCGGATGCTTACCTACGATGAGGATTGCAAATGATAAAAACAGCGAAAGGCATGTTTTTAACCAGCGCATAAAATCATGACCAAAATTTAAGCTTTTTTAGTTTTACAGATTTAGAAAAATTAACAACTTTATTCATTAAAAATAGCAGGCCCTAGGGCCTGCTATTTTTAATATCGAGACAAAATTAAAAAACTAATTCAATACCTGCACCATATAGCCATCCCTTTTCAGAATCTGTTGCTTCTTGAAAAGGAGTTGATTTTTGTCCTTTCTCATATTGATAAGCTATATCAACAAATGGTCTGATACGCTTGGTAATTTCGTATCGAGTTTTGATACCAGTTTTTAATTCTGATAAACCAGACTTTGCAGCAAAATCAGAATTATCATTAAGCACAATATCTGCTGCAATATATGGCTGAGTAATTAGCTTTTGAGTGAGTAATAAATCTCGATCAAACTCAAAACTGGCTCCCCAAAAATTATTTTCACCACCATAAAGGTAAGCTTTTGTCTCAAAGAAATAAGGAGCAAGACCTAATAATCCAATAACGCCATCAATGCGATTACTATTACGGTTATTTTTGTCCTCACTATACCTTACCCCAGCTTGAACATCCCAAAATGGTGCAACATTTCTACTGTAAAGAGCTGATACATCATAATTGGGATCATTACTCTCTGCTTTATTCAGATTGGCTTCAACAAACATTCGATTTTCATCTGTTCCAATCAATGTTTCGAAACTCGAACCTAAACTGCCTTTACCATCTTTATCAACTATCCACTCATTGGAAAATTTAGTTGTTTGGTAAATCTGCCCACCATGCTCGTTCAGATGTTTATCATGATTTTGGCTAAGAGTTAAAGTTTCAATTCCTTTGTCTTTTGAAGTTTTTTGAGCAACATTGCGTTCAACATAACCTAATCCGCCTGATTCTCTTAAAAGCACATTCATACTTGAAGTACTCTTATTTAGATTTTCAGTCGAATTATCATTCGCAAATGCCATACCTGCTAAACCAATTAAAGCAACTGATAAAAGTGTTTTTGAAAAAAGTTTTTTAATGGTTTGCATGTTGATTCACTCCCTTATCATTTGCATGGGGTTGGGCAACGATACTTTTTGAATCAACATCATTGCTATCTACATTTGCCACAATGAGTTTGTTCATCATTCCAGCTGCCATGTGATATAACAAATGGCAGTGGATAGCCCATTCACCTAATTCATCAGCAGTAAGTAAAGTTGTAACTGTTTTCCCCGGTGGCACAATGATCGTGTGTTTATTTGGCATATTACTTGGATCTTGACCATTTTCAAGCTGCATAAACATACCGTGCAAGTGCATTGGGTGAGCCATCATACTGTCATTCACAAATTTCAAGCGTATACGTTCCCCATATTTCACTTTGAATGGTTCTGTTTCATTAAACTTCTTACCATTAATTGTCCAAATGTAGCGCTCCATATTCCCACCAAGACGGATTTCCATTTCACGTTCAGGGGCACGAGTATCTGGTTGAGGATTTAGAGATTGTAAGTCACTATACTGGAGTGCTTTTTGACCAACGGGTGTTGAAGCATTCGCCCAACCATATACAACATCACCATTCTTTTCTTGTGTAGATGCATTAGATGTAGTCATTTGCATGCTATGGTTCATACCTGACATAGATTGATCTTTTGAACTACCTGTCATAGATGACATATCGTGATCCATGCCTTTCATTGAAGACATATCTTGATCCATGCCTTTCATTGAAGACATGTCATGATCCATACCTTTCATCGAAGACATGTCATGATCCATACCTTTCATCGAAGACATGTCGTGATTCATGCCCTTCATTGAAGACATATCGTGATCCATGCCCGCCATAGACGACATATCATGCCCCATCCCCATATCTTCCATAGTTAATAAAGAACGAGGACGTGACTTCGGCATTTTGATTTGATTTATTGGAGGAGTATTTTCATCATGTAATGAACCAACTGAAAAGCCACTCCTATCAATTGATTCTGCTTCAATTTGATAATTTGATTGTTTAGGTTCTACGATGACATCATACGTTTCAGCCGTTCCTATTCTGAATTCATCAACAGGAACAGGTTTCACTGGCTGCCCATCTGCACTGACTACCGTCATTTTCAAGTTAGGGATTCTGACGTCAAAGAATGACATTGCTGAGGCATTAATGAACCGAAGACGTACTTTTTCACCCGTCTTAAAATTACCAATCCAATTTTGTTCTGGAGTCTTACCATTCATCAAAAAAGTATATTTTGTCACATCAGACATATCAGTCTTGAGCATTCGCATCTGGTTCCACATCGAACGGTCTTGCCATGTCGCTTTTAGGCCATTTCTTTTGACCTGTTTTAGTACATCAAATACGGTTTCACGACGATTCTGATAATAATCAGCTTCTTTTTTAAGATTTTTCATAATCTGTCCGCTAGTAGAATTATGAAAATCAGAAAGTAGTACTACATAATCTTTGTCAGCTTTTTCTTCTGGTGACAAAGGTACTTTATTCTTTGGGTAAATGACTAACGGACCATACAAGCCCTCTTGCTCTTGACCTTTACTGTGAGAATGGTACCAATAAGTACCATTTTGACGAACCTTGAATTTATATTCGTAAGTTTTGTTAGGAGCAATACCATCAAACTGATTAAATCCAGGTACTCCATCCATGATGCCAGGCAAAATTAAACCATGCCAATGAATAGAAGAATCTTGGTTTTTTAACTTGTTATGAACACGAATAATCGCCTCATCACCCTCTTCAAATTCAAGAAGGGGGGCCACAAATTTGCCATTTACTGTGATTCTCTTTAAAGGCTTTCCAGTTATATTTACTGTTTGCTCAGCGATGGTTAAATCATATTCTTTAACAGCAGCCATCACCCAAGTCGACGAAAATAAACCAATTCCTATTAGGAGGACATGACTTAATTTTTTAGACATTTATTTCACCTATCTAATATTTAGTTAAAAGGCAAAGTAGTTTCTCGACTTCTTTGCCTTCGATCTCTTTTATCGTATTAATTATTTGACATATTCATTTTGGAGTGATCCATGTCGCCCATTTTAGAGTGATCCATGTTCATCATCTTAGAATGATCCATCTGGGACATATCACTCATTTTACTGTGATTATGCTGGGCCTTCTCATCACCCTTCATATCACAAGGTTTTTGGCATTTCTCTTGAGCTTTTGAATTAGCTTTAACCTCTGTAGTAACTGTATTCGCTTGTTTAGTTTCTGCTGCCCAAGATTGAGTTCCTGCAATTAAAGCACCAGCACACATAAGAGTTGTTAAAGTACGACGAAATAGAACTTTCATTTTTTGCTCCGAAATTAGCTTATATGGATACATTAAAGGCCAGCACCAAACATCTATATGACATGAAAATGACATTTTTGTAATCTACAAAGAATCACGTATTTATAACGTTATTATATTCTTAATGAGTGATATTGGATTTTTATCAATGAGAATCTTACTAGTTGAAGATGAACAAAAAACTGGTGATTACCTTAAACAAGGTCTATCTGAAGCTGGGTATATTACGGATTGGGTCACAGATGGATTATCAGGTAAACATCAAGCACTTTCCGAAGAATATGACCTCATCATTTTGGACGTTATGTTACCAAAATTAGATGGCTGGAATATCATTTATGATATTCGCAAAAGCGGAAAGACAATGCCTATTCTATTTCTTTCAGCGCGTGATCAAATTGAAGATCGAGTTAAGGGATTAGATTTGGGAGCTGATGACTACCTCGTAAAACCTTTTGCTTTTGCTGAGTTATTAGCACGCATTAAAAGCTTACTCCGACGGGGACAACAAAAAGAAGATAGTAACCTTATTACAATTGCTGATCTTGAACTTGATCTTCGTAAACGCCGCGTCACTCGCGCTGGGCAACGTATTGACTTAACAGCTAAAGAATTCGCGCTGATGGAATTATTTATGCGTAGACGTGGTGAAATTTTACCTCGCGCACTCATAGCTTCTCAAATTTGGGATATGAATTTTGATAGTGATACCAACGTCGTAGAAGTCGCTATTAAACGTTTGAGAAGTAAAATTGACAGTAACTTTAGCCCTAAGCTAATCCAGAACATACGGGGAATGGGTTATGTTCTAGAGGTTGAAGATGACTCGTAAATTGTTTAATGCAATCAGCTTTCGTATAGCTATTATTTTTTCTCTATCTACCGTAATCATTCTAATGATTATGGGACTAGTTATTCATCAACTCGTAATGCATCATTTCGAAACTCAGGACCGGACACAACTAGAAGGGAAAATTCAACTTCTAGAAAATTTACTAGAACAAAATCCAGCCAATTCCCAAGAGCTAAATATTTATTTAAAAGACGCCTTAGTTGGTCATCATGATCTAATTGTTCAAATTGAACGACCAACGGGTCAAATTATTTTTAGTTCAGCACCATCCACCTTTCATACCCAAACACTCAATAAATCAAAACGAAAGCCTTGGGTTGAATGGAGCATTCAAAATAAAACCTACCGTGGTTTAATTTATACAAAGTCTTTTAATAGAAATAGTAGCATTCCAACAGCTCAAATTATTGTTGGAATCGATACATCCGAGCATTTGCATTTCTTAAATGATTTTAGGCGCCAGTTATTATACATTGGCATTGTCGGTACTATCTGCTTAATGTTTTTAGGCTGGTTTGCTGCATGGCGAGGATTACGTCCCGTACAAAAAATGGCAAAGGTTGCAGAAGGCATCTCTGCTCAACACCTATCGGAGCGTCTAGAAGTTGATAACACTCCAACTGAACTTAAATCACTAGCTGTTGCATTTAACGACATGTTAGATCGGCTAGAAACAGCAGTAGAAAAACTCTCAGATTTTTCATCAGACCTTGCCCATGAGATTAGAACACCTATCAACAATTTGATGACCCAAACCCAAGTATGTTTATCTCGTAGTCGAGATATTAATACCTATCAAGAAGTTCTGTTCTCCAATTTGGAAGAATTTGAACGTTTAGCTCGAATGATTTCCGATATGTTGTTTCTTGCAAAGGCTGAACATGGCTTGCATTTACCAAACTTAAAACAAGTTGATCTAGTAAAAGAAGTTTCTGCCTTATTTGATTTTTATGATGCGATTGCTGCCGAAAAGAGTATCTCTTTGGAACAAAAAGGTTATGGAGTTGTAAATGGTGACCCATCTATGTTACGTCGTGCTCTGAGCAACTTACTATCAAATGCAATAAAATATGGTAAAACAGAATCGGTAGTCAGAATCAAAACCCAACAAAACTTTGATACAACTGTTTTTACAATTGAGAATGAAAGCTCTCCATTGACATCTGAACAGTTAAGCCGATTATTTGACCGTTTTTATCGTACAGATGTATCCAGACAGCGAGTTGAGGAAGGTACTGGCTTAGGGCTAGCAATTACCAAATCCATTCTTGATGTACATGGCGCAACAATTAGAGCAGACTATCATAATGGCCGCATAACCTTTAAAATTATTTTTAAAAATTAATCGCTTATATAAAAATAAACAACTACTGACTACTCATCTTTAATAGTTAAAAATAATGAGTAGTCAGAAAAACTTAGTTTTGGCTACGTAGTCGTAAAGCATTACCAATGACTGATGCTGAACTTAGACTCATTGCTAAGGCTGCGATCATAGGAGAAAGTAACCAGCCAGTAAATGGATATAAAATACCCGCTGCTAAAGGAATACCTAAAGCATTATAAAGAAATGCGAACATAAGGTTCTGCTTCATGTTTTTAATGGTTGCTTCTGATAATGAACGAGCAATCTCTATACCGCGTAAATCACCTTTTACCAAAGTAACTTGTGCACTATTCATTGCTACATCTGTTCCTGTACCCATTGCAATTCCGATATCAGCCTGAGCTAAAGCTGGGGCATCATTGATCCCATCACCAGCCATCGCAACCACTCTTCCTTCTTTTTGCAATTTCTTAACCAATTCTAATTTATCTGCGGGTTTAACCTCACCATAAACCTCATCAATACCTAATCTAGCGCCAACAGACTTAGCTGTTGTTAATCCATCACCAGTAGCCATTACGATTCTTAGACCAGAATCTTTTAATGAAAGAACAGCCTCAGGTGTACTTGCTTTGATTGGATCTGAAACAGCTATTAACCCTATCAGTTTTCCATCCACAGCTAAATGCATGACACTTGCACCTTCGGCTCTTAACTTTTCAGCTTCGGGAACAAATGCTTTAACTGATATTCCCAGCTGTTCCATTAATGCTGCATTACCAAGAGATAATTGTTGTCCATTTAACTCTCCTTTAACACCAATCCCAGAGCCAGATTCAAAAGATGTTGGTCTAGACAGTACAAGATCTCTTTCACGGGCAGCACGTACGATTGCATCAGCTAAAGGGTGTTCACTCCCCTGATCCAGACTAGCTGCTAACCGAAGTACCTCATTTTCTTCATAGCCCGAAAGAGCGATAACCTTATCGAATGAGGGTTGGCCTTCAGTTAAAGTACCTGTCTTATCAATAATTAAAGTATCAATCTTACGTAAATTTTCTATTGCAGCTGCATCACGAAAAAGTACACCATTCGATGCACCACGACCTGTTGCCACCATAATTGACATAGGTGTCGCTAAGCCTAAAGCACATGGGCAAGCAATAATTAACACTGCGACAGCATTAATTAACCCGTAAACCCAGCTAGGCTCTGGGCCAAATATCCCCCAACCAAAAAATGTAAGCACAGAAATAGCAATAACTACCATAACAAACCAACCTGCAACATGATCTGCCATTCTTTGCATCGGCGCTTTAGAACGTTGAGCTTGCGATACCATTTGTACGATCTGAGAAAGTACCGTTGAAGATCCAACCTTTTCTGAACGCATTACTAATGAACCATTCATATTTATTGTTGCACCTATTACTTGATCGCCTTCACGTTTTGTAACGGGAACAGGTTCTCCTGTTAACATTGATTCATCAATAGAACTTGACCCTTCAGTAACAACTCCATCAACAGGGACCTTTTCACCTGGTCGTACTCGGAGCAAATCTCCAACATGTACATGGGAAAGAGGAATATCTTCTTCTTTACCATCGTCATTTATTTTTCTTGCAGTCTTAGGTGCTAGCCCAAGTAAAGATTTAATTGCTGCCGAGGTCTGTGATCGAGCTTTCAACTCAAGAACTTGGCCTAATAAGGTCAGCGAAATAATGGCTGCTGTGGCTTCGAAATATACAGCGACACGTCCCATAGAAACAAAAGAGTCTGGAAATACTTGTGGAGCCAAAGTTCCAATGAGGCTGTATATAAATGCGGCACCAGTACCAATTCCAATTAAGGTCCACATATTCGGACTACGATTTAAAACTGATTGCCAACATCTAACAAAAAATGGCCACCCTGCCCAAAAAACGATAGGTAATGTAAGAATGAGTTCAATCCAACTCTGTATCTTCATATCAAATAAATTCAGCTGATGCCCAAACATGGCTAAAAATACAACGATAAGAGTTAAAGGTAAGGTATACCAAAATCGTCTTTTAAAATCTTTTAGTTCAGGGTTTTCGTCAGCTTCATCCAGATTTGGAAGTAAAGGCTCTAAAGTCATACCACATTTAGGACAATTCCCAGGGTGATTTTGTTGAATTTCGGGATGCATCGGACAAGTGTAAATAGTAGAAGTATTCACATTTATCGGCTGATCAACCACAATTGAATTTATCCCAATCTCTTTTGGATTAGTCGCTTTTGCTAGTTTATTAATATAAAAAGCAGGATCATTCTTAAACTTTAACCAGCAATTTTCACTGCAAAAATAGAAAGTTTTACTGTCAACTTTTTCATAAAATTGAGATGTTTCTTTTACTGCCATGCCACAGACAGGATCAGTAAGTGTATTTTTATCTTCGTGATGATGATGGTCCATACAACCTCCTTCATATTTAATTTTAAAAGTAATAAATTGATTAAAACGTAAATAATTTCCTATTACTTGATCATTAGATAAGCGAAATTTTCTTTATAGTCAGTGTAGCACTTGTGACTTTTCAATTTTTAAAATGACAAAAATGTAATTTTGAAGTCATCGGAGTGTTTCTATCTTTCTTTGATAATAGGATTACAAAGTTGGTGACCAAGCTATCAATCAATGAATTTCATTCGGTCATTACTGGGCCCAAGATTAATTTAAAGAGGATGAAGAAATGAAAATTTTTCAAAATAAAATGTCTACTCTACGTAACGTACTCGTAGGCACGACTATGGTTGTAGCTACTTCAAGTGCATTCGCACATGTGAAACTTGAAAGTGCAACACCTGCTATTAATGCATCTGTAGCTAGCCAACCGAAAAATATAACTTTGAATTTTGGTGAAGAAGTTATGTTAATGAACGTCAAGTTGCTTGATGCACAACGTAAGGACATTCCTTTAAATTATAAAATAACTCATGATATGAAAAAATCATTTGACGTCGCTGCACCTAAACTAAAAAAAGGAAAATATACAGTCGTGTGGACCACAATGGGAGCGGATGGCCACAACATGAATGGCGAATATAATTTCACCATTAAATCAGCAAAATAAAAATCAAGTGCTAATAGCAACATGCCAGCGAACTGCTGGCATGTTGCTATTACGATGGAGAAAATTATGATTCCTGAATCTTGGATATATGCATCATGGCTTGTTAAAGTCATTTTATATTTAGGTATTGCATTTGTTGTTGGTGGTACTTTCTCCTACTTCTTACTTGGACGTTATGTAGAAATAAAGGAAACTATTCTGAAATACATAACTCTTGGCACAGCATTAGGACTAATTTCCAGTATTCTAGGATTCTTCCTTCTCATCGGAAGTTTTGCCAATACTGGACTATCTGGTATGTGGGATACTAACTATATAAATCTAGTAATTAACACTCCAATTGGCCATACCCATATCATACGATCAGTGGGTTTTCTGCTTTTATTTTTATTTATGCTCGTGAAATTAAGCAGAAGAACTAATCAGTTTTCTAAAGTTGAAGGGTTAATCTTTACCATCTTACTCTTACCTATTGTTTTTAGTTTTTCCCAATTAGGTCATGTCACGAATTTACCCTTATTCGCTCAAGCTTTATTATCAATACATGTACTTGTAATATCCTTATGGATGGGGTCGCTTTATCCATTATGGAAAACAAGCAAAAAAATTAATGGCTTACCACTTAAAGAACGTATGCATCTATTTGGGCAAATAGCAGCCTTTATTGTAGGAATACTCATCGCTTGTGGTCTTAGTATTGCTTTATTACTCTTTAAAGATTTTAATACTCTAATCAATACACCTTATGGGCATGGATTTATTATTAAAATATTATTTGTCCTAAGTATTTTATTGTTAGCAGCCTTTAACAAATGGTATTTCACACCTCGCTTACAAGACCCGAAATTTGCGAAACAATTGGGCTATGCCATTTTATTTGAAATGTCGTTAGGTCTATTAATTCTTTTAGCCACTGGTTATATCACCACCGTAGTCGGTATTGAGTAAAAAAAGGATCATGCTATGACTTCAAGGATGAAGTACAATTTATTATTTCCCATTTTTTAAAAACGTACTACCGTCCTCCAAATAAATAATTCTTAAATAATGTTTTTTCATTCAATAAGTGGTTCTAATTTTGGAATAAAAATATGTGGTAAGAATACTGTTGGAGGCTAAGAAGCCCCCAACAGTATTTAATTCAAAGCATGCACTGACAGCTGTAACCCTTTCTGCATATCCTGTACAAATCCATCACCCTGATTGAATTTAGGCTTTGCCTTGATTTTTGAGTCAGTCTGAGCTTGTTCAGACTCAACAACCTCATCCGAGTAAAACTCTTCCACAATCTCCAATCCCTCCTCTCCATCCATCTCAAACTGAGCATTAGCATAACCCTGCCGTGCCATTTGATCTAAAGCAGCCTGATTAAAACCACATAACTTACTCTTCTGATCAATCTCCTTGGCAGTTTGAATCGCTTCTTGTAAATGAACACCTTCACGTAAAGTCAAATCCACGTAGTACACAGGCGTGCGATAGCTTTGAGTTGTGGACTTTCCTCTAAGCGTGAGTTGTAGCGGTAAACACGAAAGCAAGCCATTGGATGCTGCATGGTAGTAGCTCAGTCTTGCTGCCAAAGTTCGAATGCTATTAAAGCCTGTGGTCCTAAAAATGAATGTACCCAGTTCATCCGACTCATCTAAATTCACATACAGTCTACCGTAGGGTTTACATAGTCCACCTTGTGCCAACGGACATAAATCAGGCGATGGACATGTATGTTGTTCAATACCTTGTTGTCCAAGTCGTTGACAGGTTTCACCATTTCCCACGCAAATAGGTCGTCCTGTCTGACGGTCAAATAAACTGTATTCCGCTCGTAGATTCAGTTCAGGATCATTGAAAATCATACGGACTGGGATTGAACGGAGTTTTTGATTCGGTGCTTTAGTACGTAGTTGCTCATCCAGTGGATGTTTCACCCAACCACTGTCTTTATTTTGGATTTGGCTGGTAATGGTGAATTGGTCATCCTTTTCAGGGATGCGCTTGCCGTTCTTTTCGACAACCTTGCCGATACTGATCCGCCCAAGAATTGGCGGTGTAATGGCTAGACCTTTAATCATGGTGTTTTCCTCTTCTGCTTAAATGTGTTGCTTGGTTAAAATAAAATTTGCATAAAAAAATCCCATGCGCTGAGGCATGGGATTCTCGGATATTGGTTGAGTGTTTTGCTTATGAATTGAACTTAGGCTAAATCTATTTCAGTCAGCATCGGTATAGATGTTAAAGCGCCGTGTGCCCTGCTTGCTTTGTGGAAATTGATTGAGATATTCAGGATGCTGTTTGAGTAATGCCTTACTATCTAAGCTGATTGAGTCTTTCGATTTCTTCCACGTCACTGAACCCGCTTTAAAGGTGGCACGTTCAGCCTGCTGCATCTTGGCTTGAAGTTGGTGCTTCAGCAGATCAAACTGCTCCTGATGCTTGTCAATTTGGTTGCGCGCTTGAAGCAGTTGCTCAAACTGTTGATTGGCCTGCTCATCTTCAGATAAGTCTGTGGTGCTGAGTGGCACATGTTCTGGATAAAGCAGTTGTAAAGCTTTGGCTGCGGATTCACTGGCATCGGCTTCAGGTGGTGTATCCTTTTCCACGCATTCCCAGAAGTAACGCTCCGCATTGATGATGTGTTGAATCACCGATTCTGAACGGGTGACTTTAAAAATTCGAGTTTCATGCCCACAAATCAGTACGCAGATATGCGCTGCTTTCTTGCCTGTCACTGCCAATTGATGTTGTACCTGACACAACACGTATAACGGTACACCATCTCGCCACAACTTGGCGCCATACTCCCCTGCGGTTTTGCATTCTAATATCTGCACATCAGCATCCCCAACCACGGAGTAATCCAGATTTGCCAGCATGAAGTGCTTGTCTGGATCAGGATGTTGTAATACCGCATTGACTCGACGTACTTTGTAGTTGGTATGCATGCTGTAGTATTCTGCCACTAAAGGCTCAAGCCTTTTCCCCCAGTACAAGGGTGCATGGCCTTCACTTTCATCTTCTATATTTTGTTGAATACGTCCAGTCTTAATCATCCATAGTTCGAGCATCGACATATAGGGATTGAGGCCACACGCCGCGGCACAGTCACTACTGCCAATGCCCTTGCGTCTTACTTCTAGCCATTCGGCCTGACTTAGGTTTTTGGTCTCTACAAAGCGTTTTGGATGGGTGAGTTTAGGCCGATGAGCATGGATATTTGCTCGAGTGGGATGAGGTTGAATTAATACTGAGTTCATATAGATATCCTCTGATTATTAAATTTTAGGCATAAAAAAAGCCACATCTGGAGATGTGGCAAAGAGGTATTTGGATTGAAGGAGATTTACAGGATCATGTTGATCTGATGTGATCATCTTAAATCCCAAATGTGAATCTAAACTTAAACAATCAAACGCAACGCTTGTTCAAGTCCACGTTGTTTTAAGCCTGCTCCAGCACCGAACCATGCCGAATCTAAGCGATGATCCTGACTCATTGCTCGGCGCTCGTGATCTGCAAATTCCGTGATACTGCATAATAAGCCATACGCTGTGTCTTTAGCTGAGCTAAGTTCTGCCCCACGGCCATGTCCATTAAACATAGTCATGACCTTAGACATCGCTCGGCCATTGGGTTCAGTCTTGTTGTCAGCTTTAGTGGATTGGCTTCCTTGCGCTGCCACATTGCGATAAAACTGAATAATACTGTCATCCTGTTCGGTTGGACTCAAACTAGTATTGTTAAACACCGCATCAAAATAAGCCGCAGCTTCAGTCTGTGTAACTTTACGCTGACTGAGCTGTTTCATTTCATACATATGCTCATTCCATGCCTGCACTGAAATCCCCAATTGCTGTTTGATCTTCTGGGCATCAAACTTGGTACTGTGTGGCACTTTGACCACGCCTGCACTTGCGTTCTGTCCTTTTAAAGCAATCGCTAAAGTGTTGTTACACACTACTCGAATACTGGTGAATTGTGCTGTAGTTGCCAGTGTACCGTCACACGCTGTAGCCAAGAGAATGTAACCATTGCTGACATCTTTACCCTTTAAAGCAGAAGTTTGCCCAGTTTTGGCTAAAGCCCAGAATTTCTTACCACCTTTCAGTACGCCTGCGGTTTCCAGTTCAAAGCCTGATTGTTCAGTCAAGTCTCGATAGAATTCTAGAATCTCTCGGGGTTGGACTTCCTGATAACGCTGACTGACCACCGATAAAGGCGCATGCGTATCGGAACGGTACAAAACCCGCTGTTCATCATGCGGTAGGATTAAGCTTTGTCCTTTATGGTTTTCCGCCATATAACTGACATTCGAGCTTTCGATCTGCCAGTCCATGCCTGCTTGCTTGGCCCAGACTTCGATCGGTTGGTTCGGTGTGAGCTGATTGCCCAAACCATGCCAAGGGGTTTGACCTACATAAGCCATTTGTTCAATTTGATGTGCCATTGTGAATATTCCTAAAATGAAAATGTAAAGATGTGGTGTAAGGTTTTAAAGAATGAAGAATGCGTGCATGTAAATGTATATAGCGATGTAACTATTGCTTCACCCATGCAAAGGGTTGTTGGCAATCCAAGCAGACATACTGCTCGGCATTGCTGTAATACTTTTCAAAGTAGTACTGACTAACCACCACCAGTACGCCGCCGATCACCACCCCGACGGCTGCACCGAAGAGCGGTGAAAAGCCTGACTTGCGAGCGACCTGCATGCCAAACATCGCCATCTGTGTAGGTGAAATACAGCGTTGTAACTGTTCAAAATAGTTAAAGTTGGCGTTGCCTGAATCGGTCTGTCTGACATGGGTAGACTGACAGTAGGGGCATTGAATAAAGGACATTGATATTCCTTGTTAAATGAATTCAGTACGAAGAGCTGAATTAAGGGCATAAAAAAACCGTGCCCATTGAGGACACGGTTTGATTTAGTTTTTGCTTTGTCGTGGAGAGTCGAAGGCCGTTATTGAAAGCTATATCTTGCAGTGCCTTTTTCCGTTTCAACATCAACACGCACTACGTTGTCATAGCCACAGCCTGTTAATTTCAGTCTTAAACGCAGACCTATTTTAAAATGCTGTGGATATTCCAACGATCGACGATAGCCTTCATAACTGCATTCACCGTTGTTGATCAGCACATTGGTGACATCAATCGGATCTGCACTGTTAGAACGGATCGTCAATACTGTAGCGGATTGATTTTGTGCATACCAGTTACTGGTATCTTTGACATCGAGTTCTACCGTAAATGTATTTGGATCAAGGCCAGAATTACAGCCACCCATTAACATTCCTGTCGTTGCAGTCAATGCGAGTAGGATCGGTTTAAAAAATTGCGTCATAAAATTCATCCCTAGCAGTAGTTATAGCTCACGCCATAATCGCCCGTGTTTAAATCAATGCTGACCAGATGGATTTCACAGTCTGTGCCATTATCAAATTTATAAACGTAGTAACGATTGCCCGCCTGCTCCGATTCCAGTGCACCATGTTCCTGCAAGCTGAAGTCTTTCACTGATTTTCCTGTATCTTTTGCGGCTTTGGCGAAGACATAGCGTTGATACTTGTCTATGTTGTCCTGCTCAAACTGAGGCAGTTCGTCATAAGGCAGCATCGACAGTAAGGTATCGACAGACTTTAAGTTTTTATCAAATTCAAAACTCAGCAATTCAGGTTCATGATCTGATGGACTCAGACTTTTACTTCCCGTAGTCAATTCTTTGACATCGATCCCATCCACTTCTGCCGCTGCAATCTCGGTTGAAGCTGGCTCTGAACTGGCAGTTTCCAAAGACTGTGCAGAGCTGGCCTCCGAAGCACTAGCAGCTTGAACAGTTTTTTCAGATACGTGTTTGGGGCTAAAGAAATAGAAGCCCGCGATACTGATCAAGGTCAGGGCTAAAATCGCCGCCAAGCCCAATATGGTTTTTTGGTTCATCTTAAATGCTCCCCGTCTTTAGTTGGGTACAGTGACTTGACCATTCTGAGCATTAAAGTGAACAAAGCGCGGACAACCACCCTGAAAGTTCACCGTAAAATTACGCCAACCACGATTGCCCGGATTGGTTTTATACATGCACTGATACACCCCACCACCCAAATTACGGGCCTTAACAAAATAGGCTTCACTGGCTTGCGCAAACCAGCCTGCCTGCGCCAATGATGCGCCTGCAAGTAGTGATGAAATAAGGGCAGTTTTTAGGAAGGTTTTAAACATAATCATTTCTCTTTTTATAGGCATCACTCGTCTTGGTCTTAATCAAACGCAGTGCTCCCCATGCATGAATGTTGGAATGAATATCTCTGTTTTTTTGAAGTGTTATAGACGATAAAGCACACGGATCTATGCCCCTCAAAACAGCATGAGAGATTCATCTTCATATCGGTAATATGTACTTGAAAAAGTTTTATTCTTAGAAAGTTATCGACACAGCTATGCATTGATTGCACAGCATCAGGTCTAATCACCCATCGGCACAAACATGAAAAAAGAGAAATGTAAAAGACGGCATTGATGTAAGCGCATGGCGTACTCCTTTGTTTTTAAAAGAATCTTGCCAAATCACTGCTAATATGATGGTGGCAGAACGAAGGAGGGTTAGCAGACTGGTAACAAAGAAACCAGCACGCGCAAGCGCGTCCCCCCTCCGCCCTACCGCAAAGAAAGGGGGACGAACGGGTCCACAACATGCAAAATGAGATTTCACATATTGTCTTTGTTAATGGGTCTGCTAAAACCCGCTGACGATGTAGGTCAGCAGGCTAAGGATAATCTGCACGTTATAGAGCGTCAAGCAAGCTAAGCAAATGGATAGTGAAAATATTTAGAATTAAGAATCGTTTGAATAAGAATATAGTTAGATTTAAATACAGTTTTTTAAACTGCATTCCTTTGTCTTCTAAATACAGCTAAAAGTAGCCAATCCAATCCAAAATTTGATGAGGGGTAGGTTGTGGGGTAAAACTACAGACAAAAAATAAGCCCTTGTAAAAACAAGGGCTTATTTAGATATTTGGCGGAAGCGGTGAGATTCGAACTCACGGAGGGGTATAAGCCCTCGTCGGTTTTCAAGACCGGTGCATTAAACCGCTCTGCCACGCTTCCATGTGCGCCATCATACGGAGCTTTTGTTTTGATGACAAGTAAAACTTACCGTCAAAGCAATCAACTGCATATTGTTTCATCAAAAGTTTATAATTTCGAAGCGATTTCAGCACCTTCACGAATCGCACGCTTCGCATCTAGCTCAGCAGCCAGTTTAGCACCACCAATAATGTGATAATTCGCTAGTGTATTTTGCTCAGCACTTGGCATCAGATCCTTTACAGACTCCTGCCCTGCACACACAACGATAGTATCGACACGTAGCAATTGATCTTGTCCTGCCATATCCACCCAAAGCCCTTCATCAGTCACAGCTTTGTACTGAACCCCACGTAACATACGTACTGCATGCTTTTTCAACTGTGCACGGTGTACCCAGCCCGAAGTTTTGCCCAAACCTGCTCCAAGTGCAGAGGTTTTACGCTGTAATAAATAAATCTCACGAACAGGCGGATGAACTTCTGCGGCCTGCGTGCCTCCTTCAGAAACATAATTCGGGTTTGGATCTACGCCCCATTCACGTTGCCAATCTGCAAGTGGTTGTGGCTGAGGTTGATGCTCTGGTTTCAATAAATACTCAGACACATCAAAACCAATCCCTCCAGCACCAATCACTGCAACCTTTTGACCGACAGGTGCGCCGCGTAACACTTCTGCATAAGACAAGACTTGCGGTGAATCACTCCCTTCGATACGTAATACGCGTGGCACAACACCTGTTGCAATAATAATTTCTTCAAAGCCTTCACGCTCAAGCTGCTCACGATTCACCTTGGTGTTTAAACGTAAGTCGACGCCAGTTTTTTCAATCTGTACTTTGAAATAGCGAATGGTTTCATGAAACTCTTCTTTACCGGGTACAACTTTTGCCAAATTGAACTGTCCACCCACTTCATGACTTGCTTCAAACAGAGTCACTTGGTGTCCACGACTGGCTGCAACTGTCGCGGCTGACATACCTGCGACGCCACCACCCACAACCGCAACTCGTTTCGGTTGTTTCGCTTTCAAATAAACCAACTCAGTTTCAAACGCTGCACGCGGGTTAACTAAACAAGTAGCACGTTGGTTTTTAAAGGTATGATCTAAGCATGCTTGGTTACAAGCGATACACGTATTGATTTCATCGACACGATTGGTCGCTGTTTTATTCACCCAAAAAGCATCAGCCAATAACGGACGCGCCATTTGCACCATATCGGCTTTGCCCGATGCCAAAATCTCTTCTGCCGTGTCTGGCATATTGATACGGTTTGAAGCAATCACTGGCACAGCCACGTGCTTTTTCACTTCCGCAGTATAGTCAACAAAAGCAGCACGTGGCACCGAAGTCACAATGGTCGGAATACGCGCTTCATGCCAGCCAATTCCTGTATTCAATAAGGTAATGCCTGCTTTTTCTAGTGCTTGCGCAATCGTAACCACTTCTTGCATGGTATTGCCGTCATGCACCAAATCGAGCAATGACAAACGGAAGCAAATAATAAATTTCTCGCCGACTTGTGCACGTATCCCTTTGACAATTTCGACCGCAAAACGCATACGGTTTTCAATCGGCCCGCCCCAACGGTCTTCACGTTGGTTCACATGACGGCTTAAGAATTGATTCAGTAAATAACCTTCTGAACCCATAATTTCTACACCGTCATAGCCTGCCTTTTTGGCAAGACTGGCACAGTTAACATAGTCATCAATGGTATTTAAAATTTGCTTTTCAGACATTTGACGCGGTTTAAAAGGCGAAATCGGCGACTTGATTGGACTGGCAGACACAACAAAAGGTTGGTAGCCATAACGTCCAGCATGCAAAATCTGCATTAAAATTTTTGCGCCATGCTTATGTACGGCATGGGTCACTAAACGATGCGGAGCAATATCCCCCAGCGTATTCATCGTCCCGCCCGCAGGAAGAAGCCAACCTTGACGGTTTGGAGAAATCCCGCCTGTAATGATCAGGCCGACTCCGCCTTTAGCACGCTCACCGAAGTATGCAGCCAATTTTGGATAATTATAAAAACGATCTTCCAAGCCCGTATGCATGGAGCCCATCACCACACGGTTTTTAATGGTGGTAAAACCCAAATGTAAGGGTTTTAAAATATGTGCATAGCTATTGGTTGTCATCATGAATCCTTATCTTTGGCTTTGCAACTTGTTGCATACTACTTTAGCTGTTTTTTAAAATATTGGGATGACAATTTATAAAAAATTCTTGGCATCTACGGTCAATCCGACTGAACTCTCAAAAACATACGACAATAAAAAAACCAGTGACGTTGCCCTCACTGGTTTAGTTTTTTAGACCAAAGCCCTTTACTGCCAATGCTTCAGCTTACTGGTTTGACCAATACCCACATTAAAACTATTGGTTGGATCAAGCTTTTCATAATGCGTTCGTAGTGCAGGTTTTGCTACATATAAATGTCCGACATTATGCTCGGCTGGGTATTCGGCCCCACGTGCATCCAGTAAATGCCACATTTGGTGTTCCATCGCCAAAGGATCCACGCCCTTTTTCACAATATAGTCCTGATGAAACACATGACATAAAAAGTGACCATAATAGAGCTTATGAACAATCAGATCATCCATCTCTTTGGGTAAGGTTTCCACCCACTCTCGATCATTACGACGCAATGCGATATCCAGAGCTACAATATCTTCAACTTCTGAACGGTGCGTATCCCGATAGCGAATTGCTGCACCTGCAACGGCAAAGCGATGTAAAAATGCTTTACGTCCTTCTTCCTCGGTACAGTGGAAAAAATCACCTGAGGTTTTATCTTGGAAATAACGTTTTAAAAAGATTTCAACTGTCTCGACATCTTGATTTTCAATCCGAATAACCAAATGATGTTCATACAGGTCACGAAAAGCATTCATCCGTTTCGGTAAATGATTGGGCATGAATTTGGTCACCAGCTGCAAAACTTTATCTGACAGACCTTTCATACCAAATTTTTCTAAGTACGCATCGACCTTATCTTTCATTGCAAATGCAGCAGGTACTTTGGCTGTGCCGAGTTTTTCAATGAACATGAAGGTGTCTTTACCGTACTCTGCCCCAATGTCATAAGCCACGCGGTGGATGTATTCCCCTGCAATCGGCAATCGCGGCAAATCTTTTAGTAAAAAACGGCGGATTTCAGTCAAATCATCATGTGAATTTGTACCCACGTAGAATACTTGGCTTGGAATTTTTTCAAAGGTATCCAAACGTACGGCAAAAACACACACTTTACCCGCCGAACCCGATGCTTCATATAAACGAGATGGATCGGCATTAAAACGCGCGGGCGTATTTTCATCAACTTGTTTAACATCATGTCCATAACGATGGTCCGATGCGCAGCAGCCTGAGTTATTAATAATATCGCCGATTTGATAATTTTTCGTTTCAAGCTTGCTTAGAATTTCTTCAGGTGTTTCGCCTAGGTTCACTCCCAAGTGATTAACCAACTCTAACTGACCATCATCATTAACACGGGCATACAATGCCAGCTCAGTATAAGCAGGACCACGGCGAACCAAAGCACCGCCTGAGTTATTACAGACGCCACCTAAAACTGAAGCTCCAATACACGATGAACCAATCACCGAGTGTGGCTCCCGATTAAATGGCACCAATTCTTTTTCAAGTCGATCTAATGTTGCACCAGGTAGACAAATCACTTGCTGACCGTCATTAATGACCTGAATGCCAACCAAACGACGCGTGCTGATCAGAACCACAGGACGGTCATAGTCATCGCCAAAAGGTGTTGAACCACCAGTCAAACCTGTATTGGCTGCTTGCATAATCACAATACAATCTGCATCAACAGCCGCTTGCAGTACTTGCCACTGTTCCAGTAATGACCCTGGTGCAACAACAGCGAGTACTTTCCCTGCACCGTAACGACGACCTTGGCGGTATAAACGTGTGTCTTTATCGTCAGTTAAAACGTGTTGTTTACCCACAATAGTGATGAGCTTTTGAATAGTTTGCGGTGCGTCTAAATTGGATTGCATTTTATATCCTGCCCATTAATTTTTTGAGCTTTTCAATAAAGCTAGATTATGAAATAACACATTCATTTTTTAAGCGTATTAATCACGGTATTCGATGTCGTGTGGCGGCATGGATGCCGGCGTTGGGCGGGGTACAGGACCTACCCCTCGCCCAACAAAAGATTTTTGTTACTTTTCATCTTTGAAAAGTAAGGTATCGCCTACGCAATTGAACTTAAATTTTTTAATTCAAAATGAGGCAAAGGATGCTTCTTTATATTCATTCGCTTTTATTAGAGAGTTTTACTCAGCCAACTCTCGTTCTAACTTCACTAAACAGTCAGACGTAATATCAGCAATGGTTTTTGCACCTGTTAAAGTCATTGCCACACGCATTTCTTTATCAATTAAATCAAGCAGATTTGAAACACCCTCACCGCCTGCCGCACCTAAAGCATAAACAAAGGCACGACCGAGCATACACGTGTCCGCACCCAACGCCAGCATACGTACCACGTCTAAACCATTACGAATACCCGAATCCGCGAGGATTTTAATATCACCCTTCACTGCATCTGCAATTGGTGGAAGTGCACGTGCAGAAGATAAAACGCCATCCAGCTGACGACCACCATGGTTTGAAACCACAATCCCATCTGCACCGAAACGCACTGCATCTTTGGCATCTTCAGGATCCAAAATTCCTTTAATGACCATTGGCCCATCCCAAAACTCACGAATCCACTCAAGGTCTTTCCACGAAATAGACGGATCAAAGTTAGAACCTAACCAACCAATATAATCTTCTAGACCTGTAGGTTTGCCTAAGTATTTAGAAATATTGCCCAAGTCATGCGGACGTCCCATCATGCCGACATTCCATGCCCAATGTGGATGGAAACACGACTGCATATAACGACGCATTGCTGCATTTGGGCCACTCATACCCGAGTGGGCATCACGGTAACGCGCACCCGGTACAGGCATATCCACGGTAAATACCAAGGTTGAACAGCCTGCCGCTTTAGCACGTTCCAAAGCATTTTTCATGAAACCACGGTCACGCAGCACATAGAGCTGGAACCACATTGGACGCTGAATCGCAGGCGCCACTTCCTCAATTGGACATACTGAAACGGTAGAAAGCGTAAACGGAATACCCTTTTTATCTGCAGCGACCGCAGCTTGAACTTCGCCGCGGCGTGCATACATGCCTGTTAAACCGACAGGAGATAATGCAACAGGCATCGACAAAGTTTCATCAAACAGTTTGGTCTCTAAACTTAACTGTGACATGTCGTTCAGTACACGCTGGCGCAAAGCTATTTTTGATAAATCTTCTACATTACGCTTCAGGGTATATTCTGCATACGCACCACCATCGATGTAATGGAATAAAAATGGCGGTAAACGACGTCGTGCCGCTTCACGGTAGTCATTGGCAGAAGAAATAATCATGCTTATATCCTGTTTAATCGACTGGCGCGCTGACGACGAGCTTCTTCTTCATCAATCATTCGCACCTGTTGTACTACAAACTCAATGTGTCCACAGACTGCTTTACGTGCAGCTTCTGGATCACGACGTTCAATTGCATTCATGACTTGAAAGTGCTGATCATGCAATTGATCAAACCGGTGTGCTTCGCTATAGACTTTTCGGCGTCCCAAAGCGACGTTGAACTGCAACAAATCAAACAGACCACGCATCATCTGAATCAAAACCAAATTATGAGATGCTTCAGCAATCGCTAAATGAAATTTCGCATCTGCACGAGCCGCCTCGTCATCATTTCCCAAAGCCTGAAAATGGTTAATCTGATCATAATGATGTCGGATGTTCACCAGATCTTCTTGGGTTGCGCGTTGTGCTGCATACCAAGTTGTTCCACCTTCTAAAATAATGCGCGCCTCTTGCACATCAAATCGGTAGGCAGGATCTTCACTTATCAAATTACTAATCGGTTGTACGATTTGATAACTGGACCAAGTTGCTGGTAATTGTTTTAAAAAAGTTCCCGCTCCCACTTTGCTGACCAACATACCCATGCTGGTCAACTGCGAAATGGCCTCTCTTAAAGAAGAGCGAGAGACTTGAAGCTGTTCACACAGTTTTCTTTCAGCAGGCAGACGGTCTCCAACTTGCATATTGCTTTGTTCAATCAATACACGCAGGCTTTGTACAGCTTTATCGGAGACTTTCATCTGCTTTCCTTAACGTTGATACACAATTTGTGTTATGGAATCATCCATGGGAACACATAGGCTTGTAGGGTAATCATAATACCCATCATAATTGTGAACGTTATACTGTGTTTTAAGGTAAAACGGAATAAATCAGACTCTTTACCAACCAGTCCTACTGCCGCACACGCAATCGCAATCGATTGCGGTGAAATCATCTTACCGGTCACACCACCGCTGGTATTTGCTGCCACCAGTAAAACTTCTGGCACACCAATTTGCTGAGCTGTAGTAGCCTGAAGTGCTGAAAACAGTGCATTGGCAGAGGTATCTGAACCCGTGAGGAATACACCCAACCAACCCAAGAAAGGCGAGAAGAACGTAAATGCCGAACCTGTATGTGCAAGAGCCAAAGCCAAGGTCGAAGACATACCCGAATAATTTGCGATAAAAGCAAAAGACAACACCATACCAATTGAATAAATGGGAACTTTCAACTCATTCAGAGTTTCACCAAAAGTTACCACAGCATCTTTCGGTTTCATCTTCAAATAGGCAATTGTGATCAATGCTGCAATAAAGATCGCAGTTCCTGTAGCCGAGATCCAATCAAACTTGTAAATCGCGTCATAGTCTTTAATTTCAGCAACCACGGGTGGCATTTTTTGAATCATTTGATGCAAAAATGGCACTTTGATTGAAATCACGAGATCATGCAATGCACCGTCTTTGGCAAATAAATCCTTAAACGGTTTCACACTCCAGATCGTCACCATCACAGTTAAAATCGCGAATGGAGACCATGCTTTTGCAATTTGTCCTACAGTGTATTTTTGCTGTTTTTGTGCAGCCACATCTTCACTCATCGTTGCGTCTTGATCTGCAAAACGGAAAATGTGCTTCGGCTGCCAGTATTTAAACAAAATCGTTAAAGAAACCAAGGATGCAATTGCAGCCGTAATATCAGGTAATTCTGGACCGACAAAGTTAGAAGTTAGGTATTGTGCAATTGCAAAGCTACTTGCACCCACCACAACTGCAGGCCATGTTTCTTTAACACCGCGCCAGCCGTCCATAATTGCCATAATCCAGAACAACACGATTGGCACCATAAATGGTAGCTGACGGCCCACCATTTGGCTGATTTCCATCGTATCAACACCAGAGACTTGTCCAGCAACAATAATTGGAATACCCATTGCACCAAAAGCCACAGGTGCTGTGTTTACGATTAGACAGAGACCTGCTGCATATAACGGTTTAAAGCCTAAACCGACTAATAATGCTGCGGTAATCGCCACAGGAGCACCAAAGCCTGCAGCACCCTCTAAGAAAGTACCGAAAGCAAAACCCACCAACAGCATTTGTAAACGCTGATCTTCAGTAATTGAGAGAATAGAAGAACGAATGATGTCAAACTGGCCTGTCTTCACTGAAATTTTATACAGGAATACCGCACCAATAATGATCCATGCAATTGGCCATAAACCGTAGAGGAAACCATAAGCCATCGATGCGAATGCCATCAGCACCGGCATCTTATAGGTAAATAAAGAGACAAGAAGTGCAAGTACAACAGTGATCGTACCTGCCACACTGCCTTTTAAACGAAATATCGCGAGCGCCAAAAAGAAGAAGATAATCGGAATCAGTGCAATTAGACTTGAAATCCAAATATTCCCCATCGGGTCATACATTTGCTGCCATTGAAGCATTGTCATCTCCTTGAAATGCTTACTAAGATTTAATTTTGAGCATATTATTGGCACTTTTGCCAATATTGGACACACCAATATGAGCAACCGTAAAGAGAAACAAACCAATAATGACTTATACTTGGCTTATTTTGATTTAAAATGAAGTAAAACTTCAATTAAAAGTTAATATTGGTATGACCAATATCAACTACCTTTATAAACACGATCATATTTCAATCAAATTAATATCATTGTTTTTACTGATATTTTTATGAAAATAATGCTAATTTTAGACTTTAGTCTAATAATATAAAAAATAATCACCGAACTTAAATCCAGCTTAATACTCAAAAAATGGAAAAATCACACAATATTGGTAATACCAATTTAAAACCAAACCAACCTCCCCACTTTTTTGATTAATTTACAGCCTAAACATCTTCTAAAAAGACAAAAATTGAGCACACAATATAGAAACCGATTTTATCCAGATTTTTTTCAACAGTATCGATATGCACATGAGCCTTAATATTTTTAAAGCCCTATGATTTTTTAGAAAAACCATTTGGAAAAGTGCTACAATCGCGGACATATGTATTCTTTCAGGCCACCCATTCTCGGTGCCTATATTTATATCGTTAGGATTAACAATGACTGATAATGCAACTATCTTGCAGAATGTCCCAGTTGGCAAAAAAGTTGGTATTGCCTTCTCTGGTGGTCTAGATACTTCAGCTGCACTTTTGTGGATGAAACAAAAAGGCGCAGAACCTTATGCTTATACAGCAAACTTAGGTCAGCCTGATGAAGACGACTACGATGCGATTCCAAAAAAAGCGGAAGCGTATGGCGCAGTCAAAGCTCGCTTAGTTGACTGCCGTTTACAGCTTGCACTTGAAGGTATTGCTGCAATTCAATGTGGTGCGTTCCACATTTCAACTGGTGGTGTACCGTATTTCAACACGACGCCATTGGGTCGCGCAGTAACAGGGACTATGCTTGTTACCGCAATGAAAGAAGATGATGTCAACATCTGGGGTGATGGTTCAACATATAAAGGAAACGATATTGAACGTTTCTACCGTTATGGTTTGTTGACCAACCCTGCACTTAAAATCTATAAGCCTTGGTTAGACCAAACGTTTATTGATGAATTAGGTGGCCGTGCTGAAATGTCGCAATTCTTGATCGACAACGGCTTTGACTACAAAATGTCAAAAGAAAAAGCGTATTCAACTGACTCAAACATGTTGGGTGCGACCCACGAAGCAAAAGATCTTGAATACCTCAATGCAGGGATCAAAATTGTTGACCCAATCATGGGCGTTGCATTCTGGAAAGACGACGTAGAAGTTAAAGCTGAAGAAGTATCGATTACTTTTGAAGAAGGCTTCCCTGTTGCAATTAATGGTCAACGTATCGAAGACCCTGTTGAGTTCATTCTTGAAGCCAACCGTATTGGTGGTCGTCATGGTCTAGGTATGTCTGACCAAATCGAAAACCGTATTATTGAAGCAAAATCTCGCGGTATTTATGAAGCACCAGGTATGGCACTTCTACATATTGCTTATGAGCGCTTGGTTACTGGTATTCATAACGAAGACACGATTGAACAGTACCGTATTAACGGTCTACGTTTAGGTCGTTTACTTTACCAAGGTCGTTGGTTCGACTCTCAAGCATTAATGCTTCGTGAAACTGCACAGCGTTGGGTTGCCAAAGCCATCACTGGTACTGTGACTTTAGAGCTTCGTCGTGGTAATGACTACACCATCATGAACACTGAGTCTGAAAACCTCACTTATGAAGCTGAGCGTTTGACGATGGAGAAAGGCGATTCAATGTTTACGCCAATGGACCGTATTGGTCAGTTAACTATGCGTAACTTGGACATCACAGATACTCGTGCGAAACTTGGTATTTATACCAATACTGGTTTATTAGCTGTAGGTACTGGTTCTGCTGTTCCACAGTTAAAAGACAAAAACAAATAAGTTTGTTGAATGTCAAAAAAACCGCTCATAAGAGCGGTTTTTTTTATTTTAGCGATTCATTCTATACAAGTCGATGTGGTTAAGGGCTGATAATAAATCTGGTTACGCCCCAATTGCTTGGCGCGGTATAAAGCCTGATCTGCGATACCCAGCAACTCGACTTTACTCAAATCCACCTCACCTTTAAAGACCGTAATTCCTAAACTAATGGTGACAAATGGAGATACTTCAGACATTTGATGCGGAATTTCCAAACGTTCAATCGCTCGGTAAATATTTGAAGCCACCGCATAAGCGCCATGTGCATCAGTTTCAGGTAATAACACCACAAACTCTTCGCCGCCATAACGCGCCACAAAATCCATATGCCGAATCGCATTTTTAATAGATTTTGCAATCGATGAAATCACATCATCGCCCTTTTGGTGACCATAACAGTCGTTATATTTTTTGAAAAAATCAACATCAATAAACAAAATCGACAAGGGTGTTTCATCCTGACGTGATTGCTCATAATAAGTATCCATCATTTCGTCAAAATTACGCCGATTTGATATCTTCGTCAGCTCATCATTCTGACTCAAATGCAGCAATTCTGAAGTATGTATTCGATGTATTTTTTCACTAATTTTAGCGCGACGAATATTTAAAAAAATGATGCGCTCGCGGGCGTAGATCATACGGCTGATGATAAACCCCAGCAAACAGCTACCAAACATTACACGCCCCATCACGATCGCATCAAACTTGACCAGAGTCGAAATCAGGACTAAAAATGAAACCCCAGCGGCTGCCATACCAGTCATAAAAACATATCCTGGTTTTACCCCAGTCAGCAAATACCCCAAGACATAAATCATGCAAATGATCATCATCGCTTGATGACGCAAAGCTTCGGTATGCACCGACATGGTCAACCAAGTCGTCGAGACCACGGCCCAAAACACAGCAAACATGGCTGCATAGGCAAAAAAAGGCTTCAGCTTGACAAAATGTGAAAAAACATAAAGAAATAAAAGACAAACTGCACCATTTAGCAGCCCCAATAAGCAATGAATAAAATCTTGTTTAAAGTGAGACTGTTCAATAATCCAGTAATCCCCCGGAATCGTCAAAATGGCGAAAATAAAATAAGCCAAAACACCAGACCAAAGAAAGTCATTAATATTGCGACGTGCGCGCTCTAAGTTTAATCGCCAAAACTCTTGTTCTAATTTCTGAGGAAAAACCTGACCAATGCGACGGTTGTGTCGTGTAATCAGCTCTTCCATTTTTTCTTTGTCATACTGAAGTTTGGCGAGGTTGTATTTATATTCCATACCAGACCAGATTTAATTCTTGTAGTTGCCTAAAAATAACACAAAATTACAAAGATAAATCATAATAATCAGACAAGATGCCTTTATTTGTCATTACCATTTTTGGCGCATATGCATTATCATCTGTTTTATTTCTTTGACAGAAATCGCCTTGAATACGATTACGATTCTCCAGCCAGATGATTGGCACGCTCACCTTCGTGATGGTCTTGCATTACAACGTACGGTTCCCGATTTAGCCCAACAGTTTTCACGCGCTATTTGTATGCCAAATACCGTACCGCCTGTTAAAACGGTTGAGGAAGCGAATGCGTACCGTGAACGCATCATGGCGCACGTACCAGAAGGTAATGCTTTCGACCCACGTATGGTGTTGTATTTTACTGACACAACTTCACCTGAAGAAGTCAAGAAAATTAAAAACTCTGAGTTTGTAAATGCGATTAAACTCTACCCTGCTGGCGCGACCACCAATTCAGACAATGGTGTAAGCGACATTCGTAAAGTCTATGCCGTTATTGAGCAACTTGAAGAACATCAGGTTCCATTACTGCTGCATGGTGAAGTCACACACAATCATGTCGATATTTTCGACCGTGAAAAGCGATTCTTAGACGAAGTTCTTTCTCCGTTGCTAAAGCAATTTCCAAAACTGAAATTGGTTTTAGAACACATTACCACCAGTGAAGCGGCCAACTTTGTTTTAGAACAAGACCGCAATGTCGCTGCAACCATTACCCCGCAGCATTTACTGTTTAACCGCAATGATATGTTGGTTGGTGGCATTAAACCGCACTTCTATTGCTTACCCATTTTAAAACGTCAAACCCATCAGCAAACTTTGCTCGAAGTTGCGACCAGTGCCAACCCTAAGTTTTTCTTAGGCACAGACAGTGCACCACACTCTAAAAATGCCAAAGAAAATGCATGTGGATGTGCAGGCTGCTACAGCGCACCAACGGCAATTGAACTTTATGCTCAAGCCTTTGATCAAGTGGGTAAACTTGAACGCCTTGAAGGTTTTGCCAGCCACTTTGGTGCAGACTTCTACGGTCTACCGCGCAATACTTCAACAATTACACTGGTAAAAGAAGACCAAGTCATCCCTGAGAGTTTAGACTATTTGGATGGTGAACAGATTATTCCGCTGTATGCGGGTAAAACCATTCAATGGAGAAAAGTGTGACAAATGAAACATTGCCAATAATTGGTCAGCGTTTCCGTGGTTTTCTACCTGTTGTTGTCGATGTCGAAACAGCAGGTTTTAATGCACAGACCGATGCCTTATTGGAAATTGCTGCAATTCCGATTATTTATAATGAAGAAGGTCAATTTGTACCGGGCCCTGCACATCATGCGCATATCAATCCCTTTGAAGGTGCAAATCTAGACCGTCGTTCACTGGACTTTATTGGTATTGATCCCTTTAATCCCATGCGCATGGCCATGGCTGAAGACGAAAAAACAGCATTAAAACGTATTTTTAAAGCCGTCAATGAAGTCCGTCGCCAACAGAACTGTACACATGCGGTCTTGGTCGGTCATAACGCCCACTTTGATTTAGGCTTTGTACAAGCAGCGATTGCACGTACAGGTACTAAAAATCAAAACCCATTTCACAGTTTTTCAGTATTTGACACCGTCACCCTAAGTGCTGTGATGTTTGGTCAGACTGTTCTTGCGAAGTCATGTATTCAAGCTGGGATAGAGTTCGATGGTAAAGAGGCCCACTCGGCTTTATACGATACTCAAAAGACCGCCGAACTGTTCTGTTATATTTTGAACAAACTCGCACCACACCTACTTGACACTCTGATGGCGGATCAATAAGATACCGCCATCCTCGCAACGTCCCTATCGTCTAGAGGCCTAGGACATCGCCCTTTCACGGCGGTAACCGGGGTTCGAATCCCCGTAGGGACGCCATCTTATTCTATTTCTAGAACACATCACTTTTCATTTAATCGGCTATTGACCACCGATGTTTCATTTCAGTTTTAACCATACGCTCGCTATACTATGGTCTGTGTTTTTCAAGGTTGATTGTTATGCTTAAGAAAATTCTAATCTTTTTATTAATTCTATCGCCTTCTATTTTTTATCTATGGTTTGTCCAACAAGGAACCAATAACACTAAACAAGACCCTGTCGCACAAGAAATCCACTCAAGTGTTGAAAACAGCCCTTCTTACCCAACACCTGACCACTAAAAGATAGTCTTTAAGCATTTGTTTTTTAAATTGATACCGATAGTTCATCAGAAAATTTCAATTCACGTGATTTTTCATCTTATTAAAAACTAGAATATAACTTTAAGCCCATTCTTTGATTTTCTATGCAATCTGCAACGCCGCCTTCGCAGTCGTCAACTGATTCACTGCAAAATACCTCATTAAAACGTGCCATGAGCACACGCCACCTGATCATGTTATCGCTTGGTGGTGCCATTGGTACAGGCCTGTTCATGGGCTCAGGCGAAGTGATCTCTCAGGCAGGCCCTCTCGGTGCTGTGCTGGCTTATATTATTGGGGGTTTGATCGCATATATGGTCATGCTTTGCCTTGGAGAGCTTGCAGTACATTTACCTGTTTCTGGTTCATTTGGTGCCTTTGCAACACGTTATATTGGCCCTGGCACAGGTTATATGGTGTCGTGGATGTATTGGCTCGGCTGGTCGGCAACACTTGGCACCGAATTTACCGCAGCAGCCATTTTGGTACAGGAATGGTTCCCACATACGTCGATCTGGTTATGGACGCTAATCTTTGCCAGTGGCGTCCTGATTTCAAACCTTAGTTCAACCCGAGCTTTTGCAGAGTCTGAGTTTTGGCTGTCCATGATTAAAGTCGCAACTGTACTTATTTTCATTCTATTAGGCTTTGCCTGTATTTTCGGTGTTATCCCTTTTCAAGGGTATGAATCTGCCCCCTTATTTAACAGCTTAACCGCACAAGGCTGGCTACCAAATGGCCTTATTCCGTTGTTTACCACCTTATTAATTGTGAACTTTGCCTTTAATGGCACAGAAATGATTGGTATTGCCGCAGGTGAAACTGAAAACCCAGAAAAAAATGTACCCAAGGCCATTCATGCCGCGGTTTGGCGCCTGATTATTTTCTTTGTTGGTACCATCATTGTCATCAGTTCGCTACTTAGCTACACAAACACAGGTTTGCAAGTAGGTGGACATGGCGGCTTAAGCAGCAGCCCGTTTGTGACTGTATTTACCCAGATGGGTATTCCTTACGCCGAAGATTTTATCCGTTTTGTGATTATCACGGCATTATTATCAACCGCAAACTCAGGCTTATATGCTGCATCTCGTATGATGTGGGCCCTGTCCTCACAAAACCAACTCCCCAAACTTTTTGCCAAAGTAAGTAAATCTGGGGTGCCTTATATTGCCATTTGGGTCACCATGATTGGTGGCTTACCAGGCTTGCTCTCTGAGCAGTTTGGTGCAGATGTCATTTTTAAGAACTTGATGGGTGTTGCAGCATTCACTATGGTGATTGTCTGGATGAGTATTTGCTGGAGTCAGTTTAACTTCCGTCGCCAATGGTTAAAGCAAGGTCATGCTTTATCGGAATTGAAATTCCGTACCCCGTGGTATCCGTTGGTTCCGATCCTAGGCTTTATCTGCTGTACTGCGACAGGTTTAAGTATGGCGGCAGACCCTGAAATGCTTTCAGGTTTTATTGGCTGCTTGCTCTTTATGGCCGCTTGCTATACCAGTTACTATTGGCTCTATCACAATAAAAACTAAGCATCTTCAGCAAAGTGAGCTCAAGCTTATTTTTTGAGCTCACTTTTGCAACAATAAAAAATTCATTCAATTTAATTACTTGTTTTGCCTAATGTTTGAACTTTCAACCATCACAGAGCAAAAACCCTTTTGACAAATAGGCCTTTAATCCTTAATATACGCATCACCTCACAACGTCCCTATCGTCTAGAGGCCTAGGACATCGCCCTTTCACGGCGGTAACCGGGGTTCGAATCCCCGTAGGGACGCCATCTCTTGATCTTATCCGATCAACACTTATTCATAATTACTATTATTTCATTGCAGATTTGCAGTTTTTCACTACAATAGCCCGCTTCATTCCTGAACTTATTAACGCTTATGCACTCATCTCCGAATGATGCTTCGCATCAGGGCAATTCTGCGCCTTTAAAACGCGCTATGAGTACTCGACATCTGGTTATGATTTCGCTTGGTGGCGCAATCGGGACTGGCCTATTTTTAGGATCGGGTGAAGTCATTGCACAAACGGGGCCTGTAGGTGCCATTATTTCTTATTTCCTCGGCGGGATCATTGCATATATGGTCATGCTGTGTTTAGGGGAACTTGCTGTTCATATGCCTGAGTCTGGCTCATTTGGCGCCTATGCCAAACGCTATATCGGACCAGGTACAGGTTATACCATCACATGGCTGTACTGGCTAACGTGGTCAGTCACGCTAGGAACCGAGTTTACAGCTGCCGCACTGCTCATGCAGGAGTGGTTTCCAGATAGTTCAATGTGGATGTGGACTCTAATTTTTGGTGCATTTGTATTTAGTTTAAATATGATTTCGACCAAATGGTTCGCTGAATCTGAGTTTTGGTTGGCTTTAGTCAAAGTTATCACCGTTGTTATTTTTATTTTATTGGGTCTACTCGCTATTTTTGGCGTGATTGGCTACAGAGGCTATGAAGCTGCGCCTTTATTTAGCAACTTAACAGCTCAGGGTTGGTTCCCAGAAGGCTTGTTCCCTATCTTTACCACCATGTTGATCGTGAACTTTGCATTTTCTGGTACAGAGCTGATTGGTGTTGCTGCGGGTGAAACCAAAGATCCTGCTAAGAATGTACCCAAAGCCATCAATACTGCGATTTTCCGCTTATTGATTTTCTTTGTGGGTACCATATTGGTCGTGACTTCACTCCTTCCGCATCAAGAGGCAGGTTTAGCGGCTGAAGGCGTGAGTAGTAGTCCATTTGTAACCGTATTCCAACACATTGGCATTCCTTATGCTGAAGATATCATTCGTTTTGTGATTATCACTGCGTTGCTATCTGCTGCGAACTCGGGACTATTTGCCGCTTCGCGTATGATGTGGTCGTTGTCTTACCAAAAACAGTTGCCAGCAGTCTTCTCAAAAATCAATGCACGTGGTGTCCCTTATGTGGCAGTCATCGTGACCATGATTGGGGGGATGCCGGGTTTACTGTCTGAACAGTTTGCACCTGAAGCCATTTTTACAAACCTTTTAGGTATTGCAGCGTTTACCATGGTCGTCGTTTGGATGAGTATTTGCTTAAGCCAATTTAACTTCCGTCGCCAATGGTATAAACAAGGACGTAAAAAAGAAGAATTAGGTTTTGCAGCACCCCTGTTCCCTATTGTGCCAATCCTTGGCTTTATCTTCTGTTTTATCACCTGCGTCAGTATGGTGTTTGATCCAAGTATGCGTATTAGCTTCTTTGGTTGTTTACTGTTTATTGCAGTATGTTATGCAAGTTATTACACCTTTTATCACAAGAAATCTTAATCCTTACTGTTAAAAAGAGCGACTTCGGTCGCTCTTTTTTTTATACTGTTTTTATCGAGTACATCATCGGTGCATGCCTGATGAATATTGTATGGATTCATGGGATGAATCAGCAGCACAAGACTGCGCGTACCCTGCTTCAACATTGGCTTATGATCTTACAACAGGTACTGAGCGAACTTGGCCGTGCAAATGACCTTCGCTATCTTCAGCGGCACAGTCGGCTGGCCTTTTACGGAGATCTTCTAACACGTCAGCATTTAGAAAACACCCTCAATGCCAGCACCCTCATGCCACAACATTGGTCTCCTTTTTCTTTTTTACATCCTATTCACCTGACGCACAACGCTGCACCCAATATCGAACATCAAGCTGAAATTTCTAAAAACCCCCAGCTCACCATTTCAGATGAACTCTCATTCAATAATAAAATTAAATACATCAGCCTCCTCAGCAAAGATCTGGCCTTACGCGACTTAGCTAGTTTAATCAACCACTTCCCAGAGCTGCATAGTAGCTTTATTCATCGTTTTTTGATGGAAGCGTATCTATATTTATCCAATCCACACTTCATCCACACCGTGCATACGCGTCTGCATGAGCACTTACACGGTACGAAACCCAATATTGTGATTGCCCACTCTTTAGGCAGCGTGATTGCCTATAATTATTTAATTCGACACCCTGAACTTAAGATTCAAGCACTAATTACCCTCGGTTCACCACTTGCTTTTCGCGTTATCCAGTGCCATTTACAGCAACCTATTCAACGGCCTGCAGCTTTATGTGGCGATTGGATCAATTTTTATTCAGATGCTGATTTTCTGAGTGCTTTTCCACTGAACCAAAAACCGTTTGCTTTTACTCCCGCCATTATCAACAAGCAAATCACCACCGATCTTGCTCATCCTCATCTGATCGAAGGCTATTTACGCCATCCCGAGTTCATCAACAACTTGCTTAAGTTGCTTAAAAAATCGGCTTAAATCATATGATTTTTAATCATTTTATCTAGATTGTTTTAAATTTATGCACTCAACACTTAAAACTAGAATTATTTAGAGAAAAGCGTTTGACACCCCTCTATTTTCGCCCTAATATACGCCCACCTCTGAAACGTCCCTATCGTCTAGAGGCCTAGGACATCGCCCTTTCACGGCGGTAACCGGGGTTCGAATCCCCGTAGGGACGCCAATTTCAGAAGTAAAGTTTTATTAAGTCCCTATCGTCTAGAGGCCTAGGACATCGCCCTTTCACGGCGGTAACCGGGGTTCGAATCCCCGTAGGGACGCCATTACTTAAGATCAAAAGTAATTGGTTTTAAAACATCACTTCTGTACTGTCCCTATCGTCTAGAGGCCTAGGACATCGCCCTTTCACGGCGGTAACCGGGGTTCGAATCCCCGTAGGGACGCCATATTCGAGATTGATTCTTTCTAAAGTCATCTCACAAAAAAGCCCAAGCATTATGACTTGGGCTTTTTTATTGCTTGTCTATTTACGATCAACTTCAATTAAAGCGGTCGAGGCAAAAATAGCCTGTGGCGCAATCACAGTTTCATTCAAGGGAATGTTTTTCCCATATCGCTGTTGCATGAGTTGCTTGACTTCAGGCGAACTTAAATTAAATTGCTTCAGTTTGGATAACGGCGCCAACTCAATGCCTAAAGCATCATGATAGGCCTTCCAGACTATTTCTGAGCAATATAAAGCACGATTGTCCCACTCAAAATAAAGATCATAAGGCTGGCCTAAGTATTGTTCTGCGTTCTTGATCAAGTGCTGCTTTTGCTGAACAGTCAAATTCGTTTTAAAGCGCTTCACCACATAATGCCGTTCAACCCCGCGATCAATCCACTGCTGAAGTGCAGTATATTTCACAGGCTGAACCGCCTCTAAAACCCATGATTTTCCATTTTTATGAACAATTAAACCCATATGGCTATAACGGGACTTGGTCGCTTTTTGTATCCCTAAACTTTGCTGAGACTTCGAAACATGAAAAATAATATCGCCCGTTTGATAGGACATATTCGCCCATAGCAGCTGAGGACTTACCAACAGTAAAACAGCACTTAAAATCGCAACATTTCTATTTTTCATCCTAGATTTCCTTTATTCTTCTTTTATAGATACGATCAATCACTTAAAACTAAAAATATTTATGATCTTACATCATCTTCAAAACTCGCGTTCACAACGTATTCTTTGGCTACTTGAGGAACTTGAGCTATCTTATGAACTCAAGCTGTATGATGCAACACAAGCTAGACAAACGAATCTGAAATTTCCAACGCTCGACATTCCACATTATACTCAGACGATACGACTTACGGAAAGCAGCGCAATCGTAGAATACTTATGCCAACTGTGCCAGAAGTTGATTATTCCTCATAAGCATACACAGTATTGGAACTTCTGTTTTTATAGCCATTATAGCGATGCCAGTCTCATGCCCAATTTGGCATTGAAACAAGTTTTCCAACACATTAAACAACAAACACCTTTGCTTGTACGTTTTGTGAGTTTGGCCTTTCAAAGCGCGTTCAATCGTGCTTATTTAAACCCTGAGCTACATCGGCAACTTAAAGAAATTGATACCCACTTAAGCACGCATTCATACTTTGCAGGCGATGTGTTTAGTTATGTGGATATCTTGATGTGGTTTCCAATCTATGCGGCCAGTTATGCCACTCCGCAGTTTGCCCAGTATCAGTCTATTCAACACTATTTCACCCAAAAACAAAGCAGACCTGCCTTTAATGCTGCAATGGCACGTGGGCAATGGTCTGCTTCTTATTTTGAACACTATTGGTCTATCACACAGTGAGGCTATGCTTAAGCTGACTTTCTAGAGTTGACTTGCCCCTTAATCACGGCTTTCACATTGCCTTTTAAATAATTAAAAAACACTTTGAGCGGTGACAGTTTCGGATTTGGTTGTTTACCTTCTGCGATATCCTTAAATTGTGCGGCATACCAGATCACTTCCATAATCGCCATTTTATCAATCATCGAAATACCTGTTTTGATCTTATCGACTGCATAACGTACATCTTGCCCTGCAATTAAACGATTGGTCACGTCGGGTTCTACCGCAAATGGACGCGCCATCCCAATAAAATCACACGCGCCACTCGCTAAGGCTGCGTTCATACCCGCAGCAGTACGAAAACCGCCTGTCACCATCAGCTTACACTGGACTTGTTCACGAATTTTTTCAGCAAACTCTAAAAAGTAAGCCTCACGTGCAATGGTCGACGCTTTACGTTTTTCTTGCTTCACCCCTGCCATCGCAGGTGCTTCATAGCTGCCCCCTGAAATTTCAATCAAATCAATCCCAGCCGCATCAATAGCTTTAAATGTCGCAATGACATCTTCTTCACTAATCCCGCCACGCTGAAAATCTGCTGAATTAAGTTTGACAGAAATAATAAACTGATCCGAGGTCGCTGCACGTACCGCTTTATAAATTTCCAATAAAAAACGCATGCGGTTTTCAGCAGAGCCACCCCATTGATCTTGGCGTTTATTGGTCAACGGCGATAAAAACTGACTGATAAGATAACCATGCGCACCATGTAATTGCACGCCTTCAAAACCCGCTTTTTCACAGATGGCGGCTGAAGTTGCAAAACGTTGGATAATATCAAGGATTTCATCTTCACGAAGCGCTCGCGGCGTTCCGAAGCTCATTGCTAAAGCAGGGCTAAACGGTACTGCTGAAGGTGCAACCGTTTCCTTATTTAAACCCTTAGGACATTGACGGCCCGGATGTGACAACTGCACCAATTGCACCATGCCATGTTTTTTACCAATCGCAGCCCATTGTTTTAGTGGTTCTAAGTCACGTTCGGTTTCAATCACCACCACGCCTGGTTCATTTTTAGCTCGGAAGTCCACCATCACATTACCTGTAATGGCACAGCCTAGGCCTCCTTTTGCCCAAGCCTCATACAAGCCTAAGTGCAAATGATTCGGCTGGCCAGCATGATTGGCCAGTGCTTCACTCATTGCCCCTTTAATCATCTTATTTTTAAAATGGACCTGCCCAATGTCGATTGCGCTTGCAAGCTGGCTCATGAAAATTCATCCTTTAATATTTTTTAGTGTTTTTACTCTATGTGTTTTTTGGCTACAGTCAAGAGAATTTGACAATTCATTTTGTCAAAATTTCTGATCTTTTATTTAGAAAATGATTTTACTGATACTGACTGGCTTGAATCAATTGACGCGTATAGTCAGACTGCGGTTGCTCAAAAAGTTGTTCAGTGGCTTGCAATTCCACTACTTTGGCATGTCGCAAAACCAAAACCTGTTGGCAGAGTGCACGTACCACTTGTAAGTCATGGCCAATAAACAAATAGCTGATACCCTGCTCGTGTTGTAGACGGCGTAATAACGCCACAATCGAACGCTGCGTACTTCGGTCTAAGGCCGAAGTTGGTTCATCTAAAATCAATAGTTTAGGTTGAAGCACCAAGGCTCGTGCCAAAGCCACACGCTGCCTTTGCCCACCAGATAGCTCATGTGGATAATAGCTTTTAAATGCGACTGGCAACTCCACCTGAGTTAAGACATTCTCAATACGCTGTGTTCGCTCAAACAAAGACAAAGGCTTTAAAGTCAAACCTTCTGCAATGATCTGTTCAACACTCATGCGTGGGTTCAAACTTGCGAACGGGTCTTGAAACACGATTTGAAAATCACGACGTAGCGGACGCAATGCCTTTTGCGAGAGTTGGTTTAAATCATGTTCTCCAAACTGGATCTTTCCTCGACTTTCAATCAGCCTTGCTACGGCCAGTGCCAAAGAACTTTTGCCTGCACCACTTTCCCCAACAATTCCCAAAGAATGCCCTTGAGCCAAGCTCAAGTCCAAAGCTTCAACCGCAGCAAGATACTGTGTCGTGCGATTAAACCAGCCTTTTTTAATCGGAAATTTAACCTCAAGTTGTTTTAAGCGGAGCAAAGATGCTGCATCTTGTACGTTAATGGCTTGACCAAAAGAATGATTGAGTAGGTTTTGAGTATAAGTAGACTGCGACTGCTCAAAAATCTGCGCAACCTCTCCTTGCTCTACAACCTTACCTTGATGGATGACCACGACATCATCAGCATAGTGTTTCACCAAGTTGAGGTCATGGCTAATCAAAATCATGGCCATGTTATGGCGCTGTTGTAAAGACTTCAGCAAGTCTAAAATTTGAACTTGCAGCATGACGTCTAGTGCTGTGGTGGGTTCATCTGCAATCAAAATATCAGGCTCTTGCACCAGTGCCATGGCAATCATGACCCGCTGACGCTGCCCGCCAGACAACTCATAAGGAAAACGCTGTAACACACTTTCAGGATTTGGAATACCCACATCCTCTAGCAAGGTAATTACTCGTTGTCGCGCTTGAGCTTTCGACCAACCCTGTGACCATAAAGTCTCGGCAATGATCTTTTCCACCCGATGCAAAGAATTTAAAGCGGTCATTGGCTCTTGAAAAACCATCGCGATTTTTTGCCCACGAATCGGCCTAAGTTGCGCATCGCTCAGCTTTAAGAGATTTTTTCTGTCTAATAATAGTGAGCCTTGCACTTGTAAATCTTTCGGCAATAAACCCATCAAGGCTAAAGCACTGACCGATTTTCCTGAACCGCTCTCTCCAACCAGCGCCAAAGTCTGCCCAGCACGTAGTTCAAAACTGAGCTGATCGACTAATACCCGTTCTGAACTGTGAATGCTCAGGGCATTCACTTCAAGTATCGGAGCTGTTCTATTGGCGTCTAGGGTCAAATGCATCGCGCAAAGCCTCCCCGATATACATCAGCAACGCAAGCACAATAGCCAAGCTAAAAAAGCCAGACAGAGCTAACCATGGTGCATTTAAATTATTCTTGCCTTGTAACAAAAGCTCACCTAATGATGCCGCATCAGGCGGTAGGCCATAGCCCAAGAAATCCAGTGCGGTTAGCGCTGTAATATTGGCTGTTAAGATAAAAGGCAGTTGTGACAGACTCGAGCTGATTGCGTTAGGTAAAATATGCCGAAAAATAATAGCTCGGTTGGTGACACCTAAACTTCGCGCAGCACGGACATAGTCCAACTGGCGGGCCCTTAAAAACTCAGCACGTACCAGTGGAACTAAAATCGTCCAACTAAATAACAGCATGATTAAAAATAACCAGTAGATATTTGGGCTGAACATGCTGACTAAAATCATCACCATGAATAGCATGGGTAGCCCACCCCACACTTCTAAAATACGCTGTCCGATTAAATCGACCCAACCACCGTAATAACCTTGTAGTGCACCAATCACAATGCCCAGTACAGCTGAGCTGAAAGTCAAAACAAAACCGAACAACAATGAGACACGTAAGCCATATAATATTCGTGCCAAAACATCACGACCTTGGTCATCTGTCCCGAGCCAATTTTGCATCGTGGGTGGTGACGGTACAGGGACAGTCAAATCTACATTGGGAGTTTGATATGAATATTGGATCAACGGCCAAACAACCCAACCTTTTGCTTGAATCAGCTGTTGTACCACTGGATCTTTATATTCAGTTTCAGTTTCGAACACACCGCCAAAAGTCGTTTCAGGATGGTGTTTCAATACAGGGAAATACAAAGCATGATCATACTTAACCAACAGCGGCTTATCATTCGCGATCAATTCTGCAGCTAAAGACAGTACAAAAATACAAAGAAATAAAATACAACAACTAAGACCAAGCTTATTTTGCTTAAATCGCTTGAAACCTGCCTGTAAAATAGGTGACATCAGCCTCTCCCTTGCGAATCAAAATGAATTCGCGGATCAATCAACTGATACAACACATCGCCAATCAGACGCAGCAGCAAGCCCAACAAAGTAAAAATGAACAATGTGCCAAAAATCACAGGATAGTCTCGTTGCACAATCGCCTCAAAGCCCAATAGGCCTAAACCATCCAGATTAAATATGATCTCTATAAATAAATTGCCCACAAAGAAGTAAGCGATTAAAGCTTCAGGTAAGCCTGCCACCACAATTAATATCGCATTACGAAACACATGACCATACAACACTTGAGACTCAGTCAGGCCTTTAGACCGTGCCGTCAGCACATAAGGCTTGCTGAGCTCTTCCATAAACGAATACTTGGTGAGATAAGTCACTGTAGCAAAACCACCAATCACCATCGCTAAAAGCGGTAAAGCCATATGCCAGAAATAATCTTTAATTTTGCCCCATAGTGACAAGTCCGCAAAATTCTCCGAAACCAAACCTTGTAAGGGGAACCATTGGAAGTAAGATCCGCCTGCAAAAAAGACAATCAAGAGAATTGCAAAAATAAACGCAGGAACCGCATAAGCCACTGCCAACAGGAGCGATGTAGACTGATCAAACACTGTGCCGTGGAATCGGGCTTTTTTAATGCCCAAAGGAATCGAAATCAGATAAATCAGCAAAGCACTCCACAGCCCCAAGGACAGCGATACAGGTAATTTATCCTTAATCAATGCTGTAACGGGCTGGTCTTTAAAAAAGCTCGTGCCGAAGTCCAGTTGCGCGTAATTTTTCACCATTTCAAAGAAGCGTATATGCATGGGCTGATCAAAACCATAATGTGCTTTGATCTTTGCGAGCATTTCATCACTTAGTCCTTGCGCGCCTTGGTAGACATTTGAGCCTCCACCTGCACCGCCCAAATTACCCAAAGTTTGCATAGCTTCCGCTTGTTGAATGGCTTGCTCAACAGGCCCACCAGGTGCAATTTGGATCACAGCAAAATTGATCAGCAAAATCAGAAATAAGGTCGGAACGATCAGCAACAGCCTTTTGAATATATACATACGCATCTCAAAACCCCCTATGCCAGCTTATGGCTTGGCTGCCTGACCTAAGTACTGACTCACCTTTTTCGCCTGTTTGGCATCACTCCACCAATAATCCAAACCGACATGCAACTGTGGACTCCGTGCTGGTTTTTGATACATGTTCCAATAGGCATACCATTGATCCGCTTTACCATAGGTCGGTATTTGATAATAACCTGCACGCAACAAGCGATCTAAAATACGCGTTTGCACGACCACTTGCTTACGATCAGGCGCTTGAATCAACTGTTGAATCATCTGATCAATCACCGGATTTTGAATACCCGAATAATTATAATTTCCCACCTGATGGGCTGAAGCACTGCCCCACAGTTGCACCTGTTCTTTACCCGGTGTCAAAGACTGCGGCATCGTTTGTAGGGTCATATCAAAATCTTGAGTACGCATCCGCTCATAGTACTGCGGTGTATCAACCTGTCGAATGTTCAGCTGTATTCCTAGGCGCTTTAGATGGCGAACAAAAGGCGTAATTTCACGTACAGCATCACTCGGCTGAATCAGAAATTCAAACTGAATCGGCTTATTTTTCCGATCCAACAATTGCCCTTTGGCATTATATCTATAGCCGTTTTTTAATAAAATCTGTCGTGCGATAAGCAAATTATTTCGATTATAGCCCGATCCATCTGAAGCTGAATAACGCCAGTTCTTTAAAACGCCATCTCGCTGTACGGGATGCAATTTCGCCAAATAAGGCTTTAAGATTTTGATTTCAGCAGCCGAAGGCACACCCTTCGCCTCTAGTTCACTATTAGAAAAATAACTTTGCAAGCGTTGATATTGCCCATAGAACATCGCTTTGTTTTGCCACTCAAAGTCGTAGGCATAAGTTAAAGCTTGGCGAAAATAAATATCTTGAAAGGGCTGACGACGGGTATTAAACACAAAACTTTGCGTCGGTATCGGATTGAAATGCTTAAAGCGATATTTTTTAACGAGACCTTGTTTTACTGCAGGAAAATTATAAGCAGTCACCCATTGTCGTGCGGACTCTTCCTCATGCAAGGTATATAAACCCGCCTTAAATGCAGTAAAAGCAATATCTTTGCTACGATAATACACATAACTCACGCGGTTAAAATTATAGCGCCCTTGGTTGGCCTTTAAATCTCTGGCCCAATACTTTGGATTACGTTTATAAACAACCCTCTGCCCTGCATTGATTTTCTCTAAGAGATAAGGGCCTGATCCTAAAATCGGTTTGATCGAAGTTTTACTAAAATCTTTGCCTTGCCAGTCTTTTTTGGAATAAATTGGCATTCTGGCCACAATCAAAGGCATTTCCACATTATTCCGGGTTTTAAAATGCATTTTGACGCTGTATTTGGACAACACTTCTGTCTTGGCTAAATCTGACAAATACATCTGTAAGCCAAAATTGGATTTGCTTTGAAAGATATCAAAACTGAACTTTACATCGGCTGCGGTAACAAGACTGCCATCACTAAACCGTGCGTTAGGGTTTAAATGAAAAATGATAGCGTTAAAATTTTTCGGGTCATAGCTGACCTTTTCTGCCAGCAACGGATACATCACCGCAGGCTCATCCAAAGAACTACTCATAAGTGAGTCAAATAAATAGTTGGTTCCCTCAACCGCAGTACCGCGACCATTCATGCTGTTTAAGTTATCAAAACTCCCAATGACTGCACGTGTTAATTCGCCACCCTTCGGTGCCTGCACATTGGCATAAGGCAGATGATCCAATTGGCTGTATTTCGGCGTACCATAAGGTGCAATAAAAGGCATGGTCTGCAGTGCAGACCATGCCTTTAAAGGAATCGTTACAAGGCTGAACAGCAAGAGTGTTGTTCTAACCGTCATCGAAGCTTTCTCTGAAATTGCATTTCAACTCAATATTAGTTCGGCACCTTAATTACATCGCCAATGCGCAACTGCGTATTCGGTTTAATGTCATTGAGCTCAGCCAATTGCGAAGTGTCCATACCATAACGACTTGCCAGTCCAATTAAGGTATCGCCACGTTTTACTGTGTACTGCGTAATCAGTTTCGGGATTTGAATGGTCTGCCCAACTTGTAAGCCTGCACGTGCACTCAGGTTATTTAAACTAGCAAGCTCTGACACCGACATCCCAGCACGGCTTGCAATTGAGTTTAACGACTCGCCTGACTTCACTTTATAAGCTTCAGTTGCTCGACCTGAAGTTGCTTGTGATTTTGCTGCCACAGTTTCTGTTTTGACTGGAGCTGAATCAACATCACCTTCAATTTTCAAACGCTGACCGACACGAACATTCGCCGTCCGACTCAGGTTGTTCAATTCAGCCAAATAGTTCAGTTGCAAATGATATTTACGTGCAATGCTATTTAGGGTTTCACCCGATTTCACAACGTGAATATCGGTTGAGTTATTACTTGCAGTGGTTTGTTTTTCGACTGTTTTCGGCGTTTCAACAGCAGGCACTTCACCGGTTAATTTGAGTTTTTGACCTGCACGTAAGCCTGCTGTACGACTCATGTTGTTGAGGTCAGCAATATAATCCATACCCAAATTATATTTCGAAGCAATCGCAGTTAACGAATCTCCTGACTGAACGGTATAAGTATCTGGCACAGTTGAACCCGCAGGGATCTTAATACTTTGACCCACTTGTAAACCGCTATTGGTTGACAGATTATTGAGATCAGCCAACTCCGACAAGCTCATCTTCGACTGTGATGCAATGCTATATAATGTGTCACCACGTTGTACTTTATAACTTTCAACTTTGAACTGTGGCTCAGCTTTGACTGGAAATGCTTTGGCACTACTTGTCGTTAAGCTTTTGACATCATTGAGTGGCACATTAATTTTTTGTCCCACCAACAGGTTGCTGCCCGCATTTAAACCTGGTGTTAAATCTGCCAATTCTTGATTTGACAGCGCATAGCGGTCTGCAATCAGTTTCAGATATTCGCCACGTTTCACCGTATACGACTGGGTTGCCACTTTGGTTGGGCTGCTAGTTTTTTCATCGTTGGATTTAGTACGGGATTGAGCTGTTTCTTTTAAAGAAAGCTTTTGCCCCACACGTACACCACTCGTTACGCTTAAACCGTTATAATCAGCCAACTGTTTTAAGCTTAAACCGAACTCATCCGCGATACCGGTTAAGGTATCATTGGCACGAACAGTATAACTCTCAGGTTTAGTCTCAGCTTTCACGGTAGAACGTACTTCTACTTTTTCAGCTTGTGGCTTTGCATCATATAAATAAATCGATGTACCGACATAAAGTGTGGCATTGGCATCCATTTGGTTCCACTTCGCCACATCACGCCAGTTCACCCCATTTTTGGCAGCAATCAGCGCCAAAGTATCACCCGGTTGTACGGTATAAGTTGAACGTTTACCTTTTGGCGGAACAATTACAATTTCAGAGTCAGTCTTAACAAAATTTTTGCCTTGATTACGCTTCACTTCATCTGAATCTAAACGAGTATTGTCAGCCACAGATTTTGGATAAGCAAAACCTTTGGTTAACTCTTTACCTTGCAGCTCTGCCACAGACTGACTGGTTTGAATTGCGGTGAGCTTAATTTTACCATCTAAAGGATCCACAATTTCTGTGCCTTGAGGGGCCAAAGCTTGAATTTCAGCTACCACTTCAGCTTGCTCTGCTTTCGTCGCAACTGGTTTCAGAACTTCATCGACAGTTTTGCTTTGACCTTCAGCTTGAATTGCCGCGGTTAACTGCTCACGTTCTGCTACTGAAATTGGTGGTTCAACGGAAACTGGTTTCACTGGGGTCGCTGGCGTCACCGCAACTGGAATACGCGGCGCACTTGGAATATCGCTATTGGCAGCAAAAGCAGCCAGTGCATTAGAACCCTTAGGCGTTGAACCACGAGGCGGCGTAGAGATAGCTGCACCGCTTGACGACGTAACCACAGATGAAGTGGTAGGCTTTCCTGTTGTGGTTTTTGTGGTTGTCGTCGCTAAAACAGGTGGTGTAGTTTTCGACGGTGTGATCGCTTTGGTATTTAACCTCGGTGATTCAATTTTGCTTGGTTGAATCGTTTGGTTATTTTCAGGCAGTTTGGTATTTGCAGATGCCCACAAGCCGCCTGAACCACCCTGTAATTTTTTCAAACGTACATCCACTGAAGGGCTCAAATCCGCAGGAATTAAAATCCGCATTGGACTTGCACCATCAATCCATTCACCACGGTGTCCCGGATTTAACTGATACAGCTCGGCACGACTTAAACCGGTAATCGACGCAACTTCATTTAGACTCACCGCGCCCACAGTGACTTCTCTAAAGTGCGGACGATTGGCAATCGGCGGTAAATTGATGTTATAGGCATTTGGATTTTTAATGATCTGCGCAACCGCCAAGAAACGTGGCACATAGTTCATGGTTTCTTCAGGCAGTTTTAATGACCAATAGTCCGTCGGCAAACCTGCGGCTTTATTACGGTTAATCGCTTGTTGAATACGGCCCGGACCTGCATTATAAGCTGCTAGGGCAAGTTCCCACGAACCGAACTGGTTATATAAACTGCCCAAGAACTCATACGCAGCCCGTGTTGACTCCACCACATCACGGCGTCCGTCATATTGGCTACTTTGTTTTAAGCCATAAATACGTCCCGTACTTGGAATAAACTGCCATAAGCCGGCAGCCGCAGCACTACTGGTTGCAGCAGGATCGTACGAACTTTCAATCACAGGCAGAAGAGCCAGCTCTGTTGGTAATCCGCGACGCTCGGCTTCTTTAACGGTGTGATACAAATAACGTGAAGCACGTGCACTTAAACGATCCAAATACGGTTGACGTGAAATGAACCACCCGCGCTGTGCATCAATACGCGGATTCCAATGATCGCTGTTCATTTTAAAGCCCACGGTCATACGCTTCCAAACGTCACCGTGCTTTAACACCAACAGGCGATCCCCTTCCACCGCACGCATGTCGGTTGCAGAAAGTAAATCTTCTAAAGAATCTAGACTATTTGCGTCTAAGTAGTTTGATCCGACTTGTTTGGATTTAGATGTTTGCGTTGCACTTTGCGTCGAGGAGCAACCAGCCAGTCCAAGTGTCGCGAGAGCTGAACCGAGTACTGTAATTTTAAATAATGTCGGTAACATCGGTTGGCCAAAAATGGCAGCTGACTTATACATAAGAAAATCCAAACAACTCGTATAAAATTTATTTTTTAGATCTGCCATTGTAGTAAAGCACGCCGCAGACACAAGGCGTTAATTTAACTTGAAATCAGTATAAATGTTACAAGAAATTAAAAAAGCTGCATCTTATACACTTCTCTAGTGCATTTGCGTTATACAATGGTGCCCGCTTAGTTTTAATTTTCAGTTTACGGAAGTTGTGTATGTCACAAACAATTACCCTGTATGTCGATGGTGCTTGTCGTGGAAACCCTGGTCTTGGGGGATGGGGCGCCTACATTATTACAGAAACTGAAGAACATAAACTGTGTGGCGGTGAAGACAACACCACCAATAACCGTATGGAACTCACCGCGGCCATTGAAGGCATTCTTTTTTGCCCAACCGATGCAAAGTTGGTTGTCTGGACAGATTCAACCTATGTCAAACGCGGCATTACCGAGTGGATTACGGGTTGGAAAAAGAAAAACTGGAAAGATGTTAAAAACCCAGATTTGTGGAAAAAACTCGATGCAGCCTGCCAAGGCCGTGATATCGACTGGCACTGGGTTAAAGGCCATGCAGGTCATGAAGGTAACGAAATGGCAGATCAATTGGCAAACCTTGGTGCCGATCAAACACAGGCTCAACTTCGTCAGTCTAAAACAGCGACAACAGAACCGTCTGTAGATAAAAAAAAAGTTGAACCAGACTGGTTGTTAAACGACCCTTTTGGTTTAGGTTTCGATGACGAAGAAGCCGATGACAGCGAAGATTTAGCCGAAAGTGAAATACACGTTACAGAACAAGAGCCAAGTTTAGTCGCTGAACCAGAACTTGCTACAACAACTCAGTGTTCTATTGAACAAACGCCTGAAGTTGTGGCAAGTGTGGATTTAACACAACTCAAACAACATCCACAAATTGTGATTACTCCACGTAAGGTTGAGGTCTTTGGACCTCGACAGCTCATCCTCGATACAGAGACCACCGGTTTTTATTATCAAGATGGCGATCGCATTATTGAAGTTGGTGCGATTGAAATGGTGAACCGGAAGCTCACAGGCAGCTCTATTCATATCTACATCAACCCGAAAAAACCTGTGGGCGATTCTGAAAATGTCCACGGGATCTCTGATGACTTTTTAAAAGATAAACCGCTGTATCAAGAGATTGCTGACACTTTATTTGCCTATCTCAAAGGTGCGGAAATCATTGCGCATAATGCAAGCTTCGATATGAACTTCTTAGACATGGAGTTCAAGCGTGCAGGATTTGTTGCACTTTCTGAAGTTTGTGCAGTGACAGATACCCTCGCGATGGCAAAATCTAAGCATCCGGGGCAAAAAAACTCACTCGATGCCTTAGTTCGCCGTTACGAAATTCCACAGCGTGACCGTACCTTCCACGGGGCCTTACTGGATGCTGAAATTCTAGCCGACGTTTACTTGGCTATGACAGGTGGTCAGGTTTCCTTTGATATGGATGCCCTGTCACATAGTGAACAACAAAATGGGCAAAGTCAGCGTCAAACACTGGATATTGAACTGGCGGTAATTCACCCTTCAGCCGAAGAACTTGAAGCACATGAGACTTGGGTCAAACAATACCAAGAAAAACATGGCACACCCTGCCTTTTTGCCAAATAAATTCTAAAGTTTTTGTTAACTTTTGTATTACAAGATTTTTCAGTTAGGCTATAGTGATAAACAAGTTGCTATGCCTTCTTTGGGCCGCATATAAACACGATAAAACACTAGGATAGGTGCAGATCAATGTCTTACCAAACCTCTATTCATTTTGATCCAACGGCGCTGCTGATAATAAAAAATGAAGTGGATAACTCCATTAAGCTGGTTGAATCAGCTGTGAGCACCTTAGCGGAAGATCAGACTTTACCTTTTGGAATTGACGATGCATTAAACCAATTTGAGCAATGTGCTCAAGTGCTTGCATTGATTGATATGTCGAGCTTAGCCAAAATTGCTGAATATTCCGCAGAGCTTATGCGCAAGATCATGGGGAATCCTGCACAGATTAATACGCAAGATGTGATTGCACTCAGCGAAGGCACGACCATGCTGAAGCGCTATATTGAATTCATTTGTTTAAGAGAAGTGAAAATTCCACAGTTTTTACTCGACACCTTAAACCGTCTTGAAATTGCATTAGCAAAGCCTTTAACGCAAGAAGGTCAGCACATCGAGTCCTTACTAGACTGTATCACCCCAGATTTCAGCCTCCCTCAAGCACCAAGTCTTGAAAAATCTCAATATGTTCACCGCCTGTACAAGCTGTCTTTAAGTCAAATGTTGAAACAAGAAGAAAGCGAACTTGATTTACAAGCAATGAAATTGGTGGGCACTTATTTAGCGGGTCTAGCAGAACAAACGCCGAGTAAACAATATTGGAACTTGGTCTATGTTGCACTCAATCAAATTGAACAATTGCTCATTAATGAACCACGTTTACGCACTCTGATTAGCATCGAACGTAACATTGCACAGTTCTTTACTGCGCCTGAACGTTTCAAAGCCAGCCTCACCGATCTTGCCAACATTCTCAGCTTATGTATCAGCCAAGAAGACGAAGTGTCTCAACACATCCGTGGCAAACTCAATATTGGCGACGACCTACTCACAGATACGCAGCTGCAAGTTTTCAGTCGTCATCTGTATGGCCCAGATTTCGACACGATGCATACCATTAGTGATTTGGTAACCACCGAAATGTCGCAAATCCGCAATGACATTGAGTACAACTACCAAAACATGACCCCTGAAAAGACCCAAGAGCTCCAAGCAAAACTGGTCGATTTGGCGAACATTTTCAAAGTATTGAACTTAAATGAAGCGCATAATGACTTAAACCGTCAAGCAGCATCACTTAGTCAAGCAGATATGCTGAAAGATGAAGGTTTTGCGCAGCAGTTGATGAACGTGATCTTGTCGGCAATGAACTCGATTGGCGTGTTAGAACGTCACCATACTTCAAGCCGCCTACAGCTTCGTGTGAACAACATGAATATTTCACTAGACCGTTTAGATGAAGCCCATGCTGCTTTATTGACTGAGACTAAAACGTCTATTGACTTAAGTAGTCAAGCGTTGGCGCAATATCAGCAAGAACAAGATTTAACTGCTCTTGAGAATACTCCTGCACAACTACGTGAAGTTGCTGGCGCAATGCTGTTCTTAGGCGCTGAAAATGGTCAAACTGCTCTGAATCTTTCAGCAGATTTTGTGCAACAACAAATCACGGCTGAAACTGCGCTCACTGCCGCTCAGGTGAATCATGTACTTGATGCTCTCGCAAGTGCAGATATGCTGATTGATAACTTAAAAAACAAACAGCCTGTATTACACAGTATGTTTGATGTAGCATTGAACAGTAGCCAAAAACTAAAGACTGTTGCCTAATGTCAGAACTTTCACTTGCTTATATTTTCCACCAACAACAATTGTTGGTGGACCATAACTTTCAATTGCCTCGTGTAGAAAAGCTAGCAAGTGATTTAAGTTTTCACTCGGATGATCAAGTGATTGCCCGAGACCTGCTAGACAATGAGCCGATTCCTGATGGCTTAGAACTCATCCCAATTCGCCAGTTGCTTCCACTCTGGAGCACCAAACAATTCGAACAGGCCAGCCGAGCTATTCAACTGTTAGAATGGCGTCGCAATCATAAATTTTGTAGTCATTGCGGCCACGCCACAGAAGCGCATGCCAGCGAATATGCCATGATCTGCCCTGCCTGCGGTTATCATCAGTATCCACGAGTACAACCCTGTGTTATCACCGTCATTACACGAGGTGAAGATGAAATTCTGTTGGCAAAAAATGCGCGTAATACCCGTAGCAATATGTATGGGTTGATTGCAGGCTTTGTTGAAGTCGGTGAAACCTTAGAAGAAGCGGTACGCCGCGAAACCTTGGAAGAAGTCGGCATTCAAGTTAAAAATATTCAATACTTGGCGAGTCAGCCTTGGCCTTTTCCAAGTAACTTAATGATTGCGTTTAAAGCAGAATACGCATCGGGTGAGCTTTGCTTACAAGAAGAAGAAATCAGCGATGCCCAGTTCTTTAAGTTTGATCAATTGCCTGAAATTCCGTTCAAAGGCAGTATTGCACATGCCATGATCATGCATGCGACAGAAGGCACAACGGTCGCAGATGATACACGTGAGTGGCTGTAAGCTCACTCACCATCGCTACAACAAATACATTTTAAAACCTAATTAGTGCTTAAGCGCATCCTCGAGCGCCTGCATAATTTTTTGCTTGGTCGTGAAGTAACGACTAAACAAACTCGATACCGAACCAATCATTGAAATATGACCAATGCGTGGCACCGTCCAAAGTTGACTGTAGTTGCCTTTTTCTTTCAATCTACGATCCAAATCAACAGCATTGCTTAACCCAACAACATCATCATTCTCAGCAACCAACAGATAATGTTTAACCCTATTCGACTCGACGAAATAATATGGCATCACTTCTTGATAAGGTCTGTTCTGATCAAAAGCATCCGCACAAATTGGATCACCTTTATAGTCAAAATGATAAGGGCCTGCCAAACCAATAATAGCAGTAATTTGACTGCGGCATTGTATTTCATATGGCTTCGGATGATAGAGCGCAGACATCACATTAAACGCGCCCGCAGAATGCCCCATCAACACCACTTTTTCCGTTGAAATTTGATATTTAAGCTGATGTACATTGAGATAATTTAAAGCCAAGCTGAGATCATCAATAGAGGCAGGAAAAATATGCTCAGGCGCCAAGTGGTAGTTAATTACAGCCACATCAAAGCCTTCTTTTGCAAAGGCTTCTCCAATAAAACGATAATCTTTTTTATCGCCATGCATCCATGCGCCGCCATGCACAAATACGATCAGAGGTCGGTGTTCACGCGGTGTTTGTGTACGAAACAAATCTAAACGATGTCGCGCGCGTAGCCCATAGGCCACATTTTCTTGGACCGAATAACCCTTACGCGGTGTTAAACGGTTTAAGGCATAACTACCGACATCATAAATACGAAAGTCACGATAGAGTAATCTTGCATACTCTACCGAACGATTCAGTCTTTGAACAAAAGGCTGAAGCTTATTGAACATTATTTGGCTCAACTTGGTCTGGGTCTATCGCAACAGGCGTTTGCTCTGTCGGTGTTGAATTAATCATTGGTGATGCAAATGCACTGGTCGTTTGCGTCTGTTGCTCTATATTATCCACCAATGTGATAATTTTAGTCACATTCCCCACTTGCTGTAACACTTGGTTTAAATCGGTAATTTCAGCACCATTTAAACGTCCCATCACATATAACACGCCATCTTCGGTGTGAATACGCACTTTCGCATCTGAAACAACAGCAGCTTTCATGATCAAGCCACGTGTATTTGCTGTAACTGAGGTGTCTTGCATGATGGTGCTATAACTAATTTGGTTTCCAACTGTAATGTAGTTATGCACGGTTTTGACATCCGACATCGCACGTACATTGTCTTCAGCCAATTGACGTAAGTGTTGATCGGGTACTTGTCCTGTTAATAAGACATTGCCATGAAAACTTTCGATATTGACACGTGACTGTTTAAAACGACTGTCCAATTTATATAAGTTAATTTTTGCAGTACGCTCAATTGAAGAGTCAATAAAGACCTGCCCTAATGAACGTGCACCGCTTTCTGTTCCTACAGCGGCTGTTCCTGTCCCACCCGAAATGAAACTTGCACATCCAGATAAACTTGCGACGCATAATACGGTCATTGCAATACGATTGAACACTCAGCAAGACTCCTCAACTTTTCAAACTATTTTAATTCAGCATTTCAGCTTTGATTTTGTTCAAAGATTAATAAAGTCTTGATCAAAAGTAAAAGCATTTTCTATCCATTGCTGATCATAAGTGAATTTTGAAAAATCTTGCTGTATGGTTTTTGCAATTTCTTTAAAAAAATCAAAACAAATCACATCAAAGCGGCAATAATATTGCTGGAAATGTGGATGATCTTGTAAAAATAACATGGCCGTTTTTGCTATTTTGCGTTGTTTTGAATAGGAAATTGTTTCAATAGCCTGCGCAAAACGCGTTTTTGAGCGTGCTTTGACCTCAACAAAAACCAATTCCTGCCCTTTTTGTACAATCAGATCAATTTCACCAAAGCGCGAGTGATAATTGGACTGCACATGAACATAACCCTGTTCTTCTAGCACAGTCAAAGCTTGTTGCTCTGCCCATTGTCCCAGTTTCATCTCTTTATCTTCCCTACTTCGTTTTTATTTTTTTAATCATCACATTTCGAAAAACTAAATATCGATCAAAAATCTCACGTCTTGATGTTTAAAACCACTGCTGTGAGTCTCTCGAACCAAACAATTCATTTCATTCTACGTTTTAAAGCCTTTTTGGCGTTTAGATTTCAATCGAATGTCTTCCCGACTCCTGCAAATCCATCGCCGACAATATTCTAACTCACGCCACGACGGACAATTCAGGTAGAATGCTTATCGTGGTATCGGTTGAATGCATCAAAGCACTCAAGCCAACCTATTATTTTATTATTTTGCAGCGCGGAGAAAACCCATGAGTGCCCAGTTATTTGTAGTCGCAACCCCTATTGGGCACTTAGATGACATGACTTACCGCGCAATTGATGTACTAAAATCAGTCAAAATCATTGCTGCTGAGGATACACGAACTTCAACACAATTACTGAAACACTTTAATATTCAAACACCTCTCACCGCATGCCACGATCATAACGAAAGCAACAAAATTGACACCCTTATTCAGCGTTTGTTGAAAGGTGAAGATATGGCGCTTATCAGTGATGCAGGAACGCCTCTTATCAGTGATCCAGGTTTTAAATTGGTTCGTGCGGCACAAGAGCATAATATCCGCGTAATCCCTGTACCGGGCGCATGTGCTGCCATTGCAGCTTTAAGCTCAGTGGGCTTACCAAGTGATCGTTTCAGCTTTGAAGGTTTTTTGTCTTCTAAACAAACCCAACGACTGGCAAGTTTGGAAAAGCTCAAAGACGAAACGCAAACCCTTATTTTTTATGAAGCACCACATCGTATTTTAGACAGTGTCAGTGACATGGCTAAAGTCTTTGGTGCTGACCGCCCTGTCGGTTTTGCCCGTGAAATTACCAAAACCTTTGAAACCATCAAGAAGATGACATTAGGTGAGTTGGTTGAATTTATTGCAAACGATCATCATCAACAAAAAGGTGAGATTGTATTGGTTGTTGGTGGCGCGACCACTGAAAAAGATATGGCACAAGAAAAACTCGACCAGCTTTTAACGCGTCTCTTACAAGATTTGTCAGTGAAAGCTGCATCACAGTTAGCGGCTGATTTGACAGGTATTAAAAAGAAAATTGCATACCAACGCGCTTTAGAACTAACGCAAGATCAGGCTGAATAGGCTTCAATAGCTTAGAATAAAAGTACTGTTTTTATTGTGAATGAAAAAAATAAAGAGCAACAGACGTAAGTGCTTTGGCCTTTCTCTGCTGCTCTCCATGTTAAGCGGTTCCATGTGAACCGCTTAACTCAAATTATGTAGTTATATCATTTAAAATTTATAAGCATGTGTATGGGTTGACTGATCGTCAGTTATAATCTCTATCGAATTAGCTTGCTTCTTGGTAAATACGACCGCCGGGTAGTTGGCAAAAGTATTGTTTCAATGCATCCAAACAACGATGGATCTTCATCGGCTGTTGCTCATGCTTTGAAATGATGGCATATAGCGTAAAGTTAGGGAGCTTCCACTCTGGAAGAACTTCCACTAAAGAACCGTTAACCAATTCTTTTTGCACATCCAAATATAAAATACGTGCAACCCCATGCCCATGTTGGCATAAAGTCTTTGTCACTAAAATATTATTACTGGCTACTCTTGATTTCATCTCAAGTTTAACCGCGTCACCTGTCACCACATTTTTAAAATCAAAATCATGATTATTTTTCATAATCGTGATCGGAATAAGATCATGATTTTTCAAATCTTCAGGTCGTGAAATTGGTGCAGACTGATTCAAATAGCTCGGTGAAGCAACCAAAATCTGTTCCACACGCGCCAGTGGCACGACATGTACACTTTGATCGTCAACTGTTGGGCTCATTCTTAGGGCAATATCAATTCGCCCATTCATCAAATCCACATAATGATTATCTGCTTCAATATGAATAGATAATCCGCGATGTGCAGACATCCAATGCGACAAAGCAGGAATCACATGATTGGCACCTAACTCTGGCGTAGTGGCTATTCGCAGCTCACCCACAAGATCATCGCGCAATTCATTGATACGTATTTTGCCACGTTCAGCAGCGGCGAGCATTTCTTGACAGCTGTGGAAAAAAGCTTGGCCTGCTTCAGTTAAATTCAACTTTCTTGTTGAGCGATGTAAAAGAACAACTTCCATCTCTTGCTCTAAAGAACGAATTTGCTGACTCACAGCACTTGTAGTGATGCCTAACTCACGCGCGGCCCCACTAAATGAACTCTTTTCAACAACACAAGCAAAAACACCCATTGCCCGTAGTTGATCTAACATAAAATTCTCTCTGGATTCATGAGAAGTTTTCATCTATTTGATAAAAACAACTCATTGTATTATACGGTGAATTTTTTGCGTTGCATCCAGATTTTTTAATTTAATGGTAAAACTATAGTCGGATTGATTGGCTTGCCATCTAAGCGTACTTGGAACTCTAACATGGTGCGCGTTGCACCTGTGGATCCCATTTCAGCAATTTTCTGTCCTGCCGTCACATTTTGACCGCTCTTCACATTCATTGCACTGTTGTGTGCATATGCTGTGATATAACCATCAATATGCTTAACCAAAATTAAGTTCCCATATTCTTTCAATCCGTCTGCTGCATACACCACTTGGCCATCTGCTGCTGCATAAATTGGATCACCTTGGTTACCAGCATAGCGAATACCTTTTACATTATTTGCTAAATTATAACCTTGCAAAACAGCGCCGTTACTTGGTTTTACCCAGCGTAAAGTTGAACTTTTCGAGCTCGCAACAGGTGCGGTCGGTACTTTAGCAGGAGTTGTTGTAGTTGTGGTGGTCGTATTTTGACTCGGGAGACCAATATTTTGACGTTGAATTGGAGCGGTTTGTGTAATAGGTTGCGTCGTGGTTGTACGCGGACTACCCGAACCTTTTAAACGTAATGACTGCCCCACATAAATACGATACGGCGCAGCAATATCATTCATGTCTGCAACAGAGGTATAACTCAGCCCATAACGAGTTGCAATACCGCTCAGCGTGTCGCCTGAACGAACTGTATAATAGTCTGGTGCTTTCGCAAAACGTGTTGCATTGTTAACCTGTGGTTTAGAAGCACAACCACTCAAAATAACAGTTGAAACTACAGCTGTGGATAACACGACAGTTTTCAGTAGTGCTGTAGGAATTGCAATGAAACGAATTTGAGACAACACAGACATTTATCTTACTCTCTAAAAATACAAAAAAATAATCAGTTTAATTTGCGCTAAGATTAGCAAAAAAGTATGTGAAAATAGTATCTCTGCGCGTATTTTCACAAAGTTATAACAAACAGCTGAATACATTCCTTGTATTGCTCAGCTGTAGCGCCTTTTAAGCACTTATTTGCCCTTGTAATGCATGCAAAACTTCATAGTTGGTTGCATCCATCTGAATAGGCGTAATACTCACAAAACCATTCGCCACAGCGAAAAAGTCTGACTCTACCTCATCATAACCTCTTTTCGGTTCTGCCACAGCTTCACCCGCAAGCCCAATCCAGTACACTTGACGACCACGTGGGTCAACATGACTGGTAATCGGCTTAGACTGACGACGACGTCCTTGATAAGTAATTTTAGCGCCCTGTAACTCAGCGACATCTGGAATATTAATATTTAAAATATGGCGTGGTGGCAGTGCTGGCAAACCTTGTTTCACAAAGTCATGCACCCACTGTGCAGCATGATGATAATCTTCTGGGCTGTTGTACGATCGCACTTCAGGGCCCGCAAGTGATACCGCAATGGCTGGCTGTTTCATCAGTCGCCCTTCAAAGGCTGCTCCGACTGTACCTGAGTAGAGTACATCATCACCCAAGTTTGCCCCGCTATTGATACCACTAACAACCAGATCAAACTCAAAGTCAAATAAGCCATTCATGGACAAATAGACACAGTCGGCGGGTGTTCCATTGACTGCCCACATGTCGGGTGCAATTTCGATTGGGCGTAAGGGGCGATCTAAAGTCAAAGCACTGGAAAAACCACTGCGTTCACTTTCAGGTGCTACAATCACCACGCGACCTAATGGACGTAAAGCATGTGCGAGCGCTTGAATACCTGGTGCAAAAACACCATCGTCATTGGCTATTAAAATATTCACTGATGGATCTTCTTAAATCTATATGAGTCGGTAAAAGCCTTATACATCTATTTTGCACTCGTCTTCGTCTTTTTAATCTTTACGGGTAGCTTGAAAAAACTAAATCTTTAAAGCGAAAAGAAAAGCTATAGAGTCCTCGATGCAGAACGACTATACATTGAGATCAGGCAATCTGAAAAGATGAAATCATTGATCTGGGTGAGTACTTTAATCTTGCATGAGCAGAGTGCAAAAAAAGAGAGAGCCTAAAAACAGAAGAAGCTCAGCATACGTTCTATTACAGAAAATGCTTTTAAGTGTTTTGATATTAAGCCAATTTATTCGCGTTTTTTACTCATTTCGGATAACAAATCCAGTTGTATTTCTTGTATTTGGGTTAACCTATTCCACTGATGCATCAACAGATGATCTAGTTTTTCATTTAAGTGTTGAATTTCTAACTCTGCCTTTAAATTAATTTTATAATCGTTTTGCGAACGCAATCTGTCTTTGGCTTCCTGTCTATTTTGGCTCATCATAATCACGGGAGCTTGAACCGCAGCAATACAGGATAAAATTAAATTTAATAAAATAAAGGGATAAGGATCGGCAGGATGCGTAACCATGACCACTGTATTAACAATAATCCAAATGGCTAGGAAAGTCGCAAAGCACATGAGAAAAGCCCAACTACCGCCAAAGGTCGCAATTTTATCTGCCAGCCTTTCCCCTAAAGTCCAATTTTGATCCAACTGGTTTTCAACATTCTTGGTGATCACTTCATGTTGTTGCAAACTTTTAATCACCTCATATTCAAGATCAGTCACTTCCCCCTTTTCAGACTTTAACAGGGAATGAACATACTGAATTCGATACTTGGTTAAGTCTGCTTGGCATATATAACTTTGAGGCGACCATTCTGGAAAATCATGTGAAATTTCTTCGGTAATAGATTTTCGTATTGCCCCCATAGGAATGAGGTTTTTAATGAGGAATTTCTGCCCACAGACTAAACATTCATGACTTTGATTTTTTTCGCTCATGCTCGTTCTCTTTTATAATCATTATTGGTTTTGGGGAGATAAACATCATCGAACAAATTTTAAACCAATGTCAAATTTTCACCATCACTCAGAGTAGCTCCTCATTAAGATTTTTCTAGACAGTAGCCATGAATAAAAAAATGCCACAGATATAATCATGATTCTGTGTCTTAAATAAGGCTAAACAAGTTCATATCATCAGGCTAAAAATTAAAAAAATCCAGCTTTAGAGCAAGGAGACAATCAATGCCTAACTCCGCAAGGCCTATGCGTTTAGGTCTACTTTTTCACGCCATATTACTCACAGGTGTCGCAGCTAATGTAGATGCGAATACACCCTCTGTAGTGTTGAGTTCTTCCAAAAATTTTATGTATCCAGATATAGATCATGGTCTAAGTGAAAGTCTTTATCCGAATGAGGCCGCCACTGCTAAAGAAATCGCGAATATCATTGAAATGACGATCCGAAAACAATATGCCACAGATATCGCACTACGTGATGCACACCCTAAAGCACATGGTTGCGTACGCGCAGAATTTAAGATAAACGAGACATTGCCTCCAAACATGGCTTATGGTGTTTTTATTCCGGGGAAAACTTATCAAGCATGGATTCGTTTTTCGAATGGATCGAGTAATGCAAAACAGGCGGATATAAAAAAAGATGCACGCGGCATGGCGATCAAACTTTTAGCCGTGCCAGAGAAAAACCTTTTAGATGAACCTGCGCCTACGCAAGATTTTATCATGGTCAATCACCCTGTATTCTTTGCCAATGACCCTGCTCGTTATCTATCATTTATGCAAGATATCAATAGCGATCGTTTTCTAAAAAAACTGCATGTCCCTTTTGCATTAGGAGCTAAAGGCACTTGGATTGCCTTGAACACTAGAAATAAAATTTCAAATCCACTGCAAACCAGATACTGGTCTATGGTGCCCTATCAGTTAGGAGTTGGCGATCATCGTCAAGCAGTAAAGTACTCTGCTCGTGCATGTTCAAGCGTTGTTAGCCCGATTCCAGTTACTCCTCAAAAGGACTTTTTAAGAGAGGCACTTCGAACGACCTTACAAGACCGTGATGCCTGCATGGAGTTTTTAGTACAACCTCGAACATCCAACTCAATGTCTGTTGAAGACTCGATGACGGAATGGAAAGAAGACCAAGCCCCTTTCTATAAGGTGGCCACTATTCGTATTCCTCAGCAAGTTTTTGATACCCCTGAGCAAAATAAGTTTTGTGAAAATCTATCCTTTACACCATGGCATGCATTAGCTGAACATAAACCACTGGGTGCGATAAACCGAATGCGCAAAGTCATATATGACCAGATTAGTCGCGTCAGACATGAGATGAATTCGGCTAAACAAACAAACGCTAACAATGTCGAAGATCAATAAGGAGTCCTATGGTTAAACTCAATGGCCTGTTAATCTGTGTGTCTAAAGAAGAAGTCTGTATGGTGATAGAACTCCTTCCAGCGCATATTGAATTAACTCATCAAGAAGAAGGCTGCATTTCTTTTGAGGTCAAGCAAAGCCTCGACCCTTTTATCTGGGAGGTGCAGGAAGTGTTTGATAGCATGAAAAGTTTTAAGCATCACCAAAGTAGAACGGCCTCGTCCATTTGGGGAGTGAAAACGCAAAATATTAAACGGCAGTACAAAATATCTGAGGGTGAATAAGGTTTAAGTTTCTAGCTATAAAATGACAGGTCTATGACTAAAACTTGAAATAGCCCTCAAATGAAAGCTCTCTCTATTCAGATCATAAAATTTAAAAATGTTCTGCACTAAAAAACACAATGAAGAATAGCGGTTTTTGTATGGATCATCATGCATTGATCAGGTGTTAAAGCTAAGAGCTTTTTTAGTGAGCAATCGCTGCTGCTTTGGGTTTAAAAGCCACCAAACAAAAGACGATAAAAGCACATAGAACAAAGGATGCGCCAAATCGACTCAGATCCAACCCTCCGTGACTAATGGGCTTATCTAGGAAATCCCCCAGTACGGCACCTAATGGTCGCGTGAGTACAAATGCAGCCCCAAATAAGAAAGTTCTAGAGATTTTGGTCCACATATAAAGCATGGTCAGCAATAAAAGTAAACCGCCAAAGATAAGTGCTGCACTGGTATAGCCCAGCCCTTGTGTATCTGCTGTCCAATCCCCTAGCGCTGTGCCCAATGTTTGGGAAAACATGATGGTCAGCCAATAAAACGCTTCACTTTTGGAAGATTGAATACTTTGTACCGCAATTGACCCGCTGCTGTAGTACCACGCCAATAAAGATAAAATAAGTAAGCCGAATAAGATTAAGCTGCCACCTAAATAGCCCAGTCCTAAGGTACGATCAACATAGTCCGCTATAGTTGTCCCTAGAGTTGTTGTTGCAATAATTGTAGACCAATAAAAAAATGCATTATATTTTTTGGCCTTAATCTGTGCCGCAACGAATATTGCAAAAATAATGGCGAAGATGCCCGTACTTACGATATATCCCAGATTAAGCGACATGGATAAGGCATCCCCCGCTGTTTCACCCAGTGTTGTTGCCGCAATTTTAATGATCCAAAACAACAAAGTGACTTCAGGCACCTTGCTCAACAACTCATGCAGTGTTTTTTCCTCAGTCATGATACGTACCCAAACCTTATTCTTTTGTCTATGCTGAATAATAGTGCTCACAACTGAAACCAATCTTAAATTTCAAAGACCTCGCCCATAGAGGCTGTTTATGGCTTTCAACACCACAACATCTATAGACTTTTCATTCGCTTTATAAATCGTATATTGACCATGAAACCAAGCTGAGTTGCGTTAAACAGCTAAGCTCATGTTGTCGCTCGCTACTCGTAAAGACAGCTGTAAAATAAGTCATGACAAATGTTCTGTTCGCATCAATTTAATTTGCGATATTTTTGAATTTACCTGATTGACCCGTCTATAAGTAAAGGGTTTAGCTTAATGGAACAATGAACGAATGATGGAAACTATGCTTACTGTATCTCGCTTAGCGAAAAAACTCGGTTTATCCAGAACGACTATTCTCTATTATGAGCAACAGGGTTTATTAAAACCAAGCTTAATCGCTGAAAATGGATACCGGTGGTACGGTGAAAGTGAAATTGAGCGTCTTAAAAGCATCATCTCCTACCGTTCTTACGGACTATCCATTTCAGATATTCGTTTTCTTTTATAACCACTTAGCATATCCCAAGGGCAGATCTTGGAAAATCATTTTCGGGCATTGGAACAAGAGATCAATAACTTAAGAGCTCATCAAAAAGCCATCATTGAGTTATTGAAAAAGTCCATTTTATTAAAGGAAAAGTTCGTGAATAAAGCTAAATGGGTAGAGATTATGATCGCAGCAGGTTTATCAAAAGAAGATATTAGGACTTACGCATTGACGGATTCAAAAAAGTATTAAAATACTTTATAAAGTATCTGTGATCAGACGAATTAAAAATGCTTCTACAGCAACTTGTACTCTACCCATTTATATGGGCTTTCTCATGACAGAACCGAACTCTATTAGCTGCACACAACTTGCCGAGACTTATAATATCTCGCATGATAGTGTAAATCGCTTTCTAGAGCGTGAAGACTACACACCTCACGACCTATATCAAGAAGCAATTCAACATATTGATAATAATAAACTTATAGTCAGTATTGATGATACTGTTTTAGATAAACCATATAGTCAACATATGGACTTGGTTGGCTATTTTTGGTCAGGCAAACACCACCGATCCGTCAAGGGGATTAATCTCATTACCTTGTATGCGACAGATCAGAATGGTCAAAATATTCCAATTAATTTCCGAATTTATGACAAATCTGAGGGTAAAACCAAGAATGATTACTTTATGGATATGTTAAGTGAAGTACTTAGTTGGGGTGCAAAGATTCAATTTATTACAGGTGATAGTTGGTATTCATCGACTGCAAATCTAAAAACCATAAGAAAACATGGTATTCGATTTATGTTTGGTATCGACTGTAACCGTAAGGTTTCCCCAGAAAAAGGACAATGGTTTCAACTGCGTTTATTGCCGAATTTCCATCAGGGTCAAGTGGTCTGGCTCAAAGATTTTGGCTTTGTACAATTATTTAAGACTCAGTTAAAAGAACAGCAGAGGTTTTATATTGTGCATCAAGATGAAGATGATTTATTGTCCTTTGAGGGTTTTCATGAATTACATTCAAGTCATTGGAAAATAGAACAATATCACCGAGTGATTAAACAGGTTTGTCATATTGAAAAGTTTCAAGTAAGACGATCTAAACTGATTTTGAATCATATTTTTTCAGCCTTGATGGCCTACGTTGAGATACAAAAGAACCAGTTTGAGGGGATCTTTGCAAATGTATATCGTTGGCAGAAGAAATTATTTAGACCAATGATCAAAAACTTCATTGATGACTTTATTCTCGATAAAAATCATCTGCTACCACAGAGAGTCTATAAATAACAGTGCGTAAGTCCTAGATATGATGAAGTGGCATCAAAAATTTGAAGAGATGGAACCTGAGGAGCATCAAAAATTCTTAGAGTCACTCGACATGACACAAGATGAAATTACAGCTATTCGAAGCTTATAGTGCTTTTTAGCTCTCCAATCTTGAACATGGTGACTATCAAACTCAAGACTCAGTAGCTCTCATCTAAGGGCTATTGTGGATTCACTGCTTACCTATCGTCAGTATTTTTTATCCCTAAATATGATTCCTGCACCAACAAGCAGCTCATCCTAAAGACCGCCAAAACAGAAGATTAGAAGTCGTTAGGATGATCATTGGCGATTAAAAGGTCCAAAACAAAAAACTTTATTAAAAAATGACTGGTCAGAACTTTTCATTGAATTCTAACTGAAAATATATATATTGAGTCTCCGCATCCACCATAAATATGTGATTTTAGAAATGATTAAAAGCTTAACATTACGTAATTTCTTCGGATTAGGCATGGCTATCATGATTTCTCAATCTGCTTTTGCACTAGAGGGATTAAGCACAGAAGAAGCCAACACCATCGTGAAAGAAGATATTGCAGCAGCGCAAGTCATGACCGAATTTTGCCCTGCTTTGGTGGGTCAAGGCCCTAAAATTGAAAGCAACATTCAAACTTTAATTCAAACCTATTTACAAGACTACTCAGATAAGTCGATGACCTATGCAAAATTACAGTCAGACAGCGAATACCAGTCGATTCTGAAAGAAGCTCGTACAGATGCAAAGGGTACTGACAAAGCAGAACAAAAGTCAGTATGTGATGACGTTGTAAACTTTGAAGGTTAATTCAAGTTCTACATCTATATCGCAAAAAAGGATGAATAATGGGGTTATTCATCCTTTTTTTATTGGACGGAAAAATGTAAAAACAATGAAGCGACTTCAACAGCTTCTATACATTTTTGCGCTTACATTTACTTAAAATTTGTTTAAGCTCATCCTATTATGGCAACAACATGTATGCACTTAGGGTTTAGAATGAATTTAAATGTAATGAAAAAAGTGATTTTGGCAGTTTGTGGTTCTTCTTTGATTGCCATCGGTTCGGCTCATGCGGCCAATAAAGACGAAAATATTGAAGTGACTCCACTGCAACAAGTGACGCAGCAAGAGTTGGCTGCAATTTATGTCCTATCAGAAGTTTGTCCAAGTCTCGTTTCAGACCAGAGTCAGTTTGAAAATGGCTACAACGCTTTGGCTAAAGAGTATCTACCGCAACAGAAAAATCCGACTGAATACCTTAAAAGCCTTAGCAAAGAGAAAAAATTCAAGCCTATTTTAGCCGAAGCTCAATCCGATGCGAAAAAAGCAGGCAAAGCAAAAAACCAAGAAATTTGTAAAGAATTGAGCACTTACAGCAAATAATACCAATTGGTTACAATATCTTTGAAATAAGCCGATTTCTACCGTAGAAGTCGGCAGAACTTTGTCCTAAAATGCAAAGCTCTCGTGCTTATACTAAAGAAATCGGAACCCCTTAGAATGATTCAAAAAAGCGCCCTTGCTGCGGCATTACTCGTACCAAGCATTTCATTTGCAGCAACTGTCTTATCCTCACCACCAGAACTAAATAATAAATCATATGTGCTGATGGATTATGAGACTGGGCAAATCCTCGCATCTAAAAATGAAAATGAAAAATTAGCACCAGCATCAATGACAAAAATGATGACGAGTTTCATTATTGAGCAAAAGTTGTTGGCGGGTGAGCTAACCGAAGATGAAAAAGTTCGGATGAACGAGTCTGCTTGGTGTCGTGGTAGTAGTTCAGAATCATGTATGTATGTGCCATTAAATGGTACTGCGACTGCATTAGAGATGTTACGCGGCATTATCATTCAATCGGGTAATGATGCATCTAAAGCTATGGCTGAGCACATTGCTGGGAACGAAGGCACTTTCGTTCACATGATGAACACTGAAGCAAAACGTATCGGCATGACCAATACCAGCTTCATGAACTCAACAGGCATGCCTGCTGAAGGTCACTACTCGACCGCTAAAGACATGGCAACGCTTGCACAGCACATCATTCACGACAGTTCAAAATATTATCCGATTTATTCTGAAAAAGAATTTACCTTTAACGGTATCAAACAAGGCAACCGTAATGCCCTGCTTTATACTGACCCAAGTGTCGATGGTTTAAAAACTGGTCATACTGACGAAGCGGGTTATTGCTTAACAACTTCGGCTAAACGTGGCCCAATGCGTTTGATTTCTGTGATTTTTGGTGCGCCAAGCATTCAAGAACGCGCAACGCAAACACGTGAAATTTTAGCGTGGGGTTATGCAAACTTTGAAACCAAAAATGTTCAAGCTGCGAACCAAGTTTTAGCAAAATCAAAAGTATGGTTTGGTAAAGAAAATGACGTACAAATTGGTTTAGCTGAAACCTTCAACGTAACGATGCCGAAAGGCCAGGCCAACGCAATCAAAACACAACTGGTGGTTCAACCAAAACTGACTGCACCGTTGAAAAAAGGACAAGTGGTTGGTAAATATGTAGCAAGCCTTGATGGTAAAGTGATTGCTGAAAAACCACTTGTGGCGCTAAAAGATGTTGAAGAAGCAGGTTTCTTTGCACGTATGCTTGACCACATCAAACAATTCTTCTCAAACTTATTCTAAGCAGCAACATTTAGACTTAAGTTAAAGCATCCACACCTCGGTCTGGGTGCTTTTTTATTTTATAATGGACACCTACATAAAAGCAGAACACCAACATGGCTAAAAATATTCGCCCTTATTTGAACAGCACGCCACAGCTTGGCAACAACTGCTATATCGATGAAATGTCGGTAGTGATTGGTGATGTCATCTTGGCTGAAAATGTTTCTGTATGGCCTTTTGCCGTAATTCGGGGTGATGTAAACCATATTCGGATTGGTAAAAACTCGAATGTACAAGACCATGCAATGCTGCATGTTAGTCATAAAAAAGCGGACAAACCAAATGGCTCGCCTTTAATCATTGGTGAAGATGTCACCATTGGTCACCATGTCACCTTACATGGCTGTACCATCGGCAACCGTGTTTTGATTGGTATCAATAGCATTGTTTTGGACGATGTCATCATTCCTGACGATGTTATGATTGGTGCAGGAACACTGGTTCCCCCAGGTAAAGTGCTTGAAAGTGGCTATTTATATGTCGGTAGTCCTGCCAAAAAAGTTCGCCTTCTGACAGAAACAGAATTAGCATTCTTACCATATTCAGCACAAAACTATGTCAAAGTATCGGGACATTATTTAGAGCCATGATCATTGGGAGCATTTTGCTCCCCTTTTCATATCAGATCAAATAACAAGCATCACCTTCAAAAATGCTGAATCTGCGGATTAATACTTCTCAAACTCAGTCACTAAAAAATCAATTAGTGCTTTTACCGATGGTAATAAACCACGTCGAGAGGTATAAGCCAGATGAATCAGTTCGGGTTTTGGCTCCCAGTTTGGAATCACTTTGACCAAACGGCCTTCTTTTAAATCATTATGAATAATCAGCTCTGGTAACTTGGCAATCCACCCTACCACAATACCTGTATAGCCTAGCGGATGAAGAAGATACCAAAAGCGTGGAACTAAGCTACTAATTTTATATCCATAACATAGCCACCACCGCCTAAATTTTGTAGAATACTCCTTTTACCCCATGGTGCTTTTACATGACCGCTTGGACAGCTCACGTCACCGTCGCAACTGTTGTTGAAAAAGACGGAAAATTTCTATTTGTAGAAGAGCATACTGCGGGTGTGACACACACTGTATTTAACCAACCTGCAGGCCATGTTGAATCAGGTGAAACACTCATCGAAGCTGCCATTCGTGAAACTATGGAAGAAACTGGACATGAAGTGTCTATAGATGCGTTATTGGGCATTTATACCTATACACCACCTATGTTTCCAGATCGCACGTATTATCGTTTCTGCTTTTTAGCGCAGTCACTTCATCACAATCCAACGGCCGAACTCGATACAGGTATCGTGGGTGCAGTATGGATGACTTTAGATGAGCTGCTCGAAACGGCTCGTGCACGTAGTCCATTGGTGATTAAAGCGGTTCAAGACGCACTCGCGGGGCAAAAATATCCTTTATCGCTCGTTTATGAGCACCAAAATTCTCCCCTTATTTCAAGTTTGGATGCCTAGTCCTATGCAACAACGTGTCATCGTCGGTATGTCGGGTGGTGTAGATTCATCTGTTTCTGCTGCTCTTCTTCTTCAACAAGGTTATCAAGTTGAAGGTCTTTTCATGAAGAACTGGGAAGAAGACGACGGCACGGAATACTGCACGGCGATGGAAGACTTAGCCGATGCTCAAGCCGTCTGTGACAAACTAGGGATTAAACTACACACCGCCAACTTTGCTATGGAATATTGGGATCGTGTATTTGAGCATTTCTTAGCGGAATATGCTGCAGGCCGTACTCCAAACCCAGATATTTTATGTAATAAAGAAATCAAATTCCGTGCGTTCTTAGATCATGCTATGCAACTGGGCGCAGACTTTATTGCGACTGGTCACTATGCACGTCGCGGCGAAACTATGACCAACTCTAAAGGTGAGGAATACGCACCTTTACTGCGTGGTTTAGATAAAAACAAAGACCAGACCTATTTCTTACATGCTGTGCATGGCCGTGAAATTAATAAGACGTTGTTCCCTGTAGGGGAAATTGAAAAGCCTGAAGTACGTAAAATTGCGGAACAATACGACTTAGTCACAGCGAAGAAAAAAGACTCAACGGGCATCTGTTTTATTGGTGAACGTCGTTTTAATGACTTCTTAAAACAATACTTACCTGCACAAGCTGGAAAAATCGTCTTAGATGATGGCAAAGAGGTTGGTGAACATCACGGCTTAATGTACTATACGCTCGGTCAACGCGGTGGTATTGGTATTGGTGGTTTGAAAGGTGTAGCTGAAGGCGCATGGTTCGTTCTACATAAAGATATTGAAAACAACCGTTTGGTGATTGGTCAAGGTCATGAACATCCACTGATGCAAAGCACTGCGCTTTGGAGTGAAACGATTGACTGGGTCGCAGGTGAAATGCAGATTCCTGAAACAGGTTTCCGTTGTACCTCACGGACGCGCTATCGCCAAGATGACCAAGATTGTGTGATCTTTAATGATCCGACTACCCAAGGTGGCGTACGTGTTGAGTTCGATGAACCCCAACGTGCCGTGACGCCGGGTCAGAGTGTCGTATTCTACTCAGGTGAAGTTTGTTTAGGCGGTGGCGTGATTCATCATACCAATGCTCCTAAACCTGATTTTATTTAAAGGATTTTAAGACATGGCTGAGTTACCGTTTCAACAGCCTCAAACTTTGAACGAACGCCAAAACCGAGCTTTAGCGTTGGCGGCTGTTTTTCAGTCCGCGCAACTGACGCATATGACCGCCTTGAGCGGTCAGCAAAGTATTGGGGAAAGCGGTAACTTCTATTTAGAGCAGTTGATTAAAGCCAGTTTAAATATCCGACCAAAGGGCAACCAAAGCGGACAAACTTTAGACTTCTTTCATCAGCTGGCGGACATCTCCTTAGGACTAAAAACCTTAGAAAGTAGCATTACCCAACCCTTTAATACCTCACCCAAAACTCGAATTCCCAAATTATCCACTGCTAAACTTCCCATTACTTATGCCATGGCGCTCTTACAACTCGAAAAGAAAGTGTATAGCAACCCCAAATTCGTTGAAATTATTGAACAGTCCCAACAAAAAATCTTAAGACAGCTTTCTTTTTTCGATAATAACTATTTACATCCAAGCATCATTGCCAACCTCGCACAAACCTACGTCGACACCGCAGGACAAATTAACCCACGCATTATGGTGCGAGGTAATGCAGAAGCATTTAAAGATTCATCGCATACCAACCGCATTCGAGCTTCCCTCTTCACTGGCTTACAAATGGCACATTTATGGCGTCAGCTCGGTGGAAGTTCATGGGGCATGGTGTTTAGCAAACGCAAATTGCTTAAAGATATTCAAGATCTCGCTCGTTTACAGTATCAGGTGATTTAACACATGATCGACGGGCTTTTTAGTTTTACGTTTAATTCCAAAGTTTAAGGAATCGCTATGAACGCTTTAACCGCACTTTCTCCATTAGATGGACGCTACGCTAGCAAATGTGATGCGCTTCGTCCTTTCCTCTCTGAGTTTGGTTTAATCCATGCTCGTGTGACTGTTGAAGTGCGTTGGTTACAAGCGCTTGCAAACCGTCCAGAAATCACTGAAGTGCCTGCTTTCAGTGCTGCGACCAATGCTGCACTTGATGCAATTGTTGCTGACTTTTCTGAAAACGACGCCAACCGTATTAAAGACATCGAACGTACTACAAACCATGACGTCAAAGCGGTTGAGTACTTCCTGAAAGAAAAAATTGAAGGCATCGAAGAGCTTAAAAATGCGGGTGAATTCATTCACTTTGCATGTACGTCTGAAGACATCAACAACTTGTCGCATGCATTAATGCTGAAAAGTGGTCGTGATGTATTGGTTGCATCTATGCAGCAAATCATTGACTCAATCGTGGCATTGTCTGAAAAGCATGCTGACCAACCTATGTTGTCTCGTACACATGGTCAGACGGCAAGCCCAACCACTTTGGGTAAAGAAATGGCAAACGTAGCATATCGTCTTGCGCGCCAAATTAAACAATTCAAACAAGTTGAGCTTTTAGGCAAAATTAACGGTGCAGTGGGTAACTATAATGCTCACCTTTCTGCTTACCCAGACATCAACTGGCCTGCACACTCACAAGCATTCGTTGAGTCTTTAGGTCTAAGCTTTAACCCGTACACCACTCAAATTGAGCCGCATGACTACATGGCGGAATTGTTTGATGCTTTACGTCGTTTCAATACGATTTTGATCGACTTTAACCGTGACGTTTGGGGTTATATCTCGCTTGGTTTCTTCAAGCAAAAACTCAAAGATGGTGAAGTTGGTTCTTCAACGATGCCACACAAAGTAAACCCTATTGACTTCGAAAACTCAGAAGGCAACTTAGGCTTAGCCAATGCTGTACTTGCGCACCTTGGCGAAAAACTTCCAATTTCTCGCTGGCAGCGTGACCTAACGGACTCAACTGTACTACGTAACATGGGTGTTGGTTTTGCACAAAGCTTGATCGCTTTTGAAGCCTGTTTAAAAGGTATTGGTAAACTTGAACTGAATGCTGCACGTATTGATGAAGACTTGAACAATGCGCAAGAAGTTCTAGCTGAACCAATTCAAACGGTAATGCGTCGTTACAACGTTGAAAAACCATATGAAAAACTAAAAGCATTAACTCGTGGTCAAGCCATGACACGTGACATGATGGTTGACTTCGTCAATGGTAATGAACTTGAAGCTGTCCCTGCTGCTGACCGCGCACGTTTAGCGGAAATGACACCTGCAACCTATACAGGTAACGCAGCTGAACAAGCAAAACAAGTTGCTGACTTAATTTCTAAAATCTAATTTTTAGAAATTGAAAAAAAGCGGAGCTTAGGCTTCGCTTTTTTATCTATAATTCAAACAAGAATCTCCTATACGCATAATTGAAAAACCAATAAAAATGATGACAATCCTGAAAAGTAAAACAACGAAAGCTCACATTGACTATCAACTGAAAAAGCCGCATTGGATTGCGCTCATTGTACTCGCTGTCGCCATTGCTTTCGCATCGATCCACCCCCTTGAACTCAGCTCTTATATTTTGCATCAGGTCGGAACCGTATTCATGTTGGTGACGCTGATCATTTGTCTTTATAAAATGGGGCTCAGCTTAATCAGTTTTATGCTTTATATTGGATTTTTGCTGATTCATATACTCGGTGCGCATTATCTATATTCTTATGTACCCTATAATGAATGGTCAATTCAATATTTAAACCTCGACCTCAACCAAAGTTTAGGTTGGACGCGGAATATGTATGATCGCTTTGTACATTTAGCATATGGTCTGCTGCTCTACCCGTTTTTCTACCGTCTGTTTCAAGTGTGGCTGCCTCAACTTTCTAAACTCACCCTATTCTTGCTGGTCATTCAATTTGTGATGGCAAGTAGCCTCATTTACGAATGGATTGAATGGTTTATTGCGATGGGCTTATCGCCTGAAGATGCTGAAAACTACAATGGGCAACAAGGTGATATTTGGGACGCACACCAAGACATGCTTTTAGCCACAGTTGGTGCAATCATCACAGGCATAGCCTGTCTATTGAAAAAGTAATCATTTTGCCTACGATTCGTCTAGCACAACAATTAACGACGATACAGGACTCATTCAAGCGCAAATGATTTGTACATCAGTTTTAAAAAACAAAAAAACACCACGTCAGGCGTGGTGTTTTTAACTCTCTTAGTCTTTCGCAGACTCATCTGTTGGCACTTCAGTAATTCGGCCACCGCGAGCAAGGAATGCCGCAACTTCGTCTTCAAGTGCTTGGCGTTGTTTTAATTTTGCAGTCACCGTAAGTGTTTCAGCTTCGGCAACATCACCATCACTTGCAGCATTATCAGAAGAATCTGATGCGCCTTTTTCCGCTGCTTGAGCTTCGTCTTCGTCGACTGTTGAGTCTTCTACATCATCATAATCATTTGAATCAGTCATCTTAATCTCCCCACAAATGACATTTTAGGTTCCCATGAATTACTGGTTTCCAATTATGTTGAAATTTAACAAGCTCTCAGCCTTTCGCATAGTCTTATTCAACGGAAAATCGTATCTTTTTTAATCAAAATCGTAATCTTATTTTACGACTGGCTAAAAAATAACACTTCCTTTCTTACACAGCATAACGCGTCTCTTTGAGCAACCCTAAACCATTGGCCTGTGCCATAAAAGCATCTTTTAATACAGGCAATTTTTCAACCTGTTTCAAACCAAAGTTTCGCGCCCATACCACAGGAAAGAGTTGTGTGGTTTCCATCCAACCGATGGCAGACATACTATGCATCATGGCATCATTTTGTCCTTTACGGCGGTGTTCATAACGCTTCAGTGTTTGCTCATGTGCCCACACGCCACGTGCTAGATCATGTAGTAATACATCACACAGTACAGCCGCATCAAGACAACCAATATTCACCCCCTGTCCTGCTAAGGGATGAATCACATGAGCCGCATCACCAATTAAAGCCAAGCCCGCTTTAACATATTGCTGTGCAGCACGTGCTTTGAGTGGGAAAGTGGCACGCGGTGTTGCTTCCAACACTTCGCCTAACATATGATGACTTTCTCGCGTTAACAGCTGGGTAAATTCAGCATCTGAAAGTGCAGCATATTCTTCTGCATAATCATCGGGGAGCGTCCATACGATAGACTGCCAATGCCCTGCTTGCTCTGGTTTTAAACTCGCCATTGGTAAAAATGCCAAAGGCCCCGTTTCTAAAAAAATCTGACGTGCAACGTGTTGATGAGGCTGTGCAGTGCGAATGGCACAGCTTAAACCAGCCTGTTTGTAGTCCAGCACATCGATATCGATAAACGCTTGTTCCCGTACAAAAGAGTTTGCACCATCTGCACCAATCACCAGTTTGGTTTTCAACACCGTACCATCGGCCAAATGGATATACCATAGCCCAACACCTTCTTCGACACGCGTAACTTTAACTTGGGTGCGGTAATCGTTGAGTACAGCAAGCATCTGCTGTTGAATCGCTAAATTAAGCAAACTTGGCTCAACCATAGAACCGAGGGCTTGTTCGCCATGTGGTTCCTGCTTGGACGCATGACCAAAGTTAATTTCACCATAGCCATTTTTATTCCACACCTGCATGCCACTATACGGCATCTGGCGGGCAATTTTATCCCAAACATCAACGGTTTTAAGTAGGTGTATCGTCGCTTGACTGAGTGCCAAGACACGTGGGTTTGCAACACTTAAGGTCTTGTGCTCATCTAAAATAGGTGCAGCATCCAATACGGTAGCTTGCACACCGCCTTGTGCCAAAAGCAAGGCGGTCAGTCCACCAACCAAACCACCGCCAATAATCACCACATCTAAAACATCAGTTTGAACATGACTCATGCTTTTAGCCCCATGGCATAGTTGGCAACGAGTGGTTTAATGCCTGGAATCGTATCAAATGCGACCAGACCAGTATTCCGAATAAACTTTAAGATTGGATTGCTATTGCTAAAGCCTCGTACCACCGAATCACAGAACTTAATTACGCGTTGTTGATCGGTCAAACGTGAAGCCTCATAGGCTTGCAGCATTACGGCATCGCCCAAGTCGGCATTTTGCGCAATTTGCTCCGTTAAATAACGTACTAAGACGTGCGCATCTCGCATACACAAGTTAAAACCTTGCCCCGCAACGGGGTGAATGGTATGCGCAGCATTGCCCATTAAGACCACTCGTCCTACGGCCTGCTTTTCTGCTAGTACTTGTGATAATGGAAAGCTAAAACGCTTACCTGTTTTTTGAAACTTTCCTGCACGGTCGCCATAAGTGTCTTGTAAGGCATCTAAGAAATGTTGGTCATTTTCATCGCCCAACCATTCACCTTCAGTACCTTTTTTCACAGGCCAAACCACGGAGCGACGGTATTCACCTGGAAGCGGCAACAGTGCCAATGGCCCTAAGCTACTAAAACGCTCAAAACCCACATGGTTATGCGGTTTTGAAGTTTGTACCGTGGTCACAATAGCGACTTGATCATAGTCATGCTCCGAAGCACCTATTCCTAAGGCTTTACGGCAGAATGAATCACGTCCATCTGCGGCAATGACAAGTTTTGCTTGCAATGACAGTTGTTCTTCTCCACGACTCGCTTCTATGTAGGCCATATCAGCATCTTGGGTCAGTTGGGTGACTTGTACACCATCAATCAGTTCAATGAATGGTTTCTTCTGAACTTCCGTCAGTAGTACACGACCGAGCCATGCGTTTTCTATGACCTGTCCGAAGCTTTCGACTTTTTCTTGTTCTGCTTTGAGTCGCGCCTTCCCAAAGCTACCTTGTTCGGTGATATTCACTTCTAAAATAGGTGTTGCATGTTCTTGTAAAGCGCTCCACAAACCCAGTTCTTGGTAAATTTGAACTGTCCGACGTGACAAGGCGCTGTTTCTTGCATCAAAGCTAGAGTGGTATGGTGCAAGGTTTACATCATCATAATTTGGGTATTTGATCGCCTCTAAAAGCTTCACCGCAATGTTTTGTTTGGCTAACATCAACGCCAGACTGAGTCCGACCATACCACCACCGACTATGATGACTTCTTGTTGCATGCTTCTATCCTTTTTATGGCGTACCTAAAGTCAAAAACTTCAAATACCTATAAGTTTTAATGGATTTATATTACATCAAAGATTTTCTTTTTTATAATGAAATGGATGTTTTTACGTACTTTCACCGTAAAGTGTCATGTCATGATTTCTGAAAAGACAGTCTTTTAAAGTTCCCTCAAAACTTCTTCAGGACACTGTTTAAACAGACTTATAAGAAATGTGCAACTTTAAACAAATAATGATCATGAAAAATGAATAATACATAAAAAAGCCCAACCACTTCAGATTGAGCTCTTCAATAAAACATAAGCAATTGAATTTAAAATGTAATTTAAAGGATTACTAATAAGGTGTATTATGTTATTTTTAGCAAATTTAAACATTTACCTTATAATTCAACTGTAGTTCATCCGCATTTCTCCCTCTAATGCCCCAGTTTTCTTTAGGAGTTTCAAATATAGTTATCTCAACATCATTTGAATCAATACCGCATAGATTGTTTATATTTTCGAATAGAGACCTAATAAATGCTTTTTTAGTCTCTTTTGTTCGTCCATCGAACATAGAAATTTCAATAATTATATAAGATTTACTGCGATCTACTGGATATACAAAATTCTTGGATTCTAGTGCGATAAAACGTTGAAACCTTTTCTCTTCAGGGTATTTTAATTCTTTAACTAAAGCCTGATGGATAGCTTTACTTAAATTATCACGATGTAATTCTATTGTTTCATTTAAAGCATAAATTTTTATCTGAGACATTACTTTCTCTAAATTAAAATCCTAATTTTAGCTTAGTTTCTCCCCTATTTAACATAATAGTGCTTATTCGAAACAAGAGTCTTAGAATCTAATCAAAGTATCTCTAATTCCTTTAATGCAATTCTCAGCGTCCGAATTGCGGAAGCACGAAAAAGAGGATTTGTCCCATCAGCGGAAGGATTTTTATCTGTCCAAGCGATTGCGGCAAGACATTGAATACCCACATAGAATAGAAATTTCATTTTAGGCACTGTCTGCTTATATGTACACTCCCAACCTTCTAAAAAAGCATTCCGTAATTCTAAATCAGAGAAATCTATATCCACCCAAATAATTTTGGCTAAATCATAAACCGCATCTCCAATACGAGCAGCGTCAAAGTCTATAATACCCGAAATCCGATTTTCACTGTCTGCAAGGATATTTCGACCAATATAGTCACAATGCAGTAAATGAAGCTGTGTCGGCTCACATATCGCTTTAGCGTATTTTCGTAACTCATTCAATTGGTCACAAAACTCATGATAATCAGATGACAATGGATTTATACGAGACATCCATTTTGAGATCATCAATTCTAATTGTTGCTTCCACAATACCCAATGTGTTGATAAGCCGTCTCGATCTTGCCAGAACCTCATATTCAATATGCGCGTTTGTGGAAGCGCACGATGAAGTTCGCCCAAAGCTCGTCCTACATTCCAAAGCAAAGAGATTTTCTGTACCCGCGTACAATTCTTTAATGCTTGATCGACTTGAGTACCTTGTATGGCACTCATGACAAGGATAGAAGAACCTTCCCATTCAAACTTATTTAATACATTTGGCGTTAGTGGAAATTCTTTGAGAGCTTCTAAGATTTCACAGTAACGATCATTAGCCGTTTGATTATTTGCTATTTTGATAAAGACTTCTCCTTGAAAGGATTGCCCTTGATACACTGAAACCCCATTTCTCTGTGTAACTAAATCTAACGTCTTTGCCTGAATTCTATGCTTTAAATCAGATAAATCTTTCATGCTGTCTAATTTCTGTTGTTAATAAAAATGATGATGAAATAACTAAAATTTTTTATTTATAAATATTAGAACTATTGCAAAAGTCAAAAAAACGATCATTTATTGGCAATATAATGAGTGTTGAATGTCACTTTCTCTTGGTGAGAACGTCAGGATGAGGGATGATTCTTCATATAAATCCTCTCCCTAGCCCTCTCCTTTGAAAAGGAAAGGGAACTTTCATTGTGATTTCAATACAGTTCAAAAAACGACTTATGCAAGAACACTATTCTACTTGTCTATTTAACAACTCCATAAACACCTTATAAAAAATAAAAGCCGATCTCATGATCGGCTTTTATACAGTAAATTATATTTATCGCGCCATTAACGCTTCAATCTCTTCTACCGACTTCACCACTTTCGCAGTCAAATTCAGTGGACCGTTTTTGGTTGCTACGATGTCATCTTCAATACGAATACCAATGCCACGCCATTTCACATCAACCGTTTCATCATCAGGTGCAATATACAAGCCTGGTTCAACCGTCACCACCATGCCTTCTTCATAGGTACGCCACACACCTTCTTGCTTATATGAACCAACATCATGCACATCCATACCGAGCCAATGTCCTGTACCATGCATATAAAACTGACGGAAACTTTCCTTTTGGATAATCTCTTCAATATCACCTTGCATAATCCCCAGATCAAGTAGGCCTTGGACTAGAATGCGCACAGCAACATTATGTGGTTCTTTATACGAGTTGCCTACACGCACTGCGTCAATTGCAGCAAGTTGTGCATCGAGAATTACATTATAAAGAGCTTTTTGCTCAGGGCTGAACTTTCCATTGACGGGGAAAGTACGGGTGATGTCTGAAGCATAATATTCATATTCACACGCTGCGTCGATCAGCACCAAATCGCCATCTTTTAGCTCTTTGTTATTCTCTACATAGTGCAAAATGCAAGCGTTTTCACCACCACCGACAATGCTGTTATACGACGGTACACAGCCATTTTGACCAAATACATAATTCAGCTCAGCTTCTAGAGCATATTCCATCATGCCTGGCTTAACAGTTTGCATGGCACGAGTATGCGCTTGTGCGGAAATATCTGAAGCTGTTTGCATCAATGCAATTTCTTGTTCTGACTTAAACAAACGCATTTCATCTAAAATACGATCGAGCTGTATCACTTGTGCAGGTGCAGCAGTCCCACGACGTGACTCACCATTGGCCGTCGTGATCCATTTTGCTACACGCGCATCAAATTCGGGCTGTTGCCCAATACGATAAAATAATTTTTCTTTGCTTAAGAGTTTTTCAATGATTTCTTCATCTAACAAATCTATCGCATACGCTTCGTCAGCTTCATAGTCGTCTACCGCACCATCCACACCTGCGCGGTAACCATTCCAGATTTCCATCTCGCGGTCACGTTCACGGCAGAACAAACTGTAGCTGTACCCGTCTTCATCGTCTTCGGCAAAGGTTTCAATAACCGCTACGGCTTCGGGCTCAGCAAAACCAGTCAGATAAAAGAAGCTGCTATCGGTACGGTATTTATAGTCTGCATCACGATTACGCATCGCCACTGGACTGGTTGCGATAATGGCAATACTGTTCGGACCCATTTGTGCAGCTAAACGGTCACGGCGTTCCTGAAAATCCACTTGCGTTAGTTTCATGTTTGATCTGTCTTTTTTATACCAAAGAATAAAAATGCCACGCGCACCCTATCATGTACGCGCAGCAAGTCTTATGCCAATCAGCTTGGGCGATGCGGCGTAAACATTTCTACAACATTGTTCGCTTCTGTTACAGAACGATCAATTTTTTGCTTGTTATGAAAGTGTTTAAGCAGCGAACTTTCATCAACTGCAATCTTTTTGCGGCCTACAGATAAGCTCACAGGAATTAAACGTACAAACTCGTATAACTCTTGATAGCTCTCTTCACCCTCTTCATCATCATCAGTTTCTTCAAACTCAACTGCCGCCACATCTTGTAAATGTTCGATAAGTTCCATTTCATCTGGGCGAATATGACCCGACGCCAAACCAAAGCCCAGCACTACGCCTGCGCACCAATCCGCCAAAGCTTGTACACGATCTGCTAGCGTATGAGTGTCATCGGGAAGTAACGGTAAATAGTCCAATTCATCGTCAGAAAGTGCATGTGCGACATCTTCTGCTTCATCGGCTAACAAAGCCAAAGCTTCTTCGCTTAACTCAGGAATTTCCAAAGTCGTGAGGATGTGTTGCCACTCTTCACGGCTCGGTGCCTGAGTTACACAAATGATACCCGTGAGTAAACCATGTAACTCACTTGGGCTAGAAATCTCTTCAATTTTAGAAAAATTTGGCTGCCATTCTGACCAACCTGAAATATCGTCTTGCATTCGTTTATCCAATCTCTATACTTCTTATATATTACCTTTGTTTGCAGCACTGTGCGACCACGATATGTTAGAAGAATTACAGCGTCTACAGGCGCATATTGGCGTTTTAAAAACGCGACTTGCTCATTTTGAAAGTGAAAATAGCACTTTAAATGCAGCTAAACTGGATGCTGAAGAACAGCACCGTTCTCAAGTTGTGCAAAAAAATGGCTTAATTACCCAGAAGCAAGAACAAATTGATGATTTAACTGAGCAATTAAGCAGCGCTCAGACCCAATATCAACACTTAAACACTGATGCGACTGCTTTGGCCGATCGTTATAGTCGTTTGGAAAAAAGTTGTACGGATTTAAAAAATCGCTTTCAGGAAATCTTGGCTGAACGTAATGAATTACGTGCAATTAAAGAAAAAATGAACAATGATCAGCGGCAAGCTCAGCAAGAAATCCAAGCACTTCAGCAAGAACGTGAAAGATTGTTACAAAAAAATGAGCATGCCAAAGCTAAAGTCGAAGCCATCATCCAACGTTTGGCTGTTTTAGGCACAGAGCAAGATCATCACGCGCAAGAAATTCAACAACTTGCCCACCCTACTGAAGCTGGCGAGGAAGTTTAATCATGAGCGAACCAATTACCGTTGAATTACGTGTCTTAGGTCATAGCTTTCGTTTAGTCACAACGGAAAAAGAAAAAGCCGACCTTGAACGTGCAGCTCTGCTTTTAAATGATAAATATGATGAGTTTCGCCGTAAAGCGCCACGGGTAGAACCCAGTAAAATTATCATTATGGTGGCACTAGAGTTAATGCAAGAAGTATTGTCGATGAATAAAACACTGCAAGAGTATGCACACGCAGAACGATTACTGGCAAATATTATCGATGACGTTGCGGAACTTGTTTAAACTCGACTGAATTGAATAAAGTATCAACACTTACTCCAGTTGTTTACAGTTCGTAGCGGTGTATGAGTTGCCATCAGCGTGAGATTCGTTATACTTAAGGCAACTCTGAGGTGTTCGCCAGCGGGTCTATTCCCCTGCCGATACTTAAACTTATGGATGTGTTCTGTATATTTAGAGTGTATGCCCACTTTCATGTGGGAAACCCAGCAAGTATACGTCGCGTCCACCTTGAACTCATCGGGTTCAGGGTAACGACACATGCAGCGGCATCTTCGGAGTACTTTAAGTGATTGTTTTTTAATAATCATGAACAAAATTTCTAAATTCTCTATCAAATTAATTTTCATTTTCTAGCCCTTTGTATACTCCATGTATACCAAAGATCTAATCACTAATTCAGCTAGTGCTGTTAGGAAATGAAAATGTCTAATAAGAAAGTAATTATTACCCTCTCGTTTGTTAAAAACCTGATTAAACAACTGTCAGATCCAAACGCGGAAGATTCATTAAAAGAATCAAAATCATATTGTTTTGATATTCCCACGGGTAAACAAATCTTCTTTCGTGACCTTAAACTTATTGGCTTTGCTATCAGGGCCACTCGCCATTCTCTGGTATATACCGTTGAGAAAAAGATGCCAAGTGGCGCTCCTTGTCGTGTAACCATCGGTGATCATGGTCTTTATACACCTGAAACAGCAAGGCAAAAAGCTACCGAGTACCTTCTAGAGATGTCCCAAGGGATAAACCCTAATGACAAAAAAGAACAGCTACGTCAAAAAGCTTCTCAGGAACGTCATAATCATCGGCAAATTCCGACTGTGTTAAATGCTCATAAACACTATATTGAATCTAAATCAGAGCTAAAACCCAATACAGTCGCTGTATATGACAGAGATATGAATCTGTATTTAAAAGATTGGCATCATTTAAAAATTACAGATATAACCATGGAAATGGTAGTTGAAAAGGGCTTTGTTGCACAAACCTATCTCTAAAGGCTTATTCCACAATATAATTCTCAAATGAATAAGCCCACACCTAAAATCTATCGTACAACCAATTGGTCTTCTTATAACAGTGCATTAATAAATCGAGGAAATCTCTCAATTTGGTTTGATCCCAAGACTCAATGGTACGCTCAACCCAAAGGTAAACATGGTCGAAATCAAACTTATTCAGATACAGCCATCCAATGCTGTTTAATGATCAAATCCTTATTTCGTCTTTCTTTACGCATGGTCACTGGCTTTGTGCAAAGTCTCATTCATCTTTGTAGATTAGATTGGACAGCACCAGACTATTCCACCATCTGCAGAAGACAAAAGCATATTGATATTGCAATTAACTATCAAAAAAGCAGTAATGGTCTCCAGCTACTCGTCGATTCTACTGGCTTAAAGTTTCTAGGCGAAGGTGAATGGAAGCGTAAGAAACACCAACCTGAATATCGTCGCCAATGGCGTAAACTTCATATTGGTATAGATGCTGAAACCCTTCAAATACGCGCTATTCAACTCACTACAAATAATGTGAGTGATTCACAAGTGCTTGGTGATTTACTCGATCAGATTCCACAAGATGAGCAGATTGACTCTGTCTATACTGATGGGGCTTATGACACCAAGCAATGCCGTCAAGTAATTGCAGACCGACAAGCACATGCGGTGATTCCGCCAAGAAAAAATGCGAAACCTTGGAAAGATACAAAGACCAGCTCGCTAGAGCGAAATGAATTACTTCGAACAGTTAAACGTTTAGGAAGAACAATATGGAAAAATTGGTCAGGCTATCATCGCAGAAGTCTGATAGAAACCAAGATGCATTGCATCAAATTATTAGGCGATAAACTCCGTGCGAGAAACTTTCAAAGCCAAGTCAATGAGATTCATGCACGTGTGGCCGTATTAAATAAATTTACAGATTTAGGTCGACCTCACACCCAAGTTGCCACTTAAATTTAGATAACTTGGAAGAAGTTTAGCTTTTGAATGTTTGTGCAACAAAGCCACATAAAATTAACTTTCAATACGATATTGGAAGGTATTTTTAACATTCGACACACTGGTCGGTTTGCCATCGACGAGACGAGGCTGATATTTAAAAGTGAGTGCAGCCTGAATCGAAGGTCGTACAAACATCGGATGACAATCGCCTTGTGCTTTAGGATTTTCTACCCGTCCTTTTTCATTTACGCTATACATCACTGTGCAATCCCCCTCAAGTTTACGATCCAAAGCTTGTTCAGGATAGGCTGGTGCTATTTTTGCAACAGGTTGATAATTTTTAACATCAAATGTTTCAGGATGAGTTTGTGCTTTGGGTTCTACTGATTTCTGGGTCTTTGTCTGAGTTGGTATATCCGCTTTAGACTGCGTATCTACTGTTTTCTGAGATTCAGCTGCTGCCGTTTGCTTTTCTGTCATGACTTGCTGTGTCGGTTTAGCCGCTGTAGGTACAATTTTGTTGCTCTGTGATTCTACAAACTTCTTGGTGGTTTTCGGTTGAACTTCAGCAGGTTTCACAATCTGTTTTTTTGGGACAGGCTCATGTAGCAGTTTTTCTTCGACTATCAGTTCAGGCTTTTTAGGTTGTGGTTGCTGTTTGGCAGGAGGTGGTATTTGCACAAATTGTAATTGAATGGTTTTCGGCTTAGGTTCCACCAATGTTTCATGCATCTCAACCGTACATAACCATGCAATTAGCGCAATATGCAATCCAGCCGTGACCGAAAGCGCTAGACCTTGATCACGAAACCTAATTTTGGAAACGGTTGCCATCATGATTGTGGTTCCTCTGTCACTAGCCCCAAGTTCGTTACCCCACTTTTTTGCAAGGATGCTATGGCCTGTGCAACCAGTTGATAATCGGCATCCTGATCGGCACGCACATAAAACTGTAGGCTTTTATCTTTTTGAATAATCGGAACGAGCTTTTGTTGCATACTGGCTAAATCAATGGCCTGATCCGTGACTTTCTCAGTATTCACTTCCGAACCAATATTCCAGTAATACTGACCATTGGCTTGAATAGATAAGGTCACAATACGCTGCTGTTGTGACGCGGGCATGACATTGGCATCCACTTTAGGCAAATCAATTTGAATGCCTTGTGTCAACATCGGTGCAGTCACCATAAAAATCACCAATAGCACCAACATGACATCAATATAAGGAACCACATTCATTTCAGCATTGAGTTTTAATTTTTGAGGACGCTTAATCATGGCTGTTGCTCCTTAACGCGAAGCGCGCTCAGTGTGCCCCAACAAACGATAAATACGCGTTTGCAACTCATTGGCAAAACCGTAATAACGACTGGAAAGCTTGTCAGCACGTGCCGAAAAGCGGTTATACGCGACTACCGCAGGAATAGCGGCAAATAAACCAATGGCTGTTGCAATCAGCGCTTCTGCAATTCCAGGTGCAACTGTATTGAGGGTTGCCTGTTCAACGGCAGACAGTCCAATAAACGCATTCATAATGCCCCAGACCGTTCCAAATAAGCCTATATACGGGCTGACTGAACCGACTGTTGCAAGAAAGGTCAGATTTTGCTGAAGCTTTTCTTCTTCTTCACTGATGCTGCTGAGCAAACGACGTTCTACCCCATCAATCACATCACTTGTAGTGAGTTGCTCATCTTTGATCAATTGATGGTATTCATCCACCCCATGTTGAAAAATGCTGACTACGCCTTTCTGTTGTTCAGGCTGTTGGTAATCTTGCTGTAAAAGATTGAGATCTTTTTGCTGTCTAAAATTCTTTAAAAAGCGGTTCCAAAGCTGCTCTTGTCCACGAAGTAACATACCGTGACGCACGATTAAATACCAACTTACTACTGAGGATAAAACCAAAATCAACATCACTACTTTCACCAACACACTGGCATGGCTAATCAACATCCAAACCGACATTTGATCCATTGTTGCTTGCATAACGCACTCCAATTTTTTACTGCATGGTGCAGTACATGTATATTTTTAAAATGGGCTGTGACTCTTTGCCCCAGCCTATGTACTAAAGCGCTATTTAGTCTAAATGCAGGGCTTGAGCGATTTTTTCCCATGGCACATATTTAAAGTTCTGATTGGTTTCAGGCATCCGTTTACGTCCATCTTGCACCACCAACATGCCTTGCTTCCATTTGCCACCAAAATTTAGGGAACTCACATCTAGTCCATCTGTTTCAGACACAGCGTCAATGCCTTTGTCGATATTGATGCCTACACGAAATGCGCCACGAACCGTATAAGGTGCTGCGGCATCAAGCACCACAAAGCTGTCATTGCCTTGGCTTGAAACTACCAAATAACTTTGCTTTTTACCGTGATAAAGTCCCATTCCCTCAATGTCATCATGCATCACCTCTCCTACACCTATCACCTGCTGCATAGGGAGCTGAGTTTTTGGATTGAGATCTTTTACCCACACCGCGACATCTTCTTCACCCAAGAAAATACGTCCTGTGGCGTCGTCTACGACACAGCCTTCAGGTTGGGTTTTAACTGAAAAACGTTGTACTTCTTCAGCCCTTAATTTTTGCTGCGTAGCGGTAATGTGGTATTGAACAAAAGTCCCGTTTTTATCGTTTGGAATGGCATAGATTTCACCTTGAGCATCGCGATACATACAAATGCCGTAGATGTCATCTAAAGTCGTTGGTAACTCACCAAGCACAAAGACCCTGCCTGTTTTTGGTTGAATCGCAAATACATGTAAGCTGTTGTGGTCTCGGTTCGATGCCACAGCCAAATCAACCGTTTGATTACCCCACTTAAAGCCATGGCGTACATCGACATTATTGAGTCTCCCGACTGGCAAATACTGTACAGCTTTACCTTGTAGGTCATTGACTTGTAAGCCGCCTTGTTTATCTGTCGCTAAAATACGGGATTGACTCGGCTGTGTGGCATTGTGCCAAATAGCAGGATCATCAGCCGCATCACCTGTACTTGGCACACCCTCTGTCTGCACTTCTGCAGGGATAGTGATGATACTTTGAGCTTTGGTCTGGGTCTGAGTTTCCCATTCAACATCGGCTGCTTTCACCGTTTTATCATCTAAAATCAGTAGAGATTTATCGGTTAAATTTCCGCGAATACTCAGACTTTCCGCCTCCTTTAAACCACTCAGCTGTAATGGTTCTAGGATGTTCCAATGCTTGTCTTGTTTTTGATAACGATAAAGCAGTGGTTTTTCTTCATCAAGCACCGCAATGTGATCATCCACAATGCTAATTGCGGATGGTGTCCCTTGAATCGAGCCAAACGGTTTTACCAAATCGACTGCTTGGCGCACCATATCTGCTTCAGAATGGGCAGGATAGACCCAAACACCGACATTTTCTTCATTGATTAAGAGTTCTGCACTAGTATCATTCACCTTGCAAACAGTACTTGCAGGTGGAAAACTTAAACGACGTACCAACTGCGGCAGGGCCAATGCTTTTTCACGATTCGCCACAAGCCACTGCTCACCTATCCCTTCTTCACCGACTAAAAAGGCAAAACTCAAGCCTTGAGCATCGGTGTATAGACAAACATCTTCGGACTTAAATGAACGCTTTGGAATAAAGCTGGCTTTGTCCCATACTTTATTTTTTAAGTTCATGCTCATCAGTTGAATTTGCTGTTGTTGCAAATTCGATGCAGCAATCAATAAACGCTCCGAACCAATCCGGTAATCAAAACGTCCAAACTGCCCTTGAATGTGATGCAATACATTTTGTTCATCATCTAAAAACTGAAGACCTTTATTCTTACTGCTCAATAGAGCTGTCACTTCTGGCCATGTACTTAAGCTCAACCATTGCACATCTTCAGTTTTAGCTTCATTTGTATCAACTTCGCGTAATTGGAGCTTTTCTGCTGTTGGCTGATCCACCGTTAATGGTTGTGAGCTTACAGGAGATGGAGAAACACCATGCTGACTACATGCTGTCAGTAACACTATGCAACTTGTTAAAACAGACAATTTAAAGCTTGAAAAATTCATAAAATTACTCAAATTTGGGCAACCATATCTCGAGGTTTTCTTCTCAACAAAGAAAACCTGAGCGTTTATTTAGTGAAATTTAAAAATGGGTGTAAGTCAGAGCAAGCTTATAGGCTGGGCCATATTCTTCATACTGCGCGTTGTAAGCCTTCGCACCTGCGTAGTTGTAATAGTGCTCATCGGTGATGTTTTGTACATCAAACTTTAATTGTAAATTTTTTGACAAATTCAGATGACTACTAAAGTCGAGAAAGACTTGCTCATCGGTATAAGTATCTTTTTCAGGCGTATCAATATCACCTAACTCATATAAATAGCTAGACTTATAGTTTGCAGACAAACGTACGCCGAAACGCTCATTTTCCCAACCAATCATGGCATTGCCTACCACATCCGACTGGTTTGGTAAATGAATACGACGGCTCAGAAGCTCGCCATCTTTCATCGAATCAATATCTGCTTCTGACTTACTAAAGGTGGTATTCAAACCCAATAAGAAACCATTCCAAGGTGCTCCTAGATGGTCAAACTTTTGTGAATAAGCAAATTCCATTCCGTACAGTTTCGCTTCATTGCCATTTTTATAAGTAATGGCTTCATCAAAGTCAGCCCACTGGCCCGTTCCTGCAATATTGGTGTTGTAAATAAAATTGTCGATATCTTTATAAAATGCGTAGAAGCCCACCATACTGGCTTTGCCAAAATACTTTTCTACACCTAAGTCAAAATTCGAAGACTCCAACGGTTTCAGCATTGGATTACCAAATTCAGCTTCATCACCATCAATATAAACACCCGGTGCACTTTGCGCAAAGTTTGGACGTACCACACTATTGGTCCAAGCGGCACGGAGGTATGCGTTATCGGCCAATTGATAACGAAAATGCAAACTCGGCAACCAATGATCATAGTCATTTTCATATTTAGTCGCAGTAATCACATCATCATTAAACTCAAAACCACGTGCTTCAAAGTTGGTATTTTCATAACGTAATCCTGCAATCACACGCAGTTGATCAATATCTATCGTATTCATGACATAAGCCGCTTGTATGTCTTCATTCGACTTAAAATCATTAATGATTGAACCGTCAGCAACCACATCATCATTTGGATTTAATCCACTGATTTTATCTTTAATAGCATTTTCATTAATGGTTGGACCAAACTGTCCCAGTTCATAATGGCTGTTTGAATTGAAATCTGAACTTGACGTACTGAGATCTTCATATTTCCATTCATCGGTATTGTTGGTTTTTTCACGTTGACTGATTTTTCCGCCGAACTTCAATGCAGCCGCATAATTCCCCAGCATATAGTCTTTCAAAAAGTCTAATTTACCGTTGTATTCTTTATCGGTGGTTTTAGATTTTTCCCAAGAAACCGAATCTAACTCATAGTTGGCCGCATCATAAAAATCTTGGTCTGCCGTAATTACAGGTTTTTGCGTACTATTAAATCCAACGTTACTAAAATCACCTTGGTATTTTGCCCCCGAAATTCCCCCTGGATTTTCCTCCGATGCTTCGCTATAACCGAGCTGGCCTTCCACCGTCCACGTGCCAAAACCTTGCTTACCACCGAGGACAAAAGACTGTATTTCTTGTGTTTCTTCACGGCTCTTCAGTGAACGAGTCACTTCTGCATCACCACGCTGGCCTGCAAGTTGTGGTTCAGAAAATTCAGCCGCCACTTCCTGACGTGATTCAGTGTCTTTAAAGCGACTATATAAAGTTCTTAAATAGTATTCGCCTGTGTCATTGGGGCGATAATCAAAATTCAGTCCCGCACCAATGCGCTCACGCTCGATGTCATATTGACGCATTGCGGTTTCTTCAAGTGCGTCACCATCCCAAGCCCCACCCGTTTCAACATTGTCCGAGCCAAATTTTCGGTTTTGATAACTCAGTGCCAGTGCCACCCCAAGGTTGTCTTGCCCTTCACCAACACTGAAACGGTTACTGATAGCACCAGATGCTTTAGGGCTATATTTTTCCCGTTTTTCATCATAACCACCTTCAACCGTTCCTGTATAAAACAAACCGTCATGGTCAAAAGCCGATAAGCTTTCAACCTGCACCGTACCACCTAATGAGTTGGCATCCATATCTGGTGTCAGCGTTTTCACCACAGCCAAAGACTGCACCAGCTCTGAAGGTAAGACATCCAATGCTACGCCACGGCGATCGCTTTCAGGCGCGGGAACCAAAGTACCATTGATGGTTACTGCATTTAAGTCAGCGCCTAAACCACGAACCGAAACAAAACGTCCTTCGCCTTGGTCACGCTCTGTAGATACACCCGGTATCCGTTGCAACGCTTCTGCGGCATTGTCATCGGGTAATTGTCCAATGCCATCAGCATGTACCACACTGCTGATTTGGTCGGCACGTTTTTGTTCTTTGAGTGCTTTATCCATACTTGCAGCTTGACCAATAACCTGTACATATTCCACCGTGTTATCTTCGGCATGTAGATGCGTCATGCTCAGCATTGACAGGACCAGTGTGCTAAGCTGAAAACCCGCACGCTTATGTTTCATGAAACGGCTCTGATTATTTTGCATTATGTTCTTCCCCTCAAGCCAAAGTGGCATGGTTTGAACGCACAATAGAAATTGAATGTGAACATGATGTGACAGTCCCTTTTACGATCTGCCCTTTTTATTTGTTTTTAGCCATTTTCAGCAAAAAGTGAGCTAATTTGATCTGTATAGAGAAAATACTGAGCATACAGAATGATGCATATTCACCTCAAGGATAGGGTTTTTCAGCATTTTTATTCTCAAAAATCAAAAATACATTGATCTATTTTGACCCTAGCCATTGCCATCAAACTGTCATCTAAATCTGTTTAGCTTGGGCGAAAATAAATCATTTCAAAAAATGCTATGCCTAAATACTTTGCTTACTACCGCTGGCCTTTGTTATGTGTAGCGACTGCCTGTAGCTTATCCCTTTGGTTATTTATCCTACTTGGGCAGAGCAAGTCGTTTGCTGAATGGAACTGGGTCGATATTTTAGGTGAAGGGGGAGCAACTGTTTTTATTGGTATTTGGATTTTCTTTATTATTAAAAGCCGTCCTTTGGGCCGTGTAACCAACTATATCTTTTATGGACTATGTTTTATTTTTTTTCACATGTGGATGGACAGCTTAGATGAGTTTATTCGCCTGCCTAAAGAAATCATGTGGGATGCATGGCTTGAGTCCATTCCTTTTCCAATTGGACTGTGTCTATTTACCATCGGGATTTATTTTTGGCATCAAGAAGAACTAGCAATTTCTAAACACATGCAAAAACGAGAACGCATTTATCGGGATCATCGTTTATTCGATGCACTCACCCCTTTGGCCGATGCTCATTATTTTAAAACACAGCTCAAAGCCGCAATCGAGCAAAACTTGCATGAACCAAGCGAAATGTCAGTCATACTGCTAGATATGCATAATTTTAATCAGATTAATCAAACATATGGCTTTGATGAAGGTACATCGATTTTACAGCATGTTTCACAATTGATTAGCTTAAACTTACGACCACAAGACCTGCTCTGCCGCTTCGCAGGAGATCGTTTTATTATGCTATTACCAAAGACGAAGCTACAACAGGCTGAAAAAATGGCTGCTCAACTTGAACGCATGCTTATGGTCAGTGCTTATTATCAACGTGATCTGTCCGTGCACATTCCTTTAAAAGCACTCACGACCTGCTGTTCAGTCGGGCAATACCAAACGGCCCAACAACTCTTGAGTGCCTTAAATCAGCAATTGCTCCAAGTGAAGCAGTACTACTCACCGAAGCGAGTCATGGTATGAGCTTTGAATGCGACTACAGCTACATTCCTGCGCATCATCAATTGTCTATTTTAATTGATTTGGCAGCGAGTCATGAAGTCGAACATCACGTCCTGCTCAGTGGCAGCAGTATTTTCTTAGAAGATATCTTTTCGGGGCAAAAACTAATTAGTCAACAACAGTTACAACAGGTTTTAAAAAATGCTGAACAGTGTTTTCGCAATCAGGACATCAGTTTTTTATTTGGTCAACGCAGCCTAACCACCCCCTTTAATGACGCCATTAAATCCATGCTGTATGCATCGACCTTCGATGAGGCACTTAGCCGTTATTTAACATTTTCCGCGTCCGTTTCACCTTGGTTATGCCCTCGACTCATGTACAGTCAAAGCCATATTCATATTTATTGGTTAGATGAAAACAAGCTTGAAAATCGCTTTTTAATCGAAAGCGCAATGAGTGCAGTACAAGCGTTTAGCCGTCAACTGTACCAAGCCAAATTAGCGTGGAAATTCGAGTTTAATTTTTCTGAACCGGATTATATTGAACAATATTGGACACATTTAGGCAGTGCTTTAGAGTTTAATCGCCCGATCAACATGATGAGCCTACCTCGCGATTTGATTTATGAAAAACTTCCTAATGCCTCTTCGACCTTAGCTTCAATCAGTTATCAATATGCGCTGAAAGAAATGACAGCTCAAAATATTCAACAGAGTTTTTTGCTCAGTTTGCACCAATATTTAATGCAGAATATTCAAAATAATATTCAACTTGAACAAACCGCTGACTATTTTCAAATGAGTTCTGCCACCTTAAAACGTAAACTGAAAAAGCATCAGACCCATTTTCAGGCGCAACTCGATCAAAGTCGTTTGCATACTGCCATCATTTTATATCGTGTACATGGTTTTAAAACTGAACAGATTTCTCAGTATTTACAAATTAACGATGCCACTAATTTTCGACGTGCGTTTAAGCGGTGGAGTGGTTTAACCGTACAAGCGGCACAGTCCTAAGCGCTTATTTTTCCCAAAAAAATCACGGGTATTTCTATTGTAACGTCGAAATTAAAAGTCAAAAACTCATCGGCTAATCACTAAAGTCCGCATAGTCACGTTCGCTGTATTTTTCTGTTTGTGTCCAAGGTATAGCAACATGTTGGCCAATTTTGCGCACGGTAAAGGTTTTGGCATAGCCTGAGGTCGGTTTGAGCAATTCGTATTTTTGAACCAGTTGATCCTGTTCACTCCATATAATATTCAACGTTTGCCCAGCACTGCGTATTTGATAATGCGCTAACTTCGGATCACGTTGAATCAATTGTGCTCGCTTTAAAATGTCAGGATGAATCAAACTATATTCACAGCGCCAACAGTTTTTCATCCCTAGCATTTCTTGATCGACATCCTGCAATTGCACCCGCATTTTTTCATCTGGCAAAATATAAAAACGCTGAAACGGACTTTCTACGTTTGCTTGCCCGACTACATCTTTGCGCTGCATCCACTGAATTGCACTGTCAAAACTCACATGCTCATGGGTGTCTGTTTTGGCAGACACATGAGCGTTGCTATGTGTCTGGGCTTCGTCAGCATGCGTTTGTGTGTTTAAACGTTCAATCCAAATATTTTGCTCATCTCGAATTATTTTCTCACTGTATTTTTGAATGGTCGTGACCCCATTGGCATCCAACCGTTCAATCTGATAATCAATACGATATTCATCGGCCGACCATACCCATGGACTGAGCAAACTGAAAGACAATGCTAAGAATTTCATTTTGAATTTGAACGGCCGTATAAATCTTGTATCCATTAGAATCCAAACGCCTTTTTCAATTGCTCAAATACCCATGTATTTTCTTGTGTGCCTTTGAATAGATTTGAATTCTTTCCTTCAGCAAACAGCATCACATCTCCGCCGCCATGTGTTTCGCTTTTCGTCAATTGTACCCCGACTTCTTGTTTATAGTCGTCAGCAAAGGCTTGCTCGTTGCTAATACTGTCACGAATATCTAAACGTTTACCCGTACCATTTCCAAAAACAAGCGTCGTTCCTGTTGCCCCATTTACATCGCGGTATGGATTATGTACTTGGCCATCAGCCAGCACTTTGCTGTAAGCATTTTGCTCTTTTGCAATATTATAGTCATAGCTCAGCCCCAAAATACCTGGATTAGTTTCCGTCGTTTGACCCGTTCGTGCGGCATAACCATTAAAGGTCATCACATGGTCATGGTCTGCCGTCACTACAATCAAGGTATTGCTCAAATCCACTTTATCCAGTGCAGTTTGAATTGCATCATTAAATGCCTTGGTTTCCTGCAATGCCCGTTTGGCATTATTGGCATGTAGCGCATGGTCAATACGCCCACCCTCAACCATCAAGAAATAGCCTTGTCCATGACTCTGTGCTTGCAGTGCATCAATCGCTTTACTGGTCATCGCCGCAAGACTCGGTTCAGTCTCTATATTCTTCTTGAGTCGGTCCAAATCAAAATTTAAATGCGACTGTGTGGAGAATACGCCGAAAATTTTCTGAGTATTGACCGTCTGTGCCAAATCACTTTGGCTTAAAACGGTTTGATAACCCTGCTGTTTAAACTCTGCCAATAAATCACGACCATCCAAGCGTCCTTTGGGGTTAGAGACTGCATCATAAGGCGTCCAATGATTTAAGCCGCCTCCCATAAGGACATTAATGCCATCCAATAAGTTTGGATTATAAGCTTTACCTTTTGGAACAGCTTGAAGCGCGATATCGTATTGCGCATCACGGTGACAGATATGTGCATAGGTTGCCGCAGGTGTGGCATGGGTGAGTTCGGTCGTCGTCACTACGCCAACCGCTTTACCCTGCTTTTTTGCCAGTTCTAAAATACTTAACGCAGGCATCCCTGCGACCATACTACTGCCCTGTTCTGGACAACGGTTGATGGCTTTCGCTAAGCTTTTGCCATTCGGCAATTTTCCTTCTTCAGGTTCGACCGCAACCGTTCCTGTTGTCATGGCAATCACTTCATTTTTATTTTTCTGCCCAGTCATATAGGCGCCCATAGAGGGAGCGCTATCTGTGGTTTGACCATCCTCAGAATAGGTTTTAATCCGTGCTGCGTGCTTCATGCGGTCCATGGCCAGTTTGCCATTTTCCCCCACAGCATAAATACGACTTGCCGTCACTGTGGTTGGTCCCATGCCATCGCCTAAAAAGAATATAACGCTTTTCGTCGGTGTAACTGTGGTGTCCGCAGCATACAAAGCACTTGAAGAAATCGACGCTGTAAGCAGAAGCATCATGTATGGGATGGTTTTTAAAGTATGTTTCATGTGATATCCCTCTGCTATAAGCCTGTGATCTTACGAATGAGGTGATTGACCTCAATATTTTCAAGGCTACCTGAGAACTGATCGGCTCCCTGACCAATCGCACCTAAAAACACATCTGCACCGCCATGCGTTTCTTTATCTTTATAGCCCGTTTGAATCACAGCTTCTTGTTGGAAATCATCCGCAGCAGTGCCCGTACACCAACCCGTTTCAGCCAAAGGATAGGTGAAACTATATTTTTCACCTTGTGGTGCCTTTGGCCCTTGTACAGGATGACAGACATCAGTGTCTTTTAAGTTCAGTACCAAGTCATCCATACGGTTTTGAGTGGGGCGTTTTTTGCCCGTACCAAAACCGATAATCGGATAAGGTTGACCATGAATATCTTGAGCAAAGCCCGCTTGATCATAGTTTTTTACCAATCCAAGCACACTGGTTTCCTTACCTTCGACGTATTTTCCTGTACGCTTGGCATAACCATTTAAAACCAAGGTGTGATCATGGTCGGCTGTGATTACAATCAGTGTATTTTTAAGTTCAGGATCACTTTGTTTAAGCTTTTGAATGGTTGCTTCTAAAGCATCATTTAAGGCAATCGTGTCTTGTAAAGCACGTTTGGCATTGGTGTCATGCAGCGCATGATCTATACGCCCGCCCTCCACCATCAGGAAAAAACCTTTTTTATTTTGCGTCAGGATGTCTAAAGCAGACAGCGTCATTTGCTTGAGACTCGGCTCTGCCAAGTTTTTCTTGGTGCGATCCAAGTCGTAATTTAAATGGCTGTGATTAAATAAACCCAATAATTTTTCATTTTTCGCCAGCTGCACTTGGGAGAGTTGGTTTTCATCAAAAACTACGCGGTAGCCTGCCTTTTGCATCTCGGTAATTAGATTGCGCCCATCAGTACGCTCTCCGTCTGCATCTTTAGGCAAAAATTGACGCTTGCCGCCGCCTAAAACCACATCCACTCCATCTTTGAGTTTTGGGTTATATCTTTGATAAGCATCCCCTTTTGAACTCGGCACCAGCTGTGATGCAATATCATTTTCAGCATCACGGTGGCAAATATGCGCATAAGTCGATGCTGGTGTGGCATGCGTGATCCGCGTCGTGGTCACAACCCCTGTCCCCCAACCCTTTGCTTTGGCTAATTCGAGTAAAGTCTGTGTGTTTTGCTTATTTTTGTTTTGTGGGTTAGTCCCGCACTGGTTATTCCCTACTGAATCAGGTTCAACTGCAATTGTCCCTGTCTGCATCGAGATCACCTCATTTTTCATCTTCACACCGGTCATGTACGCACCCATCGAAGGTGCACTGTCAGTGACTTGCGCATCTTCAGAAAAGGTACGAACAAAGGCAGACTCAGGTAACCGATCAATTGCTAACTGACCATCTTCACCGACAGCATAAATGCGGGAAGCGGTAAGTGTAGTCATGCCCATTCCATCACCCAAGAAAAACACTACACGTTTCGGTTGTTGGACTTTTTGTTGTTTGAGTAGTTGTACTGCATGAGTTGGTTGAGCTTGCATTAAATCACTACTTTGACAAGCGGAGAGAAATAAAGCATTCAAACTTATATATGCCACACTGATTGTTTTTAATTGGAATTTTTCAAGAAAACCGAGCATTGCATCAACCCATCTAAAGATGGCTGAAACATACACTTCGGATATTTAAATCCGATGACATTTAAGCATCAATATAAATTTACTCACTTTCGAAACGCTTTTTCATTTTTTACAATTATCAATATTAACCATCAAATTTGTAACGCAATCTAACGTCTTTATTCTCATTTGACAATGGTTATTATTTACTTTTTGGTAAAATTCAATCAAAATCCCCCAGCCTTCTACAAACCAATCTTTTGAATTACTGCTAAAAATGAAATAGTTAAGCTTTTTTATAACGTATCTTATTAACTTTATGCACTTTTTTACAATAACCACCACTCTCGGGGATCTTAAATGAAACGCTCTTCCATGTTACTTGCTATAGGGCTCTTAATAACCACTCTTTCAGGCTGTGCGACATCACGCGGATTGATTCAAGTTCCAACGCCTAATACTTCCGCATCCTCTCAAGAAGTGCCGAGTTCTAAGAAAGCAATTATCGCGCTGGTCGAAGATAATAGAACATTCCAAGACAAACCCACCACACCTGATATTCCGTCTTTAAAGGATGGTTTAGCCAAAGCAACTACTGAAGAAAAAGCAAAAGCTGTTGCGCGTAAAAGAAATGGCTACGGAAAAGCGTTAGGCGATATTCTTTTAGAAAAAGAGACCGTGTCTGAGTTATTACAAAAACGCACAACTCATGCACTTAAACAATCAGGTTATGAAGTCATTACAGACAATGAAACCAATCGAGCAAATGCCGATCTAATCCTCACCATTAAAATTAATAAATTTTGGTCATGGTTCCAGCCTGGATTTGCGTCAATCAAAATTCACTCAGAAATAGATACAAATGTCGTGAATGCGAAAGACTTGAATACAGCCCCTCTCCACATTTATAGCAAGGTGACAAAATCAGCTCAAATTGCCAATGGTACGAAATGGGTAGAAAACATTGATGGGGTACTTGATGATTATGAGTCTAAATTAATTTCTGCATTGCCAAAAGCAAATCCATAAATAGCTATAAAGTAAAAAAAGCCCTATGTAGAGGGCCTTAAAAGCTAACGAATGTTATACGTTAAAACTTGGGCCATTCTTTAATGACCCATGTTTTTTTAACCACAAATAAAGATAAGTACTACCACTTATGACTATAAGAAACTTTTAACGTTGCTCCATTCGCTACTAAGTGACTTGTGTTGTCACCAGATCTTAGCAATTGGCTATAAAGTGGGTAATATTTTCGGTTAAACATATTTTCTAAACCAATAGTTACAATATCTTTTTTGTTAAGCGCAAAACTACTGATTAAGTCGGCCGTTGTATAAGATTTCACATCATAACGACCAAAACCGTTTACGCCATTCAACCTGTAGTCCTTCGCACCAAAGTAAGTTGCCTGTAGTCTATTCGTCCAAGTATCAGTTGGACTATAAGAGATGTAACCAGTCAATTTTAATGGTGGGATTCTGAAGCCCGTCATATCTTGTTCTTTATTCGTGTTTTGTGGAGTTTCACGACCTTTCATCCACGTTACACTCCCCCCAGTCCCCCAAACATTAACATCATCAATGTAGTCAATAGTTGCTTCAACACCAGAAACTTTCTCTTTTGTTCTAGCAAGAACCAATCCATTGTTAAAAGATTGGACACCTCCAAGGTCAGAGGTTGAATGGAATACGGCAAAACTAGATGAGATATTTTTAAAATCACCCTTCCAACCCAGCTCATAATTATCAACTTTTACAGGTTCTAAAAATGATGAAGCAAGGTTAAAACCGACTCCAGCATTACGTATAACTAAACCAACATCAGGAAGTTGAAAGCCTTGATTAAAAGAGCCGTATATCGAGTGTTGATCAGTTGGAGAGAAAGTAAGATTTGCATTATATAACCATGCATCAGCTTTAACTTTACCCCCTTGGACTGTATAAGGGTTTGGTTTACCTAACTGAGATAATGGGATGAAACTATCGATTTCAGCGTAACTATCTTCATAACGAGTTCCAATCTCAGCAGCCCATTGGTCATTAAATTGATGCTTAAATTGAACAAATCCGCCAAGACTTTGAGTTGTGAGCTCAGGCAAATAAATAAGATTCCCAATTTTAACAAACTCTAGACCACCAGACTGATCATAAATTTGAGGGTCAAAAATATCCAAGGGCATCTCGCTCTTTTCACGACTAAAGTCACCGCCCCAAACGACAGTTGTATCACCCAAGAATTCAAGTGGAGTCGAGACTGTTAAGCGACTACCTAGGACATTATTTTCTTGGTAAATTTGATCTACTTGTTTTCCACGATTTGCATTACCACGCGCATCAAATGGTGAGAAGCGAGTAAAGAAGTCTCGATAGTAAAGTTGTGCATCAACTTTATTTCCTAATAAATCTTTATTGATATAGGTCAAATTATAGATTTGATTTTCATTTTTATTTTGATCTTTTAATTTTAAACCTTTAATTGCTTGAGCAGGTACACTACCAAGAGGATATTTTTTTGTGCTCGTATCAGCTGCATAATCAGAATCTTGTTCTGCATTATAGTAATTCGCCGCAAGCTGTAGGTATTGATTGTCATCAATATGATAGCCAATTTTACCCCCTATGCTATAGGCATCAGCATCATAAAGATCACCTTGACTGGGTTCTGGAGCAACTCTATCACCACTGGCATCATATGGACTACCAATACGTTGATAGCCAAAGTCCAATGCATAGTCAAAATTATCCAAGCTTCCCGTAAAATATTGGTGAATATCCCCACTTAATGCATCTGTACGGAAATTAGTTAAAGGGCTTTGTAAGCCAATAACAGTTTTAGCTGTAGGTTCTCCACCAGCAGCTTTAGTTGTTATAGATATAATCCCGCCTGCTGCACCACTACCGTAAATGGCGTTGCTTCCTCGAATAACTTCAATATTTTGAATACTTTCCGGATCAATAGAAGAAAGACCTCTAGAAGTATCACGCGTTAAATTCATCGGAACACCATCAACTAAGATAAGTGCATTTCGCCCACGTAATGTTTGTCCATAATCTGTAATTGTACGACTTGAATCAGATAAGCCAGGCACAGCTTTTGCTAAAACAGTTGCAATATTCCCTGAAGAACCATTTTTTAAAAGTTCAATTTGTTTTTCATCTAAATTTGTCACTTGTTTTGATTTTTCTTGTACTTCATCAGCACGTGAGGCAGTGAATGTCATTGTTTCTAACTGTTGTACAGTATTTTCTGATGGAGAAACCTTTTCTGAGTTTTCTGCAAAACTCGAATTAGAAATGAAAATTACACCTGTTGTTGCTAATATTGGGAAAAGTTTTTTAGACATAGATATTGAAGAGGGCTTTTTCATAATTTGCAAATAGTAATAAGAATTTTTATCAAAATAATTCTTGTTTACTTTCCAGTCAATTTTTTTATCAAATAACTTTAAATTATTTATTGTAAATAAATAATTTAAAGAAAAAACTATTCAGCTGTTTTGATACGTAATTTTCTAATATTGAAGGGCTTTGTTGCACAAACATTCAAAAGCTAAACTTCTTCCAAGTTATCTAAATTTAAGTGGCAACTTGGGTGTGAGGTCGACCTAAATCTGTAAATTTATTTAATACGGCCACACGTGCATGAATCTCATTGACTTGGCTTTGAAAGTTTCTCGCACGGAGTTTATCGCCTAATAATTTGATGCAATGCATCTTGGTTTCTATCAGACTTCTGCGATGATAGCCTGACCAATTTTTCCATATTGTTCTTCCTAAACGTTTAACTGTTCGAAGTAATTCATTTCGCTCTAGCGAGCTGGTCTTTGTATCTTTCCAAGGTTTCGCATTTTTTCTTGGCGGAATCACCGCATGTGCTTGTCGGTCTGCAATTACTTGACGGCATTGCTTGGTGTCATAAGCCCCATCAGTATAGACAGAGTCAATCTGCTCATCTTGTGGAATCTGATCGAGTAAATCACCAAGCACTTGTGAATCACTCACATTATTTGTAGTGAGTTGAATAGCGCGTATTTGAAGGGTTTCAGCATCTATACCAATATGAAGTTTACGCCATTGGCGACGATATTCAGGTTGGTGTTTCTTACGCTTCCATTCACCTTCGCCTAGAAACTTTAAGCCAGTAGAATCGACGAGTAGCTGGAGACCATTACTGCTTTTTTGATAGTTAATTGCAATATCAATATGCTTTTGTCTTCTGCAGATGGTGGAATAGTCTGGTGCTGTCCAATCTAATCTACAAAGATGAATGAGACTTTGCACAAAGCCAGTGACCATGCGTAAAGAAAGACGAAATAAGGATTTGATCATTAAACAGCATTGGATGGCTGTATCTGAATAAGTTTGATTTCGACCATGTTTACCTTTGGGTTGAGCGTACCATTGAGTCTTGGGATCAAACCAAATTGAGAGATTTCCTCGATTTATTAATGCACTGTTATAAGAAGACCAATTGGTTGTACGATAGATTTTAGGTGTGGGCTTATTCATTTGAGAATTATATTGTGGAATAAGCCTTTAGAGATAGGTTTGTGCAACAAAGCCTCTTCGGAGTACTTTATTTAGTTAAAATAATAATTACATACAACGCTAATACTCTTTCATTTTTATTTTTCAAGCTTATAGTTTTCATCTTGTCTCTCTGCTACCAAACAAAATGATTATTGAATATCTCTATCTCTTAAAATAACGCTTTTATTGGACTATTAAATCTTTATCGAACCATTTTTCCACTACATTTGTCCATAAAACAAAGCCAATCAGCCCTCAATTATTAAGAATTTCTAAATGAAAAGCCTGACTTAGCTAAATGCTGCATCAGGCTCATTCACATGATTTAATTTTTTAGCAAATCGATCCAATAATATGCTCTGCGTGACAGGTCGCTCCCTGCTGAGCTGTCAACTGAATTACCCCACTTTGATGTGCAAGTACAGGAACTTCCATTTTCATGGCCTCCATAATCGCAACCACTTGCCCCTCTGCAACCTGCTCCCCGTTTTCTACTTTCCAAGCGCTAATTACGCCATTGATTGGTGCAAGTAAGTGTTCAGCACTCACTGCTGTTTCTGTAGCCGGTTGGTCTTGAAACGTCATTGTAGGGTTTTGTGCAAACATACCCGCAGGTAAGCCTAAACGATGTAATTTCCCATCAATTTCAATATAACTGAGTAACATCGGCTGTTGATGATTCGGAATACTGCGTTTCGTTGGCTTTAAGTCCTGTTTAAAATCATTTTCAATCCAACGAGTATGGACATTAAATGTGTCGGTAAAATCAGCTTCATTTAATACAGCACGATGAAAGTCTAAAACCGAAACAACACCTTCAATTTTAAATTGCTTCAGCGCACGTTTAGCGCGAGCGATCGCAATTTCACGGGTTGGGCCTGTGATAATCAGTTTTGCCATAAGCGAATCAAAATGACTCGACACCAAAGAACCAGTACGAACACCTGTGTCTACGCGTACGCCCTGGCCAAATGGTGCTTCAAATAAACTCAATACACCAAATGCAGGAATGAAGCCGCGAGCAGGGTCTTCAGCATTGATACGAAACTCAATGGCATGCCCCTGCACTTTCGGGGTTTCTTTGATTGAAAGTTCATGGCCTTGAGCCACTCGAATTTGCTCAACCACCAAATCGACTTTGGCCGTTTCTTCCGTGACAGGATGTTCCACCTGCAAGCGGGTATTTACTTCTAAAAATGAAAGCTTTCCATCACGGCTTAGCAAATATTCAACGGTACCCGCACCGACATAGTTGGCTGCCTGACAGATATTTTTGGCTGAAGTTAAAATTTCTTCATAAATTGCATCGCTGATAAAAGGCGCTGGGGCTTCTTCAACCAACTTCTGATTACGACGCTGTAGCGAACAATCACGTGTACCTAAAACCACTACATTGCCATGTTGATCGGCAATCACTTGCGCTTCGACATGGCGAGGCTGATCTAAGTATTGCTCAACAAAACACTCACCGCGGCCAAAGGCAGCTTGCGCTTCACGTACAGCCGAATCATACAGCTCTTTTACATCTTCCAGTTTCCAAACGACTTTTAAACCGCGACCACCACCGCCAAACGCGGCTTTAATCGCAATAGGTAAACCAAACTGCTTTGCAAACTCGAGGGCTTCATCAGCATTATGTAAGGGGTCTTGTGTGCCTTGAACTAAAGGTGCACCCACTGAAGCAGCTATCTTACGTGCTTCAATTTTATCACCCAATTTTTCAATGGCGCTTGGCGATGGCCCTACCCACTTTAAGCCTGCATCAATTACGGCCTGTGCAAATTCAGCACGTTCAGATAAAAAGCCATAACCCGGATGCACCATGGTCGCTTTGGATTTTTTAGCAACCTCAAGAATGGCTGGAATATTCAAATAAGTTTCACGTGCAGTTGCACCCGCCAAACCCCATGCTTCATCCGCCAGTTCGACATGCATACTGTCCATATCGTCATCAGCATATAAAGCAACCGATGAAATACCCATATCACGGCAAGCATGAATAATACGAACGGCAATTTCACCACGGTTTGCAATTAATAATTTTTCAGTAGTCATCATTCATTCTCAAAATCTGTAAATTCGGTCATTTTTTTAAATTTGATTTGGCAATCTGCTGGAATCTGTGCCACCAAGTCCCAATGGTGCTTCGCCACAGCCGCAATCACGGGGTAGCCACCAGTTAAAGGATGGTCATTCATAAACAGTACAGGTTGACCGTTTGGCGGAATCTGCAAGGCACCAATACAAGTTCCTTCACTTTCCAACTCATGAGTAATTTTGCGCTGCAACGGCTGCTCACCTGAAAGCCTCAGTCCAACCCGATTACTTTCATTGGTCACAAGCCAAGCTTGCTGACATAAGCGCTCAATGCTCTCTACTTCGAACCAATCCGTTCGCGGTCCCATTACAATGTCGAGCTCAACCACATCGCCGACTTTGGGCAAGTGTAACTTCGCAATTTCGGTATTACTGATATTTGAAACTTCAACCTGTCCTTGATTAACCGTATCCCCCATTTTTAGAGGTTCTGGTCCTAATACAGCCAAACTATCAAATGAGGCGCTATTCAGCACAGGCTGTACGTCGATACCACCACGAATCGCCAGATAATTTCTTAGCCCTGCCGTCGGTGCTTGAATCTGAAATTCATCACCTTCATCAAGGGCAATCGCTTGATAACTCTCAAAGTCAGCCTTTTGGTCATCACTAAATTTCACGTGGATGTTTGAAATTGCTCCCGTAACCGCAATGACTGCGGACTGATGCATTTTGGCTTTCAAACCACCATTTAAAATTTCAATCACAGGCGTCGGAGTTGGGTTACCGACAATTCGATTTGCACTGTGCATCGCCGATACATCCATCGCCCCTGCAACACCAACCCCAATCTTGGTCTGGTTAAAACGCCCTTCATCTTGGATCAGCATCTGTAAACTCGGTGCTGTTACCGTAAACAAAGGCATGGATTGTTTAGGTTCAACTGTACGAGTGACTTGCTGTGGTACGCTAACCGTGGTCGGTTGATGTGTGATATCTTCAAAATGTACTGTCATCCCCGGTAACAGTAGCGCTGGATTTTTACGTTCCAAATCCCACATTTTTTCAGCAGTCGTACCGATCAACTGCCAGCCCCCCGGACTGTCTTTCGGGTAAATCCCTGAATATTGTCCTGCCAGTCCCAAAGAACCCGACGGTATTTTTTTACGTGGCACAGCTAAACGAGGAATATCTGTAAAAGGTCGATCGGGACTGCTCATATAAGCAAAGCCCGGCGCAAAGCCAATAAAAGCCACATTCCAAACACTTTGACGATGCTTCAAGATAACTTCAGCAATTGAAAGCCCTTGTAACTCTGCAACTTGAGCAAGATCTTCGCCCGTATAGCAGATAGGAATAATCAGCTCTTGGACATTACGCTCAACGCCTGAACCAATTTTTATAGTCTGAATCGAAGCAACCAGTGTTTTAAAGGTGGTTTCGATTTCATTAAAAAACACTAAAATTGTTTTTGCAGCAGGGACTAAGTCTTTAATTCCATTCAATTGCATCGTGTGCAATTTATTGTACAACGCCAATGTTTCCTCTAGGCTGGCAAGCTCTATGAGAAAACAATCCGCGTTTACCGATAAAAAACGCATGTGCCTATCCTTTTTAATTGTTCTTTCGTCCCGCTTAACCTATCCATGCACGATCAGGAATGTCGGTAATGAACATATGACCGGGTGCATGGCTAATGGCAAAAGGAATTTTTGAGTTCATCACCGCCGCTTGTGGGGTTACACCACAAGCCCAAAACACAGGAATTTCCCCAGCCTCAATACGTGAAGCATCACCAAAGTCTGGCTGATTCACATCACGAATGCCTAAACCTTCAGGATGTCCAATATGTACAGGCGCACCATGCACACTTGGCATCCGTGCTGTAATTTTGACGGCATCCGCGATTTGATGGGATGGAATTGGACGCATAGAAACCACCATATTGCCCGAAATACGTCCCGCAGGCTGACACTGAATATTACTCAAATACATCGGCACATTGGTCTGATCATGGATATGACGAACTTCAATGCCCGCCTCTTGCAATGCAGTTTCAAAAGAGAAACTACAGCCAATTAGAAACGTCACCAAGTCAGGATGTGCATGATAAATGTCACTCGCATCCGTTACTTCATCGACCATTTCACCCTCTTTCCAGATGCGATAACGTGGAAAGTCGGTGCGTATATCTGAGTTTTCTGCCAGTCTTGTGGCATAAACACCTTCCTCTAGCACGTCTAAAACAGGGCAGCTTTGCGGATTGCGATGTGCATACAGTAGAAAATCATAAGCCCAATCTTTAGGTACCGAAATCATATTGACCTGCGTCATGCCCGCAGCCATACCCGCCGTTGGTTTGTCAAAGCCTGCACGAATTTTTAAACGTGCGGCTAAAGCGGCTTCAAGCTGCGCTGAATCGACTCGGATATCCTTATACATTGCTTACTTCCTCATGCTTTAAGACAAAGGGACGAATTTCAATATGATGATTTAGCAGTTCAGCTTTAATCGCAGCCGACATCTCTAAAGCACCTGCGGTGTCACCATGTAAGCAAATCGTGTCCGCTTGAATAGGGGTAAATACACCATCAATCGACTCAACGCCGCCATTTTTCAACATAGACACCACACGGCGTGCCACAAAGGCTGAGTCATGTAAAACAGCCCCGTCCAAACGTCGTGAAACCAATGAACCATCACTGTTATAAGCACGGTCTGCAAATGCCTCAGATACAACCTTTAAGCCTGCTGCACGTGCTTGCTCAACCAAATGGGAACCTGCCAGTGCCACCAAAACCAGTTCTGGGTTATACATTTTAACGGCATCAATCACCGCAGCGGCCTGAGCGTGATCGTGTGCAATGGTGTTATACAGTGCGCCATGTGGTTTCACATATTGCACGTGAGAACCAGCCACTTTAGCTAGACCATCCAGTGCAGAAATTTGATACAGCACATCGGCAATCAGCTCATCACGTGACACATCCATATTGCGGCGACCAAAACCAACGAGGTCTGGATAAGATACATGCGCGCCAATCGCGACGTTTAATTCAACAGCTTTACGCAGTGTCTTTAAAATCCCCAGCGGATCTCCTGCATGAAAACCACATGCAATGTTGGCACTTGTCACCACGGGTAGAATTTGGTCATCATTGCCCATTTTCCACGAACCAAAACTTTCACCTAAGTCACTATTTAAATCTACAAACATGGCTTAATTCCTTTATCACTTCACCGTCTACTGGCTTAAAGTTTGGTTAAATAATTAAAGACTGTGGTAAAGGACATATAGCCCATCCACCATGTCAACATACATGTGAGTACACCCAAAATAAGTAACCATTTTGGATAGTTATAATTCCCCATCATATCTTTACGGCAAGCGGCAACATAAACAAAAATAGTTAAACCAATCGGCAGTACCAAACCATTAAAGCCACCAACGAAGATCAATAATCCAGCAGGGGTCGCGCCCAGTACGACATACAGTAATAAAGCCAAAGCGATAAATGTAATGGTGGTGTAATTGGTTTGTTTTGGACTGAGGTTTTTCTTAAATGCGGTAAAGAATGAAACCGAAGTATAAGCCGCGCCAATGGTACTACTGATCCCTGCTGCCCAGAAAATCAGACCAAATAATTTATAACCGAAAGTCCCTGCGGCATATTGAAAAGCTTGTGCTGCTGGGTTGGCATCATGGCTGGCTAAATCAATGCTTGCACCACTCACCACTACGCCCAAGAAAGCTAAAAACAGCACATAACGCATGATGCCCACAACCACAATACCTTTGGTTGCAGCTCTTGCGACTTCATCAATATTTTCAGGGCCAACCGCGCCTTTATCCAGTAAACGATGGGCGCCTGCATAACAGATATAGCCGCCGACCGTTCCACCAACAATCGTGGTGATGATGGCAAAATCAATCTGGTCGGGTGCAAACGTTTGATGAACAGCTTGGCCCACAGGTGGCATCACAATGACAGCAACAATGATAATCAAGATGATTTTGAGCAACCCCAAAACGATCATGCTTTTATCCATCGCCAGCGTGGCTTTTCTTGAAGCAAAAATTAAAATGGCTAAAGCACCACTTAAAATGCCGCCCCATTTAGTGTCTAACCCAAATAAGGCATTGAGACCTAAAGCCGCACCTGCAATATTACCAATACTGAAGAAAAAGCCACCCAAAATGACCAGAAAAGCCAGTAAATAACCACTGCCCGGCAAGGCTTTATTGGCAATATCCGAGGCACGCATTTGCGTCAGCGTTACGACACGCCAAATGTTTTGTTGAACCACATAATCAATCAAAATAGACACGAGAATGGCAAAGCCAAACGCCGCACCCAATTTCACAGTAAAGACCGCGGTTTGAGTGAGAAAACCAGGTCCCATGGCGGAGGTTGCCATCATGAAGATTGAAGCAACAATGGCCCATTGGCGATCTGATAAAAAAGAAGATTTTAATAAAGACATATTTAATGCGTTCCTCGTCCATTTGAGCTTAATAACGCTATTTTCAAGTTGAACCAAGAACATCATTTTGTTTGCAAATTCTGTTCTTAAATCCCTTTAACTGACAAAGATTCCCTGTTGCCCAACCAAAGCCATGGCGGATCAAATCTTCTATTTGAAATAAGAACATAGGCAAGCGCGATGAACAATACGACTTTTTACATCCATTATTAAAACTAAATGGCTGTATTTTATTATTTTTTATTTATTAAAAGTCTAATGATAAATTTTACTTATCACGCACGATAAGCTGCTTTTATAGTTTTTCAAACAAATTACGTTTTGAGATAAAGAAACATCACTTGTCAAAAAACTGCGTACGCCTCAATTATTTTTTAATTTTCTCAAGCAATCTTTTCATTGCGCTTTCAGAAACAGTGACTGCGACATCGGTTAATTTCTCTTTCAAGGCAGCATCATTTCCTTGCATATAAATCGAGGTGAAATGAAAGGTCTTGAGCTGGATCGGGGTATTTAAAATTTCCAAGCGACCATCGGTAATTTCCTTTAGCGCCGTTAAGGTCGGCACAACGGCGATTCCCAAACCTTGCTCCGCAAGACGCAATAAGGTCGCAAGCGAATAACTGGTAATTGAAAGCGGCTCATCCAGTGCCTGCTCTTTCATTTTGGCCTTGAGCTCTTTATAGGGATAGGTAATTTTTGGGTAAGTTAAAATGGTATGAGACATCAATGCCTTAAATGACATTTGCCCCACACCACCTTTAAAAGAAGGCGCTGCCAAGAAACTCAGTTCAAAGTCGCACAGCGCCTGCTCTACACACTCGAAAGCCAAAGTCGGACCCAGCAAAAAGGCCATGTCCAAATCTCCCGTACGCACACCTTCTTGCAAATTTGGGGTTAAATCCACCACAATTTCCACAGAAACTTTGGGAAACTCTTTTTGCACTTTTTCGATATATTCAACCAACCACGTATAAACGATGGTCTCGGAAACGCCTAAACGAATTGTTCCTGTGAGGTGCTGGTTTTCAGTCAGCTCAGCCACCAAATCGGTTTCTAAACGCATAAACTTTTCAGCATATTTAAACAGGGTCATGCCTTTATGGGTGGGTTTAAGCTGTCGAAAGCTGCGATCTAGAACTTTAAAACCTAAATCATTTTCAAGAGAGGTGATTTTTTGTGAAACGGCAGGCTGAGTCGTTTGTAATTTTGTGGCAGCCTTATTGAAACTATTTAAAGTCACAACCCAATAAAATGCTTCTAGATTTTTTAAATTCACCCTGAATCCTGCCTTTACTCCATCCCGCTTATAGTACGGCAGTTCCCACTATTTTTTAAGTTACTGTTTTATATAATTTCAAAATGTCTCACGAGATGATGATCATTCAAGCGCTATGCCTTGCCCAAATACATCTATTTTGCGTCTTATACAACCTTACTCGCTCGAACCGGATCAAGGCTCTTTAAATCAAGTTTAGTCAAAAAAAGACGCTTGTAAAAATCAATGTTTATTCGCGCTGCACTTCATCCCATCACGAATCATCATAAAAAAAGCACCTTTGTTAAAAAGATGCTTTTTTTAAACTCAACTGAAAAGGGAGTGTAAAAATCTAAAAGCGCTTATTTACTCTTCTGTAAACGTAAAGCATTTAAGACTACGGACAATGAGCTCAATGACATAGCCACCGCAGCGAACATTGGGGTGAGTAATAACCCTGTTAATGGATAGAAAATTCCTGCTGCCACAGGTACACCTAAACCGTTATACACAAAGGAAAAAGCAAGGTTTTGTTTCATATTCCGCACACCCAGTTTCGCCATATGTAGCGCATCGGCTGCGCCACGAATATCACCTTTAACCAAAGTCACTTGTGCGGTTTGTTTAGCAATATCGGTTCCGTTCCCCATTGCAATTCCGACATTGGCTTGTGCCAAGGCTGGTGCATCGTTAATGCCATCTCCCGCCATCGCCACAATTTTACCTTGGGCCTGATATTTCTTCACGATGTCCAGTTTTTCAGTTGGAGTGCAGTTGCCATATACATGCTGAATCCCCAGTTCTTTTGCGACTAACTGTGCATTCTGCTCATGGTCACCTGTTGCCATCACCACTTCAATGCCATCAGCCATCAATTGCTTAATGACCTCTTGCGCATTTGATTTAATCGCATCGTGAATAGAAATATAAGCCAGCACTTCTTGGCTATTGCTTAAGAAACTGATCACATTGCCTGTCGCACGCTGCTGGTTCAACTGGCTTTGCAAAGTATCATCTAAAGTGATGCCGAGCTGTTCAAGCAGCTTTTGGCTACCAATATAGAGGGTTTGCTCGCCAATCTGACCTTTGACACCAAAGCCAGTCACATCCTCAAAGTCTGCCACTTTCAGCAACTGCTGTGAAGGCACAATTTGCGTCAAAGTCTGTGCAATCGGGTGACTTGAATATTGCTCAATCGAAGCAATCCACTGTTCCGCTTGCGCTTGGTTCACATTTGGGCTGAGCAACTGAATTTCTTTAAGGCTTGGTTTACCTTCCGTCAGAGTCCCTGTTTTATCGACAATCAGGGTATTCACTTTACTTAAAGCTTCAATCGCCTCTGCATCTTTAAACAGTACCCCTTTTTGTGCCGCACGACCGGTGGTGGCCATCACTGACATTGGCGTCGCCAAACCCAGCGCACACGGGCAGGCAATAATCAGTACCGCCACCGCACACATCAGTGCCAGATCAAATTGCGCACCACCAAACACCATCCAAGTGGCAAAGGTCAATACACTAATCAGTAACACCACAATCACAAAATACTTGGCAAACACATCTGCCAAACGTTGTAACGGTGCTTTAGAACGCTGTGCTTCTGCCACCGTCTGAATCATTTTCGCCAAAGTGGTATTTGCCCCAACCGCCGTGGTTTGAATACGAATACTGCCTTGTTGATTGACCGTCCCGCCGATCACGGTGTCATGCACTTGCTTTTTCACAGGCACAGGTTCACCGGTCATCATGGCTTCATCGACATAGGTTTTGCCTTCAACCACCACACCATCCAGTGGAATCTGCTCACCCGAGGAAATCTGTAAAATATCGCCTTGTTTGACCATGCCGATATCCACTTCTACCACTTGATCGTTTTGAACCAACTTGGCCGTATTGGCTTGCAGTTTGAGTAAGGCTTTGAGTGAATTTGCAGTCTTGGCACGTGCTTTTAACTCCATGATTTGCCCAAGTAAACTTAAAGACACGATCATACAAGCTGCTTCAAAGTACACTGCAACGCCATGCCCTGTTTTGGCTTCCATTGGAATTACACTTGGGAAAATCGTTGCCACTACACTATAAATATAGGCCGCCAACACCCCGACACCAATGAGGCTCCACATATTCAAGTTGCGGGTTTTATATGAGGTCCAGCAACGCTCAATAAACGGTTTACCCGCCCATAGCACTACAGGAGTCGCCAGTACCAACTCAATCCACGGCTGAATATGCGGTGAAATGAAACTATGAATATGTGAACCCATCGCCAGTACAAATACAATCAACGTCAGCGGCAAGGTCATCCAAAAGCGATGGCTAAAATCCACCAATTCAGGGTTCGGTGCATCATCTAAAGTCGGTTGCATCGGCTCTAGTGCCATACCACAAATCGGACACGTCCCCGGCCCCTTTTGTACAATTTCAGGGTCCATCGGACAGGTATAGTCCATATCCGCAGCCCCTTCAGGCACAGGACGCTGATCGGGTGGAATTAAGTAGAACTCAGGGTCAGCCTTAAACTTATCTAAGCAAGAAGGATTACAGAAATAATAAGTCTGTTGCTGATAATCCGTTTTTAACTCTGTATTCGGATCAACGGACATACCACAGACAGGGTCCATAAACTCAGCTGATCCAGACGGAGCATGATGTTCATGTTGATGTTTCCCACCACCACAGCAGCTACTTTTATCAGCTTCTACTTTCGGCTTGGGTGCACAGCAACTGGCTTTGCTTTCTGCTTCTGTTTCAGGTTTAGGCGCACAACAAGATGCTTTTTTCTCAACCACTTTTGAGGTCGAACCACAACAACCTGAGGCTTTAACTACAGAATCTGAATGTTCAGCCTTTACATAAGCCTCTGGGGTTGCAATAAACGTTTGCAAGCATTTTTCACTACAAAAATAGTAGTTCTGCCCCTGCCACTCGGTGTGCGGTTTAGTTAAATCAGTTACAGTCATGCCACACACAGGGTCAATAAATGTGGTCTTTGCCGTATCTGAAACAGCTTTTGATCCACAACCACAACCTTTGGAAGTAACTACAGCACTTTCCTCTTTCGCCTGAGATGAAGCCTCGCTTATATCTGTTTGGGATTGACTGCAACAAGCACTGGGCGCTTTTTCTGATGTTAAGTAAGCCTCTGGATTGGCCGAAAATTTCTTTAAACAGCCTGAACAACAAAACAAATAACGAACTGATTGATGCTCATACGCATGAGGAGAGTCCTCTGCGACCGTCATCCCACAGACAGGATCGATATTCACCACCATCGGCGCTAATTTCTGTTTAGAACAGCAAGACGTTTTGTGTTGCTCACTCATTCTGACTCACCTTTTATTTTTGATTGTGTTAGCATAAAGTCTGTACCTAGGTACTGAGTCAAGCCTTTTGGAGATTATTTTATGCTTACTATTGGCAAACTAGCAAAACACTGTCAGGTGAATGTGGAAACCATTCGTTATTATCAACGGATCGGTCTGATGCGCATTCCTGAAACCTCGCAAAACTATCGTTATTACAGCCAACAAGACATTGAAACCTTAAGCTTTATACAAAAAGGCAAAGATGCGGGCTTACAACTCAGTGAAATTCAGGATCTACTACATTTGCAACTGGATGATCGCGAAAAAGTACGTGATGTGATTCAGCAACGACTGGAAAAAATTGATCAACGGATTCAAGAGCTGAATGCTTTGAAACAACGTCTTTCAACTTGGGTGGATGAATGTAAAACCACCACTGACAGTTGCTGCCCAATTTTGCAAGAACTGAAAAAAGGTTCAACGACTACGCCATAAACAGATGCCATCTTTTAAATTTGGCGCTCACTTTAACACTCACTATTTCGATACTCAGGACTGCGTTCACCATGTCGATTGAACTTGCCCAACTCAGAAAACAGCTTCGCAAACAACGCAGACAAGTTTCCGCCTATCAACAGCAGCAGTCCGAATTGCAAATTTTACAACGTTTAAGACGTGTGCCCGAATTCAAACATGCCACCCGTATTGGGATCTACCTACATGCTTTTGGGGAAATTCAGACCCATAAAATCATTGAATATTGCTTTCATCAAAAAAAGTCGGTGTATTTACCGATGATTTGCAATATGAATCAGCGCTTGGTGTGGGTCAAAGTTTCACGCAATCAATTTCAAAATAAACGCTTTTCACACCATCCGCTAGGTATGCAAGAGCCTATGGCAACACGTGGTCAGCACGTTTCACATTTAGACCTGCTGCTCATGCCTTTATTGGCTTGTGATCCTTATGGCACACGCATTGGTATGGGCGGTGGTTTTTATGACAAAACCTTGGCTTCTGCGCCCTATCACCGTCCATTTCGTCTTGGTTTGGCTCATCACTTCCAGTTATTACCACAGCGCTTGATTCGAGAAACATGGGATCAGCCTTTAGATGGACTGCTGACCCCTCAACAACATTTACGCTTCAAGCGCTAAAATTGACATTTGTGACTGTTGAGAATACTTAAAAATCACATGTTTAGTCATTTTTTATACAATTTATTTTGACCTGCCCTTGTATTTTTTAAAATACCCATCACTATAAAAAACATGGCAACACCGTTGTCACTCATTAGGAGTGCCCATGTCTGAAATTATTATGAATCAAGAAACCTTAGAGCCTCAGGTTCCAAGTGTATTACCACTTTTAGCGTTACGTGATGTGGTGGTGTATCCACACATGCAAATCGCGCTATTTGTAGGTCGTGAAAAATCGATCAATGCAGTTGATGTGGCTCGTAACAGTGACAATCTAGTATTTGTAGTTGCTCAAAAAGATTCTCTTTCAGAAGAAATTGATCACGACAACTTATATCAATACGGTACTGTCGCGAAGATTGTGCAAGTTGTGAATCATGAAAATGATGAAAACTGTATAAAAGTATTAATTGAAGGCTTGCATCGTTCAAAGCTAGAAAAAATCATTGATGAAAATGATTATCTAACCGCAGAACATGCGCTTAGCCCAATGTCAGTCCACATTGACGAAACCACGCAAGAAACACGTGTCCAAGAATTACGTGCCCTATTTGCTCAATATGCTGAAGCAAAGCTGCGTAATGCACGTGAACTGATTGCTGCTGCGAACAAAATTGACGATTTACTGCAGTTGTTATTCTTCGTAGCGACCCGTGTTCCACTGAATATTGATGTGAAGCAAAAATTCCTCGAACACGATGAGTTTGAAGCCCATCTACAAGAACTGATGACGTATTTATTGCAGCAATCTGAAGAACAACAGATTGAGCAAACTTTACATGACTCAGTGAAGCGTCAAATGGAGAAAAATCAACGCGAATACTTCCTCAATGAAAAGATGAAGGTGATTCAGCGTGAGCTTTCTGACATGAATGGCGGCGCGGAAGATGACGTTGCTGAAATTGAAAAACGTCTTGCCGAAGCTGATTTGCCTGAACACGTGCGCAAAAAAGCTGAAAGCGAATTCCGTAAGCTTAAAGCGATGCAACCTGCGTCTAGTGAAGCGGCTGTGGTGCGCAATTATATCGAGGCCATTTTAGATACGCCTTGGAATAAAGCCAGCAAAGTCAGCATTAACTTAAGCAAAGCGCAAGAAATTTTAGATACCGATCATTACGGCTTAGATGACGTAAAAGATCGTATTGTGGAATATTTAGCGGTTCAATCTCGCGTGAAAAAACTCAAAGGCCCAATCCTTTGTTTGGTTGGCCCTCCAGGTGTAGGTAAAACTTCACTGGGTGAATCTGTTGCGAAAGCGACAGGTCGTGAGTTTGTGCGTATGGCACTCGGTGGCGTACGTGACGAAGCGGAAATCCGTGGGCACCGTCGTACTTATATCGGTGCGATGCCGGGTAAAATTGTGCAGTCTTTAACGAAGGTCGGCGTGAAGAACCCATTGTTCTTGCTCGACGAAATCGACAAGATGGCACAAGACTACCGTGGCGACCCTGCTTCTGCGTTGCTTGAAGTACTCGATCCATCACAGAACAGCAAGTTTAACGATCACTATTTAGATCTTGATCTGGACTTGTCTGAAGTGATGTTCATTTGTACTGCGAACAGCATGAATATTCCAGAAGCCTTGCTTGACCGTATGGAAGTGATTCGTCTACCGGGGTATACCGAAGATGAAAAAGTGAATATTGCTGAGCGTTACCTTGTTCCGAAAGCAATGAAGAACAATGGCCTACGTGCGAAAGAATTGACTGTTCATGAAGAAGCGATTCGTGACATCGTACAACGTTATACACGTGAAGCCGGTGTGCGTAGTTTAGAGCGTGAAGTCTCTAAAATTGCCCGTAAAGTGGTAAAAGAAGCGGTCAGCAAGAAGGCGAAAAACCTACAAGTCGACGTGACTTCGGCTAACCTTCCAGACTACTTAGGTCCACATAAGTTTGACTTTGGTATGGCGGAAGACGAAGCCCAAGTGGGTCGTGTCAATGGTTTAGCATGGACTTCGGTCGGTGGTGAGTTGTTGACCATTGAAGTTGCAGCGGTCAAAGGTAAAGGTAAATTCATTACCACGGGTTCACTCGGCGATGTAATGAAAGAGTCCATTACCGCAGCTATGACTGTCGTGCGTACCCGTGCAGATGAATTGGGTATCGAATCGACCCGCTTTGAAGAAACCGATGTTCACGTGCACTTACCAGAAGGTGCAACACCGAAAGATGGTCCATCTGCAGGTTTAGCGTTAACAACTGCATTGGTTTCTGCTTTCACAGGCATCCCAATTCGTCCAGATATTGCCATGACAGGTGAAACCAGTCTTGGTGGTCGTGCAATGCGCATTGGTGGCTTGAAAGAGAAACTACTGGCTGCACACCGTGGTGGAATTAAGCTGGTCTTCATTCCTCAAGACAACGTCCGTGATTTATCTGAAATCCCTGACAATGTCAAAGAAGGTTTAGAGATTAAAGCGGTGAAATCGATTGATGAGATTTTACCACTGGCGTTGACCTCTATGCCTGAGCCTTTGGTCAAAGCACCAATAGTGAAAGCGGTCGATGAAGGCAAAAAAGCTGCACGCCACTAATTCGGCATCGTAAAAAAGAGAGCTTCGGCTCTCTTTTTTATTACAATTTACTGTAGATAACACCACACATCTTTATGCTTTTATTTCCTACAATAATTTGATCAAGGGATACATGTAGGACAACTAAAATGAAAAACCCGATTGGCTGGTTTGAAATTTATGTGGATGACTTATCTCGTGCCAAACAATTTTATGAATCTGTTTTTAATATTCAATTAACTGAATTAACCCCACCAGCAGATGATAATTCACTGCAAATGTGGGCTTTCCCCTCAGACATGCAAGCCTATGGTGCTTCAGGTGCACTGGTGAAAATGCCAGGCCTATCCGCAGGAGGAAACAGTACCTTAATCTATTTTTCATGTGACGATTGTGCGAATGAAGCGAGCCGACTTGTTGAGTCTGGTGGAAAAATTCATGAAGCAAAAACGGCCATTGGTGAATATGGTTTTATTGTGCTGGCCTTTGATAGCGAAGGAAATATGATTGGCCTACATTCCATGACGTGAAATGAATCTACCCATTTTCGCTTAGTTGGTTTGAATTTTTGTATAAAACCTTTTCCTCTATCATCCATCAGACTTGAAAAATCGATAAAAAGCCCGATATAAATAATAAGAACAGATACGCGCTGTATGTTTCTTTTTATTGATAATTTGAAATTGCATGGTCATCTGATTCTCCAGACGGATGACCTTTTATCGCAGTTCTCGCTACTTGGGAACTGCGTTTTTTATTGCTCAAAATACATTAAGGTTTCAATAAATGCTGTACCAACCCATCGATCACATTCGCCATTTTGGTCAAATTCAACGTTGCTAAGCGGTCTGCTTTGGTATGGTAGTGACCATTTCGATAAAATGCGGTATCGGTAATCATGACTGCGGGAATATCAAACTCCCAATAATTCAAATGATCTGAAAAATCAAAAGCATTGGCAAAGCTCGGAGCAACCAAACGCTGACATTCTAACTGATCAAGTTGCTGCATCGCTGCACAATAGCCTGCGCCTAAATCACGTGAACTGACATTACTCACTGTCGCAATAAAATTACCATGGCTTGGATAAATCCACTTTAAGCCCACAGGATAGCTTTGGATGGGTTGTTCGCTAAAGAAGCCGATCATTTCTAAAATATACACACCTTTAATCTTATCTTTTTGTGCCTGAACCGATTTCGCATGCACATAACTGCCCATTTGTTCAGTTTTAGAAAACGGTGGTTCTTCTAAACTATAGAACACAAAGTCCACATTGTTAGGCAGTTTAAACTTCTGCTCTGCCAAAATACGCGCCGTTTCAATAACGCCTGCAACACCAGAGGCATTGTCATCTGCACCATCTTGATCGCCAAAGACGTCATAATGCGCCCCAACAATCACGCGGTCTGCCCGTCCGACGTTTAAACTACACACTACATTTCGGTAAATTTGCTGATTGGCCGTAAAGTTTTGATAGTGACACGGAACGCCCAATAAGCGCATTTGTTCTTTGATCCATGCAGAGACACGGTTCAGTTCATCAAGGTTTTTATAGTTACGTGCTTTGCCCTGACCAATCACTTGCTCCAAATAGACTTGTAGGTTTTGTTCATCAGCCATTTTGGCGTTGCTTGCAAATACCTGCCCTGTGAAAGTACCCAGTACAACAATCAACAAAAAAGCCTGTTTTTTTAAAGTTTTGAGCCACATTGTTATTATTCCAAGTATTTCTTATTCCTTTCATCTGTTGAATTAAGCAACATTAGTTCAGTGAATTCAATTGCATTTTGTTTCGTCTCACTGCAAAGCATTGCTTTCACCGTTATAATGAATCGTCTCCTTATACATGCCCCATTATGAAAATCCGTATTCTGACCATTGGTCAAAAAATGCCTGCATGGGTACTGACTGGTTTTGAAGATTATTTCAAACGTATTCAACCTTTTGTGCAAACGCAGATTATTGAACTGCCAATGGCAAAGCGCGGTAAAAATGATTCAGAAGCAGATATTTTAAAATACCGTCAAATTGAAGGTGATAGCATTTTAAATGCAATGAAAGGTAACGAAGTACTGATTGCTTTGGAAGTCGGTGGTCGTGAGTTTAGCACCGAAAAACTGGCAGAAACCATGAAAGGGTGGATGCTTGAGGGCAATGATATTGTACTGGCAATTGGTGGGCCTGACGGTCACTCTGAAGCAGTACGTAAAGCAGCTGCTTGGCATTGGTCTTTATCCAAACTGACTTTACCACACCCGATGGTTCGCGTGATGCTGATTGAACAGCTTTATCGTGCTATGAGTATTAACCATAATCACCCTTATCATCGTGCAGGTTAAGCTCAAGTATTGTTCTTTTTTTGGAACAATACGTTGATATTTCCCCCATTACACAGATGATAAGAATCTGACAAAATCCTTTTCATCTTCCCTTATTAGGCTTTCACAATGAACTTACAAACGCTACCCGGCTTATTCATTTCTCATGGCTCTCCCATGCTTGCGTTGAATCCAGAGCAAGTTGGGCCTGCGTTACATCGTTTGGGTCTAAACTTACCGACACCACAAGCAATTGTGATTATGTCCGCTCACTGGGAAAGTAACTCACTTGAAGTAAGTACTGGAGCCCGTCCTGAGACATGGCATGACTTTCGAGGCTTTCCTGCTGAGCTTTATGACATTCGCTACCCAGCACCCGGTCAACCTGTTCTAGCCGAAGAAATTCTACATTTATTGGCAGAAGCGGGTTTTTCAGCTCATGCAAACAGTACTCGTCCGCGTGATCATGGCGTTTGGATGCCTTTACTCCATATGTATCCAGATGCAGACATCCCTGTGGTGGAAATTTCACTCCCGATGAATCTGTCGGCAGAAGAGATTTATAAAATTGGTCAAACCCTTGCGCCACTACGCGAGCAGCAGGTCTTGCTCATTGGCTCAGGGAGTATTACCCATAACTTAGCCGAGTTGTCTTGGCATGGTCAGTCACAAGCGGTACCTGAGTGGGCATCGACATTTCGTAATCATGTGGTCGCGAAACTTAGCCATCAGGACTTTGACGCCATTTTAGACTGGGAATCGATTCCTTTTGTCCGTCGTAACCACCCAACGTTAGAACACTTTGCCCCAATATTTTTTGCGATGGGTACAGGACATCGTTTTAATATTGTGCATAGTAGCTTTACCATGGGTGCACTGGGCATGGACATTTACCGTTTTGATTAATGTATAAATTTTACTTATATATTAACAAAAAAATATTTATGGATATATTTTGAAACCCAAAAGAACTGAATGTATCCATTCTTTTAAAAACAACATCGGATATCATGTATCTTGTTATTTTAAATCAAGAACTTGTAACCCATGAAATTAAAATATTTAGCGATTGCCCTTTTCCCACTCGCACTGGCTGCTTGCCAATCATCTGATATTCAAAAAGTAGGAGATTTGGCTGTGTCTGTACTACAACAACAAAATGCAGATCAAACACTCGCAAACTACCATTGGAGCGCGAACACCGCAGGTACGCCTAAACCTTTGGTTTTAAACTTTGACAAACAAGCTGGTCGCTTAGGCATTGCAACCAGTTGTAACGGTATGGGGACTAGCTGGAAAGTTGAGAGTAATCAAATCGTGACGGGTAACCTGATGGCGACTCAAATGGCATGTGAACCAAAAGCCATGGCTCAGGAAGGCATGGCAGCAGATTTATTTGACAACCGTAAAGCACCGTTTGTTTTAAACCTAAATGATCCTGATGCGCCAACACTGACCGTGGTATCGGCAAAAGGTGAAAAAATTGTATTCACAGGTAAGCAAACTGCTGAATCGAAATATCAAAGCCAAGGTGAAACTGTTTTCTTAGAAATTTCACCAGAAACCAAAACATGTTCTGCAGGTGTTGCCCGTATGGAATGCCTACAAGTTCGTGAAATTAAATATGCTGAAAATGGCCTAAAAACGCAGGTCGATAAAGACTGGACGTTATTCTATAACCATATCGATGGTTTCACCCACAATCCGAAAGAGCGTCAAATCGTACGTGTTAAACGTTTTGAAATTGCCAACCCTGCGGCTGACCAATCAAAATATGCTTATGTTCAAGACATGATTATTGAACGTGAAGCGGTCAAAGGTTCATTGTAATCGTTCAATGACCTAGAAAAAAACCGAGGCTATCGCCTCGGTTTTTTATTGGGATTTTCTAAGTGTACAAAACTTAGAATACGCCTTGAGCTAGCATTGCATCTGCAACTTTTACAAAGCCTGCAATGTTCGCACCATTGACATAGTTCACAGTACCATCTGCTTGTGTACCGTATTTCACACAGTTACGGTGAATTTCTTTCATGATCGCATGTAAGCGCTCATCGACTTCTTCAAAAGTCCAACCCAAACGCAAAGCATTTTGTGACATTTCTAAGCCAGAAGTCGCAACACCACCCGCGTTCGATGCTTTACCTGGTGCGTATAAAATTTTCGCTTCAACGAATTTTTCGACTGCATCTAAGGTAGAAGGCATGTTTGCCCCTTCAGCGACACAAATCACACCATTTGCAAGAAGTACTTCAGCATCTGCCTGATCTAACTCATTTTGAGTTGCACATGGCAGTGCAATATCACATGGAATAGACCATGGACGCTGACCTTCTAAGTATTCAAAGCCATGCTTAGATGCAAACTCAGAAATACGACCGCGCTTCACATTTTTCAATTCCATCACTTCAGCAAGTAAAGCATCGGTAAAACCTGCTTTTACATATACCGTACCCGCAGAGTCAGACAATGAAACGACTTTTGCACCCAGATACATTGCTTTTTCAGCAGCGTACTGTGCTACGTTACCAGAACCAGAAATCGTGACTGTTTTGCCTTGGAAGCAGTCGCCACGTGTTTTCAGCATTTCTTCAGCAAAATACACTGTGCCGTAGCCCGTTGCTTCAGGACGCGCCAAAGAACCACCAAAGGTCAAACCTTTACCCGTAAACACAGATGAAGTGTCATTACTTAACTTCTTCATCATGCCAGCCATATAACCCACTTCACGGCCACCCACACCAATATCACCCGCAGGGATATCCGTATTTGAACCTAGGTGACGGTATAGCTCAATCATTAGCGCTTGGCAGAAACGCATAATTTCGCCTTCAGACTTACCCTTAGGATCAAAGTCTGAACCACCTTTACCACCGCCCATTGGCAGTGTAGTGAGGGCATTTTTAAAGGTCTGTTCAAAACCCAAGAACTTAAGAATAGACAAGTTCACCGATGGATGAAAACGCATACCACCTTTAAATGGACCAATAGCCGAGTTGTATTGAACACGGAAAGCACGATTTACATGCGTTTGACCTTGATCATCCACCCATGAAACGCGGAATTGAATCGCACGCTCTGGCTCAACCAAACGCTCCAGCAAACCGTGGTCTGCATAACGAGGATTTTTTTCAATGAACGGCCAAAGGCTGGTCATGACTTCCTCTACCGCTTGTAGAAATTCGGGTTGATGTTCATCACGTGTTTTCACGTAATCTAAAAACTCATTAAGGCTGTTATATTTCAACGCTTAATCCTCAGCAGAAAATGGATCAAAATTGGTCAAATTTTATAAACAATGTTAAATTTTGGCGCAAACAATTAAATATCTTTTACCAACAATTCACAACACATTTCTATAAAAAAACATATTTATCATTTATATAACAATTATTTATATAAAACATACCTCAAAACTGGTTATAAAAAAACACCAATGAAAACACAGGTTTAAAATCTTTTTTTGCTCAAAAATGATGCAGTTAATGAACCGTTTTAGAACACAGGATTATTCAAAAAAAACATGGTAAAATTCAGTGATCTACCTATTTCTCCTAATATCTCTGCAAATTCAGTTGCAGGATTGGTTTACGCATGAATTCGCACATTTCCCTGATCCAAAATATCGATGCCCTCCTTCCCCAAACCCAATGTGGACTCTGCGGACATCGTGATGGATGTCTGCCTTATGCCCAAGCCATCAGCGAAGGTGAAGCAGCCAATAAATGTGTACCCGGCGGGCAGCCTGTAGCCGATGCATTGGCTCAGTTGCTAAACAGGCCAGCATTAATTGCAGAAGAAAGTATTTGGCCTATTCAAGCCGATGGCCGCCCACAGAGAATGAAAGCAGTTATTCGTGAAGATGAATGCATTGGTTGTACCAAATGTATTAGTGCCTGTCCTGTAGATGCCATTATTGGCTCAGGTAAACTTATGCACAGTATTTTGAGTGACCTGTGTACAGGCTGTGAACTGTGTATCCCGCCTTGTCCTGTTGACTGTATTGATCTTATTCCAGATGTAGACGGCATACCGACGGAAATCCTGCGCAAAGCTGAGCAAGATGATTTAAGACAACGCTATTACGCACATATTCAACGTGAAGAAAAACAGCGTCTACACCGTAAAGGCCCAGTGGTTCGTGCAGAAATTGATACGGCGTTATTTGCCCAATTTTCAGCCCAAAATGATACTGTGCCTGATATTCAGATTATTGAAAAAGAACCAGAAATGGCAGCAAAGCTCGATGCAAAATCCACCATTGAGCTGGCGAAATTACGCGTACAAATTAAAAAATTAGAAAAGCAGCTTAGTGTTCGTGAAGATGCGAAAAAACGTCTGTTGTTAGATGACTTAACCCAACAGCTTCATCAGTTACAGGGAGTTTAAAACATGCTAACGACAAGCGGAAAACCTGTAAAAAACATGACCAAAAAGCAAATCCAAATCTTTTTTGAACGTTTACGTGCACAACGTCCAAACCCCAAAACTGAATTGAATTATTCGAGTCCTTTTGAGCTGTTGGTGGCTGTGACCTTGTCTGCTCAGGCGACAGATGTGAGTGTCAACAAAGCCACCGATAAACTCTTTCCTGTTGCCAATACACCTGAAACGATTTATGCCTTAGGGGTCGATGGTTTAAAAACCTATATTAAAACCATAGGCTTATATAATGCGAAGGCTGAAAATGTCATCAAAGCCTGTAAAATACTGATTGAAAAACATAACAGCATCGTGCCAAATAACCGTGCCGATTTAGAAGCTTTGCCCGGTGTAGGACGAAAAACTGCCAATGTGGTGTTAAATACTGCTTTTGGACAACCCACCATGGCGGTCGATACGCATATTTTTCGTTTAGGCAATCGTACGGGATTAGCGGTCGGCAAAAATGTGCTTGAAGTCGAACATCGTTTGGTAAAAGTCATACCAAAAGAATTTATTGTCGACTCGCATCATTGGCTGATTTTACATGGTCGATACTGCTGTATCGCACGCAAACCGAAATGCCATGAGTGTATTGTTTCAGATGTGTGTAACTGGCCAGATCGTTTTGAATTTGGTGCAGCACGTATTGCCACAACGACGATAGAAGCAGAACATTAAAGTTCAGTTTTTTATTGTTGATTCGATTTATCTTTTAAGTCTTGCTGCAACTTCGGATGCAACTGACGTTCTGGTTGCTTCTTCGACAGTTTTTCTTGTTTACTGACATCGCGTAGCATTTTTACGCTAATGCAAAACAAACCCACCAATACCGCCACGGCAACAATAATTAAAACAATGATTCCAACTTGTGCCACACGCGACTCCATTTTTAGAGGATCAAGAAAAAGAGCCCTAATATGACTTAGAGCTCTTTCAATGTCAAAACATTGCCATGTTTAAAACATGCAATTATTTGTCTTGATCAAGAATCGCGAACAAATCTGCTTGTACTTCGTCAATTGGACGTAAGCCATTCAGCTTGTCATAGGTTGGTGCATTTTCACCAGACGCTGCGCGACCTTGGTAGAAACCAACCAACTGTTCAGTTTCAGTGTGGTATGAACCTAAACGCTTACGAATCGTTGCTTCTTGGTCATCTGGACGCTGTACCAGCTCTTCACCAGTTTCGTCGTCCTTACCTTCCACTTTAGGTGGGTTGTAAACGATGTGATAAACACGGCCCGATGCAGGGTGCTGACGGCGACCAGAAAGACGTTGTACGATTTCTTCGTCAGGTACATCAATTTCAATCACGTGATCAATGTTGATGCCTTCATTTTCAAGCGCTTCGGCTTGAGGAATGGTACGAGGGAAACCATCAAAGATACAGCCATTTACACAGTCAGGTTGTGCAATACGTTCTTTCACTAAACCAATGATCAGTTCATCAGATACAAGACCACCATTGTCCATCACGCTTTTAGCTTGTAGACCGAGTTCAGTTCCTTCACGAATTGCAGCACGGAGCATATCACCGGTTGAAATTTGTGGGACATTGTAGCGCTTACAGATCAACTGAGCTTGTGTACCTTTACCTGCTCCAGGTGGTCCGAGTAAGATAATGCGCATAAAAAAACATCCTCATTTAAACAATATATTTGACGCTTTATACATGCCGACAAATTCGACATATTTTTAGCATCTAATTATAAGAAAGCTACAAACAAATGTATTGTACCCGCAATGAAGCCCGTTACCCCACCCAATAAAATCAAAATCCATTCGTCTTCCTGAAATGCAGGACGTAATAAGTTTTGAAATTCTTTCGGCGTTAGCTCCCGAATACGGTCTCTAAACATTTGATAGATTTTCTGTGCACGGCTCGCATTGAACGCTGGGTCGCATACAGGCACCATCGTAATTTCAATTGAACGATCAATCAAGTCCGTCTTGAGTTTTGCGTATTCACGTGGCCCCAAAGACAGCTGCAAAGATGTTCTCACCAATGGTGTTTCCATAATTTCATTAATATGACGTTTGACAATACGACGGGTCTTGTCTTTTTTATTGCCATACATCATTTCAGTCATGATGGATTTTAACGTAATCAGGTCTTCTGTGACTACACTTGCAAACACATCAGACACTTCTTCTTGACGCTTCATGAAAGCGCCTTGCACATTATAAGTCCCAATGCGCGGAATCACAGGCTTAATCCATGGAAACTTACGATCTTTTGTTAATTCAGTCAGTTGCAGATATCGAACATAGTGTGGCTCAATTGGATTAAACACCATCCAAATCGCAATCCAGTTGGTTAAGAAGCCCCATACTGCCGCCCAAAATGGCACGGTCCAATGCCATGGCACCACAAACCAAACAATCATTTGGAAGATACCAAAGAACATCCCAATGAGGGCACTAATATGCCAAATAAAGTTGATTTCTTTCTGACCCACTTTCAAGAACATACGCACCATTAGTCTGCGGTCACCTTCCATTTGGCTGACCACCATATCGCGCATATCCACAAGTGACTCGACGTTCATGGTCAGTTCGGTCACTAATTCTCTGAGCACAGCCGGAAGCTGTTTGTGTGCCTGCGCATAAATTCGACGCTTAATCGAATAAGGTAAGTTTTCCCAAAGTACAGCATTACGGTCAATCATGACTTCATCAATCAGGTGCTCAAGTTCAAAACCAACTTGCTCACCAATGATTCGCGCCATATCCTCAGGATCCATTGCATCTAAAAATTCACGCAAAGAACCAAGCTTAGATAAGGTGTTATCCGTAATGATGCCTGAAATACGCCCCGCTTTTCTGGGCACAATGCCCTGCCAACCCACAGGCAAAGGCCCAATATGAAAGCCCCAAAATGTAATCGGGTAAAAGACCATTTTCAGGGCCATCCAAACGTGCGCCCAAGTCACAAAAGCAGTCACAGGAATAATGCTGAGTACAGCCCAAAAATCGGGTCGATTCAAAAAGGTTTGCCACAACTGATTGACGTACTCAAGCATGCATAACTTCCATATTTAATTTTATTAACTGAATTATATAGCGTTTTAAAAAAGATATTGTGTCTACAAACCGAAACTTAGAGTATAGGAAAATTGTAGTCTCGGTTCAGTTTCTGCAACCACATAGCCCGATTTGGCTTCGAGTTTTTCCCCTGCACCAATCCCTACACTGAAAGTGCTGATTCGTTCAGGACTCAGTAACACATAAGCAAGATCTACACCACCACCAAGGCGAGATTCGTACTCGTCATCCACTTTCTTACTGTCAATATGCCCCGCATAAACACCGAGATAATAGCCATTTTTATCTTTACCAGTAAAATGAACTGGAAATCTAAAACCCAACTGACCACCTACAGGGTAATCATCATTGATAAATACCCCAGCTTTTGCGTATGCAATGCCATAAGGATTCACCCATTCCAGATTGGTGTGCAGTAATTTCTGCGTTACACCAGCCCCTACATTCCACGTTTGAGCACTGCCAGCAGGAATTTTTGCATCTGGCAAAAAGGAATTATCTTGAGCGTAGGCTACGTTTGCACAGGCAACAAGTGCCAACACTGGATAAATTCTTGTCATTATTGTCACCATTATCCGTAATGTTATTTTAGTAATTGGTCCCTTTTTACAGGATTTTGACTGTAGCAGAATTTATAAAACACTTATATACAGCAATTTATATTTTTGATGTCTATAAAGTCAAAATTTAGGCAAAAATGAAAAGCAGAAGCCGCGATTACAAATATCAAAACAGTGTGACATGCGTTAGAATAGCGCGCAGGTATTTTCCTCTTTATCCATGTGTTTAAGTCGATTTGGTATGAAACAGCACTTTCCTTTAAAAAATGTCCAACAAGAAAAGCGCATTTTTCGAAATCGTACCTTTATCTCCATGGGTATTGTGGTTTTCTTCTTGCTGATTTTAGTCACTCGCTATGCCTATTTACAGCTGGTTCAATTTGACGAGTTTTCAACTGCATCCGATCAAAACCGTATCCGCCTACAACCTTTAGCCCCTGCACGTGGTTATATTTATGACCGCAATGGTGTACTGTTGGCGGACAATTATCCTGTCTTTACCGCGACGATGAGTAGAGCGGATGTGACGGATATTGATGCCACGATTGAACGTTTAACACCAATCTTAGAACTCACACCAGATGATATTGAACGCTTTAACAGTCGTATTAAAGCCTCACGTAAAACTGAACGCGTTTCCATTAAACTTAATCTCAATGAAAATGATATCGCTCGCTTTAGCGAAGTTAAATATCAATTCCCTGGGGTTAATATCGAAACCCAGATGACACGCTACTATCCACATGGTGAACTGTTTGCCCATGTGATTGGTTATGTGGGTCGAATTAACGATAAAGAATTAAAAAGCATCAATAAAGATTTGTATGCGGGCACTAACCTGATTGGTAAAATTGGGGTAGAAAACTCCTATGAAGATTTGCTGCATGGTGTGCCAGGAAATGAGTCGGTCGAAGCCGATGCACACGGTAACGTGTTACGCCACTTAGGTCGCAAAGAACCCGTTCGTGGTAATGATTTATATCTTTCGCTCGATTATGGCTTGCAAACGGTTGCCTCAGAGCAGCTTGCAGGTCGTCGTGGCGCAATTGTAGCGATGGATCCACGTACAGGTGAAATCCTCGCCTTGGTCTCAAGTCCAAGTTTTAACCCTAACCTGTTTGTCACCGGCATTAGTCATACCGACTATAGCGGTTTACGCGATAACCTCGATCAACCGCTATATAACCGTGCTGTACAAGGTGCTTACCCACCCGGCTCAACCATTAAACCGATGTTTGGTTTAGGTGGTATTCATTATGGCTTAATTGATTGGGGCACGGCCATTTCCGATCATGGCTATTTCACACTTCCAGGCGATTCGCATAAATTCCGCGACTGGAAAAAATCAGGCCACGGCGTAGTCAACTTGCATAAATCTCAAGTGGTCTCTTGTGATACCTTCTTCTACATTCTGTCGTTCCGTATGGGCATTGAAAAAATGAACACATGGATGCGGCAGTTTGGCTTTGGTGAAAAAACTGGCGTGGATTTACCAAGTGAAAGTACAGGCCTTTACCCAAACCCCGAATGGAAAATGCGTACCCGAGATGCCAAGTGGCTCAAAGGGGAAACCATTTCAGTAAGTATTGGACAAGGTGCTTTTACAGCAACACCGCTGCAATTGGCCATGGCAACAGCCATTACCGCCAACCATGGTTCACATGTGATTCCGCATGTTTTACAAACCAGTAAAGGCGCAAAACCACATAAAGACTTAAATGCACCTGATGGCAGAATCCAGTTCAATGGCACCGATCAAGACTGGATACAAATGCGTGATGCCATGGTCGATGTCATTGAAACAGGGACTGGACGTGGCATTCGCACGCCAATGTATAAAATTGCAGGTAAAACCGGTACTGCACAGGTCAAAAGTATTGCTCAAGGTAAACGCTATAATGAAGCCCTATTGACTGAACGTCAGTTAGATCACGGTTTATTCGTAGGCTTTGCACCTGCGGAAAACCCTGAAATTGCGATTGCAGTGGTTTGGGAAAATGGTCGTCATGGTGGTTCTGCGGCACAGCTGGCTCGTCCGATCTTAGACTACTGGCTGCTCACACGTCATAAAAATCCAATTCGTCCACAAAACCATCAAATTAGTGGCGGCTTGATGACAGCGGGGATTAAACCGGGTGAATTACCAAGTGGTAGCACTCCACCAGCGACCACAACTGGGACAAGTACAGCTACGCCAACCAGTACTTCCAATACAGCACCCGCTTCAACAACGGCAAATACAAGCCGTTCAGCTACACCACCTTCTGCACCTGTGGAGTCAGACTAATTATGAAAAACCAACTCCGCATCATTGGAGGGGACTGGAAACGTCGTCAACTGCCTTTTGCCAATATTGAAGGTTTACGCCCTACGCCTGATCGCGTACGTGAGACTTTGTTTAATTGGCTCATGTGGGATGTGCAAAACACCAATGTTTTGGATATTTGTGCAGGTTCGGGTGCGTTGGCATTTGAAGCCTTATCACGTGGTGCATCAAAGATAGTGATGATTGAACCTGACCGCAGTCAAGCACAGTTTTTAACGCAAAACTTGGAACTCCTTAAAGTCCCTAAGTCTCGTGCCCAGTTAAAAGTAGCGACTGCACAGCAAACATTAGCCACCTTAAAAGAGCAATTTGACTTGGTCTTTTTAGACCCACCGTATAGCCTAGAGCTATGGGAAGAACTGGCCCTCTTGGCGGATCCGATAATTCAAAATAATGGCTATATTTATGTAGAAGCCGATCGGGATTTGAATCTATTAAAACTTCCAGCATCGTGGGTGCAAGTGAAGAGCACCAAAGCTGGGACTGTACGTGCAGGTTTATATCAAAAGAAAGTGGTGGTTTCCCCATAATCTAGACACTTTTACGCCCTTTTGATTTAGGCCATCACGAAAGAAATTGCTCTTAGTGCATATTAGTGTGGTTCTGAGCTACGCTATGTATAAAGATCAATATACATATTCAAAATCAAGCTAAGGTTTCAATCATTTTTCATGTCTAAAACTATGTAGACAGATCGAAAAACCATACACTCGCTAAAATTTTAAATATATCGCATATGACTTGGTTGATCTTTATCTTAGGTGCAATGGTGGCGGGTTTTGTACAGGGACTCACGGGCTTTGCATTTGCCTTAATTGCCATGTCATTTTGGGTCTGGATCTTGGCACCTCAGCTCGCAGCGCCCTTGGTGGTGTTCGCCTCAGTCTGGAGTCACCTAATTTCCTTAAAGTCGGAATCTGCCTTTCAACTTGATAAAAGCCTTGTTACGCCTTATATCCTTGCAGGTCTGATTGGCGTTCCATTGGGTACCTATCTGTTAGACATCATTCAAGCACATACCTTTAAACTGGTTCTAGGAATTTTTTTGATTCTTTGGTGTCCATTGATGTTAATTAATCCCCAGATTCGCTTCATTCAAAACTCTGGAAAATACGCCGATAGCAGTATTGGTTTTCTTGGAGGTGTATTGGGTGGGTTAGGAGGCTTTTGTGGCTCACTGCCTTCAGCTTGGGTCATGTTAAAAAACCTTCCTAAAGAGCAACAGCGCTCAATTTTAAGGCATTTTAATTTCGCCATTCAGCTATTCACCTTACTCACCTATCTGCTCCGCGGAAATTTAAACTTGCAACATTTACCCTATATGGGCATCTTACTTTTGAGTGTGAGTCTACCTGCCATGCTCGGCGCGCAATTGTTTTATAAAATTTCTGAGCGGCAGTTCAAACATACGGTACTGGGTTTATTGTTTAGTTCAGGCTGTTTTCTATGTATCAGCTATCGCTTTCTGTAGTGCTATAAAAACCTGACTCTGCACTTTGGCATTGGCTTGGGTCAGCAATTGTGTGTTTTGTGTCAAAATAGGCTCATCTTTAAACAACTTAGCTCTACTGGGCTTTCTCCAACTCCAAAAATCTTTATACAATTGGCACACCTTCAAACCCACCGCTCACCATATATGAAACTGCCTCTTGCACTACTGAGTATTTGCTTTATCAGTGCTTGCTCCATAAGCTCATCCAAAGAAATAAAACAAGCCGAAAAACTTCTCCAATCTTTTGACTGTCAAAATATAGAGCGCGATCAAGCAGACCACAGCAGTATGACCAGTTATCATGAACAAGTGCTTGCCAGCAGCAAACAAAAAGCCCAATCCTATGTAGAAAGCTATCAACATGGCGATCAAATTTTTGACCTGCCCCTGCCCGAAGTGATTGAAACACAGCTACAAAGTTATACGGCCGCATGCCAATCACTAGGTGGGGTTTTACCCAATCCCCAGCAAAGTCCTTAAAATACGATTAGCAATAAAAAAGACAGCTCGAAAGCTGTCTTTTTTATTTCATATGATTCGAATTTAAGACACAGTTGAGTCGTTGTGATAGCGAGTATCGACACTGAAATCTTGAGGAAATTTAGCAGAAATTTGCGCATAAAATGCCATAATTTCAGCCATATCTTTTTCATAATCACCAGTAGGATAAATAATTTTACCCACTCCAGTTTTTTTCTTCGCATAGTCCATATAGGCCAACGCAATTGGAACACCTGCACTAACTGCAACATGGTAAAAACCTGTTTTCCACTGTTCCTGCTTGGCACGTGTCCCTTCAGGGGTGACCAACATCACCAACTTAGGGTGTTCTTTAAAAAGATCACTCATGAGTTGCACCATACTTGGACGTGGTTCACCTTCATGCTTCGGACGACGGTCAATACCTATCCCGCCCATTGCACGAACAAATGGCCCAAATGGCAGTTTCATATAGCTGTCTTTAATAGTGATACGGACATGCACACCTAAGGCCTTTAATGCCAAACGAGCGTACAGCGCATCCCAATTGCTGGTATGTGGCGCTGCAATCATTACACATTGATCGATATTCAAATCCCAATGATTATCAATCTGCCACCCCATTAAGGCTAAACTTTGTTCTGCAAGCTTTTCGAACACAAAAAATACCACATTACTGAAAATCCGCGCCGATTCTAGCAATGCTGCTGATCAAATACACGGCGAGACGCTCAATAAAACAACAATTAATCTATAAACGTATATTTTATTTAATTCCAAATATTTCAAGAAAAAACAGGGTCTTTGAGATTAAAGGTAAAAATACGTGAATAGTATTCTTTATTGAAGATACAGAAGCACTCACAGATCTTCACAGATTCATTTCCTGCACTACTGTAGTGTAAAACTAAACATTGAATAATATCAGGTGCTGTATATGCAAAAGACTGTTTTAGCACTATGCCTATCTTTCACCATGTTAACTGCATGCTCAAAGCCAAATGAAAACAATCCTCCACCAGATCACAATGTCACGGCATCTCTGGACGACAGTGCTAGCACAACCGTGATGGATGCACCAGACACAGCAAATGCCTTAGATTGGGTAGGCACATATCAAGGGGTTCTACCCTGTCATGATTGTTCTGGGATCGACACTGAACTTGAACTGACCTTAGATCATCATTTTGTGCTGAAACAAAAATTTTTAGGCAAATCGAATAATAATTATGTCAATGAAGTGAAAGGTTCATTTCAATTTTTGAATGACTCTGATCAACTGATACAGCTCGACTCATCTGGTGATAGCCGTATTTATTATATTGGTGCGCAATTCATTGAAATGCGTGGCGATAAAGGCCAACTACTGGATCAACCTGAGTCCAACTTTAAACTCACCAAATCCTTAGAATAGACACTCGCAACATTCTGAATGATTTAAATTGCTTCTTTATATATCACAGCATAAATTTCACCAAAACATCAAAATGGTGGCTGAATTACTTCGGCCACCTTTATCAGAGTTTACTGCTTTTGGGTCTGCATATTCTTAATTAGCTCGCTAAAATCAAGTGTTGCAGCTTTTTGTACAGGTGGATAATCCATCAAAGATTTAATGTGTGAACCCAGTAATGCCTGTAAAGGTTCAGAAATCCATTGCTTGGTTTGAATAATCTCCGAACGGTCTCTAATACTATCAAAAGTCTCAAATGGGTCTTGACGAAGGTTGTACATCACTGGAAATTTTTGCTTTTGATATTGGTCGTAATAATTTTCACTGGTTTCAAAATGAACTTTCCATTGATTAATACGAACTGCACGTAAAATCGATTCATGATAGTACAGAAAATTATCTCGCATACTCTCTTTTGATTTGCCCGTCCAATAGTCGATATTGTTTACACCATCAATAATTTGCTTACGATTGGTTTTCATCACCTCGACCACATTTTTATTCCCTGCGACATTCGCCAAAGTTGTAAACAAATCCATATGCGACTGAATGCCGTGTTTCACTTGTCCCGCAGGAATATGTCCCGGCCATCGCACCATCATTGGAACACGGACTCCCCCTTCATAGGTCGTCATTTTTTCACCACGGAATGGTGTGGTTCCACCATGATTTTTTGCACTGTGCTCAGGGCCATTATCAGTGGTATAAACAATGATGGTGTTATCCAACACCCCCATCTTCTTCATATCATCCAAGAGTTGACCGACTTGCATATCGTGTTCAACCATACCGCTGCCGTATAGATCATCTTCTGAGGTGGCTTTAGCAGCTAAGTAACGATGCTCAGGACGTAAATGGGTAAACATGTGCATACGACTTGGGTTTAACCATACAAAAAACGGCTTGTCTGCTTTTTTACTGCGCTTCATAAAGTCTAAGCTGGCTGCAATGAATTCATCATCCACCGTTTCCATGCGTTTACGCGAAAGTTCACCCGTATCTTTACATTTTTGCTTACCCATTTTACCAAAACGCGGATCATTCGTTTCATCATCTGTAGTGTTTGCATAACAGTGTAGAACGCCACGAGTACCAAATTTTTGACGGAATTCTGGATCTTTTGGATAATCAAATTGCTCAAAAGTCTCCTCAGTATTGAGGTGATACAAATTACCGAAGAACTCATCAAAACCATGTACCGTTGGTAAATGTTCGTTACGGTCACCCAAGTGGTTTTTACCAAACTGACCACTCATATAACCCAAAGGTTTTAGTACTTCTGCCAGCGTTGGTGTTTCTGGTTTAATCCCTAAAGGCGAATCTGGTCGCCCTACCGTGGTCAAACCTGAACGAATTGGATACTGACCCGTAATAAACGATGCACGACCTGCGGCAGAACTTGGCTGTGCATAATGATCAGTGAACATAATGCCTTCTTTGGCAATACGGTCAATATTCGGCGTGTTATACCCCATAACCCCATGGCTATACGCGCTGACGTTTGTCATGCCCACATCATCCGACATAATCACCAAGATATTCGGTGCTTTTGCCATCAGGGCGGTTGAAAGCAAAGCCCCTCCTGCCAGAGCGATGGAACGTGCAATAATTTTTTTACGCATATGTTTTCCTTAACAGTTTTTGGAACAGATAAAAACTCACTTTCAAACAATTGTATCCACACAATCATTTGATACTTCATCATTTATGGGCGACGTCCTGCCCTACGTTATTACGGTTCTTTTAATGTGGTTGTAAGCGTTTCGCAATCTCACTTTTGGAAGTGGCTGCGGTATGAAAAAATTTCTTTAAGCCTGAGCACAGGTAATGTAAGCCAACTTCTCCTTCAGGGGTTTTCAAGAAACGGTCTTTCGGACAATCGCCCCAGCACAGTTGTAAATATGGACATTTGCGGCAGTATTCTGGGAGTGAGTTTGACTTGGCATAGGCAAATTTCTTTTGTCGCTCTGCAAAAACCAAATCCCCCTGATGGGTCTCTTGAATATTGCCGAGCTTATATTCTGGATAGACAAAGTGATCACAGGAAAATAAATCACCATTGTGCTCCACTGCGAGTGACTTCCCGCAAATCTGTCCAGATACACATTTTTGTGCGCCATATCCAAACATCATCGAAATCACATTCTTAAATTGATCGATAAACACTTGTCCAAAGTCTTGAGCAAACCACTCCTTCCATACAGTAGATAAGAAGCTCCCCCAATCATCCGCAGCAATCGACCAGTCGGTTACTACGGAATCAATAGTTCCGGGTTGTGCTGCGGTACTGCCTAGTTTCGGTAAATCGGCTGGATTCCAGTGTCCTGGCGCTGTTTGTTGGAACTGCGCACTTTCCATGCCTGGAATAAACTGAATCATGTAAGGTTTAACCTGATCACGCAGGAAGCGGTACACATCGAGCGGTCGTTTGCTGTTATCGCGATTGACCACACATAATGCGTTAAAGCGTATTTGGTATTGATGCAGTAGTTGCGCAGCATGCATCACTTTGGCATGGGTAGGTTTACCACCTTTGTTATAACGGTGGATGTCGTGCAAATCGGCTGGACCATCAATGGATAAGCCAACAAGATAATCATGTTTTTTTAGAAAGGCACACCAGTGTTCATCGAGTAAAATACCGTTGGTTTGTAAGTCATTTTCAATGCGTTGATTGGGTTTCTTATATTTATGTTGTAGTGCAGTCACGCGTTTAAAGAAATCCACCCTCATTAAGGTCGGCTCACCGCCCTGCCAACTAAATACAATTTCATCCCCAGTTTGTGCTTCAATATATTGCTTAATATGAAGCTCTAGCATTGACTCCGTCATGCGCGGAGTTTTCGGTTGATGCAACATATCTTGCTTATGCAAATAGAAGCAATAACTACAGTCCAAGTTACACTGTGCGCCAGAGGGCTTGACCATCACGTGATAGCGATATGTTTGTCCCTGCACTTGCAGGCTTTTTAAAGGCGGCGATTCAGCTTGTATAGGTATCATTCGCATTTTTTAGAGTCCTCATTTTTTCAGCGTTCAGGCACTAATTCGCAACTGTACATAACCATGTGCACAAGTCATTTTGCGAAAAGAGATTAGCGAGTTTCATTCCATTCACTACATGAAGTCTGCTAAAGAGCAGAGCCGTTTTGTATTTTGAATGGATTAACCCGAGTGACTGTTGCCGCTAAACACGCAACAGGAAGGCTGCTATAAGATAACCTTTCAGATATTTTGATAATTTCAATGTTTTATAATTCATTCTCTTCTTATCCCTAAGCTTAATTGTCATCAGCAAAGCTACCGTGTAAGAGTAAAAATCAACAGCCAATTCCAATTTAGGCATGCTGAAAAATACTGACCCATCTCACACAGTTGCATTGCTTGGTAGAGCACGTTATCAAACTTTGAAAATAGAAAAACCACTCAAAAGAATGGTAATTGTATTTTTTATGGTCTCTACTTATTAAAGCTTTCTTCGGATTCAGATCATGTTCTAAAACTTATTATTCTTTAGCGTGTATTTGAAAAAATGCCTTTTCCTATACAGCGAATACAGACCTATCGTCGTCTGGAATTTTTGCTGAAAAAGGATTTTGTTGCACAAATATTTAAAAAAATACCCCTAAGCGACTCAAATTTAAGTGACAACTTGGATATGAATTCGGTCTTAAAATGGCTATACGGGCATGTACCTCGTTGACCTAGCTTTGAAAGTTCCTAGCACTGAGTTTATCGCCTAGTAATTTGATGCAATGCATCTTGGTTTCTACCAAACTACGACGATGATAGCCTGACCATTTTTTCCAAATCATTTTTCCTAGGCGTTTAACTATTTTCAATAATTCATTTCTTTCTAAAGATTCTACTTTTTTGTCTTTCCAAGGCTTTGCATTTTTTCTAGGTGGAATCACTGCATACGCTTGCCGATCTGCAATGACCTGACGGCATTGTTTTTGTGTCATAAGCCCCGTCTGTATAGACTGAATCAATCTGCTCATCCAATGGGATTTGATCAAGTAAATCACCGAGTACCTGTGAATCACTGATATTGTTCGTTGTGAGCTGAACTGCACGTATTTGCAGCGTTTCAGCATCTATACCAATGTGAAGCTTACGCCATTGGCGATGATATTCGGGCTGATGTTTCTTCCTTTTCCATTCACCTTCACCTAAAAACTTTAAGCCAGTAGAGTCCACGGGCAAGTGAAGTCCATTACTACTTTTTTGATAGCGAATTGCAATATCAATATGCTTCTGTCTTCTACACAGCGTGGAATAATCTGGTGCTGTCCAATCTAATCCACTAAGTTTAATGAGGCTCTGAACAAATTCTGTGGCTAGGCGTAAAGAGAGTAGAAATAGCGATTTGATTATTAAACAACACTGAATCGCGGCATCGGCATAAGTTTGATTTCGACCTTGCTTACCTTGTGGTTGAGCATACCATTGAGTCGTTGGGTCAAACCAAATGAAGATGTTTCCTCTATTTATTAGTGCTCAGTTATACAAAGGCCAATTAGTTGTGCGATAAATTTTAGGTGCAGGCTTCTTCATTTAGAAATTATATTGATGAAGAAGCCCTTAAGAGTAGGTTTGTGCAACAAAGTCTATTCAGATTAAAAATGGCTAAAAATATCAATTATTTTAATTTAACAGCCTAACTAAACCACTTTAAGCATTATGCACCAAACCAATCCAACATTTACAAATAATAAAAAGGCCGCATTTAAGCGGCCTTTTTACATCTAAAATAATATGGTGCAGCTTACATCATTCCGCCCATACCACCCATGCCGCCCATATCAGGCATTGCTGGCTTGTCTTCTGGAACGTCAGTAATCATACATTCAGTTGTCAACATTAAACCTGCTACAGATGCAGCATGCTCAAGTGCAGAACGCGTTACTTTCGCAGGGTCAAGAATACCCATTTCTAGCATATCGCCATACTCAGAAGTAGCAGCGTTATAACCGAAGTTACCTTCTCCATTTTTTACCGCGTTGATCACAACTGAAGGCTCATCACCCGCATTCGCAACGATTTGACGAAGTGGTGCTTCAATTGCACGACGTAAAATGTTGATACCTACGTTTTGATCGTCATTCGCACCGTTTACGCCGTCAAGTGCAGCTGCAGCACGTACCAGTGCAACACCACCACCAGCAACCACACCTTCTTCAACAGCAGCACGTGTTGCATGAAGCGCATCGTCCACGCGGTCTTTCTTCTCTTTCATTTCAACTTCTGTCGCTGCACCAATTTTGATCACAGCTACACCGCCTGCCAATTTAGCAACACGTTCTTGAAGTTTTTCTTTGTCGTATTCAGAAGACGATTCTTCAATTTGCGCACGAATTTGAGTGACACGTTCAGCAATTTGAGCTGCGTCACCAGCACCGTCAACAATCACAGTATTTTCTTTAGATACAGTGATTTTGTGCGCAGTACCTAAGTCTTGAAGAGAAGCTTGTTCTAAAGTCATGCCGACTTCTTCAGAAATCACAGTCGCGCCCGTCAAGATTGCGATATCTTGAAGCATTGCTTTACGACGGTCACCAAAACCTGGTGCTTTAACCGCACATACTTTGATAATTCCGCGCATGTTGTTCACAACAAGTGTCGCTAACGCTTCACCTTCAACATCTTCAGCGATGATTAAAAGTGGCTTGCCTGTTTTAGCAACAGCTTCAAGTACAGTAATCAATTCACGGATGTTGCTGATTTTTTTGTCAACAAGCAAAATGAATGGGTTTTCTAATTCAGCAGTTAACGTATCTTGTTTGTTTGCAAAGTATGGGCTGATATAACCACGGTCAAATTGCATACCTTCAACAACGTCCAAAGCATCTTCAAAGCCTGAACCTTCCTCAACGGTAATTACGCCTTCTTTACCCACGCGTTCCATTGCTTGTGCAATGAGTTTACCTACAGTTTCGTCAGAGTTTGCAGAGATTGAACCCACTTGTTCAATCGCTTTGGTATCAGACGCTGGTTTAGCCGTTGCTTTAATTTCAGCAACCAATGCTTTAACTGCAAGGTCAATACCACGTTTCAAGTCCATTGGGTTCATGCCCGCAGTTACAGACTTGATGCCTTCATTTAAAATTGCTTGAGCTAGTACAGTTGCTGTTGTTGTACCGTCACCAGCAATGTCATTGGTTTTAGAAGAAACTTCACGAACCAATTGAGCGCCCATGTTCTCAAATTTGTCTTTTAGAGAGATTTCTTTCGCAACCGTTACACCATCTTTAGTGATGTGCGGCGCACCGAAAGAACGGTCGATCACAACGTTACGGCCTTTAGGACCTAAAGTTACTTTTACAGCATCTGCAAGCACGTTTACGCCTGCAATCATTTTAGAACGAGCTGAATCACCAAATTTTACGTCTTTAGCTGACATACTAAACTCCAAATATTCTTAAATTTTAATCAATTGTATTGCTTAAACAGCAAATGAACGTTCTGAATTAACCTTCAAGAACCGCTAAAATATCAGACTCTTTCATCACAAGAAGTTCTTCGCCTTCAACTTTAACTTTAGTGCCTGCATATGCACCAAACAGTACATTGTCGCCCACTTTTACGTCTAAAGCACGAACGCCATTGTCTGTAATTTTGCCATTGCCTACTGCAATGATTTCACCTTGAGCTGGCTGTTCAGCAGCAGAAGTACTCAAAATTAAACCACCTGCAGTTTTAGTTTCCTTTTCTACGCGGCGAATCACAACGTTGTCATGTAAAGGACGAATTTTGCTCATTTCTTGCTCCATAGACATTTTTAAAATGCCGTTGTTTACGATGTGAAGATGACTTCTTATTCCTAGGTCATCAACAAAATTTTGATATGACACTTTTGTGGGGATGGAATAAAACGCTTCAAGGGCAAACACAAAATATTTTTATATTTTTGCGCTCTTTTTAAGCAAACCTCATCAAAGTTTAGACACTCAATTCAATCTGACGTATTTCGCTACATCAACTCGAAGCGATTGGTTGCAGCGTTAAAGCTCAAATGTTGTACATCAGCATTCGGCAAAATAATATTCAAGCTATTGGGCAAGCCCGCATGTAAACGATAAGACGTTGCCGTTCCCGCATGAATATCCAGCACAGGATGAGATACCCCAAGTTGATAAATCTGGTTCAAATCATAAACGGCAGCGTGGTGTAAATGCCCATGTAAGAGTCCATTTAAACCATGTTGGCTCCATTGCTCCAACGCAATACGACCAAGCATTGGACAGTCTTTCACACCATGACTATGGTCTGGCGGAGTATAAAAAGGCTGATGTGCGGCGATCAGTTTAATTTTGTGTGCAGGTGCTTGCTGCAACTTCAGGTCAATCTCTTGAATTTGGTTCAGTGAAATATGCCCTCGCGTGTGGTAACGCCGACGAATACTATTCACCCCAATGACATAAAAGTGTTCAGTTTCCAACGTGTTTTCCATCCCCCCAAAAAACAGTTGATAACGTGCAAAGGGGCTGAAAAAACGATTCCACACATGGTACAGCGGAATATCATGATTCCCTGGCACCACCAAATACGGCAGCTTTAAACTGTCTAAAAACTGCCGACAAGCATAAAACTGAATAAACCGTGCACGTTGGGTCAAGTCCCCACTGACCACCACTGCTTCAAAAGGGTGTTCCTCACATAACTGACGAATGGCCTGCAAACAGACTTCGCGTTCGGTCCCAAAATGTAAATCCGACAAATGTAAAATCATGCGGGAACCATGACATTCAGCGCATGCTTACGTACTGTAATTTTCAGCGGTGGTGTCATCGTGACAATTTCTCCATCTACCGCAACCGTGAGCTTATTGCGCTTTGAATGAACAATCACTTCATCTGCTGCAAAGCTATAGACATCGGAAGCCTGATCCAAATTGCCTTTAATCAGCTGCCATAAGGTCTTGAACAAAGTCCGCTTATCACTTTTTGCTACTACCACGCCCGCCACTTTGCCTGCTTCCGCCGCCTCGGCAATACGTAGTTTCATTTCAGCCAGTTGAAGTTGATTGTTTCCAAAGAAAATCAGTGGCGTTTTCACTGGATAGCGTTGCCCATCGACTTCTACTTCAAGTTTTAACTCTTTACGGTCGCGGATGAGAACATCCAATGCTGAGGTATACGCATGCAATGGAAAACGTCCAAAATGCTTATTAAACTGTTCTCTTTTTTGAATAAATAAAGGATAAAGCCCTAAACTGGCATTGTTCAGATAAATATGTTGATTCAGCTGTGCCACATGTACAGAACGTGGCTGCCCTTCACTAATGGCTTTGGCTGCGTCTAATAGGTCCAACGGAATATTCAACACTCGTGCAACATAGTTAAAGGTACCTAGAGGCAAGATCCCCATGGGAATATCCGTTCCCATCAATTTAGATGCAACAGCATTTAAAGTGCCATCGCCACCCGCAGCAACCACGACCCCTACATTTTCCGCTTGACGATGGCGTAGTAAAATCTCTTGCATCATCTGATCAAAGTTCATGCACTCACTTAACTCAAATGACTGTATTTCAAAACCCGCAGTACTCAAATCTGCTACCAACTGTTCATACACTTCATCTTTATTTGCAGCATGAAAACCTGATTTTTTATTATAAATAAGTGATAAAGGTTTGAGTTGTTCTGACATTTTGCACCTAAATTTGAAGTAATTGCTCTATTTTTGTCCAAATATTCAACACTTAACAGTTTTGTTATGTAAAATTCAAATGACTACCATTTATTTAATCAATAATAAATCTCAATCACAAAATAAATGCAAGCATATGATTTTAATACTAATATCTTAAATAAATAATCCTCATAAATATAATAAATACACAAAATAAAAGCAAGAAATCTAACCAAACTATTGTTTTTTAATAATTAAAATGAAGCAACTCCATCGAGCTGTTCATAATTTAGATACGCCTTTGGTCTTATTTTTTTTATCAAATTATGCTTTAATACAGCCACTTTTTTTCATCTTTTCATCTCTGCAGTAAATTTTATTGCTGAGATTGTACTTTGTACAAACGTGTACATATTTGAGATAGGCCTCACCATGACCCAAGTGAACGCACCAGAATTCGTTCGTCACCCTAAGCTTATTGCGTGGGTGGAAGAAATTGCAAAATTAACAAAACCAGCGAAAATTGAATGGTGTGACGGCAGCGAAGAAGAATATCAACGTTATATCAACTTGATGATCGCTAACGGCACAATGCAAGCGCTTAACCAAGAAACGCATCCTGGTTCTTATCTTGCTAATTCTGATCCTTCTGACGTTGCTCGTGTTGAAGGTCGTACTTACATCTGCTCTGAAAAACAAGAAGATGCTGGTGCAACAAACAACTGGGAAGAGCCTGCTGAAATGCGTGCTCGCCTAAATGGTTTGTTTGACGGTTCAATGGCAGGTCGTACTTTATATGTAGTACCGTTCTCTATGGGCCCATTAGGTTCTCATATTGCGCATATTGGTATCGAATTAACTGACTCTCCTTATGTTGCAGTTAGCATGTCTAAAATGGCTCGCATGGGTAAAGCTGTTTATGACGTTCTTGGTACAGACGGTGAATTTATTCCTTGCGTACATACTGTTGGTGCGCCGCTTGCTGATGGCGAAAAAGATGTTGCATGGCCTTGCAACCCTGAAAAATACATCGTGCATTACCCAGAAACACGTGAAATCTGGTCTTACGGTTCTGGTTACGGCGGTAACGCATTGTTAGGTAAAAAATGCTTAGCTTTACGTATTGCGTCTTCTATGGGTCGTCAACAAGGTTGGTTAGCAGAACACATGTTGATCCTTGGTGTGACTAATCCTCAAGGTGAGAAACACTACATCGCAGCGGCATTCCCTTCTGCTTGTGGTAAAACAAACTTCGCAATGTTGATTCCACCAGCAGGCTACGAAGGTTGGAAAATTGAAACTGTAGGTGATGATATTGCTTGGATCAAACCAGGTGAAGACGGTCGCTTATACGCAATCAACCCAGAAGCAGGTTTCTTCGGTGTAGCGCCTGGTACAAATACCAAGACCAACCCGAACTGTATGGCTACACTTCACAAAGACGTGATTTATACCAACGTTGCGGTAACTGATAACGGTGAAGTATGGTGGGAAGGTCTTACTAAAGAAACACCTGCCAACCTGACTAACTGGAAAGGTCAACCTCACACTGGCGCAGAAAAAGCGGCTCATCCAAATGCGCGCTTCACTGTTTCAGCAGGTCAATGTCCTTCTATTGATGCTGACTGGGAAAATCCAGCAGGTGTTCCAATTTCAGCGTTCATCTTTGGTGGTCGCCGTGCGGACACAGTGCCTCTAATTTCAGAAGCATTTGACTGGGTAGATGGTGTTTACAAAGCTGCAACTATGGGCTCTGAAACAACTGCTGCTGCTGTTGGCCAACAAGGTATTGTTCGTCGTGACCCATTCGCAATGCTTCCATTTGCGGGTTACAACATGGCGGATTACTTCTCTCACTGGTTAGAGCTTGGTGAAGAAGTTGCAGCGAAAGCTAAAGCTGCGGGCAACAAACTTCCGGGCATCTACAATGTGAACTGGTTCCGTCGTGATGCTGAAGGCAACTTCGTATGGCCTGGTTTCGGTCAAAACATGCGTGTTCTTGAATGGATCATTGACCGTTGTGAAGGCCGTGCTGATGCAGTTGAAACACCAATTGGTTTAGTTCCAACGTATGAACAGTTGAACTGGACAGGTTCTGACTTCACTAAAGCCCAGTTTGACCTTGTGACTTCTCAAGACAAAGATCAATGGATCAAAGAGCTTGAAAGCCACACTGAACTATTCGACAAACTTGGTGAACGCCTACCAGCTGCACTTAAAGCTCGTCAAAACGAACTTTTAGATGCTGTTAAGCAATCTGCTTAATCTTTAAATTAAGCCAAAAAAAAGACCGCATAAGCGGTCTTTTTTTAATCTATTTATAATTTTAAAACTATATAAGTCAACAAAATTTATCCAGCCAATCGCGACTAAAATAAGTAGCAACAACTCAGCCAGCACTTCATGTTTACTCGATCAAAGCCCCCTCCGATTCAACTCAATTTTGAAATCAAAAGCTCAGCAAAGTCGCCAAGAGCACTTATGGCAGCGTAGTTGAACTCTATCCGCGTCTTGCTGAACGTGCACAATCAAGTCGGTGTTACGTCGTCATTGACTACAATGCCAGCCAACGCTTTGGCGTATTGTCCGTCCAGTCGTTTGGGGAACGGCTGTAAAATGGAAGACACCTGTAGACTGTAAACAGCTCGGCGGTATCAAAGTTTAAATCTAAAAAAGCCGCAATAGCGGCTTTTTTAATAGAACGGAATGAAATGTAACCTGACACAATCAATACTATGCAGCATCCTCTTGCAGACGACGCAGGTGTAAATCCTGCAAGTAGAGGTCTAAAGCTTGGGTTTCTAGTGCATCAAATTTTAAATACAGTTTAGTCCGGCGTTTTAAAATATCTTCACTGCTGATGGCCCACTCACGTTTCACCACATAATCCACTTCTTGCTGATACAAACCATGGCCAAAAGACTGCCCTAAAGTTTGTATATCTTTGATTTCACCGAGCATATGCCACACTCGACTACCATAACTGTTTGCCCAACGATGCGCTGTTTGAGGCTCTAGCCCTTTGATTTCATGCATCAACTCTGCACATAAAACCTCAACTGAACTAAAACCTTCCGCACCTGGGAGTTTTGCCTCAGCCGTCCATTCCGCCTTCATGTGTGGAAAATAACGTTTTAGCTGTAGCAAAGCCGCTTCCGCCAACTTTCGATAAGTCGTTAACTTTCCACCATAAACAGATAATAATGGTGCTTCATCCGCAACAGGTTTAGATATCGCCAGTACATAATCACGTGTCACTTTAGAGGCTTGTGTACTTGCATCATCATACAATGCCCTTACACCTGCAAAGCTTGAGATTACATCTTCTTGCTGTAATTGAAGCTTGAAATGGTCATTAATCACATCAATCAAATAAGCAGTTTCCTGCTCGGTGATATGGACATGATTTGCATCCCCCTCAAACTCTACGTCCGTGGTACCAATCAGGCTGTATTCATCTAAATAAGGAATTACAAACACAATGCGTTGATCATCATTTTGTAGAATAAACGCATGCGGTTCCGGGTATAAACGCTTCACAATAATATGACTGCCCTGAACCAATCGAATGCCTGCCTTTGGGGTTTTGGACAGTTGCTGTTGAATAAAATCCGTGACCCATGCACCCGTTGCATTAACCAAAGTTCGAGCTTTAATTTGGTAATGTTGTTTTTGATGCTCTAAGGTTAGACACCACACACCCTCCTGCTGAACCGCAGAAACACATCGTGTTTGTGTCCGAATTTGAGCTCCCAGCTCATGCGCTTGAATTGCATTAACTACCACCAAACGAGCATCATCCACAGTACAGTCCGAATATTCAAAACCACGCTTAATGGTGTCTTTTAACGGGCTATCGACATTAAAATGAACAAGCTCCGAGCCCTCTAATGTTTCTCGTTTTGCCAAATAGTCATAGATAAACAAGCCTGAACGAATCAACCACGCAGGACGCAAATAAGGTAAATGCGGCATAATAAAACGCATAGGATGGATCAAATGTGGGGCTTTTTTTAACAGTACTTCACGCTCTAATAGCGCTTCACGCACCAAACGAAATTCTTTTTGTTCGAGATAACGCAATCCACCATGAATGAGCTTGCTACTGGCTGAAGACGTATGACTAGCTAAGTCATCTTTTTCGCAGACGAAAACACTTAAACCGCGCCCTACAGCGTCATTTGCAATGCCCACCCCATTGATGCCCGCGCCCACAACGGCAATATCATAAATGGCATCTGTGTCTTGCATATTCACCTCTCTCATTGAGTTATTGTGTTATTTTTGTTCTTCACGCTAAACTTAACATCAAAATCCAACCTTGTCATACTCCAAAGCCATTCAGATCAGAGGAAATTCGTTATTCTAAATAAATTAATAACTGCATCTATTTTTACAATTTAATTTTTAATTTTGACTATTCAGTGAAAAATCGACTAATTTCCAAGCTAAAAAACACTTTCTTTTCTAAAAATCAACATTCACCATAAAATAAAAAAGCCCTATAACCCCTTGTATTTTAATTGACTATTCACACATTAAAAAATCACAAGAGTTTGTTTTGAATAAGTAAAATGATAATTTCCCATTAAAATAAAGATATTCATTAGAAAAACTTAACAGCATATAAATCATACCAACATTTAGACTAAAGTCGAATGAAGTCCAAGGATAAGGGGCGTATAACGAAACAGAATTTTTTGTTTAATCTTAAAATATATTGTTTTAACTTTTTCTACTTAAAAAGTTAAAAGATGTATTTTCCGAACTTCTCTTTGGGAAATTTTTGTGACTGATCTATCTCCCCAAACTGCTCCAGTAAGCATCGATAAAAAGACCCGCTTAAAATCGATTCTCGGTGGTTCAGCTGGCAACTTAGTTGAATGGTATGACTGGTATGTCTATGCCGCATTTACCTTATATTTCGCGCCACAGTTTTTCCCTGAAGGGGATGACACGGTAAAACTGTTACAAGCTGCTGCCGTCTTTGCACTGGGCTTCCTGATGCGTCCTATTGGCGCGTGGATCATGGGCATTTATGCAGATCGTAAAGGACGTAAATCAGGTCTTACCCTCTCTGTATCTTTAATGTGTGTAGGATCTTTGATTATTGCCTGTGCACCCACCTATGCCAGTGTGGGTATGCTCGCACCTGCCTTATTGCTCTTTGCCCGTTTATTGCAAGGTTTAAGTGTTGGTGGAGAGTACGGTTCAAGCGCAACCTATTTAACGGAAATGGCTGGGAAAAACCATCGTGGTTTCTTCTCTAGTTTTCAGTATGTGACTCTCATTTCAGGTCAGCTCTTGGCGCTGTGTGTGTTGATCATTTTACAACGCACCATGAGCGAAGCACAGTTATCTGAATGGGGATGGCGTATTCCCTTCTTCATTGGTGCTGTACTTGCCATTGTGGTGTTCTGGATTCGTCGTGGTTTGGTTGAAACCCAATCCTCAAAAGATGCACAGGAACAAGCTAAAAATGGTGGCCCAAAATCTAGCGCACTTGCTTTATTTACCAAATATCCAAAGCAAGCGTTCACCGTAATTATGCTGACTGCAGGTGGAACACTGGCATTCAATACCTTTACCACGTATTTACAAAAATACTTAGTCAACACCTCAGGTTTTGAGAAAACCACAGCAACAGAGATCACCACAGCTGCAATCTTTGTCTTCATGCTATTGCAACCTGTGGTGGGTGCACTGTCTGATAAAATTGGTCGTAAACCAATTATGATCACTTTTGGTGTATTGGGTGTACTGTTCACGATTCCAATTTTCAACGGTCTTGGTTCAACCAACAGTCCAACAACCGCATTCATGCTATGTATGAGCGGTATGGTAATTGTAACGGGTTATACCGCAATTAATGCCGTAGTCAAAGCAGAGCTCTTTCCAGCACATATTCGTGCACTAGGGGTTGCCCTGCCTTATGCGATTGCCAATACTATCTTTGGTGGTACAGCAGAACTTGTGGCGTTGAGCTTTAAAAATGCAGGACATGAAAACTACTTCTTTTACTACATCACCTTCATGATTGGCTTATCTCTACTGACTTACATCTTTATGAAAGACACCAAAAAGCACAGCATGATTACCGATCATTGATGCTTAAATTGACTGTGTAAGTTAATAAGCTAAACATAAAAAATGCCTTCTCGAATAAAGGCATTTTTTATGTTTGATCAATTTTTTTGCCGAAACTTGATCGATTGAAATATCGTGAATTACACCTGTGTATGGCATACTAAGAACAAGAATAATGTTAGGAACTTTTTATATGAAAAATACGTATAAACTTTTAGGCTTAAGCTGTATCGTTTTAGCAGTATCTGCATGTCAAAGCACACCTCGCCAGTACAATGGCAATGTTGGCTATCAAATTGAACATCAATCAGCGTCGAGTGCTACCCTTGCTTATACGCTTGCTGCTCGTAAAAATCAGCAACTCGATGAAAATAAATTACAACGTGCTTGCCAAAAAGTTTTAGGTTCACAAAAGAATTATAAATTGGCGATTTTAAGTATTAATGAAATTCCTAATACTGCAGCAGATGTTCCCGAATATGGACGCCAAATTGGTCAAACTCGTGCCACTTTTGGCTTAAGCAATACACCTGACTTACACCAAGGTGAAAACTTTGCAACACGCGAGTCACTTGAAGCACGACCAAGCACACTACATGTTGTACGCTATACGTGCTCTTAAGACCTTCTGATATATAAAAAAGGGCTTAGTGCCCTTTTTGAACATTCAACGTTCGATAAAAACTCACATTGCGAAACTCTAGTGACTCATCTAGATCTGGCCAAGTTGTGGCACTACGCTCATCAAGCTTTATGTATTGCGGATGACTAAAATTTTTAACACGACTATCTGCCACCCAAACCTCAGGTGCAAACTTTAAAAACTCATCTAAAAAGAAACGATTACATTGGTCATATAAAACATCGGCAGCCAATAGAATATCGACCTGTTCAGATTGATATAAGTCATCCAAATACTCTAGCTCTACGTTATTGAGTTCCGCATTGGCACGGCAAGCATCTAAACTAACTGCATCAATATCGCAACAAATCACACGTTTTGCGCCCGCCATTTTGGCTGCAATCGCCACCACACCTGAACCTGCACCAAAATCCAACACCACCTTATCTTTGACATGATGAGGCTCTGCCAGTAACCACTGCGCCATGGCTAGACCTGAAGCCCAACAAAAGATCCAATATGGCGTTTCATTCCAAATACGACGAATGATTTCATCATCCAGTTTATCGGTTGGAAATACTGGAGGAATGAGCCACAGTGAAATGGATGTCTCAGGAAGTTGCTGAGCTAAAAGCTCACAATTTGGAATCACCTCATGCAAGGCTTTTAGTAAATGTTTAGGTGCTTGAGGAAATTGGAAAGTACAGCTCATGGACATTTTATATTTGTAGAATTTTTTAATAAACGCACGACGGAGTCTTACACATTAAGACGCATGATATGCATAACCTTCGGTTCGACCTACTTTTGTTTCGACAAAAGTAGGCAAAACCATTGCCATTTGCTGAACTCGACTGAAATCATCATTTATTTAATGCTTCGCAGAAACATTTTTATCGAATTTGGTCCGGCCTCGAACAGCAGCAAATGACGATGTCACGACTCCAACACCAACATAAAACTGATTTTAGAGTCTTATAAAAATTAACCTAAAGCTTTTTCAGCAGCTTCAACTGTTTGACGAATTAGTGTCGTAATCGTCATTGGGCCAACACCACCTGGAACAGGTGTGTACGCAGAAGCCACTTCTTCAATACCGACCAATTGAATGTCGCCTACACCACCACCATCACGTGGATGGAAACCAGCATCAACAACCACTGCACCTTGTTTGATCCAATCTTTTTGAATCAATTCCGCCTTACCAACCGCGCCCACGATAATATCGGCTTGTTTCACAAAGTCAGCTAAGTTCTGAGTACGTGAGTGGCAGATCGTTACGGTCGCATTGGCTTGAAGTAACATCGCAGCCATTGGCTTACCCAAAATTGCAGAACGTCCTACAACAACAGCATGCTTTCCAGCAATTTCGATATTGTTTTCTTGCAAAATAGTCATAATACCTGCAGGTGTCGCAGAACCATATGCTGCTTCACCCATGGCCATACGACCAAAACCAAGACACGTTACGCCATCCACATCTTTTGCAAGAGAAATTGCATCAAAACATGCACGCTCATCAATTTGTTCAGGCACTGGATGTTGAAGCAAAATACCGTGAACATCAGGATTTGCATTCAGTTTTTCAATTTCTGCCAACAATTGTTCAGTGGTGGTCTCTTTTGGAAGTTCAACTTTAAGTGAGTCCATACCAACACGACGGCAGGCATTTCCTTTCATACGTACATAAGTTGCAGATGCACCATCGTCACCCACCAAAATAGTCGCAAGAATTGGGGTACGACCTGATTTTGCTTTGAGCGCTTCAACGCGAGTTAACAAGTCAGCTTCAATTTTTTTTGCCAATGCACGACCATCTAAAACTAATGCCACGGCACATCTCCAAGTGTTGATATGAATCAATTTTGCACATAATACATGATAATTTTAAATATTTTTCGCTATATGCTGTTTTTATGCGCATACGAATGAAAGCGCTATTGTTTTTTTTTCAGAGCTTGCTAATATACGCATCAACAAGACGCGGCGGGGTGGCAGAGTGGTCATGCAGCGGACTGCAACTCCGTGGACGCCGGTTCGATTCCGACCTCCGCCTCCATCTTGTTAAAGCCCGAGTGGTGAAATCGGTAGACACAGGGGATTTAAAATCCCCCGCCCACAAAGCGTGCCAGTTCGAGTCTGGCCTCGGGCACCATTCTTATACTTCTAAGTATGGTGCATATAAAGAACCCAGCGTTAAGCTGGTTTTTTTATGCCTACAGAAAAAGCATAATGCAATGCACAAAAAAAGAGAGCACATTGACTCTCTTAAAAATAATATCTCATTCGTTTATCACGATAAGGGTGGTAATAAGTAATGTTGCAGATCTTGTTCTAATTTTTCTTGAAAATGAGCTGGCTCAATAATTTTAATGTATGGAATCCAATAACGTACCAAAGGTAAAAGTTGCATTTCATGGCAAATTTGACAATCAATTAATAAACCACCCGATGCATCTTCTAGTACAATTTGTTGCTCTGGCAATAACAGACGTTGCTTAAAATATAAAGCAACTTCAGGTCGCACCGATATTTTGACCGTTTGCTTATGCTTTGCAAACCAAATCCCCTCACTAAGCTCTAATTGGGTCAAAACTTCTAAATGGTGCTCGAAAAGCTCCGACTCATGTACAACCACTTGATCTATTTTACTTAAACGATAAGCACGTAATTCATCAACTACAGCTGCAGCCAAATACCAACTTCCCTGATGATGAATTAAACGATACGGGTCAACATGGCGCAAACGATCATTATAAATAAAACTGATTTTTTGACGCTTATGAATCGCGCCCGCAAAAACCTGAAAATGTTCAGCAAATTGCTGTGCATTTTCATAATAATAACCTTTGGCAGAGAACACTTGATTCGCACGCTCATCAAGCAGGCCACGTAGAAAAGACATATCTAGAGATGGATAGAGCTCACTGATCCCAGAAAGCTGCGCAAAGTTCTGAATGTCTTGTAGCTTAAAGCGCCCAAGATAAACAGGATCTAAAAAGTACTTCTTGGTATATTCATCTTGAAGTAAAGGTAAATACGTATTGAGACGATCAAAATCTCGCTCTATTGTCCGAGTACTCACCTGAAATTCATGTGCTAGTTCTGCAACCCCCAATTGATACCCAGTATTTAATTTAGTCAAAATATTTGCTAAACGCTCCGCAAGGCGTTCATGTGTTGAAGCTTTACGCTTCATATTGCCCTCGCTGCACAATCAATGTTGTGTCTTTATTTATAGTTAAATGCCTAAGCATTATATTCAATATAAATCACTGAATAATATTAAGTAAAAGACAAACAGTCAACTTTCAAGCTATGTCATGTTTTTATCAAAAAAAGCGCTCAATGTTTGTTAGATTTCCTCTTCTTTACAGCGGTTTTCTGATGCGCTAATCGCTCTATATAGCGTTCAAAATGAATTAAGGCTTTATACAACTTATGTAACTCATCAGGTAAAACACTATTATAGATAACCGCCTTATGCAAGCGCTTGAGCGCACGGAAACCATGTGCATGTGTATATGATGTCGATAAAATTTTCATGACAACCCTCTTTTCTGTTTTATTTTTCATTTAAAACCACGTAAATTTGTCAGGTTTAAATTTAGTTGCAAATTTACACCACAGTTTTGACAGGTTGTGTCGAACAGTTATCTTTTTTTAATCTTTGTTAAATTATTTTCTATTTTCAGTACATTATTTTTATTTTTTGGAAAAATTTTAGGCAAAAAAAAGCTGACACTAGGTCAGCTCTATTTTTTATACTATAGAAATATTACAAAATTTTTACCACAATTTTACCCACGTGCTCACCCGTATCCATGCACGCATGTGCTGCTTGAATCTGATCGAAATCAAAAGTTTGATAAATCATTGGCAAGCACTCACCTTTGGCCCATAGCGGTGCTACATGATTTTGTAAACCTTGTGCAATCTCAGCCTTCTCAGCCGTATTTCGTGCACGCATGGTCGAACCTGTGATGGTTAAGCGCTTCATCATAATTTGCCCCAACTTAACCTCTTTGGCTTTTGCCCCACCCAAAAAGGCAATATAAACCAAACGTCCATCGCGGCGAAGCAAGTTCAAATTCTTTTCCAAATACGGTGCACCCACCATATCTAAAATCAAATCAACACCAGCATTTTCCGTTCTCTCATTGATCTCGTGTTCAAAGTCTTGGGTTTTATAATTGATGGCATCTGTTAAATTTGCAATGGCTTGTACTTTTTCATCGCTGCCAACGGTTGCAAAGGTTTTAATGCCCAATGCTTTACATAGCATGAGTGCCGTGGTGCCAATACCACTGGTTCCGCCATGCACCAACACCACTTCCCCTGCTTTGGCTTTACCCATTTGGAACACATTTGCCCAAACCGTGAAAAAAGTTTCAGGAATAGCCGCCGCTTCCACAAAGCTTACATTTTCTGGAATATGTAAAGTTTGACTTTGTGGAACCACGCAATACTCTGCATAACCACCACCATTGGTCAAACCACAAACTTTATCGCCTAATTTAAACTGTGTAACTTCAGCTCCAATTGCAACGACCTCACCTGCAACCTCAAGTCCTGGCACTTGCGTTACCCCAGCCGGCATTGGATATAAACCCTGACGCTGTAAAATATCTGGACGGTTAATACCAAACGCATGAACCTTAACCAAGACCTCGTCTGCTTTTGCTTCAGGGATAGTCACTGTTTCATATGCCAGCTTATCCACACCACCCGGCTCTGTAATAATGACCTGTTGCATCGTTGTTTGTGACATGATTTATTCCTAACTCTTGCGATATTTTTCAAGTTTCATAGACCTATTTGATCATAGAAATAAATTGAAATGAAGAACACCGTACTTATGTATAGTGTGAAGACTATTTTGCTGCGTGATAGCGCTGATCATTGATAAAAAAAGCAAGCTGGGACCGCTCTCGACATCCCTCTCAAACATTACTTAGAACGATTCGGGCCAAATGAAAAGCACAGGTATGTCAGTTGCGTGGCTGATCAGGCAAAGATACAAACTGCATTAGAAATTTACGAACCAAAGGTAAAAATACCATAATCAGAGGAAATGCAATCAACCAAGATAAGCTCCAGCTTTTGAGCCAAAGATGGAAGAAATTATGCACTAGGCCTTTATTTAGCAGTAAGTTAAAACCAGAAATAGAACCACTCATCAGGCCGGAAAGCAATAAAGGCATTAACCAATTTAAATGTTTGATATGAATTTTGGGGAGCGTGTTGAACATAATCGACCTGAGTAAATAAAAATTAGCTTTGGCTTTGCGTTTTAACGGTTTGTTTTAAAGCTTTCATAAACTGCCCTAAATGTGGCATAAAGTCTTTAAAGAGTGGAAGGTTTTTATGCTCCAGTATCACCTCACTAAAAAGCTTTAAACCAACAGCAAATGATTTCGCTGCTTCATCATCCAGCATTTGACTGTTTTGAATCACCTGTAACACTTTAAAAATATCGTCGTGGTTATAGCTGTTAAAACTCAAAGTATCGGTATAGGTCGACGGGTTGCCTTGAGCATCTGCAATGTGTTTGAGGGTGACTTCATAAGCATGTTGTTTCATTCTGTTTTCCTAGAGACGTGCAATATTCACCGCTGCTTGATCAATTTGTTCTGCAATAACACGAATTTGTTCAGCGCTCAGCTCACTGTGTTGTATCTTGAGCTTTAAGGAAGCTTTGAGGTTTTCCATCGCACGTTTAATGTCAAGATATTGTTCATTATTTTGAATTTGTTTACGCGTATCAAAACGAGATAAGATCTTTTCCACACTTGCTTGCTCAACCTCAAGATGCTTCAAACCCAAGGCCGTTATACGGTATTGCTTGCGCTCAGCATCATCTAACGCGACCTGAACAAACTGCTGCTCTTCCAAATAATTCAAGGTTGGATAGATCGTTCCTGCACTTGGGCAATAGCCCCCTCCCACAATTTCACCCACTTCTTTAATAAGGTCATAGCCATATTTAGGCGCGAATGAAATGAGATGTAAGGCTAAAAGTTTCATCTGACCCGCTTCAAATAGGCGCTGTTTACGTAACACTGGTGCTGTCTCTAAATCAGCAAAGGGTTCAACTTTTTGTGCTTTAGACATAAAAAGATACATCTTTAAATTATTAAGATATATCTTAAATAATTTTTTAATGATTGCAACCTCAAGCCCTGAAATAGAACATCAAAATTTAAGATCGAATGGATAAACGTGAAGGATTACTTGATATTTTTAGATAAGATTGCTGAACAGTTGCAATACCGCTAAAATTTAACCTATGTTTTCACATTCCCCCTCAAGTGAACTCTGACAAAACTCCTAAAATTCAGAATTAAATTAAAATGACAGATCAACTCAGAAAAAAATTTGAAAACCTACAACTCAATGCTGGGCAAGGCAAGATCAGTGCATTTCTTTCTGTTTCCTTAGGCTTTTTGGGTATTTTTGCTGCTTTATGCTTTTTATTTCCCACTGTGCTCACCACACCAGAGCTACGCCCGCTATATAGCAAACACTATGATGTTTTCTACTATACCTTACTGTTTGGCATTGTAATCAGTGCTGGCTTTGGTACCTATAGTGCGATCATTAAACAGAATAAATATGGTTTTTATGGTTTGTGTATCACCATTTTAGCAGCTATTTTAGGCTGTGGACTGATCAAAGCACCGACATTGCCAGCCCTACCCTTTTATGCAGGTTTTGATTATTTCGTTATTACCTTAATCATCCTTGCTTTGGTTTTTATCCCACTTGAAGGATTCTTTGCAAAGAACACTGAACAGAAAATTCTGCGCGTTGGCTGGGTCACAGACATGAAATATTTCATGTTTAGCCATATTGGCATTCAGCTTTTTTCGTTTTTAACGGTCATGCCTATTCAGTATTGGATCACGCACATTCCCGACAACCCGATTGTGCCTTATGTGCAGGCACAGCCAATTTGGTTACAGTTTATTGAGCTATTGATCGTGGTGGACTTCACCACCTATTGGTTACACCGTGCGATGCATGAAGTGAATTTTTTATGGCGCTTTCATGCCATTCACCATTCAACGGAACAAATGGACTGGCTAGCCTCTTCACGCTTACACATCGTTGAAGTGTTAATGACCCGTTTTATCGCAACCTTACCAATTTTCTTGTTAGGTTTTCATACGTCTGCGGTCTTTGCTTATTTAGTCTTTATTTCTTTCCATGCCATTTTTATTCACTCCAACGTGCGTTTTCGCTTTCCCTATCTGCGCTGGCTGATCGCAACACCTGAGTTTCACCACTGGCATCATTCTTCCGAAAAGCCTGCGATTGATAAAAATTATGCAGCCTTTATTCCACTTTATGACGTGATTTTTAAATCGATTTATATGCCTAATCATTTGGCCAGTGTATATGGCACAGTCGGCTATAAAATTCCAAACAGTTTTGTGAAGCAGTTTACGTGGCCATTTAAACGTTATGTGAATAAACTGAAAAAGCGCTTAAATAAAGATAATGAGACTTCCTAACAAAACCAATCGATTAACAATCTCAATAATTAAAGCTTGTCTAATCCCTCACCAAAATCGAAAACCTGTATCTCCGCAGGTTTTCTTTCATTTTCCAAGCCTTGTAAATCGAACTTAAATTACGCTCGCCCTTTAAATTCTTTTACCATACGATCACTCACGTCCTCTGGATAACACAGTGGCGCAGCACCACCGACTCGATTGTAAGCACTACGTTTACCACACCGACTTCCATTTCTTGCAGTATTGTAAGTACAAGGACAATTTCCCGAATACGCTTGTATCGATTGTTGAATAATTTCCTTCTTAATCGCTTCATCACTTTGCGTGGGCTGTTTAGCATCAGCAGCAAAAGTTAAAGTTAAACCAATAAATAATAATATTTTTTTCATAATACCCCTCTACAAAAGAGGCATTCTATAGCACTGAATTTTTATTGAAATATCATATTATTTATTTGAATAATATTTATCCATCTAAAATAGAAATAAAAAACCCACCTTACGGTGGGTTCCTTCAAATCAGCTCAATCTCTTATAGACGAACCAATTCAACAATTTTATCAGCTAGCTCTTCAACCGCATCTTGAGTGAATGCGACATCTGTGCCGTCGACAAGGTCAGTCACCACAACCACACCTGTTTCACGTACTAGTGCAACCTGATCAGCAGTTAGACCCGCTTTCGCAATCGCAACTACACCTTGTTGAATCAACAAGTTTTCAAGTGCTTGTGCATTTTCTAGAGCTTTCGCAGAGACAGTTACCGCAGCAGGTTTTTGACCTAAACGTGCAGCACGGTCTTCCGCTGTGACAGGGTTGCTATGCGCAGACCATTCCACAGACTCTTCCACCATACCCGCACCAATCGTCACGTTGTTTAAACGGTCGATGAAGATAAACGAACCTGTATAACGACTGTCTTGGTAGCGATCAAATACGACAGGCGCATCAAACTCAACGGTGACATTAGCAATGGCATTCAGCTCAAGGCTATCGACTTGTACCTTTTCCAATGTATTGACATTGGTACGGTAGTTAATTGCAGTGACTTTTGCAGGAACAGTTTGCGTACCCACTTTTAAGTTATACAACTTACCAATCACCAGCGGTTGATCTGCCATCCAAACCACAGTGGCATTGACCGAACGTGAAATTTCTGGCGCAGCTTGATCCGCACGTACAAGCACGTTACCACGCGAAATATCAATTTCGTCATTCAGCGTCAACGTTACTGCTTGACCTGCAACGGCACGCTCTAAGTTCCCATCATAAGTAACGATTTCTTTAACCGTCGACGACTTGCCTGATGGTAAAGCCACGATTTTATCACCTACCGATACATCACCTAGCGCAACTGTACCGCAGAAACCACGGAAGTTGAGGTTTGGACGGTTCACATATTGCACAGGGAAACGAAAATCGTTGGTCACTGAACTGCGGTTAATTTCCACAGACTCAAGCGTACCCATTAACGTTTCGCCTGTATACCATGGCGTATTTGGTGATTTATTGACAACGTTATCACCATTCAATGCTGAAATAGGCGTAAAGATAATGTTGTTTGGCTTACGGTCACCCAATTGCGCCACAAAACCTGCATACTCCGTCTGAATTTCATTGAAGCGCGCTTCAGAAAATTCAACCAAGTCCATTTTGTTAATCGCAACAATAATGTTCTTAATGCCCAGTAAGCTTGCAATATACGTATGGCGACGCGTCTGAGTTTGTACACCATAGCGCGCATCAATCAAGATAATCGCAAGATCACAGGTTGACGCACCCGTTGCCATATTACGCGTATATTGCTCATGTCCCGGTGTGTCAGCAATGATGAACTTACGTTTTTCAGTTGAGAAATAACGATAAGCAACATCAATGGTAATACCCTGCTCACGTTCAGCTTGTAGACCATCTACAAGGAGTGCTAAGTCAGGTGCATCGCCTGTCGTACCGACTTTTTTAGAGTCACGAGTCACCGCTTGCAATTGATCTTCATAAATCAATTTTGAATCGTAAAGCAAACGACCAATTAAAGTTGACTTACCATCATCGACGTTCCCGCAAGTCAGAAAACGCAATAAGTCTTTATTTTCATGTTGTTTTAGATAGCCCAAGATATCTTGGCTAATCAGTTCTGATTGATGAGACATTGCTCAAAACTCCACATATTCTTTAGAAATCGGTTTTAATCTCTTTAATCCCTCTAAATCTCCCTTTGATAAAGGAGGACTTTCCTCCATTTATTTCGGGAGTTCCCCCCTCTTTTTTAAAGAGGGGCTAGAGGGAGATTTTAGAAATAACCTTCTTGCTTTTTCTTCTCCATCGAGCCCGCTTCATCATGGTCAATCATACGACCTTGACGTTCAGAGCTGGTTGCAAGCAACATTTCTTGGATAATTTCAGGTAAGGTATTTGCCGTTGACTCTACTGCACCCGTAAGTGGGTAACAACCAAGTGTACGGAAGCGTACCGATTTCATTTGTGGAACTTCGCCTTCTTTTAAAGGCATACGTTCATCATCAACCATAATCAGGGTGCCACTACGCTCAACCACAGGACGTTCTGCAGCTAAGTAAAGTGGAACCAATGGAATGCTTTCCAAGTAGATATATTGCCAAATATCAAGCTCAGTCCAGTTTGATAGTGGGAACACACGAATACTTTCACCTTTGTTCACTTTACCGTTGTAAAGATTCCAAAGTTCAGGACGTTGGTTTTTTGGGTCCCAACGGTGTTTCGAGTCACGGAATGAATAGACACGTTCTTTCGCACGTGATTTTTCTTCATCACGACGTGCACCACCAAATGCCGCATCAAAACCGTATTTATCAAGTGCTTGTTTTAAGCCTTGAGTTTTCATGATGTCGGTATATTTTGAGCTACCATGGTCAAATGGGTTAATGCCCGCATCTTTCCCTTCTTTGTTTTGATGTACGATCAAATCAAAACCATGGGTTTTTGCCATGTTGTCGCGGAAAGCAATCATGTCTTTAAATTTCCAACCCGTATCGACATGTAGAAGCGGAAATGGAAGCTTGGCAGGATAGAACGCTTTGAGCGCCAGATGCAGCATCACTGCTGAATCCTTACCAATAGAATAAAGCATTACTGGGTTTTCAAACTCAGCAGCTACTTCGCGGATAATATGAATACTCTCAGCTTCAAGCTGTTTAAGATGAGTAAGTCTTTCCTCATTTAATGACATTGACAGCACCAACTCACAAAAATCGTGTACTTATTACACTTTTAAAAATATATATTCATTATAAAGATTTAGTTATACACACTATTGCTTGTTTTATTATATTTATATGCAAAAACCTCATATAAAACAAAATTGATAAGCCCTATAAGTTTTATTCAATAATTAGATATCACTAAATAAACTCAAATATTACATCAACTTCATTCAAAGTATTCAGCCTATTTACCAATTCACTCTTCGATTTTCCTCTAATTTTCTGCTAGGTAATACATCTACAAATAGGCTTTGTTGCACAAACCTATCTCTAAAGGCTTATTCCACAATATAATTCTCAAATGAATAAGCCCACACCTAAAATCTATCGTACAACCAATTGGTCTTCTTATAACAGTGCATTAATAAATCGAGGAAATCTCTCAATTTGGTTTGATCCCAAGACTCAATGGTACGCTCAACCCAAAGGTAAACATGGTCGAAATCAAACTTATTCAGATACAGCCATCCAATGCTGTTTAATGATCAAATCCTTATTTCGTCTTTCTTTACGCATGGTCACTGGCTTTGTGCAAAGTCTCATTCATCTTTGTAGATTAGATTGGACAGCACCAGACTATTCCACCATCTGCAGAAGACAAAAGCATATTGATATTGCAATTAACTATCAAAAAAGCAGTAATGGTCTCCAGCTACTCGTCGATTCTACTGGCTTAAAGTTTCTAGGCGAAGGTGAATGGAAGCGTAAGAAACACCAACCTGAATATCGTCGCCAATGGCGTAAACTTCATATTGGTATAGATGCTGAAACTCTTCAAATACGCGCTATTCAACTCACTACAAATAATGTGAGTGATTCACAAGTGCTTGGTGATTTACTCGATCAGATTCCACAAGATGAGCAGATTGACTCTGTCTATACTGATGGGGCTTATGACACCAAGCAATGCCGTCAAGTAATTGCAGACCGACAAGCACATGCGGTGATTCCGCCAAGAAAAAATGCGAAACCTTGGAAAGATACAAAGACCAGCTCGCTAGAGCGAAATGAATTACTTCGAACAGTTAAACGTTTAGGAAGAACAATATGGAAAAATTGGTCAGGCTATCATCGCAGAAGTCTGATAGAAACCAAGATGCATTGCATCAAATTATTAGGCGATAAACTCCGTGCGAGAAACTTTCAAAGCCAAGTCAATGAGATTCATGCACGTGTGGCCGTATTAAATAAATTTACAGATTTAGGCCGACCTCACACCCAAGTTGCCACTTAAATTTAGATAACTTGGAAGAAGTTTAGCTTTTGAATGTTTGTGCAACAAAGCCCTACAAATACCTAAAGTCTGTTTCATTGAGGTTCTATGTATATGACTTACCAAACTCGTAGCTTAGAGTATTAAAAAGCACACTCAATACAGACCAGCTTGTTGATTTTATATATCAACATGATAACCAAAAATTTGGATTCCAATTACTTCGAGATTAATCCGTAAAACATAAAAACCCGCAATAAATGCGGGTTCTATCACTCTCAAATATTAATAATGAAAAACGCGTTTATCCAAAGGTATTTCTATACCAATCGATGCACCAGCATCATTACCATGTAAATCAGAATCGCTGAACCAACCATTAATTTTGATTGGTACAAATGGACTTAAGTAATGTGACCAAGTTAAATCGATAGCTTTAATATCATCTGTTTCAGGAAAGGCTGCATTGGTAATACGGCCAGATTGATTAACCTTTGCAAATAATAATCGACCATTTAGACGGTTCATTGCATCGAATCGAATATCACCACCCAAAGATACCATTTCACCATCACCACCCATAGCATGCCCCAATGGGAAACCATGTTGGTAATAACCATCGGTATAAGTTGAATGATTATATGAAACCCCTAACGCGTCACGGTTGGTACGAGTATCAGCCCATTCTGTATAAAGTTGATATGGCATGTTTTTAAAAGATGACGAATAATCTACGCCAGCAAGATACATTTTTTTAGAAGGTAATCCACCAGCCTCATCCTCACCTACATATTGTCCATACAGACTCATAGGTACACTCAACAACTGCTGAAAATTCAATCGAGCATCAAATCCTGCAACCTGATTAGACGGATCAGGTTCTCCTGTACCACCGTTATCCTTGTTTCCAATCATAGCATCCCAGAATGAGCTAAAACTTTCTGGTCGTCCCTCGCCCCCCCACTGAAAAGCACGTGAAGCGCCTAATTCTAAATAAGGTAAAGGTTGTGCCGTAAGACGTAGACCCACTAATTTAGCATCAGGTACAGCAGAATAGTCATCTAATTGACCTGCAAATGCTTGATATTGCCACGGACCAATCCATGACAACCATTTTGTTTCAAAAGCTGATTGATCTGCGCGCTGAGCGGTAAAGCCATAGACTGGGCGGCTCGCATCACCTCGTAAAAGACTCCCATCATGACCTGGCCCCCAATATGTTGGTATCTGACCAGCAATCAACCATTGATTCCACAATTTTCCAGCTATGTAAGATCCTTCAACATTAACTTCTTGATCGTTGTCAATTTGTGGGTCTTTTTCTCCATTCACTCTAAGGCGAATATCCCAATTTTCACCACCAGCATTAAATTCCAAACCTGCTTGGTACTGTGCTTTTTCTTGATCACCAAAAGCTTGAGGAATTTCCTTTTGATCACTCTCTGCAAATAAGCGTGCTTTAAACATCGCGTTCTCACGATCGAGATGAGCTCGCACTGACTCAATAACTTTTTGCTGAGCAGGAGTCGCAACTTTAGCCTGAGACAATACTCTTTGAATTTCATCACCGCTCATTGGCCATGTAGATGTGCTAATTTGAATCACACCCTGCTGATTTAACCAGTTTAGATCTGTTCTTAAATTTTGATCATTTAAAACGAGACCTTGAGCAAAGATACTCGTTGTTGCACCCATTAGCACAGCGATTGCAAGTGTTTTTTTTAGAAACATTCCGTTTTATTCTCAGGACTTAAAGCTAAGTGTTACCTTATTTTTTTTATCTCTTTTTTACAAGCTTTTCTATTTAGTAATGTTGTAAAGATCAAAAAAAACCCGCAATGAATGCGGGCTTTTTATGTTCAGATCAAACTTAGTTTTTATGACGCATGTGTGGGAACAGAATCACATCACGAATACTTGCTGCATTAGCGAATAACATAACTAAACGGTCAATACCAATACCCTCACCCGCTGTCGGCGGTAAGCCGTACTCAAGTGCTTCAACAAAGTCTGCATCGTAGTGCATTGCTTCATCATCACCTGCGTCTTTTTCTGAAACCTGAGCTTGGAAACGTTCGGCTTGGTCAATCGGGTCATTCAACTCTGAGAAACCATTCGCAAGTTCACGGCCACCAATAAAGAACTCAAAACGGTCCGTAATGTGTGGGTTATGATCATTACGACGTGCCAATGGCGATGTTTCAGCAGGATATTCTGTAATGAAAGTCGGTTGACGTAGCTGAGTTTCAACAGTTTCTTCAAATACGATGGTTTGAAGTTTACCCAGACCAAAACCTGGTTTTACCTGTTCTTTCAGCTCTTCTTGCACAAATTTTGCCAAGAATTCACGGTCATTGACATTTTCAGGCGTGAACTGTGGGTTGTGTGCAAGAATGGCATCAAACATTGAAATTTTCTTGAATGGGCCTTTGAAGCTATACACTTCTTCACCATAAGGCACATCGGTTGAACCCAAAATGTCCAGCGCTAAACGCTCAAGCATATTTTCGGTAAGTTCCATCAAGTCTTTATAGTCTGCATAAGCTTGATAGAATTCAATCATGGTGAATTCTGGGTTATGACGCGTCGAAACACCTTCGTTACGGAAGTTACGGTTAATTTCAAACACACGCTCAAAACCACCAACAACCAAACGCTTTAAGTAAAGCTCAGGCGCGATACGTAAGAAAAGTGGCATATCCAAAGCATTATGATGCGTTTCAAATGGACGCGCTGATGCTCCACCTGGAATCACATGCATCATCGGTGTTTCTACTTCCATGAAGCGCTTTTCAGTTAAAAATGCACGAATGCCTGAAACCACTTTGGCACGGATTTCAAAAGTCTTACGTGTTTCTTCGTTCACAATCAGGTCAAGATAACGCTTACGATATTTAACTTCAGTATCGTTTAAACCGTGGAATTTATCTGGAAGTGGGCGAAGCGACTTGGTTAAAAGCTCAAAATGTTCGATATGCACATAAAGGTCACCTTTACCAGAACGACCAATATAACCTTTCACCGCGATAATATCGCCAAGATCTAAGCTCTTAATGGTTTCTAAGGTTTCTGGTGCTAACTCTTTACGCGCTACATATAACTGGATACGACCCGTCATATCTTGGATCACGATGAATGAACCGCGGTTCAACATCACACGACCCGCTACAGACACATAAACATGCTCTGCTGCTTCAATTTCTTCTTTGCTTTTGTCTGCAAATTGATCTTGTAAGTCTTGAGCATAATGTTCACGTTTAAAGGTGTTTGGCCATGGGCTAGTGCCCGTTTGTTTGGCTTGATCTTCAATCTGCTTTAACTTGGCATGACGCTGTGCAATTAAATCGTTTTCGGAAATGGCTTGTTCAGAAGTCGATTGAGCGTTTTGTTGCGTCATCTCTGCCTCGTATATGTATTAAAAAACGGAAGTTGCATAGCATAGCAGAATTCCAGACGAATGAGCATCATCAAAAACCACGCGATATATAAAAAAGTATACATCCTGTTTATTTCAGAGCTAAGACGCCCTCTGTATAAAAGTTCTGTCTATTTCTTAGACCAAAAGCTAACTTCATTTCACGATCAATCCCTCTACAATGGACATTATAAATCGTGGAAAAGTAAACTTTTCTCCACTCATAAAATAATTTAGTTTTTTAATTGAATGATAAATCATGAGCAGATGCGAATCTAAAATTTTGTTTTTGCATGGATTAGACTCCTCACGCGAGTCCACTAAGTTCCATGCCATTGATGCAAAGCAGAAATTTTGTATCGATATCGATTATCGCTATCTCAATTTTTCTACCGTAGCCAGTTTCTACGACGATATTATTGAAAAAATAAAACCTGAAATTATTGTTGGACATTGTATTGGTGCGTATTGGGCATTGAAAATGTCGCTGCTGCATCAAATTCCATGTGTGATTGCCAACCCACGTTTAGCCCCTGACTTTCGCGATGATTACCCGAGCATTAATGATACTGACTTAGATCACAATGTGCCGCAAGTGGCCTACTTGGAGCTGGGAGATGAATTAATCGATATGTACGCGGCACAGGAAATTTTAGAAAATTACATGTTGATTCAAGCGGTTGAAGGCGGACATCACCGACTACTTAAACCTGAAAATATTAATCAACTGATTGAACATTTAGAACAACAATATTTATATAAATAAAAAAAGCCTTGGATGTCCCAAGGCTTTTTTATCTGCTTATGCCGCAACAGATTCTGGTTTTGATTTGTCATCTAATACTGACCAAATCTTTAAACCTAAGTCAGTATGCAAATCAGGCAAATCAAGAAAAATACTGGCACCGAGCACTTCATGATTACATTTTGCCACCAGCTGATTAACGGCTTTTAATGTCCCACCTGTCGCTAAAACGTCATCTACAATAATCACTTTTTGCGATGGAGTATTGGCTGACATTTCTAAGCGGTCTAATCCATATTCCAAACTATAACCGACACCCACCACCGGTGGTGGCAGCTTGCCTGCTTTACGTACCAACAATAAACCTTTACCTAAACGTTGTGCCAATAAGCTCGCAAGCACAAAACCACGCGCTTCTACAGCAACAAAACTATCTACTTCCGCCAACTGCTCAGCAGGAATACTTGCAATTAACGCGTCGGTTAAAGGCTCAATATTGCTCATAAACAATGGGGTTAAATCGAAGAAGCAAATCCCAGGTTTTGGAAAATCTTGGACCGTACGAATGTGCGACCACAACGTTGTAGACAAGTTGTTCATAGGAGATCAATAAAATTTGAAAAGGAATAGATGAATTTTACAGCTTTATCTGTTAAAAAAACAGTCAAGCACTGGCTATGCAGCCGACTGAACAACCAAAATATTTATGTAAGTTATTGTTTTCAATTAAATCATTTATTTAATAAATATTAGGTATAGATACACTCAATATTAAAATAGCAATTTAACTTTGAGTTTACAGCACGACCTTAGTCTATACATCAATAATTTTATAAGGCTAGCTGACTGAAAAAACGCATCTTTTTTAGATGTAATTATCTATAACCTTCACACATTCGCAAAACGCGATCTGGTTTTAAATGATACGTTTTGTCCTGATCATCGCTTTTAGCCGATAGATTCAATCATTAAACTCCGATATTTACTTTACATTCGTATTAGAACTGCGTAAAAATTTAGATTAGCGAAGTATGCTAACCACTCAGATGAGTAGCAGCTTGCGTAATGGATTATTTTACTGAACCCTTTCTTGTTCAGCGTTTTGGAGAGTCAAATGAAGAAGTATCAATGCATCGTTTGTGGATGGATTTATGACGAAGCAGAAGGTTGGCCACAAGATGGCATCGTGGCGGGAACGAAATGGGACGATATCCCTGACGATTGGACTTGCCCAGATTGTGGCGTGTCAAAAATCGATTTTGAAATGGTTGAAATCTAATTCATAGTGTTAAAGACCATGCAGCATGGTCTTTTTTTACGTCTTTAAAATAATCTCTGGAGAACCTTATGCATCCCATCGTCATCATTGGCTCAGGTATGGCAGGCTATGCTGTAGCACGTGAATTTCGCAAGCTGAACCCTGAACAAGAGCTGCTTATGCTATGTGCAGATGATGCGACTAATTATGCCAAACCAACATTGTCCAATGCCTTTGTTGCCAACAAAGCGCCTGAACAGATTGCTTTGGGTGATACAGAGAAAATGGCAACACAACTGAAAATGCAAATTGCCACGCATACTTGGGTGAAAGAGATTCATACTGAACAACAGCAGTTAACCGTTATTAAAGATGGCGCTGAATCTACACAGCCCTACTCTCAATTGGTTTTAGCGGTAGGAGCAAACCCAATTCGCTTAGCCATTGCGGGCGATGGAAGTACTGACATTCAAGTTGTAAACAATCTAGACGACTATAAAACCTTCCGCGCAAAACTTGAAAAGCGTGCAGACAAACGTGTAGTCATTTTAGGTGCAGGTCTTATCGGTTGCGAATTTGCCAATGATTTACAACATACAGGTCATCAAGCTACCGTTATCGACTTGGCAAACCAGCCTTTGGGCCGTTTATTGCCAGCGCATGTTTCAAGTGCCTTTAAAGAAAACCTTGAGGCAACGGGTATTCATTTTGTCCTTGGCACCACAGTTGAAAAAGTGTCTAAAATTGAAAATGGTGACTATGTTGTGACCTTAGCCAATGGTCAGTCTTTAGTCGCAGATGTAGTCTTATCTGCGATTGGTCTACAACCAAACATTTCCCTTGCAAAAGAAGCAGGTATTCAAACCAGTCGTGGCATTTTGACCAATGCACAACTTGAGACGAATCAACCGCATATCTACGCCGTAGGAGATTGTGCTGAAGTCAATGGACTCTTGCTACCTTATGTGATGCCAATCATGCAACAAGCACGCGCTTTAGCCAAAACATTAAATGGCGAGACCACTGCGGTGCATTACCCTGCTATGCCTGTAGCAGTTAAAACACCCGCTGCGCCGCTCACTGTTTTGCCTGCGCCAATCGATGCAGAGGTGAACTGGGAAACTGAGGAATTAGACGATGGCATGATTGCCAAAGCCCTAGACAGTCAAGGTACACTTCGCGGCTTCGTACTGCTCGGTGCAACCGCAGCGAAACAACGTTTAGCATTAACAAAACTGGTTCCAGACTTGATTCCAGCACAGGTTTAGAGTTTAAATAAAAGGACATTTATAACAATAGATGTCCTTTATGTGAGGATTACAATAATGAATAGCGCACTCCAATATAATCTTTCACCCTATACCTCTTTCATGCGCGAAACCAAAGTCGACTTAGGCAATGGTATTGAACTCCATGTCGAAATCGGTGGCGAAGACCATCATCCGACCATTGTTTTGATCATGGGCTTAGGAGCACAGCTGTTATTTTGGCCTGATTTCTTCTGTAAATCTCTGATTGATCAAGGGTTCCGTATCATTCGCTTTGATAACAGAGATATTGGTTTATCTTCAAAAATTAAACATCAAGGTCCACGCTTAAACACCCTCAAACTGATGGGGCGTTTTGCTTTAGGTTTAGATAACCGTGGTGCACCTTATGACTTATACGACATGGCTGACGATGTGGCACTACTTTTAGACCGTTTAGGTTTAGATGAAAGCTATGTGATTGGCGCATCCATGGGCGGTATGATTGGGCAAATTCTAGCAGCGCGTCATCCACAGAAGGTCAAAAAGCTCGGCTTAATGTTCACCAGTAACAACCAACCTTTACTGCCACCGCCTTTTCCAAAGCAACTCTTTAGTCTAATTGGTCGACCTGAATCGACCGATGAAGAAGGGATTGTAAGCCATTCTTTGAAAGTGTTTAAGCTTATTGGCTCACCTGATTATCACAATCCAATCGAGTCAATTCAGACTTCTCGCAAATTATATCGCCGAAGTTATTACCCTGCGGGTGTACTTCAACAGTTTTTAGCAATATTATGTACAGGTTCTTTATTGCAACTGGACAAACAGATTCAACAACCGACCCTTGTGGTGCACGGTTCGCGAGACCGTTTACTCCCGCCTAGTCACGGAAAGGCCGTTGCAAAGGCAATTATGGGTGCTAAATTTGAATTAATTGATGGAATGGGGCATGATATCCCACCTCACTTCATTCCAAATCTTAGCGAATTATTTGCACAACACTTTAAATTATAATCATTAGGACACTATGGCTGCATTACCATCCTTAAGACAGCTGTCATATCTCGTTACACTGTCAGAAACGCTGCATTTTACTGAAGCTGCACGCCGTTCATTTGTAACCCAATCGACTTTGTCGGGCGGGATTATGGAGCTTGAACGCCTACTCGGTGGCGTACTTGTAGAGCGTGATCGCCAAAATGTGCGCTTAACTCCTCTAGGCGAGCAAGTCGTTGCTCGTGCTCGTGTTCTACTGGCAGATGCTCAAGACCTGATGCGTTTAAGCCGAGAAATGAGCGAGCCTTTAACTGGTGATTTACATCTAGGTGTTATTCCAACCATTGCGCCATTTATTCTGGCGCAATTGTTAGATGAAGTGCATAAGCAACTCCCTAAAATTCAACTACATTTACACGAAGCGCAAAGTGAGAAAATTGTAGAAAAACTCGAACATGGCAATTTAGACATGGTCGTTTTGGCTCTACCTTTTGATACACGTGGCTTAAAAGTTGCTGAAGTCGCAAAAGAAAGTTTGTTTTTGGTCTGCAATAAATCAGATATCGCAAGCCAAGCCAAATCGCTAGACGACTTAGACCTTTCGCGTTTAATGTTGCTTGAAGAAGGCCACTGCTTACGTGACCACACTCTAAGTGCCTGCCCTATTGGTGAGCGTAAAAACGATCATCGTTTAAAAGCGAGTTCTTTACCGACCCTTGTGGAAATGGTATCGGCTGATCTTGGTTTTACTTTATTACCTGAAATCGCAATTCATACCAATATGATTAAAGCGAATCCAGATTTAATGGTCAAACAAATTGAAGCTGCTCCAAGTCGTATCTTGGCTTTGGTGACACGTAAAAGCACTCCGCTACAAAGCGAATTTGATGTGCTATTACAAATCCTGCAAAAAATTACTCAAGATCTACACTAAGCTTATTTTAGTGCATAAAAAAGGAGTCAAACATGACTCCTTTTTTTGTGCCTGAATCTTTTTTAGATCCAAGCCTCCCCCCAAAATTATTTAATCACATCTAGCAAATAACGCTGTGCATTATGCTCGGTTTCGCCTTCAGCTGGCGTCGCACGAAGCCAAGTTCCATCACCTTGTAGTAACCAAGCTTGTTGATTATCCTGCAAATAGGTCAACAAACCTTGCTGATAAATACGTTTTTTCAAAGCTGGATCTTCAATTGGGAAACAGGCCTCAACACGATTAAATAGGTTCCGATCCATCCAGTCGGCGCTCGAACCATAAATGCGTGCATCGCCATTATTACTAAAATAGAAAACACGCGTATGTTCTAAGAAACGCCCCACGATCGAACGTACACGAATGTTTTCCGAAAGCCCTGGCAAGCCCGGGCGTAGACAACAAATTGAACGAATAATGAGATCAATTTGTACACCTGCCTGTGATGCCTCATACAGCTTATTGATCAGTTGCACTTCGGTTAGTGCATTCACTTTCACAATAATTTGTGCTTTCTTGCCCGCTTTCGCATTGGCAATTTCATCATCAATAAAGTGGATCAATTGTGCATGGAGCGTAAACGGCGCATGAAGTAGCTTTTTCAGCTTCGCCATTTTCCCCATACCTGTCAACTCTTGGAAAATACGGTGTACATCTTCACACAACTCTTTATCGGTCGTGAGCAAGCCATAGTCGGTATAAATTCGTGCATTACCCGCATGGTAGTTACCCGTTCCCAAGTGCACATAACGAACGAGTTTATTATTTTCACGGCGTACCACAAGAATCATTTTGGCATGGGTTTTATAGCCCACAATGCCATAAACAACCACTGCACCCGCTTCTTGTAGCACATTTGCCACTTCGATATTTGACTCTTCATCAAAACGCGCACGCAGCTCAATCACCGCGGTAACTTCTTTACCATTACGCGCCGCTTCTGCTAAGACTTGTACAATTTCAGAGTCTGCACCACTGCGGTATAGGGTTTGCTTAATTGCCAACACTTGTGGGTCACGTGCCGCTTCACGCAACAAGTTAATCACAGGTGCGAAAGACTCAAACGGATGATGTAGTAAAATATCCTGCTTCTGCATTGCAGAGAACATGCTTTCCGACTTTTTCAACACTTTAGGAATAACAGGAATATGTGCGTCATACCGTAGATGTGGACGTTTAAAATTGGACAATAAACGCGCCAAGTTCACAGGTCCTTCGACTTTATACAACTGCTCCTGATGCAGATCAAATTCATCTAGCAAGTAGTTATAAATATGTTCTGGACAGTTTTGTGTAACTTCCAAACGTACTGCTCGTCCAAAACGACGTGAACTTAACTCACCTTTCAGTGCTTTGGCTAAGTCTTCCACATCTTCATTGAGCGCCAAATCAGCATTCCGTGTGACACGGAACTGATAACAGCCTGTTGCTGTCATCCCTGGGAACAAGTCAGAAACATGCTCATGGATGATAGCTGAAAGCATCACATGATGCTCTTTTCCACCTGTGAGCTCATCCGGTAGACGAACCACACGTGGCAATGAACGTGGTGCAGGAACAACGGCCAAATCAATCTGACGACCAAATGCATCTTTCCCTTCCAAAGTCACAATAAAGTTGAGACTTTTATTCACTAAACGCGGAAATGGGTGCGCAGGGTCAAGGCTAATCGGTGTTAAGACAGGTGCGACCTGTTCTTGGAAATATTTCTTCACCCATGAAGACTGTGCAGGCGTCAGTTCCCCACGGCGTAAGAAGCAAATGTCTTCCTCACGTAGTTTCGGCAGAATTTCATCATTGAGAATACGATACTGACGTTCAATTGCAGCATGTGCAGTTTGCGAAATTTGATCGAGTACTTGGCGTGGAGTTAAGCCATCGGGGCTACGGCTTTCATTACCCAGATCCAACTGTTCCATGACGCCCGCAACGCGAATTTCAAAGAACTCATCTAAGTTACGTGAAAAAATCAGTAAGAAATTCATCCGTTCTAACAACGGATGTAAAGGATCTACGGCTTGTTCCAATACACGTAAATGGAAATCTAATATCGATAACTCACGGTTAATATAGCGATCGTTATACGCGTATTCAGGTTGTGGTATCGGAGATGTGCTTGCTGCCGTATTCATAGCTAACCTTTAATTATTTGAATGCGTTTTATCATGATAAGTATGCTTCAATTTTGTGACAATTTCATAAAAAAAAGCCCATAAATTTGGGCTTTTTCAGATCAATCAAATTAAGGGATATCGCTATAGCGCATATACTTTCGAATCATGCGCTCGCGGTTTTGTAACTTACGGTCATTTTGATGGTCTTGGTAGTATTTCGGATTAGGCAAAATGGCCGCTAAAAAGACCGCCTGCTCTCGGCTTAAGCTACGTGAACTTTTACCAAAGTAGTGTTGGGTTGCAGCTTCCACGCCATAGATATTATCGCCAAACTCCACCGAGTTTAGGTATACCTCTAAGATGCGTTCTTTGCTCCACATCCGTTCCATCATCCAAGTTGCAACAGCTTCCTGCCCCTTACGAATGAATGAACGCTTGTTATATAAAAATAAGTTTTTGGCCAATTGCTGAGAAATTGTTGAACCGCCGGCAACCACTTTGCCCGTGTCATTATTACGTTCAAGCGCCGCTTGAATGCCATCCCAGTCAAAACCATGATGTTGCATAAATTTGCCATCTTCAGCCGCAACAATGGCTTTTTTCATGTACTCACTGATCTCATCATAATCACGCCATTCGTGTTGAATGGGTTTAGATGGCTCAGACCAATAATCAATCCGCATAAACATGGTGGTTTCCACTGGCTTGTAACGCCACCACGCTAGGCTTGCAAAAATCCACAACTGTACCAAAAGCACGAAGCTGACAACGACTAACAAACTACGAACAATAAAAGCTTTCATGCCAGTGGCTTACTCCAAAAATCATTTTTATTCATGCTAAGCTTGGGCAAATATAGCAAAATTTTAGCAAGAATAGCATGACCGAGCTTACACCTCCGCAAATCAAAACAAAATTTGACGTACATTTATGGTGGATTACCGCCGTCATTATTGCCGTGAATGTTGGGTTGTTTTTTTGGCAAATCCTGCATGGCATGGATGTCAGCAATCCAAGTACGGCGGATGCCATACATTGGGGAGCAGACTATGCACCACTTACCTTCTTGGCTGAGCCGATGCGTTTGTTGAGCAGTATGTTCTTTCATTTTGGCTTGGTTCACCTCATGTTGAACATGTGGGCGCTGTATATTTTTGGCAGTGTGCTGGAGCAAATGTTTGGACGTGTCTATTTTCTTGCGCTATATGTTCTTGCTGGTCTCATGGGTAGCTTGCTCAGTGGTTATATTGCCATCCAAGACAGTTATGAACTGATTCGTATTGGGTTCGCAAACCCTGAACTCTTGCCGCGTGTCGGTGCAGGGGCTTCAGGTGCCGTCATGGGACTGGGGGCAGCACTGACGGTTCTATCGCTACTGCCGATACTCCCACAGCAACGTTTTATTTTAGATAAAAAGACTTTGCTCATCGTGATGGGTATCAACTTAGCCATGGGCTTTATGATTTCAGGTATTAATAATGCCGCACATATTGGCGGCATGTTGATGGGTGCTGTTTTGGCGGCACTTTGGTATCTCTCCCAAAAGGTGCAGCAGCGTTGGATTATGCCGCTGAGCCTTGTTTTGGCAGCCTGCGGTTCGTATTGGTTTTACTTACACTGCCAAAACCTTGTGGTCTATATTCAACCCTTATGGTCAGAAGTGTTAATGATGATGCGTCAACAGCTCAATTTCTAAGATTCAACACTTAACGTATTAAGAGATCAATCACGCTTGATTGATCTCTCTCAAACTTTGTAAAGGCGGAATATCACTGAGATAACTTAAGCGATAACGCCCAATCAGCGCGCAGAGTAAGGTCATGAACAGTGGTAAAATGAGCCAGATTTCCCAGTGTGGCTGAATGGCTAATCCCATGCGATAACATGCTACCGCACTTATTGCTTCAGCAAATAAACAAGAAACCACACCTGCCATAAAACCAATAAAGCCAATTTCTAGACTGAGCATAGTTCTGAGTTTTTGCTTGGAACCACCAAATGAACGTAATAATGCCACTTCACGTTTACGCTCATCCATAAGTAAGTTCAGGCAAGCAATTAAAACCAGAATACCTGAAATACTCACTAAAACTGCAAGGATCGTGACAATCTGCACCAGCACCGTAACAATGCGCTTAATTTCATCTAAAATTAAACTGACATCAATAAAGACAGTGTTGGAAAATTGCTGAATAATGCTGATCAATTTCGCTTTGTCAGACTCGGGTACATAAAAACTGCCCAAATAACTGCCCGCATTTTCATCCATGGTCTGTGGCGCAAAAATAAAGAAGAAGTTTGGGCTAAAACTTTCCCATTCTACAGTTCGTAAGTTTGCCACTTTGGCGTGAATGACACCCTCTGGTAAGCTAAAGGTCAGTTGATCCCCCACTTTTATCCCAAGCTCTGTTGCGGTATTGGCTTCTACCGAAACTTGTCCTTTTGCTGTGAGTTTTGCTGTGCCAGAGACAATTACATTATCTTTAGGATAACGGTCTGCTTGAGTCAAATTTAATTCACGGCGTAAGGAATTATTTTGCTTGACCAAATCCTCAGCAAAAGGCTGTCCATTTTTGGCAATCAGTCTACCTCGAATATTCGGATAGAGCGGCGTACTGTTCCAATGGTTTTGTTCAATTTTCGCTTTTAACTCAGGCATGTCAAAAGGCGGTAAACCATATACAAACTGATTCGGCGTTCCCGCAGGAATTTGCTGTTGCCAGCGCTCTAATAAATCAGTGCGTAGCACGGCTAAGACCGTAATTAAACTGAGTCCCAAAGCCAATGCGGTAATCTGAAATGCAGTCTGGTAAGGCGTACGGACATAAGCAGAAATCGCATTTTTTAAGCCACGGATAAACTTCAAACTCAGCCAGACCACACTGCATAGCACTACACACAGAATGATAATTGCACCAATCACCATAGCTGTTAGTACCATATTTTCAGTCAGAACGATACTAAACAGTGCCAGACTAGCTGTTCCTGCGAGCAACATCCAAAACATAGACGAAACCGATTTTTCTTGACTGCGAATGACTCGGATCGGTGGGGTATTCAAAAGTTCCCAAAAACTCGGTAAGACAAAACCCAGAAGTACTACAGCACTGGTCAACATGGCAATCGGAATCGGTCCGAGCAGCATATCCCACGCTGAAAACGCAATACTTAAGTGTGGAATCAGTTGTAACATCAAATGTAACAAGCCATAACCCAACCCTACACCCACTGCACTCCCGACCAGCATGGCGAGCAAGAACACCACACCCAACAAGCTGAGATAAGCCCAGAGAATTTGTGACTTCGCAGCCCCCATACAACGTAATAGCGCAATGTGGTCTTGGTTTTGTTGTACAAAGCGCTGACTGGTCAAAGCAATCGCAATTCCACACAGCAAAATCGTTAAGATATTCGCCAACTGCAAAAAAGTGTCCAAATTTGCAATTGGTTTCATTAAACGGGTATTGCCCTCACTGGCATTGCGTAGGCGTAAGCTGTTTTGTGGTTCTTCCGCATTAGCACTTTGAGCTGCCGCATCGACATCCATAAATGCTGCATTTTGCTTCTTAAAATTTGCTTCAAACTGCTGGGTATTTTGTGTGGTACCTGCCATCAGTAGACGATAGTCAATACGACTACCGACTTGGATGGCATTGGTCTTGGCAATATCCGCTTTTGAGATAATCACCGTCGGCGAGAACCCAGAAAAACCTAACTCTTGATTGGAGTCATGCTCAATCAAGCCTGTCACCTTGAAAGTACCATCTGCAATATTCAGCTGATCGCCCAGTTTAACCCGTAGCAAATCCATAGCACGTTGACTCAACCACACTTCACCTGAAGCAATATGCTTCGCCGCAGGCTGAATACGTAACTCTCCGCGCAGAGGGAAGGCTTGATCGATGGCTTTGACATTGACCATAACAAACTGATCATCGGTATATGCCATCGAACTAAAGACAGTGACTTCTGATTGTTTTAAATCGAGAGCTGTCGCTTGCGCTTTCCATTTCGGATCGAGCTTTTGACTGTCCGTTAAAACCAAATCCCCTGCTAGCATCTCGGCGGCTTGCAGCGCTACGGCATTTTGAACTTGCTCATTACTAAACTTCAGCGCGGTCGTCGCACTGATCGCGAGAATCAATGCAATAATCAATAAATACACACCGCTACTTTTAAAACTTTGCTTCAGTAAGGGCTGAAATAGAGAATTCATTTTCATCCTCCCGTTCGAGGATGTTCGATCAACTGACCATCGAGTAATTCAAAATGGCGCTGGCACTGTTCTGCAAGCGTATGGTCATGCGTCACTAAAATGAGGGTCGTACCCAACTCACGGTTCAACTGAAACAATAATTGCTCAATTTCTCGCGCAGTTTGACTGTCTAAGTTTCCTGTTGGTTCATCGGCAAAGATAATTTTTGGCTCAGCAATCAGCGCACGGGCAATTGCAACGCGCTGCTGCTCCCCACCCGAAAGTACCTTCGGTGTTTGAGTGGCCTGTCGCTCTAATCCAACCTTTTGCAACAAACTCAAAGCACGTTGCTCCACTTCAGCGAAGTTAAATGATGCATGAAGCCGTAACGGCAGCATCACATTTTCAACAGCAGTCAGGTGTGGCAGCAGTTGAAAGGACTGAAACACAAAGCCAATATGCTTCAAACGCACATTCGCACGCTGTTCTTCATTGAGCTTGGAAATACTTTCACCACAAACGATTAGCTCACCACCGCTAGCCTGGTCTAAGGTCGCCAAAATACCCAGTAAGGTAGACTTTCCTGAACCTGAACGTCCTGTAATTGCGACTTGTTCACCTGCTGATATGCTGAGACTCAAATCTGAGAAAATGGTCAGTTCTTTTTGCGGAAGTTTAATCTTTTGTGTCAGTTGCTGGGCAGAAATAATCACTTGTGGCATGATGCTTACATCACTATGAACTTGGGTCATAACATCCCTATATGCAAATATTCGTGCAAAATCGCAAATTTAAAAAACGTATCAGTTCATACTTGGTTTTGCTTGCACTGTGCCTAAGCCCCACTTGGGTTTTTGCAAAAACCGTGATGGTTTTAGGAGATAGCATTAGTGCAGGTTATGGCATAGAACCACAGCAAGCATGGGTAAATTTACTGCAAAAACGGTTAAACCAACAGTATCCGAAACAGCATAAAGTGGTCAATGCCAGTGTGAGTGGTGAAACCACCAGTGGCGCTTTGGCTCGTTTACCCAAACTGTTGCAAACGCATAAGCCAAATGTGGTGGTGATTGAGCTTGGCGGGAATGATGGACTGCGGGGTCAACCACCTCAGATGATTCAAAAAAATTTAGCGCAACTGATTCAACAAAGTCAAAAAGCCAATGCCACTGTGGTTGTGTTGGGAATGAAAATGCCACCAAACTATGGCACAGCCTATAGCAAGGCATTTGAAAGTAATTACAAAATGGTCAGTCAACAATACAAAGTTAAATTGCTGCCCTTCTTTTTGGAAGGTGTAGCAGGAAATAAAAGCTTGATGCAAAAAGATTTAGTTCATCCAAATGGCAAAGCACAGCCTATTTTATTAAATTTAGCTTATCCCTATATAAAAGGCGCTTTATAAAGCGCCTTTTACTCTGATCAGCACATAGGATCAGAAGTCAAAAAAAACCACTTCACCACTTTCAAGTGAGTACTCAGCGCCAACCACTTGTAACTTGCCTTTGGCAATTAAACTTTCAAGCACAGCTGAGCCATGACGTAACTGATTTACAGAAGCAAATACATTTGAACGCACCGCGTGTTTAGACAGTTTGCATAAATCATGTTTCAGTTCAGTTTGCATCAAGGTTTCAACCGAAGGACGGACACGGTTTACAATCGACATCAGGTTTGCAGACGGTGGGCTATCTGGGTTCATCAGGGTGTCAATAGTGGCTTGAATCGCACCACAGTGGCTATGACCAAGTACCACAACGACCGCACAGTCATAACGCTCAGCCGCAAATTCAACACTGCCAACTTGCGAAGGTGCAACCACATTTCCTGCAACACGAATAACAAACAGATCACCCAAACCTTGGTCAAAGACCATTTCTGCAGGCACACGAGAATCGGAACATCCGAGTACAATGGCAAATGGATTTTGGTCTTCCGCCATCTCTGCTCGTGCTTGGTGAGACAATTGCTTATGGTGGGTTGTCTCACCCGCTACAAAACGTTGGTTACCTTGTTTTAGACGGCTTAAAGCTTCTTGAGCTGTTAGCATTCCCTTTCCCACTCGGTTGTTATTAAGTTGGACTAGTTTAATCCCAGCGAAATTGATTGTCACTTGCAAAAAACATAGCCGCTTCTTTTTTTGCTTGATTTTGAAGTTGCATTTTATATCAATAAAACCATTACACAGTTCACACTTTATCAAAATGCCGCATATCCTTTCAAATAAATAATTAATGACATTTGCATGAAAGCGATTAGAATCAAACAGACCTGTAAATAAACATAAAAACTATTCAAAATCAGAGCATTTTTATCTTATTCGGTCAGTTTTTTCATTCATCTCCGTTTAAGGATGAACCATGATGATGCGCTTAAAATCCGTCTTGAAACAAAGTCTAAAGGCCAGTCTATTCGCTTTAGCTTTGTCATTTTCTTTCGCCAGCCATGCGGTAGAAAATACCATCATCAAAGACAAACTCAGTTTACAAAGCTACCTTCTACAAGAACGCGTCAGCGCTGGCTTAAAAACCAAAACGCTTAAAGTGGATGATATCGTTTGGAGTTATAACGAAGGTGGTGCAGTTGATAAACCGACTATTTTGCTGATTCATGGTTTTGCTGGAAATCGGGACAATTGGAACCGTGTAGCACAGTTTCTAACGCCGTATTACCACGTGGTTATCCCCGACCTTCCGACCAATGGCGATACCAAAGTCCCTGATGATTTTGATATCTCTATGCCAAATGTCACAGAGCGACTCCGTCGTTTTGTTGAAGCCATTCATATACAAGATAAGCTGAATGTTGCAGGACATTCTATCGGTGGTTCTATTGCAACCCTATATGCCGCGCAATACCCTTTTGACACGCAAAGTTTGTTTTTATTAAACAGTGCGGGCATTTATAAAAACGCTAACACCAACTATGCCAAAGACCCACAATATTTAAAGCACTTGATTGTGAGCAAGCCGGGCGATTTGGATGATGTAATGCAACGTGTCATGCAAACCCCAATCAAAATGCCCTATTATTTAAAACGCGCCCAAGAAAAACAGTTAATTACTCAGGCTGAAAAAAACAGCAAAGTCATTGATCAATTGGTGACCTTGAACCGAATTTATACCACTGACTCCTTTGCTCGAGTGACCCGGAATATTGAAGCTCCCACCCTCATTTTATGGGGTAAGCAGGACAAAATTATTAATGTCGAAGTGGCGAATGAGCTCAAATCTTTATTGAAACGTGCTGAAGCTCCTGTCATCCTTAACAATGTTGGTCATATGCCACTTTTGGAGGCAGAACAAGCAGTTGCACAGCACTACCTGCCTTTTCTTGCAAAAACACAAAAGTTAAAAAACCCATTGGCTGATAAACTGATTCCACTAAATTAATTTTGTTGAGTACGTATGCAGAAACACCCGATGATTGAGCAGCTCATTGAAGCTCATCTTAGTTTTTTAGATCATGAGTTTTCGCAAGCAAGTACCGTACAAAATGAATTCACCCTATTTTATCAATGGTTTAGAAAACAAACTTTGCAGCAACTGTGGAGCTTTGAAGACATCAATGCGCTGTTGCAAAAACAAATCCTAGCCACACCTGCGACCGAGCATCTAATTTCACAAATTGCAGAGCACATCAAATTTGCTTTGATTCACCCCATCAATGAATCAACAAAAATTGCCGATGTGATTCCAGTACTCACCATCGACAAAATTGCGCAGTATGTCGCGAGTAAAAGTGGGCATCGTCAACGCCTGATTAAAACTGTGGTAAATAACCCAGCTTTTTCAGCCATGATTACTCAGCTCATTCAGCACTCGATTCAAGACTATTTGAACAACTCCGTCATGACCAAACGTGTGCCGGGTGTCTCTAGTTTTATGAAAATGGGCAAGTCGGTACTGGAAACCGTCACAGATTCTAATCTGAATGACACCATCGGACATTATTTGCAAAAGAACATCTTAAAACTCAGTCAAATGAGTGAACAAGTGTTAAATCAAAACTTTAATGATGAAAAGCTATATCATTTTCAAGCCAACCTCTGGCACAAAATCAAAGATATGCATTTATCAGTTTTGAAAAATTATATTAAAGTGCAGGACTTGCCTCAAACTGTCACTATGGGGCACGAAATTTGGGAGCATATGCGTCAAACAGACTATCTGCAGCAACAGGTGCATGATGGTGTTTACGCTTGGTACATTCGCAACCAAGAACGGCCTTTTGATTTACTACTACGCGACTTAAATATCGACGAAGCCTTAGTCCAAAATCAACTTCAAGATTTGTTGAACCCTATTATTCAAGAACTCATTCGTTCTGATTACTTACGTGATCGAGCGCGCTATTATTTAGAACAGTTTTATTATTCTGACCAAGCACAGAGTATTTTAATCCCCTAAATAAAAAGACCCGTTGAAGAAACGGGTCTCTAATTCTAATTTCTATGTATTAGAAATTAGCAACAAAACTTACACCATAGCGACGACCATCTAAAGTTTGCTCACCATCAGCATTCTCTGCAGTTTCATCTAACACATTATAAACACCAAATTTACCTTTCAAGTTTGGTGCAAATTTATAGTTAAAACCAACATCGAGGAAGTTATATCCAGGAATTGGGTCAGACATACTTGAGCGACCTAAATACGGTGTAGTTTCTCCGCGCACATGTAATCGGCTCCAAATATTCAAAGCATCGGTTAAGTCATGATCTACTGTTACATTAAATACATGTTCAGGCATGCCATTTAAAGGCTGCCCTTTAAATTGACCTGATTTAATTTCTGTATCTGTGAACGTATAATTTGCAGTTAAGGTTGTATATTCAGCTAATTTGGCATCAAATGTCACCTCTACACCACGTAACTCAGCTTTACCAATGTTTTCACGTGTGCTGATAAATGCAAATGGAATACCGTTTTCAGAACATTTCCACGTTGAAACATCATTACGGTTGTAGTCAGCATTACCCGTTGAATCACATTCACGAATTTCTTCAATTCGATCTTTAAACTGAGTTACATAACCTGTAATAGAGGTATTAACGTGATCATTGTTCCAGTAAAAACCTAACTCTGAAGTAACAGTTGATTCTGGTTCTAGGTCTGGATTTGCTTTAATAATTCCTCGACCCGTTGTTGTTGGAGAACCACTTCCTCCTGTCACACTATAGAAGCCGTCCGTCACAGAACGAATATCTGGTTGTTTATAACCTGTAGAAACCCCACCCTTCACGGTAAATTGGTCAGTAAAGTTATAAACACCATAAATTCGCGGAGAAATATTTCCTTGATATAGTTCATCATGGTCATAACGGGCCCCAAGCGTTAAATTAAAACGATCGGTTAAACTCCATGTGTCTTCTAAGAATGCAGCAGCTGACCAGCGTGTCAATTCATCAAACTCTGGAACCAACGGATTTCGGTTTGTTGCTCGATCTAACAAACTTTCATCTTTATAATACCCACCAAAAGCCAGTGTATGATTACCTAACAACCAATTCCACTGTGTATTTGCAGTCCATGTTTCTAAATCAATTCCCTTCGTTCCCACGAACGTATTTTCACGATCTGGGTTTTTAGAATTTTCATATTGAATATAAGATTTACTATCCAAATTATCGGTATATCGCCCATTATGCGTTAAGGCATAAACACTACGTATATTTCGACTTGCAGAGTCAGTACCTGTTGCTGCAACCGTTTTACCTGCCGTAGCCTCAGACTCTTGTGTGAAGAAATTTGCCTCTACAGCTAAGTCGTGTTGATCATTAAGCACATAAGTTAAACGTGAATTTAAACTTTCCGTTGTATGGCCTGTAAAACCACCTAAATAAGAGTCTTCTTTTCTCTCTAAATGATTTAGACCTAACTGCAAGCCAACTTTATCTTGAATAATCGGCCCTGCTAAATAAACAGAACCATTACGAATGTCTCCAGAATTATTTTTATCTTGAATAGTTGTGCCTAACTCAACATTCCCAGTCCAAACATCCGTCACTTTTTTAGTAATAATATTAATCACGCCACCCATAGCATCAGAACCATACAATGTAGATGCTGGACCACGGATAATTTCAATTCGCTCAATGGATGCAACTGGAGGAAGAATATTTTTCTCCATACCGTAGTCATCGCCATTTGGGTTAACGTCTTTAGAATATTGACGCTTTCCATCGACTAAGAACAAGGTGTAATTCGAAGACATTCCTCGAATACTAACTGTTTGACTTGCATTTTCACCCGTAATAACAACACCCGGAACACTTCTCAAAACATCTGTAATATCGTTATATTCACGTTTATCTAATTCTTCACGGCTAATCACAGTAATTGATGCTGGTGCTTTTGAAACATCCTGCTCATAACCCGTTGCCGATACAACAATCGTCTGTAATTGTGTTGCTTCTTTCTCATTTGTGGTTTCCACAACGTCATTTGCCATCGCAAATGAACTCATTGCCCCTACAACAGCCAAAGCTAAAGTTGATCTCGTCAGATTTTTACCCATAACGCATACACCTAAATACAAAAAAGGAGAGATTGTGTAAATTTCATAGGGCATTTTAACAAACGATAAACATATTGCAATAAATATTGATAATTATTCTCAATTACATTTTAGCTTTAGATAAAATATAACCTCCTAATTTAAGGAGGTTATTTGGTAAAGTCGATTCAAATTTATTTGAAGTACGCGCCTTCAGCCTGCGTATGATCCGTCTGGTCAATAACACGACGTAACTCAGGAATGTGTTGTTGCAGAGTCGTTTCAACACCCTGTTTCAACGTGACATCAATTGCTGAACAGCCTTGGCAACCACCACCGAATTTCAGTACAGCCGTTAAACCATGTTCTTCATCTTCAACAACTTCAACCAATGCACAGTTACCACCATGCCCTGCTAGGCCTGGGTTAATTTCAGACTGAAGAATATATGTAATACGCTCTTCAATCGATGCATCAGGTCCTACGCGTGGTACTTTCGAGTTTGGTGCACGGAATGTCAACTGCCCACCAAAACGGTCTTTATTGTAATCAATCACCGCATCTAATAAATATGGAATAGACGGTGTGTCGATATACGCAGGAAAGTCTGGATAATCTTGACGGTAATCGGTTGGGATCACTTCTTCAGGCGCACTATATGCCATACAACATTCAGCACGTGGTGTACCCGGATTTTCAACAAATACACGTACAGCAATGCCCGGTGTATTTTGTTTTTCTAATAAATCACGTAAATACTCTTGTGCAGTCGGAGTAATCAATAAGTTTGGAATTTCCTCTGCAACTGCAGTGCTGCTATTCTCAGTCGACATAACAATCATTTCCTCAAGCTGAAGTTGCTATTTTAACTGAAGATGCGGGGTAATTAAAAAAAATCAACCAAAATTGTCGGATTTATTGTGAAAGTTCATCTTTTCGCTCAATTTAATGGCATTATGACCACAAGATAGTTATATGTAGAACATCTCAGAAATGTTGGATTTACCTTTTAATCATACAGTTACGATCATTATTATTACTGTCATAATTTCTATGGTGGCATTTTCAAATCAGAACGTGATGAACCGTCTGATTTTCTGGCCTCCTGCGATGCAACGTGGGCAATACGATCGTTTTATTACACATGGCTTTATTCATGCCGATGGTATGCATCTCCTGTTCAATATGTTCACCCTATTTTTCTTTGGTAGCATTATTGAAAGTTTTTACCGCCAATACTTCTATGAGTTAGGTTTTATTTTGTTTTATCTGGGTGGCTTAATTTTTGCCATTTTACCAAGTTATTTAAAACATAAGAATGATGTGCGCTGGGCGAGCCTTGGTGCTTCTGGTGCGGTCTCTGCGGTCTTGTTCGCTTATGTGTTGTTTGAACCTTGGAAGCTCATTTTTGTGTTTTTTATTCCAGTACCTGCGATTATTTTTGCAGTGTTGTACGTGGCATATAGCATCTGGTCAGGTAAAAAAGGCAACTCCAACATCAATCATAGCGCCCATCTTTGGGGAGCTGCTTATGGGGTCATCATGACCCTAGTTTTAGAGCCGCGTCTTATTCCACACTTTCTGAGCAAATTAACCCAGTTACCTATTTAAAGCCGAACCCCTAGATTGCAAATGGATTGCATCCATACGCATATAGGCTTAGTAACATTTTTTCACAGCAACGGGTGGTCCTGATTTTTACAATAAACATCAGGACAACTATAAACCAAGGAAATTGCTATGAAAATAATGTCTATATTTGCAGCCTTGATGATCAGCCTCAGTTTTACAGCCTGTGCGGTAAATACCCCTGAAGGGAGTATCATCGTCGATCCTGATCGTTCTTATTATCCTCATGGCCAAGGCGATTTCTGTCCACCCGGACAGGCCAAAAAAGGTCGCTGCTAAACTCAAAAGCCTTCTGTTCAGAAGGCTTTTTTATTACATATATTTTTACATAAATTTGGCATGAAATGCCAAGCAGGAATTTGATTTGGCATAGATAATGTTTACAACTGTATATAAATAGCAAATGCCAGTGAGATTTCTTGCATGTCCAATCCCTTAGATGGTCTTCAATTTCCAATTTACTCGAAAACACAAAAAGTTAGTACCTCACGTACAGGGAAAGAGATTATTGCAGAGGCCTTAGCCAATGTTGATCCCCAAAGCTCTGTTACTGCACTTACAGAAAAGAACTGGCGTAAACAATATCCACGCTATTTTAAATCCTTAGTTGAATTTGGGATTCGTAATCAAATTGCACCGATTCAAATGGCACAAGATGGGCTCAACAAAGCACATAATGTGTTTGAGTTTTATCGAGATGGGCAAAAGCATCTCCTCAAAGATGTAATGTCACTTGAAAGCGCACCACTGCATACTATTAAACTCAAAGGTGAAAATGATGCTGCGCCTGAGTGGTCAGTGCCTTATAAAGGCCAACAACTCAGTGGCGATGCCTTACTCGCACAAATCCAAACATGGTTAGATGCTGGGGTGATTGAACCCAGTCACGCTGAAGCACTGATTGCCTGTGTGGAACATCCTGAATGGTTTGATTTATCTGATCGCACGATGGTTTTGTTCGGTGCAGCATCTGAAGCTGGCCCGCTCACATGGTTAGCCCAATGGAAAGCCAATATTGTGGCGGTTGATTTACCCAATAGTCGTGTATGGGGCAAAATTTTAGACACCATTCAACACGGCAATGCCACGCTATATGCCCCATCGGTTGAAGCGCTGAGTGCAGAAACACCTGTCGCTGTTTTAAAAGAAAAACTCGGTGCAAACCTACTGACACAAGTACCTGAAATTGCACAATGGTTGGTACAAAACCCACATCAGTTAGATTTGGCCGCGATTGCGTATTTGGATGGTGAAAAGCATGTCCGCGTTTCCGTTGCGATGGATGCAATTATGCAACATGTCAGCGCGCACAAAGTAGATACCAGCTTGATGTATATGTGTACACCTACCGATGTCTATGCCGTACCTGAAGAAGTCATTACAGCATCTGAGCAAAAGTTCAGTGGTCGTTCTAAAACGCAACAGATGATCAGTAAAAGTATTTCAACCCTCAGTGGACAACTGTTCTTCAAGAAAAACCTACATGACCTCGTCGAGTCGGATAATAACAAGTCTTACGGCATCACCGACTGTTTAGTGATTGAGCAAGGGCCAAACTATGCATTGGCTAAACGGATTCAACAGTGGCGTGCAACGCTTGCTCGCTCGGAAGGTCAGCGCGTCAGCATCAATATTGCACCATCAACCACCACGCATTCTGTCACCAAAAATCCACTGCTCAAAGCCGCATTTAATGGGGCGAGCTTGTTTGATGTTGAAGCCTTTAAGCCTGAAACAACCAATGCCATCATGGCGGCTTTATGGATCCATGATCTCCGTAATCCTAAGTCTGTAGCTAACCCAGAGGTCAAACTTGAACATCCTTTAGAACTGATGATGCACGGCGCCAATCACGGTGGCTTATGGCGTGTAGCTTATTTAGCACGTACTGCACTGCCCTTTGCAGCACTTTATGGCTTTGCCGCAGATAAACTACCTTTAGACAAAGTCTGGGCGAAGTTCAAAAAGTAAAATATGAACAGCATCGTTCATAAAATACAGAGCTAAAAAACGCTACCTTAGGTAGCGTTTTTTTATCATTGGTTTTTACGCATCAAATTAAACGAACTGTAGGAACAACCAGAACAAACCACCTGATAAACAGATCGTGGCTGGTAAGGTAAAGATCCAAGCCGAAAGAATGGTTCTCACTGTTGCAAAATTCAGACCTGACTTATTCGCCACCATGGTCCCTGCTACCGCAGAGTTCAATACGTGTGTGGTCGATACTGGCATACCAAAGCCATCCGCAGCTGCAATCGTAGTCATAGCCACTAACTCGGCTGACATACCTTGACCATAAGTCATATGGTTCTTACCAATACGCTCCCCCACAGTCACGACAATACGCTTCCAACCGACCATCGTACCTAGACCTAAAGCCAATGCCACAGCCACTTTCACCCACGTTGGGATGTACTGTAAGAATGAATCTAAGTTACTACGATATTCTTTTACTGTCTTTTTGCCCTCTTCCGACATCGCTGGCAATTGATTCGCTTTATCCAAACGTTTGAACGCTGTCGTGCTTAAGTACATGTCATTACGTAGTGCAGAAACTTCAGCTTCAGGAATATCTTTAAGATCTCCATAATGGCCAACACGCTCACCCAAATGATCTGTCAAACTGGCTAAAGCAGGTACGACTTCTGGGGTCATTTCTTTGGTTTGAATATATTGCGTGATCACCGTACGGGCTTTTTCATCTGCAATATCGTTATGATTCGGATAAATCACAGCCGCAGTTTGATCTGAAAGTTGAGCAAATGACTGAATGTGCTGTGAATCTAAATTCTTATTTAAAGAATAAGCCAAAGGCACAATACCAATCAAAATCAGCATGATTAGACCCATACCTTTTTGACCGTCATTTGAACCGTGAGCAAAACTTACACCTGTGCAAGTAAAAATCAAAATGGCACGAATCAGTGGAGGTGGTGGTTTGTTGCCTTCAGGTGGTTGGAACAGTTCCAGTTGTTTCTTAAAGATTTTTTTCACCAATAAGAACAACACTGCTGCAAAAGCAAAACCGATCATGGGTGAAAACAGTAAAGCTTTACCGACTTTAATCACCTGATCCATATCGACACCCGAAGCACCACTGCCTGAATGCATCAAGTAGTTCATGATGCCCACACCTAAGATCGAACCGATCAAAGTATGTGAACTTGATGCTGGAATACCCAAGAACCATGTGCCCAAGTTCCACAAAATCGCAGCAATCAACATGGCAAACACCATGGCAAAACCTGCGCCTGAGCTGACATTCATAATCAACTCAACGGGCAGCAGCGCAATAATACCGTAAGCCACTGCACCACTTGCGACCATAACCCCAAGAAAGTTACAGAAACCTGCCCACATCACCGCAACAGGTGCAGACAGTGCATTTGTATAAATGACCGTTGCAACCGCATTGGCAGTGTCGTGGAAGCCATTTACAAACTCAAAACCCAAAGCAATGAACAACGCCGTCGCTAAAAGAATTAAAGAGTAAAGATTCAGTGCAGGAACATGCGATAAGTCAGCAGAAAGCTGAAAGCCAATATAAATTAGCGTTGAAATAATGACCGTTAAAAACACCGGCATAAAAAATTTCGGTGTAGGTACGTGCACATTCGTCGACTTGACCTGTGTCACGTGCACCTGATCTTGGACGGGAGGAATATTAGAATTCATGCAGACGGCTAAAGAGGATATCAATATCCCCTATTGTTCAATTTAATTGTGACAATTATATGACAAATGCGTGTCACATGAAGCCAATTTTTTCATAATTGGCTTATTTTAGATCAGCAGTAAATCGCTTATAAGCCTTGAACGCACTGTGCTGGCTCAAAATTTAACTTTTCGGTGCGGATTACGCTGAATTATTTTCTTACATTTGGCTGTGCTGTCTGTAACAATCTGCTCCAATCAATATTTTTCATCTCTATTTCTTCTGATCTATTAACATAGCGGGTCTATATTTCACTTTCGTGAAAACTAAAGCTAAATCAGCCTTTTTTATTTGCCATATAGCCAATACCACTTGAATTAGGCATCAATCAACCTGCTTTTCTGCTAAAATATTGCACGTTTTGAAAACCTGTTTGTGAGTTTTGAATGTCTACACTTGCCACCTTAAAAGCACTTCTTGCCGAGCGCATCCTTATTATCGATGGTGCGATGGGTACCATGATTCAGCGTCACAAGCTCGAAGAAGAAGATTATCGTGGTGAACGCTTTGTAGATTGGGCTTCTGACCTCAAAGGTAACAATGACCTGTTGGTATTGACTCAACCGCAAATTATTCAAGGCATTCATGAAGCGTACCTCGATGCTGGTGCAGACATTATTGAAACCAACAGCTTTAACGGCACACGTGTTTCAATGTCGGATTACCACATGGAAGATCTTGTTCCCGAGATTAACCGCGAAGCGGCACGCTTAGCCAAAGCCGCTTGTGAAAAATATTCAACCCCTGACAAACCACGTTTTGTGGCAGGTGTATTGGGGCCCACATCACGTACCTGTTCGATTTCACCGAATGTAAATGACCCTGCGTTCCGCAACATTACTTTTGATGAACTCAAAGAAAACTACATCGAAGCGACGCATGCCTTGATTGAAGGTGGTGCAGACATCATCTTGATCGAAACCGTGTTCGATACCTTAAACTGTAAAGCTGCGATCTTTGCAGTAAAAGAAGTGTTCAAACAAATTGGTCGTGAACTTCCACTCATGATCTCAGGCACCATTACCGATGCATCTGGTCGTACCTTAACAGGTCAAACCGCAGAAGCGTTCTGGAACTCGGTTCGTCATGGTGACTTACTCTCAATTGGTTTTAACTGCGCCCTAGGTGCAGATGCCATGCGTCCACACGTGAAAACCATTGCTGATGTAGCCGATACTTTTGTTTCAGCGCATCCAAATGCAGGCTTGCCAAATGCTTTTGGTGAATATGACGAAACCCCTGAACAAACCGCAGCCTTCATTAAAGAATTTGCAGAAAGTGGTTTGATCAATATTACCGGTGGTTGCTGTGGTACAACGCCTGATCATATCCGTGCAATTTACAATGCAGTGAAAGACATTCAGCCACGTCAGGTGCCAGAAACCAAACCTGCCTGCCGTTTAAGTGGTTTAGAACCGTTTAACATTTATGATGATTCGCTATTCGTGAACGTCGGTGAACGTACCAACGTCACAGGCTCAAAAAAATTCCTACGTCTCATCCGTGAAGAAAAGTTTGCTGAAGCTTTAGAAGTTGCACAACAACAAGTTGAAGCTGGTGCACAAATCATCGACATTAACATGGATGAAGGGATGCTCGATTCGCAAAATGCGATGGTGCATTTCCTGAATCTGGTTGCATCTGAGCCTGATATTTCTCGTGTGCCAATCATGATTGACTCATCAAAATGGGAAATCATTGAAGCTGGTTTGAAATGCGTACAAGGTAAGCCAGTCGTCAACTCGATTTCCTTAAAAGAAGGTTATGACGAGTTTGTCGAAAAAGCGCGTTTATGCCGACAGTACGGTGCTGCGATAATTGTTATGGCCTTTGATGAAACAGGACAAGCTGATACTGCTGAACGCAAGCGTGAAATCTGTAAACGTTCTTATGATGTTTTAGTCAATGATGTTGGCTTCCCTGCCGAAGATATTATTTTTGACCCGAACGTGTTTGCAGTTGCAACAGGGATTGAAGAACATAATAACTATGGCGTCGACTTTATTGAAGCCACAGGTTGGATCAAGCAAAACCTACCGCATGCTATGATCTCAGGTGGTGTCTCTAACGTCTCCTTCTCCTTCCGTGGTAATGAACCTGTACGTGAAGCGATTCACTCTGTGTTCCTTTACTATGCCATCAAACAAGGCATGACCATGGGGATCGTCAACGCGGGTCAAATGGCGATTTATGACGATATTCCAAAAGAACTGAAAGATGCTGTTGAAGATGTTGTTCTGAATCAAAACCAAGGTGAATCAGGTCAAAACGCCACAGAAAAATTGCTTGAAGTGGCAGAAAAATTCCGTGGTCATAGTGGCGCGCAGCGTGAAGCTGAAAACCTTGAATGGCGCAATGAATCCGTTGAAAAACGTCTCGAATATGCGTTGGTAAAAGGCATCACTACCTATATCGACGAAGATACCGAAGAAGCCCGCCTCAAAGCTAAACGTCCACTGGATGTGATTGAAGGTGCTTTGATGGATGGCATGAACGTGGTCGGTGATCTGTTCGGTTCGGGTAAAATGTTCCTACCACAAGTGGTGAAATCTGCACGTGTGATGAAACAAGCTGTGGCTTGGTTGAACCCGTACATCGAAGCCGAAAAAGGCAATGCACAATCCAAAGGTCGTGTGTTAATGGCAACCGTAAAAGGTGACGTACATGATATTGGTAAGAATATCGTGGGCGTGGTCTTGGGTTGTAATGGTTATGACATCGTTGACCTCGGCGTCATGGTTCCTGCGGAAAAAATCCTGCAAACCGCGATTGATGAAAAATGTGACATCATCGGTTTGTCTGGTTTGATCACGCCATCTTTAGATGAAATGGTGTTTGTGGCCAAAGAAATGCAACGTAAGGGCTTCAAAATTCCATTGTTGATTGGTGGTGCAACGACCTCTAAAGCACATACCGCCGTTAAAATTGACCCGCAATATTCCAATGATGCGGTGATTTATGTGGCTGATGCTTCACGTGCTGTTGGTGTGGCAACCACCCTGCTGTCTAAAGAAATGCGTGGCAACTTTATTGCCGAGCATCGTGCTGAATATGCCAAAATTCGTGAGCGTTTAGCCAACAAGCAACCGAAAGCAGCGAAGCTTGGCTATGCAGAATCTGTTGAAAATGGCTTTAAGATTGATGACAACTATGTGCCACCAAAGCCAAATGCTTTGGGTACGCAAGTCATCACCAACTATCCATTGGCAACATTGGTTGAATATTTTGACTGGACCCCATTCTTTATTTCTTGGAGCTTGGCGGGTAAATTCCCGAAAATCCTAGAAGATGAAGTAGTCGGTGAAGCTGCAACGGATTTATATAACCAAGCGCAAGCCATGCTCAAAGATGTGATCGAGAATAATCGTTTCGATGCCCGTGCTGTATTTGGTCTATATCCTGCTCAACGCACAGGTGCAGATACAGTCAGCGTGTTTGATGAAACAGCGCAGAATGTCACGCATACTTTTGAACACTTGCGTCAGCAGTCTGACAAAGTTACAGGCAAGCCGAATTTATCTTTAGCCGACTTTATTAGCACCTCGAAGGACAATACCGATTATCTTGGTGGTTTCACGGTATCAATCTTTGGCGCAGAGGAATTGGCGAATGAATACAAAGCCAAAGGTGATGATTATTCTGCAATCTTAGTTCAGTCTTTAGCGGATCGTTTTGCTGAAGCTTTTGCAGAGTACTTACACGAGCGTATTCGTAAAGAGTTCTGGGGCTATAAAGCCGATGAAACCTTGAGTAATGAAGAGCTGATTAAAGAGAAGTATGTCGGTATTCGTCCTGCACCAGGTTACCCTGCTTGCCCAGAGCATTCGGAGAAAGCAGTGTTATTTGATTGGTTAGGTTCAGAAGCGAAGATTGGTACAAAATTGACTGAACACTTTGCGATGATGCCACCTTCTTCTGTGAGTGGTTTCTATTATTCACACCCTGAAAGTGAATACTTTAACGTGGGCAAGATTTCTCAAGATCAGCTTGAGGATTATGCAAAGCGTAAAGGTTGGACACTGGATGTAGCGAAGCGTTGGTTAGCGCCGAATTTAGATGATTCGATTATTTAATTTAGAGTTCTTATAATCTCCCTTACGAAGCAATGCTTCTCACCTTCTTTAAAAAAGAGGGGGATGTCATGTGATTCAATTTGTTACGTGACAGCTCCTCCCTTTTCAAAGGGAGGTTGGGAGGGATTAACATATTGAATAAAAAAATAAAATCTATAATATCAAATAAATAATTAAATTGCTTTGAGCATGGGGAAATATGTCTATTCCAAAGATTAAAAAATTAATCATTAAAAACTTTGGTTGTATTGGGTCAAATTCCATTGAATTAGAAATTGATAAAATTGTAATTTTAGTTGGAGCAAATAATGCTGGTAAGAGTACAATTTTAAGAGCCTTTGAGGTTGTTACAGACAATTTACAATTAGAAGAGTCTGACTTTCATAATAATCAAGTTTCTCCAGATTGTTTACCTGAAATCGAAGTACACTCAATTACGACAAATGATACAAAACCTGGTAATGAATGGTGTTTACCATTAGATGATGGAACTTTTCTAGTTAAAGAAAAATGGACATGGGCGGGTACAAAGAAAGAACCTATACGAGTTGGATTCAATATACATGAACAAAGATTTGCTATACAAACTGATGCTGAAAAAATGCCTTGGGGAGTCAATAGTGTAGCAAAAGCTAGAAGACCCAAACCACACCGAGTTAGTACTTTTGATGAACCTGAAATTCAAGCAAGAGCTATTAAATCTCTACTAAAAAATTTATTAGATGAGGCAATTAAAACGCATAAAAGCTCAGATGAAGATGATAAAACAATCTATGAGACCATTATTGAGTCATTAGATACCCTAAGAAAAACTACAAAAAGTCAACAAATACAAAATATTGAAGAACTTGAAACCTCTGCAAATGAAATAATTGGAAAAATTTTTCCAAATCATGAGCTTAAAATCTCTTCACCTGAAATAAATACTCCAATAGAAATAACTTTACTTGGTGATGAATTTGATGTTCATATGGGGACGATAAATGGAGAAAAATTCCCTTTGGAAAAACAAGGAAGTGGTAGTCGACGAACCGCCTTATGGACCATTTTAAAACTTCTAGCTGATAAAGGCATCAAAGCTAAAAATACAACTGCAAAAAATGCAAAATCTCAGCATGAAAATTTAGGCTCCAATACTTCACACATCTTACTTCTTGATGAACCTGAAGTAAGTTTACATCCTTTGGCTATCGCTAACGCCCGTGATGTTTTATATTCATTACCAGAAAATAATAATTGGCAAATAATGATTGCCACACATTCACCGAATTTTATTGATTTAAGTAAAGATCACACAACTGTTATTAGGGTAGAAAAAAGTCTTAATAATGACATTGAAGCTTCAACACTTTATAGACCTGAAAACTTACAGCTAGATGCTGACGATAAAGAAAATTTAAAATTAATGAATTTATTCGACTCACATATTTCACAAGCATTTTTTGGTGGAAAAATTCTCATTGTAGAGGGTGACACTGAATACTCGGCATTTAATTATATCCGTGAAAAAGAATCATTAAGCAATGAACACTACCATGATTTAAATATAATTAGAGCAAGAGGAAAAGTTACTGTTGCATCAATGATGAAAGTATTAAATCACTTTAAAAACAAATATTACGTACTTCACGACACTGATACACAACAATGTCTAAGTAAGAGAATAAATAAAGACTTAAGTTCAGATAAACATAAAGTTTATGACACAATTACTATCACAAATCCTGCATGGACTAACAACAATAAAATAAAAGCTCAAATGACAAATAAATCACGCGTAATAGCATCACTCATAAACTTTGAATCAGCATATTTTGCAGAGACAGTAGAATCAGATAAACCTGAAAACTGTATAAACAATATTAAAGAATGTGAAATTAAATACGCTACGATTAAACAACTTTTGGATGGAATTTTAGAAATTAACAATACGACTTTACCAAATGGCGCTATTTGCTGGAATGAATTAGCAGATCTTGAAGATTCAATCCCAACAATAACCTTAAAATAATCCCTCCTAACCTCCCTTTAAAAAAGGGAGGAACTCCGCGAAAAAATACCACCATCAAATTTGCGAGAAGTCCCCCTTTCTCAAAGGGGGATTTAGGGGGATTCTAATTTAATAAGTTCTAACCTTTGCTCAACAACACAATAAATCTGCTCCACCACCCCATCAATCTCAGTCAAAATCTGCCTGTTACTATACCTCACCACCACAAGCCCTAATTCACTTAAAGCTTGATCCCGAATTTGGTCAGCCGAACGACCATCTTCGGTGTAATGCTGCCCACCATCACATTCGATAATTAAATTCGCTGCAGGACAATAAAAATCGACGATAAAATTTAGAATCGGCTTCTGTCTATAAAACTGCAGCCCTAAAATCTGTTTACGTCTTAATCTCTGCCATAACAGTTGTTCAGCATCAGTCATACTATTACGTAAATCACGAGATGGAAGTTTTAAGTATTTGTTATAAGGTTGCATCACGGCACTCTTAATTTTCATATCTTCTTATAATAACCTTGGCATAATACTGCCAGAGAATAACAATGCACGAAACATCATCATGAACGCAAACCAACTTTTCCTCGGTGTGATCTTTAGCTCAATTGGTTTAGGCTATTTTTTCTATGGAAAAAGCAAAAAATGACCGTGCCCTTTGTTGCAGGTCTGGTTTTAATGGTTTTTCCTTATTTTATTGAAAGCAATGTTTTGCTTAGTAGCATTGGTATTTTACTGTCTGTCATTCCGTATTGTTTACGTTTTTAAAGCGACTTAGCCGTTTCAAGCGACTCGACGAACTTTATGTCGACCACATTCCAGTGATGCATCATCTCGCGTAGAAATATAAAGTAAACCAGACTGAATAGCCCTTGTTTGGTCACCTTCGCCAAATAATATTCCCGACACTCAAGAAATGCATTAAAGCCACTTTCAAGCTGTACACGACTTATACTGTGCTGATTTGGGAAAAATAAAGTCAAAACTTGCTGAAATAAAGCATCCGTACTGATTGCACTTTTGGATTGGGCATACTGGACGGGAACCGATTCTAATATTTCTTCAATCACATAAATCATCGACTCAATCGCAAGCTCATCCAACAACCCATGGCGCATACTGTTTGACTGTATAAAGCTTAAACCTTGATCTAGCTGGATATGCTGTCCATCCATTTCAAATGCCAGCTGATCTAGGCCGAATGAAAACTTGAGTACACCATTCAGATCCGTCATCGCTTCAATACTCCAAAGTCAAAGTACATACATTCAATGCCGTTATTACCGATCATAATCATCAAGCCGAAATGCAATCGCGCCATCTTCGTTTGATAAGATAGCGCGATTAAGACTGAAGGTCAGCCGTATTCCGTTAGTTTGCTTGAGTCTTCGGTAAAAAGAAGGTCGCCAAACCGAGTAAAGGCAATAACGAACACACACCAAACACCCATTCAATGCCTTTGACATCGGCTAAATATCCTAAACCTGCTGCGGCGATGCCACTCACACCGAACATTAAACCGAACATCAAACCTGCAATCATGCCCACTCGTCCCGGAACGGCTTCTTGTGCATAAACCACCATGGCTGCAAAGGCAGAGGACAGTACTAAACCTGTGATAATCGACAGTACAGTCGTCCAAAATAGATTGGCATGCGGCATCATCAACGCAAACGGTGCCATGCCAACAAAAGACACCCAAATCACCGCTTTACGCCCAATTCTGTCTCCAATCGGCCCACCTGCAAATGTACCCAGAGCCACAGCAGCCAAAAAGGCAAAGAGATGTAACTGCGCACTTTGCAAACTGAGGTGAAACTTGTGCATTAAATAAAAAGTGAAATAGTTACTGATGCTGGCGATGTAAGTAAATTTGGCAAACATCAACACGCAAATGGTCGACAGCGCGATGACGAGTTGACGCCCATGCAGTTTGCTTTGCACTTGATGCGCTTTGGCAGCCAATTGTTTTTTACTGTGACTGATGCTCCAACGGCTGACACCGAACAACACCCAAATCGCAAGTAAAGCAAATACAATCAACCATGCCACGGCGTGCTGTCCGAAAGGCACAATAATCAGCGCGGCCAATAAAGGCCCAATGGCTGTACCTGTATTGCCACCGACCTGAAAGGTCGATTGTGCTGTACCAAAGCGCCCACCCGAAGCCATACGTGCTACACGTGAGGCTTCAGGGTGAAAGGTCGAAGACCCTACACCAATTAATGCCGAGGCCATGAGCAGTACAATAAAATTCGGTGAAAAGGCCAACAGTAAAATGCCACTAAAAGTCACCACCATACCGAGTGGGAGCAGATAAGGTTTCGGATGTTTATCGGTATAGAGTCCAATCCAAGGTTGCAGTAGCGATGCCGTAATTTGATACACCAATGAAATCAGTCCGACTTGTGCAAAGCTGAGCGAGAAATTGGTTTTCAGCATCGGGTAAATGGCTGGCAAAACAGCTTGAATCAAGTCATTGAGCAGATGTGCAATAGCCACAGCCCCCACCACTTTTATGATCATGCCTTGCGGCTGCTCATTGATCGTAGCTTCGCCCATACCCTCTTTTATTTGAATTGAAGACGACATACCTCGCAAACTCCATGTATTTTTCATCAGGCATTGATTGTAAAATGTCATTCATAAGACTATCTTCCAATAATCATTGTATAACTGACAATTTTAAACTACACATGCCAAACTCTCTGATTCAAACCGAAATGTCCGAATTGGTGATTGGGCTTTCTTCTGAGCATACCTATCGAGAGATTACCCCTGCGCATACCCATTCGCGGGCACAGTTTCTGTATGCTTCGACAGGGATGATTCAAGTGTTCACCCCAAACCACGTTTGGATCGTGCCGCCGATGTGCGCACTATGGATTCCGACCCATGTTGAACACAGTGTGATTTCATTAAGTCGAGTTAAGCTCAATACCGCATTGGTTCAAGCCGATGCAGCTGCACTGCTGGGGCAACATTGTTTTATTATTCGGGTCAGTAAGTTATTGCATGAACTGCTCATTCGGCTCAATGCGATTGAACACATTCCACCCTCCGAACTGATCAGCTCTGATGAACTGTCACGATCTTTACAAATTTTAATTTTTGATGAAATTCATAAAGCCAATCTGTTGCCGATTCAGATTCCATGGCCGCAAGATCGACGCTTAATGAATATTTGCCAAGCGCTGTTAAGTACGCCCGATCAGTTAAAAGATTTAAGCACATGGGCAGATGAAATTGGCACCAGTTCCAGAACCTTGATGCGCATGTTCCAAAAGGAAACGGGGCTATCTTATCGCGCATGGGTTCAGCAAATGCATATTGCCCATGCCTTAAGTAAAATTGCCAATGGTGAATCTGTCGCGCAGATTGCAAGATCTCTTGGTTATAGCAATCCGAGTGCATTTAGTACCATGTTTAAACGTCATTTAGGACAGACCCCGCAACAGTTTAAATATAAAGATGAATAGAACGATACTCGCACCTAAGCACTCAGACGATCGACAAATAAAATACCATTGAGATGATCGATTTCATGCTGCACTATTCGTGCAGGAAAACCTTCAAAAGTGCTTTCCATTACCTCACCTGTCAAAGTGTGATACAGCACCTTAATACTTTGCGCACGCTGTACCTGACCGCGTTCATTCGGCACACTTAAACAGCCTTCTTCACCTAAGGTCGTTGCTTGCGAAAACTCTAAAATTTCAGGATTGACCATCACCACGGCGTCCATTTCAGGTGCATCGGGATAGCGTAAATTTGGCCGTGAAGCCACAATAATGACCCGCTTTGAAATATAGACTTGTGGTGCAGCAATGCCTACACCGCTCCGCTCTAACATGGTCGCAATCATGGCAGAAGCCAACTGCATGAGCCAGTCACTATTAAATTCTGCATCTGCGACGCGAGCAGCTTTGAGTCTTAAAATATCTTCACCACGTTGTGCAACAGGTAAAATCACACTCATACACAAATCCTCATTTTTATACCTATTTATTCTTTTTTATATCATAAGCTTTTTATCTCGCCTGCGTTATATATTTACGTTGACTGTCAAATCAACGATATTGATTCATGTATAATTTTTAGTTCAGCCCCAGTAAAGAAAGATTGATTATTCATTCAAAAAAGACTTCTTTAAAATCAAATATAAACCTTTATTCAGCTTTGGAAATATACGCATGGATGCAACACCACGTTTGACCAGAGAAGACAAACGTACCCTTGGGCTGTCATCACTCGGTGGTGCACTTGAGTTCTATGACTTTGTTATTTATGTTTTTTACGCCAAAATTATTTCTGAGTTGTTCTTTCCCGCAGGGCTCAGTCCGTTTTGGGCCATGCTGAATACTTATGGTATTTTTGCCGCAGGTTACTTCTTCCGTCCACTTGGCGGTGTAGTCATGGCGCACTTTGGCGACCTCATTGGTCGTAAGCGACTCTTTAGTTTGTCTATTTTGCTCATGGCTTTACCTACCCTCATGATCGGGGTTATGCCGACCTTTGAAACGATCGGTTATGCTGCGCCGCTGCTTTTGCTCCTTATGCGGGTAATACAAGGCATTGCAATTGGTGGAGAAATTCCAGCGGCTTGGACCTTTGTTTCTGAGCATGTCCCCTCTGAAAAAATTGGTTTTGCCAATGGCTTACTTACGGCTGGTTTGTCACTCGGCATCTTGCTCGGTGCTTTAATGTCACTATTCATTTCTCTTCAGTTTAGTGAAGCAGCTATACATGATTGGGCATGGCGCATTCCCTTTATTGTGGGCGGTATTTTTGGCTTAGTGGCCTTGTATTTACGCAGTTATTTGAAAGAAACCCCAGTATTCAAAGCCATGCAAGCACGTAAAGAGCTTTCTAAAGAAATGCCGGTGAAACAAGTCTTAGCCCGTCATAAAACCGCCGTGGTGATTGGTATGCTCTTGACTTGGTTCTTAACTGCTTGTGTGGTGGTACTGATTTTAGCCATGCCAAACTTACTGACAGGTGCCTTTGGATTTGAACGTAGCGATGCTTTTCAAATGCAAAGTGCTGCGATCATCATGCAAATGCTGGGATGCATACTCGCTGGAATATTGGCTGATCGTTTTGGTGCAGCCAAGGTCTTGATTTTTGGCTCGCTCGGTGTCGCCGCTATCGCAACCATTTTCTATCACAGTTTAGGTGCGGTCAGTCCAACTACTGTGTTTGCACTGTATATGCTTTTGGGATTCTTTTCAGGCACGGTAGGGCTTGTGTCCTATAGCATGGTCAAAATGTTCCCTGCTCCGATCCGCTTTTCGGGCATTTCGTTTTCCTACAATGTCGCCTATGCCATTGCAGGAGGCATCACACTGCCTTTGGTTCAATGGCTCAGTCTCTATAGCAACATTGGCGCGATGTATTATATTTGGCTGGTCTGTTTGGTTTGCTTCTTCACAGCTTTGGTTTATCGAACTCAGTTTGAAACCAAGCCATAAAAAGAAACCCTTCAATCGAAGGGTTTCTTTTTATGCAAGCTACTTTGAAAACATGAGGTCAAAGCCTTTAGCTTAAAGTTTCTGCATGCAGATTTTGACGCAGTTCATCTTCCACAATATCCAGCTCGATTTGGCTAAACTTACGGATTTCACCTTCAGCATGTTTTTCTAACATACCGCCAATTAATGGCACTTTCACTTTTACCGTCCATTCCAGTTGAAAGTGAATCTGCTCATCATTACCCGATACACTACGTTGGCACACGGCTTCTAAAGGTAAGTTGGGGTCTAAACGGACTTCCGAGCTCAATACAACTAAATTGCTGACGTCGGTACGTTGTAAGCGAAAGGCATCTTTTAGAAATTTCTTCGCAATATCAGGAATATTGACATCCAAATTATACGCGCGCTTGAGGGTATAAATATCGCCGACTTTATTCGACTCCAAAATTTCCAACTTCTCACCGGGAATACGACGACAAACATTTTCATGTAAGCTAATATCGGCTGCGAGTCGACGGAAGTCATCCAATGAAACACCTTTGATGGTGGCATTGACTACAAACTGATGTGCCATAATATTAAATCCTTTATTTTTTGTTTTTGTAAACATCCATGCCCTGATCAGGACTGAAAACTGGATCTCGTCATCCTGTAGAAAGGTCAAATATAGACGATGTTCCAGCACCGACTATACCGTGATCTAGATTTCAATGTGCGCCATTCTGTATGACAATATCATCTGCAATATGAATAAAAACCACGCGCTCAAAACAGGCCAAGCGAATATCAAAATGCTCGGCCCCATCATCCAGTCCTGTAACCGCCCAACTTGCACTGCTGGGTAAGTCATCCAGCCAAGTGGCCTGATAAAAATCCGCAACCGAAGCAAAGTCCAAATATTGCTGTGGACTTCCCTTTAACCGCTCAATGACCGACTCAAATTGAGCCAATTGTGCGTGTTTAAAATCAATCAACATACCCAGCCTATACACTTTTTAGCTGTTGTTTATGTCGTACCTGAGTCCATTGCCACCAGCCAAAAGCCGCCAAGCCAACAAAGCCTGCATATAAAGCCGCGGTTAGGAACAAATCTTTATAGATAAACATACCGACATAAACAATATCGACAAATACCCACAGCACCCATGTCGCAATATGTTTACGACTGGTCCAATAAGTCGCCAACAGACTAAACGCTGCGAGCTGCGCATCCAATAGCGGTACAGCTGCATCGGTCAAATACTTTAAGCTCAAACCAAATACTGCACCAGCCGCAGCGGCAAGCAGTATTTGCAAAATCACTTGCCGAGCTGTAATCGGTTCAATCCGAATATCATGATCTTGTTGTTTACCTTTGAGCCAGTGATAAAAACCGTAAAAGTTCACCACTACAAAGAAAAACTGCAAAATGGTTTCGCCATATAGCTTATAGGTATAAAACAAATAGCCATATAAGAAGAAAGCAGCGAAGTTAAACCACCAACACCACATATTGCGCTTAATGGTCAACGTCACCCCGATTAAGCTAATGATGACTGCAAATATTTCAAGGCTAGACATGGTTCAACTGGTATTCAAAGAAGTGCTGCTATTATGAAAAAAAACTCAATAAAGGCAAGACAATTCGGCTCAATCTAAACGCCGCTCTTTTTTCGGGGAATCTGAGCAAACTGTCGAGTCACAGAATGCATACGCATAAGTTTTGACAGTTTTCTAACAATCGTTTAAAAACTTATAAAACGATGCAGGAATAATCAAAATGTCAGAACAACAAGGTCGTGTCAGTCGCGAAGTTCGCGGTTCGTTATTTTTAATTGGTTTAGACCGCGCAGCCAAGCGTAATGCTTTTGATAGTCATATGATTCATGACTTATCACTGGCCCTTACCGAATATGAGGATGATCCTTCACTGCGCTGTGCTGTAATTTTTGCGCACGGAGAACACTTTACTGCTGGGCTTGATTTGGTTGAGTTGCAACCCAAACTCACTGCAGGCGTTTTCGACTTTCCCGTGTCACAAATTAACCCTTGGGGCACCAACTCCAGACCCCGCACCAAACCCGTGGTTGTGGCAGTCCAAGGCTTTTGCTTCACCGCTGGAATTGAACTGATGCTCAATGCCGATGTGGTGATTGCGGATGCCAATACACAATTTGCCCAAATGGAAGTGCAACGCGGCATTTTACCTTTTGGCGGTGCAACGGTTCGCTTTGTACAAGCCGCAGGTTGGAACAAAGCCATGCGCTATCTACTCACAGGTGACAGCTTCAATGCGCAAGTAGCTCTCGATCTTAATTTAATTACCGAGGTCGTAGAAACGTCCTCGCCAAACACTACATTAGAGCGAGCATTGGCCCTTGCAGAATCGATTGCACAAGCAGCACCACTCGCCGTTCAAGCTACACTGGCTTCTGCACAACAAGCCGTACAGCACGGCGCAGACTATGCCTTTGCACATTTACAAGAGCACCTCAGCCCACTACTCAAAACCCAAGATGTCCAAGAAGGTGTCATGGCAATGCTACAACGCCGCCCTGCTCAGTTTAAGGGACAGTAAAGCAAGGGCAATAAAACTTAAAAGTCTGGAACCGACTTTAGTATTTAACAAAAAGAAGAAACGATGATGCAAGCCACCGCCCATTTAGATTCGACCCAAATTGAGAAACAAACTGTAAAATTTTCAGCAACCGATGGTTATGTACTCGTTGGTACACGTTATCGTTCATCTGAGCCGATCAAAGCCAACATTATTGTTGCCAGTGCAACAGGTGTACCACAGCAGTTTTATCGCCGCTTTGCCGAGTATGCAGTAGCTCTAGGTTATCAAGTCCTAACTTTTGATTATCGTGGTGTGGGGCTTTCTGCACCGAAGCAACTCAAAGGTTTCGGCATGTCCTATTTGGACTGGGGACAGCTAGACTTGTCGGCTGCTATTGACTCTATCCGCAAAGATGGCAAACCTATTTTTGTGGTTGGACACTCTTATGGAGGCCAAGCACTCGGTTTAACCCACAACCATGACCAAGTCACTGCGATGTATTGCTTTGGCACGGGTGCAGGCTGGCATGGCTATATGCCGTTTCGGGAGAAAATGAAAGTGCATGTGATGTGGAATATTATTTTCCCGCCGATGGTTGCACTAAAGGGCTATCTGCCTTGGAGTCTGCTGAAAATGGGTACCGATTTACCTGTGGATGTCTACACACAGTGGCGAAAATGGTGTAAAAATCCGACCTACTTTTTTGCAGATCCAGAGCAGCAACACTTACTGGAACAGTATGCACAGGTCAAAACTCCAATCTATGCTGTTTCAGCACTGGATGATGACTGGGCTTTACCGAACTCAAGGCATGCATTTATGCAGCATTATCGGCATGCGAACATGCATTATCTCAATATTGAAGCCAATGACTATGGCTTAAAAGAAATTGGACACATGGGATATTTCCGCCAAGGGGCCGAAGCCATCTGGGACGATATGCTGAACACTTTCGATGGCTATTTATCATCACCAACCACTACGGAACGTTAAAGCTCTATGCGCCCACAAAAACTGAGTAAAGAACAAATCCAGTTGCACTGCATGCAAACATTTAAAACCCATGGTTATGCAGGCACCAGTATGGATTTACTGGCAAAGTCTTGTGGGCTCAGTAAAGCAGCATTTTATTATTATTATCCCAATAAAGAAGCTTTGGTTTTAGATATTTTGCAAGTCAGCCAGCAATACTTAAACCATAAACTGTTCAGCATTTTGTGTGATACGCACTTAGAGTATTGCGTTCGCTTTGAACACTTGCACCAGCAAGCGGTCAACTTTTTTAGTGCGGGTGTTCAAGGCTGTTTAGTCGGGATGCTGTCTTTGGAAGTCCCACATTTATCCGAACAAATTCATCTCAAAATTCAATCGATTTTCCAAGATTGGGAGTTGGCGTTGTTACACTACTTTCAGCAAGTCATGCCTATTGCTCAAGCTGAGGTACTGGCCAAAATCAGTGTTGCCGATTATGAGGGGGCAATCTTAATGACACGCTTAAAACAGGATGACTTCTATCTAACTCATGTTGCAGAAAGAATTCTTAAGCAGTTATCCATAGCTGTGATGGACGCTGTGGAGGCTTAAGCAATAGATCAATCCCGAGTACGATAGCTTTTTTTATGCTCGCATCCACTGCGGTCAATATGCGTATAAAACATGCCATAACGACTTACATAATATTCAAGCGACTGATCATAAAAGCTCCAAAAAATAGACCATTCATTTAAATCCATTTTGCGGATTTGTGTCTGGGTTTTCGCAGGCATTTTGACCAATAATGTGCTTTGCATTAACGTTGCATCTTCTTCGACCGTGAGCAATATCGCTTGATCTAGAAATAAAGTCGCCACGTCATCGAACAGCTCTTGTTCATAAGCCTCAACTTCAATAACACGCTCAACCTGAGGTGCTATATTGGTATGCGTTGCCATTTGCACAGATGCTGCTTCCGATTCAACCGCTTTTTTTTGTCGCTTCAGAAAGCGGTGCTTTTTTTGAATTTTGATTACAATAATAGATGCCGCAACCAAAGCAATGAGTATGCAAATCATCAGTAAAAATGTCGCCATGCTCTGCTCTCGTAACAAATATTCCCTTTTAAAATACAGCATTATCGCTCAAATAAACACCAAATTAATTAAAACAGACTACGTATAAACTCAAATGCTCAATTCGATGACTTGTAATTGGGTGTTGATTCTCAGACCAATTCAAGTGATTCAACACATATTCGCACAAACGTGAAAGGCATCACAAAATGTGATTTTTCACTCACAAAATCACTATAAAAAATAATTAACTTAGTGCGATTGAACAACAAAGTTACATCCGTACTAACAGTAATTCAATTTAATAAATACAGTCCCTAGCATGAAATAGCTCTTTCTATAGCTCTAAGAAGAAAAGATGATACGGGCAGCCCAACTTCAGGACATTCCTGAAATTTTAAATGTCGTGCACGACAGTATTCGATCATGTATCAAAGACCACCATCGCCATGAAAGTACGATTCAAATTTGGCTAGAAAATAAAACCCAATCCAACCTGATTATGTGGATGCACTATAACGACAGCTGGGTTTATGTACTCAATCAGCACGTAGTAGGTTTTATTATGGTCAGTGATCAAGGTCGTATTTTACTCAATTATATTTCATCCGCTGAACAACAGCGCGGTATTGGGAAAGCCTTATTAGAAACCGTTATTGAACATCTTAAACGTAAAAAAATTCACCAAATTAGTTTAGAAAGCACCCAAACAGCATGCTCTTTTTATCAAAAACATGGCTTTCAAATCCATGTCCAAGACATTCCAAATCCCAAAATGGTGACCATGGTTAAACTCTTATCCTAAGGTTTATTAACAGAGGTATGACTCAACTAAATTCACTCATTTTCATAGGATTCATTGGGCATTTTCATCTGATCACGGCCCGCTTCTTTGGCTTGATAGAGTTTTAAATCAGCCGCTTTCATAAGGTCGTGAATATTGGCATAACTCGTTTCATGATCCATCCACGACACTCCCATACTCAAAGTCACATAATCTTTGCCATCTAGTCGGTTATGATGCTCAAAGCGCGCACTACGCACCGCATCTAAAACGGTTTGCATAATCTGGCTAATAATCACAATTGGGACATTATATAAAACAATAGCAAACTCTTCCCCACCATAGCGTGCTAAGTAGGCATTATGTGGCAGTACCGCACCAATCACTTTGACCAGATTTTGCAGGACTTCGTCGCCCTTTAAGTGCCCATAGTAATCATTATAATTTTTGAAATAATCGACATCCATCATGGCAAAAACCAAAGTTGCATGACTATCTTGTTGTGTTTCAATAAAGCGCTGCTGAATTTCTTGATTCAATGCACGCCGATTATAGGCGCCTGTTAAGGCATCAATTTGAATTTGATATTCGAGTTTTTCATTTAAGTCATGTAATTGAGAGGTGCGCTGTTGCACTTTTTGCTCTAAAGAATCATTCAATTCAATTAAATTATTATTTAAACGTTCGGTATGGTAAGTCTGATAAGCATAGTTACGTGATTGTCGGAACATCACCAAAAGTGCATACAGACTGGTAGAGATAAAAGATAGATGAATCGAATCAATCACATGTAGCGTTAGTAAAAAGTCATGAATGACCGATATACACAGCAATACCACGGCGTATAAATTGATTTTCGAATATTTTTGTTTGGTCTTTAAAGTAAGGTAAAAACCATAGGCAAAATTAAGCAAAATAACAATACTGAAAAATGCGCTATAAAAAGCCAGCTGCTCAAAAACAACTTGCTCGGATAACAAGGTAATGACGATATTCAAGGTCAAAACCAACATGGAAACGGTATAAATCCAACGCTGTAAATAGTACTGATTGAGCAAATACATATAGCTCAAAAAAAACATGACCGCTAAATAGATAAATAAATATTCTAAACGTATGCCCCACAACCAGTTGATATCTAGGAAGGTCGTATAAGCATATGGCGCAGTAAAAAGATTATGTAAGGCAAGAAATAAAATAAAAATACCAAAAACAAAAATACTTTTACTATTCCGTTCATCTGAACCACGGAACATCGAGAACATGGTGGTGAACATTCCTACACCAAACACCACGCCACAGATCATGGCGATACTCATCATCAGTTGCTGATAATGTCGATTAATCGTTTTAGCAATGCCAATATGCATGGGGCTTTCAAGGCCGCCGCGTAAATTGTTAAAGTTTGAGGCTTGTATACTTAAAGTAAAATAGGGGCTGTCAGGGACAAAATAAGCAATCCGCGGTGCATTTTCTGTTTGCTGTGCTCCCGCATTATCCGCGACATCCCCTAAACGAACTAAAAAATCGCCATTGAGATAAACCCGATAAGCACAATTTTGATTGGGGATATGAATGGCTAGCCTTCGGCCAATAAATTCATCCGGAATTTTGAAATGACCGACAAAAGTCCCATAACCCGTATTACTGCCTGTAAGTTCTTGAAATGAAATTGGAAATTCGGTAGTTTTAGAAGGGAGTTTACGATTAGGCTGAGAAATCAGCTCTTGGTCATAATAAGACCATGTACCTTTTAAATAACTGGTGGTTTGTTCGGTGAATTGAATGTCATTGACATTTTTTTGATGCAAATAATACTGCGTGGGCTCAGCTTCATATTGTGCCCACGTCGAAGGTATCAAACTTAAAACCAGCAAACAGCTTAAAACAAACCCAAACAAAGACCGTTTGCTCAATGAGCTATACAAAAGCGACTCTTCCCTTAAATACGCTCTGCCTAATAATTAATCTACAAATGTTTTTCTTAAAAACCAAGTGTTTTTACAAATGAATCAAATACATCCTTGTAATTGACTCTTTTAATTATCACTATTTTTGATTAATCACGTGTTTTTACATCATACAATTCAATTTCAAAAATCAAATTTGAATTGGCAGGAATAATATTGCCCATTTTACGCTCACCATAAGCCAAATGTGATGGCACGATGAGTTTACGTTTACCACCCACTTTCATGCCCATAATCCCTTGGTCCCAACCTTTAATGACACGGCCTGTCCCAATCACAGTTTCAAAGTAGTTCCCGCGGTCTAAAGATGAGTCAAATTTGGTTCCATCTTCTAACCAGCCCGTATAATGCGTAGTGATTAAAGCACCTTTGACTGCTTCTTTGCCTTCACCGACAACCAAATCAATAATTTCTAATTCTGCGCTCATGTTCTCGCTCCAACCTGTTCAATCAATAAATCTAGTTAAACTGCTTGTTTATTGCAATTGCGTCCACTCAATAATGGCTTGAGCATTGTCACCAATTAAGGTCCACTCACCATCCATTACATTTAACTGAAGTTGCATGGTCCGCTCACACAGGGCTTGAACCGCTTCAGTACTTGCAGTCGACAACTGCCAAATTTCAACATTGTTCAATGTCTTCAACTTACTGTTGCGCTTATACCATTCATCGACCGCTGTGCCATAAGTAACAATAGCCACTTGCTTACAACGTGCACTGGCTTTTTTCACTTTATCTTCGTCTGGGCTGCCCACTTCAATCCATTTCACCAACTGACCCGTTAGGTCTTTTTCCCACAGCGCAGGCTCATTGGTTTCAAATAAATCTTTGGTAAACTCTAAAGCTTCATCCGCAAAACGTGCAAATGCCAACAAACGCACCATCAAACGCTCAATGGTTTCTGAAGGATGCAATGCCAAAGTCAGTTGATAGTCCCCATATTGGTGGACATCCATATTGGCAATATTCAAATCTGCCTTATAAATTGTAGCTTTAAGCGCCATACATACCATCCTCAAATTTGCCGACTAGCATATAAGATTTCGGCTTTTTTTGCTTAAAACAATTTAAGTCATTGCTCTATGCGACATTCAAAAAGTGCGCTTTCAAAGTCCATCCAATCTCTTTCGTTTTGAACAATCAATTCAACTCGATTATCAATCCCTTCTTCGACATCTTGATAGTTAAATTGTTCAGGATTGAAATTAAATGCCTTCCACCCCTGATTGGTATGGAAAATTCCTTTAATCCGTCGCCAATCTTGCTGTTCACAAAGTAAATCGAGTAAATCGTAAAAGTTAAAAACCCAACGCTTCGGCATTTTCCAACCTGCAACACTATAACCTTGCGCTGTTTCTACATAGTGATACGGCAACTGTTTAATCTCGGGAAAATCTTGTTGAGTCGCTTTCAACTGTTGCTGAACGTTCAGTAAAGGCTGCTTGAATCGTTTTGTTCCGATGTACTCAAAATCGATTTGCGTAAGCTCAATCTTGCCCTGCTCTGCCATCAGCCACTGCTGAGCATAAGGCTGATATTCGGTTTGCAGTTTTTCAAGAGCATCTTGATCTGTTTTTTGCATTTGAGCTTGATGCGAAACCACCACAATCTGCGCCGCTTTTAATTGATCCTGATAGAGATTTTGTGCTGTCCATGCATGATCATGTAAACGCGAACCATCCAGCACCGTGATCGGCGCACGCATGTGCAGTGTCGAGTGCCAATGAGGCTCGGTCAGTTGCTCTAGTAACTGTGCTGGATGTCCCAAGCCTGTGGGTTCAATAAACAGCCGATCAGGCTTTTGTTCTGAGAGCAAACGAGACAGTGCTATTTGCATCGGTAGTTGGCTGCTACAACATAAACAACCACCGAGTAATTCTTTCACCGCATAGCCTTCCGTTTGTGGCATGAGCTGTTGATCTACGCCAATTTGCCCAAACTCATTCATCAGTACCGCCCAAACTTCATGTTCCGGTTTCTGACCTAACAAATGCATGAGCAAAGTGGTTTTACCTGCACCAAGAAAGCCCGAAATAATATGCGTATGAACCGCCTGCGGCATCGATATCAGTTTCAAAATTTTATACCTAGCATGGAATATGATAAAAACAGCACAATAAAATAAGCCATCATCTTAATTTAAATCACCAATTTTCTCATCTCAAATCCATGGCGTCGAACACTCAGCATTCAATTGGCTAACATTTCATTCTTTTATACCCCTATTGGACAAACTTCCTTACATTTTACTCAGTACTGAAATTAGGGTTTCGCACTTAATTCGCATGCTTTGTAGAGTTTATGTGAATTTTCAAACATCCATATTGATCATTAATTCTTCATTTCATCTCAATCTATTCACAAAAAACTTCTACTTGTTACTTAAAGCTTACTATTTTTTCATCATCTGTAGTTTTAGGTAATGTGCGCTTTTCACATTGTTGCATCGATTGAATCGCAGATATTCAGACTATAGGATGAAGCTCAGTTCAAATTGATGTGATGATCAGTCTGAACTATTTTTATCTATAAAATATAAGGATGCCAAAACCATGAAACTTTCTCACTTAATTATTGCAACATCTTTAACAGCTGCGAGCTTTGCAACTTTTGCTGCACCTCAACAAGCGCCAGCTCAAGAAGACAAAGTTGTGGTATCAACCCAAGAAACAGCTGAAACTACAGACTTAAGTGCAAATGCACCAGCTTCGGAAGCATCAGCAGAGCAACCGAATCAAGAAAAAGCCGCTAAATAATTCAAATGTTGAGAGATCCAGTGGCTTTACTCTCCTGCTGGATCGCAACAACTTTTTAGCGTCACTTGAAACCAAGATATATCCTATCTTGGTTTCTTTTTATTTATGCACATGGACTATAGCAGTTCGAGATCAACAGGTGCAGAAAGCCAAATTTGCGTAGTTTGCCCATATGAGCTTCTATTCAAAACATCGACGTCAGACATAAAAAAAGATCCCCTATACAGGAGATCCTTTTTTAACAACTTAACTATGTGATGTTTTTTTATAAATACTGCACGAAGGATGATGGTTCTCTTGTAAGCGCGCGACCTTACGTTGTTCTGCCGCTTCAAAACGGCAACGCTTCCAGTCATTGTCCAAATTCAACGCAGGAATTTGTTTTGGCTTACCATTTTCATCTACTGCAACCATAGTGAAGTAACAACTATTAGTATGGCGCACGGTACGCTTTTGAATATTTTGTGCTTCAACACGAATACCTATTTCCATCGAAGTACGACCGACATGGTTCACGCTTGCCAAGAAAGTCACTAACTCGCCCACATGAATCGGCTCTTTAAAATTAACTTTATCAACCGATAAGGTCACCACATAACTTCCTGAAAAACGACTTGCACACGCATATGCCACTTGGTCTAACAGTTTCAAAATGGTGCCACCATGCACATTTCCTGAAAAATTCGCCATATCAGGTGTCATTAAGACCGACATAGTGAGTTCAGACTGGTCATCCGCAGCCGCAGCAATTTGATCTAATGGGGACATCGCGTTCTCTAATTGGTAAGATAATAGGATATGTGACATTTATTATATCGGTTTTGAACGCTAAATTTGGTAACAAAACCATCATTATTATTTATAGTGATTTGACTATCATTCAAAAAAATATATATAAAGAACACTAAGTTTTTGAATCTATAGGCCTTCTTTAAATTTTAATTTATTCAAAAACATTGTCGCTGTGATATTTTCACAGCATATAAATGGCTTTTGCCTGATTGACTGTTTTTCGAGTTATAGTGATGTATAAAAGCCCATTCAAGCATTTATTTCTACATAGCGCCAGATCAATGCGTTCGCGCTTGGATATTTTGAATATTCAATTTTTGCTTATAATTTTTCTGCGCAAAAACTTTTTGAATCTGTCCTAACTGTGCAACGGTTGCATCGACCCCAGCTTGCATGGTCAACTCACGTCCACTGACATCAAAAATATGTACTTTCTCACGCAAGTCTGGCTGAATCACAATATCTGCATTTTTCAGCTCAATTTGCGCAAGGTTCTTTTGCATAATATTGATATTTTGGTTAAACAGCCCCCAAACATTTGAGGTTTCGGTATACATCGGCTGTGCCAAGATATCGACCGCGATAATAATATCTGCCCCTAACTTGCGTGCCACATCAACAGGTACGGGGCTGACTAAACCACCATCTACATATTCATCAGTACCAATCTTAGTTGGAATAAACATACTCGGGATCGATACCGATGCTCGAACTGCTTGACCAGTATTGCCATAGTTAAAGACGACTTTTTTACCTTCTTTTAACTGCGTCGCCACCACATACATCGGGATAGGTAAGCGCTGTAGTGGAACATCGCTTACTTGCTCATTGACATAGTCTTCAACTTTTTGACCATCAAAGAAACCTTTCATGTCCAAACGAATATCGCGCACATCACTGGCTTTCATATTCAGCGCAATATCACGAATTTGATTGGCATTTTTACCACTTGCATACAGCGATCCGACGATACTGCCAGCACTGGTTCCCACGATAAAGTCGGGACGAATCCCCGACTGCTCTAAAACTTGAATTGCGCCAATATGCGCATAACCACGTGCACCACCACTCCCCAACACCAAGGCAATAATTGGACGGTTCTGTTCTTTTTTGAGCTGTTTAAAATTGATCTGGTTGAGTCGCTCTTGAGCTTCCCCTGACTCAGTTTCGGCTAAAAACGCCTGATTTGGCGTTTCTTGAGCAACTTTGGGCATGCTTTGACAGCCAGCTAAAGCGAGCAATGTAAACGACATAAGGCTAAGTTTAATGTTTAACATGATTCACCGAAGTTGAGATAGAGCGAAATTTTCCAACAGCATAGTGTATGAAAATCAGCAGTCCAAGTACTGTTGTTTTTCGTAAAAGCGTCATATTCCAGCATTATAATCTGATTCAATTTGTCAGCATAATTCAACATGTGCACTCAGCATATCACTCAAATTTTTCTGCACTTTTTAAAATTAGGCTGCTTGTCTTTTGGTGGGCCTGCTGCTCATTTGGTGTTTTTTCACCGTCATTTTGTAGAGCAACTTCGATGGTTGAGTGATGCTGAATATGCCCAATTGGTTGCTCTCGCTCAATTGCTCCCAGGGCCGACCAGCAGCCAAGTGGGTATTGCCATTGGATATCAACTGCAAGGCTACCGCGGTGCGTGTGCGGCTTGGCTCGGCTTTACTTTACCATCTATGCTCCTCATGGCATGTTTCGCAGTACTAGGTCAGCAGTACTTCAACCAACTCAGTGCGATGACATTACATAGCATTCAGTTGATCGTTTTTGCTGTAGTGGTCTGGGCGTTTTGGCAAATGTTGACAAGTTTCTGCAAAACTATTTGGCAATATGTGCTGATGTTACTTAGCACCTTGTTTCTTTACTTTGTATCATGGTCGTTCAGCCAAGTTATCATCATCTTAGTTGCTGCTCTCGTCGGTATTTATTTCGCATCAGATTCGACATCAAAGCTCCAAGACAGGGGCTTAAAAGCAAAAGTCCATGCAAAGCAGGCTTATCTTTGGCTGATTGCATTTGTTTTGCCTTTTGTAGTTTTTATGGTGTGGCATTCATCTTCTTCACTCTTCTCACAGAGCCTATTTAGTTTTTATCAAGCCGCATCTTTGGTTTTTGGCGGCGGGCATATTATCTTGCCACTTTTACATCAGGACTTCGTCGTCAGCCATATTTTATCTGCCGAACAATTTGACTTGGGTTATGCGCTGGCTCAAATCATGCCCGGCCCTTTATTTAGTTTCGCCAGTTACTTAGGTGCTTTACTGCCTTTAACGCCCTTTGTTTGGCTGAATGTGGCTCTGGCCACTTTCGCAATCTTTCTGCCCTCATTCTTTTTAATCTTTGCCACCTTGCCCTATTGGTCTTGGCTTATGCAGCAAGCTGCAATACGCAAAGCCGTGATTGGGATCAATGCGGCAGTGGTAAGTTTATTGCTGTGTTTAGTGATACAAATGGGACAAAGTTATTTCAAGCATTGGACTGACTTAGTTTTTGTAATCGCTGTTATTTTACTGCTTCGAACCAAACTCCCGATTTGGCTAAGCCTGACTTTAAGTTTTGCACTCTATCAGCTGTTCTTTTACGTTAGCAGTTAAATAGCCATAAAAAAGCCCCTATCAATGTAGAGGCTTTTTTAATGTGCTAAAAGATTACCAAATGTCTGATTTCACTTTGTCTTTAAATTTAGGATGGTTATCCAATTTAAACACTGGCTCTTTCACACCTTGTTTCAGCTGTGCCAAATAGTCTTTTAACAGCATCAATAAGAATGGTGTTAACAGCAAAATAGCAAACAAGTTAATGGTGGCCATAATGCCCATGAACAAATCGGCAGTGTTCCAAATGAGAGGCACACTCATCACTGAACCGAGATACACCATAATCAAAACAAAGATACGGAAGACGAACATCACCTTGGCATTGTTATTGATAAATTGCACATTCCCTTCAGCATAAGCATAGTTACCAATGACTGATGAAAAGGCAAACATGAATAAAATCGTTGCAAGGAAGTCATCACCCCAAGAACCAATTTGGCTCTCTAAAGCCATTTGGGTGAGCGCTACGCCTTCAAAGCCCGCATCATGATAAAGTCCTGATGCCAAAATAATAATCGCTGTACATGAACACACCACGAAGGTATCCACAAATACACCGAGCATTTGTACCAAACCTTGGTTTACAGGGTGCTTTACATCCGATGCAGCTGCCGCATTCGGTGCCGACCCCATCCCTGCTTCATTAGAGAATAAACCACGTTTAATCCCCATCATCATTGCCATAGAAACCATCGCACCAAAGAAACCGCCCGCAGCAGCTTCAAACTCAAAAGCTTTAGAGAAAATGAGTTGGAAGATATGAGGTAAAATAGCGTAATTGATTACGGCGATATATAAAGCAACAGCCAAATACAACAAGGCCATCAATGGCACAAAACTTTCTGCGACTTTGGCAATACGTTTGATTCCGCCAAAGATAATCATCGCGGTCAGCAAGACTAAAGCTAGTCCAACCCAAGACACCACAATATGAATGCCGCCGAGTTCAAATGCTAAATTGGCTTTATCCCATCCCCATGCATGTGCTGTCGCACCTGTAATTGCATTGGCTTGTACTGCATTAAACACGAAACCATAGGTTGAAATGAGGGCAACGGCAAAGACTACCCCCAACCATTTTTGTTTCAGGCCTTGGGTAATATAGTAGGCAGGTCCACCACGGAACTGTTTATTTTCTTGGTCACGCACCTTGAACAACTGTGCAAGAGATGACTCAACAAAAGCCGAACTCATGCCTAAAAATGCAGTGACCCACATCCAAAATACTGCACCCGGTCCACCAATCGCAATTGCGATCGCAACGCCCGCAACATTACCTACCCCTACACGACTTGCAAGCCCAGTGACAAAAGCCTGAAAAGGTGTAATGCCATGATCATCATCACATTCCTTACGGCTTGATTTCATGACCTTGATGCTGTGCAAAAATAAGCGAACCTGTACTGCACCCGTAATTAGCGTGTAAAACACACCGACCGCAACAAGGAAAATCACCAAAAAGTCCCACAGAGGTCCATTCAGTGTATTCACCCACCCGAGTAATGTTTCATTTAATTGATCATTCATCTCGATATCCTAATTATTGTGAGAGACCTGAAAGCAAAAAAGCCCTAGTTTCCTAGGGCAAATTGCATTTCTAATTAGTTAAAATATTGCAAAATAGACTGAATGACAGCCACGTTAATCAAGTCTACAAAGAATGCGCCACATAAAGGCACAATCAAGAATGCCTTGTGCGAAGGACCATACATGTTGGTAATCGCCTGCATGTTTGCAACCGCAGTCGGTGTTGCACCCATACCAAATCCACAGTGACCCGCAGATAGCACCGCAGCATCGTAGTTTTTACCCATTACACGGAATGTCACAAATGCAGCATATAAGCCCATCGTAATCGTTTGCGCACCTAAAATTACCACAAGCGGACCTGCAAGGTCAGCCAATTGCCATAATTTCAACGAAAGAAGCGCCATCGCAAGGTACAACGACAATGATGCATTACCAAATACATCAATCGCACGGTCAAAGATTTGAACTTTGAAAATACCTTCCAACACATTACGTAAAATCACACCACCTGCAAGCGCCCAAACAAAAGTCGGTAACTCAAGCATTGTGCCTTTCATATGGCCGGTCATAAAGTCAGCAAAAGCCAAACAGCCTGCAAACAAACCTAATGTGGTAATCGCATTATCCGCAGTGATTAAACGCACACGATGTGGATATTCAAACGGTACATATTCTGTTGAATTAATATCAGTCAGTGGCGTGTTATCACTCTTTTCAATTTGTTCATTGGTACGTGGCGTCGCCAATTGATAGCGGTTAATGAGTAACTTCGCTAGAGGACCACCAATCAAACCACCAATAATCAAACCAAATGTCGCACTCGCCATACCCAAAGCTAATGCACCTTGGATACCATGTTTAACTTCTAAAATTTCACCCCAAGCACCCGCAGTACCATGACCACCAGTTAAGGTAATTGAACCTGCAATCAAACCAATAAGTGGGTCAATACCCAATAAAGTTGCAAGGCTAATGCCGACAAAGTTTTGCACCACAATAAATGATGCGACAGCCATCAAGAAAATAACCAGACCAATTCCGCCTTCGCGCAATTTGGCAAAGTTTGCACTTAAACCAATTGAGGCGAAGAAAATCAGCATAAAACTTGTTTGCAATTCGCTACTGGTCGTGATGCTATAGCCCCAAAGACTATGCACAACCAAGGAGATAATCGCTGCAACTAAACCACCTGCAACAGGCTCAGGAATGTTGTAGCGTTTCAAGAAACCAATTTTATTTACCAAGAAGCGGCCAAGTAACAAAACGATGACAGCAGCAATCAAGGTATAAAAAGCGTTAAAAGTAAATTCCATGACAATTGTCCATAAAGCGGATGCTTAGATTTTGTTATCTGGCTAATAAGCCACCGAATCCATTGATACTTCAAGAGATATTTCGTAAATCTGAGACAAACTCAGTCTTGCGTATGGAAATTCAGGCAACGGGTAAATTGGTAACAAACTAAGCGATCTGATGCATAACATGTTCAGTTCTACACGATGAGTAAACTGAAATAACGTAATGCCCAATAATGTTTGGACACAGATACGGTTTTTTGAAAAAAATCACAAAACCGCCCCATATTGGCTCAAAAACAACCAACAAAAGTACAATATGGGCGAAAGACCGACATTATGCAGATTTTTTATAGATAATCTTTATTTTTTTACAATAATTTCCAACTATTTCACTTATTCTTTTCTGACTTAATACTTAAGTCTATATTCAAAATGTATTTAGTCTGTATAAATTTCCCTACTCAAACAAAACAGGAGCCTAAAGCTCCTGTTTTTTAAACCGCAACTATTTCATTATATGATTAGAAGCTGTATTTCGCCATTAAGCCAACACGGTTGTCTTTGTAGCTATCGCCAGCAAAGGTATCACGTTTACCATTGATATATTCAACACCTAAGTCCAATGGCTTAACTGGTGAATAGATGAAGTTAATCCATGCTTGGTAAACTTCTTCATTTGCAGCTGTGTTTAAACGCGCGTAATCAGTACCATCATCCGCAAAGAGTGCGCCATACGCTAAAGTCGAACGTAATTTTTCGTTGAATTTATACGTACCACCGACTTGTACACCAAACGCTTCATTTTGCTCGATCTTGCCATTCGCATTATCTACATAAAATGCAGTGTTGCTTCCGTATAAGTAGTTGCTATTGCCCTGTACATAAGACACATCAGCACTGAGTTTTAACGGATCAATCACTTGATAATTTACACCAGCAGCAATACCCCAACCTGTTTTATCATCACCAGCTGTTTCAGATTTATATTGTTCCACCAAACCACGAACAGATGCATTCGCTTTGCCATCTGCAAAACCTTGCGTTAATTTCGCAGTTAATACTGGTAAGCTATATTTCACATCTGAACTAACAGTCTCACTCGTAGTTACACCGTTAGTCGTGGTAACTTTAAGCTGGTTTGCTGAACTATTCCCTTCTTCCGCAGCAATAAATAATTTGGTTGCAGGTGCTAAATTAAAGCCATAACGTACTTGTGGAATACGAGTTGTACCGCCACCCACGTTCGTGCCGAAGTCAATCATTTCTGGCGCATGGTTAGACAGGAAGTTCGATGTGGTTTGACCAAACAACCAATTGTTATAAGTCAAATACGCATGACGAATACGAAGGGCTTCATTTGTTCCAGCAAAGTCTACTTCTACTTTACCACCCAGTTTGTTATCGCCACCAACATTGGTATTAAAATCTAAACCTAAACGTGTAGTTTTCGCTGTTGCACGCAGTTTGTCTTTAGTTTGGCCATTTGAGCTTGAAACTTTGTTGAAGTCGTCATCCGCACCTTCAATAATGTAGTTTGCATCGCCACGAACAAAACCATACAGGTTAATATCTGCGCCAGACTTAGATTTGAACGAAGACAGTGGAGATTCAGCTTTTACAGGCGCTGGCTGTGCTTTAACTTGTTGAATCTGAACTGCTTGCTGTTGTTGAACTTGTTGCTGTTGTTGCATTAATGCTTTTAGCTCTGCAACTTCGGCACGTAACTGAGCGAGTTCTTGTTGTTCTTTTGTTGCAGCATGAGTTGTTGTCATCATCAGAGCAGCCACACTAAGTGCTAGGCTTTGAGCGATAAATGGCTTTTTATTGAGGGCTAAACGCATACACAAACTTCCTTTATTACATTGTTAATAGTGAATCAAAAATTCCATTTCAGTAAAATTTTTTGCACAAAAGACCACTCCGTTTTGGTCTTTTCATATGCAAAGTAATCTTATAAAGATGAAAAATCGCACATTTCGATGTTTTAAGATATGACCTTTTATTACTCTTGCCACTAAAGTCTAATGCACACAATTTCAAATTATAATTGATGTTATTCGCGATTGGCTTTGAAGCATCAAATTACAATTTAGACAGACTTTTGCAATAATTAAGTAACAATTCTTCATATTTTATTAAATATAGACTGAGTTTTATTTGAGATCTATATTTTTTTCTTATAACTAAAGTCTTAGTCTAATAGATAACCACCTATGCCCAATGATGGGTCAAAATCACACCTTTGCACCAAAAAAGGCTAACTATTCAGACGATTATTGAGCATGATAAATAAAATATCCCCAAGCACGAATACACGGTTATGGCAAATAGGTGTGCTCATAGGAAAACTCCTAACAAAATGTTTGAGCAAACCTGTCATACTCAATTTAGACCGTCTGAACATCCTGAAAAAATATCGAACAACAAAAAAGTTTTGTATTTTATCCGAAAAAATTGATTTCGCCTTTTATTGAGCACCGCAGTGAAAATGGTTAGGGCTCGTATGGCTTGCATAATATTCAAAAAGGTGAAAAAGCGAAAATCGCACAGTAGCAATCACGTAATGACCAATCTTTTTTAACGCACCTGTCGGACTATTCTACACAGTCAATCAAGCCATGGGCATCGGCGCGAAAATATTGCCATGATAATGCAAAATGTGATTATTGCAGCCAAAGTACGAGTCTTAGAGACTTGCCCACAAGCCGCATGGAATCATCTTCATGCTCTCGTGCTGAATATACTTGGTGCTGCACAATTTGAAGAATTGGTCTGCGGCATGACGATGGGTTATGCGGATCCTGAGCAGATCGTCAATCGCTTTATAACACCACGCGTGCCAGTTGAAGATTTTGCAGTATTCTTAAACAATGAGTGAGATTTAACGCATTCATTCAAATTAAAAAAGAGACTAAAGCGAGTCTCTTTTTTATATAGTCACGACTTCCATTTTTAGGCTTTTTCGTGCTCAAGCTTAAACACATAATACAAAGCCAAAGCCACAAAAATAGCCATGACAATGGCCATATTCAAAAGTGCCGACCAGAGTAGAAAATTAAGAATCACGCCACAAAGTAGACCACAACCAAATTGCATGCTGCCCATAATCGCACTAGCCGTTCCTGCCCGTGCACCCTGTTCAGACATTGCAATCGCCATGGCATTTGGCCCTGTAAAACCGATTGCTGCGACAGCGAGAAACATCCCTGCACATACGATATATAAGGGCGCATGCATCATGCTGCCCGCTACCAACAACAGCCCCACACCAGCCAACTGCAAAAAACTGCCTAATTTTAAGCGCTGAAAAACACTTAACTTTTGTGCCAGACGTTTATTTAAGGTCGAGAACAGCATAATGCCAACTGCATTGGCACCAAAGGCATAGGCAAAAACTTGCTGACTTAAGCCATAACCATCCATCAGAATGGCAGCAGAAGCACTGATATAGCAAAAGAGTACAGCCCCAGCAAAGCATCCAACAAACATCGGGCGTCTAAAGCTCGAATCTTGCAAAATCGCGCCATAAAGGTTTAAAACTTGATTAAAGTTAAGCTTTAAACGGCGCTTCGGATCTAGAGTTTCCTCAAAGAAAAAATGTACGCAGCACAGGCTTCCCAAGCCAACGACCATCAAAAAGGCGAAAATACTATGCCAACTACTGAAACTCAGTACCAGCGCGCCTAAACTCGGTGCAATAATCGGCGCGATGGTGGTCACGATCATCATACTGGCAAATGCTTGGGCTGAGGCTTGCATATCTAAACGGTCACGAATCGCAGCACGGGCAATCACCACGCCCACACAACCGCCTAAGGCTTGTAAAACCCGAGCGGCAATGAGACTCCACTCACTGTTTGCAAACACACACAGTAAACTGGCAATAATGTAGAGACTTAGGCCAAAATACAGCGGTTTTTTCCGCCCAATTCGATCACTTACCGGCCCATAAATCAGTTGTCCAATAGCCAAGCCTAAGAAGTACGCAGGTAAGCTGTTGGCCACCATTTGTGTGCTTACCCCAAAGTCATTCGCCATTTGTGGCAAAGCAGGCAAATACATATCAATAGACAGTGGACCGAGTGCAGTCAGTGAAGCAAGTAAGAGAATCCAAGCGTTGGAATAGACCGCTTTTTCCTGTGTAGTCGACATAGGATTAATTTATGTTTTGGAAGGAGAGTTTGCAGACAAGTTTACACGCTCCATAGTATGATTTATACCAGAGCAGGTGAAATTTCACATATTCTCATATTTGAAAATTGTCCAACCCTAAGCGACAAACAAAGGTGCCCTTTGAAAGCATGGCTGACCAGTCTAAAACAGGCTACTTATAATACAACCTTCATGTATAACCTCCGCATGGTTATTACTTTTGCAGGGACGGCTTTTGTTCCATATTTTATGGGTTTTCAGCTGGCAACTATTCCGCTGACACTCGGCGCAGTTGCTGCGGGTTTAAGTGATATTGATGACCGCTTTTCTGTGCGAATCATGAATTTAATTTTTACCTATATTGGCTTTTTCATTACCGCAACGTCGATTTACTTTTTATTTCCACACCCAATTTTATTCGCACTGGGTCTAATCGTTTCGTGTATTGGTCTAATTTTACTGGGCTCACTGGGACGTCGTTATGCCACGATTTCCTATGGTTGCTTAGTGGTTTCGGTTTACTCCATGCTCGGTGTCGGACTTTTTGACAACTGGTATACACAACCGTCTCTGCTGGTGATTGGGGCAATTTGGTATAGTGTTATTTCAACTATCAGTTTTCTGCTCTTTCCCGTTCGTCAGGTTCAAGACAATCTATCGAAGTGTTATTCCTCACTCGCCGATTTTCTGTTTGCCAAATCCAACCTGTTTGATGTCGATATGACAGCAAACAGCTATCAACAGAGTATGATTGAACTGTCGTTGGAAAATGGCAAATTAATTGCAATCTTCAACGACATGAAAACCGCCCTACTCACCCGATTAAAAGGTGACCGTGGACAACGAGATACCCGTCGCAGTCTGCAATATTATTTTGTGGCACAAGATATTCACGAGCGTGCAGATTCAGCACATATTGATTATCAAAAACTGGCGAAAATTTTTCAACACAGCGATATCTTATTCCGCTTTCAACGAATTTTATCTATACAAGCTAAAGCCTGTAAGGACTTAAGCAGCAGCATTTTAAACCGTCAAACCTACACCCATAATAAGCGCTTTAAACATGCTTTTGAAAATCTCCGTTTATCATTAGAAAAGCTGAGAGATGAACAACAATACGACCAAATTTGGGTCAATGCTCTGTTTTCACTGTATCAAAACTTAAAGTCAATTGATGCGCAGCTACGTAACTTAGAAACTGAACGCAATATTAAACTCGATAAAACCAAACATATCGAAAGCCAGCTCAAAGATGATGACCTGAAAGGCTGGGATGACATTAAGGTTCGGATTAAACAACATCTCACCCCAGAGTCGGTGTTATTTCGACACGCGATTCGTCTGTCTATCGTGCTGTTAGTTGGATATATCTTTGTTCAAGTCACTAACATTGAATATGGGTACTGGATTCTACTGACAGCGCTATTTGTCAGTCAGCCCAATTTCAACGCAACCAAACGTCGTTTACGTTTACGTATCGTAGGAACGTTGGTCGGAATCATTTTAGGGTATGCCGTATTGTACTTTGTACCTTCGATTGAAGGACAACTTCTCGTATTAGTCATCAGTGGGGTGCTGTTCTTTGAGCTTCGCAGTAAACAATACGCTCAAGCCACCGCTTTCATCACCATCTTGGCACTGATTAATTTCAACTTAGATGGGATGGGATATGAAGCTGCCCTTCCGCGCATGATGGATACCTTAATTGGCTGTGGTCTGGCATGGTTAGGCGTGAGTTTCATTTTCCCAGACTGGAAGTTCCGTCGCCTCCCCCGCACAATTTACCGTTCGCTTTCCGCTCAATGTGATTATCTGGCTGAGGTGATTGAACAGTATAAGTCTGGACGCAACAATGGCCTGAATTATCGTGTGGTCCGTCGTGCGGCACACAATACTGATGCCGAAGTTGCTTCACTCATTTCAACTTTAGCCACCGAGCCCGACTTTGACCCAACGCAAAAAAGCTTGGCGTTTGAATTCTTGTGCCTCAATCATACCTTTATTAGCTATATTGCAGCGTTGGGTGCACATCGTGAAAAAATTGACGACCCAGAAATTTTAGAATTGATGGATCGCGCTTTTGACAATATCCAAGGTGCGCTCCTGCGGGATGAAATGCCTGATTTAACTGCGCAAAATATGCTACAGACCATTCGTCAGCGTTTAAGCCAAAATAATGAGGAAGATCAGAAAGCATTGATTATTTTACAACAGCTTTCCTTGATGTTTAGCATCTTGAATCAGTTCAGTCGTTTGAAGCAAAGTTTAAGCCACGAACGGGATCATGAGGCCACAGAACTGGCTTCATTATAATTTGGGTGATTTTGGAACAATATACTCACTGAAATGCTCTAAATGATGCTAAACTTTTTGCAGTTTTAAATCTGTTACTTTCACTATGACCGCGAAAAATTTATACGCTTATACTTTACAGCCTGTGACCTATGAAATCACTGAAGCTGAACAACGCGATGCTCAATTAAAAATTTGGCGTAGCACAAACAAAATTAGCATGAAAGCTTGGATCATCATGGCTGTCGTTACAGCCCTTTCGATTCTTGGCCTAATTTTACTCAAGAATTATTCAACCATCTTTTGTTGGGTCGCAATCGCCTGCGTCGTGGTTTACCTTTTAGTCCGTAAATTCGGTTTAGAATGGTATGTGAAGCGAAAAATGAATGAGTTTCCAGTTCAGGAAATTAAAGGCATTCGTTTAGGTGTACAACCTCACGGTCTGATTATGCGCCAGCAAATGGGCATGCAAGAAGGTGTCGGTGCAATCGGTTGGAAAGACATCTACGAATGGTACAACACACCTGAGTTTTTGTTGATTAAATTCAAAGTGAAAGGCCAAGAAGGTGCATACATTCTGCCAAAACGCATGGATAGCAAAAACTTCTCGTTTAATACGATTCGTAAACATTTAAAAGAAACAGTTGGTGAAGCGCAGCCACTTTAAGTCTTGCTTTCTCCTCTGTAAAAAACCTCCAACTTTTGGAGGTTTTTTTATATCCCAAACTCTCGAATACAAATGATAATGAGAATAAATATTAATTTCTAAATCCATATTATCTTCTCAATCTTCAGGTATAATTTCCGCACAACAAATCGCTCACCATTAAGTATCGCCATGTTTAAAAAAACATTTTTCCAAGTGCATTGGTTTTTGGGAATCACTGCGGGTCTTATCCTGTCGCTTATGGGCGTCACAGGGGCCATCTATTCTTATGAACAACAAATCTTAAAATGGATGAACCCAGATAGCTATACCGTTCAAGCAACACAAAACAATAAATTAACCCCTGCTGAGCTGTATCTACATTTCCAAAAACAAGATCCTGCCATCAAAATCAATAGTATTACGATTGCTCAAGAGTCAACCACTTCAAGTACGGTCAATATCGAGAAAGAAGGCGCACGTCGTGGTTATAACATGATGGTGAACCCGTATACTGCTGAAGTCCTACCCGAAGTTAAAGGCCGTGAGTTTTTTAACTTTATTCAACAGTTGCACCGTAATTTAACTGTCGGTCCTGTCGGTAAACAAATTACTGGCGCTTGTACCCTCATGCTTATTTTCTTTGTATTGAGTGGCCTGTACTTACGTTGGCCCAAACATCATTCCATCAAACAATGGTTTTTTATTAAACCTAAATTGAAAGGACGCAACTTCATTTGGGATTTGCATGCTGTTGTTGGTACTTGGGTGGTGATTTTTTATCTGATCTTGGCCTGTACAGGACTGTACTGGTCTTATGATTGGTGGCGCAATGGCATGTTTAAAGTCCTCGGCGTTGAACGCCCACAAGCCCAAATGCAAGAAGGAGCCCGTCCAAATGCTGGTGCAGCTCAAGGCCCACGTGGCGAACAGGCTGGTGCTCGTGGTGGCGAATCACGTGAGCAAGGTCGTGGCGGCCCACAAGGTGAGCACACTGCACGTGGCGAACGTGGCCAAGGCGAACAACATGGTGAGCGTAAAGGCTTATCTCCTGAACAAGTGCAAATTGCTTTAACCCAAACATGGACAGGATTTAACGCACAAGTTGGTCGAGACTATTCAACCCTGACCCTAAATATTCCGAAAAAGCCTGATGGTACACTTGAGCTTTCATTTGTAGATGCAATTCCACAGCATGAGCGGGCGAGAAACTCAGCGGTCTTCAACTATCAAACTGCAAAAATTGAAAAAATGGAGTTGTATGAGCAGAAGAAGCTGAATGAAAAAATCATCAGCAGTATGCTTCCTGTACACCGTGGTAGCTTCTTTGGCCCAATTTATCAATTCTTTGCCATGTTTGCATCACTGATGATGCCACTGTTCTTTGTAACCGGTTGGATGCTGTATCTAAAACGTCGTAAGCAGAAGAAACTCACCCAGCAAGCCCGTGGTGGAGCGTTGAATGTTCCAGTTGATCCACATGCGAAACCATGGCTCATTGCTTATGCAACACAAACGGGTGTTTCTGAACAAATCGCTTGGCGTACTGCAACCAGCTTACAAGAAGCAAGACAACCTGTAAGTGTTAAGGCTGTGCAACACTTAACGCAAGGTGACTTAAAAGCTGCCGAACAAGTGCTTTTTGTTGCAAGTACTTATGGCACGGGTGAAGCACCTGACTTAGCCAGTAGTTTTGAAAAGAAATTTTTAAATACAACTTTGGATTTGTCACACCTTCACTATGCCGTTTTGGCTTTAGGCTCTCAAGAATATCCTGACTCCTATTGTAGTTTTGGACATCGCATTGATAGTTGGTTAAAAGCCAATGGCGCACATGCTTTGTTTGAAACGATTGAAGTCAACAACGCAGATAACAATGATATTCAACGTTGGAACAGTGCTCTTGCCTCTGCAACCAAACTTGAGCTTCAAGCCATGAACATTTACAAAACCTTTGATCAATGGAATTTGGCACAACGTGAAGTACTCAATCCAAATAGTGTCGGAGCACATGCTTATAATATTGAGCTAAAAACCAACTTCGATGCAACATGGCAAGCGGGTGATATTGCTGAAGTTCAACCAGGTAACAGCACAGCACGTATCCAAGCCTTTATGCAAAAGCATCACATTGCAGCACAGAGCATCGTTGAGTCTTTAGCCATTTCCATTGAGCAAGCGCTTTGGGATAAAAACCTCAACACAGAGATTGAGCCTTTTGCCAATTTGGAACATTTACTGGAACAGTTGAGCCCTTTACCTACACGTGAATACTCAATTGCAAGTGTACCGACTCAACAAGTGTTACGTTTAGTCGTGCGCCAACAGCAAGATTCAGCAGGTGAACTGGGCTTAGGTTCTGGTTGGTTAACCCAACATGCCGAGCTTCAGCAACCTATCGCACTACGTATTCGTACTAATGAATCATTCCATTTGATCAATGACAACCGTCCTATCATTTGTATTGGGAACGGTACAGGTATCGCTGGTTTAATGAGTCTACTCCATGCACGTACCCGCCTAGACTATACGCAAAACTGGTTGATCTTTGGTGAGCGTCAACGTGAACATGATTTCTTCTATCAAAGTACGATTGAAGCGTGGCAAACCACAGGCATGCTACAACGCTTAGATTTAGCGTTCTCGCGAGATCAGGCAGAGAAAGTCTATGTACACCATAAACTGCGTGAACAAGCCACTGAGCTTAAAACATGGGTTGAAAATGGTGCCGTAATTTATGTCTGCGGTAGCATTAATGGTATGGCGAGCGATGTCGATGCTGCCCTAATTGAAATCTTAGGCGAAGAAAAATTAGATCAACTCCGTCAAGAAGGTCGTTATCGTCGCGATGTTTACTAAACACTAAGTCTAAATGAAAAAACCGAGCCACAGCGCTCGGTTTTTTCATGCGTAAATTTGCTAGAATCATGCAAACGATAACCCACAAGCCTATATGCAAAAATCAAAAAGAGTCATTAGTTTTATTATCGGGTCATTACTGTTCGCAGACGGCTTGTATTTTGTTTTACAACTACGCTTTAATTTTGGCACCCTCTTGCCCTTATTGATTGGACTAGGTCTAATCATTTATGCACTGGCTTATCCTAAACTTATCGCCTATATTCAAACCACTACAATCAGACAATCAATATGGCGTTGGGCTTGGGCGATTTTCTTTGTTTGGGTTTTTAGCTTAGTCATTTTCTTCGTCTTTTTAGGGTTTTCAAATCAACAAAATACCCCTCATGTCGCTGCACCCGCTATTGTAGTTCTTGGCAGTGGTCTGAAACATGGCAAACCGAGTCCAACATTGGCCAGCCGTTTAGATCAAGCGGCAAGCTATGCCAAGCTACATCCCAACAGCATTATGGTCGTCAGTGGCGGCCTCTCCTTTCAGCAAAAAAATAGTGAAGCTGAAGCAATGCGGCAGTATCTGATTGATGTACACCATATCCCAGCACAGCGTATTTACACCGAAGATCAAAGCACCAGCACTGAGTTAAATCTGATCAATAGTAAAAAGATTTTAGCCAAACAGCATATTTCTATCCAGCAACCGATTGCTATTGTGACCAGCGATTTTCATATTCCACGTAGCCGCGCTATAGCCATACGTCAGGGTTATCAAACACCAATCATGATCAGCGCTCAGACACCTCTTGCCACTCGCTATAATGCATGGTTACGTGAGTATTTTGCATATTGGAGTGGTTGGCTACTCAATGAATACTAAAATGAAATCCTCATGAATTAATGAAGACGGATTGTCCGTGGCGACGGTAATTGTAATTGTTTAAATAATTCAGGCTTCTGCATTGAAAATTGATATAAATAGTTTTTGATATCTAATAATAATTTTTCTGGTGCAACCAAGACATTCTGCCCTTCTGGGCTTAAATTCATCGAGACCGTGGTTTTTTCTAAACGTAAGAATGGAATCACTTTTTCGACTAAATCGCTAAGACCAATACTCTGGATTTCGTAGCCCGCCCAATTATCTTTCACCAAAAGCTGTGCTAAACCTTTACTCTGCCACATCGCAAAGGAACGTTGACCGGTTGGCGTAGCACATAAAGCCCAGCCATCTTGATATAAGGCAATAACATGGCCTTGATGCACGATAGTTTCGATAAAAAGACGATAGATTTCAAGAGGATCGTAAGCAATATTTTGATTTTTAGACGCAGCTTTGCGTTGATATGGGTTTCTCATAAATCTGTCATATTTTAAAATTATTATTGCACAGAAGTGTATGAAAACAGCTTGAGATAAGCAAGGCTTTTACGATAAGGGAATATGGTGGGCGCTGACGGGATCGAACCGCCGACATTCTGCTTGTAAGGCAGACGCTCTACCAACTGAGCTAAGCGCCCTTGAGAAATAAAAATAGCGTCGCTATTTTTATGATGCAAGAAAGAAATCTTGCTTGATTCCATTTACTAGCACAAGGGATCTAGAAAATGGCGCAGCGGACGGGGCTCGAACCCGCGACCCCCGGCGTGACAGGCCGGTATTCTAACCAACTGAACTACCGCTGCAACGGTAATTGCGAATGCAATTAGGGTCATTAAGCTTTACAGCTTGAATATGGTGGGCGCTGACGGGATCGAACCGCCGACATTCTGCTTGTAAGGCAGACGCTCTACCAACTGAGCTAAGCGCCCTGATTTAAGATTGTCAGTCTTAGTTTTCAAATTTAAGCTCAGGGACTTAAATTTATATTTTAAATGGCGCAGCGGACGGGGCTCGAACCCGCGACCCCCGGCGTGACAGGCCGGTATTCTAACCAACTGAACTACCGCTGCGTCGTAAAATATGGTGGGCGCTGACGGGATCGAACCGCCGACATTCTGCTTGTAAGGCAGACGCTCTACCAACTGAGCTAAGCGCCCTGATTAAGATTGTCAGTCTTAGTTTTTAAACTTAAGCTCAGGAACTTAAATTTAATCGATTCTTTGAATGGCGCAGCGGACGGGGCTCGAACCCGCGACCCCCGGCGTGACAGGCCGGTATTCTAACCAACTGAACTACCGCTGCATCGCAAAAAATCTGGTGGGCGCTGACGGGATCGAACCGCCGACATTCTGCTTGTAAGGCAGACGCTCTACCAACTGAGCTAAGCGCCCTCATTAAGGATTCTGTATAAATGGCGCAGCGGACGGGGCTCGAACCCGCGACCCCCGGCGTGACAGGCCGGTATTCTAACCAACTGAACTACCGCTGCACTTACACAAAGTCACTAATGTGGTACAAACAATATTAAAAATCTTAAGTGGCGCAGCGGACGGGGCTCGAACCCGCGACCCCCGGCGTGACAGGCCGGTATTCTAACCAACTGAACTACCGCTGCACGTAAGATCTTTAACGTAAAGGCTTGGTGGGCGCTGACGGGATCGAACCGCCGACATTCTGCTTGTAAGGCAGACGCTCTACCAACTGAGCTAAGCGCCCTTAACGTCTTTATCGTTTGTGAGGTGCATTATAGAGAATCTTTACAGGCTGTCAAACGCTTTTCGGCTTGTTTTCGCTTTTTTGCAATCGAGTGATTAAAAAATAGGTCAAATGGTATAAAAACAAGTATTTTCTGTATGTTATTTAACATATTTGCGAAAATTAAAATGATTATTCGCTAAATTTCTTTTCCCAAAAATACACATTTTCTATGATTAATCCCCTTCTTCTACTAAATATTCATATTTTAAATTACAGCGTTGAATACTCAATAAAATAACTTTGCACATTTTTTAACAGCTATTTTTAGATTTCAAGTTTATGTTCGGAAATATAAACCAGTGCATTGCAATCAATTAGTTCAAATAACTCTATGACATCCGTATTACGCATACGAATACAGCCATGTGACATCGGCATCCCCATTGGTTCACTATCTGGTGTTCCATGAATATAGATATAACGTTGATAGGTATCGCAGCCTTCCCCGCGATTGAAGCCTTCTTCTAAACCACTCAACCATAAAATCCGAGACAAAATCCAGTCCCGCTCAGGAAACTGCTTGGCTAAATTGGTATCGTAAACTTCACCTGTAGGCTTTCGAGCAATAAAAACGGCATTTTGAGGTTGCTCAGCACCATGCTTCTCAGCAACCAGATGCCAGCCTCGCGGCGTTTTACCACTATTTTCAGTTTCGCCAATGCCATTTTTTCCTGACGAGATCAGATAAAATTTATTCTTTTTAGGCAGCGTTAAAGTCTGTTCAGCCAGATCAATCAAGACGTCTGCATCAGCAATTACATAAGACATCAGTTGTCCTCTATTTGTTTTTTATCTATTACAGTATTTGGTTCTGGACGTAACCATAACCATATTGCGACAAGCAGCATGGTGGTATTGGTAAATAATTTCACTAAAAATGGTGCATTGGTCAGTAGCATGATCAGTCCACTGATCAACATCATGATACTGGCAAACCATTTCGCTTTACGTGGTACAGTTCCATTGGCACGCCATGCTCTTAACGTTGCACCATATTTAGGATGGTTGAGTAACCAAGCATCCATTTGTGGCCAACCTTTAGATGCAGCCCAAGCGGCCAAGATCAGAAAAACAGTTGTTGGCATACCCGGCAACAGTGCACCGATAAAGCCTAGGATGACAAAGATCACCACTAAACAACGCCAAAACAACGTTTTCATACCACTTTCCTGAGCACCGAATTGCGGTAGTATAAAGTGTTTTTTAATTTTATCCGTTGTCCTTCTGCATATTTAGCTTCTTTTTTAAGGCACTCACATGCATCTCATTTCACAGCATCAGTTGTTCGAACCTTGGCTCCAATTCAAACATCCATTGCTTCGCCAGTTGGCTTTTGCTGTAGCAAGTCCAAACATTTTATCTGCATTGCCGTTAGAGCTCGATATACAACATGCTTTTCATTTTCATCCCTCACAAATCTGGCAACAGCACTTTCAAACCTATTTACCTCGCCTTAAACAGCTTGATCAAAACCCGAAAGAACTTGAAGACTTTATGGCTCAACTGAAAAGTACCCGTCTGGGTCTGCGCTTTGAAATGTTCATGTGGTTTTGGTTACTGGATCATCACTATCATGCTTATGAATTATTGGGTCATAGTATCCAAATCATTGATGGTGCACGTACTACGGGTGAACTGGACTTTTTAATTAAAAATACCGAAACCAATCAAGTCGAGCATTGGGAAGTCGCGTTGAAATATTATTTAGGTGAAACAGATCTAAGCTTAACCACATGGTATGGGTTGAATCGTACTGATACTTTAAACCGAAAACTAAAACACTTTACCCATAAACAGTTTCAATTCCAGCAAGCTTTAGACACAGACATTCAAACGCGCTTTGCCGTTTTAAAGGGGCAACTCTTTCTCCCTCTAAGAAATGGTTTCACGGCAGTTGATGCTTTAAATCAATACTCCCTTCCCGATTGGCTCAATCCAGACCGTCGACTAGGCAATTGGGGTAACATCATTCCAAAGGCCGACTTAAATTACTATCGCCTACAACGTCAAGAATGGATTTGCCCGAATGCTGAAGTCAGCAGCCAAAATGCATATTGGTGGACCAATGGACTGTACTTACAAAATCAAAACAATCAGTTTTATATGTACCGAAATCCAAATTTGATTTTAACTTGATTTTGCAGAAGTTACTTTATACAAAAATACATAACGCAACATACGCTTACTCATCTCCTGTAAAACGATGCTATTGTTTAAAGTGTTTATTTTTTAATCTTTAAAAACATCAGAACAAAATCATTTGATGACAATACCAAAATTTTGGAGAATGAAATGAAGAAAATTATTGCTAGTTCATTAGTTATGCTTTTTGTTTTAGCCGGCTGTAATACCGTCAAAGGTATTGGTGAAGATGTCTCTTCAGCAGGTAATGCTGTATCAAATACCGCTGAAAAAACCCAAGATGAAATCCGCAAGTAATTAATATCTGCACTTCAAAACCTTATCAATTGATAAGGTTTTTTTATTGCTAAGTTTCGCATTCCAGAGATTAATCGCCTATTATAGTGCCGACTGTTTTATTGACTTTGAAATGCGCATGACCTCTTCTGCTACTCTCGATTTAAGCCTCCAACTTTTACGTCAGCCATCGGTTACACCTGTGGACCACAACTGTCAAAATATTATGGCTGAACGCTTAAAAAAAATTGGTTTCAACATTGAGTCTATGCGCTTTGATGATGTTGATAACCTATGGGCACGAAAAGGCACTGAAGCACCTGTATTCTGCTTTGCGGGTCACACCGATGTCGTTCCTACAGGTAATTTAGATGCTTGGAACTCAGACCCATTTGCCCCTGAAATTCGTGATGGCAAGCTTTATGGTCGTGGCAGTGCAGACATGAAAACGGCCTTGGCTGCAATGGTGGTTGCTTCTGAGCGCTTTGTTGCAAAACACCCAAATCATAAAGGCTCAATCGCGTTCCTCATCACATCAGATGAAGAAGGCCCATCGATCAATGGCACGGTCAAAGTGATCGAAACACTCGAAGCCCGTAATGAAAAAATGAAGTGGTGTTTGGTGGGTGAACCTTCAAGTACCCATCAACTGGGTGATATTGTTAAAAATGGTCGTCGTGGTTCACTCAATGCAGTACTGACAGTCAAAGGAAAACAAGGTCACGTGGCTTATCCACATTTAGCCATTAACCCAATTCACATGGCCTCTAAAGCTGTTGCTGAACTTTGTGATACGGTTTGGGATCAAGGCAACGAATACTTCCCTGCGACGTCTTTCCAAGTGTCAAATATTCAAGCTGGTACAGGGGCAACCAATGTCGTTCCAGGCACCATGACCGTGACTTTCAACTTCCGTTATTCAACTGAATTGACCGCTGAAGAATTAAAAGCACGTGTTTTAGAAATTTTGGATCGTCATGGTTTAGTCTACGACATTAAATGGACACATTCAGGCTTACCATTCCTGACGCCAGTGGGTGAGTTGGTGAATGCGGCTAAAAATGCTATTCGTAATGTGACTGGTGTAGAAACTGAGCTTTCAACTTCAGGCGGAACATCTGATGGTCGCTTTATTGCTCCTACAGGTGCTCAAGTACTTGAACTTGGTGTTCTCAATGCCAGCATCCATCAAATTGATGAGCATGTGAATGTCGCTGATCTTGAACCACTTGCTGAAATTTACGAACAAATTTTAGAAGGCCTTTTGGCATAAGCATTCAAACTCACATAAAAAAGGAACTCAGTTGAGTTCCTTTTTTTATTACATTCAAACTTAAGCTTAAAGACCTAAACTCGCCTGAATTTTATTTAAATTCGGTACGTGGTAAGTCTCATCCCCCATACGCACCAGCTGAAAAATGGTGGGATCATTCACAGGGCTTTCATCATCAAGAATTTCAGAAATACGCAAACGAATTGATTTCGGCATTTCATTACACATCAAAGCAAAGCGCTGAGAAGCATCATCCCCTTCAATCACCAGCGCCACACCTTCCGTTTGGTCTGGACGGTTGATGGCATAAACAGGCAGATGAAGATCATGCCATTCCACCGTTTTCACTTGCGTATCACTGTCGAGCGCTGAAAGTACAATATTTTGTGGCAAGAGCATGGGGGTTTTACCATGACATTCAATGATATAAGCATCAATAAAACCTGTTGATACCGTAATCAGGTATTGCAATTCTTGCTGACTGATTTGCTCATTCATGCTCTTTGAAACATTTGCATTCATTTATTTACCCCTGCTTTTCAGCCAATAACTGCTGAATGTTGGCAAGTAATTCTGCCTCTTGGAACGGTTTGCCCATGTAGTGTGTCACACCCAAGCTGAAAGCACGTTCACGGTGTTTTTCACCCGTACGCGATGTAATCATAATAATCGGCAAGTTCTGGTGAATTTCGTGGTGACGAACCAAGTTCGTTACTTCGAAACCATCCATACGTGGCATTTCAATATCCAGCAACATCAAGTCTGGTTTAACACTCTCAAGCTGCTCCATCGCATCGACACCGTCTTTTGCTGTCACAATATCAAAGCCTTGGCGCTCTAATAAGCGCGATGTGACCTTACGAACCGTTACCGAGTCATCCACAATCATCACTAAACGACGCGTATCCTGATGACGACCAAAGTCACGATGATCAGCTGCATGCGTTACACGCTTGGTACTTAAAATCTGACGTGCAATGTTCTGACCATCTAAAATCAAACATACATGACCATCACCCAAGATCGTTGCACCCGCAATTGCACCAATGCTGGCAAACTGTTGTCCAACTGGCTTCACTACAATTTGCGCACGTGAACCAATCAGCTGATCGACCAATAATGCAATGGTTTGTCCACTGTTGCCTTTAATCAACAACACCGGCAATGAATGTCCAATATTACTCAAACGTGGAATCGGCTGATTGGATAAAAACTCAGATAAATAGCGCAGTTTATAACTCACACCATCAATTTTGAATTGGTCATCTTTGCTGTGGAAATAGTGATCCAGTGCTGTTGGAGCAATACGCACAATACGATCAATCTGCGCCAATGGAATCGCATATTGTTGATCACCGGCTTTTACCATCAAGGCATCACTCACCGCTACCGTAGTTGGTACACGAATAATGAAGGTCGTGCCCAGTCCAATTTCCGATTCAACCGTGACATGTCCACCCAGTGCTTTAATTTCACTTTGCACCACATCAAGACCGACACCACGTCCAGAAATTTGCGTCACTTCTTTGGCCGTACTGAAACCCGGATGGAAAATAAACTGTAAGATTTCCTGTTTATCTAGCACTTGATCGGCTTTAATTAAACCTAAATTTAGCGCTTTCGCTTTAATCGTGCTTTCATCAATACCCTTACCATCATCTTTAAAACTGACGATAACGTCTGTACCTTGACGACTAATGTTCAGTTCAATTTGACCTGTCGCTGATTTTTTCGCAGCGCTACGTTGTTCCGTATCTTCAATACCGTGGTCGATTGCGTTACGTAGCATATGCTCAAATGGTGTTACCAAACGTTCAAGAATCGTACGGTCTAACTCACCTTCAGTGTTATGAACGACCAATTCCGTTGGACGGTTCAAGGTTGAGGCGGTCTGACGCACAATACGTTGTAAACGCGGCAACATACGTGAGAACGGCACCAAACGTGTCCGCATTAAGCTTTCTTGAATCTCCGCTTGAATACGGGATTGTTGTAATAACAAGCCTTCTGCATCACGAATTTTTTCAGCCAAAGTGCTCTTGAAGTCGACCAAATCCGAAGCCGATTCTGCTAAGGATTTGGACAATTGATTGAGCGATGAATATTGGTCCATCTCCAAGGGGTCAAAGTCTGCATAGCGCGAGTTTTCAGAACCATGTTTCGCAATAATTTGACTCTCAAGCTCACCTTCCATTCGACGTAACTGATCCGCCAAACGCTTAATTGCAAGCTCCATCTCGTTCAACGTATTGCCGAGTTGACCTAAATCCATTTCAATACGTGAACGGTTAATTGCATTTTCACCTGATAGGTCGATCATTTTTTCAACCAAATCAGCTGAGATACGGATCATCTCATTACCGCCATCCAAGTGAGTCGTTTCTTTCCACTCACCCAGCATTGCTGGCGGCTCAGTACCATCACCCTGCACAAACTCAAAACTTGGTACCGCATTGAGTAAATCAATTTGAGTTACACGCGTCGGTAATTGCGCAATCACATCCACATAATCAATAGATGCTAAGCTATTTTTCAAACCATCATAATTACTAAAATCACGTTTGAAGATGGCTTGTTTTAACCATTCAAATGCGGTTTGCAATAATGGGTCATACACGTTTGAACTGAAATTATGTACAGCAAATTGCTCAAATGTGGTTTCTAGTTCATAAGCAATCGCACCAACGGGTTCATTCTCCGCCATACGCGCGCCGCCTTTTAAGCTGTGCGCGGCACGTTGCAATTGTAGTAACACACTACGGTCACTTCGTTGTTCAGTCCACTGTTTCAGTAAGCCATCCGTAGTCGCTAAAATTTCTTCAGCTTCTTCCAAGAAGGTTTCTTCAACAATTGATAAAAGACTAGCTGCTTCTTCAACAGCGCTGACTGCTTCTTCTTGGACAAGTGACGGAGTATCCAGCTGTTCAACGACTGTAACGTCCGTGTTCTCAACTACACGCGGCTCTTCAATTGCAGTTGCTGACTCAACCGCAGCTGCCTCAGCTTCAATCGTTCTATCTATATTAGATAAAGGTTCTTCAACTGCCGCAACAAACGCTTCAACTAAACGCTCGGATGCTGTAGTTGTAACAGTCGTACCCTCAACCAAGCTCTGAATGTTATGCAGTACATTGATAGTCGCTGTTGCTGGATAATCAACCTTCTCCGTACGAATGACCTGAATTCGGTCTGCGACGTCATCCTGTACTAAGCGAATGATGCTGATCAACTGTGGCGTTGTAGCTATTTGCTGACGAATCACACGCTCATAAATAGACTCTAATTCGTGCGCAATCGAACCAATAAAAGGTGCAGAAATCATATTGGCACCACCTTTTAAGGTGTGCAAATAACGCATTAAATTATTGAGTGCCGCGGTATCATTGCCATTTTTAGACCAAGTATTAAGATCCTGATCCATCCCCATCAATAATTCTTCAGCTTCTTCCAAGAAGATATCAAGCAAATCATCATCAAAATTGGTATTGGCCGTATTCGATTGCTTGTACTGATGATCCGATGCAATTTGCTGCGAAATCTGCGCAAGATCAAGGCTTGGTTGTAAAGTATTTCTAGAAACAATAGCCTCAGCAACAGGTTCAGTTACCGTCGTCGAAGTCGATTCAACATCTTGCTGTACGAAGGCCATTAATTCATTCAGAACTTTATGCACTTCTTCAGTCAGAATTACACGCTGACCCGCAGCTAAAGTGTCAAATAAATGGATAAATTCTTGATGTGCCTGACCAAATAACTCGTATGCATAATCTACATTGAGTAATTCAGGCTTTTCCAGTAAGGCTTGATAACCTGCATATAGCTCAAAAGTAAAATCATGAATTCCTTGAGCAGCACGGTTATTGGTGAATTCCAGCAATTGTTTTGCTTGTTCACCTAAGTGCTGAATATAGTCTGGATATTCAACCTTAGCACGCTGATCAAACTCAAACTCGGCATCAAGCAACAGGTCAATATTTAACTCGATCAGCTTCGAGACCATACCTTGTGGGTTTAGCTCATCAGCTACGTCTTCAATACTGAAACCATAGTTATCCCAAGCCGTAGTGAACGTGGCGTAAATCACGTCAAGCTGTTCGTTCGTACCACGCCCAAGCACGTGTAAATAGTCACGTACAAATTCAGCATATTGAGTGAGTAAAGAGATTTCCTTCGAGGTAGAAACGATCTCTTCTTGAACCAAGGTTTTAAATAGATTTTCGACTTTTGAGCTGGCATTAAAGACATGCTCAATTTGCGCCATAGACGAACTACCGCGCAATGTATGTAAAGCACGGATTAAACCATTGTAATCTTGTACTTTGGCTTCATCTGCATTTAAGAAGTGGTCGATAGTCGCTAAATGATCTTCCGCCTCTTCAATGAAGATCGCTAAAGTTTCTTCTAGGACATCATGCACTTGATCATCCTGCTCAGAAACGTCTGCAACTTGTGGCTCAGAGTCAACCACTTCAATATCGCTCAGCTCTAATCCCGTCACGACATCATTACTATTTAGATGATTAGACAGTTGTAGCAACTCTTCTAGAGCAGGTTCTAAACTTTGATTTTGTTGTAATTGTTGTCCAATTAAAACCAATGGACGAAGATCAAGATCAATTTCCTGTACCGCTTTGAATATAGGATACAGTTTAAATTGAAACAGTTTGAATACTGTTTTAGCAAATTTTTGAACCGTTGCTGTAAGCGGTACAGCCCCTGAAATCACACGGTTTAAGGTGTCTTCAACTGCCCACGCCGTTTCACCTGCTGACTTTGCCCCCACCATACGACCAGAACCTTTTAAGGTATGGAAGTGACGACGTATGCTCAACAAGGTTTCTTGATGTGTCGGTTCAGCGTACCACTTTTCAAATAATGGATCTAACTCAACGAAGATTTCTTCAATTTCTTCAACAAAAATTTCAAGAATTTCTGCATCTTGATCTAGATAACTATCTTCCGGAAGCGTTGTCGTTTCAACTAAATGTTTTAATATTTCTTTCATAGCTAAGGCTTCTTGCGTTGTCAGCTACCCAAAAAGGTGCATAAACTTCATTATAACCATCATCCCAAACCAGTCTTTTTGCTCAAGCTAATTGGGTTGATGTGTATCCTGATTCTGGTATGCCACTCAAGCGATGAGCAGCATACCCTCCCCAAAGCAAGTGCTTAATCAGGCAGTTTAAAGTCTGTTACAGACTCACGTAACGCTTCCGCCATGTTCGCAAGTTCAGAGACTGAACGGGCTGTATCGAAAGTCGCAGTGGTGGTTTGTGAGGTAATTTCTTGTACGACATTCATCGTAGTTGCAATATGACCTGCAGATGCGGATTGTAGCTTTGCTGCATCCGAAATGTTTGCAATCAATTTCGCCAAATTACCCGATACGTTTTGAATCTCATCCAGTGCAACACCCGCATCCTTAGATAAGTTCGCACCACGTACAACCTCAGACGTGGTTTGTTCCATCGAAATTACAGCTTCGTTGGTGTCGGTCTGAATGGTTTTTACCAGTGTTTCAATCTGCTTGGTTGCTGAAGCTGAACGCTCTGCAAGGCGCTGTACCTCATCCGCGACCACGGCGAAACCACGACCTGCTTCACCTGCCATCGATGCTTGGATCGCTGCGTTTAAAGCCAAGATGTTCGTTTGGTCGGCAATATCGTTAATCAAGGCAACGATGTTACCAATCTCTTGCGAAGATTCACCCAAACGTTTAATACGTTTAGAGGTTTCTTGAATCTGCTCACGAATGATATCCATACCTTCAATTGAACGGTTTACAACGTTCGCGCCATTTGCAGCAATTTTTACTGAACGTTCTGCTACTACCGCTGATTCTTCAGCGTTTGAAGATACTTGGTCAATTGACATTGCCATTTCGTTAATCGCGGCAGATGCACCCGCAATTTCTTGCGCTTGGTGTTCAGATGCTTCGGCTAACTGGTTGGTAATCCCCTGCGTACTTGCCGTATATTGTGCAACCTCTTGAGAGGTTTCAGTAATACGCGATACAAGGTCACGCAATTGGTCAATTGCGAAGTTAATCGAGTCGGCAATTGCACCCGTGAAGTCTTCAGATACCGTAGCATATGAACGCAAGTCACCATCTGCAAGATCGGCAATCTCATCCAGTAAACGTAAAATCGCGTTTTGGTTACGGTCATATTCATCTTGTAGACGAGATACACGTTTTTTATCTGATTCGCCACGAAGTACAAGTAATTTAAATACACAGAATAAGAAGGCAATCAGGGCTAGAATTAGACCTAAGGCAGGAATTGCAATCGCTAAACCTGTACCACCAGATAATTTATTTAAATTGCTTAACAAAGCATCCGACTGTTCAAAAATCGATGATGACGCTTGGCGTACTTTAACGATTTGTGATGAGTTCTTTAAGACGGTTGCTGCTGCTGACTTCAGTACATCATCATATTCAGATTGAATACTGGTTAAAGAGTCACGCATTTCAGGGTCATTAATACGCTCTACACCCAAGTCTGCACTGCCATTTAACTGTGCGTTTAAGTATGACGCGAAGGTTTCTGTATCTGAGCTAAAGTCATCCGCAGATTCACGCGAGTTGTCTGAACCGGTTAATACCGAACCAATTGAACGTAAAATACGTTCCGCAATGAATACTTGGTTTTTTGCAATTACGACTTGGTTGGCTGGCACATTTTGACGTGCCATTTGGTCAACCATTAAGTTGTATTCGGCCTGAATCCCCGGAATACTTTCACTAATCGCAATGTTGGTATCGTAGAGTTGGTTAATGATTTTTTGTTGTGAAGCAATTAAATCAATATTTTCAGAAACTTTTTTCCACTGTGCATCTACTTCACGCAGTGCGTCTGTGCTCGCGTGAATATCTTTTACTGTTTCTAAATTTTCAGCAAAAGACTTTTGTGATTCTGTCAGTTTTTTAATAGCTTCAGGCGTACCTGATGCTGTTGCTTCAGTTGCCTGACGCGAAATCGTTTGTGATAAAAGACGTAAATCACCCAAGCTACGGGTGAATTCGTTATTTCGAGGTACACTATAGAATAGGTACAACAGTAAGAAAATTGCCAGTACGATACAAAATGCCGCACCCAAAATTAATGGCTTGGACTTTTCACTATCACCAAATACACGTGAAAACTGTTCCGTCTGTGATTGAAGTTTTGCTACTAAAGCATTTCCACCTGAGCGGTTACTGCTTCCATCCGTATTTTTCTTTTTAAGTTTAAAGCCCATGCAGCTTCTCCCCGATTTACGCCCTTATAATTTCGCGCGCGACAATGATATTAATTTATAAATTTTATAGATGCGTTCATATACTTTGGATTGTCTAATAAGCGACTGAATAAGAAAACATGCCATTGTTGGTTGTGTTGGTGAAAATACCCTTGGCAATATTCTTTTAAATTCCGATCTAAATCTTCATGTTTAGAAAAGAAACTTTTCTTATTAAAGTGCTGAATCCCCAGAACCTGATCTACAACTAAACCGACATAGTGGTCATTGTGACTAATACAGAGTACTTTTTGAGTTGGTGAATACGCACTGCGATGCCCTGATACATAGTGCGCTAAATCGGCAACAGAAAGTAAACGTCCTCGAATATTGGCCAAACCCACAACCCAAGGCTGAGTATTTGGCACTAAGGTATATTTCGGAGGATAAATTACTTCTGCAACTTCACCTAATGGCGCAACGAAATATTGCCCCATCATCTCAAAAGCAATGCCCGACCAGCGGTTTACCTCATTTTCGTTTGAAACGTAGTTTTTATTACCACGTTTAGCAAGTCGAAGTAATTCGATAAATCCATTTGCTGCCATAGAGCTTATCCTGCGTTCAGGTGTTGCTTAATCACATCAATCAGTTGGTTTTCATCAACAGGCTTAGTTAAATAATCACACGCACCTTGACGCTTACCCCATACACGGTCTGTAGCCTGATCTTTAGTACTGACGATCACTACGGGAATGTGTTTTGTTGTTGCGCCACGCGCAATTTGACGGGTTGCTTGGAAGCCATTAACGCCTGGCATCACCACATCCATCAACACAAGATCAGGAAGTTCAGCTTGAGCCATGGTTACACCATCGGCACCATTCGACGCTTCAATCACTTCAAAACCATGTTTCCCCAAAATTTCTTTAAAGCGGAATGTCTCTGTAGGTGAGTCATCCACAATTAAAATACGCGCCATAATTTTCCCCAATTACACTTATATTATTTATGCTGAGACGTGATTACGAATCGCATTTAATAATTCATCTTTACTAAACGGCTTTGTTAAATATTCATCTGAACCAACAACACGCCCTTTGGCTTGGTCAAATAGACCATCTTTGCTAGAGAGCATCACGACAGGAATATTTTGATAATTTTGTGAATTTTTGATTAATGCACACGTTTGATAACCATCTAGTCGTGGCATCATAATGTCGACAAATACGATATCAGGATTGGCTTGAGCAATTTTTGACAATGCGTCAAAACCATCGACGGCAGTCACCACTTCACAACCTTCGCGTTGTAATAATGTTTCGGCTGTACGACGAATGGTTTTTGAATCATCAATGACCATTACTTTTAGATTCTGGAATTTATCGTCCATTTAATATGACCCTTCCCATTTTTAGAATGTTTGTAGAAACAGATTCGTAGACGCTTTACAAGTTACGTACACTTTTAACATATATTTACTTATATTTTCAACGAACAGTTTCCGCATAAAACCACACTTCATCTTCTTTTTAAGAACGGCTTCACACTTTCCTATACCCGTCGATTTTTTTTTGACTGATTATATTTTTTATTCCTAAATTTAGGACTAATATAGCACTATTTATTGCTTGTAAATAAGTAATTTAGTCAACTTTAAACTGGGGGTATCGATGCTTAGGGAGTTTAATCACAAACTTGCTTTGATCGTGAAAAAAAGGATGACTGCGAAAGTCATTTTGCTGGCTTTGCTAAGTTTGCAGACCATCTCGATTATGGCCGATCCACCTAAAGCGGTCTGGTATCGATATTACGACAGTAAAGGCATCGCGAACGTCAGTAGTAGTGTCACCCCCAACCATATTCGTTATGGTTATGAAGCACTCGATAGCAACATGCAAGTGATTCAACGAGCACGTCCATACAACGCAGAAAAAGATGCGCAATATGCGCCACAACGTGCAGCAGCAGCCAAGCAACGCGAGTCAGATCTTAAATTAAAACGTGCTTATACCAACAGCCAAGTCGCCACTCAAAAACGCAATACTGCCCTTTCCTATATCTTAAAACAGATTAAGTTTCAGCAAGATGAATTAAAACAATTACAGAATGACCGCATTGGATTCTTACGCCAAGAAAAAGAGAACATGCGTAAAGGCAAAAGCAATCCGAAACCGCTCCAAGATATGATTGATTATAATTCCAAAAATATTGTGATGAAAAAAGAGCAAATACAATCGTTACAAAGTCACTATCGTAATACCAAGGCTGAATACGACAGAATTATTGCTCGTTTAAAAACACTTGAATAATCTGCGTCTTATTTACAGTGTGCTGACTTTCGCCGCTAGACCAAAGGATTTGACTCAATGCAGGCTGCACCATGTATAAAAACTAAATTAAGCCGCCAAGTGCTCCCTATTTTTAAACTCAGTCCGCTGTGTTTGTGCTTACTCCTCTCTGCCTGCCAAAAACAAGACGAGGCCACAGCTCCTACTTCGTCTACAGCTAAAATCGAGCTGATCGCAGAAGACTTGGTTCAGTTCCAAGAAGGGCCTTCTATCCAACGTACCGCCTTTACTGGTACTATTCGCGCCGTCAACCAAAGTTCCATTCAGGCTCAAGTGACAGCGACAGCAACCGCAGTTTCAGTTCAAGTTGGACAAGCCGTTCAAAAAGGCCAAGTACTGGTTCGATTGAATAATCAAGATAATGCTGCGCGGCTTGCCCAAGCTCAAGCCAATCTTGCATCAACCCAAGCCCAAGCCAATCTTGCAAAAAGCATGGTTCAAAGAAAAAAACGTTTACTCGATCAGGGCTTTATTTCTAAAGTGGAATATGAACAAAGCCTTGTAGACTATCAAGCTCAATTAGAAAATGTACGTGCGCAACAAGCCAATGTTGATATTGCCGAAAAAGCGGATCGCGATGGCACTATTTTAAGCCCGATTTCAGGGGTTATTACTCAACGTCAGGTGGAACCTGGACAAACAGTATCCGCAGGACAAACCCTATTTGAAATCATTGACCCGAGTCATTTAGAAATACAGGCCAAAATTCCAAGTGATCTACAAGCCGCTTTAAGTTTGGGAGAAAAAATTGAATATCGGCTGCAAGGCAATCCCCAAAAACTGACAGCCAAGCTTACTCGTATTTCCCCGATTGCAGACCCCTTAAGCCGTCAAATTGAGTTCTTTGCTCAGCCAATTGAAAGTATTAATTCATTGAGTATTGGGACCTTTGTGGAGGGTGACATTCTTGGTTCACAGTCCATCACAGGCCAAATCATCCCGCTTGATACCATTCAAAATATACAAAATTCGCCTTATGTTTGGGTGATTCGCCACAATAAAATTGAACGTGTTCACATAAAAGTCTTGGAACAACGCTATAGCAACAACAGCGCTGTAGTACAGGGACTAAAAGCCGGCGACCGTATCAGCCGTATAAAGTTTAATGAAAAAGATTTGCATCAAATGGTGACAATCAATCCATAAAAATAAGAAAAGGTTGTTGCTATGTGGTTAACCCGTATTAGTGTGAAATATCCTGTTTTTACCATCATGATGATGTTTTGCCTGATGGTTTTAGGCTTAGCCTCTTGGCAAAGAATGGGAGTTGAGGAGTTCCCTGACGTCGACTTCCCCTTCGTTGTGGTTTATACCACCTATCCAGGAGCATCCCCTGAAACAGTGGAGTCTGAAATCACCAAGAAAATGGAAGACCAAATCAATACCATTTCAGGTTTAAAACAGGTCATTTCTCAGTCTAGCGAAGGCTTATCGACCATTATTGCTGAGTTTGATCTCGATGTTTCTTCCGCCATAGCCGCACAAGATGTCCGCGATAAAATTGCACCAGTCACCGCTGAATTTCGAGACGAAATTCAAGACCCGATTGTTGAACGTTATGACCCTTCTGCCAATGCCGTGATGTCAATTGTATTTGAATCACAAAACATGTCACTGAAAGAGCTCAGTTCTTATTTGGATCAGCGCATCGTTCCGCAGTTTAGAACCGTTTCTGGTGTCGGGACAGTCAACTTATTGGGTGATGCCAAGCGACAAATTCGCATACAGATTGAACCCCACAAATTACAAAGTTTTGGGATTGGTATTGACCAGATCATCAACACGCTAAAAGCTGAAAATGTCGAGGTTCCGGGTGGAACGTTGAAACATGGTAACAGTGAACTTGTGGTCGAGATCAAGTCTAAAGTGATTCATCCTTTAGCCTTCGGCGATTTGGTGATTGCCAATAAAAATGGTGTACCGATTTATTTACGCCAAGTTGCAAGCATTTCAGACAGCCAAGCCGAACTTGAGTCAAGTGCCTATTTAGACGGTAAAACCGCAGTTGCGATTGATATTTTACGCAGTTCCGATTCAAATGTGATTGACGTGGTCGATGGTGCTTATGAGACCTTAGCAGATATTCAAAAACAGTTACCTGAAGGCACCACAGCAAAAGTCGTGGTAGATTCATCCAAAGGCATTCGTAACAGCATCACCGATGTTGCACGTACCATTATTGAAGGTGCAGCTCTTGCCGTTTTGATTGTCCTGCTGTTTTTAGGCTCATTCCGTTCCACCGCCATTACAGGCATGACCTTGCCGATTGCCCTCCTTGGCACTCTGACGTTTATTTGGATCTTTGGCTTTAGCATCAATATGATGACCTTACTGGCACTATCACTCAGTATTGGTCTACTGATTGATGATGCGATTGTGGTACGTGAAAATATTGTTCGACATGCAGACATGGGCAAAGACCCTGTCACAGCAGCCCTTGATGGGACCAAAGAAATTGGACTCGCTGTTTTAGCCACTACCTTAACGATTGTTGCGGTGTTCTTACCTGTGGCATTTATGGGCGGTATTATCGGTCGCTTTTTCTATCAATTTGGCGTAACCGTCAGTACCGCTGTGCTGATCTCGATGTTTGTCAGCTTTACTTTAGATCCAATGCTATCTGCACATTGGGCTGAAAAGCATAATCCACATAAGCCACCCAATCGAGTCAAACGTTTCTTTAATTGGATTTCTGGCAAACTAGATAATCTCAGCCATGGCTATGAGAAACTACTCAAGCTTGCTCTGCGCTTCCGATTCATCACCCTCATGATTGCAGTGGCCTCTCTATTCGGTGCATTAGGCTTATCTAAACTGATTGGAACAGAGTTTGTCCCTATTCCAGATAAAGGTGAGATTCGGATTAAGTTCGAAACACCCGTCGATGCCTCTTTGGAATATTCACAAGCCAAACTGCTGCAAGTCGATAAAATTATTCAGCAGCACCCTGACGTTCGAGCAACTTATGCGGTGATTAATGGCGTTACGGATCGTGGTAAAAACCATGTCAGTATTCGCGTAACAGTTACACCACGTACAGAACGCAAGAAAAGCTTAACCGACTTAAACAATGAGTTCCGTCAACACCTACAACAAGTGGGTGGCATTACCGTGACCTCAATTGCCTCCGCAGATGAAACGGTATCGGGCGGACAAAAGCCCGTGATGATTTCCATCAAAGGTCCAGACTTAGCCGAATTGCAAAAAATTTCAGACCGCTTTATGGCAGAAATTGCGCAAGTCAAAGGCATCGTTGACTTAGAAAGCTCACTTAAAGCCCCTAAACCGACTTTAGGCGTGCATATTAATCGGGTCTTAGCCAGCGATTTAGGGCTATCGGTCAACCAAATTGCCAATGTCATTCGTCCATTGATTGCAGGCGATGATGTCACCACATGGCAAGACGACAAAGGTGAAACCTATGACGTTAACCTACGCTTAACTGAAAATGCGCGGAGCTTACCTAGTGATGTACAAAACCTTTACCTCACATCGCAAAAAACGGATGCCAATGGTCAAGCTTTATTGATTCCCCTTTCTAGTGTTGCGCATTTAGAGCAAAGTCTGGGGGCATCGCAGATTAATCGTCGCGATCTAGCACGGGAAGTCTTAGTCGAGGCCAACACTGCTGGTCGACCTGCAGGTGATATTGGTGCAGATATTAAAAAAATTGAAGACAACTTTGACCTTCCAGCAGGTTATAGCTTTGACACACAAGGTTCAAACAAAGACATGGCTGAATCCGCAGGCTATGCCATGACCGCTATCACCTTATCGATTGTGTTTATTTATATTGTGCTAGGTTCACAGTTTAATAGTTTTATTCACCCTGCGGCGATTATGGCTTCCCTCCCTCTATCATTGATTGGGGTGTTCTTAACGCTCTTCTTATTTAACTCCACAATGAACTTGTTTTCCATTATTGGCATTATCATGTTGATGGGTCTGGTAACCAAGAATGCAATTCTATTGATCGATTTCATTAAAAAAGCCATGGATCACGGCGTTGATCGTTATCAAGCGATTATTGATGCGGGTAAAACACGTCTACGCCCTATTTTGATGACTACTAGTGCCATGGTGATGGGCATGGTGCCCCTGGCTTTAGGACTAGGTGAAGGAGGTGAACAAAGCGCACCGATGGCACATGCAGTGATCGGCGGTGTCATTACATCGACACTACTGACCTTGGTGGTGGTTCCTGTGATCTTCACCTATTTAGATGACTTTAAGAACTTTATGCTGCGTCAAGTACGTAAAATCATGTCATAATAATCAACATTTTTCTGAGGTGGTGTCGACATGCCTCCTCATTTTTTATCGTATAATCTTTGACTTTCAAAGTTTAAAATTTTAGGACAGTTTCCATGCGCGCGAGTCGCTTTTTATTTGCAACGTTAAGAGAAACCCCAAATGACGCAGAAGTGATTTCACATCAACTAATGCTGCGTGCTGGGATGATTCGTAAATTGGCTTCAGGTTTATATACTTGGCTGCCGATGGGCGTTCGCGTATTAAATAAAGTTGCAGCGATCGTTCATGAAGAAATGAACAATGCGGGTTCACTCGAAGTCCTGATGCCCGTAACTCAGCCAGCGTCTTTATGGGAAGAATCTGGTCGATATGTTCAATACGGCCCTGAATTGCTTCGTTTTAAAGACCGCCATGGCAACCCTTTCGTACTTGGTCCTACACATGAAGAAGTTATTACCGATCTTGCGCGCAATGAACTCAAAAGCTATAAACAATTGCCTGCAAACTTCTATCAAGTACAAACCAAATTCCGTGATGAAATTCGTCCACGTTTCGGTGTAATGCGTTCACGTGAATTTATCATGAAAGATGCTTATTCTTTCCACGCAAACCAAGAATCACTGCAAGAAACCTATGACATCATGTATGGCGCGTACTGCAAAATCTTTAGCCGTTTAGGTTTAGATTTCCGTCCAGTACAAGCAGATACAGGTTCAATTGGTGGTTCAGGCTCACATGAATTCCACGTATTAGCATCAAGTGGTGAAGATGATATCGCCTTCTCGACTGAATCTGACTATGCGGCAAATATTGAAATGGCAGAGGCCGTTTTAGTCGGTGAACGTGCAGCGCCAACCAAAGCTTTGGAAGTTGTCGACACACCAAATCAAAAAACCATTGCTGATGTCTCTAACTTCTTGAAATCTGATCCTGCACACTCTGTCAAAGCCTTGTTAGTGCAAGGTATTGCAGCCGAAGAAGGCCAAGCAACACCGGTAGTGGCATTGTTCTTACGTGGCGATCATGAGCTAAATGAAATTAAAGCCGAGAAGCATCCGCGCATTGCATCACCATTAACTTTTGCAACAGAAGAACAACTTGCTGCACTGGGTTTAACCGCTGGTTTCTGTGGACCACAAGGCTTGATAGAAAAAGGCTTAACGGTCATTGTCGACCGTGCTGCATCGGTACTGTCTGACTTTGTTGCGGGTGCAAATGAGGTTGATAAACACGTGACTGGTCTAAACTGGGAACGTGATGCGCAGTTCACCGAAGTTTATGACTTACGTAATGTGGTTGAGGGTGATCCGTCTCCAGACGGTAAAGGTACGCTGCAAATTAAACGTGGTATCGAAGTTGGGCATATTTTCCAACTGGGTCAAAAGTATTCAGAAGCTTTGGGTTGTAAAGTTTTAGGTGAAGATGGTAAGCCATTTACGGTAACCATGGGTTGTTACGGTATTGGTGTAACACGTGTAGTTGCCTCTGCAATTGAGCAAAACTTTGACGAAAAAGGCATTATTTGGCCTATGGCAATTGCACCGTTTGAAGTTGCCATTGTGCCGATGAATGCACATAAGTCTCCACGCACTTTGGAAGCAGCTGAAGCACTGTACGCTGAACTTACGACAGCAGGTTATGATGTTTTACTGGATGATCGTAACGAACGTCCAGGCGTGAAATTCTCAGACCTTGAGCTTACAGGTATTCCTCACCGTATTGTGATTGGTGAGAAAGGCTTAGATGCTGGTACTTTTGAATATAAAGGCCGTCGTGATGCTGAATCTGTAAACATTTCTAAAGAAGAGTTATTGGCGAAAATTGCAAAATAATTCATTTTAGATTAAAAAAATCCCGCGTATATCGCGGGATTTTTTATGAAAATTTAATTAGCAGAATTTTAAACCACCGTAACAGTTTGATCTAAAGTTTTGCCCTTGTAAGCTTAAATTGGTCAGTGGAAAATCCAAAGTCGTCGTATTCATTGGAACATTCCCAACAACTAAGGCAGAACCACCGACACATCCTGTTAAAAGATTACCGCAATTTCGAGGATTGTCCGTTAGATCTTTATTAATACCCGCAATGGTTTGTTTTAAGACTTCATTGGTAATTGCCACTTTGGTCGTTGGGCTTAAGCTACCCAGTTCGACTTCATCTTCCATTGCCAGCCACCAACCTTTATTCGCACCAACCGCAGCACCCGTCCATAAAATATCTTGGGACTGCAAGGATAATGATGCTGGGTTGTTTAAATACAATGCGTGAATTAAGCCTAAACTTTGGTTCACAGTGATATCTGTTTTAAGCCCAGTAATATTGCCGGACACCTGTTTATCTAAGTTTAAAAAACCGAGTACTTTAGCTGTTAATTGTCCACTAAAATCAATTTTCCCAACAGTACCCGTCCCTTTTAAAGTTACATCCTTCATTCGAGTCCCCGACACAACTGTCGAATTAATCGTAAAAGGCGCTGTAGTTGAAGATAGATTTAAATTATAAGTATCAGACGTATATGAAATATCATAACAAGGGTCTAAAGAACCACTGACACAAGTTGTCCCAGAACTACTTCCGAGTAATCGTCCTTGCACAATACCATTCATAGTTAATCCTGTATCTGCAAAGGTCATGCTACGAGCTGCTGTCACTGCAGTACCAGATGCAGTTTTGGTTTTCATATATCCACTAAAGGTATTAATTCCATTAGGTATCGCATTATTATTTGCATCTACATCATTATTGGTACCTAATGTCATCAAACCTTTAATCTTTTCAGCACTGACACGAAAACCAAGTACTTCACGTGTTGCGGCTGAAGTCGGATTTTTAATGGCAAACTGAATAAATGGATTTGTGATTAATGCCGAAGTTGCTGCACGCTGATCCGATGTATAGTTCGCATCATCAGGTAGTCCACTTAAAGAAATATGATCGATATCAATATCACAACTGTTGGCTCGAATTGAATTATTGTCGCCACCACATCCCAATTGAAGCTTTTTAATATTGGCATTCAGCTCCAATTCCGCACTTAGGGCCAACTTATAAAAACCAATGTTTGATTGATTATATGTTTTCCCTTGTGCATCGGTTGTATTTGTCCCCTGCTGAAACTCTAGGTTCATCAAAGACTGACCTTCGACTTCTGACAACTCCTCGTCATTTAAAGCGGTCATCGCATAACTTTGACTCAAGCCTAATGTCGCTGTGATTAGAATTGAAATTAAAGACTTATTCATTTTATTTATTCCTTGTCATCCTTTTTAGCGCGGCGTAATCCCTAATGTGCTACGCATAGCCCCACCCGTAATGGCAATATCTGCAACCTTCTGCATGGTACCTGTTGGAGACAATGCAACCTCCGTTCTAAAGGCAGTCCCTTGTCCCCCTGCTAATGCCTTATGGTTAAATTGCACTTGATTATCTATGACCACTGAGTCCTTTTGCATATGAATTTTTCCATTCAAACCCAAGTGACCTTGCATTTTGTTTAAGTTAAAACTTGAGGTTTTTGTTGCTGTTCCATTACTATCGGTATTACTTAAACTAATAAAACTGCCTTTTTTACTTTCATTACTCAGGTCTGTGCTACTCAGTGTATTAAACTCAAAATTGGATTTAAATGACAAATAGTTGCTTTGTGGTGTCCCGCCTACGGCCTCAAGCCCTGGAATAATAAAGAGTTCGCCTTTACCATCTAACATAAAAGCAATTGATGCGAGAACATCATCTTTTTTGGCAAAGTTATTAATCGGCACGACTTCTTTGGCACAACTATTCACCCCTTCTGGGCAGTTATACAGTGCACCTGGAAGCTGTCCGATTGCGATTTCCGCATTGGCAGCAAACAATAAACTATCGGCTTTGATATAGATTTCATTTTCATTAAAACCAATCACACCATTGGCTTTAAAGTATGAGTCAATATTACGTAAGCCTGTATAGTAGTTAACTTCTTCGCCATGCTTACTCATCGCACCATCAATGACGATAATAGACGTTGTTTTCGGGTTGCCTTGACTATCTTCACCATAACCATCGGTTGATACCGCGATGTCATAGCCCAACCCATCCTTCACTGTTCCAACGGTATTGGTATATTTCTTGGAAAAAAATGCCGCATTGGCATTTAGGTTATAAATTGGAATACCTAAACCCCATGTTCCTTCGTTAGTATTGTTTACTGCAATCGAATTATCTGAAATAAAGCGGGCTTTACGTGCAATCGCTTGAAAATCGAGCCCACGTACAGCAATAAAAGCCATATTTGAAGCATTGCCCGTTGGCGATGGGTTATAAATCAGTTCATAGTTTTGCGCACCCAATATCGTCTTAATTTGGTCATTGACCACAAAACCCATTGAGTTGGTGCGAATGTTATTGATATAAATCTGGCCAAAATCAATATAGGCATTTTGACTGTTTATTGCTGAATTGGGGTCAGTAGAAGTACGTACATTGAGCGGTGATAAATTTGAAAACTCGATGGCGTAACTACCTGTACCAGTATGCCCTAATTCAAACGTTGTCGGTGTCGCAGCGCCGAGCAAACTACTCCCTGCACGAGTAAAGTCAGCCGATACATTTAAATGTAAGCCGCCCGCATTCTTAAAACCATAACCTGCAGATGCAACCACCTCATTTTCTTGAACATTACCGTTAACACGGTTGACCATATTAAACTTAGCAACACCAGTTTGGTCAGCATTCAATACGATCTTGCCATTGGTTAATGCACCCGATGCCCCTATCCGAATTAAGTTCCGGTGAGTCGAGTTTGCTGAGCCATAACGTAAATCGACGTTTAACCCCGGATTTGTGGCATTGCCTACACGGCTGTCATGCACATCAGTTTTATCTTCCACTCGACCTAAAACAACAATATTATCGCCAACACTGCCCTTTGAGGTGAGAACTACACCTTCCGTTTCATCGATATAAAGATATCCATCAGCAGATAAATTGAAGTTGAAATCTTTTAAGGTTAAATCTTGATTATTCTGTCCATAACTAATACTGGCATTCTGCAATTTAAAATCTAAATGCACCTTTGAGTCGCGGTTAAACAAACCATTCGTCGTTGCCAAGTACACTTCAAAAGGTGAAATAGTCGAAAGCTTAAAACTTCCTAAATTTTGGTCTGTTTCACCTGTTGCACAATTCGGCGAACACATCAGCATAATTTGGGCAGCCGTTGCGGTAAAAGGTGACACACTTGCAGAGAGCTGAATACCAACCCCTTGCGTACCATTGGCTAATTGTGTTGTGCCCACATCAAAATCGAGTTTGGTTTTAATATTGTTATAACCTGTCGCCGTTTTCACTTCAATATTATGTAAGCCCAGTTTAATCGGTGTTTTACCGACTTCCGCAGGATCCATCCAATTCAATTGTTTAATGTCAACTTTTGAAGCTTCATGGGTAATTGAAATACCATCTTGACCCGTTACATCACTTAAAATCTGATCATTCAAAGCTTGTAATGCATAACTTTGATTCGCTGCACAGATACACAGTGTCAGAAGGTTTAGTTTTATTATTTTATGCATCTCAATATCCTTTTGAAACTATGTGTCTAACAGCGGCTACCCGCAGTGCCCGAGCAGTTATAGCTAAAGATTTTTAGATTTCCATCCAGATGTAAGTTTCCGTGAACATTTAAGCCCATAAAACCTTGTTCTTGACCTTTATCAAAAGTTGGTACAGTTTTACTCGTACCATAACTGTTATACGTTGATGTATTGAAATATCCATTTTCACCACTTTCCACTGAAAGACTGGCAAAACCCAAGTTTCGAATTTTAAGGGGTTTATCATCGAAAAATTTTAACAGCATCGCAGTTTGTGGCTTACCTTCTTTATTCAGAATTGTGGTACCTTCCAGCGAAAATTTATCAATTTGCATGGTGCCTTGGAACTGCTTAAACACTAGCCATTTTCGTTGCCCATTTTCCTTATGATTATTTGGGGAAATGGCGATACGACACAGTTCTAATAAAGCGCAATCTTGATTTGCACGCATTTGATAATAGGTTTCAGTGACAATAGCTCGCCCATTTGCATCTACACCATTGGTCCTAGAGATCGTATTTAAACTCATATCATTGGCATATTGGTGGTTGATCGATAGGGTTAAGCTCAAATCCGCGCCGCCCTGCCCAGTCACACCGACCAGCTCCGTATTATCCAAATCTACCAAACCCGCTTGAGATAACATGGATACCGCCATCAACATGGTTACACATAATTTTTTCATCATGTCGGTATCCTATAGCCCTGTGGTCTTAATTTTTAAGTGTTGGATCAATACACCATCTATAGCAACTGAACCCAAATTCACAGGAACTGCTGTTCCAGTCCCGCGGAATACCACACCAGTAGATTGTGTCGCCGTATTGGCTTTGAGCGTATTGGTGGTCGGATCCCGTGTCACGCTACCAATCGAAATACTGCTATGTGTTGCGTTATTTCCTTGGTATTGAATCGCAGTACTCCCTGCCCCAGTTTGAACAAAATTCGAACCACAATAGGCCACATTACAGGTTGATCCTTTATAATCTGCATTGTTTCCACCTTGTACATCTGGGTAGTAGGTATAAATCTGCTTATAAATTTCAGGCACGTTCGGAATACGCGTGACTTCAAGAATAATATTGCGTCCTTCCGAACCTACAACAAAAGGCTGATACATATTGCCCAAGACCAAGTTAATATTTGGGCTATATAAATAAAGCCCCTCGCTCGCATCAAAAATTGGAGCCAATGAACGATCTAATGCAGGTGTGACTGCCGTACCGTCGTTGGTCGCAGCTGTGCTCAGTCGAAAAACTTTAGCATTCAATAGCGCTTTATTTGCGTCATCGTTGGTATAGACCAATCCAGATGGATCATCATTGGTATTGATCCGAAGTAAGGCTGCCATCCCAAAGGTTTTATTTTGCTGGTCTAAGGTAGATGCTTGAGTTTGAAACATACGCACCTGTGAGCCATTTAAACTCAATCCATTTGCAACCGCCTGTAAACGTATTCTTTGATTTAAACTTAAATCAGGATCCGCAGCCGCATTGGTTGTTGTCGGTGCACCTGTAATAGGATCCACTTTATTTTGGGAGTTCCAACTTCGTGAAAAAGCATCCCACCATAAACCTAATTTAATATTATTATCTGCGTCACTGGCTAGAACGGTCGCTAAAGGGGCTTCCAGCCCTAGAAAACTCACATCTGAACTTGCATTCGATTGATGAAACTGTTTAATCCCCGTGGCTGTGCCAGCACGAAATAACCAAGGGTTAACATCGCTTCCCCATGTAAAGCCCTGATTGCTGAAACGACTATTGGCATTATTATCAGACCGTGAAAGTGCTAAACCATAAATAAAGATGTCCGCTTTGGTTCGTTTCGTGGTCAGATCATCGGCATTGGTATATTTGGAGTAGTTCTCACCCACAGGAATAATACGAATAAAGCCCGTGTCGTATTGTTGTGGATTGGCCACGCCACGGTTATAACTAGAAGCCGTGGAAAGATCATTAGCCCCTTGAAACACCATCTTGAAGTTTTCAGGAAGTAACGCAATGCCTTCACCCGTAGTATCCGCTAGAAATTCATCGGAAAGTGACTCAAGGGCAAATGTAGGCTGCGCAAGCATGAGTCCGACAAGACTAGCTAAACAGGATTTTTTCAATCCTGTGGGATATATACGATTCGTCATCTCGACCATCCTTATTATTCGATGCTCCGCATCTTTATGTACTGCATCCTTTGCTTGGCATTCTACTCTGCGCACTATAATTTTTATTTGCGTCAACCAAAGCACTCTAATTCACAATTGATTATGCTGAAACTCAGCACAAATGCAAAACCAACTGTCCGATAATATTTATTTTCCGATGAATGAATTGACATAAAAAAAGCGGATCAATGATCCGCTTTTTTAAATATCAATAACTTAGGTCTTCGGCAAAGTCACACCTGTTTGACCTTGGTACTTACCACCACGGTCTTTATACGATGTTTCACACACTTCGTCAGATTCGAAGAACAACATTTGTGCAACACCCTCACCTGCATAAATACGTGCAGGAAGATTGGTTGTGTTCGAGAACTCTAAAGTAACATGACCTTCCCACTCAGGCTCAAGTGGTGTGACGTTTACGATAATACCGCAACGTGCATAGGTCGATTTACCCAAACACACAGTCAACACATTACGTGGAATACGGAAATACTCAACGGTACGTGCTAAAGCAAATGAGTTTGGTGGAATAATACAAACATCAGCTTCAATGTCGATAAAACTTTTATCATCAAAGTTTTTTGGATCTACAATTGCCGAGTGAACATTGGTAAAAACTTTAAACTCACGTGCACAACGAACATCATAACCATAGCTCGACACACCATAAGAAATGAGTTTTTGACCATTTTCATCTAAACGAACTTGGTTTTCTGCATACGGTTCGATCATGCCGTGTTTTTCGCTCATTTCGCGAATCCAACGATCGGACTTAATAGCCATTTATTCTTTCCAAAAAAGCTTAATTTCAATAATTGCGTTGTACTTTAACTGAAATCGCTTTCAATGAAAATAAGCGCGTTTAAGTTCTCAAAATTTCTGTCTTTAATTACTAAATTAAAAACTTAAAATCGCAGAATAGCTCAGTGGAATCGAAAAACTCATCAAAACCAGCGACGCTGTTTTTTGCAGGTTGGATTGGTTCAGCCAACGAATTTTATTGCTCGCTAAAATTGACCCAATAAAAGTCCAAAAGAAAGCTATCGGAACAATCAACACCAAAAACAGCGACATATGTGACAAGTAATAATCCAATTTTGTCCACGCAATAGTCGGGAAAATGGCAGAAGCAAATAACAATGCTTTAGGGTTCAATAATGTTGCCAAAAACAGTTCACGCGCCCGAATAGTCGGTTGATTAAAACTCACCTCGACATCGGCTGTACGCCATAATTTGATGGCCAAATAAATGATATAGCTCGCACTGAACAGTTTTAAAATGGTCGGCAATAAAGGCAAGTGCACAGACACTTTTCCAATGAGGAAGCCCCATGCCGTGATTGAAATGAGATAACCAAAAGCTTCTGCAGGAATAAGACGCAAAGATTTACGAATACCGACTTGAATGCCCGAAGAGGCAAGTAAGGTATTGGTTGGTCCTGGAGTTAAAAGAATGGTTATCACTAAACCAATAAAAAACCAAGTGACCATATTCACAGACCCACATATATATAGCTATAAGCGTAATGACTTGCCTTGATGAAAGCAATCAAATTTAGTGAACCGTGATAACAGTTTTTTTAATTTTCATTCAATACTTAACATAAATAACGTATAAGCCCCTTACCCAATCTAGCATTCATAAAAATGACGCCACATGCTTTATTCTTTTTTCAAATCAATGATTTTATAAATCAAATAGACATGCCTAATGAAAAAAAACTATTCAAATGATTTTTAATCAGTTACTTTTAAAACATGCGTATTTTTATTCATCAATCTGATCACGCTAAGTCAAGGATAAAAGAGCCAAGTGAATGGCTTTGAAGATAATAAAACGAGGAAAAGTATATGAAAAAATGGACTCAACTCACGCTACTTTCAATTGCACTTGCGGGTCTAGGAGCATGCTCAAGTGACAATAAAACTACGACTTCAGGCGATGCTCAAACTGAAACCAGTGCACAAGCATCCGACAAACTCCAAAGTAAATTTGTCAACATAGCAACAGGCGGCGCATCTGGGCCGTATAACGTGATTGGCACCAGTTTGGCTGAAATTTATAATAAAACCTACGGTGTAAATTCAAAAACCCAAACCACAGGCGCATCGGTAGAAAATCTTAACTTACTCAAACAGAAAAAAGTCGAAATGGCTTTTGTCATGAGTGACAGCTTAACTGAAGCACTGAATGGCACAGGTAGTTTTGCCAGTGGGAAAATTGATAATGTCCAACAAGTGGCGGCACTCTATCCCAACTATGTACAAATTGTGGCATCAAAAAAATCAGGCATTAAAAAGCTTGAAGACTTAAAAGGTAAACGCATTGCCGTCGGCGCACAAAACTCAGGGGTTGAAGTTAATGCTCGCACCCTCTTAAATGGTTTTGGTATTACTTACAATGACGTGAAGGTCGATTATCTAGGCTATGCAGAAGCCGCGGATGCTTTAAAGGGTGGAAAAATTGACGCTGCATTCTTAACCAGTGGTATCCCCAACTCATCCTTGATGGAACTGCAACAAGGTTTCGATTTACAACTGGTCGGGATCGATCCTGAGAAAGTGAAACAAATCGCCAAAAACCAAACCTATTTCCTATCTCTAAATATTCCAAAAGGCACTTATGGCAATGCAGAAGATATTCCAACTGCAGCTATTATGAATGCTCTAGTGGTACGTTCCGATCTTTCTGAAGATGATGTTTATAAACTGACCAAAACCTTCTTTGATAGTTTAGGACAGTTGGCCAACTCACATCAGGCAGCGACAGAAATTAATCTGGAAACGGCTCAAAAAGGCGTGGTTGCTCCGCTACACCCTGGGGCTAAGCGTTATTACGACGAACTCGCAGCGAAAAAATGAGGCTGAAAAAAAGTGCAGTGTTTACTGCACTTTTTCTACTCGGTTTATGCGGACTGCTGTTCTTACCCGTTCGCTATAGCGAAGTGACTGTTGCTCACATGCAGTGCCGAATTTCAACAGCACAATTTAGTTTGCAGTGGAAACATTCAGTCGAAAAAACTCGTTGGATTGAAAACTATCAACGAGAGCAACAGCACTTTATATTGCGCTACACCGACCTGATTTCTTTCGGTGCAGGTACACCGAATGACTATCCCATCATCTTTCAAAAAGACGGTATAGTCAGAATGAAAGTTAATCGGCGCATTGATCAAATCAACTGGATCATTTCCAAGAATATGCAAGGCAGTATCATCATTCATCAGAGCGTCTGGCCTATTTTTCAACAATATCCAGATTACACCTTGGTGCAAATTACAGCACAACAACAGCCCTTGTGGAAAGCATGGCAGATCGGAGAATGCCGATGACTCAAAATGAAGACAAAGTTGCCCCTGAACAATTAGATGAGCAACAACAACAAGCCATTTTAGAAAAATTTGATCGTGAGTCAGTGACTCGTACCCCAAGCAACAAATCTGTGGCATGGTTTATAGCGGCGATTGCTATTTTCTATTCCTTATTTCATTTATTTATTACCTTTAATCCACTCCCCGAACTGATTCAACGTTCCGCCCATGTCGCTATTGGTTTGGTTTTAATCTTTCTACTTTATCCTGCGCGTCAGTCCAGTTCACGACAAAGCATCCCTTGGTTGGATTGGTTACTTGCCCTAGCCTCTTTAGCAACCTTTTTATACCTTTGGAAAGAATATCAAGCCATTATGACCACGCGTGGGGGTATTCCAAACACTTTAGATATTGTTTTTGCCATTTTAGCCGTGGTGGTGGTGGTTGAAGGCGCTCGGCGGGTTATGGGATGGATGCTGCCTATTTTAGGTTTAGCTTTTCTGTCTTACCCGTTTTTTAGCCACTATGACTGGGTCCCAGATCGTTTATTGACGCGTTCATATAGTATTAGTGATATTTTCGGGCAAATGTATTTAAAAACCGAAGGGCTTTATTCTTCCGCTATTGGCGCTTCAGTCACTTTTATTTTTCTGTTTATTTTGTTTGGTGCTTTTCTGGCGAAATCAGGCATGGGCAAATTGTTTAATGATCTTGCGATGGCACTTGCGGGACATAAACAAGGTGGCCCTGCAAAAGTTGCCGTCATTTCCAGTGGATTTATGGGCAGTATTAATGGCACAGCGGTGGCCAATGTCGTGGGGACCGGTTCATTCACCATTCCCCTGATGAAAAAAATTGGTTACCACAAAAATTTTGCAGGTGCCGTTGAAGCCAGTGCCTCTGTAGGTGGACAAATTTTACCCCCAGTGATGGGAGCCAGTGCCTTCATTATGGCTGAAACCACGGGTGTCAGTTATGGCACCATTGCCCTTGCAGCCACGCTTCCGGCTTTACTCTACTATTTAGGTGTGATGGCGCAAGTCCATTTCCGTGCTGGTAAAGACAATTTAAAAGGCGTACCGAAAGCGGATTTGCCACGGGTTAAAGATGTCCTAAAAGAGCGAGGGCACTTGCTTATTCCAATCGTGGCTTTGGTGTTTTTCCTCTTTCAATCCATCCCTGTCAGTTATGCCGCGGTCTACACCATTGTGTTAACTGTGATTGTGGCGAGTTTCCGCAAATCGACCCGTATGGGCTTCAAAGAAATATTAGAAGCGTTCGCTGATGGTGCAAAACAATCCCTTTCGGTCATGGCAGCCTGTGCTGTGGTGGGGATTATTATTGGTGTGGTGAGCCTGACCAGCTTTGGCTCTGTCATGACCTCCTCGATTATGAGCATCGGTGCAGGCAGCCTATTTCTAACGCTATTCTTTACCATGATTGCATCGATGATTTTAGGTATGGGGCTTCCGTCGATTCCAGCCTATATCATTACCGCGACAATGGCTGCACCGGCTTTGGCAAACTTTGATATTCCCACACTGGTGGCGCATATGTTTGTGTTCTACTTTGGTCTGTTTGCCAATATTACCCCCCCTGTCGCCTTAGCCGCCTTTGCAGGTGCGGGAATCGCAGGGGGCGACCCAATGCGCACAGGCTTCCAAGCCTTGAAACTTTCTTTGGCTGGTTTCATTGTCCCGTTCTTGTTTGTCTATAACCCTGCCATGCTGATGATTGATACGGCCAATGTCGCAGTCAACGCACGTGAGTTTGCTTTTCCTGCTTGGACGACTATTGTGAGTATTGTATTTACCTCAGTGGTTGGGATTTTGGCACTGGGTGCAGCAGTTGAAGGTTACTTTAAAGTTGGTTTGAATTGGTTCTGGCGGATTTTCTTAGGTGCAGGTGCTTTATGTATGATTATCCCTGAAACCGTGACTGATATTATCGGGATTGTGATGGTGGTGATCGCCATCAGCATTAATATTATGCAAGCCAAAAAACAAAATCAGTCCTATTCACTCTCCTAAAAAAGCAAAAAGAAGCCCAACTCAACAGGTTGGGCTTTTTTTATGGCTGATTTAGAAAATACGAGTCTGATCTTTTTCAGCCTGAGGCAGTGCGGCTGCAATTTTTTCAGCAATCTGCATATAGCTGTCTGCTGCACTGTCTTCCACTAAAACAGAAGGCTTGCCCGCATCCGCATTTTCACGGATTTGTACATTTAAAGGCAAACGTCCCAACAGCGGAATAGCATATTGCTCCGACAGTTGATCTCCACCGCCCGTACCAAAAATTTGCTCTTCAAATCCACAATTTGAGCAAATATGGGTCGACATATTTTCCACAACACCCATAACTGGAATATGTACGCGGTTAAATAACTCAATGCCTTTGGTCGCATCCATAAGTGCCACGTTTTGCGGTGTGGTTACAATCACTGCACCTGTCACAGGAATACGCTGCGCAAGCGTCAACTGAATATCACCTGTACCCGGTGGCATATCAATCATCAAGACATCTAAGTCAGGCCATAAGGTTTGATTGAACAGTTGCATCAACGCACCTGTCGCTTTCGGCCCACGCCAAGCCACAGGAGTATTATGATCACCTGTTAAATGCCCAATCGATAACACTGCCAAACCATAGGCATCTAAGGGTACAAAATTTTCCGCTTCAATCATCGGCGTTTTGCCCGCATTGCCCAACATGGTCGGAATACTTGGACCATAAATGTCCGCATCTAAGACCCCAACTTTTAAGCCGAGCTTTTGCAAAGCAAGTGCAAGGTTTACTGTGGTGGTGGATTTGCCCACGCCGCCCTTGCCCGAGGACACCAAAATCACATTTTGAATACGCGGATGCTTCGGCACATCACGTTGTTGTGGCGCTGCTTTTTGGATGGGGGGATTGTTTGGATCAGTTTCAACGGGTTGTGCTGCAGCTTGGGGGGCTGAGCCTGAAGCATCAATCACTGGGGGTAAATTGCTTTTCGGTGCAGCCTCTTTTGCTTGGCTTGAACAGCTCTCACCTTCAGCATGTTGATGTCCACAGCCACCGGACTTTTCTTTATGTCCCGTTTTTTGTTGAATCACATGCATGTTTAATTCTTTGATACCGCATGCTTCAAGCGCAACCGCCAAATCATCATGAATCTTTTGTAAATCATCGGCTTCGGCAGGAAAAGTATTGATGGTAATTTGCAGAATATTGCCCTGCACATTCACTTGAGTAATGCGGTCTTTCAACGCATGGTTTGAATTGGGCAAGATATAGTTTTGCAGTACTGTTTGGATTTCTTCTTCCTTTACCTCCTGCGCAGGAGAAAAAACTGATTTAAGAGAAGAAAGCCACGACATATATGTACTCCAAATTCGAGTATTCAGCTGAATGCTATAGTTTAACCACAAAACGAACTTAGGTTAAGTTCAGTATTTATGGATTATGCCATGAAATTTAGTATTCCTAGCTTTTTAGTTGGTTTTATACGCTGAATATCAAAGGACAAAGCTTAGCTGTTTAAGCTAACTGAAAAAATAAAATCGGTGAATTGCATCAAATTTGAACGTAAAGAATTGTAAGTACAATCCAATCTCCCCATTTAAGGTGATGTTATTGCATAGCAAAATATCTATATTCTATTGTTCTATCTTGACGCGATTTGGGGAGAAAATAATGAAACTTTGGGCCGTGGTTGTTTTGGCTTGCACCATATCTAGCTTTAGTTTTGCAGACACGTCAACCAATTCATTTAAAACCCCTGCGGGTCAAACGGTGACTATCGGTGATCAAGTTCAAGACATGCAGAAAAAAATCGATTTATCGCCAATTTCTATGTCCTCTACCCCAATCAGCAGTGCACCGAATAGCCCACTTGAGACGGTATATGTATATGAAATTGCAAACTATCGTTACACCATCCGCACCGTGAACAATCAAATTCAGAGCATCATGTGGTTTAACTTGGACGCAGACCCTGCACTCAGTACACAGTCTACGCCATAGTATTAGCGAACATTTAAGGCCGACATTCGCCATCTCGGACGGATTAAGCTTGGTCGTCTTTTTTAAACTTTTGCAGTGTTTCTGTGGCTTTCTTTTTCAACTCGTCAAACTTTTCAGTGGCTTGCACCTTAAATTCTTCCAGTTTAATTTCAGCCTCATGCTTTAACTCTGTGGCTTTAAGTTTTGCCTCATCCAGTTTATGCCCTGCTTCAACTTTAAAATGATCCAATTTTTCCTGCGCGACTTGTTTCGCATGCTCGGCTTTGGCTTGTGCAGACTCCAACTTTTGCTCAAAAGCTGCATCATCTTCGGCTTTACTTTCTGCTGCTTTTTGCTTTAAGTCAGTCAGCTGCTTTTCAGCATCTAGCTTGGCTTCAGTGGCCTGATGTTTGACATCTTCCAGTACTTTCTCGCCTTCGAGTTTTGCCGCTTGCGCTTTCAACTTCAAGTCTTCAGCCAACTCAGTCGCTTTGGTTTTTAAATCATCGAGTTTATTGTCATTCGTCATGTCACAGCCCTCTTTCGTATTTAAAATTTTGCTTAACTCAGAGTTATACCTTGCTTTTTAAGTGCTGACGTCATTTGCATCATTTGGAAACAATAGCTGTACAGGATGCAGCAATTTAAACACCATCCTGTACCACTCAACGGAAGAGACTAACGCTTTAAAGTACTGATAAAGCTCATAACTGCAAACAGCCAAATAAATAGAATGAAACTGCGTGCTTGAGTAAAATGGGTCACGTCTGCACCGTGTACCATATTATGACGGCTGGCCGTAACACTTGAACTCGCATCCATTTTCAATGCTTCAAGGCTCAGAAAATACGGATTGATTTCACTGGCAATTTTAACTTTATGCCATAGGCTTTTTACTTCATGGCCTTTCAAACCCGGCACGATTTTATAGACATCAACAAACTTGGTCTGATTTTGCTGTAAATACCCATGTTCAATCAGCGCATCCGTCAAAATTCCTTCAATTTGACCATAAAGAACCGTAATACAACCTGCATAACACTGCTGTTGATATAGTTTTAACGTTTCTTCAATCACGCTGCAGCGTTGGGCTTGGAATGCCCCCAAGTCCATCGCGTCGTAAGCGTCAAGCAAAGTCGTTTGGAAATAGTCCGTTTGAATTAAATCGGGCAATTGAAACTCAGCAATATTCGCCTCTTTTTCATTGGCCATTTGCCAGAAAAACAACAGATTGAGCACGTCATTGGCCATTGGTTCATAACTTTCATACTCAAGCTGATCGGCCATGACTGCAAAGTACGGATCTTCAGACTCTAGCTGACGGAGCGACTCGACCAATTGTGCATGTGGTCGACTGCCCATTGAAGCAAGGTATTGTTCAGCTTGTTGTAAAAGTCGATTGCCCAGTAGTTTAGTCGCTTGTGGATTTTGCGGAATTCGGGTCACGGGTTGGTCGAAATCAAAATCATCATCGATCATGGACGGTATACTCTAAATAGGCTGAATGTACTGAATAACACTATTATATAGCAGTGCTTAAAATTGAAGGCAGATTACTTCATCATTAGCTTTTAAGGTTTAGTGCTATTTTAATAACATCAGCAATAGTTTCGGAATTAATACCTCTCTTTCGAGCATGTTCAGAATAAAACCAACTGATTAATTCTTTATTGCCTTTGGAAGCATTACAACCAACACAACATAAGGCAATATTCTCTAATGTTTTAATATTGATATCATTAATGATGTGCTCCCATGATTTCTTTTTAGCTCTTTCAGTGCCAAATTCACAGCCACAATAAACACAACACTGATCACGTTCTAAAACTAGTTCTTCAATATTTTTGGGTATTCCCCATGAGTTAGACAAAATGATGTACACCTTCTTTTTTAAGATATTAAAAGCGATATTTTCGATCTTTGCACTATTGGCTCATGAATATTTGGCAATAGATCCATCTTCGGGCCGATCAATTCATATGGGCTTTAGTCTCATTTGAAAACTTTTCACCGATTCACTTGTGCAAGTCGCGGCTATCTAAGGTAAAATCGTTGACCTTATATAAAATACGAATGAGAGAGTCATATCCGTGCGTAATATTTTAGTCACTAACGCCCTACCATACGCCAATGGCCCCATCCATATGGGACACTTACTCGGTTATATCCAAGCAGATATTTGGGTTCGTGCCATGCGTGCAATGGGACACGATGTGACTTATGTATGTGCGGATGATGCTCACGGTACAGCCATCATGCTACGTGCCGAAGCCAATGGTATTTCACCTGAAGATCAAATTGCCAACGTACAAAAAGAACACATCCGTGATTTTGATGGTTTCGGTGTGCATTTCGACCATTATGATTCAACCCATAGTGATGAAAACCGTGTTCGCGCATCTGAAATTTATGTGAAAAACCGTGAAGCAGGCAATATTGCCATCCGTCCTGTCAACCAGCTTTTTGACCCTGAAAAAGGCATGTTCTTATCGGATCGTTTCATTAAAGGCACGTGCCCGAAATGTAAGTCGGAAGATCAATACGGCGATGCGTGTGAAGTCTGCGGTACAACCTACAATGCGACTGAACTTTTAAACCCGAAATCGACTTTAAGTGGTGCAACGCCTGTTGAGAAATCGTCAGATCATTACTTCTTTAAACTGCCGAATTTCTCAGAATATTTACAAAAATGGACGCGTGACCAAGGTCGCCTACCAGTTTCAATTGCTAACAAACTGGATGAATGGTTTGAAGCGGGTTTATCTGATTGGGATATTTCACGTGATGCACCGTATTTCGGTTTTGAAATTCCAGATGCACCAAACAAATATTTCTATGTTTGGGTGGATGCGCCGATTGGTTATATGTCTAGTTTTGAAAACTATATCAAAGCTAAACGTCCTGATTTAAGTTTTGATGACTTTTGGAAGAAAGACTCTGACAAAGAAGTCTATCACTTCATTGGTAAAGACATCGTTTACTTCCATGCCCTGTTCTGGCCTGCAATGCTTGAAGGTGCAAACTACCGTACGCCATCAGGTTTATTCGTCAACGGTTTCTTGACGGTGAATGGTCAGAAGATGTCGAAGTCTCGCGGTACATTCATCAAGGCTGAAACGTATTTAGAGCACTTAAACCCTGAATACTTACGTTACTACTTCGCGTCTAAACTGTCTGATAAAGTTGAAGACTCTGATCTGAACTTGGATGATTTCGTTCAGAAAGTAAACTCTGACTTAGTTGGTAAAGTGGTCAACATTGCCAGCCGTTGTGCAAAATTCATCAACACCAAGTTTGAAAATAAATTATCAGCAACTTGTGCAGAGCCTGAATTGGTACAAAGCTTTATTGATGCAGGCGATTCAATTGCGAAAGCCTATGAAGCACGTGAGTTCTCTGCTGCGATTCGTGAAATCATGGCACTTGCAGATAAAGCCAACCAATATATTGATGAGAAAAAACCTTGGGCTTTAGCGAAAGTTGAAGGCGAAGAACAACAAGTACATGATGTATGTTCGGTGGGAATTAACCTGTTCCGTCAACTTGCCGTTTACTTAGCACCTGTACTTCCAACCTTAGCGGCTCAAGTACAAGAGTTCTTAAAACTAGACCGCTTTGACTTTGCTTCTGCTCAAACAGCATTGGTCGATCATGAAATTGCATTGTTCCAACCTTTAATGCAACGTGTAGACCCGAAAGCAGTTGCGGCAATGGTCGATGCATCTAAAGACTCTTTAGCGGCTGCGGCTGAACCTGTAAAAGTTGAGAAAAAGAAAGAGAAAAAAACTGCACCTGCGAAAGTTGAACTTAAAGTAGGTGAAGCAGAGATCATTGGCATTGAAGACTTTATGAAAGTTGACCTACGTGTCGCTGAAGTTTTAGAAGCGGCAACGGTTGAAGGTTCGGACAAACTTCTTCAACTAACTTTAAATGTCGGCGAAGCTGAACCGCGTAATGTATTCAGTGGTATTCGTGAGTTCTATCAACCAGAAGACCTCAAAGGTAAATTGGTGGTGATGGTCGCTAACCTTGCACCGCGTAAAATGCGTTTTGGTATTTCAAACGGTATGGTTTTAGCTGCAGGTAATGGCGAAGGTGTTTGGGTGATTTCACCTGAATCTGGCGCTAAGCCGGGTGATAAAGTGTCTTAAGGTTTGGATCTTAGATGAAAAAAGCCTCTACGTTGTAGGGGCTTTTTTTATTTTATAAGGATATCGTTCCTTTCACATTTAGAATAGGCATTAAAACGCCATCGAGCTCATTAGTCATGTCACCGGCTTTGTTGCACAAACCTATCTCTAAAGGCTTATTCCACAATATAATTCTCAAATGAATAAGCCCACACCTAAAATCTATCGTACAACCAATTGGTCTTCTTATAACAGTGCATTAATAAATCGAGGAAATCTCTCAATTTGGTTTGATCCCAAGACTCAATGGTACGCTCAACCCAAAGGTAAACATGGTCGAAATCAAACTTATTCAGATACAGCCATCCAATGCTGTTTAATGATCAAATCCTTATTTCGTCTTTCTTTACGCATGGTCACTGGCTTTGTGCAAAGTCTCATTCATCTTTGTAGATTAGATTGGACAGCACCAGACTATTCCACCATCTGCAGAAGACAAAAGCATATTGATATTGCAATTAACTATCAAAAAAGCAGTAATGGTCTCCAGCTACTCGTCGATTCTACTGGCTTAAAGTTTCTAGGCGAAGGTGAATGGAAGCGTAAGAAACACCAACCTGAATATCGTCGCCAATGGCGTAAACTTCATATTGGTATAGATGCTGAAACTCTTCAAATACGCGCTATTCAACTCACTACAAATAATGTGAGTGATTCACAAGTGCTTGGTGATTTACTCGATCAGATTCCACAAGATGAGCAGATTGACTCTGTCTATACTGATGGGGCTTATGACACCAAGCAATGCCGTCAAGTAATTGCAGACCGACAAGCACATGCGGTGATTCCGCCAAGAAAAAATGCGAAACCTTGGAAAGATACAAAGACCAGCTCGCTAGAGCGAAATGAATTACTTCGAACAGTTAAACGTTTAGGAAGAACAATATGGAAAAATTGGTCAGGCTATCATCGCAGAAGTCTGATAGAAACCAAGATGCATTGCATCAAATTATTAGGCGATAAACTCCGTGCGAGAAACTTTCAAAGCCAAGTCAATGAGATTCATGCACGTGTGGCCGTATTAAATAAATTTACAGATTTAGGCCGACCTCACACCCAAGTTGCCACTTAAATTTAGATAACTTGGAAGAAGTTTAGCTTTTGAATGTTTGTGCAACAAAGCCGTTACCTATACAAAATCCAGTTTTGTTGTTGTAAACCTTATCACTTCATACCAAAAATAAGTTTCAAACCTAACACTGTCATCACCGTCCCTGCTGCGCGGTCAAATACGGCTTTAAACTTCAAATACACACGGCGCGGCTTTTCAGCAGACAATGCCACTGCAACCAACGAACACCAACCCGCATCAATAAAGAAACATAGGATAGGCAGTACATAATAGTAATAAGTTGGGATTTCTTTGGGTAAAAGTGCAGTAAAAATACTGGCTAGAACAATCGCAATTTTAGGGTTGGATAGCTGAGTAATTAAACCAGTCATAAAGGCACGGCGTAAAGTCATTGCTTTCGAGCTGGAATGATCTGCCTCAATTGGCTCTTTGGCATGTTTAATAATTTTAAACGCGAGCCAAAGCAAATAGATCCCACCACAAATTTTTAAGGCCAAATACGCTGACGGCACTGCCAACAAAAAGGCTTGTAAACCAAGTACAGCCAACAGACCAAAAACAGCTGCGCCTGTTCCTGTCCCCAGTGCGGTAAAGAGGCCATGCTTTCGAGAAATCGCAATCGAATTTTTTGCTACATAAATCGACGTCGGTCCAGGGCTCATTGCGCCTAACATTAATGCAAAGGCAATCGAGCCCAAAATCCAAAATGATTCCAAGAGTGACCTCTAAATTGAGAAAATTTATCAGATGCGATTTTACGCTAAACAAAGTTTTTACGATATTCACTTTATCAGTTATTTTTCACATTTATATCGTGATCAAGCCGTAGCGTGTACGTCCATTATATTTTTTAATGATAAATAAAAAAGCCTATTTTAAGGAAATTTGGCATAGGGCATAGTGAAAACAACAATAGAGCAATTGCTCAAAAATAAACTGCAACATCAGTTATTTAGATCATATTCAATTTTAATAAAAAGACAAATGTGTATTAAAAATAGCCATCATATGCTTATTTTTGATTACAAAATATAATGAGGGAATTACTTCCCTTTTCATACTTTTTTAATATATAAAAAGACTTACTATTTATAAGGTTTTATTTCTAAAAACCACATTTTTTAACTTCATAATTTTTAACATCATAATTAAAGGTGAACCATGCAAAATAAGAAGCGCCCCCCATTAGACGCGCAACAGTCCCATCTTTGGATCATTGGTGGTGGTATCGCAGGTATGGCTGCTGCTGCATTTGCGATCCGTGATGCCAAAGTCCCTACCAAAAATATCCATATTTTAGAAGAACTCGATATTTCAGGCGGCTCGATGGATGGCGGACATACACCGCATGCCGCGCAAGCTTGGGTAACACGTGGTGGGCGGATGCTGACCGATGAAACTTATTTGTGCCTATGGGACTTATTTTCTAGTATTCCATCTTTGGAAAATCCAGACATTTCTGTGCGTGAAGAATGTCGTGAGTTTAATGAAAAAGTAAAAACCCACGCCAATGCACGTTTAATTGATGCCAAACATGTCATTGCGGATGCAGCAAAGCTTGGTCTGAATACACTACATCGTGCACAGATGCTGCGCCTATTGGCTTCAAAAGAAGAAAAAATTGGCAGTCGCCGCATTGATGAGTTTTTTGATGAAGCCTTTTTTGAAACCAATTTCTGGCGCATGTGGCGCACGACTTTCGCTTTTCAAAAATGGCACAGTGCAGCAGAGTTAAGACGCTATTTCTTGCGTTTTATTCAAGAATTGCCACGCATTCATACCTTAGCTGGTGTGAAACGTACCAAGTACAATCAATATGACTCGATGATTCTGCCCCTACAGCGTTGGCTAGTCGCACAAGGCGTCGATGTACGTTTTGGACACTATGTCACAGATGCTGACTTCATTACCAATGCTGAAACTCAAAAGCGCCATGCCTCGCGACTATATGTACAATTGCCTGAAGGCTCAGAGCAAATTAATCTGAAAGCCAATGATTTAGCTATTTTCACTTTAGGCTCTATTACAGCAGACTCACGTTATGGTGGTAATCATGACGTGCCTGCCCTCATTCGTCATCGAGAAGATCATGGCTGGACACTTTGGGAAACACTGGCGCAAAAAGCCCCAGACTTTGGCCGTCCAATGACCTTTTATGGCAATGTCGATGAACATAAGTGGGAGTCTTTCACTCTGACCATGAAAGATGACGTGTTGCTTAAACGCATTATTGACTATACGGGGAATGAACCAGGCACAGGCGCACTGATGACTTGGTATGAGTCGGGTTGGCATTTATCCATAGTGGTTCCCGCACAGCCGCACTTTGCCGACTTACCTGAAGGCCTGTATACCTTATGGGGCTATGGCTTCCAAATTGACCATATGGGCGATTACATCAAGAAACCAATGTCCGAAGCCACAGGGCAAGAAATCCTAACAGAACTGATTAAACAGCTCGGTTTTGACGACATTTTAGATCATGTTTTGGCAACCACCCATGTAACCACTGCCATGATGCCATATGCTTCTGCCCTGTTTGCCTGCCGTAAACCGGGAGATCGTCCACAGGTGATTCCGCAAGGCTCACAAAACTTTGCTTTCCTTGGACAGTTTGTGGAAATTGAAGATGACGTGGTCTTTACTGTGGAATATTCAGTTCGTGGAGCGATGCTTGCCATTTATGAATTCTTTGGGATGGAACGTGAAATCCCTGAAATTTACAACGGTCTGCTTGATCCGAAAGTCGGTTTGAAAGCTTTGGAAACCGTGTTCCACTAAGCTTTTAACAATAGTGATAAGAGCATGCTTCTGTGCTCTTATCATTTTTGAGCAAAATTTCACTTATTTGAATTACAAAACTCACTTGCAGCTTTGATTGCATAGAGGCAGCATTAGACTCATCTAAAACTTTAAAAATAAATCTATGAAACTAGCAGAAGCACTTTTATTGCGTAGTGACTTACAAACCAAACTCGCTTCTTTACAACAACGGATCAACAATAATGTGCTAATCCAAGAAGGCGATGAACTGAGTGAAGACCCCAATACGCTGATTGGTGAGGCCTTTAGTGTAAATACAGAGTTACATCATCTGATTGAAAGAATTCATGCGACCAATGCTCAAGCTAAAACCAGCACGGGTCAATCCATGCTCAGTGTTTTAAACACACGTGATTTGCTCACACAACAGCATCGTATTATTCAACAGGCCATCGACAGCTCACGACGTGAAAATGGTCGTTATAGTTCGAGTGAAATTCGCTGGGTTAAAACCATTACGGTTGCAGACTTGCAAAAACAAGCCGATGCAATTAGCCAGCAACTCAGGCAAAATAACTTAGAGATTCAAGCTTCAAATTGGCAAATCGAACTGATCTAGTCAATTTGAGCCACAACAGTTTGGGCATATTGGGCGAGTACAAGGCCTTTTATACGTTTGTAAGGCTTTAATTCAACAAACGTTTGCAGGAAGTAAGACGTCTACTTCACATTTTCACAAATCTGGCGTAGCACAATGCATCTTTTATACTGCACATCGCACCTTGCACCACCATGTACTGACAATATGCCTCCCTATTTTTACCTATTAGTAGGCATCAGCCTGTGGAGGTTTTTTCTGATTAAAAGCCATATCTTGTGATGGAAGTTTATAGTCACGATCATGCACAGGAACACCACCAATAATCATGGTACGAGCCTCAATTCTAGGCTGATTCAAATCCTTTTTTGCATCACACGCGGTCAGTTGAGTGAGCAATAAAACCAATACTAGGGTAGATAAGGTTTTCATCATAGCCCCTCATTTATCATTATTGTGCTTTCAGCATAGCACTTTTATTTTTCCAATCCTATCGACTTTGTTACAACTCTTATCCATCTACATGAGGGTTCTCTGTGAATTTTCTTTATAAAATAAATATCAATCATTCATAAATAAAACAATAACATGAATGATTTAGATTAGAAAAATACAAAGTAATTTACAAAATCTTACAGGATTGAATATTTACAACGGACACTTTTGTCCGTTAAATAATAGCACTTCCAAATTAAATGAAATAATCACCATGACCAGTCGTCAACAGCGTGCTGCACAAAACCGTGAAGAATTGCTGGAAGCCGCAGTTCAGGTTTTTCGTACACACGGGATCAATGCACCCTTACAGCAGGTAATTGATGCCGCCAATGTCGGACGGGCGACGTTTTATCGTAATTTTGATGACCGTCGTGCCTTAGTGATTGCACTCATGGAGCAAGCTTTGGAACGTCTCGCAGTTCGTGCAGAAGCATTTTCTCAATATGAAGATGGTTTTATCCGTTTAATTGAAAACCATGTCTATAACTTACCGTATTTAACTGCGCTGATGGAATATTGGCGGGTGATTGAGCGTAATGATCCCGTCATGGTCGATATCTACGCACGCCGCGATGCGATTTTACAACCTTTAATTGATCAAGCCATTCGACACGGCGTATGCCGCCCCGATTTGACCACTCAAGATTACGCCATGATTACGGCCATTTTAAGGACTTCATTCCAAGGGCTGACCGATACAGAGCAACAACAACTTGCACAACGTGCGATTGAGCTACTCCTCAATGGTATTCGGGCATAAAGGTCACCACTCATGACACAGCCACCGCGTTTACTCGAACCTGCGCCAAACTGGACAGCAGAAGAAAAGCCAACCCTACCCGGCTCTCCTGCCGTGATTGCGCACTCCACGCCTAAACGCTTCATATATTTTTTTATTGGTTTGTTTGTCGCACTATCTGCAAGTCTCAGTAACGGTTTTATTACCGCAAATTTACCCTTAATTCAGGGTGAATATGGACTAACACCCTCTGAGGTGGCATGGATTCCTGCGGCTTATGTGATGGCCAATGTCAGTGCGAACCTGATTCTGTTTAAAGCTCGCCAACAATACGGTCTGCGTCTATTTTCTGAAATTGGCTTACTGCTTTTTATTGTGGTTTTGGTTTTACACGTCTTTGTGCATACCTTTGAAATGGCTGTACTGGTGCGTTTCATTAGCGGAATGGTTGCAGCACCGCTCAGCTCTTTAGGCATGTATTACATTATGCAGGCCTTTAAACGGGAGGATTTTGGTCGCAGTATCTATTTGGCTTTAGGCTTTCAACAGCTTGGAATTCCCTTGGCATGGATCATTTCCCCGTATCTCATTGACGTCAATAACTGGAATGTCCTATACACCTTTGAAATTGGTTTAGCCCTGTGCTGTTTCGCAATGGTGGTGTCGCTGAAGTTGCCCCGCAGCCTAAGAATTGCTGTTTTTGAAAAGCAAGACTTCTTCACCTTTGCCCTGCTTGCGCCCGGTTTTGCCTTTTTGTGTATTGTGCTGACCCAAGGGCCTATTTTGTGGTGGCTTGAAGTGAAGTGGTTGGCCTATTTGCTCATTGCAGGGTTTAGCCTGATTGTGATTGGCTTGGTCTATGAGCATTATCGGGTCAATCCATTGATTATGACGCGTTGGCTGGGGACATCGTCCACGCTTCGTTTTATCATCGGTGCTTTTGCAATTCGCTTCTTAATGTCGGAGCAAAGTTATGCTGCCGTGAGTTTTCTCAAAACTATGGGCATGGGCCCCGATCAATTTGTGCCACTCTATGTGGTGATCTTTTTCGGCATCGTGTCTGGTACCTTATTTAGTGCGATTACTTTTTCACGTGAACGGATTATTTGGCACCTACTATTAGCAGAAGCTTTGGTGTTGATTGCTTGCGGACTAGATTTTCACCTTACCAGTGATATTCGCCCTTACAACTTCTACGGCAGTCAGTTTTTGGTCGGCTTTGCCAGTGGTGTGTTTATTGGCCCACTCTTGATCACGGGTATCTTAAGCGCCATGCAAAAAGGCCCTACTCATATTGTCACATTCATTGTTTTATTTTCAGCGACTCAAACATTTGGTGGCTTAGTCGGTTCATCGTTTTACTCCACCTATCAACAAGTCCGAACACAAAACTATCGTGCTGAGATGATTCAGCAACTCCCCGAAACCAATCCATTGATTGCACAGCGCCTTTTAGCGTATCAACAAAGTTCGCATACTTACACACTCGATCAGCAGTTAGAGCAACAACAAGCCTTAAAAAATCTCAATCAAGTGGTGACTCGAGAGGCTCAAGTACGTGCCTATAACGATGTGATTAGTTTCAATGGCATCGTTGCCATGCTGCTGTTGTTGTGGGGGACATTCCTAATTGCACGGAATCAATATCAACTGCGACAACAAGCGAAAGTCGGTCCTGCCTAATGCCACTGCTCCCTATTTATTGAGAAATTGTTATGTCTGAAGATCAAAAACCAATAGCTCCCGCTGAAACCACTGCAAGGTCTGAAAATTCCTCTCAGCCTGAGGCAACAACGACACCGATTACGCCGCCTTCGAGTAAATTGATTCCAACAGCGAAACGTACGCTGATTTTGATGTTTTTAATACTCATCATCGGTATTGGCATCATTTTATGGGCATGGAAAATTGGGCCATTTGACAGTGCTGTTGAGTCCACTGACAACAGCTATGTCAAAGGCAAAACCACGGTGCTTTCTTCGCAAATTAATGGTTATGTCAAAGATGTGTTGGTCAGTGATTTTGATCACGTCAAAAAAGGACAGGTGTTGATGCATATTGATGCCACGACTTATGACCAAAAAGTCACTCAAGCTGAAGCAGGTGTAGATCAGGCGCAGAATGCTCTGTCTAATCAAAACCAAAATATTGCACAGCGTAAAGCCGATATTGTAGCGGCAGAAGCCAAGGTCGAACAAGCTCGAGCAGCCTACCAACTGTCATTGGCACAACAGCAGCGCTATCAACAGTTGGGCGACTCTGGTGCGGCGTCTAAATCGGAACAAGACAAAGCCTTTGCCGATACCCAAAATAATTTAGCTTTACTGCAACAAGCACAGGCCAATGTATTGGTGGCGAAAGAAGCGCTCAAAACCGCGCAAGTGGCTGAAACAGGACTCAAAGCACAAGTGACCAATGCCGCTGCGCAACTGGATCAAGCAAAAACCACCAAAAATTACAGCAGTATTATCGCCCCGATGGATGGACAACTGGGTGAAGTCAATCCACGTGTGGGACAATATGTGGCCGCAGGCACACAGTTGCTCTATCTGATTCCACAACAAACTTGGGTCACTGCCAACTTTAAAGAAACTCAAATTGCCAACATGAAAATTGGACAAAAAGCATGGTTCACGGTGGATGCCCTCAATCATCAGAAATTTACAGGTCATGTCGAGCAAATTTCCCCAGCGGCGGGTTCAGAGTTCAGTGTACTTAAAGCTGATAATGCGACAGGTAACTTTACTAAAGTGGTACAACGCATTGCGGTACGGATTGCAATTGATCCGAATCAAACGAGCATTGAAAATTTACGCCCAGGCATGTCCGTGATTAGTTCGGTCGATACCCACTCTGCACAGCGTTAATTCTGTGCAGAAACCACGACTTTTCACTTACACTAAGCACTCAACCTGATTGATTAAAGTCCTATGTTTGAACAGATTGCACAGTCCATTCCCTATCAGCACATCAGTGTTGGCGGGATCAATATCAGCATCAAACGTTTAGACTTGGTCCATCCACACATTTCAGGCAATAAATTTTTTAAACTGAAATACAATCTATTGGCGGCGCAGCAACAAGGCTATAAAAAACTGCTGACTTTTGGCGGTGCCTATTCCAATCATATTGCCGCGACGGCCTATGCAGCGCAGTTATTTGGTTTTGAGAGTCTAGGCATTATTCGGGGCGAAGAACTGGCAAGTAAACCTTTAAATACAACCTTAAATACAGCACAGCAATTCGGCATGCAGGTGCAGTTTGTAACGCGAGAAGTCTATCGGCAAAAGCAAAGCTCAGCCTACTTAGCTCAGTTGCAACAAGATTACCCTGATTATTATGTGATTCCCGAAGGCGGAAGCAATCCCCTTGCCATTCAAGGCTGCACAGAAATTCTCTCTGATGCTGATCGACAAAATTACGATCTGATCTGTTGTGCCGTAGGCACAGGTGGCACCATTGCAGGTCTCATTGAAGCCAGTCATTCACAGCAGCAAATTTTGGGCTTCTCCGCGCTCAAAGGGGACTTTTTGAGTCGAGAGCTAGAGCAACTGACTGAAAAACGGAATTGGCAAATTACCGATCAATATTGCTGTGGTGGTTATGCCAAAACCACCGCTGAACTCTTGCAATTTATTCGTGCGTTTGAGCAGCAATATGACATTCCACTGGAACAGATTTACACAGGCAAAATGCTGTTGGGTTTAACCGATTTAATTCAACAAGGTACATTCCCCAAAGATCATCGTATTTTAGTGATTCATTCAGGTGGGTTGCAAGGTCGTTTAGCCGCGCTTTAGATAGTCCTGAAAAAGCAAAAAAGATGGTCTATAATGCCCTGCTTTATTCTCCCGTGAGTGTGTCATGTCCGCAAATCAATATGATGTCTTAGTTTTAGGTGCAGGTGCATCTGGCTTAATGACAGCCTATATGGCAGCTCAACGCGGACGTAAAGTGGTGGTGGTAGAAAAAGCCAATAAAGTCGGCAAAAAAATTCTCATGTCAGGTGGGGGTAAATGTAACTTTACCAACCTCTATGTCGAGCCAAGCAACTTTATTTCACATAATCCACACTTTGTGATTTCAGCCCTCACTCGCTATACCAATTGGGACTTTATTGGCCTAGTATGTGAGTACGGCATTGAATATGAAGAGCGTAAACACGGTCAGCTTTTCACCCTAAAAGGTGCCAAAGAAATTTTAGCTATGCTGTTGAGCGAGTGTGAAAAAACAGGTTTGGTCGATATTAAAACCAACTGTGAAGTGAAAGCCATCACCGCACTCGATGAGCAAGGTTTTCAAATTGCCACGACACTAGGTTATTTTGAGGCTGAATCTGTCGTGGTTGCATCAGGTGGTTTATCCATTCCAACTTTAGGTGGTTCTGGCATTGGTTATGAAATTGCCAAACAATTTGACCACCATGTATATCCAACTCGCGCAGGTTTGGTGCCTTTTACCTTTTCAGATAGCTTTAAAGAAGTGACCACACGCTTAAGTGGCAATGCGGTCGATGCCACTTTATCGAATGACTTAAACGCTTTCACCGAAGCCCTTTTATTTACCCATCGTGGGCTCAGTGGGCCAAGCTCGCTACAGCTGTCGAATTATTGGGATGTGGGACAAAGCTTCAAAATTGACTTCTTGCCAAGTGTGGATTTGCACGACTATTTAAAAGCCAAGAAGCACAGTCAACCCAAAGCCCTGCTGCGTACTTTACTTGGTGAACATTTTCCTAAAAGTGTGGTGGTTGAACTGCAAAACCTCATTTGGCCTGAACTGGCTGAAACAGCGATTGGCCAACTGTCGGATGAGAAACTGGAGCACATTGCAACGCGCTTGCATGCGTTTGAAGTCAAACCATCAGGAACCGAAGGCTACCGTACTGCTGAGGTGACTTTAGGTGGCGTAGACACCACTGAAGTTTCATCGAAAACCATGGAAAGTAAAAAGCAAAAAGGCTTGTACTTTGTCGGTGAAATACTCGATGTTACAGGACATTTGGGAGGCTTTAACTTCCAATGGGCATGGTCATCTGCGCATGCCGCATCAGAATATGTCTAAGCAATGTACTTAAGCTATAAATTATTCCAAATAGTCCGTGCGTAGCAGTACGTACTGCTTTTGCTTCTGCTGACGGGCAAGTGCTAAGTCCATTTTCGCAATAGCAATATGGACATGGCTCGGATGGATCACTGAACGTTTCATCATCAATGTTTTTTTTAATATTTGTATCATCTGTTTTTTCCTTTTTAAACTGCAATTTATAAAAATAAATCGTGAAATGTCCATACAGCTATCACAAAAGTATAGGCATGTAAGTATTTCTAATTTATGAAATATCCATATTCCACATGCATCAAACATACCAAATTAAAGTTCATTCAACACTATAGACTTTTGTATTATTTTTCATCAGATTCAACCGCATCGCGTCCCTCAGTTGCCGCAGTCGGTATTCTTTCAGCATTGGTCTGTGTTGTCTCACTGGTCTTGGTTTTTGCAAATACAAATTTATAAGCACTCACAAAAAATCCAACCGTAATACCTGCAATGATGATTGGGGCAAAATATTTATTTGGGGTTTTTTTTGACATCAGTTTACTCCAATAAAAAACACCAACCGCCATCAGCGGTCGGTGTTTAGTGCGATTAATTTAGTCTGGATCTTTGGGGTGAACGTCAATATCTTGTTCAGCTTCACCCGTTGAACCAAAAGGTTTATTTAAAGGTTTATGCGCAGGATCGACCTCTGCTGTAGTTGGAATATCATCTGCATGTTGATATTCCTCTGCAACCGTTGGTGTATCCATTTGCTCTTTCAGTGAGGCATGCTCTTCTTTGCCCTGTCCTGATTGCGTGCTTTCAGCTTTGGCCTGATAAAGTGGATTCGGTTGCGTACCTTCTTTTTTGGCTTTATCTAACAAATCGGTCAAAACCCGTTCCGCAGGTTGACGCCCACCGAGACCAAAAGCCAGTGCAAATGCAATGGCAACGGCCCCAAGCGTTAAGCCAAAAGCCAAATTCACAATGGAATCTGCGATACCCATTGCACGCAAGCCCATCGCCAATACCAAGCCAATGATCAAGACACGAACAATGTTCGCCACCCAACGAGAGCTGTTGTATTCACCACGCTCAATCACCTGTGCAACCAAGTTCGCCAGCCAGAAGCCCACGCCCAGAATGACTGCACCCAATAGGATGTTTGCACCAAACTGGATAAACATCGCAATCAAACCACTAATCTGTTCAAAACCGAGCCGATTTGCCGCCTCAGAGACCGCAAATAACATGGTAAAGAACACAATGAAATAACCCACGACGCAAGACGCTTTGGTGTTTCCTAAGAAACGTTGCAAGCCAACTTTGCTTGGAATGTCATCTACACCTGTTCCCGACAAGACTTCAACCACAAGGCTTGCAACAAAACGTGACACTACATAGGCCAAAATTAAAATTAATGCCGCCGCAATGATGTGCGGAATCGCATTCATGATTTCATACAACATGGCCGTCGCAGGTTGAGAAATTGCATCAATCCCTAAAGCTTCAAACGCAATAATCAGCGCTGTGATAATGACGATTGCAAAAACAAAAGATCCGAGCACTTTAGCCAAATCTGAGTTTTTAAACAGTCCTACTTTTTCAACCTGTTTTTGTACATCTAGGCTTCTCAATAAACCCTCAATAATGCCCCGTACAATTTTTGCCAGAATATAGCCCGCAAAAACAATTACACCCGCAATAAAGATATTTGGCAGATACAGTACGGCTTCATTGACCATATTTTGGATCGGAAAGAGCAGCCCTGTCAGACCGAGTATCGACAAAACAATGGGTAAGAATAGTAATAAAATCAGCCAATACACAATTTCACTGATGTTTTGGCTCAGGGTACTGACTCCGACATCCTGACTGAGCTTTTCATCTAGCTGAGTGCGATCAAGTCCTTTTTGTAAACCCACTTTGACCAGATTTGCCACAATCCAGCCAATAAAACCCACAGCAACAGCAGCCAACAGTTGTGGAATAAACAACAAGAACTGTTGAACCATATTACTAAATGGCCCACTTACACTGGTGAGATTGAGGACATTGAGTGCGCCAATCACTGCAATGATCAAAATAAGCCAAAACACAACTCGAGAGATAATATTTTCAATATTTGAGCGATGGCCGGTAGCACTGGAAAGTTTTTGGTTGGTCCCAAGTTTGGTTAAAACCTTTTTCACAGCACTTGCAATCAATAATGCAATAATCCAACCAATGATCAGGATGGCGATTGCGGACAGGATCGGGTGAAACTGATCCCAATAATACATCGCATCAAATCGACCCTGATGCCCTACATAATCATTCATTTTGTTCTCCCTCTTGTTATGTCTACCTCACAGCGACCTTCGCTCAAATACAGATTTTAGTTTTGAAGTGACTGTCTGCCATGAGGTATCAATGAGAAATGGAATACCTTTTTGATGACTGCTAAAGAAAAAGCCCCTGTACATGACAAGGGCTTTAGTCTCATTTAGCGGTCAGTTGCAGTCGCCGTATTGCTATCGGTGGCTACCGCTTCATCACCTGCTGTTGCAGTGGTGCTGTTATTCGGTGTTGCAGGCTCTGCACTCGGATTTGGATGTCCTGGAGGCGCCTCATTCGGATTTGGCTTGGTATCTGCAAACATATAAAGTAATAATGCGATTAAGAAAATTCCGACCAATGCCAACATATACACAGGCACGCGTTTTTTCTTTTGCCGCTCCTCTGGCGTTTGTACATGGGGCGGTTTATTGAAATCATGTGTCATAGCTCCCCCTCAATTTTCTATTATCAAGTTGTCGAATTTTTATACTAACAACTGCTTGTGTAGCATTGTGTTTCAAAGCATAGTGAGATAGTAAACAAATGCTTTATTTTAAGTTAAGTTATTATTTTTTATGGTTTTAAAAACACCCATTCATCTGTCAATTCAGTGTTAAAAGTCATATAAAAAGTATTTCATATAGGCATAGACAAAAAGAGTCTGGCGAACAGCGCTCTTCAACTGAATTTGCGCTATAATTATGCACCTTGTTTTAGCTGTTTTTGGACTTTATGGCATATCGTCAACAAAGTGTAACGCTTGATTTAGACACTGATGTTACGCACCAATGTCATTTGCACTACACGCGAGACCAACATCTTATTGGTATTATTGAATTTTCTAAGCCTAGTTATATTCTAAAGTGGGGCGATCTGGAGTTTTTCCGTCGTCGTACTGAAGAGTTTTCAGTGATGCCTTTTCCTGAATGTGTCAATGCCATGATTATTGATATTCGAAATGTGCAAGCCTTTTTAGACAATGAAACACCCATTATTCCTTGGCGCTTACTGGAAGAAGAATGTCCTGTGCGTTTAGTTGTACCTCAAGACCGTTTAGATCACTATATTGTGCTGTTTGAGCCAACATGGCTGACGACGGATATTGAAACAGCTATTTCTGAAATCCGTGAATATATGGATATGTTTGTGCACTAAGCACTTCTTGATACATGCCTGATCATCTCCTCCCCCTGCGATTGTGCCCCGTCATTTGTTCATAACGTACAGTCGCTTTTATTTTTAGTTTTTAATCCTCTGCGGAAAACGTAGGACAGTAAACCGAATCTAACTGACTTTTATATACTGCGTCATAAAACGGATCATCTTCAAAATAAAGCACTTTTCTTTGCTATTGCAGTTTTAGCATGTTCTACACGAACAAAATCCATTCTGTCATGCATCCATAACGATACGCATAGCCAACCCTGTGGCATTAGACATTAGCCTAATAAAATGAATTAGAAAACTTGAAATGGCACGCATTATGCATAATTTTCTTTTTAATATCAGAGGAATATAGCGATGCACTTATTTAAAGCATTATTAACAAAATATTAAAAATCCCACTTGAGCAGCAAAAGCAATCTCGATTAAGATGCAGACTAAGCTGTAAAAAAATACCATAAAAAGAACATCTTTTGCACAGAATAAAGCTTTAACCCAATTCTGACGTTTTTGATAAAAACAATGCAATTGATGCTGCAAACAAAAGGAGTTTGTACATGACCATGCAACGTAATCTTTCTGCCTTATTTTGTGCAAGTGCACTTGCGCTGAGCCTCAGTGCATGTAGCGACAACAAAGCACCTGCAACGGATGCAGCTAGCACTGGCGCAGATGCTTCACAGTCAGGCACTTTAGATAAGATTAAAAAATCAGGAACCATTGTTTTAGGTTACCGTGACTCCTCTATTCCATTCTCCTATATCGCAGACAACCCAAATCAACCAGTCGGTTATGCACATGATTTACAGCTCAAAGTGGTTGAAGCTGTTAAACAAAAGCTGAATATGCCTGATTTGAAAGTTCGCTATAACTTAGTCACCAGCCAAAACCGTATTCCATTGGTTTCAAATGGCACAGTCGATCTTGAATGTGGTTCAACTACAAACAACAAAGAACGCCAGCAACAAGTTGATTTTTCTGTGGGCTTCTTTGAAGTGGGTTCACGTTTACTTACTGCAACCGATTCAGGTGTGAAGGACTTTGCTGACTTAAAAGGCAAAAAATTAGTAACGACAGCAGGAACAACCTCTGAACGCTATATCCGTCAGCATGAAAAAGAACTTGGTATTGGTGAAGTGATTTCTGCTAAAGACCATGCTGAATCATTCTTAATGCTCCAAAGCGGTCGTGCTGCTGCGTTTATGATGGATGACATTTTACTTGCTGGAGAAAAATCGAAAGCCAAAGATCCAAACAAGTGGCACATTGTTGGTACAGCACCAATTCAAGAAGTTTATGGCTGTATGTTGCGTAAAGGTGACACAGGCTTTAAGCAAGTGGTTGATGATGCAATTAAAGCCACTTATAGCTCAGGTGAAATTAACAAGATGTACAACAAATGGTTTGAACAACCAATTCCACCGAAAAACATTAACCTGAACTTTGCTATGTCAGACCAACTTAAAGCCTTAATTGCAAACCCACATGACCGTGATCAGTAAACGATAAGGGAAAGATTAATGTTCACTCAGGCAAAGTTTCTTTGCCTGACCTATTTTAGGGGATTGTCATGAATTATACCTGGAACTGGGCCGTCCTTTGGCAATCCACAGGCGTCGGAGATAGCACCTATCTCAGTTGGATTTTGATTGGTTTAGGCTGGCTGTTTGTTATTGCCATTGTGGCTTGGAGCATTGCAATGGTGCTCGGAAGTATTCTCGGCATTATGCGCACGCTTCCCAATAAAACCGCACGTGCCATCGGCACTGGTTACGTCACCATTTTTCGTAATGTACCGCTACTGATCCAATTATTTATTTGGTTTTATGTGGTGCCGAATTTCTTACCTGGTCCGATTAAGTCATGGTGGATTAATGATTTAAGTGCAGGAACAACAGCGCTGATTTCAGCCAGTATTGGTCTTGGACTGTTTACCGCAGCACGTGTCTGCGAACAAGTCCGCACAGGTATTGAAGCCTTACCGACAGGACAGGTGAATGCAGGTTATGCCATGGGGTTTAGTACCGCACAACTATACCGCTATGTCATTTTACCGCAGTCCTTCCGTACGATTTTGCCGCCTCTGAGCTCAGAGTTGACCAACTGCGTCAAGAATACTTCTGTGGCCTCTTTGGTTGGGGTCTCCGAGATTATTTCTCAGATGAAAACCATCAGCGAATATACACAGAACACCATCGAAATCTATACCTATGTCACGATTATTTTCATCGTTATCAACGTGTGCCTAATTACCTTAATGACGCTGCTTGAAAAACGCTTACGTGTCCCAGGTTTAATTGCAGGAGCTAAATAATGGAATGGCTCACCGCATTTACCCATGATTTGCAGTTATCTGCACCTGCCCTATGGCATGGTTTAGGCATCACTTTAAAAGTGGTCTGTATTGCCACCATTGGCGGTATTTTCATTGGCACGCTGTTGGCACTGATGCGTTTGTCTTCAATTCGCATCTTGAATTTAATTGCCCAAGGCTATGTCAATTTATTCCGCTCGATTCCTCTGCTGTTGGTATTGATGTGGTTCTACTTTGCTGTACCGTTCATCTACACCACAGTCACGGGAAATTACCTGACCATTGATACCGCTTTGGTCTCAAGTATTGTGGCGTTCATGCTGTTTGAAGCGGCTTATTTCTCGGAAATTGTACGTGCAGGGATTCAATCGATTCCTAAAGGACAGTCTGCCGCGGCTTATGCACTAGGCATGACCTATGGTCAGTCCATGCGCTTAATCATTTTGCCGCAAGCCTTTCGTAAAATGACACCGCTGCTGTTACAGCAAACCATCATCTTGTTCCAAGACTCGACCATGGTGTACGCCATTGGCCTACTCGACTTTTTCCGCACCAACTACGTGCGGGGCGATTTGATGTCTCTATTAACACAATATATTTTATTTGCAGGCCTAGTGTATTTCACCATCAGTATGCTAGCCACATATGCAGTAAAACGATTACAAAGGAGGTTAAGCGTATGAGCGACCAAAAAGTAATGATTGACCTCCAAAATGTCAGTAAATGGTATGGCGATTTTCAAGTGTTAACCGATTGCACCACACAAATTTGTCAAGGTGAAGTGGTGGTGGTCTGTGGTCCATCAGGCTCAGGAAAATCGACCCTGATTAAAACAGTGAATGGACTGGAAGCCTTCCAACAAGGTCAAATCACAGTCGATGGAATTCCCATCAAAGACCCGAAAACAGATTTGACCAAATTACGCAGTCGCGTAGGCATGGTGTTTCAGCATTTCGAGTTGTTTCCACATCTCAGCATTACTGAAAATTTAACCATTGCCCAAATTAAAGTATTGGGACGCTCTGAAGCTGAAGCGAAAAAGAAAGGCTTAGGCTATTTAGAACGGGTTGGGCTGAGTGCACATGCACATAAATTTCCAGCACAACTTTCAGGTGGACAACAACAACGTGTCGCAATTGCCCGTGCATTAAGCATGGATCCGATTGCCATGTTGTTTGATGAGCCTACATCGGCGCTTGACCCTGAAATGATTAATGAAGTTCTTGATGTGATGGTCGAGTTGGCACATGAAGGCATGACCATGATGTGTGTCACCCATGAAATGGGCTTTGCCCGCCAAGTGGCCAACCGTGTGTTGTTTATGGATCAAGGTAAAATTGTCGAAGACTGTAGCAAAGATGATTTCTTTAACACCAAACGTGGTGATCGTGCTCAACAGTTCTTAGACAAGATCTTGCACTAGCACAGACGTGTTATCCCACATTAAAAAAGCAGATCACACGATCTGCTTTTTTAATTCACGCTCTAGTCTAAAACCAAGCGCGCATTGGTGGCTTGAACAGGACGATTATTCGGATACCCCATCAGTGCAGCGAAGTTTGCGATTTGCTGTGCTGATGCCTGCTGAATATCTTTTAAGACCACCCAACGTACACCTTCAGTACACGGTGGTGTCGTGAGCGAACCATTAAAACGGTAGTACTCGCGATGTGTCGGCAGAAATTGATCTGCGTTTAAATTGAATACTTTCTGGGGGTGCCTGTACTGCTGCCACAGTCCATCAAGTGCTTGATTCTTTTCCCCTTGTTCATACATCATCGCAATCACAGTCAGCTCGCCTTTTTCAGAAGCATGGACTAAATGTAATTCCATCGGAAAGCTTTTGCCGTGAACCGTATTTTCTGAAGGGCTATGTAAATGCATTTGCAATAATTGAAATCGTTCTCCCTCTAAACTTAAATAACTGCCTTGATGAAAATTGGCTTGTAAAGTATGAGGGAGCTTCACGATACTCGTTGCAGCCGTTTTATAATCAAAATCAAATGGCGCAAGGTCTGCTGAAATAACATGCTCAATATTAATAGGCGATTGATTATGCCCCGCACAAGTTTGGTATTTGCTATTGAGCTGACTCCAATACTGCGGTGCTGTTTGTGCTTGATAACCCCAATCCGAAGTTACTTCACTACTGGCCCAAGCCATCACACATGGGAGACCAAACAATGTTGCTATTAGTTTTTTCTTCATCATAATCCATCAAAAAATATCAGTTTAAAATGCCCCAATATCCTCTAAGAAATCACGCTCAAGCAGCAAAACCTAAAATGCCAATTCTGCTGCTTGTCTTTGTTTTTTGTGCAAACTCTGTAATCATGACTTTTCAGCAAAAAGCCAATATTGCCCGACTATTTTGTCTCGTTGTAGATGTAAAACGATGAAATAGGACTGATCATATATGACAATAATTACAATTAATTACATATAGTTATGTGATTATTCAGGTTTTATCTATGATAAATTAAAATAAGAATGAGAAAATACAAATCATGTTTAAAAACTTTCACTGATGCACAATCAGCACGCACATTTCATGGCATGAGCGTTCCAAAAGAGAACAAAGCAACGGAGACTCAGCTCACAATAGCTGCTAACCGAATTTTTTTATCATTTTTTTGTGTTGCTACTTTTTGGGTTTCACTCAAAAGACAAAATATACACCTGTATATTTAAAATAAAGAAAATTAGATAAACATAATATATTCATTAACTTAATATTAATTTATATTTTAACCCATGCACCACTGCAATGCACAAACACCATCATGGTGCACACTTTTGCTTTATATCGAGTCTTGTTATTTTTAAGCAAAACTTAATCAATATTTCCTTTTTGCTGAGATCTTCACGAAATTACAGGCATCAGTATACTGAGTTTCTTTTTGCAAAATTTTGCACTCAAATGGAACCTAAACATGCAAAATATTGACTTACTTTTTCTTCTTCTTGGTGCGGTTTTAGTCCTTGCCATGCATGCGGGCTTTGCTTTTTTAGAACTAGGGACAGTTCGTCATAAAAATCAAGTCAACGCTTTAAGCAAAATTTTAACGGACTTTTCACTTTCCGCAATTGCCTACTTCTTTGTAGGTTATTACATTTCCTATGGACACCATTTTTTCCATATCGGGGATACCTTAGCGGCGGATCATGGTTATAACCTGATGCGCTGTTTTTTCCTGCTCACTTTTGCGGCCGCAATTCCAGCCATTATTTCAGGCGGTATTGCCGAGCGTGCCAAAATGCGCTCACAAGCGATTGCCACCGTGTTATTGGTGGCCTTGGTTTATCCTTTCTTTGAAGGAATCGCATGGAATGGCAACTTTGGTTTACAACAGTGGCTACAAGACACTTTCGGTGCAAGTTTCCATGACTTCGCAGGTTCAGTGGTGGTACATGCTATGGGAGGCTGGATCGCTCTGGCTGCGGTGGTTCTACTCGGTGCACGTGATGGTCGCTACAAAAAAGATGGTCGTGTCAGTGCACATCCCCCTTCGTCTATTCCTTTCTTGGCTTTAGGTTCATGGATTTTGATTGTTGGTTGGTTCGGCTTTAACGTGATGAGTGCACAACGTTTAGATGCAATTTCAGGACTGGTCGCGATTAACTCACTTATGGCCATGGTTGGCGGAACTTTAGCAGCCAACTTCGCAGGAAAAAATGACCCGGGCTTCTTACACAATGGTCCTTTAGCGGGTCTTGTGGCAATTTGTGCAGGTTCGGATGTCGTACATCCGATTGGGGCATTGGTGATTGGCGCCATTGCTGGACTGATTTTTGTCAAACTTTTCACCTACACCCAAAACAAGCTGAAAGTCGATGATGTACTCGGAGTATGGCCTTTGCACGGCGTATGTGGTGCCTTTGGTGGGCTTGCAGTCGGGATCTTTGGTCAAAAATGGCTTGGGGGCTTAGGCGGTGTTGCGATGATGTCACAGCTGATTGGTACGCTCTTAGCTATTGGTATTGCTGTTATTGGTGGATTGGTGGTCTATGGCTCTTTAAAAGCCACGATGGGCATTCGTTTAAGCCAAGAAGATGAATTCCGCGGTGCAGATTTATCCATTCATAAAATCTCTGCCAACTCAGATGACAGTATGTTCTAAACACATTTCCATTTTAATGCGGCTCACATTGGCCGCTTTTTTTTATTCGTATTGAACATTATAAGAGGCTTTTAGCATTCTAAATAATCAAAAATCTCAGACAATGCCGTAATACTCGGTGCAGTCATCTGTACTGAGGGTACATGAAAACCAGATAGCCACAGGGCTTGCATTCCAGCCTGCTGCGCACCTTGTACATCATTAATAGGATGATCACCGATAAATAAGCATTGCTCCACCTCAACAGCCAGTTGCTGTAAGGTGTCAATAAAAATATCAACTTGAGGTTTGGCTTGGCCAAACAATCCAGAGCTATTGATCACATCAAAATAATGCTGAAAGCCCAAGCCATTTAATATAGACAGCCGTGTGGCATGACCACCATTTGAAATAATGGCGAGTTTATATCCTGCTTGCTTTAGACGGGTCAGCGTTTGTTCTGCCTCAGGCATCGCCACTGCACTGGAACCAAACTGCTCAAACCAGAAATTGCTTAATGCTTCTAAATGCGGAGGCGCCTGCCAGTTTAACTCCTGTAGCAAAGCGTAAGCCACTGAAGCACCGATACTGGGATGGGTTAAATACTCTTTTAAGGGATAACCACCATTGTCGATCCGATTCACAATCGACTCAATCTGTTCTACATCGACGAAGTTAAGTTGGCTTTGATAATAGTCGACAAGGCTTTGACTAAAAGCCGCAACACTTCGCCCACGATGCGTCAAGGTATTATCCAAATCAAATAGAACAGCACGTATCGACATGTTTAAACCTCATGTATTTGAGAGCAAATGTAACACTGAACCGACACTTTGTATTCGCCTTAAAGCGATAACCAAAGCACAGATCATGCTAAAGCAGATGAAACAGCGTTTATGTTAAGCCTCGTTTAAGCTGACGCTGTTGGAATAGCGCTTATTTTCAGAACATGGCCTCACTTGTGTCGGATCAGCAACGTTTTTTCATCCTTCAGTTTTTTATTTTGACGCTGGGTTTTGCCGTATTGTGGCTGCTCTTCCCTGTAGCGGGCACCATCGACTTACAACTGATTCACCCCTTTATGGATCAAACTGGTCATTTTCCACTAAAGCGCGACTGGGCCTTAGCAGAACTGAATCACCGTTATGTTAAAGACATCATCATCGCAGTGTATGTAATTTATTTGCTGAAATGGCTCGCTTCATATAAATGGGCTGCGTTAAAACCCCAGCGTTGGCAAAATGGCTATTTCATTGGCTTAGTCCTCATCAGTACCAGCCTCATTGGAATTTTAAAATCACAATCCGCGCATGCCTGCCCATGGGACATGACTCTGGCCACGACACATGATTTCTTTTGGGACTTATCCGCCAGCGCAGGACATTGCTTCCCTGGAGGACATGCCGCAACAGGTTTTGCGCTCTTTGTGGGATATTTCGTATACCGTCTAAATGAACCCAAACGCGCGTGGTTTTATTTTCTTGCCGCCCTCATTCTAGGCTTTGTCATGGGTTGGGCGCAAATGATGCGGGGCGCACATTTCCTCAGTCACAATTTATGGACGGCATGGGTGATTTGGCTGGTCAATGTACTGGCATATGCGCTGTGTTATAAGCAGTTTACACAGCCCAGCCCAAATCAAGCCGAAACTACAGCTTAAAGATCACTTGAACTTGTAAGCCGCCCAATCCTGTACTTTGTCCAAAGTGCAGTTTGGCGCCAATTTTTTCTGCGGCTTTATCGACAATGGATAAACCCAGTCCACTGCCGACTTCCAGATGATGATGTACGCGATAGAAACGCTTTAAGATATGATCATAAAGCTCTGGCGCAATGCCCGGCCCACTGTCTTCAATTTGAACAATGGCTTGCTGATCTTGTTGATAAATGGAGACATTAATCACGCCCTGTTCAGGCGTATATTTAATCGCATTATCCAAGAGATTATAGACAATCGAATGTAAGGCAGAACTTTGAGTTTCTATCCACAGTGCTTCATGCTGTTCCAAGCCCAAATCAATGTTTTTCGCTAGTGCCAGTTCCATCAGTTGCTCCATACATTCAACTGCTACATCACTTAGCCCTAGTCTTTGTGTAGGTTCTAAACTTGGTACAGAAGCATCCTGTTTTGCCAAATTGAGCAATTGTGATACCAAATGTTGAATCCGAATTAAGCCTAAACTTAGGTTTTTTAACGCTTGGTGTTCTGGAAATTCATGCAGCAAAATTTTCATTTGCAAATTCAGCGCAGTAATCGGGGTTCTGAGCTCATGCGCTGCATCGGCAATGAATTGCTTTTGTTCTTGTTGCGACAGCGAAATTCGTTCAAATAAACGGTTCATTTCATTGATGGTCGGAAGAATTTCCAAAGGATAACCATCGGGCCTAATCTCGCTTAGTTCATGCGGTTCACGCTGTGCAAGTTCCGCTTTAAACTCATCCAAGGGTTTTAGACTACGCCCAATAATCCAACTCAGCCCCCATAAAGCCAAAGGCATAAACAGTAAATATGGAATCAACATATTGGCCGCCAGCTCTAAAGCCAGCTTTTGTCTTACACTGCGCTGCTGACTGACTTGAATTTGATACTTTTCTGTTGGCAGCACATAGGTATTCCATAATCCTTGTGCTGTATGATGGGTATAAAATCCAGCTTTTTTAACGGGTTGTATTAATAAATCAAACTCATGTTGCCGTTGTTCAGGCAGTCCATATGACCAGACATCTACAAACAAATCTTCTTCGTGATAGTGTCTGTCCGCTTCAAACTCACTCTTAATTGGAGCGGGATCATGCTCTGCAACACGCTCAGCCAAATTACGCATTTGTGCATCGAGTATCTCATTGGTCTCTTCAAGCGCAATGCGATATGCTGCAATCACCAACAAACACCCCATCACAATACTAAATAAAGAGGTATAGGTAATCAGTTGACGCTTTAAGGAAACAGGAGTCGACTTCGCCATTTTATGCTTCAACCTGCCCCAAACGATAGCCTAAACCTCGAATGGTACGGATAAAGTCTTTGCCAAGTTTGGCACGTAAATGGTGAATATAAACTTCAATGGTATTGCTGTTAATTTCCGAGTCAAGGTCATAGAGCTTTTCTTCCAAATTGGTTTTGGAAAAAATTTTATTTGGATGACTGACCAAAGGAATTAGAATAGCCCATTCACGGTTCGATAAATCAATGGTCTGCCCTTTGTACTTGGCTAAGTGCAAATCTTCATCTAATTCTAGACCTGCATAACTCAAAGTCTGGCTTTGCTTTTGCTGTTTTAACGCGCCACTACGACGTAAAAGCGCATGAATACGTGCCAACAACTCATCAAACTCATAAGGTTTGATTAAGTAATCATCCGCGCCATGATTTAAACCATCGACTCTGTTTTGTAACTGATCTCGCGCTGAAATAATCAGCACAGGCAAAGTTGGATAAAGTGAACGAATATTTTTTAGAACCTGCATCCCATCCATCATCGGTAGACCCAAATCCAGCAGCACCACATCAAATGGATATTGTTGTAATTGCTTTAAACCATCAAAACCATTGTTGACCCACACCACATCAAACTGCTGATAACGCAGCAGCGTTTGTGTGGACTCTGCAATCATAAAATCATCTTCAATAATCAATATTTTTGACATGGTCTAAGCGCTCGCTTTGGTCGCAGTACAGTGTTCTAACATATTATTTTTTGAATCAATCACCGTACTTTTTACCCCAAGTAAACTCAATAAGCTTGGGAACAAATGATCTTGGCTTAATTCTTGGCTTTTTTGTTGCCCTAAGCAAGCGATTTGTTGCGGATTCTGCTTTTGCCATGTTTCTGAAAACCACATCAGCATCGGTACGTGGGTCTGTTGGCTCGGTGCAATAGCATAAGGTGAACCATGTAAATACAGACCGTGCTCACCAGTCGACTCACCATGGTCAGATAAATACCAAAAACCGGTCTCAAAGTTTGAGTTTTGCTTTAATACACCGATCAGTTGACTCAACACATGGTCGGTATAAACAATGGAGTTGTCATAACTATTTTTCAGCTGTTCAGGTGTGCAGGCTTGAATGGCATTGGTTTCGCACATTGGTTGGAAGGGCTGAAACTTAGGCGTTGAACGCTTATAGTAAGCTGGTCCATGACTGCCCATTTGGTGTAATACAATTAAACGTGGCGTTTTATCATCAGCCGAAATACCGGTCATATAGGCTTTTAAGCTATCCACCAAAATTTCATCGGTACATTCACCATCGGCTGAACACCATTTTTTCTGTATCGGTTCAGGAATTTTATACTGCTCAACCCGATCACAAACGCCTTTGCAGCCAGAATTATTGTCAATCCATGTCACTTTGTAACCTGCACGCTGTGCAAGATCTAATAAACCTTCACGGTGGTGCGCTAACTGTGCATCATAGTTTTCACGTGGCATGCCTGAAAACATACAAGGCACCGAAACTGCAGTGGCTGTCCCGCAAGAACTGACTTGATTAAAGTTGATGACATTGAGTTTTTCCAGCTCAGGGTTGGTCTTTTTCGCATAGCCATTTAGAGAAAAACTTTCTGCACGTGCCGTTTCACCGACCACCAAAACCATCAATTTCGGCAAGTTTTGCTGTCCGACTTGCTCCACCAAATGGGCATCTTCACCATAAGTCACTAACGGTAAATGCTGCTGTGGTCGATTCTTTTTATAATACGACAGGGTTGAACTGATCGCATTTTGCGGTGAAATCATCCCTTTGAGATCACGATGCTCACGGAAAATCGCGGCATAATCAACAAAGAAAATAAATAACATGCCTGCAATCAGAAAAATAGAGACTGCACTACCGAACAGCTTGTGCAATAACACGGTTTTTAAAGGATCACGGCGGATTTTAACCTTAAATAAAACGACTAAAGGTAGCACCACCATCGCCCCAATCCACAGTACTAGACGCCATGACAACAAGTCGCGCACTTCATTGCCATCGGTTTGCATCATGTTTTGGATCTGATCTGGTGTGATCGAAACGCCTAAACTGTTGACAAAATAGGCACTCATTCCACCAATGATGATCAATAACGCAGCCAACCCTTTAGCCATCGGCCGCCACTGTAGCAGCTGAAAAACCAAATGATAAAAAGCCAACACCACCAAAACGGTAGCGCCGATAAAGGCATACGCTTTAAAACCATGATACGGTGTAAGCAACTGAACTTGCTTATAGAACATCACATTTAAAACCACGGCTAACCACAGCGCCAAATATACGTTAAAGCGCGAAAGTGAAACTTCTTTAAAAATAGACTGCAAATTGAACATTTTAAATCATGTCTTGCTGAGCGGATGCCCCAATGTAGTTTTCTAAACTTAAAACTCGCTTAAATAAAAAAGGCGCTGTGGCCGAATATATAAAGTCATACCGATCAGTTAAGCAATCAGATGCCCTTTTTGAGCCGCCCAATATTATTTGATACGCGGAAGCGTCATCCGCAACCTGCATGTCCATTTAAAAGGAATATTTTTGCAGAATGATCATTTAAATGCAGAAAAGCAAAAGGTTTTGCGGATGACAAATGTTTTTGGTTCTTTTGGCTACGCAAAAGAACGGACGAGCTCCAAATATTAAATTTTAAAATACGAAGATTCCATCATGAACGACAAAAAGTTAAGGAGTTTCTATAAAACTCCTTAACTGATCAGCATTAATCTGTATAGACTTTACCCTTTTCTATCACTTAAACATTAAAATTTGTATTCAATCCCTGTGCCTACTACAGGTTGTTTGGTTTCAAATGATGCTTGTTCAAGCGTCAAAATCCCTGCGTAACCATAAGCTTTAACTTGCTTGGTAAAGGCATAATCAGCACCTGCAATAAACTGCTGTGCATCAAAGTCATCTTTAGATGTTTTAAAGCTGGTTGAGTTTTGACTGTATTGAGCTTTCACTGTCCAAGCTTTGGCAGTCGGTAAGTTATATTCAGCCCCAACCAACCAGCCTTGTGCGTCGTCTATGGTAGCTGCGACAGCATCATTACCTTGTACATCCGCCACTTCAGAAGTTTGATATAAGGCTTTCAACGCCAAACCATTATTCAGATTTACTCGGCCAATGGCACGCAAAGTATCAGCTGCTGCAAAGGCACTACCTGCCACCCCGCCAGTCACTTCAGGCGCTGAAGCATTCAAAGTGCCACGTCCTGCAAAGGTTGACGGAATGGCCTTATCATAACCAATCCCTGCAACAAACTTTTTACTGTCATAGACCACTGATGCTGACCAAGCATCGCCCAGACCACGCCCTGCAACTTTTGCACCGCCTTTAGATTTTTCAATACCACCAGCTTCACCTGTTGCTAACAGTGCCGCAGCTTTCAGTTTACCTGCGCCCACTCCCCAAGCAGGTGTTTCATAGACCAGCACGTTATCGACTCGGTTTTCACCCGTGAAAATCCCCGCCACATCGGCTTTGTTGGCCACATAGTTATTAAAGGTATCTACCACTGAAGACAGTTGTTTAACGGGGGTATCAATTTTACCGACTTTCAATGTGCCAAGTTTCTGGTCTTGTAAGCCAACGAGTAAATTACGCGGAACGAAAGTATCCGTGCTACCACCATTGTCCACATAGAAGGTAAATTCAGCTTGGTATAGTGCATTTAAGCGATCTGTTAGCTTCTCTTCGCCCTTTAACCCCAAAAAGGAGTTGTTAGAGTTCAGCTCGACCACATCGCGGTCTTTATTTGGTGAAGTATTGTCTTCAGGTAAATAATCGGCCGTAACATCAATTTCACCATAAAAAGTAGGTGCTGCGAATGTTACCCCTGCCACTAAACTTAAAGCGATTGCGGCTGCAATTTGTGTTTTCATTATCAAAATATCCTACGGTAAATTTGTTACAAATATTACCGTTCAGACATATATGACAAAACAATTAAAAAATTATTTAGTTATATTTTTTAATTGTTTACATCATTATTTAGCACTTTTTATGATTTATTTATGAATGAATTATGAAAGGTCTGAATGCATCGCAATGCCACGCCATTTGAAGATAAACCACAGGCTCAACATCGCAATGACTACAATCATACACAGATAATTAAAATAGCCGAGCCAATCTCCCAATAGACCGCTCACACTATACAAACCACCACTGACAGTGGCCATCAACGCTACTTGAAAAGTAAAGTCCGTGCCTGCCATATGTTTACGACTGTACTGCATCACTAGGGTGAGCATGACCACCAACAGCATCGATGAGGTCATATCTTCAAAGGCATTGATCAGATATATCAGCCACGGCTGCATACTGTGCTGGTTTTCATATTGAAAGGCCAACCATGTATAAGCCGCCAGACTGAATATTTTAAGCACCGAATACAGCACTAAAGCCGTGGCACGACGAATCAACTTCAAACTATAGCCCGCAAGTCCTGCACCCATTAAGGCGGCACATGCACCTAGCATGGTGACATAAAGCCCTATCTGAGAAAAACTCAGCCCCAAATCGACCATTAAAGGTTTCAAAAGTGGCCCTGCTAAACCATCCGCTATTTTAAAGCTCAGCAGCACTGCCAACCATGCTGCGAGTACGGGACTCTGGACAAAATAAGCCAAATAGTTTTTGATCTCTTGGAGATTGAAAGGTGAAGGCTGAGCTTCTGAAACAGCTCGATGCTTTGGCTCTGGATAAATTAAAATCGGCAGCGTGTTTATAAAGACCATTGCCGCCAGCATCAAAAAAGTGCTCTGCCAGCTCAGCCAATCTAGTGCCCACAAGATTGCACCACCACCGACAATAAAACCCAGACGCGATCCAATTACCTGAAAGGTATTACCCCAGTGCTGTTGCTCCCCTTTTAAAATATTAACCGCCAATCCATCGGTTGCAATATCTTGCGTTGCCCCTAGCAAATTCATACTCAGGAGGCCCACAAAGAAAGCCCATAAATAAATAGGTTGATTTAATCCATCAATCGGGAGGAAAGACAGTCCGATCAGCACCAGCACCGTAAGAAACTGCAATGGAATAATCCAACTCCGATAGTGGCCGAAACGGGTGATCCCAAAGCGATCTAACACTGGTGCCCAAAACACTTTGATCGACCATGGCAACATCAGCAGTCCAAAGCCCCCAATCTGTGCCAATGAAACACCCTGCACTCTTAAAATGACGGGCAAGGCATGGGTCATAAACCCGACGGGTAAGCCCTGCGCCCAATACAATGAAAACAGCAAAATATATACATTGCGAATCTGTAGCATGCTGTTCCTATATACATGGATTGGTCAAAATGTTCATCTGAGATCGGTATCCGTTCACTTTTTTTGCCAATGAATTCAAGCCAATCAGTGCTTATGATGAGATGATATACATCTTGGTCGATTGAGTATAATAACAATGAACCAATATTTTCCAGAGCTACCAGATCAAGTTCCAAGTCGTAACTCATCTGCATTCACTCGCGCTATTTTTAAGCAGCTCTTTTTAGCGCAAGGTTGGCGCTTTGTTGGCGAATTTCCCAATCTACCTAAAGCGGTAGCAATTATTTCACCGCATACCTCAGATATCGATGCATGGCATGGCTTTACGGCTCTATTGGGCTTAGGCCTGCAAATCACCATTTTTGGCAAGAACAACTTGTTTCATACCCCATTGAAACCGTTACTTGAGTGGATTGGCGTGATTCCAGTCAATCGTAGCCATGCTCAAGGGTTAACCCAAGACATTATCGATATTATTCACAGCAAAGAAAAAATTTGGGTCGGTATGGCACCTGAAGGCACACGTAAGCAAGCGGAATCCATCCGTAGTGGCTTTTATCGCATTGCGCATGGTGCACAGATTCCGATTGTGATGTTTTCTTTTGACTATGCGCAAAAAACCATCCACTGCTTGGGCGTATTTCATCCCACAGGACATTTTGAGCAAGACCTAGAGCATATTTTAGATCTGTATATCGGCAAATTTTCAGCCAAGAACCCAAAATGGTTAGCCAAGCCTTTACAAAAACGCTTAAAAAATAGCTAGTAAATCAAGGTCGAATCTGCTGAGATGTGCACCATTATTTGTTTTGCGTTTTAGTATTTTTGACCATGAATTTTGCTCGTTTATCTCTGATTGGTGTACTCACACTGACTATGGCAGGATGTGATCTTGCATCAAAGAAAACACCAACAACAACTCCCATTCAAGCCCGCGAACCTGTGATTGCGATTGCACTCGGCGGTGGCGGTGCCAAAGGTTTTGCACACATTGGGGTGCTTAAAGTTTTAGAGTCACATGGTATTAAACCTAAAATTGTCACAGGAACCAGTGCGGGAAGTTTTGTGGGCAGTATCTATGCCAGTGGTAAAACGCCTTTCCAGCTTCAGCAAATTGCCTTGACCTTAAAAGAATCGGACATTCGAGACTTAACCCTCAACTCCCAAGGGTTTGTTCAAGGTCAAAAGCTGCAAGACTATGTCAACAAACACGTCGGCAACAAACCGATTCAACAGTTCCCTATCCGCTTTGCTGCGGTGGCGACCCGTCTTGATACTGGACGTAAAGCCGATTTTATCAAAGGCAATGCAGGCCAAGCAGTACGTGCCTCATGCAGTATTCCGAACGTTTTTGTCCCTGCAGTGATTGGTGGAACCAAGTATGTTGATGGCGGTCTGGTCAGCCCAATTCCAGTCAAAACAGCCAAGGACATGGGTGCGGATATTGTGATTGCTATTGATATTTCAGCGCGCCCTGTCGGTAACAAACCCCTCAATATGTGGGGCTTGCTCGACCAGACCATTAATATTATGGGGCAGCAAAGCATCAATGAAGAATTGAGCCAAGCGACTGTGGTGATTCAACCCAAAGTCGGACACTTGGGCACTTTGGACTTAAAAGCCAGCAATCAATCTATTTTAGAAGGTGAAAAAGCTGCACAGCTCAAAATTAAATCGATTGAAAAAGCCATTGTCGATTTTAAAAAGACCCCAGCTGCTTTTAAACCTGCCCCTAAAGCCAAATTCTAAAAAATTTGATTTTTAATATTCAAAGACTTATTCATCTGCTAAATTGATATAGATGCTTCTGCATCTATATCCCTATAACGAATATATGAGTAGATGTATGGAATTTGCTTTTGAGCCTTGGCACTGGTTTGTATTGGGCGTTCTGTTAATCCTATCAGAGCTGATTCTGCCTGCTTTTGCCGCATTGTGGTTCGGTATTGCGGCCATTATGGTCGGTATTCTGTACTGGATGTTCCCCATGATGGGCGTTACCACGCAGTTTGTGACGTGGATTATTTTGTCGATTTTATGCACTTTACTTTGGTTTAAGTTTATTAAACCGCTTTCGACTGACAAGACCAAAGCAGGACTGTCTCGCGAAGCAACCATCGGTCAAATTGGCATGGTGATTCAAGCGAGTCCTGAAAATGAACACATTCGCGTTCGCTTTCCCATTCCAGTACTCGGTTCAGATGAATGGAACTGTCGTACTTTAGATAAAGTCCATGTCGGCGACCGTGTTCGTGTCGTTGAAATACTGGGCAATGATTTAATGGTCAAAGCACATCTCTCAAGCAACGAAAATAGATAAAAGTGAGTTAAGCATATGTCTGGTGGATTTATTGTCGTTTTAGCAATTTTGGCTTTTGCCGCTGTCACCATTTTTAAAGGTGTCCGTATTGTTCCACAAGGTTATAAATGGATCGTGCAACGTCTGGGTAAATACCATACCACGTTGAATCCAGGTCTCAACTTTGTGATTCCTTATGTCGATGAAGTGGCTTATAAAGTGACGACCAAAGACATTGTATTAGACATTCCCTCTCAAGAAGTGATTACCCGCGATAATGCCGTTTTGCTTATGAATGCAGTGGCCTACATCAACATCACCACGCCTGTAAATGCCGTCTATGGGATTGAAAACTATACATGGGCCATTCAAAACTTAGTGCAAACCTCACTGCGTTCAATCGTTGGTGAAATGGATCTCGATGATGCGCTATCGTCTCGTGATCACATTAAAGCCAAACTTAAAGCAGCCATTTCGGATGATATTTCAGACTGGGGGATTACCCTCAAAACCGTTGAAATCCAAGACATTCAACCCTCTTCAACCATGCAAGCAGCAATGGAAGCGCAAGCGGCAGCTGAGCGTCAACGTCGTGCGACCGTGACCAAAGCCGATGGTGAAAAACAAGCCGCGATTTTAGAGGCAGATGGCCGTTTAGAAGCGTCTCGCCGTGACGCAGAAGCGCAAGTCGTCTTAGCAGAGTCTTCTCAGCGTGCTATTGAAATGGTCACTTCTGCTGTGGGCGATAAGGAAATTCCTGTGGCTTACTTGTTGGGTGAACAATATGTCAAAGCGATGCAAGATATGTCTAAATCGAACAACGCTAAAACAGTGGTGTTACCAGCCGATATTTTAAGTACCATCCGCGGTGTTATGGGACGTAAAGACATCTAACTGATGCTTGGTTTGATTAAATGAGGACAGCTTTCGAGCTGTCTTTTTTATTGGGGTTGTGAAAAAACTCAAGCCTCTAAGGAACAAGCATTAAAAAAGAGGACACGCTATGTCCTCTTTTTTTAATCTAAACACTGAAACTTAGCTTTGGCGAGCCAATAAAAACTGTGAAATCTGATTAAGTTCTGCTGCCGCATCAGTTGGGAAATAAGCCAAAGCAGCAAAGGCTTGATTATGCAAAGTCTTGGCATAGTCTTGTGCAGCCTCAAGTCCCATCAAGGCTGGATAAGTCGATTTTTCGACTTGCTCATCCTTCCCTGCGGTTTTACCCAGTACATCTGTATTTGAAATGATATCTAAAATATCGTCTTGCACCTGAAAAGCCAAACCAATTGCCTGCGCATATTCGCGTAACGTAGGAATCGCTTGATCGCAACCGTCAAATACAGTCACCGCGGCCATCATCACCGCAGCAGAGATTAATGCACCCGTTTTATTCCGATGGATATTTTCAAGTGCAGCCTGATCGACACGTTTACCTTCGGCTTGCAGGTCAAGGACTTGGCCACACACCATTTTAGAGCTCGCTGTCGCTAAAATTTGCATCTGCTTCAGTACAATACCCTGATCAACCACTGGGCCAGCATCAAACAGTCGACTACCTAAAATTTCAAATGCCATAGACTGCAAGATATCACCCGCAAGCAAAGCTGTATCTTCACCATAAGCCACGTGACAGGTCGGCTGACCACGGCGCAAAAGATCATTGTCCATACACGGCAAATCATCATGTGCCAAGGAATAACAATGAATCAGTTCCACAGCCACAGCGGCACGGCGCACGGCAGCGGCAGCGGCATTATTGTTTGGATTTAAATGTGCCGTGGCATAGCACAGCGCAGGACGCACACGTTTGCCACCTAACATGACCGCATGATGCACAGCACTCTTTAACGGTTCCGGAATTGAAAAAGCATCAAGTGCCGTCAATAAATCATCGTGAATACGTTGTTGAGCCTGTTGGAGTGCATTTGCTGATACGTCGGTTAGTGCTGACACATTCGCCTCGAATAACAATAGGATAAATTAATCTGGTGCTCAGTTTGACTGAGTCGATCATTTGAAATGATCTGTTGGCATGATACTGCTTTCTGCCCGCTTTCTCTATGCCGAAAGCACAAACAAGGCACAGTATTCTATTAATTTTTGCAGACGAGGTGATAAGAATGACTTTTCTACTATTTCAAGCAACCATTACACAAGCAATTAAGCTCTAAAATTCACCGCTCATGCTCTTGGTTATTTTTCGCATGCTTATCACAGACCTAGAGTTGAGATAAAAAAGCCTCTACAGAGAGAGGCTTTTTACATAGCGCTACTCCAAGCTTTCCGCTGGAATACACACCCAACCTTCCATCAACACGCGAGCACTACGACTCATGACAGCTTTTTTCACTATCCACTGACCCTTTTCTTGTATCGCTTGCGCTCCGACACGTAAAGTCCCTGAAGGATGACCAAAACGAACCGCTTCACGTGCTCCACCACCCGCGGCCAAATTGACCAAGGTTCCAGGTATCGCTGCTGCGGTACCAATGGCAACAGCCGCTGTCCCCATCATCGCATGGTGTAATTTACCCATAGAAAGTGCACGAACCAATAAATCGGTGTCTTGCTCTGTAATGGTTTTACCACTCGAAGAGACATATTGTTTTGGCTTAGAAACAAAAGCAATTTTAGGCGTGTGTTGACGACTGCCAGCTTCAGAAATGTCTTGAATCAGCCCCATCTGTTTTGCACCATAGGCACGAATGGTTTCAAAACGCGCTAAAGCTTTGGCATCGCCATTAATTGCGTCTTGTAATTCACTCCCCGTGTAGCCAATGTCTTCTGCATTTAAGAAAATAGTCGGAATACCTGCATTGATAAACGTTGCTTGAAAGCGACCAATCTCTGGAACCTCTAAAGTGTCAACCAAATTCCCTGTTGGGAACATTGCACCCCCATCTTCACCATCATCGGCTGGATCTAAAAATTCAATTTGCACTTCTGCAGCTGGGAACGTCACGCCATCAAGTTCAAAATCACCTGTTTCTTGAACTTGGCCCTGCGTAATAGGTACATGTGCAATAATGGTTTTTTGAATATTCACCTGCCAAATGCGGACTGTGCAGATGCCATTTTCTGGAATACGTGCAGCATCGACCAAACCATTTGAAATCGCAAATGAACCAACAGCAGCCGTTAAGTTACCGCAGTTTCCGCTCCAGTCGACAAAAGGCTGATCAATCGACACCTGCCCAAATAAATAGTCGACATCATGTTCGGGCTGTTGGCTCTTCGCTAAAATCACCGTTTTACTGGTACTCGATGTTGCACCACCCATACCATCAATCTGCTTTGCATAAGGATCGGGGCTACCAATCACACGGAGCAATAACTGATCTCGAACGCGTCCAGCCTGTTGCGCGGCTTCTGGGAGATCATCTAATTTAAAGAATACGCCCTTACTGGTCCCTCCACGCATATACGTTGCTGGAATTTTGATTTGCGGTGCAAAACTCATTTTTATTGAATCCTTCATATTTATCATTGTGTTAAGTCAAAAGATCTGATTTAACTTAGGCTCATCATACCTTTTTTCCCTATGCCTACGTAAAATACAGACTTAAGTCTAAAAAAACATCATTTGTGAACGTCCGGTTTCCAAATAAAATTCCTGATTTGATAATTTAAATAAAATTAATATATTGATTCGTATGTTTTTTATTTACAATTCATTACACATTATTTTTCATATGAATAATAACTTTTTTTCATGGATTTTGAGCTACTATGCGATTTCTTCGCGATCTATTACAATCGGAAACACTTATCCATTGTCGGGCTGAAATAACTTGAATAAAGAGTCGTCTCAACTTCAGCGTGGCTTAAAGAACCGTCATATTCAATTGATTGCCATGGGCGGCGCAATTGGTACTGGCTTATTTTTAGGTTCCGCTCATGTGATTGAATCTGCTGGCCCATCTATTATTTTGGGCTATGCAATTGGCGGTTTAATTGCATTTCTAATCATGCGTCAACTTGGGGAAATGATCGTTGAGGAACCTGTAGCTGGTTCTTTTAGTCATTTTGCAAACAAATACTGGGGTAAATTTGCAGGCTTTCTTGCAGGCTGGAACTACTGGATTCTATATGTTCTAGTGGCCATGACCGAGCTGACCGCTGTTGCGAAGTATATCAACTACTGGTGGCCCCATATTCCTGCATGGGCATCTGTTCTCACCTTCTTTGTGATCATTACCTTAGTCAATTTAGGTAATGTGAAGTTTTACGGTGAATCAGAGTTCTGGCTAGCTATTATCAAAGTCACGGCCGTCGTCGCTATGATTGTATTTGGTCTTTATCTTTTGGCCACGGCAGGCGCAGATTCCACGGCTTCATTTAGCAACCTTTGGTCACATGGCGGTTTCTTCCCACATGGCGTTGAAGGTCTCTTCTATATGCTTGCCTTCCTCATGTTTGCCTTTGGCGGCATTGAGTTGATTGGTATGGCTGCGGCAGAAGCTGATAACCCACAAAAATCAATTCCTAAAGCAATCAACCAAGTGGTATTCCGTATCCTCATTTTCTATGTGGGTTCTTTGACCATTTTATTATCGCTGGTACCTTGGAATGAATTGCAACTTGGCGGCTTAGATAAGAGCCCATTTGTAATGATCTTCAGTCAATTAGGTATTGGTTGGGCTGCACATTTACTGAATTTTATTATCTTGACTGCAGCACTTTCTGTATATAACAGCGGTATGTATGCTAACAGCCGCATGCTGTTTGGTTTAGCACAGCAAGGCAATGCACCTAAAATATTCAGTAAAACCAATAAACAAGGTGTGCCAATTCCAGCAGTCTTGTTCTCTGCTTTACTGATTTTCGGTTGTGTACTATTGAATTATTTTGCGCCAGAAGATGCTCTCAGCAACTTAATTTATATTGTTGTTGGTGCTTTGGTATTGAACTGGGCCATGATCAGCTTAACTCATCTTCAATTTATGAAGGCCATGAAAAGCGAAGCGAAAAAACCATTATTTCCTGCACTTTGGTCGCCTTTCAGTAACTACCTTGTTCTTGCATTTATTGCTGTAGTGCTTTACATCATGTGGACTCAAGGTTTAAGCGGCGCTGTGATCATGATTCCAATCTGGATCGTATTAATGTTCGTTCTATACAAAATTCTGTATAGAAAAGCATAAAATATTCATTTTTAAATAGTTATTGTTTCGGCAATAACTATTTTTTTTGAGTAAAATCAGCTACATTAACCGCACTTTTGCGCTCTTAGCTTAACTGGATAGAGCAGTTGCCTCCTAAGCGACCGACGTGGGTTCGAGTCCCGCAGAGCGCACCATTTTATGGTTGTTTTCAACCTCTCTATGCCTAATCATAAACACTAAAAATTCGATTTATCACATGTGATACTAATAATCCCCTTCAAACTTGGACGCTGATTCAACAGCCGCTCAAACTCGCTCGCGGCGACACCTACATCTGGGTTTTCAAATCAGGTCTAACTAAGTCAAACTGTTCTAGAGACTTTACAATTAATTTTCGTGCTCGAATCAGTTGTTTGGCTGTTTAAAATAGCTGTTCTCAACAGATGCACGGAATGAGCCAAATTCCATACACAATTTTTCCCTTCTATTTTAGTGCTATAGCACAGATTTCATTCTGAAATCTTGGTATAACAAAGCGCCCCTATTTTAAAAAATATTTTTATGAATAATATTAATTTAATTTATAGGTCAATCATTTGCCAATTTTATTTATTACGTAATCAAATTACGTATTGAATAATAATTTAGATCAAGTATGATGAATTAAAACTTCTACACTTGCTCACTCAACATTGAGAATGCTGCTGAACAAGTGCCCCATTTCAGACAAACGGACTTGTCTCTCTCGCTCTAGAATTGTAGCGACCAGTCCGTTAGCTCTGAAAGGAATCGTTAAAAAGATAAGCAATAGGATTGCTTAAAAAAGAAATGAGGACGTTGTATGAATGAATTAGCCAACCCATTAGAACTGTGTGGATTCGAATTTATTGAATTTGTTTCTAAAGATGGTCAGCTAGATGCGGTGTTTGAAACCATTGGGTTCAGCAAAGTGGCAAAACATAAGTCTAAAAATGCGTATTTATGGCGTCAGGGCAAGATTAATATCATTCTAAATTATCAGCCTGAATCATATGCAGCTTATTTCTATAAAGAACATGGCCCTTCTGCCTGTGCAATGGGTTTCCGCACCAAGAATGCGGCAAAGGCATTTAAAAAGGCGATAGAAATTGGTGCTGAACCAATTTACAACCAAGTTGGTCCGATGGAGCTAAATATCCCAGCAATTAAAGGGATTGGCGGCTCTCCTATTTTCCTCGTCGATTGTGACATTTACCAAAATGACTTCATATTCTTTGATGATGTACCCTCTCATCCTGTCGGCACAGGTTTATATGAAATCGACCATTTGACCCATAATGTGTATAAAGGCCGTATGCAGTATTGGTCTGATTTCTATGAAAAGATTTTTAACTTCCAAGAAATTCGCTACTTCGATATTAAAGGTGAATATACTGGCCTGACGTCCAAGGCACTCACGGCGCCAGATGGCAAAATCCGTATTCCGCTCAATGAAGATTCGGATAAAGGAAATGGTCAGATTGCCGAATTCCTCAATGAGTTTAACGGTGAAGGCATTCAGCATATTGCCTTCATTTGTGATGACCTGATTAGCACTTGGGACAAGTTAAAAGCTTTAGGTGCCAAATTCATGACACCTCCGCCAAATACCTATTATGAAATGCTAGATGAGCGTTTGCCTAACCACGGTGAACCTGCTGATGAACTACAAAAACGGGGCATTTTGCTGGATGGCAATACTAAAGACGGTAATAAACGCCTCTTGTTGCAAATTTTCTCCCAAAATATGCTAGGCCCTGTCTTCTTTGAATTTATTCAACGTAAAGATGACGATGGTTTTGGTGAAGGCAACTTTAAAGCGCTATTTGAGTCGATTGAACGCGACCAAATTAAACGTGGCGTTTTAGATGTATCTAAAGCTTAAACGATTTCTAGAATTTCCCTGTACATATAGTTTTATGTACAGGGAAATTTAACTTTTGTGCAAGAACTATACTCGTAAAATTAAAGTCTGCTCCGATGACAATATAAAAATAACGAAACATCATCATGGTTCAAGGCTTTATCTCACATGGATGAAGAATAAAAATGCAGCACATTGAACAAGGAAACCTGAAAAAAGGTTTAAGTAATCGTCATATTCAGCTCATCGCCCTCGGTGGTTCTATCGGCACGGGGCTATTCCTCGGTATTTCACAAACCATCAAACTCGCAGGACCTTCTGTTATTTTAGGCTATGCCATCGCAGGCCTTATAGCCTTTCTCATGATGCGCCAGCTCGGTGAAATGATTGTGCATGAACCCGTGAGCGGTTCTTTTAGTCATTTTGCTTATAAATACTGGGGCAAATTTGCGGGCTTTATGTCTGGCTGGAATTATTGGGTACTGAATATTTTAGTGTGTATGGCTGAACTCAGTGCTGTCGGCCTCTATATCCATTACTGGTGGCCTGATATTCCAACGTGGGTTTCTGCTTTGGGTTTCTTTATTTTCATTAATGTCATTAATTTACTGCACGTGAAATTATTTGGTGAAATGGAATTTTGGTTAGCCATCATTAAGGTCGTGGCAATTATTGCCATGATTACTTTTGGTAGTTACTTGTTGGCCAGCGGTAGTGGTCATAGCCAGTCTAGCTTACAAAATTTATGGCAGCTCGGCGGCTTCTTCCCCAATGGTATTACAGGTTTAGTGATGGCTATGGCCATGATTATGTTTGCTTTCGGTGGAATTGAACTGGTAGGTATTGCAGCAGCAGAGACAGATAATCCTCAGAAAACTCTCCCAAAAGCCGTCAATCAAATTGTTTACCGCGTCTTATTGTTTTATATCTTGAGCTTGGTCGTAATTTTGTCGCTTTATCCATGGAATATGATGGCTGAAGGCGGTAGTCCTTTTGTATTAATTTTCGACTCGTTGGGCAGCCAGACCGTGGCCGCTGTTTTGAATTTTGTGGTTTTGACTGCGGCTGTTTCTGTCTATAACAGCACCAATTACTGTACCAGCCGAATGCTGCTTGGACTAGCACAACAAGGTAATGCCCCAAAATTTTTAAGCAAAATTAATCCGCGTGGTATTCCTGTAAATGCCATTATGGTTTCAGCTTTCTTTACTTTAATATGTGTTCTGATTAACTATTTATTTCCTGAAAAAGCATTTAACTTACTCATGATGCTGGTCGTAGCAGCTATTGTGATTAACTGGGTCGTGATTTCTTATACACATTTAAAGTTTAAAAAAGCCATGAATCGCATGCAGGTAAAAACTCAATTTCCAAGTGTGGCCTATCCATTTACCAATTATTTATGTATTGCCTTCATGGCGAGTATTCTGCTCATTATGAGTCGTAGCCCAGATATGCAAATTGCAGTTCTCATGATTCCAGTCTGGATCGCGATTTTACTGACAGCTTACCTCTTTAAACGGAAGCAAGAAGATCATGTTGCGTTGCTTGAAAAAAGTAAAATCACTTCCTTACCAGAAGCGTAATATCGTATTTATCATATTAGGATGTATTCATGTTTCAACATATTGATGCCTATGCAGGTGACCCGATTCTTTCTCTGATGGAGGAATTCAGCAAAGATGCGCGCCAGAATAAGGTCAATCTCAGTATCGGACTGTATTATAATGAAGATAATATTGTACCGCAGCTACAGTCGGTTCAAAAAGCCTATACTCATTTAATTCCTGACTATGACAAAGTCCGAGTCTATTTGCCAATGGATGGACTCAAGAGCTTTAATCAGGCTGCGCAAGAACTGATTTTCAGTCAGGCTAGCCCTGCCCGTCAGCAAGGGCGTGTCGTCACCATTCAGACTTTGGGTGGTTCTGGTGCACTCAAAGTAGGCGCAGACTTCTTAAACAAATATTTTCCGCAGTCCGAGATCTGGGTCAGTCAGCCGACTTGGGAAAACCATATTGCGATCTTTAATGGCGCTGGTGTTCAAACCCATTTCTACCCTTATTATGATGCGGACACCCATGCCGTAAATCTAACGGCGATGCTAGATACCTTAAGGCAGCTACCTGCTCAAAGTATCGTACTACTGCATCCTTGCTGTCATAACCCAACAGGTGCAGATTTAGCACCTCACGAATGGGATCAAGTGATTGAGGTTCTAAAAGCAAATGACTTGATTCCTTTCTTGGACATGGCCTATCAAGGTTTTGGTCAAGGCTTGGAACAAGATGCTTATGCAATCCACGCGCTAGATCGGTCTGGTATGAACTTTATTGTCAGCCATTCTTTTTCCAAGATTTTCTCCCTATATGGCGAACGCGTTGGTAGCTTAAGCTTTGTCTGTGATGACGCAAACATTGCCCAAAATGTATTGGGCCAGCTTAAAGCGACAGTCCGTCGCATTTATTCTAGCCCAGCCGCCAACGGTGCGTTATTGGTGAGTCAGGTATTAAATGACACAGCGTTGTCTCAGCTATGGCAGTCTGAATTAGAAGAAATGCGTCAGCGCATTTTACAGATGCGTCGCTTACTTGAAGACAAACTCAGTCAAGCGCTACCAGATATGGATTTTAGCTATCTGACCCAGCAACAAGGTATGTTTAGTTATACGGGCTTAAGTGCAGAACAGGTCGATTTGCTGAAACAAGATTATGGTATTTATTTAGTCCGCAGCGGCCGTATGTGTACTGCTGGCCTGAATTTAAACAATATTGATTATGTGGCTGAGTCGATGGCAACTGTGCTTAAAGCTGCAAGTTCCGCTGAGTCTGTGCTTGCTTAAGATATATCATGTTTACTTAGGCTTCTCACTCTAGGGTCAGAAGCCTTTTTTATCGTTATTATTCGGAACTTGAATCAAGGCAACCAAAGTCTACGGGTTTCAGCTTAGCTACCTAGTTCGTGCTTCCCCCCTTCGCCTTTAGACAGCGCAGTAAAAAATCAAATATTTCGACTGCCAAGCTCCACAGCCCAATAAAAAAATCCACCAGAGGGTGGATTTAAAACTTAATTCATCTTTTCAATGTAATCAACGCTTTTATATGGCAGCAGCTGGATGAAATAAAGCATCAATCTGACGCTGTACGCCAAGAACATAATCAATTGCTTGCTGCATTTGTCCTTCGGGTAACTGATCTTCTGTGCCAATACAAGTAATGACATGATCCAGTTGCTGCGTGAAATTAAAGACTGGAATACTAATCGCATTGATCCCGGCCATCATATCTCCTGTGACTGAAGCATAGCCTTGACTCAAGATTTTCACTTTCAGTTCTAAAAAATCTTCCCAATTTGCAGGATACTGCTCTGGTTTAGCACTACTTTCCCATTCTTTTTCCAATAATGGCCTGATGATGTGCTCAGGCTGGAAGCAGGCATGCAAGCGCCCTGTCGCAGATTTCAGCAGAGGCATGCGTGAACCGACTCGAGTAATAATATTAAAGACATGGTTAGATTCTAAAGACTGAACTACGACCGCGCCATCGGCGAACCATTTACTCACATGAATACTGCAATTCAGATGTTGCTGAATGTCCTGAATATAACGCTGGCTTAATTCCAACATATCTGTTCGTTTGAGTGCATTCACCCCAAAAGCATGTGCGCGCTCACCTAAGCTATAACGCCCATCCGTTAATTGCTGAGCATAACCTTTACGAATCAAACTCACCACATAACGGTGTACTTTGGCCGGGTGCATGGATAAAACTTCGGACAGCTCTTTTAACATCATCGGTGCATTATGTGCGGTCAATGCATCTAATACGGTTAATCCAACTTCCAGAGACTGAACCCCTCCCTGTATTTTTTCTTCCTCAACACTCATCGCTTTACCCTGCATAGCTGCATTAGTTGTCATAACTCCATTGGTGAATTGTACTACTTAAATCAAAAATGTGAGCCATCTAAACCTGACTCTCTCATTCAGAGTAGTATAGTTTAATAATTTACATTATTCATAAATAAATTATTTATTGCGTAATTTTAAAATATAAGTATGATTCTATCTAGAACGTAAATTTTCCACGGAAAGGATCAATATCCATGAGCAAACGCTTGAAGTCATTTGTTGAAATTGCTGCACATTCAGATTTCCCGCTAGAAAACCTGCCTTATGGCATTTTTAGTGAAAAACACAATTCGCAGGCCCGTGCTGGCGTAGCACTGGGAGAATGGGTGGTTGATCTGGCGGTACTGGAAGCGCATGGTTATTGCAAACAGGCAGATGGCAAACTGCTCTTTAATCAACCGACACTGAATTTGTTTATTGAATCAGGTAAAGCCAATTGGTCTAAAGTCCGCGCAGAATTACAAGCTTTGTTGTCCGCAGATAATCCTGAACTTCGTGACAATCAGGCCCTGCGTGATCAGGTTTTCTTCAAACAATCAGACGTCAAAATGCATATGCCTGTACACATCTCAGGCTATACCGATTTCTATTCATCTAAAGAACATGCCACCAATGTCGGTTGCATGTTCCGTGACCCGAAAAATGCGCTGCTGCCCAACTGGTCAGAACTCCCTGTTGGTTATAATGGTCGTGCTAGCTCAGTTATTGTGAGCGGCACTGACATTGTCCGTCCATCAGGACAAATCAAGCTGCCAGATTCAGAACGTCCTGTATTTTCTGCTTGTCGTAAACTCGACTTTGAACTGGAAACTGGTTTTATCGTAGGTAAATCAAGTCAGCTGGGTCAACCTGTTCCAATTGAAAACGCTTGGGATCATATTTTCGGTATGGTGCTCTTTAATGACTGGTCTGCACGTGACTTGCAAGAATGGGAATACGTGCCACTTGGCCCATTTAATGCCAAAACTTTTGCGTCGTCCATTTCACCTTGGATTGTGACGCTGGAAGCACTTGAGCCATTTAAAACCAGTTCTCCTGAACAAGAGCCGAAACCTTTGGCTTATCTACGTGAAGACAACAGCAGCAACAGCTATGACATTCATTTGTCGGTAGAAATTCAGCCTGAGAATGACGACAAAAGTGATGTGATCTGCAAAACCAACTTTAAATATATGTACTGGTCCATGACTCAGCAGCTAACACATCATACGATTGCGGGCTGTAACTTGCAGGTCGGTGATTTGATGGGTTCAGGGACCATTTCAGGGCCAACTCCAGATTCTTATGGTTCATTGCTCGAAATCACATGGAATGCCACCAAACCTTTAACGCTATCAAATGGCGAACAGCGTAACTTCATTCAAGACGGCGATACCGTCATTATAAAAGGCTATTGTGAACAAGATGATTTGCGGATTGGTTTTGGTGAAGTCAGCGGCAAAATTCTGCCAGCAGTGGATTTTGGTTTTACCCAATAATTGCAGATCAGGATCTTGCCCATGAAACTGTATACCTATTTTCGTAGTTCTGCGGCTTACCGAGTTCGTATTGGCCTGAATTTAAAAGGTCTGACTGCTGAACATGTACCTGTGCACTTAGTCAATAATGGTGGTGAACATCATAGTGAAAGCTACCGTCAAATCAATCCGAGTGAGCTGGTGCCCACATGGGCAGAGCAAGATTTTGTCTTGACCCAATCGCTAAGTATTCTTGAATATTTAGAAGAAAAATTCCCAGACATGGCCCTGCTCCCTCAAGACTTGCAGCAGCGTGCTTTGATCCGTGCATTTAGTTTAAGTATCGCCTGCGACACCCATCCGCTCAACAACCTACGGGTACTTCAGTATCTGGCGGGTACATTGGAAATAAGTGATGCACAAAAAACGGCTTGGTATAAACACTGGGTTTTAACGGGCTTTAAAGCCCTTGAAGCACAGCTAGAACAGTCAAATGGCAAATTCTGTTTTGGCAGTCAGCCGACCCTAGCGGACTGCTGCCTGATTCCACAAGTCTATAACGCTCTACGTTTTAATCTTGATTTATCCGATTATCCAAAAATTTGTTCGATCTACACCCATTGCAACACTTTAGAAGCCTTTCAACACGCTGCACCTGAAATGCAGCTTGAAGCCTCTTAAGTTTTTTATAAGGATATAAAAATGACCATTCAAATTGAAAAAATCCACCACGTGGCCTACCGTTGTAAAGATGCCAAAGAAACGGTGGAATGGTACAAAAAAAACCTAAATATGGATTTCATTCTCGCCTTTGCTGAAGACCATGTCCCTTCAACCAAAGCCTTTGATCCCTATATGCACCTATTCCTAGACGCAGGAAATGGTAATGTTCTGGCTTTCTTTGAACTGCCAACCCAGCCTGAAATGGGCCGTGATGAAAACACCCCAAAATGGGTGCAGCACATTGCACTCAAAGTCAAAGACCGTCAGGCACTGATTGATGCTAAAGAACACCTAGAAGCCAATGGCATAGAGGTCTTGGGCATTACCAATCATGGTATTTTCTACTCAATTTATTTCTTTGATCCAAATGGTCATCGTTTGGAACTGGCCTATGACGATGAAAAAGCGCCACAAAAAATTGCCATGATTACAGAACAAATGAAATATGACATGCTGGAAGAATGGAGCAAAACCAAACGCGCACCGCAGCATACGCACTTCCTACATGCAGATGAATTAAGCCAAAACTCTCGTACCGCCAAAGTAGACGCTTAAGTCTGGCGGAAGTTGTGCTGATGGTGAATGCCTTAGAGGCAACTTCAACGATGATAAAAAACGCAAAGCAGCTTCGGCTGCTTTTATGATTTAAATAGATAGGATTTCTTATTTTAATTAGCTACTTAGAGTACCTTAAATCTCCTATCAATCATCAATAATTGCTTTCCATTTGCTTCACGGCGAATCCTATTTCCGTCCTCATCCGTATCGAATCAAATTGTTCATGCATGAAACCTGTCTATGCATCCCTTTAAACTTATAGGTTTAAGCACCAGTCAAATAGGCAGCAATTTCATCAGCCGCAGCTCTTGCTGTTCTGGACACTCCAATTAAAGTCGCCGATGCCATGCCTGTCCACTCACCATAGCCAACCAACCATAAGTTATTTACTTTCATTGAACGCCCATTATGAACAGCAACCGTTTGATCAGGCTCTACCACACTAAGACCTCTTAAATGATTAAGTGCAGGGTTAAATCCTGTACACCAAATGACAGCATCTACCACTTGTGTTGAACCATCAGCCCAAATAACCGAATGCTCAGCAAATGCGACAAAAGGCTCTCGACTGTGCAAAACTCCTCGTGTTCTTGCCTCTTTGACACTGTCAATCATGACAATATCTCCCAACCCACCTGCGAGCTGTTCCAAACTCCGACCTTCCTGTTGTGCTTTTAAACGCTCCGTTGCACGAAGAAACAAGACCCGCCCATCCACATCATCTGATAAAAATGCTGGTGCTGTCATCGTGACCCAAGTCGTTTCTGCCACTTTTGAAACTTCGGCAAGAATTTGTGCGCCTGAGTTACCACCACCGACAACGATGACTTTCTTATTTTTAAAAGGCGCTGCATTGACATAGTCCGCTGAATGAAGCTGTATTCCTTTAAATTTTTCACGTCCAATATCATTAGGAATATGAGGCTGGCTCCATGTACCTGTTGCACTGACCACAGCCTTTGCCCGCCAATATTGATCTCTAGCATACACATCTAAATAGCCATCTTTTTGTTCAATATGATCGACATGGACTGGCCGAATGGTCGGAAATTGATAGCGTTGCTCGTATGCCGACAAATACTCGATCACTTCATTTCGCGTTGGGTAGGTGTGTTCAGTCGTTGGCATCATCCAACCCGACAACGAACTCCATGTATGCGGTGAAAAAAGACGTAGCGACTGCCAAGCATGCAGCCATGCACCGCCAGCTTGCGATTGATCATCTAAAATCACAAATGGAACTTTTTTACGTTTGAGGAAATAAGCTGTAGCAAGTGCCGACTGACCACCACCAATGATAATCACATCGACTTCTGCTTGTAGTTGTGCCAAAGCAATTCTCCTCTTTGTTATAGTGAAGCCATATTCATAATTAAAAAAGCCCAGTCTATTCAACAAACTAAGCGACTTTTAAAAATTGATCAAATCTGTAATTGGGCTTTCAATTGCACAAGCTACTTTTCAACATCTTTGATCATCTAGAGTTTATAAACTCCGTTGATTGACACGCTTAGATAATTCTTCTGCCGACTCTTTTCGCTCTGAATAGCGGTCTGTGAGGTACTGAGTTTGCCCACGCGTCAGTAGCGTGAATTTATACAGCTCCTCCATGACATCGACAATTCGATCATAAAAGGCTGAAGGTTTCATTCGTCCATCTTCTTCAAACTCTAAAAAAGCTTTGGGAATAGACGATTGGTTTGGAATGGTGATCATCCGCATCCAGCGGCCTAAAATACGCATCTGGTTTAAGCTATTAAAAGACTGCGAACCACCACTGACTTGCATGAGCGCCAAAGTCTTGCCTTGGGTTGCACGAATCGCACCACCTGCCAGTGGAATCCAGTCAATTTGCGATTTGAAAATTGAACTCATTGAGCCATGGCGTTCTGGCGAACACCACACCATCCCTTCTGACCAAGCCAAAAGTTCATGTAGTTCTTTGGCTTTTGGATGTTCCATATCTGCATCTTCAGGTAAGGGCAAGCCCTTAGGATGAAAAATTTTTACTTCAGCGCCAAACTGCTCCAAGATACGACCAGCTTCCATCACCACCAATCGGCTGTATGAACGCTCTCGGTTAGAACCATACAGCAGCAAAATACGGGGTGGATGATCTAGCACTTTAGCTTGTACTTTTTCTAAAGTCGGTTGATCGAGAAGATTCATATCTACATTTGGGAGAGTCATAGAAATTACACCTCTTCTTTAAAAAACTTTTTTCTAAGCCACAAAGACACACTGACTAAAGCAATCAACACTGGTACTTCAACCAATGGGCCAATCACAGTCGTGAATGCGACAGGTGAAGCCAAACCAAAGGTTGCAATCGCGACAGCCAGCGCCAATTCAAAGTTATTTCCCGCAGCTGTAAAAGAAATAGCTGTGGTTTTAGGATAGTCATTCCCCATCCACTTGCTCATAAAGAAGCTGATGAAGAACATCACGATAAAGTAAATGGTCAGTGGAATCGCAATACGCAAGACATCGAGTGGCAAACTCACCACGTCGTTTCCTTTGAGGCTAAACATCGCCACAATCGTGAACAATAACGCCAACAAACTCAGTGGACTGATCTTAGGTAAGAAGACATGTTGATACCAATCCAGACCTTTAGCTTTTACTAGAGTGAATCGCGTCATAAAGCCAAGGAAAAATGGAATTCCCAAATACACCAGTACTGCATGGGTAATAGTCCAAAAATCGACATTGATTACCTGTCCTGCAACACCAAAATAAGGTGGCAAGAAGGTTAAGAATAGCCAAGCATAAGTACTGAAGAATAAGATCTGGAAGATACTGTTAAAGGCCACCAATGCAGCAACATATTGGTTATCCCCACAGGCTAAACCATTCCAAACCAAGACCATGGCAATACAACGAGCCAGTCCTATCAAGATTAAGCCTGTCATGTATTCAGGATAGCTGTGTAGAAAAATGATGGCTAATGCAAACATCAGAACAGGTGCGATGAGCCAGTTTTGTACTAAGGATAGCGTCAGCGTTTTCTTATCTTTAAACACCTGTGGCAAAGCTGCATAGTCTACTTTGGCTAATGGTGGGTACATCATCAAAATTAAACCAATCGCAATTGGAATATTAACGGAATCCACACTCATTTTATCCAATGCCACTGAGGCTTGTGGAAAGAACACACCTATCGCTATCCCTAAAGCCATGGCAATAAAAATCCATAGCGTGAGGTTACGATCTAAAAATGACAGTCTTTGTTGGGCCATGATGTTCTCATTCAATATTTGAGATGTGATTGATTGAAGCAATCAATTCATGACGAGACATGTGCGCTGTATCCAGTGCAAATAACGCATCTAAACGACGATTGATATGATCCACAGTGACTTGGAATGCTTTGAGTTTTTCTTCTTTCGGCAAGTCTAAATGCGAAGGATCAGCCAAACCCCAATGTGCTTTGATTGCACCACCTAAATAAAGTGGGCAAGCTTCCTGAGCGGCTGAATCACAAACCGTAAACACCACATCAGGTTGGTATTGTTCGCAGTCATCAATGGTTTTACTCCACAAACCATCTGTTGAAAGACCAAGATTTTCTAAAGTTTCTATGGTCAATGGGTGTACTTGCCCTGATGGCTGACTACCTGCACTATAGGCTTTCAAACCTTCAGGCGCACGACGATTAAACAGCACTTCGGACAAAATGCTGCCACAGCTATTTCCTGTGCATAAAAAAAGAAATTTCATCTTGTGCTACTCGCAATAACTCTTTATTTGCGAAAAAGGGCATTCAATTTGGGGCTGTAAATCAGCATTTTTGAGGGTATTTAAGACGTCTACGCACCAAGTGGGTAAATTAGGATTGAGACTGTAATAGACCCATTGCCCTTGACGTCGATCTTGTAAAAGACCTGAAGAACGCAGTAAGGCTAAATGCCGCGAAATCTTAGGTTGGCTGAGTTGTAGTTTTTCAGTCAAATCACAAACACACTGTTCATTATTTCCAAGAACCAACATGACGATATTGAATCGCGTTTGATCAGCTAAACATTTAAAAAAATTGATTTGATCCATACTTTCACCTACTCAAACCTCTGGATATAGCAATACTTACAGATACCCAGTACTTATTTATTTCAATCGCTGCCCATTTGCATCAAGCACTTGTTCACCGTCTTCTTTAGTGAAAGCACCCTTTTGTGGGAGGGGTAGAATTTCTAAAACCAGTTCTGATGGACGACTTAAACGAGTGCCCAAATCTGTGACCACAAACGGGCGATTAATGAGGATTGGATACCGAAGCATAAAGTTAAGCAATTGATCTTCAGTCCAATCCTCTTGATCAATTCCTAATTCTGTATATGGAGCAACATTTTTACGAATCGCTTCTCTCACCGTTAAACCTGCATCCGCGATCATTTGAATCAGTTCATTTTTAGATGGAGGTGTTACAAGGTACTCAATCACTTCAGGTTCAATATTGGCATTACGGATTAACGCCAATGTATTACGTGATGTACCACATTCAGGATTGTGATAGATCTTCACTTTTGGAGTAGCAGTCATTTACTCAAACTCAATGGAATCTTTACATATATTTATATATGAATAAACATATATATGCAACTCCATATTTAAAGAATGAAAAATGATCTATTTTAAATATATAGTGATCGAATGAGCATGTTAAAATTAGATAAAATATAAGATTTAGAGGTCAAACTATGGAAACAGTCATGATTACTTTGATCTTAGTTATTATTTTGATTTTACTAGTCATATTTTATAACAAGAAAAAATAAACTATGGCTTTTGGGTCTATGAATAGACTCAGTAATGCCCCCCCAATTAATCGGTAAAAAGGTAAGATAGTTTTTTGCTCTCTTCTTAGCTTAGGAATTTCTGAATTATAGCCCATAAAATCAGCAACGACCTCTAACGCTGTAATACAGCGTTAGAGGGATAATGATCTCAAGATTGTATTGCTTCGGCTGTCTAATTTGCCGTATTAGGCACCATCACCAGCCCAAACCATATTCCCTTTTTTAAGCATTACTTAATGCACTGGCTAAATCACCAGTACCCTTCAAGTCAGACACCTGTCCCTCCAAAGGCCGACTAAATTCGATACGCTGAATCTTTGCTGCCCGCTCTGCGGAGAACACTGGGATTTGACTCATCGCAAATTCGGACAGTGCGGTAATGGTCAGTGAGGGATTCACACCTAAATTTCCAGGTACAATCGAACCATCTAATACGCGTAAATTTTGATAACCAAAGACTTGACCTGTGAAGTCCACAACGCCATTCGACTTATCATTTCCCATCGCGACACCACTCATAATATGTGCTGTCGTTGGCGTTCCCAGTAAAATTTCGGTAAGTGCAGAACCCGGTTCTCCACCCAACTTTTGTGCAATCATTTTAGTGGCTTCTTCAGCCGCAGGGAATGAAACGGTGAGTGGCGTGTCCCCTTCTTTTTGCACAGCAGTGATACTATTTTTGAACAGTCGATACCACTTTCTACGCCATTCAAAATGAATGAATGCTTCAGACTTTTGCATTACCAATAAAATGATCGAATCTTTGGCTTTACCCTTATAACGCAGTACTTTAAAGGTTTTTAAGGGATGTAACAGTGTATTGAACACAAACTTCATAAAGCGCATAAAGCCCTGACCGGTCACCATCGGCACGTATGGAATATAAATCCATGAAGCATCCGCACCTTCAGGGAAACGTGTGACCTCGATATTGGTATCTGCATCAACCGAAATAAAAGAGCTGATTGCCACCCCATCATCCAGTTTTTTTCCTGTGTTGTTTACTGTGGTCAGGGTTTCCGAATTCGTCCGAACTTCCTGTCCCAGCAATGAAGAAATATTGGGTAAAGTCTTATGCTGATCACGCATTTTTAACAACATCGGTACCGTACCCATCACCCCTGCAGATAACACTACCCCACGACTGTGCAAACTATACTGACGAACTTGTTTCCCAAGGGTTTCTTTGACTATTACTTCGTAACCTGCGCTACCATCTTCATTCAGTGGTTTAATTTTCACCACTTCTGAACTTGGACGAATTTCAACGCCATTACGCTCAGCAAAATACAGGTAATTTTTCATGAGGGTATTTTTTGCATTGTTGCGACACCCCAACATACAAGCACCACAATAAATACAGGAGTTACGATCTGGCCCATCTCCATTAAAATACGGGTCTTTCGCTAATTGACCTTCCTGACCAGCTGCTTGCGAAAAGAATACCCCTGTGTTGACCGTTTTAAAAGAGTCTGCATATCCAATTTCACTCGCAACTTCTTTTAACGTGTCATCTGCAATATTGGTATAAGTATTATTCGCTGTACCCAACATACGTTGAGCGAGACCATAAAACGGCTTTAAGGTTTCTTTCCAGTCTTTACGAATCTTGGTCCACGCCTCGGACTCAAAAACAGCATCAGGTGGAATTAAATGTACATTGGCATAAATTTGTGAGCCCCCACCAACGCCTACCCCGTGCAAAATGGTGGTTTTACTGGTGAAAGTAAATTGCATCGTACCTCTGAATCCCAGTTCAGGACGCCACAAATAGTTTTTGGTGTCTAAATTGGTGGTTGGAAAATCCTTATCTTCACGGCGTAAGCCTTTCTCCAAAATCAGGACTTTATAGCCTTTTTCACTAAGGCGTAAAGCACTGACCGATCCACCAAAGCCTGAGCCAATCACAATTTGATCATAATCAAAATCTATTTTATTCATCCTATTAACTCCTTTAATAGTTTTATTTTTCTGTTTTTAAATTTAAGCGCTTATGACTTCATCCGAATCAATAAATTCAACAGCCAATTGGCAAATTTTCCGTAAGGCGGCGCGAGAAACTTCAAGCTTGAAAAACCCGCCTGATAAAACACAGGACGCATTTTGGAAAAAGTCAAAAAGCCTTCATAGCCATGATAGTGCCCCATCCCGCTGGCACCGACTCCACCAAATGGTAAGTCATGCTGCCCGACATGAAATAAGGCATCATTGACCGAAACCCCGCCCGACATAACTCTGCTGATATAAAATTCGACTAAGCTTTTGTTATTGCTAAATGGATAAAAGGCCAATGGACGATCACGCTGAACAATATAGTCAACAACATCTTCAGGCTTTTGGTAGGTTTTGACCATCAAGATCGGGCCAAAGGTTTCACGCGTATCAATTTCCATCTCATCATTACTGTTCAACACCAAAGTCAGTGGAAATTTTCGTGTCGCAGCATCAGGCTCTTGCTGATTTAAATTAATTAAACTAGCCCCTTTGGCTTCAGCATCTGCCAAGCTATGTACTAAGCGCTGAAATGCACGCTCATCAATCACAGAAGTATAATCTTTGCTATGAATATCAGGCACATGTTCCTGCACCCAAACTGATGCCGCTTGAATAAACGCTTGTAACTTCGACTCATGTACAAATAAATAATCGACATTGGTACAAATTTGTCCCGCATTAAACTGTTTCACAAACATAATGCGTTCTACAGCTTTCTCAATAGGGTATTCAGGGTCTATCACCGCAGGAGATTTTCCGCCTAGCTCCAGAGTCACAGGGGTTAAGTTTTGCGCTGCAGCAGCCATGACTTTACGCCCTGTCGCACCAGAGCCAGTAAACATCAAGTGATCAAACGGCAGTTTTGAAAAAGTGATGCCCACTTCACCAGTCTCATCGAAAATCTGTAATTTTTCCGCTTTAAAATATTTGGGGCTTAACTCAATCAGCAATTCAGCCAAATGTCTTGAATTTTCAGACATTTTAACCATAGCCGTATTTCCCGCAGCAAACACGGCCGACAACTGTGAAAACATCAAATTGATGGGGAAATTCCACGGCACAATAATTCCAATCACCCCCAGTGGCTGAGGAATTACGCGGTTCTTCGCACCAAAATACAAGCTATGATCGACATGTCTTTTTTGTACTTTAGTCCACTGTTTCAAGTGTTTGATGCTGCCGTTTATATCATCTGTGACCGTAATAATTTCTGCCAGTAAGGTTTCATGGCGTGAACGATTGCCATAATCGCGATTCAGGGCTTCAATAATTGCTTCACGGTGATCATTAATCAGCGCTTTTAAATTCAGTAAATGTTGCTTGCGTTGCGCAATTGTTTCAATGCCTTGTTGATGAAAGCTTTTGCGCTGCAATTGAAAACAATCGTGTAATGTCTGTTCTATCACTGTTTGCTCGATATGAGGCTGAACCGTAAGTTGCATATGCTTTTCCTTTCACGGCTAAAAATGGTGATTTAATACTTCTTTTCTATGTTGGTTGAGATAATCTCTTATCCTACTTTAACAAATGGCTTGAATTATGCTTGACTTTTTAGGACACTAAATTGATGTTTTAGGACAACACGGAATGTTGTGATGGGAAGTTATATTCGTGCAGCCAGCCTCGGCGGTTTTGAAGACTTAGTCCGTAGTTATGGCATCAACCCTATAGAAATCTTGAAAGAGATCGGGATTTTACCTGCTTTACTCCGCGATCCAGATTCATTTATTCATTATGATCATTATTTAAATTTATTGGAAAAAGCGGCCTTAGCCTGTCAGGATGACTGCTTCGGTTTAAAACTCGGCGCACTCCAAAATATTAGCACAATCGGTTTGATTGGCGTCTACATGTCCCGACAAACGAGCATACTTGAAGCCTTAAGCGTGGCGCAAAAATATGTCTATTTACATGCTGAAGGCATTGTCTTCCACGTCTCGCAGCATAATGCTCTACTCTGTAAGTTGAACTTTGTTCGATTAAGTGAATACAACACCGATGTACCACAAAAATCACAACTGGCCATTTGCCTTGTCGCGAATATTCTCAAAGATTTGATTGGCCCACAGTGGCATGCAGAAAAAATTTGCTTCAAGCAAAAAGCACCACAAAAAAGTGCTCAAACTTTCCAAGCACATTTTTCATGTCAGGTAGAGTTTGAAACCGATGAGGATGCGCTTTATTTTCCCGCAAGCTTTTTAAGTTATAAACCCTATAATTTTAATGAAGATGCCATCAATCAACTGATCGTACAGCAGCTTGAAACACAAAGCAGCACCAAAACTGAAGACAATACCGCACTGATAGAGAGTTCAGTCCGCATGCTGATGGCGACAGGAGACTGCAGCATTGAAAATATCTCGCTGTGTATGGGCATGCATCCGAAAAAGCTTCAGCGCGTTTTAAAAATGCAAGGAACAACCTATCGAGATATACTTGAAAATGTCCGAAAGAAAGAAGCGCTTCGTATGCTTGATACAGATAATGTGAGTTTGACGGATATTGCTCTACAGTTGGGCTATGCAGAGTTATCTATTTTTAGTCGCAACTTTAAAAGTTGGTTTGGCGTTCCTCCAACCGAGTTAAGAGACAAAAGTCGAAGCCATATTGTTTAACTTCTGGTTTTGTTACTTTGTTCAATAATGAGCATACCTCTGAGTTTCAAGATCAAACCAAATGGCAATATTTCCACGATTAATGAGAACTCGGTTATATGAGGAGCAATTGCTTATACGGTCAATTTTAGGTGCTGGCTTCTTCATTCGGAAATTATATTGCTAAAGATGGCTTTAAGAATAGGTTTGTACAACAAAGCCCATCCTTCTAATCATTTATGGTTCACAGTAGAGCGATAGCGAACTAAAACTCTCACTTTTTTAATAAATTATGCTTTTAACGGTATAACAAAACGATAACTTATTTAAGCCAAGATAGAGTGCTGATTACACCGCTTAATGACCATCTGTCTTCATTCATCTATATTTAAAACTAAGGATTTTTGCTCTTAATATTTGATTCAACTTTTATATATTTTTTATAACACAGCACAATATTCCGCAACAATTATCATTGCTGCTGTAGACCATATTAATCATGTAAAAACAACAACTTGATCTTCTAAATAAAAATAATCGATAAATGATCTACGAAATATAATTTTGTATTATAAATACAGTAAAGAAAAAAGTGATACGAATCACAAAAAGGATTTATTTTTACGCTTAATTGAGTAAATTTTAACCAAATAATAAATTTTATATTTCAAATTATATATTTATATTTTTCATTAACTTAAGTTGAAAAAAAGTGTTTTTTTAGTGTAAAAACTCTATTGCGATCACTTTTTGAACTGATTAGTTATGTCTAGAGCATTTACTCTTATTTTAATTGTGCTATTTTTGTGACACGGAGTAACAAATGATTTCGGTTAACCGACTTCTCCAAAAGCCAAAAAACATAAACACAAAATGAGCAACAAACATTTGCATTTGCACCTCAAGGAAAGACGTAGAATGAAATTAAAGACATTAACGACAGCAATGATTTTAGCAACTGTACCAATGACGGGGGCATTTGCCGCTGCTCTAGATCGTTCAGGTCAGTCAATCTCTGCATTCTTGCAACCTGGTAATTACTTTGAAGCAGGTATTTCTGTATTAGATCCAGATGTATCTGGGAAGGCTATTTCAACTGCTGGTGGCGGCAATCTTTCTGACATGGGGGATGATTACTACTTCCCCTCAGCTGCTCTTAAATTACAAGTAACAGACCACTTCTCATTTGGTTTGATCTATGACCAACCATTTGGTGCTGATGCTGCATACTCAACAAGTGACCCACTTGTTGGTCTCAATACAGGTTTGTTACACTTAAACGGTGAAGCAACTGAAGTAGAAGTTGACACTCAAAGTTTGTCTATGATTTTTGGTTTCCAGCCAAATGAAAATTTCAACATTTATGCTGGTCCTGTTTATCAAACAATTAAAGGTAATGTTCAATTACGTGGTGCGGCATATGGTTCAGCTAACGGCCTTGGCTTATATAATGCTGATTTAGATGAAGATGGTGCAGTTGGCTGGTTAGCTGGCTTTGCTTATCAAATTCCTGAAATTGCTTTAAAAACATCTATCACTTATCGCTCTGAAATTGACCACAAAGCATCTGCTCGCGAATATGGTCAAAGTAACGTATTAGCATTTGTTGGCAGTAGCCCTGTTTACGATGTAGCAACAGATGCAAATATTACAACTCCCCAATCTGTTAACCTTGATTTCCAAACAGGGATCATGGCAAATACAGTTGCCTTTGCAAATGTACGTTGGGTGAATTGGAAAGACTTTTCTATTGACCTAAAACAATTCGGAACTGTTGCAGATACTCTAGGTGCGCTAGGCCAGACTCCAGACAACCCAAATGGCTTTGATATTGTTGGTTATACTGATGACCAATGGTCAGCAAACGTAGGTGTAGGCCGTAAATTTAATGATCTATGGGCAGGTAATGTCTCAGTAGGTTGGGATTCTGGTGCAGGTAATCCTATATCAACTCTTGGCCCAACTGAAGGTTACTGGAATGTTGGCTTAGGACTTCAATATAGTCCAACACCTGCAACCTTTATCGCTGGTGGTGTTAAATACTTCTGGTTAGGCGATGCAAAAGCGCAAGTCGCATCTAACTTTGGATCAGATACTTATGTTGCAGAATTTAATGACAATGATGCTTTAGCTTATGGCTTAAAAATCGGTTACAAGTTCTAATTACTAATACTGAAAAAACCATCTGCAAAGATGGTTTTTTCATTTTCAACAATGACACCTACGCTCTTTTTTATACACTTGTGATTCATTTGAGCAACAAATAAACACTTAAACATTTTGCATAATATTCAATCAGCCACTCAGCATCTAAAAATAAATCCATATAAATCATAAAATTAATATTTTTTTTTAGTGTTTTTACTCTACACAAGTATATTTTTTAACTTTTCAGTTCATTTTACAACCGTAGTTGAGCATTTACTCTTTTTGTATTTATGTTACTTTTCGTGCCAATCACTTACATAAAGCTACAACAAGGAATGTTCCCTATGAAGCTTACAGCTCTTCGCTCGGCTATTTTGCTCAGCTTAATCCCAACAACTTCTGTCATAGCTGGCGGTCTAGATCGATCTGGGCAATCAATGTCTGCTTTTTTTCAATCGGGCAACTATGCTGAAGCTGGTTTTACAGTAATTGATCCAACTGTAGAAGGTACCTCTACAGTTGTTAAAGATGAAAAAATCAGTGATATGGGAGGTGATTACTACTTCCCTTCTGCAGCGATTAAAATACAGCCAACCGATAATATTTCACTAGGATTATTATATGATCAGCCTTTCGGTGCTGATGCAACCTACTCATCAACAGCAGGTACATTTGGTAATGGTACGGAAGGAACTTCTGTTGAAGTTGATACTCATAATCTAACTGCGCTGATTGGTTACCAACCCAACCAAAACTGGAATTTTTATGCAGGCCCCGTATATCAAACAGTTGAAGGAAAAGTTTCATTACGTGGCGCCGCATACGGTGGTACTCGTCTATTAGGTGGCTACGACATAGATCTCAAAGAAGATGATGCTTTCGGTTGGATTGCAGGTGCCGCATACTCTATTCCTGAAATTGCACTTAGAGCTGCTATCACTTATCGCTCTGAAATTAAACATGAACTTGATACTTCAGAAACATTTGCCCTAGGTGCTGTTGTTCGTCCCAACTCAAACACAGAAGTTGTTACACCTCAGTCTGTAAACATTGATTTGCAATCAGGTGTCGCTAAAGATACCTTAGCTTTTGCAAATATTCGCTGGGTACATTGGGATCAATTTGCAGTTAAGCCAACATATTTAGCTGCTGCAACACAAGCTGCAAGAGGTAAAGCACAAAATCTAATCGACTATTCAGATGATCAGTGGTCTATTACAACAGGTCTTTCTCATAAGTTTAATGATAAATGGGCTGGTTCAGCTTCTGTTGGTTATGACTCTGGAGCAGGTAACCCTGTTACGACACTTGGCCCTGTAGAAGGAAACTGGAGTATTGGATTAGGCGCTCAATATAGCCCTGCACAAAGCTATTTCATTGCTGCTGGCGTACGTTACCTATGGTTAGGTGATGCAGATGCACAAACAGGTGGGAATGTTGTTGGTAGCTTTGAAGATAACAGCGCCCTTGCATATGGTATGAAAATTGGCTATCGCTTTTAATTAATCTATGTTAACTAACATTGAATTCAATGAAAAATGGCGCTAATTGCGCCATTTTTTATTATTTTAAAATCAATATATTAAGCAGGAATATCACGAACTGAAGCATTACGAATTGCCTCTTTTAAAGCTGCATAACCATGAATTGCAGGGAATTGTGGGAACTCTTTAATCACGTTTTCTGGTGCATCAAACAAAAAACCTTTATCCGCTTCACCCAGCATAGTGGTGTCATTATAAGAATCACCTGCGGCAATCACACGGTAATTTAGTCCATGCAATGCTTTAACTGCTTCACGTTTTTGGTCAGGTTGGCGCAGCTTATAGGTTGTAATCATACCCTTTTCATCAGTCTCTAACTTATGACAAAAAATCGTTGGCCAGCCCAGCTGTTTCATTAATGGGTGCGCAAACTCATAGAAAGTGTCTGACAAAATAATCAGCTGAAAATGTGTACGTAACCATTCAACAAATTCTTTTGCGCCTGGAAATGGGCCCATCTCAGCAATGACTTCTTGAATATCATTTAAGCCTAAACCATGTTCTTTTAATATATTCAAACGCTGCGTCATGAGCACATCATAATCAGGAATATCACGTGTGGTTGCTTCAAGCGCTTTAATGCCTGTTTTTTTAGCAAAGTTAATCCAAATCTCTGGAACTAACACCCCTTCTAGATCAAGGCAAACAACTTCCATGAATACTCCCTTTTATTTACGTGGAAAAATTTTGAACTATCATAGCTTAATATTTGTCTAATGCATTGCTGTTTTTTAAATCTATTTTTTTCATAAGCATTTATTTTTTAGTGATAAGTGGTTTATTTCAACTCTATTAAAATGCACAGCAAATAACGTAATATAGGTCTTGTTAGATTCCAAGCCTATTGCCAGGATACTTATGACAACCATTCCAACTATTGATCTTGTTGATGCTCTCGCAGCTGAATATGCAGACAAATCACCAAGTGAAATTTTAGCACTTGCACTGAATCAAACGGGTGAAATTGCCATCTCGTTTTCAGGTGCAGAAGATGTCGTACTTATTGATATGGCTGCTAACTTAGGTAAACCTTTTCGTGTCTTTAGCTTAGACACAGGACGTTTACATGCAGAAACCTATCAATTTATCGAAACTGTGCGTAAACACTACAACATTAATATCGAAATTTGCTTCCCAGAAGCAGATGCCGTTCAACAACTGATCAATGAAAAAGGTTTATTCAGCTTTTATCAAGATGATCATAAAGAGTGTTGTGGTATCCGTAAAGTTCAGCCTTTACGTAAAAAATTAGCGACTTTAGATGGTTGGATTACGGGTCAACGTAAAGACCAAAGCCCAGGCACACGAACTGAGATTCCAGTTATTCAAGCAGATGCAGGCTTTTCAGGCGAAGGCAAACAATTGATTAAATACAATCCTCTTGCCAACTGGTCCAGTGCCGATGTGTGGAGCTACATTCGCATGATGGAAGTGCCTTATAATCCATTGCATGAGCGCGGTTTTATTTCTATTGGCTGTGAACCATGTACGCGTCCAGTGTTACCAAACCAACATGAACGTGAAGGACGTTGGTGGTGGGAGGAAGCGACACACAAAGAATGTGGCCTACATGCAGGTAATTTGAAAAAGTAAAGATCAAAACCACTGCAAAGCAGTGGTTTTTTCGCAACCAATGGATACACACAAAGCGCTCCCATTGTTAAAAAAAATCGATATACTAGCTTTAAGTTCTATAATTCTAACAAGATTGCTCATATAGGAGCGGTCAGATATTGCAGTGAGGCAATCCAGACTATGCGTCCATTACATCCGATTGACTTTATTTTTTTATCACTTGAAAAACGCCAGCAACCCATGCATGTCGGTGGATTATTCTTATTCCAAATCCCGGAAAATGCACCTGCCAGCTTCATTCAAAATTTAGTTGCAGATATTCGTAACTCCAAATCCATTCCTATTCCTCCATTTAACAACAAACTCAACGGCTTATTTTGGGATGAAGATGAAGAGTTTGATCTTGATCACCATTTTCGTCATATCGCACTCCCACAACCGGGGCGTATTCTTGAACTGCTCACCTATATTTCACAGGAACACAGTAGTTTAATTGATCGCGCTAAACCGTTATGGACCTGTCATATTATTGAAGGGATTGAAGGGAATCGTTTTGCCATGTACTTCAAAATTCACCATGCGATGGTGGATGGTATTGCGGGTATGCGTTTGGTGGAAAAATCATTATCACAAGATCCAAATGCAAAGAGTATTGTACCACCTTGGTGTGTTGAAGGCCCTCGTGCGAAGCGTTTAAAAGAACCGAATGTTAGCCGCTTTAAGAAAATAATGAATGGCGTAATGGGCCAGCTTGGGTCAACACCACGTGTCATGTATGAGTTGTCACAAACAGTCATGAAAGATATGGGACGTAATCCTGATTATGTTTCAAGCTTTCAAGCACCCAGCTCTATTCTGAACCAACGGGTTAGCTCTTCGCGTCGTTTTGCAGCACAGTCTTTTGAGTTTGATCGCTTACGTCATATTTCTAAAAGTCTAGGGGTCACGATTAATGACATCGTACTGGCGATTTGTTCAGGTGCCCTACGTGAATATCTTTTGTCCCAAGACGCACTTCCTAAAAAGCCTTTAATTGCCATGGTACCTGCCTCGGTTCGTGATGATGATTCGTCTATGTCGAATCGTATCACCATGATTCTGGCAAATTTAGGCACGCATAAAGAAGATCCACTAGAGCGCCTCGCAATTGTTCGTCGTAGTGTGCAAAATGCCAAAGAAAAGTTCAAACGCATGAACTCAAACCAAATTTTGAACTATAGTGCGTTTGTTTATAGTGCTGCTGGTCTCAATATTGCCTCAGGCTTACTGCCTAAGCGCCAAGCATTTAATCTGGTAATTTCAAATGTTCCTGGCCCACGTGAACCATTGTATTGGAACGGGGCACGACTCGATGCGCTATACCCTGCCTCAATCATTTTAGATGGTCAGGCACTCAACATCACCATGACCAGTTATTTAGATAAACTTGAAGTTGGTTTGACGGCTTGTCGAAATGCGCTACCGAAGATGCAGAATCTACTCACACACTTAGAAGAAGAGATTCAACGCTTTGAGGCGATTGTGGGGATCGAAGACCCAAAGTTGCAAACGGTCAGTTGATGCCGCAAAAAAACGAATCAGAAATACAAGAATAATCAATAAAACTAAGGGGCTTCGATAAGCCCCTTAGTTTTTAATGCTACGACATTGTTTTAATAATTGATGACATGCAGTACGAATCATGGCAGTTGTAATTTGTACTTCTTTACCCTGATCATCCACGATATATGCATTATGCGTTACTTTCGTATCTAATAAATGTTTCAAACTAGGTTGAATAATTGCTTCTCTAACACCCATATCACACCTCATTTGCTAAACCTATTTGGGAGAATAAGCTTTGGCTATTTCCGTGTTTCTAGTATTAAAAATCTAAGATCGAAAGTAAAATTTCAGTTGTAACAACTATTTAACCATATATTGTTACAATTTCAGCTCAGAATGATATCGTATTGCTCTTGCGTATATAAATTTTCCACCTGAAATTTAATCACACGACCAATGAAATGCTCTAAATCAGCGACTGCTGGGGCTTCTGCAGTTAACAAACGGTCAATCACGGATGGATGCGCAACGACAGTAAAGCCAGTCTGAGATTGATACGCACGTGTATATCTCATGATTTCTCGAAAGATTTCGTAACATACAGACTCAGCTGTTTTCACATAACCCCGTCCCTGACAGGTCGGACAAGATTCACATAATAAGTGCTCTAATGATTCACGTGTACGTTTACGTGTCATTTCGACCAAACCTAGCTCAGAAACCTGTGTAATTTTGGTTTTTGCATGGTCTTGCTCAAGCATCCGTTCAAACTGAGTCATGACCTCAGTTCGATGCTCCTGCTCTTGCATGTCAATAAAGTCGATAATAATAATACCGCCTAAATTGCGTAGTCTCAGCTGGCGCGCAATGACCTGTGTCGCTTCCATATTGGTTTTAAACACGGTGTCTTCTAAAGAGCGACCACCCACATATGAGCCTGTATTAACATCAATAGTGGTCATAGCTTCAGTCTGGTCAATCATCAAATAACCACCAGACTTCAACGCAACACGCGTCTGCAGCGCTCTTTGAATGTCTTCTTCGACATTATACAAATCAAAAATTGGGCGCTCACCCGGATAATGAATAAGGCGTTCTTTGATATTCGGAACAAATTCTTCTACGAACTCTTGGAGCTTGCCATGTATTTCACGCGAGTCGACTGAAATTTTAGCGGTCTTTTCACTCGCAAGATCGCGAATAATTCGCTGGGGTAAAGGCAGTTCTTCAAAAATTAACGATGGCACCGCAATACTGATTTGCTTGCGCTGAATAAATTCCCAAAGTTTCGCCAAATAAGCCATGTCTTGCGCAATGGCAGCTTCCGCAATCCCATCAGCAGCTGTACGAACAATCACTGAACCCGGAAGTTTATGTTCCGCTTGAATACGCTCAATCATCGAACGTAAACGATCACGCTCAGCTTCAGACTCAATGCGTTGAGACACACCCGTATGATTGCCATAAGGCATCATCACTAAATAGCGCGAAGGAATGGAAAGATCAGTTGAAAGCCGAGCCCCTTTGGTGCCCAGCATATCTTTCATGACTTGAACAGTAAGAATTTGTCCTGGCTGTAAGAGCTCAAAAACATTCGGGGTGGGTTGATTACGTGACCAAACCATATCATTAATATGTAAAAAAGCAGTTCGTGACAGCCCGATATCGACAAAAGCAGCCTGCATTCCCGGAAGAACACGAACCACTTTACCTTTATAAATATTGCCCACTAAACCACGTTTCACCGTACGCTCAATAAATAATTCATTGACCGTGCCGTTTTCAATTAACGCGACGCGACATTCCATAGGCGTGACGTTAATTAATAACTCGTCAGACATAACAAACTCAAAACATTATAAAAAATCTTTTGAGACAGTTAATTTAGTGCCTTAACTGCCTGTAATAACTGTACCGTTTCATGTAACGGCAGCCCCACGACATTGCTATAGCTTCCCTCTATACGTGGAATATAACGTGCTGCAATGCCTTGTATAGCATAGGCTCCCGCCTTGCCAATGGGTTCAGATGTAGCCCAATATGCTTCCATATCATTCGGGCTCAAATGCTGAAATTCAACTTCAGTACGAACTACTATACTTGAAATTTGCGTATTTGTACGAACACAAACCGCAGTATATACATCATGCTTGCGCCCAGAAATTTTTCCCCACATTTCAAATGCATGCTGCTTAGATTCTGGTTTGCCTAAAATCTCTTGATCGACCCCTAAACTGGTATCGGCAGCAATCACAATTGCATCTGGGTATTGAAGCTGTACTGCCTCAGCTTTGGCACATGCCAGTCGCTCCACATAATGAGCTACCGACTCGCCTGCTTGTACAGACTCATCAATATCTGGACTATAGATATCAAATACTAGACTGAGCTGCTCAAGCAGCTCACGGCGACGGGGCGAACTGGATGCTAAAATTAAACGCGCCATTTCTTCAAGATGAAATAGACCATAGGGAAAGTCAGCACACTACTCAACAACGGTTGCCAATGACGTGCAAGAGAAAACTGTGCCCCGATCATAATTTGTGCGATCCAGGTAATAAACAAATGCGCGATCACAGCCAAGGTAGCGATGACCCAAATATTGGCAAAGGTCATAATTCGACGTTCCCGCGTTAAAAAACGGGACACAAATGTAATCAGGACAAAGCTGAGCGCGTTTAAGCCCAAAGGTGCATCAAGTAGTAAATCGGTGAAAATCCCGACTGCAAAGGCAAACCAAATCCCGCTCCATGTCGGCTGGCATAGCACCCAAAACAGCATCACCATCATCATAAACAGTGGACGCCAACCAGAGAGCGCATAAGACAAGGGATAAACCATCAACACTGAAGCAATGATCACCGAAAAAATGATCGGAAATAAGGGGTCACGCTGTTTGGCGGCACGAAGTTTAGCGATCGGCATGTGGTTGCTCCATCGCTAAAGAATCGGAAAATAACACAACGACATGATGCCCACCCGCTAACTGTGCAGCAGGAACAACATCAATTTGAGCAAACTCGCCTGAATTATGACGACTGATTTTTGAAATGGTGCCCACCAGATAACCTGCTGGAAAATGCTCACCTAAACCAGAGCTATACACTTTTTCACCCACTTTAATTTCGGCACTGGTCGGCACGTATTCCATTTTCAAATGACCCAAATCTCCAGTCCCTGAAACAATGGCACGCATTCCAGATCGCTCTAAGCGAACCGAAAGAGAATGTTCCTTATCTGAAAGCAACATGACGCGACTACTATGCGGATAGACATTAATAATCTGTCCCATAATACCTTTGTCATCGAGCACGGTTTGCCCGACCTTCAACTGACTGTTGGCACCACGGTTTACCACAATAATATGACGCAATGGATCGGCATCTGTCCCAATGACTTCTGCAATTTCCATACGACCATCAATGATCAACGGGGTATCTAACAGACCGCGTAAACGCGTATTTTCCGCAGATAATTCAGATAATTTTTGTAAACGCACCTGCGCCTGCAATAACTCGGCTTGCATCGCGGTATTTTCACGGCGCAATTGAGCTTCAGACTTGGTTTGTTGATTCAGCCACTCTCGCGATAACACGGGATAACTTGCTACGGCATAAATTGGATTATAAGCGGCGTACAAGACATCTCTTGCAGGTTGAATCACATGCGGCATGCGCCAGTTAAAAAACAGCACGACCAAGCATGTGATCACTGCAATGATAAATGAGCGAAAAGATGGCGGTTGTCTGGAAAACAGATTTGTTTGCACCCGCCGATTCCTTTATTAGCCTACAAATAACATGTCGTGATTTGGATTATCGAAGAATTCTAAAACTTTACCACCACCACGAGTGACGCAAGTTAGAGGATCTTCTGCAACCACCACAGGTAAGCCTGTTTCTTGCGCAAGAAGTTTATCGAGGTTACGCAGTAATGCACCACCACCTGTCAATACTATACCGCGCTCAGCGATGTCTGAAGACAGCTCAGGAGGCGTTTGCTCAAGTGCAGATTTCACAGCTGAAACAATACTTTGTAATGGATCAGAAATCGCTTGCGTGATTTCGTCCGAAGTCACAGTGATCGCACGTGGCACACCTTCAGCAAGGTTACGGCCGCGAACTTCAATTTCAAGTGTTTTAGAATCAGGTTCTGGTAAAGCCATACCCACTTCTTTCTTGATAATTTCAGCAGTGGTTTCACCAATCACGCAACCATGTGCTTTACGTACATAGTTAATGATTTGTTCATCAAATACATCACCACCAATACGTAGTGAGTCAGCATAGACACAACCTTGAAGCGAAATAATCGCAATTTCAGTTGTACCACCACCAACATCGACCACCATAGAGCCGCATGCTTGTTCAACTGGCATACCTGCACCAATTGCAGCAGCCATTGGTTCTTCAATCAAACGAACATCACGCGCGCCTGCATTAAATACAGCTTCACGAATAGCACGACGCTCAACCAAAGTTGATTTGCAAGGCACACACACCACAACACGAGGTGCAGGTGGGAACAGACGTTTTTCATGTACTTTACCAATAAATTGGTTCAGCATAGTTTCGGTCACTTCAAAATCGGCAATCACACCATCCTTCATTGGACGAATGGCAGAGATATTTGCAGGTGTACGGCCCAGCATTTGCTTTGCATCAAGACCTACCGCGGCAACGATTTTTTGTGAACCACTGTGACGAATCGCCACAACTGTCGGTTCATTTAATATAATGCCTCGTCCTGGTGCATAAATAAGTGTATTTGCTGTACCTAAATCAATGGCTAGATCGGGCGAAAACAAGCCAATTAGTCTTTTTAGAATCACGGAGACGTTCTCGATTAAACTTTATGTGGACGCAAGGTGGCAACTTTAACTAAATGTGATGATTTGAACAAGTCAATCGCTTATTATAACGCACGATATTTTGAAATTTTTTAATACTGACTCAGGTGATGTTATGTCTACATCGGATGCACAGCATTCTGCAGATTTAAATGCACAAACAGTTTCAGCAATCGCCAATCTTGCTCGATTGTCGCTAGATGATACGCAATCTGCTGAATATGCTCAAAGTCTAAATAAAATTTTAGGCATGATGGAAACCTTAAAAGGCATCGACACCGATGGTGTTGAGCCGCTTAAAAGCCCATTTGATCACCCACAACCCTTACGTGAAGATGTGGTTTCAGAAACCAATCATCGTGATGAATATCAAGCCATTGCACCGCAAGTGCAAGACGGTTTGTACCTAGTTCCTCGCGTGATTGAATAATTTCTATTCAGTTAAACCATTATTTTGTAAAAATTAACGTAAAGACATTTCTCATGACAGATTTACATCGCTTATCGATTCGTGAACTCTCTGAGGGTTTAGCTGGGGCTAAATTTTCATCTCGCGAACTGACTGAACATTATTTAAAGCGCATTGCAAAACTGGATACACAAGTTAAATCTTATGTAACCGTGACTGCAGAACAAGCGCTTGCACAAGCCGATGCTGCCGATGCTGCAATTAAAGCAGGCACAGCAACCGCATTGACAGGTGTGCCAATTGCACACAAAGACATTTTTTGCACCCAAGGCATTAAAACCACTGCGGGCTCAAAAATGTTGGATAACTTTATCTCTCCTTACGACGCTACCGTTGTAGCGAAAGGTAAAGCCGCTGGTCTAGTCACTTTAGGTAAAGTGAACATGGACGAATTTGCAATGGGTTCAACCTCTGAGAATTCATTCTACGGCGCTACAGCAAACCCTTGGAACTTAGGTCATGTACCAGGTGGTTCTTCAGGTGGTTCTGCGGCAGCGGTTGCAGCGGACCTTGCTCCATTTGCCACAGGTACAGACACAGGTGGTTCAATTCGCCAACCTGCATCGTTCTGTGGCTTAACGGGTCTTAAACCAAGTTATGGCCGTGTCTCGCGCTTCGGGATGATTGCGTATGCATCATCGCTGGATCAAGGCGGGCCAATGGCACGTTCGGCTGAAGACTGTGCCTACCTCATGAATGTGATGGCAGGCCATGACGCAAAAGACTCAACATCCGTTGAAAAAGACGTTGATGACTATGTGGCGAACCTAAACGGCACATCTGTTAAAGGTCTACGTATTGGTATTCCAAAGCAATACTTCAATGTCGCTGGTTTAGACGCAGACGTAAAAGCACGCGTTGAAGAATCATTGAAAAAATTGGAAGAGATGGGTGCGACTTTGGTTGAGATTGACCTCAACATGACTGAAGCTTATGTTCCAACCTATTACTTGATTGCGCCTGCTGAAGCGTCATCAAACTTGTCTCGTTACGATGGCGTGCGTTATGGCTACCGTGCAGAGAACCCTGTTGACCTGATGGACTTATACAAACGTTCACGTTCTGAAGGTTTTGGTGCAGAAGTGCAACGTCGTATCTTGATTGGTACATATGCGTTGTCTGCGGGTTACTACGATGCTTACTATGTCAAAGCACAAAAAGTCCGTCGTCTGATTCAACAAGACTTCTTAAAAGCGTTTGAATTGGTTGATGTGATTGCGGCACCTGCTGCACCAACCACGGCTTATAAAATTGGCGCGAACTTGTCCCCAGTTGAAATGTACTTGGGCGACATTTACACCATCGCGGTCAACCTTGCGGGACTTCCTGCGATTAATGCACCTGTTGGTTTTGACAAAGACAACTTACCTGTGGGCTTACAGCTGATTGGTAACTATTGGTCAGAATCTCAACTGTTGTCTGTGGTACATCAGTACCAACAAGCGACGGATTGGCATACGAAACGTGCGGCAATTGCTGAGGAGAATGCATAATGACTAAAAATGCTGCTAAACCAAAATCATTATTGATTGATGGTTGGGAAGTCGTTATTGGGATCGAGATTCACACTCAGCTTGCGACCCAATCTAAAATCTTCTCAGGTTCTTCGACTGAATTTGGTCAAGACCCAAACACCCAAGCCAGCCTCGTTGACTTGGCAATGCCGGGTGTACTACCTGTATTGAACAAAGAAGTGGTCGATTTAGCCATTCGCTTTGGTTTGGGTATTGATGCGTACATTGACCAAGCGTCTGTGTTTGCCCGTAAAAACTACTTCTACCCTGACTCTCCAAAAGGCTACCAAATCAGCCAGATGGATAACCCGATTGTGGGCTTGGGTCATATCGACATTCAACTTGAAGATGGTACGGTAAAGCGCATTGGCGTAACGCGTGCCCACCTTGAGGAAGATGCAGGTAAATCGATCCATGACCAGTTTGAAGGGATGTCAGGCATCGACTTAAACCGTGCAGGTACACCTTTGCTTGAAATCGTGTCTGAACCTGATATGCGTTCGGTTGAAGAAGCGGTGGCTTATATCAAATCGATTCACACTTTAGTGCGTTGGTTGGGTATTTCTGACGGTAACATGGCAGAAGGTTCATTCCGTGCAGACTGTAACGTGTCGTTACGTCGTCCGGGTCAACCGTTTGGTACACGTTGCGAGTTGAAAAACCTCAACTCATTCCGTTTCATTGAACAAGCGATCAATGTTGAAATTGAACGCCAAATGGAAATTTTGGAATGGGATGGCACGATTGACCAAGAAACGCGTCTATTCGACCCTGTGAAGATGGAAACACGTTCGATGCGTTCGAAAGAAGAAGCGAACGACTATCGCTACTTCCCAGACCCTGACTTGCTGCCTGTGATTATTTCAGATGCGCAAATTGAAACTGCTCGTGCTGCGTTGCCTGAGCTTCCTGCGGCACGTCGTGAGCGTTTCGTAGCGGACTTTGGTGTCACTGAGTACGATGCGCATGTCTTGACACTGACCCGTGAAATGTCAGACTTTTATGAAGTGGTTGTGGCTGCTGCTGGCGGCGCTGCACAAGGTAAAGTGTCTGCAAACTGGGTGATGGGCGAATTCTCAGGTGCTTTAAATAAAGCAGGCTTGGAACTCGCAGACTCTCCTGTTTCGGCTGAAAAACTGGGTGGCATGGTTGCGCGTATCGTGGATAACACCATTAGCGGCAAGATTGCGAAGCAAGTATTCGGCTTTATGTGGGATGAAGGCAAAACTGCGGACGAAATTATTGCGGAAAAAGGTTTGAAGCAGGAAACTGATACGGGTGCGATTGAAGCGATTATCAAAGACGTGCTTGCTGCCAATGAGAAGATGGTTGAAGAGTTTAAATCTGGTAAAGAGAAAGCTTTCAATGGTCTAGTGGGTCAAGTAATGAAAGCGTCTAAGGGTAAAGCTAACCCTGCGCAAGTAAATGAATTGATGAAGAAATTGATTGGTTGATTTATTCGCTAATTAGTTGATTTCATGTTATAAAAACCTCACAAATGTGGGGTTTTTTACGAGTAGGTTATGGCATCAAAAACTATTTTTAATATTTCTGAAGAAAAAACAGCGAAACTAGCAGTACTCATTGATGCAGATAACGCATCAGCCAAGGATATAAAAAATATTTTAGATGAACTTACCAAATACGGAGAAACAACAGTAAGGCGTATTTATGGGAACTTTGTTAGCCAAAATGGTAGCTGGAAACAAGCCATAAATGATTTAGCGATTAAACCCATGCAACAATTTGCTTATACCACAGGAAAAAATGCCACTGACGGCTTTATGATTATTGATGCGATGGATTTACTCTATACTAATCGTTTTGATGGCTTTGCTCTAGTTTCTAGTGATAGCGATTTTACTGCCTTAGCTATTCGTATTAAAGAACAAGGAGCAACCGTTTACGGTTTTGGAAAAATGCAAACTCCTGATGCCTTTAAAAATGCTTGCTCACATTTTACTTATGTGGAAAACTTAAGTGATGAAGAAGTTGCAACAATACCTCAACCAATTAAACAACAGAAAAACACCCAAACAGTAACTAAAGAAACTACTAAAATAGAATCAAAAACTATAACAACCTCCAATTCTAATACTGAACTCCCCTTATCCACTATACAGCAAGTTTTTGATAATCAAGATGCTGAATGGATTACTGTTGCATCTTTAGGCTCTCAACTAAAATTAATGAAAACTGATTTTGATCCAAGAACTTATGGATTTAAACGCCTTAATGATTTAATTAAAGGCTTTCCGCAAATTTTCGAATGTGATGAACGTACTCTAGAAAATGGGCATAAGCACTTGTATGTAAAGTTAAAATAAAACAGTTCGATGCTTTTGTAGTTTGCTTGATGAAAGCGCCTAAGGGTAAAGCTCCCCCCTACCCAAGTGAATGATTTGATGAAGAAATTGATTGGTCTGATTAGTTTTGGAATAAAAAATCCGCTTTAGAGCGGTTTTTTATTTATATGTTTATTATTTTTTTGAGCGATATTTTCCAAGTTTCTTATGATTTTCTCGTAGTCATTAACATTATTTATTTGCGCAAATTGAGATTCAATTTTTTTAAGATCAAACTCACTTATAACATCACTATTTATTTTTAAAAGATACTCAAAAGTAATTACTTTTCTGGCAATAAAATTTGTTTTAATGCCATCATAAGTATAAATAAAGAAAGGAATACAACCTAATAAGAAATAAAACACCATAAAAATGTAGAAGTTTTTATGATTTCTTAAGACCCAGTTTTTCTCTTTTTCTTCACATTCAACTCCATCTCGCTCGTCATCAAGTTTCTTCTTTACTTTCGAAAATAATATTACGCACATAAAAATGGTTACTAAGCCAAGCATCATCACAATGAGACTATAAGTCTTAGCTTGAAATCTATCTAAACTACGTAAAGCTATACTTTGATAAATCTCATCACTAAAACTTGATGAAGTCTGCACTAAAAAATTAATAATTCCATTTCCAAGAAAGCTAAATATGGGTTTCAATACTACTTCCCAAACACCACTTCCTAAACCACCTACAATTAAAGTACCTAAAATCCCAAGTACCCAACCTAGTGCATTATGTTTTTTTATAAAATCTTTCATCATCAATAAGCTATATAAATTTCAATCAATAATACTATATAAAGGTTGGTTTATTCCTAATAATTAACAGCTTAAGTTTTACCTAAAATTTAAAATATAAAGCTAAAAAACCTCCGAAGACATAACATTGAAGAAAACATGGTCACTAAAAAATATTCTCAATCAGCAAACTCGAAGACTTTGGATGCATCCAACTATCCAAGTCCTTTTTTATGCTTGATTTCTGAATCCCTCTCCTTGCGAAGCTTCGCTTCTCACCTTTAAAAAAAGGAAACTTTGTCATGTGATTAATTTGGTACGCGAAGTTCCCTCTCCTTTAATAAAGGAGAGGGCTAGGGAGAGGATTTCTACATGAAGTAGTTTTTAATTCCCCCAAATTACTACACTAAACGTATTCTATTACTTTAAAAACATTCACCACTTTAAGAAATCAAAGGACAAAAATGAAAATAACCATTCTCACACTTTCTACCCTTGCCTTCTTCAGCACCACTGCCTTTGCAGAAACCAAACCCAATGTTCCTACCATAGAAGCTAACCAAATATTTAAAGCCGCAGGCTTTTCAAAAACCAAACATGGCTGGGAAGGTAGCTGCGACACAGGTAAAATCACCACATACAAAGACTTAAATGGTGACGGGCTAAAAGACGCGGTCATTTCAGACTACAGCACCATGTGCTATGGCAACACAGGTGTCGGTTACCACATCATTTCTCAGCAAAAAGCTGGAACATGGAAACTCATTTTTGAAAACATGGGCATCCCTACTTTTCTACAAACCAAAGGAAAAGACGGTTGGCCAGATATTGAAAATGGTGGCCCCGGATTTTGTTTTGCTGTTTACCGCTGGAATGGTCAAAAATATGATGTCAACCGTTATGAATATAACGGCAAAGCCTGCACATTAGACTATTAACACCTTAGCATAGTAAATTTCATATCAGTGAATATATAAACTGATTGATTTAACAAGCTTTTACAGACAGGGATAACGCCTCAATTACTTGGAGCTTTTTTTATAAAAATGACCTCAGTTATACGACTAAAGAGCACTGAATGACTTAAAAATGACATCTGAACTGTGCTAATTTAGATCAAAATTGAACATAAATACGCACAAACAATAAAGAGGGTTTAAAAATGTCAAAACAAATTTTAATGCTCGTCGGTGACTATGCCGAGGACTATGAAACTATGGTGCCTTTTCAGTTTTTAACAGGTCTCGGTTATACCGTTCACGCAGTCTGTCCCGATAAAAATGAAGGTGAAAGCATCGCCACAGCCATTCATGACTTTGAAGGTGAGCAGACCTATAGTGAAAAACGCGGTCATAACTTTGCTATCAACTACAACTTTGAAGCGGTACACACTGCGGACTATGCCGGTTTAGTCATTCCCGGTGGTCGTGCGCCCGAATATTTACGCATGAATGAACGTATTCTTGAGATCGTGCGTGAGTTTGATGCTGCGAAAAAACCAATTGCAGCAGTTTGTCATGGTGCACAAATTCTTGCGGCAGCCGATGTACTCAAAGGTCGTACTTGTTCCGCTTACCCTGCCTGTGCAGCCGAGGTGAAACTTGCTGGTGGGACTTATGCGGACATTGAAGTGACTGAAGCTGTAACCGATGGACACTTGATCACAGCACCGGCTTGGCCTGCCCACCCTGCTTGGATGGCACAGTTTATTCAAGCTTTAGGGGCGACTGTGACGATTTAATTGTGTTGTTCCTCAAATGAATCTTTTATGAGATGGCCTATCAGCCTTTAGATTCAAAAATAAAAAAGCTCCTTCGATTCAAGGAGCTTTTTTTATAACATTAATGCTTTCGATTCAGTTTATAAACAGTTCTTACTATTCATAATTTTCAAATATTTTAATCGATTAAACTACCTCGTCACGCCTAACTTATTCCAAATTTCTGGGGTTAAAAAAGTCGTGACCAATTTATTCAAATCCACATAGCGCAGTACGCCTTGCAACTGCCCTTTCACTTCAGGGTTCTTTAAAATTTCCTCACCTGTAATCTGTCCAAGTTCTTGAAAGCTGTCTCCAACCGCTTGTAAGCCTTCAGCTTGAATCACTGCTTTGGTCTGCGCTGAACATTGCTCCACCAAAATGCGTTGTAATACTTGTGCTAAGTTTTTATCTAGCTGTGTCCGCTGTGCATCGGTGACATTGCTATACACCTTCAGATCAGGATGTGCAGCCAGTGCCGCAAACGTCCACTGCAACACAGTAGTTTTATCTGTTGCTGTCGTTGACTTCACCAAACAATTACTCAATTGGTCGACTGTAGTACTGGCCGTTGCAACTTGGACTGAACCACACAAGGCTGCTGCCAAAACAGCATGACGAAAAATAACAGAAGACCGACCACGTAAAACGCTTAAAACAGGCTGTGACATAAACTCAACTCCAATCAACAATTGCATTCTTTGTATCACAAAGCCCGCCAATCAGCCTGTTATGGAACTGTAAAATTACCGTGTAGTTGGAGAAAATTAAATCGCTCAATTCAAGCGATTTCCCTATTTAACTCAGCAGTTTCAAAGGCAGTGAGCTGTGGGTGTACGGTCGGGCATGCATTCCAAAACCAATAGAAGTAACCTTTGGGGTCAAGCAAAGTATACATCTGAATCGTAGATTGACTACTTTCGCCCTTCCAACACGCTAAAGCAGCATTACGGTTATTATGTAAATCGATAAATTCAGGAGCAACTTGCTTCGGCATTTCAGGAATATAAAGTGCGTCACCATGTTCTACCCACAAATCAGCCAAGTAAATTTTTCGGTCTTTTGGAAAATATCGTCCTGCTGAAATTACTAAAGGTAGTTTATTTGGATCGGTCGAAGCAAATACATGCGGAAAGTCATGATGCTCTAGGTCTGTGACGACAAAGGGATATAAGGTTTTTGCATCTAGATTGATTTGAGTTGGGTCATAAGGGAAAAAATGACCGGCCAACATGCCATATTGATATTTAATTTGAGACAACTTTTTCTGCGTAGCCTGTACCTCTATCGCCTGTCTAGCTTTCACCAAAGTCATACCAAATGCGGCAGCAGTTTCTGGCGTGGCTTTGAGTGGCATAAACTCAAAAGAGTTTCCTGCGAACGCTAATTGGGTCTGCTCTCCCCAATGGGTTTGGATCGTCGCTATTTCTTTGGGTACATCATAAACATGCCCCCTACTCATATGGGCGTTGGTTGAGGATGCTTGAATCAGCTCAATAGCATCTGATACTTCGGCTAAATACTCGGGTGTTCCACCATTGTTGTAAAAATAAGGCTGAGCTGAAATATCAACGTCTATTTCTTGCACGGTCTGATCTAGCAAAGGCGCAGTAAAATAGGTGGCTGGGGTTTGCACATTACTCATGATGTATTTCCTTTGGTTGAGGTGCTCACATGAAGTGCGGTCGCAAACAGCCTAAAATCTTACTTCATTTGCTTGAGCATATTTTTAGCACCTGTGTGGTTATGATTTTTGGCTAAGTTCTGCAAAACATATTTTGCCTGCCCTTTAGGGTTGGAAAAACGACTGCTATAACTTGGAATACCCGTTAAACAACGTGCAACTAATATGCCCGATTCGGTATAGACATTTGAGGCATCCGACCCCGGCAAACGACCATAGTTATATGCGCGTTGTGCACTGTTACAGGCAGCGACTTGGTTGCGTCCACTGTTAATATCACGGCGTGCAGCCACATACAGTTTGGCCTGTTGCTGCTGCGGTGTTTCTACAGCTTTGGCGACTTTAGGTGGTACTTCCACTTTGTTTTCTTTTTTAGGCTCTACTTCTTTTTTGCTTTCTTCCTCTTTCTTCACCTCTGCCTTGATCGCAGGTGCCTTCGTCACCGCTTTTTTGCTTGGTGTAATAGGTGCCATACTCCGTGGTGCTGGCTCAGTCAGTACTTTGCTTTGTAAATTAACCACACGAGTATCATTTGAGTTAGGCAGTTTACGTTCAGACAATGCCTCAATGCTCACCGACCACTGCTCGCCATTATTGAGCTGGCAACGAAAAGCACCCGTACCCTGTTTTAAACTGTTATAGGTGCGAAGTAATTTTTTCGCCCACGGATCTTTCACTAAGCTAAAACTACTTTTTTGTGTCTGAGTAAAACGCCCACCATGTGCTTGGCAATACTGACTAAACATGCTGCGTGGATATAGCACCTCGATATCTTTTTCATTTTTTACGCCTACCGTGTGATAGACGTATTCTTTGCTGTTTTTATCGGTATCATTAATTTTTCGTTCTACGATTAATTCTTGTGGTGATGCAATATTTTTAAAAGGTGCTTGTGCTATATTTCCCAGACTGGTACAGCCCTGCAACACACTCCCCAAAACCCCAAATACACATAAAATTTTATAATTCACTACGACTTTACTCTTAAACACCCGCATAAAAACATTAGCGGAAAGCTCATAAAATAACAAACTTAAATAACTGTTTTTATTATTTATTTTAGCTTGACGCACACATCATTCTGCTTTGTTTTATGATAAACCCAACAACATTTCATCAATTTAATTTGACCCATACAACAAAAATTACAGACAAGATGATGCTTGAGCACATAAAAAACCTGCCGTGAACAGCAGGTGAGATACATCAAAAATATTTAGTCATCCAAAGTCGATTCAAAAGCTTTTAGACGCTTATAAATCGAGAGCAGTTCAATAATGGTTTTCCATGACAAAATTAGATATTGAAATGACTCTCGTACTTTATCAAACACATTACCAATTTGGTTGATTAAACCTAGAGTCATTTTCCCTGCTGCAATTGCGGGAAATAACACCACCAAACTGTATAAAATATCCAGTTGTCGATACCATGTCGCGACTAAGTTAAAATAAGCATAGTGAAAATAAAGTCTAAAATAATTCTTTCTTACTCTGCTAAACAGTTCGACCAATGTTGCAGGTTGGGCACGGTCTGCATGGTCTTCCCCATACACCAACTCTTTACGGTAAGCCGCTTCAACCTTCTGATTATTAAACTCTAAACCTGGTAGTTTACTTCCCACTACCATTAACAAGACCGTACCAAAAATAGCCCAAATAATAGAAGCCCAAACTAGGGAATGCTTTACTTCACCCACAATAGGCAATTCAGGAACATTCTTTGAAAGCTCAAATAGAATTGGTAAGAAAGCCACCAACACCATCACAGCCTTGATCAACTCAACGCCCAAATCTTCTAAAATAGTAGCAAAGCGCATAGTGTCTTCTTGCACACGTTGTGATGCCCCTTCTATATGACGCAATTTTTCCCAGTGTTGGGTGTAGTATTCATTCATCGCTGTACGCCACCGAAATACATAGTGGCTGGTGAAAAAGGCATTGATCACTGCGAAAGTGACCGCAACCATCGCAATATACAAGAAGGTTAAAGTACCCATATATAGGTCTTTAATGTTACCGCCTTTACCAAGCATGCTTTGAATGAGATCCCAAAATGGTCCATACCATGCGTTGATGGCAACACTGACCTGTACACCAAACCAGATGTTAAACAGAATAAATGCGGAGCCCCAAATCGACCATCTTTGCCATTTATTGTCTGAGACAAAACGCCAAAATAAGGCAAAAAAGGTTGTTGCTATAAAAAACCAGAGATAGAACCACAGAAAAGACGGAGACCAAAAACGGCTCACTCCTATAGGCAGTTCAGCCGTTGCATATCCTTGCGGCCAACCTATGACGCTTCCCCATGTATTTCCCCCTGTGTACCACAGTACGACATTGATCACCGACCAAAGTAATACCGAAATGAAGAACCATCTAGGGTTTGGGAAAAATGACTTAAACATGAACGATATATATCCCTTTTATATTTCAGGTATGCAATCCGTGCATACTAATCCTTATTTCTTAATTTAGTACAATCGCATTACAGCAAGTTTGTACACTTTACTTATCCTTATTGGGTTATACGTTATTTGATTTGTATACCCCTTCACAAGAGCTCAGGACATTATTTTCCGACTTGATCAGTCACATCACAATCAAAATAAATTATTTCAATAACTTATGAAAATACGAACGGGCTTTGCCCCAGATTTAAAATAATATTTTATTGCTTATAACTTTTGGGTTTCAAACTGAAAAATTGCTTAGGATTTAAAGCGAGTGCAATGATGGTATTTCTCTGACAACCATACGATTACTTGTTGATTTTATGTATGAAAGAATGAAGTTTGCACATTTTAAAATAACTTCATGCTACTATCTTTTCATTAAAAACTATTGGATCTATGACATGGAAACCCTAGTACTTGAACTGATCAAACCACTCACACTGACAAAAGAAGACTTTCCACCCATTAACTTTGAAGAAGGCACTGTGCTCAAAGTTCTCATGAAAACACCTACAGGTTACTTGGTAACGGCGGACTCTCGTTTTAATTTTACGGTGTCTTTTGATGATGAAAATCAAGTGTGGCAGAAGCTTTAATTTGCAACGCTCTTTAATAAAAGAATAATCCATTCAATAAGATAAAAATAAAAACCATCTTTTTTTATTGATTTAAAACTGGTTATTTTTATTAAAATTTAGTTTTCTTATACCGAATCAGCAAATGAATACCGTGCTGAGAGTTTTCTATACCTATTGATTTTGTGATTTCTGGGGCTCATTTGTATCGTCGTTATGCATCCATTTTATCCTTAATCTCTTGATTTAATTGATCTACATTAAATCCTTCATCCTTGTTAAGTAAAACTTTGAACTATAAATCAGAAAAAGAGAAAGGATTTGAAAATCTTCAGTCTATAACTCTATATTTACCGACTCATTCACCAAGCTCATTACTATTTAAATCTAGGTCTTTCTGCAAAACCTATCGCTATAAAAAAGCCTCAGATACGAGCATCCAAGGCTTTTCAATTTTTAAACGTGTGCTGAGCTAAGTTATTGCGCGGTATAACCACCATCCATTACCACGGCTTGACCCGTTACACCGCCCGCCTTATCGCTGGCAAGGAAGATTGCATAATCCGCAATTTCTTCTACACTCAGTAAGCGTTTTTGTGGCACCATCGCCAAAATCACATCTTCTAATGCACTTTGCTCACTGACATTTCGAGTTTTAGCCAAGTCATGAATTTGACCGCGTACCAACGGTGTATCGACATAGCCCGGACACAGAGCATTCACCGTAATACCATCACGCGCGCACTCTAAAGCCGCCACTTTGGTCAAACCAATCACACCATGCTTAGCACTGTTGTAGCCGGCCTTGCCAGCAAATCCAATTAATCCATTAATCGAAGCCATATTAATCACGCGACCAAACTGCTGTGCTTTCATGATTGGAAATGCGTACTTAATGCCAATGAATGACCCCACCAACATGACATTAATCAGCTTTTGATAGACTGCAGTTGGAAAGTCTTCAATCACTGCAACATGCTGAAAACCCGCATTATTGATGAGAATGTCCAACCGACCATAAGTTTTCTGAGTCAGTTCAATCGCAGCTTTATATGCTTCTTCATCAGTCACATCACAAGGCGCAGACAATGCTTCAAAGCCTTGCTTTTGAAGTGCCGCCACAGTTTCAGAACACTTCTGGGCATTCATATCAGAAATGACAACTTTGGCACCTTCACTGGCAAATTTCTTTGCAATTTCATGTCCAATACCACTGGCTGAACCTGTAATAAATGCCACTTTATCTTTTAACAGTTGACTCATGATGTACTCCGTTGTCTTCTTTTTTCATTCCAAAGTCTTAAACAATACCAAACCAAGTAAAGGCAGCAATAGCAACAAATACCGCGATGGTTTTAATAATCGTGATGGCAAAAATGTCTTTATAGGATTGTTTATGGGTTAAACCTGTCACAGCAAGCAAGGTAATCACGGCGCCGTTATGCGGTAAGGTATCCATACCGCCAGAAGCCATCGCAACAATACGGTGTATGACTTCAGGTGGAATACCCATGGCTAAAATCGCAGCATTGTATTGATCGGCCATCGCACTTAAAGCGATACTCATACCGCCAGAGGCTGAACCAGTCACACCCGCTAAAACTGTCGTGGTAACCGCACCATTGACCAGTGGATTGGTAAAAGTATTGCCCAATGCATGACTAATAATCGCAAAGCCCGGTAAGGCCGCAATAATCGCACCAAAACCATATTCAGATGCGGTATTCATCACGGCAAGTAAAGACCCGCCAATACTGGCATTGACACCATCTTTGAAGCCCGTATAGACACGACGGAAGTCAAATGAAATTGCCGCGATAATACCCACAATTAAGGCTAAACCCACGGCCCAAATGGCAGAAGTTTTCGCAACATCGACGGTGTAAGCTGCAAGTCCAATAGCATTAAAGTCGAAACCGTTTGGATACCATTCTTTAATTGCAGTGGATAAATACTTATTGGTCACGGCAACTAAAATGAGCGGTACAAAAGCCAACCATTGACGTGCGGTAGAACCATTCGCTGTTGTATCTAAGTTTTGCTTCAGTTGTTGTTGCTCGGCTTCAGTCAGCTCAATACCTGTGGCATAACCATCGCCATTTCGAGCGGCTACACGGCGACGCCATTCCAAATAGCTCAAGCCTGTAGCAAGAACAAATACCGCACCAATCAAACCGAGAAAAGGTGCTGCATAAATGTCTGTACCAAAAAAGGTCGTCGGAATAACGTTTTGAATCTGTGGGGTTCCCGGCAAGGCATCCATGGTAAAGGTAAATGCACCAAGGGCAATGGTTCCCGGAATCAAACGCTTTGGAATATTGGCTTGTCTAAAGAGTTGATTTGCAAATGGATAAACTGCAAAGACCACCACAAAGAGACTGACACCGCTATAGGTTAAAATCGCACCCAAGAGCACAACAGTTAACATCGCATTTTTAGAGCCAATCAAATTCACAATGGTTTTGGCAATGGATTCGGCAATCCCTGACATTTCAACCACTTTACCGAAGATGGCACCGAGTAAAAACACCAAGAAATAATCTTTAATGAACCCAACCATTTTGGGCATAAATACGCCTGAATAAAAAGGCAAAACGTTAGCAGGGTTAATCAGTAAAACTGCCAACAGGGCACAAATTGGTGCCATAAGAATGACAGAAAAACCTCTGTAGGCTGTATACATCAGTAGCCCAAGAGACAATAAAATTACACACAAATCCCACATATTTTTTACTCCATCCTTAAAGAAAATATGTCTTGATGTGCTGTAATATTAATGGCGAATGATGTCAAACCTAGTTGAGTCACAGTGCAATCAGCCTGTGTGGAATACGCATTCATCGACCGTCTATTTCCCTCATGACGAGATGTCTATTTGCATTCTGATCTATGTACTATATTTATCCATCAGAGCATTAATATTTCAGCTTATGGGTCAGACTATAATGCATATAAACCCACGCATTGTTTGAAAATAATCATTGAGTAAGAAGAAAAATTGATTAATATCCAAGCCCTAGCAAGACTGATAAAACTAATTGCATCAAGTTAAAGGTAAAATTTTAAAATCGAACGAAATGACTATTTTTATATTTTTCATTCAGTTAAAACATATTTTTACAGACTATCATGCTGTTCGATTTATACTGCTTTGACGACTTGATAAAAATGCACCCACTTCCATCACTTGATCTGTTTTGACCGTCTGTTGTATTTTTCATGTAAACCATTTGAGAACAACACGTTCATTTTCATTCAACATCGTGTTGCATCATTGCTCAGGGAAGCTCATGACACTCAAACAATTAAAAGCCTTTTTGGTCCTTGCACGTACGCTTAATTATGCCAATGCAGCCAATGAGCTGTGTCTGAGCCAATCCGCTCTCAGCTTAAGTATTAAAACATTAGAAGAAGAACTCGGTGGAAAACTGTTTAAACGCAACACGCGCCGAGTAGAAATCACCACTGAAGGTCAGTCCCTCATTCCCTATGCCAAAAAGCTCTTGGCCAACTGGGAGGATATGGAAAAAGATGTCAAACAGCGCTTTAAACTCAACCGTGGTACTTTAAATATTGCCTCAATGCCCTTTGCCACTCATGCGGTACTCCCCGAAGTGATGCATGATTTTGCACAGCAGCACCCCAACATCAGTTTTTCAATCCATGACATCACCAATGAAAAAATCATTGAAAAAGTTCAAGAAGGCATCTTTGAGATTGGCATTTGTTTTGAACCTAAACCGAATGATCAACTGATTTTTCAGCCCTTATTCAATGAAGACTTTTTGGCTCTGCTGCCCAAACACCACGTCTTAGCAAAACAAAAAAGCGTGACATGGCTTGAACTCTGCTCTTATCCTTTTGTGACCTTACAAAACCCCTCGATTATTCGGCATGTGATTGAGGAGCAGTGTGCGGCGCATCAAGTGGTGTTGGATTTGAAAGTCGAATGCCACCAAATCAGTTCTCTATCTCACTTTGTTGCCTATGGTATGGGTGTCAGTGCTATTCCACGACATTTCCAAAAATTCATCGATCTTGAAAAAAATGTGTTGGTTGAAATTGAGGACAATCAAGCGCAACTCGCGGTGGGCATTATTTATAAAAAAGATTATGAACTGTCTAACATGTCGTCCCAATTTATTGAAACCACACTTTGGCATCATTTCTAAGCGAAGCTCTCCCTCCTTCGGACGAAACTGAAGCTAAACCTTAATAGCTCAGAATAAGCCGTATGATTATTTGCATGGCTTTACCACATGCTTTGACTCTTCTTTTATTTATTTTTCTTCGTAAATATTCTGCATTAATGAGTTTTTCTTATTATACGTTAGAAAGATTCAATTTCTAAAAAGTGCAGTGCAATGCTAAAAAAATAACAAGCAAGGAAGATCAGGAAATAAAAGATGAATAAAGTCGTCGCAAATGCAGCCGAAGCATTGGCTGATGTGGTTACCAATAATCAAACGGTTGCCGTGGGTGGTTTTGGCCTCTGCGGTATTCCAGAAGCATTAATTGATGCCTTAAAAGATACAGGTGTCACAGGTTTAACCTGTATTTCGAATAATGCGGGTGTGGATGGCTTTGGTTTAGGTAAATTATTAGAAACCAAACAAATTAAAAAAATGATTGCGTCTTATGTCGGTGAAAATAAAGAGTTTGAGCGTCAGTATCTCAATGGTGAACTTGAAGTTGAGCTCACTCCGCAAGGTACACTCGCAGAAAAACTACGTTCAGGCGGCGCAGGTATTCCTGCATTTTTCACCCAAACAGGTGTAGGCACCCTCATTGCCGAAGGCAAAGAAGTCCGCGACTTTGATGGTCGTCCGCATATTTTAGAAATGTCCCTTACTGCGGACATTGCTTTAGTGAAAGCCTACAAAGCCGATAAAGCCGGTAACTTGGTATTCCGTAAAACAGCACGTAACTTTAACCCTGACTGTGCCATGGCAGGCAGATTCACCATTGCCGAAGTTGAACAGGTGGTTGAAATTGGTGAAATTGATCCAGATGACATCCATTTACCGGGGATCTACATCAACCGCGTGGTGCTCAATGCCACCCCCAAAAAGCAGATCGAACAACTGACCATTAAAGCAGAGGAAGCTTAATTATGGCTTGGACACGTAATGAAATGGCGCAGCGTGCTGCCCTTGAACTCGAAGATGGTTTTTATGTCAACTTAGGTATTGGCTTACCGACCTTAGTGGCCAATTATCTACCCGAAGGGATCAATGTTTGGTTACAGTCAGAAAATGGCTTGCTCGGTATTGATGAGTTTCCAACCCGTGATGCAGTCGATGCAGACTTGATTAATGCAGGAAAACAAACTGTCACCGCACGTAAAGGGGCTGCATTTTTCTCAAGCTCAGAATCCTTTGCCATGATTCGTGGTGGTCATGTCAATATTGCTATATTAGGTGCAATGGAAGTCTCTGAAACGGGCGACTTGGCAAACTGGATGATTCCGGGTAAAAAAGTCAAAGGCATGGGCGGCGCAATGGACTTGGTCTCTGGTGTACAAAAAGTCGTGGTACTCATGGAACACTGCGCCAAAGATGGCACGCCAAAAATTGTGCCTCAATGTACCCTACCACTCACGGGTAAAGCTGTCGTTAGCCGTATCATTACTGACTTAGGAGTGATGGATATCACTGCTGAAGGTATGAAACTGGTTGAACTGGCACGCGATGTGAGCCTAGAACAAATCCAGAAAGCGACTGGATTAGAACTTATCATCAATGACTTTAAAGCTGCTTAAGTACAAAACAGCATCATTCAAAGCAGCTTCGGCTGCTTTCTTATTGGGCTCACTCAAAAATATTTTCAGTTACCAATAGGTATTTTTATGGCCTTTAAATCAAACATAAAAACCATCATCAGCTTGTTCAAGAGCATCTCTATACTCCCAAATTTAGGGAATGATGACTCCCGCGCACATCTTTTTAACCCAAATATCGGATGAAAAACCACACCGCTCGGCTACTATATTTGCATTCCACATCTAGAGGTTCCCATGTCACAACAAGATTATGAAAATGGTTTAAAAGTTCGCACAGAAGTCATGGGCGAATCTTTTGTTAAACGTGCTCAAGACAATACTGTACCTTTCACCCAACCTTTGCAGGACTGGATTAATGAACATGCTTGGGGCTCAACATGGCAACGTGAAGGTGTCTTACCGCGTAAATATCGCTCGTTAATTACCATTGCATTTTTGACGGCACAAAAGAGTCCAACTGAGTTGAAAGGTCACGTTCGTGGTGCGCTAAATAACGGTGCAACGGTTGAAGAAATTCAAGAAGTCCTTTTACACAGTTTACCTTATTGCGGCGCACCTGCGACTCAAGAGGCGTTCCGCGCTGCACTGGAAGTGATTCAGGAATATCAAAGTAATCCATAAATAGATTAAGCGCCCATACAAAAGCGTCTTTTGCAGTCGTATGGCGCGATTCATCTGGTTTGGCTATGCAGCATTTTTGGTTAGCCAAACCATTTTCATTAAAAGGCTTTGGTTACACTCATGCCTACACTAAAGTTTCGGCCATCGGCAGGTTCAAAGAAGCGACTATTGCCGTCATTCACAATTACTGAGCCAACATAGTTACGGTCAAACAGGTTATCAACTCGGGCATAGCTGTTTACTTTCCAGTCACGATTTACCCATAAATAGCCGACATTTGCAGCCATGACGGTATAACTTGGCGCAGTATCTGAGTTGATATCATCGACATAAATTTTATCCATATAGCGTGCTTCTAAGCCTGCTTGGAAACCCTGTTCAGGTTGCCATGCAATACGAGTAAACGCTTGGTTTTTGGCAATTCCGGGAATCTTATTTCCTTTATTAATGGCTTTCGCATAAGGTTTTTTTGAATCATCTGGATTCGCTATTTCTGCTGTATAACTATCAAATTCAGCATCGATATAACTAAAGCTCGATTGTATGTTGAGCTGTTTCCAGATCGTTTGTTGCCATGAAAGCTCTAACCCTTGTCGCGTGGTTTGATCTGCATTACGAAAAGTCGCACGACCATCACGTGTTCCCGCTGTCACTATATCGTTTTTTGTATCTGTCTGGAAAACAGCTAAAGTGAAGAGCCCGAATGGATTCTGCGACTTTAAACCTAGCTCGTAATTATCACTACTCGCAGGTTTTAACGCAAAATTCATACCCGATTTCTTAGGATCAGCGTTATAAGCCATTTCGGTAAAGGTAGGGGTTTCAAAGCCTTTGCCATAACTGGCATAGGCATAAAGTTCAGGTGAAATTTCCCAACCTAATGCCACAGATGGCAATAATTTTTGATAATCGGTTGAGCCACTGTCATCACCATTGCCATCTACAATGTAATGATCATCGGACTCATAATGCACATTGCTATAGCGTAAGCCTGTATCAAGATGCCACGTAGGTAAGAACTGCCATGAAGCTTGTACATACGGATCTAAATTCCATAAGGTATTATTTTCATTACGGCGTAATGCACCTTTTACACCAAAGTTACTTTCATTATCATAATTTTTATAGCCTTTCCGGTCTTCAACCATCCGGTCTAAAGCCACACCGGCAACTAAAGTTGTATTCGGTAAAAGCGCTTTACCCGTCCAACGGAAGTCTGCACCATAATAATCCCGATCAAAATCAATCACGCCACCTGCATGGCGATCATTCTCTTGAAACTCTTTTGGAATCGACTGATATTGTACAACTTGTCGGTTGCCCAAATAGAACATGCTATACAACTCTTGCTGGTCATTCAGCGGCTTAGTCCACGTCAGTCCTGTTTGGGTTTGTTCAATTTCTTTACGGACATTATAGGTATTTTTGCTATCATTGACTTGTTTTGGATTGGCTTTCCACTGCTCACGCTTTAGACCTTGTGGGTCGTCAGCATCAATATCGACACGATTCATCACCCAGTTGATTTTACTGCCATCCTCTAAGTTCCACGTCAGTTTGGCATTATTCAATACTTTTTGTGCTGCACTATGGTCTCGAAAACCATCAGTATCAAAATAAGAAGAACTAATCACATAAGCGGGCTGATTGGCCTGTTCGGAACCCCCTTGTAATTGGATATTGGCTTGTTGCTTATGGTGGCTGCCTGCATTAAGACCCACTTGGATTGAGTCTTTCCCTTGCCCTTCTTTGGTCTCAGTCAAGATGGTTCCACCTGATGAGTTACCATATAAAGATGAAAATGGCCCTGTCAGTACTTCAATGTGATCTAAACTATTGAGGTCAATATTGGAACTTTGCCCTTGACCATCAGGCATGGTCGCAGGAATACCATCGACATACATCCGAATGCCACGCACGCCAAAAGTCGAACGAGCGCCAAAGCCACGCATCGAAATCTGTAAGTCTTGCGCATAGTTTTCACGGTTATTGATTTGTAAGCCTGCAACCCCTTGTAAGACTTCAGATAGGTTCACATTGGCATTGTTTTGTACTGTAGCCGCTTGGACTTTTTGAATGGATGCAGAAGTCGATAACAACTCGCTATCGGTATGTACCGCTTGGACGGTGATGACGGGAAGTTGATATTCTGTGGTTTCTGCATAAGCATGCATAGACTGTAAAATAACCGCAGTCAATAAGGCTTGTTTAAAAGGCGCAGGCATCAAATAAGTTAATCGCACAATATTTCCTTGCTTGTTATTACCATAAAAATGGGAAGCCTATCATCTCGACAGGCTTCCCATACAATAAAACGTTTTAATCGGCTAAGCTATACGCAACCACATAATCACCATGATCAGGCGACTGACGTGCCCCACCTGCGGAAATGACCACATATTGCTTGCCTGTTTTTGGAGAAATATAGCTCATTGGTGTACCTTGGCTACCTACGGGTAAACGCGCTTTCCATAACTCTTCACCATTAGATGAATTGAAGGCGCGCAAGTAGAAGTCTTGTGTTGCAGCAAAGAACACTAAACCACCTTGAGTTGCCATTGGACCACCAATAGTTGGCATACCAATCGGCGCTTTTAAGCCCATTTTGATGCCCATTGGACCCGTATCTTCAACCGTACCTAAAGGCACTTGCCAAGCCACTTGACGGGTTTTCATATCAATCGCCGTCATGGTTCCGAAAGGTGGTTTTTGACATGGAATACCTAATACCGACATAAAGCGGTTTTTATTCACTTTATACGGTGTACCTTTCATTGGCACTGCGCCCATACCTGTGTTGACCTTCTCTCCACCACTGGCTTCAAGTTTTAAATCTTCAGGCGTTTGTTTAATCAGCTGAATCCACAGACCTAGGCGCATGTCGTTGACAAACATATAACGATGCGTTGGGTCAAATGCGATACTGCCCCAATTCATCCCACCCAACGAACCCGGAAAACTTAAAGATATATCAGAACCCGGTGCTGTAAAAAGACCGTCATAGCGCATTGATTTAAAGTTAATACGACACATCAACTGGTCAAATGGCGTTGCGCCCCACATGTCCGATTCAGTCAAAGTTTGATTGCCAATTTGTGGCATTTCAACTGAACGTGGCTGAGTTGCACTGTATTGCTCATCAGGAATATCTGCAGCTTTTACAGGTTGCTCAACCACTTTGGTTAAAGGCTGACCCGTAATACGGTCAAGTACAAAGAACTGCCCTGACTTGGTGCCAATGACGACAGCAGGTTTGGTTTGCCCATTTTGCATCGGAAAATCGACCAAGCTTGGCTGCATGGGTAAATCGAAGTCCCAAAGATCATTGTGAACGGTTTGATAAACCCACTTCTCTTTACCTGTGGTTGCATCCAAAGCCAAAACGGAAGAATTGTACTTATGGTCTACAGGTTGACGATTTCCACCCCAGACATCGACCGATGAACTTCCCATCGGTAAAAACACCGTGTTCATTTGCGGGTCGTAGGACATTGCAGCCCAAGAGTTAGCTGAACTACGTTTGTAGATTTCACCCGGTTTGAGGACATAGTTTGGATTTGGGTTACGTGGATCAAAAGCCCAGCGTAGCTGTCCAGTAATCACATCATAAGCACGAATCACACCACCCGGCATATCGGCTGCAAAGTTGTCAGCAATACGACTTCCAACGATGATACTGGTGCCTGCAATGGTTGGCGCCGAGGTCACTTCAAAACGAGGCGCTTGCGTGCCCGCACCTAGACCATCTAGTAAGTTCACTGTTCCATCAACACCAAAGTCTTTACAGCGTTCGCCTGTATCGGCATTGACTGCAATTAAACGACCGTCAGGTGTATTGGTATAAACACGACGTGGACATGCAGTATTATTTGCCACCGCTGTCACCGCACTTGCACCTGCTAAAGTCGGTTGTACCAAGGCTTGAGTCGAGTCAAAGTAACCCACACCACGGCAACGCTCCCAAGCATCGGCTTTTGAGTTCACTTCAGCCTTCCAGATTTGTTTACCTGTATCTGCATCTAAAGCAATAATGTTGTTATGCGGTGTACATAAAAAGACTTTATCACCGACCTGTAAAGGCGTGAGCTGGTCTTCTGCGCCATTACCCGTACCTGTGGTCATATCGCCTGTTTGAAAGCGCCATGCTTCCTTTAACTTAGATACATTATTACGGTTAATTTGATCCAGTGCGGCAAAACGACTTCCACCGGCATCATTACCATAGTGCGACCAATTCACTTGTTGAGTTTGAGCTGTTACAGGCACTAGGGGTAGTTCTTCACCACTGGCTTTTACCGTTGGATGTGGAATAAACATGCCATACAAACCACCGAGCATACCTAACACCGTTAAACCACCTAAGGCATAAGCGGGTGCTGAAGGCGCAATTTGAAATTGGTACTTACGAATAGCAGGTAAAGTAAAACAGAGTGCGGCAAATAAACCCGCAGGGAACATTAAACGTGAATGGAGTGCCCAAAAATCCCAACCTGCATCAAACAGTGCCCAAACCACGGTTCCAAGAAAAACCAGTGCAAAAATCCAGACACCCAATGCTTTTTTTCTAAAAATAAATATTGCGGAAATAGTAGTCAATAAACCTGCAATGAGGAAGTACCATGAACCACCTAGACTAATCAGTTTTCCACCACCGATTAAATAAAATAAGCCAGTCAGCAATAAAGCTAAGCCTAATATAAAGCACCATATTTTAAATATGGGTTGAGATTGCGCTTCGGACATACTTTTTACTCCAAATGCTGTGTTTTAAATGATCTCTCCTACTTTGTTTTGAGCATCATTCACACCACATCCAAACTTTGAGCATCCACAATTAACTTGCTTCAACAATGAAAAAAGAGTGTTTAGGGACTGTTGATATTTCATAAATGGCTTGCGTTGTAGGCTAAAATTGAGCAGGCAAGGCATGGAACGATGACAATAGTGGGACTATTTTCAAGTTTCATAACGATGCCTGTGAAGATTTTAGCCACAACCTTTTAGGACTAGAGTATTTTTTGATGCTACGTTGTTGCGAACCACTTATTTAGAATGACTAAATTGCGTATTTCACGCCTAGTATCATCTAAAAAATACTCGTTGTCGCAAGCATAGATGAAGTGTCAACAGCCCCTGACTCAGCAACAGTATTGCTTACATTTTAAACACTCTTTCACTTTAAATACGATTAAAAATTCACCTTAACGCTAAGACCCGCTACCCAAGCATCATCCACTTCTTTCACACCAGAAGGTTGATAGATATATTGTAGGTTGGGTCTGAGCATCACCGCAGGTGACCACTGATAGGTATAGTTCAACTCAACATTGAGTTCGTCATGTTGAATTGGGACATAATCGCTAGCGAGCGCGTCATAACTGTAATAACCACGGCCTTCGTTAGTGGCGATTTGCTTGTCCGTCGCACGATCATTCACGACATAATTGGCTAAACCAAAACCAATAGAATCATTAGGACGGCTATCAAAAGGACCTTTGTACCAAAGCGCCAGTTGTTGTGTACTTTCTACAAATGTTGTGGCCTTATCGTTCACTACGCCATTAAAACTGATATATAAACCACGCTTCGGATCAGCTCCGTGTTGGGTCAGTTGTTGTTGTGCATTCAGCCAAAAACTGTATTTTCCATCTTGCATTTCACCACTGCGAATGTCTTTTGCCTCAGCCGTGGAATACAGTGCACCCACTTTATATTCACCAGACAAACCATTAAATGCTGCTAACTTTGGTTTCCAAGCCAACTCTACAGGAATGGTTGCCCCCTCAACATTGTCCATGTCAAGGTTAAAACCATCACTGTCTGAGTCTGTTTTGACATTGTCTGGATTGACTTCATACACGCCCAAACCAAGTGACCATGCAGGTGCAAATTGGTATTTAATATTGGTGCCCCAGAGTCCTACAGGCCAGTTGTACCAGATCGAACCGATGGATTTACCTAACTGACCACCACACAAAAGTAAGTTCTGGAATTCACATTGTGAGCTGTTAAAGTCATCCGACATGCCCATACGTCCAATCTTAAATTGGACACGGTTATCATCAAATCCTGTTTTGATCCAAGCCTGAGTTAAGCGCCAAATCTTGCCACGCCCGTAAATTTCTTGAGTATTGCCTAAAGTACTGGCACGCGGGTCTTTAATGCGTTCAAGCGTTAAGGCGTTACCATCACGTTTGGTAATCATTAAGCCTGCGGTGGTGTTTTCCCAACCCGCAATTTTATTTAAATCAAAATTGGCACCCAGTGTGAGCTGCGCGGCATTGTCAAAACTATTGTCATCGTTATAACCACCATCCAGATTGGTTGCCGCCTGACTCATAATTGCCGCAGTAAATTTATAGCCTTGATCTTCCAGTTGCTTCCGCTCACCGTTCCAATCCCCAAATAACCATTGACGATCAGCCGAATAAAATTCATTGGCCGAAGCCAGCTGGCAAGTTAAAAGTGCCAAAGATAATGTGCCAAGTTTTAATAGTTGTTGCATACCAAACATCCCTTTTTGTGAGGAAAGCTCAACTCAAGTGAGCTTTCCATGCATTTATGCTTATTTAATATGAACGGCTGGACTGAGTTCAGAAGTTGCACCTAAATGATCGGTCACATTGGCTGTCACACTGGCAGCACCACTCAGTGTTTTCCAAGTAGTTTGACCTTGACCTTGTGCATTGGTTTTTACCACTTGCGCACCTAAGTACTGTTCAGCTTCTTGACCATTCGCTTGAAGGTTGGCAAAGAATTCAACGTGATAACGTTGATTTGGTTGCCCTTGAACTGTCGCGGTGACTTGACCTTTGTTATAGCTTAAACGTGGCGCTAGGATATTTTGGTTTGGGATCGCATTACAGCCTTGTTCATTCGACTGTGTACAGGTTTTTTGCAGTTTTGCTGCTTCAATCACCACACCACCACCACGAGAACCGACAAAGCCAGCATGTTCAAGTGCAGGCACTGCAAATACAATGGCACCCAAACGTTGATCTGGCACACACGAACCACCTGCTTCACAGCGTTTAATGTCTTTGCCATTGTCCCAAATTAGGTTTTTGGTCAATGTCGTACGGGCATTGGCATCTTTTTCTGAACGAATGGCAATGCCAAGACGGTTACCATGCACTTTGTTACTGTCAAAAATGTTGCCATCACCCGTGAGGTTAAAGCCTATCGAATTGTTGGTCAGTTCGTTATAAGCGATGTAATTGCGCTTACCCCAGTTAATTTGCAAACCATCAGAATAGTTTTCAAATTTGTTGCCGACCACTGCGTTGTCATTGCCCCACAGGATTTCAATACCCTGAGACGGCTCTGGATTGGCTTTGGTTGAAGTAAATAGGTTATTGGCAACAAGGTTAAATGCGGCGCCACGAGTCAGCTCTAAACCATCACCATTATCGACAAACAAGTTGTTCAAGACTTTGTTGTTATTAGTGGTGGTCGAGGTCGGATTGCCCTTACCGTCATCACCCGTCAACATCACGCCTGAGCCACCGTAGTTATTACTGATACGGTTATGTTGAATCAAGTTATTGCTTGAACGGTTCACCAAAACACCAATACAGAACCGATGAATATCCAGACCTTTTAGCGTCACACCATTCACATCTTGTAGAACCAGACCCGGCAAAGTCGTGGTACGGACATTGGTGCCGTACTGTTCAGGGTTTGCCCCTGGGCAGGCTTTCGCGCCTTCACCTTTAATATAGTTTGAACCATCAATCGCAATAAACTCGCCTGTTTTGTCCCATTGCATCCCGATGATCTTCACTGAAGACTTAATTGGCGGCAAAGGCTGATTTAGTTTAATTGCATAGGGGGCTTGCCCCACAGCTTGGATGTGAATTTCATTTTCTTGCGTCGCATTGGCATTCGATTGTTCAATCGCCCAACGCAGTGAACCTTTTGCACTATCGTCCTGATAACGATCCACAATATAAGTTTCTGCACTGGCCAAACCTGATGCCGCTAAACTCAAAACCAATGTGGTCAAACGTAAAGTTGATGGTTTCATATTTTAAATCCTTTTCTATCCTTGAACATGAATAACGCAGTGCGTTAAGGGGTTGGTTGTACAGTTTTCAGCAACTGTTTGAGTTGAGTCACATCAATTTGACCCGGTGCAGAGGCTTCACCAATCATGCCAAAACTTAGGCTACCGCCCATGTTGGCAGTCGCCACACGTGAAATGGTGCCCAACTGCCCCATCGACATGGTCAGTAGTGGTTTTTGACTTTTTTGGCTGACGACCAAGGTGGCATTCATGAGGGTAAAGACATCTTGTTTTGACTTTGGCATTACCGCAATTTTCAAAATGTCGGCACCCATCTGATCTTGTTTTAGCAGACGGTTTTCAATGTCTTGTTGCTCAGGTGTCTTTGCAAAATCATGATTCGACATGATCACCAACACCTTCTTGTCATGCGCCAATTGGATTAATTTCGCCACACTGCCTGCATCACGGAACATTTCAATATCCAGCAATTGCATAAATGGCTTTTTCAGGTATTCACGATAAATTTTTTCATAGTTTTGGTCAGACACCGTCATTTTTCCGCCTTCGTTATGGGTACGAATGGTGGCGATTAACGGTTTGTCTTTTAAAATTTGATTCAACTGCTGACCCAATGCCATCACTTTTTTAGTGTCGGCAGAAAATTCCAATAGGTCGATACGAAACTCAGCCACGTCAGCGTTTGGGTTATTGGCAATCACTTGGGCTTGGGCAATGGCTTGCTCTGCTGTCTTTGCGGTAATCGGCACAATAGTTTTGACAGGTAAGTCACCAATATTGAGGTTTTTCACCATATAGTGTTGTGCGCTTGATTGAGCCACTTCCGCTGCAAATGCTGGCATTGCTGCTAAAACAGCACTGCTTAAGCAGAGTTGCATCGCAATTTTTTTAATCTTCATCATTACATTTCCTTGTATTTTCAAATTATTGCCAGACTTCTGTCATCAACGGCAAATATACGTGGGATGAATGAAATGGGTCATACCATCACCACGTATAAACTTTTATCTTTAGAGTTAGTTCAAGATGTCTCGCACTAAATCTTGGAAAATTTAGATATCCAAAAAGACCGTTTCGTCTTCTCCTTGAATACGAATGTCAAAGCGATACACCACTTCACCATCACGCTGTTCACGTTTTGCAATGAGGGTTTGACGACGAGGTGCCCACTCAATGCCTTTCAGCACAGGATCTTGTGCATTGGCTTCCGCTTCATCTTCAAAATAGACACGAGTGTTCAAACCGATGTTGATACCGCGTGCGAAAATAATCAGGGCAATATGCGGGGCTTGAGTTGTGCCTTTACGTCCCGGAACAGCACCCGGTTTAATGGTATTGAAACTCCAAAAACCAGTTTCAAAGTCTGCCCCTGTACGTCCCCAACCGAAGAAGTTTGGATCGACCGCTTTGCCTTGAATATCCGCCGCACTTGGATACACGCCGTTGGCATCAGCTTGCCAAATCTCGATTAAAACATCACGTAATGGCAAACCTAAGCCGTCAAACACCTGACCTTCCAAGCGAATGCGTTCGCCTAAAGTATTTTCTTTAACCAGTTGGTTGTTAAAGTTATTTTCAAAGACTTCAATGTTGGCTTGTTTTGGTAACAAACCAATGTGTACATATGGTCCACCTGTTTGAGATGGAGTTTCATGCAATTCTTGAAAGTTCCAATTGTTCATGTTGCTCTCCCTGAATTAAGTCAAATCATTTTCGAAATAAGTCGCACGACGACCACGTAAAGTGATGTCAAAGCGGTAACAACGGCTGTCTGCTTCAATGAAGTTGCTCTTGTCTTCTAAAGCAATCAATGCGCGACGTTGTTCTTCCGAAGGAATGGTTTTAATAATCGGACACGAATCAATCAGCGTATCGCCTTCAAAGTAGAACTGCGAAATAAGACGTTGTGCCCAACCATCAGCAATCAAAGAGAAATGAATGTGTGCAGGACGCCATTCATTAATACGGTTACGCCAAGGATATGGACCCGGTTTAATGGTACGGAATACAAAATAACCATTGGCATCGGTCATCATGCGACCACAGCCGCCAAAGTTCGGGTCCATTGCACCAATAAATTGGTCATTTGGATGACGGTAGCGCCCTGAAGCATTGGCTTGCCACACTTCGAGCAAAGCATTTTTGACTGGGCGACCAAACTGATCACGGACATAACCATGCACAATAATGCGCTCGCCAATCGGCAAACCTTCTTTGGCATAGTTCAAGATCAAATCATTGTCTTTAGGACCAAACTGGTCTGCACTGAAATGCGGTGCGGTCACTTCAGTTAAAGTTTCTGCAATTGAGATCAATGCATTTTTAGGCGAGCGTAATACACTGGTTTTATAGCCGGGTGCATATGCTGGCGGATGATCTTCGGTATTGCGTTGTGCATAAGCACCTAAAATAAGTTGCGACATGTGACGTCCCTCTTAATCTTGTTCCATTACTCTTGATTCATTTGTTCTTGGCTAAGCTGCTGTTCGCTGAGCTTTTGCGGGGCAATACCCAAATCTGCAAAAACTTCTTCTGCCATATGCATAGCTGCATTGGCTGCGGGTAAACCTGCATACAGAGAACAGTGCAAAATCAACTCTTTTAAATCATCCTTGGTCACACCATTGTTAAAACAAGCACGTAAATGCATACGTAGTTCGTCTTCACGGCCCAGTGCCAATAAAACGGCAATGGTGACTAAGCTACGGGTATGACGCGGCATGCCCGGTCTAGACCAGACTTCGCCCCACGCAAAACGGCTAATAAAATTTTGGAAGTCGGCATTGAAATCATTCAAGTTCTCAAGTGAACGACCGACATGCTTTTCACCCAGCACTTCAGTGCGTACGGTAATTCCTTGTTGATAACGTTGTTCATCATTCATGGGAGAAACCTCAATTAGGTCGCATCGGTATGTGCGACCAGTGATTTAACAAAAATAGCGACTGCTGCTGCTGTTGCTGGAATTAACAGCAGACTTAAAATAGCTGTAAACGACCAGTCATTGCCCAGTAAAACTGCGCCGATCCATGCACCAAATACTGCACCGAAACGACCAATCCCAGACATCCACGCCACACCTGTTGCACGGCATTGGGTTGGGTAAAAACGCGCACTCAGTGCTGGCATTGCCGACTGCGCACCATTAATTGCAACACCAGCGCAAAGCACTAAAATGGCAAGTAAGGTTGGATTTGCTAAGCTCTGACCAACGGCAAAGGCAAAGATCCCAGCGACAAAGTAGAAGCATGCAATAATGCGGTTCGGGTTGAAACGGTCCATTGCCCAGCCAATAAATAAAGCACTGAGTACACCGCCAAACTGGAATAAACCACCAATAAATGCAGCTCGTTCCATGGTTGCGCCAGTTTCACGCATTAAGGTTGGTAACCAACTGGTGAGTAGATAAATCATCACCAAACCCATGAAATAGGTCAGCCACAATAAAACCGTGCCTTTGACATATTTCTGAGAGAACAGCATGCCAAACACACCTTTCTTCTCTGCACCTTCAGTTTTTTCTTCAGGTACATGAAACTCAGTAACACCCTGTACTTGCATCGGTGCAATACGCGTCAAAATTTTGCGGACTTTTTCACTGTCACGACCTTTCACAATCAAGAAACGATACGATTCAGGTAAGAAGAAAATCACCAAGATCATCAAAATTAGTGGAGACCAACCGCCCAATAAGAATAAGCTGTGCCAACCAAAGGTTGGGATCAACCAACTGCTAATGAAACCGCCTGTCGCCATACCTAAGTTGTAACCACAGAACATGCAGGTCACGAGTAACGAGCGTGAGCGCTGCGGGCAATATTCAGAAAATAGCGTGGTTGCATTCGGCATTGCAGCACCCAAACCAATACCCGTTAAAAAGCGCAGTACCACTAAAGTGTTTAAGTCAGTTGCATATGCCGATGCCAGAGTAAAACCACCAAAAATCAGCATCGAAACACTTAAAACAATCTTGCGCCCAAAGCGGTCAGCGGTTGGACCAGACACCAAAGCACCAATAATCATGCCGCCTAAAGCCGCACTCATGACTGGACCCAGTTGTGAACGGTCTATTCCCCAGTCTTGTGCCAAAGCGGGAGCAATAAAACCCATTGCCGCAGTATCAATACCGTCAACAAAAACAATGAGAAAACATACAATTGCAATCAACCACTGATATTTGCTAATCGGTGCATCATTAATCAGTGCTTGTGCGTCTATACTCGTTTTTTGAGTAGCGTATTCCTGAGACGCCATACCTGCCTCCTTGGGCTGAAAGTCCTTTTAAAATCCTTAAACTATTGAATCGATTCAATAAACTGACTCAGGGTTTGATTAAACAACTCGGGCTGCTCAATATTGGAAAGATGCGATGCATCAATCACCGCGAGTTCACTCTTTTGAATCTGTTGTTGCATGAAAATGCCATCATCAACTGTCGTTACAGGATCCAAAGCCCCTGCAATTACTAAAGTTGGAATGTGAATATTCTGAATCTCGTTGCTCAAATCGGCTTGTGCCAATGCACGGCAAGATTCTGCATAACCCAATGCTGGCGTAGTCGCTAAAGACTGAATGGTGCGCTGCGCCAAAGCATCGTGTTGATAATCAAACTGTTCGCTGAACCAACGTGTATGTGTTGTCGCGACCAAATCTGCCAAACCATTTTCAATCACGGCATCGGCACGCGTATTCCATCCTTCTTCATTCCAGATTTTGGCTGCTGAGTTGGCCACGGTAATGCTATGAAAACGATCTGCATGGTGAATACCGAGCCATAAAGCGGTCATGCCGCCCATCGAAATGCCGCAGAAATGCGCTTTTTCAATGTTTAAACCATCAAGAATATCAATCACATCTTCTGCAAGATTTTGTACAGTGGTTTGCTCAATCACATCGCTTTTCCCATGACCACGGGTGTCATAGGTCACTACTTTAAACTGCTGTTCAAAGGTAGCAACTTGTGGCTGCCACATGCCTTGATCGGTACCGAGTGAATTTGAAAATACAATCACAGGCGCATTGTCTTGCCCACTGATCGCAACGGATAAAGTCTTGCCTTGACGATTGGTCATCGTGATATTCACTTTGCCTCTCCTTTTGCCTCTTGCAACACCGCATCAATCTGGTCTTGAATATTGCCAAGATAAGATTCGGGTTTAAAAATTTCTGAAATCTGAGCTACGCTGAATAAGTCTTTAACTTGATCCAATTCAGCAATCACATCTCTTAAGTGCACGCCTTTTGCAACAGCTGTTTTACACGCGTCCTCTACCAAATGATGAGCCTGTAAACGTCCGATGTGTGGCGCCAATGCCATCATGACCGCTTCTGCCATGATCAAACCCTGTGTGCAAGCTAAATTACGTTGCATGTTTTCAGCATTAACTTGCATCCCTTGTAGAACGTCCAAAGTCCGCTCTAAAGCACCTGCACAGAGTTGGAAAATTTCAGGCAATGCCAACCATTCCGCATGCCATCCACCTAGACTACGCTCATGTTCCTGCACCATGCTTTGGTACAAACTTGACATCAGCACAGGCACACGATTGGCTGCTGCCAAAACGGATGCCGCAGCAACAGGATTACGCTTATGTGGCATGGTTGATGAGCCACCACGCCCTTTCGCTGCCGGCTCAAATACTTCTGCAATTTCAGTTTGCATCATCAACGACCAGTCACGTGCCATTTTGCCCAGACCACCTGTCACTATTGCGAGAACACCCGCCACTTCGACAATACGGTCGCGCTCACCATGCCAAGTACAGCTTGGAACTGAAAGTTGTAACTGTGCTGCAAATGCTTGCACAACTGCTGTGCCTTGATTTTGCAAAGATGCCAATGAACCCACTGCACCGCCTAATTGCGCAGTGAACACACGTGATTTCATAGCTTCAATACGGGCTAAATCACGATGAAAAGCCGAAGCCCAACGTGCGAATTTATGCCCCAGCGTAATCGGTAAACCTTGCTGTAACCATGTTCGTCCAATCATCACTTGTGAACGATACTGCTGTACTTGAGCTAAAGCTGCGCGATAACATTCTTGAATTAAAGCTTCAACCTGCGTCATTGCTGCACGGCATTGCAAAATACAGGCGGTATCTAAAATGTCCTGACTAGTTGCACCCCAGTGCACATAGCGCGCAGTATCTTCATCACTTTGTTTCACAATTGCGGTTAATTGCTTTACAAATGGAATCGCAATATTGCCCGCTAAGCCTGTTGCTACAGCCAAAGCATCAAAATCAATCTGATCGAGGGCAGTCTGGGCAACTTGGGAAATTGCTGTTGCTGCAGATTCTGGAATGACACCGACCTGAGCCTGCGATTTTGCCAAGGCAACTTCCGCCTCAATCATGTATGACACCAACGCGCGATCACTGAAAATTTCAGTCACCTCGTTTTGGTAAAATAAGCTGGCATATAACTGGCTCATGATCGCTATCCTTAACTCTGCTTTAAACGCGCTGAATAATCATTGCAATACCTTGACCGACACCAATACACATTGAACACAAGGCATAGGTGCCACCGGTTTGTTCTAATTGATTTAAAGCTGTGGTCACCAAACGTGCACCCGAAGCACCCAATGGATGACCAATCGCAATCGCACCACCATTTGGATTCACTTGAGTCGTGTCATCTGCTAAACCGAGGTCACGGGTAACGGCAAGTGCTTGTGCTGCAAAGGCTTCATTCAGCTCAATCACATCCATCTGCTCGATTGTGAGATTGGCTTGTTTGAGTAACTTTTTGATGGCAGGTGCAGGTGCAAAGCCCATGATGCGCGGTTCTACACCCACTGCTGTTGAAGCAATGATTTTGGCACGTGGTTTAAGTTGGTACTCTTGAATCGCCTGTTCCGAAGCGATCAGTACAGCAGCCGCACCATCATTGATGCCTGACGCGTTTCCCGCGGTGACGGTGCCTTCTGCTGTCACGACTGGCTTGAGTTTCGCCAAAGCTGCTAAGGTGGTAGATGCACGTGGATGTTCATCCGTGTCGACTACGATTGGATCACCCTTACGCTGTGCAATATTCACAGGGATGATTTCATGTTTAAAAAAGCCTTGAGCTTGCGCGGTTGCGGTGCGCTGTTGACTCGTCAAGGCAAACTGGTCTTGATCTGCACGATCAATATTAAATTGTTGTGCCACGTTCTCCGCAGTCTGCGGCATGGTCTCTACACCATACATCGCTTTCAGCTTAGGATTGATAAAACGCCAGCCCATAGTGGTATCTTCAATCTTTTGACTACGGCCATAGGCGGTTTCTGATTTACCCATCACAAACGGTGCACGGGACATACTTTCCACACCGCCTGCGATAATTAAATCCGCTTCGCTGGCTTTAATCGCACGCGCTGCCATGGCAATTGCATCTAGTGATGAACCACATAAACGGTTTACAGTCGTGGCTGGGACTTCAACGGGTAAACCTGCAAGGAGTGCTGACATGCGTCCGACATTACGGTTATCTTCTCCCGCTTGGTTGGCACAGCCATAGATCACGTCATCGACTTGGGTCCAATCCACACTGGGATTACGTTGCATTAAGGCTTGAATCGGCACGGCGCCCAAGTCATCGGCACGCACTGGAGCGAGTCCACCGGCATAACGTCCGAATGGGGTACGGATGGCATCAATAATGTAAGCGTTTTTCATATCTATTCTTCTCTTAATCCTCCCTTAATCCCTCCTTTAAAAAGGAGGGAGACCTACCGCACTTGATGCTAGAGAAGTCCCCCTTTAGCAAAGGGGGATTTAGGGGGATTCAAATCATTAATTCTGTTGTGTCGCATCCACTAAAGTTGCACCGGTCATTGCCTGCAATTCTGCAAAGCTTAGACCGTCGACTTTCTCAATCACTTTTAAACCTTCAGCGGTGACATCAATCACACATAGATCGGTGTAGATACGATCGACACACTTCAAACCTGTCGCTGGGTAGCTCAGTTCAGCCACGATCTTCGGTTCACCCTGTTTGGTGACATGGTCGGTGGTGATAAAGACTTTCTTGGCACCGACGGCTAAGTCCATCGCACCACCGACGGCAGGAATAGCATCGGGTGCACCGGTATGCCAGTTGGCCAAGTCACCATTGGCTGCCACTTGAAAGGCACCTAATACTGCAATATCTAAGTGACCACCCCGCATCATGGCAAAAGAATCCCCATGATGGAAAAAGCTACCGCCTTCGAGCATAGTCACATATTCTTTACCCGCGTTGATCAACTCAGGGTCTTCTTGGCCTTTTTCAGGCGGTGGACCAAAAGCCAATAACCCATTTTCAGAATGTAAGAACACATCTTTGTCTGAAGGCAGGTAGCTGGCAATCTTGGTCGGTAAGCCAATCCCAAGATTGACATACGCACCATCTGGAATATCTTGTGCCACACGTTCTGCAATTTGGTTACGGCTGAGTTTTTGATAGCTCATGATGTTCTCCCGATTACACAGCAACAGGTTCAGGTTGAACCTGCACCACGTGTTGAACAAAAATACCTGCGGTAATGATGTGTTCAGGGTCTAAAGCACCCAAGTCCACCACTTCAGAGACTTGTGCAATGGTTACATCTGCGGCCATGGCCATAATCGGGCCGAAGTTACGTGCCGATTTGCGGTAGACCAAGTTACCCCAACGGTCGCCTTGTTGGGCTTTAATCAAAGCAAAGTCAGCTTTGATTGGATATTCCAGTACATAATCTTTACCATCGATGTGACGGGTTTCTTTGCCTTCTGCCAATAAAGTGCCATAGCCGGTTGGGGTGAACACTGCACCGAGTCCCATACCTGCAGCTTGAATACGACAGGCCAAATTGCCTTGAGGCACCAGTTCCAACTCAATTTTGCCTGCACGATAGAGTTCATCGAAGACCCAAGAGTCGGACTGACGTGGAAACGAACAGATGACTTTTTTCACGGCACCGGCTTTGAGTAGCTTGGCTAAACCATAGTCACCATTACCAGCATTATTGCTAACGATGGTAAGGTCTTTAATGCCGAGTTGAATTAAGCCATCGATCAGTTCCGCAGGTTGTCCTGCAGTACCAAAACCACCAATCATGATGGTTGAGCCGTCGGTGATTTGGGAGAGCACTTCCGCGAGGGATGCCGCGCTTTTATCTATCATTAGATAACTCCATTGTGCATCATGCAAATTTGAAAAGGCGCGGAAAACTAACTTATACTGGAGGATGATTCAGCTAAAACCACATTCCCTAGTTTTTTAGTTCGATTTCCTTATCTGTTCATTTTTTATAATTTCTCCACTTTAGGATAGATAGTGACCATAGGTTTTGTTCGATCATCGAACAAAAAATCTATAGATCGAACAAAACCTGATTATTTCACTCTGATTTCACGTTATAGTAAAAATAATGAATTAATAAAAATCGAAAAAGGGAACATGATGGAAGAAGCAGCCGAGACAAAAGAAAAGCGTCTTCAACACAAAGACAATAAAAAAACTATTCGACATGAAGATTTTGTCGCAGGTATTAGTAAAGGTATGGCTATTCTCGACAGCTTTGGTACTGACCGACATCGTTTAAATATCACTATGGCAGCAGAACGCACAGGCATGACTCGTGCTGCGGCACGACGCCATTTACTCACCCTTGAATATTTAGGCTATTTAGAATCTGATGGTCATTATTTTTATTTAACTCCTAAAATTCTTAAGTTTTCAGGGTCTTACTTAGGTGGAGCACATCTTCCTAAAATTTCACAACCTTTGCTGAATCTGCTCACCAATCAAACCTCACTCATTTTTTCCGTTATGGTTCTAGATGGCTATGAAGCCATTACCATTGCACGCAGTGCCGCGCACCAGCAAACGGATCGCGTCAATCCTTATGGTCTACATTTGGGAAATCGCTTACCTGCACATGCGACATCGGCAGGCAAAATTTTACTGGCCTATCTCGATGATCAGGAACAATGTGAATGGCTGAATCAGTATCCGCTACAACGCCTAACCAAATACACCCATACCAACAATGAAACATTTCTGGCTTTATTGCATGAAACTCGAGAGCAAGGTTGGTGCTATTCATGTGAGGAACATGAATTGGGCGTACATGCCCTTGCCGTTCCGATTTATGGCCAACAGTTAAAAGTGATTGCCGCCTTAAATATTGTTTCCCCTACCATGCGCACAACCAAAGAGTATTTGATTCAACACATACTGCCATTACTACAAGAAACCGCACGCGAACTACGTAATATTCTGTAACTGTGACACCTTCGGCATAACTTTAGTTAATTTCATGCTGTACACACTTCAGCACGTACAGCATTTTCTGTTGAAAATATTATTTCACCACAACTTTCGGATTAGAGTTACCCCACATGGTGTAGACATCTGCCAGCAAAGCGCCATTGTATTCTTCCAAATCACTTTGCTTCACTGTTGCACCCCTTTGTTCGCCAAACAGGACCACTTCATCATTGGCACGAATATCTGGAAAATCAGTGACATCCACCATGGAAGTGTTCATAGAGGTGCGCCCAACTACAGGCACTTTATGCCCACGAATCAACACATAGGCTTTATTACTAAATGCACGTCGATAACCATCTGAGTAACCAAGTGGTAAGTTCGCCAATAGTGAATCACGCTTCAAAGTATACGTTTGGTCATAGCCAACTGTTGTGCCTTTCAAATAGGCATTGACTGTTGCCACTTGAGTTTTAAAGGTCATCAGCTTTTTATATTCAGCTCGATCTGGCAGGCTGTCACCATAAATCACACCGCCTGCACGTACCATATCTAGGTGTGACTCTGGAACCGTCAAGGTCGCAAAAGAATTTGCGGTATGTAAAGTCAGTGCTTCTCGCTTTAATTTGGCTTTTTTAATTATCCAGTCCGTTTGCTGGTTAAAGACCGCCAAACGTTCACGTACATATTTTTCATCTTCCACAGCATAATGCGTCATGATGCCCACCAGCTTTAAATTTAGCAGTTTGGTCATGCGTAGCGCTTGCTGTTTACCTAGTGCACTGTCCAGCTCTAAACCGTTTCGGTCCATACCCCCTGCATTTAAACCCAAATGATACGCAAGGGTTAAACCTTGTTGTTTGGCCCATACTGAGAGGCGCTGTGCTTGTTCATAGTTCCCCAACAACTCTTCCATGTTTAAGGAAGCAGCATTTTGGATTTCTTGATCAGTCGCAGCACGTAGCCTTAATAGGCGCCCCTGATAACCAGACTTGCGCACCATCGCTGCTTCAGCATTACTGGTGATACCAACACAGGGTACATTAAGTTTCATAATACTCGGCATCAACAGTTCAATCCCATGACCATAAGCATCGGCTTTCATGACCGCACAAATCTGGCTTTTGTCCTGTAGCTGCTGTTGTAAGGTCTGAATATTCTGCTCAAAGGTCTGCACATTAATTTCGACCCATGCATTGGCCTGTGGTGCTGCCACTTGTGTCGCTGAAAGATGTGGCGTCAATAACGGTGCGGCAAAACTGCTCTGTATATGTAGTAATCCTGTACCCAACATGCATACCCAAAGTGTCGCTTTTTTCAAAATAAATCCCTCTGCTTTGCGATAAAAATAAAGGAGGAAAACTCCCCCTCTGTTCCTTAATTATTTTCTGGCATTTCATCCTGTTCAATGCGACGACCATGGGTCAAAATCCAGTTACGCTCTGCATATTTTTTCGTTTTATAGTAATAAGCAATACCTAATCCAATAAACCAAAGTGGAGAGAACGCTAACGAAATCATGGTGTCATGATCGAGCGCCAAAATCGCTACCACAAAGATTAAGAACAATAAGGTAAACCATGCCATAAAACGTCCACCCGGCATTTTATACGCTGACTGTTCATGCAGTTCAGGCGCTTTTTTGCGATAAGCCAAGTACGATAAAATAATCATGGCAAAGGTGAAAATACATAAAATCGAGGTGAAGGCTGAAATGATGATAAATGCCGTCATTACATCAGGCACAATGAACAAAATTGAAGTACCTACCACCACACAGAACATCGAGAACATTAAACTCAATACAGGCACTTTGCTTTTCGACAGTCGAGCAAAGCTTTTCGGTGCATCTTTTTCTACCGCTAAACCGAACAACATCCGGCTGGTGGCAAACACCCCACTGTTCGCTGAAGACATGGCAGAGGTGGCCACGACAAAGTTGACAATACTGGCTGCTGCAGGCAAACCAATTAAAGTAAACATTTCAACAAATGGACTCTTGTCTGGTGAAATCTGCGACCAAGAAGTGACTGCGATAATACAAACCAAAGCACCGATATAGAACAATAAAATACGTAATGGAATTGAGTTAATCGCGCGTGGTAAAGCATGATGCGGATCTTTAGTTTCTGCTGCTGTAGTTCCCACCAATTCAATACCGACAAAGGCAAATACCGCAATTTGGAAACCAGCCAAGAAACCCGTTAAACCATAAGGGAACAGTGACTCTTTCTCGACCACATGGGCTAAAGACGCTTTCACACCATCTGGAGAGACAAAACCAATCGTAATCAGATAAACACCGACCAACAGGAACATAATGATCGCGATAATTTTAATTAAAGCAAACCAGAACTCCACTTCACCAAACAGTTTTACCGCAACAAAGTTCAATAAAGTCAAAATGGCAATGGAGGTGAAGGCGGGTATCCATGCGGGGAGATCGGGATACCAAAACTGTGCATAGCCTCCAATCACAATCACATCCGCAATTGCGGTGACAATCCAACTGAGCCAGTACGACCAACCCAAAAAGAACCCTGCCCACGGCCCCAAATAAGCCGTTGCAAAGTCTGCAAAAGATTTGTAATTGGTATTAGAAAGCAGTAGTTCCCCCATCGCACGCATGACGAAGAAGAAGAAGAAGCCAATAATGAGGTAAGTTAAGATGATCGAAGTACCCGACACAGCGAGTGTCTTGCCCGACCCCATAAAAAGACCTGTACCAATCGCACCACCAATCGCAATCATCTGAATATGACGATTGGTCAGTGAGCGTTGCAGTTGTTCTTCCTCAACTGACTCGTAATGATGCCCACCCAGTAAATCACCGTCTAAGGGCTCTTTTTGTTGATGGGTCTGTTTTCCATTCATCATGTTTTTACTCCAATTTACAACCCAATGGGTGTAAATATGGGACTCAGATTTAGATAATTCCTTATTTCATCTCAGTCCAAAATTAAGCTACATATTATTTTTCAATAACATTAATTTTTATTATTCAGCACCACACTATTTATCTCTTTATGGCGGCAAAATAATACTCACACAGGCTGCAAAACCCATGCCTAATTTAATTATTTAATATTAAAAAACAACAATTTAATAAAAACACAACACAAAATCATCCATCGATTATAAGTATCCTTATGATCGACAGATGAAAATATTGAATTAATATTTTTCTCAATATCCATATATTCAATTCCATTGAAAATTAATTTAACGACTTAAGTTCGATAAACCACCATCATCACATTTAATAAATTGACTGAAATCATCAAGCATGAACCTCAGTTAATATCAGCCCAGCTCTTAATCCCTTTTTCACTTGAGTATTCGGAAATAAAATTCGAACCTGATCAGGTGCAGTCACATACGGTTTGCCCTGTTGCAGAGCAATCACTGCATCAGTTTCGAACACGGAAAAATTAGGCGCAGAATCTGCCAAATTAAGCTGGAAGTCATCTTCAGTTTTGATGATCGAATCAACGACTCGAAAAGTTTGAATTGCTTGTTTTTGACGGATAGGTAAGGCCTGCTCACTCACCACGGTGCGAAGCACATGATTAATCGCGGCGAAAGCCGCCAAATCATTTTGGCCAAAGGGTTTGGCATGACCAAGTTCAAGCGTCGAACTGGCTGCTTGAAACTGAGCGCTGCTAAAGTGCGTAAAGGTACGACCTACTGCATTGTGATACACCAAGGCATCCAGTTCCGCAGCTTTTAGGCTGTCCAACATCACCGCATCATAGTCATGGGTTTGATAAGGAAATAAGGCAAAAGTCGGCAACAAAGATGGGCGAATCGCAGTGTGCAAATCATAATGATAGCGTCGCACTTGAGCTGGACTATCATTAAAAAAAGCGGTGACGGTCTGTTCTAAGACCGCCACCCGCTGCGCTTCAACTGTGTCGGTAAATTGTTGATAGGCCCCGCAGAACATGCGGTTCATATCATTTTCAACATAACGTTGCCCTGTGCGAATCGCGATAGGGTTACCTAAAATCAGTAATAACTTCACCTTGAGCTCTAATGCCCCTGCAAACAAATCTTGACTCAACTGCGCCAACAACTCGATTGGCGCAGTTTCATTGCCATGCACACCCGCGGAAAGCACGACCGCTTTTTCATAAGCCTGTTTTGGCGTAAAAGATAAAACACCTTCAGCCAACCACTCCCAACAAAAATCATGCTGTACGCCATGCACTACAGCCGGGACACGTTGTGCTAAAACATCACCTAGAAAATTTATCATCTGCTTTCCCTGCACGATTGCTTAACGTTGGAAGTGATACACCGAACCTAAGTTCAAAATTTGAGTCAACTCATCTAACGCAGTACGGCTTTCAATCAGTAATTGCGGGTCAGCCAAATCTTGCTGCGCCAGCTGGTCACGGTAGTAGTGATCCACCCACGTATTTAAACGGGTAAACAAGGCATCATTCATAAACAGGTTTGGATTGATCGCGTTCAGTTCTGCTTCATTCACCGCCACACGTAAACGTAAACATGCAGGACCACCGCCATTGCGCATACTTTCACGCAGGTCGAAGACTTTGATGTCATCAATCGGCGTACCCATTTGGATCATGTCGTTTAAGTAGCCCCACACTGCTGGGTTTTGATGCGATTCTTCAGGCACCACAATGCTCATCCCGCCATCGGCACGCGTGAGCAATTGGCTATTGAACAAATAAGTATTGACCGCATCTTTCACAGATACACGCTGATCAGGCACTTCAATGGACACAAACTCTTGACCCAAACGCGCCATTTTTTCGCGAATTTCTGCCAACGCTTCCGATTGGTTCAAAAATGCATGCTGATGGTGAAACAAGACGTTTTGGTTACTCACCGCAATCACGTCGTTATGGAAAACGCCTTGGTCAATCACATCGGGATGCTGCTGGACAAAAACGGTTTGTTCCGCTTTGAGTTGGTGTAAACGTGCTACTGCTTCACTCGCCTCACGCGACTGGCGTGCAGGATAGTGTTTCGGACCGATACCACCACCGAGGAACTGCTGACCATAGACAAACACTTGCACGCTGGCTTGGTCATACGCACCGCCTAAACGGTTATGGTTCGCCGCACCTTCATCACCAAACAAAGCCACTTGTGGCAGTGCTTCATGATGGGCGAAGTGACGCTCATCCTTAAACATGGCTGCCATCACGCGTGATGTAGTATCGTGTTCAATAGAACGGTGGAATTTGTTGTTCAAATTTGCCGCAGTAAAATGTACACGACCATCTGCGCTGTCTGCCGACGGTGAAACCGTTGCCGCATTGGCAGTCCACATGCACGATGCAGAACTCAAAGCTGATAATAACGCAGGCGAAGTTCGCATCGCTTGTTCGATGACGCTGTGATCATCACCGCGAAAACCCAATTTGCGCAAAGTCGGCACATGTGGGCGTTCTTGTGGTGCAAATACACCTTGCTTTAAGCCCATGTCGGCCAAAGCTTTCATCTTTAACAGACCTTGCTTGGCAGCCAACTTTGGGTTGGAAAGATTATTTTGATTTTTGGTGGATGCTTCGTTTCCGAATGACAATCCCGCATAGTGATGCGTTGGACCGACTAAACCATCAAAATTAATTTCATAGCCTGACATTTCTAAACTCCCTTTTTGTCGACTTACAGCACAATGCCTGGCGATAATTTTTCAGGTAGGCTTACCTGCTGACTTTCCAGTGATGCCATTGGCCATGCGCAGTAATCTGCGGCATAGAAAGCACTGGCACGATGATTCCCTGATGCACCAACACCACCAAATGGCGCGGCACTTGAAGCGCCTGTTAATGGTTTATTCCAGTTCACAATGCCTGCACGCGCTTCAATCAATAAACGATCAAACAGATCACGGTCAGGTGAAACTAGACCCACCGACAAACCGAATCGAGTGGCATTCGCCAGTGCCAAAGCCTCATCGAAATGGTCATAACGATAGATACAGCTGAGTGGCCCAAAATATTCTTCATCTGGCACATCGCTAACATGGGTCACGTCTAAAAGACCCGGACTTAACAAGCTGCTGTTGGCATCCGCTTGAGTAACAGGGAGCAGAACTTGAGCCCCTAAATCGATTAGGCGTTGTTGTGCTTGTAGAATTTGCTGTGCAGCATGCAATGAAATGACACCACCCATAAACGGTTGTGGCTGAGCATCCCACTGACCCACAACCAAATTACGGCTGACTTCAACCAAACGTTGAATGAAGGCATCGCCTAGTGCACCATTTTTAATGATTAAACGACGTGCACAAGTACAGCGCTGCCCCGCTGAAATAAAGGCAGATTGGACGGTTAAGTTCACCACCGCATCAATGTCGGTAATCTCGTCGATAATTAATGCGTTGTTGCCACCCATTTCTAGCGCGAGAATTTTTTCTGGTGCGCCCGCAAGCTGCTTGTGTAAGTGGTAACCCGTATTGGCACTGCCTGTGAACAACAAGCCATCAATTTCATGCGATTGGGCCAGTGCTTCACCTGTACTGCGACCACCTTGTACCAAGTTCAATACGCCTGCTGGTAATCCTGCTTCTTGCCACAACTTCACGGTTTCTTCTGCTGTCCACGGCGTAAGTTCACTTGGTTTAAAAACAATGGTATTGCCCGCAATCAGCGCAGGGACGATATGACCATTTGGCAAGTGACCTGGGAAGTTATATGGGCCAAATACAGCCAAAACACCATGCGGACGGTGACGTAAAGACGCAGCGCCATCTGGCATTTCCGTCAGACTTTCACCTGTACGTTCGTGATAAGCACGTACTGAAATCGCTACTTTACCAATCATTGACTGAACTTCAGTCAATGTTTCCCAAATCGGCTTACTGGTTTCACGACTAATAATCGTTGCAAGCTGTTGTTTGTTTTGTTCTAACAAGCTGGCAAATCGTTGAATAATTTCAAGGCGCTCAGCTAAAGGACGGCGTGCCCAAGCGGCAAATGCTGCGCGTGCAGACTGACAAGCCTGTGCAACTTGCTCAGCTGTTGCTTCTGCACCATGCCAAATTGTGTCTTGCGTAACTGGATCGAGTTTGTCCCATGCCGTACCTTGTGCTGGAGACCATGTCCCGTTTATATATAAATTCCCTTGTGACATTATTTTTGCTCCATCTTATCTAAAGGCAACATACGAATGCTTTGCCCTGCTTGCACACCAAGGGCATGCGCTTGTTCTACCGTTAAACTTAAACTGTCTGTCTCAGCCGCATGCTGAATTAAAATCGCGCGATAGTCTTGATATCGATCATTCGCCACCAAATAACGCCCTGCACCTTCTGGTACGCTATCGACAATTTTGACGGCACAAGTGTGACTTTCTTTGACTGCACGAAGGCTACTGACTTCCGCTTCAAGCGTCGGGCCTGCATCAAAAATATCGACATAACCTTGGTAACACAGCCCTTCCGACTCCAACACACGAGAGGCAGGAACAGTCTGAGGATGTACCTGTGCAATCACTTGTTGTGCGGCCATCGGCAGTAAGTCGATATACACAGGAAAACGTGGCATCAACTCCGCAATAAAGACTTTTTGTCCAATACCACTGAGGTAATCCGCAGTCGAGAAATCCATATTGAAAAAGTGATGGCCTAAGGCATCCCAAAATGGCGAACGACCATTTTCATCCGAATAACCACGCATTTCTGCAATCAGCTTATTTTGAAAAGCCTGTTTGAAAGCTGCGATAAACAGAAAACGAATCTTCGACAGCAGTTTTCCATTTTGGTCTTTGCGGTACTCTGGATCTAAAAACAGTGTGCAGAGTTCACTACAACCTGTATGGTCATTGCTTAAAAACAGCGTATTTAAAGTTTTATAAACATTCAGAGTTTGTGAGGCATGGACTTGTTTGCCCACATGGTAGTTATAAAAAGGTTCAGTTAAACCCACTGAAACTTCAATGGCACTCACACCCACCACACGTTGTAACTGAGTATCTTCTAAAACAAATAAATACCCTTGTTCACTTGGTGCAGCTTGCCCCGCTAAGGTCTTTTGTGTGCGTGCAATTCGAGCAGATAAGATCTCTTTATTTTGGGGTAAAGAAGTCAGGCCAACGCCCGACTTCCCCGCCAGAATGTAGATATCATCTAAATCTCGATGCTCTGCATGTCTAACAATCATCATAACCAGTGGCCTATCACGCGCCAACAAAGCGCGCGAGCGCACGCTCAAAGCGTTGTAAACCTGCTTCGATATCTGCTTCTGGAATAATTAATGATGGCGTGAAACGAACGACATTTGGACCTGCAACCAGCGCCAATAAGCCTTCTTCGCCCGCTAAAGTCACGATGTCTTTGGCTTTGCCTGCATATTCAGCTTTTAGTACACAGCCAATGAGTAAACCTTGACCACGGACTTCTTCAAATAGGCCATAACGTGCATTTAACTGGTTTAAACCGTCGGCAAAAATTTGCGCACGTGTACGTACACCATTTAACACTTCTGGGGTATTGATCAAACCAAACACCGCATTGGCTACAGCAGACGCCAATGGGTTACCACCATAAGTCGTACCATGGTCACCCACCACAAACATGTTGGCAAACTTATCTGTTGTGATCATGGCACCAATTGGAAAACCGCCGCCGAGTGCTTTGGCTGTGGTTAAAATGTCTGGGATCACATCCGTATTCATATACGCATATAAAGCACCTGTACGACCGACACCTGTTTGCACTTCATCAAAAATAAGTACCGCACCATGTTGGTCACACAGTTCACGTAAACCCTTTAAAAATTCAGGGCTTGCCGTAATGACACCACCTTCACCTTGAATCGGCTCAACAATCACCGCACACGTGTCTGCATCAATCGCTTCACGTACGGCATCTAAATCATTAAATGCTAAGTGCTGAATACCTTCTGGAAGCGGTGCAAAATCTTGTGAATATTTCGGTTGACCACCTGCCGTAACCGTAAATAAAGTACGACCGTGGAAAGCATTTTTAAATGCAATAATTTTATTTTTGCGTGCAGAGCCTGAAACTAGGCCCACTTTGCGCGCAAGTTTCAAAGCCGCTTCATTTGCTTCTGCACCAGAGTTACAGAAGAACACTTTATCTGCAAAGGTGTTATCAACTAATTGTTTTGCAAGTGCAAGTACGGGTTCATTGGTATAACCATTGCCAATGTGCCAAAGCTTTTGACCTTGTTCGACCAAAGCTTTAACCGCCACAGGGTGAGCATGTCCAAGTGCATTGACCGCAATACCGCCTGCAAAATCGATATATTCCTTACCTTGCTGATCCCATAAACGAGAACCTTCGCCACGCACAGGAATAAACTGAGCGGGTGCAAAAACTGGCACCATGTACTGATTAAAATCTTGGCGAGCGGGTTGACTATTCTGGTTCATGGTTTGTTCGTCCTTAATAAATCTGATGTTGTTCTTTCTAATAATGTGGTGTGCCCCGAAGGGCACGGAACTTCCCCTTAACCTGGGAAAATTCCTCGTTCTTTACGTGCTTTTAAGATACGTTTACACGCCAAGATGTATGCTGCTGTACGTAGGCTGCACTGCTTTTCGCTTGCAGTGAACCAAACGTCTTCAACTGCTGACATCATGAGTTTGTCTAAACGTTGGTTAATTTCTTCTTCTGTCCAGAAGTAGCTCGCCATGTCTTGAACCCATTCGAAGTAACTCACAGTTACACCGCCTGCGTTACACAGTACGTCAGGTACAATCGTGATTTTACGTTCTAACAGAATGTCTTCTGCGTCTGGATACGTTGGACCATTCGCACCTTCCAAGACTAATTTTGCAGTCAATTTTTGCGCACGCTCAGGCGTAATCTGACCTTCTAAAGCCGCTGGAATTAAAATATCCATTTCAACCGACCAGAACGCTTCATCTTCAATTAAAGTGGCATCTGGGAAGCCTGCTACACCTTTATGAATCGCAACGTAGTCTTGTAACTGCTTAACGTCCATGCCTTCAGCATTAAAGATCGTGCCTGTATGGTCTTGTACACACACCACTTTCGCATTGGCTTTATGGAATAAGTAACCCGCTTCGCTACCCACGTTACCGAAACCTTGGATCGCTACACGACTGCCTTCAAGCGCAAGATTGATTTTCTTAGCAACTTCTAAACCAGTCACAAATACGCCACGACCTGTTGCACGCACACGGCCTAAAGAACCACCCAAGTGCACAGGCTTACCGGTTACCACACCTGTTACGGTATGACCTTTGATACTTGAATAGGTATCCATCATCCAACCCATAATGTCTGCATTGGTGCCTACATCTGGAGCTGGAATATCGACTTGTGGGCCAATCACTAGGCTAATTTCGCTGGTAAAACGGCGAGTTAAGCGTTCAAGTTCACGTGGAGACAATTTGCGGGGGTCTACACGCACACCACCTTTGGCGCCGCCATACGGTAAGTTTAATACCGCAGTTTTAATCGTCATCCACGCTGAGAGTGCCATGACTTCATTGAGTTCTACGTCTGGATGATAACGAATACCACCTTTACCCGGTCCACGCGACAAATTGTGCTGTACACGATAACCTTCGAAGTGCTGGATCGAACCATCGTCCATCACGATTGGTACATCAACAATCAAAGCGCGCTTAGGACGCTTTAAAGTATCGATGAATGGAATTAAGTCGTCTTCCAGATATGGCGCAACACGGTTAATCTGTGCAAGATAGGTCTGCCAAGCGCCACTATTGTCCATTTCATATGACAAAGACATGATGTTTCCCTTTGAAAATTTGGTGAATCAAATCCATTAAATAGATATGAGACATCACCCGCAGAACACATCGCCTCAGCTCGATGTAACGTTCATGTGAATACTGCTCAATATGCATAGTATGAAAAATCAAACTGCGCCGAAAAAGTTGTAATTTTGATTAAAATGAAATAAATTTCATCAAATTGATAACAGGAAAAATCAAAATGAATGATACGGACAGTCAAATCCTCGGCTTACTGCAAGACAATGCGCGTATCTCGATTACCGACATTGCCAACAAGCTCCGTATCTCTCGAAATACAGTGCAAAAGCGTATTGAATATTTGGAAACCAGTGGCGTCATTACAGGCTATACAGTGCGGATTAAACCGGGGACTGAGAAAAATAGTATCCGAGCTTGGATGAATATTATGGTCGAAGGCACCAAGACCAGTGCAGTCGTCAAAGAGCTCCGAATCGACTCTGCTGTGCATACCTTGCATAGCACCAATGGCAAGTGGGATCTGTTGGTAGAGTTGAAGTCTGACAGCTTAGAGAATTTTGACCGAATTTTAGAACGAATTCGAAATATTTCAGGTATTTACAATACTGAAACCAGCATTTTGCTTTCTACCTATAAAGTTTAAAGTCGATAAAGACAATCTGGAAAATTTATACTTCTCTCTAGCCTGTTGCCTTAAAGATCAAAAGACGTTGTAAATTGGATGCTGAACTAAAAATATATAATTCATAAGGATCAAATTTTTCTTTGTCTGAGCGGTTAGTGTGAATCTTTAACATTATTGATCCAAACTATCTTATTGTTTTATTTAAGATAAAATAGTATACAATATCCCACTAGATGCATTTAGCTATTATAAAAATCCTTTGATAGGCTCGACACTTGGCGGTCGTTTCTCCACCCATACTTAGTCTAGACCACTGATTTGGTCTGTGCTGGTTTGAATGGCATGACACTTCAAATGTTCTCATTTTAAAGCGTGACGAGCCTTTACTTTATAGTCAGTTTGATGGGGTTGATCCATCTCGAACTGTAAAAATGATTCAAGCAGAAAAAATACCAGAACTCATGCAATACATGGAAAAAATTTCAGGTGTAGTGGAGTATGAGAATCAGAGGTTTTTATTATTTTTTGGGTATATTAATTTAAATAATATTGAATTTAATTATATTTAAAATAAGTCTATTTAGTGTACATAGCGGGCTTAATAAATAAAATATCAATATTAAAATATTTTTTTATTGTAGTTTGGTTATTATGCTGATAAGCGAGTATGGTATGGGTAAGGTAGGTTTTGATTTCAAGGCTTCATTTTTATTTAGTGGAGTTATGGTATTGTTATCTGAGTTTCTTCTTGTTTTTTTTGATAAAGATATAATATTGATTAATTTGGAATTAATATTAATATTTCTTCCATTTTATATTGATGTTTCCTTGTTAAATATTATTGAGGTTAGAGCTTGGATTTACATATTTTTAATGTATTTCTTTTCTTTCCCTACTCTATTTTTAATAGTGTCGTATTTGCTTTATGACCATAAAATGCTAAATCACCCAATTCCTAAGAGGTTTTTAGTTTCAATATTGAATGTGTGTCTATCACCTGTAGCAATTATTTTACCTTTTATTGTTATGTTAGAAGGTGGGGATAGCATAGGTCGTGGAGGAGCATTTTATAGATTATTCACGAATTCTATGTTGGGTTTATGGATACTAGGTGCATTAATGTTTTACGCGATTACTTATATTTTTTGGAACTTAGTCATAGGAATGCCAAAAATGTGGGTTTCGCCAAAGAACAAATAGTAAATCTCCTTCATAAATCAAAAAGTGATCTTATTAGATTTATCAACCCTCACCTCTCATTGCTTCGAATTATAAGAGGATTATGACTAGACCATACAATATTAAAAATAAACCGACTCTTAACTAATATACACCCATAAAAAATCAGCCTTGAATGGGCAAGGCTGATTTTTAAACTGAAGGGTATTGGACTATCTTAAACCGATAAATCCACGCACAAATATTTCATTTCGAGATATTCGTCGATACCAAATTTAGAGCCTTCACGACCTAAGCCAGACTGCTTCACACCACCAAAGGGAGCCACTTCATTTGAAATCGCACCCGTGTTAATGCCGACCATACCGTACTCAAGTGCTTCACCAACACGCCACTGACGTGCGGTATTCTGCGTAAATAGGTAAGTTGCTAAACCAAACTCGGTGTCATTGGCCATTTGCACTGCTTCTTCTTCTGTTTTAAAACGGAATAAGGGTGCTAATGGACCAAAGGTTTCTTCTTTCGCGACTTTCATCTCTTGCGTCACTTCCGTTAAAAGTGTCGGTTCAAAGAAAGTACCACCTAAGCTTGAACGTTGACCACCGGTTTTAAGCTGCGCACCTTTGCTAATGGCATCGGCAATATGCGACTGTACTTTTTCAATCGCGGCTTCATCGATCAGCGGGCCTTGTGTTGAAGTCTCAACTCGGCCATCACCCACTTGTAAGTTCGCTACAGCAACTGCCAGTTTTTCAACCAAGGCATCGTAAATACCGTCTTGTACATAAATACGGTTGGCACATACACAGGTCTGTCCGCTATTGCGGAACTTGCTGGCCATAATGCCTTGTACAGCTTGCTCAAGATTGGCATCATCAAACACCAAAACAGGTGCATTACCGCCTAATTCTAAAGACAGTTTTTTGATGGTTGGCGCACATTGTTGCATCAAGATACGACCAACTTGAGTTGAACCTGTGAAGCTCAACTTTTTCACCGTGTCGCTTTCACACAGTGTTTTACCCACTTCGCTTGAATCACCACTGATGTGTAATAATACGTCTTGTGGCAAACCCGCTCGTATTGCTAACACTTCTAAAGCATAAGCCGTTAAAGGCGTTTGCTCAGCAGGTTTCACAATCATCGAGCACCCTGCTGCAATTGCAGGTGCGACCTTACGTGTGATCATTGCTGCGGGGAAGTTCCACGGCGTAATTGCGGCCGTAACACCAATCGCCTGTTTGATCACCAACAAACGTTGGTTCGGCAGTGTTGGTGTTAAAACTTCACCATCGATACGGCGCGCTTGTTCTGCAAACCAACGAATAAATGAAGCCGCATAGCCAATTTCACCACGTGCTTCAGCTAACGGCTTGCCTTGTTCTGCAGTCAAAATCTGAGCCAATGACTCTTTATTTTCCTGCATCAAATCAAACCAAGCCCAAAGCACATCAGCACGTTGTAGAGCTGTTTGCGCTTTCCACGCAGTTTGTGCCTTTTGAGAACGAGCAATCACTTGCTCAACTGACGCTCGGTCATGGGATTTCACCCATGCCAAGGTGTCATGTGTTGCCGCATCTTTGACTTCGATGTAACCGCCATTTTCAGGCACATCAAAACAAATATCTGGATGCTGTAATAAATCTTTATATTGCGCTTGAAGCATAGTCATTACTCTTCAATTATGCTGCAGCAGAAAGTGCAAAACCTTGTTTTAAAATGTTTAAGCCAGCACGGAATTGTTCTGCAGGAATCGTTAAAGGATATAAGAAACGGATCACATTACCATAACGACCACAGGTCAAAATAAGCAAGCCATTTTGCATTGCATAATTTTGAATTGCTTTCGCTTGATCCGCCGTTTCCAACTCAATCGCGACCATTGAACCCAACGCACGAATTTCTTGGACTGTAGACGAAGACTGTTTGAGTTCATTCAGAACTTCAACCAACTCTGCGCCCAATACATTTGCACGTTCGCAAAGACCTTCTTCTTCAATCACGTCCAGTACGGCATGCGCAGAAGCCACAGCCACTGGGTTACCTGCATAAGTCCCACCTAGACCACCTGGGTTTGGTGCATCCATCACTTCAGCACGGCCAACCACGCCAGAGATTGGGAAACCACCACCAAGGCTTTTCGCCATCGTGATTAAATCCGCTTTGGTCTCGTAGTGATCCATGGCAAATAACTTACCAGTACGTGCAAAGCCTGTCTGTACTTCATCTGCAATAATCAAAATACCGTGTTGATCACATAGCGCACGTAAACGCTTTAAGAATTCAGCAGGAACAACGTTGAAACCGCCTTCACCTTGAACAGGTTCAAGCACAATAGCGGCAACATCATGTGCCGCAATGTCTTCTGCAAAAATGTCTTCAATGCTTTCAATCGCAGCATCGACAGTAATGCCCTTTGACTCTACAGGATAGCGCGCATGGAAAACACCTGAAGGCATCACACCAAAGTCACGTTTGTACGGTGCAGTTTTACCCGTCATTGCCATGGTCATAAATGAACGACCGTGGAAACCGTTACCAAAAGTCACAATACCGTGACGACCTGTGTAAGAACGTGCAATTTTCACTGCATTTTCTACAGCTTCAGCACCAGTAGAGAAGAATGTTGTTTTCGCTTCACCAGCAATTGGCGCACGTGCATTAATACGTTCAGCTAAAGAAACATAGCTTTCATACGGTACAACTTGGTACGCTGTATGGGTGAATTTAGTCAATTGTTCAGTAACAGCAGCAATAATTTTAGGATGACGGTGACCTGTGTTCAGTACCGCAATACCGCCCGCGAAGTCTGTATATTGATTCCCTTCAGCATCCCAAATGGTGGAATTTTCTGCTTTCTCCGCATACCATTGACACATGACACCAACGCCACGAGGAGTCGCTTTTAGTTTACGTGCGTTCAGTGCAGAGTGTTTACTGTCCATTTTGTATCCTCATTCTTGATTCATACATTTATAAAATTTCAGCGTCCCGATCATGCTTTTTGCTGATATACAAAGGACGTGGGGTTTATTGCATTTTGCGCTTTTATTGGCACTAGACGAGAGCCACTTTTCATCAGACAGATGGAGCCAATTTACCCTATCCCTTTATAGTTATTTTCCACCTGAAATATTTATTTGATAAAAATAAACAACTTAAAAAATATCAATTAAAAAAGACATACTTATTTAAGAGAGCCATTACGGTATTCAATCGAATCACCAAAAATGATAAAGAAACCCAAAACTCAGCAGATGACTGTGCCAACCCAGAACCCATTTATGTCCAGCCTTACGCTTTTCTGACTATATTTTCAAACCGTTGTACGCGAATGTGTAAATCATCTAAAAAAACTTTTGCTTTGGATGCGACTTGTGTATATTTCCAGCCCCTTAGTCGCGGGCATTTGCTCCCAACGTCTACAAGCGAAATGCTTTACAACGGCTGCCTGACGAGATAATTTTGCATTTATGGTAATCGCTCACGAAAAGCCATTTTAATATTGTAGGAGAGAGCCAATTGCGTAGCTTGCTTGGAGATTATTTACTGCAACGATTACAGCAAGATATTGACGGAACCCTACAATTGCGGTTGTTTCGCTGCTTACGCAACGCCATTATTGACAGTGTGCTCGCACCCAAAACTCGCCTACCTGCATCACGTGATTTGGCCAAAGAAATTAAAGTCTCACGCAATACCGTACTCAGTGCATATGAACAATTACAAGCGCAAGGCTATGTTGAAGCACGTACAGGCCAAGGCACTTGGGTGGCTGAAAAACTGCCTGAATCCTTTTTGGTCAAAGCTGAAAATACCAATAGTCAAGCTCAAGAAAAAAAGACTCAGCAGAATTACAATTTGTCGCAACGCGGTTCCTATCTCATCGGCTATTCAGCTGCATCACCTTACCAATGGGGCGCGTTTGTGCCTGGTGCACCCGATGTCACAGAGTTTCCGCACCATATTTTTAGCCGTATTCAAACCCGCCTCAGCCGTGAACCCGAGATTAACAGTCTCATTTATAGCAATGCGGGCGGTTGTTTAGAGCTGCGCCAAGAACTGGCGGAATACCTCAAAATTGCGCGTTCGGTGCAATGCGATGCAGACCAAATCATTATTACTGAAGGGACACATCAGGCGATCGATTTGGTTTCACGGACCTTAAGTGACCCAGGCGATGAAGTTTGGATTGAAGATCCTGCTTATTGGGGGGCACGTAATATTTTACGCATTAATGGCGTGAATCTACGCTCCTTGCCTGTCGATCAAGAAGGCATTATTCCTGACCTAGACCCGAAAACCCCACCTAAACTGATTTTTGTAACGCCTTCACATCAGTACCCTTTAGGCTCTCACTTAAGTTTAGAACGTCGTAAACAACTGATTGCCATCGCACGCCAGCATAAAAGCTGGATTGTGGAAGATGATTATGACAGTGAGTTCCGCTTTTCGGGTCAGCCCTTCCCTTCTTTGCAAGGCTTGGAGACTGATGCACCTGTCATTTATATGGGAACCTTCAGTAAAACCATCTACCCGGCGTTGCGCATTGGTTATTTGGTGGTCCCTAAAAAGCTGTTTTCACCGCTGCGTATTGTGGCATCGGAGTTATATCGGGGCGGGCATTTACTGGATCAAAAAGTTTTGGCGGAGTTTATCCGTGAGGGCCATTATGAAGCACATATTCGTCGTATGCGTTTACTCTATAGCAAGCGTCACGCCTTTTTAATCGATCTGATTACACGTCATCTTGGGGCAGATTTCCTGCATGAATACAATACCGCTGCCGGTTTACATTTGATTTTAAAGCTGCCGAGCAACATGGATGATGTGCTGATTGCCAGCAATGCACTTGATCAAGGCGTGAAAGTTCGGGCGCTGTCACAATACTATACCAAACATTACTCAACACGGCAGAAAGGACTACTATTGGGCTTTGCCTGTGTCCGTGAACAGGAAATATTGGTGGCTTTTGGTGTGTTACTCAAATGTCTGCGAAATGCAGGAATTCGTACGCTGAGTTGATTGTTTTTATAAATTAGATACTTAAGTTTTTTTACAACCCTTCGACTTGCGACTAAAGCCGCGGTTACAAAGCTGAGTTTTGCTGCTTCATTCTATAAATTATTGAGATGAGAGTAAACATTGGCTCCCATGCTTTTCATATTTTAGCTGCAATTGGCTCCTTCCAAATGCTAAAAAATGGCTCTCGTTTACTGAGAACAAAAAAGAGAGATTAGGTGCATACATAAACAACATGTAACCGTTTTGTAGCCAAAGTGTGATTTTTCACGCTTTGACAGGAATATCAGATTTATTCATTTTTGCCTTAATAATGATAAAGCCTCTGATCATTCGGTTACAGTTTTAAAGGATGAGTAGTCCGAAAAAGGCTTTGCCCCTTTTGAAGCTACCTCCTTAAGATTAAGGAAAATTATATGGAAGCACCTAAACAAAGCGCTGTGCCGGATGCATCTCAAGGCTTAAAAAATGGACTTAAGTCGCGTCATCTCACCATGATCTCGATTGCAGGTGTCATTGGTGGTTCACTGTTCATCGGCTCGGGAAATGTTATCTATTCGGCAGGCCCGGCTGCAGTTTTGGCCTATGCGTTTGGTGGATTACTCATTCTGTTAATCATGCGTATGCTGGGTGAAATGGCCGTTCTCAATCCAGACAGTGGGTCATTTTCAACCTATGCAGATCGTGCCATTGGGCGTTGGGCTGGTTTTACCATTGGCTGGCTGTATTGGTGTTCTTGGGCTTTGCTGATGGGTTGGGAAGCCTATGTCGCAGGTAAAATTCTCAACAGTTGGTTTCCCTTTATCCCAATCTGGGGTTACATGCTGGTCGTAATTGTGTCCTTAGTTTTGGTTAACTTACAAAATGTCAAAAACTATGGTGAATTTGAATTTTGGTTTGCACTCATCAAAGTAATTGCGATTGTGATTTTCTTAGTAATTGGTAGCTTGGCTATCATGCATTTATGGCCATGGGGTCAAGCAACTGCATCAGGAATCACGCATTTAACCGCAGACGGCTTCATGCCGAACGGTTTCTCGGCAGTGATCACCGCCTTGCTCGGGGTTATGTTTGCCTACATTGGTGCTGAAATTGTTACAGTTGCGGCGGCAGAATCAGAAAATCCAGCCCGTGAAATCCGTAAAGCATCTAACTCTGTGGTTTGGCGGATTATGTTGTTCTATGTCGGTTCAATGTTTATTACCGTCTGCCTAATTCCACATAACAATCCACTGTTAAAAGATCCAACTTGGGGAACCTATAGTGTGACTTTGTCAGCACTTGGCATTCCAGAAGCAAAACACATTGTTAACTTTGTGGTCCTGACCTCGGTATGCAGCTGCTTTAACTCGGCACTTTATACCTGTTCACGGATGTTATTTTCACTGTCCAAACGTGGCGATGCACCGAAAAGCTTCGGTTCAATCAACCGTAATGGTAGTCCGTGGATGGGCGTTCTGGTCTCGTCATTATTTGCTCTGGTGGCAACGTACCTTACTGCAACTGAAAGTATGAATGTCTATGACATCTTCATGTTAGCAACAGGTACAGCAGCGCTGTATGTCTACCTGACCATTGCCTTCTCACAATTACGTATGCGTAAAAAATTAGAAGCCGAAGGACAAGTGATTGACTTTAAAATGTGGTTATTCCCTTGGCTCACTTATCTTGCCATTGTCTTTATCATTGGTGCACTCATTACCATGCTTGTGGAAGGTACCTACTTTAAAGAAGTGACTTACACTAGTTTACTTGCCTTGTTTATAGTTGGATTAGGCATCTGTGCACAGAAGTTTAACTGGGGAAAGCATGCTCAAGATAAGCCTATGAACACTCAAGCCGATTTAAGCAATAACCTTTAATTTTAAAATAATGTGGTAATGATCTAAGGTTACACCAGATTAAACCGATGGCTTTCAAGTGAGAGCCATCGGTTTTTTAGTGATAAGAAATGACCACTTAGATGAAACTCAAAATCTTAATTGAGATCTTTAATCAACACGTTTTTATGGTAAGCCTCGACAGGCTGCCCCACGATTACACGGTTCTTCAGTGCCCCTTCACGCCAACTTGAACGGTAAATGCCCATTTGGAAATAAGGTGACCACTTTTGATGGTAATTATTGACCCCACTGATGTTGGCTACTTCTTTTCCATTGTGTTTTACCACCACTTTCCCGGGAATCAGTTGATTGTTTGCATCAAGTTTTGACCATTGGATATCAAAATTCCAATCATTCCACTGGTTATAAGCCACAGGCACATCTAAGACATAACGCTTCAAAAGCGTTTCTGGAACCGCCAATGGCGAGCTCATTGGCTTCAACTCATATAAATGTAACTGCCATTCAGGTTTTAGACCTGAAAGCACCAAGGCTATTGGAGGATTCAAATCCTTTCCATTTAGGTTAAAACCATGCCACTGCGCCAGTATTGTTCCATACTGAAATGCTGGCCATGTTGAGGGAATATAATGAGAAAAAGAATAGTTGTAATGACCCCAACCAAATTGCTTTCGTTGTATTTCCGCGCGATAACATTGACCATCATCAGGCACGACAAATTTGGCAACATTCTGCCCTGTACCAGCTGGATCTTTAACTATCGTGGCTGAACTACGATTTTCAAAGTGGAGAGCCATTGCATTCCACGTCGACAAATCATTGCTGTATTTATCGACACGAATTGTCCCCGTCTCAAAGCCATCACGAAAAATGACCTTACTCTTTTCTTCTGTATTGTCGACCAATACATCATCCTCTTTAGGATCTGGTATCACATCTGATGGATTGACAACTTGTTGTGTATTTCTTGCAAAGACTTGTAGTTTGACCGTAGTGGTTTGACTGTCTTGTTGACCATCATTCACCATTAAACTCAGTTCATAATCTCCAGCACGGTCTGGAATAAAATGAAATGTTTTATCTGTACTGGCACCCAGACTGGGAAAGCTATTTTCTGGCTTTTTAACAACCGCCCAACGATAGCTCAATGTGGTCGTGCCATCATCGGTACTTTCAGAACCATCTAAAAGTATACTATCCCCGACCATAGCACTGTTTTGCGTTAACTGAATTACGGCTACAGGCATTTCATTTTGAACACCTTTTACCGTTGCTGTTGTTGACTGCTGATCCTAATCGCCCCCGCAAGCACTCATCCCCAAAACTGTAACTAAAACTAAAAAACATCTAATTTTTTTTCATGCAAATGCACTCTATTTATACCCACCCAAAATCTGCCATGTACCTCATCTCCCCCATTTCTCGTTGAGAATTGAAAGCAATAGAACATGGCCAAATTCAACTTTTAAAACCCTAATGAGGTTCATTTGAAACAATGAAACGTACTACTTTAGTTATTGATAAATGATCAATTTCCCCCAAAATCAAGCATTCAGCACAGCCTGCTCATCTTATAACATTATGAAAATCCAGCTCTTCTTTTTTTTATGGCTGAATACCTCAAAAAATGAGTATCAGTATTGAATATTTTAAAAAAGCTAAAAAATAGCAGTAAGGAAAAATAAAATATTAATCACACAAAATGCCCACTTTTTAACGTAATTGGCATTTTTTTTCAGTCTTTTATCTATATTTTTTTAACTTACAATTAGTTAAATTAACTTGCATCGATAATCATTAGCCCAACCTAGCATGACCACTTTTTTAACTATAAGATGATATTTTTACTCTAGGGATAAGAAGATGAATAAGAAGCCAACAATTATTTTAGTACATGGATTTTGGGGCGGCGCTGCCCATTGGTCTAAAGTCATTACTGACCTATCTCACCGAGGTTACGAAGCCCTTCGTGCCGTTGAACTACCTCTCACCTCTTTGGCTGATGATGTTGAACGAACCCGTAAAATGATTGCACAAGTACAAGGAGATGTACTTTTAGTTGGCCACTCCTATGGGGGGCGGTCATTACCGAAGTGGGTAATCAGCCCAATGTTGTTGGTCTAGTCTATATTGCAGCTTTTGCACCCGATACTGGTGAAAGTCCAGGTGGCATTACGCAACAACATTTACCCGTTGGTGCACCCAACTTAGAACCCGACAGTGACGGATACCTTTGGGTCAAAGCCGATAAATACCATGAAAGCTTCTGTCAGGACTTAACGAATGATGAAGGACTGGTCATGGGCATCACCCAGAAAGCCCCTGTTGCCAGTACTTTTGGCGATACCATTTCAAACCCAGCATGGAAAAACAAACCATCTTGGTACCAAATTTCAACTGAAGACCGCATGATTCACCCTGAAAACCAAGCCATGATGTCTTCACGCTTAAATGCTCAAAAAGTCATTTCTTTAGATGCCAGTCATGCTTCACTCGCGTCTCAACCCAAAGCCGTTGCTGATTTAATTGATGAAGCCGCAACTTTCCTTGCGCGTTAAACTATCTTTATTGAAGGGAGTCTAAAGACTCCCTTTTTTAGAGGTATTTTAAGTATCAAACGACTTTAAAATCACAATAGATAGTGCAATATTATTATCCTGTAGGTGTAAATATTCGCACATACTCGGTTCGATGGCTGTCAGCTAGACTTCAGCTTTTACTACTGACCTTATCATTCATAATGAAGCTCCCTCGTTAAAAGTTTTATTCAAACTACGCTATTTCAAACAAGGTGTTATGCAAATTTTGAATAACATTTTTTAACTAACTCAGCATCAAAACTTTCTGTATATTTTAATGAAGCAATAAGAATGAATAGATCATAAAAACAGTTCACAAAATATAACAGACTAAGTGCAATTTTCTATTTTGTTATATTTTTTCTCTCCAATTCTTGTACCTACATCTTCTAGGCATCCTGATGCAAGATCATCATCAGTATTTTAAGTAGGTAGTTTTTAATGAAACGATCTATGCTTTTTAATCATTCCTATCTAGACAGCAACTGGGTATCGAACCGTCGATATTCCTGCCAGCCATGGAGGATGCAATGAGCCTCGGATTAACCGCACTTGAGTTGGCAAGAATTCAATTTGCCTTTACTGTTTCCTTTCATATTATTTTTCCTGCAACCTCTATTGGTTTAGCCTGCTTTCTTGCCATGCTGGAATGGAAGTGGCTGCGCACCCAAAATCCAATTTATAAAGACTTATTTAAGTACTGGATTAAGATTTTTGCCGTGGCATTTGCTATGGGGGTTGTTTCGGGCATTGTCATGGCCTACCAGTTTGGGACCAACTGGAGTGAATTTTCACGCATCGCAGGCAGCGTCACAGGGCCACTGCTCACGTATGAAGTCATGAGCGCCTTCTTTTTAGAGGCGGGTTTCTTGGGCATTATGCTATTTGGTTGGGGACGCGTCAGTCCCAAAGCCCACTTTTTTGCCACTTTAATGGTCGCTATCGGTACCTGTATTTCCATGTTCTGGATTTTATCTTCCAACAGTTGGATGCAGACACCTCAAGGCTTTGCCATCGAAAATGGCATTATTGTCCCCACAGACTGGTGGGCAATTGTGTTTAACCCATCTTTCCCCTATCGATTTGCCCATATGGCAGCAGCGGCCTTCCTAGTCTCATCACTTTTGGTGGTTGGCACCGCAGCCTGGCATTTACTGAAAGGTCGTCGTGATGAGTTAGTGAAAAAATCTTTTTCCATGGGCTTATGGATGGTACTGGTCACATCTTGCTTACAAGTTGTGATTGGGGATAACCACGGTTTAAATACCTTAAAACACCAACCTGCAAAATTGGCAGCCATTGAGGGTCATTGGGAAACCAATCGTGATCATGGCATGCCTTTATTACTGTTCGCTTTACCGAATATGGAAACAGAGTCGAATGATTTTGAGATTGGTATTCCCAATCTGGGCAGTTTGATTCTGACGCATTCCCTAGAGGGTCAGGTCACTGGTTTAAAGGACTTCGCAGCTGAAGACCGTCCGAATGCACTGATTGTATTCTGGAGTTTCCGAGTCATGGTCGGCTTGGGTATGTTAATGGTTTTACTCTCATTAACAGCGCTGTGGCTGCGTAAAAAAGGCTCTTTATATGAAAGCAGTTGGTTTCATAAATTTGCCATCATCATGGGGCCTACAGGTTATATCGCGCTCCTAGCAGGTTGGGTCACTACAGAAGTTGGTCGTCAGCCTTGGGTCGTGTATGGCGTGATTCGAACTAAAGACGGTTTATCGCATACAGTCACCGCAGATCAAGTCGGCTTGAGCCTGATTATTTTTGTTCTGGTCTATACCGTCGTCTTTGGCGCGGGTATTTACTACATGCTGCGCTTGATCAAATTAGGCCCTGCTTTTTCTACGCCTTTAGATGCCGTGCAAGATACTGGCCCAGGGCATTTTAAAACCCCTTTACGTCCACTCAGTGCTGTTGAAGAATCTATCGAGACCACTGATCCTTCTGCTCAAAATAGTAAGGAGAAACCACATGATTGATCTCGCTTTGGTTTGGGTCGGTATTATCGGGCTCGGGGTACTCATCTATGTGGTTATGGATGGTTTCGACTTAGGCATTGGTATTCTGTTTCCCTTTATGAACGGAACGCAAGAACGTGATGTGATGATGAATACCGTCGCGCCCGTTTGGGACGGTAATGAAACATGGATGGTCCTAGGTGGTGCTGGCTTATTCGCTGCATTTCCTTTGGTCTATTCAACTGTTTTATCGGCACTGTATTTACCCATTATCTTTATGGTGGTTGCCTTGATTTTCCGCGGCGTAGCGTTCGAGTTCCGCTTTAAAGCCACGCGCACCAAATACCTCTGGGATCTCGCGTTTATCTGGGGCTCTATCTTATCGAGCTTTTTCCAAGGCGTGATTTTAGGGGCTTATATCCAAGGTATTCAGACTACCAATGGTATTTACAGCGGTGGTGGATGGGACTGGTTCACGCCATTTACATGTTTTACTGGTCTAGGGGTCGTGGTGATGTATGCCACTTTAGGCTGTGGTTGGCTCATTTGGAAAACCGAAAAAGAGATACAACAACGGATGTATCATCTGATGCCTAGGCTGATTATTGCTTTACTCATTATCTTCGGTGCCGTGAGTTTATATACGCCTCTGACCCATCCTGAAATTGCACAGCGTTGGTTCTCTCTGCCGAATCTATACTATTTTAGCCCAGTGCCAATTTTAGTCTTACTGTTTGTTGGCTTGATTCTATCGGCGTGCAAAAAGCAGCATGAACTAAAACCGTTTATCTATACTTTGGCTTTAGTCTTTTTGGCTTTTACTGGCTTCGTCATCAGCTTATGGCCCAATATTATTCCGCCATCAGTCACTATTTGGCAGGCCGCTGCACCTGAGTCAAGTTTGAAGTTCACCTTAGTAGGAGCTGCAATTCTCATTCCGATCATCATTGCCTATACCTTCTTGTCCTATTGGGTGTTCCGTGACAAAGTACGTATAGGGGATCAGGGTTATCATTAATTGAGGAGATAGACATGAAAAAATTTGTTGATCGACTCAGCCCACGATTATGGTTTATTTTATTGTGGTGCTTTGGCTTTATTTCTCTCGCACTGATTGCGGGTTTCTTTAAGCTGTTGCTGAGTTTTGCTTACTAAAGCCAGCCAAGCATTTTTTATGAATTAGGCACGGGACTTTCAATACATGTCCTGTGCCTTTTAATTGCAGCGAACCCATATGTATAAATCAGAAAAACTTGCGCTCAGCCTGAAACATTTGATTGAAAGTGGTTTTTGGAAAGCCAACGATAAACTACCTTCACTCCGTCAACAAGCTGAAACATCGGGTTTTAGCCTGATGACCGTGATGAATGCCTATCAGGAACTCGAAGCGCAAGGTCTGATTTATTCACAAGAAAAACTCGGTTACTTTGTGACAGGCGATGCACGCTCAGAAAGCAACTCCAATAGCGTCATCCTCAACGAAAAAATTGAAATCAACTCTAAAATTTTCAGATACTTAAAATCGATCCAATCTGAACAAATGGTTCCCTTTGGCATTGCCTTTCCCAACAGCCAACTGCTCTACTCTGCCAAGCTGATGCAAACGTTGGGACAACGTGCCAAACACCGTCTCAGTTATGAACAGATGCCAAGTTTACCTCCCGGAAACTTTGAGCTGCGGAAACTGATTGCACAGCGCTACTGTATGCAAGGGATTCCAACAGACCCGTCCGATATCGTAATTACCTCGGGCGGATTAGATGCTTTAAACCTCTCCTTACAAGCCATGACCCAACCGGGTGACTATATTTTACTTCAAAAAACAATATTTTATGGCGCATGGCAAGCGGCTGAACATTTGGGCCTAAAAGTCATTAGTATTCCTGAACATGAAGAACACGGTATTGACCTTGAGGCGTTTAAAGATGCAATTGAACGTTATCCAATTAAAGTCTGTTTGCTGATGCTCAACAGTCACAACCCAATTGGTTTTACGGTCAGTGATGACATCAAATACCAACTGGCAAAGCTTCTGCATGAACGTGATATCTATTTAATTGAAGATGATGTTTATGAGGAGCTTTATTTTGACCATAAAAAGCCGCTGTCGATGAAATACTTTGATCAGAAAAATTTGGTTTTACACTGCTCTTCTTTTTCAAAAACCTTAGGTGCGGGTTTTCGGATTGGTTGGGTCTATGCGGGTAAGTTTTCAGAACATATTCAGCATTTACAACTGATGAGTACGCTTTCCGTCAACTCGTTTATTCAAAATGCCTTGGTCGATTATTTATCGCATCGACACTATGAAAAGCACTTAAAAACTTTGCGTAACACCTTAAAACGTCTCAAAAATCAGTATTACACTTATTTATCTGAACATTTGTCTGAAGATTATCAAATTCATTATTATCCATCGGGCTATTTCTTATGGATTACTTTGCCCGAGCAGATCAATGGGAATTTGATTTATGAGCAGCTTTTAGAGAAAAATATCAGTATTGCGCCCGGTTCATTATTTTATCAAACGGACAATGTCCCACATCATATTCGAATCAATTGTTCATTTGAAATCAATGAACGTATTCAAAATGCCTTAGATGCCTTGATCCAATGTATTTACCCAGAAGCCTTTGAGTAAAAGTTGAATGCTTTAAATCCAAACTGATTTAAACCATCTTTTGATTTGAAGAGACCCACTCCCTCACACTGCAAATATCACCATCCCAGAGATAAAATGACATGATCAGATCTGATCATGTCATTTCTCTCAAGCTAGGTATAGGATTTCTCAGCACTCATATTCTGAAAATAGGTGCGATAGATATAGACACAGCCAAGTGAAAAGCCAGCCATCAGGCCGGATGCAACAGGTAAAGCCATCACGCTGTCTTAAGGAAAGACAAAAACCAAAAATGGAAAGGCATATACCGCAGGAATGCGCATATCAAAGAGCTTGAGCAAAAGAAACATCAAGGGCATATATATGAGGGTGAGCAAGATCCAATCTTGAATCCACAACTGCATAAGCACGGCCATTGAAATCGACAGTGTCAACGCAGCAATCTGCTTAAGGCACATTTTCAACGAATACATCATCATATTTAATGATTCATATACCACCACTGTAATCGGTGGAATCAGCGCCATCGCTTCAACCTTGAAAATAGCGGCGAGTGCAAAACCGATTAAGGTAATACTGGCATATACACCTATTTTTCGTCGATCAAAATTGCCTTTCTTCTCCACGCCTTGGTTCAGTTTAAAGAGCACAACACCCAACATCAGGATAAAACTGGTGGCAAAAATCGAAATCAAAAACGATATTTCATAGGCTTGGGTCACAATCGGCAAGAAACCTGTGGCCAGTGCGGGCGGTAATATATAGTTAAACATCCGCATCACGAGCAACATAGCACAGAGAACCAAAACCAGTTTGAACAAATATGAAATCGGCATCAAATTAATACAGAACCCGATTACAGCGGTCAAACTGGGTAAAATAAAAATTTTATCTGGCTGATTCAGCCACTGTTTATCTCGATAGACCCATAGCCCAACGGCCATCGCCGCCATTTCAGGCAGAATAATTTCACGATCATTCAGCCCATAGGCAGCCGCCACCATGAGTACTATAAAGACAAAGGCCGCGAGATAGCTTTTGGGGCTTAAGATTGTCTTTGCATGTGACATAGGATTCATATTCGATTCCTTATTGATTTAAAAAGATATAAAGCCAAGTAAATACTTCGTCACTGCTATCAGCGATGGGGCAAATAGCACCATAATGATTCCTGAAATAATCATCGAGAGACTAGCAATGACGCCTTCCAATTCATGCCGCTGTCTTGCCCGAGCTATACCCATAGCATGTGCGGCATTACCCAGTGCTGCGCCCGAAGCAAGGTGATTTTTATATTTGATCCAAAGCAAAAGAAGGTCTCCCAACAACATACCAACTAAACCTGTAATTACGGTAAAGAGCGGAATCAGGCTGATGGAGCCCCCGAGTTTTTCGGTGAGCACCAAAGCAAAAGGAATCGAAATGGAACGCGCCAACAGGCTATTTTTAACGATGTCATCAAAGTCCAATAGGCTCGCCAAAAACCAACTGCTGAAAATACCCACCAACATGGCGAGACTAGAACTGAAGAGCAACACTTTAAAATGTTGCTGAATCATGCGGCGATAACGAAATACAGGAATCGCAAAAGCCACCGTAATTGGGCCGAGCATGGCCACCAAATATTGGGTATAAAAGTAATAGTCTTGGAACTGATGCTGTAAAAGAAAGATCAGTATGATGCTCAAGCTAGGAACGACAATAATCGGAGATAAATAGATTTTTTGGGTTCGAACAAAAAGCTGCTTTGCCATGAAATAGCACAGCACAGTCCAAACCAAGTAAAAAATCCCCCAGCATTCAGTCATTCTGATCTTCCTGTTTTGATTCTTGATTTAGCACTGGCTGCTTTAACAACAACCGCACGCTATATACAGAAACCATCATCACCAAAGCGGTGCTGATTAAAATCACCAGCAGAATTTTCCAACCACTGGCAATCAATAAATCTTGATATTGAATCACGCCAACCACTGGCGGAATGAAAAACAGCAGCAGTTCAGCCAGTAACAGATTGGCACCGCGTTCAACGTGGGCTAATTTCAACCATTTCATTTCAAGTAAAAACAACAGCAGAAAAAACCCAAGTACCCCTGATGCCACAGGCAAATTCAGCAACTTTTGTAAGACATCAGCACAGCTCCAAACGGCCAAAATAATGATGATTTGGTAGCTCGCAGTTTTTAACTTCTTCAGCCGAGTTCGGTCATGCAACATCTCAATTTATGTCCGCATAAGCCCGCTCTTTAAACGGCTGGATCGAGACACGTTTGTAGGTTTCTAAAAAAGATTCATGTGCTAAACGTAGATCCAGATAAGTATTTAAAATTTCTTCGAGCACATCGGGAATATCTTCTGCAGGAAATGATGGTCCTAAAATATCACCGATGGATGCATCATGATCTGAGTTACCGCCTAAACTAATTTGGTAATATTCAGCGCCTTTTTTATCAACACCTAGAATGCCAATATTGCCGACATGGTGGTGTCCACACGCATTCATACAGCCTGAAATGTTCAAATCAACCTTGCCTAACTGATATAAAGCATCCAAATCATCAAAACGGCGAGCAATTGCTTCATACACTGGGATGGATTTGGCATTTGCCAAGGAGCAGAAATCGCCGCCCGGACAGCAAATCATGTCAGTCAGAAAGCCAATATGCGCACGAGCCAATATGCCACGATCTAAGACTTGCCACAGTTCAAACAGATCCTTTTGACGTACGTCGGTTAAGGCAATATTTTGCTCATGCGTGGTTCGCAGCTCACCGAAAGTATATTGGTCAGCCAAATCTGCAATTAAACTCATTTCATCGGAAGTGATATCCCCCGGTGCTACACCCGCCCGTTTTAAGCTGATCGTAACGATGCGGTAGCCCGCGACTTTATGCGCATGGGTATTGATATTGAACCAGTGTTTAAACTTTGGATACTGTTGGAACAAAGCCTCAAAATTTTCCGCATCTAAAGATTCATAGGCAAACGGTCGAAATACGGCATCCATTTGCGCTAAAACACTAGGCTGAACTTTGAGCAGTGTTTGAGTATGTGCAAACTCAGCTTCAACTTTTTCCGCGAAGCCCGCTGGACTGAGGGCTTTCACTAAAATTTTAATACGCGCTTTGTATTTATTATCTCGGCGACCATGCAAGTTATATACGCGCATGATGGCATCTAAATAGGCAATTAAATCTTCACGGGCTAAAAATAGCTTAATCACATGTCCCGCTAAAGGGGTGCGTCCAAGCCCACCACCGACTTTAATTTGATAACCTAACTCCCCCGTTCCATTTTCTACCAGATAGACCCCAACATCATGAAAAGTTGTGGCAGCACGGTCTTGTTCAGGGTGTGCACAAACTGCAATTTTGAATTTACGCGGAAGGAATGAAAACTCTGGATGGAAAGTACTCCACTGGCGAATTAGTTCACAGGTGGGGCGCGGGTCTGTGAGCTCGCCCTCAACTACACCTGCATATTGGTCTGTGGTGGTGTTTCGAATACAGTTGCCACTGGTCTGAATAGAATGCATGTGTACTGTAGCGAGTTCCTGCAAAATATCGGGGACATCTGCAAGCTGCGGCCAATTCAATTGAATATTTTGGCGCGTAGAAATGTGCGCATAACCACGGTCATACTTCTGTGCAACCTCAGCCACCTTACGCAATTGCACTGAGTTCATTAAACCATAAGGCACCGCCAAACGTAGCATGGGTGCATAGCGCTGAACATATAAACCATTTTGTAAGCGTAAGGGACGGTATTCTTCTTCGGTCAGTTTCCCCTCTAAATAACGCTGGGTTTGGTCGCGAAACTGTGCGACACGTTCATTTAATAAATTTTGATCAAAGTCTGTATATAAAAACATGGGGATGACCTAGGTATATGCATCAATATGAAAGAAAAGCTGTTTTGAATGGGAGATCAAAAATGCAAGTTAGGCGAAAAAAGTCGCCTACTTTCGGGACACGCCATGTTGTAGACAGGTCTGCATATACTCGGCATAGACCGATAACTTTTCATAAATATGCTCCGCATAGAACATATCTTCAACCAACTGGGTCGCTTGCTGCTGGTTATAACTGCCATAACTCAACAGTAACTGCGCATTCAATGTGGCGAATTTTTCACATAAATCGATATATTGCTGATCTTTGTTTTTAAAGAACAATTTCCGCATATTCCATTCACTACTGTCGATGATGACATCTTGTGGATGGGTAGAAATATAGTTGATTTTGACTTTAAAAAACTGTTCCAGCTCTGCGAGTTTTTGTGTATTGAGCACTAATGATGTCACCAAAAAAATCTGCGAGACATCAGTTCGACATAGCGCTTTGATCAATGAAAAATAAAAAAAATCGACATCATTAAATACGCTATCACTCAAATCTAAATAAACATTGAGTGCCTCAAGCACATCATCTATTTTTAGGTTTTGTTTTTGCTCTGCTTGATAGTAACGATTGAGGATATTGAGGACGGTTGGTGTTGCAGAACTGCTATAAATCACAGGATGGTTCAAATTTGCCAAGATAAAAGGTGCAAATAAAAATGCGACCTCTGCATGTTCTGCTTGAATGGCAGACTGCACAATATACTGAACTTTAGCGCTTGAAAAATCACGTAAAACTTTAGCACGTAACAAAGTCGCTTCTAAGTTTAAATACTGCTGCGCAAGTAGATGTTGCAGTTGATCTGAAAGACCCTGCCCCTCAACCAATTCAGAAATTGTATTCAGTTGCTGTGTTATAAACATTACGCCACCATCAAGATTGTGATCCCTTCTTGAATCAAATTTTCAGCTAGTTTGGTGCTAATGAGTAGCTACAGTAAGGCTTGAAAAAACTATAACAGCGTGCCTCCTTCTCAAGTTTTATGGGTACAAAACCATCAAAATTAGAAAATAAATTCGCTATTTAAATAGAAGCCAATCCCCTCATGGCGTTATTTTGAGTGCCTAAAAATTCAGAAACTACTCTTCTCTTTTCCTATTTCAAGCTGACTGTTTAGCCATTGAATCTAAAATGGAATATAAAAAGGAGAATAAAAGTTATGGCTGACAAGACACCTCTAAAGTTGTTTTGATCCTTTCTAACACAACGGTGGTTTTAAACCATTGCACATTGGCATTATGATGAAAAAGCTGATCACATAAGGCTTGAAACCGACTCATACTTGGCACCAAGAGTACCAACATAAAATCCGCCTCACCTGTTACGTAATAGCACTGCTGTATTTCTGGAATTGAAAAACTTGCTTTCAACTCGTCAAGGTCAGTCACATGGGTTTGATTGACGCGAACCTCGACAAAAATCGTAATCACTTGTCCCAATTTGTCTGGATCAAGCACCGCGGTATTACCAATAATATAGCCACTGTCTCTTAATTTTTGAATGCGACGTTGTACCGAGGCCGTTGATAAATGCACTAAATCGGCCAACTCTCGAAGTGGCGTTAAGCAATCTTTTTGCAAATGCTCCAATAAAGCGAAATCAAATTTATCCAATTGCATGAGCAGCTTCCTGCGAGAAATTTTCTCATTCAAACTAATGATTACAAGCCATTTTATCAAGAGTATTGCAATAAAATATCATCCATTCATCCTGTTTTAGAACCGCCTATGTCTACGCATTCCAATACAGCACTTGGCATTAGCTTAAATGTCACGGCCTCGGTATTATTTGCTTTAATGTTTGCCTATACCTCACTTTTGGGCACGTTGGCGGGTACAGAAATATACGGCTGGCGCATTGTATTGACTATTCCATGTCTAACACTTTTTATTTGGCTCAAAGGCAATTGGTCTCAGGTGGTTGTTATTTATCGCCGTTTCTACCAAGAGCGCTTTTTCTTTTTAACGCGAATTTTATCTTCGTTTTTAATTGGGATTCAGTTGTGGCTATTTATGTGGGCACCCAGTCATGGCTATGGACTGGATGTTTCACTCGGTTATTTTATGATGCCGATTAGCATGGTGATTGTCGGTCGCATCGCATTTAAGGAGCGAATGTCACGCTTTCAGCAACTGTCCTGTATTTTTGCAGTGCTGGGGATCTTGAATCTCTTAGCCATTTCTCAAACACTGAGTTGGCCCACTCTGCTGATTTGCTTAGGTTATCCAATCTATTTTTGGCTCAGACAAAAAACGGAGACGAATAATATAGGCGGACTTTGGTTTGACATGATGTTGAGCCTCCCTGTTTGTATTTTCTTTATCATGCAAGGCAGTATCGTCACAGAAAGCCTATCTGAAAGCGCACATACGCTTTGGCTCATTTCAGGACTTGGACTAATCAGTGCGCTGGCTTTAGCATTTCAGTCCTTGTCTGCCCCGCATTTAAACTTAAGCCTGTTTGGACTGTTGGTTTATGTTGAACCGATATTGTTAGTGGCCGTTTCAATCGCCTTAGGGGAAAGCATTACTTCAGCAGAATGGCCAACCTATATCGCCATTTGGCTCGCAGTTTTTACCCTCATGCTTGAAGGATTACGCAGCTTTAAAAAGAATCGTAAACTTGCAGCATAGGCATTTTTTATGCATATTTTCCTCTAGATCGCTTAAATTTAGCCATCTAGACATGCTTTGGTGCTGAATCGAGAACTGACTTTCTGATCGTATTTAAATGGCTATTTGACTCCATGAGTTACGTGCTGACAATTTATATTTAAAACGACATAGAGTGAATTACAGTGAACCTTTTAAATGATAATGCTGCCTCACAATACTATTCAATAAACTAGAAAAGTTGATTGCAGGTTGGCTATGCAAATCCGCCTTGAACGCAATACCGAGTCCAATCGTAGCGGTCTTATTCTTCAGGTATTTATATTTAATCCCTTCAATTTTGAGCTGTTGAGTAGACTCAGGCACCAAAGAAATGCCCAAATTTGCCGCAACCAACGATAAAATTGAAACAATCTGAGGGGCTTGCTGTCCAATTTTAGGCGTGAAGCCATGCTGTTGGCAGCTATTTAAAATCGCGGCATACAGCCCTGCACTCACCTCTGGTGGTGAGACAATAAAGCTTTCATGCTTAAATTCTGCCAAATCTACTACCTCATCTTCTGCTGGATATTGAATCGGCAAGGCAGCAATCAATTTTTCATCGATCAAATTACGAATCGTAATGGCTTTAGGATACTGTGCAGGTGGTCGCACAATCGCAATATCTAATTCATTATTCAATAAACTTTCAATCAAAATCAAAGAATTGGCTTCTTTAAATACCAAATTCACCTGAGGGTATTGCTGTTGAAATGCTTGAATGGCGGTAGGAATTAAAGAGTTTAGAATTGAGGTGCCTGTAAAGCCAAGCTGCAGTTCTCCCAATTCACCATTTGCCGTACTTTGGGTCAATTTCACCGCATTTTTCAGTTGGTTCTGAACGGGCAAGACCATTTTAAGAAAAGTTTCCCCTGCTGGTGTCAGAGCTACACCATGAGAGTATCGATAAAAAAGTTCAACACCGATTTGCCTTTCCAACTTTTTAATTTGCATACTCAACGGCGGCTGACTTATGCCAAGACGCAAAGCTGCTTTAGAGAAACTTTGCTCTTCCGCGATAGCAATAAAATATTGAATATTGCGCAGCTCCATATATTAAAGCTATACCATTATTGAGTTATATATATTATACATATACAAGTATAGTTCTTAAAATAAAGCTTCTCTCCATTTTAAATCAGCCAAGTCATGAAACTGAGCTCTTCATTAGACGCAGATTGGTCTACCCCTCAACAGCCGATTCCGCAGACCATCAGCCAAGGTACAGTTGAGTATAAAAGAGCGGGCATGGCGCTGTTTTTGTTGGGCTTTGCCAGTTTTTCACTGATCTATTGCGTACAACCCTTACTGCCCAACTTAAGTCAGAGTTTCCATATTGTACCCAGTGCAAGTGCGCTAGCACTGTCGTTAACCACAGGCTTTTTGGCTATGTCGATCGTGCTATCCAGTGCCTTTTCACAAACATTGGGCAGAAAAGGTCTGATGTTTTTCTCTATGCTTTTGGCTTCTATACTCAATGTGGTATGCGCGGTTTCACCGAGTTGGCATGTGCTCATGGTTTCAAGAAGTTTAGAAGGTTTTGTTCTAGGTGGAGTTCCCGCTGTTGCAATGGCTTGGATTGCAGAAGAAATTAGTCCCAAAAACTTAAGTAAAACCATGGGGCTGTATATTGCAGGCACAGCATTTGGCGGCATGATGGGACGTGTTGGCATGGGCATTTTGACCGAGTTTTTCTCATGGCGTATTTCCATGGCCATTCTTGGCGGCATCTGTCTGTTCTGTGCGTTTGGTTTTTTGAAACTCTTACCCAATTCACGAAATTTCATTGCCCAGCAAGGTCTCTCTTTTAAGTTCCATCTACATGCATGGTATGCACACTTGAGTCATATCCGCCTGCTAAAAATCTATGGGATTGGCTTTTTACTCACCAGTGTATTTGTCACGCTGTTTAATTATGTGACCTTCAGACTGTTTGCAGCACCCTATCATTTAAGCCAAACTCAGATTAGCCTCATTTTTTTATCTTATAGTTTGGGTATTATTTCCTCTTCGATTGCAGGCAATATTGCAGACCGAATAGGCAAAAAGCAGGTAATGATTTTGGGCTTTTTGTGCATGCTCTTAGGCGTGCTACTTACTCTTTCTGCCTCGTTGTTTTTAATTATTCTTGGTATTGGCTGTGTGACCACTGGCTTTTTCATTGCCCATGCCATTGCCAGCAGTCGTGTTGGAGAACTCGCAACATCCAATAAAGGTCATGCCACCTCCTTGTATCTGCTTTTTTATTATTTAGGTTCAAGCATTGTGGGTGCGTATGGTGGAAATATCTGGCAAAGCCATGGCTGGAATGGCATCGTTATATTAAATATTTTTCTGATTCTAATTGCACTCATCGTTATTTTTTCAATAAAACCGCTTCATTCTCCATCTGTTACCCATTAGGAATATTTACATCATGCAACAACACTTATTTGTTTACGGTACTTTAGGGCCAAACAAACCCAATGCTCATATTTTAGAAGCGATTGCTGGTATATGGAACAAAGGCTCTGTGAAAGGTTTGCTTAAGGAAGCAGGTTGGGGAGCAGAACTTGGCTTTCCTGGGCTAATGCTGAGTCCAGATGGACAAACTATTGATGGATATATGTTTAGTTCAGAGCAATTAGATACGCTGTGGAACAGCTTGGATGAATTTGAAGGAAGTGAATATCAGCGTGTTTTAACTGAAGTCACTTTAGAAAATGGGCAAATACAACAGGCTTATGTTTATGCGTTAAACCCAAATGGCTTTGTTGCACAAAGATTTAAAAGATAACACTCTGCTCATTTGAACAGAATTCAAGTGACAACTTGGGTATGAGAACGACCTAATTCGGTAAATTTGTTCAATACGGCTATGCGTGCATGAATCTCATTCACCTGACTAGAAAAACTCCTTGCTGTTAATTTATCACCTAATAGTTTGATGCAATGCATCTTGGTTTCAACTAAACTTCGACGATGATAACCAGACCATTTTTTCCAAAGCGTTCTTCCTAAACGTTTAACTGTTTTCAGTAACTCATTCCGCTCTAAAGATCTCAATTTCTGATCTTTCCATGGTTTTGCATTTTTTCTTGGCGGAATGAGCGCATGTGCATCTCGATCTAGAATGACTTGTCTGCAGTGCTTCGTGTCATAAGCACCATCGGTATAGACCGAATCAATTCGTTCATCTAAGGGAATTTGAGCAAGTAAATCACCGAGTACTTGCGAATCGCTCACATTATTTGTAGTAAGCTGTACTGCACGTATTTGCAAGGTTTCAGCATCGATGCCAATATGAAGCTTACGCCATTGGCGACGATATTCAGGTCCATGTTTCTTACGTTTCCACTCACCTTCACCTAGAAACTTTAAGCCAGTTGAGTCGACGAGTAGATGTAGCCCATCACTACTTTTTTGATAGCTAATCGCAATATCAATATGTTTTTGTCTTCGACAAAGCGTACTGTAATCTGGTGCGGTCCAATTTAATCCACAAAGTTTAATCAGACTTTGAACAAAACCTGTGACCATGCGTAAAGAGAGTCTAAATAAAGATTTGATCATTAAACAGCATTGGATGGCTGTATCTGAATAAGTTTGATTTCGACCATGTTTACCTTTGGGTTGAGCGTACCATTGCGTCTTGGGATCAAACCAAATTGAGAGATTTCCTCGATTTATGAATGCACTGTTATAAGAAGACCAATTGGTTGTACGATAGATTTTAGGTGTGGGCTTATTCATTTGAGAATTATATTGTGGAATAAGCCTTTAGAGATAGGTTTGTGCAACAAAGCCAACTGGTACTATCAGTGGGCAGAGGGAGACACCCATACTTTTTGATAGAGAATCGCAATATCGATATGCTCTTGTCTACTACAGAGGATTGAATAATCTGGTGCGTTTCAATCCAAACTACAGAGTTTAATGAGACTTTGCATAAAGCCAGTGACCATATGCAAAGAGAGTCGAAATAAGGATTTAATCATGAGACAACATTGAATGGCTGCAATCGAATAAGTTTGATTTCGTCCCTGTTTGGCTTTTTTTTGAGCATACCATTGGGTAGTAGGATCAAATAAAATCGAGATGTTTCCTCGATTCATTAAAGCGTGATTTTAGGTCGACCAATTGCTGATTTGATATTTTTTAGATACAGGCTTAGTCAGCTGAGTATTATATTGCTGAATGGGCCTTTAACAGTAGATTTGTACGACAAAGCCACATGGAGTTAAAAAAGTACTCAGATAACTTTCATTATCTGAGTACTTTTTTAATCGTTCAACTTATTAAATACGTTAATTTATTTTGGAAACATAAATCTCATAATGAGAATGCATACCTTTATTTAATATCACTTCTTCTATTTTATATTTTTCAACAATTCCATCGGACAAGAAATTATGCAGACAATCTCCCTCATTAAGTGGTGTACATATATCTTTACTAGTAATCATTGTCGATTGAACAATACAATTTTTTAAAATTAGATCATCTCCACCATCAATCCTGCTTAATTTTAAATCTATTTTATTCATCATATTGGATTTCCTTTAATAAAGTTTTTCGGATATCTCTTAATGATTATTAGCATTTAGATTATACGTCTGTAAAGTACAACTTATTGTAATTTGGTAATCTGTTCGGGAAAAAAACTAAAACTGCCGAAACAATAATTTTTTCCATGCCCCCGTGTAATATGAAATACGACGCACTAAATTAAAATATAGGCGGATTATAGGCTTTTTTTATCTTGTAAAAAATGCAGTATAAAATTCATCCAACTATTAGTAGACCTCATACCAAAGTTACTACTAAATCTGAGCAACTTAGAGTAGATTTAACGGTGAAATACTTTCGCAATAAAACCAAATAAATTATAATCTTACACAGTTTCGTCCACTGTTTTTAGCCTCATAAAGATTCTTATCAGCCAGAATAAATACTTCTGAAATATCTTCAGAAGCTTCAGGCCAAGAAGCGATACCTATAGAGACTGTAATCGATCCAACCTTTTCTATCGATTGCGCTTCCACTTCTCTTCTAAATCTTTCAGCACTTTCATAAACGTCTTGCTGGCTAACATCAGGTACAATAACAATAAATTCTTCACCACCATAGCGACAACAAACATCATCTTTCCGAAAATTCTTTTGCATCATTTCTGCAATATTTTTCAGTACTAAATCACCTTCAGCATGTCCATATGTATCATTTACTCTCTTGAAGAAATCTATATCTATTAATAATATTGAAAAGGAGATTTTCAAAGCTATTTTCTGATCTATAGACAAATGCATCCCTCTACGATTCATCAAACCGGTAAGAGGATCCGTATTAATGAAATAATCCATCTCAGTCATTTTTTTTGAAAAGTGATGAACACTCAATAAAAGAGCACGTTTAAATTTAACGATTTCATAATACCATGGGTTAATATTTTTAATTTCCCTACTTGCTTCAGGCTGATGTAAAGAGCTTGCCATATTTGCAAGCTTATGCAGAGGAGATGCTATAAAAAAAGAACACTTCCAAACAACATAAAAAATTAGTAAATAAAATATAAAGATTCCCGCTGATACTTTATAAATAATCGAATTCGCTTGTTTTAATAACTGCTTTGTGGGTTGCTGGGAGACAATTATCCAATTCGTCGTTTTTACATGTGAGAATCCAGCAAGATTATCAACACCTCTACTGTTGATAAGACGAATTTTCCCTGAATTTTGTTTTTTTATATAATCTAAACCAGTGTTATTTTTGATTATCTCACCGATTCTTTCATGATCAGGGTGAAATATAATTTTATCATTTTTATCAATTACATACATGTAACTTTTTCGATATGTTTCATTCGTTGATAAAAGTTGATTAATTACATTTTTTTCTTTTAAATATATCGCAGATCCAACAAAACCTCTGTAGCGCTTTTTTTCATCGAATATCGGATATGAAATAAAAACAATCATATTCTTTTTAACAGAAAGATATGGCGATGATATATATGGTTTTTTCCTTTATTGAATTACTAATTCCTAACGTAGTTTGTACTTTATTTTTATCAATATTCAATATATTTGGTGAATAATTAATCAACCTACCCTCTGAATCACTGACAACCACGCTATTGTAGTAATCAGATTGCATTTTTAATCTCTGTACTTCTGTTTCTCGGATCTCATTATCATCAAATTTTTTCCCTAAAATCTTTGCGCTGTATCCAAGTTCGATCAGTATATTCTTAAAGTGATTATCTATAATTATTGCAATCTTGTTTGCGTGTTCGGAATTAAGTGCTAATGAATTATTTATAAGCTGATTTCTTACTATATAATAGCTAATTACTGAGCTAATAATAAAAAGACTTAATACCGAAAAAATTGCTAAAAAAAGTATTAATTTTCTTAAATTTAAATTAATTTTAGATATTTCCATTTTTAATTAATTAGCCATAATTTCTTAATTTTATTACACGGCGAATTCAAACATGAGGTGCGACAGTTTGAAAAGTCTTATGATAATCAACAAGCTGAGCAAATTTCTCTAATGGTGTAAGCCAATCTAACGCTTTTCTAGGCGAATTCAAACATGAGGTGCGACAGTTTCAAAAGCCATATGATAATCAACAAGCTGAGCAAATTTCTCTAATGGTGTAAGCCAATCTAACGCCTTTCTAGGACGAGTATTCAGTGACATGGCAACTTGATTTAAATAATGCTGATCTGCCTGATTTAAATCAATCCCTTTAGGTAAATATTGCCTAATTAAACCATTCATATTTTCGCATGTGCCTTTTTGCCAAGGTGAATGTGGGTCACAGAAATATACATCTATGCCTAAATCTTCTTCGAGTATTTTATGTTCTGACATCTCGCGTCCACGGTCATAGGTCAACGTTTTACGCAGTTCTGCAGGTAAATATTTCAGAGCTTCAGTTAAAGCCTTGCGCACTGATTCTGCCTTTGCATCAGGTAATGTTGCCAAGATACAGAGCCGTGTATTTCGTTCAATAAGTGTTGCTATCGAACTTTTATTGTCTTTACCTTTAATTAAATCAGCTTCCCAATGACCCGGTATTTTTCTTTCTTGAACTTCGGCTGGGCGCTCATGAATAGTTTTAATATCCTGTAATATAGAATCTTTTTTAGGTTCACCGTTAGCTTTTCGCTTTTTATTTTCATGACGCAGACAGGATAATAAGTCTTTTTTCAACTCACCCTTGGGTAATGCTCGTATCGTTGAATAAATCGTTGTATGGCTTACATTCATTGTTTGATCCAAATCAGGAAATGTCTTTAAACGCTTTGCTATTTGCTGAGGAGACCATAAACAACGGATCGCTTCAACAATAAATTTCCAGAGGATTGAATCGATTTTGAGTTTTCTGTGACCACGTCTACGTCTAGCGAAGGTGTTATCAGAAGCATATCGAGCTTGATAAACGTCATTGATGCTATTTCTTTTAAGCTCACGATAGATCGTACTAGGATGTCTTTTAATGAGTTCAGCAAATTTTCTGGCTGAAAAGCCTTCTTTTCTTGACTCAAGCATTAATGCAGTACGATCTTCAAAGTTAAGATGATGGTATGACAATTTTATATACTCCATAAACCCTTTAAATTAATTAGGTGGTTTATGTCGCACTTCAAGTTTTACTCTGCCCTAGGACGAGTATTCAGTGACATGGCAACTTGATTTAAATAATGCTGATCTGCCTGATTTAAATCAATCCCTTTAGGTAAATATTGCCTAATTAAACCATTCATATTTTCGCATGTGCCTTTTTGCCAGGGTGAATGTGGGTCACAGAAATATACATCTATGCCTAAATCTTCTTCAAGTATTTTATGTTCTGCCATCTCGCGTCCACGGTCATAGGTCAACGTTTTACGCAGTTCTGCAGGTAAATATTTCAGAGCTTCAGTTAAAGCCTTGCGCACTGATTCTGCCTTTGCATCAGGTAATGTTGCCAAGATACAGAGCCGTGTATTTCGTTCAATAAGTGTTGCTATCGAACTTTTATTGTCTTTACCTTTAATTAAATCAGCTTCCCAATGACCCGGTATTTTTCTTTCTTGAACTTCGGCTGGGCGCTCATGAATAGTTTTAATATCCTGTAATATAGAATCTTTTTTAGGTTCACCGTTAGCTTTTCGCTTTTTATTTTCATGACGTAGACAGGATAATAAGTCTTTTTTCAACTCACCCTTGGGTAATGCTCGTATCGTTGAATAAATCGTTGTATGGCTTACATTCATTGTTTGATCCAAATCAGGAAATGTCTTTAAACGCTTTGCTATTTGCTGAGGAGACCATAAACAACGGATCGCTTCAACAATAAATTTCCAGAGGATTGAATCGATTTTGAGTTTTCTGTGACCACGTCTACGTCTAGCAAAAGTGTTATCAGAAGCATATCGAGCTTGATAAACGTCATTGATGCTATTTCTTTTAAGCTCACGATAGATCGTACTAGGATGTCTTTTAATAAGTTCAGCAAATTTTCTGGCTGAAAAGCCTTCTTTTCTTGACTCAAGCATTAATGCAGTACGATCTTCAAAGTTAAGATGATGGTATGACAATTTTATATACTCCATAAACCCTTTAAATTAATTAGGTGGTTTATGTCGCACTTCAAGTTTTACTCTGCCCACCTTTAACATAGAGTTAAAGTTACAATTAGATTTTTATTACAATTTACAAAGATTAATTACGTTAACTTAAACTTTCCAACGGCAAAAATTTCGAATTCAAGTCACTTATTGGGGCAGGCCGTGCATAAAAATAGCCTTGAAATAAATCACAATCGTGTTGATAGAGCAGAATTGCTTGTTCTAGTGTTTCAACACCTTCCGCTACGACCTCTAAATTCAGCTGATGGGCTAGAAAAATTATCGACCGAACAATTGCAGCATCTTGAACACTAATTGTCAGATTCACAATAAAACTTCGATCCAGTTTGATTTGAGTAATAGGTAGTAGTCGTAGATAGCTAAGGCTCGAATAACCAGTGCCGAAGTCATCAATGACCACATGCACTCCTAAAGCACGAATTGATTTTAGAATTTCAATTGCCCTGTCCGCACCACTAATAATAACGCCTTCGGTAATTTCAATTTTAAGCAGCTCAGCTGGTAATTGACTTATTTTTAGCGCTTTTTGGAGTTCCTCAAGAAACCCAGCACGTCCAAACTGCAAAGGAGAAATATTAACTGAAACTGTGAGCTGACTATCATGCGCCTTATTCCATTTAGCGATATCTAAACATGCTGTTTCTAAAACCCACTGTCCAATATTTACAATTTGTCCTGTTCTTTCAGCTAAAGGAATAAAAACATCTGGAAAAATATAACCCCGTTCGGGATGATACCAACGAATCAGCGCTTCTACTCCCTGAACCACGCCTGTTAATGGTTTGATTAACGGTTGATAGAATAGTGTAAACTGCTTCTTTTTTACTGCTTCCATAAGTTCTAGACGCAGATGAGCATAGTCTAAATTGGGTGAAATCTTATTGCTTTCTTCATAACAATGCCAAGTATTACGGCCTTGTCTCTTTGCTTCTCTCATAGCCAAAGTAGACCGATATAAAAGTTCTGAAGCACATTGTATAAAACTGTTATTTATGACGATACCCATACTTGCGCTTAGATGGAGTGTATGGTCATCGACTTGAAACGGCTCTGAAATCAAATCAAGAATCTTTTTAGCTCTTGTGGTTATTTTTTTATGATCATGTTGGCCTTTGATCAATAATACAAATTCATCTTCGGCATACCGACTCAAAACCTCATCAGGTTTTAAAAAACCTTTTAGTCGGCTCGCTATATTTTTAATAACTTTATTACCAACGTAGTAACCTAAACTATCATTCATCGAACTAAAGTCATCAAGATCAATATAAAGTAAAGTTAGAAGCTTTTGTTTTTCGAAAGTTTGCTCTAAGACTTTTTCAAAAGTTATTTGATTTAGTAAGCCTGTTAATTGATCATGAGTATTTTGATATTCAATATATTCTTCATGGATACGTTGCTGAGTAATGTCTTCCTGAATTCCAAGAAAATGAGTACATTTGCCATCTTGATCCAAAATTGGCCCCAACATTAATCTATTCCAGAACCAGCTCCCATCCCTACAATAATTTTTTAACGTTATCTGAACATCTTTCTGCTCCTTTACCGCTTGCTTAAACAAAGCAAGTTGCTCTAGATTAGTATCTCGGCCCTGTAAAAAATTATAATTACGGCCTATGACTTCCTCTTCTGTATAACCAACTTGTTTAAGAAAAGCAGGATTAACAAAGCTGATCACCATGTTTTCAGAGGCATCCGTGATAAACATCCCACTCGGACTTGCATCAACTCCGCGCTTTAAAAGACGTAAGCTCTCCTTATTTTTCCGATTTACACTAATGTCACGTGCTATCGTAAATACACCTGTAACCTTTTGATTTTGAATTATTGGTAAATTGATAATATCAAGCCATATAATTTTTTCTAACGCATTGTAAACGGGAATTTCGTAATGTTGAGACTTCCCCAGTAGGGCAGATTTAAATGCAGCATCAACTAATTCATGATATTCATCAGGTATTAATGTCCAATAGTGTTTCCCCTGTATTTGCTCTTGTGAAAAACCCGTAATTTCACGACAAGCAATATTGGTATTAAGAACGTATCCTTGCAGATCAAGTTCAAGAATTACATCTGGATGATAATTGTAAAAAGAACTATATTTTTCATTTATGGCTATTTTTTGTTGGCGTTCATCATCAAGCTCAATCGCTAATGCAACTAAAGAGGCGGCCTGTTCTAAAAGACGAATATTATGTTTCGTCGGTTTTTTGGGAGTTCGGTAATAAGTCCCAAAAGTTCCATATAAAATATTTCTTGCATTAATAATAGGCATAGACCAGCAACTTGAAAGCTGCTCTGCCTTTACTAATGCACGATAAGCTGCCCAATTCGGATCTTCCATCAGATCCTGACTAATGACCAACTTACGTAAAAATGCAGCTGTTCCACAAGCACCGCGCTGAGGACCAATTTTTAAATTATTGACGGCTTTACAGTATTGATTTGAGAAATGTTGTTTACCACTGATAAGCTTTAAAGTTTGGTCATGTTCAGAATAAAGCATGATCGTAACTAAGGCATCTGGAATATGGGATTCAAGCCACCCAGAAATTGCATTTAGAATGGGTTCTAATTCAGCGTGCTGCCCTATAAGACTAAAAATATGATACGTATCATAACTCTCTCTCATTTACTCCTACCCTCGCTTAACCTCTATTCAATCCTTGGTCTATTCTTGGCTTCATTATTATAACAGTTTGTATATTTTCCATTTATGACTGCTCCCTTAACAAGTAACATTAGTCTTTCCTTATGACAATAACATTTTTATAGAATATCGATTAGGTCTCTTTCATAAGTGAAAAGTAATCTTTTTTATTCAAGTTTATACTTGGCATGGTTGAGCTAGGGAAAGGAATAGGCTTTGTTGTGATGTGGGTCTAGGATTTTAGACCACGCCTATAAGTGATAATCTACTCCCCAATGAGCATGGGAAATGCTTGTTTTTGGAGTCAACCATGACACGAAGAAAACGTCGTAATCATTCAAGCAGAGTTTAAAGTTAAAGTTGCTCTCGCAGCAATTAAAGGGGACCACACACTCGCTGAACTTTCTACTCAATTCGATTTACATCAAAACCAAATCATTGATTGGAAAAATCAACTGCTTGAGCAATCAATCAATATTTTTTCACGACTAACAGCACAACAAGAACCAGAGATTGACCTCAAAGCTCTACATGCCAAGATAGGACATCAGGCATTGCAAATTGATTTTTTAGAAGGTGCGCTCAGAAAAATAGGGCAGCTGAGCGGCAAAAAATGATCGATAAGACCCATCAACTTTCGGTACGACAACAATCGCAATTGATTCAAATCAATCGCAGTACGTTGTATTACAAGCCCAAAGAGATTTCATCCACTGATTTGAGTTTGATGCGTCTGATCGATGAAATTCATCTCGACTACCCATTTATGGGCAGTCGAATGATACGAGATATGCTACAGCGTCAAGGGCATCAAATAGGTCGGCGTAAAGTCCGACGTTTAATGCACTTGATGGGAATACATGCCTTGTATCCAGAACCCAATACCAGTAAGCCTAATCTTGCACACCGTATTTTCCCATATCTGTTGAAAAACATGGTCATAGATCACTCTAATCAAGTCTGGTGTACAGATATCACGTACATTCCTATGGGTAAAGGTTTTGTCTATCTGTGTGCAATTATAGATTGGCATAGTCGTAAAGTACTGGCTCATCGTGTATCGATCAGTATGGAAACAGACTTTTGCATAGATGCGTTGCAAGAAGCAATTGTGAAATATGGTTGTCCAGAGGTGCTTAATACAGACCAAGGCAGTCAATTCACAAGCGAGGCATTTTTGAATGAGTTAAAATTGCGAAATATCAGTATCAGTATGGATGGGAAAGGACGGTGGATAGATAATGTGATGATTGAGCGGTTATGGCGCAGCGTGAAGCATGAGGAAGTCTATTTGAAGGCTTACGATACGGTTAAACAAGCGAAACAATCAATTGCTGAATATTTGGATTTTTATAACATGATACGTCCTCATTCAAGTTTGAATAAGGCAACACCGAATGAATTTTATGATCAACATTTACTAAAAGTAATGGCAGCATAATTTAAATATTTAGAGCGGATTTATCACTTATAAAACTGAATTGAGTGGTCTAATTAACGGAACCACATTAGATGACCAATTTGTTGTACGGTAAATTTTAGGTGTAGGCTTATTCATCTGAGAATTATATTGCTGAATAAGCCTTAAGAGGTAGATTTATGCAACCAAGCCATGTGTGTATAGAATTTTGGTGACTATTCACAGTTCTGTTCCATGATTCATGGTTACTTCTTACTTATGTAACTATGTCAGGGGCGATACAAGAATTAAGGAAACCTTATGAAAATAGCGAATATGAAATTACTAGTTGGTGCTTTTATGGCCCTAACTTTAGCTATGCTTAGCCCTGCCGTACTTGCAAATGATAACAATGATATACGAAAGGCTGTTGTAGTTAAGTTTGCAAAAAAAGCTTACTCTGCAAATTATTACGGAAGGATAGATGGATACAAGTATGATTCCTACAAATTTTATGCTAAAAAAGGGCAAAAGTTAAAAGTGACGTTGACTGGAGGAAATGTTGAAACTTACTTATGGGGTAATCAATTAAAAGACTCTATCAATCTTGGAGAATATTCTCCAGAGCTTGATAATAATGGTATTTATATTTTACCTGCTTCAGGTGAGTATGAAATTAGAGTATTACAACCTAGATCACAGGCAAGAAAAGATAAAAAACCTCAATACTGGATGAGTATTAACATTAAATAAAAGACCTCTTGCGAAAGTATCGTTTTACCTAATTTTTGAATTGGCTAAAACCTTATTAAATGTAGCTTTATGCTGTTTAAATTTTGACTAACGCAAGAAGTCTAAAGACTTGCTAGATTCTTTTAAGCTTTTATACAAGGGTTCAAAAACTATTGCCAGTTAAGCGGGGCGTGATTTTTACGCAGATGTGTTTATGTTAGTAAAATGATATAGATTACTTGTTTAATACCCCGAGGAATAATTTAATCTTGCTGTGCGTTTGTCACTTTTCTTTCAAAAGTTGATTATATCTTTCAACGTAACCGTCGTGATATTCAAGCCCTTTTGATAGGAATTTGCAGTGAAAGAATAGGCGAAACTTATCTTAAATAATGGTAATTCCTTATCTTTAAAATAGAGAACGCCCGATGAAATTCATTAGGCGTTTACTTTAAATAAGTGTCAGCTTATTTTATAACCAGATGTACTTGTCAATCATGATTCTTTTTCTCAATTGCCTTAAAAAACAATCTTGCTATTTTTGACTTTTCACACCATTTTGTTCAATTTGTACTGCGGCTTGCCAGCTAGGTAGTTGGCTTAAACCTGCTACGTAATGTTGGATATGGGGATAATTTTCACCTTGTCCCATATGATAAACTAAAGCATGTAGTCCAAAGCCCATCATGAAGTCAGCACCGGTCAAACGGTCTGCCACTAGAAATTCTTTATCTTTTAAATATTCATTTAAATGGCTAAATACTTTATCGAACTCAACTTGAGTATAATTTTCTAGAAATACCAACTTCGTGCCCTGCTTGGTTTCTATCGTATTAAACGTTTTTAACAAAAATGGCAGCATGGCAGAGCTTTCTGAGAAATGAATCCACTGTAGATAATCGACATAGGTAGGTTCATCCATATCTGGTGCTAAATGCGGCGCAAGTTTCTGAATTAATAACTCAACGATTGCGCCTGACTCTGCAATAACTTTGCCATCCCATTCCAATACTGGAGATTTCCCTAAAGGATGGATGATTTTTAAAGATTCAGGTGCCAAATGCGTGCTTGAGTCACGATAATAGCGTTTCAGCTCATAGGGCTGCTTGATTTCTTCAAGTAACCACAAAATGCGAAAAGAACGTGATTGATCTAAATGATGTAGTGTAATCATGATAATTCCTATTTTTTTAAATTTTTACAACCACTTTGCCAAAGTTTTCGCCTTTCAACATACCATTGAAAGCATTGATCGTGTTATCTAAACCTTGCACCATATGCTCTTTATATTTGATTTTTCCATCTTTCAACCATTCAGACATTTGCTGATAGAATTCCGGATACTGACTGCCATAATCATCAAAAATAATAAAGCCTTGCATGCGAATACGCTTTTTTAAAAGGGTGGAAATAAAGCCCGGTAAACGGTCTGGCCCTTGTGCTTGCTCGGTAGCGTTATACTGGGAAACCACACCACACACCGGTACACGTGCCGCAGAGTTAAGCAATGGCCATACCGCATCAAACACTTTACCCCCTACATTCTCATAATAAATATCTATACCGTTGGGAACTGCTTGTTGTAATTGTTCTGCAAAATTTTCATCATGATGATTGATACAAGCATCGAAGCCGAGTTCTTCTACTGCATAACGACATTTTTCAGGCCCACCTGCGACGCCAACCACGCGACAACCTTTAATTTTGCCAATCTGTCCAACCGTAGCACCAACAGGTCCCGTTGCAGCTGCAACGACTAAAGTTTCACCGGCTTTAGGCTGACCAATGTCCAACAGCCCCATATAAGCAGTAAATCCTGGCATTCCCAAAATACCCAATGCCCAAGATGGATGTTCAGGTTGCATACCTAAGCTTTGACAGGCAGACCCATTAGAAATTGCGTAGCCCTGCCAGCCATTTCCGGAAAGAACCCACTCGCCTTCTTTGAATTTTGGGTTTTTAGAGGCCACCACTTGACTGACTGTTCCACCGACCATCACTTCGCCAATTTCAACCGGTGCTGCATATGAAGGAGCATCGCTCATGCGACCACGCATATAAGGATCGAGTGACAAGTAAATGGTTTTTAACAATATCTCGCCTTGTTTAAGTTCATTGAGCTCAACTTGTTCAATACGAAAATCGCTGTGTTTTGGCTCACCCACTGGCCGTTTAGCTAAAACGATGCGTTGATTAATAACTGTTTTCACACATATAACTCCATGTTTTATTTAAAAGTATTTTTCTTCACAATCAAAAACTGTGATTAAAATTTCTTTACATCCATTGTAGATGAGTTATAATAAAAAACAATACGACTGGTCTATTTTTTACAATAGAGTAAATAATTAATATGAAGCCTACTCCTATTAAAAAGTCTGAAGCGAAGCGCTTACACATTCTTAACACCAGTTCAGACCTGATTTTGCATAAAGGTTTTACTGGCGTAGGATTACAGGAAATTTTACAGAGCTGTGAAATCCCTAAAGGCTCGTTTTATCATTATTTCCAATCTAAGGAAGCTTTCGGATGTGAATTGGTACAGCATTATGTAGACAATTACCAAGTCCGTTTAAATGATGTATGGCGTTGTGATAAATCCCCTTATCAAAAGCTGATTGAGTATTTTAATTTATGGATAGAAGATCCTGAAACACAGTGTGGTTGGGCGGATAGCTGTTTAATTGTGAAACTTGCCGCAGAAGTTGCCGATCTATCTGAAGATATGCGCTCGATTATGTCCGCTGGCGTTGATGATGTAATCCAACGTATTGCTGGTTTAATTGATTTGGGAAAACAGGATCAGTCTATCCAAGCAGATACCGAGGCCTCTACTTTGGCACAAGTACTTTACCAAATGTGGTTAGGTGCAGCATTACTGAGTAAGTTGCAAAAAGATAAAACACCATTACATCAAGCTCTGAGAGCAACTAAATTTCTATTAAAAAGTGAAGATTCATAAAAATTAAATATCAACTACATAATTAATAATTCATGATAGCAGTCCAATGATTACCTATTATTGTGTTGCTATTAGATCAATTTACAATCCATGAGTATAGCGCACAATGAATTCTCCTTCTAAAGCCCTCATGACTCGTATTTTAGTTGGTTATTTAGGCTTATATCCCACCTTATTACTGGTTCTCACTTTATTAAAGCCAATTACTCAGCATCAAAGTTTCCCGATGATGGTGTTGATTGAAGTCATAGTATTAGTGCCAGTAACGCAACTGATTTCTTTTCCACTGGCTGGTTGGCTCATTACACAGCTAAAAAATTTTAAGAATTTGTTTTAACAAGAAATTGTGCTGGCAACAGCAATCCTAAGCCCTTATTTTGCCAACCACAAAGGTTGGCAAAATAACTTACTTAGTCGATATTAATCTGCGTAAGCTGGATAATCAATATAGCCTTTTTCCGTCCCACCATACAAAGTGCTTGCATCTACTGCATTCAATGGCCAGCCATTAGCGATGCGATCGGGTAAATCTGGATTCGCAATAAATGGGCGTCCAAATGCAATTAAATCGGCCAGCCCTGCCTCTAAAATTCGAGTCCCTCTTTCTGCCGTATATCGACCTGCGTAAATAATCCGACCACTGAAAGTGTCTCTGACATCTCTACGAAAATCATGAGGAAGTTCTGGTGCATTATCCCAATCAGCTTCTGCAATCGATAAATAGGCAATCCCAACTTCTTCAAGTATCTTTATGGCCTCAATATAAGTCACATGTGGATCATCTTCAACTAAACCCATGTAGACACGATCTTCCTCTGTACTTTCAAATAAGGGGGCAAAACGCACTCCTAAACGATCTGCACCAACTACCTCAGCAACTGCCTCTACTACTTCACGTAAAAAACGCAAACGATTGTTTAGTGATCCACCATATTCATCTTCACGGTGGTTACTATGTGCAGAGATAAATTGGTTCACCAAATAACCATTTGCACAATGAATTTCAACTCCATCAAAACCAGCAGCCAAGGCATTACGCGCTGCTTGAGCATAGAGTTGCACTAATTCTTTAACTTCTGCATTGCTTAAAGCACGTGGCATTGAAGGATCAGCCAAGGCCCCCGCATTGGGCCCGGTCTCAATAAAGACTTTAACATTACTATCAGCCCTAATAGCCGAGGGCGCGACCGGTGATGCATGATCGGGTTGCAAAGATGTATGTGAAACACGCCCAACATGCCAAAGTTGTGCAAAAATAATGCCTCCTTTAGCATGCACTGCTTCCGTCACTTTACGCCATCCAGCAATCTGTTCAGAGCTGTAAATACCGGGCGTCCAAGCATAGCCTTGACCACGGGGCTCGATTTGCGTACCTTCGGTGACCATAAATCCTGCACCGGCACGCTGTTGATAATAGGTTGCCATTAATTCATTTGGAATATTCCCTGGCTGACTACTGCGCGACCGTGTTAATGGTGGCAATACAATACGGTTTTGCAAAACATAAGGGCCTAAGCTTAAGTTCTGAAAAAGTTTGCTGTCTTTCATTTCATTGTATCCAAGTAATCATGACTTAATTGATCTAAATTAAAAAAATACCCTTCCTTCCTGTATATAGAAAAAATAAAGGAAGGAAAGCTATTCACTCAGGCCCTTCACCATTAAATGAGGGTTATTTTGCTTATTGCGCCAGTTGCTCAGCGTCAGAAGTTTTATTCACTGCTAAGCACCACAACAGACACTAGCTACTCTTTATTTCAACAATTGAAGTAATGCTGAGGCAGTTGCAGCAGAAGATGCTGGATTTTGTCCAGTAACCAGCAAGCCATCTACTTGAACATATACTTGCCAATCATCCACTTTAGAATAATGACCACCGTTTTGTTTAAGCATGTCTTCGACTAAAAATGGTACAATTTCAGTCAAACCTACAGCGGCCTCCTCAGTATTGGTGAAACCAGTCACTAATTTACCTCTGACTAAAGGCGCTCCATTACTTGCTTTCACATGACGAAGAACACCCGGGGCATGACACACTGCTGCAACAGGTTTGCCAGACTGAATCGCCTGTTCAATCAGAGAAATTGAAATCGGATCTTCTGCTAAATCCCACAATGGGCCATGCCCGCCTGGATAAAACACTGCATCATAATCAGCTACAGAAATTTCGCTAAGTTTATGCGTCTGTGTTAATGCTTGCATTGCAGTTGGATCTGCTTCAAAACGATGAGTGGTTTCAGTTTGAGCATCGGCTAAATTACTTTTCGGATCTAGTGGTGGCTGCCCACCTTGAGGCGACGCCAGCGTAACTTCAGCACCAGAGTCAATAAAGGTGTAATACGGTGCAGCAAGTTCCTCTAGCCAGAAACCTGTTTTCTTACCAGTATTGCCAAGTTGATCATGTGAGGTTAAAACGATTAAAATTTTCATGTTATTTCTCCGATAATTTTCAGGATTGAGGAGCATTGTTGAATGATCACATACCATGTGGCGTGAGCATGCCAGATACGTGCATTTAGCTTATATGCTCGTCTCGAGAATTTGGCGACTGATCTCTAATGAAACATTTTTATGTTCGCCTAGCTGTGTAAGATTATGTGATTTAAGTTGCGTAATGATGATCTCAATATCTGTCTCCCCCAGTCCATAATCGCTAAGACGAGTTGGCAGTCCGAGTTGCTCAAAGAAGGTTCGAGTACGGGCAATGGCTGCATCAATACGTTGTTCTTCATCACCTTCGACAATCTGCCAGACACGAGTCGCATATTGTAGTAATTTTTCTCGCTTCTCTTGACGACGTACTTGTAGATTGGCCGGCAACACAATTGCTAAGGTACGAGCATGATCAATACCATGTAAAGCCGTGAGCTCATGTCCAATCAAATGGGTCGACCAATCTTGTGGTACACCTGCTCCAATCAGGCCATTCAGTGCCATGCTGGCGGTCCACATCAAATTGGCACGCGTGTCATAATCTGCCGAATCTTCCAAGACTTTCGGTCCAATCTCAATCAGGGTTTGCAATAGACCTTCGGCAAAACGATCTTGTACTTGTGCATTGACAGGGTAAGTTAAGTACTGTTCCATGACATGAATAAATGCATCGACCACGCCATTTGCCAACTGGCGCGTCGGCAAGCTATAGGTTTTATTCGGGTCTAGCACCGAAAATTGCGGAAAAACATAGGGACTGCTAAATGCAAGTTTGGCTTGGGTCGATTTTCGGGTAACTACCCCACCGTTGTTCATTTCTGAACCGGTTGCTGGAAGAGTGAGTACACTGGCAAAAGGCAAAGCTTGGCTAATTTGAGTGCCATGGGTTTCTAAAATTTCCCATGTATCACCTGCATAATTGACTGCTGCTGCAATAAATTTGGTGCCATCAATCACCGAGCCACCGCCGACAGCCATTAAGAAATCAAGCTTTTGTTCACGAATCAGTTCTACTGCTCTCATTAGGGTTTCATAGCTCGGATTCGGTTCGATTCCTCCGAATTCGTGAATTTCTCGTGTACCTAATGCTTCACGCACTTCAGCTAATGTGCCATTTTTACGGGCACTTTCGCCACCATACAGCATTAATACCCGTGCTTCTGCAGGCACATAGTCATTGATTTTGACAATCGTGTCGGCACCAAAAAGAATACGGGTTGGATTATAAAAGTCAAAATTCAGCATATTTTTATCCTCAAAAATCAGTTAATGATTTGAAAAACCACCGTTATTAATCGCGTCAACTATAAAAATTAATCCACACTGCGGTTTTTGCTGTGATCATGCAGCAACTATATACAAAAATAGACCAGTCGTCTATTTTTATAAAAATTATTTCATCTTGCGACTTGAGTGATGGTTAAACACATTCAGGCTTGTTCTATAACACTTTTATTATTGATGTATTTTCACGAGCGATTGTTGTATGGAAGGTATCAACATGTATGACTACTGACATGGTCGTGAACGCATTGGCTAAAACAGTGAATGACTCATACAAAATAACGATGATTAAATATTTTAAAAGCAGATTGGCACGGTTTAGCAGATGTACAAATGCGACAGTAAATTAGATAGATTGGTTCAATATAAAGCATGTACATAGCTGCATTCATTTATTTACCCTGTTTTGATATTGACCCATGTAAATGATGAGATTAAGCCATTAAATAAAGTAGCCCAACTTGAATAAAAAGCCTCCGACAAACCTCACAGGGTTGAAGTGCTGCCTTTCATTCGAAATTTCAGGCAGCACCCTCATACATTTAATCGTCGGTATGAGCTGGTAGTTTACTCGCCAAAACATCTACTTTTTCAATTGATGGTGGCTCTGAAAATAGCTCATCGGCCTGAGCCATCAACGCAGCTGCAACCTTGCCAGATAAATGTGCTTGGCGACCCGCCTCATCAGGAAATGCATCAAAAATACCAAATGTTGTAGGTCCAAGACGTAAGCCAAACCACGCAACTGTCGCAGGTTCTTCCATTACAATAGGTAAACCGGCTTTAAGGAAAGCTTCCACTTCGTCTTCTTTACCCGGTTTAGCTTCAAGACGGACATATAAAGCTGTTTTAAGCATGACTAAAACTCCACAATTGATTAGAATTCAAACTGATTCTGTCATTGCTAATGTATGCATGTCAGAAAGTTTTGTTGTATAAAAGTTAAAAAACATCCCATAGCTGAGCCATAATTTAGGTTTTTATTTCGACATAATGCTATGAATTTATTCAAGTTAATATCATTAACATTTGAATCAAAAAATCAAGATATGAGATGATTAAATTCAATCTTAGTTATATAAGGATCAATTGACTCTACCTTAGATTTATAAGCTGACCTCTTCATCTGGAAGTTATATTGCTCAAGAAGCATTCAAGAACAACATGCACATCTTCATATCTATGAAAGTTATTTAGCTAGGAATTTGCTGTGAAACTCTATATGTTTCTCTATAAAGCTCGCAATGAAGTAATAGCTATGGTCATACCCTTCTCTTAGGTTAAGTGTAAGAGGATATTCTTGTTCCAAACAAATATCACTAAGAAGCTTAGGTCTTAACTGTTCTTCAAGAAAATCATCAGCTGTTCCCTGATCGACTAAAATAGGTAAATGAACTTCATCGTTTTTGATTAATTCAATCGCATCATAGCTTTTCCATAAAGTTTCAGTTTCACCTAGGTAGTGTGTAAAAGCCTTTTTCCCCCAAGGTACTTGGCTAGGTGCAACAATTGGTGCAAAAGCAGAAATACTTTTATACAGCTCAGGGTTTTTTAACCCAATGACTAATGCACCATGACCACCCATGCTATGCCCCATAATGCTTTGGACTTGGTTGGTCGGAAAATTCAGGTCAATCAGATTTCTGAGCTCTTCCACAATATAATCATACATTTTGAAATGCTGTGACCAGGGTGCTTGTGTTGCATTCACATAGAATCCTGCGCCTTGGCCTAAATCATAATCTGCATGATCTGGTACATCCTCTCCACGTGGGCTGGTATCTGGTGCAACAATAATGACTTTATGTTCAGCCGCATACTTTTGTGCTCCGGCTTTAGTAATAAAGTTCTGTTCGTTGCAAGTCAGTCCTGATAACCAATATAAAACTGGCAACTTCTCATCTTTGTCATGAGGTGGCAGATATATTGAGAATTTCATTGAACAGTTTAATGCTATTGACTGATGGCGATACACTTCTTGCGATCCACCAAAAGAAGCATGTTTCTCAATTATTTCCATAATCAATTACCTATGTTGAGCAAGACTTCATGAGAAATCGAGTAAACAAAGAGTCTGACATTCTCCACAGAGAATACTGATAAAGATTTAAAATGTAGGCAGGTTTGTTGAACCTATACATGATGGATACATAGATAGATCTGTTTTACAGATGATGTGCCGTTTTAGAGGATTCCATGCATGTCAATCATGATTCACATGCATGGAAAAGTATAAGGTCTGACGGAATTATTCGTAATGAATTACAGTACGAATTGACTTACCTTCATGCATTAGATCAAAGGCTTCATTGATCTGATCCAAGCCCATCGTATGTGTCACAAATGGTTCTAATTGAATTTTACCTTTCATGGCATCTTCAACCATTCCTGGAAGTTGCGTACGACCTTTTACCCCACCAAAGGCAGAACCTAACCATCTACGACCAGTAACCAGTTGGAATGGACGGGTAGAGATTTCTTGACCTGCGCCAGCTACACCAATAATTACGGATTGTCCCCAGCCACGGTGTGCACTTTCAAGTGCTGCACGCATCACATTCACGTTACCAATACATTCAAATGAATGATCTACACCCCAGCCAGTCATTTCGACAATGACTTGCTGGATTGGTTTATCGTAATCTTTAGGGTTCAAGAAGTCCGTTGCACCAAACTCTTTTGCCAGCGCAAATTTATCTGGATTCATGTCAACTACAATAATACGCCCTGCTTTAGCTTGACGTGCGGCTTGTACGACTGCCAGACCAATACCACCTAAACCAAAGACCGCAACACTATCACCTTCTTGTACTTTAGCCGTGTTATGTACTGCACCGATACCCGTTGTTACCCCACAACCCAGTAAGCAGACATGTTCGTGATTGGCTTCAGGATTGATTTTAGCCAATGATACTTCTGCCACTACAGTGTATTCACTGAACGTTGAGCAGCCCATATAGTGGTAAATCGGTTGACCATTGTAGGAAAAACGAGTGGTACCATCTGGCATTACGCCTCTACCTTGAGTTTCGCGAACGGAAATACACAAGTTCGATTTTCCAGATTTACAGAATACGCACTCGCCACATTCAGCGGTGTAAAGTGGAATTACATGATCACCTGGTTTGACGCTAGTCACGCCTTCACCAACCTCAACTACGACACCAGCACCTTCATGCCCGAGAATAGCCGGAAAAACACCTTCAGGATCATCGCCAGACAAAGTAAATGCGTCTGTATGACACACACCGGTATGGGAGATCTTAATTAATACTTCACCTTTCTTTGGTGGTGCAACATCAACTTCAACAATTTGAAGAGGTTGACCAGGACCAAACGCAACAGCAGCACGTGACTTCATGGAATAATTCCTTATACAGATCTATTTTAAATATGATTTTAGAATCTTGGCGATTTCAGCCAATTCTTCTTTTCGTTGTTGTTCTGTGGTTTCACCTGATACTAAAGTGTCCTTTAAATGAACCTCCAACATTTCATTCATCAAACCATTAATAGCACCACGCACAGAGCATATTTGTTGCAGAATTGCACCACATTCCACATTGTCTTCTAACGCTTTTTCAATCGCTTGCGTCTGACCTTTGATCTTTCTGACGCGTAGAAGAATCTTTTTTTTGTCTTCAACCTGATTAGGCATCAGACCTCCTTATTTGCTAGCATTAATACTATAGTACCCCATAGTATAAAAAAAGCAATAATTTTTATAAATCGAAAATTAAAAAGATCTTTAGCGAAAATTTTCTATCCCTGTTTTTAGTTTTTTTAAATTAACATCATAGAGCTTATGCGAAAGTCACAAAAAAAATGGGACTTTTAGCTCCCATTTTTTATTTTGTCTCATGTTCTTTGTAATGCTGTGACCTTTTAGAATTATGTTTCAAATTTTAGCCACTTTGTAGATATTTTGAACGTTTCAAGCCTTGAAAATACTACCGACAGTTTAGATTAAACTGCCTTTACAGACTGTACTAGAATATTTTTAGTGAGCGGATGATGTTTACTATTCATTATTTAGGAATTATTAAATCCTATAAATATCATTTATTGGATTAATTTATTTTGGTACTGTGCATATCATCCCCTAGTTAAGAATAAGGAACAACTATGAATAAGATGATGAATGCTCTTATCCTAGAAAATTTTGGTGATCATGAATTTACACGTGTAGAACTCCCTATACCTCAACCAGAGGCTGGGCAAGTTCTAGTCCGTATTCATGCTAGTGGTGTAAACCCTATTGATTATAAAATTCGTCTTGGTGAAGCACCATATGCTATGCCAGAGCTTCCTGCCGTGTTGGGAACGGATATGGCTGGGGTTGTCACTGCTGTTGGTGAAGGTGTCACCCACTTCAACGTCGGAGATGAAGTTTACGGTCTGATAGGTGGCGTTCGTGGTCTTCAAGGATCTTTAGCAGAATATGTTGTAGCAGATGCTGATCTGATCGCATTAAAGCCACGCAATATCTCTATGCGCGAGGCAGCAGTACTACCATTGACGTTTCTCACGGCTTGGGAAGGTTTAGTGGATAATGCGAAGGTCCAACCAGGGCAAACTGTACTGGTTCAGGGTGGTGCTGGTGGCGTTGGCTATATGGTTGTTCAGCTTGCAAAAGCACTTGATGCAAATGTTTGGGCGACTGGTCGTACAGCTGATCAATCACTGATTTCAGAACTCGGTGCAACACCTCTCGATTACACAACAGCATCTTCCGATGACATTATTGCTGCAAGCCCTGAGGGTCAAGGTTTTAACATTGTTTACGACACTGTGGGTGGTCCAGTACTCGAAGCTTCACTTTCCATGACAACTCACTATGGCCACATTACCAGCTGTGCTGCATTTGGTAATCATAATTTAGCGAGTTCATCTCTACGGTGTGCCACAGTGTCTGGCGTATTCGTCCTAATGCCGATGTTAACAGGCAATCGCCGTGCTCATCATGGTGATGTCCTTAAGATCGCGACTCGTCTCGTTGAGGAAGGTAAACTGCGTCCTATTGTTGATCCTCGTCATTTTACTCTAGACCAAGCGATTGAGGCTCATGATGCTGTTCAAGATCGCTCTGCCAATATTAAGGTCGTGATTGATGTCATTTAACGCACTTCAGGCCAAGACTTGGCGCTTCAATTGTATTGGAGATACAGATGTTCTGACATTAGAAACACTTCCTGTTGCTTTACCAGCAGCAGGAGAAGTTCTAATCCAGATGAAAACGATCGGACTCAACCGGGCTGATGTAATGTTTCGGCGTGGGACTTATATTCAAAAGGCAGTATTCCCTTCTCGTCTGGGATATGAGGGAGCAGGCATAGTTCTGGCAATAGGTGAAGGTGTACGCCAATTTTCTCCAGGAGATGCAGTATCGATTCTTCCGACTGACAATCTAGCCAAATATGGGACATATGCGGACAAGCTTCTGATTCCAGAAACTTTTTTAGTTCACAAACCCGATAGTTTAAGCTGGGAAGAAGCTTCTTCAATCTGGATGCAGTATTTGACGGCTTGGGGTGGTGTAATCCATGCTGGTGGAGTTTCGAAAGGAAAAACGATCTTGATCACAGCAGCTTCAAGTAGCGTAGGACTAGCTGCGATACAGATCGCTGAAGCAGCGGGTGCTAAGGTCATTGCAAGTACACAGACGATAGAGAAAAAGCAACGTTTACTGGATCTCGGTGTTAAAAATGTTATAGCCAGTGAAGATGAACCAGATTTGTATGAGGCGCTTGTTTTACGTTTAGGTGGAGAACATCTTGATGTCGCCTTCGATGCTGTAGGAGGGCCACATATTGAACAGATTGCCAAAGCGATGTCTGTAGGAGGAACTATGGTTATGCATGGTGCGCTTAGCCCGGAGATCACACCATTTCCCCTTAAAGTTGCATTACGCAAGAGCTTAACCATGCGAGGTTTTTTGTTCCTTGAGGTTCTGCATGACCCTGTTCTAAGAGAGCAAGCCAGACGATTTATTCTTAGCAGTATAGGTGCAGGATATCTTCGTCCAGTGATCGACCGTTGCTTTAACTTTGAGAACATGCATGACGCTCAGCGCTATCTTGAATCAAATCAGCAAATAGGAAAAATTGTAGTTACTCTAAATACATGATGGTCTTATCTGATTTCTACTTTCTAGAAAAAAGGTTAGTTCCTTCTGATTCAGGTTTCTATATGGCCCAGCACTTCCACTAAGTAATCAAACAATGCTCGGATTCGCAAAGGTGTCGGGCCCCGCTGTGGACGATATAAATACAGGCGCCAAACGGGAGAGGTTTCCTCATGAAGTATCTGAATGAGCTTACCACTCCTAAGCCACGGCAAAACTAGAAATCCAGGCATGTGTCCGAATCCAACTCCAGCGAGAATAGCTTGAAATTCAGCTTCTAGATCATCTGTAATAAAACGAGGCTTTGATGGCGTGAAGCTTCGACTTTCGGTGAATGTCCATGGCCAGTAACGCCCTGTTTTATGATCGAATAGTGCTGTTAGAGGGTATTTATCAAGGTCAATAATTTTTTTGGGCATTCCAACCTTATCAATTAACTCTGGCGTACCCACAGAATAAAAATTCACTTTAGCCAATTCCCTTGCCACATATCGATTGTCCGGCAAAAATCCAAATCTGATCCCGATATCTATTCGCTCATCGATCACATCCGAGTGTGAATCTGTTAGCACACAATCCACGACAATATCTGGATAACGTGTGGCAAATTCTGCTAGTGCAGGTACTACCAATTTACGCCCTAACACAGACGACACAGTAAGACGGACAGTCCCACGCATTTCATCTCGTTTTTCCTTGGTGTCTTTTATAATCAGAGCATCAATCGATCCCACCGCAAAACGTGCTTGCTTTGCCAAACGCTCACCATCAGCAGTAATTTTAATTTGTCGAGTACTCCTGTAAAACAGAATCTCTCCGCGCTGCTCTTCTAGCTCCTTTATTGCCCGTGTCACTACCTGCGGGGAAATACCCAGCTGAGTTGCTGCCTCTTTAAAATTTCGAGACTCTGCTGCGACACAAAAGATACGCATCATTTCCAATTTGTTCTGCATGTCCAATCCTGTGGTCTGGTAATTATTCCGTAAATAGGAATTCTGAAAGATAATATTATTCATTTATTATATATAACAAGGCTGTAATACTTAACCCATCAAATATGATTACCAGATAGGTTGAAGGTTACTTGTATGAATAATATAGAAAATAAAGTTATTGTTATCACAGGTGCAAGTAGTGGTTTAGGTGAAGCTACTGCTCGCTTACTTGCTAAAAAAGGTGCAAAGGTTGTACTTGGTGCTAGACGTACTGAAAAATTAGAGGCTATTGTTCACGACATTCGTGCTGAAGGTGGTCAAGCTGAGTTTATTGGTATGGATATAACCAAACCACAGGAAGTACAAGCACTTATTGAAAAAGCATTAAGCGCATTTGGTCAAATCGATGTATTGGTAAACAATGCTGGATTAATGTCTATTGCACCATTAAGTGAGCTAAAAGTTGATGAATGGGATCGTATGATCGACATTAATATTAAAGGTGTTCTTTATGGTATTGCAGCTACCCTACCTGTTTTCCAAAAACAAAACTTTGGACACTTTATTAATCTCGCATCTGTTGCAGGGATAAAAGTATTTAGTCCAGGAGGTACTGTTTATAGCGGTACTAAGTTTGCTGTAAGAGCCATCTCTGAAGGACTTCGTCATGAAGTTGGGGGAACAATTAGAACGACTACTATTGAGCCTGGTGCAGTTGAGTCAGAACTAAAATTTGGTTCGTCTCATAAAGAAAGTTCAGAGTTTGTTACTGATTTCTACAAACAAGCTATACCAGCTGACTCAGTCGCTCGAGCAATTGCTTATGCAATTGAACAGCCTGCGGATGTAGATATTAATGAAATTGTTTTACGCCCAACGAGCCAAGAGTTTTAATAATTGAATAACAAAAAATGGGAGCACCTCGCTCCCATTTTTACTATATTTTTAAAGTTAAGGACAAATCTATGAAAGCCGTATCGTATGTTATCAATAACCATGATGATTTTAAAAATTCATTGGTAGATATTGAAAAAGCGAAGCCTACACTTAAGGAGCGTGATGTACTGGTAAAAGTTCAGGCAATCTCTGTGAATCCAGTTGATACCAAAGTGCGAAAAAATTCGTCTGAAGCAAATAATCGTATTTTAGGTTGGGATGCCGTTGGGGAAATTATTGAAGTTGGCTCAAAAGTTACCTCGTTTAAAGTAGGAGATTCTGTTTGGTATGCTGGCGATTTAACCCGAGATGGTAGTAATGCTGAGTTTCAAGCAGTCGATGAACGAATTATCAGTCTTAAACCAATTACAGTATCTAATGCAGAAGCCGCAGCATTGCCATTAACTGCTATAACGGCATGGGAAATGCTGTTTGATCGGTTTCAAATTTCAGAAACAGATGTTGGCAGTATTCTGATTATTGGTGGTGCAGGCGGTGTAGGATCAATTGCTATCCAACTCCTAAAAGCAAAAACAAATCTGACCGTTATAGCAACAGCTTCACGTGAAGAAACGAAATCTTGGGTGGAATCACTTGGTGCCGACCATGTCATTGATCATAGCAAAGATTTAAACGAACAAATCGAAGCACTAGGTATTGAAAAACCAAAATACGTCTTCTCTACAAATCATACAGAAACATATATCAAGCAAATAGTTTCTCTGATTGCACCACAAGGCAAGCTTGGATTGATCGATGATCCACAAACATTTGATATTATGCCGTTTAAGACTAAATCTATTTCTATCCATTGGGAGTTGATGTTCACTCGTTCAATGTATGAAACCGATGATATTGAAAAGCAAGGTGATCTGTTGCAACAGGTTGCCCAATTAGTTGACCAGCAAAAAATTAGAAGTACCCTCAACCAAAATCTAGGCAAAATTAACGCTGCAAACTTGGAGAAGGCGCATAAGTTGCTTGAATCAGGTAAATCAAAAGGCAAAATTGTACTAGAAAACTTCTAAAACAAACTTAAGGTGAAATAATGACTATTTCAGTAATTGCGAACATTAAGGCAAAATCAGATCAAAAAGAAACGTTAGAAGCGCTTTTAAAAAGTGTAATAGAGCCTACGCTTCAAGAAGAAGGATGCTTGAAATATGAGCTTTATATTAGCGAAAATGACTCGAGTAGATATTTCTTCTTAGAAGAATGGCGTAGCAGAGAGGATTTAGATATCCATATAGCGTCTGATTATATTCAAAGTTTATTTGGTAATATCCAATCGCTAATTGAATCAAGTGATATTGTAGAAATCAAAAAAATATAGCTGTATTCGGACGTTATGATGAAGTATTCTTCAAATTAACATAGAGACTTAGAAAGCTAACATAAAAATGGGAGCTCTAAACTCCTATTTTTTCTGGTTTTTTAAATTTTTAGGGCTTTGTTGCACAAAGATTTGAAAGGCAAAGCGCCCCTAATTAAGCCAAATTTAAGGCGTAACTTGGGTAAGTGGTCGACCTAATTCCGTAAATCTGTTAAGGACTGCTACACGTGCATGAATCTCATTGACTTGGCTATCAAAACTCCTTGCATTGAGTTTATCTCCTAATAATTTAATGCAGCGCATCTTAGTTTCAACTAAACTTCGCCGATGATAGCCTGACCATTTTTCCATAGTGTTTACCTGAGAAGCACTGCTTCGCAAGATTAACTGTTCGAAGTAATTCATTTCGCTCTAGCGAGCTGCTTGCTCTTTGTTTCTTTCCATGGTTTCGCATTTTTCTAGGTGGAATCACCGCATGCGCTTGCCGATCTGCAATGACCTGACGGCATTTCTTAGTGTCATAAGCTCCATCGGTATAAACAGAGTCAATCCGCTCATCTTGTGGAGTTTGATCAAGTAAATCACCAAGAACCTGTGAGTCACTGACATTATTTGTTGTAAGCTGAACTGCACGTATTTGCAGTGTTTCAGCATCTATATCTATGTGCAGTTTACGCCATTTTCGTCGATATTCAGGTCCATGGTTCTTGCGTTTCCATTTGCCTCATCTAGAAACTTCATGCCTGAAGAGTCCATGAGTAGATGCAGCCCATCGCTACTTTTTTGGTAGCTGATTGAAATATCAATATGCTTTTGTCTTCTACAAAGCGTGGTGTACGAATATCACTGATATTCGGGGCTGCTCAGCCGCAAAGTTTAATCAGACTTTGCATAAAGCCAGTGACCATACGTAAAGACAGACTGAATAAGGATTTAATCATTAAGCAGCATTGGATGGCTGCGTCGGAGTAGGTTTGATTTCGCCCTTGTTTGCCTTTTGATGGAGCATACCATTGCGTAGCAGGGCGAATTCAAACCAAATGGCAATATTTCCGCGACTAATGAGTGCTCGGTTATATGCGGGCCAATTGGTTGTACGATAAATTTTAGGTGTAGGCTTATTCATTTGAAAATTATATTGTGGAATAAACCTTAGATATAGGTTTGTGTAACAAAGCCGAGCTCAAATGAGACCCCATATTTAACATGGTCAAAATATTAGCTAAACGATCAGCTAATCGCTCATGAGTAGAACTATTTTGTTTCATCAATCAATAAGCAAATTTATGTGGGTGCATGGACAGATTGTGTCATCGTTATCAATCTTTTACTCTTATTTATTAAAAATTTTAAATGTTGTTTAAAGTTCATTTTATTTCATTAAATAATACAAATTCTCATCTTTTCTGATGGGATGGCGTCAATTAAACTCAACTCCTAAGCTATTGATTTAGTGAATTATAAAGTCAATAGCATTTTACCTATACCCATTTTTTACCCAAATTAGATTTAGTGCATTGAATCACAAAAATAATCTTGTTCAAATCCGAACTAAAGGATTTGAAATGGTGTACTCATTATACGATCTTTATAGCTCAACCAAAATATTATAATATAACATTACATTTTTGATATTTATTTTTTGATGTATTATTCAGAAAGACACATTCAGGGTTAAAGTTATGTTTGAAATTATTGATGATTTAAAGAAAAAATTAGATCAATATCGCCCTTTATCTCCTGCAATTGTAAAAAATTTACAAGAAGATCTTATTGTCCGCTGGACCTATCATTCAAATGCCATAGAAGGTAATACTCTTACACTATTGGAAACCAAAGTAGTTCTTGAAGGTATTACTGTAGGTGGAAAAGCGTTAAGAGAACATTTCGAAGCGATAAACCATAGAAATGCGATTTACTACGTCGAAGACATTATTCGTAAGGAAGAACCATTTTCAGAATGGCAAATTCGCAATATTCATCAACTTATTTTAAAAAATATTGATGATGAGAATGCTGGGCGTTATCGTCAGCAAAATGTATTGATTTCTGGTGCTACTACTACCCCTCCTGACTATACTTTATTAAATGACAAGATGGCTCAGCTAATCGATTGGTATAACCTTGAAGCATATAAACTTCACCCGATTGAACGTGCAGCCAAAGTACATGCGGATTTTGTGGGTATCCATCCATTCATTGATGGCAATGGTCGCACATCACGTCTTTTGATGAATCTGGAACTGCTTAAAGCAGGCTATCCACCCTGTGTGATTACTGTAGAAAATCGTTTAGCTTACTATGAAGCATTGGATCAATGGATGGCTTCTGGAAAGACTGAAGCATTTATTCGGTTAGTTTCAGAGGCGGTACAAGACGGATTTAAACCGTATCAAGTTGTTTTAGGAATATAGAACTATACTAACTTACATTTTTCTTCATTTATCTTTGCTTAAGACATTTTTGTTTATTCGGCCGGGATAGTATGCGCACAGCAAAAAAATTAAACCTTTGTTTATTAAAACATTTACAACCAACCTACTTCATTGTACCGCGAAAAGTTAGCAGGCTAAAAAATATTAATGGCAATGTATCTACATTACAGCTGTTAATGAACCTCAAGCTGCTGAATTCTGAATATCCACCTTGTATCATCAGTGTTGATAATCGATTGGCTTACTATAAAGCTTTAGATTATGGATGGCTTGTGGAAAACGAAGCTTTTGCATATTTTTATAAAAAATTCTAACCTCAATAAAATTATTCTTAATAACATTTCACATAAAATTCACTATTAAATACCTATACTTGAATTGGAAGTAAAACGCTGAAATTTAGAACCACAAAAATTTAGCAAGTGCTTTTAAGGTAAATTTAGTAATTTTACCAATTATAAATTTATATAGGTGTATTCTTCAATGGCTATAGAATTTGTTTCCAAATCAAAGTTACCTACAGCGTTTGGTGATTTTGAAATTATGGCATTTCAAGACCAAAGTACTGGTGAAGAACATATCGCTCTTGCCAAAGACATGGATACTATTTCTAATCAACCTGTACTCGTCAGAATTCATTCAGAATGTTTAACAGGTGATGCTTTTGGATCACTCAAATGTGATTGTGGTCCACAATTACACTCAACCATGAAGATGATTCATGATGCAGGTCAAGGTGTCATTTTATACCTTCGCCAAGAAGGCCGTGGCATAGGACTAACCAATAAAATTCGGGCCTACGCACTTCAAGACCAAGGACATGATACCCTTGATGCAAATTTATTATTAAACCTGCCAGCAGATGCTCGTAAATATGACATGTGTACCATTATGCTTGATTATTTACAAATAAAAGACGTCAAGTTGATTACAAATAATCCATTTAAAATCAAATCTTTGACTGATTTAGGAATCAACGTTGTTGAACGTATTCCTTTAAAAGTTGGCTTAAATATTTTTAACAAAGATTATTTAGAAACAAAGCAAAAACGTATGTCACATCTGTATGATAATAGTGATTTTTAAAAAGCAATTACTTTCAGTAAAAAAATCCACGTATAAAGTTCCATCTCCCTTTCGGGAGAAGGCTAAGATAAGATACTGTTTTATATTTAATTATTGTTTTAAAGAATACCTATGAAAGAAGCTGGCCTACTCTTTATTTTCTCTCAGGATTTGCGAAAAAACTGTGACTTTTTCTAAAGTCGCATTCATCCCCTTATTAAAAAAAGTATTGACAAGTGCTGAGCCAATGATAATAAGATCTACTTTATTGGCTAATGCTTTAACATGACTTTCATTTTTGATCCCAAAGCCAATTGCAACTGGAATATTAAAAATAGGCTTGATTTCAGCAATCTTTTTCTCAATATTGGGTAGATTTAAATGCCCCCCTGTTAAGCCATTTTCTGCAACATGATATAAAAAACCTGTCGCGCGCGCTGAGATTTGCTCTAACCTTTCAACTGGGGTAGTCGGCGCTGTCATTGCAATTAAATGCATATTTTTTTCATTTAATTGCACTTCAAAGTTTTCTCGATATCCATATGGAGCATCTAAAATCAATATTCCATCTATAAGATTTTCTGTATCGGCGACAAGTGTTTCGAAACCATATTGCATCATCGGATTTAAATAAGTCATAAAAATTATTGGTGTCTTGTCATCATGCAGCCTGATTGCTTTTACCAACTCAATGGTCTGTTTGACCGTTTGACCTGCACGTAATGCTCTAAGATGTGCTGCTTGAATGATCTCTCCATCTGCCACTGGATCTGAAAAAGGAATGCCAACTTCAATAATGTCAGCCCCAGCTTGACCTAATTGGCTCAACAGACGACAACTTTCTGCAAAATTAGGATCTCCAGCAGTAAAATAACAGACCAGACCGCTTCGATTTTCCAGTTTCAATTGCTCTAATTTTTGATCTAGACGGTTCATGCTGTAGCTCCTGCAAGATATTTTTTGACCGTGTTTAAGTCTTTGTCACCTCTGCCGCTTAAATTGACAATAATAATCTGTTCTGGCTGCATTTCTTGAGCAAGTTGAATCGCATATGCAATCGCATGAGAACTCTCAAGCGCAGGAATAATGCCCTCCTGTTGGCTTAAAAGCTGAAAGGCATTTACCGCTTCTTGATCGGTGATCGCCGTATATGTAACACGTCCTGTTTCAAACAGAAGGCCATGTTCAGGGCCAACACCAGGATAATCTAAGCCAGCTGATATAGAGTGCCCTTCTAAAATCTGCCCATCTGAATCTTGTAATAAATAGGTTAAATTGCCATGCAGCACACCGACTTGACCTTTGCAAATAGAGGCGGCATGTTCACCACTATTTGTTCCTTTTCCACCTGCCTCAACGCCAAACATTTTGACATTCAGGTCTTCTAGAAAAGGATGCATCAACCCTAGTGCATTTGATCCCCCACCCACGCAAGCAACAAGAGCATCAGGCAGCCTATTTTCTTTCAGGAGTATTTGGTTTCTGGCTTCTAGACCAATAATTTTCTGAAATTCTCTGACCATCGTCGGATATGGGTGAGGGCCTGCGCCAGTACCCAACAGGTAATAGGTTGTATCCACATGACGAATCCAGTCACGTAATGCTTCGTTCATGGCATCTTTTAAAGTCCCACGCCCTTTTTGAACACTTCTGACTTCAGCACCGAGTAATTTCATGCGCTCAACATTCATTTGTTGCCGCTGAATATCTGTTTCTCCCATAAAAATGGTACATTTCATCTTAAACAGCGCGCAAACCGTTGCTGTTGCAACACCATGTTGCCCAGCACCCGTTTCTGCAATGATTCTGGTTTTACCCATAAATTTGGCTAATAAGATTTGGCCTACACAATTATTGATCTTATGCGCACCCGTATGGTTCAAATCTTCTCGCTTGAAATATATTCGAGCGCCGCCTGCATAAGCTGTTAGGTTTTTTGCATAAAAAAGAGGACTAGGACGACCAACAAAGTCCGTTAAAATCTGCTGATATTCAGCCCAAAATTCAGGTTTGTGCCGAACAGTATTAAAGGCTTGCTCTAATTCTTGAAGTGCCGGCATTAAGCTCTCTGGCATGTAACATCCGCCAAATTGACCAAAAAATCCCAAGTCATCAGGACCATTACCTGTATAAGGGGTTGTCATCTCATATCTCTTTTACTATCAAAACTTGTTTGATCTTAAAATATTTTCATTTTTATGATAATTGATATATTTTGAGCTTATGGTGTTAGAGAATTTTACAACATGAAACGCAGAACATTACCTCCCCTTAATGCTTTAAAAGCATTCGAGGCTGTCGCCAGAAATAAAAGTTTCAGTTTAGCTGCGGAAGAATTGTGTGTAACCCATAGTGCGATTAGCCATCAAATAAAGCAGTTAGAAGAATGGTTGGATAAAAAATTGTTTATTCGACATTCCTCGACCATCTCTCTGACGGCGGATGCCGAAGAATTATCGCTAGTTTGTACGCAGCTTTTTAATCGTTTAGAACAATGCGTCTTTGAGTTAACAAATAAAACTTCAGAAGTAGAAGTTGTAATAGGCGCTTCTCATAGTTTTATGGCAAATTGGCTGATTCCTCGATTAGAAAAGCTCGAAGTCATTTATCCCAATATCCATATCAAATTAATGACATGTAATGACTTAAAATTGTTAGAAAAAGAGAAAGTTGACATATTTATCAATAGCGTCAGTGAACATCATCTACTTCCCAACTTTTTGAATAAATATCTGTTATTTCCCGATAACATGGGTCCTATTTGTAATCGTGAAATAAATCTTCTTCATTCCGTAAATGATCTTTTAAACTATCCATTACTTCATACCCACTCAAATAAAAGTGCATGGCATACATGGTTTGATCAGTTTCAAATAAGCTTTTCCCCAAAATCCAATGACCGTTATTTTGATAGTCTGAATTTAATGATAGAAGCTGCCGTGTCTGGGTTAGGAATTGCCATAGCACCTCAAATTCTAGTAGAAAAAGAAATGCTAAATGGAAAGATCATTGCCCCTTTTGGTTTTATCTATTGTGACTATAATTTTTATGCAATGGTCAGAAAAAATAACGAAAATCGTGATGTTATGAATATCATTGATTGGTTAATGGCCGAAGAAAAAAGTTAAACCTTTAATCTTTGATTTGAAAAATTCTATTCAATTGCTCATCTATAACCTCTATTTCACATTCTGTTCACGCTGTGCTGCCTAAGGTATAAACATACACTTCATACGGACACTGATGATGAGACTTGTAAAAACACTAATTGCTACAGCCTTATCCTTGCCGCTTCTGTTGTTAGCCGGATGTAAAAGTATTCCCAGTTATTCAGCCGATTACGTCCAATCCAGAAACGGTATTCAGGGGATAGCGCTGGATCAGGCTAAAGCTCAGGATATCGGCCTCCGCTTTACCTCAGCTTTTAATACCTTGGGCACACCAGAATTTGTGGAAAGAGCCGGATCGCTGTATGCCGACCAGCTGTTTATTAACGATACCCTATCGCAATTTTCATCCCGTCAAAATCTACTCGAGCACTTTCAAGGCATGAACAAACGGGTCAGCAAGGTCAGCGTCAAGCTGTTAAACGCTTCTTATCATCAGGACTCTGCCTATGTGCACTGGCATATGGCCTATGATTTTAAAATGTTCGGCACGACCCGCAGTATGGACTCTTACGGTATCAGTGAAATCAAGATCAACGAAAACAACAAGATTATTTTCCAGCAGGATTTCTGGGACCCTGCGAATGGCCTGTATCGTTCCCTGCCTTATGTTGGAGGGGTCTACTCATGGCTACTGCCTTTCAAAAAATAGCGATCAGCACGGCGTTAGTGATGGGATGTAGCTTCTGTCCATGGGCACAGGCACAAAGCCTGAATCAATGCGGCAATGGTCCGCTGATGGTGGGACAAAAACATGTCGGTGTGGCTAGTTACTTTGCGCAAAACTGTAATCAGCCTTGGCAAGGCCAAAACATGCAGATGGATTTTACCTATACGCAGAATATTCCGGAATGGGCATTTAAACGTGCGGCCACACATTTACTGAAACGTAATATTAAAGACGCAAAAATACATGCTCTATTCAACCCAATCACTGATTTGTATCGTCCGGTCAAATCAGGTGACCTGTACCGTTTAAAATACAACCATGCTACACAGACCCTGAGCTTATCCTTGAACCAGCAAGGTTTAGGGCAGCTTAAACATCCTCTGGCACAACAATATTTTAATATATGGCTGGGTCCCCAGCCATTTAGTGCTAAATTAAAACAGCAATTATTAAATTAGTATCTGCCGCTATGTCGAAACATTTTATCCTGATGGTTGAAGACCATTATGAGCTGGCCTCTACCCTATGCGAGTTTCTGGAAGAACATGACTTTGTGGTCGATCATGCCCGCAATCTGAGTGCTGCTAGACAATTACTGAAACAGCAACGCTACCATATCTTGCTACTTGACATTAATTTGCCTGATGGTTCTGGTTATGAATTGTGCGAGTGGTTACGCAATGAAGAGGGGTTAGACTTACCTGTCTTGATGCTTACCGCTCGGGATACCTTGGATGATAAACTCAAAGGCTTCAATTCCGGCACGGATGATTATCTGGTCAAGCCCTTTGACTTTAACGAGCTGGTAGTTCGGGTCAAGGCCCTGATCAAACGTTCCATGGGTGAAGTATCTAGCAGTCGTCTGCAAATTCATGACCTAATTTTGGACACGGCAACACAGCAACTAACTCGAGCTGGGCAGAACATTGAATTGCCTCCGATTCAGTTTAAACTTTTGAAGTTACTGATGCGTCATTCTCCTAAAGTACTGACCAAACAGGAAATTATGATGCAGCTTTGGGGTGACGAAGAGCCAGAAAGTGATGCTCTGCGCAGTCATATCTATAATTTACGCAAAATGGTCGATAAACCCTTTGAACAAAAGCTGATTCACACCATATCTGGGATTGGTTTAAAGATTGCTCTCGAAGATGAAGCCTAATTTAGGTACACAACGACAATCAGTCCAGTGGTGATTGCTAGATCAACATCCTGATGGGTATTGAGATAATACTGCCGATCAAACAATTCCACTCGCCAGCCAAGCTGCTTGCACAACTTCTGTACCAATTGCAGTCCAATGCCATGACCTTTGATCTCTAATTGCAATTGCTGCCCCGACAGTTCTTGCACCTTTGAGTTATTCGGTAAAGGAATGCCGACACCATTATCTGCAATCAATACTGTATTTTTTTGCAAAATGACATCAATTTCTGTGCCTTGTGAATAATTCAGCGCATTGCGCAGAATATTGCCAAACACCATTTTGGTCATCGACGGGTAAAGTTTACGTGGCTGTTCGTTTAGATCTTTTTGAAAATTTATCCGCATGCCTTTGTTATGGCTAACACTATCCAGATCCTGAACTAAATTTTCCAAACATTCTGAAAGCATAGTTGATTCAGCGGTTAAAGTATTGGTGGTATTGCGGGCGATAGCCAGTAGTGTGTCAACTAATAGTTGCATGTCTTCAATGGTGTTGTTCAGGCGAGTAAATGATTTATTGTCCCCATAGCGTGCCTGACACAACTGCACATTGCCTTTTAAGATGGTAAGTGGTGTGCGAAGCTCATGACTGACATCACCAGTAAATTCACGTTCACGCTGAATAAACTCGCTTAATACCTGATGATATTTTTCTAGCGCCTGCTTCAGATATTCCGCTTCCAGATTTGAATCAGTCCGGATGTCATGAAACGGTGAAGCCTGATTTTTATAATCTTCCCAATCAATATGTTCCAGTGCGTTGGCAAGCCTTGTAATGGGAGAAAAATAGCGCCGGGCACGACGGTTCCACCACCACAGCACACTATATAGCACAAACAGGCTGACCATCAGCGGTGCCAGACCAAACAGCCACACCAGCTTGTTGACGTTGCTTTCACCAAACACCAGCAGCACATGCTGCCCATCTTTTTCGCCATAAACGGTCATGCGTTCCTTACCATCGACAAAATGCCGATTCACCCCTTGCTCAAGTGACATATTCTTAAATTGGGAGGGAGACACAGTGTTCCAGCGGTAACCATACAGGTTTTTGGTATCGGGCAATTCTGCGGCAGGATTACGTTCTAATCGCTGCCAGTAGTGTGACATTTCCTGTTCTAGCGCCGTTCTGAGCAAAGAACCTTTGATTACCCAAGCACTACAGCCAATCCCAATCACCACAGACAGGGCAATGAATCCGATTTGCAGCCAGTAGTAGCGGTTAAACACCTCACCCAGAGGATGATCGTGTTTGTCCCTGAACAGCTTTAACATTGGTGCATTCCCCGCTACCCCATCCGATTCGCCATTCAATTATACGGTTTTCTTTTTAAACAGAAAGTGACCGATCACCCACTCGCGTCCATGGTCATAACCAAATAGCTCGGCACAGGCCATAAAGAAAATCCGCCAGCGCTGCCACCAGATTGCGGCATCCGCGCCATAAGTTTTTTCAAATAAGGGCTTTAGCTCGGCCTGTTTACCATCCATATTTTCTAGCCAAGCATTTGCGGTACGTTCATACTGCGTACCCGCCCATTGCCAGTGCTGTTCTAGCTGTAAATGCTGCTGAAAATGTAGGAAAGTTGAGGCTGCTGGCATCAAACCACCACTAAAGAAATATTGCGACATCCAGTCAAACTCATTTTTGACTTCAAACGGGTAATGCAAGAAACGATGACAGAAAATATGACACCACAATAAGCCATCTGGTTTGAGCCAAATACTAATATTTTCAAACAGTTTTTGATAGTTGCGTACATGCTCAAACATCTCCACTGATACCACACGGTCAAATGACGCAGGTTCAAGTTGCAACACATTGACATCACAAGTGATCACATTAAGGTTATCCAGTTTTTTTAAACGGGCTTGTTCCTGAATATACTCGCGCTGGGTTGAAGAATTTGACACGACTGTAATACGGGCCGTTGGATAATGCTCGGCCATATACAGACTCAAAGATCCCCAACCGCAGCCAATTTCCAAAATATCCTGCCCGTCTTTCAGTTGTGCTCGCTGGCAATAGCAGGCAAGCGCAGCTTCTTCGGCTTGGTCTAGCGTCATATCGGCATGTTCAAATAGACTCGCGCTATATTTCAAACGCTTACCGAGTACTGCCTGAAAAAATGCGGTCGGCAGTTCATAATGCTGCTCATTGGCTTTGTCTGTATCAATGGCAATTTCGCTGTTTTTCAGCATGGTCAGCACATCCATATAGCGCCGGGCTGCCAGTGCTGGGTCAAAGCGTCCTTCCTGTGCCAGACGTTTTTTGCTTAGGCTGCGAATGCCCGCGCGAATCACCGAATCGGGCAGCTTGCCGCTTTCGACCAGTTTTAAAGATTGTTGAATCATAAAGTCCATGTATTTACCTACTGTTTGGGTGGCCACGGAATAAACATTGAAGTTCGTCGTTGATAGTCTTTATAGTTGTCACCACGGTGGGTGAGCGCCTGTTGTTCACTAAAGGGAATCCCGGTGATGTAGTACAGAAACAGCCACATCAGCAGTGGATAAATCCATAATTCATAGCATCCTGCTGCCAGACCGAGCACTGGATAAGCAAACCAATGCAGCCATTCAAAGAAATAATTCGGATGGCGCGAATATTTCCACAGACCCTGATCCATGGTTTTACCTTGATTCTGTGGATCTAGCTTAAAACGGTAAAGTTGCTGATCGGCAGTGCTTTCGCCTATCAAAGCGGATAGCATGATCATGCCCGCCACAATCACAGTGACCAAAGTCCAGTCATTCCATTGCTCGGTCGAGATACTTAACAACTTCAGCATTGGGTAAGAAAATAGTAGAGCCAAACCTGCCTGAAATATAAAAAACACCAGAAATCCAAGATGCTGATAATCCCCCATCGCTCGGCGCATGTTGGCATAACGCGTGTCTTCTTGGGTTTCATTGGCATAGCGCCGTAACAGATGCCAAGTCAGCCGTGAAAACCAGATCCCACTCGCCAGTCCCAGAAATAACCGAACCAACATCGGCGCACTGTCAATCACCCAAGCGGCAATAATCACATTAAGGGCAATACTGAAACTCCAAGCGACATCGACTAGCCCTGCTCTGCGGTTATAGGTCACCAACACCCAGTTACAGAGCATGATGAAGACATTGAACAAAAATAAATCTAGCAGCATGTCGCCCTCCTGTTTTATTTCTGCTTAGTAAGCACTGGCTTCAAACAGCAAATGCACATCACTGATCACACCTTCCCTAAAACCACCTTCGCAATAACACAGATAAAAATCCCACATGCGGATAAAACGCTCATCAAAATCAAGTTGCAGTACTTGATCACGCTGCTCCAGAAAACGCTGACGCCAACACTTCAGGGTTTGTGCATAGCTTTGACCAATATCTTCCAGATGTTTGAGACGAAGTTTTTGCTCAGAAGCCGTTTGCGTCATAACACTGATACATGGAATAAAACTACCGGGGAAAATATAACGCTTAATGTAATCCACCGTATTTAAAGCTTTAACATAGCGTGCATCTTCAATCGTAATCGCCTGTATCAAGGCTAGACCATTCGGCTTGAGGAGCTCGCGGCATTTTCGGAAATAAGTTGGTAAATACTGCTCACCTACGGCCTCGATCATTTCAATGGACACCAATTTGTCGTATTTACCCTCGAGTAAACGGTAGTCCTGAAGCTGTACAGACACCCGATGAGACAGCCCTGCTTCAGCAACTCGGGCGAGTGCTTCATCGTACTGAGCTTTGGAAATGGTAATGGTGGTCACCTTACAGCCATAATGCTGAGCCGCATAAATGGCAAAGCCTCCCCAGCCGCTGCCAATTTCAACCAAATGGTCCATCGGTTGCAATTGAAGTTTTTGGCAGATCAATTCTTTTTTATAATCTGAAGCTTGTTCCAAGCTCATACAAGGGTCTTTAAAGACAGCACTGGAATACATCATGCTGGAATCTAAGAACAATTTAAAAAAATCATTGCTCAAGTCATAATGCTCAGCAATATTCTGACGACTACCATCAATCGAATTCTTGCGGGATTTATACCAAGCCTTAAGTGCCAACTGGCTAGCTTTGGCCACTACATTTTGATTCATCCGATCAAGCACATCACGGTTACGTGCCAAAATGCGGATCACATCGACCAGATCTTCACTGCTCCAGTAGCCACGGATAAAACCTTCGGCAGCACCCAGTACACCATTACGGAACAGCAAATCCATCAGACGAACATCATGCACCTGTATCACCGCCTGTAAATCGCTATTTTCCCCGACAGCCCCGTTCCAGACGCCTTTAAAAATCAGCTGACCATGGCGTAATTTCAGCAGGTGGCGCAGTACCACCGGCAGTGTGCTTTGCTCTCCCATGAATAGTGTCTTCATCGCAATGTGTTTCCTTTTTCTTTTTTAGGATGTCGATAAAATGGAATTTTCTTTTTCCATAAACGAAAGGCGTGCAGATAAATTCCGCTGACCATCCTGAAGGGTTCAAGAACTTTCAGTACAGCATAACGATGCTGCTGTGAAGGAACCGTGATGGCCTGCAAGGAAAATTTCAGGGTGGCATCGAATTGCAAGATTCCCTGCTCAAACAGCTGCATATGAATCACGTTCTGCCGATCCGAAAAGCTGAAGCGCCAGCGATAATCCAGCCCCATCGGCATGAACGGCGACACATGAAAGGCCTTTTTAAAGTCAAACTGGTGACTCTGGTACGGCGCATATTCGTCTGGATTGTTCCGGCAATCGTGAATGTAGACCTGTCGTTCATTCCACGGTGTGTTGGTGATTTCACTCAGCACAAAGAGCAATTGGTCAGTGGCATCAAAGATCAGATAAAACACTACGGAATTGAAACGGAAACCCAGTGTGCGCGGCAAGGCCAGCACCCGGATGGAAGCGGCATGCGGTAACAGATAGTTTTCCCGCTTGATTAGCAGGCGTGCAACTTTCTGCCGGATTGAACCACATTCCATGCTCAGAAAATCGCGCTCATCCAGAGTCAGGAAATTCCAGCGGTTAGATGACCACAGCCAGGATTTACCGGTAAAGGTCGCGAGCTGATCCGGATCAAACCATAGATAGGTTAGCTGGGTCTCAAAAGCATGGGCTTTGGGCAAATAACGTCGGTGCCGGATTTCGGCAGAGGCAATCGCCAGTGGATACATCTGCATCATGTGCTCCTAGGCGGCCTGCTCGGCCTGTTTCAATAGCTGATCGACTACCCATGCAGCACTACGGGCACCATCCTCATGAAAGCCCCAGCCCCAATAAGCACCGCAGTAGGAGGTGCGGTTTTGGCCGTTGACCTCGGCCCAACGTTGTTGTGCCTCAATCGCGGCAGCATCAAATACTGGATGACGATAATATCGTTCTACCCATATTTTTTTCGGATCGAGGTTAAAGTTAGGATTGAGTGTGGCAAAGATTTGGGTTTTACAATTCAGGTTTTGCAACTGGTTCATCCAGTAACTGAAACCATAATGCATGCCACTATGCTGGAATGGAGTTGATTCGGTTGCACGACTAGGTGTCACATGTACATGCCAGCTGGCCCATTGGCGCCTGGATTTGGGCATGATATGAGTATCGGAATGCACCACCATATGGTTATCCTGATAACGAAACTTGCCAAGTACTTCCCGCTCTTGCGCTGACGGGTCTGTAAGTAAATTCAAGCTATCATCAGCATGGCTGGCAAAAATGACCCAGTCAAAACGTTCACTGCCCTGTCCAGTTTCAATCACTACATCATTGGCACTACGGGATACATGAAGCACACCTGTCTTGCGGAAAGTCATATTCGATTGGGCCTGAATGGCACGAACATAACGAGCTGATCCACCCTTGACCGTAAGCCACGAAGGTCGCTCTTTCAGCTGCAACATACGATGGTGCTGAAAAAAGCTCACCACAAATTTATACGGAATCTGTCCAGCTTGCTCTACTGGACAGGACCATAGCGCCCCGCACATCGGATAGAGATGTTCCTGACGAAAGGCTTCGGAATAGTCATGTCGATTGAGATATGCATCAATACTGAGCTGTGCATCGACCTGTTCAACATCAATATCTTTATTGGCCGCATAGAAACGGAACAGATCGGACAACATCGCGCGAAAATCTGCATTAAAAAAGTTTTGAGGTCGGAACAATAACGAGAATTTTTTTGAAGGATTGTACTGTAAGCCAGTGACCTGATTATTCACCGAAAAGCCCATGTCACTGCTTTGCGATTGAATCCCAAGTTCTTTTAGCATGGCGCAGAATAGCGGATAGTTATGCTCATTAAAAACAATAAAGCCACTGTCCACCGCAACCTGTTCACCATCGATATTCAGCTGATGGGTATCGGTATGACCACCAAAGTAGTTATTCTTTTCAAAGACTGTGACTTCATGCACTTTGCTGAGTTTCCAGGCAGCGTACAGACCGGAAATACCTGAACCAATAATTGCAATTTTCATGGTGATTCCTTTGAATGAATATTCGGAGTGCCGGTCTTGGCAGCTTTTTTCTGTTTTCGAGCCCGGGCAATTTTACTGACATCATAGACACGTGCCGGAATGGGCTTGAGTCCCCAGACCAGCCCGAACAAAGACATGAGTTTCAGCAGGTAATAGGTCACATCAATCTGCCACCAGTAAAAACCCTGCCGGGTACTGCCGGCATAATAATGGTGATTGTTGTGCCAGCCTTCGCCTAAGGTAATGATGGACAAAAACAAGTTGTTGCGGCTGTGATCATCCGTGTCAAAATCCCGGCTGCCATAATGATGCGCCAGTGAGTTAATACACAAAGTGGCATGGAGCAGTAACACAGTGGAGACCACAAATCCCCAGACCAGCAATTGTAGGCCGGAGGTACCAAGTTGCGGCCAGGTCATAGCTAGCCACTCCCCTAGCGCATAAATCCCGCCCGCGGTCAGCAGCACCACAATTAAACTGAAACGGTCCAGCCAGATCAGTTCCGGATATTTCATCCAATCTCTAATGACTTCTTTTCGCGTGGCAAAGTTATATTCATTTAAAAACCAGCCAACGTGGCTGTACCAAAAACCATGCGTGGAGGAATGCGGGTCTTGCAAGGTATCGGTATAGCGATGGTGATAACGGTGATGCGCCGCCCACCAGAGCGGCCCACGCTGCGCACTCATGGTACCCATCAGCACAAACAGGAACTGTACCAGACGCGAAGTCTGAAAAGTTTTATGTGACAGATAACGATGAAAAAAAGCGGTGATGGAAAACATGCGGATCAGGTAGAACGCCAGCATAAAGCCCAGCGCAAACCATGACACCCCCACCCAGAACACGGCGAGACAGGCCAGATGCAACAAAATAAAGGGCAAAATCCGGAGCCACTGAACCTGGCTGTTTTCAGCGGTCAGCGTTTCAGGCGATGTATGTATGGACCAGCTGTCTATCCATCGCATCAGGCTTTTCAACATGGACTCATCCTACTTTTAAGCGGTTGTCTTTATTCTATTTGATGAGTCTAATCAGTCAGATATGAATTTTATGTGAAGTGAAATAAAAAAAGCCGAACTGTAGAGAGACTAAGCAGTTCGGCAAAAGGGTAACAGATTAATGCGGCAATTTGATCAGTTTTGTGATGTCATAACCATAATATTTTGCTGTATCCAGATAGGACTGATAGGTGGCTTCATCCAGTTGCGGTTCGCGCGATAAAATCCACAGGTATTTGGTGCTCGGTCCACCGACCAGCGCCACTTTATATTCCGGATCCACGCGTAATACCCAGTAATGCCCTTTGGTAAACGGAATCCATCTTAAACCTGGCGGCAAAAAGCTGACCTTCAGTTTGCTGTTGCCCTGATTTTGCGAATAGGCCACCCCTTCAGAGCTAATCATTTCACCATTTTCAATCCGGCAGCTGTTTAAGACGCCTATGGTCTGATCGGCATTGACAGTGTATTGTGCCGAGATATCCGAGACACATTTACGCTGAAAATACATCGGTAAATGCGCAATTTCATGCCATTTACCCGCATACTGCCGGATATCCACCTGATTGACTGCCTGAGGGGCAACCGTTTCAGCCCGAGCAGTAAAGCTCAAGCTAATGATGGCCAGTGCTGTAACTGAAAAAACCGACTTGAATAGCATCTTCATTTTTAAGCCTTGTTTGATTTCAGGATTAGCATAACCCAGCTGAATGTGAACAAAGCGTGAAGATTAGATGCTGTGATTCAGTTTTTGTGGAGATGCCATTCGTTTATCCGCTAAACAATAATTAAGTCTTTAACATCGGAAAATTCAGGTTCTCGGGAATTACACCGATTGAAAATAAACTTCCTGATTTTTTTCTTAATTTAAGCAGTCAAACCAGACTGGTTAATTCAAAGCCATTCTTTGCTGTCATCGGCAACAGGTGTGCCATGCATCACATGCTGAATCATGGCATAAGCAATACTGCCCTTGAACGGAATCTCGGGTAACTGATCAAATTTGAAAAACCGCGCATCGCTGAGTTCATTTTCCTGAATCTGAATCTCGCCTGCATGATATTCGGCCTTGAAGGCCATCATCAGATTGCTAGGAAACGGCCACGGCTGGCTAGCCAGATATTGAATGTTTTTGATCTGTAGCCCCACTTCTTCCATCGTCTCACGGCGTACCGCCTCCTCCAGGGTTTCGCCCACTTCGACAAATCCGGCAATCAGGCTGTACATCTGGGTTTTGTTGCGGGCATTTTTTGCCAGCAGAATTTCATCTGTACCCCGAGTAATGATAGTGATCACACAAGGATTCACCCGCGGATACTGGTTATAGCCACAGGATGGACAGACCATGGCATAGTGACTGACGTGCTGCTGGGTGGCGTGACCGCATTTACTGCAAAAGCGGTGGTTACGGCGCCATTCCAGTAACTGTACCGCACGGCTGGCCTGTTCAAACTGCGGTCTGCTCCAGACTTGCACCAGTTGCCGGATTGGAACCAGCTGATAACCTTCCGGCACCGGTTCGTCTTCTTTCAGGTCACGAGCAATGATCTCGCCATTTTCCGACAGGTTTAGGTCGTGCTGCAGTCTTTCTACCTGCGGCAACTGAAAATGCTCATCCACTAGCAATTGCTGCTGTCTAAAAATATACGCTTTTGAATGCATGCTCATGACAATTCCCTGATTAAAAAAATCTCATACAGAGGGGTGTATGGGACAAAACTAAGGAAGCTCACATGGAGTAACTTCAAGCCAGATACTAGGCGTGAGCTACTTTAATTACAACCATAATAATTTTTATCTTTTTGATTAAAATCACATAATTTTCACACTACTCATGTATTAAGAAATCATGTAAAGCGAGTTTCATCAACTGGCTTTAGCATTGTAGGGATGAATATTTTGTTATAGCAGTACCCATCATTTCTGTGCGATGTCAGCGGGCCATCTGGTCGAGTTGGATTGATTCAACATGCAGAATGATCTTTATTTTCACAAAAAATTGAACTGTCTTGACTTACACTGCGCTATCTTTCATAGGGTCTGGAATGGCTATGCGTTTCGGTTTAATTCTGGGTGACCAGCTTCATCATCAGCTTGCTACGCTCAAAGCGCTAGATCGTATCAGGGATGTGATCCTGATGGCCGAAGTTGTTGAGGAAGCCACTTATGTCGCCCATCATCCGCAGAAAATTGCCCTGATTTTTAGCGCCATGCGTCATTTTGCCAAAGAACTCAAAGCAGAAGGCTGGCGTGTACGTTACCATGCTTTTAAATCTGATAGTCCGATTCGTAGCCTGCTGGATTTCGTAGAGTCACAACAGCAACTCTTACCAGTCACAGAACTGGTCATTACGCACTGCGGAGAATATCGTTTACAGCAGCAAATTGAACAGCATTGGAGCAAGCATCTGCAACTGCCAGTGCAGTGCCTGAATGATGAACGTTTTTTCTGTAGTCCAGAGCAGTTCCAGCACTGGGCCAGCCGCTACCAGACACTGCGTATGGAATATTTTTACCGGGAAATGCGCAAGCAAACCGGTTACTTGATGCAGGGACAGCAGCCGTTTGGAGAACAGTGGAACTATGACAGCGCCAATCGTAAGGCCTGGGCTGGCAATCCCCCTTTGCCTGCACCACTTCACTTTGAACACGATCAGATTGATCTGGATGTGCTTGAATTGGTTGAACGTGAATTTTCCCGTCACTCTGGCAGCCTTGACAACTTCCGCTGGGGCACCACACGTAGCAATGCTCTGCTTGCACTGGAGCATTTCATTACCCACAGTTTGCCACATTTTGGCGATTATCAAGATGCCATGGTTCAAGACTCAGACATGCTGTTTCACAGCCTGCTCTCACCTTATCTGAACTGTGGTCTGCTACTACCTAAAGAAGTCTGTGATGCGGCAGAAGCTGCATACCATGCCGGTCATGCACCACTGAATGCAGTGGAAGGTTTTATCCGACAAATTCTCGGCTGGCGCGAATATGTTCGCGGAATTTACTGGCTGTACATGCCAGAATATGCCAGCCGCAATGCACTGCAGCACTCAGCACCATTGCCACAATTTTACTGGACTGGCCGTACTCGGATGAACTGTATGGCTGAGTGTTTCCGTAATACTTTTCAGCATGCCTATGCACATCATATCCAGCGTTTGATGGTGACTGGAAATTTTGCCTTATTAACTGGTGTAGACCCGCAGCAGATCAGCGAGTGGTATCTGGCAGTCTATGCCGATGCCTATGAATGGGTAGAACTACCGAACACGCTGGGTATGGTGATGCATGCCGATAGCGGCTTGATGGCCAGCAAACCCTATGCGGCCTCGGGCAATTACATCCATAAGATGTCCGATTACTGTAAGCACTGTAGCTACAATGTCAAAACTCGCACCGAGCTAGATAGCTGTCCGTTCAATAGCCTGTACTGGTATTTTATGATCCGGAATGAGGCTAAATTTCGTACTCATCCACGTATGGGCATGATCTATCGACAGCTAGATAAACTTAAAGATCGGCATCAGATTATCAGCCATGCCCAGCAACTTCTTAGCCAGATCAATGAGTTATAAACGATGAAAAAACAGCATCTCCCTGAAAAAATCTGTATCTATTGTTTGCGCCCTTTTACTTGGCGCAAGAAATGGCACCGCTGCTGGGAGGAAGTACAATATTGTTCTGAACGATGTAAACGTGAGTCCAGACGGTAATCAAAATCAAACACTTAGAAACGCTTGTATTGGCGTGAACAATAGGCCCGTATCACATCAGGTAAACGCAGCTGCAGATGCTTGGTTTTTCGGCCTGTCACACGTGCACGCCACATTTTAAAGCTACTGGGTTTCATATTTTGCCGCATCAAGCGGATCACTGCCGCTTCGTTCAAACCAAACTCACATTGAATGGCTTCAAATGGGGTTCGATCCTCCCAGGCCATTTCGATAATTCTGGATAAGTCTTCTTCAGAAAATTGATTCATGCCATTCTCATTTTAATTACTATGAAGCTTCAATAAGTTCTATCAACTCATTTACATAACTTGAGTCAACTTTAATTCAACTAAAAGCATAATAATACGATCATGAATTTTTTGTGATTTTCTCTAGTTTACGGACTAAACACAAATAATAGGGCTAGTTAGACTTGGACTGCTCCCAGTATCCTAGACATTGAAGTAGCCTCATTTTGAAGCTGCCTCGAATGCTTCTGGACTCATCCCATCAAGATGCGAATGGCGCCTGATTCGATTATAAAACATCTCGATGTAATCAAACACATCCGCACGCGCCATTTCGCGTGCTTTATAAATTCTCTTTTTAATTCTTTCCTTCTTTAAGCTACTAAAAAAGGATTCTGCAACGGCATTATGTTCCTTTGGCCACAATTTCTTTTACTTTTGATGAAACCTGAAAGCGAGTAATTTCATCTAAAGGTAGCTCTAAAAAATCTTCAGTGATGTAGCCCAAACGGTATTTAACCGTGCTGATATATTTTTCACTAGACCACTGCGGACTCATTAATTCAAACCATTCATCACACACTTGTTTTAAATGATGTGAGACCTTTGATTTACCAGAAACTTCAGCTTTAAATTCCCGTGCAACTTTTCTTATTTCTTTACAGCCTACTTCGGGATATTCACCCAGTTGTTTCCTGGTCTGCTTTCCTTCAATTCGATATGAAAGTACCCATTTCTTTTTCCCAGTAGGAAAAACCTCAATAGAAAGCCCTTCCCCATCGGCTATTGAATATCGCTTTTCTTTTGGTTTAAGACTTTTAACTTGGATGTCTGTAAGCATTCTTGTTGTTACACGCGTGTCACTATTGTGTCACAAGTATATTTGATAGAAAGCAATTATCAATGACTTACAATAACGGACGCTGATAAACAACAGGCAGAAAAAAAGCCCTGATTTATTGCTAAACCAAGGCTTTTATTCACTTTTTTGATTAAACCTGATCATTAGCGATCATCTTTAATCGGTGGCGTCAATTAAACTAAACACATAAGCAGTTGATATAATTTAAAATAAATCTTATTCAACCAAACACCATACAAAATACCATACAAAAGCATTTTATTTAAATCGCAACTAACTCAGCTATTTTTTCCGCAACTATCTCCAACGTATCTTCAGATGTATCAAGACCACTTCTTGAAGCTAACATTGGACTGACATCTCTAAGTGCCTCGTACGTTGTATTATGTACAATTGGAATCAAACGGTTACCAGCTAGAAGAGTTGAAAGCTCTTTATCTGCTACACCTTCTTTAGGTAAGCGCGACAACAAAGCTGGTGTTACCAAAACGAGTCCAACTTTAGAATTAGCCAAACCTTTATCAATTGCTCTCATCATTGGAACACCCAAACCAAGGTCTTTTTCACTAAACCAAACTTTTACACCAGCAGCCTCTAGAAAATCGTGTAGTTGTTTAGCAGATTCCTTACGATCATCCCATGCATGGCATAAAAACACATCACGAAGGTCAGGCTGCTCAGAAGCTTTTTTCTCGATTACCTCTCTGACAGGTGTTAGGGATGTTACTTCATTTGTCGTATATACAAGAGAGGAGCCTGTTTTAGCCCAGCGAGGTTTTGAAACACTTTTTGAACTCCCACTGCCCCCAGCTCTACTAGAATCACTATAGGTGCTACTAGACCCATTATAAGAACTACCAGAACTATATGATGATGAGTAAGAATAACTACGAGAACGAGAACCATATCTGTTACGACATGCTGGGCAAGCCGCAGCAGCTGCAGCAGAACTATGGCCTCGAACAGGAGCTGTACATCTAGACATTTATTTTCCTTTTTTATGATTTATTCACATTTAGGTTTTAATTAAGCGATTAGCCTATTTTACAACATACTACTAACAAACTAAAAAATAAAAATAATTTTATGAATAACTTAACAAGCTGATATAGCTTCTTCGATTAAAATATCATTACCACAAAGAACAGCGAATTTAAATTATTAGCTTCTTTCAAAGACAAGGCTCGTCCCTAAGGGATCGAGCCTAATGCATTTGTTAACGCTCTTTGTTGAGCAGATGATTACGCCTGTACTGGCGGTTCAATTTTTTCATGCCGACTTAGGCCATATTCCATATCATATTTCTACTGCTAGGCAATAGTTTTATGCTTGTCTAATCTGGAAGAACAAGCCACGATTTTTTCATGCTGGTGTAGCATTATCCTGATTTAAGTCTCAGGCAAACCCGTATAAGTATATTTTCATCAGTGACCAAACTTCAGAATACTTACACTGTACCAATCTCGGCCTAGTCAGAGAGACCAATCCCCGACTGAGAAACACGACCAGTGTTCCATTAACCTTTCTTTTCTACATATTGTCCAACATGCTCACGCATGTGCCGACTCAAGTTTTCGCAATGAGCATCCCGACTGAAAAAAATCGAAATGTTTTAGGATTCGCTTTAAGCTAGCTATCTCATTTAATACAAATCTTACTATTAAGATTTGTATCACAATTTCCGCAAGTAAATACTTGCTTTATATGCGCTACTCACCATCGCTCCCACACTGAAAAAAATACAACAGACTTTTAACCAATTTAAGCCTTTTTATTCAGTGCTTCCCAAGTTATTTCAAAAGTGTCTTAATGTGCAGACCGTTTATCCTCTCGCCTGTATACATGCTTCCTGTTTCCCCCGACCGTAGTTCCTTAAAAAATATCGGGATATGATGTATACACAACTTTGTAAAGGGTAAAACTCTTACACTCCAATCAGCATCTATCGATTAATGCCGTTACACGTTTAAGCTATCCAGCGACCCATTCAGCTTGCGCAAAATGGTGCCAGCTTTTCCAGCGTTAGCCTCAAAGCCCTAGTACCTTACGGCACTCTCAGCAGCCATCGTGATTGGAAATGAGCATACTTTTCCAAGTAAATAAACTTGTTCGATCAAGCATACACATTCAGCTATTAACGGAGACTATCGCACATCCTATGCTGCTCCTAACTGTATCACTTTGAACAGGGTTTCAATGTTCCACTATTTTCATAATTTCACACCTAACTTGGCTATTACTAACCAAATGACCATTTCACGATAAATCGCTTATAGGCTCCCGTTTCCTTGTCGCCCAACCACTTTTTATTTGCTTGGAACTCTTAAAAAGTGAATGAACGGATAGAAAAAGGATATTGCAATCCTCTAGCCCCCGTTGCAACGTACCGAGCGAGGTTTCCCCAGCAGTCCGCTACATCGGCAGTATGAAGATGGTTAGTCTTATACTCAGGGCAATATGTATCAAAGTTTTTGAATGGTGGTCAGCCATTCAAACAACTTCAAAAAAAGAAAGTTGGAATGGATGGTCAATCCACAATTCGATTGATATGCCGTCATATTACCAGAATAAATTTAATATATCAATATTATTGATATATTATTTAAACAAGTATAAGATTTGCTGATTAAGTTTCTTAATGCGCACTAGGAACTACTTTATTGTCACCTTACAACGTGAGGTGACAGTGCTAGCGCAATTTGATCAATGCTGATTGCTGACGCGTTCAGCAAAATGGGAAATGTAGAGAAAATTATTGTTGATGAACAATTCAAAAATGAATGAAAAAATTTGGATTTAGGTGGATTGTTGATTGACATTAAAAGTGCATAGTTGGATGACGTAGAATGATTGATTACAGCCCCCACACAAAATACACCGCACAAAAAATTCAAGATAAGGTCACAAGAGGATCATATTTTTACTGCAAATTTATAGTGCAAACTGAGTTAGGTAAAATTGATATTGAAAAGATTATTCATAAATTAACCGAACGATATTCATTAAATTTAACCAGTCGGCAAAGAACATATCGACTAAAACAAGGATTACCTGTTGCTGATCTCATTGTTCAAGACATTCTTTATAAAGATGCATGGTTATTTGTCTTGTTGATCAAAACCCCTAATAGCCATCGTCACAGCAAAGAAACCATAGGCAAAGTGACTTCAACAACCATATCAGCATATACATCAAAAGATAAAATTGCTGAACTTGAACCTGTCATCTGGGACAAAATTACAGTCGGGCAAGAATTAACTTTTATCCGTCAATACTATAAAGACAATGAACAATTTAATTTCATATTGAATAAACCTTATCTATGCTTAGATTTTGGGAAATGTGAGGCTGAATTAGTACGGTTAAGCCATAAAAAGTATGCTGAACATCAGACTAAGTTTTACCGTAAAAATAATAAGAATTTCTCATGGACGTGGAGATTTAAGAAATCTGAAATAGAGAAACAAAAAAAAGAATTAACCCAAATTCTCAATCGAGTGATTTCCCAAAAAGATCAGACTAAGGCGCTCAATGATCTTCTTGCATGGCAGAATTATTTTAAAGTTTATGCAGTATTCAGAGGCAATCGACAGCAGGCGGGACGTTTATATACCTTCGGGAAACTATTCTTTTTCAGTCGGAAAAGACAACGATGGGATCAAGCACAAATGCCTGTGATGGACTTAACAATAATCGCGCGTTATGAAACCTATGCGGATTCTTATACTGAGTATTGTATGCGTAGATATTTTTATGAATCCTTTGAAGCAGAGCTTCCACGTGAAATTTCAAAAACTCAAGATTGGACATTAATTAATGCGTATATTGATGTTGAATATAACCAACTTTAACAAACCGTCTTGTTATTTATTTTACTTATAACTATTTTTTCAAACATCTGTAATTTTGATATAAGCCTTAATTTAAATTATGATAGTTGAGCCTGTTAATCTTTTAAAATCCAAATAAAACCTTATATATCAATATTATTGATATACATTTAGTGCGACAAATTTTGTCTTTCTATTTCCAATTTTGCTGAAAAAACTTTAATTTTCGGTACACTAGTCATGTTTTATTCATTTCATCGGACATGCATAACAATGACCCAAGTACAACTGCAACAATTACAAAAACAACTTTGGAATATTGCCAATACTTTGCGCGGCACCATGGGCGCCGATGAATTCCGTGATTACATTCTGGGTTTTATTTTCTTTAAATATTTATCAGAAAAATCGGTGAACTTTGCCAATGAATTGCTCGATGGTGAGGAGGTCAGCTTTTTAGAATTAGATGAAAATAATGCTGAGCATGTGCCATACATCGAAGAAATTAAAAAGAATGCCATTGCCGAAGTCGGTTATGCGCTCACACCCAAACAGCTATTCCATACCTTAGCCGAGCGTGGTCGTCAGGGCGAATTCATTCTGGATGATTTAACTGCGACCTTAAAATCGATTGAACAAAGCACGTTAGGTACTGACTCTGCCGATGACTTTGCCAACCTGTTTGAAGATTTGGATCTAAACTCGACCAAGCTCGGCAATAATGCCAGTGACCGTAATGCACTGGTGGCGAAAGTCCTGAGTCATTTAGATGATATTGATTTTGATATTAGTAATACCGAAGCCGATGTACTGGGCGATGCCTACGAATACCTGATTGGTGAGTTTGCCTCAGGTGCGGGCAAAAAAGCAGGAGAATTCTATACCCCGCAAACGGTATCGACTCTACTGGCAAAGATTGTCACCCAAGGCAAAGCGCGTTTACGTTCAGTCTATGACCCGACCTGCGGTTCAGGTTCGTTATTGCTGCGGGTAAAACGTGAAGTGAAAGATGTCGATATGATTTACGGTCAGGAGATGAATCGTACTACTTACAACTTGGCGCGAATGAACATGATTCTGCATGATGTGCATTTTGCCAAGTTTGATATTAAGCAGGAAAATACTTTAACTCGTCCGCAGCATTTAGATAAAAAGTTTGATGCGGTGGTGGCGAATCCGCCATTCTCTGCAAAATGGTCTGCCGATCCGTTATTTTTACAAGATGAACGCTTTGCTGCGTATGGCAAACTGGCGCCAAGTTCTAAAGCCGATATGGCGTTTGTACAGCACATGCTGTATCAACTGGATGACAACGGCACCATGGCGGTGGTGTTACCGCATGGCGTCTTGTTCCGTGGTTCGAGCGAGGGTGTAATTCGTCAGTATTTGATTGAACAGATGAACGTGGTGGATGCAATTATTGGTTTACCCGCCAATATTTTCTATGGCACTTCAATTCCGACCTGTATTTTGGTGTTGAAGAAAAGCCGTGAGCAGAGCGGCAATATTCTGTTTATTGATGCCAGCAATGATTTTGAAAAGCAGAAGAACCAAAACAAGTTATTGCCTGAGCATTTGGATAAGATTGTTGCGGCATTTGAAAAGCGTGAAAATATTGAAAAATACGCTCATGTAGCAACTTTACAGGAAGTCAAAGATAACGATTACAACCTCAATATTCCGCGTTATGTGGATACTTTTGAAGCGGAAGCCGAAATTGATTTAGATGCGATTGCAAAACAGCTTCAAGCTTTGGAACACGACAGCCAAAAGACCGATGCCATCATTGCAGATTTCTGCAAAGAGCTAGGCATTGTTTCACCTTTTGCGGAGGTGAAGTAATGGCTGTACCTAAGTTAAGATTTAAAGAGTTTGATGGGGATTGGTTTCAATCTAAAATTGGAGAAATTTTTCAAGTTACTTCTGGCTCTACACCATTGCGCAGTGATAACCGTTTTTTTGAAAATGCTGATATCGCTTGGGTTAAAACAACTGATTTAAATAACGGTTTAATCGAAAAAACAGAAGAGAAAATTTCTCAAATAGCTTTGAAAGAAACATCTGTAAAAATATTACCTAAGGGGACTGTTTTTGTAGCCATGTATGGTGGTTTTAATCAAATCGGTCGGACTGGGCTTTTAGTACATGAGGCTGCCTGTAATCAAGCATTATCAGCGATTTATCCTAACGAAAAAATTGATTCGTATTTTCTTCTAACCTTTCTAAACCATAAGGTTGATGATTGGAAAAACTTTGCAGCTAGTAGCCGTAAAGATCCAAATATTACGAAAAGTGATGTACTAGCTTTTCCACTTAAATATCCAGTAAAAGAAGAACAAACCAAAATCGCTTCTTTTCTTTCCGCAGTCGATGAAAAGATCAGCCAACTCACGCAAAAACATCAGCTACTCAGCCAATATAAACAAGGCATGATGCAAAAGCTGTTTAGCCAGCAGATTCGTTTTAAAGCGGATGATGGTAGTGAGTTTGGGGAGTGGGAGGAGAAAACTCTGGGCAGCCTTGGGGTTTTTAAATCTGGGCAGGGTTTTCCAGAAAAATACCAAGGTGGAAAAACAGGCGTTCCTTTTTTCAAAGTTTCAGATATGAATACTTATGGTAATGAAAAAAGAATGGTTGTGGCCAATAATTATGTTGATGCTGATTCAATACTAGAGATGAAAGTGAAGGTAATACTTGATGAGTCTATTATTTTTGCTAAGGTTGGGGCTGCTGTCTTTTTAGAACGTAAACGTTTGGCGACTAATTTTTTAATAGATAACAACATGATGGCTTTTACACCTGATCCAAAATTGAATATAAATTTTATTAAGCAATTTTTAGATACTATTAAGTTTTCTAATTTTGTTCAGGTGGGAGCTCTCCCTTCTTATAATGCTGGTGATCTAGCTATCATTCCAATTCATATTCCATGTGTTGTTGAACAAACTAAAATTGCTAACTTTTTATCTGCAATTGATCAAAAAATTGATATGGTCGCACAGCAAATTGAACAAACCAAACAATGGAAAAAAGGCTTGTTGCAGCAGATGTTTATATAGGTTTTGTTATGAAAAAATCCAGAGAACTTATAGCACTACATTCATCTAAACATAAATGGTTGCAAGATTTAGAAAGATTATTAAATCAAATTGATCAACAAACTAATCAGTGTGGAGATACACTGATTGAATGTAGTAAATCATTTATAGAAGCGATAGCTAAAAATATTATTTTAAAACTTAGACCGTATGAAAACGCCAAGGATATTAATTTATTGGATTTAGGGCGCTTGTTTAAAAAAGCTAAGGAGTGCATTTACGAACATTCAGCAATTGAAAATGTAATGCCAAAAAGCGACATAGAAAATTATTTTTCAGCACTTAATCAATGGATACGTTTTCTGGGGGAGATGAGAAATAATGTTGGTGAGATATCTCACGGCAAAATTCTTCCAAAGAGTTATTCAGTTGGAGTGGAATTAGCTCAGATTATTGCACAAACAACAGATCGATTATCATATATATTGCTTCTTCTTCTACTTAAAATTGATCTCTCTTACACACAAAGTTACCGTTACGAGGACTATCTTGAATTTAATGATTTTCTTGATGAGCAATTTGAATTACCTAGTGGTTTAAGTTATAGCAAGGCATTGTTTGAGCAAGATTATGATGCGTACTCAGAAGAGTTAGATAATTATCTTGATGCGCAAGGTATCGAAGTTGCTTAAGTTCTTGATTATAGATAATAAAGATTGAAGTGTATAATTTAAAAGATTAGAGGGTGAAATGACAGCACAAAGCGAATACCAACTTGAAAATGAACTGATTGGCCAGCTCAAACAACTGGGTTATGCCTCAGTCACGCTCAAGGATGAAAGCCAACTACTGTCTAACCTCAAAACCCAAGTCGAACGCGCCAATGGACTTGCGCCCCTGTCAGAAACGGAATGGAAACAGGTCATCAGTTTTTTAAATACGGGCACAGTATTTGAACGGGCCAAGAATCTGCGTGATCTTTTCCCGGTCAAATTTGATGATGGTACAAGCAAACACATCTTTTTCCTGTCTGATGACCCAAGCAAAAACATCTATCAGGTGACCAATCAAATTACGATTGACCACCGCGACTATAACGGCCGTACCAGCCGTTTTGATGTGACTTTACTGGTCAATGGTCTGCCTTTGGTACAGATCGAGCTGAAAAAACGCGGCATGGAAATTGCCGAAGCCTTTAATCAAACCCAACGCTATATTCGTGAAGCCTATTGGGCAGGGCAAGGGCTGTTTGGTTTTATTCAGCTTTTTGTGATTAGTAATGGTGCCAATACCCGTTATTACTCCAACGGCACCACAGGCATCGAGTTTGCCTTTCCCTGGGCCGATGTCCATAACAAACACATCAATGAAATTGTCGACTTTGCCGAAGATTTTTTCAATCATCAGCATCTGACCCAAATGCTGACCCAGTACATGGTGCTGCTAGAAACCACCAAAAGCCTGATGGTGCTGCGTCCCTATCAGATTTATGCGGTACAGAAAATTGTGGAGCATGTGCAAAACTCCGATCAGAACGGCTATATCTGGCATACTACAGGTTCAGGCAAAACCCTGACCTCATTTAAAGCCAGTCAGATCATCATGCAAATGCCTGATGTGGAAAAAGTCATGTTTGTGGTGGATCGTAACGACCTCGATACGCAAACCTCACGCGAATTTAATGCTTTTAAAGCCGACAGCGTGGACAGCACCGATAACACATCGACCTTGGTGAAACAGCTGGATCAACGTCATGACAAACTGATTGTGACCACCATCCAAAAACTCAATCGAGCCATCAGCACCGACCGTTATTTAGAATCGATTGATTATCTTAAAAATAAAAAAGTGGTTTTTATCTTTGATGAATGTCATCGCAGTCAATTTGGTGAGACTCATCAGAACATCAAAAAATTCTTCAGCAATGCCCAAATGTTTGGTTTTACTGGTACGCCTATTTTTGAAAAGAACAGCCAAAGCAAAGCAGGTTTAAAACTCACCACAGATTACCTGTTTAATGCGTGTTTGCATAAATACGTGATTGTCGATGCGATCCGCGACCGTAACGTATTGCAGTTCCAAATTGATTATCGTGGCAAATACACCGCCAAAGGCATGGCGACGAATGACAGTTATGAGGAAGATGTAGAAGGCATTGATACCAAAGAACTGTATGACAATCCGCAACGCTTAGAAATGATTGCCCGCTACATTGTCAATATTCACGATACCAAAACCCGTAATCGTGAATTTACCGCGATGTTCTGTGTCAGTTCGGTCGAAACACTGACCCAATATTACGACATCTTTGAAAAAGTGCAGGCTGATAAGCAAATTGAAGATGAAGCACAAGGTCGGATATTTAAACCGTTGACCATTGCCACCATCTTTTCCTATGCTGCAAATGAGGCTGTACCGACTGATGACTTAACTGGCTTGATTCACGAAGAAGCCGCAGATATTCCAAGTCAGGTCAATTCATCCAGTCGGGATAAGCTGGATCGCTACATTGCGAATTACAATCGACAGTTTAAAACCAACTACAATTCTGGTGATCAATTTTATGCGTACTACCGCGACATTGCACAGCGCGTAAAAAACAGACAGATAGATATTCTAATCGTGGTCAATATGTTCCTCACGGGCTTTGACTCTAAGCCGCTAAATACCTTGTATGTCGATAAAAACCTAAAATATCATGGCTTGATTCAAGCATTCTCACGCACCAACCGTGTCTATAACGATAAAAAACCATTTGGCAATATCATCTGTTTCCGCAACCTGAAACGCGCCACAGATGAAGCACTGGCGCTATTTTCCAATAAAGAAACGACCAAGATTGTACTTGTTCCCAGCTATGCGGAAATCGAACAGGATTACCAAGCAGCGGTGAGCAAATTGTTTGCCTTAACGCCCAATTACCAATCAGTCGATGATCTTGTCACTGAAGAACAGCAACTCGAATTTATTAAAGCTTTCCGTGAAGTGATGCGCTATAACGCGCAATTACAAACTTTTATTGAATACGATCAAGACCAAACACAACTTGATAAGCAGCACTTTGCAAACTTCGCCTCTAAGTATGCTGACCTATGTCGTGCCGTTAGAAAAACCACCAAGAGAGACAAAGTATCGGTACTGGATGATGTCGATTTTCAACTGGATTTACTGCATAGTGATCGCATTAATGTTGGTTATATCATCAACCTGCTACAGCTTGTTGTTGATACAGACTCAGAGGACAAGCGTAAGAAGTACCAAGCGCAAATTTACGATTTAATCAGTAGCGATATTAGCTTGCACGATAAGCAAGACCTCATTCAAAAATTCATTGAAGAAAACATGCCGAAGATGATCAATGGGCAGAGCGTCCAAACGGCTTTTTCTGAATTCTGGGATGCTGAAAAAGAACAGGCCTATCAGCATCTTTGTAAAGAAGAAAACCTGAAACCAGAAGCCATGAAGCAGGTTCTGGAGCATTATGAGTTCACCAAACGCCTACCACGTAAAGAAGAGTTGAAGGACTTACCAAACTATAAGGTTAAGCTGTTTGAGCGGGAGAACGTGTTTAGCAATTTGCTGGTCAAGACACGCCAGTTGATTGAGAAGTTTTATACTGGTTTTAATTAAATAATACACTTCAAAATGTGACTTTATTTCCAGAGAGTAAGCAGTGAAATTAGACTATATAGCAGGAACCGTGATCACTCATGATTAAAAATATGGATTCTTTCAAGCTGTCCTATGTGTATTTCTTTCCAGTGGTCTTTTTCCCATTTTTGAATATCTATCAATTTAGAAATGATCCAGATATTAAATCTTGGTTATTTAGAAATTTACTTGTCAGTTTTATAGTTATTTTGATCCCACTTTTTCTTACTTTAAGCATGATGATTACCAAGGTTTTATACAAAGATCAGGATAAAAATACAGAATATCGCTCAATAGGTTTGGGTTTGCTATGTTGTACATTTCTGACAGGAAGCAACTATTACCAATTTCAAAAATTTACAGTAGGAACAGACCTATCCATTGACTATTACCGAATGGTCATGATGATAAGTTTTCTAATCGCTTGTTTTATATCAAGTCTGTATTTCACATTGAAATATAAAAGATATTCACAAAAATACTCGGTTGATTTTAATGTAAAAACAATGAGATTTATGACGAGTACTGCCATCCCCTTCTTTATATCAGTAACTACTTTTTTTGTTGTTTAAATCATCAAAGTGTTAAACATGTTGGTAAGCAAGATGAATTTACAGCTGAGTAGTTTTCATACTTAACAATAAGGGTTTCTCTAATTTATAAGTTAAAGGGCGATATTATGAAAAATGGTGAACTGGAAAAGTTATTGACACCACCTGAAATAATTAGTGATCAACATAAAGATAATATTATAAAGTTAAATGAATATAACAATAAGTTAAAAATTTATCTAGTTGAAAACTATTTTAAAAAACCTGATATTTTATTGATTTATTTAAAGAAAATTGGGGCTGAAAAAATAATTAGCATTAGTGAGAATATTGAACTATTGCACAGAATATTCAGTAATATAGTTTTTTTTGATTATTTTAAGGAGAGTGAGCTTTGTGTGGCTGATCTAATTAAGATATTAACTATTTGTAATAATTCATCTGAATACTTTATTAATAGAATTAAGAATGAAGAAGAAATTATTAATAAAAAAATAAAAAAGCTAGAAGTCATTTTTAAAAGTTTTATAGATAATGCAGAAGAACTTTATGATTTTGAGTTTTGGTTTAATGATAGAGCAATAAAAAATTTAGGAGAGATATTAAATATTATTGCACCTAATGATTTTGATAAAGAAGAGGAATTACTCAACTTGGAAATAGGCGACAAAATAAAATCCCTTGTAGTTTTTGAGAAAATTTTTGAAAATTACTATCAAGATGTAAAAAATATGTATGAAAGTAAAAGAGAATTAAATCCAAAAGAAAAAAACATAAATATTAATTATTTTGTTAGGGAGTTAAGGAATATTTTTGAATCTGGAAATAAAATAGAAATTCCCAATGAAATTATTTGCGAGCTGGTTTCTCTAATATTCGATAAACAGATGGATGATACTCAATTGAATAATATCCTTAAAAATTCTAATAAAAATATTTCAAATACTAGCTATACATTACAGTTTACAACGAAAGAAAATAATATTGAAGAAAGGGAATATATAAAAACCAAAAATTGCTTATAGTTTTTCTTGCACTATGTCAAGGTTATCTAGGCCTGTTTTTTTTGTGGGTTTAAGAGCATTACTCTTTTTTTGATTATTTATAAAAATGCATGTATCTACTTTTTACATGAGAATTGAAATGCTAAAGACAAAAAAAGAAGTCTGCGAATTATTGAGTCTTACACGTGATGGTCTGACAAAGTTACAACAGAAAGATCCATCATTTCCTCGACCTATAAAATTTTCAAAAGAACGTCAAGCTCATGCATATTTTGATATTAAAGAGCTACAGGAGTGGCTTGAGTTAAAAAAATCTGAAAGAGAGGAATATTAAAATGAGTAATATTCTTTTATCTGAATTATCTAAAGACCAATTGATTGAAAAATTTGAAGAATATCCAATTTATGCCTTTCCAAAAATAATTGCTAATGCGATTCAAAAATCTGCTTTTTATCATCATGTTCCTGTTGCAGTCGCAGCTCAAACATATTTAGCTCAAATGTCATTTATCGCACAAAAATTTATTAATGCGCCAAGCGATAAAAAAGAAAGTGGACAGCCGGCAAGTCTAGCTGTATTGACAGTTTTTGCTTCAGGTGAAGGAAAAGATGTATGTAAAGATGATGCTGCAAAAATTGCAATCGAAGTCGATAATACGAATATGCAAAATTATAATGAAGAAATAATCGCATGGAAAATAGCACATCAAAAAAACAAAGGTGAACGTCCGATTAGTCCTCAATCAATTTTTGTAAGAGCAACCACGCAAGGTGTATTAAAGCATATGAGTATTAGCCCTTCTTCGAGTTTTATTTGGAGCACGGGCGAAGGCGGTTATTTGTTTGGCGGTTATTCTTTGCAAAGTGATACGAAATCAGATGCTTTAAGCACATTAACAGATTTAGTTGATCGAGGATCAGTAACTACAAATTTAGGGGGTGATGATAGTACTCTTGTTATGAATAAACGCTTTTGTTTGGATATAGCGGTTCAAGACGTCGTTGCACGACCATCTCTTGAAAATGAAATGTGTAAAAAACAAGGTTTTTTTGCAAGATTTTTATTTGCTGCACCTGAATCATTGCCTTTTAAGGAAATCACAAAAAATAATCGTAAATTAAAGTCTTATGATGATAATGATATAAATATGTATTGGAGCTTATGTCGGGAACTGCTTGACCCAATAAATTTAGCTATTGATACAGCTAAAAGACAAGTTATTATGAAAAATGACGAAGCTGATGATATTCATATTGAATATGAAAATTATATTAATTTTGAATCTCAAAAAGATGGTTTATATTATTCTATTCAAGCAAATGCAAAACGAACAAAACAATATGTTTTAAGAGTTGCGGCTATTCTTTCTTTTTTTGAATCTAAAAATATAATTGATGCCAAAATCATGAGAAATGCTATTGATATATGTAAGTATTCTCTAAATCAATGGCTAATATATTATAATAAGGGTGAAAAAACAGATAGTGAGATACTATTCTCTTGGATTAAAGAGCAATATAAACGTGGAAATAAAGTAATTTTAAAATCTAGCATTAATCAAAATGTTAGGAAAGTAAAAACTGCTCAATTAAGAGATGCAGCCCTAAAATACTTAATCGAAGCTGATTATATCAATATTGAAGAAATCGGAAAAAAAGAATATATCTCATTGACTAATAAAGCTCTTGAGAACATCTAAATTGCCTAAAACAACTAAAATATATACATGGTAAGGCTTTGACCGTAGATTGTAATATCTAATGAAGTCTAAATTGTCTAATGCTCAATTTGAGCTTAGACAATTTAGATCATATTAGACCATAGAATTCAGAATGTAAAACTAGAGTAGATATAGCGCCAATAAGATTTTAGACAAATAGATCACGTCGCTCTAAGATGCTAAATCATTTTCATCTTTCAACATATCAAGAATAAATAATTTTAATTGAGATACCTTAACTTTGTCAGAAGTCAAAGTATTTAAATTATCGATGACATCAAATTGCTCAGTATCAAAATTAAAATGTTGATTATTTATTAATGCATCCAAATAATCTGCCCAAATTTGCATCATTTTAGTTCTTTGTTTCAAATAAAGAGCTTTATTATAAACGCCTTCAACTCCACCAACAGCATGAGCTAAGGCAGTCTCAACATATTCTTTTCTAAAGCCTTTTTCTCTCAGAGTAGTACTTAAAATATGCCGAAACCCATGCGGAGTCTGGCGTCCTTGATAACCTAATGACTTTAAGGCTTTATTAAATGTATTATTGGAAATGGGTTGTTTCTTGGTACTTCTGCTAGGAAACAAGAATAAAGAATCACTAGTGATTATTTTTAGCTCGTTAAGAAGTGATAAGGCTTGCAGTGGTAAAGGGATAATATGCTCTTTTCTTTTTTTCATTCTATGTGCGGGGATAGACCATAGATTTTCCTGAAAATCAAATTCTTCCCATACAGCTTGCCTCATTTCTGATGGACGGGTACCTAACATAACACTCAATTCTAATCCAATAGCCGTCATTCGATTTGGATATGCTCTTATTTTTTTCAATAATTCTGGCATCTCTTTTTCTGAAACATGTGGCATATTTTGCTTTTCATGTTTGTCCAAAAATTTTGTAATACCAGTGACTGGATTGTAATCTATACGACCTGTAACTTCTGCAAAATCATAAATCTCTCTGCATAATGTACATAGCCTTTTACCCATTTCAACAATAGGTTTTTTTGTTTTAGGGTGTAATTTTTTTTGAATCGCTTGAAATAACTCTAACCATGCCTTTTTTGTTATTTTTCTATAATCCAGTTTTCCCATGATTGGATAAATATGGTTTTTTAATGCGCCTTCATTTCTAACTCTAGTTGCCTCTGTCCATGTTTTAGTTAAACAAAATTCTATAGCTAATTGTTCAAATGTGAATGAGTTGCTTAATAAACCGGCTTGCTTTTTATTTTCTCTATCAATTTTTGGATCTATCCCCTCTGAAATTAATTTTCTCATTTCTTCAGCATTTTTTCTTGCAAGTCTTCCCCCGACTGACGGATATCCTCCCAAACCCAACCATGTCCATTTACCATCGCTTGGTCTTTTATATCTTAATTCCCAGCGTTTGTTTCCTTTACTATGAACAGTGAAATATAGATTATTGCTATCTCTAACACGATACTCTTTTTCTTCAGGTTCTAAACTTGCAAGAGTAGTATCAGATAAAGGATATTTTTTTATATCGACTCTTTTCATAGTTAAAGCCTTGTATGGTGATTTCATTACAACTCAAAATATACACGGCACCATACAAACAATACAAGACTATACATATTCGTGGCTATTTATGTATATGCATAAAAAAAGCCTTAAACACTGATGTTTAAGGCTTTTTTAGTCATATTTAGTTATGTAACTTCATATAAATTTAAGAATTTGGTGGAGGTGGCGGGAGTTGAACCCGCGTCCGCCAGCACTACGCTCGAGAATACTACATGCTTAGATATCGTCTACTGTTTTAACTCTTTGTGACCCGACGAACAGGGTACAAATCGCGATCCTCTTAATTTAGTACAAAACCCCGAGGCTTAGTTTTATACGGACTTGTGTGCGTGCGCTTCAGTCGGACTCTCTAACCACAAGTATTCGGAGAGGCGGACAAGCTGCCCTTAGGCAGCTAGAGCGTATGATTCGTCGTTTGCGACTAAAAAATGCAAATTTGATTTACGAGAGAAAATGCGCTCTCGACATGCATCTATGAGTTTCATCACCAGCGTCGAAGCCAGAAACACCCCCAAAGTAGCGGTAATCATAGCATAGTTGCTAGAAAATACGATCTATTTTCTAAACAAACACACATATTGATGCGCTTAATTACATAATTGCGCTAATATTTTGGTTTTCAAGTCCAACAATAAAATAATTTATGAGCTACTTACTTGCACTCGACCAAGGAACCACTTCGAGTCGTGCCATTATTTTCAATGAACAAGGTCAAGTTCAGGCAACGGCGCAACGCGAAACGCGTATACATACCCCTCAATCAGGCTGGGTAGAACAAGATGCTCAAGAGATTTGGAGCTCACAAATTGCCGTTGTACAGCAGGCTCTGGCCTCTGCTCGTATTTTAGCCAAAGACATCAAAGCCATTGGCCTTACTAACCAAAGAGAAACGACCGTGGTTTGGGATAAACGCACAGGTCAGCCGCTTGCACCAGCCATTATCTGGCAAGACCGTCGTGCATTTGAATGGTGCAATCAGCTCCTACAGCAAAACCTAAAAGATAAGATTCAATCCAAAACTGGACTCCGAATTGACCCTTACTTTAGTGCAGGAAAATTGGTCTGGTTACTCGAGCATGTCAATGGTCTACGCACACTGGCTGAACAGGGGCATGTGGCCTTTGGCACGATTGATAGTTGGCTGATTTGGAATCTTACCCAAGGTGCTCAACATGTCATCGAAGTCAGCAATGCCTCTCGCACCATGCTCATGAACTTAAGTACCCAGCAGTGGGATGAAGAGCTGTTAGATCTATTTAATATTCCGTCTGCATTACTGCCAAAAATCATCAACTCGGACACCTATGTCGCCGATACCGCGGCAGGCTTACTCGGTGCCAATATTCCGATTACAGGCATATTAGGCGACCAACAGTCTGCGCTGTTTGGACAGTCCTGTTTTGACATTGGGACTGCCAAAAATACCTATGGCACAGGTTGTTTTATGCTGTTCAATACAGGCGAGACCGTTCAATACAGTAAGAACAAACTGCTTTCGACGCTGGGTTGGAAAACGCAACATCAAACCACTTATGCCCTAGAAGGCAGTGTATTTATGGCCGGTGCGATTGTTCAGTGGCTACGAGATAATTTAGGCATTATTCAAAAAAGTAGCGATGTTGAAAAATTAGCTTGTACAGTTCAAGATACCGATGGCGTCATGCTAGTTCCGGCATTTACTGGACTCGGTGCACCACATTGGGACAGTGAAGCGCGTGCCCTCTTATGTGGAATGTCGCGTGGAACCAATAAGGCCCATATCGCTCGCGCAGCCTTAGAGTCCATTGCCTTTCAAGTCTCTGATGTACTGACCGCCATGCAAGCCGATATCCAGCAGCCGCTGAAAGAGCTCCGCGTCGATGGTGGTGCCAGCCAAAATGACATGCTGATGCAGTTTCAAGCCGATATTTTAAATGTGCCTGTACTACGCCCTAAGATGCAGGAGTCGACCGCATGGGGCGCAGCGGCCATGGCAGGGTTAAGGTGTGGCGTATTTTCAAGTTTGGATGAAATTGCACAGTCTTGGCAGCTTGAACGTGCTTTTGAACCCAAAATGAGTCCAGATCAACGTGAGTTTCACTTACAACAATGGCAATCTGCCTTGAAACGTGCAAAGTCAGAACTTTGATTATTTAACGCTATTGTTTTGAGATGTCAAAAACATCATAAAATTGCATAATAAAAAACCGCTTCAAGAAAGCGGTTTTTTATTACCTTAATGCGCATGCCCGCCACCGCCTGCCCCTATTTTAGGTTTAGGGCAGAGCCAAATAATAGATGCTGCAAATAGGAACACCAAGGCCAAGATCAGGAAAATATAGTTTGCCGATAAGGTCAACGCTTCTTTATCCACCAGACTAGAAATATAGCCTAATGCACCTTCCGCGCTCATTCCCTGCTGCATCAACACCGACTGGGTTTGATCTGTATGCAAACTGCCGACCATTTCGCTACGTGCAACTTTGGTATGGTCGTCCCAAATAGTGACAGCAATAGAGGCGCCTATCGCCCCTGCCATAGTTCTTAAGAAGTTCATTAAACCTGCGGCTGATGCCATTTCATGCGGCAATACCGATGACAGCGCCATATTTGATAATGGGATAAAGAAAAATGGTACAGCAAAGCCCTGCAAGATTTGCGGCAGTGCCAATGCAAAAAAGTCAGCATCTGTGGTCCAGAACGAGCGCATCAAAGTCACCCCGCCCAAGATGCTCAAACCAAAACTGGCCAGTGCACGTTGGTCATATTTGGTTGCCAATTTCGCCACAATGGGTGACATGGCTAAACTACCAAAACCCATGGTTGCGGTTAAATAACCAGCCCAAGTTGCGGTATAACCCAAATTGATCTGTAACCACTGCGGAATCAGTACAATACTGCCAAAAAATGCGCCAAAGCCAAAGGCTAGTGCCAAGACAGAAATCGTGAAACTACGGTATCTAAAGATTTGGATATTCACCACTGGATGCCGTTCGGTCAGCTCCCAAATGGTAAAAATCACCAAGCCAATCACAGCCGTTAAAGCCAGTACCACGATCGCAGGACTATTAAACCAGTCACGTTCATGCCCCAAATCGAGCATAAGCTGTAATGCCCCAATCCATAAAATCAGAAGGATCAATCCACCGCGATCAATTTTGAGTTTGGCCGTTGCGGTTTCCGCAGGTTTAAGCAGACGCATCGCAGCAAAAGCACACGCTATCCCAACAGGAATATTAATAAAGAAAATCCAGTGCCAAGACATGTTGTCACTAATGGTTCCCCCTAAAATCGGACCAAGAATTGGGCCAACCACTGTCGTCATTGCCCACATGCCCATCGCTTGGGATTGCTTTTCTGGAGGAAAAATCCGCATCAGTAACATCTGACTGAGCGGCATGATCGGGCCACCAAATAAACCTTGGCCAATTCGGCAGAAAACCAACATTTCCAAACTGGTCGATAAACCACAAAATACCGAAAATATGGTGAAGCCAATCAGACTTAAGGTAAAAACTCTCACGCCGCCAAAACGACCTGCGAGCCAGCCTGTTAAGGGAACACAAATCGCTTCAGCCACGGCATAAGAGGTAATCACCCATGTTCCTTGCGAACTCGATACCGCAAGGCTTCCCGTAATATGAGGCACAGAAACATTGGCAATGGTCATGTCCAGCACGACCATAAAGTTGGCCAAAGCGAGGACGAAGGCCGCCAGCATAAGGCGACCACCCTTTAAGTCACCATAGGGAACGTAGCTATTCATGCGCAATTACTTCGATTTCAAATCGATTTGAGCTTCCATCGACAAGCCAACACGTAAAGGATGTTCAGCCAACTCTTTCGGGTCGAGTTGAATACGTACAGGCAAACGTTGTACCACTTTAATCCAGTTGCCTGTGGCATTTTGTGCAGGAATCAGCGCGAAGGCAGAACCTGTTCCACCAGAAAAGCCCAAGACCGTGCCATGGAACTCAACCGAGTCACCATAGAGGTCTGAGGTTAAAACCGCTTTTTGACCTGGGCGCACATTTTCAAGCTGGCTTTCTTTAAAGTTCGCATCGACATATAACTGTGAAATTGGCACCACCACCATGAGCACCGAACCCGGCGCCACACGCTGTCCAACTTGAATTTTTCGGCTCGTCACCACCCCATCAAATGGTGCTTTAATTTCAGTACGTTCTAAATCAAGTAAAGCTTGTTTCAGTTTTGCCTGAGCAACCAAAACATCTGGCGTTGAATTTTCATTGCTACCTTGAATTAAAGCTTCATTTGCAGCCAAGTTACTTTGCGCAGCTTTCTGGCTGGATTTAGCCTGCGCCCAACCCGCTTGCGCCAAGTTATAGCCTGCTTGTGCATTATTTAAAGCAGCTTGTGCCGTGCTTAATTCTTCTTTAGAAATCGCGCCTGTCGCACTCAACTGCTGACGACGGTTCAAGTCATCTTGCGCTTTATCCAACTCTGCTTTGGCTTTAGCCACTTGTGCTTCAGCACTGTGAATGGCGTCATCACTCACAAAGACTTGCGAGTTTAGAGAGCTGCTGTTGGCCGCACTTTGTTTATACTGGCGCTGTGCTTTAAGTAATTCGGCCTGAGCTTGCGCTACAGCAATTTCAGCATCACGATGATCGACCAAAACCAGCACATCACCTTTTTTTACAGTTTGCGTGTCACTGACCAAAACTTTTTCAACTTGGCCTGTCACCATAGAGGTAATCGAGGCCGTTTCCGCGCCCACATAAGCATTATCAGTTGAAACTGAATGGTTAAAGAACAGTTTCCAAATCAAGAATAAAATGGCAGCAATGATCAGGATCACAGCCACGAAACCTAAGCTTTTCTTACGTTTAGCTTTCAGTGCTTGATCATTGATTTGATCGGCTGGATCAGTATCTGGCAGTGTATTTGAGGCATCTGTCATTGATTTTTCCTAAATCTAACAGACTTGGTCAGCCGGCATCATCCCTGCGAAAGGGACATCAGACAAGTATTGTCTGCATTGGTGTCGATGAGAAAGTCACAATAAAATTTGATGCATTCTAAGAGCAAATAATCACATTTTGAGAAAATAAATTGTAACTGCTCAGTCTATTTTAGTTTTCAGCATCCAACTTCCTATTAGATGCTGTAAATTTCACTTGAATATTAAATACTTAATTAATTTAAAACTAATAAGCATAAGAAGCAATCGCTGTTGCAATCGATTTGCCTTCATCATTGACCATGGTCATGCGCATGGTGCAGCCTTTACGCCCCAATCTTAGGGTTTCAGCACGGGCAATAAAGTATTTTCCACGTCCCGGCGCAAGATAATCAACTCGCATATCGACTGTAGCTAAACGGGATACTTTTTTAATGGTGTCCGCAATCGTGTCAGGTTCCGCTTTTTTATACAGCTCCCCCATCGCTACAATGCCACCAATACTGTCTAAAACCGTTGCAGCCACGCCCCCATGTAAAATTTGGAACGCGACATTGCCAATTAAGTAATCTTGCATATCGATATAGGCTTCAATTTTCCCGTCAACGACTCGCATGGTCATGGTGTTGTGCTTAAAAAATGGCGACGCATTAAAAGCCTTAACCAACTGCTCAAAAACCACATCTATATCCACTTTTGCTCCTAAGTGTATGCTGCCCGTCCAGCTTTTTTCACCACTACTCATAACAATCTGCTTCACTCTTAAAACAATAAAAACCCGTCAATATGTGCCCAAAGCCATAAGATAGGTCTACAATACTGACCTAGTTTAATACCGATTATCGAGATTTGTATGACCTATACGTTCAATCGTCCCGCCTTCCCCGCTACTCGCATGCGCCGTATTCGTAAAAATGAACATCTGCGCTCTATGGTTCGCGAGACCCATTTAACGACAGATCATCTTATCTATCCAGTATTTGTACTGCCGGGACAAAACCAAACGCAAGACATTCCCAGTATGCCGAAGGTGCAGCGTCTATCTGCAGACTTACTCTTAAAAAAAGCAGAACGTTTACTTGAACTTGGCGTATCGAAACTGGCGATATTTCCAGTTACTCCCCAAGAAGATAAAAGCTTAAGTGCAGAAGCGGCATGGCGTGAAGATGGTGTGGTTCAAAACACGCTACGTCTGCTCAAAAAAGAATTACCTGAAATGGTGCTGATTACCGATGGCGCACTTGACCCGTATACTACGCATGGTCAAGACGGCATCATTGATGACACGGGTTATGTACTCAATGACGAAACCGTTGAAGCACTGATCAAACAAGGGTTAAGCCACGCTGAAGCTGGAGCAGATGTCTTTGCGCCAAGTGACATGATGGATGGTCGTATCGGTGCGATTCGCCAAGCCTTTGAAGCCAATGGTCATATCTACACCTCAATCATGGCCTATTCAGCAAAATACGCGTCGAGCTTCTATGGCCCTTTCCGTGATGCGGTCGGTTCATCCAGCAACCTCAAAGGTGGCAACAAATACAACTATCAAATGGATGTCGGCAACCGCGCAGAAGCATTACATGAAATTGCCCTCGATATTCAAGAAGGGGCTGACATGGTGATTGTGAAACCGGGTATGCCGTATTTGGACATTGTCCGTGAAGTCAAAGACAACTTCGGTGTGCCGACTTTCGTTTACCAAGTCAGTGGCGAATATGCCATGCTCGCAGCGGCCATCCAAAACGGCTGGTTATCGGACAGCGTGATTATTGAATCACTGATGAGCTGCCGCCGCGCGGGTGCAGATGGCATCTGGACCTATTTTGCAGAAGAAGCTGCACTAAAACTAAAAGATATGAAATAACAGCGCGTTTAGAAGGATTGAGTTGCAATGCATATTGCCATCGTTGGCGCGGGAATCAGTGGTTTACTGACAGCGCTTGAGCTGATTGAACACGGTTGTTCTGTTGAGATTTTTGATCAACAACAAGCGGGGCAAGCGGCTTCATGGGCAGGTGGAGGGATTCTCTCCCCGATGTACCCATGGCGCTATCCACAAAGTGTCAATGACCTCGCCAAATATGGCAAAAGCATGTATCAAGCATGGAATGAAAAAATTAGTCCGGTTTCGGGGATAGATTTTGAAATCCACGAAACAGGTATGCTGATTTTTGATGAAGCTGATTTTGACATTGGCCTAAATTATAAAGATCAACACCAAGAACCGATGCAGCATTGTGAGCTTTTGCAACGTGAGCAACTGGAACAGGTCAATTCCCGCATTTCGACGCGCTTTCAACAAGCCATCCATTTTCCGCAATTGGCTAACGTCCGTAATCCACGACTGCTCAAGTCAATTGTGGAATACCTCAAACGGCAGCCACAAGTCACCTTTCATGAGCAAGCGTGGGTACATACCTTTGACATAGTCAATCAGCAAGTTCAAGGGATAAAAACTGCTGATGGACAAAGCTACCATGCAGATCATGTGGTGATTGCAACAGGCGCATGGTCACAGCACTGGTCCGAACAACTCCAGTGCAGCATTCCAGTGAACCCCGTACAAGGGCAAATGTTACTGTTTAAAACCCCTGAAAACTGGCTACCAACCATGTGTATGAATCAGGTTATGTATCTGATTCCACGTTTGGACGGTCATATCGTTTGTGGTTCAAGCATGGCGGATGTCGGTTTTGACCAACGCCCTTCGCTACAAACCCAGCAAAATATTTATAAAGCCTGTTTGGATATGGTGCCTGAGCTGGCAGATTTCCCAATTGTGAAGCATTGGGCAGGTCTACGCCCAAGTTCACCAACGGGTGTTCCTTATATCGGCCCCTTCCCTGAAATAGCCAATCTCTGGACAAACTTCGGTCACTATAGAAATGGTCTATGTATGGGGCCTGCATCTGCACGACTGCTACGCGAATTGATGTTGGAGCAAAGCTTAACGGTTGACGCCAGCGCCTATAGCCCTGAGCGTTTGGTAAGCTTTGCTTGATCAAACGCTACTTGGCTAAATTTTGCGGTTGAATAATGTGGATCAAGGCTTCTTTTAAAGTGGGATATTTAAACTCAAACCCCTGTGCTTTCAATGCTTCGGGGCGAACAAATTGACCATTCAACACCAATTGAGACTGCTCGCCTAAAAGTAACTTCAGCACAAAAGCTGGTAAAGAAAGTAATGGTCTACGTTTTAGAATTTGCGCTGCGGTTTGTGCAAATGCTGACTGGGTGACTTTTTCTGGACTGATGACATTAAAAACTTGTGCAGTGGTTTCATGCAACATTAAAAACTCAATCGCTCGCAGCACATCTTGAATATGCACCCAGACCACAGGTTGCCGCCCCGAACCGATACGCCCACATAAGTTCATTTTGATCGGAAACAACATTTGCGGCAAAATGCCAGCCCCTCGTCCAAAGACCACACCTAAACGAATAATTTTGGTATTTTGCGACGTGTCTTGCCGTGCAGATTGTTCCCATTTTTGACACAACTCTGACATAAAAATAGACTGCGGCGCTGACTGCTCATTACAACACTCTGACCATTGTTCAGTCGGATCGATGCCATAATAGCCCACTGCCGAACCTGAAATAATACATTTCGGTTTAATATTTCTTTTAGCGAGATATTGATAGAGTATTGTCGTGGTTTCAACACGACTGGCGATCAGCTTTTGCTTGCGGGCATCTGTCCAACGTCCCTGAGCAATACTTTCCCCAGCCAAATTCACCACATAATCAATGCGATCATGCTTGAGTTCTTCTAAAGCTCGAATCCAAGTCAAATGTGGGTGAATTTTAGGCAAATTTTTCTGTCGACTTAAGCCAATCACTTCATAATCTTTTTCTAATAAATAATCGAGCAAGTTTGAACCAATAAAACCACTTGCTCCTGTCACCAATACACGTTCTTTTTGCATAGCGTGATCTCAAATGATGCTTTTGCTCAAACTATAGCATTTAGAGGAAAGCTTTACGATTGATCGATCATTTTTGCTGCCATACGCTCCGCTTGTTTGCCATAAAACCAGTAAGTCAGCACATACAGCGGAATCGCAATCAATAAAATCAGAATCACCACCATACTGATAAACTGTGGTTGTTGGACGTAGAGCATAAAGTTTTGCCAAACTTCAGCATCTCCTTGCGCAAAGATAAATAAACCTAACATGAGAAAGGCAAAGTTATAGCTCCAAAAAATTAGACTAAAACCTAAAGTGAATTTCTTCCGCTCTGCTTGGCTTGGCGCACGGCGCTGCTGCTTAATAAATTTAAGTAAAACCCAAATCATGGCCACCAAATAAGGTACAGCCGTTAATACAGCTCCCATCCCTGTCGGAAGTAGTGCAGCGAGCACACCACAGACACAACTAAAGACAAAACATATGAAAAAAAACCAGAGAAAATATCGTGTTAGCGAAATCATAGCGCTACTTTAAACCCAGCCAAAAAATCATTATAAAAAAAATTCAGTTTTTTTTCATTTTCATGTCAACCAATCGAAGTTGATGTGCGTTAAATAGGGTACAAGGTCGCAGCAACCGTCAACATTGTACCGGCATCCACAATACGTACGGTGACCTTTCCTAGAGCAATAAGATTGGCTCCAAATTTAAATGTTGTCAGCAGCCGACATTTAAGCGTGAAGCAGTTTTCTTTGACCGACGATTTCATCATCACTCGAATCGTCGGTCTTTATTTTTTTGAGGACTGATTTTTCAGTGCTCCCCCACCTCAATAGATCAAGAAACCCTTAAAAGTTAATATGAGTTTAAGTGCTGGACGTCTTCTGCATCCTGAATGACATAACCATTACGTCCCCGCTCTTTGGCCAAATAGAGATTCTGATCGACCTCTTTTAAAAAGGCCATTTTGTCATTTTTTTGCGTTGGGATAATGGTCTTCACCCCTAAACTGACCGATAAACGCTGATCCAATGGCGATGAGCTATGGCAAATATCAGCGGTACGGATACTCTGTAAAATACGCTCCACCACTTCAATTGCAGACGCTTGTGTTGTATCAGGCAATATCAAAATAAACTCTTCCCCGCCAAAACGTGCGACCAAATCACGTGGTCGTGAGACACTTTTTTTCAGTATTTGTGCAATTTGTTTCAGACAAGCATCACCGAGAATATGACCATTATGATCGTTGTATTGTTTAAAATAATCGATATCCAATAAGATGAGGGTCAAAGGTTGCTGTTCACGCTGGGCATTGAGCCACTCACGTTGGTAGCTATCTTCAAAGAAGCGACGGTTGGCAATCTCCGTCAGACCGTCTTGATACGAATATTCTTCCAGTTGTTTTTTCAGTATTTCTAACTCTTGTTCCTGTTTTTTACGCTCCGAAATATCGAACATAAATCCAACCAAACTATCGACTTCCCCATTGGGTTTTCGCACTACATGCACCACATCGCGAATCCAAATATATTCTCCATTTATGGTCAGTGCGCGATAATCCGCCTCATGATCAACCCCAGAAATTGACTGCGCCACACAAAAATCAACCACCCATGCACGATCATTTTCATGTATTCGCATCGCCCAATCTTCGACTGTTCTCCACGAGTCTTGCTTCCAACCCAGCACTTTTTCAATTTGTGGGCCAATATAACTAAACTTTTTGGTACCCCAATCAATACTCCAAGGAATAGCAAGTGTTGATTCAATCAGCGTCTTATACACCAGATCATTAACAATACGAGGCGAACTGAAAATAGAATCAGACATAGTTATGTTCTCCTTATACCCTGTCCTATTCAAGGCATAACTTATTTTTTAGACATTCTGCATAAATCATTCTTATAAAGTCTCAAAATTGAATCCGTGATCGATGTTCACATTTCATTTACGACTTCGACACGATATACAATTTCACAGAATTACATAATACCCCATTAAAAGAACATTTTTTAATCAAAATTTATCTTTTTACTATGGTGTTAATCAAATAAACCCATCACATTCTTTTTCACATAATCGCTCAATAGTTTTTCTGTGCAATTCAACTTAAAAATAGGCACTCAACTATCAGGTCAAAGATTGTCGTCGTAGCGACAATTATCCATCGCATAATTTTGATTTATGTTAGCTTATAGCTCTATTGCGCTTTGAGCTTGGGGTATCTATGGCTGTTCGTTTTTTTCATACATCTGATTGGCATTTGGGACAGTTTTTTTATAACCATTCCCGTCAGTATGAACATGAACAGTTTTTAGCATGGTTACTGGAACAAATCAGTGCAAGACAGCCAAATGCGCTTTTGATTGCAGGAGACATTTTCGATGTCATCAACCCTTCATCGTCCGCACAAAAGCAACTCTATCAGTTCTTAGCGGATGCGCATGCACGTGCACCGCATATGCAAACCCTGATGATTGCAGGCAACCATGACTCAGGCTACCGCATTGAACAAGTTGAACCCTTACTGGCCAAATACAATGCCAAAGCGGTGGGAGTGATTCATAAAAATAGCCAACAACAGATTGATCTTGAGCACTTATTGGTCCCGATTTTAGATGAGCAACAAAATACTGTGGCATGGTGTCTGAGTCTGCCCTTTTTGCGTCCTGCTGAAATTACAGGCTTTAATGAACACACCACCAATAGCCAAAACGCGATTGCCTATTTGCATCAACAACTGATTGCCGTGGCCAAAGCCCGCAAAACAGCAGATCAAGCCCTGATTTTAATGTCTCATGCACATATGCAAGGCGGCGAAACCTCAGACTCTGAACGGCCTATTGTGATTGGGAATGAAGAAGCACTCTCCACGACATTATTTGATGAAATCATTGACTATGTGGCACTCGGGCATTTGCATAAACCTCAAAAAGTCGGTGAAGAGCATATCCGATATAGTGGCTCCCCGATTCCACTATCTTTTAGTGAAATTAACTATAAACATCAGATTGTTGAAGTGACACTTGATCCCACACAAAACGATTCATCCCGTTTTCAATTGAATGTTTTAGCAATACCACGAAGTATTCAACTGCATAAGATACGCGGTGAACTCAATGAAGTACTGGAAAAGCTGCAAGCACTGCCTCAAAGTGCCATCCCAGAGATTGATCAACGTGAATATGTCGATATTGAATACCATACTACTGTTCCACCGCAGCCCAATTTAAGACAACAATTCGAAGAGGCTCTACCCAAAGACCGTTATCGTTTAGTCCGTATTTCACGTCAATATTTAGCGACTGAGCAAGACCCCAATGCACCCGCTAAAGTAAGTTTAGAACCGCCTACACCAGAAAAACTGTTTCAGCAAATTTGGGAAAAACAGGGTTATCACAATGATGCAGAAGTGTTGAACGATTTTATGAGCTTAATGCGTGAAGCAGAACAATGCCTTGCAGATGAACACGAGGCTTAAAGGTTTAGTATGAATATTTTATCGATTCGAATTAAGAACCTTGCTTCACTTTCTGGCGAACATTTGATTGATTTTGAAAGTGATCCCTTAGCCAGTGCAGGTCTGATTGCCATTGTGGGGAAAACAGGCGCAGGTAAATCCACCATTTTAGATGCTATGTGTTTGGCCCTGTTTAACCGTATTCCACGACTAAAAGACAGTGATGGGAAACTTCAAGATGTCGATGGCTCAGAGCTGCTCACCAACTCCCCATTGACCGTTCTGCGTCGTGGCACTGCACATGGTTATGCCGAGCTTTGCTTTATTGCACAAGACCAAAAGCGCTATATCGCGCGTTGGGAATTAAAACGTTCGCGTGAAAAAGCCGATGGCAAACTACAAAGTGTGCAACGTTCTTTAAAATGTGTCACCGATGGTGTTGTGGTTGCGGATAAAGCCAAAGCCGTCGATGAAAATATTAAACGCATCACACAGCTCAGTTTTGAACAATTTACTCGTGCCGTTTTATTGGCCCAATCTGAGGTCACCGTTTTTTTAAAAGCACGGGACAATGAACGCGGCGAATTGCTGGAATATCTAACCAATTCCGCTATTTTTGGGAAAATTGGTCAACTGGCTTATGAGAAAACCAAATCCGTCGCCACGCAGCGCAAAGAACTCGAAAATGTACTGGGTCATATTGAACTATTAACTGGTGAACAAGTCACTGCATTATCGACAGAGTTTCAGCAGTGTGACAGGGATTATAAACAGCTTGAAGCTCAAAAGTCGCAACTAGAAAAACAACAACAATGGTTTGAACGCAAACATAAACTCGACAGTGAAATCATCAACAAACAACAACTCTTCGATACACAAAGCAAGTTACAACAAGATTTAGCTCCTGAGCGCGAACACTTGGCTCGTTTGGAGATCTTTTCAGAAATTCGTGCTGTGGTCTTCCAGCAACAACAGTTACAGCAAACGGTGCAGCAACTGACACCGCGTATTCAACAACAGCAACAATTGTTCAATCATTTACAGCTTAAATTTGAAAGTGAAAAAGCCCAATTTACTCAAGCTGAAATAGCAGTGAATGAACTACAACAGTTTGAAAGTACCCATCATGATGCATTGAATGAGGTGCGTAAATGTATTCAAGAACGTGATTTTATTGGGGCTGAATTTAAGAAAGTTCAGGAAAAATGGCATGCTTTAGAGCAGTCTAAGCTGCCCCTAACTCAGCAACAACAAAAACTTGAACAGCAGATCCAACACATTGATCGACAGCAAACCGAGTGTAAGCAGCAACTGGAAAGCTCACAACAGTTTGTAAACTTAGACAAAGGTCTCAGCGCCCATACTCAACAGCTAGAACAGTTCATTCATCAATATCAAAAAATTGAACATCAGCTCGGGCCACGTGCTCAAGCGGAACATCGGCTAGCATCAGAAAAAGAACAATTACAGCAGTCGATTCAACAGTTCGGGACGATCGAACAGCTTGAAATAAAAGTTGCGCAGACACAACAGCAACGCGAGTTCAAAATCAATCAACTCAGCCAATTCGAGCTGATTCAGCAAAAAATTCAGCAGTTTTTTGACTTACAAGCTGAGGCTACAGAACAGCAAGTACTGCTCAACAACGCCAAAACACAGCTTCAAGCCGTACAACACAATAGTCGACAAGCTGAACAAGTCTTTCAATCTGCCAAAAGTGAACGCATCCAGCTACAACAGGTGTTGCAACAGCAGCGACTTTTGCATGCTGAAAATATCGAAGATTTACGCTCGGCCCTCCAAGACGGCGAACCCTGTTTAGTCTGTGGAAGTACCTCACATCCTTATAAAGTGGAAGATACTGTGCTCTCAAAGGCCCTGTTTGAGCTTCAAAAACAGCAGGAACAACAGGCAACACTGAAAGAACAAAATTGCTTTGATGGCTGGCAACAAGCGCAGCAACAGCTGACTAAACTGAATACTGAAATAGAACAACGCCAAACTCTAATTCAGCAACTTTCTGAAAAAATTAGTACTTTGCAACACGTGTTAATCGAACACAGTCAAACAGCAAATATGACACTCGACTTCACCCTAACAGCATCGGAATTGAAGACTCAGTTCACGCAAATGGCTCAACAATATCACTCGGATTTGCAACAACTCAAACAACAGTCTGAGCAGTTCCAACACAATATTAAAATCCAGCAACAATGCATCCAAAACATTCAACAGATTGAACATTTACTACAAACAGCGAACGGTTTGCACAACCAAGTTCAGCATATCGTGCAGTGTTTATCTGAAGCTGAAAAAATAGCTTGGCAACAGCAGACCACCCAAACCGCTCAGCAAATCTTGATACGCCTAAATACCCGTTCACAACAACTGGAACAGCTGGAACAATGGCATCAGCAACGCGATCAAACCACGCAACAGTTGAAGACCAATCAACTGAATATCGAAAATACCAGTAGGCACATCACTGAAACCAACAAACAGCTCAGTGAGATCAAACAAAGAGGACAGCAAAATACAGAAATAGCCAATCAATTGATCCAACAAATGACAGGCTTAACTGACATCAAAGCCAATGAGTGGCTCATCCAGCACGATCAACATCGCCAGCAGACGCAAAGCCATTATCAACAGCTGAAACAGCATTTTGATCAATTGCGCCATCAATTCGAACAAGAAAAAAATCAGCTAGAACAGCTTAAAGCCCAGTTGCAGCAGAATCAGACCAGTACCAGCCAAGTAGAAAATACCCTTCAACTCTGGCTCAATGCACATCCTGATTTCCACAAATCAGATTTAGATGCGCTGGCTCAAATTAACTCGGCTCAGGAACAACACATCCGTCAGAAATTACAGCATGCAGAACGCCTAGTAAATGAAGCACATGCTGCATTGAAAACTATGCAAGAGCAGTTGAGTGAACATCTGGGCCATCAACCTGAGATTGACCCAGCACAGTTACAACAGCAAATGCAGGAACATCAAACAGCACTGCAAACACAACTTGAACTACGTGATCAACTCAAACTCAAACTTGAGTTGCATCATCAAAATGTCGCCAAACAAAAACAATTTGCAGATCAGATTCAAGCGATACAACAGAAAGAACACCGTTGGGGTAAAATTTCAGGTCTGATGGGAGATGCCACAGGCAAAAAATTCCGTGATTATGCGCAGCAATATAATCTCGATATTTTACTGGAGCATGCCAACCAACAGCTCAACCAACTCTCACAGCGTTATACCTTAAAGCGTTTAGAGCATTCGCTGAGTCTAGCTATTATTGATCATGATATGGATGGAGAGACCCGCTCCGTTGCATCACTTTCTGGCGGTGAGTCTTTCCTGACTGCCCTTGCCCTATCTCTTGCCATTGCCAATATGGCCTCAGGGTCAATGAAAATCGAATCTCTATTTATTGATGAAGGCTTTGGAACTTTAGATGCATCGTCCCTGCACATGGTCATGAATGCTCTCGACCAATTACAGAATCAAGGTCGTAAAGTGGTGCTGATTTCACACATCCAAGAAATGCATGAACGTATTCCTGTACAAATCCAAGTTAAAGCTTTGGGCGCAGGTGCCAGTACTATTGAGGTGGTCGGATAATTTCACATTTTTGAAATGTCAAAGTTTGATTTGTTTTAAGACACCATCTCTCGGTTAGAAATAAAGGGAGCATCCTACTTGATGTAAATGCTCCCTGTGAGATCCAAACGAATGCTTTAATCCGCTGGGAATGCTTTTGGTGGAGGTGCATATTTAGATGCATCTGCGGCTTTGTCTGTAGTCGCCACAGACTGTAGCGGGTAGATCACGGTACCTATCACACCTGTATTTTGGATGGAACCATGATCTGAGTTTGCAGCATAGGCATCTTCAGGTCGACTAAAGGTAAAAGATGCCACCGCAGAGTCACTCTTACGGAAGCCTTCAATAATCAACCCCCCCTGTGGACGAAGCACATAACCTGAATTGCTACGTGATGCTGCACGTCCATCAATAACATCTAAACCATCGACACTGGCAACCACTTCAAATGTGCTATTGCTATGGTTTTGGTATTTGAGTTGATAACTTTGTCCATCTTTGCCAGATAAATAATACTGCTGACCATCTCGAAATAAAGGCAGTGGACGCTGTGCATCATCTACAATCGAAAAACTGATTTTTCCAGCGGCTAATGACAGGCTGTTCACGGCTTTCCCCACGTATTTTTTGCTGGCATAGCGAACTTGTGATTCAGCAATTGGGCTACTGGATAAACGTTTTAAATTGACTTCCGTGACGTTTGAACTAATCTCATCGCCCCACTTGGTGCCTAATTTTTCACTTTTAGCGACCTGAGCATTCTGAACCGTAGCTTCCGCACTCATCTCACTCATTTTGGTATTTGTACTACTACAAGCTGCTACAAATAAGCTTAAAAGCAGGGAGATAAATAAATAGAGTTTTTTCATTTTGGCTTCATCCTAAATGCAATTTTTATCGTTGTCAGGCAATCATTGTTCATCTGTCTAATCTATAGACGGTTCAATTCATGAGTTTAAATTAAGCCTATTTTTTTCAGCAGCCTATTAGTTTTATATAATTGTAAGTTAAGCGCTTCTCACTGCCTTTAAGCTCAAGAATCCCTATTTAGACTTAATGCTGTGAATAATCTCTCGCTCCGAACAAGGCGGTTCCAACGCGAACCATAGTCGACCCAGCTGCAATTGCATCGACCATATCGCCTGACATACCCATGCTTAAGGTATCCCAGTTTTCAGGGTGAACATGCAGCTCTTTTACTTGGTCAAATAACACTTTCGCCGCCTTAAAGGCTTGAGTATTGTTCGGTGCAGGAATCACCATCAAACCACGCAGTTTGATGTTAGGCAACTGACTGATACTTTTTACCAACTCAGCAACCTCGCTAGGTTGACAGCCATCTTTGCTGTCTTGAGCATCGATATTGACCTGTAGACAAAGATTTAATGGTGGTTGCATTATCAGGCGCTGCGCCGATAAACGCTCTGCAATAATTAAACGATCAACCCCATGCACCCATGCAAACTTTTCAGCCAAATGTTTGGTTTTATTGCGTTGTACATGCCCAATAAAATGCCATTCAATCTCTAAATCCTGTAGCGCCTCTATCTTCTGCAAAGCCTCTTGTAAGTAGTTCTCACCAAAGGCGCGTTGACCACAAGCATACATGTCTCGTAACACTTCACTCGGATGTGTTTTAGAAACCGCCAAAAGTTCTACAGACTCTACGCCACGCCCTGAAATTTCGCAGGCCTGTTGAATTTGGGATAACACGTGTTGACGTGAATTTTGCAAGATATTCATTGACGAGGGTCTCATTTCGGTCATCTTTTTTGCTTTGCCTTTCAACAAACTGTTGGTTAAGTTGATTGAAAGCCTTATTATTCTATCAAAATAATTAGCATTTAAATGAACTCGGGGAAATAATGGATATCACAGAATTACTAGCCTTTTCGGCTAAGAACGGGGCATCAGATTTACACTTATCTGCAGGTATGCCACCGATGATTCGTGTCGATGGTGAAGTTCGTCGTATCAATTTACCAGCGTTAGAACACAAAGAAGTGCATAAACTAGTCTATGACATCATGAATGACAAACAACGTCGTGATTTCGAAGAAAAATTAGAAACGGACTTTTCCTTTGAAGTGCCAAGCATTGCTCGCTTTCGTGTGAACGCATTCAACCAAAACCGTGGTGCAGGTGCAGTATTCCGTACCATTCCTTCTAAGGTCCTGACCATGGAAGACTTAGGTTTAGGACAAACCTTTAAAGAGTTGTGTGAATTGCCACGTGGTTTAGTTTTAGTAACGGGGCCTACTGGTTCTGGTAAATCTACCACTTTGGCGGCAATGATCGATTATATTAACGATAACCGCTATGACCACATCTTAACAGTTGAAGACCCAATCGAATTTGTACACCAGTCAAAAAAATGTTTGATCAACCAACGTGAAGTGCACCGTGATACACATGGTTTTAACGAAGCACTGCGCTCTGCACTCCGTGAAGACCCCGATATTATCCTCGTGGGTGAGATGCGTGACCTTGAAACCATTCGTTTGGCGCTCACTGCCGCTGAAACGGGTCACTTGGTCTTCGGTACACTACATACCACCTCTGCGGCAAAAACCATTGACCGTGTGATTGACGTATTCCCTGCTGAAGAAAAAGACATGGTTCGTGCCATGTTGTCTGAATCGCTACAAGCCGTGATTTCTCAAACCTTACTCAAGAAAAATGGCGGTGGCCGTGTTGCCGCGCATGAAATTATGATTGGTATTCCTGCCATTCGTAACTTAATTCGTGAAAACAAAGTGGCACAGATGTATTCTGCTATTCAGACTGGTGCAAACTACGGTATGACCACACTGGATCAAAGTTTGAAAAACTTGGTCACCAAAGGAGTGATCAGTCCACAGACCGCACGTACAGCTGCCAAGCAACCTGAAACCTTCTTATAAGAAAACAATGGATTTGGGGTAGAGATATGGATTTTAACGACTTACTCAATTATATGATTCAACAAAAAGCGTCAGATTTATTTATCACCGCTGATGTTGAGCCCTCCATGAAAATTAACGGTCAAATTGTGCCTGTGGCTAAGGGTAAGCTGACGGGTGATGTCGCGGGACAACTGCTCAACTCAATTATGAGTGAAAAACAGCGTAAAGAATTTGCAGACACACGTGAGTGCAACTTCGCGATTATGAATCGGGATAAAACTGCACGTTTTCGTGTCAGTGCATTTCAACAGCGTGATATGCCAGGTATGGTTTTACGTCGGATTGAGACGCAAATTCCAACAATGGATGAGTTAAAACTTCCGCCTGTACTCAAAGAGTTAGCCATGACCAAACGTGGCATCATCATCTTTGTGGGTGCAACAGGTACGGGTAAATCGACCTCTTTGGCTTCGATCATTGGTTACCGTAACCAAAACTCAAAAGGTCATATCATTACCATTGAAGACCCAATTGAATTTATTCATGAGCATGCAGGCTGTATCATTACCCAGCGTGAAGTGGGCATTGATACGGACTCTTTTGAAATCGCGCTGAAAAACACCTTACGTCAAGCACCCGATGTGATCCTGATTGGTGAGATTCGTTCCCGTGAAACCATGGATTATGCGATTGCCTTTGCTGAAACAGGTCACTTGGTATTTGCAACGCTGCACGCCAACAACGCCAACCAAGCCATCGACCGTATTATTCACTTCTTTGAAGCAGACCGTCATAGCCAATTGTTTATGGACTTGTCTTTAAACCTTAAAGCGATGGTTGCTCAGCAGTTAATTCCAACACCTGACGGTAATTCACGTCGCGCTGCAATTGAGATTTTGATTAACTCACCGTTAATTTCCGATTTGATCCGTAAAGGTGAAATCCACGAAATTAAAGACCTGATGAAGCGTTCTCGTGAACTCGGTATGCAAACCTTTGATCAAGCCTTATTCGATTTGTACAAAGCTAAGCAGATTACCTATAAAGATGCGCTGAAACACGCCGACTCTCCAAACGACTTACGTTTACAAATCAAGTTGTCCGAAGAAGGCGGTGATCGTCTATTGCATGCCAGTGCAAACATCACGTTTGACGGACAAGCTTAAGTATTCCTTTAAACAATAAAAAAGGGCTTCTCATGAAGCCCTTTTTTTAGATCTAAGTGATTACTTTTTACGAAGTGCTTCTTGGCACTCTGCAGCATCACAGTAACCGTATAGGTTTAGGGAGTGACCTGTTAAAGTAAAGCCATGCTTTTCAGCAACTTCGTGCTGCTCATGCTCAATCACTTCGTTGCTAAACTCAACCACTTTGTTGCAGTTTTGACAAACGATATGATCATGATGATCGTCTTGCATGATTTCGAAAACAGAATGGTTATTTTCAAAGTGATGGCGCTGAATAATGCCCGCTGCTTCAAACTGCGTTAACACGCGGTAAACAGTTGCTAAACCGACATCTTCACCTTGTTCAAGTAAAGTCTTATAAATATCTTCCGCACTTAAATGGTGTTGCTTTGAATTTTCTAGTAGTTCTAATATTTTAATTCGTGGAAGTGTAACTTTAAGTCCAGCTTTGCGTAGATCTTGATTTGAAATTGGCATGTAAAAAGGTCTCTCAACAAATTTAAAGTTAGAATATGCAACAAAGTGTAGATGCAGTATGATCTATCCGTGGCTCAATTGCATCATAATTAATTTGGGATAGTGTAGCAAAATGCAAAAAATCATGTTGGCGTTATTCGTCACTTCACTGCTCGCAGGCTGTTCGACCTTGGGCGTTTATAAAGTTGATATTCCTCAAGGTACGCCATTAACTCAAGCACAAGCGTCAAAAATACAAGTTGGCATGAGCCATCAACAAGTTCGCTTTTTGCTTGGCAGCCCGACAGTTTCAGATCCAATGAATCCGCTACGTTGGGACTACATCTACAATTATACCCCAGGAACGTATGCTAAAAAAGCCAAGATTCCTGCTGCACAAGGTCAACACCTGAAAGTCTATTTCGACCCAAACGGTATTGTGCAAAAAATTGAAGGCTTAGAAACCATTCCTGCATCTCAGCCGGGCTTACCAGCATCGAAAGAAGCGATTCTAAACGCGCCCCCACTATAAAGCCTTATTCTAAAAAAGAAACCCCTCAACTGAGGGGTTTTTCATATCATTTCGATTGTTTTAAGCGATTGCCTTTTGCAAAGCGACCCACAGGATTATTTTGTGCACGTATCCTTCGAATATCTTTAGGATTAATGCTCAAAGGTCGGTAAATTTCAACACGATCCCCTGCCTGTAAAACCTGTTGAAGGTCTTTCAAGCGGACACCAAAGATGCCCAATTGTAAAGGCTCAGGCAATTCAACCTGCGAACCTATGCCACTCAGCTGAATCGCATCCTGCGCCGTCATTCCTTCAGAAAATGGCACACTGATATGAAACTGCTGGTCTGCTGTTGCATAGGCAACCCAGACTTGTTGAAGCATGCGCATTAGATCAGTTTTCCAAGTACGGCTACAATGGCCAATACGATAGAAACGGGTAATACAACACGCACAGCAATGCGCCAAATATTATAAAAAGCTTCATTACTAAAGTTCATCGACTTACGTAAATGGCTAATTTTCATAATCCAACCAGCAAAAATGGCATAAATCAAACAAATCACTAAGCCCCACAACATCAGTAAAATGTTAAAGATCAGGCCAGTGGCTGGAATCAACCACACCAACGTTGCAGCCAGCAGCACGAGCCACTGAATCACAATATTTAACTGGCGCTGAGCCAACTGCTCACGTGCCATCTGTAACAGCACGGCTGCCGCTACAACTGCAGTTAAGGCAATCGCATACGCAGGTAATGCCGCTTGGACTGCAAAAAATGCAAAAGCAACCACCGCCAAAATTTGTGCAATCCAAATCGGTAAAACAGTCTTGCTTGCAGCATCTTGCTGTTGAACTTGTGCCAAACTGTTCTGCCAGTACAGGCCGAGTCCTAAACCGCTTGCCACCAAAGCCAATACCGTTGCACTGCCCCATTCTGAAAATTCAACCGGCGTCACTTGCCACTCAGCGGTTCCTGTACCAGAGAGGTTTGCAAGCACTAAGGAGATCAGCACACCGACCGCCGTTAACGCTAAGGTCAACAGACGTGGGGCAAAAGACAACGCAATCGCAACCACAGCCAAAGCAATAAAGATCACGGACGATGTCATATCGGCCAGTGCATATTGATTTAATAATTGCGCAGCATTAGACAACATGCCGCCCGCTAAAAAAGGAATAAAGACGACAGCAAGCCATCCAACAAGACGCCACGTCTGAGAAGCATCGGCATCACGCGTCAAACTCAACAAAGCATTCAATGCCGTGGTTTTTGAACGCTTGGCTAAGGCAATTTCTAAGTAACACACAGGTAAAGCCAAGATCACCATGGTCACTAACCAAAGTAACCAAAAGTCGAGCTGACGTTCAACCTGAATTCCCACCAAGGGTGCAAGTGTGGCAATGATAATAAATGATAAACAAAATGCCATCAGCGGCGATAACCATCGTGACAGAGCATTGTCTTGCATGATGCGTTCCTTCAATAAGTCTTGCGCTATTTTGCCTTGCTCGCTTATGAAAATCAAAAACAAAAAGCAAACCATCAAAACTGATGATTTGCTGCGCTAAATATAATTAAAATTTATTGTTTTTATCCCTCGTTTGGCTCACTTATGAAAAGAAACGAGCAAACCAATTTTTCCCTTTTTTCTTTTCTTTTTCTTTAATAATGCCCATCATATTTTCTTTTACGGCACCGACATAATCTGCATCATCATGCTGGATATGGTTAATCAGCCATTTCGACAACACTTCATGCAGCTCAGCTTCGATTGAATGACCCAGCTCAAAACGGTCACGATAAGATTCAATTTTTTTAATAAATAAATCATGTACACGTTTGTGTGGCACACGATATTTATAACCTGCTTCTTCTTGGAGAGACTCTTCAAAAGTGAAGTGAGACTGTGTGTAATCAATAATATTTTCTAAAATCTGTTTCACGCGTTCACGGTCAGTATTGACATCAATCGCATCAATTTCATTGATATAATCAAGAATACGACGGTGTTGATCGTCAATCACATCGATACCAGTATTATATTCTGGAACCCACTTCATTATCATTCCGACCACCCAATAAAAATTAATAGATTAATTACATGAATTAATCATATCGATTAGAATTAAAAATAAAAGTGAATCAAATTGGTTGGTTTTATACTATTTTCATTAAATTAAACTTAAGTATTTATTTTAAATAAGTAAATAAATTTAAATCCGACCAAAAGAATCAGTTATTATTTAATCAATTTTATTATTTTATAAGTATGTACCAAAATAAAAGCATGTTTTATTTTATTATAAACATGGGCAGAGTAAAACTTGAAGTGCGACATAAACCACCTAATTAATTTAAAGGGTTTATGGAGTATATAAAATTGTCATACCATCATCTTAACTTTGAAGATCGTACTGCATTAATGCTTGAGTCAAGAAAAGAAGGCTTTTCAGCCAGAAAATTTGCTGAACTTATTAAAAGACATCCTAGTACGATCTATCGTGAGCTTAAAAGAAATAGCATCAATGACGTTTATCAAGCTCGATATGCTTCTGATAACACTTTTGCTAGACGTAGACGTGGTCACAGAAAACTCAAAATCGATTCAATCCTCTGGAAATTTATTGTTGAAGCGATCCGTTGTTTATGGTCTCCTCAGCAAATAGCAAAGCGTTTAAAGACATTTCCTGATTTGGATCAAACAATGAATGTAAGCCATACAACGATTTATTCAACGATACGAGCATTACCCAAGGGTGAGTTGAAAAAAGACTTATTATCCTGTCTACGTCATGAAAATAAAAAGCGAAAAGCTAACGGTGAACCTAAAAAAGATTCTATATTACAGGATATTAAAACTATTCATGAGCGCCCAGCCGAAGTTCAAGAAAGAAAAATACCGGGTCATTGGGAAGCTGATTTAATTAAAGGTAAAGACAATAAAAGTTCGATAGCAACACTTATTGAACGAAATACACGGCTCTGTATCTTGGCAACATTACCTGATGCAAAGGCAGAATCAGTGCGCAAGGCTTTAACTGAAGCTCTGAAATATTTACCTGCAGAACTGCGTAAAACGTTGACCTATGACCGTGGACGCGAGATGGCAGAACATAAAATACTTGAAGAAGATTTAGGCATAGATGTATATTTCTGTGACCCACATTCACCCTGGCAAAAAGGCACATGCGAAAATATGAATGGTTTAATTAGGCAATATTTACCTAAAGGGATTGATTTAAATCAGGCAGATCAGCATTATTTAAATCAAGTTGCCATGTCACTGAATACTCGTCCTAGAAAAGCGTTAGATTGGCTTACACCATTAGAGAAATTTGCTCAGCTTGTTGATTATCATAAGACTTTTCAAACTGTCGCACCTCATGTTTGAATTCGCCCTAATATAAAAGCTTATTTTCAATAAAAAACACATCATAATACCCCCTTGCCTTTTAACCACAAAAATATTGAAGTTATTATTTAGAAGCAATTAATAGAAAAATAAACAAATCTTTTTTAAACAAGCTACTAATAAAAATATCTCCATCGAAAATAAAGTATAAAAATTCAAAAACCATTTAATAAAGTATCAATAGAGTTAAAATACATATAGCTTACTTTTAATTTTAAAGAGGAATACAAGAAATAATTTCTTGTATTCCTGTTATAAGATTGGGAGAACCAAGTTGATAATTTCACCCATTTCTTTGGATCTATTAATTTAAGTTTCGACTTTACTTATTTGAGCTTAGCCATTTGGTCGAGTCACAATCGGGAAAATTGAATCTGGACGTTTAAACATTGCAAAGAATTTTCCAATTTTCAGTGGATTACCTTTGACTTTACTGTCTTTAGAAAGCAGGACTTTTACCCCTTCTATTTGACCTGTAATCATTTTTAGATATAAGGGCTTGGTTAAGGTTAATGTAGGGCAATCCAATGCCAAATCTTTACTTTCATCATAACGCTTAAACTGCATGACTGAGTTTTCAACCCATAATGAAAAATGCTCTTTGGTATCCGACAAAACCAGATTGATACACTGGTTTTCATTTTTTAAATTTTCCACATCTAAATTTGTCGCCATAGCTTCAAGAAATCTTTCAGTTGGTGTATGAATCAATAAATCACTCGGATCAGAAGTATTTTGTAGGGGTACATTATTTTGTAGCTCTTGAGCGCCCACCAAAAAGAAATTACGCCAAGTTGAAGCCTCAGCAGCATAGCCCAATTGACGATAAGTATTCGCCAATAAGTCTTTTGCTTGTTGGTTTTGAGGGTTATTCAACACAATATGTTTTAAAATCTCGGCAGCCCATCTATAGTCAGCTTGAGCGTAGGCATCCCGCGCATTTTTCAATGCATTGTTCTCCCCACCTGCTAACTCAATATATTTTTTTGCAACAGCTTTAGGGGGTAATGGATCTAAATTGGAAGGATGGGCATCGAACCATCCCATATAATATTGGTATACTGCTTTTACATTATGTTTTAGGGTTCCATAATAGCCATGAGCATATAGTTTTTGATCAAGTGCCGCTGGAAGCTTAATTTTTTCGGCAATTTCAGCGCCATTAAAACCAGAGTTCATATATCTCACCGTCTGATCATGCGTGAACTTATAAACATCTCGCTGGGTTTTAATAAAATCTTGAATATTGTCATTGCCCCAGACAGGCCAATGATGCTGTGCAATCAATACATCGGATGCTTTGGCATGCTGCATTGCTTGGTCTAGATAGCCCACCCATTTTAAGGCATCACGGACTTTAGCACCCCGAAGGGTATAAAGATTATGCATGGTATGAGATAGAATTTCTGCGCCGTTATAAAGTTTCAATGATGGGATAGAGAACGTTAATTCTGCTGGTGCTTCTGAACCCGGCACGTTATAAAACACAAAATCCAAGCCATCAACCGTCATTTTCTGTTCTGGTTGAGTGATCAGTTGTGTAGGCTCAAGGATGCCCATTTTTCCCACAGCAACAGCCTTACCTAAACCTGTATCCACCAATCCTTCCGCATTTTTAGGTAGAAAAGTTCCATACATATAAGTCGCACGACGTATCATGGCTGAACCTGCCATCACATTTTCACTGGTCGCTTCTTCCATAAAGCCTTTTGGCGCAATAATTGGAGTTTTTCTAGCGTTAATTTCTTCGCTAGAAAGAACGCCTAATGCACCACCAAAATGATCGATATGGCTATGGGTAAAGATAATGGCTGAAATTTTTTGCTCACCTAAATGCTGTCTAGCAAATTTAAGTGCTGCTTCAGCCGTTTCTTTAGAGGTTAATGTATCCACAATAATCCAGCCAGTATCACCCTGAATGATGGTCATATTTGCCAAATCAAAACCACGAATTTGCCAAACTCGATCTGTTACTTTAAATAGCCCAACATTGTTGTTTAATTTTGCTTGTCGCCATAGAGTGGGATTAACGGTATTTGGTGCTTGATCTTGTAAAAAACTAAATGCATCAAAATCCCAGATAACATTGCCTTTCTCACTTTTAATTTGACCTGTTGGCTTGGCAATAAAGCCCTTTTGAGCCTGATTAAACTCAGTCATATCCTCTAAGTTATACTTCGCCTTATATGTATTATTTGATTCAATGACCGCTTTTTCTACTACAGTATTTGCTGCAAAAACAGAAAATGGCAGAATAAGCATCAATGAAACTGTTAAAAACTTAATTTTCATCTTCTTTCCTTTTTTTAAATAGAGGTGGTCCCACATGTTTGAACAACTAAAAGCTTATTTATAAGTGATACTCTGCTCTAGTTAAGCTACCTTATTTTGTTGTGGTAGCTGGTCATAGTAAAACTCATCTGGAGTCATTTTGTCCAGACTCGAATGAGGTCGTTTCAAATTATAAAATTCAAAATATGCGTTTAATTGCTTCTTCGCATCCAAAACATTGCTGTAGGCTTTGAGATACACCTCTTCATATTTAACGCTCCGCCATAATCGTTCAACCATCACATTATCAACCCATCGACCTTTACCATCCATGCTGATTTGGATGTCATTTGATTTCAATACATGGCAGAGTAAAACTTGAAGTGCGACATAAACCACCTAATTAATTTAAAGGGTTTATGGAGTATATAAAATTGTCATACCATCATCTTAACTTTGAAGATCGTACTGCATTAATGCTTGAGTCAAGAAAAGAAGGCTTTTCAGCCAGAAAATTTGCTGAACTCATTAAAAGACATCCTAGTACGATCTATCGTGAGCTTAAAAGAAATAGCATCAATGACGTTTATCAAGCTCGATATGCTTCTGATAACACCTTCGCTAGACGTAGACGTGGTCACAGAAAACTCAAAATCGATTCAATCCTCTGGAAATTTATTGTTGAAGCGATCCGTTGTTTATGGTCTCCTCAGCAAATAGCAAAGCGTTTAAAGACATTTCCTGATTTGGATCAAACAATGAATGTAAGCCATACAACGATTTATTCAACGATACGAGCATTACCCAAGGGTGAGTTGAAAAAAGACTTATTATCCTGTCTGCGTCATGAAAATAAAAAGCGAAAAGCTAACGGTGAACCTAAAAAAGATTCTATATTACAGGATATTAAAACTATTCATGAGCGCCCAGCCGAAGTTCAAGAAAGAAAAATACCGGGTCATTGGGAAGCTGATTTAATTAAAGGTAAAGACAATAAAAGTTCGATAGCAACACTTATTGAACGAAATACACGGCTCTGTATCTTGGCAACATTACCTGATGCAAAGGCAGAATCAGTGCGCAAGGCTTTAACTGAAGCTCTGAAATATTTACCTGCAGAACTGCGTAAAACGTTGACCTATGACCGTGGACGCGAGATGTCAGAACATAAAATACTCGAAGAAGATTTAGGCATAGATGTATATTTCTGTGACCCACATTCACCTTGGCAAAAAGGCACATGCGAAAATATGAATGGTTTAATTAGGCAATATTTACCTAAAGGGATTGATTTAAATCAGGCAGATCAGCATTATTTAAATCAAGTTGCCATGTCACTGAATACTCGTCCTAGAAAGGCGTTAGATTGGCTTACACCATTAGAGAAATTTGCTCAGCTTGTTGATTATCATATGGCTTTTGAAACTGTCGCACCTCATGTTTGAATTCGCCATGCTTTTATATTCCAATCATTTTGAAATAAATTAATATTGATCCGCTTTAGTAACGCGTTTTAAAGACGGATCTTTGGCTTCTCGGATTAAACGTTCCACATGGGTCATTTGGTGGCGTATCGCTTTGCCATATTGAAATAAAATCATTTCCCCTGGTGCAAAGGCTGTCCACGCTTCATTTTGAGTCAACGGTTCGGTAGTAATCACGGCCACGCGATCCTCTGCGGTAGTCACTTGACTAAAATCGACTTCAACATCAATGTCGATCAGCTGCGCAGGTTTAAATGGGTACTCACGCACCAACCAATGCAGTTTGGTAATGGCATAACTAAACAAGGCTTGTCCATTCGATAAACAAAAATTGAACGTGCCATGCTCCGCAATCCGTGGAGAAATATCCGTTAATAAATCAAAAACTTGATCTAGACTTGGCTCGATATAGCCAAACTTGTTCACCAGCTGATCAAGTAAATAGCAAAATGCACGTTCACTGTCGGTATTGCCAACTGGGGTAAAGCGTCCTGAAAGTACAGGATCAAAGTCATGCAAATCGCCATTATGCGCAAAAATCCACTGTCGCCCCCATAGCTCACGGCTAAATGGATGTGAGTTTTCTAAGTTAATTTTTCCCTGCGTCGCTTTGCGGATATGGGCAATCACATTGCGTGATTTGATCGGATAGTTCCGAATTAATTCAGCAATCGGCGACTCAACTGCAGATTGATTGTCAACGAATAAACGGCAGGCTTTATCCTCAAAAAAAGCTATCCCGAAACCGTCACAATGGTCTGAAGTAATCCCCGCGCGCTGTGAAAAGCCTCGAAATGAAAAGGTAATATCAGTCGGTGTTGCACAGTTCATTCCGAGCAGTTGGCACATAATCTTGATCTTATTTAAACATATTTATTTATGATGGTTTTATTGTGCATGAGTCCTGACTGGCTTGCAATTCACAATGCTTCATAACCCGAACACATTCACGCATAAAACTATTTTTATAAAATGCATAGGCCTAAAAAAAGCCTCCGAAGAGGCTTTTTTAAAATGCTAGTGTTTATTACTGCGATTGGTAATTAATGTACCGACACCATGATCGGTGAAAATCTCCAACAACGTTGCATGTGGCACACGACCATCCACAATATGCGCGCTTACCACACCACCTTTCACCGCATCTAGAGCACAACCCACTTTCGGAATCATCCCGCCGTAAATCACGCCCGTTTCAATGAGACGGTCAACTTCTTGGGTGGTTAGACCCGTGAGCAGGTTTTTATTTTCATCTAAAACACCTGAAATATTGGTCAACAAAATCAGCTTTTCAGCACCTAAAGCTTCAGCCACTTTTCCAGCCACCAAATCCGCGTTGATGTTATAAGTATTGCCCTCTTCATCCACACCTAAAGGTGCAATCACAGGAATAAAATCACCACTGGTAAACATTTCCAATACATCGGTTTTAACACTGGTCACTTCGCCCACTAGGCCTAGATCAATTTTTTGTACCGTGCCATCTTCCGCAGTTTTTTCCATCAGTAACTTTTGTGCACGCAGTAAATTACCATCTTTACCCGTTAAACCAATGGCACGACCGCCATGTTGGTTAATCAAGTTCACGATAGATTTATTCACACTACCGCCCAACACCATTTCAACCACTTCCATGGTCGCTGGATCGGTCACTCGCATACCATCAATACGATCCGACTCACGCCCCAATTGCTTTAAAAACGAATCCACTTGTGGACCGCCGCCATGCACCACGATTGGATTTAAACCGACGGTTTTTAACAAAACGATGTCACGTGCAAACGAGCTCTCAAGCTCAGGATCGGTCATTGCATTGCCACCATATTTCACTACTAGCGTTTTTCCAGCAAAACGTTGAATATACGGCAAAGCTTCAGTCAGGACTTGTGCTTTGTCGAGGCCAGTATGTTGATGTGGCATGTGCCTCTCCTTAATGGGCGTCTAATAGGTCTTGTGCAATCTGCGGATAATCTGCCGTCAGCATGTGCACAAAGTTATGGCGAATTTGATGGAGCCGCTGATCACTGTCCGCGTCGAAACGCACGGTAAAATACTCGCCCGTATTCGATGCTCGAATAATGCCAAATCCATCCTCAAAATCAAGTCTTACGCCATCAATTTTACTCATTTCTGCTTGAAAGTGCTGACTTTGTTTTTCCACATTCGCTAAAACCAGCGCGGGTGAAATCTGATGGGTGCTGATATAAATATCCTCTGTACTGGCACGTTCTGGGTAGTCTGCCAGTGCTTCGGACAAAGTGCATTGCTTCAAACTTAAGTATTCCAGCACACGTAGTGCGGCATATAAACCATCGTCATAACCAAAGCCACGACCATCATTAAATACATAATGCCCTGCATATTCACCGCCAAAAACCGCATGCCCTTCAGATTGCGCCAAATATTTCCGCAAAAAAGAACTACCTGTGCGAATCATTTTTGGAATACCGTGATGGGCCAATACTGTATTTCGAACCATGGTGGAACATTTCACATCAAAAACCACTTCATGTGCTGGATGATCAGCCAAACACATGTGCGCAAACAAGGACAATAAACGGTCTGCTGAAATGATTACGCCCTTTTCATCAATCAATACAACACGGTCACCATCCCCATCAAAGGCAATACCGATATCGGCATGCTGCTGTTGCACGGCGTTTCGTAGTAGATCTAGATGTTTGGCTTGAGATGGATCGGGGGCATGTTCAGGAAATTCACCATTGGCCTCACAGCGTAAAGCATGCACCTCACAGCCGAGTTTCTTTAAGACCAAAACGGCACAACGCCCCGCTGAACCGTATAAACCATCCACCACGACTTTATAGGGTCGCGGTTGAGGCATGAGCTGTATATCATTGAGCAATGCCGCCTGATAAGCCAGACAATATTCAGGCACGATCTGATGTGGCAACGTTTGCCAGTTCATCTCTGCATGGCTGTCAAAATATTCATTTGCATCGCGTGCCACCTGTTGGATTGCCTCAGGTAAAGGAGGCTCACCCTGCATAATCCATTTGATCCCATTATCCGACTTCGGATTGTGGCTGGCTGTCACCATAATGCCATTGCCGTCGAACTGACGTGCCGTGTAATACAACACAGGACTAGCACAACATCCGATGATTTGCGCATCTAAGCCCTGTTTAAGACATTCTTTGTAAATAATTTCTGCAAAAGCAGGACTGCTTTGTCTAGCATCATAACCAATGGCTAAACGTGTCTGCCCAGTCTTTAAATATTGAGTTGCGAGCGCTTGTGTAATGGCACGAATCAGCTCAGCACTCATAACATCCAATTTGCCACGGATGTCATAGGCACGAAAAATATGTGCAGGAAATTTTGGCTGAAAATCCATAGGTCTAACTTCTAATTTATTCAGATCAACAGCTCTTTCAGCTGTCCTTGTTGTTATGCTTAACGCTGGGTTTAATTTTACTAAGGATTCAAAAAAGAGTTGTAACTTTTTATGAACTAAAAATGATCATTCAGCATTAAAACAACAAAGCCTCTTTCAAGGAGAGGCTTTGTTGTTTTACTTTATCACTGAGAGATTAGTTTTGACCAGTATGTCCGAAACCACCTGCACCACGTTCTGTCGCTTCAAATTCATTTACAATATCGAACTGTGCTTGAATCACAGGTACGAGTACATACTGTGCAAGACGTTCACCTGGCTCTAAACTGAAAGCCGTTTGGCTACGGTTCCAAACTGAAACCATCAATTCACCTTGATAGTCCGAATCAATTAATCCCACCAAGTTACCCAAAACAATACCGTGCTTATGACCTAAACCTGAACGCGGTAAAATTAAACCTGCAAAGTGCGGGTCTTCAATATAAATAGATAAACCCGTTTTGACCAAAACAGTTTGTCCTGGTTCAATGACGGTCGCAACATCGACACATGCACGAAGGTCTAAGCCGGCTGAACCCGTTGTCGCATAAGTTGGCATTGGCCATTCATTGCCTAAACGCGAATCCAACACTTTAACCTGAACTTTCATTCTCTTTTTCCTAGTACAATAAATTTCTAAAACAAAAAATAATTAGCGCTTAATCAAAGCACGTAAATTGTCTAAATAATGCTGCGCTTGTAATTTCGGATCGACATTGCCCGCCAGTTTCTTTTTACGCCCCAACCATTCCAACTCATCTTGCGGTAACTCATCCAAGAAGCGACTTGGCGTCATTTGCTTCATTTGACCGCCCGCCTTACGTTGTTCTGCAAGCGTAATGGTTAAACCCTGACGCGCACGGGTAATGCCCACGTACATCAGGCGACGCTCTTCCTCAACTGTATCGGCGGCAATCGAGTTTTTATGCGGCAGCAACTCTTCCTCAAGTCCAATCAGATAAACATATGGAAACTCAAGACCTTTAGACGCATGCAGCGTCAATAAGTTTACTTTGTCAGTGTCTTCCTCTTCTTGCTGCTGCTCTAACATATCCAGCAACACCATTTTACGAATCACACTTTCAATATTTTTCTCATCAACATCTTCAGCACGGTTAATCAAACTTTGAATACTGCTATACAACACTTCAATATTATCCAGCTTGGTTTTTTCCTGCGCAGGCGTCGCCGCAGACTCTTTGAGATAGTCGATATAACCCGCTTCAACCATCATCTTACGGATAATTGGCACAGGTTCATCATCCTCAAGCAACTCACGAGTGAAGGTGGTAATGAAGTCTGCAAACTCCGCCAACTGTGTGGTGGCTTTTTTAGGAATCACCATGGTGAGACGCTGATCACCCGCTGCAGAGAGCAACGACAAATGATTTTCTTGTGCAAACAGACCCAGCTTTTCTAAAGTCACAGGCCCAATGGCACGTTTAGGTGTATTGATAATCCGTAAAAATGCACTGTCATCTTCAGGGTTAATAATGACGCGCAAATAGCTCATCACGTCTTTGATTTCAGCTCGTCCGAAGAACGACTGACCACCTGATAATTTGTACGGAATCTGCATTTGACGCAGTTGTGTTTCCAGTGCACGTGCTTGGAAATTACCCCGATACAAAATGGCGTAATCTTTCCAATTTTTACCATTCATCAGTTTATGGGTAATTAAGTCTTTCACCACGCGTTCTGACTCATCGTCATCATTGCGGCACGTTATCACTCGAATGACTTCACCATGTCCTTTGTCTGACCACAGTTTTTTATCAAAAATATGCGGATTGTTACCAATCACAGTATTGGCCGCTTTCAAAATACGACTGGTCGAACGATAGTTCTGTTCGAGTTTAATCACTTTTAAATTGTGAAAATCCTCATTCAGCAAAGCCATATTTTCAGGCTTGGCACCACGCCATGCGTAGATCGATTGATCATCATCACCCACAGCTGTGAACTGTCCCATCACCCCGACCAGCAATTTCACCAAAATATACTGTGCGGTGTTGGTGTCTTGATACTCATCGACCAATAAATAGCGAATGCGATTTTGCCAGCGCTCACGTACTTCTGCATTTTCTTGTAAAAGACGCGTCGGCATCACGATCAGGTCATCAAAATCGACCGCATTATAGGCACGTAAATTACGCTCATACAGTTGATACAAGTGCGCAAACTGAACATCTTCTGCGGTTTCACAGGTGGTGTGTGCTTGCTCAGGTGGAATCAGATCGTTTTTCCAATCTGAAATCATCTTCATGGCTTTGGCAATCAGCTCTTTACTTTCCGCACCGGATAAATTGTCACGGTGCATCAAGTCCATCAAAATACGCTTACAGTCGTCCGCATCTAAAATAGAAAAATTATTTTTTAATGGTGTGTGTTTTAACTCTAAACGCAACATGTTTAGACCGAAGGTATGGAAAGTCGAAACTGAAAGGCCTTTTGCCTCTTCGCGTGAAAGTAATTTAGTGACACGTTCTTTCATTTCGCGTGCTGCTTTATTGGTAAAAGTCATCGCTGTGATGCGATACGCTGGAATACCGCAGTGTTTCACCAAGTAAGCAACCTTACGGGTAATCACCGAAGTTTTACCTGAACCAGCCCCTGCAAGTACTAACAAGGGTCCTTGAGTGTATTTCATGGCTTCAAGTTGCTTGTCGTTTAATTGACTTGCCAGTGACATAGTCTTTCCTCTATTTCATTCCGAGCTCGATTATAGTCATCTCCGCTACAGATGCATAATGCAAATTCATATTTTAACAGTCATAAAAAAACCACCCGAAGGTGGTTTTTCAGTCTTCAATAAAAATTATTGAATTGCGTAGATACTGATTTCTACACGACGGTTTTGCTCACGGCCTTCAGCAGTCGCGTTAGACGCGATTGGGTTTGCTGAACCTTGACCTTGTGCATTAATACGTGTTGTAGAAACACCTTGAGATGCCAAGTAGCTTGCTACAGATTGCGCACGCGCTTGAGACAGAGGAATGTTAATTGAATCATTACCTGTACTATCTGTATAACCTGTTACAAGAATACCGCTCTTGTTATCTTCAGTTAAGGTTTGCGCAACTTTGTTTAAAGTTGAATAGAAGTTCGGCTTGATGTTTGATTTGTTGGTATCAAAAGTAATGTTACCCGGCATGATTAAGCCTACAGAGCCATCTGGATTACGGTTAACTTCTACACCAGTCCCCGCCATTTGTTGGCGAAGTTTCTTCTCTTTGTTGTCAAGGTAAACACCCGTTGCACCACCGACAACTGCGCCAATCGCTGCAGCACGGTTGTTTTGACTGCTCGTGTTTGCGTTTCCTTTAGAAACACCATAACCTGCAGCAGCACCAATTAAGGTCCCTAGAGCAGCTTTATCGTATTCTACACCGCCAATGTTATTACCAGTGCTTTGACAACCTGTAAGAACCATTGCCCCAACGACTGCGGAAATTGCTAGTGCACGCATCGCATGCCTCCTTCTTTGTGTGTTTTGTTTATAGAACGAATATTGTCGTAAAACGATGATCTAGACCATTGATTTTTTGTTAATAATAAAGCCTTTATTTACAATATGTAATAAAAAATTTCCTTTTCAAGGCTTTCTTCGTCACAATTTCTACACAGTTAATGCTTGGTGCTTTTCTATTTGATCATCCCGTACTATATTGAGCTTTAGAAATAGAACGAGTTGCGAAACGCATTATATTTTAGGGTTTATTTTTATGTCATCACCAAACCAAAAACAACCTTTATTAAAAAAAATCACACGTGGTTTAACTGTTGGTTCAGTCATTACAGGCAGTACTTTTTTTCATGGCCCTCCAGTGCTTGCGCTTGGCCTGACCAAACTGTTTAAAAAATCTAAAAAGGTGGATGAGACGAATATTCAAATCACTAACAGTTGGCTGGCTGTGAACAATTATTTAATCGATCATGTCTTGCCCAGCACGAAATGGGATATTTCTGTCGATGATGGTCTTGAGCTAAGTATGCAAGGTCGTTATCTCATGACCTGTAACCACCAAAGTTGGGTCGACACCACGGTTAACCAATATTTTGGTTTAACCCGTATGCCCCTTACCCGCTTCTTTACCAAGTGGGAACTTATTTTTATTCCATTTGTCGGCCAAGCTTTTAAAATTCTCGGCTTCCCGATGATGAAGCGGCATAGTAAAGAACAAATTGCGAAAAATCCTGCGTTGAAAACACGCGATATGGAAGAGGCACGTAAGTCTTGTGAACAACTGCTCAGCCAACCGTTCACCTTGTTAAACTATTTGGAAGGCACGCGTTTTACGCAAGAGAAGCATGCACAGCAGCAATCGCCTTACCAAAATTTGCTTAAACCGAAAGCGGGTGGCTTGGCCTTAGGCTTAAGTATTTTAGGTAATGACATTGATGCCTTAGTAGATATGACTATTGTCTATCCCGACGGCGCACCTGGCTATAGCGAATTTTGGCTCGGGGAAGTCCCACGGATTGCGGTTAATTTGCGTAAAATTGATATTCCTGCATGGGTGCTTGCTGGAAACTATGAAGACGATGCTCACTTTCGTGAACAATTCCAACAGTGGGTCGATCAACTTTGGACTGAAAAAGACCAATTGATTGAAAAAATGAAAGCCAAATACTCAACCTCCAATTTAACCCAGTAAGGGTCTATGCATGATGCAGAATAACCAAGTCAAAAAGTCTAAATATCATCAGGTTGATCCACAAAGTTTGTATTTCAAACTGTTTTTGATCTATGACATTTTTATGGTGTTTCTCATCATTTTTAACTTGTTTTGTTTGTGTGCTAATTTTTTTATCATGAGCAATATCGGTGGATGGTTTTTCCATGCCATTCACCTAGAAAGTGTCTTAAGCTTCTATCGTGAGCATTTGCATCCGTGGGTCATCACCACAGAAGCTTGGTTTATTCTGTTCTTGATTACTGAATTATTGGTGCGTTGGGGCATTGCGATCGTGTATCGACACCATCGTCGCTGGTTTTTCTTTCCCTTCATTCATTGGTACGAAATTTTAGCGATTATTCCTCATTTACGTTTTTTAAGATTATTTCGTGCAGGGGTGATTGCTTTTCGACTGCATGAATTAGGCTATAACGTCATTCCTCCATCGGTACAAGCGAAGGGCAAATTTTACTATCGCGTAGTGATGGAAGAACTCTCTGACCGCGTCGTGATTACCGTCTTGGATGGGGTGAAGCACGAATTAAATACCAGTTCGACCCATAAAAAAATTATCCATGACCTCGTCGATCATCATCGGGCTTTATTTGCACAAGCATTGGCTGAAATTTTACAAGAATCTCTCGCCACTGAATTGAAACAGCGTCAGTATTTCATTGCTCAGAATGTCGGTCTAATTGTCAATCGTGCGATTGAAGATACCCCTGAACTCACCCAATTACTGCGTTTGATTCCAATTGTGGGTGGAAGAATTGAGCAACAAATTCAAAGTATCGGACAACGACTCGGTGAAAACATCACACAAGGTTTACTGGAACCAATGGTGGTGGGAAATCCTGCACAGCCCAATGCCACCTATCGCTTGATAGCTGAAAAAGTCAGTGATTTAAAAATCGATAATCAGTCTTTGGAACAGTTGGTTGAGTCTGTGGTCTATGAAAGTTTGGATGCCATTCGCAAGCAAGTTAAGGTGAAACAGTGGTTAGAAGAGCTTGAAAAAGATGATCAAGCCAAAGAATAAGCATTAAGGTAAAAATATTACAAACGCAGCTAGTGCAATCCTTCATTTTGTTCTAGGATTTGCTCTATTTACAACATCACTTCTTTAGTAAAAAATAAATCTGAGAAGTCTTAAGGAAAAATTATGGCTGATATCCGGATAACTGGCAGAATGGTCAATGCGATTCGCATTACCCTTGACACCAATGATCATGATGCAATCCGACAGCAATTAAGTAAAACATTACAAAATGCATCGACTGCTGGGGCGTTAGTTGTTCTGGAAAGTAGCGTTGAGCAAGAGTTAATTTCCTTGATTCAATTATTGCTGGATCTAGATGTACAGCCAATGGCAGTACAAGAAGGAATTTTGGCGGAACAAGCCCGTGCCATTCAATTCCCCGTGATTCCTGCGCAAGGTCATGGTATTAGTTCGCAACTTCAAGAAGTCAAAGCAACCAAAGAGCAAGTGGTTGAAGCCCCAGCTCCTGCTACGACAGTTTCTACCAATGCGCCAGTTGCGGCAGCACCTGTTATTCGTCATGCAACTTCATATCATGACGAAATTTTACGTACGGGTCAGTGCTTGGTTCAAAATCAAGGCGATATCATTATTACCGCAGGCATTAACAGCGGCTCGGAAGTGATTGCTTCAGGAAATATACATATTTATGGTAGTGCTCGTGGTAGAGTCATTGCCGGCGCGGGCGGAAACAGCGCTGCACGTATCTTCTGTCATGCTCTAGAAGCTGAATTGGTTTCAATTGCAGGGACCTATTGTGTTGCAGATGATATTCCAGCGCAGCATTTAAAACGCCCAACACATATTTACTTAAATGATCAACAAGAGCTTGTATTTGAAGCGCTTGAATTTTAATGTATAAATAAACACCAAAAGCCCCAAATGATAAATAAGGGGATTTAAACCATAACAGGAGTGGATTCGGTGGCGAAAATTGTTGTCGTAACATCAGGCAAAGGTGGCGTAGGCAAAACTACGACAAGCGCATCTTTTGCAACAGGTTTAGCCCTACGTGGTCACAAAACTGTTGTGATCGATTTTGACGTAGGTTTACGTAACCTTGATTTGATCATGGGTTGTGAACGCCGCGTTGTGTATGATTTTGTCAATGTATTAAATAACGAAGCTCGATTACAACAAGCGCTTATCCGCGATAAAGATATCGAGAATTTATATATTTTACCTGCGTCGCAAACCCGTGATAAAGATGCCTTAACTGATGAAGGCGTAGCACGTGTCATGGATGAGTTGTCACAAGAGTTTGACTACATTATTTGTGACTCACCTGCAGGTATCGAACGCGGTGCAATTTTAGCAATGTACCATGCCGATGAAGCGATTATTGTCACCAACCCTGAAATTTCATCTGTACGTGACTCTGACCGTATTATTGGTATGCTCGACAGCAAAACCAAAAAAGTTGAAATGAATGAAGGTCGTATTCGTAAACACTTGTGTATCACACGCTTCAACCCTGAACGTGCCGATAAACAAGAAATGTTAACCATTGACGACATTTCTAAAGATATTTTACGTGTGCCAACTTTGGGAGTGATTCCTGAGTGTAAGAGTGTTTTACAAGCATCTAACGAAGGTAAACCAGTGATTCTCTTTACTGAAGAAGCAGCAGGCCAAGCCTATGATGACCTTGTGGCACGTTTCTTAGGTGAAGAACGTCCTTACCGTCATATTACGGTGAAGCCTAAAGGCTGGTTAGCACGACTATTTGGAGCGTAGACATGGCAGGATTTTGGAGTAAGCTTTTTAGTAATGATGAAAAACCGTCTAGTGCTCAAACAGCAAAAGATCGTTTGAAAGTCATCGTAGCGTCTGAAAGTGGTTTAGGTAAACGTCTTAGCCAAGACAAAATCGACCAAATGAAGAAAGAAATCATGCAAGTGGTGAATCGCTATGTTCGCGGTGTAGATGAACAGCACATTCAAATGGCTGTCCGTTCTGAAGCGAATATTGAAATGCTTGAAATGAATATCAATTTGCCTGAAGAACGTTAATCTGATTTTTGATTAGTCAAGCAAATTGAATCAAGGCAGAATATGCGCAGACACAAGAAAGTATTTTCTTTGTCTCCCATATTTTGCCTTTTTTAATGATTAAACCAGCAAGGAGATTGCTATGGCATTATCTCAGCCAGCAACGTTCAATGAAGAATGGTCAGATGAGCGTGTATTTGCCTACTTAACTCAGCTTCCTCCTGAAGGTGTGAATGGCGATTTTCATGTGTTGTACCATGCATTTAAACACATGCGCCCAAGTGATTATGAGCGTCTACTCACCCAATTTAAAACGGATGGTCGCGATATTAACGCAACTAATCCAGAAGGTCAGCGCATTCATGACGTCATTGCCGCTTACCCACGTCAGGCAGCACCGTTTTTAGAAGTCTTGGCTAAATTTGCCTAACTCTTCAAAAACAGCAATTTTAAAATGCCAGCTCAGTACGGTAGAACTGGCATTTTTTATGTCTGTAAAAACCACATCCAAAGTGGAAAAGTCAAACCGAAACACAAAGTTTGCAAACTAATGATTGCCGCCATGAGTTGACTATCCCCTTGAAAATATTTGGTTAGGACATAGGCTGCTGAGGCTGTTGGGAGCGAGAAGAATACCACCACAATCATGGTTTCAAATGTTGCTAAACCAAATAAAAGACAGCCTACATAGGCTAAAATAGGTACCAAGATTAAACGCCCAAAGGTATTTAGAATTAGCGCTCGGCCAGCATATTTTAACGCATTAAACTGGAGTGCTGCGCCCACACACAAGAGCCCAAGCGGAAGGCTCATCCCTGCTACTAGCTTTAAAGATTGGCTGATGCTCTCAGGCAAATGCATACCTGAAAAATTAAAAAGAATCCCGACCAGACAGGCCAGAATCAGCGGATTTTTCGCAACCGACCACGCAATATTTTTATAAGACAGTCCCTGCCCTTGAGAAAAACCAAGTACGGACAGTACATTTACCAAAGGAATGACAAAAGCAATAATCATGGCAAAGACTTGCATCCCCGCAGCACCAAAAATCAAAGCCATACTGGTCAAACCAATATAAGTATTAAAACGAATATGACTCTGTAAATAGACGCCAAATTGCGCCACAGGCGTACCATACAGCGCTTTTAATACCCACAGCACCACACTCATCAGCAAGGTCACACTAAAGACCACAGCAAGCGCTGGCAAGACTTGCCCTACATTAAAATGAACGGTGGCTAGACTACTGAACAGCAAAACAGGAAACAAAATCCAATAATTCAGTCTTTCAGCGCCTTGCCAAAATTCTACCGTTAAAAAGCGATACCGCTTTAATACATACCCCATGGCAATGAGTACCACCAATGGAATTAATGCATCAATAATTTGCATGACTGGATGCCTAAACTGAATGATTAAGAAAAAGCCTGCAATCCGCAGGCTTTCTTTTTAAACTAAAATTTCTCGCTTACCGTTCGCACCTTGCGCACTCACGATCCCGTTTTCTTCCATTTGGTCGACAATCCGCGCGGCACGGTTATAGCCTAAACTAAACTTACGTTGTAGCGAGGACACAGAAACCTTGCGTGTTTCCAATACAAAGGATACGCACTGGTCATAAAGTGCATCACGGTTTGGATCGCCATCACCATCTTCAAAGCCACGAGAACTTGGCTCTTCATCAAATGGCGTTAAGATTTCATCAACATAGTTTGGCGAACCCCGTTCACGCCAAGCATCGCAGATGCGGTTGACTTCATCATCGGCAATAAAGGCACCATGTACACGTTCAGGTTCAATTTTACCCGGCCCTAAGAACAACATATCACCATGACCCAGTAAGTCTTCCGCCCCACCAGCATCCAAAATCGTGCGTGAGTCAATTTTCGAGTTCACACGTAAAGCCACACGTGTTGGAATGTTGGCTTTAATCAGACCCGTAATTACATCGACCGATGGACGCTGCGTTGCAAGTAACAAATGAATGCCTGCGGCACGTGACTTTTGTGCCAAACGCGTAATCATTTCTTCAGCTTTCTTACCGACCTGCATAATCATATCGGCAAACTCATCCGCCACAATCACAATCGATGGTAATGGGGTCAAACGTGGTGCACGCTCACCTGCAACCGAATCACTGGCTTTCCAAGTCGGGTCAATCAGCTCTTCACCATTGGCAATCGCTTCTTCCACTTTACGGTTATAGTCCGCCAGCTTACGAATTTTTAAGAAAGACATTAGCTTATAGCGACGTTCCATTTCATTCACACACCAGTTCAAGGCACTGACTGCATCTTTCATGTCCGTGACCACTGGTGTGAGCAAATGTGGAATATCGTTATAGTTAGCGAGCTCTAACTGTTTCGGGTCAATCAAAATTAAACGTAACTCATTCGGCGTATATTTCAACAACATCGATAAAATCATCGAGTTTACTGCCACCGACTTACCTGAACCTGTGGTGCCTGCAACCAGCATATGCGGCGCTTTACCTAAGTCAGCAATGACAGGATTACCTGAAATATCTTTGCCCATTGCCATCGAAAGAATGCTATTCGGATCGGTAAAAGCAGGAATGGTCAACAACTCGATTAAACGCACCATTTCACGTGTGCTATTCGGCACTTCAATCCCGATATACGGTTTACCCGGAATAACTTCGACCACACGTACAGATGCCATGGACATGGAACGTGCCAGATCTCGGGAAATATTGGTCACTTTAGAGGCTTTCACGCCCGGTGCTAAATCCAACTCAAAACGAGTTACTACGGGCCCTGGCTGCGCTTCGACCACTTTGGCTTTGACATTAAACTCTTGTAGTTTAATTTCAAGCAATTCAGATAAACGCGCCAACTGTTCAGCAGTGAAATTGACTTTTTTATTGAGGTCAACTTCATCCAGCAAATCCAACCCTGGCAGTGGTGATAAATCACGACGACGCTCTGCTACTTGCATGGACAAAGACATTGGACGGCCTGATGCATCAGTCAAAGGCGCATCAAAGTCAAACTCTTCTTCGTCTTGCGGTTTTCCAGCGGTGTCCTGCCATGCTTCAATAAACGCTTCTTTGGACAAAACTTCTTTGGCTACAGCCACTGTAGCACTTGTGCTCACTGTATTATGATGCTGAATGGGTGCTTGTACAAAAGCTGATGACTGCGCATAGCTACTGCTGGTCCGCACATCTGAAGCAGCAACTTTCTGCTCCGACCAATCTTCAGCAAGGAATTCGTCTAAATCATCCAATTCATCAAGCTGTGCTTTTGCAATTCCACTCGGCGCTGGTTGTAATGCAACGGGACTTGCAGCAGCACTTAAGGTTGCAACCTCGGCTACCGCAATTGGATCTTCAACCACATGTAAATGAGACACCGGTTCAGGCGTATTGAAGGGGCTGTGAACATCCGTTGCTGTTTTGCCATTGGGTACGGCAGCAAGCAGCTCGTCAAAGATTTCATCATCATCCCAATCAACATTTTTCTTCTGTGCAGGAGCATCGTCTTGGAAATAATGAGGATCAGCAATTGCCGCTGTATGATCTTGCACCACTGCTTGAAAGTGTTGTTCTGGGCTAAATGGGCGATCTTCTTCGGCAGCACGAAGTAAAGCATCAATATCATTTTTATGACGTTGATCTTCACCTGAGTTTAATGCACGCCACACTTCCCCTGTCGCCACCACGCGTTGACTGTCTTGTTCTAATTGGTGCGCTTTTTCTATAGTCCGCTCAAGCTCTACTTCATCATCCACATCCACCTGTTGTTCTTGAACACGTTGCTCTTTGGCCACCATGTCATTAAACAAATGCTCTGCTGAATAGTCGCGCTGAGGTGCTTTAACTGATGCCTCTTGCACGGCTACTGGCGCCTCGACCAATTCCGTTGCTTCAACACTCTTTTTCGGTGCCGTTGCAATCACTTCTTTTTTGACGCTTGGCGTCGTACGATCAAAGGCAGACTCGCTTTCAGGTACGTTACGGTAAAATAAATCTTGTAAATACGCAGGAGTTGCTTTGAGGGTCGCGAAAGTACGGTTCCATTTGATACCGAAAGCCAAGGTCAATAAGACCACGGTAAACACGACCAAAAATAAGGTTGCACCGTAAATGGTTAAAATCTGCGACAAACTTTGTCCCAGTTCATAACCAATAATGCCGCCAGAGGCATTGTCTAATGTGTCCGCTGGAACTTTCCAAAACAAGAACAGTAAGCTAGCGGTTGCAAGCAAAATAAAGAATTGTGCAGCATAACGAAATGGACGGTTTAAAAAACTATGCGGCCACCAGACTTGAATGGCTTCAATGAACAAAAACACAGGAATAAGTAGACTTGCCCAGCCTAAAAAACCGAACAGTAAGTCAGCAATCCACGCCCCAGCAACGCCACTGGCATTCGAGACTTGCAAGGTATCACTTGATATATGCATCCAGCCCGGATCAAATGGGGTATAGGTCACGGTAGCAAGGAACAAATAAATGCCAAACGAGACTAAAAATAATGTCATTAATAAGCGCTGTGCATAAGCACCCGACACCTCAGTCATATACTGTCCTGTAACAAATTCTTCATTAATGTTTTTGTTCGAAACCTAAAGCAAAAGTTTCACAATAAACGTCATATTATGCACCTCTTCTTTATAAAAAGATGCACTATTCTTAAATGCTTTATGTATAGCGAGCAGATGATTTTTCCACTTTTCCCCGCTCTACACCGCATATTTCTTCTATATAGCTCAAATCGATTTGATTGATCAATAATATCGACATTGAACTCACACAACTGTTATAGAGTTTCACGTATAATTCCACAAATTTCTAAATAAAAAAAGGATTCTACGTATGAGCGCTCGTCACTCACGTTTGATTATTCTCGGTTCAGGCCCTGCGGGTTACAGCGCTGCGGTATATGCTGCGCGTGCCAACTTAAAGCCTACATTGATTGCGGGTATCCAACTCGGTGGTCAGCTAACGACAACGACTGAAGTTGATAACTGGCCGGGTGACCCTGAAGGCTTAACAGGTCCTGCACTAATGGAACGTATGCAAGCGCATGCAGAACGTTTTGGTACTGAAATCATCTACGATCATATCAATGAAGTCGACCTTTCTGTACGTCCATTTGTACTCAAAGGTGACATGGATGAGTTCACTTGTGATGCACTGATTATTGCCACAGGTGCGACCGCTCAGTACTTAGGTCTTGAGTCTGAAGCTGCTTTTATGGGCCAAGGCGTAAGCGCATGTGCAACCTGTGATGGTTTCTTCTACAAAAACCAAAAAGTCATGGTTGTGGGTGGCGGTAATACTGCCGTTGAAGAAGCACTATATTTGTCTAACATTGCATCGCATGTGACTTTGGTTCACCGTCGTGATTCATTGCGTTCTGAAAAGATTCTTCAAGATCATTTATTTGAGAAAGAAAAAGAAGGCAAGATCAGCATCATTTGGAATCACCAAGTGGATGAAGTTTTAGGTGACAACACGGGTGTAACCGCCGTTCGCTTAAAATCAACTCAAGACGAATCTACACAAGATATTGATGTTCAAGGTTTGTTTGTTGCAATTGGCCACAAACCAAACAGCGCAATGTTTGATGGTCAACTGAACTTACGTGATGGCTATATCCAAGTTCAAAGCGGTACATCTGGTAATGCCACAGCTGCTTCTGTCGCTGGTGTATTCGCAGCAGGTGACATTGCTGATAGCGTTTATCGCCAAGCGATCACTTCAGCAGGTTCTGGCTGTATGGCTGCGCTAGATGCAGAAAAGTATTTGGATGCTTTAGGCGAATAATCTAAGCCTTGAAAAAGACCGCCTTCCATAGGCGGTTTTTTTATGTATGATCTTAAAGTCATTTTTTATCATGTATACACACCACTATGCAGCAGTTACCGCCTTCTGAGTATATCTTTCCCGATCCGCTTGAAGTTGACCCCGAGGGTGAAGGCTTAATTTGTATCGGTGCAGACCTCTCCCCTTCTACCCTGTTTGAAGCCTACAGCCATGGTTTGTTTCCATGGTTCTCAACAGGCGAGCCCATCTGCTGGTGGTGCCCCGAGCCACGTTGCATCATCCGTCCGCAGGATTATCAGCCCAGTAAAACTCTCATTCGGAGTATGAAAAAGCAAGATTATCGCATCACCATCAATCAGGCTTTTGAACGAGTGATCCGTGCCTGCTCACTACCTCGCAGCTATGCTGATGACACGTGGATCAGCGAAGACATTATTGATGGCTACTGTGCAATGTTTGATGCAGGTTATGGCTATAGTGTTGAAGTATGGGATCAAACACGCTTGGTTGGTGGACTATACGGCGTCAGCATTGGACACGGCTGTTTTGGGGAGTCCATGTTCAGTACCGAAACGGATGTCTCAAAAATGGCATTTTATACGCTGATGTTGATTGGACGTGAAAATAAGCTGCCTTGGATCGACTGCCAATTGGTCAATGATCATCTGTTAAGCCTTGGTGCTTGTACACTTTCTCGGCAAACCTACTTAAAATCGTTACAAGATGTTGTAAATCAACCCGCTATCGATTGGAAAATGTATCAGGACGGTGTATTTTCAAGTAAAACAATAGCGCAAAATGCGCGACTGACTGAATAAAGAATAATAGAGGGATTTATCATGAATTCGTATCACCCGAAGTCCCTACTGAATGATTTACAGTATTACATCACGCCACCGCATGACTGTAGCTATCTAGAAAAAAAGTCAGCTCGGATGGTATTTCTCGATCCAGCACATCGTATGGATGTCGTCACGCTGTCTGAACTTTCTAGGGTGGGTTTTCGCCGGAGTGGTGATTTTGTCTACCGCCCAGAGTGTCATCTATGTCGACAGTGCCTATCTAGCCGCGTACCTGTGCGCGAATTTAAAATGAACAGCAGTCAAAAAAAAGCATGGAAACGCAATCAAGATCTCACTTTAAAAATTACCCGCACTGCAGACGCCACCCAAAAACATTATGACTTATATGAGCGTTATATTTTTAAACGCCATGCCGATGGAGACATGTTCCCGCCTAGCCGTGATCAATTTGATAAATTCCTCGTGCATAGCTGTACTGAGAGCTTTTTCTTAGAACTGTGGAAAGAAGACCAGCTCATCTGTGTTTCGACCTGCGATCCTCTAGATGATGGTTTATCTGCGGTTTATACGTTTTTTGATCCCGATGAAAACAAACGTTCACTAGGGACTTTCGCCATTTTAAAACAAATCGAGCTCGCCAAAGCACGCGCTTTACAGTTTGTGTATTTGGGCTATTGGGTGCCGCACTCAGAAAAAATGAACTATAAATCGCAGTATTTACCGCTAGAATTGTTGATTGATGGTCAGTGGCGCAGACTCAATCATAGTCTGAGCAGCGAGGAAGTACAGCAACTGGGAAACTCCTTAATGACCACCCTACCTTCGGGGTGGAATAACGCCATTATTAAATAATGGCGTTATACAGAAGCTCGACTTTTCTCTTATTTAAATAACTCGGAAAAGTCATCACTACACGATTTCACCATAATAATAGCATGCTCACGGCCACCATCTGATTTAGGATAATAATTTTTACGCAAATCAATTTGATGAAAACCGGACTTTTCATACAAGGCAATCGCTGCTTGATTGCTCTCACGGACTTCTAAGAACACTTGTATTGGGTTGTTTTTGAGTTGTGCCAGTGATGCATCCAATAGCTGGTAACCCAACCCTTTGCCTTGCTGGCTTGGATGAATGGCCATCAACAATAAATTAGCCTCATCAAGAACAGGCTGAAGGATACAAAACCCTACGACCTGCCCTGCCTGTTCAATCACGGTGCTGTGATAAGACTGCATGGACTCTTGGAACTGTTGTAGGCTCCAAGGATGGGTTTGAACTAAATTTTCAATCTGCGCAACTTGGCTTAAGTCCGCAGCTTGCATTAAACGAATCATCTTCGTTTATCTTTCTAAAATGTGGAGGTCACAGTATAAAAAATTTGTGCTAAAAACCGAACAAAAAAAAAGAGCGATTTACATCGCTCAAAGAGCCAAAACTGCTTAAAACCTTAATTTTAGCTTCCACTTCTCAAGTAACGCATCGGTGTCGTGATGATTAGGATGAAAACCCGGTTTAAAGTACATGATCATTTCACGTGCCATCCCTGTAATAATTCCTTTCGATGGACTATATGCATAGGTATAAATATCCTTCAACGCTGCCCTGTTCAGTTGTTTATCTTGCTGTAATAAACGAAATACAAAATACGACTGAACGCAGAATAAAATGCTCATGGCTGCAACCAGCGATCCCGTTCGTAGTAGATAGGATTTGATTCCCTTTCCAAAAACTACTTCAAACACATCATAAGCCACAGCTTTGTGCTCATTTTCTTCAATGGCATGCCATAACCACATGGTTTTCATGGTTTCATCGCGCATCAGCTCTTGAATGTGGTTATTGACCAACAACTGAGAGGCAATGGTTGCAGTAAAATGTTCCAGCGCGGTGGTTGCCGTTAAATCCACCATCTCTTGAGTAATACCCACAGGCTTGCCGAGATAAGCAAACACTTTACGCGTGGTTTGAATTGCACGATCCGTATAGCGATCAAGTGTTGCAACATCGTGCCCATACTTTTGTGCCGAAGCATTAAAACCTTCATGTTCTTGCGTATGCATCGCTTCTTGACCAATAAAGGCTGAAATCTCTTTTTGTAGTTCGGCATTATCTTTGATTGAGGGATGCTGTCTAACGGCACGAACACTGTCGATAAAAAACATTTCACCTGCTGGAAAGAGTGCCGAAAGCGCAGTCATAAAATGGGTCAGTCCAGCTGAACCATTCATCCAATATTCAGGTACGCTTTCAAACTCAAAGTTCATCCGACGTACAGGGAAACTCGCGCCCGCACGGTTGGTGATTTTTACCTTTGCATTCATCTTTCTGCTCCTATGAATATCCTGAAGACATCCATTACTTATAGTTGTTTTCGTCTTTTTATCTTACGTGATTGGGCTCAGCCCATAAGTGCAGTTAGGGTCAGCAAAATATCAGTTTAGGACAGTTTTGAGGACAGATTGTTAGACAATTTAGTGTGCGTAAAGTTCTACGCTATTTTTAGGATGAACACTAAAGCATGCTGTATGCTTACCTTAAAATAATCACTTACTTGCTAAGATGAATAAATAAAAAAAGCGCCCCAAAGGAGCGCTTTTTTTCACACAATCAGATGATTATGCAGTTACTTTAGCAACTACACCAGCACCAACTGTACGACCACCTTCACGGATCGCAAAACGTAGACCTGGGTCCATTGCGATTGGGTGGATTAATTCTACTGACATTTCTACGTTGTCACCAGGCATAACCATTTCAACGCCATCTTGTAATTTGATCGCGCCAGTTACGTCAGTTGTACGGAAGTAGAACTGTGGACGGTAACCATTAAGGAATGGAGTGTGACGACCACCTTCTTCTTTAGAAAGTACGTATACTTCTGCATCGAATTTAGTGTGCGGCTTGATTGCACCTGGTTTAGCAAGTACTTGACCACGTTGTACGTCTTCACGCTTAGTACCACGTAGAAGAACACCACAGTTCTCGCCCGCACGGCCTTCGTCTAGAAGTTTACGGAACATTTCTACGCCAGTTACAGTTGTTTTAACTGTATCTTTGATACCAACGATTTCAACTTCTTCGCCTACTTTCACAATACCAGTTTCTACACGGCCAGTTACTACTGTACCACGACCAGAAATAGAGAATACGTCTTCGATTGGCATTAAGAATGCTTGGTCGATTGCACGTACTGGCTCTGGAATGTAAGTGTCAAGCGCGTCAACAAGCGCAACAACTGCTTCTTCGCCATACTGACCAGCGTCACCGTTAAGTGCAAGAAGAGCTGAACCACGGATAACTGGAGTGTCATCACCTGGGAAGTCATAAGTAGAAAGAAGTTCACGAACTTCCATTTCTACTAATTCAAGAAGTTCTTCATCATCAACAAGGTCACACTTGTTAAGGAATACAAGAATGTAAGGTACACCAACCTGACGAGAAAGAAGGATGTGTTCACGAGTCTGTGGCATTGGACCATCAGTCGCTGCACATACAAGGATCGCGCCGTCCATCTGAGCAGCACCAGTAATCATGTTTTTAACATAATCGGCGTGGCCCGGGCAGTCTACGTGTGCGTAGTGACGAGTTGGAGAATCGTATTCTACGTGTGAAGTATTAATTGTAATACCACGTGCTTTTTCTTCTGGTGCAGAGTCAATTGCAGCGTAGTCTTTCGCTTCGCCACCGAATTTCTTCGCACATACAGTTGCAATTGCAGCTGTTAAAGTTGTTTTACCATGGTCAACGTGACCGATTGTGCCCACGTTAACGTGTGGCTTATTACGTTCAAACTTAGCCTTAGCCATGAGATCTTCCTTTTTAAACTACTCATGCAGGATCACTGCATGAGCACTTGGTTTTTAACTATGAATTAGTTTGGGCTTATAGTAATCGAAAGATTACTCGTCGTCACCTTTTTTACCGCCAGACTGGAATTTAGAAATGATGCCTTCAGCCACGTTACGTGGAGTTTCAGCATATTTAGCAAATTCCATAGAGTATGTTGCACGGCCTTGAGACATAGAACGCATTTGAGTCGCGTAACCAAACATCTCTGCAAGTGGAACTTCAGCTTTAATTGCTTTAGTACCGCCAGGCAAGTCATCCATACCTTGAACCATACCACGACGACGGTTTAAGTCACCCATGATATCGCCCATGTAGTCTTCTGGAGTTTCTACTTCAACTTTCATGATCGGTTCAAGCAAGATAGGATCTGCTTTCATGAAACCGTCACGGAATGCGTAAGAACCTGCCATCTTGAACGATAATTCGTCCGAATCGACATCGTGGTAAGAACCGTCAAACAATGTAGCTTTAATGCCAACAACTGGGTAACCAGCAAGGACACCATTCTTCATACGCTCTTGGATACCTTTATCCACAGCACCGAAGAATTCTTTAGGAACTACACCACCAACAACTTCTTCAGCGAACTCGTAGTCTTTACCAGCATCAGCATCCATTGGCTCTAAACGTACGTATACGTGACCAAATTTACCTTTACCACCAGTTTGACGAACGAATTTACCTTCTTGTTCAACTGACTTTTTGATCGTTTCACGGTAAGAAACCATTGGTTTACCAATGTTTGCTTCAACACCGAATTCACGCTTCATACGGTCAACAATGATGTCAAGGTGAAGTTCACCCATACCAGCGATGATTGTTTGACCTGACTCTTCATCAGTACGAACGCGGAATGATGGATCTTCCTTAGCCAAACGACCTAAAGCAATTGACATTTTTTCTTGGTCAGCTTTAGTTTTTGGTTCAACAGCCAATGCAATTACTGGCTCTGGGAATTCCATACGCTCAAGTGTGATGACATTTTTCTCATCACAAAGTGTATCACCTGTAGTTACGTCTTTAAGACCTACACAAGCAGCGATATCACCCGCACGAATTTCTTCAACGTCTTGACGATCGTTCGCGTGCATTTGCACGATACGGCCGATACGTTCACGTTTAGATTTAACTGGGTTATAAACAGAATCACCTTGTTTAAGAACACCAGAGTAAACACGTACGAAAGTTAAGTTACCTACGAATTTGTCGTTCATGATTTTGAACGCAAGTGCAGAGAACGGAGCTTCGTCAGATGCTTCACGAATCGCTTTAGTTTCAGCTTTATCGTCAAGAACACCTTCAATCGCTTTAACTTCTGTAGGCGACGGTAAGAATTCAATTACTGCGTCCAACATACGTTGAACACCTTTGTTTTTGAATGCTGTACCACAAAGCATTGGTTGAATTTGACAAGCCAAAGTTTGAACACGTAGACCATTAACGATATCTTCTTTAGAAAGATCGCCTTCTTCTAGGTATTTGTCCATTAGCTCTTCAGAAGCTTCAGCAGCAGCTTCAACCATGTTTACACGCCATTCTTCAGCAGTAGCTTGAAGTTCAGCCGGGATTTCACCGTATTCAAACTTCATACCTTGTGAAGCTTCGTCCCAAATGATCGCTTTCATTTCGATCAAGTCGATTACGCCTTGGAAGTTTTCTTCAGCGCCAACAGGGATTACTACAGGTACTGGAGATGCACCTAAACGTGTCTTCATTTGTTCAACAACACGGAAGAAGTTGGCACCAGTACGGTCCATCTTGTTCACGAATGCTAAACGAGGCACTTGGTATTTGTTCGCTTGACGCCATACAGTTTCAGACTGAGGTTGTACACCACCTACAGCACAGTAAACCATACACGCACCATCAAGAACACGCATAGAACGTTCAACTTCAATTGTGAAGTCAACGTGTCCCGGTGTATCAATTACGTTGATACGGTGTTCAGGGAACTGTTTAGACATACCTGACCAGAATGTAGTCGTAGCAGCAGAAGTAATGGTAATACCACGTTCTTGCTCTTGCTCCATCCAGTCCATTGTTGCTGCACCATCGTGTACTTCACCAATTTTGTGAGATACACCTGTGTAGAACAAAATACGTTCTGTAGTCGTGGTTTTACCAGCATCAATGTGCGCAGAAATACCAATGTTACGATAACGAGAAATTGGGGTTTGACGAGCCATGATTTCTTGCATTCCTAAATTTTGTTGTTTAAAACAGGCGCTTTAAGCTGACGAACAGCTTAAAGCGATTCGATGACAGTTTGGCGTAAGCCAAGCTATCACCCTCCTGAATAGGGGCTGTTTTAGTCGCTTAGAAGCGGTAGTGAGAGAATGCTTTGTTGGCTTCAGCCATACGATGCACGTCATCACGTTTTTTAACCGCTGCGCCTTTACCTTCAGCTGCATCAAGCAACTCACCAGCAAGACGTAAAGCCATAGTTTTTTCAGAACGCTTAGCAGCAGCATCTACTAACCAACGCATAGCTAGAGCAGTACGACGGGATGGGCGTACTTCCATAGGTACTTGATAAGTAGCACCACCAACACGGCGTGCTTTTACTTCAACCATAGGACGAACTTTTTCAAGAGTAGTCTCGAAAAATTCAACTGGGTCTACTTTGTTTTTTTCTTGAACGCGGTCTAAAGCACCGTAAACGATACTTTCAGCAATAGATTTTTTACCATCTTGCATTACGTGGTTCATGAATTTAGCGATTGTTTGGCTGCTGAACTTAGGATCCGGAAGGATTTCACGAGCAGCAACTACGCGACGTCTTGGCATTTTAAACTACCTATATATATGACACTTCAGGTTAATCCAGCCGTAGCACAAAGTGTCATGTGCTTTCGCTGGCCTTACTACACGTCGCTTGAATTTCACAAAATTAATGCAGAAATCAGACAAGCGAGACGATAAAGGATTGCAGTTCTAGCGAACTAAGAAGTTAATCTCGAAAGATTATTTCTTAGGACGTTTAGTACCGTATTTAGAACGAGACTGGTTACGATCTTTCACACCAGCACAGTCTAAAGAACCACGAACGGTATGGTAACGTACACCTGGTAAGTCTTTAACACGACCACCACGGATAAGAACAACACTGTGCTCTTGTAGGTTGTGGCCTTCACCACCGATGTAGCTAGAAACTTCAAAGCCAGAAGTTAAACGCACACGGCAAACTTTACGCATTGCTGAGTTAGGTTTTTTAGGTGTAGTTGTGTAAACACGTGTACAAACACCACGACGTTGTGGACAAGCCTTCAACGCAGGAACTTTAGATTTTTCAACTAAAGTCGTACGACCCTTACGGATCAACTGATTTGTTGTTGCCATTTGGCAATTCTCCCGTTAATAAAAAACCCAAAAAAAGACGACTTTTTGAGGGCATGCAATTGTAAGCTAAGACGTAAAAATGGTCAACATTTCAAACTACATGTAATGTTGACCAAATCAGGGCTTTTACAAATTTCTATCTATTTTAAAGGGTTTATTTTTTACTTGGTACATTTCGTCTTTTTGTAACCTTTTTTTCCGTCGGCTCTACCGCAGATTTTGCTGTGACTTTTGAAGCAGTATTAGGTTCATTTGGTGCTAAAGACTCATTATTATTCTGTGTAGCCTCCTCAGCCTCATCCACTGGATATAAATCTGCAAGATCTTCTTCCACGTGTAGGGCTGGTTGCTGCGGTGCGACAGCATCATGGGGTTCAACCATTTGATCTGCGAGCTGTTCCAGCCCTTGTTGAACACGTTCTTCGGTTGCGACAGGCGCTGTGACTTTGTCGGACTTTTTCTGAACTTTTACTTTAGCAATACTTTGATGACCATTTAACTCTACTTCAGCCCCAAGCTTCAAATCTGAGCTATCGGTGTCTGATGTACTGCGCTGTGACAGCAGTCGTGGTGAGGCTTTCACCAAAAGCTCAAGTGAGCGTTCATATGCTGTTAAAGCACTCAGGCTGGTATCTTTTTGTTGAATGATATATTGACGGGCTTGTGAAAAAACCAGTTGTGCTTTTTGGTGTACATCATCAACAAGGCGCCAACTATAAGCTGCACTCACCCCTGCACTGGCAATTGGTGTGAGTTTTGCCAGCTTATTCAGTAGTGATAGGTTAGCAATCGACTGCCCCCATTTCAGCTGACCATCGGCATTGGTCAACCATTTCTTTAAGGCTTCAATGTCATTGCTTGAACCTAAAAGCTGTTGTAACTGAGAGACATCATGCGTTTGCAAGGTACTTGAAATGGCTTTTATCGCCATCAACAAAGTTTGTTTTTCCGCAATCAGCCCAAGATCAATCTGTTTAAAAATAAACTGGACGATGTCTTGATCGGATTCTTTAGTTAAGTCAAAACCATAAGAACGCCCCACTTGGTAGATCATACGTAACGACATCACCAAGGAAGCGGGTACATCTACGGTTGAACCCACAAAGCCCGTTGCTCCAGTCAGTGCGCCTTGCAAGATAGCAATAATTTTATTTTGTTCGGACAGTGCCTGACTAATCCGTTTTGAACGGTCGACATCTTGGGTCAACATTTCTAAATCACGCACACCCGCTTCATCTAAAACGGCATCGACCGAGCTCATACTCGAGCTAAATTGATTGAGCTGGCTAAAAAAATAATCTGCGGCTTTATCGGAAAGTTGTGGCGACACAAAATGCGCGACTCGATTTGCGTTGACATAATGACGTCCTAATAAATGACGTGATACTGTCGGCAGATGGTCTCTTAAGACTTGCTGCGGATGTTCATAACGCTTATTTTTCGATTTTGTTTTTGTACTCGCACTATCACCAGTTGTAGCATTGGTCAGTGCTGAAGCCGTATCTGGGCTCACTTGGTTTAATATGTTTAAACCTGTATGGCTGAGCTTTTTAGCCACTCCGAAGGCATTTGAAAAGAAACCACTGCGCTGTTTATTGTTTGAATCCGCCATTCCGTACCCCGTACTTTATAATCTTTCATTTCTAGCTAAATACTAGGTGTAGTACGCATTTATCTCAATAAGAATATGTGTCTTTTAGTAAAGTTGAAATGCCCTGCTCCCGATTTTAAGACAAGTCAAATTGGCATAGGATTTGCCATAAGAATTAAAAATTCTTTCTGCTATTATGATCTGCATTGAAAACATAAGAGTTGCAATTGGCTTAGAAATAAATTGTTGATTCATCTTTAAGCGTAACTCTGCAAAACCACCATATAAGGGATCTTTAAATGAAACGTGTAGTAATCACTGGCATGGGTATCAACTCATGTATCGGTAATACTTTGGAAGAAGTTACTCATGCATTACAAAACGGGATTTCTGGGACACGTTTTAACCCAACCTATGCTGAACTCAATTTTAAAAGTCATATCAGTGCTGCTGCTGAACAAGACTTTGATGGTATCGACCGTAAGCTGAAACGCTTTATGGGTGTTTGTGCCATGTATGCATATAATGCTGCGGTTGCTGCAGTTGAAAATGCAGGCTTAACAGCAGAGCAAATTGGTGGCAACCCACGCTATGGTATCGCGGGCGGTTCAGGTGGTGGTTCAACTGCATCTGTAGTTGAAATGAAAGAATTGTTAGACACCAAAGGCGCACGTAAAGTTGGTCCGTTCTTCGTGCCACGTAATATGTCGAACACAATTACAGCAAACGTTGGTGTTGCTTTTAAAATGCAAGGTGTTGCACACACCATTACCAGCGCATGCGCAACGTCTGCGGATGCCATTGGTTATGCCTACAATCTGATTCAACTCGGCAAACAAGACTTAATGCTTGCAGGTGGCGGTGAAGAAGATCACTGGTCTCAAAGCTTGTTGTTTGATGCGATGGGTGCACTGTGCTCAAAATACAATGACACACCAGAAACAGCGTCTCGTCCTTACTCTGCTGACCGTGACGGTTTCGTGATTGCTGGCGGTGGCGGTTTTGTAGTGCTTGAGTCTTTAGAACATGCGCAAGCACGTGGTGCCAACATTTTGGCTGAAGTTGTAGGCTATGCGGCAAACTCTGACGGTGCAGACATGGTTGCGCCATCGGGTGAAGGTGCGACACGTTGTGTACTAATGGCACTTGAAGAAGCAAAACAACACGGCGTAGACAAAATTGACTATGTGAATACGCATGGTACGTCGACGCCCGCTGGTGATATCACTGAATTAAAAGCAATGGAACGTGCATTTGGCGAAGGTCAAGTTCCTCCACTGAGCTCAACCAAGTCAATGACAGGTCATAGCTTGGGTGCTGCTGGTGTACAAGAAGCGATCTACTCAGTCCTAATGATGCAAAATAACTTTATTGCACCAAACATCAACGTGACTGAACTGGATGAAGGCGCAAAACCATTTGATATCGTGCTTGAAAAACGTGACGCAAAATTGAATACTGTGATGAGTAACAGTTTCGGTTTTGGCGGCGTAAATGCATGTCTCATTTTCAAAAAGTGGGAAGGCTAAGCCGCCCATTTTAGGGTGACTTGATGGATGCTCCTTCTGATGCTTTCTTGTGGGTAAAAGCATTACATATTATTGCCGTGGTGTGTTGGTTCGCTGCATTGTTCTACTTACCACGGCTCTATGTTTACCATGCCATGAGTGATGATGCCGTCAGTCATCAACGTTTCGAGGTCATGGAACGTAAGTTGTACCGTGGCATTATGTGGCCGTCGATGATTGCAACACTGATCACGGCACATTTCTTGGTCGAATGGGGTGATGCAACGCGCCACTACCATGAAGCCCTGTGGTTCTACCTCAAAGTCGGCTTGGTTGGACTGTTGGTGATTTACCACTTTGTTTGCGGCTATTACCGTAAGAAATTGATTGGTCATGCGCACTACAAGTCACACAAATTTTGGCGCTTCTTTAATGAAATGCCGACCCTCATTTTATTTGCTGTGGTGATTTTAGTCGTGGTGAAACCGACATTTTAAAATCCCACACTTAAAAAGCCCCGATTGATTCGGGGCTTTTTAATGTCTGTACAAAATCAACAGCACAGTTCAAGATCAGTATTACGAACGTATCCAAGATTGACGAATTTTTAAATTGAGTGGGGTCGAATAATATTTCTCAATCGCCCAACTCAAAATAAACACCGCGATAAAATAAACAGGCAACAACATCAACTTTTCAGCCGCTAAAGTGTCTTTTGGGAAATACACCACTTTCATTAAGCCGAGAACAATTAAGTGAAACAAATACATTTCATAGCTACGCTGCCCAATCCAAACCAAACTCCGTGCCGTGTATGAGGCAGGTTTAACTTTCGGCTCTTGAGAAAAGCAAAATATGAGTAACGCCGTAAGTAACGCAAATACGCTGATACCCCATGTACTCACCTCTTTGATGGGTGCATAAAAATATAAAGCGGTCATCAGAAACGCTGTTACTGCAACAATCATTTTTTGATTGTAAATGGCACCTTTGAAATGCTGCGTATAAATTGCGGTGAGGCAGCCAATGGCAATTCCATCGAAACTAGAAAAATAGTGATACAAATAAGCACCACTTTCCTCACCAAAATGGAGGGCACGAAAATATGGTGCATACGCGATGACAGCGAGCAGAAAAACAATAAAGCCTTTGCCTCGACCCAGTGCTAAACACAGGACAGGAAATGCTAAATAGAAGACCTCTTCAACCGATAAAGACCACAATACGCCCAAGGCATAGTTCACCCAGCCGTATTTAATAATTAATAGATTCATCCAGAAGCTCAACGCTGAAAGAACAGTCACAGCATAGGACACCTCTACGCCATTGGGCGACTGATTGAGAAAGGGTTGCAACCCTAAACTTCCGAGCACACTGACCATCGCAACCAATAACACTAGACACGGTATGATGCGGGCAATACGACGGATATAAAAATCTTTCAGCTTAATCTGCGCCAAAGACCCACTACGCTGTAAGGTATGCTGGGTAATCAAAAAACCTGAAATGACAAAAAACATGGTCACCCCATAGTTGCCATTTCTTGCAATCAAGGTACTTAAGCTCTCGCCCCCAATGGGGATGCCGAGAAAGGTATCGTGTAATTTATAAGGGATATTGAAATGGTGAATCAGCACCAAAAGGATGGACACGCCACGCAGAATGTCTATTTTATAATTACGCATAAATCATTATTAAAATTTTAAAGTGCCTCATTAAAAGTGAAATCACCTGATTTAGACAGCTTTTGTATATAAAATCATACAATGATCTAACACTGAATTAGAATCCATTGATTCAGCTCAAGCAAAAAGAAAGCCCTACTTATGCAGGGCTTTCTTTCAAACATCACTTGTACAGAATAAATGTTACTTAGTTGTCCAATTGCTGCCCTAACAGACGTTTTTTCATACGTGGTTTGTACAGCAGTTGATACGTCACGGCTAAAATAATCACCCATAATGGACTGATCATCAATGCGCGAAGGGTATCCGCCTCTAAACTCAAAATAATCAACGTAAAGAACAAAAAGATTAAGACCACATAAGACATCCAAACACCGCCCGGCATCTTAAAGGTCGATTTTGCATGGAGCTCAGGACGCAATTTACGGTAGCGGATATAGCACACCATAATAATGCTCCAAATACTGATGAACAGAATCACACACAATGAGCTGGCTAATGTAAAGGCTTCAACCGTGTTCGGTACAAAGTACTGTAGCGCCGCACCTGCCATGATAAAAGCACATGAGAAGAATAAACCTTTCGCTGGTACCGCACGTTTTGACAGACGTGCTAGGCTCTGTGGTGCTTGCCCTTCTCTTGCCAAACCAAACAGCATACGTGATGTAGAGAACACACCACTATTCATTGAAGACATCACTGAAGACAGCACCACCAAGTTCATAATGATGGCAGAAGTTGGGATACCTGCATGTAAAAATAGTGAAACGAACGGACTTTGATCCGCAGGAATTTGATTCCACGGCGTCACCGACATCACTACAAACAGCGACAAGACATAGAACAAAATGATACGGGTTGGAATCGCATTCACTGCTTTCGGTAAGTTCTTTTCAGGGTCTTTGGTTTCAGCAGCCATGGTTCCAATCAGCTCTACACCGACAAAGGCAAAGAGTGCAATTTGGAAGCCTGCTAAAAAGCCACTGCCACCTTGAGGGAACATACCACCATGTGACCAAACATGACTGAAGCTTGCAACTGAACCGCCCGGTGCTTGGAAATGACTAAACACCATAAAGCCACCAATCAAGATCAACCCTAAAATGGCTAAAATTTTGATTAAAGCAAACCAAAATTCAATTTCACCAAAGAGTTTCACAGTCAGTAAATTTAACCCAAGGACAAACAGCACACAGCCAACACTGATTAAAGCCTGCCCCATGGGAGTAAAGGCCATGTCTGGCGGGAGCCAAAAGCCAAGATAGTTAATAATGGCTGCCAAGTCCGCAATACCAACCAACACCCAACCGAGCCAATAGGACCAACCGATATAGTAACCCGCACCCGGCCCAATCAGATCATGAGCCATATCGATAAACGACTTATAGTGCAAATTTGACAATAAAATTTCGCCCAATGCACGCATCAGGAAGAAGAACATGGTCCCGATAATCATATAAATGATCAGAATAGAAGGACCAGCGAGAGAGATGGTTTTGCCCGAACCCATGAACAGGCCCGTACCAATCGCGCCACCAATGGCAATCAATTGCAGGTGGCGGTTGGATAATTTCCGTTGTAATTCATGCGATGATGCATTTGCACCGTCAGCTTGTGGGGTAGTCGTCATAATTTAACATCCTGTTAAAGTCCTTTTTTGCGTATAAACCATGTTCATACAGTGCTCGTTATCCTAACGGGCGGCATTTATACGCTCATCAGCACTTCGGTTGAAACCCAAGCGCTGATATACACGGGGAGAGTTTAAAAAAATTAGTTTTGTGCAGCTGTCACTGCAATTTCGATCAACCAGTTTGGATTAACCAAATCAGCCTGAATCGTGGCACGCGAAGGCGCTACACAACCATTCATCCAATCAATCCAAATCGCATTGACTGTTGAGAAATCAGAGAGATTTTTGATGTAAAGCTGAGCAGATAACAAACGTGATTTATCTGTATTTGCCAAAGCTAAAAGCTCATCAATTGTTGCTAAAATTTCACGGGTCTGACCTGCGACATCATTGTCGGTATTTTTTGGCACTTGCCCTGACAAATACACCACTTGATTAAACACAGTGACTGCACTCATGACTTCGTTGGTGTTGAATTTTTGAATGTCTGAATGTGACATAGGTCTTTCCTTGTATGAAACTGTATAAAAATAAAATTTAATCTTGGATAAAATTGACACGTGCAGTGACAGCACACATCAGCTCATAGCCAATCGTGCCTGAACCTGCTGCGACTTCATCAATGCTGAGTACAGCACCCTGTTTCGATGTACCCCACAGCACCACTTCACTGCCGACTTGGGCATTTGGAAGGTGAGATAAATCGACTGCTAACATGTCCATGCTGACACGTCCGACCAAGCTACTGCGTTGTCCATCGACTAAAATAGGCGTACCTGTTGCGGTAATCCGTTGATAACCATCGGCATAACCACAAGCCACAATACCCACACGCATGTCGCTTTCAGCAATGAACTTTGAGCCATAACCGACGCTATCGCCTGCTTTTAACTGCTGAATAGCAATCAGCTCACTGCGCAAACTCATGGCTGGTTGCAAGTCCCAGTCTTGAATCGAGTGGCTTGGATAATCTGGAGAGCTGCCATAGAGCATGATGCCGCTACGGATCACATCCGACTGCAACTGTTCATGGCGTAAGATCGCTGCACTGTTACTGACTGAACGTGCACCCGGTAGATCATGGATGATGGCATCAAATAACTGACATTGATGCGCAATGCCTTCACGTCCGAAACGCTCACCATCGGCATCCGAAAAATGCATCATATGAGTCAAACGTTGAACTTGAGGCAAGCTGGAAAGCTGCTGCCACACTTGACGGTACTGTTCTGGACGGAAACCTAAACGGTTCATGCCGCTGTTCATTTTCAAATAAACATCGAACTGCGCCTCTAAAGGAAAACGCGCTAACCATTCGAGTTGATATTCACTATGAATACTGAAGCTTAGGCCCAACTCATGGCAGTCAAATAGGTCTTGCTCTGAGAAAATACCTTCGAGTAACAGAACTGGACCTGTCCAGCCCAAAGCACGGATACGTTTCGCCTCTGCCAAATCGAGCAACGCAAAACCATCGGCAGATTTGAACGCTTGATAGACGCGTTCAATCCCATGACCATAGGCATTGGCTTTGACCACCGCATAGACTTGGCTATTCGGCATTTTAGTGCGAGCAACATTTAAATTATGCTGCAATGATTGGCTATGAATCACTGCAGTAATTGGACGTGGCATTTTCTTCTTCCTTGAATCAATATGACCTAAAACGAATTAGGCTGCTGAAGGGTAACGTTGAATCGATAGACCTTCAGTACTGATGTCTGGTTGATGATTCATCACCAAGTCACTAATGAGCTTGCCTGAACCACATGCCATGGTCCAACCCAGGGTGCCATGTCCTGTATTCAAGAATAAGTTTTTAAAACGAGTCGCACCAATAATCGGCGTAGAGTCTGGTGTCATTGGACGTAAACCCGTCCAGAAACTTGCTTCAGCTAAATTTCCACCTGGGAATAAGTCTTGAGTCACCATTTCCAAGGTCGCACGGCGGTCTTGGTTTAAACCGTGGTTGAAACCACTCAGTTCAGCCATACCACCCACACGGATACGTTGGTCAAAACGCGTAATGGCAATTTTATAAGTTTCATCAAGAACCGTAGACTGCGGTGCAAATGCAGGATCTACAATTGGGATCGTCAATGAGTAGCCTTTGACAGGGTACACAGGCAAATTCAAATTCAATGGTTTTAAGAAATCACGTGAATAACTACCAAAAGCAAGCACATAACGGTCTGCTGTAAGCACTTGACCATCAACCACCACGCCTTTGATTTCATCCCCTTCAACCACAAGTTTTTCAACATTTTGGTTAAATTTAAATTCTACGCCCATGTCTTTCGCAAGATTTGCCAAAGCGTTGGTAAATAAGTAACAGTCACCTGTTTCATCATTCGGTAGATGTAAACCACCAACCAGTTTGTCTTTGGCATAGGCTAAAGCTGGCTCGACTTTGGCTAAGTCATCTTTTAATAATAATTCGTAGTCGACACCACATTCTTTTAATACTTGGATGTCACGTTGTACTGCATCTAGTTGTGCTTCATTACGGAAAACCTGCAAAGTTCCTTTCGCACGGTTTTCATAGTGAATGCCTGTTTCTTTACGCAGTTCACGTAAGCAGTCACGGCTGTATTCAGCAACACGCGTCATACGCTCTTTGTTAATGGCATAACTTTGTGGATTGCAGTTTTTCAACATTTGCGCCATCCAGTTCAACTGCCACATGCTACCATCGATGTTAATCGCTAAAGGTGCATGATGTTGGAACATCCACTTTACGGCTTTAAACGGAATACCGGGTGCAGCCCACGGTGTAGAATAACCTGGAGAGATTTGCCCTGCGTTACCAAAGCTAGTTTCTTCAGCAGGACCAGCTTGACGGTCTAAAACCGTAACGCTTGCGCCTTGTTGTGCAAGGTAATACGCACTTGCAACACCGATGACACCACTACCTAAGACAATTACACGCATGACTGATCCCTTACACACACTAGTTTATTTCACTAGTATATTTTTAGGTTAATAGTTTTTTTCACTGTTTTTAATATTATAATCTAGGTAAATCGCCATTTTTGTCGCGCTAAAATTCTAAACATAGGAAATTTATAATGCGTAAATTAGATCGGATTGATCAGCAGATTTTAGACATTTTGCAGCGCGATGGACGAATTGCGATTAGTGAATTGGCCTCTCGCGTCAACCTCTCAACCACACCCTGTTCAGAACGTGTCAAACGCTTAGAGCGGGACGGTATTATCATGGGTTACTACGCACGACTCAATCCACAACTGGTCGATCGAAACTTATTGGTGTTTTTAGAGATTAAGCTGTCAGCCAAGTCTGGCGATGTGTTTGATCAAGTGGCACGTGACTTGGTCGAAATCCCTGAGGTTTTAGAATGCCATCTGATTTCAGGTGAATTCGATTATTTAGTCAAAGCCCGTTTAAAAGAAATGAGTGCCTACCGACGCCTATTGGGCGATTTACTAAAAAAACTCCCCTCTTCAGCGTCATCGCACAGTTATATTGTGATGGAAGAAGTCAAAGAAAGTTTTTATTTGGACATTCGCTAACAGCTTATTAAAAATATGCGTCTTCAAAGTGCATTCACTTTAAATATTTAAAACCTATCGATTCCCTATTGGAAGTTCTGCACCATGTTTAACAAACTCATGTCTAGCCTTGGCTTACAAGGCATTCAAGTGGATACTCGTCTACACACCACTGCACCACAAGCGGGTCAAGCCATTCAGGGTGAGGTTATTTTTAAAGGTGCCGCGTCTAATAAAATTATCAACGGTATTTATTTAAGGCTCATGACCACAGCCGAGGTTGAGTCAGACGATGCTGAGTACAATAGCGCGTTAAGTATTGCCGAATGGCACATTAGCGGGGCTTTTGAGTTACAAGCCCATCAGTCACATGCATTTCCTTTTTCGATTCAACTACCCTTTGAAACTCCAGTTACAGATGTGCCTTGCCGCGTCAATAAAACCCGAGTGTGGTTACATACACATTTAGATGTGGACTGGGGGCTCGATGCAACTGACAAAGACTATTTACAAATTTTACCGACACCGACCATGCAAGCGTTTATTCAAGCCATGCAGCAATGCGGTTTTCAGTTAATGACCGTCGATGTTGAAAAAGGTCAACTACGTGGCAACGGCTTCCACTCGAGCATTGGTTGTTATCAAGAACTTGAATTTAAACCTACGCAATTGTTCAACAGCATCAATGAAGTTGAAGTGTCCTTTGTGGCAGAGCAACATCAAACCCATGTGCTTTTAGAAGTGGATCGTAAATTTCGTGGTGATGGCTTCAACAGCCTTACCATTCCCCATCAGCAGGCTAATCCTGCACTGTTAGCGAATGAAATTAGACGCATGTTAGGACTTTAATTTTTAATCACTGCGCACGACTGTTTCAATATAGAAAAGTCGTGCGCAGTCGAAAAAGGCGTTATTTAAATCCTGTCCGAATTAAATTCTGTCTGCGTTAAATCAAGTCCAAGACTTCGGCAAAGGTTTTAATTCGTGCTTTAGGTGCTGCTTCCGTCAACTCTTGATCAGAACCATAACCGTATTCCACCGCAATGGTTTCAATACCGTTACGACGTGCACCCAAAATGTCATGCTCACGATCACCAACCATCAGACATTCTTCTGCGTTTAACTGCTCTTTTTCTAAAATATAAGCAATCAAATCTCCCTTATTGGTGCGCTCACCGTTCAGCTCACTGCCATAAGGATGCACGAAGTATTGCAGTAAATTGAAATGTTCTAAGATTTGACGGGCATAGATTTCTGGTTTTGCTGTCGCCAAATACAAATGATAGCCCTGCTCAGTCAGTTTATTTAAGGTCGGTTCAACATCGGCAAATAAATGGTTTTCATATAAACCTTTCACCGCAAAACGCTCACGATAGCCCAATAAAGCTTGCTCTGCCAAAACATCGTCCACTGTAACATTTAAGAGTTTTGCCAAAGACGCTTTTAGTGGTGGCCCAATAATCCAGTCAATGTTTAGATCTTCAGCAATGGGGTGTCCGACTTTGTTCAAGCCATAACGCGCACTGGTGGTAATGCCAACTTTCGGATCTGTTAAGGTTCCATCTAAATCTAGCAAAATATGTTTAATCACAGCTGATCCTTCTTGGGCTTTAAATAAAATACTATCGAGAGTTCTGCTAAAGTTGCCTATACTATCGCAAATTTTCGCAACAAGGATATTTCTGTGCGCGCAACCGTACTGTGCTTTTCTGGTTTAGACCCTTCAGGTGGTGCTGGTTTACAGGCCGATATCGAAGCGATTGGTCAAAGTGGTGCGCATGCAGCCATTGCGTGTACAGCACTCACTGTTCAAAACTCGCAACAAGTGTTTGGTTTTGAAGCGACGTCAAAAGAATTGCTGTTAGCTCAGGCCCACGCTGTTGTCGGAGATTTACCAATTAAAGCCATAAAATCTGGCATGTTAGGCACCACAGATAATATTGCAGCACTGGCTGAGTTTCTACGTGAACATCCTGAGTACAAGTATGTGCTCGACCCTGTTTTAGTGGCGAACAGTGGCGGTTCATTGGGTGATCAAGCCACCTTAGTCAAAGCCTTTGTTGAGCTGATCCCATTGGCGGACATTATTACCCCAAATACAGTTGAATTACGGGCGTTAACGGGTCTCGATGACTTAGATGCCGCAACACAAAAACTGTTTGAAATGGGTGCCAAAGCGGTACTGGTCAAAGGTGGTCATGAAGACACACCTGACTATATTCGTAATGCCCTGTTTGTGAATGGCAAGCTCATTTCTGAAACTCGCTGCCCGCGTTTAGCAGGCGAATATCACGGTTCAGGTTGTTCGCTGGCGAGTTTTATTGCAGGTCGTTTGGCGCAAGGTGACAGTGTTAAAGTTGCAGTACATCATGCCGAAACATGGCTCTTTGGCGTATTAAAACAGGCAGAAACACCTGTTGAAGGCGGTCAAAAAATTCCAAAGCGTTTTTAAGTTAGAAAAAAACTACAAAGATAAAAGCCAGTCCATGAAGAAATAGACTGGCTTTTTTTAAATTCTAGATTTTATTTTCGGCACAAAATGAATCAGTCACCTTTGGAATGGGGTATTTAACTATCTTGATGACGTTGTTTTAAATGTGCCACATGCTCACGGTTGGTTTTCCATGACTTTTCTAACACTTCTTTTTCAATCCGAAGCTGAATCCGTTTCAGTTTCATCGCTGGAATCACTTCTGTGTTAAAGGTCTTAATATAATCGACCCATGCTTTACCTTTAAATACCGTACTGGGCATCGCAGTTTTAAACTCGCATTCAGACATGAACACCACAGCAGAATGGATATAATCTACATCGACAATATCTTGCAACACACTTTGCAGCACTTTGACGTGTTTATAATTTTGATGCAGCGGATTTTGAAATTTAAAGCTCTTTTTATAAATTTTTTGCGTCCACATCTTTTGACGCTCACCACCAAAAATCCAGCCCTTATAGTTTTTGGTTTCAATCACAAAAACACCAAAGGGGCTCAATACAATATGGTCAATTTGAGTCGTTCCGCCCTGCTCATCAGGCAAAGTCACATCGTTAATTAGAGTATAACGCTCATCCAAATACAATTTCACATGCGCTTGAACTGCGAACTCACCGAATTTTCCTTTCAGATAGGGCTTAAACGCTTTTAAAAGACCGATCCCGAACAAGATCAGTAGCATCCACCACAGTTCTGAAAACACATTCCCCACAATTTGACTTATCATATTATTCATCGTTATTTGAGTTAGAGACACGATTCTTCAAAAGAATACAGATTAAAAAACAAAGTACTTATTTTTAAATTATTAAACTAAAATACGAGCGTAAAAACTCCGAAACACACGCTTAATTCGCAATTTTCTCAAGTTTCAATAAAATATCTTTATTGTCCAAACCGCCTGCAAAGCCGACCAATTTTCCATTCGCCCCCACAACCCGATGACACGGCGCAATAATTGAAATCGGATTTTTGCCATTGGCTGCACCCACTGCACGAACGGCTTTTACATTGCCGATCTGTAGCGCAATATCTTTATAGCTTCGGGTTTCACCAAACGGAATTTGCAGTAAAGCCTGCCAAACTTGCTTCTGAAAATCTGTCCCCGCAAAATCCAAAGGCAAATCAAAACATTGACGTTTTGCCACAAAATACTCGCTCAACTGTCGTTCAGTTTCCAGTAAAATCGGATGCTGATTGTGTTCGATCAGCTCAGCTAAACGTACCCGTTTGGGATTTTCATTTTCCCACAATACGGCAACCAAGGCTTGATCATGTGCCACCAGTCTCAGTACCCCGACAGGAGATGGCATATATTTAAAAAATAAGCGCATGGTTCACCACAAAAATTGTCTATGTATACAATATTATGACGATGAAAGTTTCATCAGTACAAGCCCAGAAATGATTAAAACCGCTGCGAGCATCCGCATGGCATTGGCAGGTTCACCCAAAATCAAAATACCAACCAAAAATGAACCAATCGCGCCGATCCCTGTCCAAACGGTATAGGCAGTGCCCAAAGGTAAGGTCTTCATGGCATAAGACAGCAATGCAAAACTGGCCACCATAAATACAAGAGTCAAAATACTCGGCGTCAGTTTAGTAAAACCATCCGATACTTTCATCGCATAGGCCCAAACCACTTCGAGTAAACCTGCAACTATTAAAATCACCCATGCCATAAGCAATACACCTTTTATTCAGAGCAGAAACAACAAAGCTTCAAACGAAGGATCGCTTGAAGCTCTACATATTTGAATGAATTTAGCTGGATGAGAGTTTCATCAAAATCAGGCCCGATACAATCAGCACCGCAGCAAACATCCGCATAGCCGTTGCGGGCTCACCTAAAATAAAAATCCCCACCAAGAAAGATCCAATCGCACCAATTCCTGTCCAAATGGTATACGCGGTCCCTAGCGGCAATGTTCGCATTGCATAGGCCAGTAAACCAAAACTTAAAATCATGAACACAATGGTGATGATGCTGGGTGTGAGTTTGCTAAACCCTTCGGACAGCTTCATTGAATATGCCCAAACGATTTCAAACAGACCCGCAAAGATAAGAAAAACCCAAGCCATGCTACTGACTCCTCTTCACTAGAGTCAGGCCGTCCTGACGAATTTTCTCAATATGAGGGAGGTCGTTCCTCCTAAATATGCCTTAAATTATAGCAAAGAGCGCACCAAAATGAATTATTTTCACACTTAGAAATCATTAAAGCGCAAAAAAGAGTGATCCATACCAACAGATCACTCTTTCAGCACAACCTTGGTGCAATCTCAGATATTCACTTTAAACCTAAACGTGCGACTTAGAACTTAAAGCGAAGACCCACTCCATACTGCCAACCTTTCTCTTCGTCGCTTTCAGCTTGCCAAGCCGTCGCTTCATTGCCTTTGCTATATTCATAGGCAATGTCCACATAAGGCATGACTTTTTTGCTGATCTCATAACGTGTCTCAAGACCAACGGCTGCACTACTGAGACCCGATTTTTTGGCATATTTAGAGTCATCACTGAAAATAATGTTCAGATCTAAATAAGGCTTGAAAATCAGCTTTTGGGTCAGTAACAAGTCCCGCTCAGTTTCTAAACTAAACGCAGCATAGTTGTCTGCACCAGCATATACATAGGCATCGGTTTCAAAGAAATACGGCGCTAAACCATGTAGGCCAAGCACCCCATCCACTTTTTCTTCCGTATCCCATCCCTGCTGTTCACGCTCCACCTTTTCAGCTCGGTAACGTGCACCCGCCTGTACATCCCAAAAGTCTGAGATCATACGGCTATACAGCACTTTGGCATCATACTCAGCCTTATGCGATTCCTGCTTATCCGCATGGACTTTAATAAACAGCTTGTTTTCATCTGTCCCGATACGGGTTTCAAACTCAGACTTTACACCACCATCTCCGTCTTCATTCAGCAACCATTTGTTATCGACAGTGGTAACCGCATAAATTTGCGCACCGTGCTCTTTGCGGTGATCATGCGTATGTGCTGTTGAATCATAATTCATCTGCTGTACATGTTGTGCGCTAGCCTGTGGAGCAGCTTGAGTTGGAATGGTCATCGCCTGATGCTGTGCATGTTGTGACATCACAGACTCAGTGGTCATGGAGATATTTGCGCTTGCTTCAGCAGGCATATGATGCCCTTCATGCGCCATAGTCGCAGCACTCATCAACACCAAAGAACTACTCAATATGCTTTTTGAAAAAAGATTAATGGTGCGCATGATGATCTCCTTTCTGAGCATTTGGCTGCTTGCTTGGTTGAGTCTGAACTTGCTTCTCCGATGAAGACTGACCCACCGCAGTTTTCTGTTTAAGCATCTGAGCATGTTCATTGGCACTATGCTGATGATGCTCATGTGCCATATCTTTGGACTGAACTTGGCTTGTAGATTTGGCTTTTTGTTTTTCATGCTGTGCATGAGATTCGGCAGCCATAGCTAACGAACTCAATAAGACACTAAGAGCTAAAGTAAAACCTGAAAAAAGATTAGTGATGCGCATGTTCATCTCCTTTTGGTTCAGCTTGAGCTGCTGTTTTTTGCTCTTGAATTGGGGTGGTTGACACTTGACTATCACTCACATTGGCCACAATCAGTTTATTCATCATGCCTGAGCTCATGTGGTACAGCAGATGACAGTGAATGGCCCATTCGCCTAACTCATCTGCGGTCAGTAAAGCGGTCACTGTTTTGCCCGGTGGCACAATCAAAGTGTGCTTATTCGGCATATCAACGGCAGCTTGTCCATTTTCCAGTTGCATAAACATACCGTGCAAATGCATCGGATGCGCCATCATGCTGTCATTGACAAATTTGATCCGAATACGCTCGCCGTACTTCACTTTCAACGGTTCAGCATCGCTAAATTTTTTCCCGTTGATGGTCCACAAATAGCGCTCCATAGTTCCACCCAAACGAATCACTAACTCGCTCGTCGCCTCGCGGGTATCTTTTTGCGGCTCTAAGGATTTCAGATCGCTATATTGCAATGCCTTATCACCTTTAGGGGTAGAGGCATTCGCCCACCCATACACTGGTGTAACAGCTTCCTGTACCGAACTTGCTGTCGTATTATGTTGCGCATGACCCATCTGTGTATGATCCATCTCAGACATGGTCTCATGATTCATCTTCGCATGATCCATTTCAGGCATCGCTTCAGGGTTCATTTTGGAGTGATCCATTGCAGGCATCGCTTCATGACTCATCTTTGAGTGATCCATACCTGAATGTTCTGAGCCGTGTCCCATATCTTCCATGGTCAACAATGAGCGTGGACGTGGCGCAGGCATATTTATACTCTGTGCCATTGGAGTCAACTCATTGTGTAAAGTTCCAATGGCGTAGCCTGAACGGTCAATCGACTCTGCTTCAATTTGATAATGCCCTGCTTTCGGTTCCACAATCACATCATAAGTTTCAGCAGTTCCAATCCTGAACTCATCCACAGGAACGGGTTTAACAGGCTGACCATCTGCACTGACTACCGTCATTTTTAAGTGAGGAATACGGATATCAAAAAAAGACATGGCTGAGGCATTGATAAAACGCAACCGAACCTTCTCGTTCGGCTTAAACATACCTATCCAGTTCTGCTCAGGCGTTTTACCATTAATGAGGAAGGTATAACCCGTAACATCCGACAGATCCGTTTTTAGCATGCGCATTTGGTTCCACATGGAACGGTCTTGCCACGCGGCTTTTAAGCCCTCACGCTGTACTTGTTTCCACACGTCAGCAACGGTTTCACGCTGATTTTGATAATATTCTGCAGAAATCTTCAAATTCTTCTGAATTTGTTCACTGCTCTGCTCATGGAAGTCCGACAGCATCACCACATAATCACGCTCTGCTTTTTCATGCTGAGCTAAAGGCTTTTTGTCTTTGGGATAAATGACCAATGCACCATACAGCCCATCTTGTTCCTGTCCTTTAGAATGCGCATGGTACCAATAGGTGCCACTTTGGCGCACTTTGAACTTATAGACAAATTCGCTCTTCGGCTGAATACCATTAAACCCGTTAAAACCTGGTACACCATCCATCAGCCCAGGCAAAAGCAAACCATGCCAGTGGATCGATGAATCCTGTTTTTTGAGGTTGTTTTTAACCCGAATGACCGCATCATCGCCCTCCTCAAATTCAAGCAAGGGAGCTGGAAACTGTCCGTTGACACTAATCCGCTTGAGCGACTTGCCGGTTAAATTGACGGGACTTTCATCAATCACCAATTGGTATTCTTTGACTGCGGCAAAGCTCCAAGAAGATGACATCAGACACACCCCAAGGATGAGGCTTTGTTTAAATTGAATAGACATGACTAAATCCTAATAATTTTAAAAATAAAGTTTTAAAAATCAGGATTAGGCTTTGGGAGGACGTAGAATTTCTTGCCAATAGCCCACTAAATGTTGAGCTTGATAGCGAAAATGGGGGGATGATTGTGCTAAAGCGGCTTCAAGCTGAACCACTGCAAGCAGTTCAGCCTCTAAAAGTGTCAGCGTTGTTTGGCAGTGATACTGTGCACACTCCTGACACTGAACTTGCTTATTTTGCAGCATATCCGAAGCATGACAGTTGCTCTTCGCTGTTATGTCGGTCTGAGCCATATGCATTTGATGTCCAGAGACTGGACTCAATGATTTCGTTTGATGACAGTCGGGCATGCTTTGCCTGCCTGTTGCATGCGCTGAACTTTGCTCACTGGTTGCAGTCTGCATACTTAGTTGCATCATTTGATGCATCGGCGCTGCCGAAGCTTGGGCAATACCACTCCACCCCATTACCAAAGTAATGAGTAAGACAAACCAAGAATGTGTCTTGAGCAATGAACGCACAATCAATCCTATTTAGTCAGTGAAGAATGATATCTCAACGCAACAAAACGCTCTTTGCATGTAAATGCCTGATCTTTTGTTGCTGATCCCAATCTACAGGATAAGCAAAGAATGCTTTATACACAAGTTTATAAATTTAAATTCAATTACTACGACAGTTTAGCCACTACGCACACTTAAACAATAAAGTTATTTTTTAAACAGTGCTATTTTTAAGTACAGATGAATAAAGCATCAGTAACAATCAGGCATTCACACCATAAAAAGGACTCAAATGAGTCCTTTTTATACATTTAACGTCTAAATACTAAACCATTGCTATGTAAACGTTTAAACATTAATCAAGTTATCCATATCGTTATCAACATAGATATCCACCAGTTTATCCATAAAGTTATCCACAACCTGTATAGCATTTATACCTATGAGCTTAAACCTTTACCGCACCCACTTTTGCAAGCTCTGCACGCATATCATCAATCACAGCTTTATAATCTGGTTTTCCAAAAATAGCTGAACCCGCAACAAACATATCTGCACCCGCTTCTGCAATCTCGCGAATATTTGCAGGTGACACACCACCATCCACTTCTAAACGAATATCACGCCCTGAAGCATCAATAATTTTGCGCGCTTCACGTAGTTTATCTAAAGTCATCGGAATAAATTTTTGACCACCAAAACCTGGGTTCACACTCATCAACAAAATTTGATCGACTTTATCCAGCACATAATCTAAATAATGTAACGGCGTTGCTGGGTTAAAGACCAAACCAGCTTTTGCACCGCCTGATTTAATCAACTGTAAAGAACGGTCGATATGGTCAGAGGCTTCTGGATGAAAGGTAATAATATCCGCGCCTGCTTCTAGGAAGTCACCAATCATGCGATCGACAGGTTTAACCATCAAATGCACATCAATTGGGGCTTTGATGCCGTAGTTCTTGAGGGCCTTACAAATACCCGCACCAAAAGTCAGGTTTGGCACATAGTGGTTATCCATCACATCAAAGTGAACCACGTCTGCACCTGCTGCAAGTACATGTTCAACGTCTTCACCTAAACGGGCAAAGTCAGCAGAGAGAATAGATGGTGCAATTAAATAAGGCTTGGACATGCGTGTACCTGGCTTATACAAAAGGGAATAAAGGCATTATAGCAAATTCAGCTTTTGAACTGGGACTTGTGAAAAAAGAAAGCGTTAAGCTTTCTAAATTTGCAACGTAGCGTTGCAACATTCAACTTTTCATTTGACTTGAAACTGTTATGGTAAGAGATCAATCGACGAGGTAAATATGAAAAGTACTGCGGATATTGTCACGACAGATGCGGCTCGAATTGCAAAACGACTGGTGAATCATTGGAAACATAAGTTTGAAATCGAACAAGAACCCAGTAGTTTTACCATTATCATGCCTGAAGCCCGCGTACAGTTAAGCCCTCAAGCCGAACATTTACATGTCAGCATTGAGGCGAGTGAAGAGAAACTGAGTCACTTAGAGCACGTAGTCTTAGACCACCTGATCCGTATGGGACAAACGCCACTCACAGCAACATGGACACAAGTTTAAGTCAACGGCTGAATGAATTAGTTTGATAAGCGTTGCTGTTGGTTAAATTGGCGAATAGCTGCAATACGCTCTTGGGTCGCAGGGTGACTTTGGAAAAATGAACCAATGCCACCGTCCTCCTCTTCTTCGGACTTCCCTTGCGGCTGCTTTTCTTCCTCTTCGGCACGTGCATCATCTTCCATACGTGCTAAAAATTTTGCCAAATGTAAGCTGGAGATATGGTTTTTATCCAGCACTTGCATGGCATACAAGTCCGCATCACTTTCAAAATTGCGTGAATAACTGGCACCAACCAAAGCCACGGGCAAAGTTGTAAATAAGGCCGAACTGTCCCCCGTCACCGCAATCAATAGCACACTAAAACCTAAACTGGATAAGGCTTGCTGTAAGCTATGTCGCTCGACCAAGTGCCCTTGCTCATGTGCTAAAACGCCAATAATTTCATGATCATCTTTGGCTAAATTAACCAATTCATCGGTCAGAATAATGGTGTTGTTGGGAATGGCCAACGCATTGGTTCCAATTTGTCCGCCTGCACGAAACAGTACTTTGGCAGGTTGCCCATTGGCAACAAGGTCTTGATAGCTTTGTATGATTTGTTTTTGACGTGCAAGAGGGATAGTCGAAGGTCCCGTCAGCTTAAATACTTGTTCTTGCGCTTCATCACCGAGTTTATAGATGGTATCGGCAGGCAGTTGCATCGCGACATAATGTGCTGCGCTTGGAATACCCCATCTTAAAATGGCGAAGATAAAAGCGGCAACAAACACAACACTAAACAAGATGAGACTTGGTGAGCGTTCTAATTTCCAAATCGAATGCTGTACATGCTTTTTGTTCAACTCAAACCAGTCAGGCAATGCTTGTGGAAATTCAATCCGTGCATCATCTTTCAACTCAATCACAGGTTGAATCTGCCCCAATGCCCCAATCAACTGCATATCGGCATAGTAATAACGACGTTGCTGCTGGTTATAACAGATCAAGACCGTTTCGCTATCTATCGGTGCAATCGTGGCTGGATAAGGCTTAGAAATCTGCCCATCGTAAAAGATGATGTTTTGTTCCTGCATTTAAGCCTCGTTATAGCGAAATATCGATGTCAAAAATATCACTCAGCTCTTCAGCTATCGCATTCGGGTCATCTTGAGCCAAATTGTACATACGATCTGGATCATTTTTTAGGGTTAAAGTTAATGACTCAATTTGATACTGATACAAACGCACCGCAGCCCATGCCGATAACAAACCGAGCGAAAGAATTTTTAAAATCCAGTTGGTCATCACGATCCATGCATAATGCATTTGACCACAGTCCGTTTGGAAAGGACTACGCCCCAACGTGGCTTTATTCCATGTGGTAATAAAAATACGCGCCATCATCAACGGCCAAATCATAAAAGCAGCAATCATATAAATCACCGCCACGATGATCCCAAACTGGGTTGGAGAACTGCTCCCAACTTGAAGAGTGAAGGCAACGAATAATCCTAAAACAAAGACGATTCCAATAAACAAAAACACAGGGATGTACATAGCACGCATATAGTCAGGCCAATCGGCATGTAGCTCAAAACGTAACTGCCCAAGTTGTAAATTATCCAGCGTGTATTTTTTAAAATACCAAAACAGCACTGGGAAAAAGATCCCGAGGGTAAAGATGTAAATCAAAATGCCTTTCAGCGCCAAGATATAGGCTTCTTTGGTTGTGCCTGTAAAATAAAAACGGCTATTGCCAAATTTACTGTTCCGCGCTCGGAAACGAATGGTTGAACGCACCAACCACGGAACCAATAAAAAGATGATGAGGAAACCAATTAAAGAAGCTTGCCAAGATACCTGAGCCAAAGCTGAAGCGCCAAAGTACACGCCCAAAGCAATAATTCGACCAATCAGGATACGTGTAGGTACACCCGTAAAATCAAACTTGCGGCGATAAAACACCGTGTTGCCATAAAAATAGCGTAAGCGTCTAACCTTCGCCCAAGGCGCATATAAACTGAAGGTAACAATGGTCAATAAGATATTCACAATCCAAATGCCAAAGTACTCTCGGGCATTACCACGGAATTGGAAACGAAAGGTCTGTCCCAAATAGGCGTTTGGCTCATCCGTGGGAACGGCTGGTGGAGGTGGCCAGCTTGCTTCAAAAGAAGCCTCTACAGGTGGCAAAGATGCCTCTGAATTTTGCATGTATACCCTATCTATTATTTTACTGTTTTATTTTTTAAGAACAAAAAATCAATCACCCAACCATGTTAATGCCAGTGCTGGATGATTTCTAGTCAAAAATTAAGAATAAATATGACAAATCAAGATTTAAGATTCGAGCTGTACGGCATGAAACTGCAGGTGATCATCGATAAAACTTTGAATAAAGTAATAACCATGGTCATAGCCTGCATGTTCGCGAAGCGTCAGTGGCTGGCCCGCAGCCTGACAGGCTTGCTGAAATAATGCAGGATTGAGCTGGCTATAAAACTGATCACTCAAACCCTGATCAATTAAAATATCGGCAAAATGAGCTGTTTTTGTTTGGACCAAAGCAGTTGCATCATGTTTCAACCACTCAGCTTGATCTGAACCTAAATAGTTTGAAAACGCTTTTTCGCCCCAAGGACATTGACTTGGTGCACAAATCGGAGCAAATGCAGACACCGACTTAAACTTCTCAGGATATTTCAAGGCCAAGGTTAAAGCGCCATGACCGCCCATGCTGTGCCCGAAAATCCCAATACGCTCTGCTTGTACAGCAAATTGCTGAATCACTAAATCATATAACTCTTCAACGATATAGCTTTCCATCTGGAAATGCTCAGCCCACGGTGCTTGGGTGGCATTGATATAAAAACCTGCCCCTTGCCCAATATCCCAATGATCACCTTGCGCAACCTGTTCACCACGAGGAGAAGTATCAGGCGTTACCAAAACCAGACCTAACTGAGCTGCTAAACGCTGTGCGTGCGCTTTAATGGCAAAGGTTTCTTCGGTACAGGTTAAACCCGCCAAATAAAATAATGTTGGACACGCTTGCCCCGCTAACGCTTGAGCGGGTAAATAAATACCAAACCTGCTCTCGCCTTGAAGGCTGATGGAATTAAATCGGTAAATACGCTGTTCACCATCAAAACTACGGTTAGATTGTACTAATTCCATCAGGGTTCCTTTTTAGATCCAAATTAAGGGGTTGTAACAGCTTTAGGTGGAAACAAGCGCTGTTCAAGTTGTGGAAGCATCAGCTCCATATTTTTACCCATCGACCACTGAGGTTCAGAGGGTTCAAAACCTTGTGCTGTTTCCCATTGGCTCACAGTCTTTTGTGCTTGGCTAAAAGCAGTTTCTATACTGTTTTGTTCACGCATTGCTTGATCGAAAAACGCCCGACCAAAATAAGTATAATCGGCTTCATTGGTACAACCAAAAGACTGACGGTCTGCTGCCGAAGCAGTAATGATCAAGGTATTGTCATTTTGCAATGCTGGTACAAAGCTTCCAGAGAAGCACGATGAAATCACAATCACACGCCAGCGAATACCCGATGCATCTAAGGTTTCGCGTAACCATTTCGGGTCGACCTGAGTTAAGTCTAAAGGTGCATTTTCCATTTCGAACTGGTTCGGTAAACCATGCGAAGTCATATATAAAAATAACACATCGCTTTCACGGTTCATTTGCTGTCCCATACGGCGCAGTGACATTTCAATACTGTGTTTAGAGGCAATCGGAATTTCTGTCCGTGTTGCAGGGTTATTCACCAACATCATCGAACGACCCAAAGTACCAAAACGCGTATCGAACTGTTCTTTTATTCGCTCGACTTCCGAACGGAATACATCTTGATAACTCGCTCCCGCCACACCAAGGAAATACCAATGTGACTGGGCAAATTCACCATATTGCACAGACTCTAGTGCTTTATTCAGTAAACGACTTTGTGCATAAAAGGCATCTTCTGCAAAGGTTGGTGGCGTTTCTTCTACTTTCCAAATCGGCTGACTGGTCACTGACATTTGCCAAACCACAAGGGTAAACAGCGTAGCCAAGACAATCAGAGCACGCTCCCACCAAGGCCATTTCAGCTCACGTGAAAACACCCACACCACAGCCAAACTCTGCCAGACAAACAGTACCATGAACACATTCGGCAGGTAGTCGTAGAAGAAATACGGCAGGACATCAATCATGCCCAAATATTGGATAAAACTTTGTAATAACGCGATATGCGTATCCAACACGAGCCAAAGCAATGCTGGTACCAACATCAAACGCGGATTATTCACCCGTTGAGACAGAAAAATCCCGACAATCAGGGCAATGAAAGGCCAAAGTGCGTAACTGACCAAACCTTGTGGGTTAAAGTCACCGATCTCTCCTGCGCTCAACCAGCTAAATAAAGTATTGGCTGAGCCACCTAAAATTCCCCAGAAGATGAGCTGCATAATCGAAGGATGGACAATTTGCAAAGAGCGTCGTGAACCTAGAAACAACCACATCCCCGCAGTTTGGTTGCTTTTAAAATCATGCCAAAAGTTGATGGAGGGTTTGAAGTCGATCATAAGATTCTAATTAAATTGTGACTTGCGTAGGGACACACTAAGTTTATGCTTGATCAGCATTTTATCAATGATGTTTTTAATTATATAACAAATCTTTGCATACTTTTGAAGCAGTCTTCCACTTCAGTCTAAGCGTTCATGCTGAAAATAGGCATCAAAACGGCATGCATCCCCTAGCCACTGATGAGTGGTTTCTTGATTTGCCAAAAATACGGCCAAGCGAGGACGTTTGACCACCACCCGTTTTGCCACTTTTTGCGCTAAGCCAAGCAGATTATCGCCCAGATCCATTTCACCATCTTCAGGCAATAACATATGTAAAAGCTGCATTTGCTTTTTCACTTGCGCCTGTTTTTTCACCGCTTGCTGGTTTTGATCACGTTGTGGAAACATCGGATCTAGATAAACCACATCGACCTTATTGCCCTGCTCTGCTTGTTGCTGCAAATACTCTTCGGAATCTGAAAAAACCAAGTCAATTCGAGTCACCACGGGATTTAAAAATGCATCCTGCAAAGCCTGTTCCTTACTTGACTCTAACAAGGTGAATAAAATGGGATGGCGTTCTACCAAAGTGACATTGGCGCCTAAATGTGCCATGAGCAGTGAATCATGCCCAAGCCCTGCCGTTGCATCAATGAGCTTAGGTTTTTCAGTCAAGTGGCAAGCACGAGCAATCATTTCAGACTTTAACGACGCACGCTTTAAACGTGGAACTTCAGCTTTCCAATCCGGCTGCATTTTCATGCCATTGGCACAAAGCCAAAGCCCATCGGCATCGGCACACAGACCCAGTTCAGGATGAAAACGGAAGAAACGTGCATTTAACTTTTCGGCGACTTCGATGCTGACTTCGACACCACGAGAAAAAAGCACAGCAACATAGTGCTGTGCTTTTTCTAAATGCTCTTGTTCCACATATAAGCGCATTGGGCCTACCATAACTTCCAACCCGTAAAGGCAAACAGTAGAATCACTAAGCCTGAAGCGATGCGATACCATGCAAAAATCATGAAATCACGCTTCGCCACATAAGCGACTAAAGCACGAATCAACAGTAAAGCCGAGATAAAAGAAACAATAATGCCTGTTGCCAATACGATCCAATCTTGTTGTCCGTCAAACACATGCGCACTTTGGTACAAATCTAACAGACCCGCACCAATAATTACTGGAATACCCAAGAAGAATGAAAACTCAGTGGCTGCTTTGCGCGATACACCTAAGAACATCGCGCCAATAATGGTTGCCCCCGAACGTGATGTCCCTGGAATTAAAGACAGCACTTGAATCAGACCAATCCAAATCGCATCTTTTACACTCAGGTCTTCAACTTCATGCACGCGCTCTTGTGGTGGATGCTTTTCAATCCAAATAATAATCAAGCCACCCACAATCAAACCAATAGCAATCGCAATATCATTAAATAAAAGCTCTTTCACCGTTTGACCAAATGTCAAACCAATCAGCACAATAGGAATCGACGCTAAAATTAGCCCAATCCCGAGACGGCGACCTTGGGGTTCACCACTAAAAATTCCCGTTGCTGCCCCCCACAAACGTGTCCAATATTCATAAATGACGGCTGCAATTGCCCCCATTTGAATGGCGATCACAAAGACATCACTTTTTTCTTTGGTCCAAAAATTCATAAGTTCTGAAGCTAAAATTAAATGTCCAGTACTCGAAATGGGTAAGAATTCAGTAATACCTTCAACAATACCCATAATTGCCGCTTTGAGCAGCAGTAAAAGATCCATAAAAAAACCCTAATTATGCTTTGCCCTGTTCCGGGATTTTTTTCCAAGCGTTATCACGTAAATAGACTGGAAGTGCAAGTTCAGCACTCACCCAGTGTTGTTGCTGTGCATTCTTGCGCGCAATTGTGGCAATATCTTGCGCAGTTGCACTTAAATCTTTGTATTGTATTTGTGATGGATCAATTAAGGTTGCGCCTGAACCAACTAAAGTAAACGGTGTACATTCAGTAGCCGCGGCATAGCTTAGAAGCTGTTCTTCATCGACGGCTTGCATGATGCCGTCCGTATCTAATTGAAAACTTGCAATATAGACTTCACTCATGCGAGCGTCTAAAACTGCGGTGACTGTGGTTAGACCGTGCACACGATGTGCAGCTTGTGCGAGCGCTTGTAAAGTTGAAACAGGAACCACAGGCAAATCATTCGACCATGCCAAAGCTTGAGTCACGGCGGCATTAATACGAACGCCGCTAAAAGAACCAGGACCACGACTAAAAGCGATACAAGACAAATCTTCTGTCTTTATATCCAACTGTAAAAACCCTTGTTCAATCATTGGCAGAATCGTTTGCGTTTGTGCTTTTGCGCGCGTATCCAATTGGAAAAAAAGTTCTTGATTTTCATCTACAATAGAGACGGAACACTGCTCATTTGCAGATTCCAATGCCAGCACTTTCATGCACAACCTTAATGATTTAATCTATAAAAACGTGGCTATGATACTCCACTCAAAAGCACTAGGCGAGATGTTCTCGGAATAGAGCTAAAAAAGCCTAGAAAAATCTAGGCTGAATGGGAAAAAGTAAGCTTATAACTGTGCCGGCTCTAAATCGATAAATTGTTTAAAGTGTTCTGCATAATGCAGTGCACTCATTTTCAAACGAGCTTCAGCCGTTTCATCCAAAGTTTTGACGACTTTACCCGGTGAGCCCATAACCAGAGAATTATCTGGAATGACTTTACCTTCCGGAATCAGTGCATTTGCGCCAATAATACAATTTTTACCAATCATGGCATTGTTTAAAACTACGGCATTAATCCCAATCAGACTGTTATCCCCCACGGTGCAACCATGCAACATAGCTTGATGCCCAATCGTGACATAATTGCCAATATTCATTTCAATCCCAGCATCGGTATGTAAAACCGCATTTTCCTGAATATTGGTAAAGTCACCTAAACGAATTTTGCAATTGTCTGCACGTACGACTGCTCCAAACCAAATACTGACTTGCTGCCCCAATTCGACTTGACCGATAACTGTGGCATTTTCCGCAACCCAGCCATTCCATGGTTGATGCATCGCTTGTGGGGCATGACCTTTAAATTTGTACAGCATATCTCTTCCTTAAAATATTAAACTTACTTGGACAACCGAAATGTCGGTGAATTGACTAAAAATGGCCACTCTTTATGGTAACCCAAACCATATTGAAATAATGTAACAAGCATCCGTGCTGTCAGCCCCCAAACAATTTCATTTTCCACCCGCATACTGGGAAAATAGAGAGATTGATGGGCAAAACGAACTTCATAAGGCACAGCAGGCCCTTCCATCAGCTGTTTAAGTGATGCAAAGAAAATACGATCAATTTCTGTCGGCTGGGCAACCAATTCGACTTCAGGCGGAATCAGCCCGACCACAGGTTTGACTAGCATGCCATTACGGGCCTTTTGCATCGGCAAATCACCGAGCAGCTGTACATCAAAAGGATTCAATGCGGTCTCTTCATAAGCTTCACGCAAGGCAACCACGATATTACTGGTATCTTGCGGATCTCTTTTTCCGCCAGGAAAAGACACTTCACCAGCATGATTAGATAGGTAAACAGAGCGGCGGGTCAGTAAAACTTTGGGATTGTCTTCATTGGTGATCGCGATTAACACAGCTGCATCTGCCGATTTAATTTTGTTTGAAAACCGTAACTGTTGCTGCAGTATGCGTGTTAATGAATGTTCATCCATTGAACGTCGTCCCCATCATTCTTTTTTTCATCATAGCTGAATTTGATACTGAAAAAAGAGAAATGATGCCAAAATTTAATTTTTAAGTTATGCTGAGTCTGAACTTTATCATTGATGATGAATATGGACTTTTGCAGCAATTGCGGACAAAAAACAACAGAACAAATCCCTCTTGGCGACCATCAATTGCGTCGTGTTTGCACCTCTTGTAGTTCTATTCATTATGTGAACCCTAAAGTGATTTGTGGCGCACTCGCACTTTGGGAAAATAAAGTATTGTTATGCCGCCGCGCTATTGAACCGCGTTATGGGCTATGGACATTACCAGCAGGTTACATGGAATTGTTTGAAACCATGGAACAAGGTGCTGCACGAGAAACTCGTGAAGAAGCTGAAGCGGAAGTTGAAATTGAACAGCTATATTGCATGTACAATATTCCGCGTATTGGTCAAATTTATGTGCTCTTTAAAGCGAACTTAGTGGATGGAAAATTCGGTGCTGGCGAAGAAAGCATTGAATGTCGTTTATTTGAAGAAGATGAAATTCCGTGGTCAGAACTGGCTTTCCCAAGTGTCGAACATACCTTACGTCACTATTTTGCCGACCGTAAAAGTAATCAATTTAATCTTCATCTCGAAACCCTAGGTACACGCTTAGACCATACAGGTTAATGTTGCCTAATATCAAAAAAAGCCCATCGATGATGGGCTTTTTTGTATTTACAACGATATTATTTGGCTAAGACCTTATAGCAATCAGCAATGTCAATTGAAACCTCACCCTCACGAAAGTCTGCGGCTGCTTGATTGGCAATGCTATTTTTTTCATAATAATTACTCAAATACGCCTTATAGATATTGGTCCACTTTACCCCTGCACCAGAAAAATCACTGAGGGAAATATAAGCACTTTCATTAACATTGGCAGACAATAAATTACCGAGATTAACACGTGCTCCACCAATCACTGTAGAGGTCTGTTTTCCTTCACTATTCACATCACTTACAATATTGGTATTTGCACCAATAACTGCACCATCAATTTTATCAAAGATAGGATTTGCCAAGAGGATACGGAAGGTTACCGCTTTATTTGAAGTATCTGTCGCACCCAATGTCCCAATTCGGTACTGTATTTGATTGTTATCTGTCGTTAAGGTTGCACCCGTTGTTAGTAGCGGTGTACACGCCGTCGTTTTATTACTAGCGGACTGCATATCAGTACGAATATCTCCCGACTCATCAATTGCAATACCTAAGGCTACGCTATCACTAGAGTTTTTTGCCTTAAAAATTAAGTTGGCATACAGTGGAAAAATATACTTCTGCCCAGCCGCTACATTGCTCTTCGACTTAAATACATCATTATCTAAATAGCCAATTGGAAAAATTTTAAAGGCATCAAATGAACCTTTGAAGGTATCTGTGCCATAGTTTTGCTGCCATAAACCATAGGATGATGGGCTAGCATTCGGATCCTTGGTTAATTGTTTATAAAATTTTTCCGTCCCTGCAATTAGATAGTCATTAAACAACTTGCCTTGGGTAATGGTGAAATCATCCGAATTTGGATCTGTCAGGTTAAACTTAAACGGTTGCTGAATACTTTTAGTTAAGGGGTTAATCCAAGACGTTTGCGCTAAAGCATTCATTTTGGCAGGTTCAATATTTTTCAGTAAATCGACCGTCACACTGGTTGCCAAATCACTGCCTAATTGTTCTTTTAATGGTCCACGCCACTGTACACCTGAACCAAAGGTATAACCTTGTCGATCCGTTAAAATAATAAAACTTCCAATTAAATGGCGAAGATTAGCAGGACTAGTCTTGCAGTCTGTAGCATTACAACCATATAAGCCTTGCGGTAAACCAATCCCTGTCTTGTCCGATAGGGCATTTGCAAAAATCGGGAAGTCCGCTTGATAGGTGGCAGAGTTATTCATGAGCACCAATGTTTGGACCACTTTAAAAGCATCCTCATTGCTGACTTGACTGACATCAATCCATGGTCGGATTTTATCTACGTATGCTCCTGATGCATAATCTTCAGCACTAATCGATGTCAAGAGGAGTGATAAGTCAGCTTTTTTAGAGGCTAAAATACCAAAGGGTTGTACATCCCCAACCACCCCAGCACCACGCTCTAGACCTAAAGCTTGAAAAATTTTCGCCAAAGCCATCGCAATTTTTACGGTCTTATCGTTTGGACTCAAACTGGTTGCAGCCGTTCCACCATTTAACCCTTTTGCCATATCTAAAATACTGAGGCGTGGCAGTGAAGCTGAAACCGTACTCACATTGCCAATTTCAGACAAAGGAACTGTACCGAGTTCGACTTGTTTATCCGAACTTCCAGTCAACAAGAAGTGAATTTTGTCCCCTTCAGAGCACCGACCTGTTGCCGCATTGGTTTTCGGCTCCATCAAAGTCATATACGTATTATCGGGGTCGCTACTACAGACAAAGTTAATCCCATCAACTGGATAATCCAAGGCAAACTCAACACAGTTTTTATCTTTCAGCAAACAGCTTCCGTTGATAGAATTCACTTGATTCGGCTCTGGATTCACATTGGCACTTTCTCCACCACAACCAGCTAAGGCAACAACCAATGTCGACAAGGTAAATGGCCATAAAATTTGTTTTTGCATTTTCATACTCTATTTATTTTTAGCGAATTGCGATTAATTTTAACTGACCGTGATTGGTTAGAACTTTATGTTCGACATCTACAGTAGAAGAGAGTGGTGTCAACAATAAATAATGACTTTGTTCAGGTACATGTAAAATACCTGCGATCATTTCATGCGATAGCATAGAGGGTGAGTTTTCATCATTTTTAAACCCTCCTGCCCCTTCAAGCACACAGGCATTTTGGTCTAAGAACACAGCAAAAGGCCAATAAAATGTGGGATCATTTTGTGTAGATGCATACGAATTTAATTGAATATTTTGAATATTGCTGTCCACTTTGATGATTTCAAATTCAAAATTTTCTTTGATCGGCTTTTTCGGCCAAACATTAATATCGTGATTGGCTTGTAAGCTTTTTGCTTTTCTCAGCTTTTTATCCTTAAAACAAGTTTGTCCTAAGCTAGCGATCGTGTCTTGTTGTGACATTCGGTAATAGGTCGATGCTAAGGCAATCGGTGCTAAGTTTTCTTTTTGCTTTGGTTTAAACATAGTGTTAAGGACAGATTTACTCACTCCTTTTTCTCGCTCAATGACCTGAAAACGAGTCGCTCCAGTTTTATGATCAATCACCCCTTCAGGCATGGTATAAAAACGACGTTTGCCTTCTAAGTTAAATTCACGGTCTTCTAAATATTCATTGCGAACGTAATCAGTTCCATCCATTTGATTAAACATGCTTGAGGATGCTATTGATTTCTCTGCACTTACCGAATCCGTATGAGTTATGCTTTGAGGCGTTGATGCAGGCTTAATGGTTTGAGTACTACTCACTGGGGCTTGCGGGATCTGCTGAGTGGTTTCAATCACTTTTTGTTGAACCAGCACCTTGGTTTCAGTTTTGCTTAATGGACGCTCAGCCTGAATCACTGTAGAAGAAGTGACTTGCTTCTCAGCAGAAAGTTTCTTTTTTGGCGCAGGCTTTGTATCTGGTAAATGAGCCTTCATTTCGGTTATTGGCTGTATCGGCTGTGGTGCAAATTCCTGAGCGGGCATTAGTACTGGTACTCTGACCTCAGAGACTTCACGCGTTTCCTTTTCTTCCTGCTTACGACCCTGTTTCACTTGCTTATCTGGGGACTCACTGGCTTTGCCTTGTACCACCATCGGTCTACCATCTGGACCAATAATCGTAAAAAACTCTCCCGCAAAACTTGCACTCGAAATCCAACCCAATAAGCATAGTGATGAGGGCAATAAAATCCTTTTTATTGTATTCAATGTGCTTACCACCGTGTTCTATAGTTCAACCCTAAAATCGTAATGGTTGTATCTGTTTTTACATTTAAACCGGCATACGGGTTTAATAAAATATTATTTACCCCAGTTTGGTTCGCTAAGCTACTAGAATTTGCAGGAATTTTATCTCGGCTTTGCAAAAAACCAATCGATAGATCTAAATCAGTATCTGCATCAAAACGATAACCAACACCCAAACCAAACAAGCGTGCATTGTTAATCGGCACCATCGTATTCCGTTTATCATCAGGTATCGCACTGGTCCGTGGCTCATAGCCTGCACGGAGTTTTAAACGATCTGTTGCTGAATATTCAATCCCAATACCGTAGTTCCATGGTGACTCAAATGCCAAAGGCAAAGCCAAACTACTATCTGAAATATTGGCTGAAAGCAATTTTGCAATTTTGAGCGCCGAAACTTGACGGTCAAATTCAAATTTAAATTTGTCCCATGCTTTATAGTCGGTCCAACCTACATCGACATTGACTTGTAAATCGGGTAAAAGTTTATATTTAATACCCGCTTGGAAATGTGCTGGATATTCTAAATCCATTGATACCAGACCCGACTCACTGGCTGGTACTGAACTTGGAAAACCTAAAACTGCAGCCAGAATCTGCCCTGTTGGGGAGGACATCAATCCCTTAATGAGTTCTTGTGGTGCTTTAGCATTGTCTATGTGATATTTACCTTTCATCCGCATTTTTGCGGCACTTTGGTAGACCACACCAAAACTAAAATCTTCTGTCGGCTCCCACAGTACACCTAAGTTATAGCTTGGACTCAGAGATTGTTCTGCTGAAAGTTCAAGTTGACCAAAGCGCCCAAAAGGATTCATTCCCTCTTCAGCATTACACATGCCCAGCAAGAGAATGTCGGTAATCACATCAGAGTTTTCTTTGAACGGGGTACAAACGACATCATCAATCATACGCAGCATCCCAATCAACTCATTGGGAAAACGTAGATCATTTTTTAATGCCAAAGCTTGATAAGACATCCCAATTGAACCACCAATGGAAAGTTGATCATTGATTTGGTAGGCCATAGACGGTGATAAATAGGTGATCCGTTCTAGCGCAACTTGTTGACCCATAAAATTGCCAGGATTGCCATCTTCCGCACCGAATCCTGCAATTAATGGCGCATACATAGCTGTTGCAAACGTCATTTTAGAGCCAGGCGGATTATATGCTATACCCGCAGTCGGGGCAGCCACAGGCATACCTTTACCCAAGTCCACCATTTTCTTTAAACCAGGGACATATAAGCTCGGGTATTCAACATCACCGCGGACGGGCCCTTTAAAGTCGGTACAGATATCGGCATCAACTTCAGGCCCATCATTACAAACAATTGGGTCATCTGAATAGCCAAACACGTTATAACCTGCGGGAACAGAGAACTCACGCTCGATATTAAAATCAGCGAGAATACCTTGCACATCCGTTTGCAAACCTTCAATTTTGGTTAGTGCTGCTGGGTTAAAGTGAATAGCACTAATCCCAGGTGGATCAGCAGTGACCGCATTTCCCATTGCCAAAGAGCGAATATCAACTGATAAGTTTTGTCCTAAAGCAGCAAAGGTAACACTAGAATAGCCCGTTAATAATATGGCAGACACCAAAGGGCTAAGTCGGATATTTTTCATACGACTCCCCCTATTATTTAAGCTTTTTTCCAAAACCAAGAATATCTAACGGGAAAGACAACCCTAATGAAACATCAGGCGCATCTTCTGTTAAACCAAGGCCAACCGTCCCATTCACAATTGTTTCAGGTGAAACGCGTACACCTAAGGAAATCGCAAAAGTTGAACTGGTTTGATCTGCTGGAGAGTAACTTTCCCCCGAGCTATAGGTAAATTCAGCCCCAGTATTGAAACTTTGTTGGTATGACATCGTCATTGAGACATCATAGTTAAAGGAATAGGCAAAACCGAAGGCAAAACCACCACTAATCCCAGGTTCAAACGCTTCAATCACACGGCTACCGCGGCGCTGATCTAAGCCCGATTCTTTGAAACCATAGTTTGCAGAGACCGATGCAAACAGCACCACGGGATCAATATATTTACGCGTACTTGCTCCAACACCTGCTGAATAATACCCCTTGCCTGTTGCTAAGTCTGAAGTAGCATTAATTTCATAAGGACTATCCCCAGTTTTAGTAGATACGTTACCAAATAAAATTAAAGGCAAACGGCCAGCTTTGAGTGGAAACGGTTCCCAACGTGCACCAAAGGAAATGTCCCCAAGACCCGCTGTAGAGGTGTCTTTTAATAAGTCAGTTTTGGCAACCAAAGGCAATGATGCTGTTAAGGTTAAGTTATCTCTTAAACCATATTGTGCCGTAAAGGTATTGGTTAGACTGTGTGTTGCATTTTCTTGTACCCGCAGTTGATAGAGCTGACCTTGTGCCATCTCTAAATCCAGTTGAGTATCTCGGTAATAGGTATAATCGATGTCGTAATAAGATGAAATCTCACCTTGTTTAATTAATGAATACTGACGTTCATTTGAGGTAAAAACTTCTTCTAAGTTGGTCTCTTTAGTTGCATCACCCTCTTGCTGTTGCAATGCAGACGACGCTGCTTGCTCAACACTTCCAGTGTTTACAGATGCTGGCTTTTCTGGTTGTGCGGGCGCAGTGGTTTGATCCGACCCAACTTGATCTTGTGCTTGCTCAGTAGTTTGTTCTACCTCAACGGTTTCATATCCTCCTAAGCTCGGTTCTTCCGCAGCATAGGCCACCCCAAGAATCATCTGCACACTCACTGCGAGCAGTGTTTTATTCATCCATGTCTTCATCATTGTCCCTTAGCTACACCTTTGTTCTTGTTTTATTTTTTTCACACTTTATTTGTTTTTATAATAAAGCCTGAGAAAATTGTACGTCGGCTGTCCATAGTATTCCGACTCTTTATTTTTATTACGCTCTAGGCGAATTGTAGATGCACGATCGGCTATTTTTTCCATATAGTGTTGCGGATATTGAATATCGACGAGTGCATAGCGATTGACCGTAGCATCATCTACATGTCGCAGATCGGCTTCCTGTAAAGCCAACATATTTTTACGCATTTCAGTCGGAACATTAATTAAAAACAACGTGTTATTTTCCCAAACATCCTTGAAACGTTGTTCATCAAAACTAATATTTCCTAAGGCAGGATCGGCAACATAGACCCGTCCATCTTTATAGCCCTTATACACCACAAAATGTTTAAAACCAGCATAAGAAATTGGAACAATGGCAGGTTGACCTTGCTTGACCAAATCTTCAAATTCCCCCTTGTAGCCTCCACTTTCTAAGCCAAGTGCAGTCACAAAGCGTTTCATGTCCAATAAAGAAAAACTACGACGCTCAATAATTCGCTCATATTCGCCATAGCGAAGCAAGCCATCCATGGTTTGTTGTTCTGTAAGTTGAGCACCGACATAGCCATTGATTAAGGTGGTCAGTGCTGCTGAACCACAACTATAGTCATAAGCTTGACGGACAATGCCTCGAAATTGGTCTTCTACAGCAGGGTTAATTAGGACAGGTTCATGATGCATTCTGGTAAAAGATGCATTTCGAGAGTCTAAAACTTCAGTATAGTAAACCGCTTCCGCTGGTTTTTTCTTAATATCAAAGGCTTCGGTGGCAAAGTAATACATCATTGCTGAGCCCAATGCGATCTCTAACATAGCTTTTTACTTTTTTTAATAATATAGGCATCCCGCCCATTTTTTGTTTTTAGAGTTAATACTCTATATCCATACATTCAAGAAGATACTGCGTTTTATCTAAAAAAAATAGTCTTTTTTTGCATTTTTTATGAATAAATTTTAGAAAAAAAGCGCGTGAATTCACGCGCTTTCTTGAAGTCTAATTTTAGTGCCCCGAAATGGTAATCACAGCACCTGGCATGTATACACCAGCAGCTGGGCTAAAGTAAGTTTGCATACCTTGAACTTCGACATCACCAATAGATGCAGCATTACGGCTACCCAAATGTACACCTTTAACATAAGTGTCGTGCGCGCCACTTGTGCTAATCATACGAATATAGCCCTTATTCGCACCCTCTTCACCAATCACACTAATTTTTTGATTCAGTGTTAAATCTAGAGAATTTGCATCTGCAACTTTAATGCTTTCCACAAAGATTTCGCCTGCAGCACGCGTTCCTGTTTTAGTTGAGTTATCTAAGATACCGAGATCTTTAATTTCTAAACCACCAACCATAGTCGCACTTAATTGGATCATTGCGCCTTGCGGTGCAGCACCTAGTTGGATGTTTGCAGACATTGGACCTGTTTTCAGTGATAAACCACTTAGAATCGGATTCACCGTACCTGTACCACCACGACGGATAGAAGTTGCACCAGTTGCAGGCATATCAGCTGAAGCCACGACACCAATTTGACCAATATTAATATCTAGGCCTGAAACTTGAGCTGCAACATTAATAAATGCATTACCACTGTTTGCATCTGTGTCAATTTGCAAGTCAGCTAAGTTACGAGAAGGAAGTAAATATGCCCCAGCTTTATCATAGTTTGCACCAATGACAATACCGTTAACTTTATTTACATGCGCTGTACCATCAGCATTATCTTTCCCATTACCTTGAATCACAATAGCACCAGCCTTAGCAGTACCACCATTTGCAGTAGCTAAACCATCATTATCGTGAATAAAGACTTTACCGATTTCGACCTTAGAAATACCAATCCCAATACTAATGCCATCTTGACCTGTAGCGGCACTAAGCGAAGCGTCATCCATTGCTTGCATTGCCATTGCATTTGCACTGATTGCCATTGAAGAAACTAAAGCAAGTTTAGTAATAATTTTCATCGCGTTCCTCTCCTAAGAGCTTTATTTTTGTGATATCGATCACTCGGTGTTAGTTACTGTTTTTTTATTTTGTCGCAGTATTAACACCTATCCTTGAGTGACTTTATTGCCTGAACTAAGTTATATGCGAGTGATTTTTTGATCAACTACTGTTGGTCGCAATCCATAGCTTACCGATAAACGGTATTTCCTCTATGCGTACACCTACAATGAGGTAAAATAGCCTGAATTTTTTAATCCTATTTGCGTTAGCATGACTCTAAGCCAATCATTTAAAAAGATAATTTGTGATTCAAGCCTCTCTGTATCTCATATACTACAGGCATTGAATGAGCTCACACAGTTAGTCTATTTACAAAATGTCGATGCACCTGTCATTGCTTTTTTACCCGAGCGTTATCAAGTTTTTCAAAAAAACCAGCACTTTTTCTTTCAACGCACACGGGATTTTTGTTATATCCGTGATGATGAAGAAATAGACATTTCCAGTAATATTCAGCCAAGCTCAGAACAAAAAGAAGCATCTTTTAGTGGCGGACTCATTGGATTCGTCAGTTATGATTATGCCGCCCAGCAACACGTTCCGGTTCAAATTAAGTCACAGCCAAGCCTATTTTTGGGTTTATACAGCAGTTATCTACAATGGACTGATGCAGGCTGGCTATTTTGTAGTAGTGATTCACAAGCAGAACGCATTTATCGCAAAATTGAATCGTATTTATTACAGCCATCGGCCTTAACCCATCCACTCAAACTTGAGTCGATCTGCCAAGCACGCTGGACTGAAACCGAATACAAACAAGCTTTTCAGCAAGTACAGGAGTACATCAAAGCTGGGGATTGTTATCAAATCAATCTCACACAAGAGTTCACGGCTAACGCAGAGGGTCAGTTACTCAGTGCCGTTGAACATTTTTGGAAACTCACGGATGCACCCTATTCAGGATACTTACGCCTTGATGATTTTGAACTTCTAAGCTGCTCCCCTGAACTGTTTATCGACTTTAAAGAACAGCGGAAAATTGTCACAAAACCAATTAAAGGCACCATGCCGCGCTATGCAGATCCCGTCTTAGATGAACAATCGAAACAACGTTTGATGGCTTCAGAAAAAGACCAAGCTGAAAATGTGATGATTGTCGATCTACTGCGTAATGACTTGAGTGTTTATGCAGAAACGGGCTCAGTCAAAACACCTAAACTGTTTAATATTGAAAGCTTTAATCAAGTCCATCATATGGTCAGCGAAGTCGAAGCAACACTTAAAGCAGAAGTTCATCCCTTTCATGTGCTGCTCTCTGCGCTACCTGGCGGGTCTATTACAGGTGCACCTAAAATTCGAGCAATGCAGATTATTGAAGAACTCGAAGGTGCACCACGTGGAGCGTACTGTGGCTCAATGGGTTATTTTAATTTCGATGGTACTGGTTCTTGGAACATTCTGATTCGTTCCATTCAAAAATTCCAAGATGAGGTTTCACTTTGGGCTGGCGGTGGAATTACCATTGCATCAGAGTGTGAAGCTGAATACCAAGAATGCTTTGACAAGGTCTCAGCACTGCTTAATTTACTCAATACTTTTGTGCAAACGGACGCTGAATAACCACCAAAATAAAAAAGTGAACCTTCACATCAGTGAAGGTTCACTTTTCAAAGATCACAACTGTTGAAAGTTTATTTTAAAATATCATTTTTCAATGTATCGACTAAGCGTTGATTTTGTTCATCAGTTCCAACCGTGATACGTAAAAACTGGTTAATACGCGGTTTATTGAAATAACGCACAATAATGCCTTGTTCACGTAATTCAGCCGCTAATTCACCTGCATCTTTGCTAGGTAATGATGCAAAGATAAAGTTGGCACTTGATGGCAAAACGTTAAAGCCCAGTGCGGTCAATTGTTCAACCAAATGTTCACGGCTTTGAATTACTTTTTGATTTTGTGCTTCGAAATAAGCTTGATCTTCAAATGAAGCAACCGCAGCAGCTATCGCAAAACGGTCCATCGGATAAGAGTTAAAACTATTCTTCACCGCTTCCAGTGCCGCAATCAAATGCGGTTGAGCAATCGCAAAACCAACACGTAAACCTGCCAGTGAACGAGACTTAGACGTGGTTTGACACACCACCAAGTTCTCATACTTTTCCACCAAACTGACTGCCGACTCAGCACCAAAGTCCACATAAGCTTCATCAATCACCACGACTGAATTTGGATTGGCCTGAAGCACTGCTTCTATTGCAGCTAAACCAATATCTATACTGGTTGGTGCATTTGGATTGGTGATAATAATGCCGCCATTGGCTTGTTTATAATCATCCACCACAATTTCAAAGTCATCATTGAGTGGTAAAATTTTGGTTTTGACCCCAAAGAATTGGCTATAAACAGGATAGAAGCTATAGGTAATATCAGGGTAAAGTAAAGGCAGCTCTTGCACAAAAAAAGCTTTAAAAATATGCGCTAAGACCTCATCTGAACCATTGCCAACAAAGACATTTTCAACCGCAACATTTTGTTGTTTCGCAATCGCCTGCTTTAACGCAGAAGCATCTGGATCTGGATATAAACGCAATACATCTGCAGAGTTTTCCAAAACCGCTTGAACAGCCTCCACCACTTTTGGTGAGGGTGGATATGGGTTTTCGTTGGTATTGAGCTTCAATAAATTTTGAATTTTCGGTTGTTCACCTGGCACATACGGTTCTAATTCACGTACTTCAGGACTCCAAAAACGCATTTGTTCTTTAGTAATGTTAAACATTGTCTATCTCATTTATGCACTCAACTTACTTTTATATAAGCCCTATCCTTCTAGGAGAGGGTTTGGGAGAGGTTTATAATGTCCCAAACTGAATTAAATATTTTCCCCTCTCCTAACCTCTCCCATAGGGAGAGGAACATTCATTACTGAACAAATGAGGGATCTAAATTTATATTATTGATAACGATAACGTGCCGAACGCGCATGCGCATCTAAGTTTTCTTGTTGCGCTAAGATATCCGCGGTTTTCGCCAAAGTTTTCACACCTTGCTCAGAGCACATAATCAAACTTGAACGTTTTTGGAAATCATATACACCCAGCGGCGAGGAAAAGCGTGCCGTACCTGAAGTTGGCAAAACGTGGTTGGGCCCTGCACAATAGTCGCCAATCGCTTCTGGCGTATAACGCCCCATGAAGATTGCGCCTGCATGACGAATATCTTCAGCCATTTCCTGTGCTTCATCTAGGCAAAGCTCTAAATGCTCAGGCGCAACTTGATTAATCAGTTCAACTGCTTCAGCGCGGTCTTTCACAAGCACTAACGCGCCACGATTCGCTATTGAAGTACGCGCAATCTCCGCCTTAGGTAAAGCTTGTAAATGCGCTTCAATAGCCAGTTCTACTTCATTTAACAACTGCTCATCTGGTGTAATAAACACTGCTTGTGCCACAGTATCGTGTTCAGCTTGGGACAATAAATCCATTGCCAGCCACTGTGCGTTATTCACGCCTTCGGCATAAACTAAAATTTCAGATGGCCCTGCAATCATGTCGATACCGACCTGTCCGAATACCGCACGTTTCGCAGCCGCGACAAAACGGTTACCTGGTCCTGTAATCTTATCTACTGCTGGAATCGTTTCTGTACCATAGGCTAAAGCTGCAACTGCTTGCGCTCCACCAATGGTAAAGACACGGCTGACGCCAGCCAAATAAGCAGCTGCTAATACCAATGGATTCAACTCACCATTCGGTGAAGGTACGACCATAATAATTTCAGGTACACCCGCCACATGCGCAGGCACAGCATTCATCAGTACAGAAGACGGATAAGATGCCAAACCACCAGGTACATAAATACCAACGCGATCTAAAGGCGTTACTTTTTGCCCAAGTGTGTTCCCTAAGGCATCCACATAGGTCCAGCCTTCTTGTTTTTGCGCTTGGTGAAACTCACGAATGCGGTTTGCAGCAAGCTCTAACGCCTCGCGGACTTCGGTACTCAAACCCTCAAAAGCGGTTTTTAATTGCTCTTGGGTCAGTTCTAAATCTGAGAATTGATGCGCGGGATGTCGATCGAACTGTTGAGTGAGTTTAAGAACATGAGCATTACCATGCTGACGAACATCAGCGATGATTTGATCTACGGTTTTTAAAAGTTCTGGGTCACTCACGGTTTCAAAAGCCAACAAATCAGCAAAGACTTGTTTAAATTTCTGATCTTGAGTCGATAAACGTCGCATCAATTTATCCACAATGAAAATAAAGGGAAGCTTTAGTTTACCTTGTTTCCTGTATTTTGTGGGCAACAATCCTCCAGCTAAACACAGAGTGTAATGAAAAATTACTTTTAACTTCATCGGGAAATGAATCTGATTCAATATTTTTAAACTAGAATCATTAAACATGACTAAAAAACAGGCAAAACAAGATGGCCCTTACGGACATAGCCACCTACTTTTCAACGGGGCAATTTAGCCGCATCCAACAGCATTTTTCACAAACCATTACATGGGAAATTGTGGGTGAACAACGTCTTTCAGGTTTTGATCAAGTACTGAAGCATTGCCAGTCTATCGAACATTATTTTACGACGGTCGCGCATGAGTTCCATATTCAAGCAATTCATCAAGCGGGTCATCATGTGATTGTTCAAGGTGAAGCACAATTTCATGACACCCAGCAGACATCGCGAATTTCTGCTTGTGATGTCTATACTTTTAATACTTTAAATCAACTGGCTCAAATTAAATCCTATTGTATTTCAACCCAATAAAAATATTAAAAAATGAGCAGGTACAAAAAAACCGCCATCATCGATAGCGGTTTCTTAAACAAAAAAGATGAACTTATTTGTTTTTTAACGCTTCACGTTCAGCGACTGCTGTTTCTAACTGTGCAAGAATTGGGTTTAACAATGCTTGCTTACGTTTGAAACTTGCCTTGTTCACGATCAGACGTGAAGACACTTTACAAATTTCTTCCAAAGGTTCTAAACCATTGGCACGTAAAGTATTCCCAGTATCGACCACGTCAACAATGTAATCGCCCAAACCCACCAACGGTGCAAGTTCCATTGAACCGTACAACTTAATTACATCGACTTGCTCACCTAAGCTTGCATAGTACTGACGGGTTAAGTTTACGTATTTAGTGGCAATTTTTAAACGCCCTTTGGGACGCGCCATGCCAACTTTGCCTGCAGTCATCAGTTTACATACTGCGATTTTTAGATCGAGTGGTTCATAAACGTTTTGCGCGCCATGTTCCATAAGCACGTCTTTACCCGCAACACCGATATCAGCCGCACCATTTTCCACATAGGTGGGTACGTCAGAAGCACGTAAAATTAAAATACGGACTTGTTTATGGGTGGTTGGGAAAATTAACTTGCGTGACTTATCAGGATCTTCCAGTAAGTTAATTCCAGCCGTTTCAAGTAAAGGCAGGGTTTCTTTTAAAATACGACCTTTACTCAATGCCAATGTTAAACCATGATCAAAATTGCCCATTACGTCAAAATTTGGATCATCGTTTCTCATATCGCTCATGAACTTACTCGCTTAATTTGGGCGCCTATACCTTGTAATTTCGCTTCGACATCTTCATAACCGCGATCAATATGATAGATACGATCAATCAGCGTCTCACCATCCGCAGCAAGCGCAGCTAACACTAGCGAGAAAGAAGCGCGTAAATCTGTTGCCATCACAGGTGCAGCAGAAAGTTTCTCTACACCGGTCACAACAGCATCATTACCTTCGACCTGAATATTGGCACCCATACGTGACAATTCAGGTACATGCATAAAACGGTTTTCAAAAATCGTTTCAGAAATGGTGGCAAAACCACGACCAATGGCATTGACTGCCATAATCTGTGCTTGCATATCAGTTGGGAAATCTGGATGTGGAAGCGTTTGGAAACTCACTGCTTTCGGGCGTTTACCCATCATATCCAGTTCAATCCAATCATCACCACGGGTCACTTCCGCGCCCATTTCTTCAAACTTTTCTAAGACCGATTCCATCAACGTTGGATCAGTATGTGTGGTTTTTACACGACCTCCGGTAATGGCCGCAGCAGCCAAATACGAACCTGTTTCAATACGGTCAGCAACCACAGCATATTCACAGCCATGTAGTTTTTCAACACCTGTGACCACTAGGGTATCTGTGTCTAATCCTTCAATTTTTGCACCCATCGCGATCAACATTTTCGCAAGGTCCGTAATTTCAGGTTCACGTGCCGCATTACGAATCGTGGTCACACCTTCTGCCAATGCCGCAGCCATTAAGATATTTTCGGTACCACCCACGGTCACCATATCAAAAATGACTTCGCCACCTTTCAGACGTCCATCAACTTTAGCATGTACATAACCCGCTTCAACTTCAATCTCTGCACCTAAAGCTTCTAAAGCTTTTAAATGTTGATCGACTGGGCGCGAGCCAATCGCACATCCACCCGGCAAAGACACTTTTGCACTACCATAGCGCGCCACCAATGGGCCCAGCACTAAAATAGATGCACGCATAGTTTTCACCAGCTCATACGGTGCAAACTGATTGTCCAGTGTTGAGGTATCCGCAGTAACCGTGTCACCTTCATAGGTCATGGTAATACCTAGACCACCAATCAACTGCACCAAAGTATTTACATCTTTTAAATGCGGTACGTTGGTGAGCTTGGTTGGGGTTTCAGGCAAAATCATTGCTGCAAGCAACGGCAAGGCAGCATTTTTAGCACCCGAAATACGAACTTCGCCTTCGAGCTTCGTGCCACCTTGAATTAAAAATTTATCCATCTAATTTTAAGCTCCGAATAAGCTTGCTTTACGCCATTCTTCTTTAGTCATTGCACGAATAGTCACCGCATGCACTTCGCCACTTGCGATATAAGAATTTAATGGTGCATAAACAGCTTGCTGACGTGCAACAGGGCGTTTGCCTTCGAATTGGTCGTCGACAATACGTAAGTCAAACTTTCCGCCTTGCCCACTAACTGCAACTTCAGCTTCAGGAAAAGCAGCTTTTAAAATTTCAGTGAGCTGTTCACTATTCATCACAAAGACCTCTTATAGGACCAACGGTGTAAAAACCTGCCATTTTACTATAAATCTGAAAAATAAATCATAAACCCGCACACTTTATATATAAAAAAAGAGGTTTTAAAAAACCTCTTTTTGCATAAAAAACAAACTAAATGGCAATAGGTTGGTAAACCTGCTGCATTTTACGGTGCTTATCGAGCTGTCTTTTTAGTTTTTCTGATAATTTTTTAATCGACGTATACATATCATCTGCTGAAGCCTGAGCAAAAAATTCAATGCCTGGTAAACGGATAATTGCTTCTGCAATATGATTGCTACTGCCTTTTTTAGTATGTTTATCGACCTGATGATCCTTGGTTAATTTCACCTGCATACTGTTCACCTGATCAATATGCTTGGTCATTTCTGCAAATTTGCAGCGAATGGTATCTTCAATAGCTGGGGTAATGCTCAAATGATGTCCACGAATTGTTATTTGCATATATCTATCCCTCACCTTCATTAGGATTAATGAGGAAAAGCCAAGACGATTTAATGACTACAAAATAACCAGCACGCATAGAAACATCAAATCATTTTAGCCATTCCTTAAAGAAAAAAGAGGTTCATTATGTTGTCATAATGAACCTCTAGAATAGTCAGATTTTAAATTTTAGATCAAGACTTTTCGTTCAGAAGATGACGGAATATGTAACGATTCGCGATACTTTGCCACTGTCCGACGCGCTACATCAATTCCATCGTCTTTTAAAAGATTGGCAATTGCGTTATCAGACAAAGGTTTACGTGCATTCTCTTCAGCAATCAATTTTTTAATCTTGGCACGAATTGCAGTTGAAGATGCCTCACCGCCTGAAGTAGTCCCCACATGGCTTGAAAAGAAATATTTCAACTCGAACAAGCCTCGTGGCGTCAGCATATATTTGTTGGTTGTCACCCGAGAGACGGTCGACTCATGCAATTCAACTTCTTCTGCAATATCTCGAAGTACCAAAGGCTTCATCCCTTCAGCACCAATTTCTAAAAATGCACGCTGATGTTCAATGATACACGTCGCCACTTTCAGTAAAGTTTTATGTCGTTCATCGACACTTTTAATAAAGTTTTTCGCATCCAACATCTGATTACGTAAGTACTGATTATCTTCACTTTGATCAGCACGCTTAATCATATTGGCATAAAACGAGTTCACACGAAGTTTTGGCATCACATCAGGATTTAAAGCCACTTGCCATTGTTCGTTTTTCTTCATTACCACGACATCAGGAATTTGATAATCCGAGTCTTTATCTTCAAATTCAAGTCCTGGATGCGCTTTTAGCGTTTTCAATAAATCAACCGCACACTTGAGCTGCTCTTGATTTAAACCTGTTTGTTTAATCAGTTTCGCCAGTTCATTGCTGATCAATAGTTCATAGTTTTTCAGCAGATTCATGGCATCATTTCGACATGCGGTCTGCATCGGCAAGGCTTCCAACTGCACCATTAAGCACTCTGCAAGATTCCGCGCCCCAACGCCAAGTGGGTCTAAACGCTGAATATGCTTGAGCACCACAACCACTTCGTCATCTTCGACTTCGTCGTCATAGTCCATGCTTGTTAAAAGATGTTGAACTGAAGTCGTTATTTCTGAAATATCACTGTCTAAAAAACCTTTATCGTCCAACGAGTCAATAATGCAATAAGCAATCAACATATCTACTTGCGAAAAATGCAACAGATTGATTTGCTCGAGCATATGCTCTTTTAAGCCCAAATGACCTTGGCGATTATCTTCTCGTTCTTCAAACTCTGCTGCGCCCAAACTGGTCGGTTGATGGGTGTAAACATCATCCCAGTCGGTATCGACCGGTAAATCATCGGGTAAATGGTCGGCGTTGAGTTCGTTGGTTAAATCTTTCTTATCCTGTTCTTGCTCTTGCACACTGGATAAGCTTTCGATAGATGACTGTTCTTCTACTTTTTCTAAGAGTGGATTGCTGTCGAGTTGAATCTGAATTTCCTGTTCAAGTTCAAGGCTCGATAATTGAAGCAATCGAATAGCTTGTTGTAATTGGGGGGTTAGCGACAAAGAGTTCGAAACTTTCAATCCAACCGATAACTTCATAAAACTCTACTCATCAATACAACTATTTTTAAAGCACGCTTTATAAGCAATTTTTGTGCCGTTTTATTTTTTATAGCATAGAAAATTCAAAAAACCTACATTTTTTGAGCAGATTGTTTTTCATTTCCTACCTAGTTTTAGATTTTATGGATGTATTAATGCATATCAATTATTGAAAAGGCTCATTAAAACCTTCACACAGTCTAAAGTTACACGAAACACTGCATCGACTACTTTCACTTACTTACAAGAGTCCGTTAAATCAAAACATCGGTATCATTCTGCTTTGTTAGGCTAAAGCATAGACATTTTTTAGGTGATTTACATGACTCAAAAAGTATTGTTCATAACCTCAAATGTAGGCGTAGAAAATGATGAGCTAATTCAGCCTCTCCATTTTCTACAGTCCAAAGGCATAGAATGCATTCATGCCGCGATTGAAGCTCGTGATGTTCGAACTGTCAAAATGGACTCAGACTCGGCAGCAAGCTATCCTCCAGACGTCGATTTGGATCATGTTCATTATGACGACTACGACTTGCTGATTATCCCCGGCGGTGCAGTTAATGTTGATCTCTTACGCCACCATCCTAAAGCTCTCGAAATTATCCACAGTTTTAGCAACCAAGCCAAACCGATCGCCGTGATTTGTCATGCGCCTTGGGTTTTGACTAATGCTGAACGGATTCAAGCTAAGCAACTGACTTCGCATAAAAATATACGACTCGATCTGGAAAATGCAGGTGCTATATGGGTCGATGAAGCCGTTCATAAATGTAATGCAGGTGGTTGGACGCTCATCAGCTCACGTAGTCCAGAGGATCTTCCCGCTTTTAATCAAGCGATATTGAAAGAAATTGAATCCAATTCGTCCATTTAAGATGCCATAAAATAAAAAGAGCCTGATATTGAGCAGGCTCTTTTATTCATTATAAAAGTTACAGACTTTTTAAATATTCAATAATTTCTACTTGTTCTGCCATTTCAGCCAGTTGAAGCGCTGTGTACTCACCTTTGTAGTGGACATTCGCACCTTTTTCAACCAGTAGTTTCACCACATCTAGATAGCCATTTTCAGCCGCCGCTTGGAGGGCGCTATAACCTTCATCATCAGTAGAGTTCACATCTACACCATTGGCGAGACTTTTTTCTACTTCAGCGAGTTCACCTAAAGACGCCCAATACACCAATTCAGGTAAATGCAGTTCATCATCGTTTTCAGGAATTGGGGAGAATGAGTTGAGTTTCATAATAAGTTACCTAATTAAATCAAATTTCAGACCAAAGTGTAATCCTGATAACTGTTCAGATAACTCTTTTAGAACTTCATGAATCTCACTTAACACTTCATTATCGCTTACGTATGATTCGATGATTTCATCGTCCCCATTATGGACAAGTAAGAAAATCTTAGATTTTGATTCACTTTTCGACTCTTTTGGAGTTTTTCCTTTAACAAGATTACATTTTTTAAAAGTAGATTTTTGATAATCTAAATTTTTATCCATACTAATAGGATATCTAAACATAGTTGAATTACTATCATATTCTTCTAATTTATTAATTAATATAGGTATTTCTTCAGGAATATCAAACCAGTTATATCCTGTTCTACTATCTATAGAATCACGATTATTTTCTAAAATAATTAAAAAATTTTCAAATAAAGTTTTAATTGAATGGACATTAAATATTTTTTTCTCTTTACCATTTTCAACTAATTTTGGGAAATCATCATTTCCAGTTTTTGATTTTTTAAAACTGATCTTATATATGAGAGTAATTGCTGATTTTAGATATAGTTCAATCGAATGCCTATAAAGATATAGAATTGGTAATTTACCTCCACCGATACCAAAACCATATTTTGTATCTTGATTATCATCTAGTGCCTGTGCCGCATAATAGAAAGAATCCGCTGTTGCCCCCAATCCTAAATCTGTCTGCAAAGCTAAAGGTTTAAAATAATCCTCGATCATAATTTCAATAATACTTAATATTTATAATCAATAATATACATCTACTAGATAAAAAAAGCCTCCTTTCGGAGGCTTTTCTTTTTAAGGAATCACAACTTATGCTTTAGCTATAGACGCGTCTTTAAGATCAATCTTATCGCTGTCACTATCATGCATAATCAGAGCAACCGCAATAGCAGTAATCAACACAGGCAAACCCACTGCAATAAAGTTAAAGTGCGCTGGCAAATTCATTCCCAACAAACTCCCGATTAAAATTGGTCCAATGATTGCACCCATACGGCCAATCGCAGACGACCACCCGATCCCAGTTGAACGAACAGCAAGCGGGTAGTACTGAGCAACATAGCTATAAAGCAGCATTTGCGAACCAATGGATGCAGCACCCGCCAAGAATACTAAAATATATAAAAGGAATTGATTCGATTGGAAGCCCATCAAGCTCATCACAACAGCACCTATCATCCCCAAGCACATCAGCACAGGTTTCAAATGGAAGCGATCTGCCAAGATCCCTCCACCCACAATACCAATCACAGCACCAATATTCATCACCATCATAAACATCAAGCTATTGTCCATTGAGTAGCCTGCTACCATCATTAACTTCGGCAACCAACTGCTTAAAGCATACATCGTCAGTAAGCAGGTGAAGAACGCCACCCAAAACAACAAGGTATTTACCGCACGCCCACGTTTAAATAAGCTCACAACATTTGCAGACTCTGGCACATCAAGCTGATGCAACTCAAAAGTTGTATCTTCTTTTACCGTTACTGTTGGTGCTAAACGACGAACAATTTTACGTGCTTCCACTTGACGGTTTTGTTGCACAATAAAAGTCAAAGACTCGGGCAAAAACTTCCAAATAACTGGTAACAACAACAAAGGAATACCCGCAATAAAGAACATAATTTGCCAACCAAAACTTGGAGTAAACCACGCACCTAGTAATGCAGCCATTACACCACCCACAGCATAACCACTAAACATTGTGGTTACTAAGGTACTACGCATTTTTTGTGGTGCATACTCAGATGTCAGCGCAACAAGGTTTGGCATTACTCCACCAATTCCTAGTCCCGCAAGGAAACGGAGAATTGCAAATTCCGTTGGGTTTGATGCAAAACCACCTGCACAGGTAAGCCCGCTAAAAAGTACAATACAGATCATAATGACTTTTTTACGACCAATTTTATCCGCCAAAGAGCCAAATATCATTGCACCAAACATCATGCCTGCTAAAGCAGTACTTGCAAGCATACCCGCCTGTACAGCACTTAAGCCCCAGTCTTCCATTAATAATGGCAATACCACACCATTAATTGCCAAATCATAACCATCAAATAAAATAATTAGCAGACACCAAGCAACAACTTGAAAATGGAAACCCGAAAATTTTGCACGATCAATAATATCATTCACATTAACTGCTTTAGCTGACATTATTCACCTCCTATGAGCTATTGTTTCATTGCACTTTAACTAGCGCCCTTCAGTTTTTATAATGTGCTAATTCAGCCCAAACAGAAGTCATTCACCAAAGTAATTTGGTGTTATATTCACACAATTTATAGTGATATAAAAATTCAACATTAGTCTAAATAAATGATTTAATTCGCATTAAAAATAAATAAAACCAACCATTAACACTTGTCTTTCTGATATGAAATAAAATAATAATTAACAATAAAGGCCTAATTTAAATTAGATAAAAATATAGTATTTAGTTGATAGTAAAAATTAACTGATAGTAAAAAAGAAAAATAAGTATAGAAAGGTTCATTTAAATAATAATTATGACTATTTAGGATGTTTTATTTAATTACGATAAATCTCAATTAGACGATTGATTCATTTATTATTTTAACCTTCCTTGCATAAAAAAATCCCCCTCAGCGCTTAGCGGAGGGGGATTTAGAATTAATGAGCTGGCGATGACTTACTCTCACATGGATAACTCCACACTACCATCAGCGCTAAGAGGTTTCACTTCTGAGTTCGGGAAGGGATCAGGTGGTTCACTCTTGCTATTGTCGCCAGCACAACTGTTTATGACTATTCGTTGGGTCTTATTTACACATTGTGTATGCCTAACTTTCATCAAATGAGTTATTAACAGGTATATTTGAGTTGGATATTGTATCTAGCTTTATAACTAAATCAAGTTGTTTGCAGTGATTTGAACCACAACACCAACTGTTTGGGTGTTGTATAGTCAAGCCTCACGAGCAATTAGTATTGGTCAGCTTCACATATCACTATGCTTCCACATCCAACCTATCAACGTCGTAGTCTTCAACGGCTCTTTAGAGGACATAAAGTCCTAGGGAAATCTTATCTTGAGGTAGGCTTCCCGCTTAGATGCTTTCAGCGGTTATCCCTTCCGAACATAGCTACCCGGCGATGCGACTGGCGTCACAACCGGTACACCAGAGGTTCGTCCACTCTGGTCCTCTCGTACTAGGAGCAGATCCTCTCAAATTTCCAACGCCCACGGTAGATAGGGACCGAACTGTCTCACGACGTTCTAAACCCAGCTCGCGTACCTCTTTAAATGGCGAACAGCCATACCCTTGGGACCTGCTTCAGCCCCAGGATGAGATGAGCCGACATCGAGGTGCCAAACACCGCCGTCGATATGAACTCTTGGGCGGTATCAGCCTGTTATCCCCAGAGTACCTTTTATCCGTTGAGCGATGGCCCTTCCATACAGAACCACCGGATCACTAAGACCTACTTTCGTACCTGCTCGACTTGTGGGTCTCGCAGTTAAGCGCGCTTTTGCCTTTATACTCTACGCGTGATTTCCGACCACGCTGAGCGCACCTTCGTACTCCTCCGTTACTCTTTAGGAGGAGACCGCCCCAGTCAAACTACCCACCAGACATGGTCCTCGCTCCAGATAATGGAGCAGAGTTAGAACCTCAATATTACCAGGGTGGTATTTCAAGATTGGCTCCACCGAAACTAGCGTCTCGGTTTCAAAGCCTCCCACCTATCCTACACAAGTAAGATCAAAGTTCAATGTCAAGCTGCAGTAAAGGTTCACGGGGTCTTTCCGTCTAGCCGCGGGTACACCGCATCTTCACGGCGAATTCGATTTCACTGAGTCTCTGCTGGAGACAGCGCCCCCATCATTATGCCATTCGTGCAGGTCGGAACTTACCCGACAAGGAATTTCGCTACCTTAGGACCGTTATAGTTACGGCCGCCGTTTACTGGGGCTTCGATCAAGAGCTTCGCTTACGCTAACCCCATCAATTAACCTTCCAGCACCGGGCAGGCATCACACCCTATACGTCCACTTTCGTGTTTGCAGAGTGCTATGTTTTTAATAAACAGTTGCAGGGGCCTGGTTTCTGTGGCTGCCAATAGCTCAAGGAGTAAATCCTATCACCGTCGGCAGCGTACCTTCTCCCGAAGTTACGGTACCATTTTGCCTAGTTCCTTCAGCAGAGTTCTCTCAAGCGCTTTGGTCTACTCGACCTGACCACCTGTGTCGGTTTCGGGTACGATTCCTATGTAACTGAAGCTTAGAGACTTTTCCTGGAAGCATGGTATCAGCCACTTCACTGTACAAGTACAGCTTGCTATCAGTTCTCAGCATAGAGTACCCCGGATTTGCCTAAGATACATGCCTACAACCTTCCACCTGGACAACCAACGCCAGGCTGACTTAACCTTCTCCGTCCTCTCATCGCATTACATAGAAGTATTGGAATATTAACCAATTTCCCATCGACTACGCCTCTCGGCCTCGCCTTAGGGGTCGACTCACCCAGCCCCGATTAACGTTGGACTGGAACCCTTGGTCTTTCAGCGTGCGAGTTTTTCACTCGCATTGTCGTTACTCACGTCAGCATTCGCACTTCTGATACCTCCAGCATACTTCTCAATACACCTTCATCGGCTTACAGAACGCTCCCCTACCACTTGCAATAAATTGCAAATCCGCAGCTTCGGCATATAGTTTTAGCCCCGTTACATCTTCCGCGCAGGCCGACTCGACTAGTGAGCTATTACGCTTTCTTTAAAGGGTGGCTGCTTCTAAGCCAACCTCCTAGCTGTCTATGCCTTCCCACATCGTTTCCCACTTAACTATAATTTTGGGGCCTTAGCTGGCGGTCTGGATTGTTTTCCTCTTGACTACGGACGTTAGCACCCGCAGTCTGTCTCCCGGATAGTACTCATTGGTATTCGGAGTTTGCATCGGTTTGGTAAGTCGGGATGACCCCCTAGCCGAAACAGTGCTCTACCCCCAATGGTATTCGTCCGAGGCGCTACCTAAATAGCTTTCGGGGAGAACCAGCTATCACCGAGTTTGATTAGCCTTTCACCCCTATCCACAAGTCATCCCCTGGCTTTTCAACGACAGTGGGTTCGGTCCTCCAGTTAGTGTTACCCAACCTTCAACCTGCTCATGGATAGATCACCCGGTTTCGGGTCTACACCCAGCAACTAAACGCCCTATTAAGACTCGATTTCTCTACGGCTCCCCTATTCGGTTAACCTCGCTACTGAATGTAAGTCGCTGACCCATTATACAAAAGGTACGCAGTCACCGAACAAGTCGGCTCCCACTGCTTGTATGCATGCGGTTTCAGGATCTATTTCACTCCCCTCACAGGGGTTCTTTTCGCCTTTCCCTCACGGTACTGGTTCACTATCGGTCAGTCAGGAGTATTTAGCCTTGGAGGATGGTCCCCCCATATTCAGACAAGGTTTCACGTGCCCCGCCCTACTCGACATCATCATATAAGCCCTTTCGTGTACAGGACTATCACCCACTATGGTTGCACTTCCCAGAGCATTCCACTAGAACTTATATGACTTAATGGGCTTTTCCCCGTTCGCTCGCCGCTACTGAGGGAATCTCAATTGATTTCTTTTCCTAAGGGTACTGAGATGTTTCACTTCCCCTCGTTCGCCTCGTATGACTATGTATTCATCATACGATACCTGCCTTATGACAGGTGGGTTTCCCCATTCAGAAATCTCCGGATCACAGGATATTTGCCGCCTCCCCGGAGCTTATCGCAGGCTATTACGTCTTTCATCGCCTCTGACTGCCAAGGCATCCACCACATGCACTTAATTACTTGACTATACAACCCCAAACAGTCGTTAATCCCTACAAGTAGGATTAAGACAGTCTATGATGATTTCTCATCACTTCCTTACAGTTTGTTGTTCTGTGTACTTAAACACTGTACAGCTTCAATTCAATTCACATACCAAAACGCTTGATTCAGTTAATTTCGCTAGTAACTCATTTCTTTAATCTTCATCATCCAGTAATAAATCACTGTTAATGTCGATCTTAAAAACGAGTATGAACAAATTATTTCAACTCAAATATATTCTGTTAATGATTTTTCCAGCCTTCGTCAGGTCAGGAAACTGTGATAAATCACAGAAGTTAATAAGCTTTAACTTACTAAGTTCTATAATCTATGGTGGAGACTAGGAGAGTCGAACTCCTGACCTCCTGCGTGCAAAGCAGGCGCTCTACCAACTAAGCTAAGTCCCCAGCTTATCAATAAGTCAATGTTTCTGTTTTCTGTATTCAGCATTTAACAATGCTTGTTAGTCAGATTTGGTGGGTCTGACAAGACTTGAACTTGTGACCCCACGCTTATCAAGCGTGTGCTCTAACCAACTGAGCTACAGACCCTCAGATACATCGTCATGAAGAACAACTTGTTGTGGATTCTTACCAATCGTCAATCTTTCGTTAAGGAGGTGATCCAGCCGCAGGTTCCCCTACGGCTACCTTGTTACGACTTCACCCCAGTCATCGGCCACACCGTGGTAAGCGTCCTCCTTGCGGTTAGACTACCTACTTCTGGTGCAACAAATTCCCATGGTGTGACGGGCGGTGTGTACAAGGCCCGGGAACGTATTCACCGCGGCATTCTGATCCGCGATTACTAGCGATTCCGACTTCATGGAGTCGAGTTGCAGACTCCAATCCGGACTACGATCGGCTTTTTGAGATTAGCATCCTATCGCTAGGTAGCAACCCTTTGTACCGACCATTGTAGCACGTGTGTAGCCCTGGTCGTAAGGGCCATGATGACTTGACGTCGTCCCCGCCTTCCTCCAGTTTGTCACTGGCAGTATCCTTAAAGTTCCCGGCTTAACCCGCTGGCAAATAAGGAAAAGGGTTGCGCTCGTTGCGGGACTTAACCCAACATCTCACGACACGAGCTGACGACAGCCATGCAGCACCTGTATGTAAGTTCCCGAAGGCACCAATCCATCTCTGGAAAGTTCTTACTATGTCAAGACCAGGTAAGGTTCTTCGCGTTGCATCGAATTAAACCACATGCTCCACCGCTTGTGCGGGCCCCCGTCAATTCATTTGAGTTTTAGTCTTGCGACCGTACTCCCCAGGCGGTCTACTTATCGCGTTAGCTGCGCCACTAAAGCCTCAAAGGCCCCAACGGCTAGTAGACATCGTTTACGGCATGGACTACCAGGGTATCTAATCCTGTTTGCTCCCCATGCTTTCGTACCTCAGCGTCAGTATTAGGCCAGATGGCTGCCTTCGCCATCGGTATTCCTCCAGATCTCTACGCATTTCACCGCTACACCTGGAATTCTACCATCCTCTCCCATACTCTAGCTTCCCAGTATCGAATGCAATTCCTAAGTTAAGCTCAGGGATTTCACATCCGACTTAAAAAGCCGCCTACGCACGCTTTACGCCCAGTAAATCCGATTAACGCTCGCACCCTCTGTATTACCGCGGCTGCTGGCACAGAGTTAGCCGGTGCTTATTCTGCGAGTAACGTCCACTATCCTAGAGTATTAATCCAAGTAGCCTCCTCCTCGCTTAAAGTGCTTTACAACCAAAAGGCCTTCTTCACACACGCGGCATGGCTGGATCAGGCTTTCGCCCATTGTCCAATATTCCCCACTGCTGCCTCCCGTAGGAGTCTGGGCCGTGTCTCAGTCCCAGTGTGGCGGATCATCCTCTCAGACCCGCTACAGATCGTCGCCTTGGTAGGCCTTTACCCCACCAACTAGCTAATCTGACTTAGGCTCATCTATTAGCGCAAGGTCCGAAGATCCCCTGCTTTCCCCCGTAGGGCGTATGCGGTATTAGCATTCCTTTCGGAATGTTGTCCCCCACTAATAGGCAGATTCCTAAGCATTACTCACCCGTCCGCCGCTAGGTCAGGTAGCAAGCTACCCTTCCCCGCTCGACTTGCATGTGTTAAGCCTGCCGCCAGCGTTCAATCTGAGCCATGATCAAACTCTTCAGTTAAAATCATTAGTAGCTTATGGCTACAAATCTTGGCTCATCAATTTTCTGACAAATATTTCTCAAATAAACTTCGAGTAATTTTTACCTTCAATCAATGAAATATTTTCGATCGATCAATCAGTAAAAATCCACACAAGTTGTTCTTCATAATCTCTTAATGATCTTCTTGCTGATTCGTCATCAGCAAGCTAGGTCGGCTATACTACTCTCTTTCAAGAAGAAGTCAACTGGTTTTGTTAATTATTTTTAAACTTATTCAAGACTTCCAGATTCTACCGCTTGGGCTAAATCCTTGTTTCTCAACAAGTTTTAATCAACATCACCGCCGATGGATGTGCATTCTACAGCATTTCCAAACCAACACAACCCCCTTTATTCAATTATTTATAAAAAAACCTCCAACTGTTTACTTATTCAGCAAAATATCGCTTTTTTACTAACATTTCTTAAAATTTGATTTAACAATGAGCAATAAAGAGCTGTTAAGATAGTTAAAAGATTATTTTTTTAATTCACCTGCTGATTATAAAGTTCCGGAACTCTTTTATATGCAACACATTCGCCACTTATGTGCTGGTCTACTCTTTGTAGGCTTTACAACATTTGCATTTGCTGAAGATGTAGCGCCTACAGCTGCCAGCGAAATAGATACCAGTGCTGATCCGCAAACAGCTCAATCTTCTTCGCTTAAAGAATTAAAGAATATTAAAGCAAAAGATTTAAAAGTAGATGCCAATGCAGCACAACCTGATAATGTAAAAGATCCGCTTCAACCTTTAAATAGACAAATTTTTGCCGTCAATGATGCTTTAGACCGTGCGATCGTTCGCCCAATTGCGGTGGAATATAAAGAAAAGATCCCTTCTCCGATTCGTGACTCTTATAGTGGCTTTCGTAAAAACCTCGGTGAACCTTGGAATGCGGTGAACCAACTTATACAAGGTCGTCCCGGCCGTGCCGCAAAAACTTTAGGTCGATTTACCATTAATACGGTAACTACTTTAGGTTTTGCAGATCCTGCTTCGCGCTTAGGTTTAGAAACTGAAGATGAAAACTTTGGTACGACTCTTGGCTATTGGGGGGTTCCATCTGGCCCATATCTAGTACTCCCAATTTTTGGACCAAGCACTTTCCGTGATGGCTTTGGTTTGGTTGTTGATGGCTATGCACGCCCACAAAGATATATTTTAGAAGATGAAGAAGGCCTGTATTGGGCGGAACAGGCTTTACGTGGTATTGATGTGCGATCACAACTGATTGATATTGAGGGTGCGATTCAAGGCGACAAATATTCCTCAATTCGTGATATTTATTTACAACGTAAAAACTTCATTATTGCTGAGAAAAAAGGCCAAGAAGCTGAAGGAATGTTCATTGATGAGGTCGGTGATGATGATTCTTCTAGCTCTCCATCAACCAATGAATCGCATCAAATGTTAGATACGGAATAACAATGTATTGCAGCTAGAGTTGAATTTTTTTTCTCTAGCTGTAATTTGCTTGTTATAGTAAAGCAATAGCTTAATGCTAAGGATAAGCCATTTTTTTTATGTATTTCATTCAACCTTCTCGCCATATTCCATATTTAGAACAGGTGCTAGACACACTACCAAGTGTGCAAATGATTCGCATAGAAGACATTGATCTTTATGACCCGACTATTATTGCTATTGCCGATATCCAAGATTATTTAGATTATAAATGGACACTGCCTACCATTGTCCTTGCCTTTGAAAATGAAGGTAGTGCTTTAGCCCAAGCTTGGGAACTCGGTGCTTTAGCAGGTTGGATGTGGAATAAACTGCCCAGTAACCCACAGCAATCCTTACTCAAAATTGATGCTCAATATAAGCGTAATCAAGACAGTCGCGATCTGCCTTCCGCTGCAGAGTTACAAAAGCGACTTTTACCAAACCCTATAGAACTCCAAAACTACACCGTTGAAACGTTTTTTCAACCTTCTGCTTATTTGTCTGGAGACTGGTTTGATTATTGGAAAATTAGCGATAAAGAAGTGATGTTCTATTTGGCTGATGTATCCGGTCATGGGGTCACCAGTAGTTTATTAACCTCTTGGATGGCGGCTTTTCATGGTCGTGCAAAAACACCGCGTGGACTCATTAAGAAACTCAATGGCATGTTAGTTCAAGAGAATATTGAAAAGCACATCACCATGATTGCAGGGATTTTAAACCTCGAAACCCATCAACTTCGCTGGTCGAGTGCAGGGCATTACCCCCCCGCAATTATCTTTGAGCCAAATCAAGCTCCTAAAATATTACATACCAGTAGTTTTCCTTTGGGCCTTACTGAAGAATTGGAAGTTGAAGAGCATGAATGTGTACTCAACCGTCATGCCCGCTTCATTATTTGTTCCGATGGCGCACTTGAACCCTTCAATGGCGGACTGAATGATCAGTTCACACAATTGGTGTATCATTTGCAAAATCAATCCTTTGAAGCACCAGAACATGTTGCAGATGATATTGCCATTTTAAGTTTACGTCGAATGAATTAATCAAATTATCAATAACTTATTACAATATCCTATCTTCTAAGACTGTTAGATACTTGAGTAAGTATTTGCCCTATGGGATAATTTCCTATCCTTCTCTGCAAATGGCATTTATATGTCAACAGGTCATGTTGAATATGCAAGCTTGAATGGAACGCATATTTTTAAGCTTATTGGCGAAGTGCGTGCCCAATCTTGTATCAGTCTAGACAAACTTTTAAACCGTATTGAACAACAGTCAAATGTTGTTGGTGCAATCGTAGATTTAACCCAAACTACATTCATCGACAGCACTGTGTTAGGCATTTTGGCAAAGTTAGGCTTAAAGCTTAAACAGATCCATAATATCCAAGCTGTCATGTTGTCCACCAACTCTGATATCACTACCTTAGCCAACAGTATGGGGCTAGGGCAGGTTTTTGTGATTTTAAACTACTGTGGCGATCCAAACGTTTGTACCCTCGAACTGATGGAAGAGCACATTACACATCGTAATATGTTAAACACCGTACTAGATGCGCATAAGACTTTGATGGAACTGAATCAAAGTAATCAAAATATGTTTGAACCTTTAGTCAAACAGTTGCAAAAAGAACAAGACAGCCTCGATCAAGTGTCACAGCAACAAAACGCATAACAACAAATTTTGTAGGCCCATTTATGACTTTACTTTCTGTTGCACAGATGAACTCTCAAAATGACATCGAAGCAAACTTCCTTGTTATTGAGTCTCTCATTCAACAAAGTAAAGCAAATGGTGCTGAACTTATTGTGTTTCCAGAAAACTTCGTTTGTTTTGCTGCAGGCAAACAACGTGAGACAGCAGCACAGTTTGAAGACATTCAAAAGCGTTTAGAAAATCTTGCTCATCAATATCAGATCTGGATCGTCGCGGGTACTCTCCCATGCCCGTTCCGTCCAGATGGTTCTGTTATTGAGGATGGTCGTGTTCGTACAGTCAGTCTTTGCATTAGCCCTGAACGTACTGAAGCACGTTATGACAAAATTCATTTGTTTGACGTACAAGTTGGCGATGCTGTGGGTGGCTACAAAGAATCGAAGTTTTTTGAACCTGGTACAGATGTCGTTGTGGCAAAAACGCCTTTTGGTAATATTGGCTTGATGGTTTGCTATGACTTACGCTTTCCTGAATTGGCTTTAACTTTACGCGCGCGTGGTGCAAATATTTTGACTGCTCCTGCTGCATTTACTTACACCACGGGGCAAATGCACTGGCAGTTATTATTACAAGCCCGTGCGATGGATAGCCAAAGCATCGTGTTAGGCGCAGCGCAACAAGGTTGGCATGGTGAAAAGAGACAAACTTGGGGACATGCAGCAGCAACCAATAGCCGTGGTCAAGTTTTGGATTTAATTCTTAACCCGGGTGCACAGTTGATTACGGTACCGTTTGACTTGGCGGAACAAGTTCAAATTCGTGAAAGCATGCCGTTAATGCAACACCGAAAATTAGTGCAGTTTTAATCACGCTGCGATCGTTTAAGACAAGGTTATTCTTCGCACAAAAACTTCATATTGATTCACTACTGCTCTTTCATGGAGTAGCTCTAGCTCTCATAAAATACATGACTCTAATTTATCTTTAAAATTAATAATCACTCGAATCGCTCTCAGTTTTCATTCACATCGACAAGCCCTGATTGCGAATGTTAAAAAACAATAATAGGATTCTATATCATTGATTTTTAATTAACTAAACCCTCAACTTAATCGCAAGCATTCTCTGTATAAATTTACAAAAACACTGCTTATTCTTTCTGCAATTTAGGACAGGATAAGGACTCAAATACAATATTCAGGGAATCACAATGTCTTTAGAAAAAGTAGTTTATACAGCACATGCTAAAGCGACAGGTGGGCGTGATGGTCGCGCAACCTCTTCTGATGGAATTTTAGATGTAAAACTCACCGTTCCTAAAGAAATGGGCGGCGCAGGTGGTGGAACCAACCCTGAACAGCTTTTTGCCGCAGGTTATTCTGCATGTTTTCTAGGTGCAATGAAGTTTGTTGCTAACCGTGACCAATTAAAAATTACACCTGATGTTTATATCGAAGGTGATGTAGGTATTGGCCCGATTCCAACAGGCTTTGGTATTCAAGTGACCTTGAACATTCATTTAGAAGGTTTAGAGCAAGCAGAAGCGCAAAAATTAGTGGATGCAGCACATATTGTTTGTCCTTATTCAAATGCAACGCGTGGCAATATTGATGTGACGTTGAATGTGATTGTTTAATTTTTAAATGAACATCCACTTAAAAATAAAGACTAATTTTTAGGTGGATTTAATTTATTCAAATATTCTATATTGACTTAAAGAATGTAGAAAAACACCTAAAATGAAACGTGACAAATCAAATGATGAAACTTTTCTTCAACTGACTAATATTGCAAATAATTTTAAATCGACTGAAGAAAATTATCTCCTTTCCTATCCTTATTTTTTAAATTACTTCCAAAATTTAGAATCTATCAATTTAGAGAATTTGGTTATCGGAATAAGTTTACTTACTCTTGGATGCCCATGATCCTAAAAGCGCTAAATCTTAAAAATACAGAAGAAGTTCTCTTCATCTTAAATGAAGTCAAAAAAGGCAAACTTATCGATGAACAACAACTTACAACGCTAAAAACTACCTTTAACAATTCACTTGTTGGTACATCAAAACTCTTACATTTTATAAACCCAAAGCAATATGCGATTTGGGACAGCCGTGTTTTTAGATTTCTAAACGATGTAGAACCACATAAATATAGACTAGAAAAGCCCAGAGCTTATATTGAGTATTTAAATCTTATCGAAGAGCTAAAAAATGAAAAAGCATTTACAGCATTTTTTGAGTTAATGAAACAAAAAGTTGGTTATGACATTACGGAATATAGAGCTTTGGAACTTGCATTTTTTAAAGGCTCTCAATTTCAAAATAAATGAACCCCTCTAAAATTGGATTTTTTAAATTTAATCTTTAGCTTCACTCATTACTCAGCCGCTTCATTAGTCACACGTAATACTTCTTCCAGTGTGGTTTTCCCAGCCAACACTTTACGCAAACCATCATCACGAATAGAGCCTGAGTGTTGTCGGGCATAACTTTCTAATTCATATTCAGCGGCATTGCCATGAACTAAACGGCGCATCTGATCGTCCACAGCGACAATTTCATAAATCGCCGTCCGCCCTGTAAAACCTGTATGTGCACAACGTTCACAGCCATTCGGTTGAGGTAACTGAAGTTCTGCTTTTGGATTCAAATGCTGAAACAGTTGTGTTTCAAAAGTATCGGCTTCATGCCATGTCACACAGTGACTACATAAGGTTCGCACTAAACGCTGTGCAATGACACCAATCAAAGAACTCGACAACAAAAACGGCTCAATGCCCATATCTTTTAAACGGGTCACCGCACCAATGGCCGTATTGGTATGCAGTGTAGATAAAACCAAATGCCCTGTGAGTGATGCTTGGACCGCAATTTCAGCCGTTTCCAAGTCACGGATTTCACCCACCATCACCACATCAGGATCTTGACGCAGCATGGCTTTTAAGGCTCTCGCAAAAGTCATATCGACTTTGGTGTTAACTTGGGTCTGTCCAATCCCTTCCAATTGATATTCGATCGGGTCTTCTGCGGTCAAAATATTTTTCGAACCATCATTAAGGTCTGAAAGCGCCGCATAAAGCGTTGTTGTTTTACCCGAACCTGTCGGCCCTGTGACCAAAATAATGCCGTGTGGGCGATGCACCAATTGGGTTAAACGCTCATAGTCAGGTTTCAATAAGCCCAAATGTGTCATGTTCAAACGACCGGCTTGTTTATCTAATAAACGCATCACCACACGTTCGCCATGTGATGATGGCAAAGTCGAAACACGCACATCCACTTCACGACCGGCTAAACGCAGTGAAATACGCCCATCTTGCGGAATCCGTTTTTCTGCAATATCCAATTTGGCCATGACTTTAATACGAGACACCAACAGCGGTGCTAGTTCACGGCGTGGCTGCACAATTTCACGTAATTGCCCATCGACACGTAAACGCACCGATAGTTTCTTTTCAAAAGCTTCAATATGAATATCTGATGCGCCAACACGAATGGCTTCAGACAATAACGCATTAATCAAACGAACAATTGGAGCATCATCTTCTTGATCCATCAGATCTTCAGCTTCAGGCACTTGGTCAGCTAAACTGAGTAAATCGGGATGATCTTCTAAACCTGCGGCCACTTGTTGTGATTCGCCACTGTCCCCTGCATAGCTACTGCTTAAAAGCTGGTGAAATTCTTCATCACTACACAGTTGATGTTGTGCTGCCACACCTAAAAAACGACGTGCCTCTTGCAAAGCCAACAACGAAGTACTTTCACGGCGCACAATAAAGGCTTGATCGCCTTCGTAACGCAACAGCACGCCATGACGCTTCGCAAAACTATAGGGAATTTGTAATTGTTTAAGCACTTGCATCTTAAAATTATAATAATGATGAAAAATATTATTTTGAGTGTACTCTAAGCATATGACAGCGTGAAGTCTGTTTTTCACTGATTTGCAATATAAGGAAATGTGCTGTTGCCTAATATGAATGAACTGTTTGAATCGGATAGCCCCAATTTAAAATGGTGGGGGGAATACAACTTTGAGTTGAATCAAGCTCGTGCGTGGCAGTTCGGCTCATTACTTTTTCGCCTCACCCGCGGTCTACAAGAATGGCGTTTAGAGTTCCATCGTCCTCAAGTTCAGTATGACTATGAGCAAAAGTGGCATGCGATAGAGGACCCACATTTCGCCTTTCCACAACCCGTTGAAATTAAACGCTACATGTTTAAAAACACTCACCATACGATTCAACTGATGCCACGTTTGGCCGATCGTTCAGTGGTAATTAAACCTGTCGACCCGATTTATATTCCAGCTGGTCAGCGCGGGACGCTGTATATCAGCACTCCGTTATGGATTTCGGGTTTTATTGAAGGTCAGCGCGATCCCCTATTTGATATTCCTGTGATTTTACCCAAAGAAACTTGGTTTGGGCCAAACCACCGTACAGGTGAAATTGCCTACGCTACAGCTGTCGATGGTCGAACTGAATTGCATCAACTCAAACCACGTGCATTTCGTGCAGTGACCCCCATTGAGTTCCACAATACCAGCCATTTACAACTGCGTTTTGACCGCATGAACGTGCCTGTTTCAGCCCTGCCTTTATTTTATAGTGAAAGTACGGATCGACTTTGGACATCACAAATTAAAGTCTTGCATGAAGGTGCCGATCGGCCACCGAGAATCCGTATCGAAAATCGTACGCCTCCGCATGCAGGCAAAGTGATTTATGTGCATCCACCTCGCTCTTCGGCGAGTGCGTTATTTAATATGTTTGATTCATTCTTCTAAGGGGGAAATATGCCAAACTCAAATATTCCCCAAGAAATTACCAGTAGCCTAAAAGGCATTTTCACCAACATCAATACAGAACGATTAACGGAAATCTTAATTGCCTTAGTGCTGTGTTTTGTTGGGTTTCTCTTGGCACGTCTGGTTTCAAATACCTTTATCCGAACCATTGGAACCAAGTTTAACGCCCACCAACGGCTGGTCTGGCGTCGTGGTATTTTTTACTTTATTTTCCTAATTTTTGTGATGGCCAGCCTCAAAGAAGCTGGTTTTAAACTGAGTGTATTTTTAGGCGCCGCAGGTATTTTGACGGTTGCTTTGGGTTTTGCCTCACAAACCTCAGCATCCAACTTAATTAGTGGATTGTTCCTGATTGGTGAAGGTTCTTTTGAAATTGGTGACACCATTTCAATCACCCTTATTCGCGGCAATACCATTGAAGGTGAAGTCATTTCAATTGACCTCCTCTCGGTTAAGTTACTCACTCAGGACAACATTTATGTACGACTACCGAATGAACAACTGATTCGAGCCCCAGTTCATAACCTCTCTAAGTTTCCAATACGGCGCATTCCCATCACCCTAGCAATTAACTTTCATGAGAACATCATTAAAGTACGCGAGGTGCTGATTGATGTGGCTAATAAATATCCTTTGGTGCTTGCAGACCCTAAACCTGCCGTCACCGTCACCGCCTTTCGCGAATCTTCGATTGAGTTACTGTTTGCCGTGTGGTGTCAGCAAGAACACTTTTTACAAGTGCGCGATGAAATGCAGGAACGTATTCGCAATGGTTTCTTAGATAACCAAATCGAAATTCCTGTGCCGAAAATGGGTTTTGTCGATCATCCGCTTTCGCGTCCATTATCCAATGAAGAAATTGATCAATATGCCAATGCACAAGCCTTGAAACGAGAACCGAACATCAAATAAATCGCCTCAGCTCCTTATGATCCATGCAGACATAAGGAGCTGAACTTGTTTAATTGGTCTTTTCCTCAAGTTCAGGCATCGGTGCAATATACGCAATTATCAACATCACCAAACCTGCGCCTAAGAATGAAATCACACGGGTGAGTGTCCCAATGTGAGATAAGTCAAACAAGACCAATTTCAGTGTCACAAGAACTAAAATACACCCACCAAAAATCCACAATGAACGCAAGTTCCGTTTGGTCGCCGTCAGCATGCAAATGAAAGCCAAACTGACCCAAAGCAAAGTAAAGCTCAGTTGCACCAAGGCATTTTCCCACATTTTCCAGTCATTATAGGGTGTTGCAAAATAGACATGCAGCGCACGTAGCACCACATAACTACTGAGCCAAAGTAGACTCGACATCATCAAAATGGCACCCAGACTTTTTTCCAAACCCGCTTTCATTTGTAAATTCAACATCCAAATGAAACCGATCAGCATCGCAATACTGACCAAGTCAAATGGGTTGAAAATGGGTAACCAGTACCCTGCAAAAGCTTGTTGGCTAAAGATCTGAGAACACACGATCCAAAACAACATGAGCACTAAGGTATTGCGTGCTTGCCAAAACTGTCTCCATCGCGTTTGAGTCGGTTGTGTATAGCACCATGCAGCAAAGGCCAGCGGTAAAATGACCATGCTCAAATACGGCATACTTGGAATGAGGGTTAAGCTGGTGAGCGCCAAACTCAGTAAAGCCCCCAAACTCACCCACTCCTGCTCATCCTCTACGCCCTGTAACGGGCGAAGCCACAACAATGTGAGCAATCCGTTCGTTAAAGCAAACAATAGGCGGTCTAAACCAGACTGCCACATAATGATGCCATCATGGCTCAAGCCCACCAAGAAAATGAAGGCAACTGCATACAGCGGAATCAGGCCAATCCATTTGGGTAATAGCCATGACCAACTGGCTTTACGGTAGAGCAACCATTCATTTAGCACCGTATATAAAAGCACAATGATCAGCAGCGCCATCGTTACCTGACTTTTACTGTCGATTTCATCCAAAAGTAAAATAAACAACATGGTGGTTGCTGAAAGTAGTTGTAAGCAAAAAAAGGCAATGGTGGCAAAAGACAACTGTTGTCTAAAGCGCTCTACACTGTTGGCAACGGCAACCACAGCAAAATAACTCAGACATAGCGCCCAATAGACTTCCGTTGGAAAACGATTAAGCTCCACCACATAGTACAGACTTGAGAGCCCTGCCACGGCCAGTAAGCCCATCGCCAAATAACGACTCAAACTCGAGGTCCGATACAAAGCGTAGATAAAGATCAGTGCCCCCTCAACACTCCAACCCACCACACCCCACTGATCAGGCAGCAAAATAGGGGGAATCAGCGCCAAAAAGACCAAGGACAAGCTGAGATAACTTTGCGCAATCAACTCAACACTGTGAGCTCTCTTTATGAGTTGATAAAGCGTGGCATAGAGCGCTGCAAAGCCGAGACTAAAGCCTGCTTGCCATGTTGTCTCCTCAAAATACATCACATACAAAAAAGCAAAAGCAACAATAGGGGTAGCAAAAATCAAAGCCACATCCAAGATCGGTTTCAACTTAAACTGAGTTAAATCCTCACGCGCCAACAGTTGACTATAACGAAAACTCAACCAAATAAAGACCGTACTATGTGCCAAAACCAACAAGGCTAGCATGTCTCGCTCAGGCGCTTTACCTTGATAAAAGGCATAAGCTCCGCCTACGACCACCGTCATTAAAAAAGCAATTTGGTTGAGGACTTTCCATGGTCTGAACGTGCTTAAAACAGCAACCGCAATATTGATGATCAAATAATAAGCCACCATCTCTATCGCAGTGGCATTCCGTACAGGCAAAGTAAAAGGCGCCAAATAAGCAATGATCAGCGCCATCAACGCCAGCTCAATCGACTGTTGTTTTAAACTGAGCCAAAGTGTAACCGCCATCACCACCACAAAGCACAGGCTTGCAATCACTAAACTTGCAATCACACCGTTGTAGTAAGCAAAAAACAAAGTCAAAAATAAACCTGACAGTCCAAGTGCTTCCAAAGCCAAAGCAAAACTGCGGTTCTTTTGTAGGAGCACATAACCAAAGATCACAACGCCCACACTTACCGCAGCAACGAGGCTCAGCTTAACCGCGAGACTCAACTGCCAATGTTCGGTGGCAAAGCGTAATAATAAAATAAGCCCAATCAGCAGTACCACAATCGCAACTTTTAAGACAGGATTACCCTGCCAAAGCCAGCGTTTCACTTGCTCACTGAGACTTAAATCATCTGTGTTGTTTAGAATAGTGGGTAAAGAGGGAGCGTTTTCAGATTCTGGGAATCGGTCAGATATCACCTGATGTGGTTGTGCTTGTACGAATAACAATAGATATTCTAGACGACGCAACCATCGAAAGAAAAAGAACAGCCAGCCACTGATCCCCAATCCAATGAGTCCGCCCCATTGCCCCACCATACCGATCAAAATGACGAAAGCAGCAAGGTAAAGCGGCACTTTTGACGTTGGCTGAAAAGCAATGCCCCGTTGTTCCGCCAAGGTCATACTAGGGTTTTCAATGCTATCAACATAGTGCATAACACTCATGATCAAAGCAATTCCACACAATGCACTCAACAGCGGTACGGCCAGAAACCATGCTGCAATAGCAACAATCGTGAGCCCCATTAACCACATCATGCGAATTTCACGCTGTTCAGTTTGCATCCGTTCTCAATCTCTTTTTCTCATCTTCAAATAATACATCAGCTTGTAGTACATCTTTAAGCGCATAACCGTAACCATCTATGCCAACCGGTACATCAATACACTTTGTTCTGTGCCAAAATCACGTACAATAAACGGGTTATTTGGATAAGGAATCTTGCAATGCCACCATTTGTCTTGGTCGATGGCTCATACTTTTTATTTCGTGCTTTTCATGCTTTGCCACCGCTCACCACGTCAACTGGCTTACATACCAATGCAATTCGTGGGGCAATTTCTGCCATCCAAAAACTGATGCGTCGTACCCAGCCAACACATATGGCGGTCATTTTTGATACGCCAGAACCAACTTTTCGTCATGTGCTGTCGCCCATTTATAAAGGTGACCGCCCAAGTATGCCTGAGGAGTTATCAGAGCAAATTCCATATTTGCATGCCTTAATTCGTGCTTTGGGTATCCCCTTGTACATGCTCCCAGGTGCAGAAGCAGATGACATCATCGGGACATTGGCCAAACGTGCGGAAGCCGCGGGACAGCAAGTGCTGATTTCCACAGGCGATAAAGACATGGCACAGTTGGTGACCGATAAAGTCACCTTAGAAGACAGCTTTAAAGACAAGCCGATGGATGTAAATGGCGTGTTTGAAAAGTTTGGGGTGTGGCCAAACCAAATTATTGACTATCTGACCTTAATGGGCGATGCCTCTGACGGCATTATGGGCGTTCCGGGTGTTGGTGCAAAAACTGCGGCAAAACTGTTAACAGAATACGGCTCGATTGGTGGCATTTTAGAAAATGTCGATAAAATTAAAGGCAAAGTCGGTCAAAACATCAAAGAACATACCGATGGAATTGCGCTTGATCACCAACTGGCAAGTATTGTCTGTGACTTAGAGACAGGACTGACCTTTGACGATCTGAAGCTCCAAGATCCGAATACCGAAGCCTTGCGTTCACTGTATACCGAGCTTGAATTCCGTCAGCAGTTGCAATCGCTCGATCATCCAAACAATCCGAATAGTGCAACCTATAAACAAGCAACACAAGAAATTGTAAAATCAGCACAATCTGAAACTGTTATTAATACAGAAGATCAGGCCGTTCAAAGCAGCGTCGATGACCAACTGGGTCAAGCGAACTACCATACTGTGCTCAGTGCAGAACAGTGGACTCAATTATTCAAACGTTTAACTACAGAAAAACGTTTTGCCTTTGATACCGAAACCACCAGTTTAGACTATCGCGTAGCGCAAATTGTTGGTTTCTCGGTCGCGTTCGATGCGCAAGATGCATATTACGTTCCACTTGCGCATGATTATGAAAATGCACCTGCGCAGTTAGATCGTGAACAGATCTTGGCGCAAATCAAGCCTATTTTAGAAGATGAGTCGGTTCAGAAAATCGGTCATCATTTGAAATACGATGCACATGTCTTAGAAAATCATGGCATTGAACTCAAAGGCTGGTATTTCGATACCATGTTGGCATCTTATGTACTCAATGCTGTGGCGACTCGTCACGGGATGGATGACGTTTCGCGTCTCTACCTCAGCCACTTAACCACGACCTTTGAGCAAGTGGCTGGTAAAGGTGCAAAACAGAAAACATTTAACCAAATTGAGATCGAAACCGCCGCGCACTATGCTGCGGAAGATGCCCATGTAACCTATCGCCTGTTTGAAGTGCTCGATGCCAAACTGCAAAAGCATCCCGAATTGGTCAATATTTTACATAATGTCGAAATGCCAGTTGCCCGCGTCCTGACCATCATGGAAGAAAACGGCATTGAGCTCGACTTAAGCTTCCTTGACCAACTCGGTGTTGAGTTTGCCAATACCATGGCCAATCTTGAAAGCCAAATTACCGAACTGGCAGGACAAAGTTTCAATGTCAGCTCACCGAAGCAAGTCGGTGAAATTCTGTTTGATAAACTCGGACTTAAGGGCGGAAAAAAAACCGCAACAGGTCAGTACAGTACCTCTGAAAGTGTTTTAGAAAAGATTGACCACCCGATTACCGAGCTAATTTTGGACTATCGTGGGTTATCCAAACTAAAAAGCACCTATACCGATGGCTTATTAAAACAAGCCAACAATGATACCCATCGTGTGCATACCAGTTACCACCAAGCACTGACCGCAACAGGCCGTTTATCTTCGACCGATCCCAACTTACAGAACATTCCTGTGCGGGAAGAAATTGGCCGTCAAATTCGTAAAGCCTTTATTGCACCACAAGGTCGCGTGCTCTTAGCAGCCGATTATTCACAAATTGAACTGCGTTTAATGGCGCATTTCTCACAAGATGAAGCCTTAGTCGATGCTTTTAATCATGGGCAAGATGTTCACCGTCGTACAGCGGCTGAGGTCTTAGGTGTTGCACTTGAAGATGTCACGTCAGACCAACGTCGTCAGGCCAAAGCCGTCAACTTCGGTCTACTCTACGGCATGTCTGAGTTTGGCTTAACCCGTCAACTCGGTTTTAGCCGTGAAGAATCGCGTGGCTATATTGCGAAATACTTCCAACGTTATCCGGGCGTGCTCGACTATATGGAACGTACCCGTCAAATTGCACGTGAACAAGGTTTTGTCGAAACCATTTTAGGCCGTCGCTTGTATACGCCCGATATTATGGCAAGCAATAAAATGATCAAACAAGCGGCTGAACGTGCCGCAATTAATGCACCGCTGCAAGGTTCTGCTGCGGACATTATTAAAATGGCGATGATTGCTGTTGATCAAATGCTACCTAAAGATCAAGCCAAAATGCTACTACAAGTACACGATGAATTGGTTTTTGAAGTCGATGAAAGTATTGCAGATGAACTGGCTCTAAAACTAGCAGACGTGATGCAATCTGTTTTGCAAATTTCTGTGCCATTGTTGGTTGAAGTCGGCAAAGGTCGAAACTGGGATGAAGCCCACTAAAACATTTGCGCCTTTCTCCTAGGAGGAAGGCTGATATGGAAGTCATTTGCCTCCTAGAAGAAATATCAACGTCTTCACCTAAAAATTTCAACCACAAAAAAAGGACTCGCAATCGAGTCCTTTTTTTATTCGCTACAATCTTATAAACCAGTGAGCAGAACAATCGCCACTTCATTCATAATCATTTCGGCAATATACAGCGCTAAGAACGCCACGATTGGAGAAAGATCAATCATCCCCATATTGGGCAACAAACGGCGAAACGGTGCCAATAATGGTTCAGCAAGCTCCTGAATCACTTCGATATAAGGCGAGCGTGACTGCGTAAACATCACCACCCAACTTAAAATAATCGTTGCAAAAATTAGGTAACGACAGAAACGAATCAAGTCCTGAATCATGGTCACAAAAGTTAAAATGACCAAATGCACAGGACTATTCGGCATCGCTCCAGAGAGATACATGACACCAAATATTTTCAGTAAATACAATAAAACCAAAAGCACTAAAGCCGCTAAGTTAACGCGGCCTTTCGCTACATTTGGAAAAATACGACCAAACATATCCACAATTTTTGTGGCTTTTACGGTCGACATCACTACTGGGTTATAAAAGTTAACCGCTGCCAACTGCATGAGAAAGCGGAAGAACACCAGTAAAATTGCAACGTTAATAATGATGCCAAAAATTAGCGCAGAGTTTGCACCCATACTTGAACTTTCCTAAATAAAACGATTATTTGCTACTTTCACTCAGCTCTTGAGCAAGTTCCTGACTGCGCTTTTGAGCAGCAGCCAATGCAGCTTGGATATTTTGTGAAATTTGTGCACGATCAAACACTTCAAGTGCCGCTTGGGTTGTACCATTCGGTGAAGTGACATTTTTACGCAATTCAGCTGGTGTATTTGAGCTGGTGATTGCCATTTGTGCCGCACCCAATGCAGTTTGCAACGTCAATGCCGTTGCTACTTTTTCATCTAGGCCTAGGTTTTTACCTGCACGGATCATACTTTCCATCATATAGAAGAAATACGCAGGACCTGAACCAGACACAGCAGTCACAGCATCAATTTGCGCTTCCTCGCCTACCCATAAGGTCAAACCTGTTGCAGCAAGTACTTGGCTCGCCAAATCACGGTCTTCTTTATCTACAGCCTCAGTGGCATATAAACCATGCGCACCTGTTTGTACTAAAGCAGGCGTATTTGGCATCACACGAACAATACGATCACTGTCAACTAATGCAGCAATCGTGGCAATTTCAGCACCCGCAACAATCGAAATAATCAACTTACCGTCAAATAAACCGTTTAATGGCTTTAAAACATTGGCTAAAACTTGAGGTTTAACCGCTAAGACCACGACATCGGCTTCACGAATAGCAGATGCGTTGTCCTCAGTCACCACCAAGTCTTTTTCAGCCAATAAATGACGAACTTGTTCAACAGGATCAGAAACCGTAATGCGAGTTGAAGGTAAACCACGTGAAATCAAGCCACCAATGAGGGCTTGAGCCATGTTACCACCGCCGATAAAACAAATATTACGATTCAACACTGCGCTCATGATTATTTCTCTATCCTGAATTTTTTAACTAAGCGATTAAATTTGGTTGCCATCCACCCGCTTCACAATAAGCCGACTCGACCAACCAAAATCCTTTAGGCGTAAAAACACCAAGCATAACATTATCTATGCTTAATATTTGTATTGTATGACGTTGCCACGGAAAAATTTGTGCGCTCTGAATGGCTTTTTTCAACGGCCATGCCCCAACACGCCCATACAAATGCAATTTTTCTCCACCTAAACGTGGTTTTATCTGTAAAGGCTGCTCTAACAATTTAGCAGACAGTCCATATTTTTGTGTTTCAATGCGAAATTTCCCTGAAGCCAATGCATAAGCTTGATCTAAACTAAACCGTTGCTCAATTGACTCAATCGTCTGAAATTGTTCCGCCAAATACTCGGCTTTACTAACACGAAAGAGCTGTTGTTGATAGCGTACATAATAATACTGATTCCAATGCAATGCGGCTTGGGCATCCACTTTGGATTCAATCACTTCATCAAACAAGCGTTGCACCATATCAAAAGCAGGGCGATATAAATCCTCACCTTTCATCCAAGCAGAGAGCAACTGTCGCTGTCTCGGTGCAGATAACTGACGAAATGGGGTTAAGTTTAAAACCGCAGCATTCCCGCAACTGGCCCAATCTTGTGCCAACACATCAGCCAAAATCGTTTCGGCATCCTGCATCAAATAACTGGTACGTGCCAAAGCTTGCTGCATTTTCGGAAAGCGTTGTTCTAAGATTGGCCACAATTCAGCTCGGCACCATGCCCGATCATAACTGGTATCAAAATTGGTTTGGTCTTGAATATTTCTCAGTTGTATCTCAGCAGCCCACAGCTCAATTTGCTGTCTGGACAAAGCCAATAGCGGGCGCCAAATTGTAAATTGCTCTCGTATGTCGATGCTCTGCATGGCAGCAAGTCCATGAATCCCCGCACCAGAGAGTAAACGGAGTAAAACGGTTTCGGCTTGATCTTGTTGATGATGAGCGAGAACTAAAATTTCATTGGCAAGAAGATGCTTCTGAAAGGCAGCATAACGTGCACTACGTGCTTGGCTTTCTACATTGCCTGTATCAACATCCACCGCTTGAATCACACATGGGACATCCAAGACATAGCATTGTTCTTGAACAAAGCTGCCCCACTGCGGACTGACATCCTGCAATTGATGATCAATATAGATGGCACGAATGCGCTTGGGAAATAAATGAGACATCAAATGGAGTAGCAACATGGAATCCATGCCACCACTACATCCGATTAAAAAATGAGGCTGTTCAGGCGTATCCTGAAACTCAGTTAAGACACTAGCCCTAAATTGTCGCTGCCAAACTTCATTAAACGTTGGTAACGTGCTTCGCATCGTTCATTCGCATCCATTGGTTGCAACTCAGCCAATGCATCTTTTAAAACGGTTTTTAAAGCATGCATGACTTGTTCTGGGTTGAGATGAGCGCCTTCACCTTCATCGACCACATATTCAACAATACCAATTTTCTGTAGTTTTTCAGCAGTCAAGGCCAAAGCTTCGCTGGCTTGCTCTGCTTTTTCAGCTGTTTTCCATAAAATAGACGCACAGCCTTCAGGTGAAATGACTGAATAAATACTATGGGATAACATCACCACACGGTCAGCCACACCAATACCCAGTGCACCACCTGAACCGCCTTCACCAAGTACGGTTGCAATGACAGGCACTTTCAAGCTTGAAAGTTGTGCCAAAGATGTTGCAATTGCTTCAGCCTGACCACGTTCTTCTGCACCCACACCTGGATATGCACCCATGGTGTCAATAAAGGTAAAGACGGGTAGATTAAAACGTTCAGCCATATCGAGTAAACGTTGTGATTTACGGTAACCTTCTGGGTTACTCATACCAAAGTTATGTTGTAACTTTTCACGCGTACTACGACCACGATGTTGACCCACAATCATGACTGGCTGACCATCAAAGCGAGCTAATCCACCGATCATTGCACCATCATCACCAAATAAGCGATCACCATGCAAAGCATCAAATTCGGTAAAAATTTCACTCACATAATCTAAAAATTGCGGACGCTCAGGATGACGTGCAATTTGAACCGTCGTCCATGCTTTGGATTGCGCAGCTTTATTCTTCATAGCTCAACCATAAATCCCTAATTGACCAATTTATTCATCGACAAATTGTTCTGATTGGATATCCAGCTCAACATCCCAATGCTTAAATTGCGCTTGCTCATCATGCAAGTCTGCAACCAGCAAAGGCCATTGCGCGGCATTACCAGAAACACTCAGCTGCCATTGTTGCGCATTGCCTACTGTTAATTCAATGGCAGGAAGCATCTGATCGCTACGACTATGATTCAGTAAAACTGCGAGGCGAAGTAACAAACACAGATAAACTAATTTGTTGCCACCAACCTTCATCACATCGACACGTGCGTCACTGCGCAGCTTACGACGGTGATGGGCCACCAAATGCGACAGATGGTTTTGATCGATTTGCGAGAAACCCGCAATGTCAGAATGTTGCAATAAATATGCACCATGACGATGGTAGCCCGCATGACTAATTGCTAAACCAATTTCATGCAGATAAGCTGCACGACGCAGTAAATCACTGTCTTCCGTGGTTAATTTCAGTGAATCCGCCACACCATCGAACAAATGCTGAGCCATGTTCACGACTCGTTCAGCTTGTTTTGGATCGGCGTTATAACGGCCCATTAACGCTTGTACAGAACGATCTCGAATATCTTCATGTTGAAAACGTCCCAGCAAGTCATACATCACCCCTTCGCGTAGGGCACCATCTGAATACACCAGTTTATCCAGTTCGAGTACATCGAAAATGGCATAAAGTATAGCGATTCCGGCTGGCAAAACTGCTCGACGGTCTTCTTTTAGACCATCAAATTCCATCTCAGCGACATGTTTGTATTTGAGCAATTTTTCTTTAAGCTTATCTAAACCGTCACGGGTGAGTTCTTCTTTTTCATTACTCCAACCCATATTTACGGTAATTTGACGACACGCTTTGATGGTTCCACTCGAACCGACCACTGTATCCCAACCCGCTTCTTTATAGGTATTGGCAATACCTGACAGCTCCTTACGTGCTGCAACCACGGCTTTATCAAAACTTTTTTGGTTAATTTCACCATCGACAAAGAAGGCTTTAGTAAATGCTACACAGCCCATTTGTAAAGATTCGGTATGAATGGGCTCAAATTCTTCACCAATAATCAGCTCTGTTGAACCACCACCGATATCAATCACAAGGCGGCGCCCACTGTTCACCATGGTATGCGATACACCCAAATAAATCAGTCGAGCCTCTTCACGACCGGCAATAATTTCGATGTGCTTCGGCAAAATTTCTGCCGCTTTTTGAATAAATTCATGTCCATTTTTGGCTTGGCGTAGTGCATTGGTCGCCACAATTCTTAAACGATTCGGCTGAACCGAACCTAAACGTCCGACAAATCGAGATAAGCAGGCCAAACCACGTTGCTGTGCGGCTTCTGTTAAGTTTTTATTTTCATCTAAACCCGCTGCTAACTGTACTTTTTCTGACATTGACGCAACTTTTTTCACTTCGCCATGGTCCACTCGCGCAATCGCTAAGTGGAAGCTGTTCGACCCCATATCGATGGCAGCAAGTAACTCTTCATCAATCAAAAAATCAGACATGATTTAATATAAACCTATACAGAATTGTGCTTAGATTAATTCACCTCCATGCAATTTAAAAGCCATTTATGGTCAGAAATTGACGAGCTTTTAAAATTTCGGCATATATGACAATTGTGTTACACGATCAGTAACATCGTGAGCTTCAATTAGACAAATTCAAACTAAAGGTTGAAAATTTAGTAATCCATCTACTCAGTGATAGCAGGCTATGACATACTATTAGCCATAAAACTATCCAAAAATTGAAACTGGAGCTATCCATGTCTGGCAATATCGTAAATACAACTGATACAAACTTCGACGCTGATGTACTTCAATCAGACGTTCCTGTGCTTGTTGACTTCTGGGCAGGCTGGTGCGCGCCATGTAAAGCAATTGCACCTGTATTAGAAGTATTGGCGAACGAATACGAAGGTAAAGTGAAGATTGTTAAAGTTGACGTGACTTCTTGCGAAGCAACGGCTGTGAACTATAACATCCGTAACATCCCTGCATTACTTATGTTCAAAAATGGTGAAGTTGTTGCTCAACAAGTGGGCGCTGCACCAAAATCGAAATTGACTGCTTTCATTGAAGAAAACATTTAAGCATCCGTTTAGATTGAAAATGAAATACGCTGTCTAAACAACAGCGTATTTTTTTCGGCTATAAATTGACAAGTCTGTCTTTCTCTCTTATATTGCATGATCAAGAGATAAAGGATTATTCAATCCTGTCATTTTCTTAAAAGACACAACACATAAGATCGCCGCTCGGCAATACAAATTGTTTTGACACGTTTCTCTTCAAACAATGAATCAGTCCTCTGAATTGTTATAGTTCAAATACAATTGCGTTACTTCATTGCATGTCTGCGGCTAAATGTTGCTTCCTTTTCATCCTGTAATTTAGAATTTTTGATTCTTATCTGACCTCCTATGAATTTAACCGAACTCAAGAAAAAACCGATTGGCGAACTCATCAAAATTGCTGAATTTATGGGCCTCGAAGGAATGGCTCGTAACCGTAAGCAAGACATTATTTTTGCCATCTTAAAGCGCCATGCGATGAATGGCGAAGAGATCTTTGGTGATGGCGTTTTGGAAATTCTGTCAGATGGCTTCGGCTTCTTACGCTCTGCAGCAGGTTCTTACCTTGCAGGCCCAGATGACATTTATGTTAGCCCATCTCAAATTCGTCGTTTCAATCTACGTACTGGTGACACCATTACGGGAACCATTCGCCCACCCAAAGAAGGCGAACGTTATTTTGCACTGTTAAAAGTGAACCAAATTAACTACGACACGCCAGAAAACTCACGTAACAAAATCTTGTTTGAAAACTTAACACCACTTTTCCCAACTGAGCAATTGGTGATGGAACTTGGTAACGGGACGACAGAAGATTTAACCGCACGTGTAGTTGACTTGGTTGCACCTATCGGTAAAGGCCAACGTTCAATTATCGTAGCGCCGCCAAAAGCGGGTAAAACCATGTTGTTACAAAACATCGCTCAGTCGATCGTGCGTAACAACCCAGAGTGTTTCCTGATCGTTCTTCTCATTGACGAACGTCCTGAAGAAGTGACGGAAATGGAACGTACTGTTCGTGGTGAAGTCATTGCGTCAACGTTTGATGAATCTCCTGCTCGTCACGTTCAAGTGGCTGAAATGGTGATTGAAAAAGCAAAACGTTTGGTTGAGCACAAGAAAGATGTTGTGATTCTGCTCGACTCCATTACCCGTTTAGCACGTGCTTACAACACCGTTGTGCCTTCATCTGGTAAGGTTTTAACTGGTGGTGTGGATGCACATGCGCTGGAACGCCCTAAGCGTTTCTTCGGTGCAGCACGTAATATTGAAGAAGGTGGCTCACTAACCATCATTTCTACAGCTCTGATTGAAACAGGCAGTAAAATGGATGAAGTGATCTACGAAGAATTTAAAGGTACAGGTAACCAAGAAATTACACTGGATCGCCGTATTGCGGAAAAACGTGTCTTCCCTGCGATGAACATCAAAAAGTCTGGCACCCGCCGCGAAGAGCGCTTAATGTCTGAAGATAATCTACGTAAAGTCTGGATTTTACGTAAGTTACTTCATACTCAAGATGAACTTGCAGCAATGGAATTCTTACTTGATCGCATGAAAGAAACCAAAACCAACGATGATTTCTTTGATCAAATGAAGCGTAAAGCAACCAGCTAATCCGACCTGCTTCATCTCAAAAGGCTGTCTTAACGACAGCCTTTTTATTTGGTTGACTTAGCTTACACAAAGCAACATTTCATCCGATTCTCTGTAAACTTATTTGCAAGTTTTTGATAAACAAAAATTTGAAATAAAAAACCTTCATCTTTTTAAATGTTTATTCAGCACTTCTCCAATACAAACCTCATCATTGATTGTTATTTTCTGTTAAAAAAGCCCTGTTTTTAGACCTTTTTTATCACTTTTTTCATCCCAGCTAGTAGCAATTCAAAATGCGCAGTGATAGCATATTTGCAGACCAGTTAGGCTGCTCCTGCATTGTTAGTCCCTAGCAAAATTAGGAACAATAAAAGCATACAACAGACTAACGTCGGTTTTTTTTAATCTCATATTTTAGAGAGTGATGCCATGTTATTCAAAAAAATCGCTATTGCTGCTGCAGTTGCTACTACTTTAGCTTTCGTTGGCTGTGCTAAGAAAGAAGAAGCTCCTGCTGCTGCTGCTGCATCTGAAGTTGCTGCTGCATCTGAAGCTGTTCAAGCTGCTTCTGAAGTTGCTGTAGATGCTGCTGCTGCTGCTTCTGAAGCTACTGTTGCTGCTTCTGAAGCTACTGCTGCTGCTTCTGAAGCTACTGTTGCTGCTGCTTCTGAAGCTAAAGCTCACTAATCTCTTAGAGATTAGTCAAAAAGAGAGCCCGTGGCTCTCTTTTTTTATGCTCAAATTTTATCAAAAAACAAAGCTCTACTATTTGGCAAGAATTGAATCAGCCAAATGATCATCAAAAATTCTAAGCAAAAAAAAGCAGATCAATCGATCTGCTCATTTCCCACACGCTGGCGGAATTTCTGCCCTGCGCGGAAGGTCACTACACGGCGTGCAGAAATCGGAATTTCTTCACCCGTTTTCGGGTTACGACCTGGACGTTGACGTTTATCACGCAACTCAAAGTTACCGAAACCAGAAAGTTTAACTTGCTCACCAGAGATTAGCGCTTGGCTAATCTCATCAAAGAACAACTCGACCATTTGCTTAGCTTCACGACGGTTTAAACTCGTGAGCTCACTTAGATGGTCAGCCATTTCCGCTTTTGTTAATGCTGTCATGAAGCCCTCAATGTCGCCTGATAAGTGTTTTCCAACACTTGTAAAATATGATCCATACCGGATTTAATTTCAGCATCTTCAAGCGTACGTGATGGGTGTTGCCAAAGAAGTGCAAATGCCAATGAGCGCTTACCGTCTTCAACGCCTTGCCCAGTGTACACATCGAACAACCAAGTCGAGTCCAAAAGCTCACCACCTGTTTTTTCGATAAGTTGCTGAATTTCACTTACATTTATCTTATCACTAATTAAAAGCGCAATATCACGTCTAACCGACGGAAAACGTGATAATTCTGTAAAATTAGATACATAAGTTTGCAAAACAGCCGATTGATCAAGTTCAGCCACCCAAGTCGTGCTCAAATCCAATGCATCCTCTAAAGTTGGATGTAATCGACCAAAGTAACCAATAGATTGGCCATCGACTAAAACCTCAGCAGACTGTCCTGGATGCAACCAGCTACGTTCAGAGCGAACATATTCAACCTGCACACGACCTGCTGCCAATACTTCTTCAATTTCACCTTTGAAATCAAAGAAATCCATAGCTTGAGGTTTAGCATGCCAAGTTTCTGACGTTTTTGCACCTGTTGCAATCACTGCAAGGGTAGGAATTTGTTTCAAATCATGAATAGATTCAGCGTCTTGATAGTCAAAACGTAAGCCTAGTTCAAAGAAACGTACACGGCTTTGTTGGCGGTTTACGTTGTATTGCACGCACGGAATCAAACTAGAGAGCAATGTTGAACGCATCACTGCTAAATCGCTTGAAATCGGGTTAGCCAAAGCCAAAGGATTCACAGCCGTATTGAGTTGCTTCTCAAGCTTTAAGTCTGCAAAGCTAAAGCTAATCGCCTCTTGATAACCCAAAGTCACGAGAGTTTGACGAAGCTGAGCCATTTCAAATTGGTCTTGATATTGCGCCAATTGCGCTTCAATTTTTGGCAAACTAATTTGAATATTGTCATAACCATGAATACGCGCAACTTCTTCAATCAGGTCTTGGTAGATCGCCATATCATAACGGTGTGAAGGCGGTACTACAGACCACTGACCTTCTGCTTTAACCGTCACAGCACAACCTAAACGGGTTAAGGCATCCGCGATAAATGCAGCATCTACGCGATAACCGAGCAATTGATCCACTTGTGCTTGTTCTAGCTCAATCACTTCACGCTTCGGTAAAACAGCTGCTTGTTCCGCTATCGTAATCGGACCAAACTCACCACCCGCCAATTCTGCAATCAATTGTGATGCACGGTGCATCGCGAGTATTGGGAGTTCAAAATCCACGCCACGCTCATAACGCTGTGACGCATCGGTATGTAAACCAAAGCTGCGGGCACGGCCTGCAATGGCTAATGGAGCAAAGAATGCAGACTCTAAGAAAATGTCTTGGGTTTCATCGGTAACAGATGAAGACAAGCCACCCATGATGCCTGCAATCGCTAATGCTTTTTCATCATCCGCAATCACCATGACTTTTTCATTGAGCTCAACTTCTTGTTCATTCAGTAGAACCAATTTCTCCGCCGTATTCGCTTGACGAACTTGGACTGAACCTTGAATTTTTGCTGCATCAAAAGCATGGAGCGGTTGACCCAACTCCATCAGTACATAGTTGGTAATATCAACCAAAATACTATGCTGACGAATCCCTGAGCGAACCAAAGCACGTTCCATCCATTCTGGGGTTGCGGCTTTGGTATTCACGTTTTTAATCACACGACCCAAATAGCGCGGGCAGCCTTCAGTGCTCACCACAACTTTTTTCTCATCAGCAATGGTCGCAGCAACGGCATTAATTTCAGGTGCAGTCACAGTCAGTTGGTTAATTACCCCAATTTCACGGGCAATACCACGAATACTAAAACAGTCACCACGGTTTGGCGTGATGCTGATATCAATGACATGATCATCTAAATTTAAATATTCACGAATATCCACACCGACAGGTGCATCAACGGGCAGCTCTAAAAGGCCATCAATTTTGTCTTCTAGATCAATTTCAGATGCACCACACAACATCCCTTGTGATTCAATGCCACGAAGTTTGCCTTTCTTGATTTTGAAATCGCCTGGAAGCACAGCACCAATGGTTGCCACAGGGGCTTTCATACCAACCCGTACGTTTGGTGCACCACACACTATTTGTAACGGCTCGCCTGAACCAATATTCACAGTGGTCACACGTAAACGGTCTGCATCAGGATGTTGCTCTACCGTCAACACTTCACCAACAACCACGCCAGTGAACGGTTTTGCCGCAGGCGATAAATCATCGACCTCTAAACCCAACATGGTCAGTTGATCAGATAAAGTATTGCTATCAACGGCTGGGTTAACCCATGTACGCAACCAATTTTCGCTAATTTTCATTTTGTTAAAAACCTATAAATCTAAATTTTTGAATCCCCCTCTAACTCCCTCTTTTGGAAAAGAAGGAGAACCCCGAGTCATCACAAACAACTCCTCTCCTTCAAGGAGAGGCTGGGAGAGGTATAAATCTGTTTAAGCAAATTGGCGTAAGAAACGCACATCGTTTTGGTAGAACATACGTAAGTCATTGATGCCATAACGAAGCATCGCAAAACGTTCCACACCTAGACCGAAAGCAAAGCCTTTGTATTTTTCAGGATCAATCCCTGCTGCCTGTAAGACATTTGGATGTACCATGCCACAACCAAGCACTTCTAACCATTTACCACGCTCATCCATAATATCCACTTCAGCGCTTGGCTCTGTGAATGGGAAATAAGATGGACGGAAACGTACTTTTAAGTCTTTTTCAAAGAATTCGTTTAACAGATTGACCAATAAACCTTTCAGTTCTGCAAAGCTAGTATTTTCAGCTACATACAAACCTTCAATTTGATGGAACATTGGCGAATGCGTTTGGTCAGAGTCACAGCGGTATACACGACCTGGGCACACAATACGAATCGGGGGTTGCTGGGTTTCCATGGTACGAATCTGCACACCCGAAGTATGGGTACGTAACAAATGTGTCGCATCAAAATAGAATGTATCGTGCATTGCACGCGCAGGGTGATGCCCTGGAATATTTAAAGCTTCAAAGTTGTGGTAGTCATCTTCAACTTCTGGGCCAGTTTCAATCACAAAACCGGCTTTGGTAAAGAACTGACAAATGCGCTCTTGCACTTGAGTAACAGGGTGAATACTACCAATCGTTTGACCACGACCCGGTAAAGTAATATCCACCGTTTCACTTGCGAGTTTTTGCGCCAACGCCGCTTGTTGTAATTGTGTTTGGCGTTCAGTTAAAGCACCGGTAATCGCTTCGCGAACTGCATGAATTTGCGCACCAAAATTTTTACGCTCTTCAGGGTCCATCTTGCCTAAAGCTTTGGATTGCTCAGCGAGCTGGCTTTTCTTACCCGTAAACTGCACTCGTACTTGATCGAGTGTAGCAAGGTCCTCTGCTGCTGCAATCGCAGCAAGCGCTTCAGTGGTCAGGGCTTCCAGTGACATAGTAACTCTCAAAGCAACAATTTATAAAATTAATAAAACCCCATATTCTATCAGTTTTTAAGCACGTTGATGAAGCTCTACGATCAGGAAAATTTGTTTAGTACATGGTTTTATAAACAGGTTAAGATAGTGTCATCACAGAAGAGAACAACAAACGATGTCGCTTGATCCTATTTGGCAACAACAACTTACTTTAGTTACTTATGGCAATGAATATTTACGCCACAACCTAAGTTTCCAACGTTGGTTAGAACATGCCATTTTTGACCGACATTGCTTTCAGTTTCGTGATCTGAATAGCCAACATTTACTGGCTCAGCATTTTCAGGTCTGGCTTGAAGCCTTAAAAAAACAAGGGGTCAAACAGCTCAGTCTGCATAGTTCAACATTGCTAGCAGACGAAAAGAACCCTAACCCAAATGTTGAACTCCTTGCGACCCCACATATTATTGTGAGCCATCAAGCACAACAAAAAACAGCTTGGATTTTTGGTAAAGAACTGGCTGAATGGTACAGCGCTGAACACGATTTTATAACTCCAAAAACGCAACAAAGCTCAATCCGTAGCGAAAATTTATGGCGTTTTGAACTGAATCACAAGCTCAGCAAACGTATTGAATCGGATTTACAAACGCCGAAATGGGATGAAATCGAAAACTTTACCGAACAAGAACTATTTAGTGCGTCATTTTCACAAGGTTTAGTAGAACCCGAGACACTAGACTTACCGTACTATGGACAACAAGAGGCCACAGATGAAGCCCACCGTCTCGCTCTTTTACCAACAGACTATACTGCCGATTATGCACATCAAACTCTGTATCGCTTAGATGCGTTATCAGCATTGATCCAGACTAAGATTCAACATCCTTACAATGCAGAAGGCCAAGTGCTCACGCCAGATGAGCAATTGAACCTACGTCATTTTGAGCAAAAGATTGATGATTTAAGTACCAAGTTTATCGTGAAAGTGGCCAATCACTATCAAACCGCGCAGCTCACACCCAAAGACACAACTACACCACTTGATGCTCGCAATCATTCAACACCTAAATTAAGTGCGATAGAGACCAAGCCTCATGAAACACACCACAAATCGGGGAAAACCGGGGTATTTGCTTTAATCATAATTACGATTTTGATCTGTGTAGTTGGCTATTATTTTGGCTTATAAGCTATTAGAGATATATCAAAGCGCTCCTCTCAAAAAGCGCTTTTTTATGGTCTCAATTTCTTCAGGCGGTAATTAGAAGATTGAAGGGCCGGATTTTGATTTGTACCTTATGCTGATTGGCATGTTGATTAATATAATGATTAACCGAAACCACCTCACCCTCTAGCTCCGCATCAGGTCCATACATAATTTTGACTGACTCACCTTTTCTGGGAATCATTTGTAATTCCACCGTGATACTTCCCTGTCCCATCCCAGTAATTTCTGCAAGCATATCCTGCTCCTTTTCTTTTTAATCTTTTTATTTATTAGGCATCGGCCACCTTTGAGATTAAAGCAGATTTATGTAACTAAAGCTTAAAGGTTCATATTGATCACTGAGTATGCACTGATATTTTTTATTTAAACGCTAAGCTTTTCAACAGCCAACTGATCTAAAAAATGACTCACCTGTTTTGGTGTCTTTAAATGAATCCACTGTATATGTTGATATTCAGGCATCTGCATCATTTTTAAGTATTTCTGTCGGTTTTTAGCATGCGTTTTGATCATCCACCAAATAATCGAATCCCGACCAAACATCCGTAGTAAGCTTTCCCGATTATTCGAGTTTTCCCATAAATCCTGTTGCGCCCATGCCCGCTGAACCGCATGCTTCACAGAACGGTAAAGGTTGATTGGAAACGGTAAGTCCAACCAAATGACAGTATCAATTTCCGCCCATTTCACAGGAATGGCGCGAGTATAGTTACCATCGATCACATAGCCCTGTGTCGCCTTCTGTACTTCTGCCTCAATCTTAGCAAAGAACACCTCATCGGGACATTCTTGCCAGTCATCCAGCCAAAATAGATTATCCAACTCGATATAATGCAAATCTAACTTTTCGGCCAAAGCTCTGGAAAATGTAGATTTTCCTGTAGCAGAAGTTCCTACGACATTAATTTTTTTCATAACCATCTACCCAAGACTCGAAAAGAGTTAAAAACTATATCTAGAAGTTTCAATACCTAAAACATTATTAGCAATAAAATTACAATTAAAGTAATAGCCTAAAAACTTAAACACCGATATTCTCTGCACCGACAAAACAATAATTTTTAGTATTTATTCAATTAGTAAAATATAGTTATCGGAATTAAAAAGTGTATCTAAATAGAGCTTATCGCCAAATTGCTTTTGTAAGCTATGGAAATGAATATTTAAATGGTGCCGTTGATACAGAGATCCTAGATAGACATCCATTATTATTCAACCATTTTCCAATATTACGTGATACTAAATACGGTACGCTTTTATGCGGTTCTGCTTCACATCTATTGGGTCGCCTACAAGAATCCGGAGCCATAAAACTGAGTTTACATGTTGCTCAAGACTTGCATATGGAACTCAATGACTCTTCAATTTTTTATTTTTCAACCGATAAAGAAAGTTTTTGTATTGTTGTGCATTATCCTCATAATGAATATAAAGTTTTAATCCTTAGCGATGAAAAACCAACATGGCAAAGTTTTGATGAATATGGAAACAAAGATTTTTATGATTATTCCAATTATTACCAAAATGTAGAGGCATACACGTTACACCACCCATCCCCTCAAGCAATTTCTACTATAGAACAAGACTTAAAGCCAATCAATTGGGATACTTTTTTTAAAGACACAGAAGCACGTCTTTATTTTAATGATATGGCAAAACAATATGGCAGTTATCCAATTCCATTAGATATCAATAATTGCTATGTCGGCGATTTATTCAATGATTCTATAAAAGAGCAGTATCCGATATTTCCATTCACTATTCGAAAAAATTACGCTTCGAATTTGATAGAAAATACAGCTTTATTAGAACAGCAATATTCCGCTGCATCACATTCAAAAAATGAATATTCCGATTATGTTCAAATGAATAGTAACGAAAAAGATACTTTTTCAGCAGCCTATAATCAACTGACCCTACTCCGCCCACTAATCTTTAAACACTGTGCAAATCAATATCAGTTTTCAGACATTAAAAATTGCAATTACTTGTCCAATATTCCCGAAACAACAAAAGATTCTTCTTTTTCTATTGAAAAAAACACCGTTCAAATTCCGACATCTAATGATGTAGTAGAAAATACCGCGCACCTAAAAGACATAGAACATCAAGTAGAAACAAAGAGCGTAGCTGTAAGCTCTTTTAATTTATTCAAAATCATGAAATTTTTATGGTACATCATTTGGTGTTACTGTGCATTGTGGACTTTGGCATTCTATTCCGTATCGTGGGGAAATACTTTTATACTAACGATTGCATTTTTATATGCACTTTATAAAAGCATCATCCATTCAAAACAATAAAAAAGACCGCTAAAAAGCGGTCTTTCTTTAAGTCTTAAAGACTTATGCAGCTAATGCATCTTTAGCTTTAGAAGCTAAAGCAGCAAATGCAACTGCGTCATGCATAGCGATGTCAGCAAGTACGCGACGGTCGATAATCACTTGAGCTTTTTTCAAGCCAGCGATCATACGGCTGTACGATAAACCATTTAGACGAGCACCAGCATTAATACGCGCAATCCATAGAGCACGGAATTGACGTTTTTTCTGACGACGGTCACGGTAAGCGTATTGACCCGCTTTGATTACTGCTTGGAACGCTACGCGATATACGCGTGAACGAGCGCCGTAGTAACCTTTAGCACGAGCAAGAATTTTTTTATGACGGCGATGAGCCTGTACACCACGTTTTACACGAGCCATTTATAATCTCCTTAGATGTATGGGCACATACGACGAACTGAAGCAACGTCACTCACGTGAACCATTACACAGCCGCGTAATTGACGAATACGCTTAGCAGATTTTTTGGTCAAAATGTGGCGTTTGAACGCTTGTTTACGCTTGAAACCGTTAGCAGTAGCTTTAAAACGCTTAGCTGCACCACGGCGAGTTTTCATCTTAGGCATAACAACCTCTTTTGAACACCTGTTCGGAACGTTTGCACCATTGCAAAACGACCTGCAGGTAAGGGAGCGAATATTCTAATCGAACTTTGTCTAAAACAAAAGCAAATAATCAACAATAAAAGCAAGCTTAGTTTATTTCCCGATAAGCTTTAAGCGATGAATTTATAACCAAGGTTTAGTCTAAGTCATATAATGCCTCATGCATTCCATACTGTACCCTTATGAACGCTACACAGGATGCTTTTGCCGCACTCAGATACCGAGACTTCTCTCTTGTTACACTCAATCAATTTTGTCTGACACTTGCCATTTTAATTCAGGAAATTATTGTGGCGTATTCCTTATATAAAATTACCAAAGACCCTCTCACTCTAGGCTTGATTGGTCTGGCAGAAGCAATCCCCTTTATTGCGCTCTCCTTATGGGGCGGTTATTTTGCCGATCGCTTTAATAAGCAAACCATCATGAAAATCTGCTTATTCTTTGCCATTCCTCTGCCCTTGGTTTTATGGGGGTTATTTCATGCTTATGGCTTAAAGCATATTGAACTCTCCACCCTGTCATGGGGTGTCTATGCCGTGATCTTTGGCCTAGGAACAATTCGAGGTTTCTACAATCCATCCGCAACATCACTCAAACCCTTTTTAATTCCTCGGGAAATTTATGCCAATGGTGCTACATGGACCACCATTGGTTGGCAAAGCGGGGTGATTATTGGGCCAATGCTCGGTGGATTTATGCTGGCATTTTTAGGCCGTGAAACCAGTTTAATCAGTGTAGCGGTACTGCTCAGCCTATGTTTCTTACTCGTCAATCTTTTAAGCAAACGCACTTTTCCTAAAATTGAAACGGAACGTGTACTAAAAAGTTTAGGTGAAGGCTTTCGTTTTATTGCCAAAACTAAAATTGTCCTCTGGGCCATCTCACTCGACTTAGTCTCGGTACTGTTTGGTGGTGTGATTGCTTTGCTCCCGATCTTTGCTGAAGATATTTTGAAAATTGGGCCCGAAGGATTGGGCTATTTACGGGCAGCGCCATCGATTGGTGCACTCATTACCATGATTGCGCTGACACGTTTTCCGCCCACCCGACATGCATGGCGCAATATGCTGCTTGCTGTTGCTGGTTTTGGCCTATTCACCTTATTGTTCGCTTACTCAAACTACCTCTGGTTATCTTTGTTTGCTCTTGCTATGACGGGTGCATGTGACAGTATTTCAGTGGTAATTCGTCAGACCATTTTACAAATTTATCCTCCTGAAAATATGCGAGGCCGTGTTGCAGCGGTAAATGGCATGTTTGTATCGAGTAGCAATGAACTGGGGGCATTTGAGTCAGGTCTTGCAGCAAAATATTTAGGCCCTGTGATTGCAACGGTTTTTGGCGGCAGCATGACGCTCTTGGTGGTCGCACTCAGTTGGGCTAAAACCAAAGACTTATTTGGTGTAGACATCACCCAAGCTGAGCAAAAATAGTTTTAATTTAACAATATAACTTGCGAGTCTTTCTAATTCAGGAAATACTCGCAACAATTATTTAAGTCATGCGCACTGGATGCGTTATAAAAGAAATCGACCATATGAAACCACTCTTCTTGCTCGCATTATCTACACTGCCCCTTCATCTCAGTCATGCAGCTCAGCCCCCATTAGAACTCACCATTCAAAAAAGTTCAGCTCAATCGGCGCATTTGACCACGCGTATTCAATGGCTAGATTTCCCCAAACCCCAATATAAAAATAGTGATTTAAACCAACAGAACCGTGCAGCAATTATTCGTGTGTATGCAGATGAAACAGGTGATGTAACCAAAGCGACAGTCCAAGAAACGACTGGAATCAAAGCTTTGGATGAAAAGCTGGTAAATGCCGTGCTTCAAGCTAAAGTAAAACCGTTTATGGAGGACGATACCGCTTTAGCTGTGATTGGTTATCAAGTTTTTAATTTAAACTTAACCCCAGATGATGCCGAAGCATGCAACTACACCTTTGACTCGAAGAACTGGCGTGCGCAACAACAGCAGCAAAAAGTGCCTTTTCAATATCAGGCTCAACCTAAGCTTGCGCTAGATTCAACGCAGTTAAATGATCATGACCGTCAAATTAAATTTAGCTTTAAAGCCGATAAACACGGCAACATCAAGAAGCCTAAAATTAGCAAAGGTTCAGGTATTTACGAGCTTGATCAACAAGTTTTACAAGCCGTTGCAAACAGCAAAGTCAGTGTTAAACGCACGGCAAGTACACTGTGGCTCTATAAAAAATCTAAATTTAAAGATGCGATAGAATTCGCTCTAAATGCTTGTCGTTAAAAATTTAGCATGACACGAGTTTTCACTCACTCGTGTCATCTCTATATCAACTTTAAACCCATTCAGCACATATAAGCATGTGACTAGTTGGTCTCTGAAAATAATTAGAACTGACTAAACATCCAATACACAAAAAGATAGCGTCCTATTTTTGCAATACTCACCATCACGACAAAACGAACAAAGTTTTCTTTGAGTAATCCTGCAATGAGGGTAATCGGATCACCAATAACGGGCACCCAACTGAGTAATAAAGACCAAAAACCATATTTTTGATAAATACCCTGCGCCTGCAACATCTTTTGCTCTGAGACGGGAAACCATTTTTTGTTTTTGTATTCCTCAACTTTCAAGCCGAGCCACCAATTCACACAGCTACCTAGAATATTGCCTAGACTGGCAACAGCTACCAACAACCACACTGAATACTGCATCTGAGCCAACAATCCCACCAAAACTGCCTCTGACTGTAACGGTAGCAGTGTCGCTGCCCCAAAAGCAGAAAGGAAAAGTAGTCCTAAGGCCCACATCATTTTATGATTTTAAACCCAGCTTTTTCTTGGTTGAGCTGTAAGCAAAACTTGACCAGATCAATGCCAGAATCAACAAAGACCAACGTGACCATGAATATTTATCGGCAATCGGTTCAATTGCAGCTCGAAGTACCACCTGATCTTTGGTATTCAGCAGTTCAATGATTTTTTGGATGTGTACCGCTTCAGCTACAAATAGCACCAAACATCCTGCAATCCCCACAATAATACTGAGATAGATTTTAGGATTCGCTTCAATAATGCGGGTTAAATTGAGGAAAAACTCTTTTTTCATTACGCTGATGTCCAAACAACCTTTCAACAAAAAAGCCACCCATCGGTGGCTTTAAAGAATGGCTTATACCTTGAAGGTGCTAAGCTTAACACAGTTCAAGTCAGCGCTTCTGTAACTAATTCACTTGAAGCGCCAACGCACGCTGAACTGCAGGACGCGCTTGAATACGCTCCATATAAGCCTTCACATTTGGATAGTCATTTATATCAATTTGTTGCCATTCATAACGCAAAATCCATGGGAAAATTGCCATATCCGCTATCGAATACTCGCCAGCCACATAGTTTTGACCAAAAAGCTGATTATCTAGTACAGCATACAAGCGCTTGGTTTCATTGACATAGCGTTCAGTCGCATACGCAATACGTTCGGGTGCAAATTTACTAAAGTGATGGTTCTGTCCAAGCATTGGACCAAAACCACCCATTTGCCACATCAACCACTGCTCAACTTCAACACGAGACTGTTCATCGCTTGGGTAAAACTGTGCTGTTTTACGCCCTAAATACTGCAAAATCGCCCCTGACTCAAACACAGAAATGGCTTCACCTTTAGGACCATCTTGATCCACAATCGCAGGGATTTTATTGTTGGGTGAAATGCGTAGAAAGTCGGGTTGAAACTGATCATTTTCTAAAATATTGATGGGAAAGACTTGATACTCCAAACCCATCTCTTCTAATGCAATGCTAATTTTATGTCCGTTGGGTGTTCCCCAATAGTACAAATCGATCATGTGGTTATCCTGCTACTTTTCTCGTTTTAGTTCATATTGTCGAGGTTTGATACTGTTTATAACATGATTCCAGCCTAGAAACATTAGGTTAAACTGAAATTGAAATCTTAAAATATGCATGACTAGCTTCATATAAATAGAATAATTATCAACCAAAGAGAATTTTTAAAAAAATCTTATTTTTTAATCTTGAAATTTCACAGAGCATCCAAATATTAAAAGTACAGCAAACATCCACACCGATTATTGCTGTGACAACCATGCTAATCGAGTCGCATAGGTTGCTTATTTATATCACTTTTCCTAATGATGGAGGTTTTATCAATGAGTAATTTAAGCTTAATGCCATTATTCCGTCGTAGTATCGGTTTTGACCGTTTAAACGATTTGTTTGATCATGCAATGCTCAGTGAAGCACCACATTATCCTGCGTACAATATTGAAAAAGTCGGTGATGATCACTACCGCATTGTCGTAGCTGCGACTGGTTTTAACCAAGATGAGCTCGCGATCGATTTAGAGAATCAGGTACTTAATATTTCAGGTCAACATGCTGATCAGACCAAAGACAATCATGCTGAGTTCTTGCATAAAGGCATCACACAGCGTTCATTTAAATTATCTTTACGTTTAGATGAACACATTGAAGTACAAGAGGCTAATTATGAAAATGGTTTACTCACCATCCAGCTACAACGGATTATTCCAGAAGAAAAAGCACCATGCCGAATTCCAATCAGACAGAAGAAATTAACAACTGAAAACACTGCGGCATAGTCAATCAACAAAATAAAAAAAGCACTGCATAGGCAGTGCTTTTTTTAAGATCAATGGATCATTACTTTTTCTTTTTAGGACCAAGCAACATACCCATTTGACGACCTTCCATTTTTGGTGATTGCTCAACAACACCAATTTCAGCCACATCTGCTTCAACTTTTTGAAGTTGAGCCAAACCAAGCTGTTGGTGCGCCATTTCACGACCACGGAAACGAAGAGTAATTTTTACTTTGTTGCCTTCTTCAAGGAACTTAGTGATTGCACGTAGTTTTACGTTGTAATCACCAACATCAGTACCCGGGCGGAGTTTGATTTCTTTCACCTGTACTTGATGCTGTTTTTTCTTCGCTTCTTTCTGCTTTTGCTTTAGATCAAACAAATGCTTGTTGAAGTCCATGATTTTACAAACAGGCGGTTCAGCGTTTGCTACGATCTCAACAAGATCAAGCTCAACACTTTCAGCAGCGCGTAATGCTTCTGCCAAGCTAACAATACCTTTTTGCTCACCATTTTCGTCTACAAGACGGACTTCTTTCGCACGAATTTCATCATTCAAAGCAGGACGGTTTGATTTGTTACCGCCCTGTTGATTACGGTCAGGCTGTTTAATCGCTGTTACTCCACAATGTACCGGCCGCGTTCGGCAACGGCTGCTTTTACTAGGTCAACGAAAGCGTCGATTGACATAGTACCCAAATTTGTTCCTGAGCGGGTACGCACGTTCACTGTACCTTCCTCTACCTCACGGTCCCCAAGTACCAGTAAGTAAGGAATACGCTCTAATGTACGTTCACGAATCTTAAAGCCGATTTTCTCATTTCTCAAGTCTGAAATCGCACGGAGACCGTTTTCTTTAAGTTTAGCGACGACTGACTCACATGCTTCCGCTTGTGAATCGGTAATGTTCATCACACATGCTTGGATTGGTGTTAACCAAGGTGGCATAAAGCCCGCATAGTGTTCGATTAGTATACCAATAAAACGTTCAAAACTGCCAAGAATTGCACGGTGCAACATAACAGGTTGATCACGATCATTGTCTTCAGTGACATATGACGCATCTAAACGTTCTGGCAAATTGAAGTCACATTGGATTGTACCACATTGCCATACACGGCCTAAGCAGTCTTTCAGTGAGAATTCAATTTTCGGACCATAGAATGCGCCTTCACCCGGTTGAAGTTCCCACTCCAAACCAGCAGCATCTAAAGCATCTGCTAAAGATTTTTCAGCCATATCCCAAAGTGCATCATCACCCACACGTTTTTCTGGACGTGTAGACAACTTCATTTGTACGTCTTCGAAACCGAAGTCTTTATACACATCTAAAGTCAGTTGAATGAAGTCAGCCACTTCTTGACCAATTTGCTCTTTGGTACAGAAAATGTGTGCATCATCTTGCGTAAAGCCACGCACACGCATAATGCCGTGCAATGAACCCGATGGTTCGTTACGGTGACATGAACCAAACTCAGCCAAACGAATTGGCAAATCACGGTATGATTTTAAACCTTGATTGAACACTTGTACGTGACAAGGACAGTTCATCGGCTTAATTGCATAGTTACGGCTTTCTGAATGCGTCGTAAACATGCCATCTGCATAGTTTGCAGCATGGCCTGATTTTTCCCAAAGCGTGAAATCAACCACTTGTGGGGTACGAATTTCAAGGTAACCATTATCTTGTTGTACTTTACGCATGTATTGTTCAAGTACTTGATAAATGGTCCAACCGTTTGGATGCCAGAACACCATACCTGGTGCTTCTTCTTGCATATGGAACAGGTCTAAAGCTTTACCAATTTTACGATGGTCACGCTTTTCAGCTTCTTCAATACGTTTAATATATGCAGCTAACTGTTTTTTATCAGCCCAAGCAGTACCATAAATACGTTGTAACTGTTCATTCTTCGCATCGCCACGCCAATAAGCACCTGACATTTTAGTCAACTTGAATGCTTTTAAAAATTTAGTATTTGGCACGTGTGGACCACGGCACATATCCAAATAATCTTGATGATAGTACAAGCCCATTTCTGTTTCTTCAGGCATGTCTGCAATCAAGCGTAATTTATAATCTTCACCACGCGCTGTGAATTCTGCAATCACCTCATCACGTGGTGTCATTTTTTTGATGACATCATAGTCTTGATCGATGAGCTTTTTCATGCGCTCTTCAATGGCTAACATGTCTTCTGGTGTAAATGGCTTTGCACTAAAAATATCGTAATAAAAGCCATCTTCAATGACAGGACCAATCACCATTTTCGCTTCAGGGAACAATTGCTTAACCGCATGTCCCACCAAGTGAGCGCAAGAGTGACGAATGATTTCGACACCTTCTTCGTCTTTAGGCGTAATAATTTGAAGGCTGGCATCCGTGGTAATCAAATCAGATGCATCGACTAAACGACCATCGACTTTTCCTGCAACTGTATTTTTCGCAAGACCTGGACCGATGCTCAGTGCAACGTCCATCACAGATACAGCTTGATCAAATTGTTTTTGATCGCCATTTGGCAAAGTGATAATTGGCATAAAAAATCCTTAAGGAGTGATGCCCCGTACCATGGAGCATGTCACCGCGAGATTATGATCGAGGTAAAACCTCAAAAGATAAAAACGGTGGATAAATAAAATCAGTCGAATTTTACACGTGTTATCCACAGGATTAAACCTTTTCCCCTAGAAAATTCACGTTTCAGCCCATTTTGAATTCATTTGCCAATCCATCAGCCTCCCTAGAATGAGGGAATTGATGTGCCGCAATCCTCATCGCTACATTTTAGAATGACTTTATCGGTCACTTTTTATTGAACAATGCTGCAACACAAGCATATACATATTGCTCACAAAACAAGCTAGAATCGACCTAAAAGCGCTTATATCGCACAGAATCCATAGATTCAGTTTAGATAAACTAAACAAAAAAGTTCAATAAATTCATCTAAAAAGCGCAACTCGACTAAAGCATAAATGCAAGATGGCTGAAAAATGCATATCTTTTAAGCAATGGAAAAATAATACTGAATTTGGAGTGATAAACATGGTCAGCGCTTATGACGAACTACCAAGAACCCCCGCAAACTTTGTGGCTTTGTCACCGCTGCGTTATTTAGAACGAGCTGCCTATATTTATCCCCATCAAGATGCCATCATTCATGGACACCGTCATATTTCATGGCGTGAAACTTATCAACGTTGTCGCCAATTTGCTTCTCAGCTGCAAAAACTAGGGATCACTAAGAATGATACCGTCTCGGTACTATTGCCCAACATCCCTGCAATGATTGAGGCACATTTTGCAGTACCCATGACAGGTGCGGTACTAAATACGCTGAATACACGTTTAGATGCCAAAACCATTGCATTCATGTTGGAACATGCCGAAACTAAAGTCCTTTTGGTCGATCCTGAGTTTGCATCGGTTGCACAAGAGGCTTTGGCTTTGGTCAAGCGCGACATTTTTGTGATTGATGTAGATGATGCTGAGTACGAAAACTGTTTTGCGGCTCCCATTGGTCAAATCGAGTATGAAGACTGGTTAACCGAAGGCGATGAAAACTTTGAGTGGCATTTACCTCAAGATGAATGGGATGCCATTAGCCTAAATTACACCTCGGGAACGACAGGTAACCCGAAAGGGGTGGTCTATCATCACCGTGGCGCTTATATCAATGCAGCCAGTAATATTATTGCTTGTGGCATGACACCACGTGCGACCTACTTGTGGACCCTCCCCCTGTTTCACTGCAACGGTTGGTGCTTTGCATGGACTATGGCAGCCAATGGTGGCACCAACATCTGTTTACGTAAAATTGACCCTGAACTCATTTTTAAACTCATCGCTGAACACAAAGTTGATTATTTCTGCGGTGCGCCGATTGTGTTATCAATGCTGATCAATACTCCAGAAGAGCAACGGGTTCACTTTGAGCACCGTGTCGAAGTGATGGTGGCAGGTGCTGCGCCTCCTGCTGCAATCATTGAAGGCATGCGTAATATTGGCATCAATGTCACCCATGTCTACGGTCTCACTGAAACCTATGGTCCTTCTGCGCTTTGTGCCTCTCAAGCAGGTTGGTCAGACTTATCGATTCAAGAACAAGCGCAGCTGCACTCACGCCAAGGTGTACCGTACCCACTGCAAGATGGCATGAAAGTCCTTGATCCAGATACCATGCAACCTGTACCGCATGATGGTCAAACCATGGGTGAAATTATGTTCCGTGGCAACATTGTGATGAAAGGCTACCTCAAAAACCCTGAGGCGACCGCAGAAGCGTTCGCTGGTGGTTGGTTTCATACAGGCGATCTTGCAGTCTGCCAACCCGATGGCTATGCCAAAATTACTGACCGCTCTAAAGATGTGATCATTTCTGGAGGCGAGAATATTTCATCACTAGAAGTTGAAGAAATTCTCTATCAACATCCTGCTATTTTAACGGCTGCGGTGGTCGCGAAACCCGATCCTCGTTGGCAAGAAGTGCCCTGTGCATTTATTGAACTCAAAGCAGGTAAAGAAACCACACCTGAGGAAATCATTGAATTCTGTAAGCAACATCTGGCACGTTTTAAAGTCCCGAAAGATGTAGTGATTACAGAAATTCCAAAAACGTCGACAGGCAAGTTACAAAAATTTGTTCTACGCGATTGGGCCAAAGAGCGTGCAACGGGCGAGTTTAGCTAAACATTCAGCAGTCTATACAAGCAAATACTCTCAAATAAAAAAGCGACCTTGAAGGTCGCTTTTTTTATGTCTAAATGACTTAATTATCTGAAATTAAAGCCACTTGCTGAATGTAGTTAAACAACTTCAAACGCGAAGCTTTAAGTTGTTCTTCATCAGCCTGCTGTTTCATATCACGGTGAATACGCAATACATGCTGACGAATGGTATGACGTTCCGCGGCATTATAGGTTTTGGAAAACTCATTAATGACCACATCACCATCTTTGATCATACGATCAACCCAACGCTGCAATTGAGCGGTTTTTTTCGCGCCTTGTTGCGGTGTCAAATAAGACAAAATCACCGTTTCATCTTCATTACGCAACAACTTCCCAATGCGTAAAAATTGGCGACGACGAGCTTCATTTGATGTAATCAGTTTCACATCCAAAAGGGCTTCAATCAAACGCTCTTCAACAGGTAAGTTTTGAATTTGTTTAGTGTTCAACTCTGCAAGTTGAGAACCCAAAGATGCCATACGTTGTACGGCTTTTTTCTGTTCAGTTTTACTTGCACGTCCTTCTAAAGATTCAAAGTCCTCTTCAGTAAAACTATGCGGTCGACGTGCCACGATTAATCTGCCTCGTAAAATTTTGCTGCAAATAGTGCCTGAATCTCAGATAAAGCTTGTTCTTCATCTGCGCCTTCAAGCACCAAGCGTAAAGTGGTGCCCTTTCCTGCGCCTAGCATCAGGAGGGACATAATATTTTTGGCATCCACCAATTTGTCTCCTTTTCCAATTTGGATTGAAGAACGGAATTTGGTGGTCACTTCAATGAGCTTGCCAGATGCACGCGCATGTAACCCTAGTTTATTAATTACGTCAACAGTTGTGTCAATCATGCCCAGTGCTTCATTTCTCGATGGAGGACCTGAATAGACCATTTTGCCTCAAGGGCTTTTTTTAGTCTATCCACAATATATACAGAGCGATGCTGCCCACCCGTACAACCAATTGACACGGTCATATAGTGACGATGCCCTTCAGCAAAAGCTGGTAACCATTTATCTAAAAACTTATAAATATCTTCGAACATTTCGTGCGTTTGCTCACTTTGTTCCAAAAATTTTTGCACAGGGGCATCTAGTCCTGAATACTTCCGCAGTTCTAAATCCCAATGGGGATTGGGTAAATGTCGAACATCAAACACATAGTCAGCATCCAACGGAATACCGTGTTTAAAGCCAAAAGACTGCAAAATCAAAATCAGGTTATCCGACTGCCCCAACTTTGACAGCAAGGTATGCTTTAAGTCGTGCACACTTTTATCGGTGGTATCAATATGCACAGTTGAGCGCAAATTAATCGGCAATAAAAGGGTTTTCTCTTCTTGAATGCACTGATTCAAACTTTGAAAGCGTGTCGCCAACGGATGCGGACGACGTGAAGCACTAAAGCGCGCAATCAGCTCTTGGTCACGCGTGGTCAAATAAATAATATCGACCGTACCATGCCTTTGCAATTGTTCAAACACCAAGTCGAATTCTTGCAAATCTGCACGTGTACTGCGTACATCCACACCAAGCGCCAACTGCTCAAGATTATTTTCCCGATCCAGTTTAGCCACAATCTCTGGGAGTAAGGCCAAAGGCAAATTATCAATACAGTAATAACCAAGGTCTTCCAATACTTGTAATGCAGAGGATTTACCCGAACCAGACTGTCCTGTAACAATTAAAATGCGCTTCATCTTAATCCTTTGAGAGGTGAGCTTGCCTAAATATGTTTCACTTTCAAGTTATCAATTAAACGAGTTGCCCCGAGTTTTGCCGCAACAAAAAGTACCACATCTTGGTCAAACGCATCCAATTTCTGCAATGCAGGTGTGCGTGCTTCCACATAATCCACAACAAAACCAGCCTGTGTCAATGTCGCCTTTATATTTGCTAACACATCAGCTAAAGCGGTACCGGCTTGTAGTGACTGTTCTGCCGCTTTTAAACTTTGATAAATGATCGGTGCTTTTTGACGGTTTTCTTCGCTTAAATAACCATTACGGGAACTTAAAGCCAAACCATCTTCTGCACGTGCAATTGCCACACCCATCACTTCAAGTGGCATATTCAAATCATGAACAAACTGACGAATCACAGCCAACTGTTGATAGTCTTTTTCACCAAAGAAAGCAAAATTAGGTTGCACAATATTGAACAGTTTCGTCACCACAACGGCAACACCATCAAAATGACCTGGACGTTGTAGACCACACAAATCATTGGTGATATCTGAAACAGTAATATTGGTCAAACGTGGACTGTTGCCATACATTTGCTCAACCGATGGTGCAAACACGATGTCACAACCAACCTCGGCCAACAAGCGCTGATCTTGTTCCAAAGTGCGTGGGTAACTGTCAAAATCTTCATTGGGTCCAAATTGAATAGGATTCACAAAAATGCTGACTACAACCACATCACAGAGTTTTTTCGCTTCGCGCACAAGGTTCAAATGCCCCTGATGCAAGTTGCCCATGGTCGGGACGAAACCAATACTTTTTCGAGCCGTTCGCGCAGGATTCAATGATGCTGATAGGCCTTGGATGGTGGTTTCAGTTTTCATGTTTTACAGCTCGACTTGGAATGTTTGTTCTTTCGCAGGGAATGAGCTATCAAGCACCGCTGCATGGTATGCCTTGAACGCATCCAAAATCGCCGTTTCCCCTGCTTGTTCTTTCATAAAGTTACGCACAAATTTTGCAACACGACCAAAAGTCAGTCCAAGCATGTCTTGTACTACCAAGACTTGACCATCGGTATCCACACCTGCACCAATACCAATGACAGGTACATGTGGGAACAACTCACTAATTTCTTTGCCGAGCTGCGCAGGCACACACTCTAATAACAGCACCGCAGCACCTGCATCAACCACCGCTTGGCAGTCCGCAATCAGTTGGTCTGCTGCTTCACGTGTACGTGCTTGTAATTTATAGCCACCAAACACATGTACAGACTGTGGGGTTAAACCTAAGTGTACACATACAGGAATACCGTTGCGTGTCAAAACCTGAACCGTTTCAGCCAGCCATGCTCCACCTTCGACTTTGACCATTTGTGCACCCGCTTGCATCACTACTTTTGAGCTTTGCAAAGCATCATTTAAGGTGGCATAGCTCATAAACGGTAAATCGGTCATGATTAAGGCATGCTGGTTACCACGGCGTACAGCTGCGGTATGGTAAGCCATATCTTCAACTGTAACAGGCAAAGTGGAATCACGACCTTGAATGGCCATACCGAGTGAATCGCCAATTAAAATGGTATCAATTTCAGCAAGTTCCATTGCCTTTGCCATACTTGCATCATAGCAAGTCAGGCAGGAAAATTTGCGACCTTCTGCTTTAAATTTTCTTAAGTCATTTAAACTAATCATCAAACTATTCCTTTCAACATCTTTAGCTCGGCTAAATTAAATCTCTGCCCAATTGCCTGCATCCAGCACGCTCAACGTGGGTTGTTGTACAACAGGCAACTGTTTCAACGCAATACCATCAATGTGTAAATTGGGGTCTAAATCCAGCAATGGAATCAACACAAAATCACGTTCCATCACACCGACATGTGGCACGGTTAAGCGTTCATGCTGAATTTTCTCTTCTGCATAAATCAGTAAATCTAAATCTAAAGTGCGCTCACCCCAATGGCGTAAACGTAAACGTCCCGACTCTTGCTCAAAACGTTGCAGTTCATCCAGCAAAGCCAACGGCGCCAAGTCTGTACTGAGTTGCACCACGGCATTTAAATAATTGGGTTGATCTTGCGGCCCCATCGGTGGGCTTTGATACAACTTGGAGATCTTCACACCGCCAAGACTAGCCAACTTGTGCACCGCTTCAGTCAAAATCACTTTAGAGTCGCCTAAGTTGCTACCTAGACCAATGTACGTGACGATGCTCATTGTGTCGGTCCAAAAATCACGCTGCTTAAATCACGCTGAACACGTTTACGTTTTAAAATCGGGTGATCTGCGCCAATCTCGGTCGAGCTGTGACCTGTTCCTTTACCAGTCTGGGTACGAGTTTCAGCGTGTTGCTTCGGTTTACGTGCGCGACGGCTGCGCGATTCTTGCTCTTGCACCAAAGGCTCAATTTCATGACTTACCGTTTTAGCAATCGCCGCTTCTTCAGCACTTGCTTTACCACTGCGACGTGATTTTGCACGTTGGCGGTTATATTGGCTGATGGCACGTTCTTTTTCATCGGTGCTCATCAACTGATAGGCATCCCACCATTGTCCCATGCCGAGCGTGCCGTCATCACCGGATTTTTCGCGAAGCAACAAGAAGTCAAAGCCTGCACGGAAACGTGCATGGCTAGATAAGGCTTGAATTTGCTGTGCCTTTGGGTTGAGTAAACGAGTTTGCATTTCCCACACTTCACGAATGAAGGTTTCAGCAAAGCGCGGAATAATAGTCCGCGTGGCTTGGCGTTTTAATACATCAAGTCCCGCTTGTGCACGAGCTTCAGCCGCAACCACACCTTTACCGCTATAAAACTCACAACGCTCTAAGAACGGCTGCCATAACAACACCGCATAAAAAAATGCAGGATTGATGGTTTTGCCCACTTGAATACGCTGATCGGTATTTTTAGCAGCACGTTCAATAAATGGGGTGATATTCGGTTGGATATCTGCAAATAACTGCTTCCAAATGCCGAAGTCAATCAGCATTGGCAACACACGATTTAGATGCCCCATCGTGAACAGCTTCTGAGATTCATCATATAAACGGTGCGGCGATACATCACGCAGCAACTGTGTCATTTCCAAGGTAAAAACGTCGAGAATTTGCTGATCGATTGAGAAACCTAATTTTGCAGCAAAACGTAAAGTCCGCAGCATTCGCACAGGATCTTCTTCAAAACGCGTTTGTGCATCGCCCAGTAGACGTAAGGTTTTATTTTTAATGTCATCCACAGCATGACAGAAATCTAAGACAACGCCCTTACGTGGCTGATAATACATTGCATTAATTGAAAAATCGCGGCGAGCAAAGTCTTGCTCGATTGTGCCCCAATTGTTATCACGCAAAATCATGCCTTGCGCAGAGGTGACTTCTTTCTTCGGCGGTGCACGGAAAGTTGCCACTTCAACCAACTCACGACCTGAATAGACATGAGCCAGCTCAAAACGGCGTCCGATAATACGGCAACGTCGTCCGAAAACTTCTTTTACCTGTGACGGTGTTGCATTGGTCACTGCATCAAAATCTTTGGGATTTAGGCCAAGCATCATGTCGCGAACACCGCCACCGACGATATACGCTTCATAGCCTGCCTTAGTTAATGCATCGATCACATCTAAAATGTAAGAAGGTAATTGAGCGGTTGATAAACCACATTTTGACGCGCGCAAAGTTTGCAAAAGCCGCTGTCTCCTACGCCTAAACGTAAAATTCTAAGATGACGCTAATCATATATCTAACACAATCAAAGGGCAATTTGATTATCGAAAGCAAAGCAGGATTCTGATCAATTCACGAATAAATGATACTGCTTTTTTCACAAGCCTAAACGGGTTTTATTTTTTGCAAAAATTGCCGGTCCAATCCCGCGCACCTGTTGTAACTCATCTATGGTCTTAAATGGCCCTTGTTTCTGGCGATAGGCCACAATTGCCTGTGCCTTTTTTAGACCCACACCCTGAAGTTGCTGTAATTGATCAACACTGGCTTGATTTAAACTAATTTTATTTGTGCTCGACACAGGTTGAGCCTGAACAGGAGACACAGCACGTTTCACGCTTTTAGGAGCTTGAATACGATCATCCCACGCCTGCTGCTCTGCTTTCCAGTTCAGATAGTTCTGATCAAAAGACTGTGCATAACTACTGGGTATCCACGCCAGTAAACTCAGTAATAACAACGCAATGATCAACAAACTTACTTTTATTTTTATCAATTCAAGCCACCATTTTTATTATTTCAGTTGTAATTTGGCTTGCTCCCACAGTTGATCCATTTCTTCTAAGGACATCTGCTCAATCTTTTTTTGTTGTTGCAAAGCTTGATCTTCAATGAAAGCAAAACGAGTACGAAATTTATGAATCGTACTCAAAAGCGACATTTCGCTTGAGACGCCCAGTTTACGTCCAACATTGATCATTGAAAATAAACAATCGCCAAATTCATCTGCTATTTCATCGGAATTTTGCTGTTGAACCGCATCTTTCAGTTCAGCTAATTCTTCTTCAAGCTTGGCATATGCACCTGCTACATCAGGAAAGTCAAAACCGATCCGTGCTGCATTTTTTTGAATCTGTTCCGCTTGTTGTAAGGCTGGGCCATGCTTGATGCTGTCTAATCGTGACTGTGCCTTACCTTGTTTTTCCTGTTGTTTAATTTGCTTCCAAAGCTCGCCTACATCTTCGGCAGACAAAGCTGAAAACTGCTGTGCTTGAAAAACATGGGGATGACGACGAATCAGTTTTTCTGTGATGGCATGGACCACATCTTGAAAATTAAAAGCCCCTTGCTCGGTATACATCTGTGACTGAAACACCACCTGTAGCAGTAAATCACCCAACTCATCACGCACCTCATCAGCTTTACCTGAACGCACGGCTGCTTCAACTTCATAAGCCTCCTCAATGGCATAGCGGGTTAAACTTTCTGGGGTTTGCTGTTGATCCCATGGACACTTTTCACGTAATTCACGCATCACGTTAAGCAATTGTTCCATGTTTATCTCTCTTCAAAAATCAAATTGATAAAAATTACATTATGACGGCATTCATTTGTTATGCTCAATCCAATCACAACAATAACATCAAGAAAAAGAGCAACAAGGAGCAGTTTCAATGCGCAGTATTTTGATTAGCGGTGCAGCCCAAGGTATTGGTGCGGCCATCGCCCGCTTATTTTATGCACATCACTACAAAGTCGGGATTTATGACATCAATAGCGCTCAAGCCGAACAGCTGGCAGCTAGCCTCGGCCCAAATGCCAAAGCAGGACAGCTCGATGTTTCCAACTATCAAGATTGGCAAACTGCTTTAGCCGAGTTTGTCGCATGGGCGGGCGAGCTCAATGTTTTGGTCAATAATGCAGGAATTCTATTCTCAGGGCCTTTTGAACACACAGAGATCAGCGCACATCACAAAACCATCTCGATCAATGTTAATGGTGTACTGAATGGCTGCCATGCTGCATTGCCCTATCTCAAACAAGCGAATTTTGCCCGCATCATCAACCTTTCATCGGCTTCAGCCATCTATGGTCAAGCTGATTTGGTCTCGTACTCTGCCAGTAAGTTTGCAGTACGCGGTATCACCGAAGGCTTAGATACCGAATGGCAGAAATATGGCATTCGCGTATTAGATGTTATGCCGCTATTTGTACAAACTGCCATGGTGCAAGATATGCAAGCGAAGAGTATTCAAAACATGGGGGTACACTTAACTACAGAAGATGTAGCGCAACACGTTTTTCAACGTGCTGTTGCAAAAGATACGGCACTCACTGCAACCCATCAAGCCGTGGGCGCCAAAGCCAAGCTTTTATTTCAACTGAGTAAAATCAGTCCCCAATTTCTCAATCGCCTGACCAATTTGTACCTTTCCAAATAAAAAGAGCCTGCAATTGCAGGCTCTTTTTTTTAATTCGCTTAGTTACCTTGCACCAAACGACGCGCACTAATAATGCCCGGTTGTTGCTCCAATCGTGCCAACAGTTTTGATAGTTGCGATAAACCTTTAACTTCAATCAACAATTTCATATTGGCAATACCGTCTGCTTCAGAGATGGTGTTGACCTGACGAATATTGATTTGATCGGAGAAAATCACTTGGGTCAAATCTTTGAGTAAACCACGGCGATCATAAGCTTCCACCACAATTTGTACACTCTGACCACGCGTTGGCTGCATTTCCCAATCGGCTTCTACTGCACGCTCCGGTTCATTTTGAATCATGCGTAAGTAGTCAGGACATGCCACTTTGTGAATGCTCACCCCACGGTTCAAAGTGATATAACCCGCAATTGACTCACCATGCACAGGCTGACAACACTGCGCCACATGCAGCTCAACGTTATCTAAACCATCAATCAAAATGCCATGCGCTGACAAGGTATGACTAGCACGTGGATTCAACGTTGGCTTCAGCACCAGTTCAGGTTCGTCCTGATCCAAATGCATATGGCGGTTCACCTGATTGATCAAGGCATGCAGACTAATGTCACCATTGACCAGTGCAATCAGAATATCTTCACCCGCTTTAACATTGAAATGATTGCAGTAATCATTCAAATCAATACTTTTTGGGTGAATTGCTAAACGTGAAAGTTCTTTGTTGAGCAGGTCACGACCCACTTCCAAGTTTTTACTGCGGTCTTGTTGTCTAAACCAATGGCGCAGCTTGTCACGCGCACGTGCCGTCTTGATATAACCTAAAGAGTTCACCAACCAATCACGGTTTGGCTCACGGTCTTTCTTGGTTAAAATCTCAACTTGCTCACCCGTTTTTAAGGTATAAGTCAGCGGAACATAGCGCTGATTCACTCGCGCGGCATAACACTTATTACCGACTTGAGTATGCACATGATAAGCAAAGTCGAGTACGGTCGAACCACGTGGGAGCTCTTTAATATCGCCATCACGGCTAAATACATAAATCTTCTCAAAATCCTCAAAATCTTGAATTTGCTCAAAATTTTCAGAGTCTTCATCCGACTTATGTACATTCGCATCGTTGCGCTCTTGATAGTGTTCAAGTACTGCACGCAATGAATGTAAACGATGGTTAAAAGAGCGATCGGTATTCTTACCGCCCTCTTTATAGTTAAAGTGCGAACACACCCCAAGCTCTGCTTCTTCATGCATGCTCTTGGTACGAATCTGAACTTCCAGTGATTTGTTTTCCGCAATCACAGCCGTATGCAGTGAGCGGTAACCATTGGCTTTGGGATTGGTAATATAGTCATCAAACTGATGCGGTATATGCCGCCAAATTTGATGCACAATCCCCAGCGAGTGATAGCACTCAGGTACGGTTTTAACCAAGACTCGAACGGCACGAATGTCATAGAGCTGATCGAAGCTCAGGTTCTTACTTTTCATTTTTCGATAAATCGAATAAATGTGTTTTACCCTGCCGCTAATTTCAGCTTCAATACCATGCTCATTCAAAGATGCACGCAATGTATCAATCACAAACTGAATATATTGCTCACGCTCCAGTCGCTTTTCATTCAGCAGCGTCGCAATTTCTTTATAGCGATCGGGTGCTAAATAGCGAAAGGCTAAATCTTCCAGTTCCCACTTTAACTGCGCAATCCCTAAACGGTGTGCCAGAGGTGAGTAAATGGTTAAGATTTCTCGTGCTACACGCTCTTGACGTTCTTTAGATGAAGTCGCCAATTCACGCAGTGCATAAGTTCGCTCAGCCAATTTGATCAGTACAACGCGCACGTCTTCCGTCACTGAAATCAACATTTTATAAATGCCGTTTAAGTGCTCGCGCTGATTGTTATTAAAGTGATCTTCGAGGCGTTTATTCTGCTCGATGAGATCAGACAACTTACCCATGGCCAAAGTGCCTTTGACCAGTGCATGCACTTGTTCGCCAAAATGCTCTTGTACTTCCGCCAATGGAATCACGCCTTCACGTACACCACGATAGAGCATCGCAGCAGCCAAGGTGTCTTCATCGACATGTAAATGGGCCAGAATATCCGCCATTTCAATACCGGTATAAAAGGTATTGGAACGATGATTAACCGTGGTTTCTAACTCTTTTTGTAAAGTCAAATTGGCAACTTCTTCGAGTTGCTCAAGCTTCGCATCATCTAATATGCTTCGAACACGATCTAACCATTCAGCCAAATCATGTTGAGCTTGTTCGGCATGCTCTACAGTCGCCTCCTGAGACAACTCATTAAGTCGCCCAGGTAGTTGCTCACGTACTGTGACCATACCCTTCTCCTACACTTTTACGCTTCATATTCTTTAATCGTTTATCTCATTATCTTTTTCAAACAATGCTATCGACTCAACGTGACCTGTGTGGGTAAACATGTCCATCACACCGGCTTTGACTAATCGATAACCCTGTTGTACCAACAGCCCCGCATCCCTTGCGAGTGTCGCTGGATTACACGACACGTAAACGATTCTTTTTGCACCAAAGTTAGGCATATAATGCATTATTTCCTCTGCGCCTGCACGTGGAGGATCTATCAATAATGCATCAAATCCTTGATTTGCCCAAGAATGATGCGAGAAATCTTTTGTTAAATCTTGTGAAAAGAACTTCAACTGACGAAGAGCATTACGTTCCGCATTTTCTGCACCACGTTGAACCATTTCTTCACTGCCTTCAACACCAACCACTTGTCCTGTTGCTCCCACGCATCGAGCCAAAGGCAAAGAGAAATTTCCTAGACCACAGAACAAATCGAGAACACGTTCTCCTTGTTTTAAATCTAGCAAGTCACATGCCAATTTCACCATTTGCGGGTTAATGGTTGAGTTTACTTGAGTAAAGTCATGTGGGTTAAATCCAAATGCCACATCAAAATCACTTAAACGATAATGTAAACGCATCTCTGCATGTTCATCATCCATACGCTTTAGACTGTCTGGGCCAGCAGCTTGTAAATACAATTGCCACCCTCTGTCTAACGCAAATTGTTTTAATCGGTTGACATCCTCGGTGTTTAATTTTTCAGTATGTCGCACCGTAAGGGCGATGTCACTATCCCCCATGGCCAATTCTATATGACCAATGGCCGCTTTGGCTGTTAGACTTTGGAGTAACTGCTTCAAGCGTGTGATTGAACCAAACGCTTGATCTAACACCAAACAACGATCAATTGAAGTCAGTTTATTGGTTTGACGCTCTCGAAAACCCACGACCAATTGGTCTTTGTGCGGCAAATAACGCACCCCAATGCGTGCTTTACGGCGGTAGTCTTCACGTAAAGAGCGCAAAGGTGGCAACCATTCTTCAGGTTGAATCCCAGCAAAATGCTGCAAATGTGATTTAAGCACTTCTTGCTTTAAACGAATTTGTTCATCGGGATGAATGTGCTGCATATTACAGCCACCACAGCTTTTAAAATGCGGGCACTTCGGCTCAACCCGAAAAGCAGAGGCTTCACTGAGGAGTTGAACAGCATCGGCTTCCTCTAAACGCTTTACCGCATGGGTAATCTGCGCTTTAACCGTTTCACCCGGCAACGCATAGCTAATAAAGACTTTTTTACCCTGCTTGTCCGCAGGATGGTCTGGATGCGAACCATAGTGCGCAATGCCGCGTCCTTCATGCGAAAGTGACTCAACCTGAAAAATATAACTGGGCTGTTGAGTTGGACGAGGTTTGGCTCTATGTTTCATGTGTACCTAAAGATGGGAAGGAGAAAAATCGGCAGCGGTAAAAGCCGTCTGCTGTGAGGTCTCACGCCACACCGACAAAAAGTCTTGATGCTGCGGTTGGGCCTGTAAAAACTGGATGGTTTGATCAATAAAATGACGGTGGTCTTGAGCGAGCAATTGCCCTTTGAGCAAGAGCCAACGCAAATACACCAACCATGTATTTAGCACATCACCTTCACAATAACTGGTGAGTTTGAGCCATTCCTGCGCCCGAACATATTCAGGTACATGATAAGCCCCATCGCCTCGTTTACCGGGATACCCCAATAAATGAGCAACATCATCTAGCTTTTGGAAATGACGTCCATTAAACATTGCCATCACATCCATCAGATCGATGTGACGCTGATGATAACGGTTCTGATAGTTATTATAGCGCTTTTGTGTGTCAATTTCGCCCTGATCGAACAAAGCAGGTGCAGTTAAACCATGATACATAGCGCGAAGCATGATTACAGGTAAGTCAAACTGAGCGCCATTCCAACTCACTAAAGTTGGTAAGCGCTTATCAAATATGGATAAAAACTTACTGAGGATTTCTGCTTCCGAATATTGCTCACGGCTAAAAGAAAAAAGTTTCATCTGGCCTTGGTCATCCAACCACAAGCCTGAAATACACACAATTTCATGCAAAGCCAAACGCTGAAAATCCATGCCTGATTCTTGGCGACGCAATTTGGTCAGTGCCGCCTCCAAATCAGCCTCAGGCAAATCTAAACCATATAAATGCGCCCCCGATCTCAAATCTGTCATTGTTTCGATATCAAAGGTGAGAACGGGTAAACGCATAGCAGGACTCTCTTTTATTGTTTTATTCAGGATCGACCACAGAGAAAAGACCCGTCGATAAATAACGGTCACCACGGTCACAAATAATGCACGCAATGACAGCACCAGGGTTTTCTTCAGCAATTTTAATCGATGCCCACACCGCACCACCTGAAGAAGTTCCTGCGCTAATCCCTTCTTTTTGCGCCAATTTACGCATGGTTTTTTCCGCTTCAATTTGCGGAATATCAATAATTTGATCAATCCGACTGCGGTCAAAAATCGTTGGTAAATATTCTTCAGGCCAGCGGCGAATCCCTGCGATACTTGAACCATCCGATGGCTGTAAGCCAATAATTTGAATGTCGGGGTTCATCTCTTTGAGATATTTAGAGACCCCCATAATGGTACCTGTAGTGCCCATTGAACTTACAAAGTGAGTGATTTTGCCACCTGTTTGCTGCCAAAGTTCAGGCCCAGTCGTTAAATAATGTGCTTCAACATTATCAGGATTACCAAACTGGTTGAGTACATGCCCTTTGCCTTCTTCTTGCATTTGCAAAGCCAAATCACGTGCACCTTCCATGCCCTGTTCTTTGGTCACTTCAATCAGTTCCGCGCCATAAGCACGCATTGCATCTTTACGTTCTTGGCTCATGTTGTTGGGCATAATCAGTTTCATCTGATAGCCACGCATCGCAGCAACCATCGCCAGTGCAATGCCGGTATTTCCACTGGTCGCTTCAATCAAGGTATCGCCCGGCTGGATTTGCCCTCGCTTTTCCGCTTGCATAATCATGTTATACGCGGGACGGTCTTTGACAGAACCTGCGGGGTTGTTGCCTTCTAACTTTGCCAATACTGTTGCTTGAGTGTGACTAGCCAGACGCTGTAAACGCACCAGTGGAGTTTTTCCAACATAGTGATCTAACAAAAATTCGTCTGCTTGAAAATCAGTGGATGTAGTACTCATTCTTTGCACCTTGATCGAGGTGCGCCTATTGTATGGAAAAATGCCAGTCCCTGCACCCATTTAGCGTGCTTTTTCGCGAAAGTGATTAAAGCACCATCGATTTTTTATAAAGCGTGCTACACTTCAAAGCATAGGGAATAAATCACTTGCACCATGTCAAATATCAATAAAAAGTTATTTAATCGTCTGCACTTAAACCATGCTTATGGACAGCTCATTGCACTTATTTTCGTGCCGATTATGATTTTGGCCTGTGTAGGTGCATTACTGGTTATTACCGAAACTTCAAATGCAGCCAAAGCCCAGCAGCGACAAATGGCGATTGCGATTTTAACGCGCTACCAGCTGGATGCAGAAGCGGCGATCAATTTGGTGAATGCCTCCCCTTGGCAGTATGAAAATGCACGTTATTTGATGCAAAAGATGTTAGATGAAAAACATCTGATTCGTGCCGCAATTATTGATGAAAAAGGCAATAACAAACTCAGCATTGGCTACCAAGACCAAGCGCCGTGGCCTGCGTTGAAAAAAAATACTGATTTTTTTGGCCCGATGAATTTTAAAGGTAATACAGTATATGGTTTGCCCATCAACCAATTTACAGGCACGCCTGCGCAGTTGGTGGTTGAATTAGATAACCAGCCTTTACAAATTGCCCGTTATCGCGTGTTGATTGTGTTGATTGCGACAGGTCTGTTGACACTATTACTACTTTTACTCTGTTTAAATTTCTACTCGCGACGCTGGATTGCGCCGATGTATGAAATTCGCATGCAGCTACAACGTTTAAATGCCGACACCCTCGATCAACACATGCTGATTAACAGTACTGGTGAATTACGCTTACTACAGCGCGATATTGCCAATGTGGTGAAACGCCTGCATTTTAGTTTTTTAGAATTGAAAGAACACACTGAGCAGACGGAAGACGATTTACGTCGAACCCTTGACACTTTAGAAGTACAAAACATTACCTATCGTCAAGCGCGTGACCAAGCCATTTCAGCAAGTCAGTCCAAGTCTGTATTCTTGGCCAATATCAGCCATGAACTGCGCACGCCACTGAACAGTATTGATGGTTTTATTCACCTGTTACTGCGTCAAGACAACCTCAACAATGATCAAAACCTGTATTTACAAACCATCCGTAAATCATCTGCACACTTACTAGCACTGATTAATGATGTTTTAGATTTTTCAAAAATTGATGCCGGTAAACTAGAACTCGATACTGCAACTTTTGATTTAGAAGAAGCAATTTTTGATGTTATGGATATGCTATCTCCTCTTGCTGCACAAAAGCATATCGATATGGCCTTTTACTATGCCGACAATGTGCCAAAGCATGTGGTTGGAGATGCCCTACGCTTCAAACAAATTTTAACCAACCTGATTTCCAATGCCATTAAGTTTACTCCTGATGGCGAGATCATCGTCCGCGCAAGAATGGAACAAGATGATATTGGACAGTGCCTATTGCACTTTAGTGTACAAGACAGCGGCATCGGACTCAGTGGAACCGACCGCAAAAAACTGTTTGAGTCTTTCTCGCAAGGTGATGCTTCAGTCACGCGCCAATTTGGCGGTACAGGTCTAGGCTTAGCGATTTCCAAACAGCTAGTGCATTTGATGCAGGGGCAAATTGGATTTGAGGACAACCAAGAACGCGCGCCCACCGAAAAAGGTTCCACCTTCTGGTTTACAGCCATGTTTATGGTCAATGAAGAAGATGAGTACGTTGAGCATCCTCAGTTTAGCGACATGCAAGTGGTTTCGTATTTGGCACATCCTGCAACGGCCAATATTCTGCGTCATTATCTTGAAGACTATGCTGTGGAGCACATCGAATCGAGTTCAATTTTAGACTTGTTCAGTCACCTCAACAGACTGCCTCAAGATGTGGAAAATACATGGTTAATTGTTGATCACAGTGGCGATACCGAAGCCTTATTAAAAGAAATTCGTCAGCGTTATAGCGGTAACCTTGCGGTTTATGGTTACCAGATGTCACTCGATTTGACTACGCTGAATGAGTATCGCGCACGACCCTTATACCAACCGCTCAGTCGGAGTGCTTTGATTCAATTACTCAGCAATCAACCGCTATTTGAAGAAGATGAAATGGAGTCCTTCAATGGTCAAGGCTTACATATTTTAGCGGTGGATGACCATCTCCCTAACCTGATTGTCCTTGAAGCCCTGCTGGGCGAATTGAATGTCAAGACAACAAAAGCTTTAAGCGGTCAACAAGCCTTAGAGATTTTACAAGAGCGTGCTGAACACGACAGCAAAGCTTTTGATTTGGTATTTATGGATATTCAAATGCCTGTCATGTCGGGGGTCGATACCACACGTGCCATTCGTGCGCTGGAGTCAACCATTGAAAACCATAAACGTTTGCCCATCATTGCCCTCACCGCACATGCATTAGCCGATGAAAAACAAAAACTACTGCAAGTTGGCATGGATGACTATGTCACCAAACCGATTCAAATTGATCAGATTATTCAAATCCTGACCCATTGGACCACTGATCGCTTCAACAAAGGCTCACCCGTTGAAAAAGCCATCGTGATTGAAGCACTCGATCCTAAGGTACTCGACTGGCAGCAAAGCTTACAGTTAGCCGCCAATAAAGAAGACTTAGCAGTCGACTTGCTGCGTATGTTAATGGATAGTTTTGATACTGAGCTGCATGAAATGAAACAGTTGATTGAAATGGAAGATTTCCCACAATTGGAGCATGTGCTACACCGCCTGTATGGTGCAACACGCTATGTCGGTGTACCCAACTTACAAGAAGCAACAGGGACATTTGAACAGTTTGTTTCAACCTTACGTAAAGAACGTCGTAAAGCAGATGAACAATTTGTTCAAGAAACCATCAAGCGTTTCAATGAACTCAAAGTTGTGATTGAACAAGTACAACATGCGGCACAGCAAATTTTAATCAAACATAGCCCATAAAACATTCAAAAGAGCATGACACCTAAGACAAGTTGTGACGTGACTCTTGGTGTCATTTATCCGTACGAGAGCTATGCTATGCTCCGTGCGAGCAAAAAATAAGAGTTCTCATCATGGCTTTACTTCGCATTGAAAACAAAAACGGCATTGCCACTGTTTCACTTAACCGTCCAGATAAACGCAATGCGATGAGTTTCGACTTGTTACGCGAATTGGTTAAAACTGCTGAAAAAATTAAAAAAGACCGCAGCATTCGCTGTGTCATCCTCACTGGTGAAGCGCAAGTCTTTAGTGCAGGCATTGATCTTGCCGATTTGAACAATCCGAAGAATCGCGCCTATGCCGCATGGGAACTGATCAAACCTGGACAAAGCCTCTTTCAAAAAGCTTTCCTAATTTGGCAAGAACTGCCTGTTCCTGTGATTGCCGCGATTGAAGGATTTTGCTTTGGCGCTGGTATGCAACTGGCTTTAGCGGCAGACATTCGTGTCGCACACCCTGCAACCAAAATGTCGATTATGGAAAGCCGTTGGGGACTGGTTCCTGATATGGGACTGACGCGTTCTTTGAAAGGTTTGATCGGACTAGATCTTGCCAAAGAGTTAACGCTTACGGCACGTATTTTCGATGCAACTTATGCCAAAGAAATCGGCTTAGTCACACATCTTGATGAATCACCGCTTGCTAAAGCCCAAGCCATTGCAGAAGAAATGTTACAACGCTCACCAGATGCACTCATGGCCTCAAAATATGTGTTGGATGCCATGCAGCATAAGCCTAAAAAATCCTTACGTTTGGAAAAAATTTGGCAGCTCAAATTACTGTTAGGTAAAAATAGCCAAATCGCACGTAAAAAAGATAAACAACCCGACGCGCAGTATCTACCACGCCAATACAAATAACAGTATTTAAGCACTGACAATCAAAGAGGGTCCCATGAGTTTCGATCGACACACTAAAATTGCATTTCTTGGCATGGGACTCATGGGCAGCCGTATGGCCACCCGCTTACTTCAAGCGGGTTTCGAGGTCGCTGTATGGAACCGCACCCGCAGTGCCTGCGATGCACTCATTGATTTAGGGGCGACAGACTTAACGCTACAGAATATTGCCGACCATCCTGTAATCCTAACCTGTTTAGCGGACGACAAAGCCGCACTCAGCGTTTATGAACAAATCGAACCGTTTTTGACGGCGAAGCAAGTGATTATCGACTTTTCCAGTCTTTCGGTGGAGCAAACCCTGAGCCTTGCAGCACGTGCCGAACAAAAACAGGTGCAATGGATCGACTCACCTGTTTCAGGGGGAACTATCGGTGCGGAACAAGGTACGCTGGTCATCTTTGCTGGTGGCGATGCACAGACGATTCAAGACTTGTCTTTGATTTATAATATCTTGTCGCAACGTGTCACCTGTATGGGCAACACAGGAACAGGACAAGCCACCAAAATTTGTAATCAACTGATTGTGGCAGCCAATAGCACGCTGATTGCAGAAGCGGTTGCTTTAGCATCCAAAGCTGGCGTGGACACTCGCTTACTCGCACCTGCGCTTGCAGGCGGTTTTGCCGATTCGAAACCCTTCCAAATTTTAAGTCCACGTATGGCGACTCATCTGTTTGAGCCCGTACAGTGGAAAGTTCAAACCCTGTCCAAAGACTTGAACAACGCCGTGCAGCTTGCTGCGCAGCACCAACTCGACATTCCTGTTGCAGCGCGAGCACTTCAGCAATTGCAAGTACACCAACAACAAGGCTATGCTGAAGCTGATCTTGCCTCAGTCATATTACAAGTAGAACAACAAGCCAAATAAAATCAGGAGAAAATCATGACCAAACTTGCTGTAAATTTATCCATGATTTTTACCGAAGTACCGTTGCTTGAGCGTTTTGCTTTAGCGCAAGCTGCTGGCTTTAAACATGTGGAAATCCAATTTCCCTATGAACTCAGCATTGAACAAATTCAAACTCAGCTGACGCTTTATGACCTAAGTCTCTGCCTCATTAACGTTCCTGCGGGCGACTTAATGACTGGTGGCAATGGACTCGCGGGTGTCCCCGGCAAAGAGCTAGAGTTTCATCACGCTCTTCAGTTAGCAGTGCAATACGCTAGCGCACTCAAAGTGCCAAATGTGAATATCCTTGCGGGTAAACAACCCCTAGATGCCGACCTACTGCCCTGTTTAAATACCTTGTCCAAAAACCTGAAACTGGCCTGCCATATGTTCAGTGAACATGACATTCAGCCTGTCTTTGAAATGATCAACGGCACCGATATGCCGCGCTTCTTAGTGCAAAATATTGCTCAAGCACAGGAAATGTTAGAAGCAGTACAACATCCTGCACTTAAAATGCAATACGACTGCTATCACATGGCGATGATGGGTGAAGATGTGTTGCAAGGGCTACAAGAAAATATTCAAGCTATTGGTCACATCCAATTTGCAGACTGTCCGGGGCGGCATGAACCAGATACTGCACAAATTATGTATGCAAATATTTTTGAATGGCTACAACACAGCCGTTATGACGGTTTTATTGCGGCGGAATATCGACCAAAAACTGTTTCAACTCAGTCCTTTGCATGGAAGGCAAAATACTTTGCCGCACATCCTCAAAGTTGAGCCATTGCAGATTTGAAATTTTCGCCTAAAAACGCTATATTATAAGATGAGTTATTGTCCGGAAAAATTCCCTTTATGAATTTAGAACCATCGCCCAGCGCTTCTAATTCTCACGATTTCGCAATGAATACCCAAGCTGCCGACGTACAAGCTTGCTTAAAAGTTGTACATGAAGCCCTTGAAGATGTAAAAGCAAAAGATATTTTAGCGATTGATGTCAGCCTAATCAGCAACGTCGCTGATGCAATTGTGATTGCAAGCGGTACATCAACGCGTCACATCAAAGCACTTGCTGATAACGTTGCTGAAGAAGCACGTAAAGCAGGCTTCCGCCCTCTCGGTGTCGAAGGCGAACGTGATGCAGAATGGATCTTGATTGATCTTGGCTTTGTTGTTGTGCACGTGATGTTGCCAACAGCACGTCGTTTCTACGACCTAGAAAGCCTTTGGCGTGCAGCCCCAGAAGAAACTGTAGCCTAATATGAAAAGAGCGACCTGAAGGTCGCTTTTTTTATGTATATTTTTATTTAAATTAAGCGATGCATATCGATCATTGGGTAACGCTCTTTCACTTGGCGCTTCACATGGGCATAGAGTTGATCTGCTTTTGCTGGACCATAAAATTCACAATAATTTTCATAACAGACCGTCAAGACCTGCGCATATTGAGTCATGGGCAAAGCTTCAAGTACTGCTCGATCATCCAAGGCCTGATATGTATCAATCACAATAGATAAAAGGTCTAGCTGCGTTTTCACCTCACGCTCAAACTCCTGCACATCAACGGCTTTGACTGCTTGACAGATATTTTGCATAAAAAACGTCAATGCATCGAGTAACACCACTCCCCCTTGTTCGCTTTTCGATGCTTTTGCAGATGGGTTCAACAACACTTGTTTTTCAACTTGGGCCATCTCGGCCAAGACATTTTTGAGCATGTCTTTTCGAAAGTAACGTAATTCTTCTGTGGTGCAAATTTCACTCAAAAAACGATTCAGGACAAAGGAGGGTTGATCACCATATTTCGCTTCCCAGTGATTCAATACTTGCTCTAAAAGTGTTCCTTGTAAGTACTGACTCAGTCCACGCTCGATCGCTTGGCGTTTTTGTAAAATAGTTAATGTTTCAGTCGACATGAGCTATCCTCTTTCATTAATGACGTTTGGTCATATCATCAGTTTCAAACGTCACATCACGCTGAAACTCGGGATAAGACAGTTCTGCATGTTCGGTATAGTCCAAGCCACGTTGTTCATGTTGTTTACTCACCCGCAAACCACCAAGCACAACGTCTAAAACTTTAAAGACGATCAACGCCACACCAAAACCCCAAGCAAAGGCTGTCAAAATACCCAAGCCTTGTACCGCAATGACCCCCGCATTAAACATTTGGTTTTCAAAAAATAGCCCCGCTGCCAATGTGCCCCATGCCCCACAAAAACCATGCACAGTCACCGCATCGACCACATCATCCAAGCGGAGTTTTTCCATCACCACTGGTAAAATACTGACCAGTACACCTGCAACCGCCCCACTGATGATGGCATACAGTGGACTCATGGTTGCACAACCCGCCGTAATTGCAACCAGCCCACCCAAGGAGGCATTAATGGTGCCGCGCATTAAAATTGCTTTACCACGTATTAGGGTATAAACCATATAGGCAACTGCCGAAGCACACGCCGCCAAATGCGTATTCAAGGCAATCCGCCCAATACTCACATCCGCCTTCACAGTAGAGGCCGCATTAAAACCAAACCATGCCAGCCATAGAACAAAACCGCCTAGCGCCACCAACGGTAAATTATGTCCTGCCAAATAATGGACCTGTCCATTGCGCCCAAACCGCCCTAAACGAGGCCCCAACACAATAATTCCGGCTAAAGCCACCCATCCACCAATCGAATGCACCACCGTTGAACCTGCAAAGTCAATGAAACCCATGGCTTTTAGCCAACCCTCGCCATCAAATAAGCTCCCCCAAGCCCATGCACCAAAAATCGGGTAGATCAAACCACTGACCACCGCAGCACTCACGATATACGCCACAAAGTGAATCCGCTCAGCCATCGCCCCACTGGCAATCGTCGTGGCGGTAGCCGCAAACATCATTTGAAAGAACAAGAGGTTCCAGTGCCAGTCATCCAGAACATTGGGGGCAAAATGCGAAGTTCCTATCCAACCACTCGAATTGACACCAAACATCAAACCAAAGCCAATCAACCAAAACACCAAGCCCCCTAAACACGCATCCATATAGTTTTTCATGAGTACATTAATGGTGTTTTTAGAGCGCACCGAACCACTTTCAATCAGGGCAAAACCTGCTTGCATGAAAAACACCAAGATGCCACCGAGCACCACCCAGACACTGTCAAGCGAGAGACGAATTTCTTGAATATTTTGAGCCTGTGTTGGCAGGGGTTCTGCAGCAAAACTGGGTAAAGTAATACAGCACACAAAGAAGAGTAAGTATTTTATTTTTTTCATGAATAATCCCCAAAAGATTATTCATCTCAATTGCAAAATCAATGCCAGTGTTTCAACACCTTACAGATATTTAATCATGATCCATGCCCACCAATATAAATGGACAATTCAAACAAGGCGAAAAAGCGATACACCATAAAAGGGCCAAAGCACATTTATCAGCTGATTGATAAAACATAGCTTTTAGTTTTTATAGTACTCATCCACAGCATAATAGTGGACCTTCTCTACCCATCGACCACGATTCAGCGTTCGCTCCGTCACTTTAACCTTTCCCTCTTGAACTGTTGCATCTTCAATAAATTCTTTGACTAAACTCAAACCGTGTTTAGGAATTACAATATATTCCGAACGGATGTGATAACAACATCCACTTTTATTGAAGGTTAAGATTCTTTTCTGTTTTTGATCGACCTCAAACATGCCCAAATTTTCATGAGTTAAGGCCGATAACTCCTGACTCAGCACAAATTTATTTTTAGTCCGATGAAAGACATAAACATCGTAAGTTGGCCCGCCATAAGCACCATAATTACCATTACGGATGGCGACATCCTCACTGCCGTCAAAATTAAAGTCGGCAAAAATCACGGCACTTTGCTCACCATAAAGCTGCACCACATTGACAGACGGTTTATCAGTTTCGTCCAGATCCATCGTCAATTCAGCCGAGGAAAACCGCTGAAAGCGCTGTGTTGTCCCTTTTAGGTAAAGATCAATATTGGCTTGTCCATCGCAGCTCCTGTCCGTACAGTTCGTCGTCATTTTTACATCATAGCGTTTCGATGCATTTTTTATTTCGAAGACTTGAGCCTGAGTAGTTTGACTCAAAACAAACACACCAAATATCAGCAGTACATGAAACCAGATCTGATTTATGTTCATATTGTTTTCTTATTGAAAAGCTAAACATCATCTTAGCAAAAGCTGCAAACATAAAAAAACCACCCGAAGGTGGTCTTTATACACTCTAGGAGGAGAATTAGTGTCCACCACCATTGATTGCTTTGGTCATATCTTCAACCACTTTCTTCGCATCACCGAAGATCATCATGGTTTTTTCGTTATAGAACAAGTCGTTGTCTAGACCTGCATAACCTGTCGCCATAGAACGTTTGATGACCATAATGGTACGTGCTTTATGTGCTTCAAGAATTGGCATACCATAGATTGGAGATGTTGGATCGTCTTTCGCCGCAGGGTTGACTACGTCATTCGCACCAATCACAAGCACCACATCTGTTGCAGGGAAGTCAGAGTTAATCTCATCCATCTCTAAGATGTCTTCATAAGCCACGTCAGCTTCAGCCAAAAGTACGTTCATATGACCCGGCATACGACCAGCAACAGGGTGAATGGCGAAGCGCACTTTTACACCTTGTTCTTTCAAGATTTCACACAGTTCTTTCACCGCATTTTGTGCACGGCCTTGTGCCATACCATAACCCGGTACGATCACAACACTATCTGCATTTGACATCAAGAAGCCTGCGTCATCTGCTGAACCAGAACGATGGTTTCGCTGTGCTTGTTCGCCTTTGTCTGCAGAAGCTACCGCAGTTCCACCCATTGCACCACCAAACAAAACGTTGATGATTGAACGGTTCATGGCTTTACACATGATGTAAGACAGAATCGCACCTGAAGAACCCACCAGTGAACCCGCAACGATCAACATGTTGTTTTCAAGTGTGAAACCAATACCTGCTGCTGCCCAACCAGAGAATGAGTTCAATAGCGATACCACCACCGGCATATCACCACCACCGACTGGTGCAATCCACACCCAACCGAATGCAAGTGCCAGTGCAGTCATGGCCCAGAATGCATTCATATTGCCTGTTGTGAAGAAGTACACACCACATGCCAGCATTGCAAGGAAAATCAGCGCTTGTACAGGCTTAACCCATGCACCAGAAATGGTTTTTGCCCATTTTTTTGCAGCCAATTTACCATAAGCAAATACAGACGCTGTAAAGGTAATCGCACCGACAAAACAGCCCACGAACAATTCAAATAAATGAACCTTGCTCATGTGTGCATGTTGCACACCCGCAGCAGTTAATGCCGCTTCATTTTGTGCAAATAAGGCAGTCAGTTGGTTGTTATGTAGAATTGCCGCGATTGCAATTAAAACAGCAGCCAAGCCCACCAAAGAGTGCATCAATGCGACCGTTTCAGGCATCTGCGTCATAGGTACAGTACGTGCGCGGGCAATACCCACAATCGCACCCAGCACCATCGCACCGCCAATCATCCAAATCACAGGATGATCTGCCACAAAGAAGGTGGTCACTACAGCAATCGCCATTGCGATCATGCCGTAGCGGTTACCTTGAATCGCTGTCTTCGGGCCAGACAAACCACGTAAAGTTAAGATAAAGAGGACAGCACCAATCAGGTAGAACCAATCCGCATAGTCTCGAATGAATTCCATATATTAGCCCTCTTTTTTCTTTTGCTTTGGCTTGAACATTTCAAGCATACGCGCTGTTACTGCGAAGCCACCGAAAATATTGATACTTGCTAAGAACACCGCAATTGCACCTAAGATGCTCACCACATTCACACTTTGGAATGCAACATTCGCATCAACACCAATTGCAGGAATCCCCACCGTTTGAATCATTGCGCCCACCACGATGATCGATGACAACGCATTGGTTACTGCCATAAGCGGTGTATGTAGTGCAGGCGTAACGCCCCACACGACGTAGTAGCCTACAAAGATGGCAAGGACGAAAATTGTAATTGTTTCAACCATGATCTATCTCCTTAACCACGCTTCAGCAGTACTTGACCGCCATGAGTTACTAGAAGGGCTTTTTGAATTTCTTCTTCAGGATTGATGGCAAAGTTTTTCTCTGCATCAAATAAAGTATCTAAGAAGTTCAAGACATTTCGTGCATACAAAGCAGAAGCTTCAGTTGAAACTGTAGACGGAATGTTTGGAATACCTAAAATGGTTACGCCGTTGTCAGTCACAACATTTTCACCATTTTTAGAGCCTTCAACGTTACCGCCTGTTTCAACCGCCATATCAAGGATGATTGAACCTGGTTTCATTTTGGCAACCGTTTCAGCTTTAATTAAGCGAGGTGCATCACGACCAGGTAAAAGTGCAGTGGTAATCACGATGTCTGCATTTGAAACAGCTTTATCTACAATGATGGCTTGATCGCGGATATAGTCTTCACCTGGCATCCAGCCATAACCGTTTTTAGCAGCGGCAGCAGCTTTTTGCTTTTCTTCATCAGACATAGGAACGTCTAACCATTTGCCACCCAAAGATTCCACCTGATCTTTCGCAGTCGGACGTAAATCCGTTGCTTCAACCACAGCACCCAAACGTTTTGCTGTCGCAATCGCTTGTAGACCAGCAACACCGACCCCCATGATCACGACACGTGCAGGTTTTACAGTACCCGCAGCCGTCATCAACATTGGGAACATGCGCTGGTACTCTGCCGCAGCAAGAAGCACTGACTTGTAACCCGACAAGTTAGCTTGTGAAGATAATACGTCCATGTTCTGCGCACGAGATAAAGTTCGTGGTAGTAGCTCCAAAGCAAATGCAGACACTTGTTGTGATGCAAATTGATCAAGCTCCGTATTACGGTACGGGTCAAACATGGCAATAACCGATGTATTTGGCGCAAGCTTTTGAATTTCAGCACCCTGAGGGGCACGTACTTTCAAAATCATTTGGCTACCGGTATAGGCATCATCTGTCAGCTTAGCACCGACTTGCTCATAAGCACTGTCGATATAAGCAGCTTTCACACCTGCTCTACGTTCAATCACTACACTATGACCAGCACTGATCAACTTTTTTACCGTTTCTGGCGTTGCGGCTACACGATTTTCACCGACGACAGTTTCGGCTGGAATTCCGATCTGCATGAGCGTCCCTCAAGCTAGTTTTTCTTAAAGTAAACATCACCGATTAGGCAATGTTTTCTCACAGGATGTTCTTATGAATTTTTGGATTCTAATGAAACTTTTTTAAAATACCACCCACTATTTATTTAATAAATACCCATATACTGAACTGGTGATTCATAAAAAATATTGGGTGATATCTCGTTTATTTACTTTGAATCCGCTTAAAAATTGATTTATTTCTCTTCAAATTCTGAGCTAGAGATCTTTTCACACTAAAATCTGTACTTTTTTTGCACAAAACCAAGTCCTTTAATTCCGCAGTATTGATCTTTTTGACCAATCCAAGAATATGAACCACCACGTTTAGATTAACCCGAATCCGTCATTCATCGAGCTTTACCATCTGTCGTCACGCAGACTTTGCAGACATTGACTTAAATGACAGTTTTGCCCCATTTGCAAAAGCTTCGAATTGGCCTGTCCCTATTTTTCATCGATCAAAAATGCCAATGCTCAAAATTTAGCTCAACTAAAACGCGTATTTGGAATGGATCATCTAAAAATACAAGGAGGGGTTGATCGCGTTTAACTAGATCTGAAACGAGAAATAACCAACAAAAATGTTTTTTTCATATTTTATCGGATGATAATGGCACGCATTGACATACTAACCCCAAGCAAAAATGCACCATAATTGAGCAAAAATACCTTAAATAGATGAATATTTCAGTAATTGGTCCCAAATCTTTGATGTGTAAGATGAGTAAAAATGATCGAATGCAACAATTTCATACAAAATAGACAGGCATGTTCAGAATTTTTTAAAGATTTTTATTATTTTTTGACAGGAAATTCGAAACATCATCATTTTTTGATTGTATTAGATGAAAACGTCGGCCTGAGAACAGGTCATACTATTTGCTGTGTCTTCATCTTCGACTTATTTTTTTATGCAGCCTTTTCTCGCTTGTTTTAGGCTTTTGAATCAGCTTCGTATACAATTTCTGAAACGATGCATCTATTTAGCTCAAAGCACGATGTAAACGTCATTCTAAAAAATACTCCCTCATCAAAGGCTCATTATGAATACTTCTTTCGACATCAGTCGAGACAAATCTCTGCTCTGGCTGATGGCAATTGTCTGCGGCTTATGTGCAGGGGCAAACTATTATTGCCAGCCTTTGATTTCCTCTATTCAGCAAAGCTTTCAAGCACCAGAAGAACAAGTAGCTTTGACCGTGACCTTTGCTCAAGTCTCCTATGCTTTGGGTTTACTGTTCATTGTGCCCTTAGGCGACATGTTGAACAAAGCCAAACTGATTCCATTCCTGATGTTTGGCGCATCTGCTGGGCTGTTTATCTGTGCGACATCCACCAACTTATCGATGCTCTGGCTAGGCACCATTATTACAGGACTCTTTTCAGTTGCAGCACAAGTGCTGATTCCTCTGGCTACGATGGCAGTCAAACCTGAAAAAACGGGAGAAGTGGTCGGTTTCCTCATGAGTGGCTTACTGGTCGGAATTTTACTATCGACCAGTGTGGCGGGATTACTCTCAGATTTATGGCACTGGAAAATGATTTATGTGCTGAGTGGCATCGCCATGTTTGCTTTGGCCCTTCTGATGAAAGGAAAACTCCCCCAACTACCAAAACTTAAAATCACCTATTTCGACATTTTTAAGTCCATGGGGAGTCTGCTGCAACAAGAGCCTCGTTTGGTGTTTCGCTCAATCACGGGTGGATTTGCTTTTGCTGCCATGAGTATGCTGTTTTCAACCATTGCCCTACTTTTAACCTCTGAGACATTTCAACTTTCGGATGTTTTAGTCGGCGTGGTAACTTTAGTCGGCGTATTTGGTGCACTCTCCACTCAGTGGATTGGTAAATGGGCCGATCGCGGTTATACCCTGCTTTTGACTTGGGTCGGCTGCGGGACGTTAGCCCTCAGTTGGGTGTTCCTATATTTAGGCGGGAGTTCACTCATCAGCTACATCATCGGTTATGCACTGATTAACTTAGGGCTTGCAACCACACACAGTTGTAACCAAAACGTGATTTTCCGTTTACGCCCCGATGCGAAGTCTCGGGTGAACTCCATCTATATGACCTTATATTTTATTGGTGGTGCGTGTGGCTCGGCACTAGGTGTCTATGCATGGCATCACGGCGGTTGGAGCAGTACGTGTTTAGTCGGTATTACACTGGTGATGATGGCAGGTGTCTTTGCTCTGCTGGATACCCTATATAGCAAAAGACATGGTATTGCTTAACCCTCAAAAAAGACAGTTTACTGAGTAAACTGTCTTTTTATTTGGACACTACTTTTTTAGCTCTAACTGACCTGAGCCACGGGATAAAAAGGTTTCCCCAAATCGAGGCTATCGGCATTTTCCAAAGCAATGTACAAAAATGCGGGCAGCAAAGCCGATAAAATTTGACAGCCATCTTGTAGCTGCTTGCGGTTCAACGAACTCTTATAGGTTGAACCGCCATGCATCAGCTGATTTCTCAAGGTATATAAACGGTTAAACAGTACCAGTAAAATATCGACCGAATGCTTCTGCTGTAGCGCTTTCGCCACTTTCTTCTTTTCTTGTTCAAGCTGAGCCTTACAGACCTCTAAAGCAATTTTCTTATTTTGATAGTCCCAATACCCTTGATAGGTGTATTGGTTGTCTAAGAGCATACGAATAGGCTGACTAAATTTGTCCCATAAAATGCTATAAATTCTATGATCGACATCATGTTGGCAAATTAAATGTAAGAACTGACGTAAACTCTGTTTGTCCTGACTTTGCCCCAAGTCTTGTGCATATATCGCATTGAAGGAAATCCAGAGGCTGATAAATTGTAAATCGGGATCATGATCGAGCAGTAATGCCTGCTTCAACCAACTCAGCCCGCGATGTATTCTCAGATTAAACTCATCACTCTGTTGTACTTTTTTAGTTTTAAAAATTTCTTCTAAAAGCAACATCGGCTTTTCCTATACTTTATTCTTCTATGTATTCAACATACTGAATGATTAAGCTAAATTCAATTCAACCCTGCTAGGACATAGTGATTGATAAATCCCGCTAGTTCAGTGTGAAGGTTCTATCGAAAAAAAACATTCTGTTTTCTATATTTCAATGTATCTAATGAATATTGGCTGCTCCTCTTACCATTAATTATAAGTTCTAAGCTTGATAAAAGCAGATAATATCTCTCAATGAATGTATTCCATTTTTGTGATAGTATTGCGTGCTATCGGAAATACCTGAATAAAAATGAAGCATCGAGTTTCATTTTTCGTCCATTCCCAAAGATCCTCCTATCAGTAATGAATGCATTTCAGCTCATTACATTGTGCTGTATCGTGCTCAATAAATGGATTGACGCTTTGGCTTTGCGACATCTGATTTTCATGTAATTTCCCACATATTTCTTTGCACCACTTCTACTTCAAAACATAGTGCGTTAACCATGTATTTGCCGATAGAAACTGATGAACACTGATGAAGAGTCTGATTTTTTAATGAATACTGACAAAACCATTGAAACCCCTCAATCTCCACGAATCAGTGTTGCACCGATGATGGATTGGACAACAAAATAAAATAATCCATTAATTTACAGCAACTTAAAATAAAAAAATTAAGTTAAGGTGTAAATTTGGAGTAAACTTTATTTTTATGTATCAAAACATAAATCTTCAATATTTTCACTCCCAAATAGATTATTCACAGTTACAAGAGCTGTATCAGATAGTGTTTGAGTAGCTAACACAGCTAGTCTTGTCATTGGACGAGAAATTTATACATAAAATAGATTACGGGCTCTATGAAAACCATCGAAGTTTGCCGTAGTCTAAGCTGGAAAGACTACAAGGCTGTTACCTCGGGTCTGAAAGCGATTTATCAGGCAAGTACAGAGGAAAATGCTTTAAAGTCCCTAGACATCTTCTGTGATCAATGGAATCACCAGTATCCCAAAATTGGAGAATCCTGGCGGGCCAATTGGGAAAATATCCGAACGATCTTTAGCTATCCAGCCGAAATACGTCATGCAATTTATACAACAAATGCGATTGAGTCGTTGAATAGCGTAATACGCCATTCAACGAAGAAGAGGAAAATCTTTTCATCTGATGACTCAGTAAAGAAGGTCATTTACTTAGCAACATCAAATGCTGCGAAGAAATGGACGATGCCAATTCAAAATTGGCGTTTAGCAATGAATTGGTTTACGATTCAGTTCGATGATCGATTAAAAGATCATTTATAAAAAATGGAACTTACACAAAATAATTTACAGGCTCAATATCCATAAAGTATTGAGGGGCAATGCAAACCTATCTATACACTGCCTTAAAATGCATAGCTCTTAAACATTAGCCAAATAAGCATCTATTTCATCTACCGTTGCTCTTGCTGTTCTAGAAACCCCAATTAATGTTGCAGATGCCATGCCTGTCCATTCCCCATAGCCAACCAACCAAAGGTTATTTACTTTTATTGAGCGTCCATCATTCACAGCAACTGTCTGATCAGGTTCTACTACATCAAGACTTCTTAAGTGATTCAATGAAGCTTTAAACCCTGTACACCAAATCACAGCATCTACAGCTTGTGTTGAACCATCAGCCCATATAACCGAATTCTCTTCAAATGCAGTAAAAGGTTCTCGGCTATGTAATACGCCACGTTCGCGGGCCTCTTTGACACTGTCAATCATGACAATATCACCCAGACCACCAACGGGTTGATCAATCACACGACCTTCCTGTTGAGCTTTTAAACGTTCAGTTGCCCGAAGAAATAAAACACGCCCATCAACATCATCCGATAAAAATTGAGGTGGTGTTACTGTGACCCAAGTGGTATCTGCAACTTTTGAGACTTCGGCAAGAATTTGTGCCCCTGAATTACCACCACCAACCACGATCACTTTTTTATTAATAAAAGGCTCTGGATTTACATAATGGGCTGAATGCGTTTGTAATCCTTCAAATCGTTCATGTCCTTCATAATGCGGAATATAAGGTTGACTCCATGTTCCTGTCGCACTGACCACCGCTTTAGCTCGCCAATATTGATCGCCAGCATACACATCTAAATAGCCATCTTTTTGTTCGATATGATCGACATGAACTGGTCGAATAATCGGAAATTGATAGCGTTGCTCGTATGCAGACAAGTAGTCAATCACTTCATTTCGCGTCGGGTAGGTTTGTTCAGTTGTTGGCATCATCCAACCTGACAACGAACTCCAAGTATTTGGAGAAAAAAGACGAAGAGATTCCCAAGCATGTGACCATGCACCGCCCGCCTGAGATTGGTCATCTAAAATAATAAATGGAATTTTCTTACGTTTGAGGAAATAAGCTGTGGCAAGGGCTGCCTGACCGCCACCAATAATGACTACATCGACTTCAGCTTGTAATTGAGTCAAAGCTTCTCTCCTATTATTTATTGTCATAATCAAAATAACGCCCAGTCTGCTCAACAGACTGGGCGTATTTCATACAATTTTCAAGCGTTTAAATGAGCCTTTCAATTGCTTAATTGATCAAGATACTTTTCGGCATCCAAAGCTGCCATACAGCCTGAGCCTGCCGAAGTAATTGCTTGACGATAAATGCTGTCAGCAACGTCACCCGCAGCAAATACCCCTGCCACAGAAGTTGCTGTTGCATTGCCTGAAGTACCACTTTGTACTTGAATGTAGCCATCACGTAGGTTGAGTTGGCCGTCAAACATACCTGTATTCGGTTTGTGACCAATAGCAACAAATAAGCCCTGAACTTCAACATCTTGTATGCTTTCGTCCAAAGTTGACTTCAAGCGAACTGAAGTAACACCAGTATTATCACCTAAGACTTCATCAACTTGATTGTTCCAAAGAATACTAATTTTGCCTTCTTTTTCTTTGGCAAAAAGATGATCTTGTAGAATTTTCTCTGAACGTAAACTGTCTCTACGGTGAACTAAGGTGACATGTTCAGCAATATTAGAAAGATAAAGTGCTTCTTCAACTGCTGTGTTACCACCACCCACGACCATGACTTTTTGATTCTTATAAAAGAAACCATCACAAGTTGCACATGCGCTGACACCTTGACCCATGAATTTAGCTTCAGATTCAAGACCCAAGTATTGTGCTGTCGCACCTGTTGCAATAATCAGTGCATCACAAGTAAAGTCTTCCATGTCGCCTTTTAGCACAAATGGACGGACGCTTAAATCAACTTCATTGATGTGGTCATACACAATTTCTGTACCAAAGCGTTCAGCATGGGCTTGCATTCTTTCCATAAGTGCAGGACCAGTTAAACCTTCTGGGTCGCCCGGCCAGTTATCTACCTCAGTGGTCGTTGTTAATTGACCACCAAGTTGTATACCCGCTATCAATGTAGGTTTTAAGTTTGCACGTGCTGCATACACAGCAGCACTATAACCCGCAGGCCCTGAACCTAAGATCACTAATTTAGAATGTCTCTTTTGCATTTCTGATCACCTAAAGTTTATAAGCTACGTTGATTGACACGCTTAGATAATTCTTCTACCGACTCTTTTCGCTCTGAATAACGGTCCGTGAGGTACTGACTCTGCCCACGAGTGAGCAAGGTGAACTTATATAGTTCTTCCATTACATCGACAATTCGATCATAGAAGGATGAAGGTTTCATCCGTCCATTTTCCTCAAACTCTAAAAAAGCTTTAGGAATAGACGATTGGTTCGGAATGGTGATCATCCGCATCCAACGGCCTAAAATACGCATCTGGTTTAAGCTGTTAAAAGACTGTGAACCGCCACTGACCTGCATCAAAGCTAAAGTCTTACCTTGCGTTGCACGAATTGCACCGCCTGCCAATGGTATCCAGTCAATTTGCGATTTGAAAATTGAACTCATGGAGCCATGACGCTCAGGCGAACACCACACCATGCCTTCTGCCCAAGCGAGTAAATCATGCAACTCTTTAACCTTTGGATGTTCAGTGTCCGCATCTTCAGGTAAAGGCAGCCCTTTAGGATGAAAGATTTTTACTTCGGCACCAAACTGCTCCAAGATACGTCCTGCTTCCATTACGGCCAAACGGCTGTATGAACGCTCACGGTTTGAACCATACAGCAGCAAAATACGGGGTGGATGATCCAACTCTTTAGCTTGTACCTTTTCTAAAGTCGGTTGATCCAAAAGATTCATATCTACATTTGGGAGAGTCATAGAAATTACACCTCTGCTTTAAAAAACTTTTTTCTAAGCCACAAAGACACACTGACCAAAGCAATCAGCACTGGCACTTCAACCAGTGGACCAATTACAGTAGTAAACGCCACAGGTGAAGCTAAACCAAAAGTTGCAATCGCTACAGCAAGTGCCAATTCAAAGTTATTTCCCGCAGCAGTAAAAGAAATTGCTGTGGTTTTAGGATAATCGTTCCCCATCCATTTGCTCATGAAGAAGCTGATGAAGAACATCACAATAAAGTAAATGGTCAATGGAATCGCAATACGCAAGACATCCATCGGTAAGCTCACCACATCGTTCCCTTTCAGGCTAAACATCGCCACAATCGTGAACAATAAAGCCAGTAGACTCAGTGGACTAATCTTAGGTAAGAAGACATTTTGATACCAATCCAAACCTTTAGCACGAACTAAAATGAATCGGGTCATAAAGCCAAGAAAAAATGGAATCCCTAAGTACACCAGTACCGCATGGGTAATCGTCCAGAAATCCACATTGATCACTTGCCCTGCAACGCCAAAATAAGGCGGTAAGAAGGTCAAGAATAACCAAGCATAAGTACTAAAAAACAAAATCTGAAAGATACTGTTAAAAGCGACCAATGCTGCGACATATTGATTATCACCACAGGCCAAACCATTCCAGACTAAAACCATCGCAATACATCGTGCTAAACCAATCAGGATTACGCCTGTCATGTATTCCGGATAACTCTGTAAAAATATGATTGCCAATGCAAACATGAGCACGGGAGCGATCAGCCAGTTTTGTACTAAGGATAAAGTTAGTGTTTTCTTATCCTTAAATACTTGCGGCAACGTCGCATAGTCCACTTTTGCCAATGGCGGATACATCATCAAAATCAAACCGATTGCAATCGGGATATTGACGGAATCCACACTCATTTTATCCAACGCCACTGAGGCTTGTGGAAAGAACACACCTATCGCTATTCCCAACCCCATCGCAATGAAAATCCATAGCGTGAGGTTACGATCTAAAAAAGATAATCTTTGTTGAGCCATGATGTTCTCATTCAATATCTGAGATGTGATTGATTGCAGCAATCAATTCAGGACGAGACATGTGCGCTGTATCGAGTGCCAACAATGCATCTAAACGACGATTAATATGGTCTACAGTCACTTGGAATGCTTTGAGCTTCTCTTCTTTCGGTAAGTCTAAGTGTGATGGATCAGCCAACCCCCAATGTGCCTTGATTGCTCCACCTAAATACAGTGGACATGCTTCCTGAGCGGCCGAATCACAAACCGTAATTACCACATCAGGTTGGTATTGTTCACAATCATCAATGGTTTTACTCCACAACCCTTCAGTTGACAGACCTAGATTTTCTAAAGTTTCTATGGTCAATGGATGTACTTGCCCTGATGGCTTACTACCTGCACTGTAAGCTATCCACCCTTCAGGCGCGCGGCTGTTAAAAAGAACTTCTGACAGGATGCTACGGCAACTATTTCCAGTACACAAAAAAAGAAATTTCATACTCTGTTACTCACAATAACTATTTATTTGGATATTTTGGGAAGCTTTATTCGCTATGGTTTGACTGCTTACCAAAAGATTCAGAACGTCATGACACCACGTTGGTAACTGCGGATTAATGCTGTAATACACCCATTGGCTTTGTCTTCTGTCCTGTAAGAGACCAGAGGAACGCAATAACGCTAAATGCCTAGAAATCTTTGGCTGACTCAGTTGCAACTTTTCAGTCAAATCACAAACACATAATTCTTTATTCTCAGTAACTAAAGTCACGATATTGAGTCGAGTTTCATCTGATAAGCATTTAAAAAAATTTACTTGGTCCATTCTTAATTCCTATTCACTCATTTGGATATACGGATAATCATATGCAAAAAGTAAATTTTTTAATTCACTCGTTGACCATTTTCATCAATCACTTTTTCACCATCCTCTTTCGTAAAGGCTCCCTTCTGAGGTAGTGGTAGAATATCTAAAACAACTTCTGAGGGACGGCTCAAGCGAGTGCCTAATTCAGTAACAACAAATGGTCGATTAATCAATATTGGATGATCAAGCATAAAACCAAGTAACTGCTCATCACTCAAATCACTACGATCAAGGTCTAAATCCCGATAAGGATCTACATTCTGGCGAATGGCCTCTCTTACTGTTAATTTTGCGTCCTGAATCAATTTAACTAATTCGTCATAACTAGGTGGTGTAATGAGATATTCAATCACAGTTGGCTCAATCCCTGTATTACGGATCAATGCCAAAGTATTCCTAGATGTTCCACAAGCTGGGTTGTGATAAATCGTCACATTTGATGAAGTTGTCATCGAATTGAGCTCTTTTGAGAATTTATAGCATCTTTATATTCGAATTTCCATATATATGCAATACCATATATTGAATTTTTAATAATGTCTTCGAAAATAAATACCATCTAAAAAAGCTTTTCACTATCAATTGAATGGCAATAATACAACTAAATTAAAAGCCTCTTTAGAAGGCGACTATTGATTTATGTCAACAGCCGCCTTTTAAATTAAAATCGACTTATGACTTGATAAGTTATAAAAGAAAATAGGTAAGCCAACGAAAATAGATAAACAGCCATTACGACTGGTTGTTTCCAACTCCCTGTTTCTCTTCGAATAGTTGCTAGTGTTGCTAAACAATGCGGGGCAAAGATAAACCAAACTAACAATGACATACCTGTCGCTAGCCCCCATCCATCTGGTCCAGATATTTGAGATAATAAGGTCTGGGTAACTGCATCTTCATCACCAGACATTGCATAAATCACTCCTAATGCAGCAATAATCACTTCACGAGCTGCCATTGCAGGAATCAAAGCAATACAAATTTCCCAAGTAAATCCAATTGGAGCAAATATTGGATGGATTAGATGTCCTAACTGTCCAGCAATACTATAATTGATTGGTGGCATTGTTGGATTATCAGGTGGTAAAGGGAACGTTACCAAGAACCATAATAAAATAGAAAGTGCGACAATAATTCCACCAACTCTTTTTAAGAATATAGTTGCTCTATCATAAAGCCCCAAAGCTACATTTCGAACATCTGGAATACGGTATGTAGGTAATTCAAAAATGAAAATACTTTCAGTTTTATCTTTTCTGACTAATTTCAGGAATAAAGAAACCAATAAAGCGGATACGATTCCTGACATGTAAAGCCCGAACAGAACTAGACCTTGTAAACTGAGCCAACCATAAACCAACTTGTTTGGAATGAATGCAGCGATCAGCAAAGCATATACAGGTAGTCGTGCAGAACACGTCATTAAAGGTGCAATCATAATCGTTGCTAAACGATCTCTTTCAGAGCTAATACTTCTAGTCGCCATGACTCCGGGAATTGCACAAGCAAAGCTCGAAAGTAACGGAATAAATGAACGCCCACTTAAACCAGCTTTAGACATCAGCTTATCTAACAAAAAAGCAGCTCTAGGTAAGTATCCCGATTCTTCTAAAATTAAAATAAAGAAAAATAAGATCAGAATTTGAGGCATGTACGCGAGTACACTACCAGCACCTGCAATCACACCATCAACGACCAAACTTCTTAAAAGTGGATGAGTGATCAGAGGTCCTATCGCTCCACCAAACCATGAAATCGAATCCTCAACGAAGGAAATTAATGGCTGAGCCCAGATAAAGACAGCCTGAAACATTACAAACATGGTAAAGGTCAATATTAATAATCCAAAAACTGGATGTAAGAATATTTTGTCCAAGAAAGCCGTTCGTTTATCACCATTATCATTTTTCAAGATGACTTGTTTTGTAATATATTTGATTTGGTCAAAGTGACTCAGATCAGAATGATAAGGGGCAACAAACAAATTCTTTTGATCCAATTGAGTCAATAGCCCCTGAATGCCTTTTGTTTTTACAGCTACTGATTCAACAACAGGAATACCTAAAAGCTGAGATAGCTTCGTTGTATCAATTGCAATCCCACGCTTTCTAACCTCATCCATCATGTTAAGAACAAGTAACATTGGTCTGTTTAAAGCCCTGACTTCAAGTACAAGACTTAAATGAAGATGAAGATTCGTAGCATCGACAACACATACAAAAATATCAGGTATGACTTCGCCTCTTAATTCACCAAAGCATACTGCTCTAGTTACCTCCTCATCTAAACTGCTCGGTTTTAAACTATAAGTCCCAGGCAAATCCAATACTCGAACGGTATCACCAGAAGGTAGTTTAAAAAATCCCTCTTTCCGTTCTACCGTTACCCCAGCATAATTTGCAACTTTTTGACGAGTCCCTGTGAGGGTGTTAAAAAGTGATGTTTTACCGCAATTAGGATTACCAACCAGTGCAATATTTTTAGTTTCCATTGGTAATCTCTACAAAAATTCGTTCTGCTTCATTTTTTCTTAAGGCGAAACGTGATGTTTCGATTTGAACCAACACAGGATCACCACCAAAAAGCCCTTTCGCAAGCACTTGTAAGGATTCACCTACTCTAAAGCCCAGCAGTTCTAAACGTTCCAGAACAGGATCATTTTTATCTTGATACTGTTCACCCTTTTTAAGATCAATGATTTTTACAGTCTGGTCTTGCTTTACTTGAAATAAATTCATTGTCTGCACCCTATTTCAACGCCAAAATTTTTCGAGCGCCATTCAGTACAAACAGTGAAACAAGAATACCAATAATCAAATCTGGGTAAGCTGAACCAGTCCATGCGACAAGTACACCTGCTAAAATAACCCCCATATTTACTATTACGTCATTAGCTGAAAAGATCCAACTCGCTTTCATATGGGCTCCGCCATCTCTATGCCCAGAAATGAGATACAAGCACGTCACATTGGCAATAAGTGCTAAGAAGCCAATAATGATCATCAAATCTGACTCTGGCTCACTACCGAACATGAAACGTCTGACAACATCAATAATAACGATCAAAGCTAATAAAAGTTGAATCCATCCTGCAAAATGAGCTGCTTTTAATTGGTATTTTGCCGCTTTCCCTACCGCGTAAAGTGCTATACCGTAAACGGCCGCATCAGCAAACATATCAAGAGAGTCCGCAATGAGACCCGTCGATGCGGCAATAATTCCACTTATGAATTCAATAAAAAAAAGAATACCATTAATCGCTAGTAATAATTTAAGGACTTTCGCCTGCTTAGTCGGATCTGGTGTTTCAGGCAATTCCCCAGTGGCTTTTACTGTTTCCACAAGCTTTGCACCAAAACCGAGGGCTTCAAGTTTTGTGGTAATTTCATTAATCCCATTTGTATGGAAAACAACTAACTGTCTTTGTGCCAAATCAAATGATAAACCTTTAACGTCATGCAAGGGAGAAAGAGCCATTCTGACCATTTGCTCTTCTGCCGAACAATCCATCTTTGGAATCAGAAAAGTACTGGCTTCTTGTGCGTGCTCTTTATTTTCATAAGCTTCAGTTTTATTTAATTTTGCTCCAAATCCAAGAGCTTCAAGTTTTGCAGTGATTTCATTATTTTCACCATTATGCAGAACTTTTAGGTTTCGGTTTGGCAAATCAAATACCAGCCTCTTAACATCTACTAATGAAGATAAAGTCATCCGAACCATTTGTTCCTCTGCGGAGCAATCCATTTTCGGGATGTTATAGTCACTGATGAAAGTCGCTGTATCTTCACTCCCCCGAATCGTTTCAGGTGAAGTTATCGAATCCGAACCACAACATAAATTCGACTGCGTAGAACACGGCTGGTTACTACCGCAAGTATCTTTTTCATCAGAGTTAGCTCCTTGCTGTAACTCATTACCACAACAAGAGCTTTTACTTACTTCAGTAGCTGAATCTTTACCTTTACAAGAATCTGTTTCTGATTCATTTTGTTTTTGCTTGGTATCGTCACAAGAACTTTCTTTATTACAACCGCAACCACTCATTGATGTGCCTATAGTCATATCTTTACTTATTGCATATTAAAATCCCTATAGCTACTATAGAGTCAAGCTAGTTTTTGTTGATTACCATGTTCTTAAAAATAGGTGAGTTATCTGAGAAGACCTCTTGTTCAGTATTAACAATCAGGTTCTATGAAAAAGAAGGTTTAATCCCACCACCTGAAAGAAATCAGGGTAACTATCGACTGTATTCTGAAAACTATATTGATAGACTAAAATTTATTGTCAATTGTCGAACATTGAACATGAATCTTAGTGAAATCAAGAAATTATTAACTTATAAAGATACTCCTGCCCAAAATTGTTCTGAAGTAAACGAACTTATTGATTCTCATATCAGAGATGTACAAGATAGTATTAGAAACCAACAGAAACTCATTGAGCAGTTGTTAGAAATTCGGAAAACCTGTGACGGTTTATGTACTGCTGATAAATGTGGCGTATTAAAGAATTTAGCTTGAGCTATTTATAGCTAAGGGAACTTAAAAGTTCCCTTAGCTTTTAAGTTAGTGCTTTAACATTACGAGCTAACTCTTGTCTCATTGTCGTTACACACGATAAAGTGCCGCATTGGTGAGGCTCCTCTTTCTCATTTGAATTATAAAACTCCTCAATAATATCTAAGCCCTCTTCACCTCCCACCTCAAAAGTAGCATTACCATAACCCTGTCGTGCCACATGATCCAAAGCCTCCTGATAAAATCCTGCTACCTTACTTTGTTCATCAATCTGTTTCGCTGACGTAATTGCTTCCTGCAAATTAACACCATCCCGTAAAGTTAAGTCTACGTAGTAGATCGGTGTACGGTAGCTTTGGGTTGTGCTTTTCCCCCTCAGAGTGAGTTGCAATGGCAAACATGAAAGCAAATCACCTGAAGCCGCATGGTAGTAACGAAGCCGTGCCGCCAAAGTTCGGATGCTATTAAAACCTGTGGTTCTAAAAATGAATGTACCCAACTCATCCGACTCATCTAAGTTCACGTAAAGTCGTCCATAAGGTTTGCACTGTCCACCTTGGGCCAAAGGACATAAATCAGGTGATGGACATTGGTGTTGTTCAACCCCGTTTTGTCCAAGTCGCTGACAAGTTTCACCATTTCCTGTACAAATTGGTCGGCCTGTTTGTCGATCAAAAAGAGTGTACTCAGCTCGTAGATTCAGTTCAGGATCATTAAAAATCATCCGTACTGGAATGGTTCTGAGTTTTTGATTGGGTGCTTTGGCACGAAGCTGCTCATCCAAGGGATGCTTCACCCATCCCTCTTTGCCTTGGATTTGACTGGTAATCGTGAACTGGTCATCCTTTTCGGGCAATCGTTTACCGTTCTTTTCGACCACTTTACCGATACTGATGCGCCCGAGTATAGGCGGTGTAATGGCTAAACCTTTAATCATGATGATTTCCTCTTTTGAGTAAAATAAATTAGACATAAAAAATCCCATGCGCTGAGGCATGGGATTTCTAGGTTGGTTGGATATTTTGCTTAGGCTAAATCGGCTTCAATCATCATTGGTATAGATATTGAAGCGCCGTGAACCTTGTTTACTTTGTGGAAATTGATTCAAATATTCAGGGTATTGCTTGAGTAAAGCCTTGCTGTCTAAGCTGATTGAGTCTTTAGACTTTTTCCACGTCACTGAGCCTGTTAAGAATGTTGCTCGTTCAGCCTGTTGCATCTTGGCTTGCAGTTGATGCTTAAGCAGATCGAATTGCTCCTGATGCTTTTCAATTTGGTTGCGTGCTTGAATCAGTTGTTCAAACTGTTGATTGGAACTTTCGTCTTCGGATAAATCTGTGGTGCTGAGTGGTACATGTTCGGGATAGAGTAGCTGTAAGGCTTTGGCTGCCGATTCACTGGCATCGGCTTCGGGTGGAACATCCTTTTCTACGCACTCCCAGAAATATCGTTCAGCATTGATGATGTGTTGAATCACCGATTCAGAACGAATGACTTTAAAGATGCGAGTTTCATGTCCACAAATCAATACGCAGATATGTGCGGCTTTCTTGCCTGTCACTGCCAATTGGTGTTGTACCTGACACAGTACGTATAAAGGCACACCATCTCGCCACAGTTTGGCGCCATATTCGCCTGCGGTTTTACATTCCAATATTTGTACATCGGCATCACCTGTTACGGAATAATCCAAATTGGCGAGCATGAAATGTTTATCAGCTTCGGGATGTTGTAACACCGCATTGACCCGACGGACTTTGTAGTTGGTGTGCATGCTGTAGTACTCAGCCACCAAGGGTTCAAGCCGTTTACCCCAGTACAAAGGCGCATGACCTTCACTTTCACCCTCAATGGATTGTTGAATCCGACCTGTTTTGATCATCCACAATTCGAGCATCGACATATAAGGATTGAGTCCACAAGCGGCAGCACAGTCACTACTGCCAATGCCTTGGCGACGCACTTCTAGCCATTCGGCTTGACTTAAGTTTTTGGTCTCTAAAAAGCGTTTTGGATGGCTGAGTTTAGGGCGGTGCGCATGGATATTTGCTCGAGTAGGATGAGGTTGAATTAAAGCTGAGTTCATATAGATGTCCTCTGATTATTAAATTTTAGACATAAAAAAAGCCACATCTGGAGATGTGGCAAAGAGGTATTCGAGTTCAAGGAGATTTACAGGATCATGTTGATCTGATGTGATCATCTTAAATCCCAAATGTGAATCTAAACTTAAACAATCAAACGCAACGCTTGTTCAAGTCCACGTTGTTTTAAGCCTGCTCCAGCACCGAACCATGCCGAATCTAAGCGATGATCCTGACTCATTGCTCGGCGCTCGTGATCTGCAAATTCCGTGATACTGCATAATAAGCCATACGCTGTGTCTTTGGCTGAACTGAGTTCTGCCCCACGGCCATGCCCATTAAACATGGTCATGACTTTTGACATAGAACGTCCATTCGGTTCAATCTTGTTGTCAGCTTTAGTAGCTGAGTTGGCTTGTGTGGCAACATTGCGATAGAACTGAATAATACTGTCATCTTGCTCGGTTGGACTGATGCTGGTGTTATTAAACACCGCATCGAAATAAGCTGCCGCTTCAGTCTGTGTGACTTTACGTTGACTGAGCTGTTTCATTTCATACATATGTTCGTTCCATGCCCGCACTGAAATCCCCAATTGCTGTTTAATCTTTTGCGCATCAAACTTGGTACTATGTGGCACTTTGACTACGCCTGCACTTGTGTTCTGACCTTTTAAGGCAATAGCTAGAGTGTTATTACACACCACGCGAATACTGGTAAATTGCGCCGTGGTCGCCAAAGTGCCATCACACGCCGTAGCTAATAAAATATAGCCATTGCTGACATCTTTGCCTTTTAAGGCAGAAGTCTGTCCTGTTTTGGCTAAAGCCCAGAATTTCTTGCCACCTTTCAGTACCCCTGCGGTTTCCAGTTCAAAGCCTGATTGTTCAGTCAAGTCTCGATAGAATTCTAGAATCTCTCGGGGTTGGACTTCCTGATAACGCTGACTGACCACCGATAAAGGCGCATGTGTGTCGGAACGGTATAAAACCCGCTGTTCATCATGCGGTAGGATCAAGCTTTGTCCTTTATGGTTTTCAGCCATATAACTCACATTCGAGCTTTCAATCTGCCAGTCCATGCCTGCTTGTTTGGCCCAGACTTCAATCGGTTGGTTTGGGGTAAGCTGATTGCCTAAACCATGCCAAGGGGTTTGTCCGACATAAGCCATTTGTTCAAGTTGATGTGCCATGGTGAACCTTCCTAAAATAAGTGTGTGATGTAAAGTTTTAAAGAATGTATGAATTCAACTATGTAAAGGCTGAGATGCGATTACTTCGCCCATGCAAAGGTTTGTTGGCAATCCAAGCAGACGTAGTGCACGGCATCGGTGTAATACTTTTCAAAGCAGTATTGGCTGATCACCACCAAAACCCCGCCGATGACCACCCCGATCGCCGCACCAATAAAAGGTGAAACGCCTGCTTTTTTGGCGACCTGCATGCCGAACATCGCCATCTGTGTGGGGGAAATACAACGTTGCAGTTGTTCAAAATAATTAAAGTTGGGATTGCCTGAATCGGTCTGTTGAACATGGACAGACTGACAAAAAGGACAGCGAATAAGAGACATTGAATATTCCAAGTAGACTGAATTCAGTACAAAAGCTGAATGGCGGGCATAAAAAAACCGCATCCATTAAGGACGCGGTTTGGTTTGGTGTGTAGCTTAAATTGAGTGCTTTGGCTTAGTGTTGAACTGAGTTATTGGGCGAATTCAAACATGAGGTGCGACAGTTTGAAAAGTCTTATGATAATCAACAAGCTGAGCAAATTTCTCTAATGGTGTAAGCCAATCTAACGCTTTTCTAGGACGAGTATTCAGTGACATGGCAACTTGATTTAAATAATGCTGATCTGCCTGATTTAAATCAATCCCTTTAGGTAAATATTGCCTAATTAAACCATTCATATTTTCGCATGTGCCTTTTTGCCAGGGTGAATGTGGGTCACAGAAATATACATCTATGCCTAAATCTTCTTCAAGTATTTTATGTTCTGCCATCTCGCGTCCACGGTCATAGGTCAACGTTTTACGCAGTTCTGCAGGTAAATATTTCAGAGCTTCAGTTAAAGCCTTGCGCACTGATTCTGCCTTTGCATCAGGTAATGTTGCCAAGATACAGAGCCGTGTATTTCGTTCAATAAGTGTTGCTATCGAACTTTTATTGTCTTTACCTTTAATTAAATCAGCTTCCCAATGACCCGGTATTTTTCTTTCTTGAACTTCGGCTGGGCGCTCATGAATAGTTTTAATATCCTGTAATATAGAATCTTTTTTAGGTTCACCGTTAGCTTTTCGCTTTTTATTTTCATGACGTAGACAGGATAATAAGTCTTTTTTCAACTCACCCTTGGGTAATGCTCGTATCGTTGAATAAATCGTTGTATGGCTTACATTCATTGTTTGATCCAAATCAGGAAATGTCTTTAAACGCTTTGCTATTTGCTGAGGAGACCATAAACAACGGATCGCTTCAACAATAAATTTCCAGAGGATTGAATCGATTTTGAGTTTTCTGTGACCACGTCTACGTCTAGCAAAAGTGTTATCAGAAGCATATCGAGCTTGATAAACGTCATTGATGCTATTTCTTTTAAGCTCACGATAGATCGTACTAGGATGTCTTTTAATAAGTTCAGCAAATTTTCTGGCTGAAAAGCCTTCTTTTCTTGACTCAAGCATTAATGCAGTACGATCTTCAAAGTTAAGATGATGGTATGACAATTTTATATACTCCATAAACCCTTTAAATTAATTAGGTGGTTTATGTCGCACTTCAAGTTTTACTCTGCCTTGAAAGCTATAGCTTGCAGTACCTTGGTCGGTTTCAACATCAACACGCACTACGTTGTCATAGCCACAGCCTGTTAATTTCAGTCTTAAACGCAGACCTATTTTAAAATGCTGTGGATATTCCAACGATCGACGATAGCCTTCATAACTGCATTCACCGTTGTTGATCAGCACATTGGTGACATCAATCGGATCTGCACTGTTAGAACGGATCGTCAATACTGTAGCGGATTGATTTTGTGCATACCAGTTACTGGTATCTTTGACATCGAGTTCTACCGTAAATGTATTTGGATCAAGGCCAGAATTACAGCCACCCATTAACATTCCTGTCGTTGCAGTCAATGCGAGTAGGATCGGTTTAAAAAATTGCGTCATAAAATTCATCCCTAGCAGTAGTTATAGCTCACGCCATAATCGCCCGTGTTTAAATCAATGCTGACCAGATGGATTTCACAGTCTGTGCCATTATCAAATTTATAAACGTAGTAACGATTGCCCGCCTGCTCCGATTCCAGTGCACCATGTTCCTGCAAGCTGAAGTCTTTCACTGATTTTCCTGTATCTTTTGCGGCTTTGGCGAAGACATAGCGTTGATACTTGTCTATGTTGTCCTGCTCAAACTGAGGCAGTTCGTCATAAGGCAGCATCGACAGTAAGGTATCGACAGACTTTAAGTTTTTATCAAATTCAAAACTCAGCAATTCAGGTTCATGATCTGATGGACTCAGACTTTTACTTCCCGTAGTCAATTCTTTGACATCGATCCCATCCACTTCTGCCGCTGCAATCTCGGTTGAAGCTGGCTCTGAACTGGCAGTTTCCAAAGACTGTGCAGAGCTGGCCTCCGAAGCACTAGCAGCTTGAACAGTTTTTTCAGATACGTGTTTGGGGCTAAAGAAATAGAAGCCCGCGATACTGATCAAGGTCAGGGCTAAAATCGCCGCCAAGCCCAATATGGTTTTTTGGTTCATCTTAAATGCTCCCCGTCTTTAGTTGGGTACAGTGACTTGACCATTCTGAGCATTAAAGTGAACAAAGCGCGGACAACCACCCTGAAAGTTCACCGTAAAATTACGCCAACCACGATTGCCCGGATTGGTTTTATACATGCACTGATACACCCCACCACCCAAATTACGGGCCTTAACAAAATAGGCTTCACTGGCTTGCGCAAACCAGCCTGCCTGCGCCAATGATGCGCCTGCAAGTAGTGATGAAATAAGGGCAGTTTTTAGGAAGGTTTTAAACATAATCATTTCTCTTTTTATAGGCATCACTCGTCTTGGTCTTAATCAAACGCAGTGCTCCCCATGCATGAATGTTGGAATGAATATCTCTGTTTTTTTGAAGTGTTATAGACGATAAAGCACACGGATCTATGCCCCTCAAAACAGCATGAGAGATTCATCTTCATATCGGTAATATGTACTTGAAAAAGTTTTATTCTTAGAAAGTTATCGACACAGCTATGCATTGATTGCACAGCATCAGGTCTAATCACCCATCGGCACAAACATGAAAAAAGAGAAATGTAAAAGACGGCATTGATGTAAGCGCATGGCGTACTCCTTTGTTTTTAAAAGAATCCTGCCAAATCACTGCTAATATGATGGTGGCAGAACGAAGGAGGGTTAGCAGACTGGTAACAAAGAAACCAGCACGCGCAAGCGCGTCCCCCCTCCGCCCTACCGCAAAGAAAGGGGGACGAACGGGTCCACAACATGCAAAATGAGATTTCGCATATTGTCTTTGTTAATGGGTCTGTCAAAACCCGCTGACGATGTAGGTCAGCAGGCTAAGGATAATCTGCGCACTGTAGAGCGTCAAGCAATCAACTAGTGCATAAAAATTTAATGTTATATTTCATCATCGGTAGTATTGAAACGTCAGACCTTTTTCTGCATATTGATCCAACTCAAATTTTTTTGATTAAAGGGGATCCAATATGAGACAAGATCTAAATCTTGAACAGCAAGAAGAAGATTATAGAGAAGCTCGAGAAAATGAGATTCAGAAAATTGCTGAATCGAATAATGTATCGAATGAAGTTGCTACTCAAATTTGGGAAGATCTTCATAGCTCTATAAACCAATAAAAAACATTAAAATCCTAACACCTTGCTCATATAGTAAAGGTGTTAGGTTCTAATATAAAATAGTTGCCTAAAACAAAAGCCGATAATGAAAATAATGCAATTTTTTTGCACTCCACTTTTGAATATAAGGCCCCTGAGAATTATTAGACCTCATTCATTCGAATTACTGATACATTGGATATATTAAGCGCTTTTAAAATATCCATGTGACGTTGTTCATCTTGAGAAGCATAAAATGTTGCAACCCATTTAATATCAGGCTTGACTGATTGTTTTAATTTACGGAAATATGGCAAATCAACATCAGCAAGTGAGTGACCAAGAATGTAGATTTCTTCAATATTATGGATACTTGAAAAGAATTTCTTATTATTCTCAATGATTTCTTCTGTACCTTTAAATGTTGCTGAAAAGTAGCGATTGATTGCATGTTTACCACGTTCAAAAGAATAATCATATTGAGCAGACTGATATTCCGCCCATTGTTCATACTCTTCATCATTTAACTCTTTAGGGGGTTCCACAGGTTTTTCTTTGAAATTCTCAGGATCAACACCATGACCAAGAATAAGTTCTTGATCATCATTTTCAGCCTTTCCATGTATGAACAAAATATTGTTATCTGGAATCCCGTAGTAATAAGTAAGAGTATCCGTATAATTAAAAAGTGAGATACATGGCATTTCTATCTAAATTGACGGCGTTTCCCAGATTAAATTCAGGAAATTCAACAGCTAATATAAATTCTTTAAAAGCCTTATACAGATCTGTTGTTAAATAACCCAAAATTCGCTCCATCTCAATTTCAAGCGTATACCGATCTCTATCTCTAAAATTATCTGATGCATAGTTGGGCATTGCATCCATATTTGCTTCCAAAACAGAATCTGTACTCAAACCAGACATGCTGCTCTCAAACTCTGACCATAATGGATCTAACATTGAGGAAGGAAAATCAGGATCTAAATCAGTAAAACCAAAGTGTTCTAACAAAAGATTGTACACATCTCTGTAATTTTTTTTGAGATACAAACCAAATGATGTATATTTTGTATCAAGCCCATGATGAACATCAAATCCATTACCTATTACATATAATTTCATTTTACTCCCCATTAACATCTAGTTCTTTGAAATAAAGAATTTCTGCATCATTATCTGTTAGCTCAAAATAAGATTCTTCGAAGTTAAGCTCGGCAATATCAGCTTTTACCTTTAATCCATCGTCATAGGTAAGCATTAAATGGGCTGTATAGGTTTCTTTGTGCTTAATTATGGATTCATTGTTAAGTACAAATAAATATTGTTTATCTTCAGGATCCCAAGGCGAACGATCATAATCAGAGAATTGGTAATTTGCTATAACAGTCACTTCAAACTCAACTGAATATTCAGCCCACTCCGCGTCAACATTTTGCAATGTTTTCTTCTTAATAGTTAATGAATCTATATCAATAGAACTTATAACATCGTCAAAAGGCTCAGTATTTTCATAATTAAACTCACCATCCTGTAAAGATTGTAAAGCAAGTGCTTTTATTTTCTCTTGCAAGAGCTCAAATACTTCGTCAGCAAACTTGGTTGGTTCTTCGTATGCTTTATCACTGCGAACTATCAAATCAATCAAATCATCTACAGATTCTAGATGTATAAAGCTACTCTCATTAGCACAGAATGACTTCATGTCACCGTCAGAGCTAACAATATAAACTGCATGCCCTCTTCGCAAGCTAATCTGTTTTACTGCTTCTAATGCAAACGCATCAGGGAATTCATGTTTTTTAGATTCTTTATCGAATGGTGGAAGGTTATGAAAATAAGCATTGAATACCACATTTGGGTCAACAGAACTTACACTTATAATTTCTACGCATCGCCCTTCCAAAAACTCTAAAAACTTTTTATGCACTAGATCATAAATTTCATCACCACTCACTTTAGTAAATATGCCATAACAATCTAGTTCAGATGCATTCCTAAGAAACATAGCATCTTTAGTTATATGCTTAATTTTTGATGCAGCCTCGACTGACTTCTTCTTTAAATGTGATTCAATTTCACTTTTCGTGACATCAGTGACCAAAAGGTGAATCTTTTCCTGCTCAATAAGCTCTTGAAGGCGCCCTAAAATATGTTGACCAAATTGATAATTCTTATTCTCATATGCAGATGTATCAATGAAAACCAACCTAGTTTCTAACTCCATACCCCCTCCTATAAAAGTCTAAATTACTGCCACTATCTTAAAAACACCAATTGATAATAAGTTGATTATTATTGTATTTATTTCACCTTTTTTAAAAATCACTTAAAAGATATTCGCTAATTACATTATCAGGTTTATCTTTTCAAGATAATGATTTATAAAATAAAATAACCAACTATGTACAACCTTTGAAGCCCAATTATGCCACTCACTCCCAAGAAAAAGAAAGTTGAATCAATAACAGGCGAATGCAAAACTTCAAATCATTTAAATCCATCTAAAAAAGACATCCGTAGCCAAAAAAAATTCTTAAATGAATTAATTGGCTATATAAGTACACACGAAGAAATCGTTCCTAATGCCAAAGCATTAAGCCAATCGCTTTCAGTTGACTACAAGAAATACGAAAAAATAAAATGTGTGCAAACGTGGGCTGAAACAACGGATATAACTGGCTTCCAATATTCCTATTATTCAGTTCTAGGAAAAACTCTCCCAGAGTTCTTAAATAAATCTATTCAAGAGTGTAGTTTTTTTGATGTTAAATTAATGAGAACTGGTGAAATTGTAACTAAAGATAAAATTATAGGACTTACGCATTGACGGATTCAAAAAAGTATTAAAATACTTTATAAAGTATCTGTGATCAGACGAATTAAACATGCTTCTACAGCAACTTGTACATTACCCATTTATATGGGCTTTCTCATGACAGAACCGAACTCTATTAGCTGCACACAACTTGCCGAGACTTATAACATCTCGCATGATAGTGTAAATCGCTTTCTAGAACGTGAAGACTACACACCTCACGACCTATATCAAGAAGCAATTCAACATATTGATAATAATAAACTTATAGTCAGTATTGATGATACTGTTTTAGATAAACCCTATAGTCAACATATGGACTTGGTTAGCTATTTTTGGTCAGGCAAACACCACCGATCCGTCAAGGGTATTAATCTCATTACCTTGTATGCGACAGATCAGAATGGTCAAAATATTCCAATTAATTTCCGAATTTATGACAAATCTGAAAGTAAAACCAAGAATGATTACTTTATGGATATGTTAAGTGAAGTACTCAGTTGGGGTGCAAAGATTCAATTTATTACAGGTGATAGTTGGTATTCATCGACTGGAAATCTAAAAACCATAAGAAAATATGGTATTCGATTTATGTTTGGTATCGACTGTAACCGTAAGGTTTCCCCAGAAAAAGGACAATGGTTTCAACTGCGTTTATTGCCAAATTTCCATCAGGGTCAAGTGGTCTGGCTCAAAGATTTTGGCTTTGTACAATTATTTAAGACTCAGTTAAAAGAACAGCAGAGGTTTTATATTGTGCATCAAGATGAAGATGATTTATTGTCCTTTGAGGGTTTTCATGAATTACATTCAAGTCATTGGAAAATAGAGCAATATCACCGGGTGATTAAACAGGTTTGTCATATTGAAAAGTTTCAAGTAAGACGATCTAAACTGATTTTGAATCATATTTTTTCAGCCTTGATGGCCTACGTCGAGATACAAAAGAACCAGTTTGAGCGGATCTTTGAAAATGTATATCGTTGGCAGAAGAAATTATTTAGACCAGTTATCAAAAACTTCATTGATGACTTTATTCTCGATAAAAATCATCTGCTACCACAGAGAATCTATAAATAATAGTGCGTAAGTCCTAAATTATTAACCTTTTCACAGCTATAGTAATTATTTTAGCCACAATCATCGAATCAATCTTAAAATCAAAACCTAGCGATTCATTAACTTTAGATAAAGGATTTCTACAGATTCAAGAGATTATCAACACATATGAAAAAGATAATCAACAGAAATACTATAAGCCTATTGCAGAGCTCTTAGTCGCTATAAAATTGTATAATCAACTTGATATTGTTGATAAAAATATTAGAGAGCCTAATTTTTTTGAGAAAAACCCAGATTATCCCTACTCTATCCAAGATGCTCAGAAATACCGTGATGAATTATACAATGAAGTAGTAGAACACTTAGAAAAAGCCATAAATCAGTGCATCACTATTGGTCTTTTTAAACAATACCAAAGATCTCCGAACTCAAATAAAAAAATAGAGAACATACCCGTTATATGTGAAGGGCATACTTTGTTAAACAATACAAAGTTACTTAAAAAACTAAATGGCTCATCATTAAATGCTGAAGGGAATTTAAAAAAGAAACACAATTTTGAAGCTATTGATAACAAAATTTTAGAACTTATCAAGCAAGACAAATTCAAGAATAAATATAAAAGCAAGAATGCAGCTGCTGAAAAAATAGCAGATGAGATTGCAAAGGAAATTGAGGTTTTCATGGAAAATGACCGTGGCAAAAATAACCACAATCAGCACATCAAGCTAGAGAACTTGCCAGATAGAATACTTAAATTCATCAACAAATATCCTGAGCTTAACGAGCACTTAATAAATAAGTAATTGATTTTTATGTTTAATCAGTTTTTTTTAATTACTTGGACGGCTCATAAATAGTTTTTCAATCAAGTGTAAATTTACTGTCATTGGATAGTGTCCTTTCTGCTTCAAGGTAGCTATTCAATTTAATGGGCTTTTTCCCATAACTAATCCAACATTTAGGACAGTAAGTATGTACACCGCAATATTTAAAAAACCTTCGGGTTCATCACAAGGTCAAAGTATAAAACCTCGATCAGGCCGAACCTCTGAATTAAGGATAATATTACTATTAAGTATCTATTATCCCAATAGGTGTACTACTTATCATCTGGGTAGTTTGTATATACCTATTCCAGTAGTGTTTTGTATAACACTACTGATTATTAATCAGTATAGATTTCACTGCTATAAAGCTAAGGGGTACACTCATGCCTCTTAAACCTTTCAAAGCTCAAACACCTGCGATTGTTTATCCTCTTATTAGCGATGGTGCATTTGAACTTCTGCCATCATCAGAGATTGAACAGACCATTTTATATCGTGACCACCGCTTGAAATGTATGCTCAATATAGTGTCATTCGTCAGGGAATGTTTAAACGCAAAGCGAATTTGCAGCCAAAGTTGAACCCGATGATTTCAACGAATTTAAGGGCTTCTTTTACTACGCTCAGTGGATAAGACCATTTGTGCCTGTCTTTGATGATATTACAGGCATTGATCTTAATTACCTGAAAGACTTTATAGTTTGTGAAGAAATATTATGTTTCTTCAAAGCAAAAGAACTTTTAAATACCGAATTAGATCTGATTGGGTTATTTGAACAACCAAATTCCCAACCTCTTGTACATATACAGCCAAGAGCAGATTTATTAAATCAATTCGTTCAACTGATTCGTGAGCAAATGGGTAGCACTATAGTAAAAAATGTTATCCGAAAACGTGAGGAAAAGGCTAAACAAAACTTAAAGTCTTGTCGTAAAGCGATAAACCAATGCTTTGCCAAATTCAGCAAACTTTTGGTTATACGTGTTGATTTTGCCTTTAAGCCACCTTTAGAGAACTTAACCCCCTATTGCCCAGATGAACTGCAACACCCCTTTCATTCTGAAAATGCCTTGCAATCTTTAAAAGAGCTAATTGCACAGTTATTACGGAATAGAAGGCATAACAAAATATTGAACCAAATCAAGGGTTATATTTTGAAGTTTGAACATGGGTTAAAAAAGGGCTTTCACGTCCACGCTCTGTTTTTTATGGATGGTAATTTACATCAAAATGATGGGTATTTTGCACATGAAATTACCAAGTACTGGAAAAAGCTTACGAACGATCAAGGCTGCACCTATAACTGCCACATGGCAAAAGACAAATACAAAACTCTATGTATAGGAATGATTGATCACACAGATACCGCAAAGCAAAAGGCGTTAGATGATTGTGTTCAATATTTCTGTAAAAAGGAACAGTACCTCATGTTTAACAAACTAAATAGCGTTAGAACAATTCAAATTAGTCAACCACCTCAACGACGCTCTAATGCTGGTCGTCCAAGAAAAGCTGTTAACACAACTTTGTTGAATAGCAAATAAGGAGGATTTCTAATGTTGACTAAGAAATATCTTTCAGTAGCTCATACTGCTTATTTTTGTAGCACTGGTGCACGATTAGCACTGTCACATCCAAGTCCATCTGATATTTATCAAGCAGCATCACTTATTGGAAAAGCATCTGCTAAAAGCATTGAAAAAGCCCTTAAAGGCTCAAATGTCGCTATTATGCAAGCAATACAAACAATTCCTTGGCTGAATAATGCACCATGGTTTAATGGCAATATGTCAAATATTAGCCTGAATCCATATAATGCAAACTTAGGTAATCTAGCTTATGAGCATGGCTTAATTCAGCAAAATCAAACTGCTACAATTAATCCACTTGCTGTATCTTATTTATCTGAGCATTTCCAATATCGCATACAAACTATTGAATTTACTAAGAGCCTTATCGAATGGTCTAAGCCTTTTGAAGGCTCAAAGCAAGAATTGGATACAATATTTCGAAATATTGAAAGAAGCTCTTCTGGTTTTGAGCTTCAAGAGTTCTGCCTTAATTATGATACGGATCAAAATAATACTATACATCTTAATGGGTTAGAGAAATTTATCAGCAATGAAATAAAAATTCAGCTGAATCATCTCGAGCCTGATAAATGTTTAGCCATTCTGTTAAAGAAAGAACCTTGTTTAAACAAGCGCATGAATCTGCGCTATATCGTAATCTTGCAGAAAGATTACATTGATGAACCATCAGGGTTTACAGACCTAAGCTTCTTTCAGAGTATAAAAAATACTGTTGAATCAAATAGCTGCTATTACTTTAACTATGATTCTGGATGCCTAAATGGGTTTCTTGCTAACAACCGTTTTAGTAAGAAAAACCCAAATTACAGAGAACGGATCAGATGTCTAAAAAGCTATCTTATAGGTACAGATGCATTATATAGAGTAGATGGATTACAGACTTCTCTTGAGATTTTGTACTCAAAATTTGTCAAATAGGGTTGAAAATTTAATAATGGGAATGTTTCAGCTTACCACTGCTGACTACCTCTTTATGAAATATCGCTCTATGACCGTTGAACTGATGACAATAGTTTCCGACTATTACCCTCACCTTAGTAAAGCCGAAGCACTGAGAAAGGCGAATAATCAAGAATTCCCTTTCTCAGTGTTTAAAATAGATCAAAGTAAACGTGCACCTTTTTTGGTGCACATTAAAGATCTAGCAGATATTTTAGACAGTAAGTATTCAGAAGCTTCTAAAGATTATGCTACGTTTCATCGATGAGGCGTAGCACCTCTTCAAACTGCATAGTATTTCTTCTTGCCTTCACTGACACATAACGCTGTAAACTACTCCAAGAGTCATGCAAGCTTACCTTCTGAATCTCAGGAATAGTAAAACTCTGTTCTGCTAAACGTGTACAGCCTTCGTGTCTCAAATCATGAAAGCGCAAATCATCAATACCTAACATTCGGCACGCTTCTCTAAACTCTTTGCCTAAACTTTTAGGATTCAACGGCAGTAGCAAATTTTCATCATGCCCAAGCTTCAACATCCGTTCACGAACTTCTGAGTGCTTTAATCTTTTAATCATTTCCTTACAAGGATCAAGGACATCAAATGATTTATGATTGCCTTTAGAACCATTGGGATTCTTTAGATCATGTACTTTCCATGTAGAATGATGTGAATCGTAATCTCGAAGATATAAACGAGTTAATTCAGCTTCTCGTCTGCATGAGAAAATAGCAAACCACATAATCAAATGCATTGGATACTTAGAGCCGTAACGGTTTAGCTTCCATCGCTCTGTAAAATATTTCGTCAATGCAATCAGCTCATCCGTTGAAGGAAGTCGGTCTCTTTTTTGACTAGAGGATATTTGGCGTGTTTTTCTTAACTGAGCCGTAGCCTTATCAAACCCATTTAAATCAATATCCATTTCCCACATAACAGCAGCATGAGAAAGCACACCACGGATATGTAAAAGTTCATGTTGCTGTGTACTAGTCGCAATAGGCTCAAGTTCTAGATGAGGGACACCTCCCTTCCTTAAAGCAACATGCTCGGCCAAATGTACTGATTTTATTTTTGTGATAATATTGCGCGCAATTGGTAGCTTCTTAATTAAGAGCAGAGAATAGCGTTTCGTCCTTCCGTACTCGCTCCCGACTTCATCCAAATATTTATCTATGGCATCTGATAAGGTCAGATCAATTAGCTTTTCTTTGCCAAGCAAAATATCAGGATTTTCTTGAATTTCGACTTCTCGTTTCTTAACCCAGTTTTCGGCCAACTTCTTTGAGTGGAATGTTTTACTTTCAGAGAAAGCAGGAAAGCCCATTCGATTGATTCGAATCGCAGCACGATAGTTAACTTTACCATCTGCACCTTTCCTTGCTGTAATTGACCCCATAATTTACACCACAACCTGTTTTTTTGATTATGGTGTAAAATTTGGTGTAAATGCAAACCGATTAACCCACCTAAACACAGGTTAAAACAGATTCGCGCAGGTTGCGAAACATAGATTAAAGGTATGATTTTTAATGACTATTAACAAAAACATTGAAAACACTCAATCTCCGCGAATCAGTGTTGCCCCGATGATGGATTGGACGACCAAGGACTATCGTTTCTTTGCGCGTCTATTTAACCCAAACGTCATTCTTTATACAGAAATGGTGACCACTGGCGCGATCCTGTTTGGCGGTGCAAATCGACATCTCGATTACAACAATGAAGAACACCCGATCGTTTTACAACTCGGTGGCTCAAACCCTAAAGACTTAGCCACTTGTACCAAAATGGCACAAGACTGGGGCTATGATGAAGTCAACTTAAATGTCGGCTGTCCAAGTGACCGTGTACAAAACAATAAAATTGGCGCATGCCTCATGGCAGAACCGGACCTCGTTGCAGAATGTATCGCTGAAATGCAAAATGCAGTAGATATTCCAGTGACGGTAAAGCACCGTATCGGCATTGATGACATGCATTCTTATGAAGAAATGCTGCATTTTGTCGATACTGTAGCCAAAACGGGCTGTGATAATTTTATTGTACACGCGCGTATTGCCTTACTTCAGGGGCTTTCTCCGAAAGAAAACCGTGAAGTTCCCCCACTGCGTTATGAAGATGTCTATCGACTCAAACAAGAACGTCCAAATCTATTGATCGAGATTAATGGCGGGATCAAAACCTTCGCTGAAACACAAGCACATTTAGAACATGTCGATGGTGTCATGATTGGTCGTGAGGCTTATCACAATCCCTACCTTTTGGCTGAACTTGGTCAATTGTGGAATTTAGATCTACCTGATCGTTTTGAAATTATCGACCAAATGCTGCCGTATATTGCAAAGCGTATGGCTGAGGGTGCGCCATTGTCGATTATCACGCGCCATATTCTTGGGCTATTCCAAAACCTTCCGGGCGCTCGCAAGTGGCGTCAGGCTTTAAGTGGTGGTAATGCCAAGACTTTTGCCGATGTTGAAAATGCAATTCTTAACATTAAAGACGCGATGCAACGCACCGAAGATTATTTAAAAGAACACACTCTAGCCCAGTAATTTAGAACGTTGATCTAACATAAAAAAGCGAAGCATCTGCTTCGCCTTTTTATGTTTCACCGTTATAGCCGAGTACAAGGTTTTACTAAAGAACGCTTTTGGATATTGGTCAAACATTTTATTGTTTCAGTTTTAAAATCATAATGATAAGAAATATACTTTCCTGCAATAAGCTCACTGACAAAGGACTCTTTTCTAAAGTAAGCCGTGGTTATACAACCATGTAAATCAGGTGTAGCATTCACTTTGATCTGTTCAACAAATTGACTTTTCTGACGTATTTGATCCTGTAATTTTAAAATACGATTCATATTTTGAAATTCTTCAGATTGCGCAATCTGTTGTATATTTTTTAAATGACAAGCCTGCGTTACATCATCATGATACTGATGCATTGACCAAACCAATAATGACTGTATATCACTCATCATTTCTTTGGCTTCATTGATCTGATTTAAAGCATAAAAATGGCGAACGGTTGAATAAATAGCATATGCAACACCGCAACTCAAAATGATCCCTATAGCCACTATTTTAACATCAAGTTTGGAATGCCCTGAAAGATCAGTCATGGAGTTGCTTTATCCCGTTATATTTTAAAAGTGCTTCAGGCGAACTCTTCTTTTAAATAAGAGCTTAACTGGTAAATTTACTCAGAGCACGCCAGTATTTGTCTTTAAACAAACTGACCTCTATTTCAAAGTTGCCTTTATATTTTTCAATCACTTGATCAATGACCTTGGATGGTTTTCTAAACTCTTTACACGCAAAATATATAGTTCTTAAGTGATTACCCGTTTCACGACCTATATTTAAATAGCCATCCACATCCTTAAGCTCTTGTAATAATGAATCTTCTATCAAATCCATCAGTTCATAATCTGTAGACGTAGGCATACCATTTGAATGCTGACCATCATAGGAGATTTCTATCAGCATCATCCACGGATGCGAAGCTTTTTGATCCCATGTTAAAAGTGTGCGATTTAAAGTCGCCAGCAACGGTACACCTTCATTGGTTTCACCTTCCAAACTGACAAATTCATCGGCATCCGTATTTGAACGGGTAATTTTGTCTAATCTTGAAATTTCACTACTTTTTAAAATTAAAATGTTTTTGAGCAAGTGAATCGGTAGCAATTCGTTTTCGGCATCTTGCTTAGACTGGACAGAAACATTGTCCAATTTGGTGACCGCATCGTACTCACCCAAATAGTTATCGAGAAAAATATACACAGCCTGTAAAAACGCATCGTTTTCAGCTGCATTATATTCATCATGTACCACGACCAGATCAATCTCATCGGGATACTCGGCTTGCTGGTTAAAATAAAAAGACAAAGTCTGCTGACTAAACTCATAGCCATGCATATTAATCCCGACTTGATGAATATCGCTTTCAGGTTTAAGCGCAGTGAACTTCCACCCTGCAATCTCTGGTGCAGCTGCAATCAGCTCTTCCACAAAAACAATATTTGGAATGATGCCATCAGGGGTAAGAATTAATTCAGCTGTTTGTGGGGTTAACATGCCCGTCAGAAAAAAGATGCCGCTATGGACTTTTTCCAGTTCAGGCGTCAATCGATCAAAGAAATCTCGCTCGATTTCAGTTTTACTGCCTTGATTCACAATGTGGTGAAAATGCTGTTGATGCTGCTGAAACCATTGCCAAAATGCAGTATATGCATTTTCATTCACAGGCGTTTTTTGTTTTTGAGAACCCCATAATTTTTTTAAAAAGCTCATTTTTCTTTTCTCTTTTTTCTATTGATTTCAATATTTTTTGTGGTCTATGGACTGTATCAATATATCGATGTATACAGTCCAATTAAACCTAAAACAGTCTTATTGTTTCGCTTTCATTCCATCTAATTTTTTCAGCACTTCCGCCACTGCCACCATCGCAAAGCTTGAAGTCACCACCACCGCAGAACCATAGCCACCACAGCGTAGGCCTGCACTTGGACACACATCTGCACTGGAAAATGGATTATCAATCGAATACACACAGCTAATCCCGAACTTTTCTTTTGGTTTTTTACAAATCCCCATGCCACGCAACTGGGTTCGAAGCTTTGCCAACATTGGATCTTGTTCAGTTTTAGACAAATCAGCCACTCGGATTTTCAATGGGTCGAGCTTACCCCCAGCTCCCCCTGAAACAATCAATGGGATCTTATTAAAACGACAGTGCAACATCAATGCTAATTTAGCTTTGACGTCATCAATACAATCTAAAATTAAGTCTGGTCGATGTTCTAAAATTTCTTTGACATTTTCTGGAGTCAAATAGTCATCGATCAAATTGATTTTGATCCGAGGATTGATGGATCGACAACGCTCGGCCATGACTTCAATTTTTTCATGGCCCAAGGTTGAGCTCATGGCTGGCAGTTGACGGTTAATATTCGAAGCCGCAATTGAGTCCATATCAACCAGTGTTAATTCACCGACCCCTGTACGTGCTAAAGCTTCGACTGCCCACGAACCGACACCACCAATGCCGATCACCATCACATGACTTTTTTCATAATATGAAAAGGCCTCGTCTCCATAAATTTTGGCTACACCAGCAAAACGGCGGTCATATTCATCATGTTGCAGATCAGTCATGCGTACATCTATATCGGTAAAATCGTGTTCATTTTACCTGAATACGACCTTGGATTGAATGTATCGCTACAAACAATAAAGCCCTGCTACTGACAGGGCTTTATTTCATTGAGATTAGGCTGCAATTAAATTACGCAGTACATAATGCAAAATGCCACCAGCTTTAAAGTATTCCACCTCATTCAAGGTATCAATACGGCACAACACTGTAAATTGGTCTTGGCTGCCATCTTCTCTAAGCACCTGAATATCCAAAGTTTGATGCGGCTGGATATCATCCGATAATCCATGAATCGAAAGTACTTCACGACCTGTCAAATTTAAGGATTGGCGCGTTTGTCCATCGACAAATTGCAATGGCAATACACCCATACCAACCAAATTCGAACGGTGAATTCGTTCAAAACTTTCGGCAATCACCGCTTTAACCCCCAATAAGTTCGTGCCTTTGGCAGCCCAGTCACGTGATGAGCCTGTGCCATACTCTTTACCAGCAATAATGATTAATGGCGTATGTTGCTGCTGATAAAACATAGAGGCATCATAAATCGGCAAGGTTTCTCCTGTTGGAATATAGATCGTGTTCCCACCTTCTTCTCCACCGAGCATTTCATTTTTAATGCGGATATTGGCAAAAGTGCCTCGCATCATCACCTCATGGTTCCCACGTCGAGACCCATAAGAGTTGAAGTCTTTGGGTTCAACCCCTTGCTCTTGCAAATAGCGTCCTGCGGGGCTGTCTTTCTTGATATTACCTGCCGGGGAAATATGATCAGTGGTGACCGAGTCTCCAAGCACAGCCAAAATACGTGCCTGCTCAATATTGGTAATCGGTTTCGGTGGCTGACCAATCTCTTCAAAAAATGGCGGATGGCGAATATAGGTTGAATTCTCTTGCCAAGCATAGGTCTGACTTTGAGGAATCTGAATTGCCTGCCATGCTGCATCACCATCAAATACCGCGGCATATTCTTTATGGAACATCGCGGTATTCACGCTCTGTAGCGCATGATCAATTTCAGCCTGACTCGGCCAAATATCTTTCAAGTAAACCGCTTGCCCATCTTTGCCGAGACCAATCGGTTGTGTAGTCAAATCTGTACGGATATTGCCCGTCAAACCATAAGCCACCACCAAAGGTGGCGAAGCCAACCAGTTGGTTTTCACTAGCGGATGTACACGCCCTTCAAAGTTACGGTTGCCTGAAAGCACTGAAGCAACATTGAGATCATGGCACTGTATGGCTTCTTCAATCGGTTCAGGCAGCGGTCCAGAGTTCCCAATACACGTAGTACAGCCATAACCGACCAAGTTATAACCCAACTCATCCAAATACGGTGTTAAACCAGCCGCAGCCAAATAATCGGTCACTACTTTAGAACCAGGCGCAAGCGAACTTTTCACCCACGGTTTACGCTGTAGACCTTTTTCAATGGCTTTTTTAGCGAGGAGTCCCGCGGCTAACATCACGCTGGGATTGGAAGTATTGGTACATGAGGTAATGGCTGAAATCACCACATCACCATGGTTCAATGGGTAAGATTTTCCATCAATAGTGCAAGATGGCTCCTCATGCGGTAGATTGGCTTTTTTAGCTTCAACAGCTGTGCCACCGCCTTCATTTTCTAAACGCTCTTTGGCTTCTTTGGCTGGCTTGAGATTTAGTTCCATCAAGTCATGAAAAGTTTTAGGTACATCTGCTAGCAAGACGCGATCTTGCGGACGTTTAGGGCCTGCCAAACTGGCCTGCACGGTGCTCATGTCCAAGCTCAACGTATCGGTAAAAACGGGTTCATCACCTGCATTTCGCCATAAGCCCTGCGCTTTACTATACGCTTCAACCAAATCAATCCGTTGTTGCTCACGACCCGTCAACGCTAAATAGGCCAAGGTCACGTCATCAATCGGGAAAAAACCACAGGTCGCACCATATTCAGGGGCCATATTGGCAATAGTCGCGCGGTCAGCCAAAGGCAAGTCGGCCAAACCATCGCCATAGAATTCAACAAATTTACCCACCACGCCTTTTTGGCGTAGCATTTGTGTGATGGTTAAAACCAAATCCGTTGCGGTAATGCCTTCATTGAGTTTTCCTGTGAGTTTGAAACCGATGACTTCAGGAATCAACATAGATACAGGCTGCCCAAGCATCGCCGCTTCAGCTTCAATCCCGCCAACACCCCAACCGAGCACGCCTAAGCCATTGATCATGGTGGTATGTGAATCTGTTCCCACCAAGGTATCAGGGAACGCAAAAGTTTGTCCCTCATCCTCCCCCAGCCACACCGCTTGGGCCAGATACTCTAAATTGACTTGGTGGCAAATTCCTGTACCGGGCGGGACAACACTGAAATTATTAAAGGCCGATTGTCCCCAGCGTAGGAATTGATAACGCTCACCATTGCGTTGCATTTCAATTTCGACATTTTCAGCAAAGGCATCTTTATCTGCAAAATTATCGACCATCACGGAATGGTCAATCACCAAATCGACAGGGGACAAGGGATTAATCAAATTCGGATCGCCACCCGCTTGTGCCATTGCGGCACGCATGGCAGCCAAGTCAACCACAGCAGGAACCCCAGTAAAATCCTGCATCAGCACACGTGCAGGCCGATATTGAATTTCTTGATCAGAGCTTCTGGTTTTTTGCCAATCGACTAGGGCTTGAATATGCTCTACTTTTACACTTTTTTGATCTTCAAAACGGAGTAAATTTTCGAGTAAGACCTTTAAAGACTTGGGTAATTGATCAATATTACCCAATGTTTGTGCGGCTTGAGGGAGGTTAAAAATTTGATAGGATTTTTCACCCACCGTGAGTGTTTGTAATGCATTGAAACTATTGATTTTGCTATATCTGGCCATTCGGTTGCCCTCCCAGTATTGGCGAATTTATTTATTATGATGTTCTTTCTTTAATGTAAGCCTGTTTAGAAAAGAATGTGTTCCCTTTTGGTTATCTTATTTTTATCGAGATTATTGTCTTATTCTTCTAAAATTTTAAATGCAACGCAGCCAATGAGTTCTGCCAGAGTTGAGTTGCTAACGACCGCTCAGACTGATCCAGTGTCTGTGCGAGACTCTCCAAAACACAAGGTAAATTCACCGGCGTATTGCGGGTGCGATGCTCAGTCGATGTTTGACAACACAACGGCGTCATATCTGGACAGTCCGTTTCAATCACCAAATGTTCACTACCAAGTGCTTGCACCACTTGATGCAATTTTTTGGCATTTGGATTGGTGATTTGCCCTGTCACCCCAATTTTAAAACCGAGTTTGACCAAGGCCTTGGCTTCCTCCACCCCACCACTAAAGGCATGAGCGATACCACCGAATTTAAATTTTTGGGCTTTTAAAATGGCAATGCTTTCTGCATGTGCTTTGCGAATATGCAATAACACAGGTTTTTGATATTGCTTAGCAAGTTCCAGTTGTTCAGAAAAATAAGATTGCTGCTTGGCGAAAAGTGCAGGCTGTTTATGCTCTTTTAAAAAGGTGTCTAAACCAATTTCACCCACAGCTACGCAGTCCTGCTGCTGCAGGACCTGCTCTAAACGTTGTAAGTGTTCGGTCTGATGCTGTTCGATATAAAACGGATGTAAACCAGGGGCAAGATAAGAGCACGGAACATTCTTCCAGCTTTTTAATTGCTGATGGGTCTGAATCAGCGTATCAAATCGTGATTCAAGAAAACCAATAAGGACCAGTGCCTCTACCCCAACATGTTTTGCTTGCTCAGCCAAATGCTGCCGATCAGTATCAAAATCGGCAACATCAAAATGAGTATGGGTATCGAACAGAGGCAAGCTCATGCTTGATTAGCTCTTGGCTTCAGAAGCAGCCTGTACGCTCTGTTTGGCTTTGGGTAAATACTCAGGCTTTAAAATTTTCTGGAGTTGATCATAGCCAATAGTTAAACGCGGTAAACCCACCACATAAGGGCCAATTTCATACTCGCCATATTGCAAAATCAGACCTTCAGTACCCAAGTAATAATTGTTACTCAAGCTAAACTTCCACGCTTGCTCATATTCATCGACATTGGTCGCTAACTTAGAGTCCACAACCCAAGCACGAAAGGCTTCATGCGCTACTCTATTTAACGCCGCCTTCTGATTCGGCAACAATAGATCATCCAAACTCACCAGCTTTTGCTGCTTCAAGTCAAAATTATAATAATGCTGTGACGATGAACCATGTGCACCGCCTAAGTAGCTGCTGGTGTTCAATACCACCGTAGCCAAAGGATCTTTGGCATTTAAAATTTTAGGCTTAATCATCAAACTAATTTGATGGTTAGAACTTAAGGCTTTCAACTCTTGGTCTAAACCCAGAAAAGCGGCCAAATAAGGTTGAACTTGTTTCTCTAGTTTCAGCTTAGGGGTTAGGACTTGGCCCACTACCGCAGGTTCAGAACTTGCAGCCACCGCACTTGATGCCGTGCTATCAGAACTGCTATGCATAGGCGAAATATCAATAATCTGCGAGAGATCTTTCACAATTTGTTGATCGATAAATTCATCAATAAAGGCTTGATTACTTTGCAAACGATCAATGTTTAATTCTGGGCAAGCATTGCCATCGCATTCAGGTAATTCGAATTGTAATTTTTCGGTGTCACCGACCAGTTTTAAAGTAGCGTCTACCTCTGAAGCCGCTGTGGTTTGCGTTGCAGGAGTTTGAGGCTCTTTATCTTTTGGTTGGCAGGCTGTCAAACTGATTGCAGCTGCAAGTACGCTGATTGTCAATATTGTTTTGCTTTTTAACATAAATAACCTATTACCTCTTACCTCGTGAAGCCAGCTCTTGCTTTGGCCAATGTGCTAAAACAACTGGGCATAAACATCGGCTTTTAATACCTGTTGAGTTTGTGCTTTCGTCAAATAAATATCAAGCTGGGTCCCATCTTTTACAACCTCATGAGTCCGATAGTGTAAACCGATGCCCTCTTGGTCAAAAAACCAATCTGCTTGCCCCCAGTACAACTTCGCTGGTGCAGATTTTCTCACTTCAGGTTCTTGTTTCTTCAGCCAGTCTTGATACGCTTTTTGCACCAAAACATTCATCGCCAGTTGCTGTTTCGGATGAATTAAATCTAATAATGCCACCGCTTTTTGGTTTTTACGATCAGCAACAAAGAAATAATAACGTTCCTTAACATTTACATTCTCTTGATTGGTATCAACCCCAATTTGCATGAGCACAAACTGATTGCGCTGATACGGTATACGCGTATACATCGCCAAGCTATAAGCCTTATTGCCCTTGAATTCAGCTTGCCATGTATCCGACTTTTTCACATAGGCATTAATGGCTTGCTGTAAGCTCATGTCTTGTTTTAAGCCAATTTGATCTTGAATTACGCGAGCCTGACTTTTGGCAATCCATTGGTTTAACCACGGATCTGCCGTTGTTAAGCTTTGCAGATCTAATTCAATACAGTTCTTGGTTTCACAAAATGGCTGTGCAATATCAGCCGCTTGTTGCTGAATATTCAAATACGGTAACACTTCAGCCTGCTCTGTTTTAAATACCGAGCTTTTGGCATCTGTGTCTGTTTCAGATTGTTTAGAGGAGTCACATGCCGTCAATAAGACAGTCAAACTCACCAATATTGTATAAATAGCCTGTTTCTGCAACATGCGTCTTCCATGAAATTCATGATTAAAATTAAAGTATCTTGCATAATAAAACAGCTTCACGAAGAAGCTGTTTTATTGTTTAACATCCCGATTAGTGTTCGCGGGTATTGCGGAACACGATGTCTGGATAGCGCTCTTGCATCAGTTGTAAGTTCACACGACTCGGTGCCAAGTAGGTCAAGTGACCACCACCATCTACCGATAATTGGTCATGTGCTTTTTTCTTAAATTCATTGAATTTTTTGTCATCATCACATGACACCCAGCGCACAGTGTTAATGCTCACAGGCTCGTAGACGCAGTCGACTTTGTATTCTTCTTTCAAACGGTATGCCACCACTTCAAACTGAAGCACACCCACTGCACCCACAATCAAGTCATTGCTATTTTGCGGCATGAAGACCTGTGTTGCACCTTCTTCTGAAAGTTCTTTTAAGCCTTTTTGTAACTGCTTCGACTTCAATGGATCTTTCAAACGTACACGGCGGAACATTTCAGGGGCGAAGTGCGGAATACCCGTAAATTGTAATTTTTCACCTGATGTAAAAGTATCGCCAATTTGAATCGTACCGTGGTTATGTAAACCAATAATGTCGCCCGGCCATGCTTCTTCTAAGTGCTGACGATCACCAGCTAAGAAAGTCAAAGCATCACTAATACGCACATCTTTATCCAGACGCACATGCTTCATTTTCAAACCTTTTTCATATTTGCCTGAACAAATACGCATAAAGGCAATACGGTCACGGTGTTTCGGGTCCATATTGGCTTGAATTTTAAAGACAAAACCCGTAAAACCTTCTTCAGTCGCTTCAACCAAACGATTTTCTGTTGGGTGCGCTTTAGGTTCAGGTGCATAGTTGCTAAATGCATCTAACACATGGTCTACACCAAAGTTACCTAATGCTGTACCAAACAATACAGGCGTTTGACGACCCGCAAGGAACTCTGTGTGGTCTAAAGGCTCATTGGCCATTTGCACCAACTCTAGAGACTCTTCAAATGCCGCCCAAGCCAGCTCACCGACTTTTTCACGTAAGTCTGGATAGTCATAACCATCACGGACTTCAATTTCGGTAATGGTTGAACCAAAACCTGCTTTATACACATAAAACTTTTCTTCGATCAGGTTAAACACCCCAGCGAAGTCACGACCTGTACCAAGCGGCCAAGTGATCGGCACACATTTGATTTTGAGAACGTTTTCAATTTCATCCAACAGCTCTAAAGGCTCACGGATTTCACGGTCCATTTTGTTCACAAACGAAATGATCGGTGTGTCACGCATACGACACACTTCCATCAGTTTCACAGTACGATCTTCGACACCTTTTGCACCATCGATCACCATCAAAGCTGAATCGACCGCCGTTAAGGTACGATACGTATCTTCAGAGAAGTCTTCATGTCCCGGCGTATCGAGTAGGTTGATCATCTTGTCTTTAAATGGAAACTGCATCACAGAGGTGGTGATCGAAATACCACGTTCTTTTTCCATTTCCATCCAGTCCGAAGTGGCTGCACGGTCCGATTTACGGCTTTTCACCATACCTGCAATCTGAATGGCTTGTCCCCACAACAGTAATTTTTCTGTCATGGTGGTCTTACCAGCATCGGGGTGGGAAATAATCGCAAAAGTCCTACGAGCCGCGACTTCTTTCGCCAATTGATCTTTAAACATAAGAGAAATCTTCAATAGGTACACGGTGTTGTACACAACTTATAAATGTGTATCCAACCCGTAAAGTGATAACTTAAAATTGGCGCAATTGTAGCAGATTTATGAATGAGATTTTATTGATAATTTTCCCTTAACCCATCAGCTTAGTACATCGCATTCATCGTCAATTCGAATGCTTTTTAGCTCTGGTAGTGGGTAAGAATAGAACGCTAGTGCTATCAGCGGCTACTTAGATGTACAGAAACATTGTTTGATCCTATCTGAACGTACACTTAACCACGCTGTACCCAATGACAACTTGGAGCAAAACTTCTGTTACTCCTCATACATCAGGCATTATTTTATCTTGTTAAGCCTAATCTGAGCCCATTTTATAAATTTCACTCAAACTCTGGATATACAAAATTATATTTCCCTGTTTTTATACGTTCTACTATAGCCAAAGGGGGCATAACCACACCTATTTCTGCTTTACGGTTTTCTCCCTCTAGGTTTCCAACATAAGTAAATTTATCATCATTAATGTGCCATACAAACCAATTGTGAGAAATTTTTATTGGTTCTTCCCCTACCATTACGCCATAATCATCTGTGTCTCTGAATAATATTGTAGAAGTTCCACCCACATCAGATATGTTTCCAACTTTCTCCCAAAGATTCATTTTTATGCCAAGCTTAGTGACGCAATGCGCATAAAAATCGACATCATCATTAACGATATCCAATAACGTAGGAGTTGCATGGATAGGGTACACTTTTTTAAATGCTCTGATCACATCACTATTTAATTGTGTTAAATCAAAAGCAATGAGCTGGAAATATTTTTTCACCTCATTATCCAACTTTACAGAAAAAACATCACCAACCTTAGTCACGACTCTAACCATAATTATTTAATTCCAAATTGTTCCCAATGTTTTGGGCTGATTTTATTTATTTTATTGAACAGCTTGGTATACGGACAACAGGACACTAAAACGAATAGATTCTAAAGAATACATAAAAAGCCGATATCACTAGATAGAGGCTTTTGCGAACACTGCTTATTTTTTATTAGACTCTCAACTGAATTACATCACCATAAAAGCGATCAGCCATCGGTACAAATTGTAGATATCGCTTAATTGAAATAAGTTGACGATGTGTACTCAAACTCTTCCAAGCGCTTAACATCCATAGGCATACCCAACAAATAGCCTTGTAATTGCTGACAGCCTAACCGTGATAAAATTTCCATTTGCAGAGGACTTTCTACACCTTCTGCTGTCACGACCAAACCCAAGCGAATCGCCAGATGAACAATACTTTCTAAGATCATTTCATCTTTTGAGCCAACGGTCAGCTCATGAATAAAGCCACGATCAATCTTTAGCTCATCTACAGGAAGATTTTTTAAATATAAAAAGCTGGAATGTCCTGTCCCAAAGTCATCAATCGCCAAACGAATTCCCATTTCACGTAACCGCTGTAAGGTACGAATGCTGCCTTCGATATGGTGCATGGCCGTACTTTCAGTGATTTCAATAATTAAATGATTTGGGTTGACTTTATACTTATCAAAAAGATGCTCAAGATTATTAAATAAATGCTTATGCTCAAACTGCACCGCCGATAAATTCACAGCTATTGGATACAGTTCAATTTTCTCTCGTTCCCAAATTTGTAGTTGCTTACATGCTTGCTCCAGAGCCCAATATCCCATTTGGATGATCAACCCCGTTTTCTCTGCGCCTTTAATAAACATATTGGGGGTCAGCAAGCCTAAAGTCGGATGCTTCCAGCGAATCAACGCCTCGACTCCACAAATCCGTTGATCTTGGATGGTAAATTTAGGCTGGTAATACAAAACAAACTGTTGTTCTTCTACGGCTTTATATAAGTCATTGATTAGCTTAGTTTGGCTTTTCGCTTCTTGTTGGTCAAAACTGTAGTTAAAAATAGAATAGGTATTTCTTCCCTGATATTTTGAGGTCAGCATCGCTGCATCGGCATTAATCAGTAAATCCTGCAAATTACTACCATGTTCAGGATACATCGCAATACCAATACTCGCAGACACATTAATTTCTTTACCCGCAATCAAAAAGCTATCTTGAATCAACTCCAGCACGTGCTCCGCCATTTGGCACGCTTGCTCAGGCGTCGCCTGTTCCAGCACCATCAGAAACTCGTCCCCACCAATTCTGAGAATTTTTTCATTTTTACTTAAGTGGCGATGAATCCGAGTGGTTAGTTGAACCAATAATTGATCCCCAACATGATGCCCAAAGACATCATTTACGGCTTTAAAACGGTCTAAGTCGATATATAAAAAGGCAATGCTTTCATTGCGGAAGCGTTGATCTGTAAACAAAAAATGGGCATATTCCGCCAAATACAATCGATTGGGCAGCTTGGTTAAATTATCCTGTACCGCCTGATTTGCCAACTCTTTATTGGCCAGAGAAAGTTGAATATTGCGCTCTTCTAAACGCTGCTCCAACACCGCAACAACAAATGCCGCCACCAAAATCAAACAGGTAATAAAGATAACAACAAATAAAACAATGCTTTGACCTGCTTCAAGGGTCATGACCAGTTTGTCACTATGGGTTGGATAGAACGAGACTGCAAGCATACCGGTATAATGCATACTTACGATGGTCAAGGCCATCATCCCTGCAACATACCATTGGTACAACAGTTTCTTACTGACTGCACTTTTATATTTAAAGATCAGCCAAAAGGTTAAACCCGAGCCACTAATGGCAAGTAAAATAGAAAAAACTGTTAATAAAGGATCGTAAACACTCTGATAGCCCTCAATAATCAGCCCCATCATGCCAGTATAATGCATGCCCGAAATACCAAGCCCCATCAATACCGACCCCAAAACCAATCTTAAAAAAGGTAAGGTCTGACGCGTGGTCAACCAAATTGAAAAAACAGATGCAATAAAAGCAATAAAAAAAGAAAGAATTGTCAGTGCAGGGTCAAAATAACTATGCGTCGGCAAATCACAAGCCAACATACCCACAAAATGCATGGCCCAAATGGCACAGCCTAAGAAAAAACTACTGAGTAAAATGAGCACTGTTTGAAATTTTTTACGCCAAGTACGAAATAATAAGCGTTCGGTCGACACTGCAAAAAAACACGCCAACAATGCCACAACAATTGAACCTAATACCAAACTAAAATCGTAATGCACATGCATCATATAAAATGTCCGTATTAATTTCTCTTTTTCTTCATTTATATCCTTTTTATCAAAGGCGAAAAGCATTACTACCCGATTAAGAATCTTATACAAACAGGTTCAGGTCAAGAAAAAATCACAGAGATATCATTAGAATTTATAGATTTATTTTACCTAGCAGATTGCTTTAGCAGCATGCCAATCCCACATTTGTGTTTTGAATCACAATTTAAATAAAAAGCCAGTCGAAACTGGCTTTTTAATACATTGCGTCAGAGATTAAACTATTTTGCAGTGCCTTTTTGCAACTTGGCATAATCTAATAAGACATTTGCAGATTCAGTCACAAATGCTTCCTCTTCAGGCAATGCAGGACGCTGATTCGCTTTCATTTTAGCGCGTGCTTCAACCAAAGCTTCCATAGAAGCTTGATAGCTTTCCCAGTTTGCATAAGGCTTTTGCCCTGCAATCTGACGGCGCTTGTTTTCCGAGTCTAAAGTCTGTTTTTCCAGTGCCAACAATTCAGCTTTACGTTGATCAATATCTAAAACCACACGTTTTTGATCTTCGGTCTTTTTCGAGATGTCTTTACGCTGTTCAAGATAGTTAAACTGCGGGTCGACTTTAACACGTGCTTGCGACAGCTCACCTAAACGTTTTACATACGGTGCAATACTGCCTTCACGTTTAAATGGTGCGGTTGGAATAGTGTCCCACTCAAGCGCATTTTTCGCTTTACGCTCACCAAACTCTTCATTGTAAATGTCTACCAATTTCACGTCTGGAATTACGCCTTTGTTTTGCGTACTGCCACCCGTTACACGGTAAAACTTACGTTGCGTTAGTGTCGCTTGACCATGCGCCAAGTTATCGAGCTGAACTTGTGCCGTTCCTTTCCCTGTGGTGGTGCTACCAATCACAATGCCACGTTCATAGTCTTGAATCGCAGCAGAATAAATTTCACTTGCAGACGCAGATGCTAAATTCACCATCACTGCCAGCGGACCCGCATAGGTTTGCGCACCATTGTCATCGTCTTCGAAAACGCTCACATTGCCGTTACCATCTCGAATTTGCACCACAGGACCTGACTTAATCACCTGTCCAAGCATACGCGCCACTTCTTCAAGTGATCCCCCTGGGTTATTACGTAAGTCGATAATAATCCCTGATACATTCTTGGCCGCTAAAGTTTTCAGCGCATTGTTGGTATCTTCAGATACAGAACGATATTCTGTGCCCGCACGACGTGCACGATAGTTCAAATAAAAAGACGGAATTTCAATCACACCAAAGGTGTATTGTTGTCCATCACGCGTTACATTCACGGTACGTGAACGTACCCCAGCATCTTCTTCTTGAATGACGTCACGGGTAATGGTCACATTACGCGCTTGGCTCATCGACGCACCCGAGCCGAGTAAACGTATGGTGACTTTGGTACCACGTTTACCACGGATTAAGCCCACAATTTCATTGCTCGGCCAACCGATGACATCCACCATTTTTTCACCATCTTGCGCTACACCAATGATGCGGTCGCCCGACTTCACCTGTCCAGACTTGCTTGCTGGACCACCTTCCACAATGGTTTCGATTTTGGTGTAGTCTTCATTGCCCCGTTCAGGTCGAATCGACACCCCAATCCCTTCAAGTTGCAAAGTCGTCTGACGATTCAATTCCATTGCATCGACAGGCGGGAAATAGTTACTGTGCGGATCATAGGTAAGCGTCATTGCATTGAGTGTTTTGTCTAACACATCATCGCTTTTCACTCGTGAAATACGTTCTAACTGGCGCGTATAACGCTTAGTTAAAGTCTGTACTGGGGTTAAATCTTCCGAGCTAGTGAGATCTTGTCCATTGGCCAATTCTGGGTTGGCTTTAAGCGCTTTTTGCTTCGCCAACTCTTCTTCTTTACTGATGGTCAAATTGATCAGCTGCGAAACCAACATTTTGTTCCAATGCTGACGCTGCGCCGCTTCATTGGCAAAATACGGTGCCTTTTCACGATCCGTTTCGATATAAACATTGGCTTGTTTTAAATTCTGCGGCTTTTTCAGCTCATCCAGCATATACGTATAAAACTGGGTCAAACGATCTCTATACTGTGCATGAATCGCATACGGTCCACTTAAGTCACCTGCTTTTAGAGCCGCACCTAAGTTTGAACCATATTTACGCTTATAACCGTCTACTTCAGAGGCAAGAAACAACGAATGATCTGGATCTAAACTGTCCAGATAGAAATCGAGAATACGCGCCGATGTTTTCGCATCTAAACGTTGATTGAGATAATGTTGACGGTCAACCAAGGTCGCCAGTTGACGAGACACCAAAGCCTGCTCCTGCGACGGAACAATAGCTTGTTTGATTACAGCGGTAGTTTCAGTCGCTGCAATGGCTTCATTAATGGCATGGGTGAAAAAGAATCCACCCGTTGCAATTGCAACCGCACAAGCAATGGTTTGAAGTTTCATAAATAATTCTTAGTTCCTTGGTTTTTGACCAAAATTACAATGTCATTTTTCGACATGAATTGAGAATATTCAAAATCTTAAACAACTTAATCTGTTTATGTCGTGTAGTTTTATCATAATCTGTGCTGACAAAATGTAGCAAATCATTGCAAAATTCGGGTATTGTTTTCGACGACCTGTTTCGCTCACCTTTCAGAGCCAAAACAGTCACTGACCAAAAAATCAAATACGGACACCCAATATGATTGGCGCATTGATGCTCGACATCGCAGGCACAGAACTTACTCAAGAAGATATTGCACTATTACAAGCACCGCAAGTCGGTGGCATGATTTTATTTGGACGAAATATTGAATCTCCTGCACAAGTTCGCGCTCTCACCGACCACATGCGCCGAATTCGTCCTGATATTTTGATTGCTGTCGATCAAGAAGGTGGACGTGTGCAACGCTTAAAACAGGGCTTTAGCCTACTTCCAGCAATGGGTAAGTTTGGCGAGCTATTCTTAAGCGAACCTGAAAAAGCCTTAAGCTTGGCAGAACAATCTGGTTGGTTGATGGCGACAGAAGTACTTGCCGTCGGTATCGACTTTAGCTTTGCCCCTGTACTCGACCTCAATGACATCAGTGATGTGATTGGTGACCGTGGCTTTGCCAAAAATATTCAAGACATCATACCGCTGGCCAGTGCGTTCCTAAAAGGGATGAAAGCCGCAGGCATGGCATCGACAGGCAAACATTTCCCCGGTCATGGTTCAGTCCAAGCAGACTCGCATGTCGCAGCAGCCATCGACGCACGCACGTATGATGAAATTTATGCTAAAGATATGCAGACCTTTATCAAACTGATGCCACAGTTGGATGCACTCATGCCTGCGCATGTGATTTATAACCAAGTTGATCCAAACCCAGCAGGTTTTTCACCGTATTGGATTCAAACCGTTCTACGTCAGCAACTGGGCTTTGATGGCGTCTTATTCTCAGATGATTTAAGCATGCAAGCAGCATGTGTTGCAGGCGGTGCAGATGCACGTATTCAAGCTGCACTCCATGCAGGCTGTGACATGGGGTTGGTGTGTAATGACCGAACTGCCGCATGTGTGGCTTTGGAGGGGATCAGCCAACTGGCGCTGCCAGACCAAGCTCGCTTAGAACGCATGCGTGGTCAGATTCCAAATATCAGCGTTCAATCAACGCTGCATTTAGGTGAAGATTGGGCCAAAGTACGCGACCAAGTGGAACTATTTAGATTAAGTTAAGCACTTCATCTTTGACTATTTCAACCGCGATATTTCGGACAAAGGGACATCACAAGATGTCCTTTTTTCATTATGATAAACTCAAAATAAATCAACAGGCTTGCTCCGCATTGCCCAAACAACAACGCTAAAACAACAAAATATCGGGTACGGATACCATGACAGATGCTTTATCGGCTCATCGCCACATCTCTTTTACTGCGCACTATACAGGCTATATTTGGTATAGCATGGGCATCTCACATCCTGTATTTGCCACCCGCAAAGGGAAGTTGCTGGCCAAACTGGTACACCCACTCGAAAGTTGGGCCGAAAAACACGTCGGTGGCAGCATGCGCACTACCTTAAAACAGCGTCATCAAATGATTGATGACCACCTCAGCGCGCTGATCCAACAGTACCCAAACTTACAAGTTTTAGAAATTGCCAGTGGCCTGTCTCCACGCGGCTGGAGCTTTCGCCAACAGTATCCCGAGATTGACTATCGTGAACTCGACTTACCTGACATGGCAAAAATGAAAACTCAGGCCTTAAAACAGATCGATCAGACCAGTCCAGCGGTTCTCTCTGCCGACTTATTTAGTACAGATTTTGCCCGTGCTTTTGAGGTGTTTGACCCAAACCGCCCCTTGGTGGTGGTGAGTGAAGGTTTGATCAACTACTTTAGCAAAGACATGCTCGCTCAACTGCTACAAGGCATTGTCCAATACGGACAGCAGTTTGATCAGTTATATTATCTGACTGACCTCTACCCTGAACCTGTGAAAAATAAGCTGGCTAACTTTATCTGGAGCAGTAGCAAGCTTTTAAAATGGATGTCCCGTAGCGCCTTTGGCTTTCACTTTATCAGTCCGCCTGAAGCGGCTCAGTTTTTCAAACAAGCGGGCTTTCATACTGTTACTGTTCACCAACCCACTTTAGCCTTCAATAGTACTCAGGCCGATACTTCAAACTTAGATCAGCAGGACCACTTAGGCGACTTGGTCTGGTTGATACATAGCCAATGGCAAAAGCCCAATCAACTCGAGCAATAAACTTAGTCCCCATAAAAAAAACAGCGATGACACGCTGTTTTTTTATTTTTGACTTTCACTTAACTCACGGCTTCGAGCAACGTCTGTTCTTGTTTCTGACGCCCCACAAAGCGAAGCAGTCGCTCCGCGAGTTCAAAACTGCCATGTTTAAATAAGGCACGAATATATGGTCCATCTTCCGAGAAAATTAAACATTCAATCTGAAACTCGCCTTCTTCATCGCTCAAGTGCAAAGCCAAATCACGCGGATATTTAGCCGCCACAGCAGCTAAGTCTGACTCAAAGCGTAAAAGCACCCCAAAGTAGTTCAAGTCCACCACTTCTGTCGCAATCACCAAGTCTGAATGTCGATAGCTTAAGAAAGTTTCGGGCTGTTGAATCTGAACTCGCTCTTCACCACGACGCTCCATTTCCAACATTTGTGCTCGACTAAAGGGGATAATCCCGTCTAAGTGTTGAATGGACTCGTCCTTCAGAAACGTCGCAAACAAGTGCATGGTTTCATTACGGCGTTGTAGCTGTGGCACATGGTCTGCATTGGCAATTTGCGCATATTCCATGTCAGGACATTGCAACGCAAAGTTGGCATTTTCATGTGGCAAGGTAAAACTGTCATATTGGCCACAGGCCACCAAGACTCTGCACTGTGGAATCGGCACATCGGTGAGGCGAAGCAAACGATTACAGTTGATTTCATAGCGCTCTTGTTCTGTTGCGGTAAACTCCGCCATCTGTCTGAAGAACAAACGCTTGGCTGTGGGTGACATTCTGGTTTTATCCATTTTGGCATGATTGACCAAATACAAAATCACGGCCTGACCAAATTCATCCATGCGTTGTTCACGCATTAAATGTAACGACTCTTCCAGCAACATCCGCCAACTTTTACGGGTCTTTTGCATCACGCCCATTAAAATCATACGGTCAATCAGTTCTGGTCGTTGATCGGCCAGACAAGACGCCACCACTGAGCCCAGTGACATGCCCATCACTGAAACTTTGTCTAATCCTTCAATATCGAACCAAATGCCAAGCATCTTCGCAAGATCACCCAGTTCTAATGTTCCTGCAGACAAGCCCGTATCGATATTACGAATTTGTTGATTGGCACCCATTGAAGGCAGATCAATCAGGACAATCGGACCGGCATCGAGCAATTGCTCAACACAGTATTTGTAGGAATTAAAGTTTTGAAACGCCCCACCAATAATCACGATAGGCGTGCGATGGAATGACTCTGGCCGAGCAATCGCCATATATTCGACTTTCCAGCCCTCAATCCATGTGGTTCGTGCAGGTTCTTTAAAGCTGTTACGATGGTAAACATCGAAAAAACCTAAGCGTAAATTCGCGTCATCCAGCTCGGCATCCCTTTGAATCATAGAATTCATGTTCCTTCCCTCTACTCTTGCCTGTACTTTTTGTTTTGCAAGAAATGCACGATCACGCCTGTCAACGGCAACAGGGTGTTCAGTGTTGTAATAATTATGCAAGGACTTCATGTCCTAAAATTCATTCTATACAGAGCACTGTTTTACACGCAACAGATTGTATAACCGCTCATCATGTTTTAGATAAAAAACAATTTCAAAATATGTATAAGCCCGCCTATACGCTGGATTTTTCATGTAGAGACTATGCGGTCGAGTGTTAGGCTGTTACTATCTTCTGTGAAATTTCTAAGTGATCAACCCGCTATGCAAGAGTCGATTGAACAATATATGCAAACGGTAGGACAGCAAGCACGTCAAGCTTCTCGTATTTTGGCGCGTGCCTCTACCGAAACTAAAAACAACGCGTTGTCAGCTATTTATACTGCTTTAGTCAACAGTGAGCCCACTATTTTAGCGGCGAACCAAGCAGATATGAACAAAGCGCACAGCAACAACTTAGACAGTGCTTTACTTGATCGCTTAGAACTGTCTCCCGCACGCTTTAAAGGCATGTTGCAAGGCTTAAAAGATGTGATTGGCCTCAAAGATCCTGTTGGTGAAATCACCGATATGGCCTATCGTCCGTCAGGAATCCAGCTCGGTAAGATGCGCGTTCCTTTAGGCGTGGTTGGCATGATTTACGAGTCTCGCCCAAATGTGACCTTGGAAGCCGCGTCTTTAGCACTGAAGTCTGGTAATGCCATTATTTTACGTGGTGGTTCTGAAGCGCTCGAATCCAATAAAGCCATTGCTGAAGCCATTCAACGCGGTTTAAAACTGGCGGGTTTACCTGAACATGCGGTTCAAGTCATTAACACCGCAGACCGCGCAGCCGTGGGGCAACTGATTACACTCACTGAATTTGTCGATGTGATTGTTCCACGTGGAGGCAAAGGCCTGATTGAACGTATCAGCAATGAAGCCCGTGTCCCTGTGATTAAACACTTGGATGGGAACTGTCACGTTTATGTTGAAGCGCAAGCTGACCTACAAAAAGCCCTACCGATTGCGCTCAATGCAAAAACTCACCGTTACGGCGTGTGTAATGCAATGGAAACTTTGCTGGTCGATGAAAAAGTTGCAGATGAGTTTTTACCGCGTGTCGCTGAGCTCTACACTGAAAAACAAGTGGAGTTGCGCGGCTGTGCTGAAACTCAGCGCATTTTAGGTGCGACAGTCAAAACGGCGACAGAAGAAGATTGGTACACGGAATACCTCGGTCCAATTTTAGCAGTGAAAGTGGTGTCTGGTATGGAAGAAGCGATTGAGCATATCAACAAATATGGCTCACACCATACTGATTCGATCATTACAGAAAACTACTCTCTAGCTCGCGAGTTCTTGGCTGCTGTTGATTCGAGTTCTGTCATGATCAATGCCTCGACCCGTTTTGCCGATGGTTTTGAATATGGCTTAGGTGCAGAAATTGGCATCTCAACCGATAAAATCCATGCCCGTGGCCCAGTCGGCTTAGAGGGCCTGACTTCACAAAAATGGATTGTGTTTGGTGATGGTCAAATTCGCCAATAGCGCGTCCAACTCATTTTAAAGCATGATGCTCAGCCCTCTTAAGAGGGCTGAGCATTTTTTATATCTAAACATTCTCTGCCTCTGCGAATCCTTAAAATCTAGAGGAAATCATGCTTTTTTTGATGGTCACATTGATTATGCATGTGATTATGTGTGAGTCTAAAATGAAATATCAAAAATAAACAGGAACGCCACAATATATTCAGCTCTTTTCAGCAGATAGCGTGTTATTTTTAAAGGGTTAAAGCTGATGAATAATTCAGCATCATTTCATGAATAAATGAAAATCATGAACCGATAAATTTTAATTATTATTCATCAGACGGTCGATAGTGCTTAAGTCTAATCACCTAAAGTCTATCTTGGACTAAAAATATACACATGATACAACATAAAAAATGATCAAGATTGCATAAGAACGTACTGCATGAAGATCAGTTCTAGGACGGATAATTCAATTAGAATCAGGTATTAAAACGTGTCTACATCAGTATTAGTAATTAACTGCGGATCTTCATCAATCAAATATGCGCTCGTTTCTGAACGTCGTGAAGATCGTATTTTCGGTTTAGCTGAGAACTTAGGTTCTGCTGACGCTCGTATCAAAGGCATTACTGCGGGTGGTCAACCCCTTGAATTGTCTATTCCACATGCCGATCATGAGAAAGCATTGGAAACCATCTTAGAACGCCTTTCACATTATAACCCTCAAGCCATTGGTCACCGCGTGGTACACGGCGGTACATTGACCAAAGCTGAGCTTTTAACAGAAGAAATTGTCGAACGCATTCGTGCAGCAACACCACTAGCACCACTACACAACCCTGCGCACTTGGTTGGGATTGACGCCACTATGCGTTTATTCCCAGAGCTACCACAAGTGGCTGTATTTGATACGGCATTCCACCAAACCATGCCTGCACATGCTTACCGCTACGCTGTGCCAAAGTTCTTATACACTGAGCACAATGTACGCCGTTATGGCTTCCATGGTACAAGCCATGCTTATGTGTCTGAACGCGGTTCAGAACTGGCTGGTAGCTTCAAACAAGGAGGCTGGTTAACTGCACACTTGGGTAATGGTAGCTCTACTTGTGCAATTTGGAATGGACAGAGTGTAGACACGTCAATGGGCTTAACTCCACTTGAAGGTGTCGTGATGGGCACACGCAGTGGTGATGTCGATCCAAGCTTACATAGTTTCCTTGCCAACAACTTAGGTTGGGATATTTATAAAATTGATAAAATGCTGAATAGCCAATCGGGCTTACTCGGCCTGTCTGATCTATCAAATGACATGCGTACTTTGATTGAAGCCTCTGAACAAGGCAATGAAGATGCGACTTTAGCTATTGAAGTGTTCTGCTACCGCCTCGCAAAATCATTGGCGGCACTGAGCTGCGGTCTACCACGTCTTGATGGATTGTTCTTCACGGGTGGTATTGGTGAGAACTCGGCATATATTCGTGAAAAAACAGTCGCTTTCCTACCGCACTTTGGTTTTAACTTGAGTAAAGAAGCCAATGACAGTTTAAAACGTGGTACCGAAGGTCGTATTGATACAGGTACAGGCCCACAAATTTGGGTTGTACCGACCGATGAAGAAGGCCGTATTGCCAAAGAAACTGCATTCGTGGCCGATGAGGTGATTCAAACTGCTGCAAAAAAGTCTGAAGACAATGTAGCGATCGCTTAAGCGGTCGTTACATTCACTCAAGTCTGTTTTAAATTCTTGTATGACGAATAAATATATGAAAACGATTTTACTTGTGCCCACTGGGGAAGGCGTCGGCTTAACATCTGCTTGCCTGGGTTTGGTTTATGCGCTGGAATGCCAAGGGGTTAAGGCTGGCTTTTTAAAACCTTTTTCTCAAGAACTCACCACAGGTGCAGACCGCACAACAGCGCTCTATCACCATGTTTCAAAAAATGAAACCGTTGAACCAATTAACTATCACACCATATTGCAACAACTCAGCGCAGGTGAAAATGATGAGCTACTTGAAGATGCGGTTCGTTTGCACCGTGCTATTGCGCGTAAGCACGACCTGATTATTGTTGAAGGCTTAGTCCCGAATAGCCGAGATTCTTTTGCCTCTGAACTAAATGCACAACTTGCGCAAGCACTCGATGCCAAAGTCATTATTGTCAGCAATGCAGACATTAATAAACCAAACGCGACGGCTGAAAAAGTCGATAGCCAACTACGCTACTTTGGCGGTGCCAGTTCAGAGCGAACTGCGGGCGTGTTATTGATGCGCACCAAAGGCTTGCCCGATGACTCAGCACACATTCCAGTGACGTTTGACCCTAGTCTGCGTTTAATCAGCGATACCAATAAATTTATTATTGAACTTCAAAAAACCCATCCAAAGCTCGGATCAGACAAACTCCCTGTAATCGGCTTGGTTCCATTTAGCAACACGCTCAGCGTACCGCGTATGTCAGACTTGGCTTCACACATTCAAGCGGAATGGATCAATCAAGGCGACGCTAACCAACGTCGTGTGTTGCATAGCAGTTTGATTGCATCGAACATTGAGCACGAACTTCATAAGTTTGTCGCAGGCGAGCTGATCATTAGTGCATCAGATCGTATCGATGTGCTTTTGGCATCCAGCTTAGCCAGCAGTAACGGTATTCCACTGGCAGGTTTGGTCCTAACTGAACACCATACACCAAACGAGCAAGTGCTTGCGTTCTGCCAAACAGCGATTAAGCAAGGCTTACCAATTTTACATACAGCGCTCAGCACGTTCGACACGGCGCAGAGCTTAGCCAATCTCAGCAATGAAATTCCTGTCGATGATACTGAACGTGCTGAACAAGTCACTCGTTTTGTTTCGAGCCATATCAATGAAGAATGGTTAACGGCAATGTTGAATGGCTCGTACCAACCTCGTCTCTCGCCTTCGGCTTTCCGCCATGAGTTGGTCCAAAAATCGATTGCTGCGAAAAAGCGGATTGTTCTACCTGAAGGCGATGAGCCACGTACAGTTCAAGCGGCGGCTATTTGCCAATCTCGTGGCATTGCACACTGTATCTTATTGGCAAAACCTGAAGCTGTCGTAGAGGTGGCAAAAGCACGTGGTATTGAGCTTCCACATGACTTAGAAATTATCGATCCAGATTTGATTCGTGAAAACTATGTCGAAAAGATGGTGGAATTGCGTAAAGGCAAACTGAACGAGCTGCAAGCACGTGAACAGCTGCAAGACACTGTCGTTCTGGGTACCATGATGTTGGCACTCGATCAGGTCGATGGTTTGGTTTCAGGTGCAATACATACCACAGCCAATACTGTACGCCCAGCCTTCCAACTGATTAAAACAGCGCCTGAGTACTCACTGGTCTCTTCCGTGTTCTTTATGCTGTTACCCGATGAAGTCTATGTTTATGGCGACTGTGCGATTAACCCAGACCCAAATGCCGAAGAGCTCGCTGAAATTGCGATTCAATCGGCTGATTCAGCAAAGGCCTTCGGCTTAGACCCACGTATTGCAATGATTTCATACTCTACGGGTACCTCTGGTGCTGGAGCTGAAGTTGAAAAAGTCGCTGAGGCAACACGTATAGCGAAAGAACGCCGTCCTGATCTGTTGATTGATGGGCCGCTTCAGTACGATGCAGCATCGGTTGAAAGTGTCGGACGCTCGAAAGCACCTGATTCTAAAGTTGCAGGTCGTGCCAATGTGTTTATTTTCCCTGACCTAAACACAGGCAATACGACCTATAAAGCCGTACAACGCTCTGCAAATGTTGTGAGTGTAGGCCCAATGTTGCAAGGTTTGAACAAACCTGTAAATGACTTGTCTCGTGGGGCTTTGGTGGATGATATTGTGTTTACGATTGCACTCACTGCAATTCAAGCGGAACAACAAGCAACAACTTAAAGTAACTTGATGTGATCCAAACCATCCAACGGAAAAGTTGGGTGGTTTTTGTTTTTAAAAGAGCTATGTTCAACGAAATAAATGTTTAGAAGAAGCCACACACCTTCAAAATTATTTAATAATTTATCAATATATTAGGTTGAAAACCTACTTCTTTACTTAAAATAATAATCCAATCAAAAAGAAGAGCACCCCCAAAATTGGAATGTAAATCCAATTTTTTCTTATCCATTGATTGATCTTAAAATCAATAATCCATCCACGGTCACCTTTCCTCATCATCTCTTGATACTGGTCATTTGATTTTTTTGATAAAGGAAATAAATTTGCTGTGTAAATTGGAAGTAATAATCCACCAACTATCAATAAACAACCAACTATTGAAAGAAATGAAAGCTCCATTATTTTCTTCTCTTGAACTATTTTAAAGTGTAATTTTGCGATTGCTACTGTAATCAGCACACGATGTGAAACCATTTTTCACTAAATACAAATTCGTCACTCTCCAGCATATACAATTGAACTGAGTGTAGTACCACCTAATCGTATAGCCTCTCAAACATTCGACTAATGTATATTTACGAGCATAGCCCAAACACAGATAAAACAGTAAAACTTTACTTTTCAGACACTTAAACAATATACTCAAGCGATATAATTAAATTCTAAATCATTGGTCTCATAATGAATAAAAAATTGCTTCCAATTCTAATAGTGACAACATTTTCACTGACAGCATGTAATGAATCTAAGCAGCACCAAACACCGTCAGACTCAACCACAGCATATAAAAACTTAAGTACCGCCAATCCAGCTGACATTAAAGCGGATCTTGATGCCCTAGATCAGATTTCGAATAAAAATTCTCAAGCCATTTTGAACGCACAAGATGCACTTAAAGCGGCTCGTCAAAATAAAGAAGTCGATACCATCCCCGCCCTGCTAGAACAACTGAAAACCCATTCTCTTGCGTTTAATACCGCACTAGATGCAACAAACTTCAAAAGCCAAGAGGGTGCTGCGTTACGTGAGAAATTTAAGCAAGTCCATCTTCTAGGAGTTGAGCTCGCACAAGAAAATACTAAAAACCCACCACAGATGGATCGTATCACTGGATTAGAAGCAAAAATTAGCGTCATACAACAAAGCTCTATCAGTGAAATGAGAGCCTTACAACGCATGGTATATCCTCAACTCAATACTGGGGCATTAGACAACACCCGACAACAAGCAAAATCAACAGCTGAGCTCAATGTTACGGCTCGCACTGCACCGCAGACCACCTCACATCTGAGTCAAGATAATGCCGCAGACATTAAACATGACCTCATTGCACTCGGGGCACAAACAAGTGCAGCTAAACAAGAAGCAGAAAACTCAATGTGGGAGATAAAACATGCGATGGAAAAAAAAGATCTGCGTGCTCTGAAAACTGCAATTGAAAAATCAAACAAGCGCATTCAAAGCCTGAATCAAAATTACGACATGGTATCTCTCAAAAGCTCAGAAGTAGTCGCAGCCCGTGAGAAACTCAAAAAAGACAATAATCTTCAAATTGAAATGGGTAATATTATCTTATCCAGCTCGCTAGATAGACAAAAGTTTGAGGAGTTGCAAAAGAAACGATCCAATTCTCAAAAAATGGTTGAGATTGAGATGGAAGCGCTTCGGATTAAAGCCAATACAGCATCATGATGAGCTCATGCAGATTTGGTTCAAGCTATTGTCAGTAGAAAAATTCCCTGACAGCTCTAGATACGACTATGTCCAGTATAGCCAATGATCATAGCGGTAAAGCTGTATACATTTATTTCGCCGAAGTTCTATTCTTTTAAATTGCTATAATGACCTACCTAGTTGATAAAATTGAAAAATGACATTAATAGAAAAAGTAGTCCCAGTTATATTTCGAAATATCAATCAAAGAACAGAAATATTAGTGTTTAAACATCCTATTGCAGGTATTCAAATCGTAAAAGGTACAGTTGAGACGAATGAAGAACTAGAAGAGGCAGCTTTGCGAGAGCTTTATGAAGAATCGGGGATTTCTTCTGCACACATTCACTCATATTTGGGTTTACATCATCCATCTGAGCAAGGTCCTAACTGGCATGTATTTATCTGCCATACCACAGAAACTTTAAAAGAGCATTGGACACATTTATGCAATGATGACGGTGGATTAGAATTTAATTTCTTTTGGCACCCTCTGTTTGAGTCACCAAGCGCTGAATGGCATCCATTATTCCAAGAATTACTAGCGTTTATAAAATCAAAATATTGAGCCGTAGCTTAGGGAAGATTTTGATTCACTAAAACTAACAGCTTATAGATTTAAAAGCCCAAAGCTCATGTCTGAGCTTTATAAACTGTAGTGTCTTTAGATCTTCATCACTCAGCTTCGCTTCAACATTTGACTCAGTCTAAACTTAGGCGTTTGAATAAAGAAAATTGCATTACCACATAAAATCAAAATCACCCCAATCACCGCATTCATATGCCATTGATAGCCTTCCCAGATGGTCGAAATCACCAAAGCCACCAAAGGAAATAACAAAGTACTATAAGCTGCCTTACCCGCACCAATCCGTCCAACCAAATAGAAGTAGGCGGTAAAGCCAATCACTGAACCAAAAATAGCCAAATACAATAAAGCACTCACCGCACTGAATTCCATAGCAGGCAAAAACTCGTCTTGTTTAAATCCAGCAATCAATGCCATCAGGATTGAACCATATAGCATGCCATAAGCATTGGTGGTAAAAATATCCAGACCTTTTTTTTGATGACGCGCACTGATCATATTGCCCAGTGAAAAACCATAGGTTCCCAACACACAAAGACCAATCCCCATCAGCGTATGATTGTTTAAGGTACTTCCCACCACATCATGCCAAAACAAGGCGATGATCCCCAATCCACCCAACACAGCCGCAGGATAAAAACGTGTAGACACCTGTTGTCCAAAGAACAGTTTAGCGTTGAGGGTATTAAAAATGACCGCCATCGAAAAAATAACTGCTTCCAAACCACTGCTGATATATTGAACCGCATAATAGAAACAAACAAAGTTAAAACCAAAAATACAGCACGCTTGCAACACACAAAACAGATGGTCTTTTACAGCCAGCTTTTGCAGTTTTCGGCACAACACAATAAAAGCAAACAACACCATAGCCGAAATAAAGAAGCGCCAAAATACGGCTACATTGGTCGATATTCCACTTTGTTGTTGCAGACTAATCGCAATCCATGTTGTTCCCCAAATCACCACCACCAAAGCATACAACAGCGCATTCATACTCTTTAAACCAAACTCAAACCACTCACGCTATTGTGCTTGGTTTAGGACTCTCATTTCTTGCACCTTCTTGTGGTCATTATCATGAACTTGTGATTTTTTATTGATTTTCTGCTATAGATGACAAAATGAAATCAAAGTCCTACACTAGATCTTCCATTTGGCACTGCGTATAGATGATGAAATATCAGATTCTAGATCAATTACAACAACATAAAGCTCAACTCCTCGACTCGGTCGAACTGGGTTCGGGCATGCAGTTAGCCATGTGGCAAAACAACCAAGACCGCGTCAGTGTTTGTAGTAACCACCATACACTCAGTATGTACATTCAAGGGGGATATCACAGCTATCAAAAGACAGCTCAAGGTTGGCATAATGGCGGTGGGCCAGATCATATGTGCTTGATGCCACAGAATTTTGAGTCGACATGGGATCTGCGTGACTCATTGACTTTTGTGCATCTGTACTATACTGAAAAACACTTACAACGCGTCGCTGAACAAGTGTGGGATCGTGAGCCAAGCCAAATTATTTTAAATCCGCAAAGTTTCGTGGCCGACCCACAGATTGCCATGATCTATCGACACTTTTTACTCAATGGGGCTTGGCAAAACCGTGAAAATCACTTGCAGATGAGTACTGCCACAACGCTTCTGCTCAACCATCTAATTAAAAATTATAGCCATACCGAGTGGCAAGCCCCTGAAGTCAAAGGCGGGCTGTCCCCGTATACCCTGAAGCAATTATTAGAATGGATTGATCAGCATATTCAGCAAAGCTTGACCTTATCAGATTTGGCCGAGCAAACTCAGCTCAGTGAATACCATTTTGCCCATATGTTTAAGCAATCTATGCACATGCCACCGCACCAATATGTGATGCAACGTCGACTTGAACTGGCACACCAAGCTCTACAGCACACATCTGCCAATATGACGGACATTTCGGAACAGTATGGATTTAGCTCCAGCAGCCATTTCAGTCATCGCTTTAAAAAGTACTTTGGCTATTCTCCATCCCAAATGCGGAAAAGTGAGAAAAATTAGATCGGATAAACTCACATTCAGCTTATTTATCTAACATCAAAATAAAGCCCATCATTAAACTCGACATTAAAAAACCGAAAAAAGCACTCATCAAATAAGCTTTCCGACGCTCTTGAGCAGATTGGCTCAGGACTTGATGGCGCATTTCCATATGTTGCTTTTCTTCAAAAATCGTCATCTCGACATCATTTTTAGGCGGAGCTTTTTTCAAAAGCAAAGGCAACATTGCAAGCATCATGCAGTAAAAATTAAATTTAAATATATCTTCGACAATGACATTGCCTGCATGCTTTTGAGCCATTAAATAAAACAGGAAAATAGACCACAAGAAAAAGCATCCGATAAATAGCAAGGATGAAGTAGAGGAATAGTATTTCATTGTATTTTTTTAAGATTTGAAACTGGAATCTTAAGGCGTTAAACAATTTTTAGCTAGTTGAAGATTTGAAGATTTGAAGATTTGAAGATTTGAAGATTTGAAGATTTGAAGATTTGAAGATTTGAAGATTTGAAGATTTGAAGATTTGAAGATTTGAAGATTTGAAGAAAGCTTAAAACAAAAAAAGAAGATAAAGCTTAAGCCTGATCTTCTTTTTGACCATACATCCAAGTCGCTGCGATATATACACAAAAGCCCGCAGCCATCACTAAACCTGTCAACATGTTCGATGTCCTATTGTTTGATGAATGCATTATGCGAAAGTTTTATGACAACTTTATGACAGTGCTGTCATATTTCGAATATTATTATTTTTAAAATATATTCAATATCTTAAGTAATAAATAATATTCACAATCCAAATTTAGACATGAAATATTTCATTAAATTTAGATATTTTTGTCATATTTACCACCCTTTATAACCTCATTTTCTCATCAATTTTGTTCAACTATTAAACTTTCGCCCAAAGGCTTCGCAAAACATCCACAACCTCGGCATTTTGTCTTATAATTTAGCCCGCTAGCTATCAGCCCGCTCAAGAGATATTTGTATGACCACTATTATCAAGCAAGATGATTTGATCACATCGGTCAAAGACGCGCTTCAGTTCATTTCTTACTATCACCCACAAGACTTCATCCAAGCGATGAGCCGTGCATATGATCGTGAAGAGAACAAAGCCGCGAAGGATGCGATCGCACAAATCTTAATTAACTCGCGTATGTGCGCAGAGGGTCACCGCCCAATCTGTCAAGATACAGGTATCGTTAACGTATTCGTTGAAGTGGGCATGGATGTTAAATTTGATTTAACTATGAGCTTAGACGATGCAATCAACGAAGGTGTACGTCAGGGTTACTTAGAAAACTCAAACGTACTGCGTGCTTCTGTATTGGCTGACCCAGCTTTTGGTCGTAAAAACACCAAAGACAACACCCCTGCTGTGATCTATCACAAACTTGTTCCAGGCAACAAAGTGGATATTACCGTTGCGGCAAAAGGTGGCGGTTCAGAAAACAAATCTAAACTGGCTATGTTAAACCCATCTGACTCAATCGTGGATTGGGTACTTAAAACTGTTCCAACTATGGGTGCTGGCTGGTGTCCACCAGGTATGTTGGGTATTGGTATTGGTGGTACTGCTGAAAAAGCCATGATGCTTGCGAAAGAATCGCTCATGGAAGAAATCAACATGGACGAATTACTTCGTCGTGGCCCTGAAAATAAAATCGAAGAACTTCGTATGGAAATCTTCGAAAAAGTAAACGCACTGGGTATTGGCGCGCAAGGCCTAGGTGGGTTAACCACAGTTCTAGATATTAAAATTAAAGATTACCCATGTCACGCTGCGGGCAAACCAGTGGGTATGATTCCAAACTGCGCAGCGACTCGTCACGCGCACTTCCAACTTGATGGTACAGGTGTTGCACACATTCAAGCACCTAAACTTGAAGACTATCCATCAGTCACTTGGGATTCATCAACCTCTAAGCGCGTTGACCTCGACACCATTACCCAAGAAGAAATGAACGCTTGGCAACCAGGCGACACTTTGCTTCTAAACGGTACAATTTATACAGGTCGTGATGCTGCACACAAACGCATGGTCGACATGCTGAACAATGGTGAAGAGCTTCCTGTCGACTTAAAAGGTAAATTCATTTACTACGTTGGCCCTGTAGATCCAGTCGGTGATGAAGTGGTTGGTCCTGCTGGCCCAACAACAGCAACACGTATGGACAAGTTCACACGTCAAGTACTTGAAGCAACCGGTATGTTCGGCATGATCGGTAAAGCGGACCGTGGCCCTGCAGCTGTTGAAGCAATTAAAGACAACAAAGCAACTTACTTGATGGCAGTGGGCGGCGCAGCTTACCTTGTGTCTAAAGCAATTCGTGAAGCTGAAGTGGTTGCTTTTGCTGACTTAGGTATGGAAGCGATTTACAAATTTGTAGTAAAAGACATGCCTGTATCGGTAGCAGTTGATGTGAATGGTACGTCTATTCACGCAACAGCACCAAAAATCTGGCAAGCCAAAATTGGTAAAATTCCAGTAGTCGATGCTGCAGCGGGCTAAAACTTAAGTTTTACTTTTTTGGATACCCTTAACATGCTAAGGTCATGTTAAGGGTATTTTTTTCCTACTTTTATAGACTTAATCAAAAGATATAGACCAACAATGAAAAAATTAAATCACATCCTTTGCGGTATTACCTTATGTGTCCTCAGCACAGCTTCTTTTGCCAAACCCGCGACCGAAGCATCGGTAGAGAAAGCGCTCAAACTCGGCGATATTAAAGGCACATTAGCACAGTCTCAGCAAGAAATGCGCCCCGTTTATGACCAACAAGCCGAAGAAATCATTAAGAATATTTTTAAAACATCAACACTCAATACTGAACAGCAAAAAGCAGCCAAGCAAATCGCTGAAATCACGGCATCGTTTAGCACTAAATTGATTTCAGATCCTAAATTTATGCAAATGCTTAAAAATGTATATATGCAGACCTTTACCGAAGAGGAAGTATTGGCCAACATTCAGTTTCTTGAAACACCTCTAGGCCAGTCTATCAATAAAAAAAGCAGCAAAATGATGAGTGAAATCATGCGTAATAGCATCGCCATGTCTGCTGAAATGATGCAAGATCCTGCTATTCAGCTGGAAATGAATCGTCAAATTGAAAAGACCCTGACACCATTATTTGAACAAGCCAAAAAAGTACAATAGCTCACTTACCAGGTTAAAGGATTCCACAGCTTAAAGGGCTTCATCAGCTGAACATCTTCACTTGGGTCATATTTGGCAGGTTTAAGTTTTTGCGCTTTCTTTCGTAGCTCACCCGTGTGTTGATCTTCCGCGACAAAGTTGTAGCTGTTGGACTTTAACTGGGTAAATGCAATTTCTTGAATCGCAATTTTTTCAGGGATAACCGCCAAAGGCCCCGAAACATCACGGCGTGTGGATAAGTTCTCTTCATCATACTTGATGAAATAAGACTGCCCTGCTTCTACGCTAAAATCGATATATTTCGGCTTTTGAAAATGGTTAATACCCAAAGGCCGACTACTCGATAAACGATAAGTCCCTGCGGGTAATTCGACCCAATAGTAATGATTGTTCAGCAGGCTTGGAATGCGCTCTTTATTGATAAATAAACTCGATGCCACAATTTCTTGTCGATTCCATTTTGAGTCTGGACGATACAGATAAACCATCGCCGCTTGTTCATGCTGGGGTTGGACACGCTGAAAACGCTGTCCTAATTTTTGGTTGACCCATCCACCTACACTAAACACCCCAATGCGATACTGCTCGACCATACCTGGATCGTGTTCAAAATCAATCTCATGACTGAGGGTTGATGTTAATTCAGGTTGTTCAACTGTCACTTTTCCATGACAACCCAATAAAATTAAACTGCTTAAAAGCGTAATCGTCATTGCACGCATGATTATTCCTCACGACGTATTTTTATTTTGATACTGAATTTTTAGTTTTAATCTAGGCATCCCAGCCTATTGATGCAGAGTAGCATTCCCTCTTTTTTTTGAATATAAAAAAACGTGTGAAAACACTCGATTTTCACACGTTTCGGATGAATAACAACTTAAGCGGATTTTGAGTTAATCACTTTTAAATCAACTTTAGCTGCATCTTTCTGTTCGATTCTTGGTAAACGCTCTGGCTTAAATAATGGTGCAGCCGTGCCGTTAATCACGTCTTCATTCACCACAACCGTACCAACATCGGTACGACTTGGTAAATCGTACATGGTTTCAAGCAGCGTATTTTCCAAAATAGAACGTAAGCCACGTGCACCCGTATTGCGGTCTAAGGCTTTTTTCGCCACAGCGCGTAGTGCTGAGTCTTCAAAAACCAGATCAACATTTTCCATATCAAACAAATGTTGATATTGACGGGTCAATGCATTCTTCGGTTCAGTCAGAATTTGCATCAAAGCTTCTTCGTCTAACTCTTCCAAAGTCGCAATTACAGGTAAACGACCAATAAACTCCGGAATCAGGCCAAATTTCACCAAATCGGTCGCTTCAACTTGACGGAACAAGTCAGACAATTTCTTGCCTTCATCTTTCTTCTTCACTTCAGCCGTGAAGCCGATTCCACCTTTTTCTTGGCGCTGTTGTACGATTTTCTCAAGACCCGAGAATGCCCCACCACAGATAAACAAGATATTTGAAGTATCAATTTGAATGAATTCTTGCTGCGGATGCTTACGACCACCTTGAGGGGGAATAGAGGCAACCGTACCTTCGATCATTTTCAGTAAAGCTTGTTGTACACCTTCACCCGACACATCACGCGTGATCGATGGGTTTTCAGACTTACGGGTAATCTTGTCGATTTCGTCGATATAGATAATACCTTTTTGCGCTTTTTCTACATCATAGTCTGCTTTTTGTAGAAGCTTTTGTACAATGTTTTCAACATCTTCACCGACATAGCCTGCTTCGGTAAGTGTCGTTGCATCAGCCATAGCAAAAGGAACATCGAGAAGACGTGCCATGGTTTGCGCAAGTAAGGTTTTACCCGAACCTGTTGGTCCTACTAATAAGATATTACTTTTTGCAATTTCAACAGCATCATCGTTTTTATGTCCACCATGTGTCGCTTTAAGGCGTTTATAGTGGTTATAGACAGCAACTGACAAGGTTTTCTTTGCCACATCTTGACCAATGACATATTGATCTAGTGCCGCACGAATCTCGTGAGGTTTAGGCAAGGGTTTTGCAGCCCAGTCACCCGACTCAACTTGTTGACTGGTTTGCACCAAGTCTAAGCATACGTCCACACATTCATTACAGATGTACGCGTCCTCGCCTGCAATCAGTTTCCCAACTTCAGACTGCGTTTTACCGCAAAATGAACAATGCTTTTGTCCTTGAGGATGTTCGGACATATTCACTCCAATTCTAAACTTTTAAAACTTATGGACGTTTAGATAACACTTCGTCCACGAGACCATATTCTTTTGCAGCTTGCGCTGTCATAAAGTTATCACGGTCAGTATCACGTGCCACAGTTTCATAGTCTTGACCACTGTGCTCTGCCATTAAACGGTTTAAACGTTCTTTAATGAACAGAATTTCACGTGCATGAATTTCAATATCAGATGCCTGACCACGGAAACCGCCTAACGGTTGGTGGATCATGACACGTGCATTTTCAAGGCAATAACGTTTACCTTTCGCACCTGCATTCAGCAAGAAAGCACCCATTGATGCTGCTTGCCCCATACAATAGGTCACAACATCTGGTTTAATAAATTGCATGGTATCGTAAATCGCCATACCCGCAGTCACCGAACCACCTGGTGAGTTAATGTAAAGATGAATATCTTTATCTGGGTTTTCCGCTTCTAAAAACAACATTTGCGCGACAATCAAATTCGCCATGTTATCTTCAACTTCACCAGTCATAAAAATGACGCGTTCACGCAAAAGACGTGAATAAATGTCAAATGAACGTTCACCGCGAGATGACTGTTCTACAACCATTGGAACTAAGGCATTATCGATAGTTGGAATATACATACGTTTACTTATTCCTAAATTTTTTGTTACTCAACTCATAGTCACAATATGAGGGATAATTGCTGAAAATGCAAAATATTCCCAAGTAAATAACAGATATTTTTTGCATAAGCTTTGTGAACGCAAGGCCTTTTACAAACCCAGATCACAATAAAAAAGGCGCTCAAAGCGCCTTTTTTACTTTAGCTAAACTTAGCCTTGTTGACGAGCTTGTTGCTCTTTCAATAAGTCTTCGTAGCTTACAGCAGTATCCGTTACTTTAGCAGACGCTAAGATGTGATCAACCACTTGGTCTTCTAACACAACAGCTTCGATTTGCGAACGTTGTTGTTTGTCATTTTTGAAGTATTCGATCACTTCAGCTGGATCTTCATAAGAAGAAGCCATGTCTTCGATGTAAGCATCAACACGTGCTTGATCTACTTCAATTTTAGCATCAGCTAAAACTTTGCTTACCAGTACGCCTAATTTTACAGATTTTTCTGCTTGTTCTTTGAATAATTCATCTGGAAGCATGCTTGAGTCAAATGCTTTCGCACCTTGAGCACCAAACTGCTGAGTGAACTGTTGGATCATTTGTTGACGTTGACGGTCAACTTCTTGAGCAACCATAGATGCAGGAAGTTCAACTTCGTTTGCAGCTACAAGTGCATCAAAAGCTGCACCTTTCACTTGATTACGCAAACCATTTTTCACTTCACGTTCCATGTTTTTACGAACGTCAGCTTTTAACTTCTCAATGCCTTCTTCTTCAGTTAGACCAAAGATTTTAAGGAATTCAGCATCAACTTCTGGAAGTTTTTGTTTTTCAACAAGCTTCACAGTAATTTTGAATTGAGCTGATTTACCAGCAAGGTTTTCAGCTTGGTAATCTTCAGGGAAAGTTACATCAATCACTTTCTCTTCGCCTTTCTTCATACCAACGATGCCGTCTTCGAAGCCAGGGATCATACGACCTGAACCTAAAACAAGTTTAAAGTCTTCTGCAGAACCGCCTTCAAACTTCTCACCGTCTACTGAACCTTCAAAGTCGAAAGTAACTTGCATGTCTTTTTTAGCCATGCCTTTCGTTTCAGCCCAAGAAGCACGTTGCTTCTGAAGGTTTTCGATCATTTGATCAACATCTTTGTCGTTTACTTCAGATGCTTTACGTTCAACTTCTAAACCATCAAATTTCACGTTAACTTCTGGATAAACTTCAACAGTCGCTTCGTATACAAGCGCGTCGTCTTTTAATTCAGATTTTTCAATGTTTGGCATGCCAACAGCATTGATTTTTTCTTGTTGGATCGCTTCAAATACTGTGTCACGAATAATGTCGCTTACGACTTCTTGGTAGATACCCGCGCCATATTCACGACGAACAACATTTACTGGCACTTTACCTGGACGGAAGCCGTTGATCTTCACAGTTTTAGCAGTGCGTTTTAAGCGAGCTTCGAACTGCTCGTTAACACGGCTCGTCGGTACAGATACATTTAAACGACGGGTAACACCCGAAACCGCTTCAGAAGTTACTTGCATGGCTTCCTCAATCTTTTGGTAAGAACAATTTTAAAAAGTGCCACATTATATGACAACATTGAACGATATACAAAACACCCGATTGAAACCACATATTTTTTTCGTCATTTATCGTTTTTATTTTGAATATTTTTAAATCGCTACTGATTAAGCGCAAAGTATTATATTTTTTATGGCTTTTTGTTGCAAATGATAAATATTACCATTAATATTTGCGTCAACTTTAATCGTTTTTTTCAATTTTTTTCTCGTCCATCATTGGAACTCTAGTTATGAGTAAGTTTAATCTACACCCTCTTTCATTGGCATTGCTTGGGGCAATCACCACTCCTGTTTTCGCAGAAACAACAACTGAAGATTCATCTACCCATCAGCTTTCCACCATTGTGGTTTCAGCTGCGGGTTTTGAACAAGATATTAAAAATGCACCAGCTTCAATTAGCGTGGTCAAAAAAGAAGATATTGAAAAGAAAAATGCAACCAACATTGCAGACCTATTAGCTGATATTCCTGGTATTGATATTCGTTCAGGGGTAGGAAAAACATCAGGTCTGAATATCAAAATGCGTGGCTTAGGCAATGACTATAGCCTGATTTTAATTGATGGTCGTCGCCAAACCACCTCATCAGATGTCACTCCAAACGGCTTTGGTGAAACATCAAATGGTTTTTTACCACCTTTAGCCTCTATTGAACGTATTGAAGTCATTCGTGGACCAATGGCAACACGCTATGGTTCAGAAGCCATGGGTGGTGTCATCAATATTATTACCAAAAAAATTAGTAATGAATGGAATGGTAATGTCACTGTCAGCGGCAATGTCATGGAACATGGCAGCGAAGCCGACTCATGGAAAACCAGCTTTGTGCTCAATGGCCCAATTATTCATGATCGTCTAGGCTTACAGCTCCGTGGTAGTTATTTAGACCGTCAACGCTCAGAACGCATTGTGGCTAGTTCAACCTCACGCGACCCACGCCCAAGCAAAGCTGAAAACTACGATGTTGGTGGAAAATTACAATTTACATTCGACGATAAAAACTCTTTCTGGGTTGATGGTTTTACCTCAAACCAAACCTATGACAACTCAGACCAACGACTAGGCAACTTTTTTAGCCGCGGTGGTATTGCAGGCTATGAAGATGAATTAGAGTTTAATCGTCTACAAATTTCGGCGGGACATGATGGTAATTATGATTTTGGCCAATGGAAAACGTACATTAGTCAAAATAAAACCGAAACCAAAGGTCGTACCATTCCAACTGATGCTTTCCCTGCTTTAGCTGGCCAACCACGATCTTTGGAAAATACCGATTTAGTCTTTGATTCACATTTAATTGCACCTATTGCTAACCACAAGCTAACAGTTGGCACAGAATATAAAGATGTTACTATTGCTGATGATATTGCAGGAATGGGCAAAGAGTTTACTCAAGATACTTGGTCAGTTTATGCAGAAGATGAATGGAGCTTATTAGATAACTTACATTTCACCTTCGGTGGTCGTTATGAAGATCATTCAGGATTTGGTGGTCACTTTAGCCCGCGTGCTTATTTAGTATGGAATACAACTGATGCTTTAACACTTAAAGGTGGTGTAAGCACAGGCTATAAGACACCGTCAGCAAAAGATTTATACAACGGTATTATTGGCTATAGCGGCCAAGGCACCACACCAAGTCTAGGTAACCCTGATTTAAAACCAGAAACATCAGTTAACTACGAGCTAGGCTTAAATTATCAACCTACAGATACATTAGACTTTAATGCCACTGCATTTTTTAATGTTGTAGAAGATAAAATCGTTTCTCGAAACTTTTTGTGCACAACTAATGATTGCTCAAACTTCAACAGCAACGTAACGTCTTATAGTAAGAGTTTCAATGCAGATGAAGCTGAAATCTACGGCTTAGAAACATCACTTAAGTATCAAATTATTCCTGAATGGGATATCAAAGCTGCCTATACATTTACCGAGTCTGAAATAACTAAAGGTGCAAACAAAGGTTATGCGCTCGAATCGACAGCTAAACACCTATTTAACCTAACATCGACTTGGCATATCAATAATAGTCTCGATGTTTGGTTGCAACATGAGTATCAGTCAGGACGTCCTCGTTATTTAGCTGCACCAACTGGTGGTGAAGTTAGTATTGAACAGCATACAGACAACAAATTCTCGGCTTATAACCTGTTCAATTTAGGGACAAGCTATCAGTTGAATAATAATGTTCGGGTCAATGCTGCTGTAAATAACTTATTAGATAAAGACTTTACTGAATATATGGACTATGTCGATACAAACGGTAATGTTCAGCAGGCCTATAAATACTTATCTATAGGTCGAAGCTCAGAAGGAACCTATTTGCCAGGTCGAAATTATTGGCTATCTGTTTCTTACGACTTCTAAAAATAGTCATATCTAAAGAAAACCCTGCTCCGGCAGGGTTTTCTTCGTACATAGCTAATATAGATCCAACATAATTTATACATATTCACTTGTAAAAATGCCTTTAAACTTGGCTTGCAAAAAGTAAATTTTAAATTCCAATAACATTACAAAAACATAATCTAATTTTCCAATTTAAATAAGAATCATAAACTTATGTTTAATTCATTACATTATTACATTTATTTTTTCTACACAAACACATCTGAGCATCGACAATTTCAATGTAATAGTTATGCTACAAAAAATAAGAATCATTATTATTCGCATACTAATTTACAACGTTAGAACTAGATTCGTTATGGCCTTCATCAAAACACGTAAAAAGCTGGTTTCTTCAGCAATCGCTTCAACACTCTCTGTGGTTGCAGTCAATGCTGTTGCGCAAGATCAAATCGCGCAATTAGAAACAATTCACACGGAAGCGGCAGCAGAACAAAGTTTGAAAGTAGACAAATCTGCAAACAGCAAGTTCGTTGCTCCCCTACTCGACACACCAAAGTCAGTATCTGTTATTTCTAAACAGTTGATTGAAGACACTCAAGTTACAACTTTAAGCGATGCTTTACGCACAGTGCCTGGTATCACACTTGGTGCAGGTGAAGGTGGTAACCCAAATGGTGACCGTCCATTTATCCGTGGTTATAACTCTGAAAGTTCAATGTACGTAGACGGTGTACGTAACTCTACTTCTCAAAACCGTGAAATGTTTGCGATTGAGCAAGTTGAAATTACTAAAGGTTCTGCATCTGCTATGGGCGGTGCAGGTACAACTGGTGGTAGCATCAACATGATTTCTAAAGTTGCAAAAAAAGGGGACTTTTTAGAAGGTTCTGTGGGTGCAGGAACGGATGATTACCAACGTATTACTTTAGACGGTAACAAAGATTTTGGTAATGGTATTGCTGCTCGTGTTGCCGTAATGGGTCACCACAATGACAAAGCGGGTCAAGAAGATGGTACTGAATATGCACGTGCAGGTATTGCGCCAAGTATTACTTTTGGTCTAGACAGCGACACGCGTGCAACTTTAAGCTACTACTACCTCAAAACTGATGATACCCCTGATTCAGGTGTGCCATACAACAATCCTACGGGCTATTCACAATACTCAGGAAAACCAATTGATGTAAAACAGGGTGTTTACTATGGTTGGAAAGACCGTGATTTCCAAAAACAAGAGAACCAAATAGGTACAATCAAATTAGAGCATGATCTTACCGATAATTTAACCCTTAGCAATACCGCTGTTTATAACAAATCAAAAAATGACTATCTTTGGACGAATCCAGATGATTCTAAAGGTAACATTTATAAAAATGGCAATGTATGGGCGCGTGTTAACTCACGTGTAGCTGATACTGATACCTTTACAGACCAATTGGCTTTAACAGGTAAATTTAATACAGGTCGCTTAAAGCACAGCTTTAACCTAGGTGCTGAGTACTCAGACCAAGAAACAGATCGTACGCAATATATTATCAATGGCGATAATACTACGGGAAGTGCCTACTCGGATTGTAGCAAGCCTGAAAATGTGAGCTCTGGTTGGTGCACCTCGGTTCAGAATCCTAATCGCGGACAATGGACAGGCAGCATTAGTACCGAAGATGCTGACCAATACAACACTCAAACAAAATCTACTTCTATTTACTTACTAGACAACATTGAATTCAGCCCTCAGTGGATTTTAGATTTGGGCTTACGCTGGGATAAGTTTGATACTGAACAGACCATGACTTATGGAGCTCGTAACAGTGCTGTTATTGCTAATCCTGCTACAGCAAAAGCCGGCGATAAAGTAAAAACTGAAAGTGATACCGACTTTTTCACATATCAAGCAGGTATTACTTTTAAACCTGTTGAAAATGGGTCTATTTACGCAAGTTATGCTACTTCTGCAAACCCTGTTGGTATCGATGCTGGTGACGGTTCAGAAGGCATTGGAGCGGCTTATAGCAACCTAGATCCTGAAGAAAGTCGTACTTTTGAAATCGGTACAAAATGGGACTTGCTACAAGATCGCCTAAATTTAACAGCTGCTATTTTCCGTACTGAAAAACAAAATGCTCGTATTCAACTGTCTCCTACAACCTATAGCAATATCGGTGAAAGTAAAGTGGATGGTCTTGAACTTGGTTTAAACGGTAAGATTACTGATAAATGGGATATTAGTGCTGGTTATACTTATTTAGACAGTAAAGCGACCAAAAATGGTGTAAGTTGCCGTGGTACAACATGTACAGACCAATCTATATTTAATGGCAACCAAATGCCTAACGTTCCTAAAAACAGTGCTACGCTATGGACAACTTACCAAATTGTGCCACAGTTAACTTTAGGTGCTGGCGCAATTGCGATGGACAAAGTTTATGGTGACTTAGCAAACACAAAATATGTACCAGGTTACGTTCGCTACGATGCTATGGCGCGTTACAACGTAAACAAAAATGTTGACCTTCAGTTAAATGTCAACAACTTGGCTGATACACGTTATTTCACTAAAGCTTACGCATCTCACTATGCAACTGAAGCTGAAGGTCGTAGCGCAGTACTGTCTCTAAACTTCAAATACTAAGTTTATAACTAAAATCTCTTTCATCCTGAGATTTGATAAAAATAGCCTCTCATTGAGGCTATTTTTATATATGCTTAAAGACTAAATAGATCTTTCATTTTCAGCAGGTCGCGTTGTGATCCATCATATTCCCAATGTATTAAGCAAAGAACAGGTACAATACTTTCGTAATGAAATGGCAAAAGTGGAGTGGATTGATGGTAAAAAAACCACAGGATCACTCTCAAAAAATGTAAAACAAAATCAACAGCTCCCCGAAGATCACCCTCTCACACAACACTTAGGCAATATCATCTTAGAAGCACTTGGACAACATCCACTCTTTATGTCCGCTGCCCTACCTTTAGATATTTTGCCGCCTTATTTTAACCGCTATGAACAGGGCGAAACTTTTGGCTTCCATGTGGACAATGCCATTCGCTGGGTAGCTGGAAGCAAAGATCGGATTCGTACTGATGTATCCTGCACTGTTTTTCTAAGCGAACCTGACGAATATGAAGGTGGCGATTTGGTAGTAGAAGACACCTATGGCTATCATGAAGTGAAACTACCCGCGGGTGATATGATTTTATATCCATCTACTAGCGTGCATGAGGTAACACCAGTGACCTCAGGCTGCCGTGTCGCTTCGTTCTTTTGGGTTCAAAGCATGATTCGAGATGATGCTGACCGCCATATCTTATTTAATCTTGATCAAACTATTCAGAACCTACGCGTGCAACTCAGTGATCAACATCAGGAAGTGGTTAAGCTCACCAGTCTGTATCATAACCTGATGCGAAAATGGGCTGAACTGTAAAACAATAATCCCAGCTCAACGTTAACTACTGTAGCAATTGGACCGCTCCATGACATCAAAAACTGTTTTGCCACCGCTCACCCAAATTCCCGCCTCATTGCAAACGATTGCAGACTATGAAATTGAGGCAGAAAAGCATCTGCCTGAGATGGTCTGGCACTATTTGCAAGGTGGTGCTATGGATGAGATCAGTGTTCGGAATAACCTCGCTCAGTTCCAAAACCTGCACTTGATACCACGCATGTTAAGAGATCTCACTCAAGGCAATACGAGCTGTGAAATCTTAGGACAAACCTTTCCACATCCTATTTTTGTGGCACCGATTGGACATCAACAGCAGTTTCATCCTGAAGCAGAAGCTGCAACCGCACTGGCAGCTGAAGTACTCGGTAGCAATATGATTTTGAGTACTTTTACCAACACGGACATGCGAACATTCAAACCTGAGAATCCTTACAAATGGTTCCAACTGTATTGGCAAGGTAACCGTGATAAATCTTTGGCTTTGGTTAAGCTCGCTGAGGCACAAAACTTCACCGCCATTGTCATCACTGTGGACTCACCACATACAGGTATCCGTGACCGAGAGCGTCGAGCCTTCTTTCACCTCCCTGAAAATATGCAGCATCCGCACACTCCTACCCATATTCCACTGCCTGAACTGCGAGAAGGCGATCATCCCGTGTTTAACGGACTAATGAAAATTGCTCCAACGTGGGACGACATCGCATGGATGGTTCAACAGACTGATTTACCCATCCTGTTAAAAGGCATCGTCAGTCCACTCGATGCACAACTGGCCATTCAACATGGCATACAAGGCTTAATTGTGTCTAACCACGGCGGTCGTGTTTTAGATACCTGTATTCCGCCACTAAAAGCCTTGCAACTCATCAAAAAAGCCGTTCCGCATGACTTCCCTCTTTTATATGATGGCGGTGTTCGTCGCGGCTCAGATGTGTTTAAGGCTATTGCCTTGGGAGCTTCCGCGGTTTTAGTTGGGCGACCATGTATTTATGGTCTTGCCACTGCGGGTGCCTTAGGCGTTGCCCATGTGCTTAAAATCTTAAAAGAAGAATTTGAGATCACCATGGCGTTGATGGGCACTGCAACACTTGCAGATATACAGCCCGATATGGTCATAGAGTTCTCATAACCTCTTCAAAAAAGTGAATGAAATAAACCAAATTCGAGAAATGAAGAAAAAAGATTAAACACATCTCAAAAATACACGGAAATATTTCCCCTATATATCCAATTAAAGGGAAATATTTTTTCAGATACGACTAAAAGCCATAAAAAAAGAAAAATCTTTTCGACCGAACTGGATTAAACTCTTAAATATAACGTTACAAGGTTACTCACGGTAAATCTAAGTCGTATCAAACATTTACGTTTACAAACACCCTGAATACTCCCTTGTAAATAGAGACCATAGACACAATCTATATAAATAGTAGGTTGCTTTTTATTACCCACTCAAATGCAACCCGTACTATGTAAGGAGTTACCTCATGATGTTGGCTGATCCAAGTAAAAAATATCGTCGCATGTATCAACGTGTTGACTTGCCAGACCGTCAATGGCCAAACAACGAAATTACAAAAGCGCCTATTTGGATGAGTACTGACCTGCGTGATGGTAACCAAGCGATTTTTGAACCGATGGATATGGAACAAAAATTTAAAATGTTCCAAATGTTGGTGAAAATTGGATTCAAGAATATTGAAATCGGTTTCCCTTCAGCATCTCAAATTGACTTTGACTTTACCCGTAAATTGATCGAAGAAAATCACATTCCAGATGATGTGTATATCGAGGTTTTAGTTCAAGCACGTGATCATTTGATCCAGCGTACTTTTGAGTCTTTAGCGGGTGCAAAACGTGCCATCGTGCATATTTATAATTCAAATGCACCAACCTTCCGCCAAAAAGTCTTAAATGTTGATGTTGCAGGTGCGAAGCAATTAGCAGTCAATGCAGCCAGCAAAGTCAAAGAATATGCAGCGCAATATCCTGAAACGGAATGGGTGTTCCAGTATAGCCCAGAGTGTTTCTCTGCAACCGAATTAGAAGTTGCAAAAGACGTGTGTGATGCAGTTACCGAAATTTGGGAAGCATCACCAACCAATAAAGTGATTTTAAACTTACCTGCTACGGTTGAAGTTTCAACCCCAAACGTTTATGCAGACCAAGTCGAATGGATGCACCGCAACATCGCGCGTCGTGATGGCGTGATTATCTCTGTACACTGTCACAACGACCGTGGCTGTGGGATTGCTGCCTCAGAATTGGCCATTATGGCCGGTGCAGATCGTGTCGAAGGTTGTGTGTTTGGTAATGGCGAACGTACAGGTAACGTCGATGTCGCTGCAATTGCTTTGAATATGTACTCTCAAGGTGTTGCGCCAAACTTAGATTTCTCAAATATCAATGAAATCATTGCAACGGTAGAAGAATGTACGGGCTTGCCTGTTCACCCTCGCCACCCTTATGCAGGTGATTTAGTCTTCACCGCATTTTCTGGTTCGCATCAAGATGCCATTAAGAAAGGTTTCGAGTTCCAAAAGAACGAAGAAATTTGGGATATGCCGTACTTACCAATCGACCCAAAAGACCTGGGCCGCGACTATGATGCTGTGATTCGCGTCAATTCACAGTCAGGTAAAGGTGGTATTGCTTACTTGTTAGAAGCAAATTACAACGTAGTATTACCGCGTCGTATCCAAATTGAATTCTCTCAAACCGTACAAAAACGTACCGATGAAGAAGGCACTGAAATTACCGCACAAGAAATTTGGAAATTGTTCAAAGAAACTTATGTAGACACCAAAGATACGCATTACTCGACTAAAAACTACCGTTTGTATGACAACAACGGCAAACAAGTGGTTGAGCTTGAAGTTGAAGTGAATGGTGAAACGCAGCAATTACGTGGCGAAGGCAATGGTCCAATCTCTGCAATGTTGGATGCTTTACAGTTACCAATCGACGTCTTGAGCTACGAAGAGCGTGGTATTAGCTCTGGGGCAAATGCTAAAGCCTTGGCTTTGGTTGAGTTACAAGTCAAAGGAACGGGGAAATCAGCCTTCGGTGCAGGTATTCACGACAACATTGTGACCTCATCGATTGAAGCTATTATTGCATGTACCAACCGCTTAATTGATCAAGGTGTGTTAAGCACAGATCAAGTGATTGCTGCTGCGGTATAAGTATTAGCAATAATAATTAGCACTAAAATGACTTTAGAAGGATACCCTCAAGTGGTATCCTTTTGTTTATTAACCCCAAAGATTTAAGGCGAATTATTCCTGTGTCTTTTCCTGCTGACTCCGTGGGTATCGTTAGTCCACAAAAGTTTACTTTTGAAGAGCCCTTAGAGCTCGAATGCGGTCGTATTCTCCCTCGTTATGAACTGATGGTTGAAACCTATGGTGAGCTCAATGCAGATAAATCCAATGCGATTTTAATTTGCCATGCACTATCGGGTCATCATCATGCTGCGGGTTACCATCATGCTGACGATAAAAAACCAGGTTGGTGGGATGCTTGTATTGGCCCAGGTAAAGCGATTGATACTTCAAAGTTTTTCGTGGTTGCACTGAACAATATTGGGGGCTGTAGCGGTTCAACAGGGCCAACTTCGCCAAACCCTGAAAATGATAACCGTCCTTATGGTCCTGACTTTCCTTTAGTCACCGTCCGTGACTGGGTTAAAACCCAAGCTATTTTATCCGATCATCTGGGTATTCAAGTCTGGAGTGCGGTGATTGGTGGTTCGCTGGGTGGTATGCAAGCCTTGCAATGGTCGGTTGATTATCCTGACCGTTTGCAAAAATGCGTGATTATTGCCAGTGCACCGAAACTGTCTGCTCAGAATATTGCCTTTAACGAAGTCGCACGTCAGTCAATTTTGTCTGATCCAGACTTCCATGATGGTCGCTATCTTGAAAATGACAGCTATCCAAAACGTGGCCTAATTTTGGCGCGTATGGTCGGTCATATTACCTACCTGTCTGAAGAAGCCATGAAACAAAAATTCGGCCGCGACTTAAAGTCAGGCAAATTTATGTATGGTTTCGATGTCGAATTCCAAGTCGAAAGCTATTTGCGCTATCAAGGTGAGCAATTTAGCCGTAACTTTGACGCCAACACTTATCTGATTATGACCAAAGCTTTGGATTATTTTGATCCTTCGCGTGAGTATGAACAGTCTTTAGTTAAAGCCATGTCACAGACCAAATGTCAGTTCCTCGTGGTGTCCTTTACCACCGACTGGCGTTTTACCCCGCAGCGCTCACAAGAGATTGTGGATGCGCTGATCACCAACCACAAACCAGTGAGCTATTTAGATATCGACGCTGAACAAGGCCATGACTCATTCCTGTTCCCGATTCCTTTGTATGTAAAAGCATTACGTGCATTTTTGGGTGGTTCTGAACACCTTCAAGCAACATCTCAGGAGGCTGTGTAATGCGTATTGATCATCAACTGGCAGAAAAATGGATCAAACCTGATTCCAGCGTACTCGATTTAGGTTGTGGTGACGGTGAATTACTGGCCCATATGAGTAAAAAGCACAATATTCGCGCATATGGACTGGAAATTGATCAAGAAAAGATTGCAATTGCGGTCGGTCGCGGGTTAAATATTATCCAACAAGACTTAAACTTGGGTTTAAGCCGCTTTGCAGACCAGTCTTTTGACTATGTCGTTATGGCACAAGCCTTGCAAGCGGTAGATGCACCAGATGTTTTATTACGTGATATGGTGCGTGTAGGGAAACAGGCGATCATTACTTTTCCGAACTTTGCCCACTGGAAGACCCGTTCTTTCTTGGCACTGAAAGGAATGATGCCCGTTTCTGAAGCTTTACCGTACATGTGGTATAACACACCCAATATCCACTTATGTACTTTCCGTGATTTTGAAGCACTTTGTGCGGAAAATAACATCAGAATTATTAATCGACTCGCTGTAAATGGGGATCAACAAGATAGTTTACTCAGTAAACGTCTCCCGAATTTGTTTGGTGAAGTCGCAATTTATCGAGTGAGCGCTCTATGAAAAAACTATTCTTAAGCACGACACTACTGGTTGGACTTTTGAGCATTCAGGCTCATGCAGATTATGTTTCCCCAACCACGTCTGTTGCGAGTCAAGCTGCACAATATTCTGTTATGGATATCAATAGCTTAATTAAAGCGGCAAAAGCAGGTCAGCCTGCTGCGCAGTTCTATCTTGCAACCAAGTATCAACAAGGTAAAGACATCTCTGCAGATGAACGACAGGCCTTTGCTTGGTACAAAGCCGCTGCAGATCAAGGTCTTTCAGCTGCTCAGCTGAATGTTGGCCGTATGCTTGCAGATGGCCTAGGCACCAAAAAAGATGAATCTTTAGCACGTCAATACTTTGAAAAAGCAGCCAGCCGTGGTGATAACCGCGCAAGCTTTAACTTGGCGATGATGGAAGAGCAAAAGAAAAACTACATGGGTGCTTATCAATGGTATGAGCTTTCAACCCGTGATGGCATGCTCGATAATAAAGTGATTACGCTTTCTGAAGGCAAGAAAACAGCCTTGGCGGCAAACTTAACACAAGATCAAATTCGCCAAGCACGTGACCGTGCAGACAAGTGGATTCAAGCTCAATAAGCTTTTATTTCCAAACTCAGCACCTTCGGGTGCTTTTTTATTGCCTATCCATGAGTCGGACTTGTTAAAATAACCGCATAATTTTTAAAGCACGGATCTTTCACATGGCATCAACTGATTGGTTATCTCAAGGTACCTTAGTCCTCGCAAGCAATAACAAAGGCAAAATTTCGGAATTTGAAAAATTATTTGCAGAGCTCAACTTACCTGTTGAAGTGATTGCTCAAGGTAAATTGAATATTGAAGATGCCATTGAAGATGGTTTGAGCTTTGTCGAAAATGCGATTATTAAAGCACGCCATGCTTCTAAAATTTCAGGAAAACCAGCCATTGCAGATGACTCTGGCATTTGCGTCCCTATTTTAGATGGTGCACCGGGGATTTACTCTGCACGTTATGCAGGCGAACACGGCGATGATGCTGCCAATAATCAAAAATTATTAGCTGAACTCAAGCCACTGCGTACAGACGGTCAAGCGATTGAAGGCATGTTTGTATGCGTTTTAGCGTTAGTACAACATGCTGATGATCCTCTTCCACAAATTTTCCAAGGCATTTGGAAAGGTGAAGTACTAGAAGCTGCACGTGGTGAAAATGGTTTTGGTTATGACCCGCTGTTCTGGTTACCCGAGTTAGGGCTTTCAAGTGCAGAAATGAGCAAAGAAGAAAAAAATAAAATCAGCCATCGTGGTCAGGCGATGCAACTGTTTAAAGCCAGTTTAGAACAATAAAAACTAAGCTGTGTAATGTTGCCCCTTCTCCCCTCGGGGAGGACGGTGGCGAAAGATTTTCCATATTCTCCTCTATCGCCCTTGCGTAGCAGTACTATGTATTTCTAGCTAAAAGTGAGTGCTTAGATCACAGCGAATACATGTAGCAATAAACCATAAATACTCACCACGACACAGCTGATGATCGTACCTGAAGCAATGTATTTTGCCGATGTGCCTGTACCTTGATAATGCGTTTCCAAAGCCACAATATTGGCTGCTGGCGGTAAACAGAACAATAAGAACATGACCCCAATATATTGTTCAATATTAGGAATAGCGAGGTAACGATAACTCAGCCCACACAGCACCACGCCACATGCTAATTTTAACAAAGCCGTCTGACCACTTTGCCACAGGTCCGCTTTCTCAACTTTGGTGTGCCTCAACCACATGCCCAATACACACATGCCAGAGAAGCTCATACCAAATTTGGCTGCACTATAAATCACATCAATCAGATCATGCTGTGACCAATGTTGTACCCCAACGGAACGCAAAATGAGGGCCAGAATCAAAGCAATCATGGGTGGAGCACAGAGCACTTTTTTTAAAATAAATGAAAAAGCTAACGGTGTCTGGCTCACAGCTGTCACTGCCCAGAGATTGCCAAAAATAGAACCACCGATATATAAGGCCACCATTGCTGGACTATTTTTTGTGCCAAACAACGCAATCGCAAAAGGAAAGCCTAGCCATGCCATATTGACATAACTAAAACACAGGGCGCTTAATTTATTCTTTGAAAAATATAGGAAAAAGTAAAATAAGAGCACGGCCACGACAAAACTGAATAACATCAGACTAAAGCTACCAGCCTGATAAAACACCATGTTGTAGACAATAACAATCGGAATAAAGCAACGTGCTAAAAGACTTGAAAAGCCTGTTTTCAACCGTGTTGCCAATGGAGTGGATGCAAGGAATAAACCACTAAGAAAGGCCAACAGAGGGAGCAGCAACGTCACTTCAATATCCTTGAAATTTCACCGAATCATCATAACACTGCTTTTTCTCAAAATCAGTGCGAAGCGATCGTTTTGTCTTGAAATTGAAACATCATCGTCACCGCAATGTCACACAAGCCTGTTGATATAGGGGAAACGAAAAATGATGAGGATCTACCCATGGCGGGATTATCAATTTGGCACGTACTAATTTTTGCAATTGTAGTTATTCTTCTTTTTGGTACAGCCAAACTTAAGAACTTAGGTAAAGATGTCGGTGGTGCGGTGAAAGACTTTAAAAAATCAATCCGTGATGAGGAAGCTGAAGCAGCTCAACTCAATGAGCCACGTACCTTAGAACATCAAAATAGCAACACAAGCAACTCAACCGTCAAACATTAAGTCATTGGAGTTTTGCAATGCTCAATATCGGCATGACAGAGCTTTTGGTGTTTGGCATTATCGCACTATTGGTTCTTGGACCAGAGAAATTACCTGAAGCAGCGCGCTTTGCGGGCAAGTGGTATGGCAAAGTCAAACGCATGGTCAGTAATGTGCAAAATGACATTGACCGTGAGCTACGGATGTCTGAATTACGTGAGCAAATGCAAAATGAAATGAAGCGAATTCAGGAGCTTGAACAAAAGATGCAAGCTCAGATGCAACACATACAACAACAAAATATTTTGGCAAATGAAAAACACCAAGAAACTGCCACACTCGATAATAAAAATATCTCCCATACTTATCAGTATGTAGATCAAAAAGCGCCTGTATTTACACTTCAACCTATGAAACACAAGTCATCTGTAGATTCGGTACCTTATTTAGGCTGTGTTCAAAATAGCTTTGAACCGATGCGGGAGGCTGTATGAAATCTAACAACTTAAGCCCTGTAGTGACTCAAGATTCAGAGCAACTGCTGCTTGAAGAAATGCCGATTACTAAGCACTTGATCATCTTAAGAGGTCATTTATTTAAAATCGTCGGTTTAATTCTCATTTTGTTTTTTTGTTTATTGCCTTTTGCCAATCATAGCTACCAAATGCTATCTGAACCCTTACGAGCACAACTTCCAATTAGTTCATCTATGATTGCAACGGATGTTACCGCTACCTTTATGGCGCCATTTAAACTGAACTTTTTTGTGGCTCTCATGCTGGCCATGCCTTTTATCATTTATCAGCTTTGGGCTTTTGTAAAACCTGCGCTATACGAAAAAGAAAAATCACTCGCAACGCCTCTTTTGATTGGTAGTATTGCTTTATTTTATGCTGGTGTGGCTTTTGCTTATTTCATTGCACTGCCATCCATTTTGCACTTTTTTATCAGTGTTTCCCCTGACACTGTGGCCCCAATGACAGACATCAACAGCTATCTCAGCTTCTGTCTAAAACTGTTTTTGGTTTTTGGCTTAACATTTGAAATTCCTATTGTTACCTTGATACTCATCTTGATTGGGGTGGTGAGCACACAACAATTGGTTGAAAAACGAAAATTCATTATTGTCGGCTGTTTTTTTGTTGCAATGTTTGTGACCCCACCTGATGCTCTTTCGATGATTATGCTCGCGATACCGATGTGGCTTTTATTTGAGATTGGTCTCTTTTTAGGAAAACTGATTGAAAAAAAGCGAGCTACTGAAGTTTAAGCTCCCCGATTTAAAACAATGAGCAGGCAAAATTGCCTGCTTTTTTTATGGCTAGATGTGCTACTGATCATTTCATGTTTTTGACATATAAGCTTCACCACGCTGTCATATTGACGCTTTACCTTGTTTGTAACTTTCTAAAAACGACCAAGCAAAGACGCTAGGAAAAGACATGACATACCAAACTCCATATCACGAAGATCAAGAACTCGATAACAATAACTCAAGCAATACACATTTTCGCGATATTTTAGAAAAACACATTTCACGCCGTAGCTTAATTAAGAAAACTGCAAGTGGAGCGGCTGCGTTAGCATTAGCATCAAGCTTAACAGCGTGTGGAGATGATGATAATTCTACAAACAATGAAACAACGCCTCCAACCGATCCAAACGTACGACCACAGAAATTAACATTTACCCCAGTAGATAAAAACTTAAATGACTGGGTTACGGTGCCTGAAGGCTATACAGCAACTGTACTCTATGCAATGGGCGATTCGATTAACCCAGCATATGCAGCATGGGATGATCAAAATGTCCCGTCTGGTCCGAGTTTCCAATTCCGTTCAGGTGATTGCCATGATGGTATGAGTTTTTTTGGTTTAAACAACTCAACTGGCCGTTATGATTCGTCTGCCTCAGAACAAGGTCTTTTGGTGATGAATCATGAATACATCAATCCAACATTCCTACATCCTAAAGGGCCAACTAAACCCAATGGCCGACGTCCTGAAGACGAAGTAATTCGTGAAGTCAATGCACATGGGGTTTCTGTCGTTCATATCAAGAAAGACAATACCAATCAAAAAGTTGAAATTATACAAAACTCGTTATTTAATCGCCGCATCACAGCATCCACGGTGATGGACTTTAACGGCCCTGTTGCCAACACTACTTTACTTGCGACCCAATACTCACCTGTCGGGACGAAAACGCGTGGTACGCATAATAACTGTGGCAATGGCTACACCCCATGGGGCACTTATTTAACTACTGAAGAGAACTTTATTGGATACTTTAAACGCGCTGGTGCAGATGAATATTCAGGCCGCTCAGAGAAAGAAAAAATCGCATTAAAACGTTATGGCTTGGGCTTAAGTATTGATTATCTTTATGAGAAAAATGCAGATGGCACCCCGAAGAAGAATGAAAAAGGACAAATTATTTACCTCCTTGATCTAGCAGGAAATAAAATCCCAAATAAAGATGAGCAAAATCGTACCGTTTATTTGGATACGAACTCACGTTATGCTTGGGAAACCGCAATTGGCGAAGCTGAGTCGCAAGATCTATATGACCGTTGGGATGCAACTATTAAAGGAGCAACTGCTATACAAGACTTCCGTAATGGGCCGAACACCTTTGGTTGGATTGTAGAAATTGACCCGTTTAACGCAGGTCAAAACCCTGTAAAACGTACTGCACTAGGACGTTTCGCACATGAAGACTGTCGTGCAAGCCGTGCAATTGAAGGCCAACCGTTTGCCTTCTACATGGGGGATGACTCTCGTGGCGAATACATTTATAAATTTGTCTCGGATGCAACTTGGGACCCGAAAGACATTAACACAGGTTACCGAGCAGGTGACAAATACATGAACAATGGCAAGTTCTATGTGGCTCAATTTAATGATGACGGTACAGGACAATGGGTCGAATTGGCTTATGGACAAAATGGCCTAAATGAACAAAACAGCATTTACCCATTTAGCTCTCAAGCAGAAGTCCTGACCTTTGCACGCTTAGCAGGTGACACGGTTAAAGCAACCAAGATGGACCGTCCAGAATGGGTCGCAGTTAACCCAGAAAATGGGGAAGTTTATGTTACGCTGACCAACAACTCAAACCGTGGTACAGCATATACAACCGATGCAGCGAATCCACGTAACTATAGCGACCCAGAAGGCGGTAAAGGCAATGTCAACGGTCATATCATTCGCTTCAAAGAAGAAAACTCAGCGGCAGAGACCTTTGAATGGGATATTTACTTATTTGGTGCTGAAGCTGCGATGGCGGAAAACATTAACCTCTCAGGTTTAAATGATAACAACGATCTGTCATCACCAGATGGGATGTGGTTTGACCCACGGGGCGTGCTGTGGATTCAAACCGATGATGGCGCGTATACCGACACAACTAACTGTATGATGCTTGCAGCCTTACCGGGTCAAGTGGGTGATGGCGGTGCTGCAACTGCTCCAAATGAACAAGCAACTATTGTGGGTGCAAAAGTTACAGATGAAAACTTACGTCGTTTCCTCACAGGCCCTGCTGAATGTGAAATCACAGGGGTAACCATGACGCCTGACCACAAAGCCATTTTCATTAATGTGCAACATCCGGGTGAAGACTCTAAGAGCTACGATGCACCAACCAGCCACTGGCCTGCAAGCCAAACCGATCGTACGAACCAAACTGCGCGTCCACGTTCGGCAACCGTGGTCATTACACGTAATGATGGCGGTGTGATCGCAGGTTAAGAAAAAAAACGCAGTAAATGCCGACATTATGTCGGCATTTTTTATGGTTTAAAGAATACCGTCTGTTCCGTGATTTTTCCTTTGAACTCACCCAGCTGCTGCTTTTCAAGCCAAGACCATTGTTCATGGGTCATGCGCAGGAAGTTAGAACAGCGTGTCCCATAAATCGGACTTTGAATAAAGGTCGAAGATAATAGCTCTTCCATATCCTGACTGATCCCAGTTTGTGGCAACAAGTCTGGAATAATCTTGCGTTCATCCTCCAAAATATCCCAAGCTGTCGCCTCTAACTCGCTTTTTAAGATGTTAGATTGTTGCAACATCGGTAGGAACTCTTGGGTAAAGCGCTTACGTAAATGTTTGGTTTTTTCCCAATGTTCCGTCATCAAACCATTCGACACCACATACACGCCTTTCGGAAGAACCTGTGGTGCTTCACCACGATTGCTCATATAGACCGCCTGATAGCGATCCCCCATAAAAAGATTAAAGCCAGCATAGTCACATTGTTTTTTCTCTAAGTCTTGAGCAAAACGAATCGGGGTTTGTTCAGACTCTAAAAAGGATTGAATCAAATGTCCACGAGACGTTGGATAGCTGGTTTGATCCTTTCCATCGCGAAAGTTGGTTAAAACTGCCCAACGTCCTGTTGGCGTTATACCCATCCATGTGCCGCCAGACTGCAAATCTTGCCCTGCAATAATCGGACTATTTTCCCATTGCTTTAAATGGCTCGAAGGGCGCTGATAGAACTCATCTCGATTTGAAATCAAACACAATGGCATCTCATCCAAGACCTGCCATGCTATTGCCACAATACACATAAACGATACTCATCATCTTTACACATTGAATGTACAACATTTTTCATCTCTTTCAGCTAAAATCTGTTCAAAACATAATGACTAGGAATATGCATGCTGACCTATCCAAATATTGACCCCGTCGCAATAGCACTTGGCCCTTTACAAGTCCATTGGTACGGACTGATGTATTTATTGGCCTTTTTGTTTGCTTGGGGACTTGCAAGCTACCGCGCGAAAGAACGTGGTTGGACACCGGATATGGTCTCCGATTTGATCTTTTATGGTGCTTTAGGTGTGGTTATTGGTGGTCGTGTCGGTTACGTCTTCTTTTATGGCTTTGAGCAATTCCTTGCCAACCCTATTTGGCTATTCCAAGTCTGGACAGGCGGAATGAGTTTCCACGGCGGCTTCTTGGGTGTAATGCTTGCCATGCTGTTCTGGTGCAAGAAATACAAAATGACTTGGTTCCAAACCCTCGACTTTATTGCGCCATGTGTACCTACAGGGCTCATGTTTGGCCGTATTGGTAACTTCATTGGCGGAGAGCTTTATGGTCGTCCTGTTGCAGACCCAAACTTTGCACTGGGTATGATTTTCCCAACGGATCCGCTACAGCTAATTCGCCATCCCTCTCAGCTCTATCAGGCCTTTTTTGAAGGGTTATTGTTATTCATCGTACTGTGGTGGTTCAGTTCAAAGCCACGTCCTCGTATGGCGGTTTCAGCTTTATTCCTAATCGGTTATGGTATGGCCCGCTTCATCGTCGAGTTCTTCCGTGAGCCTGACAACGGACAGTTGTTTATCGCATGGATGAGTAAAGGCCAATTCCTCAGTCTGCCAATGATTTTGGTCGGCGTGTGGATGATGTGGTATGCCTATCAAAAGAAAATCTATGATTGGGGTCCACAAAAGAATAATGGCTAATCCGATGAGCGGATTAAATATTGGGGGCATCATTGCCCCCTTTTTTAGGACCAAATTATGCTAAAGTGACATATGTTTGGTTTTTAAATACATCACTCCCATGCTCGAATTTTGGTTTAATCCATCAATTTCTATTCTTAAAAAATTACTTATTTTTATCGCAATTGCTGTTGTAACAGGTGTGTTGTATTGGATGGAACCCCTGAGCCTCAATGCCATTTTAATGTTCTTGGGTACTGGGATTGTTTTTCTGATTTGTCGTTACTGCAAAATCCATTTTGCCGCCAAAAATCCTACAGGTTTTTTATATCGTCTACTGACTTGGATTCCGATTGCCCTACTCTTGGCGCTGATTTTTATGAATATTAAAGATGGTGAACTGTTGATTCCAGGTGCACAAGGGATTGGTTTTATGGCGCTGGGGATTTGCCTATTTTCCCCCCTATCCCTTTTGCATAGCAATACTCAGCCTGAGTCCAAATAAACCATGTTGAGCTTTTGGTATTCGGAACGCTGTAGCCGTGAAATTAAACTCATCATTTGTATTGCAACTTGTGTGATGATTGTTATCGCAGCACAAGTTCAACAGCTTGGCGCAATTTTTATTGGTTTGAGTCTAGGGATTGGCATTACAACGCATCTGCTGCGCGGTGCGCACTTGAAGATTGCTCAGGGCAATCCGTATCAGGAAGGCTTTTCGCGTTTGGTGGTTTTTCTACCCCTAATTGCCCTGATTTGTTTGCTCGGCTATCTACCCGCGCAAGATAAAATTGCGCTGGCGCTTCAGTGTATCGGCTTTAGTGGAATTGGTTTATTTTTAGTATCGATTCACGCACAGCGTGAAAAAAGAATTTAATCGGGATGCGGAGTTGCTCTACATCCCGTCAACATCTGCTTAATCCATTCGATAATAGCTGTAGTTCACATTTTGGTTACGGTAAACCGCATAACCACTTTGTTTAAAATCAGAAACCCAGCCATTGCCTGAATAAGCGGCAATATGTCCATAACGGTTTTTTGCAGTACGGTCGATAATATAAATATCGCCTTTTTTAGGTTGATCAAAAGATAAGTTGATTTTACGATAACCAATGCTGGTTAAGGTCTTACCCCAATCTGCCGCAGCCACAGGATGACTCTTGAAGCGTGCACCCGCAGACTCTAAGCCAATGCGAATACTTTTAGCACATTTTTGGGTACTGGTTTGACGGGTAATATTTCTTAAAAAGCCTGTAAATTTTTCAATATCCACACGCTGATGGTTACTAATAGCCCTTTCTCGTGCCTGCTTCGAGCTTAAAATATCCGAAGCGGTGACATTTCGCTCTGACTGAGAACGTATTATGATATTGGTTTGCGCAGGCGCATAGACGTCATTCATATTTACGTTTTGATCATAAGGCATACTAAAACCAACTCTCCTCCCAATCATTAGGGGTGTGCAACTTTTCGAGTTCGAAATACTAACCGCTCAGCATTGAACTTTCATGTCGTAAATGTAATATTTTTTTTCAAAATGCAACACAACCTTTCTAAAGTTTTCTTTTCTCTGTACTTTTTGAAACCTAAATTAACTAAAAAAATTTAATCCTTCACCAAGTGCCTATTCGCCTCAAGCTCAAATGTTTCAACATCAGCAATGAAGTCCTTAGATATGGAATGGATTGCCCATCTAAACGACTGCCTATTTAGATCCAATATAATTAAATTATTTCAGTTTAAATCCTGTACAAAACCACTTTCAAAGCACCGAAAATACATAAAAACAGTCCCGACAGCAGAAAATTGAAGCATAAAAAGACAGCGGGCAATGCGGCTAAGCCCTATGCTGCCAAAGTTCCATCCTTGCTAAAAAACAGCTAGAATGCGCATAAGCAATCACCCCCAACATATGAGAGAAATATGCGTCAATATTTGGCCCTTTTACAACACATCCTCGACAACGGTGGCGACAAAGGCGACCGTACTGGTACAGGAACGCGGTCTGTCTTTGGTCATCAAATGCGCTTTGATCTTTCTCAAGGCTTCCCTTTATTAACCACTAAAAAAGTACACTTTCGTTCAATCGTGATTGAACTATTGTGGTTCTTAAAAGGCGATACCAATGTGCAATATTTACAGGACAACAAAGTCAGTATTTGGGACGAATGGTCAACCGCAGAACAAACTGCGCGTTTTGGTCGCCCAGAAGGTGAACTGGGGCCTGTGTATGGTCATCAATGGCGTAATTTCGGTGCAACAAAAAAAGCCGACGGTTTGTATGAAAAAGATGGTTTTGACCAAATTGCTTGGTTAATCAATGAAATTAAAACCAATCCAAACTCACGCCGTCTGATTGTATCGGGTTGGAATCCACAAGAAGCTGGGCAAGTTGCTCTTCCTCCGTGCCACACTCTATTCCAGTTCTTTGTCCATAACGGCAAACTGTCTTGTCAGCTCTATCAGCGCAGTGCCGATGTATTTTTAGGTGTGCCTTTTAATATTGCCAGTTATGCGCTACTCACCCATATGATCGCGCAAGTCTGCGGTTTAGATGTGGGTGACTTTGTCTGGACGGGTGGCGATACGCATTTATATGCCAACCATTTTGAACAAGCGAAGCTTCAGTTAAGCCGTGAACCTTTAGGGCTGTGCCAACTGAAACTCAATCCAGCGGTTAATGATATTTTCGACTTTAAATTTGAAGATATCGAAATCGTGGGTTATGAATCACATCCCGGGATTAAAGCACCTGTCGCTGTTTAAAATCTTTTACAGAATAAATATCTACTATTCTTAAGCGAACTTAAAAAATCGTAACTATTTAATTTCCTATTTTATAGTTACAATAACTAAATCCCATTTTATTAAGTTAAAGTGGGATTTATTTTGCTTTGCGTTGTTTAAATTTGGCTTGGATTTTAGAGTTATGACTTTCAGTAATTATGAAGTAGTACATGTGGTTGCTATGGACAACCAACAATGTATTGGTAAAGATAACGATCTTCCTTGGCATATTTCAGCAGACTTAAAACACTTCAAAGAAATTACGCAAGGTGGCGTAATTATCATGGGGCGTAAAAATTTCGACTCAATTGGGCGTGCTTTACCTAAACGCGTGAACTGGGTAATTACTCGTAATCCAAACTGGAGTTTTGATGGAGTCAAAGTTGCTCATTCAATTGAGGAAGCTTTAGAAAATTCTATTAAAGACGTTCAATCTTCCGAGAAACCTACAACTATTTTTATCATAGGTGGCGGCGAAATATTTCAACAAACCATTGATATTGCAGACCGTTTAGAGTTAACACATATTAATATAGATGCTATGGGGGATGTCTTTTACCCTGCCATTCCAGCAGCATTTAAAAAAGTGGCGTCAGAACAACATATGGATGACAAAACTGGAATTGCTTTTGAGTTCGCAACCTATCAAAAATAAAGCATATTCTTTTTGCTAAAAGCACGATGCATAACATGATCAAAATAGAATTTTGGCGGGCACTGGGCTTTGGATTACTCCACATCCTGTTTAGTATTTTTGTCTTGTTCAGTTCAATTTGGCTGTGTTTTGCATTGTGGATTCAAGCGCCTTGGGGTTGGTTGGTCAGCCGTATTTTTATTGGGATCTGGATTGCTTTTGCGCTCAGCATTTTAGGCATCTATATCACCCAAAGCTTTTTTGGTCGTCGCCTCGATATCATCTTTTATCTCCTTAGCTTTTTACTGGCGTTGTCTTGGTATTTTAGTTTAGATGCTCGCCAAGACCGCGACTGGCAACCTGAAGTAGCAAAAATCTTGCATTATGAAAAACAAGGCGACCATGTCACCCTTCATAATGTCCGCAATTTCACATGGCACCCAGACGGCTCCTACACTGAACATTGGGATACCCGCTCTTTCAATCTGAATCAAATCACTGGGGTCAATATCATTACCTCATACTGGATGGGGCCGCAAATCGCACATACCTTGGTCAGTTTTGATTTTGCCAATACTGCACCACTGACCTTTTCCATTGAAATTCGCAAAGAGAAAAATGAAGAATTTTCAGCGATTGGTGGTTTTTTTAGAAAATATGAGCTGAGTTTAGTGGCCTCAGATGAGCATGATATTGTGTATACCCGTAGCAATATTCGTCATGAACAAGTCTATTTCTTTCCTGTTCGCCTCGGACAGGCTGAAGGTAAAGCACTGTTTGTAGAGTATTTACATAAGGCAGACGAGCTCGCCAAACATCCTAAGTGGTATAACACCCTCACCAGTAATTGCACCACCTTGGTGTTTGATATGGTTCAAGCCGTTTCACATGACGCTTTACCAACCGACTATCGTATTTTAGCTTCAGGTTATTTACCGAATTATCTGTATGACTTAGGCGCGATTAGTCCACAGTGGGATATGAAAACATGGTATCAAAAAGCCTATATCAACCCACGCGTAAGTAAAGAAATAGAGTTAACCAGTCGTGAGTATTCACAGCTTATTCGTCAGGGTTTACCCGTTGACCAAACACGCTAAAGTCTGCAACGAAAAGCTGCAAGTTAAAACTGGCAATCCAGGACAAAATTTGCTTTGATAGTTCAGACGATACATCAAAATAAGAATCTGATCCCATGTTAAAAAAACTGATTGCAAGCAGTCTTTTAGCGAGTAGCTTAATCATGACTGGCTGCCAAACGACACCACCGCCATCCGACACCATTGAAATGGCCAACATTCAACAGCTTCAGCAACGGACTTGGATTTTGACGCAAATTGGCAATACCGAAATTAAAACAGCACCCAATGAACGTAATATTCCAAGCCTTCAGTTTTCAGCTGATAACCGCATCAGTGGTGCAGATGGCTGTAACCGCATTATGGGCAGCTATACCGTCGGGCGCGATACGCTCACCTTGAGCCAGCTCGCAACCACCCGAATGGCCTGTATCAATAACAGTACTCTCCCGCAACAGTTCCAAGAAGCGCTGGCAAAAGTGACGCATTACCAAGTGTTTGGTAAAACTCTGAAACTGCTCGATCGACATGGCAACTTGCTGCTACAGTTTGGCTCTGCCATTCAACCACGTTAAATTATTTCTATAAAAAAGCCTGTAATCACAGGCTTTTTTAATCTGTAGCAGACAACATTGTACTGCACCAATCAGCCCTTATATAAACAGATATAAACACAATTAGGATTTTAAAATGCAACAAGCACTCTTTGGTGGTGGATGTTTTTGGTGTGTAGAAGCGGTTTATTTAGAGCTTCAGGGCATACTTAAAGTGACCAGTGGTTATGCAGGTGGAGATACCGACAACCCAACGTATGAAGATATTTGTCGTGGCGATACCAACCACGCCGAAGTTATTTTAATTGATTTTGATGAAACTCAAATCAGCTATGCTCAGCTGCTTGATGTGTTTTTTGCCACTCATGATCCTACAACACTCAACCGTCAAGGCAATGATGTCGGCACCCAGTATCGTTCAGTCATTTACTATTTTAATGATGCACAACGTGCTGATGCAGAGCAAGCGATTGACGACTTAAAAGCAGAAGGTATCGATATTGTGACCGAACTCAGCCCTGTACCGACGTTCTATTCGGCTGAAGACTATCACCAAAACTTTTACGCTCGTAACCCATCTCAAGGCTATTGCAACTTTGCCATTCCACCAAAACTGATGAAGCTGCGCTCTAAGTTTCAGGCTTTATTGAAAGACAGCAAATAACTCAATCATTCACCATAAAAAAAGCGACTTCAAGAGTCGCTTTTTTTTAACATCAACTTAGTTATCGCTTACGAAAGCAATATCCGCCAGTCCAGCTTCACTCGCACGAGACATAACTTGTGCGACCATATCGTAACGAGATTCTTTATCTGCACGAAGTTGAACCGTTGGCTTGGTTTCCAACTCACCCGCTTCATTAAAACGCGTTTGTAGTTCTTCCAAACTAATCACTTGATTATCCCAAGCCACTTCGCCTTTTGCATTAATACTCACCGTAATGGCTTTAGGTGGAGGATCTACAATATCAGCCGTCGTTTTTGGTAAAGTTAATGGAATTGATGGGTTGGCAACGGTCGCTGTCACCAAGAAGATGATCATCAAAACCAGCATAATATCGATCAGCGGAATGAGATTCATCTCATTCATGCCAGCATCGTTATCGTCACCCAATTGAAAAGCCATTAAGCTTGACCTCCAACTAAACCTTGTTGAGTCGCTTTACTTTCTACTGCCGCAGGTGCTGAGTCTTGTTGCAACATGGTATCAATGAGCAAGCCGTGTGCTTGGTCTTGAAGCTCATGTGCCAAAGTACGGTTTACACGTGCACAGATGTTATACGCTAACACAGCAGGAATCGCGACAGCTAAACCCAAACCCGTCATGATCAGTGCTTCACCTACAGGAGTTGCAACTTGCGCTAAGCCCGCTTGACCACTTTTACCAACAGCAACCAGGGCATGGAAAATCCCCCATACTGTACCGAACAAACCAACGAACGGTGCAAGCGATGCAATCGTACCTAGAACTGAAACACCTTTCTCAGCATTCGCTTTTTCAGCAGAAATTTGACGAAGGAGTGCTTGTTCTGCAACAGCTTTACGTTGTTCAAAGTTCAATACAGCAAACTTTGATTTTAACTTAGCTAAAGCTTGCGAAAGTTGAGCATAAGCTTGTTGTTTCAATTGACGTGTACCCATGATACGTAAAACAAAGATGGTCCACGTTGCAATCGACATTGCCAACAAGATGAAATACAGTGTTTTACTGACTGCATCAGCATGTTGCCAATAAACTGAAAAGTTCATACTCGAACTCCTGATAAAGTTAGCGTTTTGTATTCAATTCTAAATCAAATGGTTGCTCAGCCCGAATTGGGTAAGCCACACCATTTTCTTTATAAGGTTTAAATTTAGCGCCTTTGACAGCTCTTAAAATCTTTTCATCTAAAGCAGGCACACCACTTGAGCGCGTAATACGGGCATTCACAATCGCCCCTTTTTCATTCGCCTCAATCAGCACCACGACTCGACGGTTTTCACCTTGTAAATCTTGATTACTATAAACTGGTTTTGGAGAGCGGCTCCATTGCACACCTGAACCACCAATCGACACCGACCGCGGTGAAGTATCGGCAGGCTCAGCTTGAGTAACAGGTTTCGCTTGTTCTTGTTTCTCGACAGGCTTTTCGACTTTTTTCTCTGTAATCGTCGTAGTGACTGTCGGTTTTACTGGGGTTTCGGTTGGTTTAACAACCGGTTTAACCACTTCTGCTTTTTTAACTTGTTGAACCTTTTCTACCTTTTTCGGTGGGGTCGGTTGTGGTTTCTCCACAATCTTCACTTCCTTCGGCTTAGTCGGTTCCTTTTTCGGTTCTTCCTTCGGCTTAGGTGGTAGCGGTTTTGGTGGTTCTTGAATTTTAACGAAGCGAACCTTCAAGGGTTCTTTTTCAATCGGTTTGAGTTCAGGAGCTTTCATGTGGTTCACTGCCCACAATACGCCCATATGGCCCACGACAACCGCGATCAAAGCAGCAAGAACTTTCTTTTTCATCGGGTTGGGAGTCTGCATAGGAGAAATAACTGTTGAACTCATTAAAATCGGTGACCTAATTTAAGCGAAGTGGCCACTGGGTTGGTTTCCACTATAACGCTTATCGGTTAGTACAATAAAGTAGCGCAATGATAAATGAGAAGTGTTTTCATTTGCAACTATTAATTTGTCACTTTTTATGGTTTTTTCTAATCGTACTCAAACAAAAAAGGCATACTTAATGTATGCCTTTTTCAGTCTTGCTTGCAACCAATTTTTTATTGGAAAACGACTGTTTTGTTACCATCAACAATAATACGGTCTTCTAAGTGCCACTTCACTGCACGTGCCAAGACGTTACGTTCAACATCCTGACCCAATTCACGTAATTGATCAACCGTAAAGTCATGGTTCACGCGCTCTACATCTTGCTCAATGATCGGACCTTGATCCAGATCCGCAGTGACATAGTGCGCGGTTGCGCCAATAAGTTTTACACCTTTTTCATGCGCTTGCTTATATGGGTTTGCGCCAACAAAAGCAGGTAGGAAGGAGTGGTGAATGTTGATCACTTTCATTTCCCACTTCTCGACAAATGCTTCATCTAGAATTTGCATATAACGCGCAAGTACCAATAAATCATTGCCTTGCATTAATTCATCAATTTCAGCATAAGCTTCGCGTTTATTGTCCTTCGTTACAGGGACAACTTCAAACGGAATACCAAAGTTCTCAACCGCTTCACGTAAAGTTTCATGGTTAGAAATCACTTTGGTAATTTCGCACGGCAAACCACCACGCGCATGACGCCATAATAGCTCAAGTAAGGCGTGGTCTACTTTAGACACCAAAATCCCGACTTTTTTCACGTCGCTGACCAGCGCCAAACGCCATTGCATTTCATAACGCTCTGCTACATTTGCAGCAAAAGTTTGAGTAATGCTTTCTTTACGAGACTGTAAATTGTCTAGTTCAAACTCAACACGCATAAAGTAACGTCCGCCCTGAGCTTCAGTCGCGTATTGATCAAGCGCAGTAATATTCGCGCCTTGATGATACAAAAAGCTCGATACAGCTTGCACGATCCCTGGCTTATCTTCACAAGTAATCAGTAAACGTGCCGTGTTAGCAGTTGTCATATTCATGTCAGTTTAAATCAGTAAAATGAAAATCAAGCCGAGTATTCTAGCGCTTTTTACTCAGCTGTCAAAACACCTTATGGCTTATCATCCGATTTAAATGACGCCAAGCTCGAAAACAGTTCAGACGGCCCCATCGTATCCAACAACCGCTCATACGTCTCACGACTTTCACCACGCAAATAGGCCCCTTCTAAGAACACCATTTGACGCAGTGCCTGCCAAACCCACTTTTCTTCTAATGTATTGGAGTCAGTGATATGACCCGACATATAAAGGAAGTTGGTCCAGTTGGTCAGTACAATCCATAAATTGATAATCAGGGCTTCAATTTCTGACGACGTCATTTGCATCAGACCGGCATCAACAAAGGCCTGATAGATCTTTTGCCCTTGTTGCATCACCTGCCCTGCAAAACGTGGATACATCTTGCGGAAGTCTTCATTGTTTTCAACCAAATGATAGACATCACGGTGTAAAAAGCGATAAGCCCACAACTGGCTGCTTAGCACCTGAAAATAACGAATTTTATCATTAGCATCTAACAGACGGTCATCGGGCAAAGCCAGCATCTGTAGCGTTTCGCCTTGATACTGTTCCATGAGCTCTTTGATAATTTCACTTTTATTGCGAAAGTGATAATACAAATTGCCCGGGCTCATATTCAATTCAGCTGCAATATGATTGGTCGTAACAGAACGTTCTCCACGCTCGTTAAAAAGCTGCAAACTGAGTTGCAAAATACGTTCTTTGGTTTTCAACGTTTTAGTTTGAGACATCCTAAAATAACCATTCATTCAGAGCATTAGAAGACTAACACATAAAGTAACTTGACTAATTAGAGCAATTACTCTAAAAATTAAACATAAATTGAAATTTGAAATGGTAGTGCGGCATGAACAGTCAAACAAAAACAACTTCATTGACACCACATTCTTATGATATTCAGCACCTACATGATGTGCTTGAACAGCAAAAGCACGCTTATTTACGTTATCCATTGCCAACCGCAAAAGAGCGTATTGACCGTTTGGCACGACTTAAGCGTATCTTAGTTAAGTATCAAGATCAATTTGCAGAGGCAATTAATCAAGACTACGGCAACCGTTCCACCAGTGAAACCAAAATTGGGGAATTACTCACCTGCCTTGAACACATCAAATATTATAGCAAGCATTTAACCACGTGGATGAAACCCTCGAAACGTCACGTTTCCATCATTCACCAGCCGGCTAAAGCATGGGTGCAATATCAACCTTTAGGTGTGATCGGCATTATTACCCCATGGAACTATCCTCTATTACTCTCGATTGGACCCTTAATTTGTGCTTTGGCGGCAGGTAACCATGCCATGATCAAGATTTCTAGTTCATCGGGTAACTTTGGTCGCATCCTTGAAAAAGCGCTCTCTGAAGCCTTCCCTCAAGAATTAGTTTCCGTGACCAATGGCGGTGGTGCGATCTCGGATGCCTTTTGTCGTCTGGCTTTTGACAAACTGATTTTCACAGGTTCAACCAATGTCGGTAAAACCGTCATGTCTGCTGCGGCAGAGAACCTCGTTCCATTGATCCTCGAACTTGGCGGAAAATCACCAGTATTAGTACATCCTTCTATTCATTTACGGGATGTTGCACAGCGGATTGCTGCAGGTAAACTGTGGAATGCAGGTCAAACCTGTGTGGCACCTGACTATATGTTCTTGCCTAAAGGTAAAACTGCCGAGTTCATTGAACACTTCCGCGAGTGTGTGGAAGAGATGTATCCTGACATTCTGCATAATCCAGACTACACTTCAATTATTAATGACCGCCAATACAACCGCTTGCAAGGTTATCTTGAAAATGCACGTGAGCATGGAGCACAAGTGGTTGAAATCAACCCAGCCCATGAAACCTTCTCCAATACACGTAAAGTGCCCCCTACACTGTTAACTGGCGTCACGCCTGACATGCGTATTATGCAAGACGAAATCTTTGGACCACTGCTGCCGATCATGGAATATGATCAAATAGACGATGTTATCGAGTTTATTAATAGCCGTCCGCGTCCACTTGCATTATACTACTTCGACTTTGATCAGGCGCGTGCAGATTATGTTGCACAGCGTACTCATTCAGGGCATTTCGGACAAAACACGGTTTTGACCCATGTCGCACAAGACGATTTACCATTTGGTGGCGTTGGTGCATCAGGTATGGGGAAATATCATGGTCCAGAAGGTTTCTTCAGTTTGTCGCATGAACGGTCAGTGATGTCGAATCCCAAGTTATATAGCTTGAAATTCATTCTCCCACCGTTTAACAAACCAATTCACAAGTTGATTTCAAAGACCCTTCTTCGCTAAATGATCAAGGCATGACCTATCGCACGGGTTCATGCCTAGTTTTAATGAAAATCGCTTGTCTTTTAAGCGCATTTTTGGTATAAAACGCCCCTTGAATGATTTCATCCGTTTACTTAATAACTAGCGCACAATCGGTGCTGTCTAGCAATGGAGTTCACCATGTCTAAGGTTTGCCAAGTTACCGGCAAGCGTCCAGTCGTTGGCAACAACGTCTCGCACGCCAATAACAAAACCAAACGCCGGTTCGAGCCGAACCTGCATCACCACCGTTTCTGGTTAGAAAGCGAAAAACGTTTCGTACGTCTTCGTCTAACTACAAAAGGTATGCGTATTATCGACAAATTGGGTATCGAGAAGGTTGTTGCTGACCTACGTGCTCAAGGTCAAAAGATCTAAGGAGTCTGAACAATGCGTGATAAAATTCGCCTAGTTTCTACTGCTGGTACAGGTTATTTCTATACCACAACTAAGAACAAACGTACTATGCCGGAAAAAATGGAAATCAAAAAATTTGATCCAAAAATCCGTCAACACGTAATCTTCAAAGAAGCTAAAATTAAATAATTTTAGTTTTTTGGAAAAAACGACCTGCTTTAGGTCGTTTTTTTTTGCTTTTTTTTCGTTCGACTTGTTAAACTTTTAATCTCTTTTGGCACCTTTTGTGCTTTGCTTCTTTTTCACCCTTAACTTTTGCTTAAGGAGTTTTTAGTGCCTCATGACGTAGATCTCATTATATTACTTGCTGTCGGTTTTGGGCTCGCGCTCATTTTCGGCTATCTTGCCGTACGCTTACGCCTTCCCCCACTCATTGGTTATCTGATTGCGGGTATCATTATTAGTCCCAATACCCCGGGTATTGTCGCGGACATTCATCTAGCGAACCAATTGGCTGAACTTGGGGTCATGTTCCTCATGTTTGGTGTGGGCATGCATTTTTCCCTCAATGACTTATTACAAGTTCGACGCATTGCACTGCCTGGTGCTATTTTACAAATTGCTGTCGCGACCCTGCTCGGAATAGGCGTCAGTATGATCTGGGGTTGGAGTTTTGGCTCTGCCTTGGTCTTCGGCTTAAGCCTGTCCTGTGCCAGTACAGTGGTATTACTCAAAGCACTGGGAGACCGTGGTCTACTCAATTCGGTCAACGGTAAAATTGCCGTAGGTTGGCTCTTGGTTGAAGATCTGGTCATGGTCTTGGTGCTGGTACTCTTACCCGCTACAGCAGTGCTACTCGGTGGAGAGGCCCTTGCAGGCGGTGCTGATGATAACATTTGGCTTACCTTAGGCATCACCTTACTTAAAGTGGTAGGTTTCATCGCTTTTATGCTGATCATCGGGAAACGTCTTGTTCCAATGATCATGCAATTTGTTGCTCGACTTGGTTCACGTGAACTGTTTACCTTAACCGTGGTGGCTGCTGCGGTCTCAATCGCCTTTGGCGCGTACAAAATTTTCGGTGTTTCCATGGCACTGGGCGCTTTCTTTGCCGGGATGGTCGTTAAAGAGTCTGACTTTAGCCACCGCGCCGAAGAAGAAACTCTCCCTCTACGTGAAATTTTTGCCATTTTGTTCTTTGTTGCAGTGGGCATGTTATTTGACCCACGCATCTTAGTGGAACAACCTGTGCATGTGCTTGCAGTCGTTGCAATTATTATGATCGGCAAAACCATTGCCGCTATGGCACTGGTGCTCTTTTTTCGCTACCCCATCAATACGGCACTCACCGTCGGTGCTTCACTGGCACAAATTGGTGAGTTTTCCTTCATCTTAGCCACACTCGGGGTTTCACTTAAACTATTGTCCCTAGAAGGGCAAAACCTAATTTTGGCAGGAGCACTCATCTCCATCACCTTAAACAGTTTTGTGTTCTCCGCAATTGAGCCTGTACAACGCTGGATTCGTGAGCGCTCGCATCTAGCACGCTTACTGGAACGTAGTGGTGACCCATTGGCAATGCTACCTGATGAAGTTTCACAAGACTATTTACGTGATCAAGTGGTGATTGTTGGGCATGGTGAAGTTGGCCGTCGCATTACCAAACAATTGATGGCTGAAGACATTAAAGTAGTGATTGCGGAAGAAAACCGTGAAATTGTAGAAAACCTGCGTGAAAAAGGCATTGCGGCTGTTTCTGGGATGGCGACAGACCCTGGCGTACTGATTCAAGCCCATATTCAACATGCGCGCCTGTTGGTACTTTCCCCGATGGATATTTTAGATATTCATAAAATCGTGGATATTGCCAAAACCCTCAATCCTGAGATTCAGGTTTTGGTATGTGCGGAAAGCAAAGAAGAAGCCGAAGTGATTCGCCGCGATCAAATTGGTGAAGTTTATTTTGCAAAAGAGGAAATGGCGAAAAATATGAGCAATCATATTTTAAATCAAATTCAGATTGCACATCATCAAGCACCCACCCACTAACCAACCAACACTGGATACAAAAAACGCACTGTTCAGTGCGTTTTTTCTTATTCGGCTTAGCTGAAGAACTGTGGCTTTTCGTCCACCACTTCCGCTTGCCACTCGCCTACTTGTTTTTCAAGTAAGCCGTATAAAGCCGCTTGCACCATCTGCTGAGCAACGACTGTTGTCTGGTCGCCCAATAATGCTTTGAGCTCTTCATTAAACTGGATCGTGACTAAAGGCGCACTCTCCGAACCTGCGTTACGTAGTGCGAGCTCACCACCTTCAAGTTGAACCAATTCTAAAATGGCTTCTTGATTTCCAAATAATTCTTTCAATTGTTCTATAGACATATTTCCTCCATGTTCAACATGGTGGCAAAGGCAGTTGCACTTTGCTTCGCTTAGACTTATTGATATAAGGACAAATTTTCAAACTTCAAGCGCTGGTCATCGCTTTTAGAATTCAACCATCTCATTCCGAAAGCCATCGATCAACGCCGTTAAGTCTCGATGCCACTCACGTAAAATTTTGGTATCGGGTAACCATGCCTGAGGGGTTTGAGTTACTTTGATGATCAGATTCGATGAAGTTTCTGACTCAGGTTCAGGTGTACTCGGCTCTGGCGCATACTGACACAAGCGATAAGCACGTTTTAACTCGGCAATGAAACCTTCTTTCGACAGTTGTTGCATCACAGTCACTTCAGGCGAGACTTGGCCTTTAGCTGCCATATGCTCTTCTATGGACTTCAAGGTCGGGGTAAAGTCATTTAAGCGGTAGTAACGGACCAACTCTTGTAGAAACGCAAGCACCGCGCCATGCAAGTGAAACACAGCAGCCTCACGGTAAGCCTGAGCTTGTTGCACATGATCAATTTGTTCTGCTTGTTGACATGAAAGTCGAGCAAAGTAGAGTTTTTGGTTAGTGCGATCAGCATGGTAACGGGCAACACGAGTCATGAAGGGTGTTCCTAAGTTTTGGCGTTTATAACAATTCTAAGAGTAATCTTTCTATACAGCAGTGCATAATAAAAATTATGCATGATCTATTTCAATAAAATAAATCTTTCTTTTTGCTATGACAGGCATCGAAATATGGATTGGACGCACATTTGTGAGTACCCAAGCCCAATATCCCTCTTCCGAATATGATGCCATCGCCGAATCAAGCTCATCTTCTCTCCATGAGTGAATCGACTCAACATCAACCATAGCAACAGCATACCCCCAACTCTTCATCGTCCTCGTGGGTTAAATAGTGCTTATTTTCCACAATAATCAAATCTTTGAGCGGCCATTGCTCTAGTCGCCAAGAACGGATCTCTAAGGTTTTATTTCCTTGAGAAATTTGTCGTCCCATCGGTGCAACAATCGATAAAGCTGGATAGATTTTTTTCATTTTATCCCATAAAAAAGGAGCATCCATTGCTCCTTTTTTACTTATGCTTCTGGCTTCTCAGGCTTATCTTCCGCCTGTTTGACGCGAATACCAGTGCCATGTAAACGTAGTGTATTAAGACCTTTAATGGCTTTAATCGCTTCACGTGCATGCGGCATTTCAACAAAAGCAAAACCTTTCGATTTACCTGTTGCTGCATCAAGGATTAAATTACATGATGCAACTGTGCCATATTGCTTAAATAATTCAAGCAGTTCAGCTTCAGCCACTGTACGCTCTAAATTACGAACTAAAATTTTCATCTTACAACCTTCAAAAATAGGCAAAATCATCAAAAAGCAATCGCCTACGCTACTTTCTGAACATTGCACAACAAATACCACAATGTAATCTGTTTAGTTTAATCGAGATTAATCCCAAAATCTAAATTAATCGATTGGCGCTCAATTAAAGCACTCTTTACCGTTTGCTGACGAGGCTTATGATGGGTTTCCATGCTACACAAATTTCGGGTCAGATCATTTAAAAAGTAGCTTTCAACTTTACGCCCTTGCTCATCAATCACGTCTCGTGCCCATAGACTTAAATTTTGCTTGGTTAAAATCAGCTCATTCTGAGCACGGGTCAGTGCCACATATAAGACCCGACGCTCTTCTTCGACATCACTAAAATCACCTTGGGCACGTGCATGTGGATATTGCCCTGGGGTGACATTGACGACATAACAGACCTTTTGCTCTGTGCCTTTGGCCGAGTGAATGGTAATCAGGGTGACGACATCACTATCGGACTGGCGTTCGATTTCAGAAATCGACACAGGATCAAGCACATATTCCTCTAGAAACTCACTCAATTGGGTATGTTTAGAAGCCAATTGCTTCACCAGCTCAAAGTCACCTTGGCGTCGGTTCCAGTCTTTTTTATAATTTTCAGCCAATTGTGCTTCAATCGCTTGAATACCTAAACCGACGCAAGCCTGTACTTCCTGTTTCAGTACCGTCATTTGCTTCATGATCAGCACAGTTTCAGCAGGAATCCGTCCAAATTTTTCTAATTTATCAAAAATCAAATCAAACTCAGGCTCCAGTAAAAGTTGCTGAGCAAGACGGCTTGCACCGACATCTCCCACCCCATTCCACAAGGTAAGAAAACGCATCCATGCAATATCATCCAGAGGATTGGCAATCACGCGCAACAAGCTCAGTAAATCTTTCACATGCGCGGTTTCAAGCAGTTTCATGCCCCCAATAAAGCGATAGGGGACATTGGCTGCAATACATGCTGCCTCAATATGCCGTGCTGCAAAGCTAGAACGGACCAAAACCATATGATCCGACCATATACTGCCTTGTAAGTAATGGCGCTCTTTAATGTCGATCGCAATCCATTTTGCTTCATCAAACTCATTTGGGAAAATGTGCATGCGAGGCTTCACGCCCTCACCCCGATGAGCATCTAGGCGTTTGTTATATTGAATCTCAGATTGATCGAGCAGCCAATTTGAAAGGTCTAAAATTTCTTGGGTTGAACGATAGTTTTGCTCCAATTTAAACACCTGAGCATTCGGCACACGGTCTTTAAAATGGTGAATATTTTCAAAATCTGCCCCACGGAAACCATAAATCGACTGTGCATCATCACCCACGCAGAACAGGCTCACTTTGTCTTTAAGGGGCTCAAGCAAGGCCCACTGCAAAGGGTTGGTGTCCTGCATTTCATCGACCAGCATGTGTTTGCAGAGCGATGCCACATAGTCGGCTAAACCGTCTGACTGGTCGAGTGCTGAGGCCACGATCGCAAGAATATCGTCATAATCTAAAAAGCTACGGGCACGCTTACGTGTCTCGTACTCTTTCATGATTTCCGCAATTTGATCTTTAAAAGCCAAATGCTCAGGATGCTGTTTTTCTAAGGCATCACTCAGCTTCTGACGCGTATTTCGTGCAAAAGAATACAGATCACACAGTTCTTGCGGTTTAGGCAGCTGATTGGGATTTTTCTTATCATCTTTCCCACGAATCAGGCGGAACATCATCAGCTGATCATCACGATCAATAATTGAAAACTGCTCTAAACCAAAGGCTTTCGGTACACGGCGCAGCAGATACATACAAAAAGTATGAAAAGTAGAAGCACGCAGCCCTTTTGCCTGCTCACCTAAAGCCAGCTCCACTCGCGCCACGATCTCACTGGCTGAACGACGGGTAAAGGTTAAAATCTGAATTTGGTTGGCAGGAATCCCTTGATCAATTAGGTACGCCGCTCGTGCCACAATGGTTTTCGTCTTGCCACAGCCAGCCCCTGCGAGCACCAGACTGTGTTGCGACTCAGTCGTGGCAGCTTGTTTTTGTTGCGGGTTTAATTCATCAATTAGGCTGGCTAAACTCATAATCACTCATCAATTCGTGGATGCTACTAGTCTAACAAATCTATGACGTCAATATGAGGCTCCAGCAATGATTATCCATTTCTATCTAAAATACACCTTCAAATCTAGGGCTAAGACCTCATGCTCGAATCGCTTGCTGCCTCAAATATTTAAAATTAAGCTTGCTCAGTATGATTTAAAAGCAAAAGTCGAGTGATATCCTCACAACTGTTTTGCAAATTCTGTTCTGCATTTTTCAATGCTGTTGCTAAATCGCAGTCAGGTTCATTAATCGAAACAATTTGACTAAACCCTTCATCAAATAATGCCTCAATATCCTCCCCGACATGTCCAGCAAAGGCAATCACTGGTTTATTCAACTGCTTGGCTAACTGAGCCACCGCCCACGGCGTTTTGCCAAACTTGGTTTGGAAGTCGATACTGCCTTCACCCGTGAAAACATAATCGGCTTGCTTTATTTTCTCCGCCAGTTGAGTTTGCTCAATCACCCACTTCGCGCCAGACTGGAGCTTAGCGCCTGTAAAAGCCATCAAACCAAACCCTAACCCACCTGCGGCGCCTGCCCCTGCGACATTCCGTATCTGTAGATTAAGTTGTGTTTCCACCACATCCGCAAAGTGACTCAAACTTTGATCTAACTGCTCAACCATCTCTGCACTCGCCCCTTTTTGCGGACCAAACACATACGAAGCGCCTTGCATGCCACACAGCGGATTAGTGACATCGGAGGCAATCAAAACTTGAATCTTTTGCAAGCGTGGGTCTAAAGCCTGCATATCGATCTGTTCAATATCTCGTAAATGACCACCACCAACGGGCACGTCCCGCCCTTGTGCATCTAAAAACCTTATTCCAAGTGCTTGTGCCATGCCACTGCCTGCATCATTGGTGACACTGCCTCCAAGTGCCAAAATAATTTTGGACACGCCTAGATCCAATGCATGCCGAATCATTTGCCCCGTTCCCAAAGTCGTAGTCAGCAATGGATTTCGCTGTGCGGGCTCAAGCAGATGAATACCATTAGCTTTGGCCATTTCAATAACAGCCGTTTGCCCGCCATCAAATAAGCCCCAATACGTTTTCACTCGTTGTGATGGCAAGGGCCCCGTTACTTCACATTCGACTTTTTGGCCTGCTAAAGATGTTAATAAAGCATCGACTGTGCCTTCGCCGCCATCGGCCATGGGTACATGTATACATACAGTATCAGGGATTATATTTTGAATCCCGCGCTGCATCGCCACACAAGCCTGTTCTGCTGTCATACTTTCTTTAAAAGAATCAGGCGCTAAAATAAAAGTTGTCATCATCCATCATTTTTTAGAAAATTTAATTTATTAATAACACGATTGATAAATTTCCCGCCCGCATTTTTCTCTTTTCATTGTCCTTGGCACAGTTCGTTATCATTGAAGTTGAGTACATTTCGATAAAGTTAAAATAGCCTCAATGATTTTTTAATTTTAAACATAGAAGAGCTTTACTGTGCTGTCACCAAAACGACCACCTTAGTTCATTTGGTTTTAATGCATAAATTAAACAAAGTGCAAATCAATTAGCCGATAAAATCATCACTAAACATTCAACGCTCTTAAAAAAAATAGGTGATGTATGCAACGTATCAATTTGGGAAAAGCCGCACCTGAACTGTATAAAACAGTATTAGAACTCGAAAATTTATCCATGCAAAAAGTCCAACAAGCAGGTCTTGAGATTGGGTTTTCACACTTGCTGAAACTAAGAGCCTCACAGATTAACCAATGCGCGTTCTGTGTGCGTATGCATACACAAGATGCCATGAAAGCAGGTGAATCAATCGAACGGATTGCCCTCATCAGTGCATGGCAAGAAAATGGATATTTTTCCGAAAAAGAACGCGCTGCGCTAATTTTAATTGAAGAAATTACACTCATTGCCCAGCAGCATTTCCCCGATTCGGCGTATCAAGAAGCAGCAAAAACCTTATCCGATGCAGAAGTTGCCGCTATTGAATGGATCGCGATTGTGATTAACACGTGGAATCGTATTGCGATTTCAAGTCAATATGCCGTCAATCCATAAGCCTGCCATTCAGCTTTACACATGATATAAAGCACACGAAAAAAGGGAGCCTGCATGAGGCTCCCTTTATTTTTTAATCATGCTTTATTCAGATTGGCTTGCTGGTGGAATCTGCTTAATGGCTGCCGCTAGAGTCAGATAATTAATCCCTTGGAATAAAATATCAAAAGCAAGGAATAAGCCCAGCACCCAAAATGGAGCATCTGGTGTGGTTAAAATCATAATGCCCGCCAGCAGGGTTAAAACACCAGAAAAAAGTGTCCAGGCCCAACCTTGGAATGCTCGAAATAAGATTGCATTAAAGATACGAATGACCCCTGCAATAATCAGGAAAACCGCCAAAACACTGGTCAAAACAATGGCTGTTTTCACAGGTGTGCTAAATGCATAATACCCCGCAACCAAATACAACACACCAAACAGTGCCCATAACCAGCGAAAGCCACCCTCAAAAATTTTAAAGGCTGCGATGAAGTGTAGAACACCACCTATCATCATCAGCACGCCAAAGATAAACACTACGGATAAGGTGGCAAAAGGCAAAGCGGCCAAAAGAACGAAACCAAACAACACCAGTAAAATTCCTAAACCCAAATACCATTTACGATTTTCATGGAGTTGATGGCGAACTAAATCATTACCGACTGTTTTCATCTTCTTCTCAAGTTTGATTTTCGTTCACTTAGTTTTAACATGTTTTGCAGCGAACTTGTAGGCTTGTGTTTATCCACACAATCAATCCATGCTGTGGATAAACACAGCATTATCCACAGTTACTTTTTCCACCCAATTTCAATCGCAGTGATTTCATTCACCAATGTTTCATCAATCGATTCAGGCATTTTACTCTGTGTTTGTGAGGTTGGAATGTGCCCGGCCATTAATTCAGCTTTGGCTTGAGGGAACAGTGGTTGTTGATTTGGATAAGCATAACCCGCAGGATACATCGGCTGTCCTGTGGCTAAGTCGTATTTATCACTGGCACCAAAGGCATGTAAAAGTTCATGTGCAAGCACGACTTTGTTTTGTTCGGTTTGCTTGTTAGATGCAAATAAATTCACCGAACCGATGCGACCTTTTTGCAAAGCTGTCGAGTGTTTCAGCTCTTTGGTCAGTGCTGGGTCATAATAGTTCAAATACAAAGTAACAGTTGGTGCACCATCTGAACCTTGATGGTTTTTCCATGCATAATAACGGAACTTTAAACTCCACAAGACCGTATCCAATAAACTTGCCTGCTCAGGCACTTTCGGCGGTAGCTGTTTGAGTTCGCGCCCAAGTTGGAAATAAATCGCAATCGGTTGGCCGCGATATGTCGCCGACATCTGCTCTAAATAACCTTGTACCCCTTTTAAGTTCGCAGGCGTCAATTGCTGTATATATTGCTGAGTTGTGCCTTGCCCATCTGCATTAACTGGATGCAGTAATACAATAATGGGCTTGTTCCAATCTTGGTTCTGATCCCTGTAAGCATTCACAGCGACCACCAATAAAATCAGCAGCAAGATTAAAATACGAAGTTTTTTCCACATATTAAGAGACGCTCTGCTTTTTCATTTTTCTTAAATACATTTGGCTTCCATTCATTTTAGTCTCAAAAATACCTAAAGCTTTAACTAAACTAGATAATTTATCAAAACCATAGTTTCTGGTATCAAAATCAGGTTTCACAGCATTAATATAACCACCTACTAACCCTAAATACGCCCAGCCACTATCATCCGAATTATCTTTAACTGCTTTATAAATCAAATTTAAGGTTGCCCTATCAACTGTTTCTGGAATAATTCTTTCTTTGGGTTGGATTGCTGCTTTTTGATCAGTTGCTTTCAAGGTTTCTACTATTTTTTTGGCCGTAGATTCAGAAAGGAACTCATCTTCAATATTTTTAAGATCACTATCTGAAATTAAATTTTCTATATAAATGAATTTATCACAAGCTTTCTTAAAAGCCTCTGGAGTTTTCTTTTTCCCAAATCCATAAACACTTAAGCCATTTTCACGGATACGAGATGCTAAAGGGGTAAAATCACTATCGCTAGAAACGATACAAAAACCATCCAAGGCCCCAGCATAAAGTAAGTCCATCGCATCAATAATTAAAATCATATCTGTAGCATCTTTACCTTTTGTATAGGCAAACTGCTGAACTGGCGTGATTGCATGAGGTAAGAGAACCTCACGCCAATTTTTCAAAGTGTCGCTGCTCCAATCACCATACACACGCTTGACACTGGCAATACCATATTTAGCTACTTCTTCAAGTACTGATGGAATTGCACTAATAGATGAATTATCAGCATCAATTAGCACTGCAAATTTTTTTGTTTGTATTTCCACATACACCCCAAATATTATGATTATTTGAGAATCATTTTGACATAAAAAATGCCCACCAAAGTGAGCATTTCTTGATTATTTCTAAGCAATTAAAACTTAAGCTTCAACCCATTTTCCATCATTGAACACCAATGACCATTTGGTTTGCTTACCTTCAGGCGTTTCAGAACCAATATATTGCGCTTGATTCTTACGGCTAAATTTCACCAAAGTTGGATTCCCTTCAGGGTCAACATCAGGTGCTTGCAAAATAAACTGATACTTCGGATCGAGCTGATCGGCAACACTACGAAGTTCCGAAACTTTTGGTGCACGTGTTTCACGTACTTTCGGGAACTTACTTGCCGCCAAGAATAAACCAGCCGCCCCATCACGTAATACAAAAAAGTCATCATGCTTAGTTGAACGTAAATGTTCCATCTTAATCGGGTCTACACGCGGAGGTGCAGGCTGACCACTTTTTAAGACTTTACGCGTGTTATCACAGCTTGAGCAAGCAAAATAAGGACCAAAACGACCCGTCTTCAGCTGCATTTCCCCATCACACTTGTCACATGGAATGGTTGGGCCATCATAACCTTTGATTTTGAACTCACCTTCTTCAAGCTCAAAACCAGCACAGTCTGGGTTATTACCACAGACATGTAGCTTACGACCACCATCGATCACATAGCTGTCCATCGCAGTTTCACAGATTGGACAGCGTTTTTTCGACATCAAATCTGCTGTTTCTGCTGCGTCATCATCAGAAAGTGCGGCAAGTGATTCAACTGGTGTTAAGTTCAACGTGCCTTTACAACGCTCTTTCGGCGGTAAGTTATAGCCCGAACACCCTAAGAAGACACCTGTGGTTCCCGTACGAATCTGCATTGGACGGTCACATTCTTTACAATGAACCGCTTCCACCTCTACAGGTTGATTGCGGCGCATACCGCCTTCACCTTGCGCATTGGTCAGACGTTTTTTAAAGTCGCCATAGAAGCTGTCGAGCAATTCTTTCCAATTGCGTTCGCCATCAGCCACTTTATCGAGCTGACCTTCTAAGTCCGCGGTAAAGTCATAGTTCATGAGGTTATTGAAACTTTCATCTAAACGATCAGTAACAATCTCACCCATTTTTTCAGCAAATAAACGACGGTTTTCCAGTTTGACATAACCACGGTCTTGAATGGTCGAGATAATCGCCGCATAGGTCGATGGTCGACCAATGCCCTTTTTCTCAAGCTCTTTCACCAATGACGCTTCAGTAAAACGTGCAGGTGGCTTGGTAAAGTGTTGCGATGGATCTAATTTTTCAAGCGTCAGGATTTCACCCACTTTCACCGCAGGCAATAACACATCATCGTCCGACTTGTTTTGACCACGGACTTTAGTGAAACCGTCAAAGACTAAGGTGCGACCTTTGGCTTTAAGTTCAACACCGTTGGCATCCACTAAAATAGTCGATGACAAGTATTCTGCTGGTGTCATTTGACACGCGACGAATTGACGCCAGATCAAATCATACAAACGTTGTGCATCACGTTCCACACCCACCAAACTGTCGCCTTTTAACGCCACATTCGATGGACGAATCGCTTCGTGGGCTTCTTGTGCACCGGCTTTGTTACCATAGCGGTTCGGCTTAGCAGGCAGATATTTCGCACCAAACTCGGTATCAATATGATGACGTACCATATTCACCGCATCGTCACTCAAAAAGGTCGAGTCGGTACGCATATAGGTAATAAAACCCGCTTCATACAAACGCTGCGCCAACATCATGGTTTTCTTCACAGAAAAACCCAGACGTGTACTGGCTGCTTGTTGTAAAGTCGAGGTGATATACGGCGCGCTCGGATTCACCTTGGTCGGTTTATCTTCACGTGCTGAAACTTTGTAATCTGCGTCTTTAATGAGCTTTAGTAAAGCATCGGTATCGGCTTTATTACGTAGCTTTAAGGCTTTACCTGCTTGTTTGACGGCTTCTAAACGAATCTCATCGGTCTGCGACTTAGTGTCTGCAAAAACTTGCCAGTATTCTTCGGGAATAAACGCACGAATTTCACGCTCACGCTCAACCACCAGTTTAACTGCGACAGACTGAACACGACCTGCCGATAAACCACGAGCAATTTTTTCCCAAAGTAAGGGCGAAATCATAAAGCCGACGACGCGGTCTAAAAAGCGGCGTGCTTGTTGCGCATTAACTTTATCGATATCAAGGCGAGCTGGATGCTTGAATGCATCTTGGATGGCATTTTTGGTAATTTCATTGAACACCACACGTTGATAACGTGAGTCATCCCCACCAATCACTTCTTTTAAATGCCAAGCAATCGCTTCCCCTTCACGGTCCAAGTCCGTTGCGAGATAGACCTCGTCAACTTGCGAAGCAAGCTTTTTCAGTTCAGCAACCACATGCTCTTTGCCAGGAAGCACTTCATAATGTGCTTTCCAGTCATGCTCAGGATCAACCCCCATACGATTGACCAGTGCATTTTGTGCTTTTTCAGCTTTCTGAGCATCGGTCAGTTTGGTTCGTGTTGCTGGCTTCTTTTCTGCGGTCTTACTAGAACCACCTGTAGGTAAATCACGCACGTGACCCACAGATGACTTCACAATGTAATTCGAGCCTAAATATTTATTGATTGTTTTCGCTTTTGCAGGCGACTCCACAATCACTAAAGCACGCTTTTTCCCAGCCTCAGGAGAATCTGCTGTAGTACTTTTGGATGTGGACCGAGGAGCTTTCGCCATATTAACCGTTAATCCTGTTTCAATGGGTCTGTAAAATTAAAGTTCAGCCAAAGACTGTAAATATGCTTTAATGGCATCTAACTGGGTTGCTCTTAAGTCAGAATGCTCATCCCAATAGAGTCCCACGCAGTTTGCTTGCATATCAATAGCATAAATACCCTTTAATTCAATGGGTAAATGTTTAAACTTGTCATCACCTGTAATGAGTTCAAGCTGTTGATCAACAACGCGAGCGCGCATTAAAGGTAGGCGTGCTTCTGGAATCAGTACACTGTAGTACGCCACCATGCTGGCACGGTTTTCCGAAGCCATCGGTATTTTCGTCCAGTCAGGTGCTGCGACTAAACGCGGGTGTAAACCCATCTTGCGCGCTTTATCACGCATTTCACCTAAAGCTTTTTCTCTTGGACTTACACGAAGTCCAAAAATCGAGCCGAGGATGAATAAGATGATAAATCCGACAACCCAAATTCCAGTATTTTCCATAGCACAACCTTTTTATTCCTTTATTAGAGTTGCATAAGCACAATATAAAACGCAAGTTTGAACGATAAAATTAATTTAAGAACATTTCATGACTATATAGAACTTCATGTCCATTCCAGTAAATATAGCCTTTATCGAGTAACTCTTTCAGTAACATACGTACATCTGACTTCGGAAACATTTGCTCAAGCAAATCACGTAGTGCATAGATATCTTTGGGTTTATTGGTTTTTAACTCGCGTAGTTTTCGTGCGACCTCAAGCTGTACAGGGTCAATCTGTGCAAAGTTTTTAAACAACTCTTGTTGCGCGGACTGCGTATCTACAGTTGGTTCAAGCTTATCCACGACACTGTCTTTTTGCAGTTGCTGTAGCGCTTGTTGCATGCTTTGTGGCTGTGAAATTGGGTCTTGTTCATCTAAATTCAGTGCCAACCACTGCTTCAACACTTTTTTACGAAAGCGAATCTGCTCATCATAGCGTTTGATGATTTTGAGATTAATCAACATCCCCACTACCCGCTGCGTCTTTTCAGGTACGAGTTGCAAAATATTACTTATTGAGTTTTTTAGACCGTTCAATGTGTTCGGCTTACCTGACATTTTCCCCAAAGCATCACAATATTTTTTGACCATTTTTAAATAAGGCTGATTTTTGATGCTGTCTAAACTGGGAAGATGACGTTGACTTGGTAACGCTTCAGACTGAATGAGGATCAAATTGCTCTGAATATCCGAAGATTGCATTAAGTCCAAAAGTATTTCTGTTGTATTGACCGCAGAGATAATTTCAACCTGCGTCTCTGGCTCAAGCAAAGCCATTAACTGCCCCACCACCACGGCATATTCGAACTCTTTTTGCTCGGCTTTGGGCGTGTCTAAAATCACCACTTGACCACTACTGATCCAAGCAGCCAGTTCCGTCAAATCTTGCAATGCATACTCAAATTGACCTTGGCAATGAAACAAATACAAAGTCGGATAATGCTCCACAATCTCGCGCAACAATTTGGCCGTCGGAACATTATTTTCAAGGTCAAGAAGAACAACTTTTTGAGTCATAGGACAGTTTTTATGGGATGCACCAGAAAGCGGGTATTAGAGTAGGAACTGCATCAAAGGTCAAATGATTTCGTCAGTCAAATCGAGCTTTGAGTTGGGTAAAACAAAAAAAGAGACAAGACTCAGCAATATCCACAACCCACATCACAGCTTTTTTTAGCCCCAGACAGCAAATGAACTTAATAATGTGGCGGACGATCAGCCATCGGGTCAAATGTCGCAATTCCATCGGACAAATCTGAAGATTCAACACGTTGATACAAAATTTGCATTTGTTTTTTTAAATCAGCAATTTCCAGCCCTTGAATCACCAATTGTTTATTGAGTTGTTCAACTAAATCATCTAAAAATGCAATTCGGACTTGCAAATCTTCAATGGGTGCGGACAATGGCGCTTGATTATCAATATTTTGTTGTTTAGACACTTCAAGTCCTCATTTGAGATTTTTCAGGAAACATTATGGCCTATATTACTTTAAGGGATGTCCAACTTGCGTTTGGTGGACCTGCCTTGCTTGACGGCGCGAACTTTTCATTGGAGCGCGGTGAACGAGTGTGTTTAATTGGTCGTAATGGTGAAGGTAAGTCTACTTTACTTAAACTGATCGAGGGAAGCCTATTACCCGATTCTGGTGAAGTTTCTCTACAAAATGGCATCACCATTTCGATGTTGGCGCAAGACGTGCCGATGGACTCGGGCAAAGTGGCGGATATCGTGGCAGACGGCGCAGGTGAAGCCGCAGATGTGCTCAGAGCTTATCATGAAGCTAGTGATGCTTGTGTACTTGGAGACATGGAAGCGTGTGACCGCATGGGTAACTTGCAACACAAACTAGATCAGTTAGATGGCTGGGCTTTAGAAACCAAAGTCAATTCTATTTTAAGTAAAATGGGCCTAGACCCAGATGCCGATTTGGCCGACTTATCGGGTGGTCGTAAGCGTCGTGTGCTGCTTGCTCGTGCGCTTCTTACCCAACCCGATGTGCTATTGCTAGACGAACCAACCAACCATTTGGACGTTGAAAGTATTGAATGGCTAGAGAAGTTTTTACTTGATCAAAATAATTTAACTTTACTGTTCATCTCGCATGACCGTTCATTTGTAGATAGTATTGCAACTCGTATTGTAGAGCTTGACCGTGGCACTTTGCGTAGTTACGAGGGTAACTACTCACGCTACCTCGAACTAAAAGCACAGCAAATGGAAGCTGAGGAAAAGCAGAATGCACTGTTTGACAAACGTTTAGCTGAAGAAGAAGTGTGGATTCGCCAAGGGATTAAAGCGCGTCGTACCCGTAACGAAGGTCGTGTACGTGCCTTAAAAGAATTACGTGAACAGTCGAAAGCGCGCCGTTCGCAGCAAGGCAAAGTCAGCATGGCAACACAAGACGCTAGCCGTTCAGGTAAAGTAGTCTTTGAAATTGAAAACTTAGCTGTGCAATTTGGCAACAGCGCTCCAATCATCAAAGATTTCTCGGCACTGGTATTACGTGGTGACCGTATCGGCTTAGTCGGTGACAACGGTGTGGGTAAAACCACGCTCATCAAAGCTATTTTGGGTGAGCAAGAACATACTGGTACTGTGAAAACAGGTACGCAATTGGAAGTGGCTTACTTCGACCAATTACGTAATGCTCTCGACCTTGAAAAATCAGTCAAAGATAACGTGTCAGAAGGTTCAGACCATGTCGATGTGAATGGTAACCGTCGTCACATTTACAGCTATTTGCAAGATTTCTTGTTCTCACCAGAACGTGCGCGTACACCAGTCAAAGCTCTTTCAGGCGGTGAGCGTAACCGTATTCTTTTAGCCAAGTTACTACTTAAGCCATCTAACTTAATCGTGATGGACGAACCCACCAATGACTTGGATATGGTGACACTAGAGCTACTAGAAGAAATGTTGTCCGACTACAAAGGCACCTTACTGCTTATTTCGCATGACCGTGCCTTTATGGATAACGTGGTCACCTCAACTTGGGTGTTCGATGGTAAAGGCAATATCGATGAATACATTGGTGGTTACCAAGATTACTTACAACAGCGACCAGACCAAACTGCGGTTGACCAAAAAAGTGCTGTGAAAAAAGCAGCGGCGAAAGCTGAAGCGAACGCAGCACCTGCTAAAAAAGTCAAACTCAGCTATAAAGATCAACGTGCGCTTGAACAACTGCCTGCCGAAATGGAAGCACTGGAAAAAGAGCAAGCGGAAATCAATGCCTCACTTGCAGATGGTTCATTATTTATTTCAGATGCAGACAAGGCGATGACGTTGTCGAATCGTTTGACTGAAATTGATGAGCTATTGCTGGAAAAACTGGAACGTTGGGAAGAACTGGAAAATTTAACCAAATAATTTTTCGTAAGCTCCATAAAAAAACTCCGCACAATGCGGAGTTTTTTATATTTAACGCGGCTGACGATGCCCACCACCGCCAGGATGTATGCCAGCACCTCCACCTGGATGTATCCCACCCCCGCCAAGATGAATTCCACCACCACCTGGATGACTACCTCCTGGATGCAACCCACCTCCACCAGGCTGCCCTCCTCCTGGATGGATATGATCAGGATGTTGCCCCCCTGGATGTCCACCGCCATGACCATTAGGTGGTGGACGATGGTCTTCTAGTGGAAAGGGTGCATACCCTGTCCAACCAAACCCATGATAATAATGATTATAATCATCATATGGACTATAGACACAGCCCGTTAAAGCAATAAATAGCACACCGCAACTGCTGATGTTTTTTAGCATTTTTATCTTCCTATTCTTATCTTTCTTCTTAGTATTGTGAATTTCACCCAAATTAAAACAAAACAAATGTTGCGAGATGTTTAGACCATGTTCTCCACTGAGCATGAATACAGTTTCACCCACCTCATAAAAACCATCACAACTTGATATGAGAAGGTCTTGTACAACAGCTTCATGGCGAAGATTGCATCTTCATTCTTGCTTCATGCTAAACTCGAAATATTCTTTTTTCAGCCTTTATCGCAATTTATGAGTTCAAAGCCAGACTATCAACCCGGTGAATTTCAGTGGTCTTTCCTACAACCTAAATATTGGGGTGTTTGGATCGGTATCGTCTTTCTCATGATATTGGCGATTCTCCCATGGGCAATTCAACACCGACTGGCAACCCTCTTAGGCAACCTCAGCTTTAAATATCTGAAGTCACGACGTAAAACCACTGTTCGTAATCTGGAGGTGTGTTTCCCTGAATGGTCGGCCCAAGAAGTCCTTGAAAATGCCCGTTTAGTTTTTGTCGATCAAATGCTGGGCGTATTTGAAACGCTGAATGCGTGGTATAGCCCAAAGTGGTTTACTGGCCGTGTCAGTATTGAAGGTTTAGAACATATTCAAAAAGCACAAGCAGAAGGTAAAGGCGCACTGCTTTTAGGAACCCACTCTACTTTGCTCGATGCGGGTGGTTATCTATGCGCACAGTATTTTGAACCAGATGTGGTGTATCGCCCACAAAATAATCCACTGCTGGATATGCTCATCTACCGCTGCCGCGCCACCATTTATGCACATCAAATTGATCATGATGACATGCGTGGTTTGGTCCGCAACTTAAAAAATGGCCATGCCATTTGGTATAGTCCAGATCAAGACTTTGGCTTAAAACAAGGTGTTATGGCGCCATTTTTTGGCGTTCCCGCAGCGACCGTTACAGCACACCGTCGTTTATTGAAAATGACCAAAGCCGCAGCCATTCCTCTGTATTTTTATCGTGATGGTGATATTAAAAACCCAAAATACAAAGTGTTGATTGAACCTGCGGTGGAAAACTTACCCAGTGAAGATGAAGTCGATGATGCGACACGCGTGAATCAAATTATTGAAAATCAACTCCGTATTGCTCCGACTCAATATATGTGGTTCCACCGTCGCTTTAAAACTCGCCCTGCAGGCTATGACAAGATTTATTCTTAACAAAAAGGGCTGATTAAAAAAAGTAGAACCCGAGTTCTGCGTCCTGCAAAACTCGGGTACATGAGGTTGTGCTTTCAACGTTATTCTTGTTTTATTCGGTGGCATTCCATACCTACATCATATCCATGATGATTTCCATCAGCTTCAACTTCCATACTGGGATGATCCATTCCCGCTCCATCTGCTGATGAGACTAGAATACGGGCATACCAAATGACTAACCATTCGTCAGATTCCCAAATCCCTGTAAGCCATATCCTACACTGATGAAATCCGAGCGCCCCATATGTTTACTGGTAATCTTTGGCAATTTTATCTGTCACCTGCTTACCTTCTCGTTCCGCTTTCTCAATTCCATCTTCAATCGCCTCCTGCGCTTCTTGCTCATCGGCTTCGGTTTGCTCTAGCTCTTCTTGCACTTGCTCAAACACCCGACCAGTTTGAAGCACCACATATACAGGGAAATGATCTGAACCAATATGTGGTAAACGCTGCATCTGAACTAAGGCAAAATCCGTACTGTGAAAAACATGATCCAGTGACCAGCGCAGTAAGGGATAGTCTGCATGAAAAGTATTGACAAAATGTCGTCCGACTCGGGGGTCTAGCAGCCCACTGATCCGTTGAAAAAGTCGTGTCGTGCGCGACCATGCCACATCATTCAAATCCCCCATCACAATGCAGCTCTCATCCAAATCTTTAATCTGATCCCCGACTATCAATAATTCAGCATCACGTAAAGTAGAGTCTTTGGCTTCGGTCGGACTTGGCGGTTTCGGGTGTAAGCAGTACAGTTGTACTGGTTGTCCTGACCTTAATATGACTGTGGCATGAATCGAAGGAATTTCATCGCTCAAAATAAACTTAACTTCAATATCTTTAAGCGCTAAACGACTGTACAAATGCATGCCATACAGATTATCCAAAGGCACTGCAACCCGATAGGGATAGTCATCTTCCAGTTCACTCAAGGCTTGTTCCCAATGTGCATCCGACTCTAAAGTCAAAATCAAGTCCGGTTGATGCTGATGAATCTGTTGCAGCAATAAGTGATATTGAGTATTGGGCGTTAGTACATTCGACACAATTAAAGAAATCTGACGTTCTGGCTGTAACTCTGTTTTAGCAACCGTTTTCACCTGCTTTTTCCATACAAAGGTATAAGGCAACACCATTTTGAGTTGGTACGACACTGCCGCAATTAACCCCAGCAAAATGACTTCACGCACCCAATTCCAAGGTGCATCCCAAATCAACATCAAGATAAATGCAATCAATCCCAATGCCAAAATCTGTAAGCGTGGAAAATCTGCGCCTCGAAACCACCATTCATCTCGTGGAATCAGTGACCAGAAGCTTAACCAAATCACAACACATGCCAGCAACTCAACCCAGATCATAGATAGCCACTCTTATATTCTTAATTTTTTGTAGATTCATAAATTAATATCAATTTTGCATGTAACATAAACAAGATATATTGCACAATATAATTGCTGTTTTCATTGTGTAGTGCTTGCAGTTAAGCGCTCTTTTGATACACTCGAATCCCCTTTTAATTTTTAACGCACCGAGGCAAAGTGACATGAAAGTAGGTCTGGTCGGTTGGCGCGGGATGGTTGGTTCCGTCCTAATGCAACGTATGGTTGAAGAGAATGATTTTGCTCATTTTGAGCCATTTTATTTCTCTACCAGTAATGCAGGCGGTGAAGCGCCTGCGTTTGGCGGTAAAACTGCCCCAGCACTTATGGATGCATCAGACATTAACAGTCTGAAGCAAATGGATGTCATTATTACCTGCCAAGGCGGCGACTATACCTCAGAAGTTTTCCCGAAGCTCAAAGCAGAAAACTGGACAGGCTATTGGATTGATGCGGCATCTACACTTCGTATGGAAGATGAAGCCATCATCGTACTTGACCCTGTCAACATGAACGTGATTAAAGATGGTTTAGTGAACGGTACCAAAACATTCGTGGGCGGTAACTGTACAGTTTCACTGATGCTGATGGGCTTAGGCGGTTTATTCCAAAACAATTTAGTGGAATGGGCAACCTCGATGACTTATCAAGCAGCATCGGGTGCTGGTGCGCAAAATATGCGTGAACTCATCTCTGGTATGGGCTATTTGTACAACAACACCAAAGATTTGTTAGATGACCCACGCTCTCCAATTCTAGATATCGACTCTAAAATTGCGGAATTACAACGTGGCGAAGGTTTCCCTTCAGCAAACTTTGGCGTGCCATTAGCAGGCTCACTCATTCCTTATATCGACAAACAATTAGACAGCGGTCAGTCGAAAGAAGAATGGAAAGGTCAAGTTGAAACCAACAAGATCTTGGGCAACCAGCAAATCGTTCCGATTGACGGTCATTGTGTACGTATTGGTGCGATGCGTTGTCACTCTCAAGCTTTAACATTAAAGCTGAAGAAAGACGCGCCTCTCGATGAAATCGAAGATATGTTACGTAGCGCAAACCAATGGGCAAAAGTGGTTCCAAATACCCGTGAAGCGTCTATGACTGACTTAACACCTGTGGCTGTAACAGGCACATTAACAGTTCCTGTTGGTCGTCTACGCAAATTGAATATGGGCAAAGAGTACTTAGGTGCTTTCACTGTCGGTGATCAATTGCTTTGGGGTGCTGCGGAACCCTTACGTCGTATGCTCCGTATCCTGATTGACTACAAAAATACTTAAGCATTTACCCGCTAAAGTATTAAGCCGATCACACTTGATCGGCTTTTTTTTGTAACCCTGATGTTAACGTTTTACAAATAACACACAACTCGCTAATCTATAATTTTCGCTTTGCGATCTGTGACCGAGCTAAAGATTAAGATGACCGTAAATAACAAATTAAAGATAGCCATTTTAGCCATTATTGCTTCGCAAAATGTGAATGCGATCATTGTTGATCCTATTCAAATTCAATCTGCACCTGGGGAACTGTTGTATGCAGAATTGAACTTTCACGATGCCGATCCGAATGCTCCGATTCAAGCCAGTCTAGCTAGCGCAGAAGATTTAATGTCTCTTGGTGTCATGCATCAGCCGCCCAGTAATCTGAACTTTTTTACCCGTCGTACCAGTGCCAGTACAGGTGTAATTACGATTACTTCTTCACGTCCTTTAACGGAAGCAGAACTCAACATTGTCGTCAAAATCAAAGAAGGCAATGCGGCACGGCTACAACATATTAAAACAGCCAATAAACGCTCAGCAGCACTTCAAGCACGCGCGAATAATAATGAAAAAGCGTTAAAACCGGTGGTGATTGTCAACGAAAAAGATATTGCGCTGAACTTACCTGTCAGCACACAATTCAATAGCTTAAAAACAACAGCTGCGCCGACGACAAACACGACACCACTCAAACTCAATAACCATACCCCACCAAGCATGAGTGCGACCGCTATTACAGCGCCAACGCAAGTTATTTCAGTAGCGTCTACACAAATTGCAGCAGCTGCTCAAACATCAACTCCACGTGTTGAACCGATTACTCAAGCGAAAAAATCGGCAGATCCGTTAGTGCAAAAGTATGCCGATTCAGTTCAAAAATCAGATGCGCCAATTTCAGCACAGGCTAGCCCTCAAGCTAGTCCATCGACAGCAAAAACAATACCTGCTGCCCCTGCAACTACTGCACGCCAAGCCGCACCTCAAAGTGCCCATGTAGTTCGGTCAAATGAATCTCTCTGGGGCATTGCATCGCGCATTGCTGCTGAAGAAAACCGTCCTGTCGGTGAAGTCATGCAACAAATTAAAGCCAAGAATGAACATGCCTTTATTCAAGGTGACGTAAATCGCTTACGTCGTGGTGCCAACCTCAATTTAACAGGTTTACAAACAGCAAAATCAGAACAAAAAGTCTCCGTTTCATCACTTCCAAAACAAAGCTCACAGCAATCTGGCAAGGCGAAATACCGCCTCAATCAAGCCGAGATGAGCTTGGTGGCAGAGAAAGAGCAAGATTCAAGCCACGGTTCTGCCAAGAAGTCGACACAAAAGAATCAAACATCAAACGAGTTGTCATTAAAAGTTATGACATCCCGTGAAAAAACCGTTAAATTACAGAGAAACGTAACACAATTAGAAGTGGCACTTAATCAGAAAGATCAGAGAATTCAATTACTAAACGCTCGTCTTGCACAATTGCAACAACAATTGAAAGCACAACAAACTGAGAAAAAGCCAACACACTAAAGTGTTATTTTGATTATTTGATTTTGGATGAACTTGCACAAAGACAAGTTCAAAAGGGGTAAAACATGCTTATTTATGTGATTCCATTTATCTTACTATTGGTTGTTGCCATAGTCTTAAAAAAGCGTGAGGCGAGTAAAGAAACAGAACCAAAAACTCAAAAAGCGGTTACTGCAAAAAACAAAGTTAAAAAAACCAGTTCGTCTAAAAAATCCCCGCAACAAACTCAAGTCGTTGAAGATGTTGTTGCTAAAAAAGCCACGACACCACTCGCTACAGATCTACGTAATAAAATTGAAGGCCAAATTCGCGACCGCAATTTCTTCTCAGCTGAAGCACAAATCAACCAAGCCCTAAATAAAGACAATTCACAACACGAATTATATTTACTGCTGCTCGATATTCACTTGCTTCAAAAAGATGAGTTTGCCATCAGCCAATTACTGAATCATTTACGTTCTTTAGAACTGGATGATATTTTGGCACAAGCAGAAGCCAAAAAATCGGATTACGATCAATTACATCAAAATAGCCGTGACACGATTGAGTTTAAACCGACTGAAATTGCACCATCTACACCAAAACCTGTAGAAGCAATCAATACTGCTGACTTTGATGCCCTGATGTCATCAAATAATCCTGCGCCCTCTCCTGTGCAGGCTTCTGTTGTTGAACCGGTTCAAGACATTAAACCGCTTGATTTTGATACCTCAGCATTTACCACCACAACAACGGCTCAACCTGAACCAAGCATCGAAGTTCAAAGCTTAGAATTTGATATCTCTAGTTTAAATACACCAACAGCAGAACCAACCAAATCTGCTGAAGAACTTAAACCGCTCGATTTCGGTTCACTTTCTTTAGAAAGCAGGCCTATTCAACCAGCAGAAACTGCTGCAGCCGACATCCAACCTTTAGATTTTTCGTTCAATCTCGACACAGCGCCGACAACAACGCCAGAAGCAGAAATTTCACTGCCTGCTGTAGATGAGCGTCCTGAATTTACATTTGATTTTTCAAGCGAATCTACGGCTGAAGCGGCAAAAGACATCCCTGCTTTTTCTTTCGATACGGTGAGCCCAAGTGAAGCGATAGTAGAAGAAATACCAGCAGTTGTTACGCCAAACCTCAGTTTTAGTCTAGAGTCTACTGCACCTGCCAATACGGTGGATCAAAGCGATCCTCTGGTACAGTCTTTCCCTCAACTGAGCGAAGTCAATGAAATACAATTAAACCTTGAATTGGCTGAGCAATACATTCAACTTGGCGCTTTCGAAGCTGCACGTAAAATTTTGGTTGAACAAGAACCAAATTACTCTACGGAACAACGTCAGCAAGTAGAACAGTTACTGAGCCGCATAGCATCCTAAGCCATTTCGTTTTAAACTAAAGCAGTCATCACCGACTGCTTTTTTTATAATGAAAAAAATTGCGCTTATCTATATGGGTGGAACCTTTGGCTGTATTGGCGAACCCTTACAACCAATGCCTGCCGAAGACTTTATTCCCAAGCTCACACATGTCTTGCCGATTCATCTCGACATTGAATGTTTTATTGCACCTGTCATTAAAGACAGTAGCGCCTGTACGGCTGCAGACTGGTTATTGCTAATTCAGCAGATTCAACAATTGCAACTGCAACAATTCCAGCATTTTGTCGTGATTCATGGCACAGATACCTTAAGCTATGCCAGTGCTGTCGCTGCACACTTTATTGCAGACTCCGCACGCGTGGTTTTCACAGGTAGCCAATATCCATTGCTTAATGTACAAGGCACAGATACGCGTGAATTTAGCGATGCGATCAGTAATTTGAATTTTGCCTTAGATGCGGTGATGAAACATCCTGTCGGAGTGTATCTGGCTTTTCATCAACAGGTATTACATGCACAAACCGCGTTAAAACGACATACCACAGAACTGGATGCTTTTACAGGCGTCATGGCTGAACAGCCGATTCCACATAGCTTAAAAACACACATAGTACAAACAAATGATGTAGAACAATCCCACCAATTCAATTGCCTCAATCTGATGATGCAACCTGTTGCCTTAGCGCAACAATTGCAGAATTTGAAAAACCTGCTTACAGCCCCACCACATTTCCTCATTTTGCAAGGTTTTGGAACGGGTAATTTAGCTGTGAATGCCGAGTTGATGGCACTTTTCGATGAATTTTGCGCACAAGGCTGTGTTGTTATCTTAAGTACCCAAGTTCCTTTCGGGCGTACTGATCAGCGCTATGCAGTTGCCGCGTGGACAACTCAAGCCAAAATAATTGTCAGTGATTGCCTCGGGCACGCAGATCTGTATGCCAAAGCCCTCAAAATGTATTTACAATACCCCACTGCTGAAGCGCGCTTCAGCCATTGGCATGATTTGGGTTAATTTGAGGTACATATGCAACGTTTTGCGATCGGCATTGAGTTTTGTGGTACACACTATCGTGGTTGGCAAACCCAGCAAACAGGTGTGATCAGCGTACAAGAGACGATTGAAAAAGTACTGTCTAAAATTGCCAATGAACCGATTAGCTTACATGGTGCTGGTCGTACCGATGCGGGCGTCCATGCCACCAATATGGTGGCGCATTTTGATAGCTCGGCACTTCGTTCAGAGCGCGGTTGGTTAATGGGTAGCAACAGCCAACTGCCAAAAGATATCTCGATCCAATGGATCAAAGCGATGGATCAAGACTTTCATGCACGCTTCAAAGCGCAGGCACGTCGTTATCGTTATGTGGTCTATAACCACCCACAACGCCCTGCTCTTATGTATAAACAAGTCACACATGCCTATTATGCGCTAGATGTGGCGAAGATGATGCAAGCCGCGCAAAAGTTCGAAGGCACGCATAACTTTGAAAGCTTCCGTGCAGCCGCATGCCAATCCAATCAACCTGTCCGCCATGTCAGCCATTGTCGCTTAATTCAACATGGTCCATATTTGGTCCTCGACATTCAGGCTGATGGCTTCTTACACCATATGGTCCGCAATATCATGGGTTGCTTACTAGAAATCGGGCAAGGTATGTATGAAGTCGAGCATATTGAGGCTATTTTCGCAGCAGAAGACCGTAAAGCCGCAGGCATTACTGCCCCCCCTGATGGGCTATATTTCATTCATGCCGACTATCCAGCGCAGTTTGAGCTACCAAAGCAGCCGCTTGGGCCACACTGGCTCAATATGCCTGAATAATTTATTTTTTAATCCTCCCACTAGCCTGCTTTTTCAAAGGAAAGGGAGAAATTCCTCCCTTTTATAAAGGGAGGTTAGGAGGGATTTCTTAACGCTGCTTACGCTTGCGATATTCCACTGGGGTTTCATTGGTCCAGCGTTTAAATGCACGATAGAAGGTACTTGGCTCAGAAAAGCCCGTCAAATACACGATACGCTCTACACTTTCAGCCGTATTGGCCAAAAGTTTTTTCGCCAACCGGCAGCGATAATCAGACAAAATTTGCTGGAAGCTAGTATTCGCCTCACTAAGCTGTGTTCGTAAACGTCTTGGGGTAATACTGAGCTGAGAAGCCACTGTTTCAAGTGTGGTTTCGCCACTTTCTAGGGTTGAACCTATCGCGCGACGCACCTCACCCACCAAATCATAGCGGGCTAATTCTTGAAGTTTTTCAATCGCTAACTGCTCATGCAGTTGCAATAATTCAGGTTCCGCCTGCCACAACGGATAAGCCAAAATACTTGGGTCAAAATATAAGCGAGTTTCTTTTTGTCCTAGGCTGACAGGGCACTCATATACACGGAAATACTCATCATCAAACGCGCCTTTACTGAAGTTAAAATCAATATAGATCGGTTCAAAACGCCCTTCAGTAATAAATTTAAAGAACCGTAAAATACCGGACATCGCACATTCAGAAAAATGTCGATTGACTAAATTCTCAGCCCAAGGTTGTTCCCCATTGGTCAAATAACAACGGTCATCTTCAACCACTAACTTGGCATGAAAGGCATCACTGATCAAGCGCTGATAAGCCAAAGCGCGTTTCAAACCCTCACCAAAGTTTTCCGATGAAATAAACAAATGCTCAATCACTTGGCCACGGTATAAAGGCAGATTTTCACCCAAATGTAGACCGATGTCTGGATCTCGGCTCACTTCTTCTGCGGCCACCCAAAAAGCGTATTGCGCGCTCAAAGGCGTACGCTCATTGGTTTCCATCTGATTTAACGCAACACCCGCCTTTGTTAAAATTTCTTCTGTTGGCAACCCTGAACGACGAATCGCTTGGTAGCCTAATCGCAAGACAATCGATGCATCAGTTAGCTGACCCACGCTAGAACCTTCCTTGTATGTTCTTCATTTATACACAAAACATTAAAATTAGATTAACTGCGATTGACCGAACTGACAACAACTTATACAGTTTTTTTGTTGAAAATATTTATTCCTCTTGTTCGCTTATTTTACTGACAGATGATCAGGCAACCGCCCATTCCGCCTTGTTTTATGCAAAAAAATTGACTATAATTTGCGCCTTTCCAATTTATTCATTCAGGTAGGCTATGGCCAATAAAGAGGAACTCATCGAGTTCGAAGGCGTTGTCACCGAGACGCTTCCTAATACTATGTTTCGTGTACGTTTAGAAAACGGTCATGAAGTGATTGCTCACATCTCTGGTAAAATGCGTAAACACTATATTCGTATTTTGACTGGCGACAGTGTTAAAGTAGAAATGACACCTTATGATTTATCTAAGGGTCGTATCACTTATCGTGCGCGCTAAGTTTTAGCGAAGCGAAAAAGCCACTTTTTAAGTGGCTTTTTTAATGTCTGCGCTCAGACTAAAACGTTATGAATCAACTATATTCCAAGCAAAAATCAAACTATAATTAAATGAGATAACAACCTAATACGCCAAAACAATAATGAAGACGACTTCAACGAAGCTCGCTATTTTACTGTTCCCCATACTCTGTGTTGCTTGTGCCACAACAAGCGAAACTCGGCTCAAGCAAACCTTACAACACTATATCGGACAATCGTCACATCAAGTTCAAAATCAACTTAACGTCAATAGCATGGGTTATAAAGTGCTCGGTGCTCCTGTATATACCCCAGAGAAACTGACCTAAACTCTGTTACGTAATATGCCTATTCCGATGGTAACCCCCAATCTTGGAACCAGTGTCAGTATGGGTGCGCCCATTCCGACACCTTTCAGCGGTAGCCTGAATATTGAAATGAAATGCAACATTGAGTTCAGACTGCATGATGATCTTGTGGAATCTATTCACTACATCGGCAAAGCGTGTTAGCGGCTGCGTTATGTTGAGTCGCCTACATACCGTTTATCTCAAATTACTCGAAACATACTCAAACGAACGTTCAGATATACAATACTAAAAGGGTCTTTCTCTGCTTAGGGGATGATCATGAAGCCCTTTATTGTCAGTTTTTTTAGTTCCATCTGCTTTCTACTGCTTCAAGCTTGCAGCAGCTCTCCAACGCAACACCAGACCGTCGTTTCACCCGCTAAAATTGCGCTCCCCGACTATTTAGAACAATATATCGGCCAAGATGTATCGAGCATTCGGCGCGAACTCAACTTACGTCAACTCGGTTATGAAACTTTAGGTACGCCGATTCAAACACCAAACCAACTGAGTTATACCATTGTCAGACGGATTCAAATTCCAACTCCTATGCCCACTATGCGCAGTGACAGCAGTGTCGGTGCGATTCCCATTCCCACACATACACCTTTTTATGATGTTCAGTTAGAGTGCCAAGTCCATTTTTTATTAAAAAATAATATTGCGCAATCAATTCAATATCGGGGTAAAGCTTGTAAAGGTTATTAAATTTTGGGCATAAAAAAACGCAGCGGATAGCTGCGTTTTCAAATTGTTTTGGCTTAGTTCAGTGCAGCCACAACCGCCTGCCCCATTTCAGCAGTACCCACTTTGCTCATGCCTTCAGACATGATATCAGCGGTACGCAAGCCTTGATCTAGGACATTGCCTACTGCATCTTCAATCGCTTGAGCAGCAGCTTCTTCACGGAAGGTATATCGCAACATCATAGCTACTGAAAGAATAGTGGCTAATGGGTTGGCAATATTTTGTCCTGCGATATCGGGCGCCGAACCATGGCATGGCTCATACATCCCTTTTGAATTTTCATCTAAGGATGCAGATGGCAACATCCCAATTGAGCCTGTCAACATCGCGGCTTCATCAGACAAGATGTCACCAAATAAGTTACCTGTCACAATCACGTCAAACTGTTTAGGCGCGCGCACCAACTGCATTGCAGCATTATCGACATACATATGCGACAAGTTAATGTCTGGATAGTCAGCTTCTTTCATCGCCGTTACGGTTTGCTTCCAAAGCTCCGTCACTTCAAGTACGTTAGCTTTGTCAACAGAACAGACTTTTCCGCCACGTAAACTAGCCATTTCAAAAGCCACTTTCGCAATACGCTTAATTTCAGACTCAGCATAAACGTCAGTGTTAAAGCCTTGTTTTTCACCATTCTCAAGCTCACGAATACCACGTGGCTGACCAAAGTAAATTCCGCCAGTTAATTCACGAACGATAAGAATATCAAGACCTGCAACAATTTCAGGCTTTAAGCTTGATGCATCTGCCAATTGCGGATACAAAATGGCTGGACGTAAGTTCGCGAATAAATTCAATTCACTACGAATTTTTAACAAACCACGCTCTGGACGGATCGAACGCTCAATGTTGTCCCACTTCGGACCACCCACCGCACCGAGTAAAATCGCATCTGCATTTTTGGCTTGTGCTGCGGTCACATCTGGATAAGGTGAACCGTGTGCATCAATGGCAGCCCCACCGAGTAGGCCCTGTTCCCACGTTAAACCTAAATTGAATTGATCATTGACTCGTGTAAGTACCTGCTCTGCGGCTTTTACAATTTCAGGACCAATGCCGTCACCAGCCAAAATCAAAATATGTTTAGACATGAAATATTCCATTGTTGGTGAGTGCTGACTCACACGATTAAAGTTTTTGTTCTACAAACTCGCCCAAGCCATTTAAGACATTGTAAGGTTTGCAAAAACGACGAATTGTTGTTTGATTTTGCTTTAAATCGACACACAAAGGGTCAGGTGCAGACATATTTAACAAGCTTCCCTGATGTCGACTGCGCGCACGGAACATCCTAAAGGTGTAGCGTTCCGCAGGCTTAAAACGATGAATCACATGCAGTGTTTCAGCGCGATCGACCGAAACGGGATAGAAGCGAATCACCAGTTCATGTTGCCCCGCTGGCACTGACAGAAACAAGGCATTCGCTTCATTCAAATCATCTCGTTTTAGACGAACGACCTTCTCTCGAATGGCCTCACGGCTGACACGATGATTGTCTGCATCCACAATTTTGATCTGATTCCATCGCTCAAATTCGCAGCTCACCGTACCAGTACAGTAAAGCTGCGCATTATTTTTACTCGCTGGGGTATCCTGAATCCGCTTAATGCTTGCCGTATTCATACTTTGGCAGGCAGTTAATGTTCCCACCAACGCCAGTAGAGCGATACGACTGTAACTCGTCACCATTGTTCAAGCCCAACCTTTACCAGTAGCAAAACGTTTAAAATTCTTTTGCTCGATATTAACAAGAGATGGACCCAAGCACTAGATGCATCGAATTTTCAATTAAGCATGAATTTCAGCAAATATCCACGGACGTGATGCTTTGGTCTTTTCTTCATAGGCTTTGATGTCATCTGCGACCTGTAAAGTTAAACCGATATCATCCAAACCATTTAACAAACAGTGCTTACGAAATGGATCCACTTCAAATGTGAAGGCTTCACCCGATGGTGTACGCACTTCTTGCGCATCCAAATCAATCGTCAGCTGATAGCCTTCTGTTGCTGCACATTCTTTGAAAAGTTGATCAACAATTTCTTCAGACAAAATCACAGGCAACATGCCATTTTTGAAACTATTATTAAAGAAAATGTCGGCATAGCTAGGCGCAATCACAGTACGGAAACCATATTCTTCTAATGCCCACGGCGCATGTTCACGGCTTGAACCACAACCAAAGTTCGCACGAGAAATTAAGATGCTCGCACCTTGGTAACGTGGCTGATTCAATGCAAAATCAGGGTTTTTAGGACGTTTAGAATTGTCTTGTCCCAAAAAACCTTCATCTAAATAACGCAACTCATCAAATAAATTTTCACCAAAACCCGTGCGTTTAATGGATTTCAAAAATTGTTTTGGAATGATCAAGTCTGTATCGACATTGGCACGGTCTAAAGGTGCAACGATACCTTGTTCAACGGTATATTTTTTCATGTCTATGCTCCCAAGCCCGAATTAAAATGAACGCACATCGACAAAGTGACCAGCAATCGCTGCTGCGGCTGCCATTGCTGGACTCACCAAATGCGTACGACCGCCATTGCCTTGACGACCTTCGAAGTTACGGTTAGAGGTCGATGCACAGTGCTCACCGGGTTGTAATTTGTCTGCATTCATGGCTAAACACATTGAACAACCTGGCTCACGCCATTCAAAGCCAGCTTCAATCAAAACTTTGTCTAAGCCTTCAGCTTCTGCTTGCGCTTTAACTAAACCAGACCCTGGAACCACCATGGCTTGTTTAATGGTACTTGCCACTTTTTTGCCTTTAGCCACTTCAGCCGCGGCACGAATATCTTCAATGCGTGAATTGGTACATGAACCAATAAAGACACGGTCTAATTGAATATCAGCCAATGCCTGACCTGCGGTTAAACCCATGTAGTTATAAGCACGCGTCCAATCATTGCGTTGCACTTCATCTTTGGCTTGTTCTAAAGTTGGTACAGCTTGAGTCACTGGAATCACCATTTCAGGCGATGTGCCCCAAGACACTTGTGGCTCAATCTCTTCACCTTGCAATACAACTACTGTGTCAAAATGCGCATCTGCATCCGAATGTAAGGTATTCCAATACGCAACCGCAGCATCCCACTGTGCGCCCTGTGGTGCATATGGACGGTCTTTGACATAGGCAATGGTTTTGTCATCGACAGCGACCATACCCACACGTGCGCCGCCTTCAATCGCCATATTACACACCGTCATACGACCTTCGATCGACATATCACGGAACACTTGACCACCAAATTCGATCGCGTGACCTGTACCACCTGCAGTACCAATTTTACCAATGATGGCTAAAACCACGTCTTTCGGTGTTACGCCCTGACCCAATTGACCATCAACACGCACCAACATGTTTTTCATCTTCTTTTGAACCAAGCATTGGGTTGCCAATACATGCTCCACTTCAGATGTCCCAATCCCGTGCGCCAAACAGCCGAATGCACCATGTGTTGCCGTATGAGAGTCTCCACACACCACCGTCATCCCCGGTAAAGTCAAACCTTGCTCAGGCCCGACCACGTGTGCAATGCCTTGACGCACATCATTAATGTCAAACTGCACCACATTAAAGGTTTTACAGTTGTCGTCTAAGGTTTGAACTTGGATACGTGAAGTATCATCTTCAATACCTGCAATTCCCTCTGAACGCTCTTTGGTCGAAGTTGGAACGTTATGATCAGGAGTTGCCACATTCGCACTTAAACGCCATGGTTTACGACCCGCAAGTTGTAAACCTTCAAAGGCTTGCGGAGAAGTCACTTCATGTAATAAATGACGGTCGATATAGAGTAAAGCCGAGCCATCATCGCGTTGTTTTACTAGGTGGTCATCCCACAATTTGTCATACAATGTTTTTGCTTGTTGGTTTTCGCCTGCCATGTCGATTGACTCCACTGGACTGGGTAATTCTTTCATTAAAATCGATTATAGCGACGATTTCACATAAATCTAATTTATCATTTTTATTAATTTAAAAACTTTTTGGAATTATTTTAAATTCATACCTCTTTGTTTCAATCCCTTTGATTACAAGCTCTCACTGCTGGTTTTAATTCAAGCCCTATACGCCTATTTATCAACCTATTGTAGGCCTCACAGTATATTTCCCTGCTCAGCCATGCAAGGTTTATCTCCCCCTATTTAGACCAATACTTTTGAAGCTCGCTTCGTTGATGTGAATAGAAAGACAGCGACCTATGCATAGACTAAAAGAGTGAAATCTACAGAAGCTTGTTTTCTCACGTCAAACATTCCAAACAGTCGACTGCATCGCCTTGCATTCAAAAACCCAATCATGAGCAATCAAAATTTCATTTTGACTTTATTAACGTTAATAATTACCATTTACAAATGAAAGGCATTATTGAGAGGGTATTTATCATGGCGAACATTCAGAAATTTGTAGCGAACAATCAGCGCATATTCAAAAAAACCCTAAGCTATTACATCATGCACATTACCGTGGCCATGATTGTGGCTTACTTTGTCACAGGTAACTTATGGATGGCGGTCACACTCAGCTTATTAGAACCAACCGTGCAAGCCTTCGCATTCTTTTTCCATGAACGTATTTGGGAGAAAAAGAACCGTACTACCGAAGAAAATATTCCTGCTTAAGCCCTTATATCAAGCGCCCTCTCAACTCTCAAAAGATCACATCAAGTGATCTTTTTTTATTTTAGTCCAGATCCAATAAGCTCCCATTCATTTTAAAGATCGCAATTCATATAAAATTATTTTATAATTTAATTATACTTTCATAACTAGACTACCCTTATGAATCTTGCAGCCTTCGAAGCTTTTGTAAAAGTCATGGAAACCGGCTCTATTTCTTTAGCCGCAGATCAACTCTTCATTACGCAACCTGCTGTAACCAAACGTATTCATAGTTTAGAAGAATATTTTGGTGTGAAACTGTTTGAGTCTGCGGGTCGTGGTGTACAAGCCACGCATGCCGCACATTCACTGCTGCCTAAAGTTAAAAACTGGCTCAATGAACTGGGTGACATTCACCATACCTTGAGTCATGAACAAGGCATGGTCCAAGGCAAACTCAAAATTGGCACCAGTCACCATATTGGTTTGCATCACTTGCCGAGCCATTTACGCAGCTATGTGCAAAGCTTTCCAAATGTCACCTTAGATGTGCACTTTGTCGATTCTGAGCAAGCACATGAAAAAGTACTGGCGGGTGATTTGGAGCTGGCTTTTTTAACGCTTCCACCCAAACTCGATGAGCGTTTGCAGTACGTCACCATTTGGGAAGATCCTTTAGTTTTTGTAGCAGCGCCGTTTCATCCGCTGGCACAAATGCAAAACTTACAACTCGAAGACCTGATTCAGTACCCAAGTTTATTACCTGCCTCACAAACCTATACCAGCCAAATCACCCTAGCAGAGTTTGAAAAACAAGGGCTGAAACCTAAAATCACTATGAGCAATAATCCACTCGAGTCGATTCGTATGTTGGCATCGATTGGACTGGGTTGGTCAGTGCTTCCAAAAACGATGATTAACCAAGACCTACAGCAGTTGAATGTGAAGTTCGAAATGAACCGTCAACTCGGTATGGTTTGGCATCCAGGCAGAACCCAATCTCGTGCGGTGCAAGAGCTGATTGCAATGATGAACTAAGCTTTGCAAGCATTAAAAAACCATCCACAAGGATGGTTTTTTATTTTGCGCGAGCGAATTAAGAAGCACTAATAGCAAGTGCAACCAGCCCAAGCCACATCACCAGCAAGATCAAACCTACTATGAGATTTATACCACCACGCTTTTCTAATTCAGTATGGACGCTTCCACTTCCCAACTGGCGAATCTTAGTAATCTGCTGATCGACATGATGCTTATACAAGGTATTCCCAAACATTCCAAATGCTACGGCCAAGCCAATATTTGCACCAGAACTTTCAATCCCCAAAAGTATTTCAACCATCCCTATGACCACAATTAAACCAATGGCCATAAAGCCATAAAGCCATAAAGCCATAAAGCCATAAAGCCATAAAGCCATAAAGCCATAAAGCCATAAAGCCATAAAGCCATAAAGCCATAAAGCCATAAAGCCATAAAGCCATAAAGCCATAAAGCCATAAAGCCATAAAGCCATAAAGCCATAAAGCCATAACTGTACATTTTTCGATAAAATAACCAGACCACACCTAAGAAAAAGGCGGCAATATTAAAGCCTGCATATTGTTTCTTTGGCGTGATTTTTTCAAATTGAGCTTGATAGTAAGACTCATATTTCGCACCGATAAAAAGGGCACGATCTTGTTCTAGTTGATTAACTGAAGCGACATGTTCTAAAGACGTAGAGTCAGGAAAAGTTTGATGATCGAGAGACATAAATTTCTATTTTTATCTTATTTTTATAAAGAGAGGCAAAGCTTCGACGCTCAGCCTCTTTGAGTTCTACTTACTTTTGGATGAGTGAATCTTCATGCAGGGATTCATTCAGCTGATCTACAATGATAGCCCACTCACCATCCGATTTAATTTTTTCTGCCAAAAACTGACGTTGCGCTTCAGTCCAATACTCTGCGTCAACAATCGTGGTTTGTGCATTGAGCTGATGCGTTACAATAAACAACGCGATGGCATCTTCACTCGCATCTAAACCGAGTTGCTCAAACAGGTGGGTCATTCTTGGTCGTACACTCATATTTTTCTCCACGCTTATGTTCTAATTTTTCATAGTCAAAATAGCTTTAGCCAAGGTTCAACATAGCATATTTGGTTAATTTTCCAAGATCAGCCCACCTCTAGCCCGATATTTTATTATCACTGTACGCACTTTTCATTTTTGACGTCGATGCCTTTCAAATAAATAAGACTGCCCGAAAACAGCCTTTTTAAACAACGAAGGACAGATACTTAAATCGACCAGTCTTGGATTTCCCATGCCTGCTCTTTAGCCAATGCTTCTAGGCGGTCATCTGGATTGACGGCAATGGCATGGTCAGCATATTCCAGTAAAAAGCGATCATTGATGGAATCCGAATAAGCCCAAGACTCGCTGACATCACGCCCTGCAAGCCATTGATCTAAACGCGTCAATTTGCCTTTTTGGTAGCACGGTGTGTTGATCACTTTGCCCGTGTATTTACCCTCAACCACTTCAGCATTGGTCGCAATAATTTCACTAATCCCAAACTCACGGAAAATCGGTGCGGTAATAAAATCAGAGGTTGCGGTAATGCCAACCAAAGCATGTTCAGCATCGCGGTGTTTTTCAATAGCAGCAAAACCTTCGGGACGCATTTGCGGGCGAATCACTTTGTGCATGAACAGCTCATGCAGTTCAGTAAGGTAGGCATTGTCATGTTGAGTTAAAAATTCAAATACAAATTCATTATAGGCAATCGGGTCGAGCTGCCCTGCTTTGTAGTCTTCATAAAATTTATCGTTCATGGCGCGATGGCGAACTGGGTCGACCAAGCCTTCATTCACCAAAAACTCTCCCCAAGCATGATCTGAATCGGTGTTTAACAAGGTGTGATCGAGATCAAATAGCGCCAATTTCATGAAAATACTCGTAAAAACTGAAATTTAAGAAAAAATTTGTAAATCTATCTCCGCTAGTCGATAGAAATTCGTTAAGATCATAGCAATTTTAACATTTTTAAACTTTGCTTTTTTCGAGTTGGATACAGAAATAAAAATCCCCGATCGCAAAGTCATAAATTACACAATATTTAGGTAGCCAAATGATCGATTCGGAAGGTTTCCGACCCAATGTCGGGATCATTTTGGCAAACGAGTTTGGACAAGTTTTATGGGCAAAACGCATTGGACACAATGCTTGGCAATTTCCACAAGGAGGTATCCAATATGGAGAAACCCCTGAACAGGCACTTTATCGTGAGCTGAGAGAAGAAGTTGGCTTACTGCCCGAACACGTCCAAATTGTAGCGCAAACTAAAGGTTGGCTGCGTTATCGTTTGCCGCACCGATACATTCGTACAGATTCCGATCCCGTATGTATTGGACAAAAACAAAAGTGGTTTTTACTCAAACTCACTGCTCCCGCTCAGAATATTCGTTTGAATTTGTCTGATCCGCCTGAGTTTGACCAATGGCAGTGGGTCAGTTATTGGTACCCGCTGGGGCAAGTTGTGAATTTTAAACGCGATGTATACCGCAAAGCGATGGTGGAGCTGTGCAATCAGCTCCCTCAAAAAAAGCCTTAAAAAATCTAGACGTCCTACAGATTTTTTAAGGATCTCTTGTTATAAATAAGTTGGACGCACATTATTTTTGGAGTAGACGCGATGTCGAATATGCAACTGGATACCCTTCGACGCATTGTACAAGAAATCAATGCGTCCACCAGTTTGCATGAATCACTCGACATTATGGTCAACCATGTGGCGGAAGCCATGCATGTTGATGTTTGCTCCATCTATTTACTCGACGAACGCAATCAACGTTATTTGTTGATGGCATCGAAAGGTTTGAACCCCGATTCGGTCGGCCATGTTTCACTGCATACCAGTGAAGGCTTGGTCGGTCTGGTAGGTCAGCGTGAAGAAATCGTCAACCTTGACAATGCACCGAAACATGAACGTTTTATGTACTTGCCTGAAACAGGTGAGGAAATTTACAACTCGTTCCTCGGTGTACCGGTCATGTATCGCCGTAAAGTGATGGGCGTGCTTGTGGTGCAAAACAAAGAGTCGCAAGACTTTAGTGAAGCTGCGGAATCTTTCCTCGTCACGCTCTGTGCTCAGCTTTCAGGGGTTATTGCACATGCGCATGCGGTGGGCAATATCGATGTATTTCGTAAACCGAGTAATTTACCTGCCTACAAAACCTTCCAAGGGGTACCTGGTTCCGGCGGGATTGCCTTAGGCCGTGCCGTCATTCTCTATCCCCCTGCGGATTTGGCGGCTGTCCCTGACCGTGAAGCCGATGACATCAGTGAAGAATTAGAGCTGCTAGATCGTGCCCTCACCTCAGTGCGTGATGAAATCAAATCGCTTGATGACAAAATGCAAGATGCCCTCATGGCGGAAGAGCGTGCACTGTTTAGCGTGTTCTTGCGCATGTTGGATGAAAATGCGCTGCCAGCGGAAATTAAAGAACAAATTCGTGATGGGAACTGGGCACAAGGTGCAGTGCGTATCGTCATCGATAATCATATTGATCTGTTTGAACAGATGGAAGATGACTATCTCCGTGAACGTGCCGCGGACTTAAAAGATCTCGGTCGACGGATTTTGGCCTATTTGCAAGAAGCCGACTCCAGCCACCGTGAACTTACCGATGAAAGTATTCTGATTGGGGAAGAAATCTCAACCGCAGCATTGGTTGAACTGCCAGTCGATAAAATTGCAGCCATCGTAACCACCGAAGGTGCCATGAACTCACATATGGTGATTGTGGCACGCGCACTCGGTATCCCAACCGTGGTCGGCGTGACTGAACTGCCGATTAATACCCTTGATGATGTGGAGATGATCGTCGATGCGCACCAAGGGCGCGTGTTCATTAATCCACCTCGCCGCTTACGTAGTCGCTATAAAGAAATTCAAAAAGAAGAAGAACTGATTGCCAAAGATTTAAAACAGTATGAAACCAAAGATGCCATCACCCCTGATGGTGTCGCAGTCAAACTGTTCGTCAATACTGGCTTGATGATTGATGTGGTCCGTGGTGTACAACGCGGTGCCAAAGGCGTTGGTCTATATCGCTCTGAAATTCCGTTCATGCTACGTGATCGCTTCCCAGGTGAAGAAGAACAACGTGCGATCTATCGTCAACAGTTGAGTCACTTCGCCAACAAACCTGTAGTGATGCGTACCCTCGATATCGGTGCAGATAAAGACTTGCCTTATTTCTCAATTGAGGAAGAAAACTCAGCTCTCGGCTGGCGCGGTATTCGCTTTACGCTGGATCATCCAGAAATTTTCTCTTCGCAAATTCGTGCCATGCTCAAAGCCAGTATTGGTCTCAACAACCTGCACATTCTACTGCCGATGGTAACCAGTGTCAGTGAAGTAGAAGAAGCGCTGTACTTACTAGAGCGAGACTGGGTCGCGGTGCAAGAAGAAGAACAGGTCAAAATCACCAAACCAAAAATCGGGATCATGGTCGAAGTACCGAGTGTCTTATTACAAATTGAAGAGTTTGCAGAGTTGGTTGACTTTTTCTCGGTAGGTTCAAACGACCTGACACAATACTTACTAGCCGTTGACCGTAATAATCCACGCGTTGCCAATGTCTACTCACATTTCCACCCTGCGGTTTTACGTGCGCTCACCCGCTTAGTCAAAGAGTGTCATAAGTACAACAAACCAGTCAGTATTTGTGGGGAAATGGCGGGCGATCCTTTGTCTGCGATCTTACTGATGGCGATGGGCTTCAATACCCTATCAATGAGCTCAAGTAACATTCTGCGTGTACGCAAAGCCATTTGTCATGTCCCAATGCCAGATGCGGTCGAATTGTTAGAGCGTGCCTTGAAAATGAGTAATCCACTCATTGTGAAAAGTCAGATGGAATATTATTTTAAAACACATGGTTTGGCCGACATGGTCAAATCCGCAACACGTATTGTGACAGCTTAAAGGTCTTTAAACCCAAGGAACGGACATTAAAAAAGGGAGATAATCATCTGAATATCTCCCTTTTTTGTGCTTGTCATAGCCTCGTTTTGCATTTTTCTTTCGGTCTACAAAGACTTGGCTTTGGTTGACTTCATGCATGTGTTTAGCCACGAAGTTGTGAATCACAACTTTTGGCTCAGCTTTCTTCTTTGCCATTTTTTTCACCTTGTTGATGTGATCATCTCACTGATGATGCGGTAGAAATTTTACGCCTTTTTGAAGGTATTACAAGCGATTTTGGCTGAACCTATATCCCCAGCTCATGCACTATTTTTCAATTCAATTACAGGTTAAGGCAATGCTATATTTTGCAATGCCTTTGATCCATATACTTAAAATGTCGCTTAGACATAAAACTGTTCTAACAATAAAATCATCGCAATCAACATCATCAATGCCCCTGACACTCGACTGACCACCCTAGCAGCCTGTGGGCGTGTACCCAAAACTTTTTGCGCACTAAATCCAACCAAGAAATAAACAGCCGCGCAACTCATGAGATGAATTCCCGCCAATAAAACAATTTGAGAGGTGGGCGACAAAGCCGCTTGCGGGTCGATAAAGGGCGGCAATAAAGCCAAAAATAACAACAGGACTTTCGGATTTAAGCCACTTAAATAAACCCCTCGAATGTACCATGACTTTGAAGAAGCAATGGTAACCTGATCGCTGCTAATACTCGCAGGACGCATCGACAGGCTCAGTCCCATCCACAGCAAATAAACAGCCCCAACACCCGTGAGTACTTGAAGCAATACGGGCTGACTGGTCACCAATGTGCCCACACCCGCAGCAACAATCAGTGCCGCCATCAAATGCCCTGTTAATAACCCGGTTACCGCCGGCAAGACTCTTTTGCCCTGTATCCCCGACGAAATGGCATAGGCCCAATCGATACCTGGTGTCATCACAAACAGGATCGAAACACCCCAAAATGCAATTAAAATATTCAGTGACATCCCTTTACTCTCTTATCCATCACCGTTTTGAGGTTTAATCCAATCAAAACATGATCTGTATCAAATAATTTTGAAAGGATATCCTTTAGGCTCTAAAATGTGCTTTCAAATATTTGTGCAATAACGCCTAAAAAGGGGAGCTTCTTCCACATGGATAAAATTGATAAGAAGATTCTTGCTGAACTACAAGCCGATGGTCGTTTATCTGTTACGGAGTTGGCGCATAAGGTAGGGCTTAGCCTCTCTCCCTGTCACCGCAGAGTCAAAGCCTTAGAAGATTCAGGTATTATCAAAGGCTATCGCGCACAGTTGGATATTTCCCAACTCGGCTTGAATTTCTCCACCATTGTTTTCGTGACGCTCAAAAATGGCGATAAAGATTCGGTGCAGAGTCTTGAAGAAGCGATTCTAAAAGTTCCTCAAATTGTGAAAGCGCAGCGACTTTTTGGTGACCCCGACTACTTGCTGCATGTCGTGACCTATGACTTGGAAAGTTATCAAAAACTCTATGATGAGCACTTGTCAGCACTGCCAAATGTGCAACGTCTCATCTCTACCATGGTGATGAAAAATATTATTTCCAATCGTAGCGTCTTGTTCTAACAAGACTATGCTCTAGGGTCAGCTAAACACCTGTAATTGATCTGTCTTTTTCTGAATGACCTCGCGATTTCAAGAAAATCTGTCCTGCTCGGTGTTAAAAAGTCCTTGTTAATGAATGATGTTCAGCAAAATCGAGAAGCCTCGTTTCAATAAAAAGAAAGTGGCTAGAACATATTCTAAATTGAAGCGTGAATCATATTATTTCTCACCATTTTTTTGTTTGCTTCCCTTAATAAAAGCGCTAGATTAAATCTTAATCACATACAAAATAAGAGCATCATCATGCCACTCGAAAAAGACAAAGATGCAACCATTGTGGTCAAAGATACACCTGACCAAGAAAAGTATGAGTTTCTGAAAGAAAAAATTCGTTATAAGCAAGCCTTGCGCGAAAACTCCAAAAAAATTGACCACCAAAAAGTCCGCTTGAATATCCAAGCGGATGCACTTCCAAGCAAAACCTTTTTTATTATGAATGCCTTGGCTGCTGTCATTGCAGGCTATGGACTACTGTCCAACTCGGCTGCGGTAGTGATTGGCGCGATGTTGGTTGCCATGATGCTGGGGCCGATTTCAGGCATTGCCTTGGCTTTAATTGATAACCGATGGCTGCTGTTTAAAACCGCGTTGTCGACCTTGTTACTTGGCGTTGCAATGATTTATAGCATTGGGATCATTTTAGGGCTGGTGAACTATGACCTACCTATGACCAATGAAATTTTATCGCGCACGCAGCCAACCATTTTGGATTTGATGATTGCTTTAGCAGGAGGTGCCGCAGGTGCTTTTGCCTCAGTATCCCCTCGCCTATCTGTGGCCGTAGTGGGCGTCGCCGTTGCGACAGCCTTAGTTCCACCCTTGGTGGCCAGCGGGATTTTATTTGCGCATATGGAATGGAAAAACTCAGCCAATGCGTTTTTACTGGCGGTGACCAACATTTTCGCCATTCAGATTAGCTCATCTTTAGTCCTTTGGATTGCAGGCTTTAGACGGGGTTCCACCGAAGAGGTACAGAGTAATGTCAAAGAGTTTCTCAAACGTAATGCTGTTAGCCTAATGTTCTTAGCGCTTTTAGGGATTTATCTCTCACTCAACTTTTATGCGCTGCTCAATACACGTCTGTACGAAAGCAGTACCGAGGCGACCATTAGCACAGAACTCAACCACGCCAATAATATTATTGATACCACCCAATACGATAAAAGAGATGATTTCACTTTAGTCCGTGTCTCTATCCGTGGAGATATTCCGCCTAGCCCAGCGCAAATTGCAGCACTCAATCAAAAGCTATTGCCAGACTTGAACGATAACCCAAGCATTGTTCAAGTCCGCTTTATTCCGATTGATATTATTCAGGCTGAAGACAGCCCCAACGTCAAACTCGAACAAGATGAAGCGCAAAAGCTTTCCGTACAATAACGTGCTTTAAGCCGCAAATGCTCTATGCAGCAGTCGTTCTACGTCGGGTTGTTTCATCTCAAGCATCCCGACAACCCGACCATGAAATGGACTATAACGGCTTTGAATAAAGCCATCAGCCACATAGTCTGGTGCATGCCGTTTCAGCAGAACTGCTTGTGCCAAAATCACCAAGCGGCTGACCACACTGCGCCCCATAAATTGTAGTTCTTCAGGTGTCTGTTGGAACAACTGAAATAGATTTTGCAGCTCTTGTTTCAACTGTTCATCTTGCATAGCCGTGGCGGCCAAATCTTGAAACAGAGTTTCAATCGACTCTACATCACGGCTGATAGCACGCAGCACATCCAAACACATGACATTTCCTGAGCCTTCCCAAATGGTATTGACTGGCGCTTCTTTAAAAATACGTGCCATGATGCCGTTGTCGACATAGCCATTGCCGCCAAAAACCTCCATCATTTCCCCTGTCAGCTCAACCGCACGTTTACATATCCAAAATTTTGATGCTGGGGTCATAATGCGCCTCCAGGCCACGGACTGTGCATCATCCGTTTCATAGCAGTGTGCCAAGTGGAAACTGAACTGCATTGCTGCTTCAGTTTCTAAGGCTAAATCTGCCAGTACCGCTTGCATCAAAGGCTGCTTCGCTAAATGTTTGCCAAAAGCTTTGCGCTGACGGGTATAGGCAATACATTGCACCAAAGCCTGACGCAGCATGGCAGTACTGCCGACTGAACACGTTAGACGAGTGTAATTCGCCATTTCTATAATGGTGGGAATACCGCGTCCCGCTTCCCCAATCATAATACCCCACGCCTCTTTAAATTCGACTTCTGAGCTGGAGTTACTACGATTGCCCACTTTTTCTTTTAGCCGTTGAATATGGATCGGATTCTTGGTTCCATCCTCTAGCCAGCGCGGCACAAAGAAACAGGCCAAACCATCTTGTTCAGTCTTCGCCACTACCAAATGGGCATCACACATCGGTGCAGAGAAAAACCATTTATGCCCTGTGAGTAAATAGGCTTGACCGCGCCCCGACTCTGCAACTGGCACAGCCATGGTTTCATTGGCACGCACATCCGAACCACCTTGCTTTTCGGTCATGCCCATACCCAGCCAAATCGATTTTTTCTGGCTGATCGGCACATCACATTCATCGTATTCGGTTGAAAGTAACTTATCGCCTATTTTGGCCCACAGTTCAGGTTCGCGTTGAATCAGTGGAATACTGCCCAAAGTCATCGAGTTTGGACACAAATTGCCGCATTCCACCTGCCCTGCCAAATAAAAACGCGCTGCCCACTCGGCCCATTTCGAGGATGAATTGGGCTGATTAAACGGATGTGCATGGGTATCGAACTGACGATTTAACCCCATCCATTTATGCCATGCAGGATGAAACTCGATAAAGTCTTTACGGCGCCCGCGAGCATCGAAGGCATGTAATATGGGCGTATGCCTATTGGCGAGATCGGCATAATCATAATATTCCGCAGAGCCAACGACTTTACCCATTTCTGTGAGTATTGCCTGATCCTGACTGCCATAACGAGTCAGGATTTCTTGTAAAACGTTATCGGTTTCAAACAAGTTGTAATTTTCCAGTTCATCAAACTGATTACTGATTTGATGGGTCATCCATGCCGTATTCATATCATTTTGCTCTTGTTATGCTGTGCTTTTCATTTCAGTATAGAGAAAAATTGAGTCTGCCATGTTCAGCTTTGTGCTATGAAGAATCCCGAGATCCAAGTCCGCCGCAGGCCGCGCCAATCGCGAGCCAAACTCACCCAAGAAGCTTTGCAAGAAAGTTTTGTTCGGCTTTTGCATGAGCGCCATGCACACGAAATTACCATTCGGGAAATTACCGATGTCGCGGGTGTCGGTTTGGGTACCTTTTATGAGTACTTTTCAAAGAAGGAAGATTTGGTTGCATTGACCATTCATCAGCATGTGAAAACTAATGCGGAGCAGCTAAAAAGTTATGCACAAAGGCTGATGGAGTTATCCACAAAATTAACTTTTGAGGACTATTTACAGCAAATTATTCACTTTCAGCTTGAGCAGATTCAGGCTCGACAGTTTCTTTGGGCACAGACTTTTTTGCTGGAACGGCAGATTTCAAATATTGAAAGTTACCGTAAAAGCTATGCCATGATGGTACAAATGTGGCGCAGCATTTTAGAGCCGTCTATACAAGATGATGAACAACTCAAGCATATGGCTTTAAATATGCAACGAGTGTGTTATGGCTTTGTGTCGCAGACTTTGCTGGTTGAGCCTGAGTTTGAGGAGTGGAAGGAACTTGAAAAGGATATTGTTCAAATTTTAGGAAAACTTAAGTTTGAATAAAAATAGGCGTTCTATTCATTTTCGCGCTTACATTTAAGTTTTAAATAATTGATATATATAACAATATTAAAATTAGGATCGTGTAAGCCCTATAATCTAAAATGGAATCAATATTTCAGGGTATTCCTTGGAATTTTGTATCATTTAATTCTTATGGTTTAGGGTCTGTTGACATTTACTGTTCATAATTAACCCTATAAAGGTAGCCATAAAAATATACAGGCTAAAGCAACAGAACTTTGATAATTTCTTTTGAGCTTGTCATATCGAGTAGCTATTCCTCTAAATTGCTTTAATCTACAAAACATATTTTCAACTAAATGCCTGATTTTATATAAATACCAGTCCATATGGTCATTGTTCGATTGGCTATTTGTTTTCTTTGGTATATTCGCTTTAGTCCCTGTTTTCCTGATCTGTTCACGCAGTGGTTCTGAATCATAGCCTTTATCTGCACATACCACTTTTGTCTCTTTTAAATCTAATGTTGATATTAAATCAGGTGCAACTTTAACATCATGTGTGGTTCCATCGGTAATCATGAAATCAATAGGATTGCCATGTGCATCAACAATCAAATGTATTTTTGAGGAGTTTCCTCCTACACTTTTAGAAATAGATTGATTCGCTATGCCGGCAGAATGTTGATGAGCACGTACATGAGAGCCATCAATAAAAATCCACTCCATATCGGGGCATGAGGCTAGTAATTTGAATAATCTAAGTAACTTACCGCTGCTTGACCAACGATTAAAACGTTTGAAAATAGAGTTTGAATGACCAAAACAACAAGGAATATCTCGCCACGGACAGCCTGTTCTAATTCTATAGAGAATAGCTTCAATAAAATTGCGTAAATTTGAGTTGTGGTGAATGGATAAATTACGCAGAATAACTTTCAACTTTTGCCAGTGTTGATCTGTCAGCATGGTACGAGGCATAGCGAATAGTAAAATTGGGTTTGGCGATTTGATTTTACTACTTCGCTATTTTTTTAAGCTAAAAGTGTCAACACCCCCTAATAGTTTTGTAGCTGAACCTAATTTTAAATACGGACAAAAATTTGTACTACAGGATGAGTTAACAGGAGAACCTTTAGCTAATGTATGTTATGAAATATACATGAATGGTGAAACTTTCCACGGTAAAACGGATAAAGAAGGGTTTACTCATTTTATTACTAGTGAAACAGAAGAAGAACTAGAAATAAGAATAATTTTAGAGGATCATGAACATGGCGAATAGAGTAACAGGCAGAGGAAATCCTAAAAATACTGTTTTAAAGAGTATAACTTCTAAATTACAAAAAATAGATGCAGAGATGAAAAATCAAGCTGCTACTATTATTAAAGTCGGAAGTAAAAGACTGTTAACTTCTGGTGAAATAGCTATGTCTCGCCTGATTTTTAAAGATGCAATTGATTACTCTAAGGTCTGGATACATTTAGGTGGCTTAATACATACAAAAACAGGTAATGCCATGACGCCTGCTGGGGAAATCTATTTACCGAAAGATGATTACTTAAAAACACCTGACTATAGCAAAGCTACAGGTGAAAACCGTCATTGGTTTATTCATGAAATGGTACATGTTTGGCAATATCAAATGGGAGCATCAACAGGTTGGCTTGGGATAAAACAATTATGTAAAGGAGGATATACTTCGGAGGTCAATTCTGTTGACTCGGACAATGAGTTAGAAGCCTATGACACGGACTTAGGAGGTCGAGATTTAAATAAAAAATTTCAAGATTTTAACTTTGAACAACAAGGTAGAATTATTGAGTTTTGGTTTGATGCTTGTTATTTACAAAAAGTTAATCCCAAACGGGATCATCATCAAAAAAGTTTACAATTATTAGGCTATGTTGAGAAAATATTAAGAGATTTTTTACTTAACCCCTCAAATAAAAATTTATTACCGAAATCGTGATTATGAAAAAAATAATATATAGTTTTGTAGCAATGGTGCTTATAGGTTGTAATCAGCAGAGTCGAGATCTTAATACAAAAATTATTAATGATAATTTATGTCTTTTCACGAATGAATCTAAAGATTATGGAAAAGATAATTTTCTAGTTCATTTTGCAAAAATTGACTTTTCTAAAGAATATAGAAGTGAATATGAAAAATCTTACTCAAAAACAGACTTACCTATTAGTGAAAAAAATTGTATAGCTATCCCATTAGATAAGTTAGAAAAAAATTTAGCTTATACAATTACTTTAAGCACTATTAATAAGTCATTTAACTCTCAAATTTGTATTTTAGAAAATAACAGCGGTATTAGTATTAAACAGGTAGAGGCTGGAAAAAGCACATGTGAATAACTCCTATCGCATTAATTCACTTTAAAATTAACATAATTCACGCCATACAAAAATAATACAAAATTTAATAATATCAATATATTGAAATAAAAAACCGTCCTTAAGGACGGTTTTTTATTTCAATTAAACTACTTCACGTCAAAACGGTCTGCATTCATTACTTTTACCCAAGCAGCAACAAAGTCTTTTACAAATTTCTCTTTGTTGTCATCTTGCGCATACACTTCTGCATATGAGCGTAAAATCGAGTTCGATCCAAACACTAAGTCTGCACGTGTCGCCGTCCATTGGGTTACCCCTGTCGCACGGTCTACAATTTCATAACGGTTTTTACCCACAGGTTTCCAATTATATTTCATATCCGTTAAGTTGACAAAGAAGTCATTGCTGAGTACACCCACACGAGCCGTCAAGACACCTTCTGGTGCACCTGCATAGTTTGTGCCGAGTACACGCATACCACCAACTAACACCGTCATTTCAGGCGCAGTTAAACCGAGTAATTGTGCACGGTCTAACAACATTTCTTCAGGCTGTACGCTGTAATCTTCTTTGACCCAGTTACGGAAACCATCATGCTTAGGGAGTAAATCTTCAAAAGAATACACATCTGTTTGCTCTTGAGTCGCATCACCTCGTCCTGCAAGGAATGGAACTTTGATATTCACACCCGCAGCATGCGCCGCTTTTTCAACGGCTGCCGTACCGCCCAATACAATCAAGTCCGCAATAGTGACTTTTTTCGCCAGACCCGCCTGAATTTCTTCAAGTTTCGCCAAAACTTTAGCTAAACGCTCAGGCTCATTGCCCACCCAGTCTTTTTGTGGTGCAAGACGAATACGCGCCCCATTGGCGCCACCACGGTAGTCGGAACCACGGAAAGTCCGAGCACTATCCCAAGCAGTATTAATCAATTCAACCGAAGTTAAACCGCTATTCAGCAACTTCGCTTTTAAGTCTTCAATTTCAGCTTCAGACAAAACATAATCGACCGATGGAATTGGGTCTTGCCAAATCAGATCATCATTCGGTACATCTGCACCTAAATAGCGGGATTTTGGTCCCATGTCACGGTGAGTGAGCTTATACCAAGCACGCGCAAACACTTCAGACAAGTAAGCTGGATCTGCATAAAAACGCTCTGAAATTTTGCGGTATTCAGGGTCCATTTTCAGCGCCATATCAGCATCAGTCATCATTGGGTTGCGGCGTACATTCGGGTTATGTGCATCAACAGGTTTATCTTCCTCTTTGATGTTAATCGGTTCCCATTGTTTCGCACCCGCAGGACTGGTGGTTTTTTCCCATTCATAAGTGAACAACAGATAGAAAAACTCGTTATCCCATTTGGTCGGGTGTGTGGTCCAAGCCCCTTCTAAACCACTGACCATGGTGTTCGCGCCATTGCCTGAACCTTCTGAGTTATGCCAACCGAGACCTTGGAATTCTACATCCGCGCTTTCGACATCTGCCCCTAATTTTTCGGCTTTACCATTTCCGTGCGCTTTACCTACGGTGTGACCACCCGCAGTGAGTGCTACGGTTTCTTCATCATCCATTCCCATACGGTCAAAAGTAACACGCATGTCTTGTGCAGTACGAAGTGGATCTTGGACGCCATCAACCCCTTCTGGATTGACGTAGATTAAACCCATTTGTACCGCAGCTAATGGATTTTCAAGCGATTTACGGTCTTGGTCATTGGCATAGCGGTTTGCCGTTGGTGCCAGCCATTGACGCTCTTCACCCCAGTAAATGTCTTTTTCTGGTGCCCAAATATCTAGACGACCACCACCAAAGCCAAAGGTTTTCAGGCCTGCTTCTTCATAAGCTACTGTGCCTGCAAGAACGATTAAATCGCCCCATGAAATTTTGTTGCCATATTTACGTTTGATTGGCCAAAGTAGGCGACGGCCTTTATCGGTGTTGACGTTATCAGGCCAACTGTTGAGGGGTGCAAAACGTTGGTTCCCTGTGTTAGCGCCGCCACGTCCATCTTGTTTACGGTAGGAACCCGCCAAGTGCCATGCGGTACGTACAAACATCCCAATGTAGCTGCCGTAATCAGATGGCCACCATTCTTGGCTGCTGTTGATGAGTTCACGGAGATCTTGTTTCACCGCTTCTAAATCCAATGATTTGAATGCGGCTGCATAGTCAAAATCAGGATCCATCGGGTTGGTTTTTTTATCGTGTTGCGACAGGATGTCGAGATTGAGCGCATTCGGCCACCAATCAGAATTATTGGTGCTGGCTAAACTCGTTTGTCCACCATCTTTCTGGTGAAATGGACAACCTGATGCTTGCATATTTTGTGTCATGTCGAGCTCCAAATTTGATCATCAAATTATGATTATCATGAACCGTTTAAAGTAATTATTACTGTTCTAACATAGCCCCTTTTGATGACAATCTAAAGCGAGTTTTACGAATAAAAACAATCGGATTCTTCTATGTAAACATTTAAGAAATAAAGAATTTTAACTTTTCAACAAGATAAGATCCGATGAAAACACAGCAAAAAGAAAGGCTTTTTATGCGAGGTTGATGGGCATTTTCAATTGAGTTTATCGATTAAAACTTAGACAACCCTTACCAGCAATGAGCGCGGCTCAGATTGAGTAAAAATTAAACAAAAAAGGCATACTTTCGGTTTTTAGATTTTATTTGAAAGATACTTTGGTGATGTCCTTATGGTCTCGGTGATGACTGTTTTGCCAGCCATCACCTGATCTTATACTTAAAGCGTTTGCGTTCATTACACGCTTAAACGTCGACCTTCTCTTAAGCAGACAAATGGATTCATCAGCTTCGAGCTATTTTTCATCGCCACTTTCAAGTCAATTTCAGGTTGTTCACGACTTTCATCGGTCAGCTGAAAGGTACGATAGTGAATGGCCATCGAACATTTGGCATGCAGGTCTTTATGTGCTTGAAAAGCATCTTGCGGATTCATATGCATATAGCGCATGAGCTCACGCGGTTCATACGCCCCGATGGGCAGTAATGCAATTCGCGGTGCGCCAAAACGCTGATGCAGCTCTTTAAAGTGCGGTGAATAACCCGTATCCCCCGCAAAATAAGCATAGTCAGCGCCACAGTGAATACTAAACCCGCCCCATAACGCACGGTTTTGATCACGCAGCCCACGGCCAGAACCATGCTGTGCTGGGGTATAGACCAGTTTTAAATCATGCAGACGCGCCGACTGCCACCAATCCATTTCCAGCACTTGTAAGTGCTTGGGTAAATACCATCCATTGCCCAAACCTGTGTAAATGGGCATGGCGAAACGCTCATACAACCAGTTCAGACTGGCAATATCCATATGGTCATAGTGGTTGTGGCTCAAAAGCACTGCATGGATGGTCGGTAAATCTTCCAAGGCAATGCCAGCAGACATAACACGGCGAGGTCCCCGACCTTGCTTCGGACTGACATGTTCCGCCCACACAGGATCGGTCAATAAGTTATACGGCCCAATTTGAAGTAATACCGTGGCATGACCCACAAACCAAACCTGCCAATCCTTTAAATCGGCATGGGGCCGATCTTGCGGCAGGCTTTTTTTATCAGCATGAAAGTGCGCATACTCTTGCGCCAAATCCACATTCCATGTCGAAGATTTACGCTTAATCAACCATTTCACCAAGTCGCCTCGGCTACGGCCCTCAGGTCGACGAACCGAATTGACAAAGCGAGTCCCGTTATAATGGTCGGAGTGTAGAAACTGAAATTCGGGCTGTCGCCATGTATGGGACATGGTATTTTCAGTCGGAATTTGATAATGGAGTTCAGTTGATTTTGGCTTCATTTAACGTCGTTATCTTTATTGCAATACACCAGTAACAGGACCAGTTTTGAAAACTGACCTCTACCTTAACCTATTCCAAGCGTCCTTGCATTCGCTCTAACCACACTTTTTTTGATTGCGGCTTCACAAAGAGTGCCACAATTTCAGGATGTTTTTGTTTAATTTTTACTTCAATTCGATTAACACACGCTTCTATCTCATCGGTAGTGAGGTGATCTTCAAATTCTACACTCAACGAGGCCAAAACCTGCTTGGCACCCATTTGCTCGGTCAGTAAGCCGTTGGCCGACAGTACGCCTTCATCGTCTTGGGCAATTTTTAAGATATTTTGACGTACATGCAGGTCTGCGGTCTCACCGAGCAGCAAACCTTTGGTTTCTCGTGCCAAAAGAAAAGCGGACACCGCCAAAACCAGCCCAATCAGAATGGACGCCACTCCATCCAGTGCAGGCATATTTAAACGATGTGCCAAATAAATACCGAGAAAGGCAATCAACAGCCCAATTAATGCAGCAGAGTCTTCAAACAGAACGGTAAACGTGGTGGGGTCTTTACTGCGACGAAAGGCCTCAAAATAACCTTGCTGACCTTTCGCCGTACGAAACACTTTCAGAGCAACACACCATGAAATACCTTCACTTACAAATGCAAAGCCAAGTACAACATAATTGATGGTCGGGTTTAGAATAGGTTCAGGGTGCAAAATGTGCATGATCCCATTGTACATAGACACCAATGCCCCTAAGGCAAAGACCATAAGAGATACAATGAAGGCCCAAAAATATAGCTCTCGCCCGTAGCCAAAAGGATGATTAAAATTGGCAGGTTTATTTGACTTCTTCAATCCATATAACAGTAAAATTTCGTTTAAGGTATCCACAACAGAGTGAATCGCTTCACTCAACATGGCAGAGCTATTGGTCAGATAAGCCGCAATAAACTTTACTAGCGCAATGGCTAAATTCCCCAACAGCGCGGCATAGACCACCAGTTTATTTGAATCTGCCATATCGATTTTTAGCCCGTATGTTCAATTAAATTATATTTATGTTTTTATCATATCCAATTTCGGCAAAACGCAACTGTATTTTTATGTAGTTCACCTCCCCTGATTTTCAGGTGATTGGTATGAACTATTTTCAATATTTAATTAATACCTTTTAGCAATTATTAAAAAAGTTATTTCGTATAGAAAAGTCTTAAGACTCAACCCAAGATCATTTATTTTCTAAACAATTGAATCATCTTCACGGCATCATTGTTTATCGATTATACTTTACGGCAGTCATGGTAAGACATTTTTTGGATTAGTCAGTGGGTTATTTATATGGAACTTAGACACCTTCGCTATTTCATTACTGTTGCTGAAGAACTGAACTTTAGTAAAGCAGCACTGAAACTTTATACCGCTCAACCCTCATTAAGTCAGCAAATCAAAGACCTTGAAGAAGATGTCGGCGTACAGTTACTGTATCGAACCAAGCGAAAAGTTGAACTCACAGAAGAAGGTGCTGTTTTCCTTGAACAAGCTCGTCTCACACTAGCTCAGGCAGACAAAGCGGTGGCTATGGCACGTCAAGTGTCACAGGCCAAACAGCAGATGCTCCGCATTGGTTTTGTCCCTGTGGCGGAAATGAAAATCTTTCCTTATGTACTGCCCAATTTACGAGTACAAAACCCAGAGTTAAAAATTGAGTTATTCAGTATGAACAATACTGAACAACTGCGTTTGCTGAAAAAAGGGGAGCTGGACATTAGCTTTACGCGAAATAATGTCCATAGTGATGAAATTGAAAGCCAGTTTGTACTGCGTGAACCACTCATTTTCCTGTTGCCAAAAGACCATCCTTTAGCCCAATACGAGCGAATTCCGGTTAAAGCATTAGATGGCATTGATTTTATTATTCCCGCAGCCGAGCAGTCAGAGACTTTACACCAGACCATTTTAGAATTTGCCAAAGCTCATAATGTCGAATTCAACATTGTGCAAAAAGCGGACAATATTCTATTCAATATCAATGCGATTGGCTTGGGGCTCGGCTGTACAATTTTACCTGGTTATGTTGCGCCACTTAGCATGAACAACACGGTAATTCGTCCACTTGAGGTTGAGCTGCCGTATTTGGATCTGTATGTGAACTATCGTAAAAATAACAGCTCACTGGCAGTGACTAAATTTATAGAATTACTGACTCGGGTATTTTATTTGGATATTAACCGCGAATAACTCCGCAGTGAGTCCTGATTATTCATCTCATTCGGCGCGCCACTATTTTCTGAATAAATAGTTACGCGCCTTTCTCATAGAACTATACGCTGTAAGACAAGCATATTTGCACCCTTATGTTTTTAAGCGATGTCGATGACATCTCGCTTTTTCATTTTGCATTCTTTTTAATCTAGGATAGGCTAAGAAAAACAGGCTTTTGTCAAGTTCCCTACAGCTGAAGTCCGAACACAGACTGGTACTGAAGTAGATCTTGTGACTTTAGCTGCACGAAAAAAATAAAACGAAGAAGGAGAAAATTATGCCAGTGCCCACTTTGCAGCGTTTAAAAACAGCAATGAAATTTCGCCCCTTCTTTTTCATTAGTTTTTTGCTGACTGCTGTTTTTTATACGCTGCTGAATACATTTACCGACTGGTCTTGGTCGACCAATTTATTGATCAGTTGGAATATTGCCGTCTCAAGTTATTTAGTCAAAACCATGACCACCCTGTGGTCTGTTGACCATCGGCACATTCTGCAACATGCACAGCAGCAAGATGCCAGTAAATGGATCATTCTACTGTTGGTCATCCTGACTTTGCTCATGTGCTTAATTGCGATTGTATTAGAATTGACTCATCTTCCGAATGACCCAACCATCAAATACGGGCACTTGGCGCTGTCCTTACTCACCATTATTAGCGCATGGTTCTTTATGCATACCGTATTTGCCATTCATTATGCGCATGATTATTATCTGGCTCTCGCAGACCAACAAGATGCAGGCTTAGACTTTCCCAAAACGGCTCAACCAACCTATCCCGACTTTTTATATTTTAGTTATGTGATTGGTACTTCTGCGCAAACCGCGGATGTTTCCATTACTTCGCGTTCAATGCGTATTCTGAATATTCTGCATATTATTTTAGCTTATGGTTTTAACACCTCAATTCTCGCCATTAGTATCAATGTCGCAGCAGGTTTTATCACGCTTTAAACGTTTTTTTATTTATTGGTCATCCTCTCAAATGACAACCATCCAATATAAAGGCGATGATTGAAGTCCTTTCAACGACAACATCACAAAAAAAAGCCCCATCAAAGAGCTTTTTCAAATCACAAATCCAAAAGTTAAATGAAACGTTCATTCGCCTTAAAACATACTAAAGACAAAAGCTTTAAAGATGATCGACCCAAAACAGGCAGGCTCACTCTGACCATCTTCCACAGGTTATATATTTAGACCACTCAAGTTAAATCACTTGTTTAAGGTCAACATATTGTAATAAATGCTGCTGCAAGCTCGGCACATCATCAGCGATGGCTAAAGGTTGATATTGTCTGAGCGTTTCAGGTGTGTGCACCCCATAGCTCACCCCGATTCTCGGCATGGCAATATTACGCGCCATTTCTAGGTCATAACTGGTATCACCGACCATAATCGCGCGTTCAGCAGACACACCCGTTTCAGCTAAAATTTCTTCCAACATCAAAGGATGCGGTTTGGACTTGGTTTCACTTGCAGCACGTGTTGTCACAAATAGTGCTTGGCTCTGTGTTTGCACCAATACTCGATCTAAGCCTTTACGACTTTTACCTGTCGCCACTGCTAACTGTAAACCCGCTTCACGTAAGCCATTCAACATATCGGCTACGCCGTCGAACCAGACATCACCTTTCGAGTTCGCCACATAATGCTCGGCATAGCATTGCAGAATCTCTGTATGTAGCTCAGGCACTTGAGGAAATAATCGCTGCGCGACTTCTGGCAAACCTAAACCAATAATACTTTTTGCAGCATCAGCAGTTAAAGGCTGTGCAAATTGCTGCGCGGCAAACAATAAACTCGCCACAATCTGCCCCACTGAATCAAATAAAGTTCCATCCCAATCGAAGATAATCAGTTCTACAGGTTTGTTCATGCTGGGGTTCCAATATTTACTTTTATAAAGTCAATTTACACGATGCATTTGCTACACGATGGCGAAAAGGATGTCGCCGTTGAGCTGACTTGCACTTCGCTTTAAAGCAGTGCTTAAAGCGCGTTCAGGACTTCCATCAGCTCAACAAAAGATTTTTGTTACTTTTCATCTTTGAAAAGCAAAGATGACCAATACAGCATCCTTTTAAATTAATCACAACCAACAAAAGTCATGGCTTTATCACTTCTCCCAAAATGAAAGGGAAAAGACTTAGTCCTTCTTTTGTGCTCTTAACTGCGCCACAATACTCTGCATATCTTCAGGTAACGGCGCTTCAATCGGCGCATAACCAGGAATGTCTAAACGCATTGCATGCAGACATAAACGACGCGGTTTCGGTCCTTTATATTCTGTTTCATGACCATATTTATCATCACCGACCAATGGATGACCAATGCTTAAACCATGCACACGAATTTGATGGGTACGCCCTGAAAGTGGCGATGCGTAGACTAAGGTTGCATGCATAAAGCGCTCAGCCACATTCCACTGCGTTTTAGACTCTTTACCTTCACTCGACACACGCACACGACGTTCACCATTGGCCAGTTCATAACGGTGTAAAGGTGCATCAATTAACTGCTTGTCTAAACTCACCACACCTTTGACAACAGCGGCGTAAGTTTTCTTAATTTTGTGTTCACGCAACATGTCTTGCAAACTTTTTAACACACTACGCTTTTTAGAAATCATCACCAAACCTGAGGTATCACGGTCAATACGATGAATCAGTTCTAAATATTTCTTACCTGTTGCCGCACGTAAACCTTCAATCAGACCATAAGCCACGCCACTGCCGCCATGTACGGCAATGCCAGAGGGCTTATTGACGACCATCAAGCCCTCATCTTCATACACCACACGGCTGAGTAAACTCTGTGCTACTTTGTCAGAAACAGGCGCCGCATTTTCATCTTTTTGTTCATAGCGAATTGGTGCCACACGAATCTGGTCACCAATAGACAACTTAGTTTCTGCTTTTATACGCTTTTTATTCACGCGAACCTGACCTTCACGAATCAGGCGATAAATACGACTTTTAGGCACACCTTTTAAACGGCTAAATAAAAAGTTATCAATCCGTTGCCCTGCTTGATGCTCGTCCACTTCAAACCACGTCACGTTTTGCCATTGTTGGGTAGAATTCATACAGTTACTGCGACCTAAAAAATACGGAATTTGAATAAAAAATGACCATTTAGGCTATGCTTTACACAAGAAAGACTAGCTTAGCCCATAGGCAGATGGTACAAGGTTTGATATAGTCAGCGCACGGATACCACCATAAGTGAGTCAAAAGCTTAATCATTTCAATTTTAAATTGAATAGTTAAGAAAATAACTCAACTCAGCTTGGAACGGTCCCAAAAGAATTATGCCGACGCCGAAGGCTTATTATATCGGCAAAACAGCAAACTGTTAGGTTTAATTGTGCATCTGCACATAAATCAGTTTGCCCCAAAAAAATATGTGACCAACGAAGGTTGGTTTTTAAACGTAAACTGATATACATCAGATTAGTCGCTCCCTGATGTCGTATTCAGGCCACAGCGTTGATGCATATGGATCTGTTCAATTGTAAAGGTACGATGATAATTCCGTATCAAGACACCCTATCCAAAAAGAAGGGTTGCTCTTCGAGCAAATGTGACAGTGAAAGTTACTTACATCCAATGCACCGCTTGTCCGCCAGTGAAACGCGCAGGAGACTTTAATCGTTTAAAGATTGAAGCCGTATTGCCATCATCAATATGTGAATCAAAACCGAAGCCGATCAAAAAGGCAGGTAATAAAACTCAGACCACAATCGGTTTATTTGAGATCTGAGCAAAATTGGTCCGTGATGTTTGATGTTCGCTACGTGTTTAGCGATAGTTTGCTGTGTATCACTATTAGGTGTTACACCCATGAAACGTATGTTGATTAATGCAACACATGCAGAAGAGATTCGCGTTGCACTTGTCACTGGGCAGCGTCTTTACGATTTTGACTTAGAGAATCGTACCCGTGAACAAAAAAAATCTAATATCTATAAAGGTCACGTGACTCGCGTTGAGCCTTCTTTAGAAGCCGTCTTTGTTGAGTATGGTGCGGGACGTCAAGGCTTCTTGTCTATGCGTGAAATCGCAAATTCATATTACCAAGCAGACCCACGCCAAACTTCAAACATTCGTGAATTGATCACTGAAGGCACAGAGCTTTTGGTTCAAGTTGAAAAAGAAGAGCGTGGTAACAAAGGCGCTGCTCTTTCTACCTTCATTTCTTTAGCTGGTCGCTACTTGGTACTCATGCCAAACAACCCGAAAGGTGGTGGTATTAGCCGTCAAATTTCAGGTTCAGTACGTGAAGAATTGAAAGAAATGTTGGCGTCGTTAAATGTACCTCGTGGCATGAGCGTGATTGTACGTACTGCGGGTATTGGCCGTTCTCAAGAAGAATTACAACTCGACCTACAGCACTTACTTGATCTTTGGGCGCAAATCCAAAACACAGCAAGTTCTGGTCCATCACCAATGCTGGTTCACCAAGAAGCAGGCGTGGTGACACGTGCGATTCGTGATTATTTACGTGATGATGTTGCTGAAATCTTAATTGATTCAGAGCAAGCCTATAACGAAGCCTATAACTTCGTAAAAGCAGTTATGCCTCGTCAAATCGACAAGTTAAAAACTTATACGCTAAATGAACCATTATTTGCGCATTTTGGTATTGAAAGCCAAATTCAAACAGCTTATGAACGTGAAGTTAAACTTCCTTCAGGCGGTTCAATCGTTATTGACCAAACCGAAGCATTAGTGTCAATTGACATTAACTCTGCAAAATCAACCCGTGGTAGTGACGTTGAAGATACAGCGCTCAATACCAACCTTGAAGCAGCGGAAGAAATTGCACGTCAACTGCGTTTACGTGACATTGGTGGTTTGGTAGTAATCGACTTTATCGACATGACCAAAGACCGCAACCAACGTATGGTTGAGGCGAAACTTCGCGAAGCAACACAAAGCGACCGTGCCCGTATCCAATTCGGTCAATTGTCTCGTTTTGGCTTGATGGAAATGAGCCGTCAACGTCTACGCCCTTCGCTTGAAGAAGCAACAGGTTATGTCTGCCCGCGCTGTCATGGCACAGGTATGGTTCGTGACTTACGTTCATTATCGCTTTCAATCATGCGTAAAGTAGAAGAAATTGCGCTGCGTGAACGTCATGGTGAAGTTCAAGTACAGGTTCCTGTTGAAATTGCAGCATTCTTATTGAATGAAAAGCGTCACACGCTGGTTTACCTTGAACAAACCTCAGGTGTTCGTGTGACTGTGCTTCCGCACCCACACTTAGAAACCCCACATTACGAAATTTCGTATAACCCTGAAGGCTTTGCACCAACCAGCTATGAACGTACAGAAGCAACACGTTCAAGCGAAAAAGAGTTGGGTTACGAGTCATCAGAATGGCATTTAGATGGCGCAGATCATGTGCATCAACATGCCGCTCCTGCGCCTGCACAACAAGAAAAAGGCAACAAAAAACCTCGTAACAACGCGCCACAACAACAAGTTGCGCAACAAACCCCTGCCCAAACGGCTCCTTCAAGCAGCCCATGTGCATGGTTAGAAAACTTGTTTGTACAAAAACAAGCTGTGACTGTCGATCAATCACGTTCTGCAAATAATGCTGCTGCTGCCATTGAGCAAATGGTGAATGGTGGTGCAGTGAGCCGTGGTCAGTTTGGTCAAGTTGGTACGCCTGCTGCGGCACCAGTTGCACCAAGCAATAATGTCTACATGAGCTCTGCACTTGTTCATGCAAAATCTGAACACCGTGAAGATAAGCATGTAGAGAAAGAAGAACGCGGCACACGCCACAACAAAAAGCGCCCTAATAAGCACAAAGAGTCACGTGAGCAAAATGCGCAACATAACAACCAAGTTCATGAAGAAATTGTGCAGGTCTCTCGTCAAGATCAACAGCGCCAAGATCGTTATGAACAACGTCCTGAACGCAATGAACCACAACGCCAAGACCGTCATGAACAACGTTCTGAGCGCATTGAACAACAACGTCAAGACCGTCCAGAGCGCAGTGAACAGCAACGTCAGGAACCACGTGATAACAAGCGTTCATCACGTCGCCAACACGGTGAGCAACAGCAAAACACTGATGTTCAAAACGAACAGCAAAATGCAATGCCACGTCGTGACCGCCGTAACCAACCTCGTCCAGAGCGCCCAAATCGCCATCGCGATCCAAGTGTACTGAATGAGCAAGCGACTGAAACAGCGCCAGCTGTGGTTCAAGAACCTCAAGTTAAAGTTGAGTTGATTGAAGCACCGCGTCAAGAAATGATCACAACAGCCCATGTGGTCAATGTCGATCAAGCGCAAAGTGAAATCGTGGCATTAACTCCACCCGTACACACTGCAACCGAAACCAAGCCTCAGCAAGCGGCTGTTGCGAAAGCAGAAGTTGAAGTAAAAGCTGAGAAAGTGGTACAGGAGAAATCAGCTGAAGTTGTAGCAGCACCTACTGAACAACAAGCAGAGCAAAAACCACGTGAAAGCGTAAAACGTGCCAGCAATGACCCACGTCAACGCCGTCGCCAACAACGCGCTGCACATACACAGCAAACTGAAATACCTAAACTCACACCTTCACAGGTGCCAACTTTAGGTCAGTACACCATCAGCAGCTTGATTCGCCATGTCTATGGTGAAGACTGTTCAGTGCTGATTGAGCAGTTTGGTTTAATTCCAACCTTCAACCGTGCCCTTCAGAAATTTACTGAAGAGTATGCAGCAACGTTGAGCAAAACTGTGACAACGCCTGCTGTTGAAGCAGAGAAAAAACCGGTCACCCGTGATGTTGAAATCACAAAAGCGCAGCCTGAAGCAGAGCCAGTTCCAGTATTGGACCTGACACCGCCTGCACCTGTATCTGAACAACGTGTTGCAAATGACCCGCGTGAGCGTCGTCGTCTAGCTAAACTTGCTGCTGAACAAGCTAAACAAGCACGCGAAACAGCGCCTGTTGCTGAATCGTCAGCGCCTGAAACAGCGATTGTTGCAGAAACGCCTACTGCTGAAGCTGCGCCTGCTGTAACTCCAGAGGAAAACGAGCCTGCTCTTGTAACAGAAAGCGAAGCGCCTGTTGCCGTTGAAAGCAGTGAAGTAAAAAGCTCGGCAGATGTAGCTGCGGTTGAAGAAGTAGAAGCTGTTGTTGCTCCAGTTCAAGCCAAAGCACCTAGAGCATCAAAGCAAACTGAAAAAGTAGAAGCGACTGAAACTGTAACGGAAACAGCTGCGGACGAGTCAGATAAATCAGACTCGGACAAGCCAGTTCGCCCACGTCGTCCACGCGGTCGTCCACCGAAAAAAGCGAGCCCGACTGAATCGTAATTCGCCCTAGAGTTATAAATTTTAAAAACCTAGTCATGTCAGTGGCTAGGTTTTTTTGTTATTTTCGTCAGATTAGGTTGATTGCACTAGACCGAAACGATTAAAAGAACAAGTGTAGAAACTGAGCACTATTCAAACGCATTGGATTGCATAAAATAATTAGGATTCATATGAGCCAACACCCATCACATGACCTCATTGGTATTACTGACGTTGCAGCAAAACTTCCTCAATTCATCAGTAAAGTTCCCAACTTACTCAGTGGATTAAAGCAAGCATATTTACGTACCCCAAACACCCCAGCAGGCCTCGGGATTGCTTTTGAAAAAGCAGTGAAGCGCAACCCTCACGGTATGGCCCTGCTTTTTGAAGATCAAAAATTTAGCTACCAAGCCCTCAATGAATGGGCAAACCAAATCGGGCATTATTTTTTATCCATCGGGGCAAAAAAGGGGGATGTCATCACAGTGATGATTGAAAACCGCCCTGAATTGGTTGCAACCGTGATTGCACTTGCCAAAATTGGCGTTACTGCGGCTTTAGTCAACACCTCTCAAGTCGGTAAAGTGCTGGCGCATAGTATTAATCTGGTCAAACCCATTGCAGTCATCGTGGGTGAAGAATGCCGTGCCGCAGTTGATGAAATCCGTCATGATCTAAATCTCACTGCGGATCGTTTCTATTGGTTTGCCGACCAAGAAACCCAAAAAGATGCAGGCCTTGCACCACAAGGTTTTAGTAATCTTGCTGAAAAAATTGATGCCTTTGCCAAATTCAATACCCCAACCACACACAGTGTGCTGGGTAAAGATGGCTTATTTTATATTTATACCTCAGGCACAACCGGTTTGCCTAAAGCCGTTATTTTCACGCATAGCCGCTGGACGTTGGCTTATGGAACCTACGGGCACGTGCTGAACCTCGGTAAAGACGATGTGATGTATGTCACCTTGCCGCTGTACCATGCAACAGGCATTGTGGTGTGTTGGTGTGGCGTGATTGCGGGTGCGGGCACCTTGGCTTTACGCCGTAAATACTCCACTTCTGCTTTTTGGAAAGATGTGCAAAAGTTCGATGCCTCTGCCATTGGCTATGTCGGTGAGTTATGTCGCTACCTCATGGATGCATCACCTTCAACGTTAGAAAAAGGCCACCGTGTCACCAAAATGATCGGCAATGGCATGCGTCCGAATATTTGGGACAAATTCAAACAGCGGTTTGGTATTGAAGAAATTTTAGAGCTTTATGCATCGAGTGAAGGCAATGTCGGTTTTAGCAATGTATTCAACTTTGACAACACTGTCGGCTTTTCACCTACGCCTTATGCCATTATCCAGTTTGATAAAGACAAAAATGCGCCTGTTTATGATGCCAAAGGTGGCTGTATCAAGGTCAAAAAAGGCGAAGTTGGTTTATTGATTGGTAAAATTACCCGCCGTTCTCCATTTGATGGCTATACTGATCCTGAAAAAAATAAATCAGTGATTCTTAAAGATGTCTTCAAATCCGGCGATGCTTATTTCAACACAGGGGACCTAGTCCGCGACATTGGCTTTCGTCATGCCCAATTCGTCGACCGCTTAGGCGATACCTTCCGCTGGAAAGGCGAAAATGTGTCCACGACTGAAGTTGAAAACATGGTTAGTGAATATGACAAAATCACCGAAGCTGTAGTATATGGTGTTGAAATTCCGAACACCAATGGTCGTGCGGGAATGGCTGCGATTACACTGGCAGATGGCGCTGAACTGAATGAGCAGGATTTAGCTCAAATGCTCGTGAGCTTTAAAAAATGCCTCCCTGCCTATGCTGTACCCGTTTTCTTACGCGTACAAAAGCAAGTTGAAACTACAGGAACATTTAAATACCAAAAGAACAAGCTAAAAGCACAAGCCTTTGACCCGAAAAAAACGGATGAACGTTTGCTGGTCCTGTTACCCAACAGCAGTGCATATGCAGATTTAACGCAACAAGTCTTTGATAACATTCAAGCGTATCAATATCGCTTCTAAACTCGAATTGCTTGTTTTTTAGCTACCTAATCGCAAATTTGTTGTATTTATAATCAAACATCAACAAGTTTGCGATTTTTTACTTGCGCTCGATGCATATCTTGCTACAATACGCTCCATCAAATGATATGGGTCGTTAGCTCAGCTGGTAGAGCAGCGGACTTTTAATCCGTTGGTCCCGCGTTCGAATCGCGGACGACCCACCATTCCTTTGATACCCTTGATGGGTCGTTAGCTCAGCTGGTAGAGCAGCGGACTTTTAATCCGTTGGTCCCGCGTTCGAATCGCGGACGACCCACCATCTTTCTTGTAAAATCTAATTTTACAAACCTGCTCAGGTTCGAATGCTTTAAAAATTTCTTTTTTAAACTTTCAGCGAATACTCTTTCGCACACCTTGCTCAGGGTCGTTAGCTCAGCTGGTAGAGCAGCGGACTTTTAATCCGTTGGTCCCGCGTTCGAATCGCGGACGACCCACCATTTATTTAAATCCTCTTTAATTGCATTGATATGACATTTATTTAGCGACACGCTATTTAAGTCATAAAATTCGCACGCTGTTCATTTCTTCACTATTATTATTCTTCAGTCGTATTTTATTGCTTTACCCAATTCCATTTTAACTATGAATTAGGCTCACGCTTTAACGTATACGCACGCTCTAATTTCGGAAAACCTCGCGCATACCATTTTTGGTTAGTGGTATCTAGATTATTACTTTTATCTAAATCCATTTGCAGCGTTTGCGAATCTACCACGCGATAATAAAAATTAATCCCCTCTTTACGATGCACAATCAGCTCTGTTCGCTCTTTATTCATGGTCCACGTATCACGGCGATAACTTAAGTTTGAAAAGCCAGGGCGTTGTTTTTCCGAAAAGACCTTACCTAAGCGAACAATGCTGCGATGCACCGTACCATCAGGTAAAAAATTGAGAATAAAATCAGCCTTCCCCGTTTCACAAGGGAAAAAATAACCATCACATTGAATTTGTGTGCGATAACGCCCGATGAACTGCTGTTCACCAATATCCAGCTTACGAGGTGCATACTCCGAATCATCTTGCATGGTTGCCCGTCCTGCCACCTCAGTCAGCTTCTTCCCCGACTCAGGCGGAACAACCGCGTCCTCTACCGTGCTATTTTCATGTTGTTGTGACGCTTCCGACAGCCCACCATCACAGCCAGCTAACGATACACCGATTAGCGCCACCGCTCCTTGCAGTAATACGCCAATCAAACCCTGATGCTTTCGTTTCAACTTCATTCCACACTCACTTTCTGCACGTGATTAATCTCCATAACCATCACGAATATTCCATCCTGACCCCTGGTGTTTTCTCGGATTCAAATGACTTGCTGACTTTAAGCAGCTGGCTCAACGCCAAATAGAGCACATTTTAGTCCTGATCAAAACCCCAGCTTTTATCTCTTTACATAACTTTACTTTTTAATTAGCTCCGTCACCTTTAAAAACTTAATTCCATCTCCATTTTTAAATTATGAGTGCATAAAGCCACTCAGATTTTAATTTTTAAGGAGACCTAGATGGCCAATGTTGGTTTATATCGCTCAAACCGCTCAAACATGATTGCTGGTGTGATGGGTGGTATTGCTGAACGTTTTGGTTGGAACGCAAATTTACTTCGTATTGTTTTCATCACCATTTCACTGTTAAGTGCAGCATTCCCTGGAATTTTGGTTTACCTGATTCTTTGGTTGGTGATGCCGAAACAAAAAGACCAAATCGAGCATTCTCCACAGGCTCGATCGGGTTATAGCAATACGATGCGTACTGTTAATCCAGATCATCGCAACCCATAAGCGCACATCTTTCGTCTCAAAAAAGTTTCTTTTTATGCTACGACCACTTCCCCCAAAGTGTCGTAGCTTTTTTTTGCCTACGACACTCACATGACTTAACGATGTTGTAACAGACGATACAACGCTGCAATCATATCGGCACGGCTAATGATGCCGACCAAAGCCTTGTTTTCAACCACAGGAATATAGTTAAAAGAACGTTCAACAAAGTACGGGATCAAATCTTGTAGTTCTTGATCCGGCTGTACCGTGACCACCTGACGTTTCATAATGTGCTTGACTTGATCTTGCCAAGAGGTACGCAAATCCGTTGCCTTTTGGAACCACTCGACCACTTCATATAAAGCTAAGGTGCCGCATACTTGTTCAGCTCGATTTAACACAGGTAAACTCATTAGATTGACCTGTTTAAATTTTTCCACAGCGACTTGAATGTCTTCATCTTCATATAAACACAGGACATCTTTACTCATAATGTCCCGACAACGTAGGTCTATATGAAAGCGAGTATCGGCCTGCGCTTGAGCTTTTAAAATCAGTTTTTGTAAATCATATTCACTGATGTCGAGTAACTGTGTTTCTTGGGCTAAAACTTGATGAATATCTTCAGGTTGAATCGTAACCTTCTGGGTGGGGGTCGGGTCGGTGCTACGCGTATTGACTTGCGCCACAGTTGGGTATTGCTTCCCGAGTAAACGGTTGAACACAATCGCAATCACGAGAAGCAAGATCGAGTTGAGTAAAACAGGATAAAATACAAACTGATAACCCAGCTCGTGTACCGTCTCACCTCCCAGCACCGCTGTAATTGCCACAGCACCACTCGGTGGATGCAAAGAGTCTGTCGTCATCATCAAAATAATCGACAAAGCCACAGCAACACTAAATGCTTCTGTTAAGTTGGAAATATAGAGTGCGCAGGTCACCCCAATTACTGCTGCAATCGTATTCCCAATCACAATATTCCATGGCTGAGCCAAAGGACTGGCTGGTACGGCAAAAAGCAACACCGAGGACGCACCCATCGGGGCGATATACCATGCATTGATCCCACCCAAAAGCCACCAACTTATGAGTGAAGACAGTGCTAATCCCAACAATGCACCTAAACCACAGAGCATTCTTTCCTTTAGCGGTAACACTTTAAAATTCGGTTTTAAGGTATTTAACCATTCAAGTTGCATATGAAACACAGCCACCCTTCTACTTTTTCGCACTTAACCGGTGCAAAATTATACGTGGTCTCACCAATAAGATGCATCTATTTTACATCTTATTTTTATGAGTAATTCTACTGAATTCTTTAGTGAACGTATTGCTGTAACTGTACAACCCGTTCAGCACACTGCTGCATAGGACAAAAAGCATACATAGGCGATCCAACATACTGGCCTGCATTATCACACTCTTGCTCAACATAGGCTTTCCACAAGCGTTGTGATTTCAAAATGGCTTGATAACGTTCAGGCTGCTGCCATTCGGCACTTTGCACCCGTATTTGATCGAGTAATGCCACAATTTGCTTTTCGTAGCCCTGTTTGGCTTGATCCGCACAAATTTGTACCACGCTATTGTTAATCCCTGCCAGTTGCTGCTCTTGAATGGTTTGCTCGACACATTGATTATAAACATCCAGCTCGGCCTCTTGCTGCTGTGCGTGAACCGCTCCACTGAACGTAGCCAACGAAATAAGGATGTGGAGATATAATTTTCGCATGATGTGCTCTTGGTTTTATTGTGCAGCAATTTAATATAGCAAACTCAGGCAATTTGGCTCAAATCAGAGAATAGATGGTCTATGTCATACACGCAGTCCAATCCTTTTCGGTATACGTAAATCGTGCTATCTGACTTCTTTTACGTAACTATCACAGTTGAATTTTTAAATGAATGAATCCCGCTGAAACCTTTGCCACTCCCCTGCAAAATCCTTATACTTAGAACCAATTTTTTCTTATATTTATAATGGATGCTGCATGAGTCGCGCCATATCGCATATTGATACATTCCAAGGCTTAATTCTTGCCTTACAAAACTACTGGGCTGAACAAGGTTGTGTGATTTTACAACCTTACGATATGGAAATGGGTGCAGGGACATTCCACACTGCTACATTCTTACGCGCACTTGGGCCAGAAACTTGGAACGCAGCATACGTTCAACCCTCACGTCGTCCTAAAGACGGTCGTTATGGTGAAAACCCAAACCGTTTGCAACACTATTACCAATTCCAAGTAGTACTGAAACCAAACCCAGACAATATCCAACAACTTTACCTAGACTCATTAAAAGCGATTGGTATTGATACCCTTACTCACGATATTCGTTTCGTAGAAGACAACTGGGAATCGCCAACACTGGGTGCTTGGGGCTTAGGTTGGGAAGTTTGGCTCAACGGTATGGAGGTGACTCAATTTACGTACTTCCAACAAGTCGGTGGTGTTGAGTGTTATCCAGTCACAGGTGAAATCACTTACGGTCTTGAACGTTTGGCAATGTACTTACAAGGTGTCGATTCTGTTTACGATCTTGTTTGGACCAAAGGTCAATTTGGTACTGTGACCTATGGTGATGTATTCCATCAAAATGAAGTTGAGCAATCGACCTATAACTTTGAATATGCCAACGTTGAAAAAATGTTTGAATTGTTCGATTTCTATGAAGCGGAAGCAACGCGCTTAATGGAAGCTGAACTTCCACTTCCTGCCTACGAACAAGTGATTAAAGCATCGCATAGCTTTAACTTACTTGATGCGCGTGGTGCGATTTCTGTGACTGAGCGTCAACGTTATATTTTACGTGTACGTACTTTGGCTCGTTCAATTGCGCAAAGTTATGTGGCGGCTCGTGCCAAACTTGGTTTCCCAATGGCAGAACCACATTTACGTGATGAAGTTTTAGCTCAATTGAAAGCTCAGGTTGAAGCAGAAGCGGCTCAAGCAGAAAAATCAGCGGAGAACAAATAATGTCTAAACATACAGTTTTATTTGAACTTGGCTGTGAAGAACTTCCACCAAAAAGCTTAAAAACTTTACGTGATGCATTGCAAGCTGAAACAGAAAAAGGCTTAAAAGATGCAGGTTTAGCTTTTGATTCTATCGAAGCCTATGCAGCGCCTCGTCGTTTAGCATTGAAAATTATCAATGTCGATGCTGCTCAAGCAGATACTCAAAAACGTTTTGACGGCCCTGCTGTACAAGCTGCTTATGATGCTGAAGGTAAGCCAACCAAAGCACTTGAAGGCTTTATGCGTGGTCAAGGCATTACTGCGGATCAAGTTTCAACTTTCCAAGCAGGTAAAGTTGAAAAAGTTTGCTATCTAAAAGATGTGCAAGGTCAAAGCCTTGATGTTTTACTGCCACAAATTTTACAAACCGCTTTGGATAACCTTCCAATCGCAAAACGTATGCGTTCTGCGGCAAGCCGTACTGAATTCGTGCGTCCTGTAAAATGGGTTGTGTTGCTTAAAGACAATGATGTTGTTGATGCAACCATTCAGGATCATAAAGCAGGTAATGTGACTTATGGTCATCGTTTCCATGCACCTGAAGCGATTACTTTAGCCAATGCAGATGCTTATTTAGATGCGCTTCGCGCTGCAAAAGTTGTAGCGAATTTTGAAGAACGTCAAGCCATCATTGACCAACAAGTGAAAGCTTTGGCTGATGAAGTGAATGCCATTGCGATCGTTCCTGCTGATTTACGTGATGAAGTGACTGCATTGGTTGAATGGCCTGTTGCGCTTCGTGCAAGCTTTGAAGAACGTTTCCTTGCTGTGCCTCAAGAAGCATTAATCACCACCATGCAAGACAATCAGAAGTATTTCTGTTTGGTGAATTCGGACAATAAATTACAGCCTTACTTCATTACTGTTTCAAATATTGAGTCTAAAGATCCAACTCAAATTATTGAAGGGAATGAGAAAGTTGTACGCCCTCGTTTGTCTGATGCAGAATTCTTCTTCTTACAAGACCAGAAGCAACCGCTTGCATCTCGTAAAGAAAAACTCGCCAATATGGTTTTCCAAGCACAGTTAGGTACGCTTTGGAATAAATCTGAACGTATTGCCAAATTGGCTATGGCTTTATCTGCGATCACAGGTGCAAACCCTGCGGATGCTGAAAAAGCAGCATTACTTGCAAAGTGTGATTTAACCTCTGAATTGGTCGGTGAATTCCCTGAGCTTCAAGGGATTGCGGGCACTTACTATGCACGTATTGAAGGCGAGAATGATGAAGTTGCGGAAGCTTTAGGCGAGCAATATTTACCTAAGTTTGCAGGCGATGTTTTACCGCAAACCAAGACAGGTACAACGATTGCCCTTGCAGATCGTTTAGATACGCTGACTGGTATTTTCGGTATTGGTCAAGCACCTACAGGTTCGAAAGACCCGTTTGCTTTACGTCGTTCTGCAATTGGTATCTTACGTTTAGTGACTGAAAATAATCTTGATGTTTCGATTGAAGAATTGATCAAGCTTGCTTTGGCTGCTTATGGCGATGTATTGAAAGACCATGATAAGACTTTAGCGGATGCTGTTGCATTCCTTGAAGGTCGTTACCGTGCAAAATACGAAGACCAAGGCGTTGCTGTTGATGTGATTCAAGCGGTTCAAGCGTTATCTCCAAAATCTCCTTTAGATTTTGATAAGCGTGTAACTGCAGTGAATCATTTCCGTAGTTTGCCTGAAGCTGCTGCTTTGGCTGCTGCGAATAAACGTGTTGCCAATATCTTGGCGAAAGAAGCTGCACCTACGGGTGAGATTGTTGAGTCTAAATTGGTTGAAGATGCTGAAAAAGCACTTTATGCAGAAATTCAAGCTATTCTGCCTGTGGTTCAACCGCTTTTAGCTGCAAAAGACTACACCGAAGTACTTTCTAAGTTAGCTGCACTTCGTACGCCGATTGATGCTTTCTTTGAAGGTGTTATGGTGATGGCTGATGATGCTGAATTGAAAGCAAACCGCTTACGTTTACTGGCTCAGTTGCGTGATTTATTTACTAGCGTTGCAGATATTTCAGTGTTGCAGCACTAAGCTGAATGATTGAAATAAAAACCCGCTTTAAAGCGGGTTTTTATATTAAAGTATTTTGAGAAACAGCTAAATAGTATTCACTCACAACTATATCATGTTGCAAAGACTGAGTTTGCTCACGAATAAACTCTCCATCCTCCTCGCCATTGCTACATTCTATTAGTTCTTGCAACTCATACAATCGCATTTGAAACTCTGAAATTTTTTTTTGTCTTAGATTTACTAAACGAGTAGATTCCAAATTAAGTACTCGAATAGTTTCTCTACCTTTAATAATAGAATTATCATCTAGATTATCTTTTATATTAATATGTCCATTAGGTAAAAAAGCTAAATATCTAGCTGGATCTTCAGTATCAGGTCTTATTAAATTTGTAGCGTCATAATCAGTAACCTGATCATCTTTGTATCTTCCACAATGATCTGGATGGTCACATGAGCCAAATAAATTATCCCATTCATATATACTCCTACCCCTCAAACCTTTTAGGATATGTTGTGGAGTTAAGTGCTCAATATGACAATTTTCCCCTATTAGCTTTCGTTCACAATAAGCACAAAAAAAGTTTTGCATTATATTTAATGCCTGCCATATTTCCGATTTATCAGAATCCTCTAAATCCCATTTGGTAGGACTAGTTTTTTTTAGTTTATGAAGACAAGTTGGAGCAACGGGTCGATTTAATTTTCTCATCCCTAACCTCGTTGCCCTATACGCTTTCTTATTAATAAAAGTTTAATTTGATTATTAATACTTGAAATAACAGGATGATCTTTATCGAAATGATTGACCAACTTTTCAAATAACTTTTGAGCTTCTTCAGATTCATGCTGATTATTTTGAATAAACCGTAAATAATCATTAACCCATATCGCTTCTTTAACAATTATTGGAATCGAATAAGTCCCCATAATTTGCTCAAGAATATCCGAACTAGCTACACCTGGCAGAGTAAAACTTGAAGTGCGACATAAACCACCTAATTAATTTAAAGGGTTTATGGAGTATATAAAATTGTCATACCATCATCTTAACTTTGAAGATCGTACTGCATTAATGCTTGAGTCAAGAAAAGAAGGCTTTTCAGCCAGAAAATTTGCTGAACTTATTAAAAGACATCCTAGTACGATCTATCGTGAGCTTAAAAGAAATAGCATCAATGACGTTTATCAAGCTCGATATGCTTCTGATAACACTTTTGCTAGACGTAGACGTGGTCACAGAAAACTCAAAATCGATTCAATCCTCTGGAAATTTATTGTTGAAGCGATCCGTTGTTTATGGTCTCCTCAGCAAATAGCAAAGCGTTTAAAGACATTTCCTGATTTGGATCAAACAATGAATGTAAGCCATACAACGATTTATTCAACGATACGAGCATTACCCAAGGGTGAGTTGAAAAAAGACTTATTATCCTGTCTACGTCATGAAAATAAAAAGCGAAAAGCTAACGGTGAACCTAAAAAAGATTCTATATTACAGGATATTAAAACTATTCATGAGCGCCCAGCCGAAGTTCAAGAAAGAAAAATACCGGGTCATTGGGAAGCTGATTTAATTAAAGGTAAAGACAATAAAAGTTCGATAGCAACACTTATTGAACGAAATACACGGCTCTGTATCTTGGCAACATTACCTGATGCAAAGGCAGAATCAGTGCGCAAGGCTTTAACTGAAGCTCTGAAATATTTACCTGCAGAACTGCGTAAAACGTTGACCTATGACCGTGGACGCGAGATGGCAGAACATAAAATACTTGAAGAAGATTTAGGCATAGATGTATATTTCTGTGACCCACATTCACCCTGGCAAAAAGGCACATGCGAAAATATGAATGGTTTAATTAGGCAATATTTACCTAAAGGGATTGATTTAAATCAGGCAGATCAGCATTATTTAAATCAAGTTGCCATGTCACTGAATACTCGTCCTAGAAAAGCGTTAGATTGGCTTACACCATTAGAGAAATTTGCTCAGCTTGTTGATTATCATAAGACTTTTCAAACTGTCGCACCTCATGTTTGAATTCGCCCCTTTTGTTTGCAAGTTTGGTTGTTCAACTAAATTATTTTTAAGAATTCTAATCTCTGTTTTATCGACCGTTGATAAAACATGAGGACTATGCGTTGTCATAATAAATTGAATATTTGGAAATGATTCACGTAAGATAAGAATAATTTTTTGTTGCCAACTTGGATGTAGATGTAATTCTATTTCATCAATAAGAACAATACCTTGACCATTAAATGGTAGATCCAAATTATCATTTAGCAACAATAATCGTCGAGCTATATCACCAACCAATCCAAATAAAACTCTTTGTCCATCAGAAAATTGATGTAAAAAGATAATTTCTCGTTCTAAATTTAAAGCTACTTTATCTTCACCATCATCTGCATTAACAAGTTCAATATGATTTAAATCAGGATATATTTTCCTAAATAATTCTTCCAAGAACTTAATTGCTTTTTTTGATTGATTGTTTGTTCGATCGTTAGGATACAACTTCAGAACTGATACCAAATCTTCATATAGTTCATATAAAGGATGATCTTTATTATTAGCACCTGCTTGCAATAAACTATCAACTTGGTTTCTAATTTTTAAACTATCAACATTATCAACAACAGTATTTGCTGTCTTCAATAACCGAATCAACCATTCACTAAAGACATTAAATGACGCTTTTGAACTTAAAGAACCATCATATCCACTAAGTTTATCAAAATCTGATGCTTTTGCTTTTCTAGCATCTTTTGATAGTCTATCAATTCCGTATAAGGCAAAAAGTGGTAAATCAATACTTTTATAATTATTTAAAAGGCGAAATTTCTTACCAATTTCACGATATGAGACTAGATCACTTTTTAAATCGCTAAGGATGCCTTCGGGTAGGCGTGCTACCCTACCTTTGAATTTATAAGCATTTCCTATTTGAAACTCACAATCTATATATGCCCCTTTATCTTTATTAAGATTATTTACATCATCTACATCAATAGTCCCACCATTGGTATTTTCTTTACGAGCCGTAGCAGCAATCCACATCAAATTTTTACGAATTGACTCTAATAAACTCGTTTTACCAACTCCATTTTCACCTATTAACACTGTTAGATTTTTATGGAGATTTAGTTCTAGTTCTAAAATTTTTCTGAAGTTCGAAATAGTTAGTGTAGATAAAAAAAAGTTCGTATTTAGAATTTTTATTATATTTTCAAAAGCTATCTGTGCCTGCTCTTCATTTTTCTCAAAGCCTAATATACCATCTCTATAATTTATAAATACTTGAACTGCAGCCTCAAAATTTCCATTCTGTGCATTATTTAATAAATGACGTGTACTCATATCAATTCCCTACTCGAATTCTTTGAATTACATTCTGAGTATATTTTTTCTCAAGGTTTATTAAAAAAATTGGTTCAACATATTTTATAAAACCAAGATAACCTCTTAAATAGTTTAAATCTTCAAGAGAAATTTTTTCTTCAATAAACTTGTGAACTAAATGCTTTATATAACGCTTTTTAGCTCTCCCTATTGAAAGCTCATCATCGTTAGTAATAGTAATACCTGTAACATGACGATTATGCTTTTTAGATGAAAAAACTGTTTTCAGATGATTAATTTTTATAGTGTTACCATAAAATTTAATCAATACATTTCTTACTGTGTCAGGCATACAAAATAATGAATTAGGTGTATTTGTTGAGAACGTCATATCGTCTGCATAACGTGTATAAGTAATACCTTGTTCCTCGCAATATTGAGCAATTTCACAATCAAACGAAAACATGATAAAATTAGAAATAAAAGGTGAACTTGGTGCTCCTATACTTAGAATAAGCTTATTTGAATATTTATTAGGTTTCCAAAAAACTGCTTTTTCTATTATCTCTTTTTCTAGCCAATCAAATTCTATTCCTGCTCTATCACAAGCATTCCAAAAAATCTTAGGAGTAATAGAATTAAAAAATTCTGTAAAATCCATTTTTAAAAAATAAATATTTTTAGCATGTATTTCAGCATTTTTTTTTATATCTTTTCCTTTCACATATGCTACACATGAGTTATGTATAGGAAAGTATTGTTGAAAAAGTTTAATTAAGGCTCTTTGATAATCTTTTAATTCACGGATAGGCTGAGCAATAGTACGCGTACCTGACGTTCGTTTAGGAATTTCATATCTTTTATATTTCTTAGGTGCTTCGCCAAAAAACAGGAAAAATTCCTTTTTAGATTCAAAATTATGAATTTTTTTAGATATTAAGTATTCAATAACATCAACTTTTGACATACTTTTTCCTAATTAAAAAGCTCAGGAAGTGTCCTTCACTGAGCTTAACACTCTTTACTTTAGAGCAAAAGTTTCAATTGTTTGCGAACAGAGTGAGCGAACAATTTAAACTTTTGTTCTCCAATGTGATTCATCAATAAGTTAGAGTCTGGCTAAACACCCGACTAGACTGTTAAGTCCTAAAGCTAAAGAGCCCCTCTATATTAATCTAGAGCTTCATTTACTACAATTTTTTATCCATTTTTTTCTAATAATGATCAACTATAGCCAATCCAAATCCAATTCCCTATACTCAACCTAACAACTCGCAACAAGAACGAACCTTATGAAATTAAAAACTGTACTTTTCGCTACTTTTGCTGCCCTTTCTATTACAGCATGTACATCTCAACCAACAATTCCACAGTTGACAGCTGGTGTATTACAAGAAGTCCAAGACATTGAAGTCTATCCAGACACAACCAATAACAAAGCAAAACTGACCAAATTTGAAGACAAATGCGTCATCGAATTTACTGGTAACCTCAAAGCAGGCAAAGTCGTAGAACAGTGGGCGTTCCGTGACTACACCCTCATCACAGGCGGCTCAGCAACCTTTGCACTCGATGGCACAAGCACAGCAACCAAATTTGAATTACACGATGCAGAAGTTCAGAAAAACTTCCTCGCTCTACGTAATCACTTTGCAAAAGAAGCCTTAGCGCAATGTAACTAAGCAAATCGTCATCACTGGTGCAACATCAGTGATGACTTTCTATCAAATGCCTTTCGCTTCATATCTTTTATTTCAACACCAATCTTCATACTCGTTACATTTAAAACAACGACTACGCATAAACTTACATAATTTTAATGAATTAACTGAATGACACAATTTTCAGCCCATTGTTCATGCGCTGTTGCCGCATTGTGCGACTTTCATATCAAACGCTATTTTTGAGCTCATTTCTGTCTATGATGACTGCTGTTCTGAACTCCTCATCGGGTTCTGTCATAAGAGGTAGAAAATCAAAGATGAAAGTTTTAACAAAGACACTCACCGCTTCGGCTTTAACCACTGCACTTTTAGCTTCCACTTCCCTATTCGCAAATACCACAGCCAATACATCGGCCAATGTTCAAGTTCAAACCTCGCAGCCAAGCGTATTGCAAAACTTAAAACATGATGTCAAACATGCCGCGCATGCGACAGGTGAAACGGTTGAGCATGGTGTCGACAAAACCAAAGCATTCAGCAAAGAAAAATGGCAAGACACCAAAGAATTTTCAGCTGAAAAATCTGCTGTCGTAAAAGATAAGGCTGGTGACGTTAAACACTCTGTTGAGCATAACACCAAAAAAAGTGGTCACTATATAGCGGATAAAGCGAAACAAGGCCAACAAGCGACCAAACAAAAATGGCAGGAAACTAAGCAGGCTGTCAGTGGTCAACCTAAACGTGCTGACGTAAATGGGCAAGCCCAAGTGGAACTAGATACACCTGTTGCTAAAGCCAAAGTCGGTTCATCGACCGATGCTGCTGTTGGCGCGAAGTAGAAAGTTAAACTCCTCCAGAGTTGAGAGAGCCCACATGCTGGGCTCTTTTTTTTAGCTATATACGTTTGCAAACTAAGCTTGTTTACAACCAAGCACATGAAATTCACACAAAGAGGCTTTATGCTAAAACGCTGATTTATGCACGATAGCCCAAGAGGTACACTGCTCTATGAACATGATGAAAACAACACTCTTCTGCGCTCTTTTAATGACAACAGCAGGTGTATGGGCACAAACAGAAACCACCACTCAGCAAGCACAAAAGCCAATTACACCTTATGGTAAAAACCCCAATATCTTTCATGTCTGGGCTTATAAAACTCAAGAAGGTGTGATTAACACGGCGGAAAAAGTCGGGACAGCAACAGAAAAAGGCATCCAAAAAATTCGCCCTTCTGCACACCAAGCCTTAGACAGTGCAAAAACCATCACCAACAACACCGCAGAACAAGCCAAAGAAACAGGACAGCAAGTTACCCAAAATGTGAATAAAAAGCTGCATGAAACCAAGCAAGTGATTACTGGTCAAACAGATCAACCCGCCCCCATTTACCAAGGTAGTTTAAGTCAACCGTCATCAGCACCCGTAGATGCTCCTGCGGTTCAAACACCGTCAGCCTCATCTCCACAGCCTGTCACCCCCCAAACAGTGAATGAACCCACGATTACCCAAGCACCATCTTCCTTTACACCAGCCCAAGCAGAAGAAGAAATTAAAGTGACTAAGCTTTAATATCAAAAAAGCCCATCATCTGACGGGCTTTTTCGTTGTCATTATTTGCTTTAATTCACCCGACGGATTGGCTGCCCTGCTTGAAAAGCTTGAGCATTTTCCACTAACTGCTGCACCATGCGTTGACGTGCATCGACACTGCCCCACGCACTGTGTGGTGTAATGATTAAATTCGGCAGACCAACCTCCAATAAAACATTACCCTCTTTGGGTGGTTCAACGGTTAGTACATCAGTTGCTGCGCCTGCAATTTCACCCTGTTTTAATGCGTCTGCCAAGGCAGCTTCATTCACAATTCCACCCCGTGCACAATTAATTAAAAAGGCACTTTTTTTCATTTTTGCGAAAGCTTGAGCATCGATCAGGTCACGTGTGTCATCGGTTAATGGACAATGCAGACTGACAAAATCCGATTGCGCCAGCAAGTCATCAAAGCCCACTCGTGTTGAGTCAGCATGTGGACGGTTTGGCAAATTGCCCACTAAAACCCGCATGCCAAATGCTTCAGCGAGTTTAGCCACCGCCTGCCCTAACTCCCCATAGCCTAAAATGCCCAAGGTCTTACCTGAAAGTTCAATAATTGGGTAGTCCAATAGACAAAACTGCGAAGCTTTATTCCATTCGCCCTGCTGCACCGCGCGGTCGTATTGCAAGCATGAGGTTGCAAGGTTAAGCATCAACATTAAAGTGTGCTGTGCCACCGCTGCCGTGCCATAACCCTGACAATTACACACCACAACACCTTGTACTTTGGCTTGCTGCAAATCGATATTATTGGTGCCTGTGGCAGAGATTAAAATCAACTTTAACTGAGGGCATTGTTTTAGGGTATCGGCATCCAGCATTACTTTGTTGCTAATAATCACATCTGCGTCTTGTACACGAGCGACAAGCGTCTCAGTGTCGGTACTTGGGTAAAGGATCAGCTCATCAAAAACAGCATGCAGTGCTTGAAAGTCCAAATCATTTTGATCTAAGGATGCACAATCTAAAAATACGGCTTTCATTGCTCACGTCCAGTTGTTCTGCATAATGATAGAGCGCTTATTTAAACTAACTCAGCCCCATTTTTCAACGTAAACACTGTCTTGACCACTTAAAAATAGCTGCTACACACAGAAAAAAGCCCGCTATTTAACGGGCTTATTACGATGAATACGAATAGAAATACTGATCTGTTTAATCACATAAAACGTCAGGATCAGTAAGAGAATGAGACCACCACCGAATGTCAGATAGGCTGGGTCTAAACTTTGTGCCTGTACGCTTTGTGATGTTGAAATAAACAGTAATGTTATAAATACAGCCGACCAATGTCTTTGCATTGCTTCCACCCTATTTGATCTTTATCCGTATTGTTTAAAAGATAAACAATACTTTCATATTAAAGCAAATAGGACGGAAAACAAGCGCTTGGCCTTAGACCAAAGCCCTATATGAATAAATCACATGAACACATCTGATTCAGCATCGCTTGACACCAAAAACTGCGCTGTTTCTGGAATATCCTCGACCAAATCAAAGCCACCATATTCATCACAGCTAAAGTTAAACTGCTTATAACTAATCAGATAATAATCACTATATTTTTTCATTAACAATGGATGCATTCCAGCGCTCAACTCGGCTTGTTCATGCACCAACTTCATGATCTGTCTGTCATTCATGACGATGGTATAGCGCATGTCATTATAGTAAATATGTACCAGTCCATTACCCTTGGCAAAGATCGGCAACAGAAACTTATGATTCAGCGCAATGGCATCTGGTGCATAGCTTTCAATCTTTTGACTAATCATATTGAACACCAAACCATGTCCAAAACTATCCATCAACTGACAGCTATTTTCTTGCGGCAAGTTGACCTGAATGCCCAGTTTCAGTAGATCCGTCTGGCTCACTTGTCGATTGCTGAGTAACTCGCGAATAATGCTTTGTTTTAGCTTGGCATCAAAAAATTGACCATCTAACTCAAGCTCATTATTTTTCAGAATTCGTCCCAAAGAAAAGCGATGACGCGGCAACAAGTTTTCGATCACTTTACGGTAGTAAAACTTGCTATTCTTTTTCACTTCACGAATTTTTTTATAAAAATACGGCGCATCAAACTCATGACGTAAAAAATCGTGCAACAAATCTGAACTGGCCAAAACCGCAATCGCATCATGCCCTGTAAAAGGTAAGTTCAGGGTATTCAGATTCGGCACGACCGTTTGTAATTTTTCATAATGCGCACGGTCTTCAGGGCAGTAAGGGTCATAAATAACAATGTATTCACACTCTGCCGAGACATCCTTCGGCTGTACCTGCATGTCATGGTTCAGCTCAGGCTGATAGAACATGTTATAGCGGTTATCCGTCACCTGTTCAGGGTCAATCGAATACTGCGGCACCAAGGCCACTACGCGCTTAAACTGGAGCAGCTTAGAGTATTTAATCGCGGCATAACCACCCATTGACCCTGCATAGGCAATACGGGTTTGAAAGGGGGCAATCCAAGCGCGTATCGCCTCTAACATCGCCAACATTGAAGACTCTGGAAACCATGACTTTTGTTTTGGCATAATGCCAACCACATTGAAGCCAAACTTCGCTAGCGACTTTTCTGCATTGATCGACGTTCCCTTGGCACGGGTAATCAGGTCGCCAAAAGAGAAAATAAGTTCGTCCGATGAACCCTGTAAAAAAATGACACGAATCTGTTCGTCTTCAAAAATAATTTGTTTCGCCATGTCCATGCTGAGAGATTTCATTCCTATAAAGTGAGGTCATGTTCGTTCCATACAGCATAAGCGATTTCATCGAACCAAATGTGTTATTTTATAGATGCAGAGCAGATAAAAAAGCGCAAAATATGACACAATTACTCCATCCTGCAGCACAACACGGGTTTAGCGCAGCTGCTGAACTTTATCAACAAGTGCGTCCAAGTTATCCACAAGAGATCCATGCGTGGCTCACCGAGCAACTGCATTTAAACGCAGATTCACGTGTGATTGATCTTGCCTCGGGTACAGGAAAGTTTCTGCCTTATCTGATTCCACATAGTGGACAGCTCACTGCCATCGAACCTGTTACCGAAATGTTAGCTCAACTCAAACTAGCCTATCCACAGGTCGAAACATTACAAGCCTTTAGTGACCATCTTCCCCTACCATCGCAAAGTATCGATGCAGTTTTATCTGCGCAGGCCTTCCACTGGTTTGCCAATCTGGACAGTTTAAAGGAAATTCACCGTGTCCTAAAACCGCAAGGGCATTTGGGCTTGGTCTGGAACCAACGCGATACTCAAGTCGACTGGGTCAATGCACTCGCAGAACGACTCGCTCCTTTAGAAGGAGGGACTCCACGTTATCATAGTGGATTGTGGCAAAAAGTCTTTGAACATCAACCCTTATTTCAACTCAAAAGCCTGCACCAGTTTGCACAGCAGCAAACCGGTACAGTAGAACAAGTCGTCTCAAACCGTCTCCTTTCGACCAGCTTTATTGCCGCAATGCCACTCGAACAACAGCAGGATTTAAAACATCAGTTTGAAAAAATTGTGAAGCAGTACACGGGTAAACAACCACAAGACGAAATCAGTTTTCCTTACATCACCTATGCCTATCACTTTCAAAAAATAGCAGAATAATAGGACACCGATATGAACCCACATACTCTTTCATTGAAACAGGTTCTACTGCCGCTTCTTTTAGGTGGCAGCTTAATCCTGACAGGCTGTAACAAAGCCAATCAATCTGCTGAGCAAGACACGCTTTCAAGCGATGATAAAATTCTGCAAGAACTCAGCTCCGAACCTGTCAAAAATTTTGCTAAAACAGCCAATGATCCACACGATATTGCGCTCTTGGTCGACTATGACCAGCGCTTTAGTAGCATGAGTGATGAAATGGAAGATGAACTCATGAAAATGCGTGAGGCAGGAACACTGACAGATGAATTTGCAAAAACACGCAAACAAGACAACATTCAGTCTGCACTGAATATGCTGAAAGAGCTGGATTTAAAAACAGAACAAGGGCGCTACATTCAAACTTTGATGTACCAATATTGGGATAACCAAGCCAAAATCATCCAAGATAAAGCCGCAGCACCACATGATAACGTGAAAGGCCTCGGTGAGCTCATTCATGCTCAAGAGCAGCTTGAACACTGGCAGTCGCAGTATCCTAAAGCTCAAGATACGATGTCGACAGGCTACTAACTCAATCGCAGACAAAGAAAAGGGATCCGATGATCCCTTTTACTTATATCTATTCTAATTATGGGCGTTCAGCATATTGTGGTAATGCATCACAAATGTTGTCCCACTCGGCTTGAGATGCCACAAAAATATGCTGCGTCGGCTTTTGCTGTAACGGGGTATCTAAAGTGCCGATCCGCAAACGGTAAAACTCAGGGGTGTCAGCTTTAATACTGACAAGAGGTGAACCACAGTTGCCACAGAAACAACGCTCTGTGCCTGCACTCGATGCATATTTTTTTACAACGTCCTGACCAGAGGTCAGTTTAAAATCCGCCTTAGCAATCGGTGCATTGGTTGCATATGCCGTTCCATTGGCCTTGCGACATTTTTGACAATGGCATTGAATAATATCGCCAATCGGCCCATCAATTTGATAAGTCACTGCACCGCATAGGCAGCTGCCCACATACTGCTGAAGATCCGACATCATGATGCTCCTTGAATTTTTTATTCAAATTAGCACAGCTGATTTTCAGTTGCATCGCTTACGGCGTTTTTTTTGCCACATTCAAATACTGCATCACGCCCTCACCTGCGGCACGTCCGGTTGCAAAACATGCAGTGAGTAAGTAGCCCCCTGTGGGTGCATCCCAGTCCAACATTTCCCCACATAAAAAAACGGCAGGATTGGATTTTAATTGTAGCTGCGAGCTTAGGCCTTCACGGCGCACACCGCCAGCACAACTAATGGCTTCTTCAATCGGACGAAAACCAGTTAAAGGAACCTGTAATTGCTTCACCTGCTGAGCCAATTGTTCAGGGTGATTCCAGTGTTCTTTTGCAACCAACTCTCGCACTAAACTGGCCTTAGCTGCATCTAAACCTGCTTTACGCCAAACATTACTTAAAGACTGCTTTTTTGTGGGTCTCAGACGTACAGCCAATTCTTGAACAGTGACATCTGGCAGTAAATCAAGCGTTAACACTAAAGGTTGGAACTGTTTTTGCTGCGCACGCAGCGCTCGACCTTGCTTATAGACCAAACCACTTTCTAGGCCATAATGGGTGATGACGATATCACCCATACTTTTCTCCGCATCGCCCACCCATGCTGCGATACGTTTCAGTGGCTGACCAAAGATGGGTTGCATATAGGTAGACCATTCATGTTCTACTCCAGCATTGCTGGCTTGAAAAGGCTCAATTTCATCGGCCTCCAACCAATTTTGCCATGCGCCATCGCTACCGAGCTGAGACCATGACACCGCTCCGCAAGCCAAGACGATCGCATCATAGCTCTGGCTGCGCACTTGATCACTAAGCAAAGACTTGATTTCAAGCATATGCTCTTTGAGACTGAGGCATTGATGACGATAGTAAAACTTGACACCTGACTCAACCAAGCGTTTCAACCATGCGCGCAGTAAAGGCGCGGCTTTCATTTCAATCGGAAAAATACGACCAGACGTTCCAACATAGGAGTCAATGCCTAAACTTTTCATCCATGCTTGAATCCATGTGGCATCCCACTCACGAATCCAAGGTGCCAACCATTCTGCTTGATCATAACGACCGATAAACTGCTCTACAGGTTCAGCATGAGAGATATTTAGTCCTGTTTTACCCGCCATCAGGAACTTACGTGCAGCAGAGGGTTTTTGCTCAAATACATCGACCTGAACATCATATTGGCTCAATACTTCTGCTGCCATCAAACCGGCTGGGCCCGCCCCAATAATTGCAATACGCTTTGGCATGATTTATTCAGCTTGATCCGAAGATTGCGCCTGCGGGTTCTGACCTTGCAAGGCCTGAAACGCATCAAAACGCGTGCAATAACCTTCAGGTTTCGTGATGATTAACTGTTGGCAGAGCTCGCCTCGTTCTAAATATTTAATTTCAAAATGCGTGCGTGCTGAGCTATCCGTAATACGCTCTTTCACAAACGGTAACTTCCACACCTCAATCAACTGTTGCTGTGCTTCTTCGATATATTCAGGAATATTGCTGGCTAACGTAATTTGTCCGCCCACTTGTAAACGTGAAATCAGAAACTCAAAAAATGGCATATTCAACCAGCGCTGCGCAGGATTATGCGGTTCAGGGTTGGGATAAAGAATAAAGAACTGTTCAACCTGCTGCGGTTGCAAGGCATGTACCACCCACGGTAAAGCATCGGCATGTACCAGCTGTAAATTCTGCTGACCTTCTAAGCTATGTTGTTTCTGCATCGCCACAAACTTTTCACGGGTTCGCTCAACCGCAATCAGCTTTTTCTCAGGATGATTGGCCGTAAACAATAAAGCATGTTTACCCTTGCCCGCCCCAATTTCCACACATAGTGGATCAGGACTGATCATTTGAAAATCACGAGGCGCATGCATACGCGGGGCTTGAAATTGACGAATCGGCATAATCAGATCAAACTAAGAAAAAACCGCATCAGTCTAACAACTGCCAACGTTTTTGCCTATTTCAATCCGAAAATTTTATCTGGAGTCGATCATGCCACACACTTTCCCTTGTCCCCGTTGTGGAGAAATGAGTCAATGGGAAGACAACGCCTTTCGTCCTTTTTGTTCTGAACGCTGCAAACTGATCGACTTAGGTGCATGGGCCAATGATGAATATCGCCTCCCAACGCAAGATGCACCGCAGGCAGAAAATTCAGAAGAATAATATGTTTAATTTCATGATATTTTTCATATTTTAAGAGAAATTGTTCATTATTTAATATCTTAATATTCGCTTAAAAGGATAATTCGTCGACTATACTCCCCCAAAAATTGGTACATGCTCACAGCATGATCAAGTCACAAAAATAACATCCTAAAGGGGGATAAGATGAACATCCTGAGTAAGACTATTGTTTTAATTGGCATTTTACTTGCGATCTGTCTATTCAGTTTTGGCATCTATATGCAAGATCTGTTGATCCTCTCGGTTGGATTATTAGTAGCCTTATTCTCCATCGTGTTGGCTCTAGAAACCCAACACATTTTGCATAATCCATTTCGCAAATAAAAAAGTCAGCAGCTGCTGACTTTTTTATTTTTCAATGAGACCACAAAGCGCTTAGCCTGCTTTCCCTGCCACAAAGGGATTATGTTGTTTTTCAAAACCAATGGTACTGATTGGCCCATGTCCTGAAATGAACTGCGTCTCATCGGGTAAGCTAAAGCATTCACGCTGAATAGAGTCAATCAGCTGCTGATGATTGCCACGCGGAAAGTCAGTACGACCAATTGAGCCTTTAAACAACACGTCGCCAGTCCAAAGCAAACCATAGTTTTTGTTATAAAACATCACATGACCCGGAGTATGTCCAGGGGCAAAACGTACTTCAAACGCTTCATTGCCCAGTTTAAGTACTTCACCACCTTCTAGCCATGTCGTGACATCTACCTTTTCAGGAATGGGAAAACCATAACGCTGCGAGACTTCTTGGATCATATCCAACCAAAAGGCATCTTCTTTATGCGGGCCAATCACAGGGACATCCCACAGTTTTTTTAATGCCCCGACTGCTCCAGCATGATCTAAATGCCCGTGCGTCAACCACAGCGCTTTTACCGTCAAACCCAACGCTTCGATTTCTGCTTTAAGCTTCTCAGGCTCTCCACCTGCATCAATTAAAATTGCTTCTTTACTGTCACTGTCCCAAACAATGGAACAGTTCTGCTGAAATGCCGTTACAGGCACAATTTTAACTTGCAACATAGAGTGTCAACCTCAATTCGTTTTGCTGGCTAATGTCTGTTTTAAGGCATCAAGATTAGCCTGAACCAGCGTATTGAGCAATTGCAAATGATCTCCGCGGCTGTTCAAGGCTGGAATATATTGATACCGCTCTCCACCTTGAGACAAAAACAATTCAGCATTCTGAATCGCCAGTTCCTCTAAAGTTTCTAAGCAATCCGCTGAAAACGCTGGACTCATAATTTGCACCGATTTTACCCCCTGCGCCGCCCATTCGGTCAGTAAGGCATCGGTATAGGGTTTCACCCACTCTTGTTTCCCAAAGCGGGACTGGAAACTGATTGCCCATTCATTCTCCGCTAGGCCTAATTCGGCTGCCACCAACTGTCCTGTGATACGGCAACGGTCTGCGTAGGGATCACCTTTATCGGCATAAGGCTGTGGAATACCATGAAAAGACATTAACAGCTTCTCAGTCACCCCATGTTCAGCACGGAAATCACGCACACTTTGCGCCAAAGCCTGAATGTATAAAGGGTGCTGATAATAATCACGAATAATGCTCAGCCCCGGCAAATTACGCTGCTTTGGAATCCACTTCGCAAAAGCATCATATAAAGGCGCGCTGGATGTTGCCGAGTATTGCGGAAACAAAGGAAAAAGTACAATATGATCTTGCGGGTTTTGACTCAACTCAGCAAGCAAGGGCTGAATGCCTGGATTGCCATAGGTCATCGCAGGGACGATATTCAGCTCAAACTCAGGGTATTGCAAAATCAACTGCTGTTGTAACGCGGCCACTTGAGTCAGCAAAATTTCTCGCATTGGAGAATCGCTGCCCCACACCATCTCATACGCATGGGCAACGCGTTTTGGGCGAAACGGCAAAATAAATAAACGGAGAATAATCTGCCAAAGCGGTTTGGGAATTTCAATCACTCGCTGGTCTGACAAAAACTGATCCAAAAAGCGACGCACTGCTGAAGCTGTCGGTGCATCAGGCGTTCCCAAATTTGCCAAAATAACAGTAACTTTTGCTTTTGTTGCAGTAGACATTCAGCCCTCGTGGCTCGTTTTCGAATGTCTCTACTGTAACAGTTTTCAGTTCATTATCTAAATGGATAACTACGAAGATTGAAATTGAAAAGGCCGATCCTTTTCCAATAAATTACTATCCAAAAGTTTAGTCGCCTTCGGGGTCAACTGCCAAAGCATGCGCTGACGATCATCTCGACCCGACTGAACAATCCAATCATTTTGACGCATTTGCATTTTAATACTGTGCAAAGCACGAATATTAATTTGCGAGCGTGCAACAGCATGGGCACGAGGCATTTCTAGACGCGCATCATTCAAACCAGTTTCGTTTAAATACTCATTTATGCGTTTGGAGAAATACTCTTCAGGAGTGGGGTGAATAAAGGTTGTCCCCAAAACCGACAGTAATTGCGCCCAAGTCATCTGCTTTTGAATTTTTAACTCTTTGAAGTTGCCATCTTGATAGGCATGCATCCGATAATCAAAGGCAAAAAATTCATGCATAGCCACTTTGGGTAAAGACAAAAATGGATCGACTTCACGTTTACCCGCTTCAGTTTCCAGTTGCACCAATTTGGCTTTGAGTTTATCAATTTCGTCATGCAACACTTGGGTATTCTGCGGACGTACCCAACCGGACACAGGATAGCGCTCCAGCATCTGCGTCATATTCAAGCGAACGGCCATTTCCAAGTCACGCATGGTGCGATAAGTGAAAACCTGATCGACTTCGTTTTGGAGTAGTTTTCTAAACTCTTTGAATTTTTCACGCAGCTCAGCTTTGTCGTCATGTAAACATAACTCACGTGCATCAGGATCATCATGCATAAATACAATAATCGGCTTTTGTTTGGTGACCGCATAAATGTATTCAAGGTGCATATATCCCACCCCTGACACGGACTGTTCGCCATATTTGCTGCCCAGCAACAATATGACGTAGTCACAGTCATCAATCTGACGACGTGCAAAAGCCGTTGAAAGTGGTGTCCGTTGTTCTAATCCCCAAGAAAAAAATCCCATGCCCACTAAAGTTTGGGCCAAAATGATCCGCTCTGGTTGCATCTCGCTTCCAGACGTGGTTATAAACACTTGATAACGCTTATCGAGCATCGGTTATCCTCATTATTCTTCGCAGCATCCCATCCCCCAAATTCCATTAGATAGACACTGCGACTAACTCAAGCATATTAGGTTGCAATTTTTGACTATATATCAAAATACTCGATTTATTTGTTTAAAAATTAATCAGATATGTTTGAAATAGTCCAATTTAGTTCTGGTTCAAGCAAAAGTTGTAAGATAGGTCTCAAACTTTCTGCATTATTTCCACTGACATAACATTTAATTCGAACATCACCATCATGATTTTGTTCAAATAATAACTCATTTTTGATTAAAATACGGGCTGTTTGTCGTGCAACTGCCAGTCCAGAGTCAATTAATGTCAGTTTCTGACCAAAAATAGATTGTATCGCTATTTTCAAAAAAGGGTAATGGGTACAGCCTAAAACTAAGTAATCTGCACCCTGATCAACAACGGGTTGTAAAATATCTTTTAACGTGGCTAAACATGCCGCACTCATCTGCGCGCCGCTCTCAACAAAAGGCACTAAATCTAAGCAGGTCACTGGAATCACCGTGACTCCCGAAGGCTGTGCGAATTTATCAACGACGTCTTTAATCAACTGCCCGCGAAAGGTCGCAGGAGTGGCTAGAACAGCCACGGTTTTGGATTTGCTTTGCAATACCGCAGGTTTTAGGGCAGGAACAAGGCCGATAATCGGGAAGTTGTCGCCATAGTGCTCGCGTAAATAATCCAAACTAAAGGCTGAAGCGGTATTACAGGCCACAACTGCAACTTTACAGCCTTTGCGGTAAAGCCACTCAATCGCTTGCGCAGTCAATTCTCGAATATTTTGATCATCGCGCGGCCCATAAGGCACATGTGCGGTATCGGCAAAATAAATGAATCGTTCATGTGGTAAATGCTTGGCAATTTCTTGAGCGATGGATAAACCGCCTATTCCCGAATCAAATATCCCGATTGGCGCATCGGCTGTCGCTTTTGGCATGGGGTTGATCAGAGGAAATAAGGGCTGAATGGCACTCATGAGGACTCGTTGCAGTATAAAGTTAAAAGATCAATCAAGCTTAAACCTCAGGTGCCTAATTGCAATAGCAAATCACCACTTTGTAAGCTCAGTTTGGCTTGACCTTCCGCATCGTCCCTTAGCTCACCCATTTCCACCAAATGAAAAAAAGCAGCACGCTGAATCAGTGCATTGATGCCAAAACGAACATGCACATAAGGACGTAGCTCCCCTTGGAAGGCACGCATAAAAATGGGATGGTCTTCATCAACAATCACCACATCATGCGTGGTCGTGGTCAGTTGTAGGTAGATTTTTCCTGCAATTTCGACTTGATCGACCTGATTGACAAATAAAGGCTCATCTTCAACCTCGATTTCAATCTGCTCGACCGGAGTTTTGAGATAAAACTTATCTTCTTCTTTCCAAAGTACCGTTGCAAACAGCTCAATCATGGCTTGGCGTTTGATCAATTGACCTTCGTGCCACCATTCTCCATTGGCTAAAACCTTCAAATCCATTGTGCCACAATGCTTTGGGTGCCATTGATCTAAAGGGGGGATTGACCTTTTGTGACCGGACTGTCCACCTTTTATGTATTGTGCAATATCCGTTAAGTTTTTATTATCAGCAATAGCTACTTTTTTCGTCGGATTTGCTGAGTTGTGCTGCTTATCCATAAAATTCATGCCTGTCTGACGGAAAAATAATATGATTCAGCCAATTGGCTAGAACTCGGTTTAAACCTATACTAGCTCACAATATAAAAGACACGATGATAAATTTTGTGTCTGGGAACTAAGAACACTCATGGCAGCACCGTTCTTTGAGTCAAAACGGTTGCCACCTTTAACCATATGAGGAGTCCTACATGGAACACATCGAACGTGAATCGATGGAGTTTGACGTAGTCATCGTTGGCGCAGGCCCTGCTGGCCTTTCTGCTGCGATTAAAATTCGTCAACTTGCAATTGAAAACAACCTTAATGATCTGTCCGTTTGTGTCGTAGAAAAAGGCTCTGAAGTTGGTGCGCATATCCTTTCAGGTGCTGTGCTCGAACCGCGTGCGATCAATGAGTTGTTCCCTAACTGGAAAGAAGAAGGCGCGCCTTTAAATGTTCCAGTAACTGAAGATAAAACATATTTCTTAATGTCTGCTGAAAAGTCACAAGAAGCGCCACACTGGATGGTTCCTAAAACCATGCATAATGATGGCAACTATGTGATTTCACTCGGTAATGTGGTGCGTTGGTTAGGCCAAAAAGCTGAAGAATTAGAAGTTTCTATTTTCCCAGGTTTTGCTGCATCTGAAATTCTTTATCATGCCGATGGTACCGTTAAAGGCATCCAAACCGGTGATATGGGGATTGGTAAAGATGGTGAACCAACACATAACTTTACCCCGGGCTATGAACTACATGCCAAATACACGATTTTTGCGGAAGGCTGTCGTGGTCATTTAGGTAAGCGCCTGATTGCCAAGTTTGATCTCGATAAAGATGCAGACCCTCAACACTATGGTATCGGCATCAAAGAACTATGGGAAATTGACCCTGCAAAACACAAACCAGGTTTGGTGATGCACGGTGCAGGTTGGCCTCTAGCTGAAACCGGTTCTTCTGGTGGTTGGTGGTTATATCACGCTGAAAACAACCAAGTTACTTTGGGTATGATCGTAGATTTATCTTACGAAAACCCACACATGTATCCATTTGCAGAAATGCAACGCTGGAAAACGCATCCACTGATTAAGCAATATCTTGAAGGCGGTAAGCGTATTTCTTATGGCGCACGTGCTGTTGTCAAAGGCGGTTTCAACTCTCTGCCGAAGTTCACCTTCCCAGGTGGTTCTTTAATTGGTGATGATGCAGGCTTCCTAAACTTCGCTAAAATTAAAGGCTCTCACACTGCCATGAAATCTGGCATGTTGTGTGGCGAAGCGGTATTCGAAGCGATTCAAGCTGGCGTTGAAAAAGGTGGTGACCTTGCCATTGCACGTGTGCTTGAAGGTGAAGACTTCTTTGCAAAAGAGTTAACCGCTTACACAGACAAGTTCAACAACAGCTGGTTAAAAGAAGAGTTATATCGTTCTCGTAACTTTGGTCCAGCAATGCACAAATTTGGCACGTTCGGTGGTGGTGCATTTAACTTCATCGACCAAAATGTGTTTAAAGTCCCGTTTACACTGCATGACTTAGTGCCTGACTTCAGCACACTGAAAACTGTAGATGCAGCAACAGTGAAACCGAACTATCCAAAACCAGATGGTAAGTTGACCTTTGACCGTTTATCTTCAGTATTTGTATCGAATACCGTGCATGAAGAAAATCAGCCAGCACACTTGAAACTGACTGATGCTTCTATTCCTGTAAATGTAAACTTACCAAAATGGGACGAGCCAGCTCAGCGCTACTGCCCTGCTGGTGTTTATGAAATTATGGAAGAGAATGATGGTTCTAAGCGTTTCCAAATTAACGCGGCTAACTGTGTGCACTGTAAAACGTGTGATATTAAAGATCCATCTCAGAACATTACTTGGGTAACTCCTGAAGGTGGTGGTGGTCCGAATTACCCGAATATGTAATTCCTTACGACACGGCAAAGCGGTTGCTTTGCTAACCGTGTCTCATACCCGAATATGTAATGTTAAAACGGGCTTGCGCTGAGGCGCATTTTCGAGTAAGTGATCTCTTTTAGATTAAAAAAATCCCTTCAGCACTGAAGGGATTTTTTTAATTAATAGGCATCTGACTTTCTGCTAAAAACCATCACCGTTGGCCCTATCGCAGTATGCCCAACCCCATGATCTTGATAAATTTCAATCCGATAATCGTCACACTGATAGACATATTTATTTTCAGCTTGTTTCCAGCCGTTTTGCGCCACCTGAAAGCGTTTTAATACTCGACTTTTAAAAACATCTAAATCCGTTTCATACGTCGCAAGCGGCCCATCTAGAAAACTTAAACTGTATGAAATAATCATTTTAGAATGCGGATCGTAACGAATATGCTGAACCCAGCTCACACCTGCTTTTTTAATTTGTGTATCCACACCTTGTGCAAATTCAAACTGATAATTATCGCCCCCTAAAATAACCGTTTTTGCGGTGGGATGATGCTGTTGAAATTCACGAATATGCTGTCCAATTTTTAAACCTGCAACATTCATCGTGCCTACAGGAACTTCACAAGATTTTGCCCAAGAAATTGAACAAAATAATGCAAAAATATGAGCCCATAAGAACATATTTATTCTTTTCATTCTGATTTCCTTGGATGAACTTGATTTCTTTTTCTTTACTCAAGTACATTTTAAAAGGCTAAGACAAATGTCCTAACCCTTTTTAACTAAATAATGAAATTCTTTATTGCCATTTTCGTCTAAGCGCTCTTCTTGCAGCAAAAGTTCATGCCCAAGATGCATACAAAATTTAGGAATATCCCATGAAGTTGAATTGTCCGTTGCAAACACCTCCACTACATCTCCCGATTTAGACTTGCGAATGGCTTGATGCAACATCATCACAGGCTCTGGACAGCGTAAACCACGGGTGTTTAATTGGATGCTTGGGCTCACTTCCAAATCAGACATATATAAACTCAAAAATTTAAAAACTTGCCAATTTTAACACAACTGCCCATTTCGCATATCTGTTTGCATAGCTTGATGGCAGATGAACCTCGTATTTAAAAGTATTGATCTAATCATTCATGCAATCACTGCTTAATTACAATAGACAACTGTGTTTTCTACGGTATGATAAAATTAAGTTTTTTAGATATTAAGAGTCTTTAGGAAAGATCATGCACGAGGAATCAGGCCCGTCGTGGGGAATGCGTGGCTTACGCAAATGGTTAGGTACCGCGCCAGAAACTCGCGATGAACTGTTAAAGTTAGTTCAAGATTCACGTCGTTTTTTAGAACCCGACACTGTTGCGATGTTAGAAGGCGTATTAGACCTTCCAGCAACCAAAGTCCGCGAGGTCATGACACCGCGTACATCGATGATCAGCCTACAAGAAGATGATGAGTTACTCGACATTTTGCATACCTTGGTTGAGTCGGCACATTCACGTTTCCCTGTCTTTTCATCAGATCAACCAGACAATGTCGTTGGCATTTTATTGGCCAAAGACTTATTGCCTTTCTTGACTGAACCAAACAATAAAGTGGATATACGTGCGCTGATGCGCCAACCTTTATATGTACCTGAAAGCGCACGCTCAGACCAAGTGCTTCGCATGTTGAAAAACACCCAAACGCACATTGCGGTGGTGATTGATGAATATGGCACGACCTCAGGTTTAGTGACGTTAGAAGATATTTTGGAAGAGATCGTCGGTGAAATTGAAGATGAACACGACAAGATCGATGAAGAAGCGGAATATATTATTCCCGACAATGACCCTACGACAGCAAATACGTGGCTGGTTCAAGCACTTACACCAATCGAACACTTTAACAATCTTTTAGATGCAGACTTTTCTGATGATGAGGTTGAAACTGTGGGCGGTTTATTGCTTCAAGAAATTGGTTTAGTGAGTGATTTACAAGGTCAGGTGATTGATCTTGAAAATTGGGAATTTACCATTGTAGAAGCAGATGCACGTTCTATTCATCTGATTCGAGCCGTTCGTAAATGAGAGCTTACTTTGACAAACTGTTAACCCCCAATCCACAACAAAAACAGTTACCTTTAATTTATCCGCTTCTAATTGCCTTATTTTCAGGGGCTGTCTTTAGTTTTGCACTCGCCCCTTATCATTATTGGTGGTTGGCAATCTTATCCCCTGCACTGCTCTATGCGACTTTACGCAGGCGCAGTGCAAAGCAGGCCTTTGGTATTGGTTGGGCCTATGGTTTTGGCCTATGGTTCGTGGGGGCTTTTTGGCTCTACACTTCCATCCATGTCTATGGCGATACCAACAGTGCCTTAAGTGTCGGTATGATCGGCATTATGGCCTTGGTCATGGGCTTATTCACGGCTGTCCAAAGCTTTATTTACCGCCGTTTTTTCCCTGAAACGCCACTAACATTCGCTCCGCTTTGGGTGCTTTTTGAATGGGCAAAAACCTGGGTCTTCACAGGCTTCCCATGGCTGTTTGCAGGCTATGCCTTTACCGAACGTTTACTGGATAGTTATGCACCATTATTTGGTATCTTCGGGGTATCGTTTGTAGTCTTGGTGTTGGCCTGCGCACTGGTCGAAGTTTTAAACCGCCGCGTCTTCTGGATCATCCCCTCTGCTTTATTGGTCCTTGGCGCATGGGGCGCATCAAAAATTGAATTCGTCTCCGCAAAAAATACCCCACCATTATCGGTTTCTTTAATTCAGGGCAATATCCCACAAGACTTAAAATGGCTCACTGAGTATCAACTAAAAACACTTGGAATCTATGCTGATTTAACCAAAACAGAATGGGGACGAGACCTCATTGTTTGGCCTGAATCCTCTATTCCGATGTTCCAGAGTGATATCGAACCCTTTTTAGCTGCAATGACGGCACAAGCCAAGAAAACCAACACAGCATGGGTCACCGGTATTCCATACTGGGATATTTCAGGCTCTGAAGCGGCAGGTCGACCACTGTACTACAACAGTATTATGGCCAATGGTGCTGAATCCGAAGGACTCTATAAAAAGCAACGTTTAGTGCCTTTTGGTGAATATATTCCACTATCCGGTTTACTGAAATGGGTGTTGCCTGCCATGCAGAATGATCCGTCGATGAGTGGTTTTTCACGTGGTGAACAACAGCAACAACCGCTTTCTATTCATCAGCAGCATTTAGGCGCGGCCATTTGCTATGAAGTAGCTTATCCAAACTTAACACGTCGTAATGCCAGCCAAAGTGATTTCTTGGTGACAGTTTCCAACGATGCATGGTTTACGGGAACTGCAGGCCCTTTACAACATTTACAGATGGTTCAAATGCGTGCCAAAGAAAATGGACGCTGGTTTATCCGTGCCACCAATACAGGCGTGACGGCGTTTATTGACCATCAAGGGCATATCGTAAAACGTGCCCCACAAGATGTGGCAACCGTGCTTCGCGGCGAACTGCCTGCTATGCAAGGTCAAACGCTATATACCCGTTTAAGTGACTGGCCAATTTTAGGTTTCTCAGTTTTTTTACTGATCTTGGGCTGGATCTATCGTCCACGTAAAGTCGATGTATCGTTTAAGTCTCGTCGATAGTTGCTATTGTTGGATCAGACTGTTCCAAAGAAAAACCCAAGCTGAGCTTGGGTTTTTCTTTTTCAATTATAGTAGCTTGGTACCTACTGGAACATCTGTATCAGGCACACAAAGTACCACGCCTGCGTCTGAATCATGAAAGCCAGTCACTAAGCACTCAGACTGGATGGGACCAATTTGTTTGTTTGGAAAGTTAACCACTGCCACCACCAATTTACCCAATAACAGTTCAGGTTGATAACGCTCAGTAATCTGCGCACTCGATTTCTTAATGCCAATTTCATGACCAAAGTCGACATGTAAAATATAAGCGGGCTTACGTGCTTGCCCAAACACTTCGGCCTGAATAATACGCCCGACTCGGAGCTCGACTTTTAAAAAATCCGCCCAATCAATCTGTTCCATATTTCACTCTATATTTATATTTTCTACAGTATAGGGAGCGAACACGAGGATCACATACAACGAAACAGACAAGCGATCCTATCTTTCCGCCATTCTTCATGACGCAATAAAAAACCGAGCGTATGTGCTCGGTTTTTTATCACAACGGCTTTGTTGCATAAAGATTTAAAAGTTAAATTTACCCTGTTCTACTCAAATTCAAGTGACAACTTGGGTGAGAGGTCGACCTAACTCCCTAAATTTATTTAATACTGCCACACGTGCATGCATTTCATTGACTTGGCTTTGAAAGTTTCTCGCACTGAGTTTATCCCCCAATAATTTGATGCAATGCATCTTGGTTTCGACCAAACTCCGCCGATGATAGCCTGACCATTTTTTCCATAGTGTCCTGCCGAAACGTTTAACTGTTCGAAGTAATTCATTTCGCTCTCGCGAATGAACTTTGTTATCTTTCCAAGGCTTTGCATTTTTTCTGGGTGGAATCACTGCATACGCTTGCCGATCTGCAATGACCTGACGGCATTGTTTTGTGTCATAAGCCCCGTCTGTATAGACTGAATCAATCTGCTCATCCAATGGGATTTGATCAAGTAAATCTCCAAGGACTTGCGAATCACTGACATTATTTGTTGTCAGCTGTACAGCTCGTATTTGCAAGGTTCTAGCATCTATACCAATATGCAATTTACGCCATTGCCGACGATATTCAGGCTGATGTTTCTTACGTTTCCATTCACCTTCGCCTAAAAACTTAAGGCCAGTTGAGTCTATCAATAGATGTAATCCTTCATGACTTTTTTGATAGCTGATCGCAATATCAATCTGCTTTTGTCGTCTGCAAAGTGTGGAATAATCTGGTGCTGTCCAACTTAACCCACTGAGCTGAATTAGGCTTTGCACAAAGCCTGTGACCATACGCAAAGAAAGTCGAAAGATAGATTTGATCATCAAACAGCACTGAATTGCTATATCAGAATAAGTTTGATTTCTTCCATGCTTAGCCTGTGGCTGAGCATACCATTTAGTCTGAGGATCGAACCAAGTTGAAATATTTCCTCGCTTGATTAGAGCTTGGTTATAAGAGGACCAATTCGTTGTGCGATAAATTTTAGATGCAGGCTTCTTCATTTGGAAATTATATTGCTGAAGAAGCCTTTAAGAATAGCTTTGTGCAACAAAGCCTATCACAACTATAAATGTCAGTATTAAATTTGACCGACCAAATAGGACACCATACCGGCTAAAAAGAGCATCGGGGTATAACGGTAGAACATGACCACTTTTTGTTCTAATGCTGTAATCTGTACTTGATCGAGTGTGAGTACGGTTGCTTTTAACGCAGACCAAAAGCTCAAAACCGCCCATGTGCTGAACAGACTGATTGCAAAGAAACCCACCATAATTTGGCTGCTGCCTTCAGTCGACTGCCACACACTTAAAACACCTTGAGCAACAGGAAGCATACTCAAAATCAAAAGAACAGATTTGAGCATCGACCAATGGAATTGGCTCATTTCATCCAACAAGGTTAATGCTTTCATTCTATTCTCCTCAGGCAAATCAGTTGCCATTGAGAACATTATGCAAGGATTTAAATAAATAAAAAGCCTATTTTTATCCATAATTTACATTATTTGTAATCAACAAATATGGGAATAATTCTTATTATAAATCTCAGCTGATGCTTATTATATTTAATAATTTAAAATCATAATCTTAGATATTAATTTTAAATTAAGATGTATTATCATTACAGTCCACATTGACATAACCTATGCACTGTAATGATATATTCAATTAAACCCAATATATAATAATTCTCAATTAAGGTTGATACTGAATATCAGCATCGGCTTCTTCACCACCTTGCTGTCCATCTGCGCCAAAAGAATATAAATCAAATGGTCGTCCATCAGTCCCAGGTGCAACATATTGAATGTCATTATCCCAACTGTCTTTCGGATATCCACCTTTCACATAACCGCCTGGCAACCAATTTTTTGCAGACTCAGGCTTATTCACCAAAGCGTCGAGTCCACCCTCTTGCATCGAAGGATATTTACCATTGTCCAATTTATATTGATCCAATGCCGCAGCAACACCCTTGAGGGTTATGACAGTAGTATCAACTTTGGCTTTTTCACCGCGTCCCATCACATTGGGTACAATTAAGGCTGCCAACACACCTAAAATAACAATCACCACCATGACTTCAATTAAGGTAAAGCCTGAAGCTTGGCGTCTATAGATTTTTGATTGCATGTGAATTTTCTCTTCCATCTTATATTTTTAAAATTAAATCATGTTGTTCATGTTGACGATCGGTAGCATCACGGCGATCACAATCACCAAGACAATGCTTGCCATCAGAACCAACATCAGTGGCTCCAGTAAAGCCAGCAAGGTCGATATGAGCGTTGTCACTTCTCGGTCTTGCATGGTCGATGCGCGCTCCAACATCCGATCCAATTCACCCGATGTTTCACCACTTTTAATCATTTGTACCATCATCGGTGGGAAATAACCACTGCGCTCCAACTGGGTCGCAAGGTTTCCACCTTCGGTCACTTTTTCTGCGGCATGATTGACCGCATCGCGAATCACCCAGTTATTACTCACCGCCGCGCCAATTTTTAATGCATCCACCAAGGGCACACCCGACTGGGTCAAAATCGACAAGGTACTGGCAAAACGTGCGGCATTTATACCACGTGAAAGTTTACCGAATAATGGCAATTTGAGCGTTAAACGATCAAAGGCATAATGCCCTGCGGTGGTTCTTAAAAATCGCAGTAATAAGCCGATGCCGAGTACACTGCCTACCAATAAAAATGGCCATGCCACTCGAATAAAATCACTGGCTTTCATTAGTGCAACCGTAATCCATGGCAAGGCATCTTTGCTTTGGTCAAAGGTTTTGACAATGTCAGGCACCACATAGGTCATAAGTCCCATCACGATGGCAAAAGACATCAGCATTAAAATAATCGGATAAATCATCGCGCCTTGGATTTTCTTTTGCATCGCAAAGCGATTTTCGGTGTAATCTGCCAGCTGATCTAAAATTAAGTCTAAATGCCCTGAACGCTCACCAGCAGCAATCGTGGCAATGTACAACTCTGGAAAACGTCCAGATTGCTGTAAACCCTGCGCCAATGAGTGACCTTCCAATACTTTAGAACGTACTGACATCAATAGATTTTGTACATGTGTTTTTTCTGACTGCTTTCCAACCGCACGAATGGCTTCTTCCAACGGAATGGCTGCCGCCACAAGTACCGAAAGTTGACGTGTCAATAAAGCCAAATCATAGGCGGTAATTTGTTTTTGAAACCATGTTTTACTGCTGTGCTTATCTTTTTGTTCAACAGGATCAACCGAGACTGGAATCAGCGCTTTATCACGAAGTTGTTGCCGAATTTGACGCGCTGAATCCCCTTCGAGCACGCCTTTTTGCTGCTTTCCTGCGGCATCTAGTGCGGTAAATTGATATGCTGGCATGTTTACGCTTTCTAATTGTCCATTTAGTCATTTGGCGCTGTTGCATGTCGGCACCAAAATCATTCATATTCTAAGTTATAAATTATGTCATCACTCTAACACAACTCATTCATCGCACAACGACAATTTCATCAGGACATTTTGAGCTTTTTATGCCAGAAAATACACTTTCCACAACACCAAGCTACCGTATTCGTGTGGCTGTTCCCGTTTATCTATATGACTGTTTTGACTATAGTTTAACGGCTGAACAATACCACCAAGCTGAAGTGGGTGCACGTGTGGCTGTCTCATTTGGTCGCCAAAATGTGGTCGGTGTCATTGTTGAGAAGCTCACTGATGAGAAACCACTCGATTTAGGCTTTAAACTTAAAGCCATAACTGAGTTGCTCGATGACAGCGCTATTCTAGATGCTAAAGTTTTAAGTTTATTGACATGGTCAGCGCAATATTACCAATTTCCCATTGGTGAAGTGATGCATGCTGCTTTGCCCAGCTTTTTACGCCAAGGTAAACCCTATAATTTACTGGCGCGGATGTGGAAGCTGATTGATGATCATGCCGAAGACAAATTAAAGCGTTCTGAAAAACAACAAGATGCCTATAAAATTTTAAAGCTGCATCCCACAGGAACGTCTGAAAACATTTTAAATTTGGCTGGCATTGAAACTGCGACCTTAAAAGCCTTAGAAAAAAAGCAAATCACCCAGTGCATACTTGAAGCCCAAGACTTTAAACCGCAAACCATGACACTGGCGCAAATGCCTCTCACGCCCAATGATGAACAAAAGCGAGCCATTCAAAACATTCTCAAAGCTCGTCATAGCTATCACGCTTTCTTACTGGATGGTTTAACCGGTAGTGGCAAAACTGAAGTCTATTTGCAAGTCATGCAAGAGGTTTTAAAACAAGGCAAACAAGTCTTGGTATTAGTGCCTGAAATTGGTCTCACCCCACAAACAGTGAGCCGTTTTCAGTCACGTTTTCACTGTCATATTGCGCTACTACATTCAGGTTTAAATGATTCTAAGCGCCTGCAAGCCTGGCAAAGTGCACAAGCGGGAAAAGCTTCGATTGTGATTGGTACACGTTCTGCCATCTATACGCCCCTTCCGCATTTGGGTTTGATTGTCTTAGATGAAGAACATGACTTATCTTTCAAGCAACAAGAAGGCTTCCGCTACCACGCTCGTGATGTGGCTTTATACCGTGCGCACTTAGAAAACTGTCCGATTATCCTCGGTTCTGCAACGCCAAGTATCGACAGTTATGCATTGGTCGAACAAGGTAAAATGACTCGTTTGGAGTTGGACCAACGTGCAGGTGTGGCCGTGATGCCGAAAATGCATGTGATCGATCTGAAAGTAGCACAAAAACAAAATGGCATTAGCCAACAGCTGATTCATGAAGTACAAAAGCGCTTAGACAAAAAAGAACAAGTGCTGATTTTCTTAAACCGTCGCGGCTATGCGCCTGTGTTGATTTGTGAAAGTTGTGGATGGCAGGCCAAGTGCCCCCACTGCGATGCCAATTTTACCGTACATCGACAGCCCTATCAGCATTTGCACTGTCACCACTGCGGCACCATCCATCGCATGCCTGAACACTGCCCACAATGTCAGCATAGCGAACTAAAACCAATTGGTTTAGGCACCGCAAAAGTTGAAGAAAACCTACAAGAACTGTTCCCCAACTTTGACGTAATTCGGGTTGATCGTGACTCGACCAGTCGGGTCGGCAGCTGGCAAAAAATCTATAACAAGATTCAGAAAAGTGAACCCATCATTTTGCTCGGCACCCAAATGCTGGCCAAAGGACATCACTTTCCTTATGTGACTTTGGTGGCGATTTTAGACATTGACTCAGGCTTACTCAGTGTTGACTTTCGTGCCACAGAACGTACTGCACAGCTCATCATCCAAGTCGCTGGACGTGCTGGGCGTGGCGAGAAAAAAGGCGAAGTCTATTTACAAACTCTACGTCCAGATCATCCTTTGCTGAATACCCTGCTGGAATCGGGCTATCGCAGCTTTGCCAAGCAAACGTTGAAAGAGCGTAAAGCTGCATGGATGCCACCTTATCGCTATGCGGCTTTATTGCGCTGTGAATCCAAAGACCAAGAACTGAACCAAAGCTTTTTACAAGAGCATGCACAAGCACTGCGCCAAGCCTCAGAAAACAGTATTGATATTTGGGGGCCCATTCCTGCGCCGATGGAACGTAAAGCAGGACGCTATCAAGCACATATGGTGCTACTGTCCAAAGACCGTGCGCGTATGCATTTTTATATTCATCAGTGGTGGCAAAATGTCTGGCATAACAAACCACATGGTATGAAATTGAGCCTTGATATTGATCCACAAGAGTTAAGTTAAGACTTGACGTGAATAAGGTTTAGACCTGAGTCGCGTTCTCCCTTAAACTTCCAACATAAAGAAAAAAATTTAGGACAGGGCAATGTCTCTACTGCTTCAAATCACCCTCTTTTTGGCTGCGGCACTGATGATCGTTCCATTGGCCAAACGGCTGGGGATTGCCACGGTACTCGGCTATTTATTTACAGGCATCTTACTCGGCCCCAGTGTATTCAATGTCGTCCATGACCCTGAAGACATTCATAAACTCGCTGAATACGGCGTGATTTTCTTGATGTTCATTATTGGACTCGAACTTCGCCCACAACGCTTATGGGAAATGCGTAAATCCATTTTTGTGATGGGCAGTTTACAAGTGATGCTCTGCGGTGTGCTACTGGCGTGCATTGTCTTTTTTGCCCTGCAACAACAGATTGCAGCCAGTGTCGTGATTGGTTTTGCCCTTGCCCTTTCTTCTACCGCTTTTGTGCTACAGCTTTTAAGCGAAAAACAGCAGCTCAATACCACTTTTGGTCAGCAGTCCTTTTCCATTTTACTCTTTCAAGATATTGCCGCGATTCCGCTGATTGCGATCATTCCCCTTCTTGCAGGGACAAGCTCAACCCATCATGGCGTTGCCTACTTTGCAGCGATTGTTGCCACCTTTACAGGCTTGTTTTTATTTAGCCGCTATCTCATGCGCCCTTTTTTCCGCTTTGTGGCCAAAAGTGGCGCACATGAACTGATTACCGCAGTCGGTTTGTTTATTGTCTTAGGCGTGGTCGCTCTGATGGATGTCTTAGGCATCAGCACCACCTTGGGCGCATTTTTAACTGGGGTACTTCTAGCTGACTCTGAATTCCGTCATGAACTGGAAGCCAGTATTGCCCCATTTAAAGGTCTACTTCTCGGTCTATTTTTCATGACCGTCGGGATGAGTACGCAATTTTCGCTCCTGTGGGAAAGCCCAAGTCTGATTATTGGCGGTGCATTATTGCTGATGTTGGTCAAACTGCTGGCCTTAACGGCCATCGCTCGCTACTTCGAGTTTTCATGGCGCAATAGTTTGATGCTGGCCACCTGTTTGGCACAAGGCGGTGAGTTTGCTTTTGTGGTGCTCAATGTTGCCATGAGTGAACACGTGATTACGCAGGCCATTTTAGAGCCGATCAATTTAATCGTGACGTTGTCGATGATTCTGACGCCTATTCTATACTGGCTGATGAGTTCGTGGGTGGTACCACTATTCGAAAAAGAAACTACACCTGTCTATGATGAGATTCCTGAACAGCATAACCCGATGATCATTGCTGGCTTTGGCCGTGTCGGACAAATTGTGGCACGACTGGTTCACTTACAGCACCAAACCTTCACGGCGATTGACAGCAATATCGACAAGGTCGATTTCGTTCGCAACTATGGCGGCAAACTCTACTATGGTGATGCCACTCAACCCGATATCCTGCGTGCAGCCGGTATCGAACATGCCAAAGTGTTTGTACTAGCCATCGATGATATTGAAGACTCCATGAATGTGGCACGCCATATTCGACTCAATTATCCAGACTTAAACTTGCTGGTCCGTGCCCGTGATCGACATCATGTGCATTTGTTACGTGACTTGGGGGTGGAACATATTTGGCGTGAAACCTATTTATCGTCTTTAGGGATGGCCTATTTTGCCCTACGTAATTTAGGCATTGCAGAACAAGATGCTTATAAGAGCATTGAGTTATTTCGCGATTATGATGAAAAACTGCTCGCGCAGCAGCAAAGTATTTATAACGATGAACAGAAAGTGTATGAAACACATCGTAATGCTCTGGCCGAATTAGAGCACTTATTTGAAAGTGATACGCAGCTCCGTCAAAGTCCTGTCGGCGTTGACCTACAACGTGAGTTACAACATGACCGAATAGATGTCACACGGGATGAAGTAAAATGACTTGTGTTTTACAATATCGTCACCATTAAGACAGGATATTGGAGAAATTTATGTCTGATTTGCGTCAACGCTTTTATATTGAAGATAGTCCTGTTCGTGGTGAAGTGGTTCATCTAGAAGAAACCCTACAAACCATCTTGGCGCAGCGTGATTATGCACCTGCAGTCCAAGTGCTGTTAGGTGAAATGCTTAGTGCCACGGCATTACTTGCCAGTACTTTAAAAATTAAAGGCCGTATTAGTTTACAAATTCAGGCTTCAGGTAGTTTCAAATGGGCTATGGCTGAATGTAATCACCTTGGTGAAGTACGTGCCTTGGCGGATTATGAAGCAGATCCACGCTTTAATGCTGCCGACAGCAGCAGTACGGTATTGAGCACCCTCATTAGCCCTGTACTCTTTATTAATATTGAGCCCGAATTTGGTGAGCGTTATCAAGGGATTGTGGCTTTAGACAAGCCAAATCTTGCGGGTTGTTTAATGCAGTACTATGACCTGTCTGCCCAAATTCCAACGCGTATTGTTTTGGCCAGTTCATCCCAGCGTGCTGGCGGTTTACTCATTCAGCTGTTACCACGTAACAGTGAAGAAGAACAAGAACGTGTCGACCAAGACTTATGGCCACGTCTGACCATGTTGACTGAAACGCTCAAAATCGAAGAGTTAACCGATTTAGAGTCCAGTGAAATTCTTTACCGTTTGTACAACGAAGAAGAAGTACGCTTACCTGAAGTTGAAATGCTAAAATTTGGCTGTACCTGTTCGAAAGAACGTTGTGCTCAAGCACTTGAACAAATTGGCGCAGAAGCCGTTCGTGAAACGCTAGAACATCAAAACCCGATTACCATGGACTGCCAGTTCTGTAACACGCAATACAGCTTTAGTGCAGAAGAAGCCTTGGGTTTATTTGGTGAACACTTAAGCTAAGCGCATCATGTGCAATAAAAAAAGAGCAACTGAATTGCTCTTTTTTTATGCCTTTGTTCTCAAAAAAACAAGATAATTCAAATGATTCATCACTTTTATTCATAGATATTTCACTGGTCACACCGCTTAAATTTCGTTATAAATAAACCCATAATTTTTATATGTCTTTATTTTTCTCTTCCATTGGGGTTTTGCCATCATGAAATTTTCTTGCAGTCTTTTCGTACTCAGCAGTTTATGCGCCTTCTCCTGTTTTGCAGCTACCGATCCTTTGGTCGGAAAATGGAAAACTATCGATGATAAAACAGGATACTCTCTCAGTGACGTCTTGATTGAAAAAGACAAAAACAATAGCTATAAAGCAGTCATCGTAAGTACGCGCGAAATTCCAGGTGCGGTAAAAATAGAAAACTGTAGCAAGTGTGATGGTGTCAATAAAAATCAACCCATTGTCGGCATGACAACGCTCAGCCATTTGCAGTTAGACAATGCCAAAGATTCGACCTATAGCCATGGACAGCTCCTCGACCCTTTCACAGGGCTACGTTATGACGCACATGCACGACTCAGCAACAATGGTAAGCACTTACGAATTCGAGGAACTTCGACTGAAAATGGCGGTGGGCGCAACATCACATGGGTCAAATATTAAGTATCCCTCATCCATCAAAGCTCCTTTCATCGGGGGCTTTTTTCTTGTCATGTTTTGAAACAATAAGGAACATATCTTTACTGTTGAAATCTGCTGAAAGACTGAATAATGATTAAAACTTAATCATTTTATTTAATCTTATTTATGCCGAAGAACCATTATGAAATACTCGGTTTAACGCGAGATGCGACCGCCGAACAAATTAAAAAAGCCTATCGAAAATTGGCACGTAAGTATCATCCCGATGTCAGTAAGGAGCCTGATGCTGAAACGCGGATGCAAGAATTGAATGTCGCCTATGACACCTTAAGTGATGAAACAAAAAAAGCTGAATATGACTTTGAACTCGATCATCCACAAGGCTCACAGCAATTCAACCCCAATACAGGCTTTGGCGGTTTTGAAGAGGCATTTCGGAATGCCCAAGGCGGACAACAGGCACATGATTTTTCAGGGTTTGAAGACTTATTTGGGCGTTTTGGTTCAGGTTTTGGAGGATCAAACTATCAATATCAACGCCAAAATAGTACTCGCCATAAAGGCGAAGACCAACATGCGCGTTTAGAGGTCGATCTTGAGGTTGGATTCCACGGTACCACCCAAACCATTACCTTACAGATTCCCACTTTAAATGCCTATGGTGAAGCGGAAATTCAGCGCAAAACGCTGGAAGTTAAAATTCCCAAAGGCATGAAAGAAGGGCAACAAATTCGCTTAAGTGGTCAAGGACAGTCAGGTATTCAGGGCGGTGAAAATGGCGACCTGTATATCGAAATTTATTACAAAGATACGGAGACCACACGCGTTGAAGGAGTTGATGTCTATCACCAACTCAACATTAGTCCCTGGGAAGCCGCTTTGGGGCAAAGCATTACCGCCGCGCTACCCAATGGTCGGACATTACAAATTCAAATTCCGAAAAATGCCAAAACGGGACAGCAACTCCGTTTAAAAGATCAGGGGATTCCAGCCAAAACGGCAGGACATTTATATTTAATTTTAAACATTGTTCAACCTCCTGCGCAGAGTGAGCAAGAACAGCAAGCCTACCAAGCCTTTGCTGAAGCCTTCCCTCACTTTAAGCCGCGTCAGTCTTAAGGAGAAAATTATGACGACTATTCAATATCGTGAAATTATTTTAGACGGATGTCGACACGCTGAAATTGTTGATGAACAACATAGCTTTGATTTAAAGCATTTTGCTGAAGCCTGCGGACAAAGTCCTGAATGGATTTTACAGCTGTTGGAATATGACATTCTGCCTAACCGACCCGATAACCGCATTCACCAATTTTTTGGTGATGATGTCTCACGTGCACGGCGAGCCTATCGCTTACAACGTGACTTTGATGCCAGCTTTACTGCAGTCGCAATGATGCTGGATCTGATTGAGGAAGTTCAAAAACTTCGTCGTGAAGTAAAACATTTACATCTCACTGACCCAGTTCATACGACTCAACACTAGTTCTATAAAGAAAGATTGGCGCATGCCTTTCTTTCTTTTTTTATTTTTGAATAAGAGGATTAGACGGCAACCATGAAACTCAAAGTTTGTAATAAAAAGACTAAGCTCATGTTTCCTGAATACCGAGACATGATTCAACAGCTTAGAGAAGACAATCCGCATTTTTCTAAAATGTTTGACGACCATGAAGCTCTCGATCAGGAAATTTGTTTACTCGAACAAGACCCTGTCAGGATTCATCGTGGAGAGATTGAGCCCCTCAAACGCAAAAAGTTGTTCATTAAAGATCAGCTTTACCGGATTTTAAAAGGAGCCCAGTTAAAAACCTCTTAAATTAAATCTCCCTGCGACGCCCACATATCCGAATAATAAATTGAACAAGGATAGCGTCAGCATGTAAAGAAACACCTTAAAGCCCATTTGCTTTAATGGTCTATGTGGAAAATCACCGAATTATTTTAATTTGGTGATTTTCTCTAAATCTTTGATGGTGCCCTTCACAGTTTGCTTGATCGGCTCATAATCGATGAACCAAAATAAATTCATATGTTGATCCGCATGCTGCTGTGCCAACATATCAATGACACTTTTTTCGCCACGCCCGACCAAATGACGTCGATAAAAATAATACAGTAAGATCAATGTCGTCATTAACATGATGCCCAACATGATCCAAAACCCTGTTGGAGACTTCAGCCCCGGAATAAACTCGAAGTTCATACCATACACCCCTGTCAACAAGGTTAGCGGCGCAAAAATCGCGGTAATAATGGCTAAAATCCGCATGTTTTCATTAGTTTGATTGGCAATGGCTGAAAAATGTAGATCAATAGCTGCTTGCACTGCATTTCTCAAGCGAATGGTATGCTTTTGAATACGTTCAATATGACTGGTTAAATCATCGACACGTACCAGCATGATATCTTGTTTTTCGCTACGCTTTTTCCCTTTCAAGTGCGAATAATTATCGACAATTTCATCACGCAATTCCTGCAAAGTTTCGATTTGTTCTTCGCACAAATTTTCCACTTGTTGGAAAGCCATATTCTCTTGCAAAAGTTGATGCCACTTGGTAAAACGACGATGGCCTTGTAAAAGCTCTTGCTGCCAAAACTCCACTCGACGCGTAAGAGGAACACGTAAATCAAGATAACCATCCACCATGTTATTGAGCAGTCTCAAGGTCAAATCTAAAGGCGTTGCGGGTAGTTTTCGGGGTTTATTATGCTCTTCAATCGGACGGCTCAACACCGTTTCCATACGCTGAATATAGCTTTCAACTTCTTTATTGCCCTGCTCTCTAACCGTAATCAAGACTTGCGGCGTGAGCATAAAACTAATCGGAGTCGTCGCCAGACCAAAAACCCGTTCATGTTTTTCAGCCGCTTGAGTATCAAGCTTGATTTTATCATCAGGTGTGATCAGCTTACGAAAGATCAGCAAGTCGTAATCTTCCAAAGTGTCAAAGGCACAAGGATGTTCTAAATTTAGAATGTCACGCAGATGATATTCATTCATCCACAGTCCCGTTGCCGCATAAATGTCCTGCTGCCAATGTTCTGCCCGATTGACCACATCGTCACGGCTACACTCCACCCAAATAAACTCAGCTTCCTGCTCTGCAATTGGCTGTTTCCGCACATAAGTATGCTGCGCGGTGGGATGTTGATAGAAATAATAGCTTTGCATATCTCATTTATTATTGTCTGTCTTAGCCAGCATGATGCCATAAAAAAAGCCCTGAGCAAGCCAAAGTTTAAATTGGCCAAGCTCAAGGCTTTTCTAAGACAACTCAATTCACATGGCAAACACCATGTGAATTGACAAGAGATTAAACTTGTTCGATGTCTTTCATCGTCAATTTGATACGACCACGGTTGTCTACATCCGCAACTTGTACCTTAATTTCTTGACCTTCTTTCAACACGTCTGCCACGTTTGCAATACGCTCGTTCGAGATTTGTGAAATGTGAAGTAAGCCATCAGTACCTGGAAGGATGTTTACAAACGCACCGAATTCAACGATACGAATGACTTTACCGACGTAAATTGTACCCGGCTCAATTTCAGCAGTAAGTGCTTGGATTTTTGCAACCGCAGCAGCAGCAGCAGCTTTGGTTTCACCAAATACACGAACAGTACCGTTGTCTTCAATATCAATTGCAGCTTTGGTTTCTTCAGTGATTGCACGAATCGTCGCACCACCTTTACCGATTACATCACGGATCTTGTCTGGGTTGATGTTGATCACTTGGAATGTCGGTGCATGCATTGAAATTTCAGGGCGAGCACGTGAAATCACTTGGTTCATTTCGTTCAAGATATGCATACGACCCGCATACGCTTGGTTCAATGCCGCTTCCATGATTTCTTCAGTGATACCTTCAATCTTGATATCCATTTGAAGTGCAGTAATACCGTTCGCAGAACCGGCTACTTTAAAGTCCATGTCACCTAAGTGATCTTCGTCACCCAAGATGTCAGAAAGAACTGCGAAACGCTCGCCTTCTTTCACTAGACCCATTGCAATACCTGCAACTGGCGCTTTCAATGGAACACCTGCATCCATAAGTGATAATGAAGCACCACATACAGAAGCCATTGAAGATGAACCGTTTGATTCAGTAATATCCGATACGATACGAATCACGTACGGGAAGCGGTCAGCTGCAGGAAGAACCGCTTGAACACCACGACGCGCCAAACGACCGTGACCGATTTCACGACGCTTAGGACCAGATTCACGACCTGTTTCACCGACAGAGTATGCAGGGAAGTTGTAGTGCAACATGAAGTTGTCAGTTTTAGTACCAGCTAGGGTATCAACCATCAACGCATCACGGGTATTACCTAAAGTGGTAGTTACCAATGCTTGAGTTTCACCACGTGTGAATAATGCAGAACCGTGTGCACGGCCTAATACGCCCACTTGAACATCAATGGCACGAACAGTTTTCGTGTCACGACCATCAATACGTGGTTTACCAGACAAGATGTTGTCACGTACCGTACGGTATTTCAAATCTTCGAATAATTCGTCAACTTCAGCAGCAATGCCAGTTTCATCATTTTCAGGAACGAACTGAGCAACAGCTTCTACGTGAAGTGCATCTAATGCTGCGTAACGGTCTTGCTTAACAGCAATGGTATACGCTTCAGAGATTTTCGCTTCAAATGCATCTTTCAATTTGCCAAGAAGCTCTTCATTTTTAACTGGCGCAACCCAAGTTGATTCAACCGCACCCGCAGCAGCAGCAAATTCTTTAATCGCTTGAATTGCGATTTGCATTTCGTCATGACCGAAAAGTACAGCGCCTAACATTTGGTCTTCAGAAAGTTCTTTCGCTTCAGATTCAACCATCAATACAGCAGCTTCAGTACCTGCAACCACAAGGTCAAGATCAGATTCTTTAAGCTGTTCTAAAGTTGGGTTAAGGATGTATTCACCGTTGATTAAACCAACACGTGCGCCTGCGATTGGGCCTGCAAATGGAACACCAGCAATAGACATCGCAGCTGAAGCACCCAACATTGCAGCGATATCACCTTCCATGGTTTTGTCAGAAGAAATAACAGTCGCTGTTACTTGGATTTCGTTGTAGAAACCTTCTGGGAACAATGGACGGATTGGACGGTCAATAAGACGTGAAATTAAAGTTTCAGCTTCAGACTGACGACCTTCACGCTTACCGTAACCACCTGGGATACGACCTGCAGCATATTGTTTTTCTTGGTAGTTAACAGTCAACGGGAAGAAGTCTTGGCCTGCTTTTGCTTTTGGTTGAGCAACGATTGCAACAAGAACCTGTACACCACCCATGGTGATCACAACAGTGTTTGCTTGACGAGCAACACGACCAGTTTCTAAAACAACCGTGTGTTGACCATATTGGAATTCTTTACGAATAATATTAAACATAGACATGTATTTTTCTTTCCTGATTTTTATTCTAGTGGAGACCCCTAAGGTTTGGCATTCACATCGCCATTTCAGGCAACTGTATAAATGACAAAGCTTAGAAGCCGACCTCACCAGAGACTAAAAACATGATTTTAAGACACAAAGAAGGAGCGAAACATTCGCCCCTTCCCCATTACCTCACAGAAGCAAGGTAGACTTTCTTTTCCAGTAATAAAGCATTCAAAATGCGATAGTCCGAAAATAAAAGTTTAATCGAATTAACGACGTAAACCTAAAGCAGCAATCAAGTCGCTGTAACGAGTAGCGTCTTTACCTTTAAGGTAATCAAGAAGCTTACGACGTTGGTTAACCATACGGATAAGACCGCGACGGCTATGGTGGTCGTGTTTGTGCTCTTTGAAGTGACCTTGTAAATCATTGATTTGAGCAGTTAAAAGAGCTACTTGAACTTCTGGTGAACCAGTGTCGTTTTCAGCGCGAGCAAATTTAGCAATGATCTCTGCGCGATCTGCGTTTGTTAAAGCCATTCGATTTCTCCGAGATGCTTATAAGTTACATTTGATACAAATCAAATTGATTCTTCAAAACCAAGTTGACTGCCGTGCATCACTACAGCAAGGCATTATTTTAAGGGATCTAGCGCTATATTGCAAAAATGTTTTATGTTCGCAGTCAATTCGGCAACTGACGGCTTTGCACAAATCATGCACAATCATGACAATTCTGATTTTCAGTATCAGACTCAAATCCAATAAAAACGAAAAATAGAGAGAAATTTGTGAAAATTTTATCTGCCAATACCTGTTATGTCCCCCATGACCTCAACCACGTGATTCGTTCTAAGGATGAGGTCTCCGCTACCTTGGGTGGTATGAAGGACGCGCAAATTCAAAGCATTTGGGCCAGTGTAGAGTCCCTATATAAAACAGGAAACTACCCGTTCATCAGCCTCTGCTTACGTCGTCAGGGACAAATATTGTTAAACCGCAGCATTGGTTATGCGCAAGGTAACTCGCCCGATGGTTTAGCGGCAGATGCGAAAATTGGCACACCCGATACCCCAGTTTGTTTATTTTCCGCCTCTAAAATCGTTACAGCCATGCTGATTCATATGTTGGATGAACGCGGTGATCTGAATTTACTCGATCCGATTAGCCACTATATTCCCGAATATGGCGTAAACGGTAAACGTCGTGCCACCATTTTTCATTTACTCGCTCATCGTGGTGGCATTCCTCGCATTGACAGCAAAGTCACGCCTGAACTGTTGTTTAATCAAGATCAAATTTTAGAACATCTTTATGCGGCACAACCCGTTTCAGCTTCGGGCACGCATCTGGCGTATCATGCCGTGACGTCAGGTTATATTTTAGGGGAAATTATCAAACGGGTAACAGGTCAAACAGCCCGTGAATTTCTTGCCGAAAATATCGAAAAACCCATGGGCTTAGATTACTTTAACTATGGCCTAAAACCTGAGTATCGAGCGGATGTCGCTTTAAACTATGCCACAGGTCTACATCCACGTTTAGGCACAGACCATTATCTCAATCGGGTACTGGGTGGTGGTTTACAGTTGGCGGTCGATGTGACCAATGATGCGCGCTTTATGGACACGATTTGCCCAGCGGGCAACATTTATACCAGCGCCGAACAAGCTGGACGTTTCTTTGAAATGCTCTTGAGTGGTGGCGAATACCAAGGCAAACAAATCATGAGTGCCCAAACGGTATTTCGCTCGACATTGGCCACGTCAGGAGTCAGTTTAGATCGGACATTATTAGTCCCGATGCGTTATGCCTTAGGCCCAATGTTAGGGAGTAATCCTATTGGGTTATTTGGACCCATGACTGGGCAAGCCTTTGGACATCTCGGGTTTTCCAATATTCTCTGCTGGGCCGATCCAGAACGTGATATTAGCGTATCGCTATTAACCACAGGAAAATCTGTCGTCGGGACCCACTTACCTGCTTTAGCGAAAACGCTTTATCAAATCTCAAAGCATTGTCCCAAAATCTTAAAGCACCAACGTCGCTCATTATTTGCAACCGATCGAAGCGAAACAGACTTAGTCTGAGCATAAAAAAAAAGCCCAAGTAAACTTGGGCTTTTTTGCGCTGTAGTGTTCTTTTATTTTTGTTCTTGTTGTTTTGGTTATCATTATAATAATGCGCTTTTCCGCGTCTTGTATTAAACATTCCATGTTTAATCATTTACATCCTTATGTGACATATTTTGCCACATCACACAGAAGAAAAAAGTCGCATTTCACTCATCTTCATGTAAGCGATTGCTTACATAAACTCCTCATTTTCTCCATTATTCAACTTAAATTTCTCTAAAAAATGCAATAGTAAAAATTTAATTTATTAAAAACAAATACTTAAATACATAAGAGCTAAATTTAAAAAAGCATAAGCAGTGCAATACTGAGACAGTATCTCTTCAATATTTAATCTATAACTGTATTTATGCTTCGAGGAATGAATGGCTATTTTTTGTCACATTTTGCCAATTTATCAGATATAAAAAAGCCTTGTAGTCTCTCCCAAAACTACAAGGCTTAGCGGCTGTAAGTTTCCTCTTTCACCTACTTCACTGTAAGTTCGCTGTCTACTGACGTTATTATTATCTTTTTGCGATTATACTCAACATTCCGTGTTGAGCTCTTTATGTGAAGCCATCTTCTCAAAATCCTCAGCAAAGCTCTATGCGCAAATCTCCTGAATCCATGTAAGCCATTTCGTACAAAACTCCTATTTGTTTATTAAATCTTCACAATTGAATTTGTTGATTAATTTTTCTTGATAGACCACTTTCTCGGGTGGTTCGAGTCACCATAGCATGTACGAATGCATCAGCATCGACCAGTAAACTGACCACTTTTTTCGCCCGCGTAATTGCGGTATAAATCAACTCTTTACTGAGTAATTTTTCAGCCTGCCGATCTAAAACCACCGCGGTATGGGTGAACTCAGAGCCTTGAGATTTGTGAATGGTCAGTGCAAAAGCCGTTTCAATATTTTTGGGTAACCGTGTCGCGGCCACCCATTTATCCAAACTAGGGAAATACACCTCAAACTGCAACTTACCTTGTTGTATACGCTGTAAACACAGGCCAATATCGCCATTCGACACCCCCAACTGATAGTCGTTATAGGTCATCATCACAGGGCGTCCTAAATACCACTCACCCTGCTTGATTTGTTTTGATTGCTCTAATAGACGTTGCTCGATTTGCAGATTGAGCTGTTTTAAGCCGAAATGGCCGTGACGTATGGCGGCTAAAATACGGTAATCATCAAAATATTGAATCACTTTGGGTACGAGAGACTCATTAGGATTTTGCTGATATTGCTTTAAAGCCTCAACATAGCCCTGAAAGCCAAGCATCAGCAGATCATAATAATGCTGTAACTGCTCTACAGATAAAGCCTGCTCGGGCAACAATTCGAGCTGTAAATAATCGACCTTGACCTGATCCAACTCAACCGCCTTCAACGTCGTAGCATTTACCACTTGTTGTTGAAAAGTGTTCAATACGCTCTGTTTTTCGGCAGGATGCGTCATTGAGTCAAAACAAGTTTGCTGTTGAATAAATTGTGCCAACTTTCCAATCCGTGCATCTGAGTTGAAACGACGGCTATTGACCAAATTGACTCTATTTTCAGCCAAAGCTGGAACCTGTTGTAAATCGGCGAGCACAGAGCCAACATCGACAGAAGCCAACTGATCGGCATCTCCCAATAAAATCAAACGGGCTTGATTCGGCATGGCAGCAAAGAGCATCTGCGCCAAATTTAAATCCAGCATTGACGCTTCATCAACAACAATCACATCATAAGGTAAAGGTTGTCTGCTATGAAAACGCGGTTGCTGCGTATTCCCAAGACCCAAAAGTCGATGTAACGTCACAGGGTTTAAGTTTTTCAAATCTGGGGTAATGAAGTCTTGTAACTTTTCATCTTGAAAAGAGTTTTGCAGGGCTTCTTTCATGCGCTGCGCCGCCTTACCTGTCGGTGCAGCCATCGCAATACGAATATCAGGCAGACTTTGCTTGAGAACCGCAATAATACGCGCCAAGGTATAGGTTTTCCCTGTGCCCGGACCACCTGTAATGATCGAGAGCGCCTGCTCAGCCACCATAGCCAAAGCCTGTTTTTGGTGTGGATCTTCAAGTAAATGGGCATAAGCTGAAATATCAACTTGCGTTAAGTTTTGTAGTTTTAACCGCGCCACTTGCTGGGCCAAGGACTGCTCTAAAGCCCAATAACGATACAGATATAATTGCTGCTGATCGTAAACAAACGGCGCTTTTTGTTGCTGTGCCTGCTGTTCATCCATCACCAAATCATCTAAGACTGTGACGGCTTCAGCTGCAACCGAGATACAACTCTCACCGCGTAGCATTGCTTCAAGGACCTGTTGAATCATTTCACTTCGGGTTTCGGTGAACCCTGTTTTACTTAGCGGTGACTGTTGAATAAACTGACTCCAACGTGTTAACCATGTGTCTACCACGGTAGCCTGATCAATACTGGCTTGATGAACATTTTCCACACGGTTATCCTCAAAGTTATCCACAGCTTAATTGTTTGTTTATGAGTGACTAATTTCACTTAATTCAGAAGTTTTGCCTACATGATTTTCACTATAAGTATCCTCAGCAAAATAACCCAAAATCGCATCTAATCTTAAAATAAACTCTGGGCTAGCACGCCAACTTAAAACCCCTTGATCAGGCTGCCCATTCATCCCTCTCAAATAGAGATAACTCGCCTGTCCCAGATGTTTTTCAATGTCATAGTCCAGCAAATTCACTTTTAAATAGCGATGCAAAGCCACCAAATACAAACCCGCCTGCAACCAATAACTGGCATGTGACATATTCAATTGGATTGCGTCATAATTGTAGCTCTGCTGATCCGCCCCTAAGAAGTTACTTTTATAATCGGCAATGTGATAACGCTGACCATCAAAATAAACCAAGTCTATCGAACCTGTCAGATAACGAGCAGAATTGGCTTCATTTAAGTCGAGTAGATCAATGCCGTATTCTTGAAACAATGTCTGTATGCGTTTAATCGCCAGTACATGATCGGACAATGACAAATAAAAAGGAAATTCGGCCAAGTGTTCATCGGCTTTCAGTTGCTTCAACTGAAAACCTGCATGCAAAGGCGTTTCTAGTACATCTGCTAACCACGCTTGCATCCACAGCACCAATTGAGTTTCATCATCCTGTCCAAACTCATTTTGATATTTGCCCAATAACTCTTGCCACAGTAAGGGACTATCATTTTTAAAACGACGATGAATTTCCAGTCCCCAGTCACCCGAGTCCTGAAAGTCAATATGCTCGAAAATTTCGTGCAGGAAGGTTCCCGCAGTCGTCCCCATTGGAAACTGCCGTTTAATCCACGCCAAAGGCTGACTCAGCTCCACATCAAGCACAGGATGATTAATCTCGTCATCCGCACTACCCACTTTCTCGCTCAAAACCGCTAAGGCATCCATTGCCTCTTTGCGACTCAAATGCTGTGCCAACGCACTAAAACTGGTTTTGGAACGTGGATAAAAACGCTGTTCAGGAAAAGCCAAAGCTTGCAGTTGAATGATCTCTTGCTGCTTGGCTGGTTGTAAACGGATCGGCTTTTCAGTCAGCAGCTCCTCATTACCACTGGCAGGATGTTCAAACAGATTACCTGCTTGGCCACGCCAAAATGCCAATGCCGTATTTGATTTATATTCCTGATCTTGCAGTAAGGCATACACGCGGTGGCTGGCGCGGGTCAGTGCGACGTACCATAAGCGATGCTGTTCTGCTTCGGCTCGCTCATTGTGTTGATCAATCGCGGCTGGGTCTAACAGGTTGGCATCATTTACCGCTACGATGCGCTGTAACTCGCTCTGCCCTGTCGTCGGATTGATCTGTTCCAGCGTTGAAAAGTTTAAGGTTTTATTCATTTCCTTAAAGTCTTTGTCGGCACCCAGCAAGAACACAATTTTAAACTCTAAACCCTTGGATTGATGAATAGTCATCAGTTGTACACCTGTGGCGCTGGAAAGTTTACGCTCTAACTCCCATTCACGTTCTGCAGGCAAATGTAACTGTTTGAGATACCAATGATACAGTTTCTGCGCGCCTTGAAACTGTTCACTATGTTGGCTCAATAACTCAGTCAAATGCCGTAGATTGACCACAGTCCGTTCGTTGTCTCGGCTTTGGTAAGCCACCAAGTTTTTCCACACTTTAAACAGGTTTAAAGCGTATTGCCATGCACTTAAAAAGCCTTTATTGATCCACATGTCGCGGATGTCATCAAAATCCGCCATAAACTGGCTCAGACCGTTGGCTTGCTTTTCCAGTTCCAGTAATTGTTTTAAATCAATCGCCAACAGCCGGCTCAAAAGCGCGCGGCGAACTTTGGCTTCATCAAAAGGATGCATCATTGCAGTCAATAGCGCACCAACATCTTTCGCGACCTGACTTTCAAACACACTACGTTTAGACGGACGGTTGACCAAAATTCCCAAATGCTCTAGTTCAAACTGAACTTTGTCCAAGCCATCATGGTTTTTCGACAACACCGCGATATCATTTGCCCCCATAAACTGTGGCGGATCATCTGCCACATACAGCTGCTGTTGAATGCCTTGGTTGATTAAATCACGAATTTTCCATGCCACTTGTTGAGCTTCATTTTTCTTGTCTTCAAGTAACAGCCAACGCAGCGATACATGGTTTTCACCCTGTGCATCGACCAAAGCGGGATGTGGTCGAGTCCCTGCTTCTACAGGCTGGTAATAGACCTGCTCACCAAAGTCCTGTTGGCGTTGAAATAAAGCATCCACCACCTGTACCAGTTTTTGTACAGAACGATGATTATATTTCAAACTATACTGCCGACCTTGCTTTGCCAAAACATCTAAACGTGCCTTGTTATAGGTCAGCATGTCACCACCACGAAAGCCATAAATAGCTTGTTTTGGGTCACCGACCATAATCATACAGCCTTGGTGATAACGTTGTGCATCACGCCAAATTCGCGCCAACATATCATCTTGGTCTTGGTTGGTGTCTTGAAACTCATCCACTAAAATGAGTGGATAGCGTGCCTGCACAAACTGGGCAAAGCGCCGGCCTTGTTCGCCCTGTAAGGCTTCTGACAAGGTACGGATTTGCTGGGCAAAAGTCGTTTCACTCTTTTGCTGCAAGACTTGTGGTAATCGCTTTTTCACCTCAGAACTTAAGTGATATTTTAAATACGCATCCAGCACATCCAAATTGAGCTCTAGCTCTGCCAATGCGTCTAAGAAAATGCGGACCTGTCGCCACACAGGATGCTGCTCAAACTGTTCCAACACATCTACAGCACATTTGTTTAAGACTTTTTTCGTTGCAAGGTCAGTCAGGTGCTTTAAGGTTTTTTCAAAATGTGGCGCAAATAAGGCATAAGCCCGCTGCTCTTTCAGTGCAGTCAAAAAAGCAGGTAAGTCCTGACATAGAATGCGTTGCATCAAAGCATCGGTACGCCATTTTTTCCCCAGCACTGCATGGTATTGCCCTTCAGGGGCATAATAGTCTTTCAAGCGTTCAATCTGCGCCACATCCAGCGCGGTAAATTGATCAATGGCCTGCTCAAATTGCGTCAAATCAAGTGCAGGTTTTTCCACCTGTTGAAACTGTGCCGATGCAAAGTTCAAACTATTTTCAACAATCGGCACATAAGCCTGTTCAGTTTTTAATTTTTGTTTTAATAGTAAATAATTCACTACAGGCTGCGGCTGTGCCTGAATCCACTCGCGTAATACGTCATGAATAAGCTGTTGAGTATAACTCTGCGCATCATCGGTGATATCTGCACGCTCAATCTTGCCACTTTCAAAAGAAAACTCACGCAATAACTTTTGACTAAAACTGTCCAATGTCCCGACGAACAGCTCATCTAACTGATCAATCACCAACTTCAAACGCTCTTGGGCAAAACCGACCCGCTGTGCATAGTCTATGAGTACCTTGGTAAACAGCGGATCTTGTTCAACAGCTATTTTGGCCTGTATTTCTCGCTCGGTCAGACTCTGACAACCTTCAAAATAACGTAAAGTTTCAATCAAACGTGCCCGAACGCGACTTTTCAGCTCCGCAGCGGCAGCACGGGTGAAGGTGGTTGCAATGACCTGATTCGGCAAATAGGCCCCGAGAAAAATGCGTACCATCAAACTGGATAAAGTAAAAGTCTTGCCTGTGCCTGCTGAAGCTTCAATCCAATGTAAGCCCTGAAAACTCATATCGGCAATGGGTTGATAAGACATGTTCGATGTAGTGACCTGAGACTGTGCTTTCATGACTTAGTCCTCAAGGCTTTGCTGATGCAAAAATATCGGATGATATAGTTCATAAGAAAACTGCTCGCAGGCATGGGCAAGTAATGCTTTGGCATCCTGCTCTTGTAGAATAAACTGCCAGTCGCGGTGTGCTTTATTGGCTTCATTTTCAGTCATTGAAAAACCACTAAAGCGACCATCTTCTTCCCACACTTTATAAATGGCGTCCATGTCCGCAATCACCATCTGTTCCTGATCATTCAGTTGCCATTCATGCGTTTTATCTTTCTCTGCAATTTTCAGTAACAAGGCCGCAGGTAAAACCAAAGGCTGAGTTTGTGCATACTCCCATGCTTTCAACCAAGGTTTAAGCCATTCACGCGCCTGATTTGAACTCACACCAGTGCATAAAATGGTTCGGTCACTAAACACCACGATGCGTTGATACTGCTGTCCGCCCTCACCCAAATTGACATAAGCCAGCCACAGTAAATACTCTAACCAAACTTTGGCACGGCGCTTTGCTCTGGCACTGGATGCTTCTACACTGACCCATTTTTCAGCACTGTATTTAGCTAGGGTGATATTGATCTGTAAATGTTCATTCACTTTCCAGACTTGTTGGGTCGTGGCTGTAGCCTCGGGTGCATAGCGTTGTAAACGTGCCAGCAAGCGCTGCTGCTCAAGCACGCTCATTTGCCAGACCCCATCTTGCACTTTACCAATCGGCAGTTGATCCATCAGAAGATTGGCATCTGCCGCTGCCTCATGTTGTTGTAAAAAATGACGAATGGCATAACGTCCTAAACCATCGAGCAGTAACGGTTCTTGCGTTGCAGGAACCTCTTCTGGTTTTAAGTTTTCCACGCCTAAAGTCTTGAGATACAGCCTTGCAGGGAAAGTGATGTCCTGAATCCACTGCTGACTATCAAGAACTTGAATATCTTGCTCTAATTTTGGATAAGGCGTATTGACCCAACTGCTCCGTTGTCCCGATGCATGTTGCAATTGTTTCGCGACTTGAAACCATTGGTCTTGAAAACGGATACTGTGCTCAGACTCAAAACCACGCGGATCAAAAGGCAATAAAGGATGGACATGATACAGCGATGCCAACTGTGCAGGGACAGTCACACCATGCTGATCAACCGTTGCATTGGCACTCTTGGTCTGTGTGTCAGGCTGCACAATAAAGGCCATATGCTGAATCAGTTCTTGCAATACCGTAGACGGATCACGGACTTCACCATCGTTGATATCAAAGCCATTATAAAATAACCATAAGTTCTCTTGTGCCAACAACAACGCATCTAGAAAAGCCCCTTGATCATCTTCCAAACGGGAACGATCCCCCAGTTGTGGTTTCAGTAAATCCATTAGGTCAAAAGGCAAATGCGCACTACGGTTGGGAAACTTGCCACTGTCCAAGCCCAACATCACGATCAACTTATACGGCACAGGTCGAATCTGACCAATTTGACTAAACGTGATCTGCCCCGTGGGTTCTGCATAGTCCAGTTGCGCTTCTAAGGTCTTTTGGATTTCTTCTAATACATAAGGCAAAGGTAAACTTAAACTGCGCAGTGCATGATGGTCGTGTTCGTCATAGAAACTCGCCAAGGTCAGCATACGTTCTTGTTTTTTGACCATCTTATACACTGCGGCCAAAGACTCGACACCCGCAGCTTCAAACTCGCGAATATCTTCCATCAAACGATTCAGCCAAGTTTCCGCAGTTGTCCGTTGTCCAGTTTCATGCGCGATCATCCACTCGGAACGGTGTTTGAAATCCTGATAAATTTTAATTAAAACACCAATCAGCTCAAAATCACTCGACTGTACTTGGGCATAGCTCAAGGTCTCATGAAACAGCACATGCTCTGGTACAGCGACGCCTAAAGCCAAACGATCTAAGGCAAACTTCAGACTATAACGATAGTCTTCATCCCCTTCGGCCAAACTGCGTTTTAAATGTTCAGCATCCAATCCACGCTTAAAGCCCGCGTTGATCAACAGCTCCGTCATCCGCTCAATCATATTCATGTCTAAGCTGTAACGTTGCTGCGTTGCATTTAAACTGAGCCAATCGGCAAAGTCCTCAATACTGAAACGCCCCCGTACCAAGACCATCCGTCCCAGCACAGCACGCCATGCATTTAAGGCATCGAGCTGAGTCACGCCAGCTAGCTTAATCGGCAAATAAATACTGTCTTTACTCAGTTGATGGCCCTTTTGCAAAGCCTCACGCTCATGGGGAGGAGGTGCAAAAACACTGCGAATAAAAGGCTCTAACTCAGTCAAACTAGGTGTCAACACTAAAATATCACTTGGACGTCGCGGTGCATCAGCCGTGCCCTGAGCCAACCAATGCGTCAGTTGATCTTTGAGGACTTCAAGCTGTCTGAGGCTGGAGTGACAGACATGAATCTGTATCGAATCATCTTGTTCAGCCAAGGCATAATGATGCTGTTCAGGTTCTACCAAATAAAGGACATCAGACTGAATTTTACCAAGTAAAGTTTCTGGATATTCATCGACAAAGATATCGGCCCACACCCCATCCTCACCTGAAGAAAGACTGGAAAGTAAAGAGAAATGATCCCGTGCCTGTTTACCAAATCGGGTCAGTAAAGGATGGCGAGACTCTCGGGTTTCTGCATTAAAATGGAGGGTAAACTCATCAAAAAACTGCTGAATCTCTGCATCATTGGCATTTGGATTTTTTTCAATAAAACGCTGCTTTACCCGTGCGTCATAACGCGCTTTCCAATTGGGATCGACACTGTCCGCCCAATATTCTTGCGATGGGTTATAGTGAAAAATAAAGATCTCGAGGTATTGCCCCAATCGATGTAAAAACTCCAATTGCTTTGGCGGTAAATCTAAGACAGTAAACACCACCAACTGTGCAGGCAATTTTTTCAGTGCAGCATCTCGGGTCTCTGCTTGATCGAGTAAGTCCCAAAATGCAGTATCAATACGCTGAATTTGTTCAAAGTCAGCATGGAACACCACTTGCCAGAGCCAACGCTGCCACGCTTCCAGCTCATGCGCTTGATTGAGCTGAAAAGCACTGAGTTCTTGCTGAGTTTTAAAAAACATCTGCTCCAAATCGAGCGGCTGGTTTTTACCCCACGCTTGTAACCAATTGGTCTGGCAACGACAATTTTGCGGTGGACAACCTTTGGTGCAATGTCCACGATAATCCATATAAAAACTAAATAACCGTGAAACCTGCTCCGCGACCCAATACAACATGCTTTGCTTTTTCAGCTGTTTATCGATGCCTTGTTGCAAACGGTCAGCGCTGGCATAGATCCGCTGAATAATCGGATACAACGGATGGGCAACCTCTAAAGGATTCAGCTCGGCTTGTATAAATTCTTTTAAGGCTTGGAAGACGCGCCATTTAATAATCAATCGCGGAATATTCGCTTTACGGACTTCATCTTTTTGGTCGACCAAAACCCACTGATAAGCCGACCATTGAAAACCACGAATACGATGATGAAACTGCGTGTTAGCACTGATGCCCTGCTGCTCAGCCAACTTTTGCGTTAGCCACGCCTCAACCGCAGGTGAAGGTACAATAAAGTGCTGTGCTTGCAGCACTTGAAAGGGATTTTTGGCCGGTTTAAAGACGGTTTTTTGCATGGCTTGCAACAGAACATCAATACGCTGACTTTGTATTACGTGTATCGCCATGTTTCCCCTCAAATGACCGTCTTATGAAAAATCTACAAAAGCACACAGATTATTGACTATACTTCTGGTTCTGTCTATGTCACTTTGATGACATATTTCTATTTAAAATTTGCTTTAAAATACGCACTTTAAGCAAAACTAGAATCAATGTGAATCAGGATATTTTAGGGTTTAGAAGATGAAATTAGAGCATATTCCAGAAAAAATTGATCCCTCTTTAAATTTAGAACAAATCCGCGAAGAGTGTTTGGATTTAGTCAAAAAGCGCGCCTATTTTTCCGCAGGTGCTGCGGTTATTCCAGTCCCCTTCCTCGATGTGGTGATTGATGTGGGCATATTGTCGCAGTTGATTCCCGAAATTAACGCCCGCTTTGGCCTAACCCCTGAGCAAGTCAGTGTCTACGACCCAGAAACCAAGCAAATACATTGGTCAGAACTGCGTAAACGTGGCGTGGAGTTCTCTGGACTGGTGGTGGCACGTACAGCCGTGAAGAAATCCCTCAATAACATGGCAGCCAAATACATCACCAAACAAGTCACTAAATTCATTCCTCTTGGTGGGCAGATGATTGCGGCTAGCTTGGGTTATGTCGTGATGAAAAAAATTGCGGAAACTCATGTGGAAGAATCGTATAAGCTCGCCAAAGGCATTCAACTGAAACAAGCCGCTGAACAAGGTGTTCCTGTTGCAGCGCCAGTGACCCAAATTCCCTTAAGTTAAAGAACTAAATCCGCCTCTATAAAAAACGGTCAAATGACCGTTTTTTATGCTTTTTAATCTGTATCGCGATCCGCTTTGAGCTGTTTTAAAATTGCCCTTAAGACTTCAATTCTGGCCTGTTGTTTATCATTGGTAGAAATAATATACCAAGGCGCATAACCCGTATCGGTATGTGCAAACATATCCGCGGCTGCCTTTAAATAGTCATCCCATTTGTCGCGATTGCGCCAATCTTCTTCGGTAATTTTAAAGCGTTTATGCGGAGTACTTTCGCGGGCTTTAAAACGCGCTGCTTGTTCATCTTTATCAATCGCCAGCCAAAACTTAATCAGCACGGTTTGGCTGTTACTGAGGTTTTTTTCAAAACGATTGATTTCCGCATAAGCGCGTTGCCACTCCACCTCGGTTGCGAAGCCTTCTATCCTCTCTACCAAAACGCGTCCATACCATGTCCGATCAAAAATAGTGATGTCATCCGACTGCAATTTGCTCCAAAAACGCCACAGATAAGGACGGCGTAACTCATATTTTTCAGGTGCGGCAATGGTATGAATTTCATATTCTCGTGGGTCAAGCTTTTTCACAATACGCTTAATCGCCCCCCCTTTACCCGCAGCATCCATACCTTCAAAAGCGATCACCACTTTACGGTCATCACAGCGGATGGCATCGGCCACTTGTTTGGTGAGTTTTTTTAACTCTGCTTTATAGTTTGCATCCTCAGCTTGAGGGGCTTCAAACTGAGTCAGAATATCCGGTATCGGTGCTTGCTGCCATTTTAATGCGGCCTTTTTTTCATGCTCTGGACAGTGACGCAGCGCTGTTAAAATCGCTTGTGCAAAATTGTGATTACGCAAATCTTCATCTTCACCATCAATGATTTGCCAGTCGTCAGTGAAACGCGTACGCAGCTTTTGCAAGGTGTCATATTGTTTTTTATTGCGCCAGTCTAGCCCATGCAACTTATGCCAATGTACTTCGCTCGGGTCCATGTCATCCAAACGCTTTTGCAAAGACTTCCACGACAAATCGAACCAAACTTTTAAGACATCTACGTTGTTGTTTTTTAAGTCCTGTTCAAAAGCCCGCATATTGCTGACGTATTCATCAAACAAAGTGTCGTCCAAAGGCTTTGAAGCATGCATGGCCGTAGCCAACAAGTCCCCATACCAGTTACCAAACCACACCATAATTTGCCCTTCGGCAGGTACAAATCGAGTATAGGGCTGCCAAAAAGGCTGTTTTAGATTAAACAGGTGCGGTGGATCGGCTTTGACATATAAAAAACGTGGATCGACCCATTCGCGCAGCTGTTTCACCGCTTCACCTTTACCCGCAAGTTCAATTCCACTGACCAAAATCACTAAACTTTTTGCATTGCTCTGATCACGGGTATTCATCAATGCATATTGCGCTTCAATTAAGTCCAGTGAAAGCTGTTCTTCGTTCAGCACTGCACTGGCGATCGTTTCTGTATCCATTGCCCCTCCTTTTTTCTATTTAATCAAATCACTAGATCCTAAAAAATGATGATCTAGATGATTTTCACACGCGTCTTTTGACTACTTCTACATCAAACTGACCACAAATAAATAGTTTTTTTGTCACTTTGTCATAGCGAGTTCCGTCATCACGCACTAAGATTTAGCTATCTTTAAATAGAACTGAGACAGCAAATGTCCAAACTCGCCGCCCTCGATGAGCTTTTAGAACAGTATTACCAATTGCATTATCATCAAGATTCGGTGCTCTTCCAACGTTTACAAGATGTGCAATTCTGGCAAAAGCAACGGATGCAACGCACGCATAACCGTGCTTTCTCAGAAAAACAGAACCTCTTGATGGCCGAGTATTTTATCAACCGTTTATATGGTGGCCCAGATTTTGACGCTTTGGCAGGACAAATTGCACGCTTGAGCAAATATGCGCACAAAGCGGAGAAATTAATTCCTGAAAATGCCATTAAAACAGGTACCTCTGGGGTTGAGTTGGCGATTTTGGCGGTGCGACTTGATGAACAAGTGGCGATGCAATTACTGAAAGATCACCATCCCTCCGAAGCCTTAAGCGATGATTTGATGCGCCAAGCCTACTTAAAACTAGAACAAGGCGAAGAACGCTTGAAACAGTTGTATTTACTCGATCAATTGGGTAAGAATCTCGATAAATACATGCGCTCTTTTATGGTCTATACCGCTTTTAAGATGTGTAAAGGGACTGCCAACAAATATAACTTCAATGTCATGTATGAATTTATGCAGGATGGCTTTTTAGCCATGAAACCGCTAAAGTCGGCAGAGAAATTTGTGAAAGACTTTACTGCGGTGGAACGTCAAATTATTGATAAAGTCCATGCAGGGCATTTGTATCCTTTTCAGTAAATTTCAACGAATGACTTGATAAAAATAAGCCAGCAGCAGCTTTGCTCTGCTGTTTTTCTGTATATTATTCAGCACAATTGCATGATGGTTACTGTACAACGTCCTAGAATCTGTCATCATGCATGCACTGCAACATTTACCCTATTGCTATGTTAGGAGTGACTCCCATGTCGAATGAAAATCAAACGCCTACCGCTACTCAAGAGTCGGCACAAAACACAGACAAAGTGAGTCCATTTTTAACTGAACCATTACCCCAAGGCACAGCGCAAGGTCAGCAAAAATCATTACAACAACAGTTGACTGATAGCCCTATAACGGGTTCTGTACCCAAATACAATCTTCCTCGCGGTGCCAACACAGGTAACGTCGGCAGTACCACACACTTTGGTTACCAGACGGTAAGCAGTGATGACAAAGCCCAAAAAGTGGCGGAAGTTTTCCACTCGGTTGCCAGCAAATACGACATTATGAATGACTTGATGTCTTTTGGTATTCACCGTCTATGGAAACGTTTTGCGATCAACATGTCAGGGGTTCGTCGTGGTCAACGCGTATTAGATATTGCTGGTGGGACAGGCGACTTGGCTAAAGTGTTTAGCCGCGAAGTTGGCCCTACAGGTCATGTAGTACTTTCAGACATTAATGAATCGATGTTGAATGTGGGTCGAGATCGTTTAATTGATGCAGGCTGTACCAATGTTGACTTCGTATTAGCTAATGCTGAAACCCTCGAGCCATTTGAAGACAACAGCTTTGACCTACTTACGATCTCGTTTGGTCTACGTAATGTGACCGATAAAGATGCAGCACTTGCAGCGATGTACCGCGTGCTTAAGCCAGGTGGTCGCCTACTGGTATTAGAGTTTTCTAAACCTGTGTTTGAGCCTTTTTCAAAACTGTACGATCTATATTCGTTCACCGCACTGCCGATCATGGGCAAAATTATTGCCAATGACTCAGAAAGCTATAAATATTTAGCCGAGTCCATTCGTATGCACCCAGACCAACGCACGCTAAAAGGCATGATGGAAAATGCAGGCTTCCAAAACTGTGACTATCACAACCTGACAGGCGGTATCGTTGCTGTACACCGTGGTTTTAAACTTTAAAATTAAACGTTTAAGGGCAAATTATGTGGTCGATTCTGGCACTCGGTGCAATTGAACGATTAATTCATCATGTGATTAATTTGGATGCGATCACTCGCATCCAGCTCAATGAACTACAAGGCAAGATGTTACGTGTGGTGATCGCATCCCCGCAACTGTCTGTAGATGTGTTCTTTGACCAAGCCAAAGTGCGCTTAGAACCTACCGTTACAGGGCATAGTGAAACAGCGTCCATTTTCGAACAACGCCCTTTTGACCAAGCTCAATCTCACACCCCAGCAACCGCAACTTTAACGGTGGCCAATGTGGTTGAGCTGCTCAAGCTATTACTGGCGGATGATGTCGGCAATATCCCGCTCCAAGGTGATTATCACCTTCTACAGGATATTCAACGGATTATGCAACACGCTGAGCCTGACTTGGCTGCGCATTTAAGCCCATGGATTGGCCCAAGTTTGGCGCATGAATTGGCTAAAATTCAGCTGGCACCAAAACACATCAAACAGGCCTTACAAAGTCATTTGTTTTTTGCTGAAGATACCTTAAAAGAAGACAGTGGTCTATTTGCCCCACGTTGGCAAATGGATGATCTGCATCAAGACACCCGCATTTTTAATCAAAACTTAGATCGTGCCGAAGCCAAAATTCAACAGCTTCAAGCACAGATTGACACTCAAGACTCAACTCAAAACTAGGTATTTACATATATGATTCCGCACGTTTCACGTTTACTCGAACTTTGGCGCATTGCCGCGCACTATAGACTCGACACGTTGTTTCCTGCGGAAGAATTGCCTGAAAAAGCGCGCCATGCGTTGGGTGTAATTCGTATGCACCCTGCGGCATGGTCCAGTCGTGAACGTAAAAACCCACTGAAGCTCAAACAAGCTTTAGAGGAAATGGGACCACTGGCGATTAAAATGGGACAGTTGCTGTCTACTCGTCGTGACCTAATTCCACCTGAAGTACTACAACAACTGGTTCTACTCCAAGACCGTGTCAAACCCTTTGGTTCTGATGTCGCGAAAATGCGTATTCAAGACTCATTGAAAGCCGATGTAAATACGCTGTTTGCACGCTTCGACGAACAACCCTTGGCAGCAGCCTCAATTGCTCAAGTACATACAGCCGCTTTACATGATGGTCGCGAAGTGGTGGTGAAAGTCACCCGTCCCGCTATTCGTAGTCAAATTTTACAAGACTTTGAAATTTTAGAATGGTTGGGCGATTTTCTTGAAAAACGCCTAGAAGCCGCGCGTGCACTACACTTATCTGAAATTATTCAGGACTATCGTCAGGTCATCTTAAATGAACTGGATTTGACCTTAGAAGCCGACAATACCCGTCGTATGCGCCATTACTTTACAGGCTCAAGCATGATGTATGTGCCTGAAGTCTATATGGATAGCAAAGACGTGATGGTGGCTGAACGCATTACGGGCGTTCCCATTTCAGACATTGAAACCTTTGAAAAGCTGGGGATGGATCGTAAAGATCTGGCGGAAAAAGGCTTAACCATTTTCTTTACCCAAGTCTTCCGTGACAACTTTTTCCATGCCGACATGCATCCGGGCAATGTCTTCGTTGAAACCCTAAACCCAAGCCAACCCCGCTATATTGCACTAGACTGTGCCATTATGGGTGAGTTGTCGAAGCACGACCAAATGACCGTGGCACGTATGCTGCTTGCGGTCATGAACAGCGACTTTATGCAACTGATTCAAATCGTGCATCAAGCTGGTTGGATTCCACCGGGCACAGACCAAGATGCACTAGCACGTGAAATGCGTCGCACGGTCGGGCCAATGGTGTCCAAACCCATGCATGAATTGGACTTCGCGGGCATTTTGATTCAGGTAATGGATATTGCACGACGCTTCCATTTGGAAATTCCACCACAGCTGATGCTGCTGCTTAAAACCCTCGTGCATGTTGAGGGTTTAGGTACAGACCTTTACCCAGAGCTGGACATTTGGAGTTTGGCAAAGCCAATCCTGACCGATTGGATCAAAGCGCAAATGAATCCACAGAAGAACCTAAAAGAGCTGGGACAAAAAATTCCTGACTTACTTTTAGGGGCACAAGACTTCCCGACGCTGTTGGTCGATAGCTTAAATGGTCTCAAAAACCAATCAGCTTGGCATGCTAAACAGCTCAATGAACTACAAAGCATGCGCCTGCAAATGGAACATCAGCAAAAGCGCAGTTGGATTTTTGGCAGTCTCATGGCCATTTTGCTGTCGATTGCGATTATCTCGCCTTGGTTTATTTCAGTGATTTTAATTGTACTCACCAGCTTACTGGCGGTGTGGCGCGTGTTTAAATAGACGCTTTCTGCTGTATTAAAAGCCTGAGTCTCTCAGGCTTTTTTATGTTTAACGTCTATGTAGGAAGTGACTCCTAAGTCATTCTTGGATCACTTTTGCCAATGCACTCATTCACTCGCCAGTTAAAATGACAATACATATTGTCTTTTTGAATGATCACGATGACTCAAATCCTGCAGAAACACCCTCCCGCTTTAAGCATTCGTGCAGGTAAATTAGCACGTCAACTGATTCAAAGCGAAGGCTTACAAGCGGAACAGGTCGATATTGTACCCGGTGCCGCAGGTGGGCCCAAAGGCATCGGGATTCAAGGTTTAGACCAAGCCATTTTTGGTGAATTCTTTGCTCGTGCACCGCAAAGACGGACTTTGATTGGTTCGTCCATTGGCAGCTGGCGCTTTGCCAGCATCTTAGCGCACGGTGCAAAAGCAGGTACCGAACGTTTAGGTGAACTCTATACCAACCTCTATTTTGATAAAAAAATGCAACGCCAAGAAGTCAGTGATATTTGCAGGGGCATGCTGCTCGACTTGGTGCAAGGTAAGGAAGAGGAACTAGTAGATCATCCCGATTACCACCTCACGGTACTTTCGATTAAGGCTCAACACATCTTCCAAAGTGACCAAGTTCTGCCGCTCTTGGCCTCTGTGGCAGGTATCATCGGTACAACCGCTGTTTCGCGAAAGCATAGTCGCCACTTTATGCAACGGGTGATTAGTCAGCCCAGCAATGGTAAACAATTTAAAGTAGAAGATGATTTTCTCACTCATTATCACAGTCTCACCGCTGCAAACGTTCTGCCTTGGTTGATTGCCTCAGCCTCTATTCCAGGCGTGATGGCCGCAATTCGCGATATTCCAGATGCACCACAAGGCAGTTATCGCGATGGGGGTCTGATTGACTATCACATCGATCTGCCTTTTGAGAGTCAAGGCATTGTGCTTTATCCGCACTTTACGGACAGCATTACGCCAGGTTGGTTTGATAAACTGTTTAAACGTCGCGCCAATCCTGAAAATCAAGCCCGTACGCTGCTCCTGTCTCCATCCCAAGACTATTTACGGAGCTTACCTTTAGGACGCCTGCCCGATCGTAAAGATTTCACCCTCAAAGGGCTCGACCAAAAACAGCGCATTCAAATGTGGAACCAATGTATTTCTGAAAGTCAGCGCTTAGGTGATGAATTCTTGGAAATGTTGGAAAAACAGCATTTTGCACAGGCGATACAAGATTTATAAACAAAATTTGCGCATGAATGTAATCTTGTTTAATCTGACCAAATTAAGAAAAATCGAGATTACATTTTTTCTATGCTAACAATAATTTTAAGTGAACAAGAAATGTATGGTCAAATCATTGAATTACAAAATGAATCTTGCGAAAGAAATGTGATTGCAAGCTCGTTAGAGGATTTCATTCAAATCAACATCGACCAATTAAAAAACCTGACGATATTCGTTACGCATTCATTTAAACAATGGTTAAATCATTCGGTCTATGATTTCTAATCACTCCCCCCACTTCGCCATCATCGGTGCAGGAACCGCAGGATTAGCCACTGCGATTTTACTGGCTCGCCAAAATATGCAAGTCAGTATTTTAGAGAAAGCCACAGAACTTGAACCTGTCGGAGCAGGACTGTTACTACAGCCCTCTGGTTTAGCTGTTTTTGAGCATTTAGGCCTTTTAGATGAAGTTTTAAGACTGGGTGCAAAAGTCACTGGGCTCAAAGGTCAGTTACCGAGTGGAAATTTACTGGTCAATAGTCATTATCAACAAGCGCATCCTGATTTTTATGGTGTAGGTATCCATCGAGCAACGTTATGTCATGTTTTAGAAAATAAATGCCGTGAATATCCTGAACTCATTACGTGGTATATGAATACCGACATTCAAAAATTAGAAGAAACATCCAATCAAGTTCGGGTTTTGGGTAGTAAAGATGGTGAATCATTTGATCAAGCATTTGATGCTGTGATCATTGCCAATGGCGCACGCAGCCTTTTAAGACCGAAAGAATGGGTGAAGGTTGATCAAGCTTATCCTTGGGGAGCGAAATGGACAATTGTTCCCGAATGTCTTGAATTAGATACAGAAATTTTACATCAGTTCCATGATCGCTCTAAAATCATGATGGGAATCTTACCGACCGGTACAGTACCACATGAACCCAAGCAAAGGCTATCGAGTGTGTTTTGGAGTCTTCCCAGCCATCAGCTGAATAACTTTCTACACAATTCACAAGCTCACTCAGACTGGTTAAACCAAGTGTCTAAGCGTTGGAAACCTGCTGCGGATTGGTTAGAACAAGTCATTGCCCAGCCTGAACAAAAATCACAATGGTTGACTGCAAATTATCGTGATGTGGTACTGTCTAAGTTTGGTGAGGGTCGTATCGGTGTCATGGGTGATGCAGCACATGCGATGAGTCCACAACTTGGGCAAGGTGCAAATATGGCCCTTTTAGATGCATGGGCTTTGGGGCAAGCGGTTCAAAGTGCAAGAAAAAATGAAGCCATTGATTATGTTCAACTCTGGCAAACTTACCATCAACACCGTCAAAGTTCGACAGCTTTCTATCAATTTTTAAGTCGTTTACTCACACCACTTTACCAATCTGACCTATGGTGGGCAGGTGGTTTACGTGATTTTAGCTTTGCTTGGATGTATCGAATTCCCTATTTCCGTAAAGAAATGGCGGTGACGATTTCAGGTTTAAAATTAGGCATGTTCAGTCAAATGAACTATCGGGATATTGCAAAACAAAACAATCATTCTGTGTAGAATGCGACGACAATCATCGTCATCCGCTTTGGATGGGTGACTGATAGTTGAATTTCTAAAATACATCAATTAAGCCACTGTGAGATAACTGTAGAAAGTTTCTCCTCTATTCTGTTTAAATCACGTAGACTATAGCGCGCTACGTTAACATCGTAACACTCTCAATATTTATTCGCTTGGTGAAATCTTATGAACAATTTGCAATGGCTCGATGAAGTAAAATTTAACGAACAAGGTTTAGTCCCTGCCATTGCACAGCATCATCAAACGGGACGTGTCTTGATGGTTGCATGGATGAACCGTGAAGCTTTGGCTTTGACGGCTGAGAAAAACCAAGCCGTGTATTTCTCTCGTTCACGCAACAAGTTATGGCACAAAGGCGAAGAATCTGGGCATTTCCAGACCGTACACGAAATTCGTCTCGACTGCGATGCCGATGTAATCGTGCTACAAATTGAACAGCACGGCGGAATTGCTTGTCACACAGGTCGCGAATCATGCTTCTACCGTAAACTCACGCCAAATGGCTGGGAAATTGTGGATGCACAGCTCAAAGACCCGAGCGCGATTTATGGTGAAAAATCAATCAACCCACACACATTGGCGATGAATGCCTCAACGGCGCAGTCTGAGCAAGTTGAAGTTTTGTCCTACCTCGGTCAAATGATGGCTGAGCGTAAAGCAGCGGATCCAGACTCGTCTTATGTCGCGAAGCTGTATCACAAAGGTCTCAACAAAATTTTAGAAAAAGTCGGTGAAGAAGCGGTTGAAACCATTATCGCAGCTAAAGATTTTAAATCTGAAGCCAATGAAGACCATAAAAATGATTTGATCTATGAAGTGGCAGATCTTTGGTTCCATACGATTGTGGTTTTAGGTTATTTCGACTTAGACCCTCAAGTGGTTCTTAATGAATTGGCACGTCGTCAAGGGCTTTCTGGTTTGCTTGAAAAAGCCAACCGCAGCCACTAAGTTTATTGCCTGTGTCGAATATCATCAAACCGAGCGCGACTTATGAGCAAGCCATTGCCATTGATAACGCGCGTCTGGGCAAATCGTTTAAAGTAATTGCTTATGCAGGCACAGGTAAAACCACCACACTGCAAATGATTAGCGATGCCATGCCACAAAGACGTGGCATGTATTTAGCGTTCAACAAAGCCATTGCCAGCGAAGCGCAAACGAAGTTTCATGGCAATGTCGACTGCCGAACCTTCCACTCGCTTGCTTTTCGCAGTGTTCCACGTGGAGTGACGGACAAACTTCGTCTGCCTCGTTTAAGTCCGAGTTTTATTGCCAAAGAATATCGCCTAGAACCGATTACCTTAAGACGGATGATGGGTGGACGTTATGAAAAATATGTATTGATGCCATCACGCTTGGCCAGCCTTGTGGCGAATGCCGTGAGTCACTTCTGCTCAACCAGTTCTCAGTACCCAGCACCGCGACATTTACAAGCACCGAGCTGGTTACATCCCGATGATATCGATTCACTACAAAAGCACCTCTACCCTGCCATTGAACGTCGTTGGTTAGAGTCCATCGATCCCAACCATCAGGCTGGGATTGGTCACGATATTTATTTAAAACTGTGGGCGTTGTCTGAACCCAATATCCCAAGTGACTATGTGTTGTTTGATGAAGCACAAGATGCCGATCCGCTGATGTTGGGCATCTTACTGAAGCAGCGTAATACACAAGTGATCTATGTCGGAGATGCACACCAACAGATTTATGCATGGCGCGGCGCAGTCAATGCTATGCAACAACTGCCTTTGCCTGAGTCACGCCTCACCACCTCATTCCGTTTTGGTGAAGAGATTGCATTGCATGCCAATGCCATTTTAGGCGCCTTGAATGAAACCGTACCGCTCATGGGCAATCCTCTACTCAACTCCAAAGTGGTCAACAAACCTCATACCAAAATGCGCGATGCGATTTTATGTCGCACCAATGCGCGCGCTATGGAACTGTTGCTCTCAGGATTGGTCCATGGCGACAAAGTCAGCTTACAAGCCGACCATGTCAAACTGAACCGCTTTGTCGATGCTGCCGCAATGCTGAAACAAGGCAAGCGCGTCACCGATGTGCCTGAACTGGCCTGGTTTAATTCTTGGCATGATGTACATGAATATTGCGAAACCAATGACGGCAGTGACATCAAGCCTTTAGTAAAATTGGTGGATGATCATGGCACCGATCCACTCAAAAAAGCCCTCGCGAAGATTACGCCGATTGAACAAGCCGATTATATTATTTCCACTGCACACAAAGCCAAGGGCTTAGAGTGGAATCGCGTTCACATCGAAGATGATTATCAGTTTAAGGTCAACGACAAAGACCATAAAATTAGTGATGAAGAGTTAAGACTGCTTTACGTGGCCTGTACACGTGCTAAAGTAAGTTTAAATATCCATCACATTTACGATCTGATGCAACAGCTGAAAAAACAAATGCCAAGCTCATTACGTAAAGTTGCTGGATAGTCGAATGTAAAAATAGTCACAACCGCTGCGGGTGTTCTATGAAAATTCAATCGATTCACCTGAAACACATCCTGCATTTTGCTGACCTTGAAGTCGATTTTTCTTATCACGATAAACCCGTCACTTTAATTTTAGGCGATCAAGCCTCAGGCAAGACCTCGATTTTACGTTTTAGCTATCAGGCTCTGACTTGGTTTGCGGCCCGTTATAAAGATTTACGCTCTGCAGGTGTGGTGATGTTAGATCACGACATTATGCTGAACCGCCTTCAGTCCAAAATTGATATTCAAGTTGCTGTGCCCGCTGAGCTGTATGCTCTCAAACCTACGGCAGCCGATACTGCGCCCGAACCCTATGCATGGCAACTCTATAAAACTTTAAACCAACAAGGGATTGGCATCAGTCGAGTAGAAACGTTGGAACTCGAACAACTGGTGAATTTATATCAGCAGGCAACGTTACAAGATCCGCTGCAAGGTTTGCCGTTGATTGCGTATTATCCTGCGGAACGTTTTGTCAATGAGATGAATATTCTCAGCAAGAACAATCCCCTGATTTTCCAACATGCACATGCCTATGAAATTTCAGCTATTCCCTATACCACCTTTGCGCGCTTCTTTGAGTGGTTTCGTGAAATCAGCGATATTGAAAATGCGCAAACTGCACAGTTTTTACAAACGATATTGCATCAGCCCAAAAGCATGTCACCCGATATTCCCTTAAGCTATAAACTGGCTCAGGCTCAAGCACACATCCAGTCGCCCAGCCTACAAGCGCTTAAGCAAGCGTTAGCAACCGTTCTGCCCGAAATCGAAGATCTTTATCTGCAATATCACCCCAAGTTACAACTGATGGTGCGCTACCATGGCAACAGCATGCTCTATCAACAGCTGTCCAATAGTATCCGCAACTGGGTGGCGCTCGTTGGCGATATTGTGCGACGTTTATGCCTACTAAATCCTGAAAGCCTGTTCCCCTGTTTAGAAGGTGACGGCGTACTGTTGATTGACGCGATTGATCATCAATTGGATCAAAATATGGCGCAAGTCATTTTAAAACGTTTAAATCAGGCTTTTCCTCGACTACAAATTATCGTTTCAGGCAACCGAAGTGAGTTGCTGGAACAAGCCTGTGAGTTTCAATGCCTCAAACTGGAAAATAAGCAATTAAGTCCTATCCAACTCGAACCACTGCAACATCAGTTCGATGTGATTTACCAAAACCTTGCCAATCATGAAGCGACGAGTGGAACTATCGAACCGATTGCGGCTGAACCCCAAGATTTAAGTGTGGCTGAATTATTCACACAGATTCAACAGCAACTCTCTCCCGAACAGCAACAGCATTTGATTGCTTTACTCAGTGCTGAAGATGATGCTTCATCGGCAAATCCATTAACTTAGCCTGCTTCATAAGCATATCTATTTCAACCCTCAAAAACAGGCGACCAATGGTCGCTTTTTTACATTTCTTGCACTGAGAAAGTACCTGCCATCCACCAAGAAACAACCATCACGCGTATAATGTTTTGCGTCAGCGCAAAAAAGATTGATGTTGTTTTAGTCATGTTATATGATCGGTTTTACTTGCAAATTTCTAACTGAAATCGGATTTTGCTATAACGCTTCATGAGTTGCGCAACACAACTTCATTATTTTTAAATTTCACATTGGCTTTCAAGATTGAGACTCTTGGGCTGCTCTTTGCAGTCCTGTAATCCTTGAAAGATGAGATTCACCAATAGGTTTTGACCTATTCACGACAATGGAAACGAGTGTGCTACCGATTATTATATTGTTACCGTTAATACTTGGCACAACCCTTGTCTCATTACTGAAGCAGAGCTCACGCAGGCTAACCGCCTTCGCAGCTGTTGGGGTCAGTATGACAAGTTTAGGCTTATTACTGACCCAAGCACGAGAGGTGTTTAATGGCGCTGTCATTACGCAATCGTGGTCATGGTTGCCGCAGCTTGGAATTGACTTCAGCTTCCGTCTAGACGCATTAGGCCTCCTCTTTGCCTTACTGATTAGTGGCATCGGGACGCTCATTTATATTTATGCCTATTTTTATTTAGGCCCAAAAAATTCTCTCAACAAACTCTATCTACTGCTCATGTTGTTCATGGCAGCCATGCTCGGAATTTCACTCTCCAATAATTTAATATTACTCCTCGTTTTTTGGGAGTTGACCAGTATCTCCTCATTTCTGTTGGTCGGTTATTGGAGCAATTACGACGCGGCGCAACGTGGCTCACGCATGGCATTGACCATTACGGGTATGGGCGGATTAGCCATGCTAGGTGGTTTCATCTTGCTCGGCCAAATCACAGGCACCTACGAGATTGATCAAATCTTGACGATGACAGCGCAGATTCAAAGCCATGCTTTATTTGTTCCTACGCTGCTGCTGATTTTACTCGGTGCTTTTACCAAAAGTGCGCAATTTCCATTCCATTTTTGGCTACCCAACGCGATGGCAGCTCCGACCCCCGTGTCTGCTTATTTGCACTCAGCAACCATGGTAAAAGCGGGCATTTTCTTGGTGGCACGACTGTTACCCATTTTTGCAGGTGCGGCACTGTTCCATAATTTGGTCACCTTTATTGGCCTATTTACCCTGTGTATGGCTGCATTTTTTGCCATCTTTAAAGAAGACCTGAAAGGTTTATTGGCCTATTCAACCATCAGCCATCTCGGCTTGATCATGTGTCTCTTGGGGATCGGATCACCATTAGCTGTGGCTGCGGCTATTTTCCATATTATTAACCATGCCACCTTTAAAGCAGCGCTGTTCATGATCGCAGGTATTATCGATCATGAGTCAGGCACACGTGATTTACGCAAGCTTAGTGGGTTATGGCAACTGTTACCTTATACGGCCACTTTGACGATGGTCACTGCAGCATCAATGGCCGGCGTGCCCTTGACCAACGGTTTCTTATCTAAGGAAATGTTCTTTACTGAGCTGCTTAGCAATCTATCTGGCCCTGTGCTCATCTGCTCCGCAATTGTCGCGACACTGGCGGGGATTTTTGCAGTGGCTTACTCTGTGCGTTTGGTGCATGGGGTTTTCTTCGATGGCCCAGTGGGCAAACAAGTTCCGAACAAAGATGCACATGAACCGCCGTTTGGCATGCGTGCACCAGCTACTTTACTAGCGTTTCTGTGTATTTTAGTCGGCTTATTCCCTGCCCTATTGGTTGAAAAGATAGTCAACAGTACAGCACGTGCCAGCACCCAAGTGATGAATTTTGAAGGCACACATCTTGCTCTATGGCATGGTTTTAACATGCCATTGTTGATGAGTGCTATTGCCTTGGTCGGCGGTCTGATTTTCTATTTTAGTCTGGCTAAAGGTGGCAAAATTCGAGAAATTGATCTCGATCCATACCTAGGTCGTCTACAAGGTCGAGTTGCCTTTGACTTATTCCTTAAGTCACTCCTGCTCAACTCGCGCAAATTTAAACGATTTACTGAAAACGGTAAATTACAAAGCTATATTCTTTGGATTGTGATCTTCAGTATTGCCATAGTCTCACTTCCTTTTTTAGGACAAGGGCTGACCACAGGTACCCGTGAACTCACCCATGCCCCTGCTTTAGCAGTCGTACTATGGCTACTGTTATTCTCTTCGTGCTGGATGATGTTATGGTTCCACCACGAACGGATTAAAGCTGTATTGATCAGTGGCGCGATTGGTTTAGTCGTGACTATGGTCTTTATCTGCTTCTCTGCACCTGATTTGGCCTTGACACAAATCACCGTCGACGTGGTCACCACCGTACTGTTATTAATGAGTTTATCGCTCTTACCGCAACTCACTCCCTATGAGTCGAGTGTCTCACGTCGTTGGCGAGATGCCCTCATTGCAATAGGCGGCGGGCTCGGCATCGCATGGATCACATGGCTCATCTTGACCCGTGATCACAACTCCATTTCATGGTTCTTCATGCAGCAGTCGATTCCATTAGGCGGCGGTACCAACGTGGTCAACGTGATTTTGGTCGATTTCCGTGGTTTCGATACCTTCGGTGAAATTACAGTCCTCGGCATTGCAGGCATTGGCGCGCTGTGCCTAATGGATGGTATGCGTACCCACGGCACGACCATGACCCAAGGTCTCAGTTACCGTTTTAATCCCTCTCCGTTGATGCTTCGCATTACTGCGTCTTGGATTTTACCGATTGCCTTGGTGGTCAGTCTGTATATCTTCCTGCGTGGACACAATCTGCCTGGGGGCGGGTTTATCGCGGGTTTGATTACCGCTTTGGCCTTGATTATTCAGTACATGGCACTCGGTCAAGATCATGCAGAACAACTGCTCAAAGCCAAGTCAGGTCGTTTGTATGAAATCTGGATTGGAACCGGTCTGGTCATTGCAGGATTAACAGGCTTAGGCGCATGGTTCTGGGGACGTCCCTTCCTCACCAGTGCACACTTTTATGTGTCGCCACCGATCTTAGGCGAAATGCACCTAGCGACAGCTGCACTGTTCGATGTCGGGGTCTATATCACGGTCGTAGGTGCGACCATGCTACTTATTTCAGTACTCGGGGACTCGCGTCACTCTAGTATGTCTGGTCCAATACCAAAGGGGGATTAATATGATTAGTTTAGAACTGTTACTTGCCTCCGCTATTGGTCTGTTGATTGCCACAGGCATCTATCTGATTTTACGTGCCCGTACCTTCCCTGTGGTACTTGGCTTGGCCATGATTGGTTATGCCGTCAATTTATTTTTATTTGCCATGGGGCGACTTCAACTTAATGCACCCGCGGTACTCACGGAAGCCAGCAAAGCCACTGACCCTTTGCCACAAGCCTTGGTGTTAACCGCGATTGTGATTGGCTTTGCTACCACAGCGTTTATTGTACAACTGGCTTTACGCAGTCGTTATGAAACAGGAACCGACCACGTTGACTCTAAAGAAGAAATACCACAAATTGACCCACGTGAGGATGAGCCATAATGAATGACTTCATCCAATTTTGGACCGAACACACCCCAATTTTTAGTATTTTAATTCCTGCCATTACTGCCTTTATTTTGGTATTACTGGGTAATCCGGGATCAGGTTCTTTAGCACAAGACTGGCGACAACCTTGGCGTCGAGGCATCAGTTATATCTCTGGCCTGTTGGGCTTATTTACAGCGGTCAACTATCTGATCTTTGCCAGCTCAGGGCAAATCAGTGTTTATAACCTGAGTGAATGGGCAGCGCCATTTGGCATTGTTTTGGTCCTCGATCAACTGTCTGCCCTGATGCTGGTTTTAACCTACGGCTTAGCTGTGCCAGTGATGTGGTTTGCCAGCAAAGAATGGGATGAACGTGGCCGTTATTTCCATGCCATGTGCCATTTCCTACTGATGGGTTTAACTGGTGCCTTCCTGACAGGCGACTTATTTAACCTGTTCGTATTCTTTGAAATTTTGTTGATGGCCTCTTATGTCCTGTTACTGCATGGCCAAGGCAAAGCGCGTTTTCAACTCGGCATTCACTATGTCACCATTAACTTGTTGGCATCAGCCCTGTTTCTGATTGGTCTGGGCATGATTTATGGTAGCGTCGGTAGCCTCAATATGGCGGATGTTGCACGTCTGATGCCATTGTTAGAAGGCGATCAACATCGTATCGCCGTTGCTGGTGGGCTATTGTTATTTACAGTCTTTGGCATTAAAGCAGCCATGCTACCTGTCGGTTTTTGGCTACCAAAAACCTATGCGGTCGCAACCACTCCTGTAGCAGCCCTGTTCACCATCATGACCAAAGTCGGTATTTATGCCATTTTACGTGTTAATGGCACCGTATTTGACGATGCAATTAGCCGTGAAATCCTGCAATACATTTTATTGCCGATTGGTTTAATTACCTCAGTCTATGGTGTGATTGGTGCAATGGGTGCGGAACGCTTACGTCGTTTCAGTGGCTTTATGATTTTGTCTTCTGTGGGCACGATTTTAATCGCCATTTCCCTGTTCAATACCTTGGCATGGGCGGCGGCACTGTATTATTTGGTGCACAGTACCATTATTGCGGCAGCTTTCTACATTTTAAGTGGTTGGATTACCTCTCAACGTGGTGAGTTTAAAGACCACTTTAAAATTGCACCGCAAATGAAACAGCATAAGGTGGTGGCGTTAACCTATTTCACCATTGCCTTGATGATGGCAGGTTTACCACCCTTTAGTGGTTTCTTAGGCAAAGTGTTTATTCTTCAAGCCACCGCACACTCACCGTATCAATTGCTGATTATTGTGACCGTTTTAGTGGTGAGCTTATTGAGTATTATTGCGTTTACACGTGTGGGTTTCGTGATTTTTTGGCGCGCAACTAAACCAGAAGACAACCCGGATGAAGCTGCTTATGCCGCTTACCAAGCTTTGCCTGAACAAGCACCTAAGCGCAATGACAAAACCATTTATCTATTGTTGGTCGGTTTAATGGCTTATATGGTGTTTGCAGGTCCGATTCAAAAGTACACTTACCAAACGGCTGAGCAAATCCAAAATAATGTGCTCTATGAACAGACTTTGCTCAAAACTGATGAGCATGGGCAAACCATTAGCGTACAACCTTTCGACAGTGAAAATTTACCCGAGACCAAATATGGTGGCGAACGCGTAGATCCGAATGCACATTTGATTCCATATTTAATTTCAGAGGAAACACTGGAAGGCGAACATATTTCCGAATACAAAAAACGCCAAATGCAACAGCAACAACAGGCTGAAGTGAATCCCGATGCTGAAAGCCTACAACCCATGGTGGAGCCTTAAACATGAAAAAAACGTCGTTTTTGGAGCGTTGGTTACCCCACCCTTTTGTCTCGGTGATTGTTGCGCTGAGCTGGGTGATGTTGGCACATAGTGTCGACGCAGCCAGCTTAGTGATGGCATTTTTACTGGCCGTTTTTATTCCTCGTCTGATCAGACCATTCATTACTTACACCCCAAATATTGAATGGAAAGTGGCGGTGAAACTATTTTTTGTGGTGTTATACGACATTGTGGTGTCGAATATTCAAGTGGCTAAATTGGTCCTCGGCCCAATTGATCATCTACAACCCAAGTGGTTTCGCGTTCCGCTGGAAACACAACATGAGGAAGTAAACACCTTACTGGCGATGATTATTACCACCACACCAGGCACTGTTTCAGCAGGCATCGATCAAGATCGTGGGGACATTTTAGTTCACGCCCTCAGCACCGATGATGAAAATGCCGAGATTAAAAATATCAAAGCGCGTTATGAAAAACCATTGATGCAAATTTTTGGTGTCGAAGCAGGAGACAAAGCATGACCATTTTGCCTTATGCCCTCGGGATTTGTTTAATCGCCGTCACCATTTCAATGTTGCTGTGCTTAATTCGCTTAATCATCGGTCCATCGATTGTAGACCGACTCTTAGCACTCGATACACTCTTTTTAAATGCAATCTGCCTCATTATTATTTTAGGCATTTACTGGGCCAGCACTTCATTATTTGAAGGTGCTCTTTTGGTAGCGATGCTCGGCTTTGTCTCTACAGCCGCTTTAGCACGCTACTTCACCTCAGGTCATGTGATTGACTAGGAGCGAGATCGATGCAACTTACGATGGAAATTTTAGTCTCCATTTTTCTCATGATCGGCACTTTCTTCATGCTGGTCGGAGGGATTGGAATGGTGCGCCTGCCCGATTTATTCATGCGCCTGCACGCTCCAACCAAGTCAAGTACCTTAGGCTTAGGGAGCTTCTTGATCGCGGCAATGATCTATTCTGCATTTCAAGGACGCTTTGGTTTTGCTGAGCTGTTATTAACGCTGTTTGCCTTCTTAACTGCACCTGTATCGGCAAATTTAATGGCGCAAGCGGCTTTGCACTTACGCTTACGCTCACTAAGTGGTGACGTTCCAGAAGCACTCAATCGTCCACTGCCTTGGCAACGTACTCGTCGCAGAGCTTTTAGCAATAAGCATGAAGACACTGAACATCGTCTTTAAACGTTTGTATCCTTAAAGATATAAAAATAAATACATTTCTAGCGCTTCAGCACTGACATGGTGGTGTTGCGCTAATCTGTATATTGTACTAATGATAAGGTTCAAACGTATTAGATAGTGTCGCATCCATTACACTGACCAACACAGGTAGACTGATCAAGCTAATTGATACTCAATCCACTCAAAAATTAAAATGATCAAAGTGTCCCGCTAGTAAATCATTGCCCATATCAATCCAGTCCACAGCAACTTGATGGTCAAAATAATCCCTAAAAGCTCAACCCTCTATTCCCCTATCATAATCCTATGCAATATCCCCCTAAGTCTTGCTCTAGCTTCAACCATTACTCCGCATAAAAAAAGCCACCCGAAGGTGACTTTTTGATTCAGTTAGACTGAATTATTCATCATCTTTTTTTGCTTCGTCAGCGGGTAAATCCTTTACTGCTTCAGCAATCAGACCAAACATATAGTTACCATATGCATTGGTTTTATCGTAATGGAAACGCAAACGCGGTGTAATACGTGTCTTAATACGACGGCCGAGTTCGTGACGCAAGAAACCAGATGCTTTGTTCAGCACATCTAGCGTTTCTTTATTGGCTGCTTCACTTTGCTCATCGCCAAGCTCACGGCCCATCACAGTCACATATACTTCAGCATAACCTAAGTCTGGACTAACCTTCACCGCAGAGATGGTCACAAGACCACCTAAGCGTGGATCTTTCAACTCCTGGCGAATGAGTTCAGACAACTCACGTTGCACTGTATCCGCCATGCGCTTAAGACGTTGACTACCCGCCATTAAAGACTCCGTTTGATCAATTGAACATCATAGACTTCGATCTTGTCTTTTTCTTTGATGTCTTTATAACCTTTCACCGCAAGACCACATTCCATACCTGCGCGAACTTCCTCAACCACTTCTTTATAGCGACGAAGTGACTCAAGCTCACCTTGGAACACCACCACATCATCACGAAGGACACGAATTGGTTTATTACGGTGTAACATACCCTCAAGCACCATACAGCCTGCTGCTGCACCAAACTTACTTGAGTGGAACACTTCACGTACTTCAGCCACACCCAGAATTGTTTCACGGTGTTCAGGCGCAAGCTTACCACTCATCGCTGCTTTCACATCATCAATCAATTGATAAATGATTGAGTAGTAACGAATGTCGATGCCATCAGCATCCGCTTTTTGACGCGCTGCATTATCCGCACGTACGTTAAAGCCAAGAAGTACCGCTTCAGAAGATTCAGCTAGTGTTACGTCAGATTCAGTGATCGCACCAACACCTGAGCCAATAACACGGACTTTAACTTCGTCTGTTGCAAGGTCAGCAAGAGCAACGTGTAATGCTTCCAATGTACCACGTACATCAGTTTTCAATACCACATTGACGATAGGCACATCTTTCTTGCCCATAGACGCCATGATATTTTCAAGACGCATTGCGCTTTGACGCTCAAGACGTTTTTGACGTTCACGATCCATACGCGCATCGGCAACTTCACGTGCTTTCTTCTCGTCATTCACAACAAGAACTTCATCACCCGCCATTGGCGCTTCAGGTAGACCTAAAATTTCAACCGGAATTGAAGGACCTGCAGATTGAATACGTTTACCGTTTTCATCTGTCATGGCACGTACGCGACCATAAGATGCACCCGCAAGAACAAGGTCACCTACTTTCAATGTACCGTTTTGAACCAGGATAGACGTTACCGCACCACGGCTGTTGTCTACACGTGCTTCAATCACGACACCTTGAGCAGCACCTTCTTCAGATGCTTTCAACTCAAGTAATTCAGCTTGGATTGAAATAATATCTAGAAGCTCATCAATACCTTGACCTGTATGTGCTGAAACCATTGCAACAGGAACGTCACCGCCCCATTGTTCAGGCACGATTTCTTTCACAGTCAATTCATTCAATACGCGATCTGGATCAGCAGATTCTTTATCCATCTTGTTGATTGCAACAATAATTGGCGTACCTGCAGCACGTGCGTGATCAATCGCTTCAGCTGTTTGTGGCATTACACCATCATCTGCTGCAACCACCAATACCACGATGTCTGTCGATTTCGCACCACGTGAACGCATTGCAGTAAATGCTGCGTGTCCCGGAGTATCTAAGAATGTGATAATGCCTTTATCCGTCGTAACATGGTACGCACCGATATGCTGAGTGATACCACCCGCTTCACCAGCTGCCACTTTTGAACGACGAATGCGGTCAAGTAACGATGTCTTACCATGGTCAACGTGGCCCATGATGGTCACAACAGGAGGACGAGTCGTTTGAGCGCCACGTGCTTCTTCTGCTGCTTCAAGTAAGTTATCTTCAGCTTGCGTATCCGATACAAGAACTGGGTTATGGCCCATCTCTTCTACGATTAATGCTGCAATTTCTTGGTCAATCGCTTGGTTCTGAGTCACAAGCTCACCCATTTTCATGAGTGACTTAATTACTTCACGTACCTTAACTGCCATTTTGGCAGCCAAGTCAGCAACCACAATGGTTGAACCAATTTCAACATCATAAACTTGTTTTTTAACCGGTTTTTCAAAGCCATGCTTGTTTGCAGAGCTTGTTTTCAAACCACGTTTATGCGAATTATCACGGAAAGATTGCTCTTCACCACGACGACCACCTTTCTTCGGTGCGCGTGTAGCTGGCGTATTGGTACCACGTTTGATTTCGCGGTCCTCTTTCGCAAATGAGTCTTCATATGCTTGACCAACCAGACCCGCAGCAAGTGGAGAATCATCCACTACACGAATGGTCGCAGTTGCATCTTCGTTTGAATACTTAGATGCCATTTGACGCATTTGTTCAAGTGTACGTTGCTGCGCTTCTTCAGCTGCCTTACGACGTGCTGCTTCTTCAGTCGCTTTTAATTGAGCAGCTTGAGCTTCACGTGCTTTTTTCTGTTCAGGTGTTTCAACAACTTTAACTTGTGCTTTAACCACAGGCTTATTGTTTGATTTACGCTTCACAACTACCGCAGCTTTTGCTACTTCTTGCTTCGTCGTTTCTTGCTTTGCAGCAGCACGCATCGCTTCAAAGTTTGCAGCCGCTTTATTTACTACTGGAGTTTCAGCTTTTGGTTCAACCATAGCTTGAACGTTCGCACGAGCCTGTTGCTCAGCTTGCGCTTTTGCCAAAGCTTCCGCTTTAATTTGTTCTGGATCTGGCTTGGTAAATGTATGTTTCTTGCGAACTTCTACATTAATCGTTTTTGCCTTACCTGAAGTACTCGCTACTTTAGCGGTACTGGTCGTTTTACGTTTCAACGTGATTTTTCCTGCCTGACCATCGTCTTGACCATGAATTTTCTTCAAATGGTGCACGAGGGCATCTTGTTGTTCAGTAGAGATTATATCGTCCGATTTACGCTGTGGTAAACCAGCATCACGAACCTGCTCTAGGAGCTTCTCAACAGGGCGGTTCACACTGAGAGCTAACTCTTGTATCGTCTTATCCGTCATGTAGATCTCCTAGTTAAACCATGATTCGCGCGCTTTCATAATAAGTTGACCCGCTTTCTCTGTACCCAGACCTTCAATATCAGCAATATCGTCAGTCGCTTGGTCAGCCAAGTCATCAATTGTGATGACACCACGTGCTGCAAGTGCATAAGCAATCTCTTGCGTCATCCCTTCCATTGCAACGAGTTCCGCGCTTGGATCTTGGATGTTTTCTTGCTGCTGTAATGCATCAGCCAATGTAACTTCTTTGGCACGACTTTGAAGTAATTCAACAACTTCAGCATCTAGCTCGATTTCGTCAAATGTTTCAGCTGGAACATAAGCAATCTCTTCTAAAGAAGTAAAGCCCATTTCAACCAATGCCATTGCCAAATCTTCTTCAATATCTAGACGCGATACAAATAGGTCTAAGTATTGTTGTGCTTCATTTTGCTGACGAGCATGATACTCATCTTCAAGCATCATGTTGAGTTTGTAGCCTGTCAGTTCAGAAGCTAAACGTACGTTTTGACCTTGTGAACCAATCGCACGCGCTAATTGATCGCTGGTTGCGAAAATAATATCCGCTGTACGTTCTTCTTCATCAATCACAATACCCGATACATCTGCTGGCTCTAAAGCACTTGCAATGTACTGTGCAGGATCATCAGACCATACAACAACATCAATACGCTCACCGTTCAATTCTTGCTGAACTGCTTGGATACGTGTACCACGCATACCAATACATGCACCCACTGGATCAATACGATGATCATTGGTTTTCACAGCAATTTTAGCACGAACACCGGGTTGACGTGCTGCCGCTTTAATCTCAATGATTTCTTCAGAAATTTCAGGAATTTCTTTCTTCATCAAAGCGATAAGCATTTCAGGCTTGGCACGTGACAATTGTAGTTGAGCACCACGGCCTTCACGGTTCACATTAAACAAAATCGCATTTACACGTTGCTTTGGACGCAAAATTTCTTTTGCAATCATTTCTTCACGTGCAAGATACGCTTCAGCATTGTCACCTAAGTCAATGATAAAGCCATCTTTGGTTTGCTTTTTCACTTCACCGTAGATCAACTCACCCACTTTAGACTCGTAGGCATCTGCAATCAGCGCACGTTCCGCTTCGCGAATCTTTTGAACAATCACTTGTTTTGCAATTTGCGCCGCAATACGACCGAAGTCAATTGAAGGCACTTCAAGCTCACGAATATCACCAATCGACCATTGTGCAGGATCAACATCTGAAATCGCATCTTGACATGCTGGCATCTCATGATCTTCATCCGCAACCACTTCCCATTGACGGAAAGTGCTGTATTCACCCGTTTTACGATCAATCTCTACACGAAGCTGAGCTTCTTCAGAGTTTGTTCCTTCGTAAAATTTCTTTTTAGTCGCAGCAACAAGCGCTTGTTCTAAGGCTTCGAAAATCGCTTCACGAGGTACACCTTTTTCATTACTAACCGTTTCAACTACGGTAAGAATTTCACGTGCCATAAGCCACCTATTCGTTCAGATTCTTATTTATTAAATGAATTAATCTTGATAGACCAAATTGGCTTTATCAATATTATTACTATCGATTTCAAGCACCTGTTGCTTTTCCACTTCGACTTGAATCATTTCAGCTTCAAGATCTACAGCAACCAATTTAGCTTGGAATTTACGACGGTTATCGACTGCACTGATCAAACGGAAAGCGATCTGTTGACCGATATATGCAGGTAATTGTTCAAGTTGGAAAAATGGACGATCCCAACCCGGAGATGACACTTCAAGTGCATATTCACCTGAAATTGGATCATGGACATCCATCATTGCGCCGACTTGCTGAGTCACGCGTACACAGTCTTGTACGCCGATGCCACGGCCCTGCTCTTCCTCACCATCTTCATTGATGATTGGTTCTGCATTTTCGTCGACAGCTTTGTCGATATAAATGCGCAATAAAGAACGTTTTCCTTGAGGAAGGAATTCAATTCCCCAAAGATCAACACCACAGGCTTGCACTGCAGGAGCAATTAAGTCTTGGAGTGCTTGAGTTTTATTTGATAGCTTCATTTACTCTCGTCATTTTTGTGCGATTCAATGGCCGAAACAGACCACTACAAGCCGATACAAACTATAGTAGTAGTGGAACATGACACTTTGACTTTCACCGTATCCGGCTCACATCGACACTACACGATAGCCAATAAAAAAGGGCGTAATCGCCCCAATTATTGCACAGAAAATTAATATCCACTGTGCAAAAAGGCCCACCTTGTTGTGAGCCTCTTTTTAGAAACTTGGTAGCGGGAGCTGGATTTGAACCAACGACCTTCGGGTTATGAGCCCGACGAGCTACCAGACTGCTCCATCCCGCATCAACGTGCAAAAATTATATACAAATATGAACTATTTTTCAATCTAAATACTTCGTACCTGCTCTGATTTAGTTGCACCTAAATCAAATTGGTAGCGGGAGCTGGATTTGAACCAACGACCTTCGGGTTATGAGCCCGACGAGCTACCAGACTGCTCCATCCCGCAACAAAACGCAAAAATTATTCAATTTAATCACTTAAATTGCTTATTTTAGTTTGCATCTAAAATAAGATTGGTAGCGGGAGCTGGATTTGAACCAACGACCTTCGGGTTATGAGCCCGACGAGCTACCAGACTGCTCCATCCCGCAACAAAACACAAAAAATATTCCTAACTTAATGATTATTAAGTTACTCACTTTAGTTTGCATCTAAAATAAGATTGATTGGTAGCGGGAGCTGGATTTGAACCAACGACCTTCGGGTTATGAGCCCGACGAGCTACCAGACTGCTCCATCCCGCATCAACAGAATTTGCTGCATACACCAACTTAATCTTCTGGATTCATAAGTTGGTGCGGAAGGGGGGACTTGAACCCCCACGCCCGAAAGCACTACCACCTCAAGGTAGCGTGTCTACCAATTCCACCACCACCGCAGCTGTGACGCATTCTAGTAGCATCGTCGCAAAAAAGAAAGGACTAATTCCAATTATTCGCTTGTTTTAGGTGCAGCTGGCGAAGTTTCAGTCGATTGTGCAGGTGCAGAACTTGTCGTTTGCACTGACTTTAAGCTATAAGCATCTGTGGTTTGCTTTTTGGCGAACACAGCCAACGACAAACTGGTGATAAAAAACAAGGCCGTCAAAACCGCAGTCAATCGGGTCAAGAAATTACCTGAACCTGATGCACCAAATACAGTTGCAGCACCGCCACCACCAAACGAAGCACCAGCATCTGCACCTTTACCATGCTGGACTAAAATCAGCACGATCATCAACACAGCTAAGATAATATGTACTACCAGCACAAAAGTTTGCATGCTGAACTCCTAATTATTTTGTATTTGCAAATGCTTCGACAATTTTATAAAACGACGTTGCATTTAAAGATGCCCCACCGACGAGTGCACCATTGATATCTGGACAGGCCGCTAACTCTACTGCATTTTCAGCTTTTACACTACCACCATATAAAATGGCCATGTTCGCGCCATGACTGGTAATTTGCGTGAGGCCTTCACGGATTTTAGCATGCATGGTTTGCGCGTCTTCTGGTGAAGCAGTTTTTCCTGTACCAATGGCCCAAATTGGCTCATAGGCAATCACAATATGAGGCCACTGCTCTGCCGTTACCACACTGGCCAAGTCGCAAATTTGTTGTAAAACCACTACTTCTGCCTGACCAGATTCGCGCTGTTCTAAGCTTTCACCGACACAGTAAATGACGTTTAAACCCGCATTTAAGGCATTTTGAGCTTTCGCATTTAAAATTGCTGCGCTTTCAGCAAAATATTCGCGACGTTCTGAGTGACCAATTAAAACATATTCAATTTGACTATCTTTAAGCAACTCTGCACTCACCTCACCAGTATATGCACCCATGTTACCAAAACGCGAAACATCCTGCGCCACAGTAAAAACTGCACGTGCAGCATTCGCCAATTCAGTCTGCATTGAAGTCAAAGCCAGCGTCACAGGCGCAAGCCCAATATTACATTTTTCTTCTGCTATTTCATTCTCTTGCAAGAGCTGTTTAAATTCTTGAAGCAATTGCTTGGCATCTGCCTGCATTGGGTTCATCTTCCAATTGCCGACCACCCATGGCTTAATCGTCGAACCCGACATACAGCACCCTATTCAAAACAGTTCATTAAAACGGCCTCATTCTACACGGTATTTATTTTTCAAAGATAGTTTTCTTCTAGAATTTCTTCGGCAATCAAAATAATACGAATGAAAATAAAGACATCTTTTTGTAAAAAAATCGCCTGCTATCACGACCAGTTCATGCTTTTAATCGATATTAAGGTGGTGACAACACTTTCAGATATGGTATTTTTGTGCAACAAAAGTATAATTTTACGATACCAATTATAAACAATTGAGAAGTTAAGGATCTGGGGAATGTCAGTATCAAATGGTTTGCCTAAGTTCACAGGCTTCATTCGACGCTTAGTCGAAGACGGACGCATGACTGCTGAAAATATGCAGCAGGCAATGCTCTCTGCAAAAAAGGCTCAGCAAGACATCGTTCCTTATCTGATTGAAAATCATAAACTCTCCCCACAAATGATCGCTGAGACGATTTCTTTGGAGTTTGGAGAGCCTGTTTTTGACTTAAGTGTCTATGATTCTGTACAAATTCTACGGGATCTGGTCGAAGACAAACTTATCACCAAGCATCGTGTGTTGCCGATTTACCGTCGTGGCAATATCCTCTATATCGCCACCAGCAATCCAACCAACATGGATGCGATGGACGCGATTCGTTTCAATTCTAAAATGAACATTGAAGCGATTATTGTTGAACATCCCCAGCTTGAAAAACTAATCGAACAAAATTTCGCGCAAGCCGATAGCTTTGAATTTTCTGATGAAGATATTGATTTAGACTTAGAGCAAGACCATCAGAACTCAAATGATAAAGAGGACGATGACTCACCTCAAGGCGATGAAGCACCGATCGTCAAATACATCAATAAATTACTGATCGATGCGATTCGTATGGGCGCATCAGACTTGCACTTTGAACCTTATGAAAAATCTTACCGTGTCCGTTATCGAGTAGATGGGGTTCTGCGTCATATTGCCAGTCCGCCATTACAACTGGCGACTCGCCTCGCCTCTCGTTTGAAAGTCATGTCACAAATGGACATTTCTGAAAAGCGCGTGCCACAAGATGGCCGGATTAAATTAAAGCTGTCGAAAAGTAAAGCCATTGACTTTCGTGTCAACTCACTTCCAACTTTGTTTGGTGAAAAACTGGTTCTGCGTATTCTCGATCCATCCAGTGCTATGCTGGGGATTGATGCTTTAGGTTATGAGCCAGACCAAAAAGACCTGTTTATGCAGGCTTTAGACAAACCTCAAGGCATGTTGCTAATTACTGGCCCGACAGGTTCAGGTAAAACGGTATCGCTATATACAGGTCTGAATATTCTAAATAAAGAAGACACCAATATCTCAACTGCGGAAGATCCTGTTGAGATTAACTTAGAAGGCATTAATCAGGTTAACGTGAACAATAAAGTCGGCCTTACCTTCTCTGCTGCGCTGAAGTCCTTCTTACGTCAGGATCCTGATATTGTGATGGTGGGTGAGATTCGTGACCTTGAAACAGCTGAAATCGCGATTAAAGCCGCGCAGACAGGCCACATGGTCATGTCGACACTCCACACCAATAGTGCACCTGAAACCCTGACACGCTTACGCAATATGGGGGTTCCCTCTTTTAACATTGCGACCTCGGTCAATTTGGTCATTGCACAACGTTTAGCACGCCGCTTATGTAGCCAATGCAAAGCTGCTGTCGATATTCCTGAACAAAGCTTGCTCGAAATGGGCTTTACTTCCACAGATATCAAAGATCCAGACTTCAAAGTTTATCAACCGGTGGGGTGTGCTGAGTGCCGTGAAGGCTATAAAGGACGTGTTGGTATTTATGAAGTCATGAAAGTCACACCAGAAATTTCAAAAATTATTATGGAAGATGGCAATGCCTTACAGATTGCGGAAGCATCTGCAAAATTAGGATTTAACAATTTACGTCGTTCAGGTTTACTCAAGGTTATGCAGGGGGTCACTTCCTTACAAGAAGTGAATCGTGTAACCAGCGAATAGTTGAAATATTGAAAGAATAAGGATAAATGCATGGCTGTCAAAAAAGCACAGATGATGCCAACCTTCAATTATGAAGGGATTGATCGTAAAGGGGCAAAAATTAAAGGGGAATTGCCTGCACGTAATCTTGCCCTCGCCAAAGTTACTTTGCGCAAACAAGGGATTACCATCAAGAGTATTCGAGAAAAGAAAAAGAATATTCTTGAAGGTATCATGAAGAAAAAAGTGACGACACTGGACATCACGATTTTCACTCGACAGCTCGCAACCATGATGAAAGCCGGTGTACCACTAGTACAAGGCTTTGAAATTGTAGCTGAAGGTTTAGAAAACCCGTCAATGCGTGAAGTCGTCCTTGGTATCAAAGGCGAAGTTGAAGGCGGTAATACGTTTGCGGGAGCACTCAGAAAATATCCGCAATATTTCGACAACTTATTCTGTTCATTGGTTGAATCAGGCGAACAATCGGGTGCACTTGAGACCATGCTGGATCGTGTGGCGGTCTATAAAGAAAAAAGTGAATTACTAAAACAAAAAATTAAAAAAGCCATGAAATACCCAGCAACCGTAGTTGTGGTTGCGGTGATTGTGACTATTATTTTGATGGTCAAAGTCGTCCCTGTTTTCCAAGATTTATTCAGTTCCTTTGGTGCGGATTTACCTGCATTCACCCAAATGGTGGTGAATATGTCTGAATGGATGCAGAAATACTGGTTCATTTTGATTATTGTTGTTGGTGTGGTGATTACCGCTTTACTCGAAACCAAGAAGCGGAGTAAAAAGTTTCGTGACATGCTGGATAAAGCCGCACTGAAAGCCCCGATTTTTGGTGATTTAGTCTATAAAGCGATTATCGCGCGCTATAGCCGCACCCTATCTACAACTTTTGCAGCAGGTGTACCCTTAATTGATGCCCTCGAGTCTACAGCAGGCGCAACCAACAATGTTGTGTACGAAGAAGCTGTGATGAAGATTCGTGAAGATGTCGCAACAGGCCAACAGCTTCAATTCGCGATGCGTGCTACCAATAAATTTCCATCGATGGCCGTACAGATGGTGGCAATTGGTGAGGAATCTGGTGCCCTCGATGCCATGCTGGATAAAGTTGCAACTCACTATGAAAACGAAGTCGATAATGCGGTGGATGGTTTAACTGCAATGATGGAGCCTCTCATCATGGCGGTCTTGGGTGTACTTGTCGGTGGCCTAGTAATTGCCATGTATCTACCAATCTTCCAAATGGGTTCTGTGGTTTAATGCAAGAAATAATTTCCTATCTTATCAATACTCCAATGGCGCTTTATTTCGCCGTTGGAGTTTTTAGTTTGTGCATCGGTAGTTTTCTGAATGTGGTGATCTATCGCACGCCAAAAATGATGGAACAAGAATGGCGCACAGACTGCCAATTTCTACTTCATCCTGAGCAGCCGATTATTGATGAAACGAAGCTCACGTTGAGTAAGCCTGCATCGACCTGCCCCAAATGCCAAAGTGCCATACATTGGTATCAAAATATCCCTGTGATGAGTTGGTTACTGCTACGAGGAAAGTGTGGCACTTGTCATAACCCAATCAGCATTCGCTACCCTGCGATTGAGCTTCTGACCGCCATTTGTGCTTTGGTCATGGTTGCTGTCTTTGGCCCAACAATCCAAATGTTGTTTGGTCTCGTACTCACTTATATTTTAATCGCCTTAACCTTTATTGATTTTGACACTCAACTTTTACCTGATCGCTATACCCTCACCCTTGCAGGTCTGGGTTTAGGGGTCAATAGTTATGCGATTTACACCACACCGACAGCGGCCATTTGGGGTTATATCATTGGCTTTTTATGCTTATGGATCGTGTACTATCTGTTTAAGCTCATCACAGGCAAGGAAGGTATGGGTTATGGTGACTTTAAGCTACTTGCAGCTTTAGGCGCATGGATGGGCCCTTTGCTACTGCCGCTGATTGTGCTACTTTCCTCTTTTGTAGGTGCCATTATCGGCATCATCCTGCTCAAAGTGCGCAAAGAAAATCAGCCTTTTGCTTTTGGTCCGTATATTGCCATCGCAGGATGGATTGCCTTTTTGTGGGGTGAGCAAATTATGAAAATATACTTAGGCAATTAAAATAATATGTCATTTATTTTAGGTCTGACAGGCGGGATTGGCAGTGGAAAATCTGCTGCAAGCCACTGGTTTGAACAACAAGGCATACAGGTAGTTGATGCTGACGTGGTTGCTCGAGAGATTGTTGCTGTAGGGCAACCCGCACTTCAGCAAATTCGAAGCAGCTTCGGCGAGTGGGTCTTACTGGACAATGGCGAACTGAATCGACGCGCTTTACGTGAACACATTTTTCAGGACCCGTCTGCCCGTAAGCAATTGGAAAAGATCACCCACCCTGCAATTCGTCAGTCCATCATGCAACAATTACAAGCTGCGACCAGCCCTTATGCGATTTTGGTTTCACCGCTACTTTTTGAAACTAATCAGCATGAACTGACGCAACATACGCTTTTGATCGATGCTTCAACTGATATCCAAATTCTCCGCGCTTCACAGCGCGACCATCAAACCATTGAGCAAATTCAAACCATCATTAAAGCGCAAATGTCCCGTGAACAAAAACAAGCGTTGGCCGATGATATTGTGGTAAATGATGGACACTTGGAACACTTATACGCACAGCTCAGACCGTTGCATTTAAAGTATTTGGCCCATTCAGAAGTCTAAAAAAAAGCAGTCAATTATGACTGCTTTTTTTGTTGTGCGAGTTGGGCTTTCAAACTGTCCTGCCGTATCCAACGCCATGGCTGCAAGGCCCCGATCCCCATTCCCAGAAGACCACATAAAATCGCAACACTCAAAGGCTCATTGAGCAAAGGAACCGCAATAATCGCAGCAATAAAAGGCGCCAAAGTCACAATACTGCCTGTTTTAAATGCCCCCAAACGCTTAATGGCTTCCACATAAGTGAGGGTCGCCACGATGACTACGAACACGCCATGAAATACAACCTGAGCAATCAATTGCACAGGTTGCACATGCGCTAGGGTTTTGGGTAGAAATAAAATATAAATCGGCACAAAAATAATCGCAGCCCAAATCGCAACACCTGCCATGGAGTGCCATGCCGACAGTTTCCATTGTCTTAATAAAACGGTAAATGTTCCCCACAGCACAGCACTGAGTAAAAACAAGCCATCACCTAAACTAAAAGCAACACCTGTTTCTTGATACATCAGCCCACTCATGGCCGTCAGTGCGAGCAACATAATACTGAGACTGAGCCAAGTATGCCGGTCAAATGGTTGTCGAAATAGCAGATACCCTGCAACAGCTGTACAAAGTGGAATGCAGCCATTCAGAAAGATCGCAGCATGTGCCGCAGGCACATAATGAAAAGCGCTATAAGCGGTGATGCAGTAACACACCCCACCAATCATCGCCAAAATAAAAGGCTCTTTCTTCCACAAAAAGGCGGTATCTTTTTTATAGATCAAGATTGGCATTAAGATGCAAAACGCCAAGAGAAAGCGTAAGGCGGTAATATCCCACGCACCAATACCCCAATTGGCACTGAGCCGCGCCGTTAAGGTAAATCCCCCCCAAATACACATGGTGATGGCAATAAATACATAGCCTTGTTTTTGAGGGGTCATCATTGTGCTTAAATTAAATTGGGAATTAAAAAATCTTAGACATTACGTTGACGGCATGCTTCATACAAAGCCATACCCGTTGCTACACTGACATTCAAACTTTGTAGATTTCCTGCCATCGGAATATAAACCGTTTGATCGCATTGAGACTGGGTAATTGGACGCAGACCAGTATCTTCAGCACCCATCACCACACATACAGCCGTTCCAGTAAAATCGAACTGTTGTAGCGGCAAGGCTTTTTCATCCAACATGGTACCGACCACACGCACATTAAACTCATCTTTAATTTGCGCTAAAGTCCGAGCCAAATTGGTCACTTGGATAAATTTAACTTTTTCAGCACCACCTGCCGCGACTTTGCGCGCGGTCGGGGTCAAACTTGCAGAACGATCACGAGGCACAATCACGGCCTCAACGCCCATTGCAGCCGCGGTACGGATACATGCGCCTAGGTTATGCGGATCGGTGACTTGATCTAAACCCAGCAATAAACAATTTGGCGATTGCTTCAGTAAGGCTTCTAAATCTTTTTCATTGAAAACTGGATTAGGACGGACCGCTGCCACAACGCCTTGGTGGAACGGTAAGCCCGCCATTTTTTCTAATCGATCACGACCGGTTTGTTGTACGCTAATACCAAACGGTTCAGCCAACTCAAGTACACGCTTTAAACGTTGGTCATCACGCCCTTTTAAAGTAAAAAGCGTTAGTACGCGTTCAGGTTCAAGTTCCAACAATGACTCCACCGAATGAACGCCATAGAAATATTCAGGTTTAGCCATGTAGGACCTCTAAAAAGATAAATGACCATCGACACGATGTGCCAAAAATAAAAATCCTGTAAAGCTGACTTTACAGGATTGCTGTGCAACGGATAGTTTAACCGATTTCGCTTGAAATTACTTGGCGAGTATCAGTTGAAAGCTTAGCCTTCTAAATGGCACACGTAGTCCAACACTTCGTCGGTTTCAATTTTAAAACGACTATTGCCAGGCACATAAAAAGACTGACCTGCGCGGAACAATTCGCTCTCTTCGCTGTCTGCAATTTGTACACGGCATTCGCCTGAAATAATTTCCATACGCTCTGCTACATGTGTTTCAAACGTCAAAGCTTGCTCTGTCGGAAGAATGACCCCTAACGTTTTTTTGGTACCATCTTCAAATTGCACAGTATGACTGATGCATAAACCGCCAAAATAAACATTGGATTTTTTAATGACAGAGACATGGTCGAACTGAGTTGACATGCGTACACTCCAGATAATGCGCATTTATATTCGTATTGATTCGCTAGTTTAAAGATGTGCGATTAACTAATCAATCGATGTTTTATTCCCCTCAATCAATATTTTGTTAAAGTCCGACCATCGTACAATTGCCTCAATTTCCAGCCCATTTTGGCGTGTTTTTTGCCAATGCGATCCGTTCACTGAGTCGTGCTCTTTCTGTATACACCGCATACCCACAAGTTTGTGCTGTGTTTGCTATAACAGTCGGATTTAAAAAATCTGCTAGGTCGACTTTCAGATTCACGCTAAAATAAGCCGACTTTGCACAAAACGAATAGCGTTGCCGTCTTGTCGGCTGAATAAAACTTCACTATCTTAAACTAAAACTTTTCGCAGCTCGGATGCGTTTATGCTGACACATTTAACTTTAATTAATTTTGCTTTAGCCGATCACTTAGCACTTGATATCGATCAAGGTTTTAATGTCCTGACTGGGGAAACAGGTGCAGGCAAATCATTATTGCTAGATGCACTGTCCGCCTGTCTGGGAGAACGTACCGACACCAACTATGTCCGTTTCGGTTCAGACAAAGCTGATGTCACGGCTATTTTCAGCTATCAAGAGCACAGCCCTGAAGCCATATGGCTAAAGGCACATGAGTTAGATGATGAGTCAGGAGAAATTCATCTAAGACGGGTTATTTTTGCCACTGGCCGCAGTAAAGCATGGATTAATGGTCGTCCGAGCAGCTTAGCTGAATTAAAAGAAATCGGGCGTTTGCTGGTACAACTGTATAGCCAACACAGTCAACAACAGCTATTAGAACCGCCTTATCCAAGACGCTGGTTAGACCTCTATCATAACTTCTACCCAGAAGCGCAAGCTGTGCGTGAAGCCTATAGCACATGGCAAAAAGACATTCGTCAGCACCAAGCCGCATTGGATGCTCAAGCCACGCGTAAACAACGTATGGATACTTTGAGTTTACAATTAGAAGAACTCGAAGATGTGGTGCAAATCGACTATAAAGAGATTGAACAAGAATTCGACCGCCTGTCTCATCATGAAAATATCATGCAGGACTGTAGTTATGCCGTTACGGCCTTAGATGATGCTGAACAAAATATTAATCAAGAAATTTCCAGTATTATTCGCCGCTTAGAGTCACATGCAGGACGCAGTGAACAATTAGCCGAGATTCATACGTCTTTGCTGAATGCACAAAGTGAGCTTGACGATGCCACGGCCAATCTACGTCAGTTTATTGACCGTCAAAGTTATGACCCTGAACGCATGGAAGAGTTGAACACCCAACTTGAGATGTTCCACCGTTTTGCGCGTAAGTACCGCACGCAGCCAGAACACTTAAAACAAGAACATGAACAATGGCAATCTGAACTGGCACAACTCCATTTATTAGAAGACCCAGAAACACTAGCTGAGCAAGTTGAAGTCTCGCATCAGGACCTGTTAAGTAAAGCCCAGCACCTCGACCAAATTCGTCGCGATGCAGCCGCACCATTGGCAAAATATTTAACCGAACAAGTCAAACAGTTGGCTCTGCCTGAAGCGCACTTTGAGTTTAAGTTTGAACCAATGGAGCAGGTTTCTAGTGAAGGCCTAAGTTTTATCCAATTACTGTTCACCGCCAACAAAGGTATCCCACCGCAACCTTTGGCCAAAGTTGCCTCAGGGGGTGAGTTGTCACGTATCGCGTTGGTAATGCAAGTGATGAATGCTGAAAAAACCGAAGCTGAAGTTTTAGTCTTCGATGAAATTGACGTCGGTATTAGTGGAGGCACAGCCGAAATTGTCGGTCGTCTCTTGGCCGACTTGGGTTCGCATGTGCAAATTCTGTGTATTACCCACCAAGCTCAAGTTGCAGCACAGTCTGACCAGCACTTGTTGGTGAAAAAACGTCAGACCGACCCTGCCAGCAGTACCATTCTAGACTTAGAAGAAAATGAGCGTATCGATGAGCTCGCACGCATGACAGGTGGCGTTGAAATCAATGACACCACGCTGCAACATGCCAAGCAATTACGTCAGTTGAAGTTTCAATCTGCCTAATTTATGTAGACTGGATCACAAAAAAAGATTTGGAGAAAGTGCATTAGTCTAGTAACGTGGTAGATAACAACATTTGACTAGAAGCATTTTAATTTCAAGGAGAAGCCTTTAGGTGAGCAAACAATATCTGACGCATCGATGTCTCATTGCCCCACCCGATATGGCAGATGAAGTCTTTGCCCATACCGTGATTTATTTGGCCCGACACGATGAGGAAGGTGCTCAAGGCATCATCATCAACCGCCCTTCAGGACTTTCAGTCAAAGAACTGCTCAATGATCTTGAAATTGAAGCCGATCACGTACGACCACACGATGTTCTCCAAGGCGGGCCTTTGCGTCCAGAAGCTGGCTTTGTCTTACATACGGGCCAGCCGACATGGCACTCTTCCATTGCGGTGGGCGAAAATATCTGTATCACCACATCTAAAGATATTTTAGATGCGATTGCACATAATGAAGGTGTAGGTCGCTATCAAATTGCTTTGGGCTATACCAGTTGGACCAAAAACCAATTGGAAGATGAGCTATCTCGTGGTGATTGGTTAGTCTGCGATGCTGATATGGATTTGATTTTTAATATTCCTTATGACGACCGTTGGGACGCAGCCTATAAAAAGCTCGGGCTGGACCGAACCTGGTTGTCTTCTGAGATTGGACATGCCTGATTTAAACACGCCCCAAATGATTATGGCATTTGACTTCGGTACACAAAAAATGGGCATGGCAGTCGGTCAAGCATTGATTGAAAGTGCAACACCTTTGGCTTTATTTCCAATGAAAGATGGCATCCCCAACTGGGATGAACTGCATAAAATTATTAACCAATATCAGCCCAATGTATTTTTAGTCGGTTTACCGCTGAATATGGATGATAGTGAGTCAGAATTATCTGCTCGAGCACGTAAGTTCGCACGTCGTTTACGTCATCAAACCAATATTGAAACATGGATGGTAGATGAACGCTTAAGTACTCGTGCAGCCCGTGATGAGCTGAGCCATTACCATGCGCAAGGCCGAGGTAAAAAACTTTCTGCTGATAGCCTTGCCGCAACATTGTTTATTGAAAGCTGGTATCGCGATCCTGAAGGTCTTACGCCTTAAGTAAGACTTTCTTAAAATAGATGACATGGGTTTTATGACTGGAGTCGTATCTCAACATTAAATAGCGTTCAAAAAAAAGCATCCTCATTGGATGCTTTTTTTTGAAATGAACAGAGGTCAATTTAGTGCTGTGACTCGGTAATATGTACTGTCACGGTTCGCCCCGCGACAAATGCCAATTCATTTTTCGGAATATCATCCAGTGCAATTTTCACAGGAACGCGCTGCGCTAAACGCACCCAACTAAAGGTTGGGTTTACATTGGCCAACAAACCTGTACTTGTAGTTCGTTCACGATCTTCAATGCCTGAAGCAATCCCCTGCACATGTCCTTTCAATATGTTTGAGTCCCCCATCAACTGTACAGTAGCGGGCGCACCCAAATATATTTTATTTAACTTGGTTTCTTCAAAATAACCGACCACATAAAGCTGTGAGCGATCTAATAATGCCGCTACCGCCTGCCCCACTTTGACATAATTTCCTGCTTTCATCTCAAAATTAGACAGTGTGCCATCGGCTGGTGCCACCACTTCGGAACGGTTCAAGTTTAATTCAGCCAAATGTAAATTACTGGTAGCTACATCGATTAACGCCTGTTGCTGCGCAATATTGGCTTTGGCCTGCTGAATCGCCGCTTGCATTTGTTCATGTTCGGCATGCGATTGATCTCGTACGGCAAACATCTGATCTTGTTCTTGCTTTGAAATAGCACCATCCATCAAATTTGCATAGCGTTCTGCATTTTTATCGGCCAAGTGACTATTGGCTTGTGATTTGGTCAAATTGGCTTTGCTTTGAAACAGCTCAGCTTCGGCAGCAGCCAAACTGGCTTTAGCTTTAGCCAAGTCTGATTTGGCTTGTTCCACATCAAGTGCCTGACGCGCCACATCAATTTTAAACAGCACCTGACCTTGTTTAACACTTTGATTATCATGCACTAAAACTTCTGTGACTAAGCCCGATACATCGGAAGACACTTGAATCACATCGCCACGAACCCGCCCATCACGTGTCCACGGTTCAGCATTATAATAATGCCAAAGATGCACGAGCACCGCGATCGCAATACCCGCAATCAGTACTAAAGTGATGGGACGGCTCAGTTTACGCCAATCAAAGGATGCCATTTCTTTTACCTCATTCATTTCAATCAGATGTGCGCTTAGGCAAAGCTCACGATAAAACCCCAATGGACCATGCCAAGCACTGTAATGTAGAGGCATAAATAAAAAATACTGGGTAAAAAAATCCAGCCTTTGTCGACCCAAGGATCGGTCACCCGCATGAGTAACTTTAATACGATGTAGGCCAATACCGCCTGAATGGCCAAAACTGGCACATACACACCATAGATATTAAGTTCACCCATCGTTATGCTCCCATCAAACTGACTTGAGACATTTCGTCCCATGTCGCATGACAGAGACTGCTTTGAATATTATTCAGTGAAACTTGTAAACGCCGAGCAATGCTTAGGTCTTGCAGCTGTATAAGCTCGGCCTGAATGATCTGAATTTTGTCCAAAATATGTTTTCTGACCTGTAGGTCGCTATGGTCTAATTCTTTCGCGTGAAAATAAGCATCCATTTGGCTTTGTAGTTCTTGTAGATGTAGCGTGATCAAGGCCTGCACAGGCATTTTTTCAATCAGTTCTTGCACCCGAGTTAAATCAATCACCGCACTGGATTCAATCAGGGCCAAATTAATTTTTTGCTTCAAACGATCGGACTGTACCAACTTGGTATTCAGTACGCCTATCCGATCCAACATACTGCGCAAATGCACTCTAAATTCCACCCCATAAGGTAGATAAAGCGCTTGTCGTATCGCTTTATAATGTAAAGACAGGATTCGCTTGGCTGTAATGTCCGGCGACATCGCACGCACCAAGTGAATCACATAGACAGAAATGATGGGGCCAAGCACCGTCCCAATCGATGCATCAAAAAACATCACTTGGTCAAGGTGATAACGGTTTTGCAGATTTAAGCCCATGACCACACCCATTATCAAAGGTAGCGCCAAACCTGTGAGCGGCGGATGTAAAAACAGCATCAGACAGTACATACAAAAAGGGGCCAACACCACAGCCAACATCCAAAAAGCGCTGATGTGTGGGAAGATGCCATAAGCATAAATAAAGACAATAATCGCCGCATACAGACTGGCACGGATAAAGATTTTTAAGGCAGGAACAGGATTGTCCATACTGGTCAGAATACAGGCACAAATAGCGGCCATCTCTGCCATCATAAAACCGGCTTTCCAACCACTGATAATCCAAAAACCAGTCGCCACAAGCACCACAATAAAAGCTGAAATGCCGCCACGCACGGCTACGCCATGATCTCGATGTAAGTTGGGATAGTTTGTACTAATTGGGGTCACTATTGCGGGTAAGCTGTCATCCCCCTGTTGGATACGCTGCCAAATCAACCTAATGGCGCGTATATTTTGGGTGAAATGACGCACATCCATTTTTAAACTGACCAACATGACTTGCTGCTGTGGCAAGGCACTGTCAAACACGGCTTGAAAACTCGACTCAAACTGCTCAGGTAGCTGGTTTAAGTCCTGCTCTAAAATGACCTGATCACTTTGTAAAAATTTTACAATCTGTACATGCGCCTTTTCTAAAGCTGGTCGGTAGCGTGAGTCAATGTGATCTAACTGCTGAATTCGCTCGGCCATGGCCACCAAGTTTGTCACCAACATACTGAGTTGATGCAGCATTTCTTGGAGCGGTTTGGTCATGCCCTGCAAGGTTGATTTTTCATAGCTCAAGTGCACGGCCATCACATGAATATCGGCAATATCCCGCGTGATATGACTAAGCGTAGTGCTGTAATTAATGGCCTTAACATCATCTGTCAGGATCTGATCAAAAACCGCTCGAGTGTCTTGAAAAGTCTGTGAAACACGGGTTTTGACTACGGGACCAATATGCATGGGAAACAGTACCGCATTCACCACTGCACTACACAGCACTCCCACCGTGATTTCAATGCAGCGACCAATCGCCATATCAAACATGGAAGTGGTTTCAATGTTATAGACAATGTTGTAGCAAATAATGACCGTGGTATAGCCCGCCAACATAAAAATATAGCTACGCGGCGTCCGATCCAACAATGAAAAATAGAGACAAAACCCGACCCATGTGGCTAAAAATAATGTGAACAATTCAGGCGTGTTGATAAGGTTTGGCGTGACTGCAATCGAAACAATCGCTCCCAGCAACGTTCCCAACACTCGATAAAGACTTTTTGAGGAAGTCATTCCTGCATATGGGTTTGCGATAACGAAGACCGTTCCAATCGCCCAAATGGGATAAGCCAAATCTAATGAAAATGCGACATAAAGTGAAAGCATGCCTGCCAAAAAGGTTTTCGTCGCAAAAATCCAGTCCAATTTATTTGGGCGGAATGCGAGTAACTGTTTGGTGAGGAACATAAATTCATCTCTAAATGCGCTGAATGACAACATTTAAACAACTCTTCAACACAGCATTGCTCAGACAAACAGCATCACTTCGTCCTCACCTCATGCGAAGACGGATGAAAAAATAATTCAATAAATGAAGTCTTTTACAGACATGGTCAAAGACAGCGCCATGTTGAAAGGAAAGAAAATAGCTCAATAAATAACAAAATCATTATTCATTAAAAGACATTTATAATGATAATTTTTCCAAAAATATGGATTTTTGTCAATTAAAATATCTTAATATGATAATTTACATGTTTTTAAGATCATATTTCACCCCTTTTATTGCGTTACAAATGCTGATAAAAGTCCACGAAAGCCATGCGCTCAGAACGAAAGCCATGTCGAGTCTAGGGTTTTTGTTATATAGTAACTGTCGTTCAAATGGCTTTTATTTTGACTAAGTAGGTTCTTATGGCACTTTCAAGTTTCGGTAAAATTCTCACTGTCTTAGACCTCTTTTCTGTGTCACGCCCGATTATCAATGTCGATATCATCAGTGCCGAACTGGGGCTATCACAGCCCACCAGTTATCGTTATTTAAAGGAATTGGTATCCGCAGGACTTTTACAGCGCTTAAGTGGAACCAGTGGTGACTATACTTTAGGCTCTCAAATTGCTGTTTTGGACTATATCTCTCGAACGACAGACCCACTCTTACAAATCAGCATTCCTTTTATGCAAGACATCGTTGAGCGAACGGAGTTTTGCTGTATCCTCACCCAGCTCAACGCAGAGCACTGTATTGACCTATATGGTGAAGTCTTTAAAGACCTTGAGTTATTTTCTTATGGGCGTGGTTGCCCACGTCCCGTATATTTAGGTTCATCGCCTAAAGTGGTGATTTCACAGCTCAGCAAAGCTAAAATTATTGAATATTATCAAAAATTTTCGGCTCAGCTGGCCGAAGTCAATTTTGCTGCGAGCCAAGATGAATTTTTACAGAAAATGAAAGCCATTAAGAAACAGGGCTATTATTTTTCCAATGGCGAGTTTGACCCCAACCTAGCCAGTCTGTCTGTACCAGTCAAATTTTCACCCAAAGATACACCGTTGGCACTGACCTTATTGGCTTCGAAAAACCGGTTTGAATTTGTGGATCTGAAAAAAATGGTTGAAATATTAAGACATAGCGCCTTACAGATCGAACAGAAATGCCATCTATTGCATAATATTGAAGCTTAATTTTACTTAGCGTTGAAGCATTGGATAGAAATAGCGAAAGGTTAAATTCAGACGCGGCTCAGTGATTTTGCTGGATTTCATCAAAGCATGTTTCCAGTAGCGCTGGGTCTGTCCACGCATCACGATCAATTGCCCGCTGTGCAACATCAGCCCGACTTTTTCCTGTTTAAACTTGTGCTTAAAGCAAAACTTACGGGTTGCGCCAAAACTGAGTGAGGCAATCACCACATTTTCTTGCTGCGGTGAACGTAGTGAAGGCTCATCATCACTATGCCAGCCGACGGCTTGGCTGCCATTTTCATATAAATTAGCTAGGCATGAGTTAAATGGATGTCCCACCAATTGCTCAATATGTTGTTTTAAACGAAACAAAGCTGGATTCCATAACCGTGCTTGCTTGGCACTGCCCGAATAGTGATATTCATACTCGGCATCGCCATACCACACCACTTTTCGCTCCGTGACATAACGTTTGCCATACAGTACGACCTCGTCAGGTTGCCATGCCAAATGTGCTAAAAAATAATCCAAATATTTCGCACTTTGCTCTGCCGTTAAAATCAAGCCCAAGTCCTGCACCTGCCCATCGAATGGGAGCAAGTTTGCTTGCGGTTCAGGACTAAACAGATCTAAGGTCATGACTTTTCCTCCTCTGCAAACAGTTTAACTGAATTTAGAACGACACAAATCAAAACAAAGTCACAGCTTGTCGCCTAGCTTCCTTATGCATACACTCATGTGAACTTTCACAATAAAAAGAAGCATGTATGAACCTTTGGCAGTTGTTTCAAAAGCTTCGCCCCTTTGTCCGCCCCTATCGGATATTGGTAGTTGCGACCTTGATCCTGACGCTGATAGGTTCCTTCACTGCTCAGGTCAATGCTCTGACTTTGCAATATGCCGTCGACAGTATCAACCGTCTGGTCGAACAAGGCCAAGGACTGACCGAAGGCCTACACATTTTGATCACCATTTCTGTGATTTTACTCAGTAAAGAAATCATCAGTGCCTTGGTGCAGTTTGGTCAAAAGTTTTATGGGGAAAAGCTCCGCATTCTAGTATCACAAGACTTGGCGCAAAGTATTATCGAAAAATTCCTCAACTACCGTTTGGCTTTTTTTAATGCCGATCAAAACCAAGCGGGTAAGCTACAAACGCGAATTGACCGTGGCATTGGTTCACTGACCCGTCTGGTACAAATCTTTTTTATCGATATTTTGCCACTTTTTAGCAGTGCCATTGTGGCACTGGGGCTGATGTACTATGCCAACTTCTACGTCGGTTTGGTGGCGACCAGTATTATCCCTATTTACTTTTGGCTGACATTCCAACAAGCTAAGAAACTCGGCGGATGGCGGCGCAACCTGCGTGATGGCCGTGAAAAAAAGAGCCAAGGCATTCTCAGTATTATCCAGTCGATTAGCGTGATTAAGTCCTTTAACCGAGAGTCTATTGAGTCGACCAAACAACTGAAACTGCAAAAAGCACTGACCGATAATCAGATGCAAACGCGCCAACTCAGCTTTTTATTTGATGGCTTAAAGACCTTTATTGAACAAATCGGGATTGTGCTGATTATCATCCTCACAGCGTACTTTGTACTCGATGGAGAAATGAGCATTGGCATGATCATGTTTCATATTTTGCTGTTCAATAATGTCTCCGCACCCATTCGTTCATTGCACCGTATTTATGATGAAGTGAATGATGCGATGATTTACGCGGAAAGTTTTTTTAAAATTTTAGAAGCAGATGATGAAATCGAGCAAAGTGGTGCACTCAAACCCCAAATTCAGGGAAAATTCAGCCTAAAGAGTGTCGATTTTTTATACCCCAATGGTCATCATGCGCTTAAGCAAGTCAACATGGAAATTCGACCCAACAAAATCACGGCCTTGGTCGGTTTATCCGGTGCAGGAAAATCCACTTTAATTAGCCTATTAGATAAATTTTATCAGCCAGATACAGGAAAAATTGAGCTTGATGGAATTGATTTACAAGACATCGACACCGCCTATTTACGCGAGCACATTGGCCTCGTCTTACAGAAAAATCACATTTTCCAAGGCAGTATTTTAGACAATATTCGCTATGGAAAAATCAATGCCACAGATGATGAAGTCTATGCTGCCGCAGAAAAAGCCTCTATTCATGAACAAATTTTGCAGCTCCCCGCAGCTTACCAATCCGATGCACTGATGCTCTCAGGCGGGCAACAACAGCGTATTGCACTGGCACGCATGTTCCTCAAAAATCCACCAATTATTTTTCTCGATGAACCAACCGCCAGCCTCGATGCCATTGCTAGCGAGCAAATTAAACAGAGCCTCGATGAGATCAAACAAGGGCGAACGGTGATTATTATTTCACATAGTTTGTCACAAATTATCGATGCCGATTATACCTATGTCATGAAGGAAGGCTGTATTGCTGAACATGGAGAACATGAAGCGCTGTACCGTCAGGATGGGGTCTATAAGGAAATTTTCGATGCCATGGCCAAGAGTCTAAATATTGAAAAAATTGCCAAGACTTTTGAAGATGATACTGAGGAAGAAACGCATAGCTAATGAATCTCAGGTACAAAAAAAGCTCCCGCAGGAGCTTCTTAAAAATCTAACAATCAAGGCTGTTTTAAGTATGGCCAAGCCGCTTTGAGGTAAATAAACATCGACCATAAAGTCAAAATTACTGCGGTATACAACAATGCATAAGCCAACATTTCAAGCGGCTGCCAATTCAGTAAGAACACGGTAATTGCAATCATTTGAAAAGCAGTTTTATATTTCCCGACCGTAGACACGGCTACATTAGTACGTGCACCCAATTCTGCCATCCATTCACGCAGTGCTGACACCGTAATTTCACGGGAAATAATCACAATCGCCGCAAATGCCATCGAAATTTCTGGTTTCCACTGCACCAACACGATCAGTGCTGCTGCCACCATCAATTTATCCGCAACAGGGTCTAAGAAACGCCCAAATGCAGAGGTCTGATTTAAAGTCCGCGCCAAATAACCATCGAACCAATCTGTCACCGCTGCAACGACAAAAATAGACGTCAACAAAATATGACGAGACATACTTACCGCTTGTTCAGCGATACCCATTACAGGGGGCCAATAGGCCACCAACAAAAAGACCGGAATTAAGGCAATACGCGCCAAGGTCAAGATATTAGGAATATTCAGGATGCGACCTGTAGTCATAAACACCGCCCGTTGTTTCCCTCATGTACGATGAAAATGCACACTTTTTTGAGGTTTAATCCATCGTTAATAGCGCCCACTTTATACGAATTGACCTAAGGTGTCACTAGGCAAACACGGTAACTGTTTGACGCGAAATTGCAATTAAACGATTCTGATCATCCCACAAATAGGCGGCTTCGGTGGAATATCCATCCGCAGCATATTGCGTTTCAACGTGGTATTTCATCCAATCGTGTAACTGATTTTTCAGCGGATGCACATAGGTCAAATGCCATGTTAGCGAACTGGCAGGTGCCATACTTTTAAACATCGGTAGCACCCCTGGTGGCCAAATGTCCATCGACACCATGAGGTCGGCTACGGTCATGTCTCGATTTTCATGTAAGTCTGGATTAAAGCGATACCAGCCAGAAAAGTCAGGCTTTGGGCTGGCTGTACATGGATACTGCCCTGTCACCCAAACCATATCCAGCTGCTTAAAACACTCAGGTGCAAGCGGGTGATGCGGCGCTGTTGTAAGACCATCAACCGATGGAAACGCGGGTGCTACAGGTTCTTGATGCACATGGATACTCGATTCACGCTGTGTCCCGAAGCTTGCCACCAAAATACTTTGAACTGCATCATCCTGCCATAAACGTACTTCCAAGGTGGTAACCGATTTGCCTTGACGGAGAATCTCGCTGGTTAAACGAACTTTGGCTTGTTGTACTGGGCCAACAAAAGTCACGCTACAACTGAGTAAATGCTTCGTGTCATCGGCAAGAGTCAACAATGCTTTTTGCATCATTAAACCTGCGACCAGTCCCCCATAAATCGTGCGTCCTTGTAACCAACCTGTAGGAATATCAATCCATTCTTGTTCTGATAAAGCCTGATAACTGTGTTGAAGTGACATGTGGCATCCTTGTTTTAAATTCCGTCCATATCTTTACAACACAATTCAACCAATGTGAATGATCAATGACCCATGCGTCAATGAGCACTTTTGCAATCGCAGTAGATGCGGTTCTACTCATGCAAAACTTTATAAATGGTGCGGGCCATCACTTCACCCAAACCGGGGACTAGGGTTAAGTCTTTTTCGGAGGCTTTCAACACCCCTTGAATCCCGCCAAAGTGCGTCAACAAATCGCGGCGGCGTTTCGGACCCAAACCTGGAATCACTTCCAAAATCGATGAACCACGTTTTTTATCACGTTTAGCTCGGTGTTTAGTAATCGCAAACCGGTGTGCCTCATCACGCACCTGTTGTATCAAATGCAACGCTTTATGATCTTCAGGCAACTGAATTTTAGTTCCATCGGTAAAGTGTAGGGTTTCAAGACCCGGTTTACGCCCCTCGCCTTTTGACACCCCAACCATAAAGGCCTCTAAACCCAGCTCTTGCATGACGTCCATCGCCATATGCAACTGCCCTTTGCCACCATCAATCAAGAGTAAATCAGGCAACATGGCTTTTTTATAACGACGAGTCAGGGCTTGGCGCATTGCGGCATAGTCATCACCCGCGGTAATGTCTTGAATTGAAAACTGACGATAATCGCGCTTACGAATGCCGCCACTGTCGAATACCACACACGAAGCCACGGTTTCTTCACCCATGGTATGTGAGATGTCAAAACATTCGATCCGATCAATCGGACGTCCCACCACTTGTTCAAGTTGATGGAAACGCTCATTCAGCTCAAAGTGATTAGCCAATTGCCCTTTGATCGCATGCTGCACATTCATCTGTGCCAGCTCTAACCATTCTGCACGTGTCTCACGCACGCTATGTTTAATCTGTACTTTCTTATCAAACTGTTGCTGTAGTGCTTGTTCCAGTTCTTTTTGATCGGGCAATTCGACATTTACAATCACCTCACTGGGTACTTCATCCGCCACTTGGAAATAAAAGTTCGCTATGAAGTCGGCCAGCATTTGCCCCAAACCCTCTCCGAGCATATCTGGAAAATAACTTTTTCCTCCGAGCATTTTCCCGTTACGCACATGCATAATCTGCACACAGGTCACCCCTGCCTGATAGGCAATCGCTAAAATATCGGCCTCACCTTTGAGCTTATAAATAGCTTGTTGAGACTGGACATCCCGTAACAGTGCCATACGGTCACGGTAAAACACCGCTTTTTCAAATTCTAGGGCTTCGGCCGCTTGCTCCATTTTCGCAATCAGTTCTTGATTCAGCTCTTTGGTGTCCCCTTGTAAAAAACGAATCGAGTTATCGACATCATTTTTATACTCTTCAGGGCTAATGAGTCCTACACACGGCGCTGAACAACGTTTGATTTGATACTGCAAACAAGGACGCTTACGCTGTGAAAAATAGCTATTTTCACACTGGCGAACATTAAACAGCTTTTGCAAAACCAACAAAGTATCCCGTGCATTATAAGCACTCGGATACGGTCCAAAAAACTTCCCAACTTGGTGTTTGCCTTTGCCCCGACCCGATGCAATCCGTGGATAAGGTTTGTCGGCAGAGACAAAGATATACACATAGGACTTATCGTCCCTGAGCATGATGTTATAGGGTGGACGGTGCAGCTTAATCAGGTTTTGTTCAAGCAGCAGCGCTTCAGTTTCGGAACGAACGACTAAGGTTTCGATGTCATAAATACGCGCCACCAAAGCCTGCGTCTTCGGGTGCTCAATAGTTTTGACAAAATAACTGGAAACACGATTTTTTAAATTTTTCGCTTTGCCCACATACAGCAGTTCACCGTCTTTGCCGAGCATGCGATAAACGCCTGGCAGTGTGGTCATATTGGCTAAAATTTTTTCGATATGTTCTCGTGCGTTTTCGTTCACAGGGTTCCCTAATTTTCTCGGCTCGCCGTCAACTGTTCTGCTTAGGCTTAGCCTTGGATCTGTCTTTTAGATTGGGCAGGTCTGACGCATTTCAAGCACATGAAAGTTCATTTCAAAACCAGTCTGGCTGGCAAAAGACATTGATACTGAGATTGAAGGCTTATTCCAGATCCATCGCTTCAAAATCGATCCGTTCAAACACACCTTGCTCATTGCGGGCAAAGTGACTTCCCGCAGGCGCATTTAAGTGAGCAATGATGTCCCTATCATAGTTGGCAATCACATTGACCTCATAAAGACCCAAGTTTTCAGGGTCTTCAATATAGTCATCTCCTTCTTCACCCGATAAAAAAACCCAGCCACTTTCATCGCTAGATTGTGCTTCTTCACGGTACATGTAGGCCACTTTTAGGCCATGCACCGTAATCATATCTGATGCGATACAACTTCCCATATGAGGCACTAAAGTTTGAATTTGTGTCGGACTCAATTGATACGACTTCATAAGCATATCCTTCAACGGCAAGTAGACGTTTTGCAAGTGGAGGTTTGTGAGAGTGAATAGGACTCAAGTTTATTTTACTTTAGTCCTCACGGCATATTTGAGCAAGGCTTTCACTCGCTTAGGCCCTTAAAGCATAGAACCTGCCTAAGACTATATTTATGACAATTTTAACGCAGCTTTAAACGCGACTTTGTCTTTCGGTGACACCAAAATGGTTTTGGTTTGGCCCTCTTTTAAGTATTCAATCTTTAGACGGTCTAGAGACAAAGCAGGTGAACTGATTGAATTATCTGTTTCAGAAACCGACTGTATCGCAGTCAAGGGAATGATCCATTTAAAACAGAGACTGCGAACTGTCAGTTGCCCCTGATCGACCACATAGCGAGTACTCCACAGCGGCCACCACAGCAAAACAATAGTCAAAGCATAGACCACAACGAACAAAAAATTTTGCATCAAAATGCCTTTGCCATAGGTGGTCAAAATCAATTGGGCTAACAGGCCTGACATCGCAATAATAAACCCCAAAAACCACCAGTCCATCTTAGAACGAAACTTTTGCACCTTGAAACCTCATGCTTTATCTAAGTTATAAGTTGCGATCTTAAAAATGACACAGATACGCGCTCATGTTGTTTTTAGTTTTAACTGGATAAAGCATAAAGCCATGCGTGGTTCAAATCCACTGTAAGCTTTGAAATAAATAGAAAAATCAAAAGGGCAGATAGGCTTCCCCTTTTCTGCCCAAATAAAAAAACGCCACTCAGGGCGTTTAATGTACTTTAAAACACATAAGGTCGAACAAAGATCAGGAAGAAAATTCCGAGCATTAAGAACCACTTTAAGAAGTAGTACAGTTGACGGTTGGTTTTCTTCAAGGCTTTAGCTTTGATCCGCACTTGATAGACATAACCAAAGACTTTATTCAGTCCACCCGTTTGATCCCCTGCTTCATTTGGAGAGCTGGCAGCGGTCATAACTTTTTTACCAAACCAGTGATTGAAACGTTCCATAAAGCGTGTCTTTAATGGACGCTCGACATCGGCAAAGAAAATAATGCGGTTTTGATCAGTGGTGTTTTCGGCATAATGAATATAAGTTTCATCAAAGACCACGCTTTCACCATCGCGCCATGAATAGCGCTCACCATCCACATCAATAAAGCAGCGATCATCATTCGGTGTGATCAACCCCAAGTGATAACGCAATGAACCCGCATAAGGGTCACGGTGACGAACCAAACGGCTGTCTGGTGCCAGTTCAGTAAACATCGCGGCTTTAATGGTCGGCAAGGTTTTCAGCAACGCAGTCGTTTTTGGACAAAGTTCAGCGGCTGATGGATGTGCAGAGTCATACCATTTCAGATAAAAACGCTTCCAGCCTGTTTTGAAAAAGGAGTTAAACCCCAAGTCATCATAACTGCTCGATGCTTTAATTCCGCCTTTTTCATATAAAGCTTTTGCTTCATCACGAATCATTTCCCAGTTTTCATCCAACACTTTTAAGTCTTGAAAATGCTGTGTATCGATATATGGCTGATTCGGTACCTTTGAAAACATGTACATGAGGTAGTTTATCGGCGCAAGAATCGTTGAATGATCGAAAAATTGACGATAAAACGAGTGACGAACCTTCCCACGTTGCTGAATATAAAGTGCAGAAAGAATAAAAATCGCCAGAATGATCCACTTAATCATATGAAAACCTGGAAACCAAAGAAAACGAAATAAAAGAAAAAGACCGGTATTCGGTCTAGACTGCGAATTGTAACATAGGCTGCAAAGTACGTCCTATTTCCAGCTTTTCATCACAAGTTTTCATTCTGTTTGGGTTTACCTGCAAGTGCAGCATTGACTAAATTGCCAAAATCGGCGCAAAGATTGACTTGAAATATAAGGACGCCGCCTAATCGTTTTTTGATCACTCATCCATAAAAAATCTTAAATGAAACAAAAACTTCACTCTATTTAGACCACATCACTCAAAAATTCATCACGCAAGCACACGAAATAATTGAATAAAAATAGATGACCCTTGCGTCACGGCTTGATACAACTTGTTATGTTCTTTTTCGATATAGTTATCGTAAGATTGGCGGAGCATAGATGTACGTAGGAATGACGTACTCGCTTCACAACATCAACTTAGAAGTCCTCCAAAATAAGGAGATCAGGCATGATCCACGCTGGCAATGCCATTACCGTCCAAATGCTTTCGGACGGAATTGCAGAATTCCGCTTTGACTTACAAGGTGAGTCGGTCAACAAATTTAACCGTGCAACGATTGAAGATTTTAAAGCTGCAATTGACGCTGTTAAAGCAAACGGTGACATCAAAGGCTTAATCGTTACTTCGGCTAAATCTACATTTATCGTTGGCGCAGATATTACTGAATTTGGTGCAAACTTCGCTCAAGGCGAACAAGCGATTGTGGATTGGGCATTGCCTGTTCACGACATCTTCAACGCGTTTGAAGATTTAGAGATTCCTAAAGTTGCAGCGATCAATGGTATGGCATTGGGCGGTGGCTTTGAAATGTGTCTCGTGTGTGACTATCGTGTGATGTCAGACGCGGCTCAAGTCGGTCTTCCTGAAATCAAACTGGGCATCTTCCCTGGTTTCGGTGGTACGGTTCGTTTAAGCCGTGTGATCGGTATCGACAATGCAGTTGAATGGATGGCCATGGCTAATCCTAAAAAACCAGCTGCTGCACTGAAAGACGGTGCGGTTGATGCAGTTGTTGCTGCAGACAAACTACAAGACGCTGCGATTGACTTGGTTAAACAAGCACTTGCTGGCCGTGTAGACTGGAAAGCAAAACGTCAGGAAAAACTTGACCCAGTTAAATTGAACCCAATCGAACAAATGATGGCGTTCAACTCGGCGAAAGGTGCAGTTCTTGCAAAAGCAAATCCTGCTCAATACCCTGCGCCTAAACTTCTTCTTGACTCATTACAAGCAGGTGCAAGCCTTCCACGTAATGAAGCACTTCAAGCTGAAGCGGCTGGTTTTGCAAAAGCAGCAATTACACCACAAGCAAATGCATTAATTGGTCTATTCATCAATGACCAAGTGGTGAAGAAAACTTCGAAGAAATATGAAAAAGGTGCACACCCTGTCAACCAAGCGGCTGTATTAGGCGCGGGTATCATGGGTGGCGGTATTGCTTACCAAGCGGCAAGCAAAGGCACACCAATCATCATGAAAGACATTGGTAACCCTCAACTTGCTTTGGGTATGAAAGAAGCCAATGGCTTACTGACCAAACAAGTTGAACGTAAGAAGATGAAACCTGCTCAAATGGGTGAAACTCTTGCGCGCATCCGTCCAACTTTAAGCTATGACGAGTTTAAAGAAGTGGACATCGTGATTGAAGCGGTGACTGAAAATCCAAAAGTAAAAGGCATTGTACTTGCTGAAACTGAGAAGAACGTTCGTGACAACACGATCATTGCTTCAAATACTTCAACCATTTCAATCACACGTTTGGCTGAAAACCTACAACGTCCTGAAAACTTTGTCGGTATGCACTTCTTTAACCCAGTACACATGATGCCATTGGTAGAAGTGATCCGTGGTGAGAAGACTTCGGCTGAAGCGATTGCGACCACTGTAGTTCTTGCTCAGAAAATGGGTAAAACACCAATCGTTGTAAACGACTGCCCAGGTTTCCTTGTCAACCGCGTATTGTTCCCTTACTTCGGTGCATTTGACCTGCTATTGAAAGACGGTGCTGACTTCCAACAAGTCGACAAAGTGATGGAAAAATTCGGTTGGCCTATGGGTCCTGCTTACCTAATCGACGTTGTTGGTATCGACACGGGCGTTCACGGTGCAGAAGTCATGGCGGAAGGTTTCCCTGACCGTATGAAGCCAGATTTCAAAGGCGCGACTTTAACCATGTACGAAAACAAACGTTTGGGGCAAAAGAACGACGTTGGTTTCTACAAATACGAACTTGACCGTAAAGGCAAAAAAGCCAAAGTGGTTGATCCAACTGCGTATGAGCTTGTTGCTACTGTGGCAACTGCGGAAAAACGTGAGTTTGATGCTCAAGAAATCATTGACCGTATGATGCTTGCTTTCTGTAACGAAACTGTTCGTTGCCTAGAAGACAACATCGTCGCGACTGCTTCTGAAGCAGACATGGCGATGATTATGGGTGTAGGTTTCCCTCCATTCCGTGGTGGTCCATGCCGTTACATCGACCAAACTGGTGTTGCTGAATACGTTGCACTTTGCGACAAATACGCACACTTAGGTAAGGCTTATGAAGCGCCACAAATGTTGCGTGACATGGCTGCTAACAACAAAAAATTCTACGGTTAAGGAGCAACGTGAATGGCTACTTTAAATCCACGTGACGTTGTCATCGTTGATGGCGTACGTTCAGCAATGGGTAAAACCAAAAACGGTATGTTCCGCAATGTACGTGCTGACAGCTTATCGGCTGAATTGGTTCGTGCTTTAGTTGCTCGTAACCAGTTTGACACCAATGAAGTTGAAGACCTGATCTGGGGCTGTGTAAACCAGACTCTAGAGCAAGGGATGAACATTGGCCGTAACATTGGTTTATTGGCTGACCTTCCAAAAACTGTGGCAGGCCAAACAGTTAACCGTCTTTGTGGTTCTTCTATGCAAGCGCTTCACACGGCCGCTGCACAGATTGCAACCAACCAAGGTGATATCTTCATCATCGGTGGTGTAGAGCACATGGGTCACGTCGGGATGATGCACGGCATCGACCTGAACCCAGAAGCGTCTAAGCACTATGCAAAAGCATCGAACATGATGGGCTTAACGGCTGAAATGTTAGGTCGTATGAACGGCATTACGCGTGAAGAACAAGATGCGTTCGGTGTTGAATCTCACCGCCGCGCTTGGGCTGCAACGCAAGAAGGTCGTTTCAAAAACGAAATCGTAGGTGTTGAAGGTCATGATGCCAATGGCTTCAAAATCCTTTGCGATATCGACGAAGTGATTCGTCCAGATGCAAACCTTGAAGCATTCAAAGGTTTACGTCCTGTATTTGACCCGAAAGGCGGTACAGTAACAGCTGCGACTTCTTCAGCTTTGTCTGATGGTGCATCTGCAATGCTACTGATGTCTGCTGAACGTGCTCAAGCTTTAGGTCTTAAGCCACGTGCTGTGATTCGCTCTATGGCGGTTGCAGGCTGTGATGCTGCGATCATGGGTTATGGTCCTGTACCTGCAACTCAAAAAGCACTTAAACGTGCTGGCTTAAGCATGGCAGATATCCAAACCATCGAGTTAAATGAAGCATTTGCTGCTCAAGGCTTATCAGTAATGAAAGGCTTAGGCGTATATGACAAGCAAGACATCATTAACTTAAATGGTGGTGCGATTGCATTGGGTCACCCATTGGGTTGTTCTGGTGCACGTATCACAACCACATTATTGAATGTGATGGAACAACAAGATACGCAAATTGGTCTTGCGACGATGTGTATCGGTTTGGGCCAAGGTATCGCGACAATTATCGAACGTGTTTAATATTTAGTTAAATACTGAGATAAAAGAAACCCCGCTTATTGCGGGGTTTCTTTATTAAGCAAAGAGTAAATACTATTTACTTAAACTTAAAGCGGTTAACTAAAATAAACTAACAGATAGAAAGTTCAAGTTTCAAAACTGAATCATAAGTTGAATAAACATCTTATTTACTATTTTACAAAGCCAAAACATTCATTAAACCTCTTACTCCTATTCGACCTTTTCTCATAAAATTTGATCTTTATACAGTCTTAGGACCATTCCTAACGAAGCGTATCAATTCAATAATGGGGACTAAAACCCTAGAGTTTCAGAAGTTTTTGCTTTATGGTATGACCTAAAATATAACAGTCTTTTACATAACAATGAAAATTAAACCATTTTATTCCCTTTTGACGATCGGCTACCTATGTACATCACTTTTCCTCACAGGTTGCATTGCTAATAAAGAAATTGGGCATCATTCCCGTAGCTTATTTCAAAAATACGAGGCTAAATACGGATGGGTAACCTTACTTGAAGACGATGTGATTGCATTTGGAAAATTGTCTAAAGCACTTCCGAACGAGCCAACTGATAGCATTGTAGTTGCAGGAAATAAATACAGTTACCTCATCAATAAAGGCGGTGCTGATTTTATTCAACTCATTAGCCAACTCAATCCGCAATATATCCGTATCAATCGTGAACTTGATTTCTATTCTTCTGGGCTCAACAGCAATAAATTTAGCGGTACTTTTAAATTTTCTTATGTACCACCCAATGGAACATTAAGTCCAGAAGAACGTTCATTATTCAAAAAATATGGTGTTGCGCCATGTGATTGCTCTAAGGCAGAGCAGCAAGATCATCTATTTAGTTTAGAAATTTCAGGTACGGTTTACCCCAAAATTGAGAATGCCACGGATCTAAAGCCATTAAGTCATCCTTATAAAGTACGTATCATGTATTACGACAATCAAAGTGGCTATATTAAAATGTCTCGTCGTGAAAAACTATCTGCAATACCGCTATTGCCTTTAACAATCGCCATCGACATTATTCAATTGCCTCTGAAAGCTTTAGACATTACTTATCAACCTTAATTACTCACATCATCACATTAAATAGACTGTCTTTTTCTGAATATAAGAACAGTCCATCTAACTTAAGGAAGTGACCGAAGACTTTCGAGTATTTAATTAATGAGTTGAATACAAAACCTATTCAACTCAAACCATTAAAAAGCTCATACTTCAATTTTCTGCGCTAACAACGTCGCAAAATGCTGTTTAATCCGTTTTCCCTCTGCATCCACCCGATGTAACTCACCGACATTTTCATTGTATTTCACAATGTTCCAGCCATCGTATAGCGCACTTAGCTCTCCTGCTTTAAAGGCAAAAGGAAAGTCAGGCTGTGCAGGAATATCATCGGTATCCATCGCACACACGATCAAGTTAAACCCGTTCACTTTGGTAGCTTGCTGCATCTGCGCAATCAATGGTTTCACCGTTGGCGCTTGCAAGAACATCATCACCACCGTACAGCAAATAAAGTCGTATGTACCTGTAATGCTTGGGTCAGCATTTAAATCACGCTGTTGCAGATGAATCTTTTGAATACCTTCGGCATCTATTATTTGCTGTAATTTTTGCAAACTTTGCGGATTCACATCCCAAGCATCCACCTCAAAGCCCTGCCGATTTAAATACAGACTGTTACGCCCTTGTCCACAGCCGACATCCAAAGCCTGACCACCGTGTAAATACGGCGTAGCCGCCAAAATTTCTGAGTGGGTAGGTGAAAGCTGATATTTCTTATAAAAATAATCTTGCGGAGTGCAGTAAAACTGTAGTTGACACTCTATGTCATCACTCGCCGAAACAATCTTGTGCCATGCTTGAGGCTGAATAAATGGTGGCTGTTGCTCAGCTGTAAACAGATGTTCAGATTGCACTTGACCTGCCTCATCTAGAAAAGCAAAACTCAGCTCTCCTTGATAAATCTTTAGCTTTGCCCACGTACCCGCTTTGGTATTGTGTTGATTTTTAAACCCTTGCGGAATGGACTGCGCAGTCCACACAGGAAGTTTTTTATAACAAATCAAGTCTTGCATCAGCCTAGTCTCCACCTTGTTATGACGTATTCGCCAGTCCATCGTTTTTATCAAGCGCCTGCATGATCATAGCCAGTTCAGGCCCAAATTAACATTCATTCAGTATCTAAAACCAGTAGATGGATAAGAAATAAAATCTGTTGCCACGGCATTGAGCAACTCATCGAACTTTCATGACTTTAAACTTTTGAGCTTTGACGACTTTTTGAACATTTTAATGATAGGCTTAAAGACAATAAAAATTCAGCTTAACTATATTTCAAATGAGTCGGAGTCTATCGATGTTTGCATCACCTTTAAAAACCATCATTTGCTTAGGCGTCATGGCAACATTATTCACAGGCTGTGCCACCAAAACCCTGATGACCAAAGACAATAAAACCTATACCCGTACCAACAAAGTGACCTTGATTGAAGACCAAGTGGTGGCTTTTGGCAAACCCGCTCAGCCTCTGCCAAATGTACCTGCGCATAGTTTAGTGATTGCAGGCCAACAAAAAAGTTATGTATTGACCCAAGGTGGGCCTCAATTTGTCAGCTTGATTGGGAAACTGGACCCGAAAAATATTCAAGTGACCCGAGAACTAAGTTTCTATTCAGAAGAGAATGATGGTCATTTCACAGGGACACTACCACTGTCTTATGTGAAACTCAAAGAAGACATCAGTAAGAAAGATCTGGAGTTTTTTATTGAAAATGGCGCGAAGGAATGTTCAAGTTCCAGTGATGAACGCATGTTTGCACAACGTTTCTGTTTCGAGATCAAACTGGCAGGTGTGGTTTACCCTGCGGCGAACAATTTAGCGTCCTTAAAAGCCTTGAGTAAACCTTATCAGGTGAGCATTTATACCCATCAAGAGGAAAGTTATAAATCGAAGTCGGGCATGAATCCTTTTGAAAAATTAGTGTTACTGCCTTTTGCCGTCGCAATTGATGTGGTCAGTCTACCCTTCCAAGCGGCCGATAAAATTTTTGATTAATTCAATACAAGCACAGCGCCTAGAACGAATCAGGCGCTGTGCTGTTTTGTAAAGGATTTAAATTAAGAGCTCGCCCATCAACCAAGCCATATACTTTTCTTTGTCCATAAAGTCAGGCGCACTGCCCGTATCTAGACTGAAGTACTGTTGGTTAAACTGAATCACGATTTGTTCGGTGTGGTGCCAGTCTTCGATCATTTTGAAATATTGGTTGAAGAAAAATCGATTCTTCCCCCAGTTGCTTAAACGTTCTAATTTTGGATAGTTTTTATTTTCTACAAACTCACTATACACATGCTGAATATCATCAAAAACGTGTATGGTTCTCATGACTCACCTGCCTGCACTGAAAAGTCGTCATCGTTGTGATGCTTTTACTCTAGCAGCCAATTTTGAACAACAGATGACAGTCCGCTTACACAACTGTCATCTTTGCACGGTGTTATAACTTCTGTTCCACCTCTTTTTGGGTCTGTTTTTCGACCTGCTGCATTTGGCTATTCAATGCCAAAATCTCTTTATACAGCGCATTAAACTGCTGTAGTGGGGCATCTTCATAAAACATAAAGGTGTTATTTTTCTTTTCCCATTGGTTATTTTTCAGCACCAAGAAAATTTGATCCGCTTTGGCTAAATTCTGTTGTTCAAGACTAAACAGGCGGGTAGCTTCATGGCTTTTTTCACTGGCTTTCATACTGTCGGTCAGTTGATGGCGGAACCGCGAAGATATTGCTAAATCTTTGGCCTGAGCGATGGCCTCTTTTTGACGTTGTTCAACCTGCTGTGCATAGCTCTCGACAACAGTATGTACGTCTTTCAGCATTTGCTCCGTTTCAGCATAATTGTTCTTTTTGTCTTTGCTTAATCGGTCAATATTTAAAAATTGATCCCAATTTAAGGCTTTTAAATCTCGCAGATATTGATTACGCGCTTCGGCATTTTGCAGCATATGACTAAGCACAAACTCCGCCATAATTTGATAGTCACCTGTCAGACGTGGGTCTTTCACATCGACTTGAATCGGTGTGGTCCAATCTTGAGCTTGTTTGTAAATTTGTTCGGTCTTTTCATACAGCACCGTTTCATAGCGTTGTAGCTGCTGCTGCTCTTTTTGTTGTTGAGAATACTGATAAAACATCCAACCAAAAACGGCACTGGTCGCAAGAACTAAAATCAACACGATACGTCGCATGTTCAGCTTCCTCTTCATTTCTTTTCATCATAGCAAATAAAGGCACATGATCAATATTTCAACATGTTATCGATATTTTAAGACCCTAAGGCCGTACCTTCTCCAAGTGGATGAGGAATGTACTGGTGATAAACGAATAAGGACGTGTTACTTCGCTGGAGCTGTTCTCGGTTGTTGACTATTCTGTTGAATCCCTTGCATAAAATTCCGATCAATCTGCCCAATCGAAATTTGTTCACGGGCAATTTGTACATTGGTCGCATTACGGTCAATGCCAAACGGCTGCAACATGATATACAAACCTTCAGTTGGATTAGACGACTGTAAACCAGCGGCGATGTTTAAGACATGTTCACGTAACAAAGGCGGCACAGAATTTAGATCTGCGGTGACCGCAGGTGGCAAAATATCGATATTTTGAGTGATAGTCGGATCGACCACAAAAGACTGTGCATCATCCTGTAACTGAACGATACGGTGCTGCAAGGCTTTACGAATGTTTTCATCCTGTTGATAAGGAATCACGCCCGTTTCAGCACGTAGCTCTGATTCCGCCATGGTTTTAAAAGTCGGTAGACTCACGATCTCACCATTGGCTTGCAGCAAAGTCGGCATAATAAGAAGAACACAATAAAAAACTGGAAGAGAATTTAAAAATTTCATAAAACAATCCCAAACGCTAAGAGATATAAAAAGGCGTGTTCAAACTGAGCGCCTTAACCCTATTGTATATTTTTCGATCTTTGTGTTGCGTAGTTGTCAGATAAGCGGTCAAGCCCAGAGGGTTCAACTGATTGAATCCATAGCGAAACAGCTTTTTTTAATGGACCTGCTTTAAATTTTATAACTCATCCCCATCATTTCCTTAATTGCTCTTTTTACTATTTTGAGAAATCCCATGCGTGTAGATATTTGGTCAGATGTTGTTTGTCCTTTTTGTTATATTGGCAAAAAACGTTTAGAAGCGGCGGCTGAACAAGCTGGTGTGGAATTGGAAGTGCATTGGCACAGTTTTGAACTGGATCCAGATGCACCAGTACGCCAAGAAATTTCGAACTCAGAACGTCTCGCACTAAAATATGGTCGCACAGTGGCTGAAGTTGAAGAGATGCAACGTAATATTGCCAAAATGGCTGCGGAAGAAGGCATTGAATTTAACTGGGAAAATGCCAACTCAGGCAACAGTTTCAATGCACACCGTGTTATCCACCTTGCTCAAAGCCACGGTTTAGGCAATGAAGCCGAAGAAGCCTTTTTCTTTAGCTATATGACGCAAGGCTTACCGATTGGTGAACGTGAAACCATTGAAGATGTGGCCTCTCGTATTGGCTTAAACCCAGTTGAAGTAGATGATGTGCTGGATTCTGACGAATATGCAGATTTCGTGAAGTTTGACCAAGAAGTAGCGCGTGAACAACTGAAAGTAACAGGTGTGCCGTTCTTTGTTTTCGATCAACGTGTGGCTTTAGCGGGTGCGCAGCCGCGTGAAGTCTTTTTACAAGTCATTGAAAAAGCACAAATGCCAGCAGAAGAAAATAATGCGGCACAGTGTTCAGATGAGTCTTGTGAAACACCAAAACAATCATAAGGATACTGGATTCAGAGCTTAACTGAGCCCTATCCATAGATAAGAAAATCCCCGATCTGCGGGGATTTTTTATAGGTTATAAAAAAATGGACTTGTGTTTAATCGACCAAGAAACTAATTTTAAGATTGACCCGATATTCTACAATTTGGTTGTCCTTAATCACCACTTTTTGTTCATTGATCCAAGCACCTTGAACATTCTTCACCGTCTCGGTGACTTTTGCGATCCCTGTCTGAATCGCATCTTCAAAACTTTTCGCACTGCTTGAATTGACTTCTACCACTTTTGCAATGGCCATCTGTTTGTCCTCAGCTATTGTTGTTTTTGCCTGTTCATCTTAGGTGAATTTTTAATCAAAAATAGATAACTTAAACATTCCACAGCAAAAACTTACACAGTGTGCACAATCAAAAGACTTCAAAATGGTGAATATTTAAACAACTAATCATTTAACTCTACGTCCTTTTTCAGGTCTCATTTCAGACAAAAAGTCCTACTTTCAAGCTTCATTTCAAACTTGAAAAATCTAAATTTTCACTTTAAATTCAAATAGCTTAGCACTGGAGTAAAAACTCTATACCAAACTAGAGTATTTATTCTAATCTATTGTTTTTTAACAATAAATGAACTCATCATTCATCTTTTAATGGCCTAAACCAGCGCTTAAATCGATCATTTTTTGATATTATTCATGCGAAATTTATCTTTTTAAAACTCCCAGTCTCCTAAGTGAGACCTCTTTTTTAGAGGAAAAATCATGAACGCTGTTAAATATGCTTTGGCTGTCGCTGTAATGGCTCTTTCTGCAACTGTTTCTGCACAAGTTGTTTTTGTTCCAGATTTTCCTGTAAAAAAACCAGCAGACACTCAAACGGCAACGGCTGATGCTCCTGCGGCTGCACCACATCAAGAAGCGTAATTTGCGCTGACTTGGTCAAAAATAGGCAATGTTGATTGCCTATTTTTTTGCCCAAAATTGCAAAGAACTGACAAAAAATTTCAGCTATGAACCCTCTAGGGCAAAAATATTTAATTCAATCTGTGCTGAAATCGAAATTATCTACATTTTTCACTACCCTTTTCTCGTATCACGTGCAGAATAATTTTTGCCTATTTATTCTTTTCTAATTATGATCAAACAAGAAGACCCAATTCCAAAACCAATAAATTAAATGCACTCAATAGCACATACCTATGCAAAATTTACAAGCCCTCATTCAAGGCCGCATTCCCCCCCAAGCCATTGACCTTGATCAATTGATAGCTTTTGCACAACAATATACGCAGCCGACTTCAGCCGAATATAAATTACTTGAACTGGCCATCAATATGGTTTTGGCAAGCTACTTGGAACAAGCACAAAAACAACTTTAGAGTTCAGCGTATGAAAGCAATCGAAAAAGCACTGCTGATCAAAGAACTACATCAATTGATTGATGGTTTGGAGCATCAACCTCTGTCTTTTTTTGAAATTGCGCGCTCGAAAAAACGCATCCGTGAAATTTTTGCACTCTGTGATGAACCCATTTTTCAAAAACAACTCGAAGCGTATAAGGCGCTGACTCAGCCTCAAGCTGCAGCTGAACGCTGGATAAAGCAAAGCCCCTACCAGCATGCCTACATTGGACTGTTTCAATATGAATCTTCTTTAACCGATGCCTTAAAACAGCAGGCGGCTTTCGCATGGGGTTTTTTATATAAATCAGGTTTAGGTTGGCAAATTGTTTTTCAAAACACCCCAGCTACAGTGCATAGCAGCCCATGGCACATAAAGTTTGAGCATGCTTACCAATGGTTTTTGAGCCATGCACAAAGTGCTCAACAACCCGAGAACGTACCTTTTATTACGACACCAGAAATATCCGAAGAAGTTGCAGAAGTTGCAGAAGTTGCAGAAGTTGCAGAAGTTGCAGAAGTTGCAGAAGTTGCAGAAGTTGCAGAAGTTGCAGAAGTTGCAGAAGTTGCAGAAGTTGCAGAAGTTGCAGAAGTTGCAGAAGTTGCAGAAGTTGCACGAGACCAGTTTATCGTCCCTGTTGCAATAACATTCGAGGAAAAAACTGACATAGGGCAGGCACAGGACAATGTGGTTACTGACGCTTTTGTTTTCACGGGTATTGAGCTTTTAAGCATTGCTACAAATGATGATACATTGGCTGAACGAACCCAAGAGTCTGAGTCAGACTTCCCCGAAGTCAGCCCAGATTCTGGTCTGGTTTTATCTAAGGCTGAAGCAATGCTTTATTTCAATACGGAAATTCAACCTCCATTTAACAGCAACCCAAATGCAACTCAAATTGAAGAATCCGAACTCAGGTCTTTTAACCAAAACACTGTAGAAGATATCGTCTCAATCAATACTATTGAGCTAAGTATCAAACAAGATAAGGAACCTGAAAATCAGGTCGATATCGTACAAACAGATTTAGATCTTCAATCTGAGGTATTAGCAGAAAATCATTTGATTCTCAGCAATCTGTCACTTTTAAGTGATGGGCTATGTCCGCCTCAGGAAGAATTTATCATTGAGACCGCTGCAGCCATTCGATTTGACCTTAAGCCAAGTGCATCTATTTCAACGCTCACCATTCAGGACTTTATCCAAAGGCGATCGATCTTGGCTGAACCACCAGATACAGACATTTCATCTGTATCTCATCAGCATAATCTACTTGAAAGCGAAGTGGCAACACCACACCCTGTTGTGCAGGATAGCCATACAGACAATTCAAAAACAACAGCCCCTGCTGCGCAACTCATACTGCCCACACAGATCAATCTGGGGCAATATCAAGCGCAATTGCGCACGCTGCATCAACCAAACTTAGATCCTAAGCTGTATGGTATCGACATTTCAGGGCACATCGAGATCAGTCAAAATATCGATTTTCTGATCCACAGCGACCAACTCGATCACTGCTTGGATTATCCCATCTATTTGGCAGAACAGACCCATCAGCACGGAGGGTTTATTAAGTATTTGGCTCTATTCGGTGCTGACAGTCCCACGGAAGCCATTCGCCTGAGCCAACAATTTGCCCAGAGTTGTCAACATCAAGTCGCAGCCATCCGTGAAATTGAATGGGATCAGCTACAGACTCACATACATGATGTGTTTTCGATTTTTCAGCTGTATACCCAACAGGCCAAACTGGTATGGCATATTGAAGGCTATCATCCATTTATTCTGGCCGATCTCCTCAATAGCCGTAAATTTATTCATTTTGAAGAAAGCCCCGCGGACGTAAATACACCCATTTTAGTGTTAAAAGAACGACAAAAAATTCGAGTAATTCATGGTCAAAAGCGGGTTGAACTCTCACGTACTGAGATCGCGTATCCGTGCTTAGTCTTAGACCGACAGCACGGCATCAGTTGGCAACTGATTCAAAATACGATTTCTACTTTGCCTGAACCTATCACTGTGTTTCAATTATTTGATTCTATTCAAAAACAACTGGGCAGCGAGTTGTAGAGTTTTGTATTTTCTACTTGTGTTCTTATGTGAAATTTACAACACTAAAACATCGAAGAACAATAAAGTACGAAAGCATGCTAAGAACTCAACATGTGGGATCCATCTCTTTATTTTTCTGCCTAAGTTTAGGTACATACGTCAACGTGGCTTGGGCGGAAAGCAATACCAACAGCACACAACATTTTGTGCCACCTCACGACGTGGCTGAAATTGACAAAATCGCATCGCCCCCCAAAGGTAGTGGACTTTTATATCAAATTCCACAGTGGATTGACTCACTTCCAACCGTTCTACCTGAAGAATCGGACGAGCTGATTGTGCCCACGACAGACCTCACTGAAGAACGCACGTGGGTCGACCGCCAGCAAAAAGAAGTTCGAAACTGGGCAGATCGAACCGCCATGAAAATGGACAACTGGTTTGGTGAAACCGATCCTAAAAAACCGGCCACAGCCACCTTACGGGTCTTGGTCGATAACCGTTGGAATAAACATGATGAATACGATGTAAAACCGCGGATTCGGGGCCGGGTTAAGCTTCCAACCTTAGAACATAAACTCAGTGTGGTGTTTGGTGATGACTCTTTAGATAACGAGCTGCAAAACAATGTTGCAATTAGCAATGAAAATCCACCCAGTGTGAATAACGATAAATCATTTGACCGTCGTCAAACCCGTGATGCCAATAGCTCACTGGCCTTAAGATGGTCACAACTGTCAGATCGCCTGCCATTTGAAACAGATTTCGACTTGGGGGTACGTTCAGGAGATGATATCTATGCACGTATCGAGTTATCGAAAGAATGGAAACTCGACAATGATTTCCGCGCTTATGCTGAACAGATTTATCGTTATGGTATCGACAGTGAAAATTATTTACGTACCAACCTAGAGCTGACTCATGCACGACTCAATCAACCATTTTTATCCAATCAGTTCAGTCTGACCTATGCAGACGATCAGGATGATGATCTGCTCTGGGATAACTATAGTTTTAGACAACACCAATTCTTTCATGGCAATCGTTTTAACTACGGCATTTATACCGGCGGTTTCTACAACAACGACGACCTGCGTTTGAACCGTTGGGGACCTTTTGTCTCGTGGCGTCAACCGTTCTTAAGGGAGTGGTTTTATATCCAAGGTGACTTAAATTATTTTAACGATCACCGTGAAGACCGCAGCCATTACGTCAGTGCTTTGGTGCGTTTTGAAGCTTTATTTTAATGGCATGGTGAATCTTTAGGCTGAACTGTGGATAAGTTCTCACTTATCCACGAATATCCACATCAGCTTCTTTTCCGCCAATTTAATCGATGCGTTCAACAGATATTAAGGTGCTTGATCCAACTCATTGACATAAAAAAAGCCTATCTTAACGATAGGCTTTCTTTAAACATATAATGGTTTATTGAAGCAATAAGCTGTTAATCCGTTTGATATATTCGGCAGGATCATCAGGTAAGCCGCCTTCAGCAATCACCGCTTGGTCAAAAATTACATTAGCCAAGTCATCAAACTGTGCCGAATTTTCTAATTTTCTCACCAATGGATGCTCTGGGTTAATTTCCAAAATTGGCTTGCTTTCAGGTACGGCCTGACCCGCTTGTTGCAGCATACGAATCAGTTGTGGAGAAAGCTCTCCCTCACCTGTCACCAAGCATGCAGGTGAATCCACCAAACGTGTGGTCACACGCACTTCTTTGGTCTTGGCTTTCAATGAGTCAGATAGTTTTTCAACCACAGGTTTAAACTGCTTTGCAGCTGCCTCAAGTGCCTTCTTCTCTTCGGCATCTTGTAAATCACCTAAATCGACTGCACCTTTCGCCACGTTTTGCATTGGTGTGCCATCAAACTCATGCACAAATTCCATTGCCCATTCATCGACACGGTCTGCCATGAGTAAGACTTCAATGCCTTTTTTCTTAAACAGCTCAAGTTGTGGCGAGTTCTTCGCAGCATTGAGACTGTCTGCAGTCACATAGTAAATCGCTTTTTGCCCCTCAGGCATACGCGCTTTATAGTCCTGCAAAGAAGTGCTCACCGCATCATTGTTTGAAGTTGAGAAGCGTAAAAGTTTTAAAATACGCTCACGGTTACCCAAGTCTTCGCCCAAACCTTCTTTCAATACTGAACCAAATTCACGGTAGAAGGTTTTGAACTTCTCTTGATCTTTTTTATCTTCCGATTTGGCTAAAGCATCCAGCATGGTCAATACACGGCGTGCATTCCCTTCACGAATGGTTTTCACATCACGGCTTTCTTGTAACAACTCGCGACTAACGTTCAATGGTAAATCGGCACTGTCGACCACCCCTTGAACAAAGCGTAAATAGTTTGGAATCAAGTTATCCGCGTCATCCATAATGAAGACCCGTTTTACATAGAGCTTAATCCCCGCTTTGGCTTCACGGGTAAAGATATTCGCTGCAGCTTTGCTCGGTACATACAACAGCTGTGTATATTCGGTACTGCCTTCGACGCGGTTATGCGCCCATGCCAGTGGCGCTTCAAAATCATGGCTGAGATTCTTATAAAACTCGACGTACTGCTCTTCAGTCACTTCATTTTTATTACGTGTCCACAGGGCGCTGGCTGAGTTAATCGCTTCCCACTCACCCGTTTTCACATACTGACCCGGTTTTGGTTCTTCACCTTCGACCGCTTCTTCTTGCTGCCAAACCTCTTTTTGCATCTCAATCGGCAGGCTAATGTGATCCGAGTATTTATTGATAATTTGCTTCACTTTATGCGACTGTAAATAATCCAACGCATCTTCACGCAAATGTAAAATAATATCGGTACCACGGCTGTCTTTGTGGATCTGTTCGACTTCGAACTCACCTGTGCCCGCACTGGTCCAACGTACCGCCTGATCGGCATGCACACCTGCACGGCGTGATTCTACGGCAATTTTGTCAGCCACAATAAAACCTGAGTAGAAACCGACACCAAACTGACCAATCAGTTGTGCATCTGATTTCTGGTCACCGGTGAGCTTAGACATAAAGTCCTTGGTTCCAGACTTAGCAATCGTACCTAAGTGGTCAATCGCTTCTTGTTCAGTTAAACCAATCCCATTATCTGAAATGGTCAGTGTTTGATTGGCTTCATCAAAGCTGACGCGCACATGTAAGTCCGGGTCATTTTCATAATATTCAGGATGATTAATGCCTTCAAAACGCAATTTATCGCAGGCATCGGATGCATTTGAGATCAATTCACGTAGGAAAATGTCAGGATTTGAATACAGTGAATGCGTCACTAAATGTAATAGCTGAGCCACTTCAGCTTGGAAACTATGTTTATGTACGTTTTGCTCGCTCATCAATCGCTCCTTAATGTATTAAGTCTTATAGAGAATGCTTAATGAATTGGAGTGAGCGATACGTTTTTCAATAGCAATCGCAAGTTTTTTTGCTTTTTTTAAAATGGGCCCTGACGGTAAATACGATCTAGCTGTAGTTCTAACTGCTGCTGGCGCATTTTATACACATCCATGAGGCAACGTTGTGAAGCACCACAGCGGTCACGGAGACTCAACCACTTCACTTGCTCATCCTGAATCAAGCCACGTGTCCCCATCGGAACAAGACGTTTTAAGATGGTATAGGTGGTGGTCATTTTCACATCGGCGTCATTGATTTGGCGATGTTCACAGATTGCGTGCTCTGTCGTGGTTTTCGCTTTCTCACAATTAAAACTGGCCGCTTGAGCATGCATGCTCCACGCCAAACCACAGACTAAACCAATTCCGAGCATAGATTTCATTTTTATCACTCTCTTATTCTGTTTCTATCCATTCTATAGACGATTTTCTTTTAATACTGAATCATCGTGATTTATTTCAACGTTGACCACTATTCAACTTTAGTCTTTGCATAAAAAAAACCCCATCATTGATGAGGTTCTTAAAAAGCTACTTTTGATTATTAAAATTTGTAGCTATAACCGAGTGTATAAATCACTGGATCGATATCTAATTTAAACTTCGTTGTACCATTTACATTTACTTCTGGATTTAAGTCTGCATAACGGACATCTGCAAACACGCCCCAGTTTTTCGCATCGGCAGGTTGGAAGTTAAAACCAAGTTGAGCAGCATAACCAAAATCTTCTTTTACGCTCTTCACACCCTCCTCATCCCATGCAATAAAAGCTGTTGCACCGACACCAATATAAGGCGTGAAACCTGTTGAGTTTTTAAAGTTATATTTTGCAGTTAATGTTGGCGGTAAATGTTTAATTTTTACTGCTTCTGCACCATTAATGAGTATATCGTGGCTAATTGGCGTTGCTAGCAGTAACTCTGCAGAAATATTGTCATTAAAGAAATATTCAACCGATGGCGTAAACGCGAGTTCGCTATCTGCTTCAACCGTTAATGTACCATTCGCAATTTTCGTGTCCTGCGTTGGCGCAATTGCAGATCCACCGACTTTGATTTGCCATTGACCTGCCATTGCAGCAGATGCAGAAAGACCCATTAATGTAATTAGAGCAATTTGCTTCAACATTTCAAACAACCTCTGTTTGTAAAATAATTAATATAAAAATTAACATTAACTCATCATAAACAAGAGTGTAATTAATATGCAATTATAATAATAATGTATTTTAAATACTATTTTTAAGTAATTGTTTTTAATTGACTTAAATATTAAATATACTGTTTTTGTTGGTTTTAAATTAATAACGAAGAATCAAAATAAATATATTTTAATTCCAACCTTTTTAATCCGAATTAACATTATAAACCCGATTATTTTAATCTGAATAAATAATAAAAAAGGCGATTTAAAATCGCCTTTTTATAATCATTGGATTTTTAATTACAACACCATGGCCGCAATCCAACCGAAAATCATGAGTGGAATATTAAAGTGAATAAAGGTCGGGATCACACTGTCTTTCATGTGATCATGCTGACCATCCATATTCAAACCCGAAGTCGGTCCCAAAGTGGAGTCAGAAGCCGGAGAACCCGCATCACCGAGTGCCGCAGCCGTACCAATAATCGCAATGGTTGCCGCTGGACTGAAACCAAACTGGATACACAACGGCACATAAATAATTGCTAAAATTGGAATGGTAGAGAACGAAGAACCGATTCCTAAAGTAATCAGTAAGCCAATCAATAGCATCCAAAATGCAGCGAGTCCTTGGCTAGAACCAATCCACTGCACTGATGCTTCTACCAATGCTGGCACTTGATTGGTCGCAGAAATAACAGATGCAAAACCTTGTGCTGCAATCATAATGAAACCAACTAATGCCATCATTCGCATACCGCTAATAATCACATCATCTGCTTCTTTCCATTTAAAAATTCCCGCACAGCTCAAAATCGCAACACCAACCAGACCAGCTAAAATCATAGAATCTGATGCAATTTGTACCCAAAGCGTAGCAACTACCGCAATGAGAGCCATAGATAACGTAAACTTTGAAATTTCGGGCTTAGACTTCTCACCCGTGATATCAAGTTCAGAAGAAATACTTTGCTGCACTGGTTCCACATGTACTTCTTCGTATACACGTTTCTTACGGTAACTAAAGAATACAGCAACCAATAAACCAACAAACATGCCAAAAACAGGAATGGCCATTGCTGAAGGGATATCGGCATAATTGATTTTAAAGCCGTAGGGTTGCCCGAAAGTATTAATATTTTGACCTAAGATGTCATTCAGGAAAATCGCACCAAATCCAAATGGTACCAACATATAAGTGGCAACCAAACCAAAGGTTAGAACACAAGCAATTAGTCGACGGTCTAACTGAAGATGGTTAAACACACTTAATAAAGGAGGAATCAGGACTGGAATAAACGCAATATGCACAGGAATGACGTTTTGTGAACAAATGGCTGCTAACGCGACGGTTATAAAAATCAGATATTTAACCCGATTTTGTGCCTTTTCATTGCTCGAACCTTTCAATGTTTTAATAAGCTTATAGGCCAACAAGTCAGGTAAACCTGAGCGTGCCAAAGCCAAAGCAAATGCACCTAAGACCCCGTAAGCCAACGCAATTTTTGCGCCGCCCCCAAGTCCATTGTTAAATGCTTCGAGGGTACCGTGTAGCCCTAAACCAGCCAATAAACCACCTGTGACAGCACCAATAATTAATGCAAATACTACAGGCACACGAGCTAATGAAAGTCCAAACATGACCCCAATAGCGGCAAGAATTGCGAACATAGTGAAAAGAGTGACTTGGAAGAAAGGCGCATTTTATCAGAAAATAACCAAAAAATTCTGCCCTGACAGGTCGCCTGCGCCTTTCTCTTTTACAGATCATTTCAACTGGCTTCAACACAACGCCAGTTTTGAACAAATTTTTTGATTTCTTTAGCAATTATCTCAGGCTGGCTCAAGATTGCCCAGTGGTTGGCATTTACATTCACCCGTTGAAAATCCTCGACCCACTTCGGCATTTCATCGATCAAGGCTGGGCTCACGAATTGATCTTGCTCCAACACAATCGCCTGTACGGGGCAAATTGCAAAGCGTTCCCGAGGTTTGGTCAGACGTGGAATAAAGTTAGCTCGGTAGAGTGCAACCCCGTGTTTACCATCGGCAGCAATGTGATGATTCAGCGGTAAGTCTGAGCGTCCTTCTAAACGCGATAAAACTTTGCCCCAATGATCGGGACTAAAAAACTGCCATACGGTTGGTGCTAAAAAAGGCAACTGAAAGGCCGCAATGTACCAAGACTTCGTTAACTGCTTAAAAAATTGAGACTTGTGTTGTGTGAACTGTTCACGCATCCAAAATGCGGCATGGTCTAAGCATGGGCCTGAAATGGTGGTAAATGACAGCATACGCTCTCTAAATTTTGGCTCAGTCGCGGACTCCCATGACTGAATCGAACCCCAGTCATGCGCAACCAGATGAAAGCTACGCTGTGGGATCACACTATTCACCACACTTTCCAAATCTAGCGATAGCTGAGGCAAGGCATAGGCCCGTGTACGACGCGGCACACTCGACATCCCTGCACCGCGAACGTCATAGGTCACAATATAATAATCTTGCACCAAATGCCCAATCACAGGCTCCCAGACCTCTTGATTATCTGGATAGCCATGCACCAAGACCAGCACAGGATTGTTCGCATTGCCCCATGTTTTCACATAGAGTCTTTGCTGATCTGTAGTTTGTACCCAGTAACTTTGCTGCTCCATATTCAGCTCCTTATTGTTATTGACTGTTTTTTATACTTTAGTGGCAAAACGATCAATGCCAATTGATTTGATCTTCTCTAGTATGGATAGAAGTTCATCAGATACCATTGACCGAAATGAGCATTTTAAAAAAACTTGTGACACAGCCGATTGTCGCGAAATACTTTCTCAATCATTTTGCCCCCTTTAAAGGTGCAGGGATTCAAATTGAAAAATTTGACCTTAAACACTACCACATTCGCGTCAAAATGCCCCTCACTCGACAAAATCGAAATATTGTCGGCGTACATTTTGGCGGGAGTTTATATGCAATGGTCGACCCTTTTTATATGACCCTGCTGATGCACCACTTAGGCAATAAATATATTGTTTGGGACAAAGCAGCCTCTATCCAATTTCTCAGCCCAGGTCGCAGTACAGTCTATGCAGACTTTCATCTTGATGCCCAAGAAATCGCGACCGTGAAACAACTGGCCGACAACTATGCCCCCGTACATCGTATTTATACCTTAAATATTTATGATGAAGCTGGCATTCGAATTGCAGAAGTGGAAAAGACTTTATATATCCGTCGTAAAAAACCTAAACCGGCACAGCTATAAAAAAAGCACTTCCATGAAGTGCTTTTTTGAAAATCTGAACTTAAAACATTATTTACGTTCTTCAATTGCAGCGCCTGCGCCACCGCCGATGGCACCACCAATGGCAGCGCCGGTATTACCACCAAACACGCTTTTACCCACTGCTGAACCAATCGCACCGCCAACACCACTGTAGGTTGCATTACGGTTTGATCCACCTTGAGCTTTACTGCCCACAGCCGCACCAGCACCACCACCAACGGCTGCACCTACACCGCCACCGAGGCTATTCCCCGCAGCACCACCTACTGCACCGCCTAAAGCCGCTGTCCCAATACGTTGCTCAGAAGCGCTCATATTTTCACAACCTGCCAACAGCATCGTCGAAAGAGATGCCACTGCAATAATGCTCATATATTTTTTCATGAGATTTGTCCTTATTGGCTATTTCTTACAGCATAAAAGATCAGTATGAACTTAAAACCCGTGAAATGTTACGGTTACAGGTGCTATTGCTGAAAATTTGTAAGCAAGAAGCCCTCCTTAGAGGGCCTCATCCGCATTCAACTCAAGATTATTCAGGCTCTTTCACCACAACCACATCTTTGGTGGTGGTGCCATTTTCTTGGAGCACCGCACGCGTCACACTTTCTTGACTGTTCGGGTCTTTCACTTGATCCAGTTTCAGCTCCTTACGTACAGGTTCCTGCCCTTTCTTAAACTCAACCCCTTGTGCATCAACTTGCTTACCTTCTGCAAGGACAACACCACCTTGACTCAAGGTCGATTTCACTTCAACTTTGGATGTCGGAACAATCACGCTACCTTTTTGCACAATTGGTGCAGACATTTTTTTATCTGAAAATTGGCTGGCATTTTCTTCGAGAACCACTTCACGCGCCACAATATCTTTACCACCATTTTTCACTTCAAAAATAGTCGCTTCGGTCGTCCGCACTGGGTCTTGACCCGCGACACTGCGAATAATCTGTGTTTTGACAATCGGTACAACCGCCTTATCCTCCACGGTGATGGTATTCGGCATCGGCGCTGCCATCGTTTGGCTCACAAATGCGAAGATGCTTAAGCCCAATAGTTTTGATGTCAATTTCATGTCGAACCACCTCTATTTTTTAATCGTTAATGAAGTAAGGAGATTTGTGTACTTATATTTTTAATATAGGAAAAATGTGAAATTTATAAAAGCTTAAATCAGCTTCTGTAACAAAAGGACAAAAAAAAGCCACCCGAAGGTGGCTTTTTCACGCGTTTAAAGGGCTAATTATAGACCGTTAAACTCATCGCTAAATGCTTGGCTTAATGCTTGATCCACATCAGAGAAGTCATTTACAAGCTCATGCTCTGCAGCTTCAGCTTCTTGACGACGACGCTCTAAGTGATACGCAAGACCAGTACCTGCAGGAATCAAACGACCTACAACTACGTTCTCTTTCAAGCCACGTAAATCATCTTCTTTACCTGTTACAGCCGCTTCAGTTAACACACGTGTAGTTTCCTGGAACGATGCAGCAGAGATGAACGAGTCAGTAGACAACGATGCTTTGGTAATACCCATCAATTGACGTTCAAACTTCGCAGGGAACTTGTTTTGCGCAAGAACAGCTTGGTTCTCTTGCATCACGCGGATGTAATCCACTTGCTCGCCTTTGATGAAGCTTGTATCACCGCCATCAGTGATATCAACTTTACGCAACATTTGACGTACGATCACTTCAATGTGCTTGTCGTTGATTTTTACACCTTGCAGACGGTATACGTCTTGAACTTCGTTCACGATGTAGTTGGTCAGCGCAACTTCGCCTTTCAAGCGTAGGATGTCATGTGGGTTTTGTGGACCATCAGAAACAGTCTCACCACGGTTCACATGTTCGCCTTCGAACACGTTCATGGTACGCCATTTTGGAATCAGTTCTTCGTAAATCTCAGAACCATCATCTGGAGTAATCACTAAACGGTTCTTACCTTTAGTCTCTTTACCAAAGCTTACAACACCTGAAATTTCAGCAAGAATCGCATGCTCTTTCGGTTTACGTGCTTCGAACAAGTCAGCTACACGCGGTAGACCACCGGTAATGTCACGCGTACGTGAAGTTTCTTGTGGTACACGACCAATAACGTCACCCACACCAATTGTTTCGCCATCACGGACAGAAAGAATCGTGTTTTGTGGTAGGAAGTAGAACTGCTCACCACCATCAGTCGTATCAAGAACAACCGCAGGACGTAAATCTTTACCAGACGCAGGACGTGCAGTCACAGGTAAGATTTCAATCGTCGTCATACCCGTTGTATCATCAGTTTTAGAGGTAACAGTTACGCCATCAGCGATTTGGCTGAAACGTACTTTACCTGCAACTTCTGTTACAAGCGGGTGTGTGTGCGGATCCCAAGTCGCCACAATACCGCCAGCTTCTACAGCTTCGCCATCTTTCAACAAGATAGACGCACCGTATGGCAGTTTATAACGCTCACGCTCACGACCTAAATCATCCGCAATACCGATTTCGCCTGAACGAGAAGTCGATACCAAGTGTCCTTTGGCATGTTGTACTGTTTTCACATTGTGGAAACGTACAGTACCTTTGTTACGTACTTGTACGCTGTTTGCAGCAGACGTTCGGCTTGCAGCACCACCTACGTGGAAGGTACGCATTGTTAACTGTGTACCCGGCTCACCAATCGATTGTGCAGCCATAACCCCCACAGACTCACCAGGGTTCACCTGATGACCACGTGCAAGGTCACGACCATAACATTTCGCACATACGCCGAATGTAGATTCACACGCAACCACTGAACGTACTTTAACTTCATCGACACCTTGCTCTTCTAGGAAGTTTGCAAGTTTCTCATCAATCAAAGTGTTACGTGGCAGGATAATGTCATCAGAACCTGCTTTCTTCACATCTTCAGCAACAACACGGCCCAGTACTCGAGTACCTAAGTTCTCGATCACGTCACCGCCTTGAATGAACGGAGTCATTACAAGACCGCCCAAAGTACCACAGTCAGGCTCAGTAATAACCAAGTCTTGCGCTACGTCTACAAGACGACGTGTCAAGTAACCAGAGTTCGCTGTTTTCAGTGCTGTATCGGCCAAACCTTTACGTGCACCGTGTGTTGAAATGAAGTACTGAAGTACTGTCAAACCTTCACGGAAGTTCGCTTTAATTGGGGTTTCAATGATCGAACCATCTGGTTTCGCCATCAAACCACGCATACCCGCTAACTGACGAATCTGAGCTGCCGAACCACGGGCACCTGAGTCAGACATCATATAGATCGAGTTGAATGATTTTTGCTTCTCATCTTCACCCTGTTTGTTTTTAACAGTGGTAAAAGACAAGTTGTCCATCATCGCTTTCGCTACTTGGTCGTTCGTACGTGCCCAAATATCGACAACTTTGTTGTAACGTTCGCCCGCAGTTACGAAACCTTGTTCGAACTGTTGCTCAATTTCACGAACTTCAACTTCCGCTTTTTCAATAATTGAGTACTTCGCAGGTGGAATCACCATGTCTTCCATACCTACCGATACGCCTGAACGTGTCGCTTGACGGAAACCTAAGTACATCAATTGGTCCGCAAAGATCACTGTATCTTTAAGACCCAATTTACGGTAGCAAGAGTTAATCAATTTAGAGATGTTTTTCTTGGTCATCTCAACGTTGATTTGTTGGAAATCCATACCTTCTGGCACAACTTCCCAAAGTAAGCAGCGACCTGGTGTGGTATCCACAACAATTGTTTGTTGTTCACGGTTACCATTTTCATCAATCACAGTCTGGTGTACACGTGCTTTTACGCGAGCGTGTAAATTTACCTGACCTGTTGCAAGTGCACGGTTAACTTCGTGAGTATCTGCAAACACCATGCCTTCACCTTTGGCATTGATCGCATCACGAGTAATGTAATACAAGCCTAAGACAACGTCCTGAGACGGTACGATGATTGGCTCACCGTTCGCTGGAGACAAGATGTTGTTGGTCGACATCATTAACGCACGCGCTTCTAACTGCGCTTCAAGCGTTAATGGTACGTGTACCGCCATTTGGTCACCGTCGAAGTCGGCGTTAAACGCAGCACAAACGAGTGGGTGAAGACGGATCGCTTTACCTTCAATCAGGATCGGTTCAAATGCTTGAAGACCCAAACGGTGAAGTGTAGGCGCACGGTTCAACATCACTGGGTGTTGACGAATCACGTGAGCAAGAACGTCCCAAACTTCTGGAGTTTCGCGCTCAACCATTTTCTTCGCAGCTTTAATGGTTGTTGCTTGGCCAGATGCTTGTAGTTTCGCGAAAATGAATGGCTTGAATAATTCAAGTGCCATTTTCTTCGGAAGACCACATTGGTGCAGACGTAAAGTAGGACCTACAGTAATTACCGAACGACCCGAATAGTCAACACGCTTACCAAGTAAGTTTTGACGGAAACGACCTTGCTTACCTTTGATCATGTCAGCCAAAGATTTCAATGGACGCTTGTTCGAACCCGTGATTGCACGACCACGACGACCGTTGTCTAACAATGCATCTACAGACTCTTGTAACATACGTTTTTCGTTACGTACGATAATGTCTGGCGCTGCAAGGTCAAGAAGACGCTTTAAACGGTTGTTACGGTTGATCACACGACGGTAAAGGTCGTTCAAATCAGAAGTCGCGAAACGACCACCTTCAAGTGGTACTAACGGACGAAGATCTGGTGGAAGTACTGGAAGTACATTCATCACCATCCATTCTGGCTTGTTGTTCGACTCTTTAAACGCTTCCATCAACTTCAAACGCTTAGACGCTTTTTTAAGCTTCGTCTCAGACGTTGTGTTTGGAATTTCTTCACGTAAACGTGAAATTTCGTTTTCAAGATCGATGTCTTTTAACAAGTCTTGAACAGCTTCTGCACCCATTTTCGCAGTGAATTCATCACCGTGTTCTTCTAAAGCGTTGAAGTATTCTTCATCATTAAGAAGTTGGTATTTCTCAAATGGAGTCATACCTGGGTCAGTTACTACGTAAGATTCGAAATACAATACGCGTTCGATATCACGTAAAGTCATGTCTAATAATAGACCGATACGGCTCGGAAGTGATTTTAAGAACCAAATATGTGCAACTGGAGACGCCAGCTCGATGTGACCCATACGCTCACGACGAACTTTCGCAGTTGTTACTTCAACGCCACATTTTTCACAAATGACGCCTTTGTATTTCATACGCTTGTATTTACCACACAAGCATTCGTAATCTTTGACTGGACCAAAAATTTTGGCACAGAATAAACCATCACGTTCTGGTTTGAACGTACGATAGTTAATGGTTTCAGGCTTTTTAACTTCACCATGAGACCATGACTTAATCATTTCTGGTGACGCAAGACCAATACGGATGCGATCAAACTCAACTGGAGCATGACCGTCTGAATCCGTCTTTTTGCGCATGATATCGAGCAAGTCTTTCAATTTTTTTCTCCGTGTGTTGTGGAGACTTTCACTACACAACTGGGTCACAAATATTGTTTTTACTGAAATTTGGGAATATCTAATCCCCCTAAATCCCCCTTTGTAAAGGGGGATTTGCTCCCCTCTTTAATAAAGAGGGGCTGGGGGAGATTTCTTAGTCACCATTTTTCAGTTCAATGTTGATACCTAAAGAACGGATCTCTTTGGTCAATACGTTGAACGATTCAGGCATACCTGGGTCCATATAATGGTTACCATCTACAATGTTCTTATAGATACGGGTACGACCTTCAACGTCATCCGACTTAACAGTAAGCATTTCTTGAAGCGTGTAAGCTGCGCCATATGCTTCAAGCGCCCAGACTTCCATCTCACCGAAACGCTGACCACCGAATTGTGCTTTACCACCAAGCGGCTGTTGAGTTACTAATGAGTAAGAACCAGTAGAACGCGCGTGCATCTTGTCGTCTACCAAGTGGTTCAGTTTCAACATGTACATGTAACCTACAGTTACAGGACGGTCAAACTGCTCACCTGTACGACCATCATACAATACTGTTTGACCAGTACGTGAAATGTTCGCAAGCTCTAACAAGTCTTTAATTTGTGATTCTTCAGCACCATCGAATACTGGCGTTGCAAGTGGAACACCCGCACGCAAGTTACCTGAAAGCACCAAAATTTCATCATCAGTTAAGCTATCAAGATCTTCTTGCTCGCCACCAACTTTGTTATAAATTTTGTCTAAGAAGCCACGAAGCTCAAGTACAGTACGTTGTGCTTTTAACATCTTGTCGATTTCTTCGCCAAGACCTTTCGCTGCCATACCTAAGTGAGTCTCTAGAATCTGACCCACATTCATACGTGACGGTACACCCAGTGGGTTCAATACGATGTCGACTGGAACACCATTAGCATCGTGCGGCATGTCTTCAACAGGTAAGATGTTAGAAACAACACCCTTGTTACCGTGACGACCCGCCATCTTATCACCCGGTTGGATGCGACGTTTAACAGCCAAGTAAACCTTAACAACTTTCAATACACCTGTTGTTAATTCATCACCTGTAGAAAGTTTGCGTTTTTTCTCTGCAAACTTCTCATCAATTTCAAAGCTCTTCTCTTTCAAGAACACTTGAATTTGCGTTAAACGCTCTGCAATGGCTTCATCAGTCGGTTGGATTTCAAGTAAATCAACCAATTCTAAACCAGACAATACGTCTGCAGAAAGCTTATCTCCACGCTTGGTTGTACCACCACCGTTAGACTCTTGACCTGTCAACAAACGAACAATACGTTCACGTGCTGCTTCTTCGAAGATTTTGTATTCTTCTTTCAAGTCTTTACGGTATGAATCTAGCTGAGCTTTTTCAATTGCTTGCGCACGTTCGTCTTTTTCAAGACCGTCACGTGTAAACACTTGAACGTCAATCACTGTACCTTTGGTACCTGATGGAACACGTAAAGATGAGTCTTTTACGTCAGCTGCTTTTTCACCGAAGATTGCACGAAGCAATTTTTCTTCTGGTGTTAACTGCGTTTCACCTTTAGGCGTTACTTTACCTACAAGGATATCGCCCGCAGTCACTTCAGCACCGATATATACGATACCTGATTCATCAAGCTTAGACAGTGCAGCTTCACCCACATTCGGGATATCCGCTGTAATCTCTTCAGCACCCAATTTCGTATCACGTGCAACACACGACAATTCTTGAATGTGAATCGAGGTTAAACGGTCTTCTTGAAGTACGCGCTCTGAAAGTAAGATCGAGTCTTCATAGTTGTAACCATTCCACGTCATGAACGCAACGCGCATGTTTTGACCGAGTGCAAGCTCACCGCCATCTGTTGATGGACCGTCAGCCAATACATCACCACGACCAACTTTATCACCAAGTTTCACAAGAACTTTTTGGTTAATACAAGTGTTTTGGTTCGAACGTGTATATTTGATCAGGTTATAGATATCTACACCTGCCTCGCCTGCAACCATTTCGTCTTCGTTGACACGAATCACGACACGTGAAGCATCGACGAATTCGATACGACCACCACGACCCGCAATCACACACACACCAGAGTCATGCGCTACATTTGCTTCCATGCCTGTACCTACAAGCGGTTTGTCAGCAATCAATGTAGGCACAGCTTGACGCTGCATGTTTGAACCCATCAATGCACGGTTGGCGTCATCGTGTTCAAGGAATGGAATCAGTGATGCAGCAACAGAAACTACCTGCTGTGCAGAAACGTCCATATGCGTCACTTTTTCAGGCGGCATACGTACGAAATCACCTTGGTGACGTACAGAAACAAATTCTTCTGTTAAGTTACCGTCTTTATCTACGCCAGAATCGGCCTGTGCAATCACAGTACCTACTTCTTCAATTGCAGATAAATACTCAACTTCATCGGTTACACGACCATCAACCACTTTACGGTATGGAGTTTCTAAGAAACCGAAATTGTTACATTTCGCATAAACAGAAAGCGAGTTGATCAAACCAATGTTTGGACCTTCAGGCGTTTCGATTGGACATACACGACCATAGTGAGTTTGGTGTACGTCACGTACCTCAAAGCCCGCACGTTCACGTGTCAAACCACCAGGACCAAGCGCCGATACACGACGTTTGTGCGTAATCTCAGACAATGGGTTGTTTTGGTCCATGAACTGAGATAATTGGCTTGAACCAAAGAATTCTTTGATTGCAGCAGCCACTGGTTTCGCATTGATCAAATCTTGCGGAGACAAGTTATCTGTTTCAGCTTGGCTTAAACGTTCTTTAACAGCACGTTCTACACGAACTAGACCAACACGGAATTGGTTTTCAGTCATTTCACCTACTGAACGCACACGACGGTTACCCAAGTGGTCGATATCATCGACTTCACCTTTACCGTTACGGATTTCAACCAATGTTTTTAATACATCAGTGATATCTTCGTTCGACAAAATGCCTTCAACTTCACGAGACTTCTGATCCGTACCCACTTCGTAAGGACGACCCAAACGACGGTTGAACTTCATACGACCGACTGGAGAGAGGTCATAACGTTCTGAAGAGAAGAACAAGTTATTGAATAAGTTTTCAGCCGCTTCTTTCGTTGGTGGCTCGCCTGGACGCATTACTTTGTAGATTTCTACCAATGCTTCTTCACGACCTGTCGTGGTGTCTGCACGTAAAGTATCTGCAACGAATGAACCACGGTCGATGTCATTGGTGAATAGAATGTTAAATTGTTTAACACCACCTTCAGCCAATTTCACCATCACTTCATGGCTTAACAAGGTATTTGCTGCAATCACATCACCATCTTTAAGTGGGATGTCTTCTGCAGTAATACGCTCGTACAAGTACTCATCAGGCACAGAAAGTTTTTCTAGGCCAGCAGCTTCCATTTGACGCACATGACGCGCGTTGATACGCTTGCCTTGCTCAACAATGGTTTTGCCATCATTATCTACGATGTCAAATTGTGCCATTTCGCCACGCAAGCGTTCTGGAACAAGGTCAATCTGGTAGCTACCCATGTCTAGGTATACAGGCACTTTTTCATAGAACAAGTCTAAGATTTGCGCATTGTTATAACCCAAAGCACGAAGAACCACAGTCGCGAGTAATTTACGACGACGGTCAATACGCACAAATACAAGGTCTTTTGCATCAAATTCGAAGTCTAACCATGAACCACGGTAAGGAATAATACGCGCAGAATAAAGCACTTTACCACTAGAGTGAGTCTTGCCTTTATCGTGGTCAAAGAACACGCCTGGTGAACGGTGTAATTGAGATACGATTACACGCTCAGTACCATTAATAACGAATGTACCGTTATCGGTCATGAGTGGCATTTCACCCATGTACACTTCTTGCTCGCGCACGTCTTTAATTGATTTAGTTTCGCGATCTTTTAAGATCAAACGAATTTTTACGCGCATTGGTGCTGCATAAGTTGAGCCACGAAGAATACATTCGCGTACATCAAACTCAGGCTTACCAAGACTATACTCAACAAATTCTAAAGCAGCATTGCCAGAATAACTTTCTATAGGAAAAACTGAACGAAACGCGGCTTGCAGACCGATATCTTCGCGGTTTTTTGGTGATTTGCCATCTTGTAAAAATGTTCTGTACGAGTCGACTTGAATCGCGAGCAAGTACGGAGCATCCATAACACTAGGCAATTTACCAAAATTCTTACGGATCCGTTTCTTTTCGGTATATGAGTATGCCATCTGGAGTCCTCGGAAAGTAAACTGAGCCCGCCTGCAGAACGGGCTCAGAAGGAATTACGCAGGCCGATATGGCCACCACTTTTTACAAATGCTGCAATTTTCAGTGGTATTGAAACGCTTACCAATATTTTTAAATTTGAAAAATATTGGTAAGCGTTTGATTCTTTTCTTTATTTTAATTTGATGGATTTTCCACCAAGCAAACAAAAATCGAGCCGATTATTGTAACGCAAAAAGGCTGATGACCCAAGAGCCATCAGCCAATTTTTGGGGTGAAATTAATATTCCCCCCCTGGTAACATTACTTAATAGTAATAGTAGCACCAGTTTCTTCAAGTTTTTTCTTAAGTTCTTCAGCTTCTTCTTTAGAAACTGCTTCTTTAAGAACTGAAGGAGCGCCTTCAACCATGTCTTTAGCTTCTTTCAAGCCAAGACCAGTGATTTCACGAACTGCTTTAATCACAGCTACTTTGTTCGCGCCGAAAGAAGTCAACTCAACGTTGAATTCTGATTGCTCTTCAGCAGCAGCAGCAGCAGGACCTGCAGCTACAGCTACAGCAGCAGCAGATACGTTGAATTTTTCTTCGAAAGCAGAAATAAGTTCAACAAGTTCAAGAACAGTTTTTTCAGCAACTGCGTTTAAGATTTCTTCGTTTGTTAAAGCCATGAGAGTAACTCCAAATGGGTATTGAATGATGTGTGTTTAAGTTTGAGCTTATGCAGCTTCTGACTCGTTTTTCTCTTGAAGCGCTGTAAGTAAGCGACCCAATTTCGAAATAGGAGCTTGAAGAACGTTTGCAAGCATAGTAAGCGCTTTCTCTTGGTTTGGAAGATTCGCGATAACGCTAACTTCTGCGCCTTGATAAAGTTTGCCTTCAAATGCAGCAGCTTTAAGTTCAAATGCTTTGTTAGTTTTCGCAAATTCTTCGAATAAGCGTGCCGCAGCACCCATATCATCTGCAGAAGTTGAGAAAGCTAAAATTGTTGGGCCAACAAGGTTGTCGTTCAAGATATTGAATGGAGTATCTTGAAGAGCGCGTTTAGCCAAAGTATTACGTACAACACGTGTAGCAACACCTAACTTACGAGCTTCAACACGAAGAGCAGTTAATTGCTCAACAGTTAAACCTTGGTAGTCAGCAACAACAGCAGCAAACGCAGTAGAAGCAACTTCAGTTACTTCAGCAACGATCTGTTTTTTGCCTTCGATAAGAAGAGCCATTGTAAAACCTCCTAACGGTGATTTATGTACTTACGCGAAGTACACTCCCAATTCGCAAGTTCATCACTGAACTTACACGCGGAGGATGAACAAATCACACCACCGCGTCTACTCAGGCTGGGAAATTAAGAAAGTAATCGAAATTACTCTCGCCTGAGGTCTTTGACGCTGATAAATCTACATTTACCAATTCAAAGTTTGCCTAAGTTTGCAAGTAGTCCGAAACCGGTTTCTCTTGCGTAATATTTGAAGCAGTGCTTCAAATATTACTCAGGGCTTTAAAATTCTGTCTAAGTTAAACTTAGTTAGAAACGTTGTTTACATCAACAACAAGACCTGGACCCATAGTTGAGCTCAAAGTGATCTTTTTGATGTATACACCTTTAGATGTCGCAGGCTTTAACTTTTTCAAGTCTGCAATCAAAGTTTCAACGTTTTGACGAACAGCTTCAGCAGAGAAATCTACTTGACCGATCGCAGCGTGGATAATACCCGCTTTGTCTACACGGTAACGTGCTTGACCAGCTTTTGCATTTTTAACTGCACCAGCTACGTCAGGAGTTACAGTACCCACTTTAGGGTTTGGCATTAAGCCACGTGGACCAAGAATCGTACCCAACTTACCCACAACGCGCATTGCATCAGGAGCAGCAATCACTACATCAAAGTCAAGGTTACCCGCTTGGATGCTTTCAGCAAGGTCATCAAAACCAACCACGTCCGCGCCTTCAGCTTTAGCAGCTTCAGCAGCAGCGCCTTGAGCAAACACAGCTACACGTACAGTTTTACCAGTACCTGCAGGAAGTGTAGTCGCGCCACGAACAACTTGGTCAGATTTACGAGGGTCAACACCTAGGTTTACCGCAACATCCAAAGATTCTTTGAATTTCGCAGCAGGAAGACCAGCAAGAACAGCTACGGCTTCTTCTAAAGTGTAAACTTTGTTTGCTTCAATAGCAGCAGCAATGGCTTTTTGACGTTTAGTTAACTTTGCCATGTCTTATAGCTCCACTTCCAAGCCCATAGAACGTGCAGAACCAGCGATGGTACGAACACGTGCGTCTAAATCAGCACCAGTTAAATCTGGTTCTTTAGTAGTCGCGATTTCTTCCAATTGAGCACGAGTCAACTTACCAACTTTAGTTTTGTTAGGTACAGCAGAACCCTTTTGGATACCAGCAGCTTTCTTAAGAAGAATAGATGCAGGAGGAGTTTTCATGATGAATGTGAACGACTTGTCGTTGTACACAGTGATCACGACTGGAATTGGTAAACCAACTTCAAGTTTTTGTGTCGCAGCATTGAATTCTTTACAGAATGCCATGATGTTAACACCACGTTGACCCAATGCAGGACCAATCGGTGGAGATGGATTCGCTTTACCAGCTGGAACTTGCAGCTTGATATAGCCGTCAATCTTCTTAGCCATTTCAAATTACCTCTGGGTACAAACGCCGATGAAGGCTCCCCAATTTCTAAGTAACGATACCGTTACAACAACAATGCCTGACTTATCAATAAGCCAGGCGTTTTTCAACCACATCCAATTAAACTGATTTTTCGACTTGGCGAAATTCCAGCTCAACCTGAGTTGGTCGATTAAATACATTAATGGTCAACGTTAAACGTGACTTTTCGTATAGAACTTCTTCCACCACACCTTTAAAGTCTGTGAATGGACCGTCAATTACGAGTAATTCTTCGCCTGGTTCAAACATCGTCTTCGGACGTGGTGCTTCACCAGTATTGCGTACACGAGCAAGAATCGCATCTGCTTCACGTTGGGTAATTGGCGCCGGTTTCTCAGCCGTACCACCAATAAAACCTAAAACTTTTGGACATTCTTTAACAATGTGCCAAGTTTCATCATTCATTTCCATTTCGACCAATACATAGCCTGGAAAGAACTTACGCTCAGATTTACGTTTCTTACCATCCTTCATTTCTACCACTTCTTCGGTAGGAACAAGGACTTCACCAAAGCTATCGGCTACAGCGCTACGCTGGATTCGATCATTAAGTGAACGCATCACTTGTTTTTCATAACCTGAATAGGCATGAATAATGTACCAACGTTTCATAGCTCTCTTACCCGATAATAAACTTCATTAACCAGCCCAAAATGTAGTCAAAACACCATAATAAAATGGATGCAACAACTACAACCGCAAGCACCTGCCAAGATGTGGTCATGGTCTCTTGCTTCGTTGGCCAAGTCACTCGACGCAGCTCAATTCGTGAGTCTTTCAACAAACGAGCAAAGCCTTTGCCTTGATGGGTGGCGTATAATAAACCGAATGCCACGATGATACAAGCCAAAATTACCCCAACGCGCACCCAGATATCGTTGGCTGGTGCCCAATACGCTGGTAGGTGTTGATTCACCATGGTCGCACCAATTAATAAAATCAATGCGATAATCCATAAGACGACGTCTAGGGGAGAACCAGATTTAACTACTTCAGCAGAATTATTTCTTTGAGGGATTGCCGCGTCGCTTTGTGCGTCGCGTAATTTTTCATTCGACATTTTTGTACTCGTCGTAGGTTTCGCGACTTATTATATGACCAGTTTTGCCGACATCAAGCGTCTTTTATAAAAAAGTTGGCAGGCCAGGAGGGACTCGAACCCCCAACATTCGGTTTTGGAGACCGACGCTCTACCAATTGAACTACTGACCTGCAAAACAAATTGGAGTCGAAACCCCAATTTGTAATTTTATTTTATAATTATGCAGTTACTTTAGCAACTACACCAGCACCAACTGTACGGCCACCTTCACGGATCGCAAAACGTAGACCTGGGTCCATTGCGATTGGGTGGATTAATTCTACTGACATTTCTACGTTGTCACCAGGCATAACCATTTCAACGCCATCTTGTAATTTGATCGCGCCAGTTACGTCAGTTGTACGGAAGTAGAACTGTGGACGGTAACCGTTAAGGAATGGAGTGTGACGACCACCTTCTTCTTTAGAAAGTACGTATACTTCTGCATCGAATTTAGTGTGCGGCTTGATTGCACCTGGTTTAGCAAGTACTTGACCACGTTGTACGTCTTCACGTTTAGTACCACGTAGAAGAACACCACAGTTCTCGCCCGCACGACCTTCGTCTAGAAGTTTACGGAACATTTCTACGCCAGTTACAGTTGTTTTAACTGTATCTTTGATACCAACGATTTCAACTTCTTCGCCTACTTTCACAATACCAGTTTCTACACGGCCAGTTACTACTGTACCACGACCAGAAATAGAGAATACGTCTTCGATTGGCATTAAGAATGCTTGGTCGATTGCACGTACTGGCTCTGGAATGTAAGTATCAAGTGCGTCAACAAGCGCAACAACTGCTTCTTCGCCATACTGACCAGCGTCACCGTTAAGTGCAAGAAGAGCTGAACCACGGATAACTGGAGTGTCATCACCTGGGAAGTCATAAGTAGAAAGAAGTTCACGAACTTCCATTTCTACTAATTCAAGAAGTTCTTCATCATCAACAAGGTCACACTTGTTAAGGAATACAAGAATGTAAGGTACACCAACCTGACGAGAAAGAAGGATGTGTTCACGAGTCTGTGGCATTGGACCATCAGTCGCTGCACATACAAGGATCGCGCCGTCCATCTGAGCAGCACCAGTAATCATGTTTTTAACATAATCGGCGTGGCCCGGGCAGTCTACGTGTGCGTAGTGACGAGTTGGAGAATCGTATTCTACGTGTGAAGTATTAATTGTAATACCACGTGCTTTTTCTTCTGGTGCAGAGTCAATTGCAGCGTAGTCTTTCGCTTCGCCACCGAATTTCTTCGCACATACAGTTGCAATTGCAGCTGTTAAAGTTGTTTTACCATGGTCAACGTGACCGATTGTGCCCACGTTAACGTGTGGCTTATTACGTTCAAACTTAGCCTTAGCCATGTTCATCTTCCTCGTTTACGTCGAACACAGGTATAAACAACTCAGTATCGACACATCGCCTAAAAAATCAAACACCAAATACTTGAAAAGCAGACTAATAAGCCTGCTTCTTTAAAAATTTGTAGAATTTCTACTAAACTGTAATCTGGAGCTCTTATCGAGATTTGAACTCGAGACCTCTCCCTTACCAAGGGAGTGCTCTACCACTGAGCTATAAGAGCAAATATAAAACTTCAAATGGAGCGGGAGACGAGGGTCGAACTCGCGACATGTAGCTTGGAAGGCTACCGCTCTACCAACTGAGCTACTCCCGCACGATGTTGGTACAAAGACCACTTTCTTGAAGTCTTAAAATTGGTGGTGAGGGAAGGATTCGAACCTTCGAAACTTTCGTAGCGGAGTTACAGTCCGCCCCCTTTGACCGCTCGGGAACCTCACCATTTTACACTTACTTCAGTGTCGCTCTTTACTTAACTCACTCAACCCCCTAAGATGGTGCCGGCACACGGATTCGAACTGTGGACCTACTGATTACAAGTCAGTTGCTCTACCAACTGAGCTATGCCGGCGTTTCTTAGTGTTTCGTACGTTTCGTATCGGAACGGTGTGCAGTTTAGCAAAACTCAAAATCCTTGCAAGTGTTTTTTTCAAAAAAAACGTCAAAAACTCACAAAATCAATCCGTTTGACGATAATTCAACCGCTTTGATCACTGCGCGAGCTTTTATTTGGGTTTCATTCCACTCAGATTCAGGATTTGAGTCATAAACAAGCCCCGCTCCTGCCTGAACATAGACCTTATTTTCACGAATAACGCAGGTACGAATCGCAATCGACATGTCCATTTCGCCATGCCAGCCTAAATAACCAACAGCACCACCAAAAATTCCACGTTTTACGGGCTCAACTTGATCAATAATTTCCATCGCACGGATTTTTGGCGCACCTGAAAGTGTGCCTGCAGGGAAAGTTGCTTTAAAAACATCCAATGCATCCACATCATCACGAACTTCACCTTGCACATTGGAAACAATATGCATGACATGCGAATAACGTTCGATCACCATTTGATCAGTCACTTGCACTTTGCCAATTTTCGAGACACGACCGACATCATTTCGACCCAAGTCAATCAGCATTAAATGTTCAGCAATCTCTTTTTCATCCGACAGCAAGTCTTGTTCAAGCGCTAAATCTTCTTCTTTGGTTTTACCACGTGGACGTGTTCCTGCCAGCGGACGTACGGTTGCAATCCCATTTTCAAGGCGAGATAAAATTTCAGGGGAAGAACCGACAATATGAAAAGGCTGATTATTTTCCAAAGTTTGCCCTTGTACCAAGAACAAATAAGGCGATGGGTTCAAATGACGTAGCGCACGATAGACTTGTAAAGGCTCACCATCAAAGTCAGAGACCATGCGATGCCCTGGTACCACCTGCATCACATCGCCCGCACGGATGTATTCTTTCACCGTTTCAATCGATTCTAAGAATTTTGCTTTGCCCGTGAGTGACTCAAAATGCGGTGCAGTATGCGGCGTGGCTTTTAGACTAATTGGCGTTGCGAGTAAATCTTCCAATGCATCCAGTTGCTGCTGGGCTTGGCTATACGCATCCGCGTCAACCACATCGGCATGCACGATCAGGAATAGCGTATCTTTTAAGTTATCAAACACAATCACTGTTTTAGACAGCATCATCCAAATATCAGGTAAACCCACTGGATCTGCTTCTGGCGCGTTGTTTAAACGCGGTTCAATATAACGTACCGCATCATAACCAAAGTAGCCCACCAAGCCCCCTGTAAAGCTTGGCAGAGCAGGTAAATCAGCTTGAGTAGGTACTTTATACCGCGACTGAAAATCCCGGATGAATTGAAACGGATCTGTACAAGGTTGTTTTTCTATGGTGCCGTCGGCTTGTTGAATGGTTAGCTCACCCGCGTTGCATGAGAACACGGTAGATTCACCTAAACCAATAATAGAATAGCGTGCCCAATTCTCCCCACCTTCCACAGATTCAAACAAATAGGCTTGCTTATGCTCTTTTAGGCGCGCAAAGACGGACAATGGTGTCTCAGTATCGGCTAAGCGCTGACGATAGACAGGAATCAGGTTATAACCCGCTGTTTTGAGTTGATCGAATTGAGTTTGCGTTGTCATGAGTGTTCTCTATTTTTTCAATATGGCGTGATCAGTTTTTAAAATTAGTGCTTGGAGTTTCGCCATCGAAAAGTCATATGTTTACTCATGTTCATTCCTTCGTTTGCAAAGTTACCCGATCAGTTCACACAGATTATCCACCACTTGCTGTGGCTGACAGTCTAAAATATTTTCACCATGATTATAGCCATAGCTGACCACAACACAATCAATACCCGCACGGCGTGCAGCCTCAACATCATTGGATGAGTCCCCAATCATTAAGACCTGATCTTTGCTTTGCGCATATTGCTCAACACAATGTAACAATTGGCGCGGATGCGGTTTGCGCTCTTCGAAACGATCGCCGCCGATGACATCCGCAAAATAATGGGCCATGCCTAAATGATCGACAATGGCGCGTGCAGGCAATTCAGGTTTATTGGTCACGCAAATCATGGTTTTCTTTTGTGCCAAGCCCCATTCTAAAAACTCCAGAATGCCATCAAAAGGCTGAGTTTCCACACATGGGTCGGCATTATAAATTTTTAAAAACGTCTCCAACAATTGTTGTTGCTGAGCAGGATCGACTTTACCCGTTAAATGTTGCAAGGTACTTTGACAAAATAGCGCCGTTCCCTTACCAACCCAGACCCGCACCTGCGCTTCAGTAACGGTAGGCAGTTGCAAAGCATTCAGGCTCATATTCATGGCACGATGCAAATCTGTTGCTGAATCCACCAAGGTTCCATCTAGATCGAAAAGTAAAACCTCTCGCTGTGCCACATTTGCAATATTCATTCATCCTCACCCATTTTTATCGTGTACTGCCCAAAAACAATCAAGGCATGCTTGTGCATGCCTTGATTGTAGTGTGATCTGCGTTTTATTTGAACATCAGCCAAGCAATAATCGCTAAAATAATCAAGACAATAATCGAGATTAACCCGAGCGAGGCATTTTTCTGAGTTTCCACCTCTTGCTCAACCTGTACTTTTGAAGCCTCGTTGTTCTCAACCTGAGGTACGCTAGGCGCATTCAAATCCACCCCTGCAGGAATAGGAGCGGGTTTCGGAATACCGACATTTTGCGGCATCCCGTCACGCGTTAAACTCACATTACCATCGCGTTCTTTTAGCTCAGGCATGCCCTGATCGCTCATATGCTGAGCTGCCGTTTTCGGCAGTTCTGGCTCAACAACAGGCGCATCAGCACTCACTTCCGCTTGAGCCGTTTCTGAAGCAGCTACTGCTTCAGATGGCTGGCTAATCGATGTTTCAACCACAGCCGCGCCCAAAGTTGCAGCCTCTACCGATTCCACCACATCTTCTAACGCTTTAGCAGGCTCAAAGACCGAAAACTTTAAGCTTGCAAACTGGACGATATCACCCTGCTTCAACAACGTTTCTGCCGCAATTTGCACATCATTTACATACGTGCCGTTTGAAGAACCCAAGTCTTGTAGCCACAAAGCCTGTTCTTTCAGTAAAAAGGCCGCATGTTTACGCGAAATTTCAGATTGTTGTAATAAAATATCCGCTGCTTGATGACGACCGACCAACATATCACGATCAATGCTTATTTCCTGACCAGTTAATTCGCCAGTAATTGCTTGTATTTTCCAAGTCATGACTTATCTCTCTATGTGCTGATTTATGATAACACAGAGAATATTCTTTACCATTTCACCTTCCCTCACAGATGAATAGTAGGACAGCTAGGCTGAACCTATCGAGACATTCTCAGTATATCGCTCAGGGATGGAATAGCTTGTCGATACCGCCTGTGCCATGTGTGCCACGCGAGCACCTTGAACATTTTCCATTAGGTTCAAGCCAATATAAGGGTGACCCGTTGGGTATAACTGACGCGAGGTGGTATTTTTAGGAACATTAGCAATCGGCTGTTTACGAATCGCAGGTTCAATAGCCACAGGCGTTGTTTCAACCATCGGTTGCGTTGTGGTTGGACTGCTTGGCACCTGTTGATACGATTGTGGCAAGGTCGGTTTGGTTGATGTCACAGGCAAGCGCTGTTGGAAGACATCATCGACATTTTCAGGCAACTTGGCAAAGCTACCATCTTTATCCATGGCCAACTGCAAGCTATAAAGCTGACTGTAGCGCTGCTGAGAAAGGCGACGTGCAGACTCTCCATCCCCCACAATCGTCGGATGAATGAAAACCAGCAAATTGCGTTTCTGATCCGACTTACCATCTGAGCGGAATAAACGCCCCAACCCCGGTATTGCACCAAGACCTGGGATCGATTGGCGTGAATAAGACGTATTATCCGAAATCAAGCCACCTAAAACGATGGTATTGCCATGTTCCGCCAAGACCGAGGTTTTAATCGCACGCTTACTGGTGACCAAATCCTGCGCTTCACCTTTATTGGTTTTGACATCCGAGACTTCTTGTTCAATCTCTAAGCGGATGGTGCCACCTTCACCAATATGCGGCACCACCTTAAGCGTCACCCCTACATCTTTACGTTCAATGGTGGTGTAAGGGTTGGCTGTACCTGAAGAGGTCGTAGAAACTGAGCCTGTTACAAAGGGCACATTTTCACCCACGACGATATAGGCCTCTTCATTGTCCATGGTGACAATCGATGGTGTAGACAGCAAATTCGACTTGGTATTACTTTTTAATGCTTGGATCATCGCGCCATATAACTGACGCGAGCCATCACTGCCTTCTTTATAATCCCCAAGGATTAACGAACCACCCGCGCCAATTGCACTTGCAGCCCCCGCACCGCCACCCGTTAAATAGTTTGCAGCAATACTTTTGAGACTCGAACCAATATTGTCAAAATTGATAATCCCAACACCACTACTTAAATCACCCATCGCCCATTGCACGCCCAACTGGTCGGCATCATTGCCTTCCACCTCGAGAATAGTCGCCTCAATCAGGACTTGCTGGCGACGGGTATCCAACTGCTGAATAGCAGACTCGATTTCACGCATCAATTGAGGGTCAGCCTTGACCACCAACGCATTTTGCGAACTATCGGCAATAATACTGACCCCATTACTGTTAAAGCTGGTGATGTTGTTCTGATTGCGATTGGACTGGCTGTTTAAGTTAATACTTGGGGTGGAAATCTGTGAAGATGAACCTTCACTCACGCTATTATTTTGGTTATAGCTGGAATTACTATTGTTATTGCTGTCGTTAGACTCGCTAGAATTAACAGCCTGCCCTGAGACCAAACCTTGTAAAATTTCGGATAAGCTTTTAGCGCTGGCATATTTTAAGCGGAACACTTTCAATCCGCCTAGACGCTCCGCAGCAGGTACATCCAGCATCTCGATCATTTGGCGAATACGTTTACGCGTCGCGGTATCCCCTTTTAGAATAATCCGATTGGTACGGTTATCTGCAATGATTCGTATTCTGGAACCCTTTAAATCTTTGATCGAGCCTGTTCCGCTCATACTTTCCAACAACCCAATCATTTCCTCAGCCTGACTCGACTGCAACGACACCGCTTCGATGTCATTTTGTCCCGTCCCATCCAAGTTACGGATGATGGTCTCAAGCTGATAAATATTGCTGGCGCGATCTGACACAATCAGTGCATTGGTGCCATTCACTGCAGATAAATGCGCAAACTGCGGCATCAATGGACGCAGTGCAGGAATCAAGTCATTGGCATTGGTGTTTTCCAGCCAAATCACCCGCGTCACAACCTGATCGCCTGTGGCACGGTGACGAACATCATAGGGAATGCCTGAACTTTTAACATTACTGTCAGGCACAATTTTAATGGTCCGCCCAGAAGGAATCGCAACCACACCATTGACATTCAAGACCCCTAAGAACAAGTCGTAGACTTCTTGCTTATTCAACGCTTTGTTTGAAATCACCGTGACATTGCCGCGTACCCGTGGATCAACTGCAAAGTTTTTCCCCGTAATATCGGCAACTTCATTAATAAATGCAGTTAAGTCCGCATCGCGCAGATTAATTTTCCACGTTTGTGCATAGCTGGCTGTACTCACCATGGCAAGCAAAGGCGCTGCGATTGTCAGTGCCCAAGCAGGGCGGTGATTCAATAAAGCCATAAATCCAAGTCATTCCTAACTAATATTGGTGATGTTCGATCACTGAAAATTCTGTTGTACCGTAATGATACGATCACCACGTTTCACTTCTATTTTTACTTGTCCTTCACGGCGCGCACGTTCTAACAACTGCGCGTCGTTTTGCCCCTGTCCGATCGTTTGACCATTTAAAGACATAATCTGATCCCCTGCCTGTAAGCCTAAACGGCTTCGCAGTGCAGCTGGTGTTTGCTCAGTGACTTGATAACCTTGCCCTGTATTACTGGTATTTACACCCAAATCTTTTAAATATTGCTCACGATCTTGTTGTAAGTTCTGTACTGCTTGGCCTAATGCTTGCTGCTCTTGACTCACAGCAGGCGCTGCAACGGGTGCTGTTGCTGGGGGCACAATTTGCTGATCTAAATTATCAATCCCTTGAAAAAACAATTCTCGGGTTTGCCCACTGTTATTTTTGAGAATCACGCGATCCCAATACACCTCTGACAAATAATAAGCGCTGCCTTCGATGTTTTCCCCCACCCGATAGCGCTCTGCTACATTATTTGCCTTAATCACAGCAGATGAGAACTGACTGGGTTGTCCAACCACCACCCCTTGTAGCTGTAAATTGAGCTGATCATCTGCGGGATTCTTACTTTGCTCTGCAAATAACGCAAAATTGGTAATATTCGGAACTTGAGGTTGCTGCGAACCCAATTCAACGCGTGGCATTTGCATGACTTGTGGTGGCGCCACCCAAAGCCAAAATAAGCCAGCCAACTTCCAGCATAGTGCTAAGATCAAAAGCATTAAGCACAGTGGTGCTATACGTTCAAACTGTTTGAGATTTAGCTCTGGTAATTTTTGCAGATCAAAACCCATTAAAAGCCCCCACTAAGCAAAGGCTGACGTGAACTCACCACATAACTATCTAGGCCTGCTTTGCCTTGATATGACGGGACATTCAACATGAGACGCTGGGTTAATTGCACATCTAACATCAGACTTGGGTCGATGGTCAGGTTCATCAGTTTTTGTTGTCGTTGATCGCGTAAATCGACTATCAGCTTATTTTGCTCCTGCGACAAACGACCCGCCAACGATGGAATCTGCATTTGTTGTGGGCGCTGCGCAAAGATATACATGAGTTCGCCGCCTGCCCATTGTACCCCCCCATCCACTTGGTCAAATCCCTGCTCTTTTTTATAATTAAAATCAATTTCTTGTAACTGAACCGCATTACTCGGCCATTGCCAATTGGCCAACGACTTTAACGTTTCTGGTGCAATTTGTCCGTTTAAATCACGCACCATTATTTTTTTTCCAAACCCATAGGCCAAAACGCCTTCAAGCTTGGTATTGCCACTATAAATTTCGAGATTGGCACCTGCACGAAGGAGCAGTAAATCTAAAGGTCGGGTGGTCCAAAGCACCGTCCCGCGCAATTTTCCAGTTTGCCAATCAGCCTGTCCATGCCAAATATTACCGCTGACGTTATGTAAAACTTGGTTGTTTTTATAAAATTTTGCAATGAGCCATGCCGCAGGAATTTGCAGCAAAACAAAAATTAAAAACGCAACGACTGCAAACATCCACCACGTGATGTATTTAGGTTTTGTGATTCTCCCACCACGAACTTTCAATTATTCTTCCTTGCTTCATTTCTTGTCTTTCTTTGATAGACATTATGCATAATTTTACAACAACACCAAACTTTAACTATAAAAAAAACCAAGCAGATAATGCTTGGTTTTTTGAGCTTATGTCACATCTGTGACAAGGTGATGACTTAGATTAAAAAATCTTCAAGCTTCGCACCTTTTTCTAACTGAGCCACCAACCAACGTGGTTGCTTACCACGGCCAGTCCATGTCTCAGCAGCATTGCCTTTGTTACGGTAACGCGGTTCAACCGACTTACGTGTACCTTTTTTACGCTTAGTCGCGCCAAACTCTAAAATTTGTTCAATGCTTAAGCCTACATTTTCCGCAATCGCGTTAATTTGGGTATAGGCATCTTCAATTGCTTGATCTTTTTTAGATGCAATTAAAGCTTCCGCTTCGATTTGTAGACGCTTTAACTCTTCTACGGATAAATTACTAATATCTGGCATTACATTAACTCCATTAACCAACATTTTATTTACTGAGTCTATTTAATAATATTTTGATTAGACCAAAGACTCAACTCATCCATGACTTAAACAACAATACTTAGACAGTATTTATATAGTCTAGCGACTTTTAAAATAAATAAAAAGATATTTATATTTGATGACCGACCGTTAACTCAAATTCTTTGAGTTTTTGACGCACCAGTTCAGGAATTAATGTTTTCTGCATATTGGTTTTATCGACACAAACAATGACCGCTTCTGCTTCTGCAACTAATGCTTGTTGCTGTTCACTCCATAATAAATAGTGCATACGAAATGCACTATTTCTGAGTTCTTCAATACGTGCACTAATTTTTAATTGGTCTGGATAAAATACTGGTTTTAAATATTTGCACTGATTTGATGCAACAACAGTTAGTACATCCGCAGATAAAATACCCGTATGTTCAATATACGCCAAACGCGCACTTTCAACATAACGATAATACATGACATTATTAACATGACCAAAGGCATCCATATCTCCCCAAGCCACGTGTTGAGTATAAACCAATGGGTAATCTAAAACGCTCTGCATTATGCACCTATATTTTCATTTCTACAAAATTTGCATTATTTTCAAAAATTAAATTTAACTGTTTAATTAAATCTTCATCACCATTTAAGGTCGATTTGACTCTTAAATAGTTCATTAATACATTATCTGGATATAAACTTAATAACGCATCTGCCTGCTCTTGCATGCCTAAAGCAGTATAAATATGCCACTTGGCAAAACTCAAAACCGGCACACTCGTATACTTCGCTTCCCATGCTTCAATGTGTTGCTGCAAGTCCACATAATCGGGTTGCTGTTTCAAAAGTTGCTGCTGGAACCACAAATAAAATACTTCGGAATTAAACTGCTGATTGAGCAAATAAATCGACAAGTGTTCGTGCTGTTCACTCATGTCTGGCATACGTGCTAATAACTTAAGCCACAGCAGTTGAACATCATAACTGCGGCTGAAAATCTGATCAGACAAGTCTAAATAACGTTGTTTTAAATCCTCTAAATTTTCATAATTGGCTTGATCAAATTTTATCAACAAACGCTTCAGCCATGCTTTTTTCACATCTTGATCTAAATGACCATATTGAGTTGAGCGTAAATAAAGCCATGGAAACTGAATCGCAAAACGCCCCCATAGCTCTTTTAAACACGCTTCATAAGCGGTTTGCACATCTTTAAGCCAAGGTGAAAGTTCATGTTGATTGAGAAACTCTAGATGGGTTAAAGCCTGTTCTGCATCTTCTTGTGCTAAAAACAGTTCAATACGCTGCAGTTCCGCCAACTCAAAAGCCATGGCATTGCTTTGGCTCAAGGCGCTTAAGGCTTCAGGGAACTGCTCCTGCATCAAATATAAACGTGCATCGATAATACTTTTGAGCAAGCCCGACTGCGCGAAGGCATTTTGAATAAAGGCTTGTTGATCTCGGCCTGCATCCAACAACCAAATCACAGCCAGTTGTTCATAAGGATGCAAACTTTTAAAATCAAAAACAGTTTCCGCTTTGCGTTTTTCTCGACTGAGATACCGTTTTAGCCCCAACCAAACCAAATGCAAGCTAAAACTAAGCAGTGCTAGCGCAATAAATACGATCCAGAGATTGGTTTGTAACTGCCAGTCATGCCAAAACACGTAGACATAACCCGCACCATGCCCATAACTCAAGACACTCAACACAGCAATTGCAATTAAACTCACCAAACCATAAGCAATCAGTATTTGTTTCATTCCATTACCCCAACAACGCACGCGTACTTAAAATAGGCGTTGGGACAACCACCAATGTTTTCAGCTTATTCAGCTGTTTCAGCAGCTCTTTGGCTTTAGGGTCTGGAAGTTGCTGGATCAACAGCATTACTTCGGTTAAGTCTTTTTGGTATTCGGTATATTGCCCTGCAGCTAAGGCTTGGCGTGCCAACAATAAGCGTAACTGGGCTTCTTTAAGCACGATTTGTCGTTGCATTAGCGCTGTTGCAGGTGCTTGCGCAGGTTCGAGCCTCAACCATTGCTTCCAAAAGGATTCGGACGTATCGCGCGTGGTGTTTAACTGAGGTTGTTGTATTTCTCGACTTAAAGCCTGATCAATCTGTTGCAGCTGGCGGTTAATCAGCGCTTGCTGCTCATTGCGCTCAGCCACAAACTTATGAATGGTTTGCATATCTCGCGCTATGACCTGATGCAAACTTTGCTTCAACGCCACAGCCAAGTTATATTTTTCCAGCTGCATATCTAAAAAAGCCAACTTATCGGTGGCCACCACATACTGCTGTTGCTTTAAGGCAAACTCAACCAAGTCCAACTGTTGCTTAATAAACAAAATTGGATCAATACCCTCAATCACCAATTCGGCAGGTTGGCTACTCATCGTATTCACTGTTGCAGGGTTTTGTTTCAAAGTTTCTTTTTGACGCTGCATAGCCACGACTTGATCGTTCAAATTGGCGCTGCGCTGTTCGATTTGGTGCATTTCATTGAGCAAAGTAGCTTGTTGTGTACTCAGCCCCCACACGTCATAACTTAGCTTCGCAATCCACGCCAATGCAGCCATCAATACAATTATAAGAATCTTCTTCATGCGTTCCCTTGCTCACTTTGTAACAACTGTACAATCGTGGCTGTCTTTAAATCTTTCAGTACACTCATTTTAAACGGCACATGCATTTGCTGTTGATACTGCTTCAAGATCTGTGCCAAACGCTCACCCAACACCAAAAAGTGTCCTTGTTGCAGAAGCTGAATATTTGAGTCCAGCAGAACCAACCAATTCAGCCAACTGGCCTCACTGCTGATCAGTGCGACGTAGTGATTATGTTCTGATAAACATTGAATTAATTCAGCCTGTTGCTGCATCGTTTCATTTGGACAGCGACGCTCATACAAAACAAAGTTCAGTATAAGACGCCCGTGTTGCATTAAGGTGTCCATCATAAACTGACGCCCACCTTCTCCTCGCCAAAATGCAATACTCGCATCACTGGCCAAGTTCTGCAAAACAGGCAGTTGTAACATCCCTTCAGAGGTTTCTACCTCAGGCACCACACTGCCCAAACCATATTCGGCCAAAGCCTGTGCTGTTTTTTGTCCGACTGCAATCCATTGAATATGCTGTAAATCAGACACCGTTAAACCGCTTTGCAGCAAATGTGCCATACCAAACTGCACAGCACTAGGGCTGACCACCACAATCACTTGGGTCTGCGCTAACTGTCGATACAAGCGTGCCAGATCATGATCCCATGCTCTAGGCAACAACTCCAGTAACGGCAATGGATAGACCTCAACAGCCTGTTGCTCTAGTGCCATCGTGAGGCTTGCCGCGCGATCAACAGGGCGCGTATTAATAAACAGCATCGTTAAGACATATTAGTGATAAAAGGCTTTGAGTAAGTCACCTGCACCTTGAGCCAATAACTCTTGTGCAAGGACAACACCCAAATGCTCGGCTTCAGCGGCATCACCCGCCACTTGTGCTTTGAGGAGCGTTTGCCCATCGACACTCCCCACACGCCCTTCGAGCTGAATACGGTTGTCTGCTAAAGTGGCATAGCCTGCAATGGGTACCTGACATCCACCTTCAAGATAAGCATTGAAAGCACGTTCAGCGCGAACACAGGTATCGGTTTCTACATGTAATAAAGGATGAATCAAATCCAATACCGCTTGATCATTTGCACGGCACTCTAGCCCTAAAGCGCCCTGACCCACGGCAGGTAAACTCAACTCAGGTCGAATGGTATGACGAATACGTTCTGCCAACCCCAAGCGTTTTAATCCCGCACTGGCCAAAATAATGGCATCGTACTGACCCGCATCTAATTTAGATAAACGCGTTCCTACGTTGCCACGTAAATCGATAATCTCTAAGTCAGGTCGTAGTTTTAAAATTTGGCATTTACGGCGTAAACTCGAAGTGCCGACCTTCGCCCCTTGTGGCAATGCATCAAAATTCGCATAACTATTCGACACAAAAGCATCTAAAGGATCTTCACGCTCACAAATCACGGCCAGTGATAACCCCTCTGGCAGAGCCATCGGAACATCTTTCATTGAATGCACTGCCAAATCGGCACGACCATCCAACAAAGCCGCTTCAAGCTCTTTGACAAATAAACCTTTGCCACCAATTTTTGCCAATGGTGTATCTAAAATTTTGTCCCCTTGGGTAACAAAAGTCACCAACTCTACTGTGAGCCCCGCATGCAATGCTTCTAAACGAGCACGGATATGTTCAGCTTGCCAAAGAGCAAGCGGGCTTTGTCGAGTAGCGATCTTTAGGGTTTTCATAAATTTTAGTATGTGCCAATAAGAATGAAACTATCTTAAACTGAATTTCCCCCATTGGAAATGTATTCAGCCCAAAGCGTCCCATCTCATCATCAGCAGCAGAATAATTACATTAGCCTGCTAAAGCCTATGTAAGCGCTCACGCAAGCCCGGCAAATGTCGTCGACTCACCGCTAGACGCTCATCTAACTCACGGCAACGCACTTGATACTGCCCAGAGTTGACCACTTCAAGTCCTTCTAAAAAATGAACAGAAACCAAAGCATTACGGTGGATACGAATAAAGGCATCCCCAAACTCATGCTCTAAGTCTTTTAAGGTTTCATCAATTAAGACACTGCCATTTTTATGGCGTACCGTGACATATTTTTGATCCGCCAAAAAATAATAAATATTTTCAATGGGCACCAATTCCACACCACGATAGGTTTTCGCTGCGATTTGATGTCGCTTTACGTTAAATTCATCCATATTTTCTTTTTGTTTTATCTCGCTCATTTGAGCTTGGGTTAATTTAGTGAGGTGACCAAGCACCTGTTGCAATTCCTGTTGCATCACTGGTTTTAATAAATAACCTTCAGCATGTGACTTAAATGCATCGAGCGCATGTTCATCATAAGCCGTACAAAACACCAAAGCAGGCATCGGCTCAAGCTGACGCAAATAATGCGCACAAGTCAAACCATCCATTTCTGGCATTTGAATATCTAAAAGTACCACATCTGGTTCATATTGTTGAGTTAATTCAATTGCTTGTTGACCATGTGAGGCTGTTGCCACCACTTGATGTCCGAGCTGACTCACCAATCTAGACAAACGTTCGATTGCTAAAGGCTCATCATCACAAATTAGGATGTCCATTTATCTCCTCCCCAACAGTCACCTTGTTTATTTTTATAGGTTCACTGCGGCTTATTTATATTGATACTGCACAACAGTGGTATACATTCCCTCCCCTGCATAGGTTTGAAAACTCACAGTTCGCCCAAAATATGCTTCTAGACGCTGCTTCACATTTTCAATAGCAATACCATGTCCTTGTCGTTTATGAATTGTTTCCTTTGTAAATGGGTTGGTTATGACGATATTAACTTGATTTTGCAATATTTCAATCAGTACACTTATCGTACTCTTAGTTAAAAATTTTTCAACACCATGAAAAATACTATTTTCAAGTAAAGGTTGTAAAGTTAAGAGTGGAATTTGTACCTGCTTACACAATTCGGCATGCTCGATTTTCCATTCAACCTGTAAACGATCTCCCAAGCGAATTTGCTCAATCGCCAAATAACGCTGACACAACTCAATTTCATCACTGAGCTTGACCAGTTTGAGTTCTTGGAAACTGGCTCTAAACAGACGCGATAGATTGAGCAACATCTGTTCGGCTTTATCTGGATCAATCGCGATCAAGCTAATCACATTATTTAAACTATTAAACAAAAAATGCGGGTGGATACGGGCTTGCATGGCTTGCACCCGTGCATTCAGCTCACTATTTTGCTGCCTAAACCACTGTTCTCTTAGGTACAAATAACGAAAACAAAAGCTGCCTAACAACAAGCCATAACCCAAATGCAAAGCCACATCATTCCATAAGATGGCTGAAGTCAAACCTTTGAAACTAAAATTAGCTCCAAAGAAGATCAGTATATTAAGGCTGAGCGTGGTCACCAACACAATGATCTGCAATAGAAAAAAGCCTGACAATAAAGTCATACCCAGACCCAAATTCTGCAACTTTTTTTGTCCATATTGCATCAGCGCAGCAAAAGACAGTAAAACCCAATTAATGTAAAGCATATAGCCCAGCACATGCTCAAACACCAAGTTTGACCAAGACTGTGCCTCGGCCAAAGCCAACAGCATGGCCAACAAATTTCCACCAACAAATAATTCCAACAAATGCGGCCATTGCACGATTTTGCTAAATAAATAAGAGATATTTGGCTTAGCCATACTGGAAGTTAAACTTTGCGCATCTTGAACTTCGGCAAGTTGTCTTGAATTTGTTATACTCATGCGAGTTCTACCGCTTTTTATCTTATTGAGCCGACATGACCACATCTTCTAATTCCTCAAATCCGTCACAAGCCCAAACTTCGGGTATGTGGGGCGGTCGTTTCTCTGAAGCTACTGATGCCTTTGTTGCTGAATTTACAGCATCTGTACAATTTGACCAACGCTTTTATAAACAAGATATTGCAGGTTCTATTGCTCATGCGACCATGCTTGCAAAAGTTGGCGTTCTGACTGAACAAGAACGCGATGACATCATCAATGGCTTAAACACCATTCAAGCTGAAATCGAAGCGGGTCAGTTCGAATGGCGTATTGACCTAGAAGATGTGCACATGAACATTGAGTCGCGTTTGACTCAACGGATTGGCATCACAGGTAAAAAGCTCCACACAGGTCGTAGCCGTAATGACCAAGTGGCAACCGATATTCGCCTCTATGTCCGCGATGAAATCGATGCCATTTTAGAATTACTAAAAAAATTACAAAAAGGTATTTTGAGTATTGCTGCTCAAAACACGCATACCATTATGCCAGGCTTCACCCACTTACAAACAGCACAGCCTGTGACTTTTGGTCACCACCTACTAGCATGGTTTGAAATGTTAGTGCGTGACTCTGAGCGTCTCATTGACTGCCGTAAACGTACTAACCGTATGCCTCTAGGTTCAGCAGCACTTGCGGGTACCACTTACCCAATCGACCGCGCATTTACAGCAGAGTTACTGGGTTTTGAAGCCGTTTCTGAAAACTCGCTCGATGCAGTATCTGACCGTGACTTCGGTATTGAATTCAATGCTGCGGCTTCTTTGATCATGATGCACTTATCACGCATGTCAGAAGAACTCATTCTATGGACGTCTGCGCAGTTTAAGTTCGTAAACATTCCGGACCGTTTCTGTACTGGCTCTTCAATCATGCCACAAAAGAAAAATCCAGATGTTCCAGAGTTAGTGCGCGGTAAAACAGGTCGTGTCTATGGCGACTTGATGAGCTTGTTAACACTGATGAAAGGTCAACCGTTGGCGTATAACAAAGACAACCAAGAAGACAAAGAACCTTTGTTTGATGCGATTGATACCGTGCGTGGCTCGCTCATGGCTTTTGCAGACATGATTCCTGCTTTGGTTCCAAACATCGACATCATGCGTGAAGCAGCGCTGCGTGGTTTCTCAACGGCAACTGACTTGGCTGATTACCTTGTAAAAAATGGCGTAGCTTTCCGTGATGCACATGAAATTGTGGGTAAAGCCGTTGCTTTAGGTGTTCAAGAGTCAAAAGATCTTTCTGAATTGACTCTTGAACAACTTCAACAGTTCTCTGACTTAATTCAAGCGGATGTATTTGAAAAAGCACTAACCCTTGAAGCGTCAGTCAATGCACGTAACCACATTGGTGGAACTGCACCTGCGCAAGTAGAAGCTGCCATTGAACGTGCCCATGCGCGTTTAGAAAAACTTTATGCTCAATAAGGACGTCTAGATATGACTCGACAAGTTTTTTGCCGTAAATATCAAATAGAAATGGAAGGTTTAGACTTTGCACCGTTTCCTGGTGCAAAAGGCCAAGAACTTTTTGAAAGCATCTCCAAGCAAGCTTGGGGAGAATGGTTAAAGCACCAAACCACTTTAATCAATGAAAAACGCCTAAATGTGTTTGAACCTGATGCGAAAAAGTTTCTTGAAGAACAACGTGAGAAGTTCTTTAATAATGATGAAAGCTTAGAAAAAGCAGAAGGCTTAAAGCCTGAGGCGTGATAAAGCGGAGCACTGCTCCGCCACGCTGCAAGATGAAAAGCTATGCTTGGCGTGACCAATAGAGTATTGCTCTGAAAATTATCTAAAGTAAGCAAAGCACACAGTTTCACATTTGAAAAGCCCCAACATCGGGGCTTTTCTTTTTATTCATACAATGTTCTATCTAAGCACAGGTCTAACTAAACCCAAGATAGATGACATATTGATGACTCAATCAGAATATAGAACAGCTATTTGTATCTAAATAATTAAGTGTAAACATAGCGCTACATAACCATTGCAAAACTCAACATTACACTACAAGAACCTACATGACGCAGAAAAACATCTTTCCTATAATGGCATTCAAGGATAGAGGGAAACCTCTTATCTATAACGATAAATATCCCCGATTTTAGTCTCAGATTTCCCCCAAAGTCTGAGATTTTTTTTATCCGAAAATTAAGCAACCATTAAAAAGCACAACCGAAGTTGTGCTTGAAAAATAAGATACGCTTTTTTATTTTTGGATATGTTTTTCAACTTCTTCAAAACTGGTATGACGTACATCCAAACCTTTCACCATGTAAATCACTTGCTCAGAAATGTTACGCGCATGATCGCCAATACGCTCCAATGAACGTAATACCCACATCACATTAATCACACGGGCAATATGACGCGGGTCTTCAATCATATAAGTCATCAAAGTACGCGTTGCAGACTGATATTCACGGTCAATGTCAGCATCGGCCATCATCACACGTAGCGCTTGTTCTGCATCTAAGCGTGCAAAAGCGTCTAGGGCATCATGAATCATGACACGGACTTGGTTACCAATATGACGCGTTTCCATATAACCGCGAGGGGATTCACCGTCTTCACATAAGCTTTGCGCAATACGAGCAATTTTCGCCGCTTCATCACCAATACGCTCTAGGTCGGTATTGGCTTTCGACATCGCAATTACCATACGCAAATCAATCGCAGCAGGATGACGACGCGCCAAAATCAAGGTCAAGGCTTCATCAATTTCACGTTCGAGCTGATTCACCGCATTGTCTTTAAACTGAACATCGACCGCTAAGTTGGCATCGGTGTCGAGTAGCGCATGAATTGCATTTGCCACTTGTTGTTCTACCAAACCACCCATGGTCATAAATTTGGTGTTCACATCCTGCAAATCTTCATTGAACTGCGAAGAAATGTGATGGTTTAAAACAGGACTATTTGGCAAAGGACGTACTCCACAGCAACATCATGAGGGACTAAAGATTGAGCGATATTAAAGCATAGCAATTGTGAAGATTTGATGACAAGACCCTTTTATAAGCGTGCTTTGTCCACCAACCATGCATTCATTTCTTGAATATCTTGTTCAGTCAACTTACCCACAGATGCCTTTAAATGCAAGACATTGATCAGATAGTCATACTTAGCATTGACATAATCCTGCTTGGCCGAAAAGGCATTGCGTTGTGCCAGTAAAACATCAACCATGGTTTTTAAGCCTTCTTGATACTGCGCTTGTGAGGCACGAGAGACGAGGCTGGATGATTCCATGGCAGCTTTACGTGCTTGCAACTTGGCTTGGTCTGTTTCCACTTGTAAATAGGACTTTTTCACCTCTGTATTGGCTTTACGGATAACGGCATCCAATTCGGCTTCAGATTTTTTGACGTTGACGGCAGCTTTTTGAATCGACTTCTTGGTTCGTCCCCCCGTATAGACATTCCAATTCATCTCAATACCAATCTGATCAAAGTTGCCTTTGGCCGACATAATATTCTCAGGCGTCTGCTCACTATAACCATAGCTTCCCACAGCTTCAATTTGAGGATACAACGCAGCTTGTTCAACCCGTTTTTGATCTTCAGCATAGCGCTGTTGCAAGCGTGCCTGCTGAATGCCTAGGTTCTGTGCGAGAGCTAAATTAGTCCATGCTGAAAGTTCTGCAGGATAAGGCTTTTGAAACTGAAAGTCTTCACGCAACACTGCCAAGTTTTCTTGATAAGGCCCAATAATTTGCGCCAGTTGTTCCTGCGCCAAGACCAGTTGTACATGCGTCGCAATGCGGTTAGCCTGTGCGCTTTGGTACTGTGCATTAGCTTCACTCACATCACTTTTTGCCACCAAACCCTCTCTGAGTTTGGCATTCATCATATTCAGTTGTTCAAGTAAGGCTTGTTCTTCTTGTAAATTGGCTGCGGTTAAACTTTGTTGGCGCAGTACATTAAAATAGGCTTCCGTCACGTCTAAAATGTGTTGCTGTCGCTGTAGCTGTAAATTGACTTCACTTAAACTGAGGGAGGTCTTGACTTGTTTTAATCCTTCCCACGCATCCCAACGAAAAAGGGGTTGGCGCGCCGTAATCGCCACTTGTTTGGTGGTGGTCGCATCGGGCATGGAAAGAACCGAACTCACTTGCCCAATGGGTTGATTTTTTCGAGTCACATTGCCAGACAGACTAATGGTAGGTAGTAAGTTGCCTTGAGCAATGCCTAAATTGAGTTGATCTGCTTCATATTGGAGTAAATTGGCTTGCCAGTTGGGATCATTGACTTTGGCGCGTTGTAAAGCGTCGACCAAATCCAAGGCATGACTCCACGGCGCGAAAAACAAAACACAGCTGGCTAGGACACATTTAATCTTCATTTTTTTTGGTCCACCTTTTCACCTCACTGGCCTCGTTCTGAGCAACGATATACTAAAACGAGTTGTCATTATTTTCGTATATTTTTTATTGCACTGGTTACAATAGCACCCAATAATTTGTTCATTATGAAGTAAATATTGAACAGTGTCACAGCCGGTTCAACAAAATCATTCACAATACTACACATTAAAAACTCCATCCCCCCTATAAAATGAGGTACGGAGAAAAGGAGTTTCTCTACTGTGTAGTCGCTGAACTGAGTTTTTGATCGAGTCGCTGTGAATCATTCTTCTTTATTTTCGCTTAAACCTTACGTACTGATTTTCATGTGCGCGCTGTTGGCTGCCTGTCAAAAACCTGAACCTGTCAGCTTTCAAGAGCCCGCACAAATTGAAGCGTCTTCAACTCAAACCTTAGACTTAACCGACTTGTGCCAAAAAATTGACAAAAACATGTCAGAAATAGGTGCGCAGCGTACGACTTTTGCTTTAGAGCAAATCAATCAAGATCTTAAGCTGTGTTTGCCTTTACTCGGTTTTCCACAACAAAAGCATTTATTGGGTTTATCCAATAAAATGTATCATGACTTTTTATCGGTCGAACGTACGCCGCAACAGCAGCGCGCTTTTGAAAGTTATGCTCTAGAAATGGCGCAACATCCGACCATTCAACAAAGTCTTTTTGAGCAACTGACCATTCGTGACCAATACCTCATCAAACACCAAGGGCAGTCTTATGTCGAGTTGTTTGATGCAGGCGAAGGACAAGTGCATTACCGCCGTAGCCCTGAGTATTTAGCCAAAATTTTTGCGCCTTATCTCCCTGTCGCGGAGCAAGAGTTTATTGAACATCTGGCAACACAGAATCAATACCCTGCCGTGATTGGAAGTCAGGTCAAAATTGATGCCAAAGAAATTGTGGATCGTGCGCTGTATTGGGAAAGTTATTTACAGCAATACCCAAAAAGTAGCTACCACCAAGATGCACGTCATCTGTTGAACCTATATAGCACCCTCTTGTTTATCGGACTGGATGCTCAACGCATTTACGACGGCTATACCGTGCAAAGCAATTATTTGGAAGAAATTGAGCGCCTAGCCGAATTAAAAAATTCAAGTGTGACGGATCAAGCGCGCTTATTTTTAAAGTTCGTGAAACTCAGCCCTGAACAAAGAGCGGCTCAAATCATCTTGCCTGCTTCCGCCCATGCGCAGCGCCTAGGTGCAGATCAACTCTTACAAAGACAATTGGCGCATTTTATCCAATTGCGCATGGTCCAACCCGATCAAGGCAAAGACTGCTTAAGCGATGCCATTTGCTTAGAACGTTGAACATATCTCCTTTCACACTTTGAATAAAAAGGTCGCTGTTTTTAACAACATTGCATGTTAAGATGATGCATCGCTTGACGGAGCGCGAGTAATTGCTCGCTGAGATCAGCTAAGACTTTTCAATAAAGTTTTGAAGCTGAGTACCGTTGAACCTGATCAGGTTAAGACCTGCGTAGGAATCAAGCCATCTAAAAACTGAACGCCTTTCATTGAACTATTTCCAGTAGAAATACATCCGTTGCATTTGTATCATCAAATTAACAACACACAGAAATAGCTTCAATTGCCATCGTTTTTGGTCGTGCTTGATTCGTTGATGTCATTCATAAGGATCATTGCAATGAACCAGTTAACGAATCTTTCCGCTGAAATTTCAGCACAACATGAACAAGATGCCAAAGATCTGACCCGTATCTTGCCTGCCTCTAAAAAAGTTTATATCCAAGGTTCACGCCCAGACATTCAAGTCCCCATGCGTGAGATTGAACTGACCGAAACCCCAACAGGCTTAGGCGGTGAGTATAATCCACCAGTGATGGTGTATGACACCTCTGGTGTGTATACCGATACCAATGTCAGTATTGATCTGAACAAAGGTCTACCGAATGTTCGCGAAAATTGGATTGAAGAGCGCAACGATACCGAAATGTTAGATAGCCTGAGCTCAAGCTTTGGTCAAGAACGTTTACGAGATATACGTACCGCTGATATTCGTTTTGCTCACATCCAGAAACCACGTCGCGCCAAAGCAGGTCACAATGTCACGCAGATGCATTATGCCAAACAAGGCATCATTACTCCTGAAATGGAGTACATCGCTATTCGTGAAAATCAGCGTCAACGTGAAGGGGTCGATGCACGTCAACACGCGGGGCAAAACTTTGGTGCGCATAACCTGATGGAAATCACGCCTGAATTTGTGCGCAAAGAAGTGGCTGAAGGGCGTGCCATTATTCCTGCCAATATTAACCACCCTGAAATCGAACCCATGATCATTGGCCGAAACTTCTTGGTGAAAATCAATGCCAATATTGGTAACTCAGCTCTCGGCTCTTCAATTGATGAAGAAGTCGCAAAAATGACCTGGGCAACCCGTTGGGGTGCAGACACCATCATGGACCTATCCACAGGGAAGAACATCCATGAAACCCGTGAATGGATTATCCGTAACTCACCTGTTCCGATTGGTACCGTACCGATCTATCAAGCTTTAGAAAAAGTTGATGGGGTGGCGGAAGACCTGACGTGGGAAATCTTCAAAGACACGCTGATCGAGCAAGCTGAGCAAGGCGTAGATTACTTCACCATCCATGCAGGCGTCTTATTACGTTATGTTCCAATGACGGCGAATCGCCTCACTGGTATCGTGTCTCGTGGCGGTTCGATCATGGCACAGTGGTGTTTGGCCCATCATCAAGAGAACTTCCTCTATACACATTTTGATGAAATCTGCGAAATCATGAAAGCCTATGACGTGTCATTCAGCCTCGGCGATGGCCTACGTCCGGGGTGTATCCAAGATGCCAATGATGAAGCACAGTTCTCTGAATTACGCACTTTAGGCGAACTCACCCATCGCGCATGGAAACATGATGTGCAAGTGATGATTGAAGGTCCGGGGCATGTGCCTATGCATATGATTAAAGAAAATATGGATCTACAACTTGAAGTCTGCCAAGAAGCGCCCTTCTACACGTTAGGGCCATTGACCACCGATATTGCCCCAGGTTATGACCATATTACTTCCGCGATTGGTGCGGCGATGATTGGTTGGTATGGAACTGCCATGCTGTGTTATGTGACGCCAAAAGAACACTTGGGCCTACCGAACAAGAAAGACGTCAAAGATGGCATCATCACCTATAAAATTGCAGCACATGCGGCAGATTTGGCCAAAGGTCATCCGGGTGCGCAAGTCCGTGACAATGCCCTGTCTAAAGCACGTTTTGAATTCCGCTGGGAAGATCAGTTTAATCTCAGCCTTGATCCAGACACGGCACGCAGCATGCATGATGAAACCATGCCGAAGGAAGCACACAAATCTGCGCACTTCTGTTCAATGTGTGGTCCCAAGTTTTGCTCGATGAAAATCACCCAAAACGTGCGTGATTATGCACAAAACCAGCAAAACGCTACGCTGAATAAAATTCAGCAAGAAGAGGTCGAAAACGGTCTCGATAGCATGAAAAAACAATTCCATGCAAGCGGACAAAACTTGTACCAAAAAGTGTAAGTTGATAAAAAACCTTTTGTAATCATGTGATTCTCAGTTAGGATGAAATGATAAATTTCATCCTGATTGCGCTTTATGAACATAATTAAGCAAGCTACATATCACAGTGAAGATGTCCAAATTGTAGACAGAGCCTTTGTTTTTCAGGGTTTTGTTCAAGTAGAAAAAGTAAATTTACGTCATCGCCTGTTTAATCAAACTGAGTACACCGCTGTGATTTCACGTGAGCTCATTCAGCGTCCTGAAGCTGCGGGTGTCTTGATTTATGATAATGCACAACAAAAATTTGCCTTGATTGAACAATTTCGTATTGGTGCTATGGATGATCAAGATTCAGCTTGGCAGCTGGAGATTATTGCGGGAGTACTCGATGGTGATGAATCACCTGAAAGCTGTATTCGCCGTGAAGCCTTAGAAGAATCAGGCTGTCAGATTGAACACTTACAACATCTGTTTAGCTTTTATCCTTCTGCAGGTGCCTGTGCGGAACTGTTTCATCTGTATAGTGCTGCGGCCGATTTACCCGAACAAGGTGGTGTATTTGGTATGCCCGATGAAGGTGAAAATATTTTATTACACCTGATTGATTATGCGCAGATCGATACATTACTTTCCAATGGTCGGCTCAGAAATGCGCCTGTCATAATGGCCTTGCAATGGCTACAACAACAGATTAAAACGACAAGGAATGTCTAAGGGGTCAGGCATGACTTTAAATAATGAGAAAAATTGGACCATTATCCAAATTTCAGATACGCACTTGATGGATCAAGATCATCTGGAGTTTGTACGTATAAATCCAGAGCAAAGCTTTCATCATGTAATACAACACATTGTGGAACGTCATCCACAAATTGATGCCTTCGTCCATACGGGCGACTTGGCACAAGTACCTGTGCCTCGAACCTATCAACGCTATTTAGACTTTATGCAGAGTTTAAAGACGCCGTTTTATCAGGTTCCAGGCAATCATGACAATGCCGAACACTTCCCTTTTCATCAGCAACAAAACAAAGTTCATGTGATTCACTTTGGCCCTTGGAGCGTGGTTTTACTCAATAGTGCTGTCAAAGGTAAAATCGATGGCTGGGTCGATGAAGCACAATTGAACCAACTGGAACAGATCCTACAAGAATTTGCCCAGCAACACATTGTGATTGCCTGTCATCATCATCCTTTTGAAATGCAGTCAAAATGGATTGATCAACATAAACTCAAGAACACCCAAGACCTCACTGCGGTTCTTGCGAAATACCACAATGTCAAAATTGTGCTGTCGGGACATGTCCATCAAGAATCATGGCGTGAGTGGCATGGTATTCAGTTTTACTCGACGCCGTCTACCAGTGTCCAATTTAAACCTTTAAGCGATCATTTCGCCTTAGATGAGCAAGCACCAGGTTATCGTATTTTACAATTAAACGCAGATGGCAGCCATGAAACCCACGTAGAACGTGTCTTACACGCACAGCAAAAAATAAATGTTGAAATTTCAGGTTATTAACTTTTCATTTTTATCGTTTTCAATTACCTTAGTTGCTCTTACGAAAAAGTGATCAATTTAATCCAAACATCAAAGACTATCAAAATACTTAAAAAGTCTATATGATGACGACCCCCGAGGGTGAATCTCCTCGAGGGTGGATAAAAACACTTGCATATCACCATATTTTTTGCGTATTAAAGATACGTATATGATGAGGATTGCCCTAAATGGCGAATGACAACCAAAATACTGTCTTAGACGAACAAACTGATGTTGTAGATGAAAAATCTACAAAACGTGTGCGCAAAACTAAGCCTAAAGCGACTGACGGTGGTTCTACTGCAAGCTTATTTGGTATTGAACCTTATCAGCCGAAAAAAAATGAAGAATACATGTCTGAAGGTCAGCTTGAGCACTTCCGCCAAATTTTGTTGGCATGGAAAGCAGAGCTGATGTCAGAAGTTGACCGCACACTCAACACCATGCAAGACGAAAACACCGCTTTGCCTGATGTGAATGACCGCGCGACACAAGAAGAAGAGTTTGCAATTGAATTACGTACACGTGACCGTGAACGTAAACTCATCCGCAAAATCGAGCAATCAATTGAAGCGATTAAAAACGATGACTATGGTTTCTGTGAAACCTGTGGTATCGAAATTGGTCTGCGCCGTTTAGAGGCCCGTCCAACAGCAACTTTATGTATTGACTGCAAAACACTGGCAGAAATCAAAGAGAAGCAAAATAACGGTTAATCATGTTATTCAATAATCCTCCCCCAACCCCTCCTTTACATAAGGAGGGGGACAACAGGATGGCTTATGTGGGTCGGTTTGCGCCATCGCCAACCGGCCCTTTGCATTTTGGTTCACTCATCACAGCCGTTGCCAGTTATTGCGAAGCTAAAGCACATCAAGGCACATGGTTGGTTCGTATTGAAGATACCGATATCCCGCGTATTTACCCCGGCAGTGAAAGCCATATCTTGCATTGTATCGAGGCTTTCGGCTTTCAGCCCGATGCGGAGATCATATTCCAAAAAGATCGTCTCGACCTATATGAAGACGTGATTCAGCAACTGCATCAACTCAAACTGGTCTATGCCTGTCAGTGCACCCGCAAAATGCTCGGTTCTAACCACATTTATGCAGGCACCTGCCGTGACCTTGCTCTGCCTTTTGAGCAACAAGCCATTCGCGTCAAAGTAGAAGATGTCGAGATTTGTTTTGATGATGCTCTGCAAGGCCGACACTGCTCACAACTGGCACATGAGCTCGGTGACTTTGTACTGAAACGCCGCGATGGCATTATCAACTATCAATTAGCGGTAGTGGTAGATGACTACCTACAAGGCATCACCCATGTGGTTCGTGGTGCAGATCTATTGGATAATACCGAGCGCCAAATTTATTTAGGTCAGCTCCTAGATTACCCGCGCCTTAGCTATATGCATCTGCCTTTAGCTATGAATGATCAAGGGCAAAAGTTGTCTAAACAAAACATGGCGCAGGCGCTGGATCTTAACCAAGCATCTACACTACTCGCTCAAGCGATACATGCTCTAAATCAGCCAACTGTTGAGCTAGACACCCCTGAACAAATGTTACAACAAGCCATTGCACAATGGGATGTTTCGCTGATTCCACACCGTACTACCCTGCATGGTACCTATTTATAGCAAAACCATCGCGGCAGAAATTCAACGCGAGGTATAGCGCTCAACGTTTCAATTGAAGCAAATTCAAAAAATTTAGACCATTACAGTCACATTCATCATAAAAGAATGACAGATAGATACGCTGATGAGAAACACAATTTAGGAAGGGCTCAAACGCTATCCGCATAACGAAAAGTACGTTTCGTCTGCGGAAAACGTGATGAAAGAACAACCTGCTTAGAAGCTGGATTCTTCTTTGGTTGGATTGGCACTTTGTGTTGTTGCATCAATTTTCAAAATCAAACTGATCATCACTGCACACATAATCAGTGATGAACCGCCATAACTAATAAAAGGTAGCGTCAAACCTTTGGTTGGCAGCATACCCATGTTCATACCTGCGTTTACCAAAATTTGCAGTAAGAAAATAATCGATACCCCATATGCCAAATAACCCGCACGCAGGTACTGATTCTTCAAGGCACGATGACCCACTTTGATACAGCACAGCAACATGGTAAAGGACAGAATCAAGACCGTAGTGATCCCGAAAAAGCCAAACTCTTCGCCTAAAATGGCCAACATGAAGTCGGTATGCGCTTCAGGCAAGTAGGCCATTTTCTGTACACTGTGGCCAAGTCCTACACCAAACCATTCACCACGCCCAAAAGCCATTAAGGCATTGGAAAGCTGGTAACCAGTACCTAGCGGATCTTCCCAAGGGTTTGAGAAAGACATTAGACGTTCAAAACGGTAAGGCTCAAATACAATCAGAAAGACAAAGGCCGCAAAAATTGCACCAAAAGCCATACCAAACTGAATCAACGGCGCGCCAGCAAGGAAGAAGATACCGAGCATCATCAAACTAATGACCACGGTTGCACCCAAGTCGGGCTCCGCGATAATCAAACCCACCGTCAACAGCATAATAATACCGAGACGGATCAAGCCTTTGATGTTATTTCTTACTTCTTCGGCACGGCGTACCACATAGTCCGCTGTGAAAATCGCCATCATTACTTTGGCGACCTCAGAAGCCTGCAAGGTGAAGCCCGCAACACGAATCCAACGGGTCGAACCATTAACCTCGGTACCAACAACCAATACGGCAGCCAGCAGTAAGATGGTCAAGATCCACAGTGGGAAGGTGTTATTGAACCAAACATTGAGCGGAACTCGGTATACCGCATAGGCCAAAACGCCCGCCACCGCGATTGAAATCCCGTGACGAAGGACATAGTGAAATGAATTCTCATGAAGGCGTTCAGCATAAGGCATCGACGCAGATGCAACCATGATCGAGCCTAAACACAACAAAGCAATGACGCAAAAGATCAACACATTACGCGGTGTCACTTCGCTGGGTACACGCGGCGCCCAACGGCTATAAAACTGATTCATTTTATTGATCGTTGTCTGAGCAAACTCAGCCATCTCAATTTCCTTATTATTTTTAGTGGAGTTCTTGCACACAAGCGACAAACTGATGTCCGCGCTGTGGGTAACCACTGAACATATCAAAACTTGCACATGCAGGTGACAATAACACGACATCATGGGCTTGGGTATGGGCTTGGCAAAGTGCAATTGCCTGCTCTAAAGTCTCAGCATGCAGTAAGGTGGTTGTTCCTACCACAGCTTGTTCAACTAACGCCGCATCTTCACCAATCAACACAGCCACTTTCACGTATTTGCTCAAAGCCTCACGTAAAGCACTAAAATCTTGTCCTTTGCCTTGACCACCTAAAATGATCGCGACCTTACCACCTTTGGCTTCAATCGCAGCACCTAGACCATCAATCGCAGCCAGTGTTGCGCCTACATTGGTGCCCTTTGAGTCATTATAGTAACGAACACCCTCAACTTCTTTCACAAACTCACAGCGATGCTCTAAGCCTTTAAAGCTTTTCAGTGTTTCCAACATCGACTCCAGTGGCAAGTTGATTGCCTCACCCAAAGCCAAACAGGCCAAAGCATTGGCAACATTGTGTGTACCTTGAATATACATCTCTGCACTGTTCAATAAACGTGTGCGGCCACGGGCCAACCAGATCGTACCGTCGTCATCTCTTAACACACCGTATTGATTCATATCAGGTGCATTTAAACCAAAGCTTTGCATTGGCGTAGCATCAGGGACCAAAGGACGAGTAAGTGAGTCATCACGGTTATGAACGACTTTTTTCACGCCTTGGAAAATGCGATGCTTCGCGGTGTGATAACCCATCATGTCGCCATGACGGTCAAGATGGTCTTCACTCATATTCAGCACTACCGCAACTTCAGCTTGTAAATTTGAAGTGGTTTCTAACTGAAAGCTGGATAGTTCTAAAATGTATAAATCTGGCTCATCTTTGGTTAAATCCAACGCTGGGCGACCAAGGTTACCGCCTACCGCGACTTTCACGCCTGCATGTTCAGCCATCAGACCAATTAAGGTCGTCACGGTACTTTTTGCATTCGACCCAGTAATGGCCATGATCGGCTTGTCGGTTGCACGGCGTAAAATCTGAATTTCACTCACCACGGGGATGCCTTTGGCAATCGCAGCTTGAATTTCAGGTAATTTCGGATCGAGCCCAGGGCTAATAACGATTTCTTCAGCAGACAACAACAGTTCTGCGTCAAACTGACCAAAACTGGTTTGTACCTCTGCTGGAATTTGGTCATGACCGGGCGGGGTTGATCGAGAGTCCGTTACTGCAACGCGGTAGCCTTGGTTATGTAAAAAATTGACCGCTGCAACACCAGAAATGCCGAGCCCTGCAACGACCTTAAGTCCACCACGTTGTATTAACATTTTCGCCCCATGCTTGGTCTGAGATTTATCTGCGGAAATGTTAGCACTTTGCTGTTTTGAATGCTTTTTCTGTTTTGACTTTCCTGCACTTTTTTTGTGTCAGTGCGTAAAAAAGCCGTCCCTCTTGGACGGCTTTTTTATTTGTGAACAAAAATTGTTTTATTTCCACTTCACCGCTTGAACTTCAGGCTTTTTCGCATTGCTGTCTTCTGTTGCTGGACAAGCACAGTTTCCGCCACAGCCACCCGCCATTGACGGTTTTAACCACGTTGCTAAACGCGTCCAACCGCGTCCCTCACATAGGTCAGCCAAGGACATGAAAACTGAACCCGATGTCTTAGGAAATACTTTCTTAAATACCACCACTGCACTCCAGATCACTAGAGCAGCAACAATTAGAATTTCAATCATCTCAATCTCCTCGCCTATTTACGCCGATTAGCCCAAATAGTGCGTTGCAATTTGATAAGTCAGGAATGACATGAAATAAGCCAAACCAAACAAGTAAATGGTCATAAAACTCACGGTTTTCCATGAACCTGTTTCACGTTTGACCGTCGCTAAAGTCGCCAAACAGTGCGGTGCATAAATAAACCACACCAATAAAGACAGACCAGTCGCTACCGACCAGCCGAGCTCACCGCCACTACTGATGAGTGAAGCCAAACCTTGTGACATGGCATCTTCATCAACAGCGGATAAGGCATATACCGTACCTAAAGCTGCCACCACGACTTCACGAGCAGCCATGGCTGGAATCAAGGCAATACAAATCTGCCAGTTGAAGCCCAGCGGTGCAAAAATTGGTTGCAGTAAATGACCGAGCATACCGGCAAATGAATAATCAATTTCAGGTAAAGTCGCGCCTTCAGGAGCTTGCGGGAAGGTACACAAGAACCACAGCAAAATAGACAACGCGAAAATGATGCCACCCACGCGACGTAAGAAGATCTTGGCACGGTCAAGTAAACCAATCCAAATATTCTTTAAGTCAGGGAAACGATAGCTTGGTAACTCCATCATCAACATATGTTGTGACTTGTCTTTCTGGAAGAATTTCAGAACGAAAGATACACACAGTGCACTGACAATCCCGGCCATATATAAAGCAAACAACACTAAACCTTGCAGATTAAAAATCCCCCAAACAGTTTGTTCAGGAATAAAAGCAGCAATTAACAAGGCATATACAGGTAAACGTGCAGAACACGTCATTAACGGTGCCACAAAAATCGTAGTCAAACGGTCACGCGGATCACTAATGGTACGCGATGCCATGATGCCCGGAATTGCGCAGGCAAAGCTAGACAAGAGCGGAATAAAGGCACGCCCAGAAAGACCTGCTTTAAACATCAGCTTATCTAGCAAAAACGCGGCACGCGGTAAATAACCCGACTCTTCCAATACCAAGATAAAGAAGAACAAAATTAAAATCTGTGGTAAGAACACCACGACACCACCCGCACCCGCAATAATCCCGTCCACCACCAAACTGTTAAGTAAAGGGTGGCTAATGGATGCACCAATGGTTTCACCTAGCCAACCAAAGAAGGTTTCAATCCCATCCATAAACGGCGCTGCCCAAGCAAAAACGGCTTGGAAGACAATAAACATCATCACTGCAAGGCTAACTAAACCCAAAACTGGATGTAGGAAAATCTTATCTAGAAAATCAGTTCGCTTGTCTTCTTCATCGACGTACTGCACAGCGTCATGTAATAAATTTTCTACTTTCTCATGTGCAGTGTCGCCTTTTAAACCCGTCAGCTCGGTATAAGGCACGGCATATTTGCCCTGCTCTAAAGCGCTAAGCAGGCTTTCAATACCCGAGTTACGCACCGCAACGGTTTCAACGATCGGCACACCCAAGCGCTCAGAAAGCTTTTGGGTATTGATTTGCATGCCACGGCGACGTGCTTCATCCATCATGTTTAAAACGATTAACATTGGACGGCCCAATGCAATCAGTTCAATCACTAAACCGAGGTGAAGTTTGAGGTTAGTTGCATCAACGATACATAAGAAAGCATCTTGCTGACCTTCGTCTGCAATTTTCCCCATCACCACGTCACGGGTAATCATTTCATCAGGACTAGTCGCATCTAAGCTATACGTCCCTGGCAAATCCAGAACGCGAACTGCTTGACCCGAAGGAAGACTAAATTGACCAACTTTACGCTCAACCGTTACACCCGCATAGTTACCTACTTTTTGGCGTGTTCCAGTGAGATGGTTAAATAACGAAGTTTTACCGCAGTTTGGATTACCTACAAGGGCAACACGCAAGGCATCACTCATCTAGGTGCTCCTTCGACTTGAATTTCAATTTTTTCAGCTTCAACTTTTCTTAAGGCGAAACGTGTAAAACCCACTTGGATTAAAATTGGATCGCCACCAAAAACACCTTTGGTAATCACCTGTACTTTTGTACCTGCGACAAAGCCTAATGTTTCAAGACGACTAGCCACCAAATCAGTCTGAGCTTCGCCATCCAAAGTATGATTCACTTTGTTAATGATGGCAGTTTGTTTGACTTTTAAATCAGATAAACGCACCGCATCCAACCCTTTAATATTTTGAACAGTATACAAACAAATGAGAATAATTACCAAATCAGATTCGATAATGATTCGCATCTGTTATAACACATCGACAAGCGAGAATGATTACACTACATTGAATAAAACCCCTATTCCTTGTTTTTATCTTTCCGTGATGATGTGCTTGAGAGCTTTATGTTAAATAAAAAACCGCGTGTGCCTGCGCCTGTTCAAATCCCAACTCAGCTCAGTTTTTTACACGGCTTTAAAGATTATCTCATTGCACAAACCGTGAGCCCACACACCCGAAATGCTTATCTCTCTGACTTATTGCAGTGCAGCGAGTGTAGTCGGGTGAGCATGCCTGAATGGAGCAGTGACGATGTCGCCGATGTTCTGCTGACTCTCACCAAGCAAGGTAAAAGCCCGCGCTCCATTGCGCGCTGTCTGTCTGCTCTGCGTTCTTTTTTTAAGTTTCTACGGGAACAAAAACTGCGCTCAGACAACCCTGTCGCGCTACATAAAACACCCAAAATTGGCCGCGCACTGCCTAAAGATTTGTCTGAGCAAGACGTAGATGCCTTAATTCAAGCTCCAGATATTGAAACCGCTCTTGGACTTCGTGATCGTGCCATGTTTGAAGTCTTATATGCCTGTGGACTGCGTGTATCTGAACTACTAAACTTACGCCTAGACTTAATCAATTTAAAACAAGGCTACTTAAGAATTACGGGTAAAGGCAATAAAGAAAGACTGGTACCTTTGGGGCAAATCGCAGTGGAATGGGTCGAAAAATACTTAATTGAATCCCGTCCGCAATTATATAAATCTGCAACTGACTATCTGTTTTTAACTCAACATGGCGGCATTATGAGTCGGCAAAACTTTTGGTACGCCATTAAACGCTATGCCTTACAAGCAGCGATTCAGGCTGAACTGTCTCCCCACACCTTACGACATGCTTTTGCAACGCATTTACTCAATCACGGTGCCGACTTGCGTGTGGTACAAATGCTATTGGGACATAGTGATCTGTCCACGACACAAATTTACACCCATGTCGCACAAGTGCGTATGCAACAACTACACGCCAGCCATCACCCAAGGGCTTAAGGTCTTGATCATCCATAACTTAAGGCTGTTTTTAGCACGAAGACTACGAAGTATTACCGAGTCCTGTACTTTTTTTGCTATGCTTGGCGCTCTGTTTTTATAAAGTCAAAAGAAAAAGGGTTATCTATGTTATTTACCCGTAAACCAGTGTTCATTGCCTGTGCCATTGCTTCAAGTGTTCTATTTACAGCATGTTCAAATAACACTGAAGAAAAAAAACAAGACTCTTTAACGGCAAGTGCACCAGCCACAGGCGAAGCGTCAACTTTGACGGAACGTAATGCAAAGCAACGTTTAATTGACACTCTTCAAAAGCATTTCAAAACAGCCAATATCAATGCCAAAATCATCGATATCAAAACCACTGAAGTGCCAAATTTATTTTGGGTCAATCTTGAAGGGATGAGCTCGGTTTATACCACAGCAGATGGTAAATATATTATCCAAGGTGATGTGATTCGCTTGGGCGATAAAACCCTCCACAACGTCAGCGACAACCTGCAAGCTGAAGCCAACAAAAAGCTTCTAGCAGAGCTCAAAACTGAAGACCTACTGGTTTATAAAGCCAAAGGCAAGACCAAACATGTGGTTTATGTCTTTACCGATGCTAGCTGCCCTTACTGCCATAAACTGCACGAACACATCCCTGAAATCACAGGTCAAGGCATTGAAGTACGTTACATTGCATGGCCGCGTGGCGAACAGTTCATGCCAGCCATGGAAAGTGTGTGGTGTAGCGCAGACCGTCAAGCTGCCTTTGATCAAGCGATTTCAGGTGCTCAACTTCCACCAGCGACCTGTAAAAACCCAGTGCGAGATCAATACCAGTTGGGTCTGAACATGGGCGTAAATGGGACACCTGCGATCTACAATGAAGATGGTGAATATCTCGGTGGTTATTTGGCCCCAAGTGAATTATTAAATCGCCTTAAATAACTAATTTTTATTTGTTATTTAACTAATATTTATAGTTGAACATAAAATGATTTCTTTCCTAGAGTCTCACAGTTTTTTTAGCTATGATCTAGACTTCGTTCAATATATATAAGTAAATTGGAGTGTGACGTGAAACCAGTTCGTCTGGCAATCCTCGGTCTTGGTACTGTGGGTGGTGGTGCCCTTAAACTACTAAAAGAAAATGCTGCTGAGATTAAACGTCGCACCGGTCGTGAAATTCAAATTACCTATGTCGGCACACGCCGCCCTCGCCCAGACTTAGATTTAGGCGACGAGGTCAAGCAAAGTGCTGACTTACTCGACATTGTGCGTCAGCCTGATGTCGATGTTGTGGTTGAAGTCATGGGTGGCATCCACCCTGCATATGAAGTGATTAAAGAAGCCATTTTACATGGTAAACAAGTGGTCACCGCGAATAAAGCTTTACTTGCTGAACATGGTAATGAGCTGTTCAAACTGGCGGATGACAATGCCGTGCAAATCGCCTATGAAGCTGCGGTTGCAGGAGGCATTCCCATCATTAAAGTGATGCGCGAAGGTCTAGCTGCAAACAAGATTAATTGGTTAGCGGGTATCATCAATGGTACAGGCAACTTTATTCTGACTGAAATGCGTGAAAAAGGTCGTGCCTTTGCCGATGTGCTCAAAGAAGCCCAAGAGCTGGGTTATGCCGAAGCTGATCCAACTTTTGATGTCGAAGGCATTGATGCTGCACATAAACTCACGATTTTAGCATCGTGTGCTTTTGGTATTCCGCTACAGTTTGACAAAGTCTATACCGAAGGCATCAGTAAAATCACAGCGCAAGACGTGAAGTATGCTGAAGAGCTGGGTTTCCGTATTAAACATTTGGGGATTGCGCGTCGCGCCGCGAATGGCATCGAACTTCGTGTTCACCCAACCTTGATCCCTGCTGAAGAACTAATTGCCAATGTCAACGGTGTTAAAAATGCTGTCTTGGTACAAGCACATGCTGTCGGCCCAACCTTGTACTATGGAGCAGGAGCAGGCGCAGGCCCAACGGCTTCTGCAGTCGTTGCAGATGTCATTGATATCGTCCGTGATATCTCGTATACCGAAGATGGCGCTGGAACGATTCCACAACTGGCCTTCGAAGCACTGACCAATGTGCCCATTTTAAGCCGTGAAGAAATGACTACAGGTTATTACATCCGGATTAATGCAGAAGATCAAACTGGCGTCTTGGCCGATGTGACCACGATTCTCAGTCGTGCAGGCATCAGTATCGATGCCATCATGCAGCAACCGCGTTTAAAAGACCTTATTCCAATCGTGATTTTGACTGATCCTGTCGTTGAATCAAAAATGGACGAGGCACTTGCCCAAATTCAAGCCTTACCCGTCATTCATGGCGAAATCGTGCGAATTCGTTTAGAATCGCTTGATAATTAATCGGGTGGAGGAAAAGAACGCTCTTCTCTTCCTCACCAAGCTCTACACACAATTGGAACATCATCATGTCGAATGCCAATCGTTATACTGGTTTAGTTGACCGTTATCGCGACCGTTTACCAGTGTCTGCAACTACTCGCGCTATTTCTTTAGGTGAAGGTAATACGCCACTGATTAAACTCGAGAACATTCCACGTTTAATTGGCAAAAATGTTGAAATTTATGTGAAGTACGAGGGCTTAAACCCGACTGGTTCATTTAAAGACCGTGGTATGACCATGGCAGTCACTAAAGCCGTTGAAGAAGGCTCAAAAGCCATTATCTGTGCCTCTACAGGTAATACCTCAGCTGCGGCTGCGGCTTATGCAGCACGTGCAGGCATTAAAGCGTTTGTGTTAATCCCAGAAGGCAAAATTGCCATGGGTAAAATGGCACAAGCGATGATGTATGGTGCCATCACCATGCAAATCCGCGGTAACTTCGATGACGGTATGCGTCTGGTCAAAGAAATTGCAGATAAAGCCCCTGTAACCATCGTAAACTCAATCAACCCGTACCGTTTGCAGGGTCAAAAAACCATTGCTTACGAAATCGTAGATGAGTTAGGCCGTGCACCAGATTACCACTGCTTACCCGTGGGTAACGCAGGGAACATTACTGCACACTGGATGGGTTATACCGAAGCAGTTGCCAACCAACCTGCAGATCAATTTGAGCAAGTGATTTACGACGCTCAAACAGATCAATTCACAGGTCCTAAACCTGAAGGCTTACCAACCATGGTTGGTTACCAAGCAGCAGGTGCTGCGCCATTCTTACGTGGTGCACCCGTTGAGAACCCTGAAACAGTTGCAACGGCAATCCGTATTGGTAATCCACAAAGCTGGAACCATGCTAAAGCAGTGGTTCGTGACTCTCAAGGTTGGTTCGATGAACTGACTGATGCTGAAATACTAGAAGCACAGCGTTTACTTTCAATGTATGAAGGTGTCTTTGTAGAACCTGCTTCTGCAGCGTCGATTGGCGGTGCAATCCGTGACATCAAAGCAGGTAAAATTGCGGAAGGTTCTGTGATTGTCTGTACCGTGACAGGTAATGGTCTAAAAGACCCAGATACTGCGATCAAACAGTGTTCTGATGCGGTCATGCTTTCAATCGATGCAACTTTAGAACAAGTTCGCGATTCCATTCTTTCAAACATGTAATTAAGAGAAGACAAAAAAAGCCCTGCATATGCAGGGCTTTTTTATGACTCAATTTTTGTTGTTGAGTGAACAAAAACAAAGTCGGGTTAAATACGTTTTGGTAATTGGCTTGCCCAGTTCATTAGGCGCGTTGCATCATTGGTACGTGCTGCAGATGAGTCCGCGCCCAATAACACCACCACTGCTGGACGGTTATTTAAAGTGGTATGCATCACCACACAGCGACCGGCTTCATTAATGAAACCTGTTTTTGAAATATTAATATTCCAACCACCATTACGAACCAAGGCATTGGTATTGTTTGATTTCAATACACGATAGCCCAAGTTAAAGTCATAGCTTGCTGTGGTTGAGAACTGACGAATCAGACCATACTGAGACGCAGCATTGACCAAAATACCCAAGTCACGTGCTGAAGCGACATTGCCTGGATGCAGACCAGTCGATTCCATATAATGGGTTGAATTCATACCCAAAGATTTTGCTTTGGCATTCATCGCCGAAACAAAGGCTGAGCGACCACCCGGATACGTCCGTGCAAGCGCTGATGCTGCTGGGTTTTCTGACTTCATTAATGCAAATAACAATGCCTCTGCACGGTTCATACTATCCCCTGCACGCAGTGACGAGCTTGAACTTTTACAACCCGAACACGAAAAGTCCGCTTGCTGTAAAGTAATGTTTTCAGACATATTTAAACGCGCATCTGAAATCACCACCGCCGTCATCAGTTTAGTAATCGAGGCAATCGGCAGCGCGGTATTACTGTTTTTACTGTACAGTACTTCACCTGTATTGCCATCCATCACCAGTGCTGCACGAGCATTGACACTAGGTTGGTTGGAATATTTCGAGGTATCGAAAATTTGTACTGTTTTCGAGGTACTGTTGTTCGTCACCACACCGTTGGAACTGCGAATACTGGTGGTGACTTTTGTTGAACCCTGAGGAGCGTACTCTTCAGGATCTTCCATGAGATCATCATTCAGAAGCTGTTCTGCATCTGCCGCAGACCAGCTCATGCTTGCTTGGCTAGGCCCCGAGCCCGGGTTCATCACCAAGTCTGCAAAGCTATGGGTACTGGCCGTCATTGCAATCGACCATCCCAATAGATGCATTAAAAATTTATTTGATTTTTTCACTTTTCTTCACTCAACTTCATAACCCATAAGATACATTTGCGTATTCACGCCAATATGCCTTACATTTGTACACAATGCGAACAGCATTGCCGTCGACAGCGTGCATATCTTTTCAAATAAGCCTAAGAATAGGATTGCTAATTTTGTCGTTTCATTGCAAGCTTATTTTGCTTTATGTAACAAAAAATATGGTTTTTATAGTGAGGAAGAGCTAGGTGATCACAGTTTTAGTGGTAGATGACCATGAGTTAGTACGTACAGGGATTTGTCGAATGCTCGAGGACCATGCCGATGTTCAAGTTATTGGCCAAGCTGAATCTGGTGAAGAAGCAATTAATCTCGTCCGTCAACATCACCCAAATGTGGTTCTGTTAGATGTCAACATGCCAGGAATTGGTGGTGTTGAAACCACACGCCGCTTACTACAAACTGCACCCGAGACCAAAGTACTGGCGGTCAGTGGTCTAGCTGAAGAACCTTATCCGTCCCTGTTACTCAAAGCTGGCGCCAAAGGCTACATTACCAAAGGTGCACCTGTGACCGAAATGGTACGTGCGATTAATAAAGTGATGCAAGGCGGCAAATATTTCAGCGCTGATATTGCTGAACAACTGGCCAGTTCTTATCTGTCTGATACACAAACCTCACCTTTTGATGCTCTGTCTGAACGTGAAATGCAGGTGGCGATGATGGTCGTGAATTGCATTAGTGCACAGGAAATTTCTGACAAGCTTTTTGTCAGCGTAAAAACGGTCAATACTTATCGTTACCGAATTTTTGAAAAGCTCAACATCGACAGTGATGTGAAGCTGACTCACCTTGCTATTCGCTATGGTTTAATTAAACCCTGATGCAAGCTGACTAACACCCGCATGCTGCAATACTCAACCAATATTCAGTTAAATCAATACCGTCTAGGTGTTTGGTATGCGTCTTATCGACTGTTTATTGGCTGTTGTTTGTTGTTGGTTTATCTACTGACCTATGAGCAGCTGTTTTCAAATTATCAATATCCAGTATTGTATCGTTCCGTCCTGATTGGCTTTATTTTTATCAGTGCCTTTCAGCTATTGAGCCTCAAGCATGTGCGCAAGCGCATACCACTTCAGCTCACCTTGTTGTTTATCGTCGATGTCATTAGCCTCAGTTTACTCACTTTTGCCACCGATGGTCCAAACTTACAGTTAAGCTTATTGTTTGTGATCACGATCTTTGCCGCTTGTGTATTGGTCGATAAACAAAAAGCGCTCATCATTACCTTGATTGCAGTGATTACACTGGTTTATCAACACTTTATTGGAACGCTCTTTTCAATCAGTTCACTGAATACCATTGGCAACAGTGCCGTGCTCGCCTTTTTGTTCTTTGTGGTTTATGGGTCTGGACAAATTGCGGTACGACGTTTTCAAGTCCTTGAAAATTTAAACTTCTATCAGTCCCAAGAACTGGACCAACTGCAAAACATTAACCGTTATATTTTAGAGCAAACCGAGCTCGGCTATTTGGTGCTCGATGAAAACTGCCACATGGTGCTGAGTAATCCTGCCGCATGTACATTATTGGGCATCTCTCCAATTTATGCCTATGACAAATATCCTTTATATAAGGCACAGCCTGATTTATTTGAACTACTCAAATTCGACCAACTGAAGAATGGGGAAAAATTCCAATTTACATCGCAACTGAGTCGCTTTCAGATTCAGATCGAAATTCAAAAACTTCAAGTCCCGAATCAGACACTGACCTTATTCGTGCTGCAAGATGCACAAAAAATTAATCAACGTGTACAACAACTCAAGCTGGCTGCACTGGGTCAACTTTCTGCCAGCATTGCACATGAAATTCGCAACCCACTGGCAGCCATCACACAAGCTAATGAACTAATGCAAACCAATGATCCACAACAAGAACTGTTGCAGAACATGATTGCCAAACAAGCCTCAAGGATTGATAAAATTATTGGTGATACACTGAGCATGGCACGCAGTAAAGAAACCTATCCGACCTTAATTGATGTCGCCGCTTTTTTAGAACGTTTTATCGTTGAAGATTTGCCCGATGTCAAAGATCAAATTGATTACCGCATTTCCGATCAAGCTCAGATTCAGTTTGATGAACAACAACTGAGACAAGTGCTGATCAACCTGATTCGAAATGCCATTCGTCATAATGCAGCTGAAGCCGAGCACATTCAAATTCGTATCTATAGCTACAAAAACCTCGTCCATATTGAGGTCTGCGATTTTGGTGAAGGGGTCGCCACTCAGGATCAAAGCACCCTGTTTCAACCGTTTTTTAGTACCTCCATCAATGGAACTGGGTTAGGATTATATTTATCCCATAGTTTCTGCGAAGCCAACCAAGCTAAGCTATACTATGTAGAACAAAAAATAGGGGCATGCTTTAGGATTGAATGCCCCCGTATAAACAATGACGTGTAATTTTTGGGGTTAATCGTGGAAAAAAAACCACTTGTTTTATTGGTGGATGACGAACAAGACTTATGTACACTGATGCAAATGTCTTTAAGTCGGATGGGGATTGATACACATATTGCCTATCGCTTACAAGAGGCGGTTCAAGCCCTGAAAACGCATCAATATGATGCCTGTCTAACCGATCTTAATTTACCCGATGGTAATGGTCTGAGCTTGGTCGATTTTATTGCTCAAAATTATCCTAATTTGCCTGTTGCAGTGCTGACTGCTTACGGCAATATGGATATTGCGATTGCAGCACTTAAAGCTGGTGCTTTTGATTTTGTCAGTAAACCAATCAACCAAAAACATTTAGAGCAACTTTTACAAAAAGCCTTTAATCAGCCCATCAGTCAACTGCATATCCAAGAAGATACGCTTGAACATCGCCTGCTGATTGGTCAATCCCTTCCTATTCAGCAGCTACGCATCACCTTAAAGAAAATTGCACGTTCGCAAGCCCCTGTCTTTATTACGGGTGAATCGGGGACCGGCAAAGAAGTGGTGGCTAATCTGGTACATCGCCTGAGCAACCGCAATGAAGGGCCATTTATTGCCATTAACTGCGGTGCCATACCGACTGAACTGATGGAAAGTGAATTGTTTGGACACCGTAAGGGTAGCTTTACAGGGGCGACTCAAGACAAACAAGGGCTGATTCTGTCTGCGCATGGCGGCAGTTTATTTTTAGATGAAATTGCTGAGTTACCACTCACTATGCAGGTGAAACTGCTGCGCGCGGTACAAGAAAAACGCATTCGTCCAATTGGGAGTGACACCGAAATTGATGTCGATTTCCGTGTGATTAGTGCCAGCCATCAAGACTTAGAAGCACTGGTGCAACAAGGCAAGTTCCGTCAGGATTTATACTTCCGCATCCATGTCATGGACATTGTGCTGCCTGCCCTACGTGAGCGTGGCAATGACATTATTCTTTTGGCACAACATTTCATTCAAAAAATCTGCCAAGAATGGGACATCCCAGTCAAACCACTGAGTGAACGTGCACGTGAGTTTTTATTGGCCCAATATTATCCAGGCAATGTGCGTGAATTACGCAATATGATGGAACGTGCCATCACTTTAAGCGATGAAAGCAGTATCGACTTACCGCACTTGCAAACAGCCCCACTGCGACCCATTGCTCAGACCAACTATGCCAATGCCACCCAACAAGGTACTGTTGGCAATGATCAACTCAGTCATATGCCTTCGCGTAAATTACCCGAAGAGGGTTTAGAGCTGTATCTAGAAAAAATTGAAAAAGAAATTTTGATGAATGCGCTCAATCTCACCCACTGGAACCGAACACTAGCGGCTAAAAAGCTCGGCATGTCTTTCCGTTCTTTACGTTATCGCTTGAAGAAATTCGGACTAGATGGCGAAGACGATCCCGTTTAAAGACTTAACGACGGTTAATTAGAATCTCTGCCACATGTTCAACATAGCTTTCGTCTTTGAGTTCATGTGGCATTGGATACACCTGATTTGGCGCAATCCCTACCCCTTCAATCATCCGACCACTTGGGGTGTAATAATGCGATACGGTCATTTGCAAAGATGCACCATTCGATAACGGAAATAGTTTTTGTACCACGCCCTTACCATAACTTTTTTCCCCAATCACCCACGCCCGTCCATGCTCCTTCAGCGCAGCGGTAAACACCTCCGCGGCCGATGCAGAGCGGTCATTAATCAGAATCCCCACTTTTAAATTTTGAAACTCGAGGCTAGGTAAGGCCTGAAACTGCTGATCGCCCTCGGAACGACTTTTAGTCGAAACAATCACCCCTTGGTTTAAGAATAAATCGGCAGATTCAACTGCGGCAGACAACAGTCCTCCGGGATTATTTCTAAGGTCAATCAAGACCGCTTTTAAACGCGAAGACTGATGCTCTTCAATCAGTTGCTGAATTTCATTGGCCGTATCCTGCTGGAATACCCGCACCTTGAGCACCAAAACTTGGTTATTCAACAGTTGCGCCTGGATATCGGTTTCAACTTTTTTGGTTCGGACTAAATTGATCGGCGTTGAGTTGGCTTTCAACTGCAAGCTGACGGTACTACCAATCGCCCCACTGAGTAATTCATTGACTTGAGCATGGTTGAGCTTGCGTAGCTCTTGATCATCTACTTTAAAAACGGAGATCCCATTTTTTAAGCCCAGTTTGCTGGAATCTGAGTCAGGTTTTAATCCACGAATCAGCCATTGTTGTAAGCGAGAATCAAACTCTAAGCTGAAGTCAACTGAAGCCAAATCCCCTTCGGTATATTGCACCAGTTGTTTATATTCTTGAGGAGATAAATAGCGAGAATAACGGTCTAAGCCACTGACTAAACCTTTAATGGCCTGTTGAAATAGTGCTTCATCACTACGTTCAGCCACATAATTGGCTTTGACTAAACCGTAGATTTGCACAAATTGTTGAATTGATTCAATCGGAACCTCAACATAACCTTGTTCTAATTCATCATCAAAAGCGGGTGCTGCCGCAGTTTTTGCAACAGCCCCCATCGGGTGGATCAGACTCAGACCTAAAGCAATCACTACACCTATTGAAGTCCACGATGCTTTTGCCATTTACCCACCCAAATTGATTTATACGTCTAATGTAATTAAGTTACGACCTTGCATGTCTGCTGGAACAGGAAGATGCATCAAGCTTAACAAGGTTGGTGCGACATCGGCCAATACGCCACCCTCAGCAATGGTTGCTTGAGTTGGACCGACATAGATAAAAGGCACCAATTCTGTCGTATGCTGGGTATGCACCTGACCACTGTGATAATCCTGCATTTGTTCAACATTACCATGGTCAGCCGTAATTAACATATGGCCTTTTTGTGCCATCACCGCTTCATAGACACGGCCTAAGCATAAATCAACGGCTTCAACAGCTTTCACTGCAGCATTAAACACGCCCGTATGACCAACCATATCGCCGTTGGCATAATTCACCACCAATAGATCAAACTCGCCTGAGTTAATCGCAGCCACCAATTCATCGGTTACTTCATATGCGCTCATTTCTGGCTTGAGGTCATAAGTAGCCACATTCGGTGACGGAATCAAAATACGTTTTTCACCTGGATATTCATCTTCACGACCACCACTGAAGAAGAATGTCACATGTGCATATTTCTCAGTTTCAGCAATACGCAATTGAGTTTTACCAAGGTCTGAAAGATATTCACCTATCGAGTTATTTAATGCTTCAGGCATATATGCCACAGGTGCATCAATACTGGCTTGGTAGCGTGTCAACATCACAAACTTAGATAAGTTTGGTACAACTTTACGCTCAAAGCCTGCAAAATCTTTTTCAACAAACGCTTTGGTAATTTCACGCGCACGATCCGCACGGAAATTCATAAAGACAATGCTGTCACCATCTTGAACTTTTACGGCATCGCCAATGCGTGTTGCTTTGACAAACTCATCAGATTCATCTGCTGCATACGCCAAGGCTAAACCTTCAACTGCTGTAGCTGCAGTACGTGTTGCTTCAGACTCAGTGAGTAAACGATAGGCTTGTTCCACACGGTCCCAACGGTTATCTCGATCCATCGCAAAATAACGACCAATCAGACTCACAATACGACCTTGATTTGGATATTGAGCAAACAATGCATCTAATTTTTCTAAAGAGTGCTGTGCGCTGCGCGGCGGGGTATCACGACCATCTAAGAAAGCATGGAGATAAACGGTTGCACCGCGTTTTAACGCAAGTTCAGCCATGGCAACAATATGATCTTCGTGTGAATGCACCCCACCTTCAGACAACAGCCCCATAATGTGCAACGCACCACCCGCTGCTTTGGCTTTTTCAACAGCATCAACCAAAACTTCATGCTCGAAAAAAGCACCCGTACGAATGTCTTTGGTGATTCGGGTAAAGTCTTGATAGAGCACACGCCCTGCACCCAAGTTCATGTGGCCCACTTCAGAGTTGCCCATTTGGCCATCTGGCAGACCCACGTCTTCACCAGAACCTGAAATTAAGCTATGCGGATGCTTTGCTTCAATCGCTGTTAAATTCGGTCGATTCGCTGCTAAAAAAGCATTGTCTTCAATCGCTTCACGGTGTCCCACACCATCCATAATGACCAGTACGTGAGGGATTTTGCCAGCAGTTGCATCCGCCATAATAAGCACTCTTTTTTTGTCTACAAATTCATCGCCCTATCTTACCGAATTTTCGGTCAAGACTCTATGCAGGCATGATGGTTTAACACCATCATGCGCATTGTTTTCTTCAATATCGTACAGTTATCGTGCACGTTGTAACAAATAACCACCTGCGACAAACATCAGTAAAATCGGCACAAAAACAAACCATGCGGGTGAAGGTGAATACACCAAACTTGCATAACCCAAGAAGTCTTGTAGGTAAAAGAAACCTAGGCCTGTAAACAGTGCAATCACCAAACGAAAGCCCATCGATTGTTGGCGCAGTGGGCCAAAAATAAAGGAACAAGCAATCAACACCAAAGCAATCAAGGCAAATGGAGACGCCACTTTCTGCCAAAAAGCCAACTGATAAGTTTTTGGTACTTGGCTGTATTCATGCATATAGCTCATGAAACTGACCAATTGACTCGGTGAAAGGTCTTCAGGATCAATCGTCACCATGTGCACATATTTCGGCTGCAGTGCCAATGCCAAAGGCGTTTCAGCGGCCTTTTGTGCCGTAGCATTGCCTGTCGGCAGCAAATCAACTTGGGCCGTATTTTCTAAAATCCAATGACCATCTTGCACAAACTGACCTTGCTCAGCATTTAAAACGCCTTTCAAACGAGCATTATTATCAAAGTCGACCACTTGCACATTTTTCAGCTGACCTTGAGAGTTGGCATAATCGACATAAATAAAACGCTGCCCTTCTCGTGTCCAGTAACCACGTACTTCACCAAGTTCAGCCGCAGTTCGATGGCTTTTCACACCTTTGGCTTGCTCATTGGTATAAGGAATCACCCATTCACTTAAAGCGAATGACAGTACCACCAAAATTAAAGCCGAACGAATCACCCAACCAACAATCCGCCAAAGACTCACCCCCACCGAGCGCATCACAATCAGCTCACTGTTTGAAGCCAAAGTGCCGAGGCCCAATACCGAGCCAATTAACGCGGCAATCGGTAGAATCTCATAGAGATATTGCGGTGCTCCCCACAGTACATAACGTAAAGCATCCCAAGCACCATAATCTTCTTTAAGGGAGCCTAGCTCACCCAAATAGGTAAACAGAATTTGCAAGACCGATAAAATAGCGGTAGCACCCAGCATCGCCATCGCGGTGGTTTTGGTCACATGTTTTGCGACTATACGACGTGCGAACATGATTAAGACCCCGCTCGTTGTAATGTTTTCTTAATTTTCGGGGCCAGCTTTTGTTTACGCGAAAACAAAGCCGCTGCTATCGCATAGATCACCAAGATCATTGGATAAGCCCAAATCCCCATTTCTTCTTTACTGACTCGGGTTTTAATGGCCATCAGCGCCACGATTAAACTGGCAAAAATAAGCAATGCAGGGAACAGCTTTAAGTAACGGCCTTGGCGCGGACTCACTTCAGATAAAGCCACAGCGAGGAGTAAGGCCACCACAATGGCAAACGGCACAAAAATACGCCAGCCCAATTCACTCGCCACGACAGGATCATGACGATTATCCCAAAGTTTCATGGTGGACAGTGCTTCAACATCGGCACTTTCAAACTTCGCTTCTTTATCATTTTCTAAACGTAGGCGATAAGACTGAAACTCGGCTTGGCTATAACGCGGCTGTCCCGGATAAATTTCATAACGGCGACCTTGCACCAAATCCACCACATTGGCGGGATCATTTTCAATTTCAACCCGCGTGGCTTCTTTGGCCAAAATCATCACATCAGGCTTACCTTCTGCTTCAGCGCGTTGATAGAAGAAGATATCTTTGAGGTTCTTACGGTCTTCGGATAAGTCACCCGCATAAATGGTATAAGGCCCCGATGAAATAAACTCTTTGGGTCGAACCAAATCAAAACCAGTACGCACCGCCTGACTGGTGGTGAGCTGCTCAAACTGACGAACACCCCACGGCGCCATCCAAAGCATCAGCACGGCTTGAACAGCAAGAAACACCACGGTCATAGGAATCAGCAGTCGCCCCAATTGGTTACGACTGACGCCACTGCCATTGAGTACTGCCATTTCATGATCGACATACAGACGACCAAAAACCAGCATCAGCCCAATAAAAAAGCCTAGAGGAAGAATCAGCGTTAAAAATTCAGGCAAACGATAGCCAATAATGCTAAATAAAATACCTGCATCTAAGCGACCCTGCGCGGCTACGCCAAAATACTTGATCAAACGACCGCCCATCATGATCAAGGTCAATAAGGCGATCACAACCAAGGATGTCGACACCACTTGTTTGACCAGATAACGCCGAATAATCAAATTAATTCTTCCAAAAATAGGTGAATAAAAACTAGCGCTAGTTTACCCGAATAGTGAAAATATAAAACCTGTACTCTTGTTGCACTTTGCAACTCTATTCATGTTAATGTTTCAGTGGTTTAATCATTTTCAAACTTTATAAGGCTTAAATAAAACTTATGAAACTCTCTATTAATACGTCATTCACAGAGAATACGTCTAGCCAATTTTTGTTGATATTAGTAGATTCTGAAAACACGCAACACCTTGCAAATGCTTATCAAATTAATGATTTAAACAACTTAATTGAAGCGACTCAGTTTAAAGCCGCATTTAATGAAACTTTGAGCCTAATTGGTCAAATTCCAGCAAGCCCCAATGCAGCCTTGATCGGGGTGGGTAAAGCCGCTGAATTACAAGCAGCAAAGCTGGTGAAAATTGCTCAAACCATTATCAAAGCTTCACAAAAAAAATTCAAACACATCAGTCTTGACCTTTCAGCTCTTCCAGCTGAACTCCATTATTTATTTGCCCTCAGTTTGACGCAAGCGGCATATGCTTTTGATGAATTCAAATCGAAAAAAGCCGACAACGCGCTTGAACAGATCAGCCTGATTGCCGCTGAGTCGCCGCTGAATGCTGCGCAACTTAAATTGATTGAAGCCGTGCAATCAGGTCAGAGCTTTGCACGTGACTTAGGCAACCGTCCGGGCAATATCTGCTTCCCAGAATATTTGGCAGAGCAAGCCTTAGAACTGGCAGCCCAATACCCTGACCTGCTCCGTGTTAATGTCCTTGATGAGCAGCAAATGGCGGATCTGGGCATGCATTCCTTCCTTGCAGTGAGCAAAGGTTCAGACCGCCCAGGCCGTATTATTACCCTTGAGTATCAAGCTGAACGTTCTGAAGCCCCAGTGGTCTTGGTCGGTAAAGGGATCACTTTTGATACAGGTGGCATTTCATTGAAACCGGGCGCTGGTATGGATGAAATGAAATATGACATGTGTGGTGCAGCATCGGTTCTAGGGACGCTCCGTGCTCTATGTGAATCGCGTTTAGCCATTCATGTCGTAGGTACGATTGCGGCAGCTGAAAATATGCCGTCAGGCAAAGCTACACGTCCGGGTGACATCGTAAGCACCATGAGCGGTCAAACCGTTGAAATTTTAAATACCGATGCAGAAGGTCGTTTGGTGCTGTGTGACACATTAACCTATGTAAAACGCTTTAACCCTGAACTGGTCATTGATATTGCAACCTTAACAGGTGCCTGTGTCGTGGCACTTGGTTCAGTCTTAACGGGTATGTTTACCCCAGACGACAAACTGGCGGCCGAACTATCGGAAGCAGGTCAAAATAGCTTTGACCGCGTCTGGCGCATGCCTGTGATTGATGACTATCAAGAACAGTTAGACTCCCCATTTGCCGATATTGCCAACATTGGCGGGCCTAAAGCTGGTGCTGTAACTGCAGCGTGCTTCTTGCAACGTTTCACCCGTGATTACCGCTGGGCACATTTGGACATCGCAGGTACAGCATGGAACTCAGGTGCCAATAAAGGCGCAACCGGTCGCCCAGTACCCTTATTGATGCAATTCTTAGCTCATCGTGCGCAGTCTAATGGCTAATATTAGCTTTTATCTGTTTGAACAAAGTCCTGAACGACAAGTCGAAAGTGCTTGTCGTTTGTGTCGTAAAATTTTGCGTCAGCCAGAGCGAATCTGGCTGTATGCAAGCGACACTGAACTACAACAGCAACTGGATGAGCGTTTGTGGAGTTTTGATGATACGAGCTTTATTCCACATGGCATTGATCAAATCGATGCCCGCATTTGTATCTCAGCGCAACTGCCTGAACAATCCGACTGGATTGTGTTCAATTTTAACGATCAAGCTCTTGAACAGTTCGAAAAATTTAGCCACATTATAGAAATTATTGAAAATAACGAATCGGCCAAACAACAAGGTCGTGAAAAATTTAAACAATATAGACGTCTCGGGGTTGAAGCTCGAACCTTCAAGCTTTAATTGATTCCCCGTCTAAATAAGGAGATGCGTAGTGGCATTGAATGTTGGTCCAGATTTTAAACAGCGCTGGTTAAATGTACCTGATGCTGTTCGTCAGGCCTTTATTGATGACCTGAGTCGCGTCTGCGATGTACTCAAACCTGAAACAGGTTTACACAGTTGGATTGAACAAGACCAACGCGCTCAAGCCGTCTCTACCCAAAGAATTGAACAAGCGTATGCCGATCTGAAAGCACAGCTGATTGAAGAAGCGCGAATTCGCAAACAACAAGCGTTGGAAAAATCACTGGCAGACAAACGCGCAGCGCAGGAAGCTTATGCGGAAAGCCTCAAAAAAGACGAAATCCGTCAGTTCAATGAGCAAACCCAAGCTTTAAATGTGATGCGTCAAAGTGTCGATCAGGAAATTTTGAGCTACACCGCACGCTATGAAAAAACGCCTGAACAAGCTCTGGACTATGCCAAAGGTAAATTTGGCATTGATGATTCACAAATTTTGTCTGAGTTAGAAAGTGTGCGTTTACGTTTAGAGCTTGAAGCGGAAACCTTAATTGAAGAGTCCGTCGCCAGCTATCGCAGTAAGCTACAAGCCGCGGCTCAAGAAGAAATTGACTATATTTTGAAAAATTCAGACTTTTCTAATGAAGTGGTATCCAACTCTGCCTAACAGGCCTTGGCTTCCACTTAAACTCACTTCGGTGAGTTTTTTTATGCACCCTTGTTTTGCTCGGCTGATGTGGTCTGTCTCAATCTCAAACCAACACATCAACCATAAATGATAAGGTATTGCCCACACCATAACCAATCGCCAACAAACTACCAATCCAAATCAGGCCACCAGTCACGTTGTACCACATAAAAGTCGCCAAACTCATATGCCCTGCGCCCGCAGCAAAAGGCGCGAAAGAACGTACAAAAGGAATAAAACGTGCTACTAAAATGGTTTTACCGCCATGCTTTAAGAAATATTGATTGGTCTTCATCATATATTCGGGTTTCAGCCAACGCGAATGCTGATGGGCAAATTTAAAGCCCAGCTTCTGACCAGTATAATAATTGACGATATAGCCCAATACGGCAGCAATCATCATCAAAATACCCATGGTATGGATATGGATTAAATCCGAGCTGGAACATAAGGCACCAATGGCAATCAGTAAACTGTCACCCGGCAAAAAGAACATAAAAACGAAGCCCGTTTCTGCAAAAATAATCAGAAAAAGAATCGCATAAATCCAAAGGCCGTATTCTGCAAGCAGTACGGGCAATAATTGTTCTAGATGGAGAAAAAAATCAATCATTGTCACCTATCCGTGCAATGAACTGCGTACTATCTTTCATCACACTCAATTGCTTACCTATTCATTTCAAAAGAAAAACTCCCTCATTTTGGGCAAATAGGGAGCTCATCTTTTGTCTATTCTTGCTGCAATCTAAACGATTTTTCTATTTCAAGAAACCATTTTGTGCCAAAAAGTCTAAACTAATTTTAGATTGTGGGGTAGTTTCCGCAGCTTTGTCACCCATCATCAGACGTTCAATGTAGCGTGCTAACACATCCACTTCAAGGTTCACTTGACTGCCTGCCTTCCACGTTCCAATGTTGGTTCGTTCAGCCGTATGCGGAATTAAATTGAGGCTTAAAATACGGCCACGCAAATGATTAATGGTTAAACTGATCCCATCAACCGTGATCGAGCCTTTTTCTGCCAAGTAACGTGCAATCTCAGCTGGCGCAGTCACTTCAAAATAAAGCGAACGTGCATCTTCACGCACAACGGTGATTTCACCCACAGCATCGACATGACCTGACACAATGTGTCCACCAAAACGTGTGGTGGGCAACATCGCCTTTTCCACATTTACACGTTGGCCAACTTTCCAGTGGGTCAGTGTGGTTCGGTTCAAACTCTCACGTGAGACATCGGCAGCATACCAGTGCTCACCCCAGTCAATCACCGTGAGGCAAATGCCATTGGTGGCAATCGAGTCACCCAAATGTACATCTGACATATCAAGATCCGTACCAATGCGCAAACGCACATCGCCACCGACATTTTGTACGCTTTCAACTGTGCCCAGACTTTCGATGATCCCTGTAAACATTTCTGATTTCTACCTCTATATTTTTACCACAGCGCCAACTGTGTCGTGACCCCAGATGTATCGACCCCACCCAATTCGGCATAATGGTACAACTGCCCAAGCAACTGACGAATTGGCGGACCTGACTTGGCATGGGTATCAGTGATCACAATAAACTCTAGCACACGCGCACGCTCAGACTGACGCTGTTTACTCACGCGATAACGCGGTACATCCTGCGTTAATAAAGTCACGCGACCTCGCTCCAAATTGGCTTTGAGCAAGTCCCCCGCTTCAATATTACCATCGGTTGAATAACTGGTCAGAATGTAACGTGCATTGATGGTGGAAAGTAATTTTTCATATGCCTCTTTGGCATACTTTGACGAGTTATAAGGACTCGGACGCTCTTTGCGCCACGCACGGTCAATTCCGCTTTTAAAACCTTTGGTGTCTGGTGTCGGTAAATCTACCTGATCCCATAAGGTTAAAGCATTTAAGACATGATAATTACTACTGTAAGCATGCTGGTTATAGGGTGGATCTAGATAGGCTACATCGACCTCAAAACTACTCATTTGGTTTGCCAAATGCTGCGCATCGACACACCACATTTCAGCCATCGGGTTCTTTTGTTTATTATCACCCACTTCACTAAAACGACTTGGGGTCAACCACAACAAGGATTCAATCCGCTCTAACGCTGTTTGGGTTTTACCGCCCCAACCGTGGTGGAAGCTTTTAAAGACGCCGGAAGTATTGCTGACAAAACTTGCAGAATACAGCAGCGGTGCCAGTAAAGCAGACATCTCCACATCATCGATTGCCCCTTGTGCCTGCCATGTGGCAATTTGCTGACGAATCGCATCAATGCGCATGCCGTTGCGACGTTTGAAGAACAAACGATCTCGGCTTGGATCATAAATCTCATCATTTCGCGGACACAGATTATGCGTTACCCAGCCCTTAACTTCAGGCAAGCGGTTTAAATAATCAATGGCTTTTTGATAACCACCCAACTCTTTAAATGCAGGCGCTTCGGTACAAGCCAAAATGGCATGGTTCAGCGCATGGCTATACGGTTCCCAGTCGTTGGCAATCACGCGATAACCATTTTGACGCGCCAAACGCGAGACCACGCCCGAACCCGCAAAGAAGTCGGCAAAAATAGGCGCACGACCATCTGCACGGTTTAAAGTCCCTGTACTCTCAAGCGCCTCTAAAATCAGATGCAACAGACGGCGCTTATTCCCCAAATAAGGAACAAGTTGATGAAAGAGATATTCATCGGTGGTACGTGCCGCGTGACGACGTTTATGATAAACCGTAGACTCTGAACTCATAATGACTCTTGAGAAGGGATAAGCGTTAAGCGCACATCATCACCCAATTGTGTGACATCCATGAGCTTAAAGCGGAGTTGCTCTGCCATCTGAGAAAACTCAGCATTGAACATTGCACGTGCAGACTGACCCAATAAGGTCGGTGCCACATAACTAATCATTTCATCGACCAACTTTTCTTGTAAAAAAGCCGTCGATAACGTTGCACCCGCTTCAACCATGACATCGTAAATTTGATGTGATTGAACCAACTGCTTTAATAACTGATCTAAAGGTTGTACAGCAAGCTGTAGCACACCTAAATCGGCCAATGCTTGACGATAAGGCCCCATTACCATCACGGTATCTGGTTGCTGTAAAATTTGGGCCGTCAAAGGCAAGCGGCCTTGACGGTCTAACACCAGACGTTTCGGTTGTACAACCGTTGTCAGATCCGCAACACCCTGCAGCTGTCTAACATTGAGCTGAGGATCATCGGCCAATACGGTTTCAATGCCCGTGATCACGACACCAGAAATGGCACGAAAATGCTGAACATCCAACCGTGCAGCTGGGCCTGTAATCCATTTTGACTCACCTGAAGCCATCGCCGTTCGACCATCTAAACTAGAGGCAACTTTTAAACGCACATAAGGTCTACCTGTAGCCATGGCTTTTAAAAAGCCCGCATTCAACTGATGTGCTTCGGCTTGACAAATACCGACATCAACCTCAATGCCTGCTTCTTTTAAAATTTGTACCCCTTTACCGGCCACCAAGGGATTGGGATCTGGACAGGCAATCACAACACGCGCCACACCTGCCTCGACCAAACCTTTGGCACACGGCGGTGTACGCCCATAATGCGCACACGGTTCTAAAGTGACATAAGCCGTTGCACCCCGGGTCTGTTCGCCCGCTGCACGCATGGCAAAAACTTCTGCATGGGGCTGACCCGCTTGAGGGTGATAACCTGTCCCCAGCAACTGCCCATCTTTGACAATGACACAGCCTACATTTGGATTTGGCTTGGTGCTGTATTGACCTTGCAGTGCTAAAGCAATCGCTTGTTTCATCCAAGCTTGGTCAGCTTGTAAAGCACTAGACTGTAATTCAGACATGGATGCCAACTCGCTTAATGTTCACGTTGTTGCATTTGTTCAATTTGGTGACGAAAGGCATCGACATCTTGAAAGTCTTGATAGACCGATGCAAAACGCACATACGCAACATGATCCAAAGAAAATAAAGATTGCATGACAATTTCACCAATGGTGCGTGATTTCACATCACGCTCACCTAAACGGCGGATTTGCAGCTGAATATCGCTTAAGACGGTTTCAATTTGCTCTTGTGTCACGGGACGTTTTTGTAAAGCATGCATCAAGGAACGACGCAATTTTGCTTCATCAAAAGGTTCACTTTTGCCATCCGACTTAATCACACGCGGCATGACCACTTCATAACTTTCAAAGGTTGTGAATCGCTCACCACAGCTAATACATTCACGACGTCGACGAATTTGACAACCTTCAGCGGCCAAACGTGAGTCGATCACCTTACTGTCTTCAGCGTTGCAAAATGGACAATGCATAGGGCTTAAATTGAACAAATTTGAATGGTTTTAGAGTGTAGCAAAAATTCGGTGTTTTGTAGAGTTTTACGCTAGATATAGAAAAAAAACAGCCCTTTCGGGCTGTTTCACACAATATATTGATTATACTGTTGATTTATTATTCTCTTGATTAGTCTACACGTTCACCATGTTGACTTAAGTCCAGACCCATACGTTCATCATCCGATTCAACACGAATGCCAATCACAAGGTCAATCACTTTTAAAATGATGAAGGTTAATACTGCTGAGTAGGCAATTGTTGCCAACACACCTTCAACTTGCACCCAAAGCTGATGCATTACATCACTTGGCGCATTGTCACCCATGATGAAATCACTGGCAAAGAATGCGGTTAAGATCGCACCGACAATACCACCAACACCATGTAAACCAAACGCATCTAAAGAGTCATCGGCTTTTAAAGCACGTTTCAATGCGGTAATACCCCAGAAACAAACCACACCACCAATGAGACCCATCGCCAATGCACCACCGACCGTCACAAATCCTGCTGCTGGTGTAATCACTACAAGACCAGCAACCGCACCAGATGCAGCACCGAGTACTGAACCTTTACCACGTGCAACTTTTTCAGTAATTAACCAAGAGATTGCCGCTGCTGCTGCTGCTACTTGAGTCACGAGCAATGCATAACCTGCTGAACCGTTGGCACCCAATGCAGAGCCACCATTGAAACCGAACCAACCGACCCAAAGTAAGCTTGCACCTACGACAGTTAAAGCCAAGTTGTGCGGTGCCATAGATTCACGGCCCAAGCCCATACGTTTACCCAGCATATATGCAGCCACCAAACCTGCAACACCTGAGTTAATGTGAACCACAGTACCACCCGCAAAGTCGAGGGCACCGTCGTTACCTAACCAACCACCGCCCCAAACCCAGTGGGTAATTGGTGCGTAGACCACGACCACCCAAATCGCGACGAATGCGACAAATGCGCCGAATTTCATACGTTCTGCAATGGAACCACTAATAATAGCAACGGTGATGATGGCAAAAGTCATTTGGAAAATGACGAATAAAATTTCAGGAATAGTCCCTGTCAGCGCATCCGTGGTAATCCCTGTCAGCATGAACTTATCTAAACCACCGATAAAGGCATTGCCCTCACCAAAGGCCAATGTATAACCAATGATAACCCATGCAATACTCACCACTGCCGCAGCAACAAAGCTATGTGCCATAGTGCTTAAGACGTTTTTCTTACGAACCATACCGCCGTAGAATAACGCTAAACCTGGAATGGTCATCAATAAAACCAGTGCTGTGGAGACTAAAATCCACGCCGTATCACCTGTATCTAATGTTGGTTCTTCTTCTGCAGGTGCGGGTGCTTCTACTGGAGCAGCAACGGCTTCAACCGCTTGTACTGCTGGAGCAGCCACATCCGTTGTTTCAACCATTGTGACTTGTTCTGATGGAGTTGGCGCTGTTGCTGCTTCTTCAGCCCAAGCAACAGAACCACCTAAAAGTGCGCCAGATAAGCTCAGCGCGAATAGCATCTTTTTCATTCGTATCCCCCAACCTAATTTGTGCGAGTTATGTGTTACTCAGCAAACTTCATGCCAAATTAAACGGCATCGGCACCTGTTTCACCTGTACGGATACGGATGACTTGCTCTAAATTTGTGACGAAAATTTTACCGTCGCCAATTTTTCCTGTGCTAGCCACACGTGTGATTGACTCAATCACCGCGTCGACCATTTCATCACTGATCGCGATTTCGATTTTTACTTTTGGTAAGAAATCAACAACATATTCAGCGCCACGATAAAGTTCAGTATGACCTTTTTGACGACCAAAGCCTTTGACTTCGGTTACCGTGATCCCTTGAACACCAATTTCAGACAGTGCTTCACGCACATCATCCAATTTAAACGGTTTTACAATTGCAGTTACGAGCTTCATGTTTGTTTTCCTTCGGCTTATTTCACCAGTAAGGTTTTATGTTCAAATTTCATGCCAAAAATTCTTAGGTTGGGGGGAAAAGAAAGTCTGACATGAGTTTTCTTTATACCCTATTCTATACATTTAAATGCGTTTTGAGCTTCAAAATTCAGGTTTTTTAGTCGAAGATTTATGATTTTTTTACAATCGATGAAATCATATTTCATCTGAAAGGCTATAGAGTCAGAAGCAGCAATGGTACACTGCTGTCACGTCTCCAACTGTTGGATATAGAAATGATTGAAACTTTATTACAAGCCATACTGGAACAAGTCGAACAACCTAAACAAGACTTAGAACATAATTTACGCGCACTGCTGAATGAAGCGGTGACCAAGATGGATTTGGTTTCCAAAGATGAAATTGAGCGTCAACGTACTGCACTGAATAATGCCAATTTGCGTTTAAATGACTTATTGAAACAAGTGGAAGCTTTAGAGTTACGCATTCAGAACAAAAAATGAGCACCTGTTTGGTGCAACAAAAGACGCATAACGAATTAAAATAATGCACTATAATGGAACAAAAGATGTCTTTTGCCAAAATTTACACTCGAGCTTTGCTCGGTTTACACGCACCTTCGGTTGAAGTTGAAGTTCATCTGAGCCAAGGACTACCCTCTTTAACCATTGTGGGGCTTCCTGAAGCAGCCGTTCGGGAAAGCAAAGATCGGGTGCGCTCCGCCATTATCAATAGTGGTTTTCAGTTTCCGACCAAACGCCTCACCATCAACCTTGCACCCGCAGACCTGCCCAAAGACAGCTCACGACTGGATTTGCCGATTGCACTGGGTATTTTAATTGCCTCTGGTCAGCTCCCTGAGCAAGGAACTGAAAATTTTGAATTTATAGGTGAGTTGGCACTTGATGGGCAACTGCGACCAATTTCAGGTACTTTAAGTATTGCGATTGCCTGCCAGCAAGCTGGGCATCAACTGATTTTACCTGAGGCCAATGCGCAAGAAGCCTCTCAACTGCCTAACTTCCAAGTGTTTGCAGCGCAACATTTAAAACAAGTCTGTGACCATCTGTCGCAAAACCATCTCATCCAACAGTTTCAACCCACGGCGCTAAAAGCCTCCCAACATTACAAATTTGATTTGGCCGATGTTAAAGGTCAACTACGTCCGAGACGTGCCTTAGAGATTGCGGCAGCAGGTGGTCATTCTTTGCTATTTAAAGGACCGCCAGGAACAGGGAAAACCCTATTGGCTTCACGTTTAGCCAGTATTTTACCGCCCTTGAACACGCAAGAGAATTTGGAAGTGGCGAGTATTTACTCGTTGGCCAATCATCAACATCCTTTTGGGCAGCGGCCATTTCGTGCACCGCACCATACAGCTTCTGCTGTTGCCTTAGTCGGTGGCGGGTCACAACCCAAACCCGGTGAAATTACTTTGGCACATAAAGGCGTGCTGTTTTTAGATGAACTACCAGAGTTTGACCGCAAGGTTTTAGAGGTTTTAAGACAGCCGATTGAAGCCAAAGAGATTGTGATTTCGCGTGCTTCACGGCAGATCACCTTTCCAGCCAATTTCCAACTGATTGCTGCAATGAATCCGTGTCCCTGTGGTTATGCTTTTAATCAAGATAGCCGTTGCCAGTGCTCAGCCGAGGCGATTAAACGCTACCAAAACCGAATTTCGGGGCCTTTACTAGATCGCATTGATTTACATATAGATGTGCCTCCCCTGCACGCCTCGGAGTTGCAAGACACACAAGCCGTTGAAGATTCTGCGACTGTGCGGAAGCGAGTGATTGAGGCCTATCAATGGCAACTACAGCGCCAAAGCTGTCTGAATATGGCCTTATCACCCAAACAACTGGAACAGTTTGCGCCACTCAATGAACAAGCCGCGCTGATCTTTGAAAAGGCACAACAGCGCTTAAACTTATCTGCTCGGGGGTATCACCGTATTTTAAGAGTGGCCAGAACCATTGCGGATTTGGCCCAGTCAGAGCATATTCAAACGGGACATTTGACTGAAGCTCTCTCCTACCGACAGCAAAATGCCTAAAAATCGCTAAATTCCACATAGAAAAACCCCTCTAGTCCTTAGGACTAGAGGGGTTTTAAAGATGCTAAAACTTAGAAAGTTTTAGTTAAGGTAAACACGGCACCTGTTTCTACACCACGTGCTGTCACATGATCCAGATTATCAGTATCGATATTGGTTCCTACCGCTGCTAACTCTGCTGTTGCACCAGGAATAGACTGGAATGCATAGGTCACACCTACTTTCCAATCGACATAATTGTCATCATCACCAAATGAATATTTATCTTCATCACTGACCACGGTATAACCCACATTCGCAACGCCACCAAAGCCCGTTGAACCAAATGGAATTGCATAACCCGCATTAATGTTCCAGCTGTCTGTATCTGCTGCAACATAGTCATTGGTATAGTTCACATTGGTCAGTAGGCTATCCCCTTCAGTGAAGACACTCGCAAAGGTTAATTTGCCATAAAACTCTAACCAGTTCAGATCATCTGCGCTTGGATAGTTGTAGTACACCATACCCACATCAAGCACTGGCTTGCTGGCAAAGCTTTCTAATGTTGTTGCAAAACCAATCGATGGATCGAGCTCTAAACTCGGTGAACCTTCACCAAAATCAACATTTGAACCCCAAAGACCCAAATACAAGCCTGAGTCATGCGCCAAAGTAAAGCCCGCTTGTACCGCTGGATCATTTTGGGTTTGAGTTAAACCACGGAAACGATAGTCGGTTGTTATAGCAGCACTTCCGCTAAAAGATAAACCAAACGGTAATGCTGGCTCGTCATCTGCGAAAGTGAATGTAGAAGCTGAAGCCACCACAGCTAAAGATAATGCTTTAAGTGCAAATTTCATTGTTTGATTCCCCCACATCGTATCCGACGTTTTTTGGTTATTTCGATAAACTCATGTAGGTAGTAGCAATAGCTATGCCACATTCAATTCAACATCAGATACACCTTTTACAAAATAATTATAAATTATTGTTTTTGTTAAAATTTTATAAAATATAAAAAATTGAGCTCACCCTCAGCTTGATCGTTAAACATCTTCGCGGTGAATTGAAGCCAAGCCCATCAAGCAAACATAATTGTTTACAATATGCGCTATTTTGAGACTCATCTTTGGAAGGTACGTTTTTAAGTGCATAAAAAAAGTGCATCCCCAACCGATCTGGATGCACTTTTCATATCTACAGAATTTAGAAGTTGTAAGTTAAACCCAGTACCAGATGGTCTTCTAAATCCTCTCCCATACGATTATGTACACCATAAATATAATCCGCAGACATCTCGATCCCTGTTTCTGCAAAGGGTCTACTCAGCCCTAAGCGAACTTCATTAACAGTAAAGTTCTTCTCTGTAGTGAGTATGGCATCATCATGCTGACGATAAATCGATGCACCAATTGAACTATTGAGTTGAAAGTTTTGTGGAAGGGCATAATGATGTGCAAGGCTTAAATAGGTATCACCCGCATTGGCATAGCTCACATCCACTAAAGCCACCGTGACGCCTACATCAAAGTCTTTATAGCTCAAACTATTTACAAATTCCGCTCCAGTCGTACTTCGGCGTTCTGTGCGATCTTCACTATAGACCGAGCCGCCATCATTATATAAATAAGTCACAATATGCGAACGATAGCTGAAATCTGGACTGAGTGTGCCTGCATAACCCATATAAAAGTCATGCTCAACACCGTGATCTTTGCTGATATCCGCTGCATCATAATTCAGTGTGGAAGCCCAATAACCGGCATATAAACCCGATGCATGTTCATATTCAAGCCCCGCTTGCAAGGTAGGCTGATCATTTTCAATACCGCCACGATAGATATACTGACTGAGCACAGCAATGCTTCCACTAAGTCCGCCTTCTGAGCTTTGTTGCTGGGGCTCACTTGCGTTGACCGACATACTGCCAGTGAAAAAAATTAAAAATAGTGCAATTTTATGTGAATTCTTATGCATTTAAGCTCTCAAAATCTCTTTAGACATGAATCATTTACTGATTCCATACCCATAAATTTTAAAGCTATTTTTTAACAATAGGTCAATTTTACTTAGGCAACTGCTGTGTAATTCATCGTTCGCCAATCTGGCTATGGGTGATTCTGAACCGATTCCAGACGACTAGAAATGACTGAACACTTTGATTCATAAGCTAAAATGACCTCACAGTCTATATATTATTTTCTGCAATGCATAGCACAAAACAGAATTAAGAGGAGAAAAATAAATTCGATGTTTTATAAAGGTTTATTTTAGTAAACCGAATATTTTAACCAAAATTAAAATATTTCAAACATATCACTTACAAAAAAATGCATTACTTTAGTTGAATATGTTAAATAAAAATGACAATTTTTCAGCAATTACTTATACAATTGCTGCTCTCTTTCCATCCAATTTGTATAAGGTTCGCTCCCCAATGCAAAACACAAAAAAATTAGCATTAGCAGTTTTAGTACAAACCGCACTTATATCAACAGCTTTTGCGAGTGAGCAAAGTGAATCTAAAGGTTTCGTTGAGGACGCTGAAGGATCAGTGCTATTCCGCACAGGCTTTTTAAATCGTGATAAAAAAGACGGTTTAACAAATGATACAAGCTCAACTGCTCAAACTGCCATTTTTGATCTTCAATCAGGCTTTACAAAGGGTATTGTTGGCTTTGGTGTTGGCGTAGTAGGTGATGCATCTTTCAAGCTTGGTGCGAATAATAATACGGGTAATCAAATGATTCCTGTAGATGATCGTGGATTTGCTTATGATCATTGGGCTCGTGGTGGTGCCAATGTGAAAGCACGTATTTCCAACACAACCGTGACTTATGGTACACAGGTGTCAACACTTCCTGTCATGGCAAGTAATCAAGCCCGTTTAGTGCCTGAGTATTACACAGGTGTTTTCATTGAAAGTAATGAAATTCCAAATCTAAATGTGGTTGCAGGTAAATTCACAAAAAACCAAATGTCAAACCAAATTAGTACCGATAAAGATGTGACAGGTCAAGGACTTGATCGTGCAGTAGTTTGGGGTGCTAAATATAAATTTAATGATCAACTCAATTCATCGTATTATGGCTTAGATGTTCAAGATAAGCTAGAACGTCATTATGCCAATGTAAACTTTACCCAAAGCTTAAAAGACAAGAGTACCTTAACACTTGATGCCATGGGTTATCATACAAAATGGGATAAAGATGCGCTCACTGATTCACATACCACAGATGATCTAGCAAACCGCAAAAACTCGATTTGGGCTGTTTCAGTGGGCTATGGCAAAGATGTACATAATGTCATGCTTTCTTATCAAGATAACACAGGTAATACTGGGTATGACTATGGCTATAATGCTGATGGTTTACAAAGTATCTATGTCCCTAATTCCTATTTAGGTGACTTTAATGGTAATGATGAAAAATCTGTCGGGCTACAATATAACTACAACTTCAAAAATCACGGTTTACCTGGTCTAAACTGGACAACTGCATTTGTTTATGGTTGGGATATTGATATCGCTAAAATAACAGATCGCTCAAAAATCATTGACCAAGCCGAAGAACATGAGTTCTTTAACCAAGTCAAATATACAGTTCAAACAGGTGCATTGAAAGATGCAAGCCTACGTGTTCGCTATTCTTACTTACGTTCAAGTGATACCTATAATAATGTTTCTGGTCAATATGTCAGCAATGTCATTGGCTCAACCAATGAATGGCGTTTATTCCTTGATATTCCTGTGAAACTGTTCTAATTCACTTTAGATCAATTCATAAAAAACCGCCATTCAATTGAATGGCGGTTTTTTTATGAGCCTGATTTTAGGGTAATAAAATCAGGCTTTATTTTTTCAAAATTATTTTTTAGCAGCTTCGATTGCTTTCAACACTTCTTCTTTGGCAACAGCAGCATTTTCCCAACCACTGATTTTTACCCATTTGCCAGGCTCTAAATCTTTATAGTGGGCAAAGAAGTGTTCAACTTGTTGAATCAGTAAAGGTGGAAGATCGGTATATTCTTTCACGTCTTTATAAATTGGCGTTAACTTGTCGTGTGGGACTGCGATCAATTTCGCATCGATACCACCATCATCTTCCATGTTCAATTTACCCACAGGGCGGCAACGAATCACTGAACCTGGTTCAACTGGATGCGGCGTTACAACAAGTACATCTAATGGATCACCATCTTCAGACAAGGTGTTTGGTACATAACCATAGTTCGCTGGGTAGAACATTGCTGTACCCATGAAACGATCTACAAAAAGTGCATCCGAATCTTTATCAATTTCATATTTGATTGGTGCTGCATTTGCAGGAATTTCGATGATCACGTAGATATCGTTCGGTGCATCTTTACCCGCAGGGATATTGCTATAGCTCATAACATCACTCTTTAACAAGTTAAATCTTTTAAAAAACCGCATCGATTATAACGGTTTTTGAGAAAAAAATATTTCTGCGATTATACATCCACTGGGTGAAAATATGTATGTTTCGCACTTAGCCCATCGTCAGTCGAATGACCAACAATAATAAACAAATAGGACAAAGCAGTGACAACAGCCAAACGATCGATCGAAGCGTCGACCAGTTGGCCAAATAGCAAATACCATACACCACACGAAAGACAAGATAGGCAATACCAAACGTCATGGTGACCACTTGCGGAATCACCATATATTCAGCCATTAAGATAGCGGCAATAAATAAGGGTAAACTCTCAAAGCTATTTTGCTGTGCCGCATTGGCACGTGCTGCCAGACCAGTCGTCTTGGCGAGAAATTCACGCGGATGCTGATTATCTTTGGCGCGAAATCCTGCTGTTTTTTTAGCAATGATTGTAAATACGTAAGGCAGTAAACAAGCAATTAAAATGAGATAAATAATCCCGCTAATGCTTTGCATTGGTTTTTTCTCATCAAGATCATTTCGACGGCTATCATAGCATGGCATTCCGAGGATAAATTTGGTTAAATTATAGTGTTTTTATAATTTCCCGATGAGACTCCAGCATGGCTAGCCCTGATCAAAAAGAAATGTTCGACGTGCTCGAAATTCAGCGTCAACATCAACGCCAAGTGGATCGTGTTTTAAAGATTGTGCTTCCCGTTACTGCATTTTTATTGGCGGTCATTTGTGCCAATATGAATATTGGTTCGACTCTTGGCACACTGGTCATGCTGATCATTGCATTTTGGATGGTCGGGATTAAACGTCAGAACCTATGGTCTTGGTTGCTTGCAGTGACCGTCTATTGTCTGATCGATAATGTCCTGAGTTTTGGTAGTTTTGCTTTCCCAGCCTTCAGTCGTCAGTGTGGTACGATGCTGACCTTTGTTGGCATTTTGGGCATTGGCCGTCCCTATATCGACCGCTGGTTAATGAAGAATTAAAATGCGAACATGAAAAAAAAGCGCCTGATGGCGCTTTTTTTATTTGAACTTAAGCTGTTTTACGTAAATCTTTACGTAGGATTTTACCTACGTTTGATTTCGGTAACTCATCCAAGAATTCAACATAACGCGGACGTTTGTAACCCGTTAAGTTCTCTTTCGCAAATGCCAAGACTTCTTCTGTGGTTAAAGATGGATCTTTCTTCACCACAAACAGTTTTGGTACTTCACCTGATTTTTCATCAGGTACACCAATGGCAGCCACTTCCAATACTTTAGGATGCTTTGAAACCACTTCTTCAATTTCTGAAGGGTAAACGTTAAAGCCTGACACCAAAATCATGTCTTTCTTACGGTCTACAATTTTCACATAGCCGCGAGGGTCCATGACACCAATATCACCTGTACGGAAGAAACCATCTTCAGTCATCACTTTAGCCGTTTCATCTGGACGGTTCCAATAGCCACGCATCACTTGTGGACCACGGATTGAAATCTCACCTTGTTCACCCAGTGCAACTTCCTTCCCATCATCATCCAAAATTGCAACTTCAGTTAATGGCAATGGAATACCAATTGTGCCGCTAAATTCTTCTGACGCTGGCGGATTTGCCGTTGCCACAGGTGAAGTTTCAGATAGACCATAACCTTCAATGATGTTGGTTCCAGTAATTCGCTTCCACGCTTCTGCTGTAGAAGGAAGGACAGCCATACCACCACCCATCGCCATTTTCAATTTGCTGTGGTCGAGTTGCTTAAACTCTTCATTGTTCACTAAAGCATTGAATAGTGTATTCACTGCTGGGAAGAATGACGGTTGGTATTTACGTAATTCTTTCATCACCGCAGGTAAATCACGCGGGTTTGGAATCAAAACGTTGGCTTGGCCTTTGTACATGCCGTACATCGCACAAACCATGAACGCAAAAATATGATATAGCGGTAAGGCACAGAAAATGCGGTCATCAGGTTGACCATCTTGTGCACCAAATTTACTTTGGAAAATACCGTCACACTGCAACATGTTCGCCACAAGGTTGCGATGCGTCAATTCTGCACCTTTAGATACCCCTGTAGTGCCGCCAGTGTACTGAAGCACTGCCGTGTCACTTAACGTTAAGTTCGGGCGCTTATAGTTACTCGCACTAACTTTCGACATTGCAGCGTTAAAGCGAATATGGCCAGGAATATTCCATGCTGGAATTTGCTTACGAACTGAACGTAATACAAAGTTCACCAATGTGCCTTTTAATGCACCCAACATGTCACCTACAGAGGCAATCACAACATGTTTAACTGGCGTTTTACCATTAATCGCTTGGTAAACAGAGGCAAAGTTTTCGATGATCACCAAAACTTCTGAACCCGAGTCATTTAACTGATGTTCAAGTTCACGCGCGGTATACAGTGGATTGACGTTAACCAATACTAAACCTGCACGGAATACACCCAAAGCAACGATAGGATACTGAAGAACGTTCGGCATCATCACAGCGACACGTGAGCCTTTTGCTAGACCCAAACTTTGTAAATATGTTGCAAATTTACGGCTTGCTTCCTCTAACTCACTAAAAGTGAGCACTTTATCCATAAAGATAAAAGCATCACGAGAGCCAAATTTTTGGAAATTTCGTTCAAAAACATCTACTAATGACGTGTTTTCTGGTGGCAATTCTACAGTCTCTGGAATCCCCGTTTTTTGGTATTCTGCGAACCAAATTTTTTCCATATCGCCCGATTCTCCTATCAGTAATCCTTAAATTTCAACTATTGTTCTCAATATTAAGCGCTCTTTATTTAACTTCTGTTGCTTAATACTGCATCCATTTCCCGCATACATACCATATATAACGTATTTTGATCAATGGATGCTAGTTTTATCTCTGAACTAACAGTTTATTTGCTTTTTGATAACCACGTGGTAATAACTGCCCTTTTGATGCTCTTTTGCCTATGTATTTTTGCAAGTCATCACCCTTCAATTTTAATTGCTGCTGTCCTGCAACGACTTGCAGTATTTCATCTAGCGTTAATCTTGTCATGAATACAATTTGATCTTTCTCTTCAAGTTGTATCAATTTATTACCTTTACCTTTATTCAAAACAGGCAACTCTGACAACTCTAAAATCAACAAACGACCCGTTGAGGTCAATAACGCCAAATGGGTGGCCTGATCAACACTGGTTAACGGCATAACTGTGGCTTTTTCAGGTAAAGTAAGGAAGGCTTTCCCTGCTTTTGCATTGGTATCTAACTGTTTTGCCTGTGTTTTAAAACCATACCCCTTGCTACTTAGCGCTATGACTTCGGCTTCATCATCAGCAATAAAGACTTGTTTAAAACCAATACCACTGGCTGGGGACAATTTTGAACTCAACGGTTCTCCCAAACCACGTGCGGACGGTAGGCTATTAATGGCTAGTGCATAACTACGCCCTGACTCATCCAGCACATACACGCGCTGATTAGATTTGCCTTGCGCATGACTAAGGTATTGATCGCCTGCACGGAAGTTCAGGTTTTCGGCATCAACTTCATGACCTTTAGCTGAGCGAATCCACCCCGCTTCAGACAAGACCACGGTCACAGGATCAGCAGGCATGAAATCTTGCTCACTCATCGCCGTCGCTTCTGCACGATGCACGATTGGTGAACGACGGTCATCGCCGTATTTTTTCGCATCATCTTTGAGTTCATTGATGATCAACGCTTTTAAAGACTCAGGATTGGCCAACTGTTCACGAATCAGTGCAGCTTTAGCTTCTAACTCTTCTTGCTCACGGCGCATTTCCATTTCTTCAAGTCGGGCCAAATGACGTAACTTGAGTTCTAAAATGGCTTCGGCCTGAATATCATCAATATTAAAACGTGACATCAACTCCGCTTTGGGCTGTTCTTCTTCACGAATAATACGAATCACTTCATCAATATTTAAATAGGCAATAATCAAACCGCCCAAAATATGTAAGCGTTTTTCAATTTTATTCAGGTGATATTGCAGACGACGGGTGACGGTTTCCTTTCGAATTTCAATCCACTCCAGCAAAATACGACGAATCGATTTCACTTGTGGACGGCCATCCGCACCAATCATGTTCATATTGACCCGATAGCTCGACTCAAGATCAGTGGTGGCAAAAAGGTGACTCATCACCGCTTCAGCATCAATCCGATTTGAGCGCAGTACAATTACCAAACGGGTTGGGTTTTGATGATCCGATTCATCTCGTACATCGCTCACCAAAGGCAGTTTTTTCGCCTGCATTTGATCTGCAATTTGCGAAATAACTTTCGAACCTGAAACTTGATAAGGCAAGTCCGTGATCACAATTTCATTTTTTTCGATGCGATACACCGAACGCATACGATAACTGCCCCGCCCTGTGCTTTGAATTTTTAACAGCTCTTCAGGTGGCGTAATAATTTCTGCTTTGGTCGGCAAATCGGGTGCAGGAATATATTCTGCAACTTTTTCATCGCTTAAATTTGGATTGCGAATTAAGGCAATGGTGCCTTTCACGACTTCACGCAGGTTGTGTGGTGGAATGTCCGTAGCCATACCAACCGCAATGCCTGTGGTGCCATTTAACAAAATATTCGGAATACGTGCAGGTAAAGTCACAGGCTCTTTCATCGAACCATCAAAGTTGTCCTGCCAGTCACAAGTCCCCTGTCCCAGTTCAGACAAAAGCACTTCACTATACTGAGATAATTTGGCTTCGGTATAACGCATCGCCGCGAACGATTTCGGATCATCGGGAGAACCCCAGTTACCTTGACCTTCAATAAATGGATAACGATAACTAAAAGGCTGCGCCATCAGCACCATCGCTTCATAGCAGGCCGAATCACCATGCGGGTGATACTTACCGAGCACATCGCCAACGGTACGCGCAGATTTTTTGGGTTTACCGCTGTGTTTCAGGCCCAACTCACTCATGGCATATACAATACGGCGTTGTACAGGTTTTAAACCATCGCTGATATGCGGTAAGGCACGATCCATGATCACGTACATGGCGTAGTTGAGATATGCTTGTTCAGTAAATTCTGCTACGGAACGGTTTTCTGTCGCTTGATGCGCAAGGTTCGTCATAACAACCTGTCATCCTAATTAATCGTTTTTTGTTTAAGTTCTTATGCTATGTCGCAGGCTCTGCCTATACAAGTGAAAGCGTACACCACTACGACAAATTGCGTCTTTAGATGTTCCTAGTGTCGTAAAATTATCCATTTTTTTTAAAATGAGCAACTAATTATTTTGAAGTTCAATTCCTGTGTTCATCTCTGCTCATCAATGAAAATGGTTAAGCAACTTCAATCTTCTCAACTTGATCGATACGATCAACAAAAATCCGGTCATCCTCGTCCAAAATGCGACACAACCAATTGGATAGATCACATCAATCAAGTCGCAGCTATTTTAAATAGCCTTATCATGCACGAGGCTAACTTTTATCAAAATGCAACATTGATAGGCCACATTTCAGTCGAGCAGATTGCATTTTTTATTGCTGAGTTGGATCTTGTTATCGGCTATTTTCAAATCCATCATCTAGATTTTATGTTGAAGTGTATTGAAGACTGGGAGTCTCAGCACATCTGACGCTCAATCTTCAGCACGGACTAAATTACAGTCCAATTTCTTCCAATGTTTTGCCTTTGGTCTCTTCACCCAAAATCAAAATCACCGCTGCCACCGCAAGCAACACTGCGGTAAACATCATGAAAATCGCACTAAATCCATTGCTCATGACCATCATATGCGTCACCACCATCGGTGCGACAATGCCGCCCATACGACCAATGGCTGATGCCCAGCCCGAACCAAAAGCCCGGATATTGGTTGGATATTGCTCTGGGGTATAGGTATACAACACCCCCCATGCACCGAGGTTAAAGAATGACATCAAACAACCCCAGAACATGATCATGCTCACAGTATCAGCTTGACCAAAGAAATACGCGGAAACTGCACACATGCCAATAAAACCAGCCAAGGTTACTTTACGTCCCAGCTTTTCGACCAGCCATGCTGCGGCCACATAGCCTGGCAGCTGTGCCAAAATCATCACCAAGACATATTCAAAAGACTGAACAATGCTATACCCCTGCTTCACCAGCAAACTTGGTAACCATGTAAAAATGCCATAATATGAGTAGACAATACCAAACCAAATCAGCCATAACATCAAGGTTCTACGTGCAAATGCCCCCGACCAGAGCTGGGTAAAAGACACGGTCTTTTTCTCTGCCACCGGTTTAACAACGATATGCTCGATCACTTCCACACCGCATTGACGTTCAATCTGCTGCACCAAAGCATGCGCTTCCACAATGCGACCACGGTTGATGAGATAAGGAATTGACTCAGGCACTTTGAACCAAATCACAATGGCATACAGTGCAGGAATCCCACCGATTAAGAAGGCCATATGCCAGTCAAATTTTGGAATCACAAAATACGCCACCAATGCAGCGCAAAGCCAACCAAGGCCCCAAAAACTTTCTAGCAGCACGATAAAACGCCCACGCACCTGCGCAGGAATGTATTCACTGACCAAGGTCACCGCTACTGGCAACTGTCCACCCAAACCGAGACCCACAATAAAACGAAACACCAACAACCACGTTAAGTTAGGGGCAAAGGCACAGGCCGCCGTCGCTAAACTGTAAATCACTAGGGTCGCGGCAAAAACTGTTTTACGCCCAATACGATCGGCTAGACCACCTGAGCACACCGCACCAATCGCCATTCCGACAAAGCCAATGGAGACCACCCAACCTTTCTCGGTTGGGCTCATGTGCCAGTCTTCGGCCATTTTTGCCAAAATAAAAGAAATCAGCCCCGTGTCCATGGCATCGAACATCCAGCCCAAGCCAATGACCCACAACAAGGTGTAGTGAAATTTACCGATCGGTAAGCGTTGTATGCGAGAAACTAAATCCATAGCTCGGCCTCTAAAGCGGGAAAAGATAGCAGGCTGCTTTCTCAACAGGCTTTATCATTATGTGCTTTTTTTATACAAATAAGGCAGTCAAATCACTGCTATTTTAGCTCGCATCTTTCGAGGAAGCAGATTGCTCATCATCGTCTTGATAAATGAATTTTGGCATTTCTAAGCCAAAGTAAATCGCGATTAGACGTAAGCTAAAACCAAAGATCAAAGTCGAAATCACGGTCAGCTCAAGTGATAAACCGAGCTGAATGCAGCCCCAATAGAAAATCACCGCGACAAAAGAAATACTGGCATACAGTTCACGGCGGAAGACCAAAGGGACGTCATTACACAAAATATCACGTAAGATACCGCCCGATACCCCTGTCAGAACTCCTGCGACCGCAGACACCACAAAACCATGTCCCATTTCTAAGGCAATTTGACAGCCGATGATGGTAAAACCGATCAGGCCCAGAGCATCGAGCACCAAGAAGATATTACGTAAATGGCGCATCCACTTGGCAATCAAAATCGTCATAAAAGCGGCAAAACAGGTCAGCATCAAATATTCAGGATGCTTGACCCAAGTCAGCGGATAATGTCCCAATAACACATCGCGGACAGAACCGCCGCCCAGCGCTGTGACACAAGCAATAATCACCACACCAAACCAATCCATACTACGCCGACCCGCCGACAGTGCACCTGTCATTGCCTCTGCTGTGATCGCTATAATATAAATAATAGTGAGTAACATCGCCTGGATTCCATATAGGCTAATTGATGCGCGCTATTCTAAGCCAAATTTGCTTAAAATTATAAAAATTGTGCACAACATTGTTTAAATTTTTTCCCTGAACCGCAGATGCACGCTTGTTTCATGGTGATATGCATTTCAGTGGTTGGATCTAAAAAATACCATGCTTCTGCATGTTTCACAAAATGTGAAATTTCATGATGTATCTGTGGCGATGTGCCATCATGATAATAGGCTTTGAATTCGACCATGGCATGGTTTTTATCGAGTTTTTCATTGGCCTGTACGACGTCTAACTTCAACCATTGGTTGCTTCGACTCCACTCCGCTATTGCTGCAACATCTAGAGCCTGTTGCTGCCCCAACGCTGTGGTTTGCACAATGTAATCGATTTGCTGTTTGGCAAAAGCACTATAACGTGAGCGCATAAGTTGAGTAGCACTCTGCGCACGGCTTTGTCCCAAGTGTAATGGCTGACAGCACTGCTTATATTCGCCCTGTCCACACGGACACTCAACATTACTCATGATTTTTCCATAAAAAATAGCTCGACATTGCGAGCTATTTTAACCTGTTCAAACCAGATTAAGGTTTGTTTTAAGAGGATTCCTTGTGCAGATCCGACTTGGGAATCACATGCACTTTTTCAATTTTGTGCCCATCCATCGTCACCACTTCAAAAATACAACCATCTGCTTCAAGGCTAGAGCCATTTTCGGGTAAACGACCTAAATGAAAGAGGATATAGCCTGACAAGGTTGAGTACTGATCAGACTCGTCGACCAAATCACGATCCAACAATAACGACACATGGCGAATATCGGTTGAACCATCGAGCATCAAGCTACCATCTTCTAAGCTTTCAGCCACATTATCTTCAGCATCTTCATCGGGGAACTCCCCTGCAATCGCCTCTAATACGTCAATCGGCGTGGCAATCCCTTCAATCGAGCCGTATTCGTTCAAGACCAAAGCCATTTGCAACGGTGCTTGACGCAATTGTTCCATCACCATCAGGACTTGCGCATTTTCATGCACAATCACAGGTTCACGTAAATGTTTATCAAAATCGAGGACACCGGTTTCGATATATTCATTCAAAACTTTATGGGTCAGCACCACACCTGCGATGTTGTCTAACTCGCCCCGTGCCACGATTAAACGTGAATGCGTAATACTGAGTAGTTGTGATTTGATTGAGGCTTCTTCATCCTCTAAATCAATCCACTCCAACTCTGGACGTGGGGTCATCACGGACTTCACTGGACGTTCAGACAAACCCAGCACCCCTTGTACCAAGACACTATGATAGACCCCATTTTCAGGATCAAATACTTCATCCGCGTAGGCGCGAGTTGCCAATACATCTTCAGGCTCAGAGGCATGATCACTACTTTTACCGCCCAACATTCGCAGCACCGCAGATGCAGTTTTATAGCGAAGGTCTGTGGTGGTGACCATTTTTTCTTGATTACGGCGCATGGTTTGGTTGATGAATTCAACAACCACCGAGAAACCAATCGCGGCATATAAGTAGCCCTTTGGAATATGGAAACCAAAGCCTTCTACAATCAATGAGAAACCGATCATCATCAAGAAGCCGAGACACAAAATCACCACGGTCGGATGTTTGTTGACAAATTCCATCAAGGCTTTCGATGCCCACAACATAATGCCCACGGCAATAATCACCGCAATCATCATTACAGACAGGTGTTTAACCATACCGACTGCGGTAATCACCGAGTCTAAGGAAAACACAGCATCCAAAACTACAATCTGAACGATCACCATCCAAAACACAGCATTGGCTGGACTTTCTTCTTTCTGAACCACTTTGGCGTCAATACGTTCATGCAGTTCCATGGTGCCTTTAAACAACAAGAACACCCCACCAAACAGAAGAATCAAATCCCGTCCTGAGAAAGGATGATCGAAGATATGGAACAGCGGCTCGGTCAGTGTCACCACCCAAGCAATTGAGGCCAACAGCACCAAACGCATTAAGAGTGCAAGGATCAAACCAACAACTCTAGCCGTATTGCGTTGTTCTGGTGGAAGTTTCTCCGCCAAAATCGCAATAAAAACCAAGTTATCAATCCCCAGCACAATTTCCAGCACCACTAAGGTGAGTAAGCCCACCCACGCAGAAGGATCAGACATCCATTCAAATATCATGTGATCTGCTCCTGTCGAGGGAATGTATAACGCGCATAATGATTAGGCGAATAAAAATGAAGATTCAGCACTGCTCGCTGTAAATTATTTTCGGAAAACTGAAGATGTCTTGAGCGACAACTACCACTACCCATGTTCGTTCTTGTGTTGTAAAACAGGAAATAAGTATAGGCAAGATCTAAATGAAATTCATCTTTTTTTCAAAAGCGCACTGTTTTAAAGGATTTAACAAATTATTACCCGATTGTGAGATTAAATACAGCTTGCAGTCACATTTCTTGCTTAAACTATGAAAGAAAAAGTAGATAAAGTAAAAGGTAAAAACATACGCCATGAATAGTGAATTAAAAACATCCTCTCTCAACACTGAAGTAAACGTTCAAACCACGCAACCTCTGATCGCACTTTATTGCGGTTCTCGTTCGGGCAATAAACCGATTTATCAAGAAAAAGCGATTGCACTGGCACAAGGTTTAGCTAAACAGGGTTTTGGTCTGGTTTATGGGGGGGCAAGTATTGGCCTCATGGGACAAGTGGCCGATGCCATGATTAGCCACGGCGGTGAAGCCGTCGGCGTCATTCCAGAATTTATGCTGGATTATGAAATTGCGCATCACCAACTGACCGAATTACATGTTGTACAAACCATGCATGAGCGCAAAGCCTTAATGGCCGAACGTGCAAGTGCCTTTGTCGCACTACCTGGTGGTTTAGGCACTTTTGAAGAAATTTTAGAAGTGGCAACCTGGGGACAACTGAACCAACACCAAAAGCCGATGATGATTTATAACGTCAATGGTTTCTATGACGCACTGATTACCCAGTTGGATCATGCAGTAGAAGAAGGTTTTCTACCGCCACAGCACCGCGCAAAACTGATTGTGTGCAACCATGCTGAACAGATTTATTCAGCCATTGCCAACCTCGGCAGTCCAGCACACTTTGCCATTTAAACCCTGTTCTTAATGCCATAAAAAGCGAGCCTAGAGCTCGCTTTTTTAACATGTGCGGTTATTGTCCATAATGGGTGACAAAGTTATAGAACCACGGCAGTGTGGTCGCCAAAATCACGGACATGGCTAAGCCAAACATCAATTTCATCGCATCTTTACTGACGTTACGCGAAGTGCGGTGTTTGTTCACTTCATCAAAAATCATCGACATTGCAAACTCACGACCTGCAAGTAAACCTAAGAATACCCATGTGGTACTCATTGGAATATTGCTCCACTCTTTGAAGACCAACAAAATGAGGGCATACATAAAGTCAATAATGGTCGCTGCACGAATATCGGTAACACCTGTTTTGGTATCGACAATCTTCTGAATCGCACCACCACGTTGGTACAAAATCACCGCCAACAACACCACAAAGACCGTGATGGCAAACAGTAAAAATGAAAACGGCACTTGACGGGGTACATAGACGAAAATATTGGCCAAATCTTGAATCAGCCACTGACTCCACAGAAAAGCCGTAGAGACCCACTGTAGTCCGATCCAAATATGCGACGGTTCTTGGTTACGAGTTTTCGCAAAATACTTCGCAACTTGGCGCATCACAAAACGATAGACAATAATCGCAACTACAAAGGCCACCGCATAGCCCATCATCGATTTCACCATCATCGAGCCTAAACTTGCAGGCGAGAAAATGGTTAAAACCAAGAAAGTGGTACTGACGGGAATTCCGTATTTGGTTAAAAATAACAGCAAAATCGGTGGCACAATATAGAGCCACGTGACCCCACCCTCAGGAAAAGGGATCGTTTCTAAACGACCATATGATGCATCCCCCACACCGGATGCATACCAACCATAAATCAACACCACCACCAAAATGGTGCTGATAAAGAGCCAAAGCACCCACCATGGACGATGTGCATTGGATGAAATAAACGTACCTAATGTCTGTGGCACATCATTTCCGACGATAGAATAAGCGGCTAAACAGAAGCCTATCACCATCAAAATTTCGATTGTCATAAAACCAACCTTTTGAATAATTTATTCCAAGACAGTGCCCTTGGATGTTTGCCAAAGATTATGACGGTTTTATTTCATTTTCATGACATCCCTGTCATATATTTTTTGTAGCGCCATAAAAAAAGAGCACCGTAGTGCTCTTTTTTCAAATTCAAAACTCAGTTTTTTAATTGAGTTTGACTTCATAAACCGCTGTACTACCACTGACTTCATTTCCCACCACCAACAGCGGGTGACCATTGGGTGAATTCTTCGCCGCGATGAAAATCAAACCTTCTGGGCCTAAGCCACCTTGCTTCGTGACTTCTATTTCATTGGTATTGCGATGGTTCATATACTGAACAAATTTAGCCTGATTCGGGTTGCTAATGTCATACACCATGATGCCACTGGCACGCTCAAGTCCAATAAAAGCAAAGGTCTTTTCACCAATTTTACCCAATGTCACGCCTTCAGGTTCAGGGCCTTTATTATCACTACGGTCATCAAATTTAAATGCTTCATGATTGCTATTAAATTGATGTGGAAACAACTCCGAAATTTTTCGCTCAAACTCACTCCCCGAGTCCCACACAATCTGCTTGGTTTCAGGGTCGACAATACTCACCGAACGGCCACCATAGGCATATAATTTGTCATAAGTTAGACGACCATTTTCATCCAGCTTTGGCAGACCAGTCAGTGGATCTTTTTGATAACCTTGCGTCCAACTAATGGTCAAACGTCCAATTTGTGAATCTTTAATTAAATTATCCGCGCAGACTTCTGTTGCGTCAGCCGTTTGACAAGGTTTAAACACCTCTGGGTTTAATTTCGCCCCTTTTACGCCCGGTGCAAGCTGACGTAAATGCGCGGCATAATCGCCTTTGGCGTCAAAACCTGCTTTTTTAAACAAATGTTTGATGCGTATCTCTTCAGCATAACCAGCATTTAAGTCCCCGCCTTCAAAGTATTTGGCTTCATCCCTTAGCCATTCACGGGCATCCCCCTCATTGGCCGTGACCAAATAGGTTTTGCCGTTGGCTTGATATTGAGCAATGGCATCGGGCATATACATGCCATATAGACCCGGCCAAGAGCGGATATTAATCATGCCGGCATCTTTTGCACATTCTGTAATACTACGCCCCAAAGAGTCTTGACCAATAGCACAGTCACGGTCACTTCCATCCAAGGCATTTTCAGGCAAACTATGGTCCTTGTAGCCCATCGGGAAAAGATCAACAAATTGATTTTTTGCTAGGTCTAAAACCCCAATGGCATTATTTTCCTGCAAACTGACCCATGCTTTTTTACCATCAGCACTGACTGCGATGTACTCAGGCTCTAGGTCTTGTGCAACGGTGGTCGTTTGAATACCTGCGCTCGCTACATTTGGGTATTGACTGATGTCTGGGCCAAAAATACGAATACCTGCATCTAATAAGTCTTGTTTACGGTCATTCCATGCGTGGAAGCCCGCAATGCTTGCTGTTGGTTTTTGAATATCTGAAATATCAATAATGCTGACCGAACCTTCGGGATCGACTTGATAACCTTCATTCGGTTCCGCTTCATTCGCTACCAGTACTTTTCGACCATCAGGCGTGAAGGTCAACATATCTGGCAAAGCTCCCACGTTGACTTGACTGATAAAAGAGAGATCCTGTGCTTTAAAGAAAGCCACAATACCGGTTTGGGTTTTATCCTCAGCCTGAACCGCCAGTGCCACGATGCCATTATGTACCGCGACGCTATTCACTTCGGAATTGGCTAAATAAGTTTTGGCATCCAAAGATTGGATATATGTCGGTTGCGCTGGTTGGGAGAAATCTAAAACATCGACCATACCTTTTTGTGCATTCACCACGAACAGACGCTTACTCGCAGCATCATAGGCGGGGATTTCAGCTGCACTCTGTCCAAATATCCCCGACTCATAACTTGCAAGATGAACCAGTTCAATACTATTCGGCGTGGCTTCCTCTACCACAGGCGGTGATGTGATGGTTTGCGCATCATCACTGTCATTACATCCTACTAAGCCCAACCCCATGCATGCTAAAAAAACGGCACTATAAGTTTTATTCATCATGATCTAAATATCGGTTCAAATTTGACCAATGTATGACGTACGCGTTGCAAACACATGACGTAGAGATGTCAATTTGATGGCATGTGATAAATGCACATTCGCAACAACAGTCCAACTTAAATTAAGCTAAACTGTTTAAAAATTTCACTTTGTTGTATCTATGAACCAAACGCCGACCCATCAAGCACTCGCTCCTGAGTACCGTCTTTTGGTACTTCTGGTTTCGATTGGCTTTTTTATGCAAGGCTTAGATACCACCATTGTGAATACCGCTCTACCGGCTATGGCAGCCAGTTTGAATGAAGACCCGCTGCAAATGCATAGCGTGGTGGTGGCCTATGTGCTTGCCGTTGCTGCCTGTATCCCCTTGAGTGGTTGGCTCGCCGACCGTTTTGGAGTGCGCAATACCTATTTCAGTGCCATTATCATTTTTACTCTTGCCTCACTGGGCTGTGGCTTTTCTGAAAGCTTAAATGAGTTATTGTTCTATCGCGTATTACAAGGCATCGGTGGTGCATTATTGCTCCCTGTTGGCCGTTTAGCTATGCTCAAGGTCATTCCGCGGACGCAGTTCTTATCGGCCATGAGTTTGATGAGTCTCGCGGGACTGATTGGCCCACTGATCGGTCCAACACTCGGGGGCTGGTTGGTCGAAGTCAGTACATGGCATTGGATTTTCCTGATTAACCTCCCCATGGGACTGTTAGGTGTCCTGATTAGCTTTAAAGCCATGCCGAATGTCACCGAGCAGAATGTACCGCGTTTTGACTTTTGGGGTTTTATCCTGTTGGTGATCACCATGGCAGGACTATCTCTAGGGATTGAAAATTTTGCCAGTCCGCACCTGACTTTATGGTGGAGTATGGGGCTGATTGTACTGAGCTTAGTAGCTGCGCTTTGGTATGCCTATCATGCACATACCCATCAAAATGCATTATTCCGCAGTAAACTGTTTCGTAACCGCATTTATGCCGTGGGTATTTTAGGTAACTTCTTTGCTCGCCTCGGTGGCAATGCCATGCCTTTTTTGATGCCACTCATGTTACAAGTGGCTTTCGGTTTTGAACCCTTTGTGACGGGGCTTTTGATGATTCCGACAGTGTTGGGTTCACTGGCCTCCAAACCCATCATTCGTCACTTGATTCAGCGTTTTGGTTATCGCCATGTGCTTTTGGTTAACACCTTGTTGGTCGGCGCATGTATCGCCAGTTTTGCCCTCAATACCGCAGACACCCCAACTTGGCTGCGCGCACTGCATTTCTTTGTTTTTGGCATGCTGAACTCCCTGCAATTTGTGTCTATGAATACCCTCACGCTGAAAGATTTACCGCAACAAGATGCCAGCAGTGGCAACAGTTTCTTGTCGATGATCATGATGGTATCGATGAGTATTGGCGTGGCTTTGGCAGGTACTTTAGTCAATGTCTTTACCGCATATTTGGGTACAGATCACATCGTCATGGCATTCCATAACACTTTAATTGTATTGGGCTGTATTAACCTGATTACCGCAGCTATTTTCTGGCATATCCCCAAAGATACCGTGGATGAATAACAGATACAAAGTGCTGCCATTCACTGACCATAATCATCATGGTCAGTTCCGCAAATTCGAGCTATGATGATGAGCTAAAAACCAATACCTGCAAAAGCATGTCCGCAAGAAAGAAAGTTTCCACGCCGTCAAAAACCTCATATCCCTATTACATACTTGCCTGTGTAGTGATGCTATGTGTCGGACTGGGTATCACCTATTTTTTCTTGCAGAACAATATCGCATCTGCCCAAGAGTATCCGATAAAAGGCTTTGATGTGTCTCATCATCAGGGCGACATCCAATGGCAATCCATTTCTCCCCAAGAGTTTAAATTCGTTTATTTAAAAGCCACCGAAGGGGGAGATTTCAAAGACCGTAAATTTCAGGACAATTGGCTCAAAGCTCGTGAACAAGGCTTTTTGGTCGGGGCTTATCATTTTTATCGCTTATGCCGTGATGGCCAGATTCAGGCGCAGAACTTTATCGAAACTGTACCGAAGAAAACCGATAGTTTACCGCCTGTGATTGATTTGGAATATGACAGCACCTGTATCAACACCTACACCAGAGAACAGCTACTCAAAGAAATTCAGGTCATGCACGACCAACTGTATCAACACTATGGTTTGCAACCCATTTTTTATACCTCTAAAGCATTTTATAATATTGTTTTGGTCGATGAATTTAAAAAAACTCCCCTTTGGATTCGTGAATATCAGGGCAAGCCTGAGCTCAAAGGCAATCCGAAATGGACCTTTTGGCAACACACCAGCCAAGGTCAAATTAAAGGCATACCAACCTTGGTAGATCTCAATGTATTTCAAGGCTCAGAGCAAGATTGGATCAGCTTTTTAGAGCGCCAAGGACTTTATCAACTGCCACAAAACTTACCAATCAACTAAGCAGTTCCAAGCTCAGCATTGAAATTCAAATACTAAAATACCAAGTCAAACTATGTCGCTTATGCCGCATGTAGAACTACGCAATCGATCTGAATAGTGCAATACTGGCTTAGGTTTCAATATTAAAATTCAGCATGCGAAAAATCATTCACATCGACATGGATGCCTTCTATGCCTCGGTGGAGTTACTTGATCGTCCCGACTTAAAGCATTTACCTGTGGTGATTTCTTCACACCATCCCCGTGCTGTCATTGCAGCCGCATCCTACCCTGCACGCAGTTACGGACTCCGCTCTGCCATGTCGATGACTCAAGCCAAAAAACGCTGCCCTCAAGTGGTGGTGATTGAACCTAATTTCTCTAAATATCGTGCGGTCTCAGAGCAAATTCATGCAATTTTTCAGCGTTATACCACACTCATTGAACCGCTTTCCTTAGATGAAGCTTATTTAGATGTAACGGAAAATTTACAACAACTGGCCAGTGCCACAGAAGTTGCTGAACGCATCCGTGCTGATATTTTTCACAGCACAGGACTGACCGCCTCTGCGGGTGTTGCACCCAATAAGTTTCTAGCCAAAGTTGCTTCGGACTGGAATAAACCCAATGGTATCTGCGTGATTAAACCTTCACAAGTTCAGCAGTTTATTCAACACTTGCCGCTTAAAAAAATCCCTGGAGTGGGGAAAGTCATGCAAGAAAAATTACATGCGCTCAAACTTGAAACTTTAGGTGATTTACAGCATGTGGATGAAAATATCCTGATTCATCATTTTGGCAAATATGGCAAACAGCTCTATCTCTATGCGCAAGGGATTGATGAGCGTCCTGTACAAGCGGAACGAGAACGTCAGCAAATTTCAAAAGAAACCACTTTTGATGATGACTTAACCATTGAACAATGTCTCCCATTTTGGCCCAAGTTGATTGCACAAGTCTGGCAAAGCTTAGATAAAAAGCAACTGTATGCCCGCGGTGTCACCGTCAAAATGAAACTGAAAAACTTTCAAACCTTACAGCACAGTAAAAGCTTCAAAACGCCATTAAAGCATCAAACTGAACTACAAATGACCTTAGATATCTTACTCAAAGAAATGCAAATCACACCGGATCAACAATTTCGTCTTATCGGTGTTGGGGTCTATGCACTTTCGACTCAAGAGCCTCTACCCCAGCTCTCTTTATGGTCTGACTGATTGCTCAATCAGTCATTTTTTAACCAAAAGAACAAAAATAATGCAATTTAGCATTCACAAACTGTGTTTTTAGAGTAATCTAATGACGCGCTGCATTTATCCATGTAACCGCTGAGATGCTAAAACTTACCTTTACTTTTAGCATACGTCCTGTGATTGGCGTGACGATCAAATCCGAAGATTACAGGACATCTCTGATATTTATATGGTATTCCCGCCTCTATATTACAGAGCAGTGCTTTAGCATCAGAATAATCCAATATTTTTAAATATACTGTTATAAAGTCCGAATAAGATTGACCTATTAATCGCGTTCCTTCATTTTTTGTAATTCCCACGTCGATATATTGATATCAACTATCCATTTATCTCCCTCTGTTCACTTTACCTACAGAAATAGATTTGATCCTTCACGCTGTAAAATTCTGCACCTGATTGAAAGCCAACATCGTAGCCATCTGTCATACATGAGTTTGTGGTAGGCTATTGAACTACATTTTTATGTTCTATTTTTATACTCATCACACAGGATGCATACATCATGACGGTTCAACGTTTGCATGTCTCAAATCGTTTTTCTGAAGTTGCGATTGCTGGCAATCTCGTTCATTTGGCAGGTCAACTGGCGTCTGACTTTGATCTCGATATTAAAGGTCAAACCCAACAAACATTCGACATGATTGACCAATTTCTTGCTGATGCAGGCACAGATAAAAGCCATATCTTATCGGTAACGATTTATTTGAAGAATATTGAACAAGACTATGCAGCGTTCAATGAAGTTTGGGATGCTTGGGTTGCAGACATTGATGCCTTACCACGTACCTGTGTTGAAGCTAAACTTTATGATCCAAGAGTATTGGTAGAGTTAACCGTTGTTGCAGTGAAACCTGCATAAAAATATACGCATCATGAGAAGCATGAATCTTCATGTTTTTTATGATGCGCGCTGAGATTCAGTTAGCCGATCAGACGTAATTTTCGAGTTTGTGCTGCGTTATAGTAATCATATTTTTTGGCCACATGCGTATCTTTAGTCAAACGCGACGAAGCATAGAGATCGCCATAAAAATCTTCACGTAACTGATGATAGTCAGGCACTTCTTCATAACGAATCACTTTATAGCCAGCCATATCGAGGATCGCATCCTGAAACTGTGCCTTTTGTGGACGTTTCAATGAAAGCGGATCTTCTAAAGCAACCACTGCCAAAACTTGTTGTGCACTATCCATAATCACAAAATCAGCCACCAAATTGCGGTATTTGTTTCGTGTACGTGAAAATTTTGTAGTCAGTAAGGCATCATAAGACACATGTGCCAGAACAGTATGATGCGGTAAAATTTCTTTCAAACGAGTATAAGTCAGTTGCTCATGCATACTAAAAATAGCACGTTGTCTTAATGCACTATCTTGCTGCTTGGTCTTAGGGATCAACGCTTTACTCGCTAAAATCATGACCAGTATCAACAACACGCTACCAATTACCATATAAGTTGTCATATTTGTATCCTTTTCATCTTTATTATAATTTTCGGTATCACAACCATTTTTATTCGATCAGTATAACCTACTGACCATTTACCCAAACCACGCAATAAAAAAACTAAAGCTAAAATCAAACAAAAGCTGATAAAACTAAACAATTTTTTGCAATGTCATTCGTTCTAACACGTTTTGTTTTAATCCGAATGAAATTTTGGCTCTTTAGCCTATCTACACTGTAATAGAGTGATTCATTCACGTGCAATATGATTCTTCGGATTGACCCAATTTTCCCGACGGATGGCAGAAAAGCCAATCTTTGAGCTATTTTTCTAACGCAATAAAAAGATCGATCCTAAAAAAGGATGCCGTAGCATCCTTTTTTATATTCAATTGCGATTAAGCACGTGACTTAGACTTCGGTTTTGATTTTGAATGTCCAAATGGCTTCTTGGCATCACCTGTTTCACGCGGTGGCAAACCTGTATGCTGCGTTAAAATCTGACCGCGCTCAGGACGCTTTTTGGTATTCGATGGACGCGATTGATTTTTCGCTTGTTGGTTACGGCTATCACCATTACGTTTTTGCGAATCACCATCCACGGTTGAGTTTTTCTTCCGAGCAGACTGATACTGACCTTCTGTCCCTTGCGGTTGATAGGTTGGAATCAAATGCTGTTTCGAGTTACCAATCAAGTCTTGGCGGCCCATCTCTTTTAAAGCTTCACGTAATAATGGCCAGTTGTTTGGATCATGATAACGCAAGAAGGCTTTATGCAGACGACGACGCTTCTCACCTTTCACAATATCCACATCTTCAGTATATCGCGCCACTTTGGCTAATGGGTTTTTACCCGTGTGATACATGGTGGTCGCGGTTGCCATTGGCGATGGATAGAAAGTCTGTACCTGATCGGCACGGAAACCATTTTTCTTCAACCAAATCGCCAAATTCATCATGTCATATTCAGTCGTACCTGGATGTGCTGCGATAAAGTACGGAATTAAATACTGCTCTTTACCTGCCTCTTTACTGAAACGATCAAACATTTGCTTGAAACGATCATAGGTCCCGATGCCCGGTTTCATCATCTTCGACAATGGACCTTTTTCGGTATGTTCCGGGGCAATTTTTAAATAACCACCAACGTGATGTTGTACCAACTCTTTGACATATTCAGGGTTTAACACCGCCAAGTCATAACGCAGACCCGAACCAATCAGAATCTTTTTGACGCCTTTAATGGCGCGTGCTTTACGATATAGCTGCGTTAAAGGTGCATGATCGGTATGTAAGTTTTGACACACACCCGGATAAACACAGGATGGTTTACGACAATTCTTTTCAATCTCAGGGTCTTTACAGTGCAAACGATACATGTTTGCTGTAGGCCCACCTAAGTCAGAAATGATGCCGGTAAAGCCCGGTGCGGTATCACGAATCTTTTCCACTTCACGCAAAATTGATTCTTCAGAACGGTTTTGAATGATACGTCCTTCATGTTCTGTAATCGAACAGAAGGTACAGCCACCAAAACAACCCCGCATGATGTTCACAGAGAACTTAATCATGTCAAATGCAGGGAAACGCGCATCCCCATACACAGGATGGGGTAGACGTGCATAAGGTAAATCAAACACATAGTCCATTTCTTCCGTGGTTAGCGGAATCGGTGGAGCATTTAACCAAACATCACGCTCGCCATGCTTTTGTACTAAAGCACGTGCATTTCCTGGATTGGTTTCTAAATGCAAAATACGGTTAGCATGCGCATACAGCACAGGATCATTCACCACTTCCTCAAAAGATGGTAAACGAATCACTGCCAGTTCACGCGGCGGTAATTTATGTTTAATTGCCTTTGAAGACGGCTGTAATTGCACAATTTGTGTATCAGGATCGAGTTTATCCCCTTCACGAACAATTTGATTCGTCACAATTTCTTTTTGGAAATTTTGGTATTGAGTTAAAGAATTACCCTTATCTTTTTCAATTTCACAGCCATCTAAATCTTCAGTCATCACATAAGGATTGATAATCGGATCAACACGGCCAATGGTATCCACATCATTCGATGCGATTTCCACAAACTTGGCTTTAGATGGACGATTTAATTTATTCACAATAAATGCCGTGCCACGAACATCGGTAATTTCGTGAATTTTTTCGCCTTTGGCTAAGCGATGCATCACTTCAGTAATTGAACGCTCACCATTACCATACATCAAAAGATCGGCTTTTGAGTCCATCAACACTGAACGACGTACTTTATCTGACCAATAGTCATAGTGCGCAATACGACGCAAAGACGCTTCTATTCCACCTAACAATACAGGTACATCTGGAAATGCTTCGCGCACACGTTGGCAATATACGGTTGCTGCACGGTCTGGACGTTTATTGGGTAAATTATCTGGTGAATAGGCATCATCAGAACGAATTTTACGATCAGCCGTATAACGGTTGATCATCGAATCCATGTTCCCAGCAGTCACACCCCAAGCGATATTTGGCTTACCCAAAACGCGGAATGCTTCAACATTCGTCCAATCAGGTTGTGCAATAATCCCCACACGGAAACCTTGTGCTTCTAACGTACGGCCAATAATGCCCGAACAAAATGATGGATGGTCGATATACGCATCACCACAGACCAAAATAAAGTCACAACTATCCCAACCGAGTTGGTCCATTTCCTCGCGCGACATCGGCAAAAATGGCGCAGGTTCAAAACATGACGCCCAATATTTGTCGTAATCAAACAACGCTTTAGACGCGGTCTGCATAGTATAAGCAGTAGACATGGCTAGCAATTCTCGGCTGGCAGATGAAAGATCTCAAATAAAGATCAAAGATGAAAGCCGATCATTTTACCATGAATTACATTCAGCTTGCTTGGTTAAAAAAGCATCATTTACAGCACGTTATCATTTATTTTTTTATACAAAAATATTTTTGAGATATTTATTTAAAAAGAAACAATTCGACAGTGAAGACCCAAAAAGCTGGCCCTTCATTTCTTAAAGAATACATACCAATGTCCAGTCAATTGGGACAATAAACACTACACCGAAACCCAACAGATTCCGCTGAATTACGCAGCAAAGAATGAAAAATTAACATCAGCTATAGCTATGCCAATCTCTCAGAATATCCCTCACTTTATGGCGCTTTTATTTAAGATCTCATCCATTTCCTTTTAAGATTCTAATATTTAGATTAATGAAAGATGCTGCTAAAAATAAACACCATCTTTCATCATGTAAAAACTCAAATCAGTTGAATTCTTTCACACCAACTTTATTATTTTTGAGCGGTCGATAAGTCCATAATCAACTTTGTCGCTAAATATAAACGCGGCACAATACTTTCGACCAGAATATATTCAGCATTATTCGAATGTGCACCATCACCAGATAAGCCCATGCCTTCTAAAATCGCTGCTTTCGAATTTAAGCCAGCAAATGCGGCATCTGTACCACCACCTGTTGCTTCAGCTAAGACCTTCATTGGTAAGTTAAAATCAGTTTTGTAAATAAGCTGTGCTTGTTCAGCCAATTTTTTTGCCTGTGGATTTGCCATTAAAGGTGGGCGACGCATTTCAAACTTTAACTTAACTTCACTATCAGCTAACTTTTTACGTTTAATCCTTTCCTGTAATACACGTTCCACTTGCTGAAAATCTTTAACTTGCAAAGCACGAACATCTGCTTGTGCAGTCGCAAGGTCTGGAATCACGTTACGCACTTTACCTGCACTCGCTACAGTCCAGTTTAATTTCAACCCTGTTTTAGGATTGGATAAGTCTTGTAACTGTAAGATTTGATGTGATAATTCTGTCAGTGCATTTATGCCTGCTTCAGGCTTAACCCCTGCATGTGCAGGTTTCCCGTGAACCTCTAAATATGCTGCACCAATCCCACTGGTGGCTAAACGTAAACTGCCGTCTTTACCACCACCTTCAAATGACAAAACCACATCTTGGTCTTGTGCAGTTTCAGTAATCAGTTTGCGTGAACCTGGCGAACTGATCTCCTCATCGGAGTTAAGTAAGATTGTGATCGTGCCATAATCTTGATAATTCAACTTTTTCAAAAGATCAAGCGTATGAATAATCGCAGCAACCCCCTGTTTATCATCTAAAATTCCGAGACCAAAAACTTTATCCCCTTCCATTTTAAAAGGTTGGTCTTTCAACATCCCTGTTAAATACACCGTATCCATATGAGCAATTAGCATAATTTTACTGCTGCCTTTACCCTTTAAAACAGCTTTTACCATTGGACCAGTCTGTTGAGGCGTATCATCCATACGATATATATCTTTGGCTTCTACAATACTGACCTCAGCACCTGTCGTTTTTAATTGTTCGGCGACATATTTAGCGATCTTATTCACGCCGACAAGATCTTTACTCCCCGACTCAATATTGACTAAAGCCTCTAGAGTATTTAAATAATTCTTTTTTTCTGACTCAACCAGATGTTTGACCTGATCATTAGATACAGCATGTACTTGCCCAAAAGCTAAACAGCTCAACAACGCACATGAGATTAAAGGAAGTTTTTTCAGTTGATATTGAATTTTATTAGACATACTCATTATTCCATTTAAAGATATTGCTAACAAACTATGAACATTTGATCGACTATTCAATATTTTTAAAAATCTAAAAATAAAAAATGTTAGATAGATTAAATGTCATGATCGATAAATAAGTAAATCAGTATGTAGAAACCTATCCTAAACCTCAATTAGACGATTGATTCGTTTATTTTATATTATTTAATATATTCAGCATAAAAAAATCCCCCTCAGCGCTTAGCGGAGGGGGATTTAGAATTAATGAGCTGGCGATGACTTACTCTCACATGGATAACTCCACACTACCATCAGCGCTAAGAGGTTTCACTTCTGAGTTCGGGAAGGGATCAGGTGGTTCACTCTTGCTATTGTCGCCAGCACAACTGTTTATGACTATTCGTTGGGTCTTATTTACACATTGTGTATGCCTAACTTTCATCAAATGAGTTATTAACAGGTATATTTGAGTTGGATATTGTATCTAGCTTTATAACTAAATCAAGTTGTTTGCAGTGATTTGAACCACAACACCAACTGTTTGGGTGTTGTATAGTCAAGCCTCACGAGCAATTAGTATTGGTCAGCTTCACATATCACTATGCTTCCACATCCAACCTATCAACGTCGTAGTCTTCAACGGCTCTTTAGAGGACATAAAGTCCTAGGGAAATCTTATCTTGAGGTAGGCTTCCCGCTTAGATGCTTTCAGCGGTTATCCCTTCCGAACATAGCTACCCGGCGATGCGACTGGCGTCACAACCGGTACACCAGAGGTTCGTCCACTCTGGTCCTCTCGTACTAGGAGCAGATCCTCTCAAATTTCCAACGCCCACGGTAGATAGGGACCGAACTGTCTCACGACGTTCTAAACCCAGCTCGCGTACCTCTTTAAATGGCGAACAGCCATACCCTTGGGACCTGCTTCAGCCCCAGGATGAGATGAGCCGACATCGAGGTGCCAAACACCGCCGTCGATATGAACTCTTGGGCGGTATCAGCCTGTTATCCCCAGAGTACCTTTTATCCGTTGAGCGATGGCCCTTCCATACAGAACCACCGGATCACTAAGACCTACTTTCGTACCTGCTCGACTTGTGGGTCTCGCAGTTAAGCGCGCTTTTGCCTTTATACTCTACGCGTGATTTCCGACCACGCTGAGCGCACCTTCGTACTCCTCCGTTACTCTTTAGGAGGAGACCGCCCCAGTCAAACTACCCACCAGACATGGTCCTCGCTCCAGATAATGGAGCAGAGTTAGAACCTCAATATTACCAGGGTGGTATTTCAAGATTGGCTCCACCGAAACTAGCGTCTCGGTTTCAAAGCCTCCCACCTATCCTACACAAGTAAGATCAAAGTTCAATGTCAAGCTGCAGTAAAGGTTCACGGGGTCTTTCCGTCTAGCCGCGGGTACACCGCATCTTCACGGCGAATTCGATTTCACTGAGTCTCTGCTGGAGACAGCGCCCCCATCATTATGCCATTCGTGCAGGTCGGAACTTACCCGACAAGGAATTTCGCTACCTTAGGACCGTTATAGTTACGGCCGCCGTTTACTGGGGCTTCGATCAAGAGCTTCGCTTACGCTAACCCCATCAATTAACCTTCCAGCACCGGGCAGGCATCACACCCTATACGTCCACTTTCGTGTTTGCAGAGTGCTATGTTTTTAATAAACAGTTGCAGGGGCCTGGTTTCTGTGGCTGCCAATAGCTCAAGGAGTAAATCCTATCACCGTCGGCAGCGTACCTTCTCCCGAAGTTACGGTACCATTTTGCCTAGTTCCTTCAGCAGAGTTCTCTCAAGCGCTTTGGTCTACTCGACCTGACCACCTGTGTCGGTTTCGGGTACGATTCCTATGTAACTGAAGCTTAGAGACTTTTCCTGGAAGCATGGTATCAGCCACTTCACTGTACAAGTACAGCTTGCTATCAGTTCTCAGCATAGAGTACCCCGGATTTGCCTAAGATACATGCCTACAACCTTCCACCTGGACAACCAACGCCAGGCTGACTTAACCTTCTCCGTCCTCTCATCGCATTACATAGAAGTATTGGAATATTAACCAATTTCCCATCGACTACGCCTCTCGGCCTCGCCTTAGGGGTCGACTCACCCAGCCCCGATTAACGTTGGACTGGAACCCTTGGTCTTTCAGCGTGCGAGTTTTTCACTCGCATTGTCGTTACTCACGTCAGCATTCGCACTTCTGATACCTCCAGCATACTTCTCAATACACCTTCATCGGCTTACAGAACGCTCCCCTACCACTTACACTTACGTGTAAATCCGCAGCTTCGGCATATAGTTTTAGCCCCGTTACATCTTCCGCGCAGGCCGACTCGACTAGTGAGCTATTACGCTTTCTTTAAAGGGTGGCTGCTTCTAAGCCAACCTCCTAGCTGTCTATGCCTTCCCACATCGTTTCCCACTTAACTATAATTTTGGGGCCTTAGCTGGCGGTCTGGATTGTTTTCCTCTTGACTACGGACGTTAGCACCCGCAGTCTGTCTCCCGGATAGTACTCATTGGTATTCGGAGTTTGCATCGGTTTGGTAAGTCGGGATGACCCCCTAGCCGAAACAGTGCTCTACCCCCAATGGTATTCGTCCGAGGCGCTACCTAAATAGCTTTCGGGGAGAACCAGCTATCACCGAGTTTGATTAGCCTTTCACCCCTATCCACAAGTCATCCCCTGGCTTTTCAACGACAGTGGGTTCGGTCCTCCAGTTAGTGTTACCCAACCTTCAACCTGCTCATGGATAGATCACCCGGTTTCGGGTCTACACCCAGCAACTAAACGCCCTATTAAGACTCGATTTCTCTACGGCTCCCCTATTCGGTTAACCTCGCTACTGAATGTAAGTCGCTGACCCATTATACAAAAGGTACGCAGTCACCGAACAAGTCGGCTCCCACTGCTTGTATGCATGCGGTTTCAGGATCTATTTCACTCCCCTCACAGGGGTTCTTTTCGCCTTTCCCTCACGGTACTGGTTCACTATCGGTCAGTCAGGAGTATTTAGCCTTGGAGGATGGTCCCCCCATATTCAGACAAGGTTTCACGTGCCCCGCCCTACTCGACATCATCATATAAGCCCTTTCGTGTACAGGACTATCACCCACTATGGTTGCACTTCCCAGAGCATTCCACTAGAACTTATATGACTTAATGGGCTTTTCCCCGTTCGCTCGCCGCTACTGAGGGAATCTCAATTGATTTCTTTTCCTAAGGGTACTGAGATGTTTCACTTCCCCTCGTTCGCCTCGTATGACTATGTATTCATCATACGATACCTGCCTTATGACAGGTGGGTTTCCCCATTCAGAAATCTCCGGATCACAGGATATTTGCCGCCTCCCCGGAGCTTATCGCAGGCTATTACGTCTTTCATCGCCTCTGACTGCCAAGGCATCCACCACATGCACTTAATTACTTGACTATACAACCCCAAACAGTCGTAGCACCTACAAGTAGTACTAGGACAGATCGATTGCTCGATCATACAGTTTGTTGCTCTGTGTACTTAAACACCGTACAGCTTCAATTCAATTCACATACCAAAACGCTTGATTCAGTTAATTTCGCTAGTAACTCATTTCTTCAATCTTCATCAATCAGTAATAAATCACTGTTAATGTCGATCTTAAAAACGAGTATGAACAAATTATTTCAACTCAAATATATTCTGTTAATGATTTTTCCAGCCTTCGTCAGGTCAGGAAACTGTGATAAATCACAGAAGTTAATAAGCTTTAACTTACTAAGTTCTATAATCTATGGTGGAGACTAGGAGAGTCGAACTCCTGACCTCCTGCGTGCAAAGCAGGCGCTCTACCAACTAAGCTAAGTCCCCAGCTTATCAATAAGTCAATGTTTCTGTTTTCTGTATTCAGCATTTAACAATGCTTGTTAGTCAGATTTGGTGGGTCTGACAAGACTTGAACTTGTGACCCCACGCTTATCAAGCGTGTGCTCTAACCAACTGAGCTACAGACCCTCAGATACATCGTCATGAAGAACAACTTGTTGTGGATTCTTACCAATCGTCAATCTTTCGTTAAGGAGGTGATCCAGCCGCAGGTTCCCCTACGGCTACCTTGTTACGACTTCACCCCAGTCATCGGCCACACCGTGGTAAGCGTCCTCCTTGCGGTTAGACTACCTACTTCTGGTGCAACAAATTCCCATGGTGTGACGGGCGGTGTGTACAAGGCCCGGGAACGTATTCACCGCGGCATTCTGATCCGCGATTACTAGCGATTCCGACTTCATGGAGTCGAGTTGCAGACTCCAATCCGGACTACGATCGGCTTTTTGAGATTAGCATCCTATCGCTAGGTAGCAACCCTTTGTACCGACCATTGTAGCACGTGTGTAGCCCTGGTCGTAAGGGCCATGATGACTTGACGTCGTCCCCGCCTTCCTCCAGTTTGTCACTGGCAGTATCCTTAAAGTTCCCGGCTTAACCCGCTGGCAAATAAGGAAAAGGGTTGCGCTCGTTGCGGGACTTAACCCAACATCTCACGACACGAGCTGACGACAGCCATGCAGCACCTGTATGTAAGTTCCCGAAGGCACCAATCCATCTCTGGAAAGTTCTTACTATGTCAAGACCAGGTAAGGTTCTTCGCGTTGCATCGAATTAAACCACATGCTCCACCGCTTGTGCGGGCCCCCGTCAATTCATTTGAGTTTTAGTCTTGCGACCGTACTCCCCAGGCGGTCTACTTATCGCGTTAGCTGCGCCACTAAAGCCTCAAAGGCCCCAACGGCTAGTAGACATCGTTTACGGCATGGACTACCAGGGTATCTAATCCTGTTTGCTCCCCATGCTTTCGTACCTCAGCGTCAGTATTAGGCCAGATGGCTGCCTTCGCCATCGGTATTCCTCCAGATCTCTACGCATTTCACCGCTACACCTGGAATTCTACCATCCTCTCCCATACTCTAGCTTCCCAGTATCGAATGCAATTCCTAAGTTAAGCTCAGGGATTTCACATCCGACTTAAAAAGCCGCCTACGCACGCTTTACGCCCAGTAAATCCGATTAACGCTCGCACCCTCTGTATTACCGCGGCTGCTGGCACAGAGTTAGCCGGTGCTTATTCTGCGAGTAACGTCCACTATCCTAGAGTATTAATCCAAGTAGCCTCCTCCTCGCTTAAAGTGCTTTACAACCAAAAGGCCTTCTTCACACACGCGGCATGGCTGGATCAGGCTTTCGCCCATTGTCCAATATTCCCCACTGCTGCCTCCCGTAGGAGTCTGGGCCGTGTCTCAGTCCCAGTGTGGCGGATCATCCTCTCAGACCCGCTACAGATCGTCGCCTTGGTAGGCCTTTACCCCACCAACTAGCTAATCTGACTTAGGCTCATCTATTAGCGCAAGGTCCGAAGATCCCCTGCTTTCCCCCGTAGGGCGTATGCGGTATTAGCATTCCTTTCGGAATGTTGTCCCCCACTAATAGGCAGATTCCTAAGCATTACTCACCCGTCCGCCGCTAGGTCAGGTAGCAAGCTACCCTTCCCCGCTCGACTTGCATGTGTTAAGCCTGCCGCCAGCGTTCAATCTGAGCCATGATCAAACTCTTCAGTTAAAATCATTAGTAGCTTATGGCTACAAATCTTGGCTCATCAATTTTCTGACAAATATTTCTCAAATAAACTTCGAGTAATTTTTACCTTCAATCAATGAAATATTTTCGATCGATCAATCAGTAAAAATCCACACAAGTTGTTCTTCATAATCTCTTAATGATCTTCTTGCTGATTCGTCATCAGCAAGCTAGGTCGGCTATACTACTCTCTTTCAAGAAGAAGTCAACTGGTTTTGTTAATTATTTTTAAACTTATTCAAGACTTCCAGATTCTACCGCTTGGGCTAAATCCTTGTTTCTCAACAAGTTTTAATCAACATCACCGCCGATGGATGTGCATTCTACAGCATTTCTAATCCCTTGCAACACCTTTTCTCAATAAATATTTCTGTATGTTTATTTTTCAAACTCATAAAATTATAAGTTACTGTTATTTATGTAAAATGTTTTTTAATAATTTTATCTACTTCCTAGTTAGCGCCTTAAACCGCACCATCACACTCGCACAAATTAAACTTAATATATTGTTTTAATTCATTTAAATAAAAATATATCGAAATAATATTTAAATATTTTATTTAAATCGCTGTTTCTTTCTACTTTTTATGGTGAATATCCACTCACAATGCTGTTTTCTCAGTCAATTTCTATCTTAGAACCCAAAACAGCCATTCTATTTCTAGAATGGCTGCTTCCGATCTTCTCAATATATTTAGAACTTCATGCTGATTCGAGCCCAATAATTGCGACCTGTATTGTTAAATTGTTCTGTTGCAGCATAACCAAAACCTGAACTTCCAAGTTTATTCAAATGCTCGGCATAGTTTTTATTCAGCACATTATCTATTCCGACTGAAAGGTCTAGATCTTTTTGGATATTATAAGTCCCATTTAAAGACAGCGTTCCAAAACCTTTACTGTCTTCTAAATCGTATCCAATGATATTACCTTCTCGATAGCTGGTACGATCTTGTGCTGCCACCACACGCCATAACAAACCAAGATTATATTTCTCTTGCACATAGCGTAGATTGAAACGTCCTTCTAATGGTGCAATTTGCGGTAAAGCAGTGTGATCCGTTGTATTTTCACCCCATGCATACATGGCACTGATGTCCGCTTGAATTTGATCCGTCAACTGGTAAGCCACACCTGCTTCAGCACCTGCAATGGTTGCATCGACATTTCGGCTTTTGGCTTCCAACCGCCCCATTGAACCTGTCGGAGTATATGCCACCAATATATAGTCTTGAATCAAACCTGCATAAACTGAAGCCCATGATTTAAATGCACCCTGTTCATATTGATAACCTGCATCAAACTGCGCGGTTTTTTCATTCTCTAAATCGGCAAAGGTCGTACCTGTACTTTGATGGTATTTGGTACTAAACAATTCCCAATAATCAGGCACACGCTCTACATAACCTAAACCTGCGTAAGTTTTAAGATGTTCCGCAAGCTCACTTTCAATTCGAATAAAACCACTTGGCAAAGTTTCTTTACGTTCTGTATTAGTGGCTAAATTATCAATCTTCGCTTGATCGACGCGTGCACCTGTCACCAGTTTATGCTGATCATTGAATACATAACTCAGTTCACCGAAAGCCCCATAAGACTCAAAATCCATATCTCCGACACGAGCTTTATTTTGATAAGGAGACATTAAGCTGCCACTACGTTTAGTGTGCTCATTTTTTTGACTATCAATACCTGAAATAAGTTGCAATTGTCCCCAGTCCTGCGTCATAGCAACCCGTACATTTAAAGTCCTACGAGCAACATTTGAAGCCATCGGCATTGACATACCATCTGCGGGATTAAATTTTCGCAAACTAAAATTATCCATGACATGATCGTTATAGCTATAGTCAACTTGCGCTTCGACTTTCTTGATCACCTCGCCAATGTTTTTCTTTTCAACATGTAAACCTAGACTTTCACGAGCAAACTTAGAACCATCCATGCTACGTCCAGCATAGACTGCCTCACCATCACTCTTCCCACCTTTCAGCTCTACCCATGTGTCCTCATTCGGAGTCCAGCCCAGCGCTAGATCTGCATTCCACTTTTCCCAATCGGACGGAACCGTATTGCCAGCGCCATCTTGATAACTATCTGCAATCGAACGGTTGGCATTTAAACGTGCATATTTCGTTTCATCACCAACAGCGGCTTCAACATTCTGATCCAAACGACCGTAAGAGCCAAGCATGACACTGGCTTGCCCGCGATAAGGTTTTTCCGAAGTGAGTTGTTCAGGCTCACGTTCAAAAATAACAGTTGCGGCTGAACCCGTATGCGCATACTGAACAGTTTGTGGTCCTTTTACGACCGTGATTTTGTCGTAGCTTTCAGGAGAAACATAAGAAGCAGGATTATCCATACGGCTTGGGCATGCACCTAAATTTTCCGTACCATCTGTGAGGATTTTAATACGTGAGCCAAACATACCGCGGAAGGTGACGTCACCATTCGCGCCGCCATTTTTGATTTGGTTAAAACCCACAATGCTTTGTAGGTAGGCTGCACCATCAACCGCAGGAATTGGCTGAGTGGGTTGTTTAGGGTCGGCATGTACAATCAGACCATGGGCATCATTGCCCTGCTGAGCCGTCACCACGATAGGCGCTAAAATGTGTGCGCTGTCTGCGTCAGCGGCAAATACTACGCTTGAAAAACAAGCAAGAGAAATCGCAGCCGCAAGAGGCTGTAAAAAGAATGTAGGCTGAGCCATTTTTATTCTCACTGAATCTATAAATACAACTAGGCTAGAGTCCGTTAAGACCCGAAAAATATATGTCTAGGTTTATACAAACAGTGGCGGTGCTCGCCCTTGAGGCAGTAAGAAGAGTTGTTGCAGTGCAAACCAAACATGCACAAAGGCTTTTTGGAATGCAATTAAACGGACTTGAATACGGTCAAGTACCGCTTTTAACTCTAAATCAGGCGGCAACACGAGATTGCCATATACCGTACAGTATTGGCATTGATGACTTGCATCATGATGATTGTGTTCGGCAGGTTGTGAACTGAGTTCATGCTGAGCCTGCATTTCATGATGATGTGTGGAATGCTTTTCAGCATGAGAACTGAGATGTTCAACTGGTTTGAGTAAAAGCGCACGCGAAATAGTTTCACAGACCGGCGCAATTTGATATTGCGTCGGTAGTAAAGGCTGTAAAAAAACAGCAATCTGTAAAAACACGGCTACACAAGACAGTAGCAACGCAGCTCTAAAAAACAATCCATTCCATCCGAATTGAGAACGCGGCCAGTATAACAAAGCCCAATTGAAATTGGGCTCACTTTAAAGATGATTTTTAAGCAAAAAACTTAACCGCGTTTTACAGCCACTTTGTCTTTTTGGCGCTGACGGGTCAATTTTTCCACTTTTTCACGTGCGCGTTGGCGCTTTAGTGGTGACAAATAGTCGACGAACAATTTGCCATTTAAGTGATCCATTTCATGTTGAATGCAAACAGCGAGAAGTTCGTCAGCTTCGATCTCAAATGCTTGACCTTCAAGGTTAATTGCTTCGATCTTTACGCGTGACGGGCGCTCAACTTTGTCGTATATTTGGGGAACTGATAGGCAGCCTTCTTCATAGGGCTGCGTTTCTTCAGTCAATGGGGTAACTTTGGGGTTAATGAATACCAAAGGTTGATCTTTATGTTCAGATAAGTCCATGACAATCAACTGAATATGACGATCAACTTGTGTCGCGGCAAGTCCAATGCCTGGCGCTTCATACATGGTTTCAAACATATCTGCAGCCAGCTGACGAATTTCATCAGTAACTTCTTCGACGGGTTCTGCAATGGTACGAAGACGGGGATCAGGAAAACTTAAAATAGGTAATAAGGCCATACTGCGTCCTCAATTATGCCATTGATCAAAAAACCAAATGAAGGGAATGCTTGATCAAAAAAATGTGTGTAATATCGTTATTATAACGCAACTACATACATAATTTTAGGAATTATGATAATGAAAAAGGTTTTTATGGGCATGCCATCTTTTAGTGCCTTGGGGTTTAAGCAACACATGCTAGCACTTGCGGTTTGCGTAAGTGTTGGCGCAGGCATCATTTCAACAGCTCAAGCTGCGCCTACACGAAATTACAATCCGCCTGCTTTAAAAGCCAATGCACCGAATGTTTATGTGGTGAAAAAAGGCGATACCCTGTGGGATATTTCTAAACGTTTCCTAAACAATCCTGTGCGTTGGCCTGAAATTTGGGCCAGCAATAGACACGTCAAAAATCCGCATTGGATTTTCCCGGGTGACCGCTTACTGATGTGTACTCATGAAGGCCGTCCAATTATTGGTAAAGATGAAGGTGATGGCTGTGAAGGGATCATTCGTCGTTATACAGGCGGCACTAAACTTCAACCTCAAGCACGTGTTGAATCTTTAAACAATGCCATTCCTGTCATTCCACTGGAATACATTAAAAACTGGCTTGAACACAGTACCATTCTTTCCGAGGAATCTTTGGAAGGTACACCGTATATCGTCGGTGCTGCCGATGAGCGTGTGATTGCAGGTAAAGGTCAAACCGTTTATGCACGTGGCCAAGGCATTGAAGTCGGTCAACGCTACGCGATTTACCGTGAAGGCAAACCTTACATTGTGACGGATGCAGAGGGCAAAAAACAAAATCTAGGTCTAGAATTGACTCAGGTTGCTTCAGCCATTGCCATTCGTGGTGAAAATGACATGTCCACTTTAGAAATCACAGATTCGTATAATTCTGAAGTACGTCGTGGTTATCGCGTACTGCCTGAATACGACGCCATGCTTCCAACCTTGTTCTACCCAACACATGCACAAGATGTGACTGGGGGTGGACAAGTGATTCGTGTTCAAGGTTCGATTGGTCTAGCTGCGAAGCATTCAGTTGTAACCATTGACCGTGGCACAGTGGATGGCGTTCAATCGGGTTATGTGTTCTCGGTTAGTCAAAAGGGTCAAGAAATTCGTGATCCGAAAACCAATGAAAAACTGACCCTTCCAACGGAGCGTATCGGCAACATCATGGTATTTAAAACCTTTGACCGTGTCAGCTATGCTTATGTGCTCGACAGCGAACTACCAATGAACTTGGGCGCGAAAATTTCTCCCTCTGTAGTGGATGAATAATCCGTTGCCTTAAGGTGTATATATGCTGAACTCTTTATCACATGAACAGATTGCAACAATCACCCTGTGGTATTTAGTTCAGCATTCTTTATCGAGCTTTCAAAAACTACAGCAGCATTTTGGCACAAGCACAAAAGCTGTTGCTGCCTCCAATCTTCAGATCTGGCCAAATCTCGGCTTACACAAAAGCCATCTACAACGTGTCACAGAAATCCAAACGCCTGCTGGCCAACTCAAATTACAAACTTTACTGCAGGACGTCCAAGCCAGCTGTGATTTTATTTTACTTGATACTGACAGTCATTATCCCTCGCAGCTGCTGCCCTATGCTGACCGACCACCGATTTTATTTGGTCAGGGCAATCCACAAAGTCTACTCCAGCCTCAAGTTGCTATCGTCGGCAGTCGAAAACCCAGTCCGCACGGCAAGCAAGTGGCTTATGACTTTGCCTATTACCTCGCCGAAAAGGGCTTTTATATTTGCAGTGGTTTAGCTGAAGGCATTGATGCAGCGGCACATCAGGGCGGCTTAAAATATCAACGTACCATTGCAGTGATGGGCACGGGCTTAGATCTCACTTATCCTTCCCAACATCAAACACTGCGTACGCAAATATTAGAAAATAATGGCTGTATTATTACTGAATTTTTACCACATACACCGCCTTTACAGCATAATTTTCCACGACGCAACCGCATCGTCAGTGCACTGAGTTTAGGGGTTGTGGTTGCAGAGGCAGCACTCAAAAGTGGCTCTCTAGGAACAGCCCAAAGAGCCGCAGAGCAAGGGAAAACCATTTTTGCGATTCCCGGTCATATTTACAGTGAACACCATCAAGGCTGTCATCAACTGATCCGAGAAGGGGCGATTTTGGTCGATCATCCTGAGCAAATCATTGAAGACTTGGCACTCCCCACTCAATGGCATAGCCAATCCCAGTCACAAGAAACCACCCCAAGCGCTAGTATTGAGATCCCATCTAATTTACTCGAACTTTATAATCAACTGGATTGGGTGGGACAAAATATGGATCAACTTAATTTCAAACTTAACACCGATATTGCCACACTCACCAGCCAGTTAATGGAACTGGAAATTTTGGGGCTTGCACAACAACAAGCTGGCAATTATCTGCGTTGCCGTTCCAGCCAATAAGGTTCACAATAACCCTTTATGAATCAATAAAAGGTACAAAGTGTAATGATTACCACCTCTGTGACTGAAGCGGCGCAATGTTTAAAACAAGGTCAAGTTTTAGCATATCCAACAGAAGCAGTATGGGGTTTAGGCTGTGATCCGTATAACGAACAGGCCTTTCTAGATATTTTGCAGATTAAGCAACGCCCGATTGAAAAAGGGGTAATTTTACTGGCTGGGCAAATTGCTCAAGTTGAACCGCTTTTAGAACATTTAGATCCCCACATCCGTCAACAAGTGATCGACAGCTGGAGCGATAGCAGTCCATCAGAACGCGCAACCACGTGGTTGTTACCTGCAAATGAACACATTCCGAAATGGATTAAAGGCAATCACCCTAAAGTTGCTGTACGGGTAACCACACATCCGATTTGTGTGGCGCTTTGCAATGCTTTTCAAGGCTTTATTGTCTCCACCAGTGCCAACCCCGCTGGATTGCCACCTGCTCGTTCACTACAAGATGCCAATCACTACTTTGCACAACAAGTGAATTATCTGAATGGTGATCTAGGCTTGAGCCAAGAAGCGAGTCGCATACTCGATGCCGAAACTGGCGCAGTGGTTCGTGCTTAAAAGCGTGCTCTTTCTCAGGATTTTTACTGAAAAATAGATAAAAAAAAGCTCAGCCATATAGGGATGGCTGAGCATGAAAAAGGATGTGTAATCACATCCAGAGGGTCTGAAAACTGATGAGCAAACACTTAATGTCCGTTTTTACATTCGCCTAAGTTTGCAGTGGACGTATTATGTAACAAATTACTTTTCTAAACAAATAGATTTTTTATATTAGAAACAGCGTTAAAACGCTGATTAATTGAGATAATTAAATTATAATTCAAATTATCTACCTATTTTTAATCAGCTTTTATATACATTAAATACATTAATCATCTAAAATAGCATTAATAAATTAACTTATTAATGAATTATTCTATTAAAAAAATAATTTAAATGATCGATTTTCAACCAAAATTAATCCATCGAGTTTACTAAAGGTGCCGTTTTTAAAGCTGTTTTACGCTGTGCCAGTAAAATGCCACAGATAATGACCACACCACCGACCGTATGATAAACCGTCCACGCCTCTTTCAACCAGACATAGGCAATCACTGCGGTAAAGACTGGCATCAAGTTCATGAAAATACTGGTTCGATTCGGCCCTAAATGGGTAATGGCCAACATCCACAGTAAAGGCGCAACCAAAGAAGGGAAAATGCTGGCATACATAACACTTGCCGCATTTTGACTATTGATTGAATCGAGACCGAAATAGGCAATAAAAGGTAAATGGTAAAGCAGTGCAAAAAAGATCTGCACATAGAGGCTCAACATCAAGGGAATTTGCAATTGCCACTTTTTCAAAAACACCCCATAAAAGGCATAGAAGAATACCGCAACCACCATCAGGACATCACCCAAATGCCCGCCTGATTGAACTAAGCCCGCAAGATTGCCCTGCCCAATGATATACACCAAACCTGCAAAAGATAAAATACTCCCGATCATCGCAAAACGATTTGGAATATCTTTTAAGATCAGCAGTGAAACAAAAATGGTAAAGATCGGAATAAAGGCATTAATCAGTCCCATATTAGTCGCAGTCGTATAGTGCGCTGCGGTGTAGGCTAAGCCCTGATACAACACCAGACCAAATGCACTTAGCACTGCCAACTGACCCAAATGCGCTCGAATTAATGCCCACTGACGACATAAAGGTCGCACGACAAAAGGCGTTAACAGAATGAATGCAAAGAACCACCGATAAAAACTAATACTGACTGGCGAAATGAAATCAGCTACATAACGCGTAACGACAATATTGATCGACCAAATGAGTACGGCAATGATAGGGAGACTCAAAGCCCAATACATACGTTGTGGTGTGGTACTCATTCTTTTTCCCGTTTAGCTTTTGTTTGCAAAATTTAAATGAATGGTAAAACATTTTTATGATTTATTCGAATATCATTTGGGTATCACACATAATTGATACATTTATCTTAAAATATAAAATTCATAAAAAACATAATATTAAGACAATATAAAACTACACATTTCAATAAATTGATGTATTTCAGCAGCTTCACTCTACAAAAACACCATAGAACAATGTCAACGATCTCTGCATCGTATTGATGCTGTTCTAGCGAACGTATTTTTTAATTGATTGGTCATTGCTCTTAGACTCTGGCCTACAAAAACATATTTCCCGATAGAAGGATGTCGTTATGAAAAAGTTACTTTTAACCACAGTTTGTATGGCTACTCTTACTTTGGCTGCGTGCGAAAAAAAAGGAACTGAGCCAGCCGTTGAACAAACGACGTCTGCATCTGAAGCGACCTCAACCGAAGCAACCACTATCGTTGCTAATCATAGCAATAATAATATTGCCGATATTCAAGCCGATTTGTTAGCCGTACAAACGCTATCGAATGCCAAAGCTCAAGAAGCCGCCGCGTTTCAAAAAGAAGTGAGTGCAACCTTAGAGAAAAAGGATCCCGCTCAAATTAAAGCCATGGTTGAAAAAACAGAAACCTATGTGAAGCAATTTAATGATGAATTAGATGCCTTAACCTTAAAAAGTGCTGAAGTAGATGCTTTACGTGAAAAAATGCAAGACGCCAATGATCTAGGTGTAGAGCTCACCAAAGAAAGTACAAAAACAACGCCAGATAGCGCGAAAATCACCGAACTCCAAAACAAAGCGACTGAATTGCAGAAATCGATCATTGCTGACGTAACGGCTTTAGAAGCAAAAGTCAAAGCAGCTCCAGCGTCTTAATGACCTCCCTACCCTTTAAAGCAAGCCTTGGCTTGCTTTTTTGTTGCGATCAATCCACAAATGGGCGTGACTTTGTCGAACGCTTCCAACACAATAAAATGCACATCGTATAAGGACACGTAAATGAGCACTTCAATTTATAATATTCCTGTCAAAACCATTCAGGGCGAAGACATCAACTTAAACCAATACCAAGGTAAAGTTCTCTTGGTGGTGAATGTGGCATCTAAATGCGGTCTCACACCGCAGTACGAAGGCTTAGAAAAACTCTATCAAGACAAAAAATCACAGGGTTTAGAGATTCTAGGTTTTCCTGCGAACAATTTCTTGGCACAAGAACCGGGTTCAGACGCTGAAATTCAAGAATTCTGCTCTTTAAACTATCAAGTGGATTTCCCGCTTTTTTCAAAAATCTCGGTTGCTGGGGATGATAAGCATCCGTTATATGAAACGCTCACCCAAGCGGTGCCTGAACGCATTGGTGAAGGCCCTTGGTGGAAAGACTTGGTGGACTATGGTTTAACACCGAACGAACCACCTGAAGTGCTGTGGAACTTTGAGAAATTCTTAATCAATAAAAATGGCGAAGTGGTTGCGCGTTTTGCACCGGACATTACGGCCAATGATCCGCGTATTGTCGATGCCATCAATGCCGAATTGGCCAAATAAGCCTGAAGCTGTTTATAAGCAGTCGAATTTAACGGCTGCTTATATTTTTATTTTTTAAATGAGTAATGACACTCGAATCGATTCGATCTTCATGATTTCTTCTTTATTTTGATAATTTTACAACACTTCATTCACGATCAATCAAACACTTCACTCTATGATGCATCTATCCGCTCAAGACAACCCGAAGTGAAGCTCATGAATACATTTATAAAAGCAGCAGTTTTATCTATCTCAACCGCATTGATTGCCCTGCCTGCACTAGCAGCACCACAAGAACAACATCAGCAACATCAAACCGCTCAGTCACATGGACATGCGCAAAAGCACACATCAAATGGACATCAACAACCAACCCATGCCACTGTCAAAAAAGCCAACCGTCCATCTCAAGACTGGAAAGCAGGTCAAAAACTCCCAAGCGCTTACCATAGCAATGCCTATAAAGTAGATCACCAAAAATACAAAAAACTCAGCAAACCCGGTAAAAACCAACAGTGGATTAAAGTGAATGGCGACTATGTACTGACAGACATTCGCAATCATTCCATTATTAAAATCATTGCTGGTTAAACTACTGTAAATGAAGAGTGCTCAAGCACTCTTTTTTTTATTTTAAAAAGTTTTGTTATGACTTTGAAACCCAGCATTTTATCTACACATTTTGCCCTTATATTAAAAAACACATAGCCCAATATTGATTTGATGATGAAAAAGCTTTTACAAAACTTAGTTCTTCCTTTTGCACTGTTTAGTTCAGGCATTCTACTCATTGGCTGTGAGCAAGCAACAGAGCCGAATCAGCAAGACATCCAGACTGAGACCTCTGAGCAAAACCAATCTGCGAATACACAAAGCCCTGAAAAAGCTGAACTGAAAAGTGGCAACATGCTCTATATCGTGCGTGATGTGGCAGATATGCAATTAAAAGCAGGTGAATACGTCACTCAGCTGCAAGAAACCCAAAGTGACTTGCAGGCCGCAATTGAACAGCATGATCAACAACAGTTGCAACACGCCGCGACAGCTTTGCAGCAACAGCTCACAGGTTTCAATAATGCCTTGAATGGCCTGAATCTTAAAACACAAGAAATCAATGATATCCGTGAAAAACTACTGTCTGCCAACCAACAAGTTTTAGCTTCGCCTTTTTTAAATGGACAGGTGGATTTCAGCCAAGTCGACTTTAAAAAGATGCAACAGCAAATGGGTACAATCCAATCTGAAATGTTGAAATTGGCTGCAATGATGATTCCTCAGCAAGCTGAGAATGATAGTTCAAACACAAACCAATCTTAAAACATTTAAATAGTGGTGCTTTCAACAATAGAGTAGGAGAAAATGACTACAACCGTTTTTTCCTACTTTGATTGAGGCACGATTTCACACATGCAGCTGATTATTTTTATGGGCATCCAAGCTTCGGGAAAATCGAGCTATTATCTGTTGAATTTGGCACATAGCCATTTGCGCATCAACCTCGATATGCTGAAAACACGGCATCGTGAAAAAATCATTTTTGAAGCAGGACTGGCCTCAAAAACCAAAATGGTGATTGATAATACCAACCCTACGTTAGCCGATCGGGCGCGTTATATTGCCAATGCTCAGGCCGCAGGCTTTGAAATTGTTGGCTATTTCTTTGAGACTGAGCTTAAAGGTGCACTGGAACGCAACCACTTACGTGAAGGCAAAGCCTGCATTCCCGAAGTCGGGATCAGAGCCACCGCTCAAAAATTTGAACTACCACACTATGCTGAAGGCTTTGATGCACTGTATAAAGTTCGTATTCTTGGGCAAGGTGAATTTTCAATTTTACCCATACAGATTTGAAGCTTTAATGAAAAAACATTAACTATTTCTCATTTTTAGGCTACCATGTACAAATAAGAAACACAGAAAAACATTTTTATAATGAAAAAAGTCATTCTTGTGATCGCCTGTTTAGCAATCATCGTCTTTGGCGGGATGCACTTTTTAATGCCTGAAAAAACCACGCCACACTTAACACAGTTTTTTTCTAAAGAGCATAAAGAAGTTCAACGTATTCAGGACTGGCTCAAATACAAACAACAGCAGCAGTTACTTTTGGTCGATGTTGTAAGCCCTGTCAGCCCCAAACAACAAGGCGCTTATGCTGAATACATCAAACAAAAAATTGAGCTCAACCAGCAAAATATTCAACGCCTTCAGCTTACTCGCTATCAAAGCAAAGCGTTTAAAGAGCTACAACAGCTTGAAATTCATGCGCTAGAGCAATGGAATACCTTATTTCAAACGCATATTGTAGATGCCTTCATTGAACAGCAACATTTCACTGAAATTCCAGCCGAAGAATACCAACAATTTGATGCTGAAGCGCGCTATGCCTTACAAAAGCAAGAAGTTTTGGTTCTCGAACACTTACAACAATTGCTGCAACACAACAGCCCATATCTGTCTGACATCGATCATAGCCTGCTCAGCGATTGGCTTTATTACCAACTGATGCAACATGAAATCCATCCGGTTATCTCTGAATGGTTGGAAGTCGAAACAGATATGCCTCGACGAAGCCGTCAAGATGCAATGCAAGACTTAAGAATTTATAAACGGTTTAACCCAAACACTGATGAATATAAGTACATCATGTCACTCGAAACACAGCTTTGGCATGCCGAACATCCATCTTCAAATTTGCTTGCACAACCATCCAATACCATGCCCAATTCGGATATCGAAATCGATTCAGAGATTGTGATTCCTGAAGATGAGCCTCAGGTTGAACAAATTAAAAAATTGATCGCGACGCAGCACGATACCGTTAGCCGCATGATGTTCAGCCAATTGCGTCAGAGCTTTTTAAAATAATTTTAAAACAATGCCTTAAGCTCATACCTCATCAAAATGAAGACTATTCCTGAGTTTTGCTCTGCGCTAACCAATCTCTAAAGGCCTTTTGCATAGCGTGACGCTCATATGGCTTGGCTAAACGTGCTTCCATCATTGAGAAATCACCTTTGTAAGCTGCTTCAATCATGGCTTTGGTCAGCTCCTGAATGCTCGCGCGACCCCTATGTTCATATTGTAATATTTCTTCTGAAGTCAGCACCAAGTCCCAACATGACACCACTGAGCTCATATCGACTGCTATACTCAGATAATAATGCTCAAAATCTTGGTAAAGTTCCCAAAAGTGGGATTCATGCGCAATCAGGTTCATCTTCATCTTCGCTTACAGAGAAGCTTTCAAAATATAACTTCTGTTGAATAAAAGATATGCAACTTTAGATAGCTATGTCCTTGCTTAACGAAATATATCAAGCATAGGAGCATTGATTCAGATGAGTTTTAAAAATTGTGTATTCAAAATATTCTACAAGCAAGCGTACAGTTAAAAGACGAAGCACTATCATGCAAAAAAAAGATTGCTCGTATGCAGCAGACCAATCCAGTCCATTTGAACAATGAGAACTAAGAAACCAACAAACTCATTATGAAATAAGCAATTGACGCATTTTTATCAACAGACATAAAAAAAGCCACCTTTCGGTGGCTTTTTTTAATCTCAAACCGTCTCTTATTGAGCGCGGTTTTTGATTTTGCGGATGGTTTCCAACTGAGCAGCAGTTTCTGCAAGAGCAGCCAAAGCAGCAGCCGAGTCCAAGTCGCTCTTTTGATTTGCAAGCAATTGTTCAGCGTGTTTACGCGCTTCAAGAATTGCTGCTTCATCTAAGTTTTCTGCACGGACTGCAGTATCTGCAAGAACCGTAACAACATGCGGTTGAACTTCTAAAACACCACCAGATACATAGATTAACTCTTCTGTACCGTTTTCAAGCAGAACACGGATTGTACCCGGCTTGAGTAAAGTTACTAGTGGCGTGTGACCAGGCATAATACCTAATTCACCACCAGCACCTTTAGCAATTAGCATCGTTACAGTGCCAGAGTACAAAGACTCTTGAACACTTACAACATCACACTGCATAGTCGACATGAGAATCTCCTAAATTAGGTAACTAATTAAAGTTTCTCAGCTTTAGCAATTACTTCGTCAATACCACCAACCATATAGAACGCTTGTTCTGGAATGTGGTCATATTCACCAGCTAAAAGACCTTTAAAGCCACGAATCGTTTCTTTAAGCGGTACAAGTTTACCAGGAGCACCAGTAAACACTTCAGCTACGTGGAACGGTTGAGAGAAGAAACGTTGAATTTTACGCGCACGGTAAACAGTCAACTTATCTTCTTCTGCAAGTTCGTCCATACCAAGAATCGCGATGATGTCTTTCAATTCTTTATAACGTTGAAGAACGTTTTGAACTGAACGAGCAATCTCGTAATGCTCAGCACCCACTACTAGTGGATCTAACTGACGTGAAGTTGAGTCAAGTGGATCGATCGCTGGATAAATACCAGAAGATGCGATGTCACGGCTCAATACTACAGTTGCGTCTAAGTGAGCAAACGTAGTTGCAGGCGATGGATCTGTTAAGTCATCGGCAGGTACGTATACCGCTTGGATTGACGTAATCGAACCAGACTTAGTCGATGTAATACGTTCTTGAAGAACACCCATCTCTTCTGCAAGTGTCGGTTGGTAACCTACTGCAGATGGCATACGACCTAGAAGTGCTGATACTTCAGTACCTGCTAGTGTATAACGGTAGATGTTGTCTACGAACAATAGTACGTCACGGCCTTTGCCGTTTTCGTCTTTCTCGTCACGGAAGTACTCAGCCATAGTCAAACCAGTCAACGCTACGCGTAAACGGTTACCCGGTGGCTCGTTCATCTGACCGTAGACCATTGCTACTTTGTCTAGAACGTTTGAGTCTTTCATCTCGTGATAGAAGTCGTTACCTTCACGAGTACGCTCACCAACACCAGCGAACACAGATAAACCTGAGTGCGCTTTAGCGATGTTGTTGATCAACTCCATCATGTTTACAGTTTTACCAACACCGGCACCACCGAACAGACCAACTTTACCACCTTTAGCGAACGGGCATAGTAAGTCGATGACTTTAATACCAGTTTCTAAAAGGTCAGTAGAAGCTGCTTGTTCAGCATAAGAAGGTGCTTGACGGTGAATCGGCAAACGCGCTTCAGTCGCAACTGGACCAGCTTCGTCGATTGGGCGACCAAGAACGTCCATGATACGACCCAAAGTCGCTGTACCCACTGGTACAGAGATTGGAGCGTTAGTATTCGTTACGTTCAAACCACGCTTAAGGCCTTCAGTAGAACCCATTGCAATAGTACGAACTACGCCATCACCAAGTTGTTGCTGAACTTCTAATGTAGTTTCAGTGCCATCAACGTGGAGAGCGTCATAGATCTTAGGAACGCTGTTACGTTCAAACTCGACGTCGATAACCGCGCCGATGATCTGAATGATACGACCGCTACTCATTGCTGTCTCCTCAATTCAAAATAATGTTAAACGGCAGCGGCACCACCAACGATCTCAGAAATTTCCTGAGTAATCGCGGCTTGACGCAGCTTGTTATAAATAAGTTGTAGGCTCTTGATCAAATCACCTGCGTTGTCCGTTGCAGCTTTCATTGCAACCATACGAGCTGACTGCTCACACGCGATGTTTTCGATCACGCCTTGATATACCACAGACTCGATATAACGAACCAATAAGCCATTTAAAAGCTCTTCAGCTTCAGGCTCATAGATATAATCCCAACCGTATTGACGGTTAAGGGTCTTGTTTTCTTCAGCAGTTGCTAAAGGAACAAGTTGTTCGATTTTTTGATTTTGAGTCATGGCATTGACAAAGCCGTTTGACACAAGATAAATACGATCTAACTCGCCTTTATCAAATGCGTCTAACATCACCTGTACAGAACCAGATAACTGTTCAAGGCTTGGTGTATCACCGACATTTGTCGTAGCACCCAGTACTTTACCGCCGTAGTTTTTAAAAAACGAAACCGCTTTTTGACCAATTAAAGCAAATTGAACTTCAATTGACTGCTCTTGTTGCTGTTGTACGTGTTTAACCACTTTTTTGAACAAGTTAATGTTCAAACCACCAGCAAGGCCACGATCTGAAGACACAATGATATAGCCAACGCGCTTAACCGGGCGTTCAACCATATAACGGTGTTTGTATTCAGGATTCGCTTGAACCAAGTGAGCAATTACACGGTGCATATTTTCGGCATACGGACGGCCTTGAGCCATGCGCTCTTGCGCACGACGCATCTTAGAAGCTGCTACCATCTGCATCGCGCGAGTAATTTTCTGCGTGCTTTTGATACTAGCTACTTTGGCGCGAATTTCTTTTAAATTTGCCATACGCTTAACCTAGTATTCGAAGGCCCTTTCAAGCCCTCGAAGGTTGATCCGTGAACCAAACCAAAACTAAATCCAACTGAAGTTGAAATTAGTAAGTTTGAGTCGCTTTAAAGCTTTCAATACCTGCTTTGATTGCAGCTTCGATGTCTTTGTTGTAATCACCAGTTTCATCGATATTTTGCATTAACGCAGCATTTTCTGAACGGAAGTAAGAGATTAACGCAGCATCAAAGTCTACGATTTTCTTCACTTCAACGTCAGCCATGTAGCCTTCGTTAGATGCATAAATTGAAACAGCTTGGTCAGCAATTGAATATGGAGCATATTGTTTTTGCTTCATTAATTCAGTTACACGTTGACCATGTTCAAGTTGCTTACGAGTCGCTTCATCAAGGTCAGAAGCGAACTGAGCAAACGCTGCCAATTCACGGTATTGCGCCAAAGCAGTACGGATACCACCAGACAATTTTTTGATGATCTTAGTCTGCGCTGAACCACCAACACGAGATACAGAGATACCCGCGTTCACAGCAGGACGAATACCTGCGTTGAATAATGATGTTTCAAGGAAGATCTGACCGTCAGTGATCGAAATTACGTTCGTTGGTACGAATGCAGATACGTCACCCGCTTGAGTTTCAATGATTGGTAATGCAGTTAATGAACCAGTTTGGCCTTTAACTTCACCATTCGTGAATTTCTCAACGTAGTCAGCAGAAACGCGCGAAGCACGCTCAAGAAGACGTGAGTGAAGATAGAATACGTCACCTGGATACGCTTCACGACCTGGTGGACGACGTAACAATAATGAAATTTGACGGTAAGCAACAGCTTGCTTAGACAAATCATCATAAATGATTAGTGCATCTTCACCGCGGTCACGGAAGTATTCACCCATTGTACAGCCAGAGTATGGAGCCAAGTACAACATTGCTGCTGGATCGGCTGCAGCTGCTGCTACAACAGTGGTATACGCCATAGCGCCAGTTTCTTCTAGCTTGCGCACAACGTTAGCAATAGTCGATTGTTTTTGACCAATAGCTACGTATACACATTTAATGCCAGAGTTTTTCTGAGCGATGATCGCATCGATCGCCATCGCTGTTTTACCAGTTTGACGGTCACCAATGATCAACTCACGCTGACCACGACCTACAGGGATCATTGTATCTACTGATTTATAACCAGTTTGTACAGGTTGATCCACTGATTGACGCCAAATTACGCCTGGTGCTACTTTTTCAACAGCATCAGTTAATTTTGCATCAATTGGGCCTTTACCATCAATTGGGTTACCCAAAGCATCTACTACACGGCCTAAAAGTTCTGGACCAACCGGAACTTCTAATACACGACCTGTGCAACGCGCTTTTTGACCTTCTTGAAGGCTTAAGTAGTTACCTAAAACAACGACGCCCACTGAATCCTGTTCTAGGTTCAGTGCCATACCGTATAAGCCGCCGTCGAATTCGATCATTTCACCGTACATTGCATCAGCAAGGCCGTGAATACGCACAATACCGTCGGAAACCATAACAATGGTCCCTTCGTTTTTAGCGGTCGCGCTGGTGTCCAGATCGCCGATACGCTGTTTAATGAGCGCACTGATCTCGGATGGATTCAGTTGTTGCATTGCGCTATACCTCAATCTTTTTAAAGTTCAGTCTTCATATGCAATTAAGCAAGAAGACGAGTCCGCATTTTTTCTAGCTTGTTAAGCGCAGAATCATCTATCACTTGGTCGCCTGCACGAATAACAACACCAGCAATAAGCTCTGGTTTAACTTCTACAGAAACATTTACCGCAGCTTCGAATTTTTTCTCTAAAGCATGTGCAAGTAATTGTTCTTGTACAGAAGTCAATGGGAATGCAGATTCAATCACTACATCCACAGTATTGTTATTCTGTGATTTGAGCTGCTCGTATTCAGCAGAAATTTCAGGAAGAAGCGCCAAACGGTTGTTTTCAGCAAGCAATGTCAAAAAGTTTGACACTGCTGCAGTTTGGTCTTCGCCTAATACTTTTGCAAAAAGACTTACCTGCTCAGCAGGAGTAAGCTCAGGGCGAGTTAAGAAAGCTGAAAATGCTTCGTCTTGCACCGCAGCACTGAGCAAGTTCAATGCAGATGACCAAGAGTCAGTTGCATTTTGCTCAGAAGCGTAAGCAAATGCTGCTTTAGCGTACGGGCGTGCCAACGTCAAGAGTTCAGCCATAATCCGCCTCTCTTAAAGTTTAGCAGCCAGCTGAGTCAGCATGGCATTGTGAGCTTCAGCATCAACTTTTTGGCTAAGAATTTTCTCAGCACCTGTTACTGCAAGATCAGCAACTTGTTGACGTAATTCTTCACGAGCAGAATTGATTTCTGTATCAACAGCTTCTTTTGCTTGTTGACGAATACGCTCACCTTCAGCTGACGCTTGAGTACGAGCTTCTTCTACCAATTGTGCACCGCGACGGTTCGCTTGTTCGATCAATTGAGCCGCTTGCGCTTTCGCTGCATCTAATTCAGCTTTCACTTGAGCTTGCGCATCCGCAAGATCAGCTTTTGCTTTTTCAGCAGCGTTTAAGCCATCAGCGATTTTACGCTGACGCTCACTAATCGCATTGATTAGTGGTGGCCATACAAATTTCATGCAGAATGCGACAAACATCGCAAATGCAATCGCTTGGCCAATCAATGTGAGGTTGATATTCATTGCTATTCCTCAATAGTTTAATTTAGGAATTAAGCCGATTAACCTACAAATGGATTAGCAAAGATGAAGAACAAGCCAATACCAACACCGATCATAGGCACAGCATCAAGAAGACCCGCGATTAAGAACATACGAGTTTGAAGTTGTGGAGCCAATTCTGGTTGACGTGCAACAGCTTCAAGGAAGCGACCGCCTAAAAGACCAAAACCAATCGCAGTACCTAAAGCACCAAAAGCGATCAAGATAGCAGATGCAATTGCAACTAGACCTAAAGTGAGTTCCATGATAATTCCTCAGAGGTTAGGTTTATACCAAATTAAATTAAAAAATTGTGCGCCCAACCATCCAGTGATAGTTGGGCATTACCATTAATGCTTTTCGCTTGCCATGCTCAAGTATACGATAGTCAGCATCATAAAGATGAATGCTTGTAGCGTGATAACAAGAATGTGGAAGATCGCCCAAGGCACAGACAACGCCCATTGGATCCAGAACGGTAATAATGCGATAAGGATGAAGATTAACTCACCTGCATACATGTTACCGAAAAGTCGCAGAGCCAATGAAACTGGACGTGCAAGGAATGTTACTAATTCAAGAATTAAGTTCACTGGAATCAATAACGCTTTTGCAACTGGGTTACTTGGGTTAAATGGGTTAAGTGCTAATTCGCCAACGAAACCACCAATCCCCTTTTCGCGAATACTGTAGAACAAGATCAATACAAATACAGACAAAGACATACCTAGGGTAATGTTTGGATCTGTAGAAGGTACAACCTTGAAGTAAACGTGATGAGGATCCATACCAAATACACTTGCACCAATCAGTTGAGCTGTATACGGAATAAAGTCAACTGGGATTAAGTCCATTGCGTTCATGAGGAAAATCCACACGAAAATGGTCAATGCAAGTGGCGCAATTAAGCGTGATTTGCCATGGAAAGTGTCGCGAACACTTGAGTCCACAAACTCAATGATCATTTCAATTGCAGACTGGAACTTGGTTGGAACACCAGAGTTTGCAGCTTTCGCTACGCACCAGAACAACAAACAGAAAATCACACCAAGAGTGATAGACCAACCCATTGAATCCAAGTGAATAGCAGTGAACCCCATCTGTTGAGCTTCTTCAGCAGTCTCAGCCAACTTCCATGAACCGTCTGGCATTTTGCCATAAGTCATATTCGTCAAGTGATGCTTGATATACTCGGTCGAAGTAAGGGCATGTTCTTCAGCAGCCATAAATCACACCTGGTCAATGTCAAATACAAATAGAGAGAACGAACATCGCGTGCTGCTTGATATCTCGTTCATCTCCTAAAAAACTTTTCAATTTTTTGTAGTGCTTATTAAACTCGTTTTTGTTGACGCGACACCCAAAATGGAGCAACCCACGTCATGGTTTGAACGAGCATAAAACCACAAAACAACGCCACCGCTGACAACGGTTTGACATTGCTTAAAATTAAAATGAAACCAACAATCACAATTGCAAACTTACCCATCATGCCTTTATACATGTTCGCAAGAACTTGTTTAGAAGCGCGAGCTCCTGCTGCTCGAAACGACTGCCATGAAAAATAGCAAGTCGCAAGCCAACACACGAGCGCACCTAATGCTGCACTCAGGGCTGCGGTTGAGTCTTTCACGACCCAGCCGATCAAGGCTGAAACAGGAATCATACATGCTTGTAAGAGGACTAAAGCTTTCGCTAATCGTCGGTCAATCAAGCGACTAGTTCGGCTCATTATTTATTCACTCACAACAATCATGCTTGACAAGTTTAGCTGATGATTATTTTTAATCGCAGGCATTATAGAGTTACACCCCTGAACATGCAATCTTTTCCCGACCTAAGTCGAGTTTTTTTCTATGTTTAAATTGCTTTTAAACTAATCAATTATTGTTTATTTTTTGCGTTACTTTCGCGCATTTAGCACACATTTATGCACATGATCGGCCAATTGCTTCCATGCGCTGACAAAATCCCCTGCCCCAGTCATGCTTTCGTCAACGGCTTGGAAAACCAATGGGTTCAACTTTTGATATTGCGCTTGACTCGCATGCACTTCGGCCAAAAGGCACATCTTTGAATAAGGGCGGCTGTCATTTAAGTATTTGATTTGCGCAACCGTAGGTGCAATATGTGGGTCATCTGTCAAAGCACCTGCAAAGCGTAAGTTTAAAGGTCGCTCCAAGTATTGATAGGCATCATGAAAAGACCAATATGAGCGCGCTTGGGTACTTTGACTATATATAGCTGAAGCTTGCAACATTTTCTGAGCAAAGATTCTGGCATTGTTCCAGTAGCGCTCCTTATACTCAGGCATCTGCTGTGAACGCAGGCCTGCAATAAAGAAACCAATACGTACCGCATTGTTTGGGTCAAGCCAAACATGGGTATCGATGGTATTTTTTAAGGCATCACCACGGGTATTTCGTAGTGGTAAGGCATTGATAATGCCTGAATCTAAAATAGAAACTGCTTTATCATTGGGGGTCAGGAGTTTATCCAGCGGTGCTTCATGTGCTCGTCCCAACCAAATAACCAAGCCTGCATCCTGAATGATTTTACGATGCATTGGGGTCAAACTCACATCATGTCCAGATTGATCGGCCAACAATAAGGTTGGTTTTTCAATGCCTTTTGTCACTTCCTGTGCAATCAAGTAAATCGGCTGTGTAGAAACAACCAAGTCTTGCGTCCAAGCAACACTACTAAACAGCGCAAACGCAAAAAAAGCCAAGAAACGGGACATGGGGAGCAATCACTAGAAATACAATTAGTGTTATAATATAACAAATCGACAAAAATACCTATGCCTAATCGAAACTCTCTGCGCTTCATGTTAAGATTTAATGTCGTTTTTCTTTTATAAATTTTGCACTTGAGGTTTGTTATGAGCGCTTGTTCTCACGAACACCACCATGCTTTACATGATGTGCATGGTCATCACAACGTTGAGACGCGTTTGGCTGAAGCAGAAGTCTTATGCGCAGCAACTGGTGCGCGCCTAACCCCCTTAAGAAAAGAAGTCTTGGCATTGATCCTGAATGCGACAGGCCCAATGGGTGCGTATGACTTATTGGCTAAAATTAAAAGCAATGCCGACCGCCCTGCTGCCCCACCGACGGTGTACCGCACCTTAGACTTTTTATTAGAAAAGGGCCTCATTCACCGACTCACCTCGATTAATGCCTATATTCCGTGTTGCCATCCCCGTGAAGGCCATCAAGCCGCCTTTCTCATTTGCACTGATTGCAAATCAGTGACAGAGGCCTCTGCTCAAGGATTATTACAACAACTCGATGCACTTTCCGCAGCCGATGGTTTTACGGCACAACATAGCATTATTGAAATTTCAGGAATTTGTCAGCAGTGTCGCCACAAATAAACCTCGATCCTGTTCTGGTCGAACTCTCCCAAATTAGTGTTCGTATCGATGAACGCGACATTTTAAAGCATGTCGATTTTGTCTTACATGAACGGGAAATTGTGACCCTGATCGGCCCAAATGGTGCGGGAAAATCCACGCTCATTAAAGTGTTATTGGGTATTGTGCACCCTAATGCTGGCGACATTAAAACAACAAAGCCACTCAAGTTTTCTTATGTACCACAAAAATTTAATCCCTCACATAGCCTACCGCTTAGGGTGAAAGACCTTTTGGCTTTGGAAAAATGCGATCCTGTAATCAAGCAAGAAATTATCCACGATACGGGGATCAGCAAACTTGAAAATTCTAAAGTACAGCAGCTTTCAGGTGGAGAACGACAACGCGTTTTACTGGCTCGTGCGCTGTTACGTCAACCCGATATTTTGGTTCTCGATGAACCGATGCAGGGCTTAGACATTCAGTCTGAGGCTGAGCTGTACGACTATGTGCGCAGTTTACCTGCCAAATATGGTTGTGCTGTGCTCATGGTTTCACATGATTTGCAGTGGGTCATGCAAGGAACTCATCGTGTGGTGTGTTTGAATAAACACATTTGTTGTAGTGGCCTGCCTGAAAACGTGCAACAACACCCTGAGTATCAAGCTATTTTTGGTACCAACCGCGTGTTCTATCAACATCATCATGATCACTGCGCACATGGTGATAGTGCAATGCCTTGTCAGCATGACGCTCGCCCACACATTCACCCTGAACCGGAAGCTTAAGTCATGATGGAATGGTTACAACTGCTGTTGCCTGCATGGATTATGGGTACGCTTCTGGTCTTTTTAACTGCGCCACTAGGCTGTTTGATGCTATGGCGCCGCATGTCTTTCTTTGCCGACACCATGGCACATGGCACGTTACTGGGTGTCGCGATTGCAGGAGCAATGGCGTTGCCCCTGTGGATGGGTGTGGCTTTTATTGCGGGCTTGTTGGTGGCGATCCTTTGGGTTTTGCATGATCCACGGTTACCGAATGACGCATTACTCGCACTCTGTTCTGCGACCTTGCTCTGCTCGGGTCTGATGTTTATTCAACATATTCCAAGCTTAAGACCTGAGCTACTCAGCTATTTATTTGGTGATTTGCTCACGATCACATGGGCAGACCTGCCCGTTTTTGCCACTATTATTGTTGTTGCATTGGCAGTGCTTTATAAGAGTTGGCAGGCTCAAATTCAAATCGCGATCGATCCTGATATGGCCGTCAGTGAAGGTGTCAGTGCGAAATGGCAACGTTTGATTTTTATGTTGCTACTGGCTTTATTTACCATTTTAGCGCTTCGTGCAGTGGGTTCTTTACTGATGGGTGCCTTGCTTGTCATTCCAGCACTTACCGCTCGACTGCTTGCCCACTCTCCAAAACAAATGGTGATTTGGGCCTTTGTGATTGCGCAAACTGGGGTGACGGTTGGTTTATGGTCCAGTGCAGGGCTGAATACCTCTACAGGACTCAGCATTGTTTTAACCATGTCGATTTTGTTTGCGTTGATTTTTATCGCGCAGAAGTTTAAAAAACTGACATAAATAAATGAGCCATAAACGTTATTTTATCAGCGCATGTCTACTCGGACAAAAAGTCCGTTATGACGGCAAAGACTGCTTAGTCTCTCAGTTAGTTCAAGCTTTGCTCGATAAAAATTATGTCAGCTTATGTCCTGAAGTCAGTGCAGGACTTCCAACCCCGCGTCCCGCAGCAGAAATTCGCCACGGGTCAGGTGCTGATGTTTTATTAGGCCGCGCACAGATTTTTTCATCAGATGGTCATCAGATTAGCGAGGTCTTTATTCAAGGTGCTTACAAAGCTTTAGCGTTAGCGCAAGCCAATCACGTTACCCATGCTGTGCTCAAAGCCAATAGCCCATCTTGTGGCAGTGATGGCATCTATGATGGCTCATTTACTGGGCAAAAAATTGTAGGGGAAGGAATCACTGCCGCCCTATTTCGTCAGCACGGTATACATGTGGTTACCGAACAACAGTTTTTAGTAGAATTGACGCAGACTAAACTTACTGATGAACCAAACTAAGCAGTCCCACCGCACAACTGAACAATACTGCGAAAGTACGATTGAGATATTTTTGCTGTCGCGGTGATGTTAAGAGTTTTAAAACTTTCGCTGCTAACCCCGTATATCCTGCCATCACAATCAAATCAATCGTGACCATCGTGACGGCCATCACCGCATATTGACTCCACTGCGGTTTAGACAAATCCAAAAATTGCGGTAAAACTGCCAATAAAAATACGATTGCTTTGGGATTGCTCATATTGATCAAAAAGCCATACATCACCAATTTGGAGCGCGACTTAGTCGGTTGTTCTTGTTGAATGTCAATCGATTGGATGGGTGCCATCCATTGTAAATAAGCCAAATACAATAAATAAGCCACACCAAACCACTTCACAGCCCAAAATGCCCAAGGCGTTGTGGCAAAGAGCACCCCTACCCCAGCCGCCACAATACCGATTTGTACCAACAAGGCGAGTTGTAAACCCAGCACATTCCAATAACCATGCCGAAAACCATAGTTAAGGCCACTCGACATTGACGCAATGGCCCCTGCCCCTGGAGAAATACTAATGATCCAACATGCGAGTACAAAGCCAAGCCAAATTTGAAATGACATAGTGGTATTGAGAAAAAAATGACCTTTAGATTATATGATCTTTCATGCTTTTAGGGTTTATTATTCATCAATGAATTTATCACTTAAGGCTATGAAGCAGAAACTGCATAAGGCACAATAAGTACAGCCAATAGAAATAACAATTTTTTTAGGAGCCATGAATGACCGCCCAATCTGTAATTCTACCATTACCTTCAGATCATGCCCGTTTTATTGTTTTACGTTTAAAAGATTTAAGTATTGAAGAACTTAAAGAAAAATTAGAAGATTTATTTTCAACTCGTGATCGCCTTATTACCCAACATCCACATGCGCAGATTAAAACAGCTGTTGCTTTTGGCCCTGAACTTTGGGCACAACTTCATCCTACAGCGCCTGCAGGGTTTAAACAGCTAGTGCCCATTTATGGCTCTTTCAATATGCCTGTTTCACCTGCGGATGTTTTAATTCATATTGCGTCTCAGCGTACCGATATTTGTTTTGCCCTTAGCCAATCCTTCTTTGAAGGCATCCAAGATAAAGTTGATGTTTTAGATGAACGAGTCTGTTTCCGCAATTTTGATGGTCGAGATTTGACTGGTTTTATTGATGGTACTGAAAACCCGCAGTTCCCCGATGATCGTGCTGCAACGACTTTATTAAGTGAAGATGCAGGAGTATTCGCAGATGGCTCTTTTATCTTTGCACAGCGCTATTGTCATGATTTGGAAAAGTGGAAAAAATTAAAAGTTGATGCTCAAGAGCAAGTCTTTGGAAGGACAAAACTTGAAAGTATTGAACTAGATGATGACGTTAAGCCTGAAAATTCTCACGTTGCACGTGTCGTGGTTGAAGATGATGAAGGCGAAGAAATGGAAATCCTACGTCACTCGCTTCCTTATGGCGATGGTAAAGGTGAGCAAGGTTTATTTTTTATTGCCTATACGAAAGACTTAAGCATTATTGATGCGATGTTATTACGTATGTTTGGCACCAGTGGTGATGGAATTCATGACCGTATGCTTCATTTTGTGACTCCTGTGGACGGTGCTTATTATTTTGCGCCGAGCGAGGAGTTGCTGGAAGAAGTTTTGGAAGGGTGATAAAAATCCATATCTCTATACTTTAAAAGTTGAATATAAATTTTCTTTACTAAAAAATATTAAAAAGAAAGGTATATAATTACCTTTCTTTTTATTCTTATTTTTTTAAATCCAACAAGCCTGAGCTAACTATTTTATCATTTTCAGTACATGATGGCTGTATATCCATATCTAAAAAAGTATAACGGTGCAATAGTTTTTCCTCATTATTGTGCCCTCCCCAAATATTAAAATGTGAACCTTCCTGTGAAAAACATTCAGTTATAATATTTGGAATACTATTTCCAATTAGATCTACTCCTCTAATCTTTCCATTATTATACATAATTTGGCTTTGACTTAACTGAAAACCATAACCTCGAATAGAGGTTCGAGTTCTTTTATCAATATTATAAAAATAGTTAGGTTCATCAGTTACAAACGTTAAGTTTGAAACACAATCAGTATCATCCTTTTTAGTTGCTGGTTTCACCATATCATATTTAAATTTTTCATCTTCCTTATATATAATAATAACATCATTATTAATTGGTTTTTCACTTACAATACATCCTTCTTTAGAGTTTAATAATACATAAATTTTATTATCTAAGGCTTTCTTTACATCTTTACTACTGTGCAAAATCTTCCCAGGTGATAAATCTGATTGTGGCGTCTCTATTTTCTGTTGTTCAATCGATTTAGCATGAGCAGTCTCACCTAAATATTTAGTTTCGCAAGCATTTAAGCTTAATAAGCACATAATAATCAATGTTTTATAAATCACTTTTACCTACCTGTGTGTGACCAATGAGGTGCATCTTTACTACCATACCAAATTACACTATGTTTTTTCCCTAATTGCGTTAATGTAGACCAACTGGTAATTTTTGTGCTTTCACCATCAATAGTCACAACTTTTCCAATATAATTAGATATTTTCATATCTACTGCCATTTTTCTATTATGGTTTGAGGATCCTGGTTTACCCACTGGGTTATCCCCTATACCATATTTTTGATGCATTGCTTTAGCAGCTTTTACTGCTTCAGCTTTCTTTCCGTTATGTGTCCAATCAATACTTACTCCTGGGAAAGGAGGTACTTTATCTACAGCTATTTTCCCTCTTGCTATTGCTGTAGAATAGTACATTAAATAACTTCTTTTATCAGGGCGCCAAGTTGTGTTAATTACAACATTAATACCGGCATTTTTCATACCATTAATAAATTTTGTTGCGTTCGTTTTAAAAGGTTCAGCCAAGTCATTTAGACTACTACTTTGTAGAAATAAACCACACCAATCAGCACCACTAACTCTTAGTTGTGAGAAATCTGGTTTAGTAACATGAATAGATATAGGTTGCATATCTTTTTGCAATACAATCTGAGTCAACAAGTTATTATTTTCAAAAATTTTAATTGTTTGCCCAGATTGTCCCTTATGATTTTTTGCCCCTATACCACTAACGCCACTTATATGAGATTTTTTATTTCCTTTATACTCAAGTACATATTCACAATCACTAGCCAATTGATGAGATACTTTGTCATAAGTTAAGACTTTAAATTCTATATCACTATTATCTGTAACAATTGTTTTAGGATGTCCTTCAGTGCTGGTTTTTACTTTTTCATCTCTCTTAGGAGTAGAATCCTGAGATTCAACAGGCTTTTGAATTGGTTGTTTACGTTTTGATTCGGAAGGAATAGCAATCGGTTGTTGCGTTTCATAAACTTTGCTACCCACCTTGATATTTTTTGATGCTTGTTCTATTGCAGAAGAATCAACATCTATAATACGAAGTGCTTTATTTTTATCAACTTTGATTGTAAGTAAGTTCCGTTCATCTCTCAATTTATAATTAAGTTCAAATCCTGGCATCGCACTAACCGTTATTTTTCCACTACTATTGGTTTTTTTTGGCTTTGAGATATTTCTATATTTTTGAATTAAATTTAAATTTGTTATAGGTTTTTTAGTACTTCCATGCCTAAAAAGTATATCAAAAGTATGTAAGTTAAGTTTTACAGTTTTTAATCCCATACCATCTTGTACTGTAAAACGATTAATCTCTTGCTTTGTGTCTCGTCCACTAATTAAAACTACAATTTCCTCACCACTTAATCCTATTAAGCCATTTTCAATACCATCAGCACCTGCACGGTGTTTCTTTTCAATATTTTTATATTTTAAAAAGTAAGAAAAATTGGGAATCGTCTTATTTTCACTATCTATAACCTTAATACTGAAATTAATATTTTTTTGCTGAACATCATTTTCATCTACTTTCGACGTTTGCTCAATGCTCGCGTTTTCATCCTCTTTCGCAGGCTCTTTCTTCTGTGAAGACCTCGGTTGTTGGATATGAATATCCGTTTGAGATTTTATTCCACTACTACCATTTTCAACCACTAACACTGATGAATGATTTTTTCCATCTGCAATTAGCATTATTTCTTTTTTATTCTTATCAAGAAGTTGAACACCATCAACAGTAAATCTTGCCCCCCAACCATCTTTTACTAAAAATGATCTGATTTTACCCTGATTATTGGTTATTAAGTTAGTAAGTGATGGAACCTCTTTCGTTTTTTTGTACCCAATGCTTACTTTAGATTTAACAAGGACATTAGCACTTCTATCCACAAATTGAACATAGAAACGAGATGTACCTTTATATTTGTACCATTGCATATCATCATTTTCTGTTCCTTTTATTTTCACTTCTTCAGTTAAAGAGCTTTTAGCAAAATCTGGGATTAAAGAAGTATATTTACTAGGGTTTTTGCTATGTAAAGCGGCTTGAGCTTTAGGACTAAAATATAAAACAACTCCGTTTGTTATATCCTCTTCTAATCCTTGATAAATTGGAGATATCGCATCAATAATATCTTGTGTATGATCCGATATATTTCCTAAACGCATTTCTGTCACAGCTTTTTTAAAAGGTCCATTTTTATCAGTAATTGCATCAAAATTCTTTTTTAAAATATCACTAACATCTCTCGCATTGACCCACTCTGCAAAACCTATTCTATTCTTTATACAATGGGCAACAGCTTTCCAGGTATTTACACTACATCCTCCTGCTTCACCCGCTACAGTTCCAACATATTTAATAAACTCTTCTGAATAGCTCATTTTTCATAATTTCCACATGGGTTTTTTATTTTCTTTTTAAATAAAATTTCACCAAAATCATTTGCAATCAAATTTAGATTACCAAATTTATCAAAATACGACATCTCATTAAAATCACTATAATAATTAAATTTTGATGGAAGAATATCAAATTTTTTTTCATTTAAATTTATTAAAGTTTTTCTAGTATTAGAAAATATTTTTTTTGCATATATTTTCTTTTCATTACTATCACTCTCTATAATGCATTTTGATTTAAAATCAACCTTAATCAACTCCTCAGTATAATCTTTTGCATGCTTACCAATAAAATAATTCCCTACACAAGGCGAACCACATGAACTCACCACATGGAAAACATCTTTACCAATTTCTTCAATACTTGGTGATTTTATATTACGTAAGAAAATATTTTTTTCACTACCATTTATCAATACTAAATCACAACTTGTTTCAAATTCATCAGTACATTGCGAAATAACATTAAAATCATCTTCTGCATAAATTTTTAGTGATAAAAAAACAAAAATTAAACAAGCAATATTTTTTTTATTAAGCATTATTCAACCTCCCTTGCATTATTACGTATATGTTCATGCTCCTCTCCACAACCACATCCTGTAACTTCATCCTCATCCAAAGACTCTGTCTCTTGTTCAGGGGGTAAGTCTTTAATTTCTGTCAAATATGCGCCTGGTACTAATGAGAGTTCTACATTATCAACAGAGTCACTATAAACACGTGCACTGCTTTGCTGCTCAAACTCATATTCAGCTTCAATTTTTTTAGAATGATTTATTAATTTATATTTCATATTTTTCAATATATTCGGATCAAAAATTTGGCTCAGATCAAACCTCATACTATACATTCCACTTTCAGGCATTTTAGGTAATTCAGCATTTACTGTAGCCCCACCCACAAAACTATGCTGACCCGCCTTACTTTCAAACTTTCCACCTGTTGTCGTAAAAATCCCATCCCCATTAATTTTGAGCTGTGAACCACCAGCAGTCAGTACAATTTCCTTCGGACTGGTTATTTCTATTTTATCTTCTGTTGAAATTAACTTAATCACCTTACGCGCAATCGCCTCTATCGCATCATCTTGTGCCTGTAATTCAACTTTTCCTTTTGCAGCAAATGCCTTTAGCCCTTTTTGTGCAGCAAATAAGCTCACTTTATCCTGTGCATGCGCAATAATATTCTTCTGAGCACTTAAGTTGATGGACCCCTGTGCACTTTCAGCGATGTCTTGAGAAGCCTGTAAAACAATATCTTCAGGCGTCGTTAAGGCAATACCATTGGGGGAAGCCAACAACATTAAAGCCTGACGAAAAATCTTCGCTTGAGCTTGATTCTGAGTATCCTGCGTTTGCTCTGCCTCTTGAGCATATGTCTCCATAAAACCTTGCATGGAGCCCAATGCCTGCATGGGATTAACATTCAGTTTGCTGCCTTTATTAAAGCTTCCGCAAGCACTGGTCAGGTCAAAGTCTTTCATATCAACATTGGCAATCACTTTGCCTACATCTTTTAAAGCAGCGAATGGATCCGCATTCAATTTTTCTTTAACGCCTTGCAACTGACTTTTCAAAGCATCTGAACCATGTTCTTCGAGGTTATCGATAAAGGCTTTTAAATTGCCTATTGAAGCCTCTGTATCCTGAAAATAATCTTTAAACTCATTGATCAAATTGTCCGTATCTTGACCAAATTTTTGAATATCCTCAAGAAAACCACCGCACGTTTTTAATGCCGAAATCGGATCCTGACTAACTGCCGTTTTAAATAAACCAACGGTTGCTTGGAGTGCTTGATTGGCCCCTTTTAACTCTACAGACTGAATCAATTTAGGCAGACGATTAACCACATTCAGTGCATCAGTCTGTTGTTTAACAGCCAAAGTACTCAACATATGCATACTGTCATGACCTTGCTGTAAGATGGACTGGGCTTCGGATGCAGCCAAATGATCTGCGACCGCTTGATCCTGTGCATAGGTACTAATCAAGAGACCCTTGCCTGCACGCATGGCTCCCCATTGATCCGTTCTTAACTCAAAACCCTCACCACGCCCATCACTGTTTTCAGTTGCTTTCGGATGACTGAGGTTACCTAGATTAAGCTGACTCGCTCCATGACTGCTATGTAGCTGCACACTAATTTGTCCTGTCGTATCATCAAAACGCAGTTGGTTAAAGCCTGGCCCTGCAACCTCTTGTGAACGGATCCCGCTGAGTTTCTTCGTCGCAGGCAATGTCCCTTTCACATCAAACATGGTTTGGTGGCGCTCGGCCTCATGAATACGCCCTACGACAAAGGGTCGATCGACATCCCCCTCAAAGAAGTCAATGACCACAATTTCTCCGACACGCGGATGAAAACGTGCGCCATATCCCTCACCCGCCCATGGAGTCAATACATCGACCCATGCCGAGTCCGTGTCATTGTCATTTGCACCTGCACCACCATCATGAGCATGGTCATCACTACGTGTAAACATGAAGCGAACTTTAATCCGTCCCCATGCATCCACATAAATTTCTTCCCCTTCAGGCCCGACGACTTTGGCCCGTAAAGGATGGGCTGCTGGACGGTGTATCCACGCTTGATATTCAGGAACAATTTTGACTTCACGGCGTACGACAAAGAGTTCATTGGCTTGTCGTTCCTCACTCAGACCTTGCCAGCGACTTCCTTTTAGTAATAAATTGATTTGCTGTAATAACTCTTTGGGTAAATTATTTTGGTTATAAAAAACTTTGCCTAAAATGAGAAATTCACGCTCTGCGGACACATGCTGTTCTATTTCAGGATGATCCACCATTTCAAACCAATAGCCCACTTGCGCATCTCGAACGCTACTTTTTGCTGTGAAATATTTGGCCTGAAGCTCATGATATTGGTTCAGTTGTTGGTTGAGACGATCTAGTTGACTGCTATTAGCAGACGTGGCCTGATCCTCACCTTGTAGATCAGCCGTCCATGCTGGACTGACACACCAGACTTGTTCCAGCCCCAAACTTTCATTGTCTTGTTGATCACTATGCTGATGTGCACTCAATACAGCCTGACTCTGATCTTGAGCTAAATGTTGCGCTTGCCAACGCTGCGTCTGTACCATGGTGGATTGTAAGTGACGTTCAGCAATAAAACTGGTGATGCTATCAAAAGGCTCAGTGGCATGGCTGCGGTGGAAACGAATCTTTCGGCGGCCCAGTGCTGTAAAAGCTTGATTATCATCCATCAAACGAAGTTGCTGTGCCTGAATCGGTTCCGACGAACTGAGCACCATCGGAGCTTGTTCATCGATCAACCAATTAATACCTTCACTCCGCCATAATCGAGTGAGAAACTCAGCGTCGGTTTCATTAGATTGCATGACAAAAGGTCGTACATCATAATCACGACTCAAACCGTCTAAGTTCAGGCTTAAGCTGGCTGCAAATAATGTACTGTGACTTTGCCATTCGCTAAACAGAATTTCAGTGATTTCACGAACACTTTTACTCATAAACACGCGACTGTTTCTGCGCTTATGCCACAGCGCAGTTGCATCTTCAACGGTAAGTTTATAAACAGTTAGCGCGCCATCGCTTTGCCCCTGACTGGCACTGGTAATCACCCCCGTCAGACGGGAAAGTTGCCCCACATCCGTGACCTGATCAACTGCGACACGGCCACCGATGAACTGTTTTAAAGGCAGATAAGCATTAGTCGATAGACATAAAATTTCAGCTTTTAAGCCTTGATTGATTCTGTGCTCACCCTCAATGCGCTGAATAAACACCTGTGTGTTCAAAGCCAGATTGGAAAAATGAATATGCAGAGCACGTTTTTGTGAGCCGAATCCAAAGGATTCCAGCATTTTATAAATAGAATTGAACATGATCATTGTTAAGTTATTGGTTTTTATACTTGTGCGCGGAGTGTACAAAATGTCTTTTTTTTAATCTAGTAAAATAATGTTAATGAAGACGCAGCTCTCAAAAAACAAAAAGGAGCATTACGCTCCTTTTTGTTCAATCTCATTTTCAGCTTTAGAAGGCAACACGTTTATAGTGACGATACTCTGGCTTCCAGAAGTTTTTCTCAATCGCGTGTTGCAATTGCTCATCACTAATAATCGGGGCTACACCTGCATCCATTGCTGCTTTGGCCACTTTAAAGGCTATCAGCTTAGAGACTTTCTGAATTTCATCAATCTCAGGCAATAAATCTGCTGTAGGGTTGGTCAACATCGGGGAACAATCTGCCAAAGCATTGCTCGATGCAATTAACATCGAATCGGTCACACGGGTTGCATTAGCGGCAATCACGCCTAACCCAATGCCCGGGAAGATATATGAGTTATTGCACTGCGAAATATTATAAATTTTGCCTTGATAATTGACAGGGGCAAAAGGACTGCCTGTCGCAATCAAAGCTTTGCCATCCGTCCAGTGAATAATATCTGCTGGCACGGCTTCAACACGCGACGTTGGATTAGACAGTGGCAGCACAATCGGACGATCACAGTTCGAAGCCAAAGTACGAATCACTTCTTCAGTGAATAAGCCCGGCTGACCCGATACGCCAATCAACACGGTAGGTTTGGCATTTTTCACGACATCGAGCAGTGAAATCACCTCTTCAGCATTGCCCCATTGCGCTATCACGTCTGGCTTTTGCGCCAATTTACGTTGGAAATCGAGTAGATTCGGCTGATTTTCAGTGATTAAACCAAAACGATCGACCATATACACGCGTGCACGCGCTTCGGCATCAGTTAAACCTTCAACTTTCATCTGCGCAACAATTTGCTCAGCAATCCCACAGCCTGCTGAACCCGCACCTAAGAAGGCAACGGTTTGATCTTTGAGCTGTTTACCTGCCGCACGTGATGCAGCAATCAAACTGCCCACAGAAACGGCTGCCGTACCTTGAATATCATCATTAAAACAACAGATTTCATCACGGTACTTATTCAATAACGGCATGGCATTATTTTGCGCGAAGTCTTCAAATTGAATCAACGCTTTCGGCCAACGACGCTTGATTGCAGCAATCACTTCATCAACAAAAGCATAGTACTCATCACCACTGATACGCGGTTGATTCCAGCCCATATAAATCGGGTCATTCAGTAACTGCTGATTATTGGTCCCGACATCGAGGGTAATTGGTAAAGTATAAGCTGGGCTAATACCCCCACACGCGGTATATAGCGACAATTTTCCAATCGGAATACCCATTCCGCCAATGCCTTGGTCGCCCAAGCCTAAAATACGCTCGCCATCGGTAATCACAATGACTTTGACATTTTTCTTGTTGATGTTATGCAAGATGTCATCAATATGCGCACGGTCTGGATAGGAAATAAATGTGCCACGATGGCGGCGATAAATATCCGAGAAACGCTGACAAGCCTCACCCACCGTTGGAGTATAGATGATCGGCATCATCTCACTTAAATGGTTTTCAATGAGGTGATAGAACAAGGTTTCGTTGGTGTCTTGAATGTTACGCAAGTAAATGTGCTTATTGATCGCATCATTAAAAGCACAATACTGTTGATAAGAACGCTGACTTTGCTCTTCAATGCTTTCTTCAACATGTGGAATTAAACCATGTAAGTTGAAGCGAGTGCGCTCTTCTTCCGTAAACGCCGATCCTTTATTTAACAGCGGCAACTCAAGTAAGGTATTGCCCGCATAAGGGATGTATAAGGGTTGTTTTGTCTTTAAATATTCTGTCGTCATTACCTATCTCGTTATACATAGATTTAGATGAACCTATGGGGAGAATCTATGCATCTAATTCGGCTACTAGCTTAGCGCCATTTACTCGTCTTTTGATATTTATAAGCGTGATGCAATTATCAAAGCGATTTAGTCTGAAAATAAAAATCAAGTTTGCGGCAATCTTTCAGCCAAATAGCGCATGGATAAAATTTGAACTTGAATAAAGCTCAAGCTAAGCTAGCGCTTTTATTTCTTCTTTATATGAAAAATGATCATCAAAAAACTGATGTTGTTAAGCCTTACATGTCTTTGCCTCACGCAAATGACAGCATGCCAATCCATTTCTACAACGCAAAATACGCTGAGTGATAAAATTACAGGGGTATTTAGTCATAAAGAAAAATTACCTGAAATCGATCCCAAAGGCATTGTCGATATCAGTAAAGCCACCATCGAGCAATATGAGCAACTCAGTGCAAATTTACCCTTGAACCAATGGGTCTATTTGGAGAATGAAAAACAAGGGATTTATCAGCTACAAAACAAATCGACCGAAGGCTTTGTGCTCTCACTGCGTCTGAATTGTAAAATCAGCAGTCATCCGCCTACGTTTGAGCTTCAAGATGCGCAAGGCAAACGTATCTTATACGGCTATGCTAAAGAAGCAGGACAGATTCAGTTTTTACTCGACAACAAAAACTACGGCAATCCCTTTGATCCATTTCAACGCCAAACCCTGAGTCGTTTTCAACAACAGCTTGCCAGTGCCCAAGTGATTAAGCTCTTTCACGCAGGCAAACTGTATCGTTTTCAAAACCAAAATGCGGAACTCCTGAGCAAACCTGTTTCATGCCGTGAAAATAGCTAAAATGGGGCTTATTTGGGTGGGTTCAAATGTGACATATCGACAAATACACCAGTCAAACGGCACACAATCGGCAGTACAATGAGCACGACAGGATAAGCCACCACCCAAGACATCATCCATGCGGACAGCCAAACCTGTAGGAAATTGTCCACCCAGCCCAAATTGCGCCAAAGATTGATCATCGAGATAATGCCACTCATAAAAAATGAGATAAAAAACGGCAAAATAAACATGGCATATTTTGCTGGTAACTTGGGAATATTGCCAATGATCATCGGTCGCTGTTCAGACACGTTTTATCCTTAAAAGTATGCGTTTTGGTTTTCATCATACTGCGCTTTTCATGTTTATTGCAGCGCAATCGTTAGCAGTTAGTGAACATTTTTTACTCTATAAAAATGGATTCACCTAAAGACGCGGAAATTTGCTATATTTAGCGTTTTTCTGCGACATTAAATTTTCGACTGAATATGAACACGGCAATCCAAGCAGCTCTCGAGCACGCAGTACAAAACCTTCAAGCTGAAGGTATCCTTCCAGCAGACTGGAACAACAGCAGTACTTTGACGCGTACCAAAGACCGAAGCCACGGGGATTTCGCGTCCAATATCGCGATGATTGCCTCTAAAGCTGCGGGTATGAAGCCACGTGATTTAGCCGAAAAAATTCTTGCTGCACTGCCTGAAGTGGCGGACATCAGCAAAGCAGAAATCGCAGGTCCTGGCTTTATTAACTTCTTTTTAAATGCTGACCAACGTTTTGCTGTACTTGATCAAATTCAAGCGCAAGGCAAACAATTTGGTCGCACTCAAGCCAATGCTGCGAAGAAAATCCAAGTAGAATTCGTTTCTGCCAACCCAACGTCTAGCTTGCACGTTGGTCATGGTCGTGGCGCAGCCTATGGGATGACCGTTGCAACCTTGCTTGAGGCAACAGGTGCAACAGTAGACCGTGAATATTATGTGAATGATGCAGGTCGTCAAATGGACATCCTTGCAACATCTACCTATTTACGCTACCTCGAATTAACAGGCCAAGAACTGGTTTTCCCTAAAAATGCCTATCAAGGCGATTATGTTAAAGAAATCGCGCAAAGTATTATCGATGCTGATGGCGATGCTTACGTTCGCCCTGTAGCAGACGTGTATAAAGATGTTCCTGAAGATGTGCAATATGCAGAAAAACTCGATGCTGAAGGCAATAAAGTTGTCCTTTCAGGCGACAAAGAAAAGCACATCGATGGTTTAATCCATAATTCACAAAGCTTAATCGGTGAAGCTTACCGCGTATTCCACCAAGCAGCGCTGAATGCGATCTTAGATGACATCAAAGATGACTTGGGCGAGTTTGGTGTAACCTTTAACCAATGGTTCAGTGAAGCTTCATTGACAGACAAAATTGATGAAGCTTTAGAAACTTTAGAACAACGTGGTTTCTTATATGAAAAAGACGGCAACATTTGGTTCAAATCGACTGAGTTTGGCGATGAAAAAGACCGTGTTGTGAAGCGCCGTAATGGACAAACCACTTACTTTGCTTCTGACATTGCTTATCACCTGAACAAATTACAACGTGGCTATACCGATATCATTGATATCTGGGGCTCAGACCACCATGGCTATATTTCACGGGTCAAAGCCGCAATTGATGCCTTGGGTTATGACTCGAAAAAACTCACCGTTCTATTGGTTCAGTTCGTCAGCCTATGGCGTGGTGGTGAGATGGTACAAATGTCATCTCGTTCTGGTCAGTTCGTGACTTTACGCGACCTGCGTAAAGAAGTGGGCAACGACGCTGCGCGTTTCTACTACGTGATGCGTAAGTCTGAGCAACACATTGACTTTGACTTAGACCTTGCAGTTTCACAAAGCAAAGACAATGCGGTGTACTACATCCAGTATGCGCATGCACGTGTCAATCGTATGGTCGATGTGAAAGCACCTGAAAAAGGCATTAGTTTTGATCGTAGCAAAGCAGCCAATTACGATGCGACCTTATTAACTCTTGATGCTGAAACTGAAATTCTTGCCAAACTTGCGGCCTATCCTGAAATTGTGCTTCGTGCTGCAAATAGCTATGAACCACACCAAGTGGGTAACTATTTGAAAGAACTCGCAGCGTTATTCCATGGTTGGTATAACTTGGATAATACAAGAATTATCGACGAACAGAATATTGCCCTTTCGCAAGCCCGTTTATTACTTTCAATAAACGTACAACAAGTTTTGCGTAATGGTTTAGAGTTACTAGGTGTGTCTGCACCTGAGACGATGTAACCAGCAAAGCAAAGCTTCACACATGGCTGTAAGACCGAAAGCTATGCTTGAGGTACCGATGTAAAAAGCAACGCTTTGCACATCGTCGCAAGACACAGGGCTATGCCCGAAGTAACCATATCAACCCTGATGTATTGCTCGCTTTGCGAAACTTGAATTTTGTAAAGCGATTCTTTATTTTACGATGATGCCTCTTTGAATCCATTGAGGCCAAGTATTAAAATAAAGAAAAGAATGGGCCAGTCCCTCATATTGATTAAAAGAAAAGAGGTTTCCACGTGTTTGGAAAAACGCAGCGCGGTGTATCTGAAAGACCGAACAAACCCAAAAAGCCACTGATTCCAGCTTGGCTCGGTACACTTGTGGTCATTTTAATCGTGCTCTGTTTTGCTGTAGCACTGTTACTGTGGAAGCCTTGGGCACCAGTGAAGCCGAAAGGTCAAATCACTTCGGAACATTATCAAGAAGAAACCAATAAAGACTACCGTTTCTATGACCTACTGCCACAGCAGCAAGTGACGCCAATTCCTGATCAAGCCATTCCTGAAACCAAAGACAATCCAAGCACCGTCGTGATTGTTGAAGCACCTGCTGCCGAAGAAAGCACCCCTGCTGAACCAGGTTTAACCGAAGCAGCACCGACACCGCAAGCGCCAAGTTTTATATTGCAAGTGCGTAGCTACCCCGACCCTGACAGTGCCGATGCACGTCGTGCAGAAATTATCTTAAATGGTCTCTCTGCCGATGTCGTCAAAACCGTTGAAGGCGGCCAAACATGGTATCGCGTGATTTCAGGGCCATATGACTCGCAAGAAGCCGCGGTGATTGCACAGCAAACCCTACAACATAGCGGGATTGATTCGATTGTGGTCAAGCGCTAAAAAATAAAAGGATGCCGAGGCATCCTTTTTTATACTCTGAGTTTGACGAGAAAATTTTGAATCAATTGCGCAACATGCTCCGCATGCACATAAGCCAAATCATGTTGACCCTGTGACACGATGTGCAATTTAGCATGTGGTATTTGACGGTGTAAGGCCTGCCCCACCGCAACAGGACTAATCGGATCTACATCGCCCCAAATCAACAAAACTGGACACTGGATACGCTCCAGACTGCTCGTCAAATCAGACTGATGCTGAACAAACCAATCAGGAACCGTAAAGCTCTGTTGATAATCCTCTCTCCAATCCGCCACCTGAAAAGAACTTAAATCAATGCCACCTGAGGTTGCCACGAGTACCAAAGCCTGCACCTGCTCAGGCTTTTGTAAGGCAGCTTGTACTGCAAAAATGCCGCCCATCGATTGTGCAACGACCACAGAAGGCTGTTGGATTTGATTCAATACATCGTCTTGTAAGCCCTCAAAACTCTGTATATCCACATCATCAGGATAGCCACCAAAGCTCGGATAAGCGACGACCATGGTTGAATAGTCCTGAGGAAGACACTGTATGACAGGTTGCCAAAATGCCGTATTGCCCGATGCACCGGGTAAGAAAATCAAGTTCAAACCATCACCACCCATTAGAACCCACTGAGCTCTTTGGCTTTTTTAAATGCTGGGCGCTGCTGAATACGCTGTGCATAAGCCACCATTTGAGGGTTATGGGCTTTTACCCGCTCTTGCATCGCCACCACAGGAAAGCTCATTTGAATATCAGCAAAGGAAAAATCACCTGCAAAATAGTCATGTTGAGATAAATAATTTTCCAAATATGCACTGTGCTCTTTCAAGCGTGGATTAATAAAGCCACCTTTAACTCCATCACAAATTTTATTGGCAAGCGGTTTAATTAGAAAGGGAACATGCTTGGGTACATTACTCATCACCAAGGTCATAACCAAATATGGCATCAACGAGCCTTCGGCATAATGCATCCAGTAGTTGTATTGCATTAAGTCCTTTGGATTTTTCGGTTTAAACTTGTGCTCCGTATCGTAGGTGGCTTGCAAGTATTCTAAAATCACCGCAGATTCTGCAATGACCAAATCACCATCGGTCAAAACAGGAGCTTTGCCTAAGGGATGAATGTTTTTTAACTCAGGTGGCGCAGCATAGGTCGGTAGGCGTTTATAAAACTTCACCTCATACTCCAGCCCTAACTCTTCCAAAGCCCATAAAATACGTAAAGAACGTGAATGTTCCAAATGGTGCAGGGTGATCATTGTTTTACCTTTTGTTTTAATTGAAATCTAGCACTCACTTTACGCTAAAATTTGGATTTTGCACCTGTCGATACACATGAATATCCAGTCGCACAAAATCCTTTACCGCCTATAAAAAACCGTCAAACGAGTTAAACAATTAAGGTTTCAATCTCGACGGAACGTAATAAAGTTTTAGTGACTGGTGTTTTTTGACAGATATCTAAGATTTTTTGGCGTGCTTCTTCTGTCAATGTTTGCTCAAACGACAAACGACGGCTGATCCATTCTCGGCCTTCTTTATTGGCATTAAAATCTGCTTCGACACTGAAAGCCCCCCACTCAATACCTTTGTGCTGCGCATACATCCGTAGGGTAATCATGGTGCAGGAAATCAAACCTGTACAAATAAAGTCATAAGGTGCTGGGCCTTTGTCCTGACCGCCAAAAGACTCTGGTTTATCGGTAATGAATTGATGTCGTCCAGTACTTACTTCACCAGACCATGCTTCGACACATGTTTTGACTTCCGCATTCGCAATGATTGCCATTTTTTTATTATCCTATTTTTCGTTGATATTATTTTGAATAGGTTTCAAGTATTGAAACTGTCCACCTATTCTATTTTTAAACAACTTTTCGCAGTATTGCCTTTATTTTGAAGCGCGCATTTGGTCTGGAAATGCCGGTGCTTCCAGTCGTGGCCCTTCATAGTCAGGAATTGAACCAAAACGTTCATCTTGCGCAATCCACTGATCACGCGCAATTTTCAATTCTTCTTGAGTACGACCCACAAAATTCCACCACAGTAAAATTGGACTTTCAAACGGTTCACCACCTAACAGTAACAAGCGGCTGCCAGCATGAATTTCAATTTCAATCGCACTAACACCCTGCTCGAGTACCACCATATTGTCTTCTGTCAGTTCATGCCCATTGACCGTAGCCGTTCCTTCTAAAGCCATAAAGCCATATTCAAAGTTTGGATTGAGTGTTAAACGGGTTTTTGTGCTTTCTGCTGCGCTTAAGTCCACTCCTAATAGCTCGGTATAAACGCTCACAGGTGAAGTGGTATTTAAAAACTCTCCAACCAAAACAGTAAACTCCACCCCATCTTTTTCCACCACTGGCAGTTCTGGATAGTGATCGAAACGTGGTTCAACAGCAATTTCTGCATCGGGCAATGCAATCCACAATTGTGCTGCATGCATTTTGGTTTCTGTATCTGGTGCGACTTCCGTATGGGAAATCCCGTGTCCTGCGGTCATTAAATTGACCTGTTTTGGACGAATCAGCTGTTTGCTACCCAAACTATCAGTATGCATCATGGTGCCTTCAATCATCCATGTAAAGGTTTGCAAACCGATATGTGGATGTGGGCCAACATCTAAACCTTCGCCTTGAGGAAAGGTTACAGGGCCCGCGTGATCTAAGAAACACCATGCACCAATCATTCGTTTATGGCGACTTGGCAGCGCGCGTTTGATGACCGTCCCTTGGCCGATTTCAGCACTTCTCAGTGGAAACTCTTGAATGAATTGATTTACGTATTTTTCACAGTCATCCGAATGTGAAAGTTCAGTATAGTTATTATTCGTCATGTGCTTACTCATTACAGATCCATATGTCCTAGATCATAACAAGCAGATTCCCAACTGCACATCCCTAAAAATAGAATGCTGATTCTTAAACTTGGGACAATATCTTGTGTTTTCAAAACCTAACTACAAGGCAATGCATGGATGTAAAAATGTTGTTACATCTTTCTAAGGTATGTTTTAGCTCTGCTAAAGTGTTTTAGAGGCGATGGAAAGCAATGACTTAGGAAAAATCAGAAGTTTTCTTCATCAAAACGATCTTGATCAATTTTATAGATATGGAAACTACGCTCCACTTGAACACCTAAACCAAATTCAATCATGAGGGCTGTTAATTTATTACCATCAATTAAAACAATGCCTGATTTTTTAGCCGATTCCATCGCCTCTTTACTAAAATTGGAAGTTGTAATAAAGACACCTTTCTTAGCTACTTGATCTGCTAGTGCGCCTTTAAATTGCTGTATCTCAGGCCGACCCACTGTATTTTCCCAGCGTTTAGCCTGAATATAAATTTTGTCTAAACCTAAACGGTCTTCACTAATAATTCCATCGATACCACCATCACTAGTTTTGCCAATCGCTTGAGCGGCATCTTGATGCGATCCTCCATACCCCATAGCAACGAGTAAATCGACAACCAGTCTTTCAAAAAATGATGAGGAATTGTTTTTAATTAAAGTTAATAGCTCATCTTTCAAATCATTATTTAATATTTTTGATTGCTGGTAAATAATCTCAGGAGGTGTTAATTCCTCAGAATCTGAACTATCTTTTTGTGTATTTTCAATTTTTTGCACTTTTTCATTTTTTGAATTTATTTTTCTAAACTCATTAAAACTATCAAATCTGGATAAATATTTCTTATCTATTTTTTCAACTTTTCTTAAATCTAAATCTTTTCCCACATTCGATAAATTAAAATGTGCTCTTTTAGAATAATCTATTAATCCTGCTTTCTTTAGATAAGTTTTCGCCCATTGTAAACGATAAAAGATGATGTTTCTCCCATCTTCCATCGTTTCATTACGTTCTTCTTCTGGACATTTTAACTCTTGCAGTAATGCTTCATAAGCCTCTTTTAAACTATATGTCACATCATGTGATTGCATAATACGTAGTAAAGGCAACATTAAATCATAATGCGTATACATAAAAACTCAAATTTGAATCCTAATTTTCATTCAGTATAAAATAAAAAAGAGCGCCTAAGCGCTCTTTTTTTAACATAATTTTCGTTAGAAAATTATTCCCATTCAATCGTTGCTGGTGGCTTAGACGATACGTCATAAACAACACGAGAAACATCTTTAATTTCGTTCATGATGCGTGTAGAGATTTTATCTACAAGATCATAAGGAAGATGTGCGAAGCGTGCTGTCATAAAGTCAACCGTTTCAACGGCACGAAGTGCAATCACCCATGCATAACGACGACCATCACCTACGACGCCAACAGATTTCACCGGTTGGAATACAGCAAAGGCTTGTGCAGTTTTATCATACCAACCGCTAGCACGAAGCTCTTGCATGAAGATGTCATCTGCAAGACGTAAAATGTCTGCATATTCTTTCTTCACTTCACCCAAAATACGCACGCCCAAACCTGGACCTGGGAATGGATGACGATATAGCATTTCAAACGGTAAACCTAAAGTTGTACCTAAACGACGTACTTCATCTTTAAACAAATCACGGATTGGTTCAACTAATTCAAAAGCTAAGTCATCTGGTAAACCGCCCACATTGTGGTGAGATTTAATCACATGTGCTTTACCATTTTTAGTTGCCGCAGATTCGATCACGTCTGGGTAAATCGTCCCTTGAGCAAGGAAGTTTACGCCATCAAGCTTACGCGCTTCTTCAGCAAAAACTTCGATGAACTCACGACCAATGATTTTACGTTTTTTCTCAGGATCAACTTCACCCGCAAGTGCAGTCAAGAAACGCTCTTCAGCATCGGCACGAATCACACGGATACCCATGTTTTTCGCAAACATGTCCATCACTTGCTCACCTTCGTTCAAACGAAGCAGACCATTGTCTACAAATACGCAAGTCAATTGATCACCAATCGCACGGTGTAAAAGCGCAGCAACAACCGAAGAATCCACACCACCCGACAGACCTAAAAGAACTTTTTGATCGCCAATTTGCTCACGTAATTGTTCAACGCGTAAGTCAATGATGTTTTCAGAATTCCACAGGCTACGACAGCCACAAATGCTGTGTACAAAGTTAGATAATAACTCTGCACCTTTTGCAGTGTGCGTTACTTCTGGGTGGAACTGAATACCGTAGAAACGACGAGTTTCATCAGAAACCATCGCAACTGGACAGCTTGGTGTGCTTGCAGTGATTTGGAAACCTTCAGGAATCGCTGTCACTTTATCGCCATGGCTCATCCAAACTTTAAGTTGGTCTTTGGTGTCTTCAAGATCACCAATCAACTTGTCACGAACTTGGATGTTTACTTCGGCATAACCGAATTCATGTACAGTACCCGGCTCAACGTTACCGCCAAGCTGTGCAGACATGGTTTGTAAGCCATAGCAAATACCCAAAACTGGTACACCTAAGTTGAACACAACTTCTGGCGCACGTGGGCTGCCTTCTTCGTGTACGCTCTCAGGACCACCTGATAAGATGATACCGTTTGGATTAAATGCACGAATGTCTTCTTCAGACATGTCATAGGCATACATTTCAGAATATACACCAGCTTCACGTACGCGGCGTGCAATAAGCTGGCTATATTGAGAACCGAAATCCAAAATAAGGATACGATCTTCAGTAATTTGAGTATTGGTAGTCATGACAAACAACTATGAAAGGCAAACGAATATAAGCGCCGTATTCTAGCATTTTTCCGCGCATAACGCACATAATTCGGACAAGCTTTATACAACGCTTAAAACCCAATGGTTTTTATATCAAAAAGCACGCTTTCGCGTGCCTGATGTTTATTTCAAAACTTTTTCTATTTTAACGACTTCAATATCGGTCGGTTTATAACGATGTGTATCCACCTCTCCCACAACCTGCACTTTATCACCTGCTTTAATATTGGATGCTTTCCATAAATCGTCATCAATATCCAACAAAATAACCCCTGTACCATCGCTGAACTCATAGTGGTCTTCATTGAGATGTTTCAGCAGTGTCCCTTTTAAAGTGACCGCCGTTTCATCTTTGAGCTTTGCAATGGCTGACACAGAGACATGGTTCTTTGCAGCTTCTTGTAAAATGATATGGTCATCCTTGGCCCATGCACCAACGGCAAGACTTAAACTTGTAATACATAACCCTATTTTAAAAAGATTTTTCATCTTATTTTCCTCATGTTTTATTGATCTTGATCAAAAAAAAAAAGAACGTCCACACCGTACTTTTTTGTAAATAAAAAAGCAGCATCCTGCATGCTGCTTTTCATTTTGAATTATTTTTCAATCAAATGATCTAGACTCATTTTTCCTGCACCATGCAGCATTAGAAAAAATAGACCACCTGCCATGGCAAAGTTTTTCATAAAGTTAATGCTGGCTTGTGCGCCATCGTGAAAAATAAACGCCGTAATAACACTAAATAGGTCTAAGCCAAACGCAGCAAAGCGGGCTTGAAAACCAAATAACAGCGCTAAGCCACCACCAAACTCAACTAAAATGGTTAAAGGTAATAGCGCTCCAGGTCCTCATCGACTCCATATACCCTAAAGTTACGCTATAAGCTGAAATTTCTCCCTAGCCTGCAACAAGGAAAATATAAGCCATCAGTACACGGGGAATTAAAGCTAAAACTACATCGGTATTGGGTTGATTGACAATATTTTTGGCCACAACATTTGGATTAAATATTTTTACACCTTTAAATACGTTTTATTTGAAGTTGTAGCTATCTTAATGTTCTCTATTTTTAGAATAAATATCCATTTTCATCACACATCGTTTTAAGATAAGAACACTGATAGCTAAATTTATTTACGTTTTAATACTGACTTCTGATAACGAGACTGCTAGGATTTCCGCACTCTTTTGCTTATTTGTGCCCCATGGAACTGATTGATTTTATATTACATGTCGATGACCATCTGCTTGAGTTTATCACCAACTATGGGGTTTGGATTTATGCAATTTTGTTTCTCATCATCTTTGTGGAAACAGGTTTGGTGGTCATGCCGTTCCTACCCGGCGACAGCTTATTGTTTGCCGCAGGTGCCTTAGCAGCATCTACAGGTGCAATGAATCCGTGGACTCTTGGTGTTTTACTTTTTATCGCGGCCGTACTGGGCGATACGCTGAATTATCACATTGGTCGTTATATTGGACCGCGCGTTTTTGAAATCGAATCACGTTTCATCAATAAACAACATCTAATTAATACACAAAAATTCTTTGAAAAACATGGTGGTAAAACTATTATTTTTGCGCGTTTTATTCCTTTTGCGCGGACTTTTGCACCTTTTGTAGCAGGTGCAGGAAAAATGGATTACAAATTTTTCCTATCTTATAACCTAATTGGCGCATTCTGCTGGATTGGTTCATTCATTACTTTAGGCTATATTTTTGGTAATGTGCCTGTGGTCAAAGACAATTTCACGCATCTGATTTTCGGCATTATTATTATTAGTGTCTTGCCGGGAATCATTGGTTTTATTCGTGCCAAATTAAAGAAAAAATCAACCACTGAAGCTTAAGCAAAAAAACGTAGAATCACGGGGAACATACACACCAACAACAACATGGCCGATCCTTTATATAAGAGATCGGCTTTTATTTGTTTGGACTCACCCGATAAAATGGCACGGCCAAAAGACATCCAGAACAGTGCCGTTGGCAATAACACCAGACTAAACACCGCAAACACCAAAAAGAAATTGGTGGGATTATCCCAAGCTTCATAGGGAAAAATACCTGCAGCAAATAAGACCGCTTTCGGATTTTTCAAAGTAGAAAAAAATAATTGTTTAGGTCGAATCGAGGTAAAACGTTGATTATGTTTTTCTAAGTGCGAGCTTTTCCACAAATGAAAAGCCAACCAAAATACATAAACTGCACTGAGTGCATGTAAAAGATCAATCAAATAAGGCCAAGTCGGTGTACTGAGATGAATCAGGAGTGCCCATAAATTGATGGCATAGAAATACCCAAACAGTTCTGCGGGTACAAGTAAGCTGGTCTTCGCCAGACCTTGCTGATGTGCAGAGCTTGCGAGTAAAGCATTGGTCGGTCCCGGAATCATCAAGACAGCAATCATTGCCAATACAAACAGCCAACTCTCAATCATAGACATCCAACAACAGGATTAAAGATGCGCAATTTAGCCGAAAAAGAGTGGCTTCCTCAAGTCAAAGCGGAAAAAACACAGAACCCATGAGGTAAAAAAGTGCGTGTTAAAACGATAATTCATTGTTTTATTGAAATTATTTTCGAAACATTTTGCTAAGATTTTAATGACTGCTGAAAGATTAAACCCTTCAGCAGGATGAATAAATGCGACATTAATTCGTCTTATTTTGCACGGTAATCGCACAACCTTTGAATTTTGCAGCCTGTACAATCGCCTCTTGCTGACCCAAAAGTCGTGAAATTTCAGTTTTTTTGGTATTCGATGATTGTCCCATATTGACTGAAACGCTTGGACCAAAGCCCCAACCGCCACCATGACTCCATCCACCACCCAGACCTAGACCTACGCCAACACCCGTGCGTTTCGCAGTAGGTACACCTTCATCTAAATGTTGCTGAATCCGATTATATTCTGCTTGTAACTGTTGGCAGTTCAAAGCTTGATACTGTGTAGGAGAGACATAAGTCGGTTTAACCGTTGTGGCACAGGCGCTCAATAACAGCGTACTGCCCATTAAAAAAGTAATTGTGATCTTTTTCATGCTGAATCTCGCAATTTATTATTCTCAATCTCATTGAACAATGATTGATAGGCCTGCGTCAATTTATGATCGTGTGCCAAATGAATTAAGGGTAAATTTTTGTGATGCGATTCTTTCATCAGCACCGATGGGGGCAACATACTTTCTAGTACAGGAAGACCTTCATCCTTCAGCTGTTGCACCACTTCACGCGGAAGTTTGGCCTGCGCTTGGAACTGATTCACCACAATGCCTTCAATTTCCAAATGATCATTATGATCGTCTTGGGTTTCGAGCACATTTTCGATCAAAGTTTGTAATGCACGTTTAGAAAAGACATCACAATCAAACGGAATCAGGACTTTATTGGCTGCAATCAGTGCCGACAAGGTAAAGAAGTTAAAGGCTGGCGGTGTATCGATATAGACACGATCATATTTTCCGGCAAGCTGTTGTAACGCATCACGCAGTTTATAAATTTTATGTTTTGACTCTAAAGCATAAGCCAATGCCCCGAGGCTTGGGCTGGCTGGAATCACATCCAAATTTTTAAAAGGGGATTGGTGTACATAACTTTCTAAGCCTTTAGCTCGTCCTTTGAGGATCGAACCAATGGCACTGCCCAATAGACTTTTATTTTGAGTCGTTCCAAGCACTTCTTCAAAATAGTTTTCAATATTGGGTTCTAAAGCTGGTTTGTCTGCCGAATACGTTGCGTCATCGCCCAGCACATACTGACTCGAATTCGCTTGCGGATCGAGATCAATCAATAAGGTTTTTAAGCCTTGATGTGCACTAATTGCTGCCAAATTCACTGCAATACTGGATTTGCCGACACCACCTTTTTGATTAAATACCACACGTGTATGCATGAAATCCCCTCCCTCTTGTTATTTTTCCGCTATAGATAGCAGTGTAGCGCAGAACAACCGCCGTGCCGATGATTATGTCTAACAATTAGCCAAAGTTTGGTTTAATCATGACTAAACCTAAAATGGAAATCATCGCAACCACCGCTAAGAATAACCCCGCTCGGCGCTGTGTAAGTAAAATGCTGTCTTCTTTTTTATAAGCTTTCGACAAAGAGGACAACATCACTAAAAATAAAACCACTTTGGCATAAAACCATGTTTGCACATCAAAGTTTTTCATGACCAAAAGGGCAATGCCAGTCAGTACAATCACCAGCATACTTAAGTGCTGAAGGGCTACAAAAGCTGTTCGACCTGCTGGATTGGGCTGATTGCCTTGGACGCCTTTAAATAGCGTCATGGCACGCGCCAAAATCACGACACATGCCAAGCTGACAGCACTCATATGCACGATCTTAATCAATAATTGTGTTTCCATGACTGAATCTCTGCTTAGCTTTTCGGGGCATGTGCGCAATTTGGACTAGAAGTGTCTTGTCCTTGCCATTCTTCAGGTAGAAAGGCATGAATAGCCAAAGCATGAATTTTACCTGGACTGAGTAAGTCTCCTGCTACCGCATAAATTTTTTGATGGCGCTGAACTAAACGTAATCCCGCAAAAATATCACTCACTACAATCACTTTAAAATGTGATTCTTTCCCTGGGAAATAGCCGCCATGACCAGAAGATTCATTCACGACTTCTAAATGTGATGGGGAAAGCTGTTGTAAGCGTTCAATCAGTTGCTGCTCCAAGCTCATACCTGTCTCCAAAAATGATGATTCGTTCAAAGTATACCTGTTCCTTCGGGATGTTGAATGCGTAAAACTCTTTTCACTAGTATGAGGCACAACGTTTCGCGAGTAAAAGTTAAAAAAGCTCAAGGCATCGTCTAAAACTGGCTTTATTTTATGCAATTAAACTCAGCTTTTTCATAAAGCTATTGACCCTGAACTTGCTTGCTGTATCATACAGCGCTATGCGGGAATAGCTCAGTTGGTAGAGCACAACCTTGCCAAGGTTGGGGTCGCGAGTTCGAGTCTCGTTTCCCGCTCCAAATTTTTTTCAGTGTAAGTTTTAGCAAAAACTGCTCAATACGCGGGAATAGCTCAGTTGGTAGAGCACAACCTTGCCAAGGTTGGGGTCGCGAGTTCGAGTCTCGTTTCCCGCTCCATTTTTTAGTGTAAGTTTTTATAAAAACTGCTCAATACGCGGGAATAGCTCAGTTGGTAGAGCACAACCTTGCCAAGGTTGGGGTCGCGAGTTCGAGTCTCGTTTCCCGCTCCAGATTCAAAAAGCCCTGATCAAAAGATTGGGGCTTTTTTTGTTATTGATTTTACTATATTTTTTGAAAGCTCTTCTTCTTTCGCTATTCGATTCAATTAAAAATGGGGGGTATTGCCGGACAAAGCACAGTTAGTATGGCCAGTGCTATTACTAGACTTAGCTATGATTCCTGCTCATAAATAAAAATTGAGAGCACATTGGAAAAAATTGCATCTAACTTTCAAATACTTATAGATGATGAGGCTAATCTGAAACCAAACTAAAATTTCTCAAACAAGTTCATCACGTCATTTTCCGTCAATTTCGCTTCGCCCTCATGATCTGTGCTTAGAATAGACTGTGCCAGTTCTGCTTTATTTTGCTGTAAGGCAAGAATTTTTTCTTCTATGCTTTTATTAGTAATCAGCTTATACACAAATACCGGCTTGTCCTGTCCAATCCGCCATGCACGATCTGAAGCTTGATCTTCAGCAGCAGGGTTCCACCATGGATCATAGTGAATGACCGTATCTGCGGCAGTTAGATTCAGACCGACCCCTCCTGCTTTCAGACTGATTAAAAATACCGGCACTTGTCCAGACTGAAACGCTGTAATGACTTCATCTCGCTTTTTGGTCTTTCCAGTCAGCTTCACATAGCCAATTTCTGCGTGATGGAGCTGTTGTTCAATCAGTTCCAACATTGAGGTAAACTGAGAGAAGATAAGAATTTTTCGCCCCTCTTCCACCATTGGAACGACCATATCCATCAACTGTTCAAGTTTGGCAGAATGCGCCTGCCCGGTTTTCACTGAATCCAGCTTTAGTAAGCTAGGATGGCAGCACACCTGACGTAGCTTCAGTAAGGCATCTAAAATTTGAATTTGACTACGTTTAAAGCCTTTTTCTGCCACAATTTTCTGAATGCTTGCCTGCATCGTGGCACGAACAGCCTCATATAACTTGGATTGCTGGTCATTCATATCAATATTGACTTCAATCGTAGTTTTTTCTGGCAACTCTTTGGCTACTTCAGTTTTCAAGCGACGTAAAATGAAGGGCTTAATCCGGTTGACCAACTTTTGCCTTAACTGCTGATCACCGCGTTTTTCAATCGGATGACGGTACTTTTTATTAAAAATTTCTTGTGAATATAAAAATCCTGGCATCAGGAAATAAAATAGTGCCCACAGCTCACCCAAATGATTTTCCATAGGTGTACCGGTTAGACATAGACGATGTCGCGCTGTTAATTGCCGTACTACCTGTGCAGCTTTGGCACGCGGATTTTTGATATTCTGCGCCTCATCCAAAATGAGTTGATGATATTCATATTGCTTTAGTTGCTCTTCATCTCTCGCCAGAAGCGGATAGGTGGTTAACACAATATCATAGTGCGGAATCTGCTCAAAATACTGATGGCGATCGGGCCCCTGTAGCAGCAATACCTTGAGCTCAGGGGTAAATTTCTCCGCTTCTTTGAACCAGTTATGCATCAGCGATGTGGGTGCAACAATTAAGGCGGGACTGTCCTGCAAATATCCAGCCTGCTTTTCCATGAGTAAATGGGCTAAAGTTTGTGCTGTTTTCCCCAAGCCCATATCATCTGCCAGAATCCCGCCATGCTGGGTTTCCCTTAAAAACTGCAACCAGCCTAAGCCCTGCTGCTGGTATGGACGCAACTCTCCCTGAAAACCTTGTGGTGTCGGCAGTTGTTGCTGATAGCCTTGTTTGAATTTCTGTACAAATTGCTGCAGGCGATCACTGACCTGCCATGTCATCCCAAGATTATGCTGCAATTCTAATAATTGACTCGCATCATAGCGATCAATACTGCGCTCTTCTTGCTGTAAAATGCTCTGCAGATGCAACAATACCGGCTTAATATCCCTAGCGGATAGAGCCAAATCAGGTTGATCAACTGCAGTTTTCACGGTGAAAATTTGACTGTCATGCAGATGAATAAAAGTCCGCGGATCAAGTAAATCAGGATTTACTCGCACCAAAGCTACGAGCGCATCAAGCAAATTATAAGAATTGCCTGCACTGTCTTGAACCGTCGCCCCGATATTGAACCAGTCCTGCTGACCTTCAGATTCAGTGATAGAAATATTTAAATTTTCAACATATTGCAGATTAAAGGGGCTGTTTTCCAGATGCTCTATCTGCCAGCCCATCAACTCAATTTGATTGATGGGCATCAGCTGTTTGATCCAATCTCCATAGAAAGCAAAAACCATAGAATCAAGACGTTGTTTATTCAGTTTTAATTGATGGTCATAACTAAGATCTTTCACCCACTTCAGTGATTCGACCAATAGCTGTAAACGTTGGATTGACTGTTGTTCCTGAACTAAGTCCCGAAGCTGTCGTACCATTTTGTCATGCTGCTCACCAATAAAACTGTCGCCTGATGTACCTGCTTTTATTCTTCCGCCTGCATAGGAGAATTCAATTTCAGCACAAACAGACTCTTCCCATTTCCAATCAAATTTATCTAAAACACCGAAGCGTAAAATTGGCTGGGGACTACCCTCAAGGACATCAATATGCTGAATAGACTCGGGCTGAGGCAGATTTTTCACGTCTGAATATTGATGAGTCAGTTTCTCAAACTCTGGCAAGAGCATAGATGGAAGATCAGGCATCTGTAAAAAATGGTACAGAAGATTTGCCGTATATTCACCATATAACTGGCCCACCGTGTTCTGTTGAATATCCACATAACATGGTGGATGACTCGCGAGAATCTGAATATGTGGATTTGATTTCAAATCGAGTCGAATATCACCATTGACCAATTCAATGTTTAAATGCTCTGTCTGTTTGTTTACACCTTGTTGCCAGATCAGTTCGATGTGATAGCCTTGTTCTGACCATTGAAGTGCAGTATGGCTCTTTTTTTGCCAGTACACATCGCCACTTTGAATAAAAGATTTGAAATGCTCCAATAAAATTCCGGAGATATCAAGATTGCTTTGATAAAATCGTTCGTCACTGTTTATTTTGGCATAATAATAAATCTGGTTAAATAATTGTCGTTTTTGTTCAGGTAAAGTCAGATGCTTTCTGGTGATATTTTCATATTGGGTATAATAACTTTCCCCCGCAATTGAGCCGTTTTTATTGCGTCTGGCCTTCTGAACATCAACTGTCAATTTCTTTAAGCTGACAGACTGATCTAGCAGGTAAATTAAATAATTGTTTGTTTTGACAGATTGCTCTGGTTCAGTCTGTTGTAAATACCGTTTAAAATCATTCAACCAGCGCTGTGCCTGATCATCCCCCCGTAGGCGTTTTGCGATTCCCTGCGGGGATTGAGAGTCAGCATAACGCTGCTGAAATTCTTGGCGATATTCCTGAAAGAATAACCGCGCTAAAGCAGCAGCATGTTTACAGTTATATCCAACCGGACAAGTGCAGTCGTCATCGATTAAACGGTCTTTTTTAAGATTATAGGTAATCGCGGTATCGTAATAATCTGTCCCTTCAATTTGAGCATACATCGTGACATCTTCATTTTCCTCAAAGAACTCAATTGTTTCCCTATCAATGTGTTTAGCATAGCTCAGACTGCGCTGAAGAGTTGCAGTACTAAAGCGAGATAGAAAATTGATCAATGAGGACATAATTACCAGAAACCAAAAATGTTTATACAATTATAACGGACAAAGCTGTCATTTCAGAACAGTAGTGCTCGCCAACGTATCAAAAGGAAATAAATCCATGCTCAAAAACTTAATGTTTACTACAATGGATGGGGTGAATATTGGCTTTGGGGTACATTGGTCTCCTCAACCGCAATCACAGGTCGGCCATTAATCGCCTTTGAATACAGTGCAGAAGCGATCAGTAAAGGTTTAGAACTTTCCTGCACATCAAATGGATATCATGGGTGAGGCACTGAATATTCCTCGACAAGCTCTTGTGAAACTTGGTACTCAGGAAGCGGAACTTTGTGTCCAAGAAGTTGATGAAATTATTGGCTCGATTTGTAAGGTTGCAATCCGATTTAGCAATATCGCTCATGACCTATTACCTGGACAAATTCAAGCAGAGACTCTCCAACTGATCCAAAATAGGATTGAGCATAATATTTATTGCACTAAATAGCTTTCACAAAGCCTCTATAGAGGGCTTATTCTAACCGTTGTTTTATCACGGCATAAGCTACACCAGTCACCACACTTCCAATCGCAATCGCCAATAAATATTTTAATGGATAATTCATCGCATTCGGAATGATCAGTACCATTACACCGCCATGAGGAGTGACTAGTTCACATTTAAATAATGCAACCAAAGCCCCAGTTACAGCACCACCTGCGATCGCGCATGGAAGCACTCGAATCGGGTCTTTGGCAGCAAACGGAATAGCCCCTTCCGAAATGAAACATAGACCCAGAACTACAGCAGCCTTCCCCGCATCTTGCTCAGGTTTGGCAAATTTATGCTTTGCCAGAAAAGTTGCAATTGCCATACCCAACGGTGGTACCATACCCGCAGCCATGGTAATCGCCATCGGTCCGTATGTTTGTGACGTAAGTAAGCCCACCGTAAAGGCATAAGCCGCTTTATTTATTGGCCCCCCAACATCAATACACATCATACTTCCAAGGATAACCCCCATGATCATGGCATTGGTCGTCCCCATATTGGCAAGGAAGTGTGTGAGTAATTCAAACAATTGTGCAACAGGCTGTCCAACCACATAAATCATGATTAAACCAACAGCTAAACTGGCCAATAGTGGAATAATCAAAATTGGTTTTAATGCTTCTAGGCTACTTGGGAGTTTAAGCTGTTTCGATAAAAATAACGCAATATAACCTGCAATAAAACCTGCAACTAATCCACCGAGAAAGCCTGCCTCTAATTGTGTTGCAAGTAAACCGCCAATCAAACCTGGAGTTAAACCCGGACGATCCGCAATAGAATAAGCAATGTAACCTGCCAGCATAGGTACCATAAGAGTAAATGCTGCAGCACCTATTTGCTTTAAGGATGCGGCAAAGCTTCCTTCAACAGGATTGAGGCCAAACATAAACGAGATGGCAATGATCAAACCGCCCGCCACCACCATCGGCAGCATGAAAGACACGCCTGTTAAAAGGTGTTTATAAATTCCAGTTTTTTCTTTGTTTTCATTTTCAGTCTTAGTGGCTGTTTGCTTACCCGTTTCAAGCACTTTGGCTTCAGCAATTGCATTTGCAAAAGTCTTATCCGTTTGCTTAAGGGCAAATCCTGTACTACAGCGATATACACGTTTGCCTACAAAGCGATCTGTATTGACCTCAATATCCGTTGCTAAGATCACGACATCTGCTTTGACAATACTTTCTGCCGATAAAACATTTTTAGCCCCGACCGATCCTTGGGTTTCAACATCAATCTGATAACCGTGCTTTACTGCACCTTGTTGTAAGGCTTCGGCCGCCATAAACGTATGCGCAACACCAGTTGGACATGCTGTAATGGCGACAAACCGTGTAACCCCTACATTGGCTGCAATAGTTTCATCTAAAGCATCTGAATGCTCAAGAACTTGTTGCAAAAGCATGATCGCATCGTGTTGTGCGTTATTCAAACCAATGACTTTCACAACCTTGTCACGCAGTTGATCTGCATCTGCCGACTTCTGTCCAACAAAAACAACCGTATCAATAACATTTGATAAATCAAGATGCTCGACTGATGTCGCCACATGATTGGAAATACCAAGTGCTGTTGCTGCTTTGGAGAGTTTTTTGGCCAAAATCACTGCATTAATCGGCTGCTCGGGACTATGTGGCACAAATAAAATATGTTTTATCTCTTGCATCGTATTAACTCAATGATTGGACTGAGATTTGCGATTTCAAATCTTCAATAACAGTAAAGTCTGGAAGAGCAAACCCAATTTGGGTCACAGCATTGCTCGCAATTGCGGTTGCTGTTTTCAATGTTTCTTCTGGGGAAGTTGAACTCAACAAGCCATGAATCATACCTGCCAGCAAGGAATCTCCCGCACCCACCGTACTTTGGACGGTGACCTTCGGTGTAGTAGCATGCAGGGGTTGCGTGCGGTGAAGCCAGTTCACCCCGTTTTCACCCATCGAGACCACAATATGTTCGATCTGACTATTTAAACTGGCAAAAAGATGCTGCTGTTCTGCAAACGTTTCTGCTGGCAAATGGTAGGTTTCAGTCAACTCATCTGTATTAGGCTTAATCAACCAAGGATGGGCAGCAATTGCTGCTTTCAACGCAACACCACTAGTATCTACTGCGACTTTTTTTCCAGCAGACTGTAACCATAGAATCAGTGTTGAAAGCTCTTCTGCAGAAAAACCTTGTGGCAAACTGCCTGCAATCACAATCACATCAACCTCTAAAATCAGTTGAGATAGGCGTTCACGTAATTGTTGTTTTGCTGAGGTATCTAAAAAAAAGCCCTTGCCATTGATGTCAGTCATCCGACCAGAAGCTTCTGCAACTTTAATGTTTTGTCGTGTTTCACCTGCAACATAAATAAATTGGTTATCAAATTGCTCTTGTTGGATATGATGGTCAAAAATTTGACGGTTTTCTTGCCCCAAAAAGCCACTCACAATCAGTTCATGTCCCAAATCCTTAAGGACCTGAGCCACGTTTAAGCCTTTACCGGCTGCATGACTTTGGGCCGTTAACTGACGATTGACCTCGCCAACTTTTAGTTGATCCAATTGCACGGTGAGGTCAATTGCAGGATTCAGAGTAATGCTTAATATCTTAGCCATTCGGTAATTACTCCACCAATGCACGTACGGCAGACGCACTGTCACAACTTAAGGCTTGCTGTGCGACCTGTTGGCAATTTATATAGTTCAAACCACGAATTTGCGCCTTCACCAATGGAATACTGGTACTCGACATACTCAACTCATCCACGCCCAAGCCTATCAATACAGGCACAGCTTTTGGATCAGCAGCCAATTCACCACAAATGCCCACCCATTTACCATGCTGATGCGCTGCCCGAACCGTTTGATCAATCAATAGCAAAATACTCGGATGTAAGCCATCAGCTTCAGCAGACAACAGTGGATGACCACGGTCAATCGCCAGAGTATATTGAGTCAAGTCATTGGTTCCAATACTAAAAAAATCAACTTCTTGAGCAAGAATTGGAGCCAACAATGCTGCCGCAGGAACCTCAATCATAATACCGACTTGTAAGTTTGCACATGGATGCTGTATGCGAACCTCATCCAAAATTGCTTTTGCTGCTCGCCATTCTTCAACCCGCCCAATCATCGGAAACATAATTCTTAATGGGCGATTATCTGCTGCTTTAAGTAAAGCAACCAATTGCTGACGTAACAATTCTGGCTTACGTAAAGTCAGACGAATACCACGTAAGCCCAAGAATGGATTTTCTTCCTTTTCAATAGGCAAATACGGCAAAGGTTTGTCCCCGCCCACATCAAGTGTACGTACCACCAATGGACGACCCGCCAAAGCATCTAACACCACCCGATAATCGGCTTCCTGTGTAGCCTCATCAGGCGCAATGCTGTGTGACATAAAGACCAATTCTGTGCGTAGCAAACCAATTGCTTCTGCCCCATCAGCCACAGCCTGTATCGTAGCGTCCACTTTGCCAATATTAGCTGCGATTTCAACTTGATGTTGATCCAGTGTGATGGCAGGTTCAAAACAATGCTGTTCTGCTTGTTCTCGCAACTCGCGCTGGTGTTGGCGCTCTGCAATGGCATGATCAATCTGATTTTGCTCGGGTGAGACCACATACTCACCACTATCCCCATTAATTAGCACTGTGGCATGGTTCTCAATATTTAAAACAGCTACACCCGCACCTACGACTGCTGGAATAGCCAGAGCACGTGCCACAATAGCACTATGGGCACTCGCTCCACCAACCGCGGTCAAAATGCCTGCAACACGATCTTTATTCAGACGCGCTACATCACTCGGACCAACATCATGCATAATTAAGATATAAGGTTGCTCGGGTTCTGTGACATCGGCCACACCACACAAAGCAGCCAAAACACGCTCACCAATATCCCTTAAATCAGCCGCACGCTCTGCCAGTAAACGATCGCTAAGTGCAGCCTGTGCGGTAGCAGACACTTCAATATGATCATGCCAAGCTGCAGCAGCAGACAACCCTTGCTTTAAACCGCGTTGTACACTTTGGAGGAGGTCTGGATCATCCAGCATTTCCAAATGTGCCATGAATATCTGCTTAATGGCAGTAGATTCAGTATGTGCAATGAATTGACGTAAGCTATTTTTCACCTGATGAAGCGCAATTTCAAGCTTTTCATTCTCAGCTTTAAAACTCTGTCCGCGACGTTCATAACTAAATTCACGTGGCTTCACCACATGAGCAGGACCAAAAGCAAGGCCAGTTGATGCCGCAATACCGCAGCTACCCGTATCGCCATGTGATTCAAAAGGCATTAATTCCAAAGTATTTACGACTGGGTCACTACTGCTGTGCTGATGAGATACAAGATCAATAGGTTCAACATCTTCTCCTAAGCCCTGTTGAACTGCATCAATAATCTGTTCTAAGCCTGCTACAGCATCGGTATCAGGTTGTGCAATAAAAGTCAGAGTTTGACCACGACGGCATCCCATGGCTAATAATTTGGTTAAACTTTTTGCCGAAACGTATGCCCCATCATCTACAGCAATGAGAATATCCCCTGCAAATTTCTTGGTCATATTGACCAAGTATGTCGCAGGACGCGCATGTAGACCATGAGCATTAGCTAAGACAATACGACGAGATGGCCAATCAGGAATCAGTTCAGCACCAATTAACTGCGCCAACTGGTGACTATCTTGCTCTTGGTTGAGGGTAAGAACTTGTTCAGTATCAAACAAAATATCCATTAACCGTTGAAACCGTTGCATATCCAGTTGCTCATTACTGGCAATACACACCAAAGTCTTGAGCATTTCCTGCTGATGGCTTAAAACCTGTTCCGCTTTTACCAAACTTACAGCTGGGCTCAAAACATGCTGGTTAGAAGTGATCGACCAGACCCCCTCCCCTAAATGAATCATGCTGTTTAGGTTTAAACCCGACAGAAAACCACACTCCACCATTTTTTGCTTTTTCAGCAGCTGTGTTGCCTGCCAAATTAAATCTTCTACATCAAGTGCGGGAACTTGGGTGGCGATTAAATTTTCATGCAATGCCAAAGATGCGGGTTGGGCTTGTAATAATGCAATAATTTGCTCTGCAGATTGAGCCTGTTTCACTTGATCAGCGACATCATTAATTAAAGCTCGCGTCAAAATTTGTAAGACTTGCAAATGCTCATCTGATTTCGCAGCAATCACCACTGCTAAATAAATTTTATTTTCACCGTCCCAAACAACTCCTTCAGGAAAGTGTGCCAGACGAATACCAGTTTTTAAAATACATTGGCGAGACTGAGGCGTCCCATGCGGAATGGCAATTCCTTGCCCTAAATACGTTGCACTTTGTTGTTCGCGCACGGTCAACCCATGAATATAATCAGGTGTAACCAATTGGTCTTCAACCAAGATATCGACTAGACATTGCAACGCTTGTGCCTTATCAGTGGCCTGTTGTTTCATTCGAACATGTTGTATATCTAGCGCGAGCATAAAACGTCCTTGCAAAGCAGCATAGTGAGAAGATGCTTTTTTACTGCAGAAAAAATAAGTCGAATTTTACTCAGGATTTACACAAAAATCTGTATTTTTTGATTTTATCTTCATGATCATCATTACAACGTAATTAAGAAACGACGAGATTCTTCAGAATTCAGCGTTGCGATAGTTGGATTTAATCCTAATTGAACCGTAGCCTCAGGCAACACCCCTCTCATCATAAAATTATACCAGTCAGTAAAATATCCTTAGATTAAGCATATGTATGTTGGTTATTATTGTTGATTATCACAATAAATTAGTGACCAAAAATCAAAGTACCCCATCCCACCTTAAATTACGTCATACAAAATAAAAACTCTATATAACTGTTATATATAGAGTTTATTAACATACAAATTATGTTATTTAGTGTATTTTATGTCGGTGACTCTTGCCAAGGTTGGGGTCGCGAGTTCGAGTCTCGTTTCCCGCTCCAAATTCAAAAAAGCCCTCATCGAAAGATGGGGGCTTTTTTTATGCATTTCTGAATCTTACTCAAATTACCAATACTAACTCCGACAATCAAAAATGCTGAATTGAGACATCGAACCAACGAGGGATGTCTAAAAAATAGAGCATCCCTCGTTGTAAGAATCCATCCTAATACTGCTGCTATACAATGAACTCGGAATTAGATTGTTCTTATTTGGGAACTCATCTCACGCATTCAAACACATTAAAACTTCACCAAATCCCCTTTCAATGCCACGCCAGCCATCGCAGTGCCTTTCGCGCATTGGTAAGTCGTTGTACTCCGTGTTTCATTCGACTTATAGAAACTCACCAGATTGGTCACAGCGTTTGCACCATTGGCTTTGGCTGTATTTTGAAATTGAATCAATGCCGAACGAAGTACATGATCACATGAACTTTCCGCAGATTTGGCAAAACCATTGGTCTTTTTATTGGTCACTAGGCCCTTTTCAATCACCTTTCCGCCCGACTTGGTGCCCGCCAAATAAAATTTCACTGAGCCATCTAGCACGCCATCTGCAACAGCACGGTTTACCGCTTCTTGAAATTTAAAATCATACATTTTATCGGCAGCCTGAGCTGATGCAATCGCACCTAAAGACAACACAGCGACTGCACAGATTTTTTTGAATAACATGGTTCTACCCTTATTTTATTAGACACGTTTAAAAATCAAGGAGGTATTAATCCCCCCAAAAGCAAAATTGTTGCTCATCATAATTTGCGTTTCTGCTGAACGCATGTCTGAAACAATATAATCCAGATCGCCACAAGCACTATCAATCTGATCTAAATTCAGCGTAGGCACCAACTGATTACGTCGCATCATTTCGATACTCAACCATGCCTCAATAGCGCCGCACGCCCCGAGCGTATGCCCAAAATAACTTTTTAATGAGCTGATCGGCTTTTTACCCAAGATGCGCGCGGTGGCTTGTGATTCGGCAATATCCCCCTGATCGGTCGAGGTGCCATGTGCATTGACATAATCAATATCCGCAGCAGCAAGCTGTGCATCTTTCAGTGCCAACTGCATACAACGGCCCATCATTTCAGAATCAGGTCGAGTCACATGCTGACCATCGGTATTGCTGCCATAACCGACAATCTCAGCATAAATGGTCGCGCCACGCGTTAGTGCATGTTCATATTCTTCTAAAATCAAACAGCCTGCGCCTTCACCCACCACCAAACCATCCCGACCTGCATCAAACGGGCGTGGCGTTGTCTCTGGATGGTCATTTTTCACACTAGTCGCCAACAGGACATCAAACACGGCTGAACCCGCTGCACTGAGCTCTTCTGCTCCGCCTGCGATCATTACGGTTTGTTTACCATATTTGATCGCTTCATAAGCTTGACCAATAGCCATAGAACCTGAAGTACAGGCACTTGAGGTCGGCAGCGTTAAACCTTTTAGGCCGAAATACACGGTCATATTGACTGCACTGGTATGCGACATCATACGAATGTAGGTCGTGGCATTGAGTTGGCTCATATTGTGCTCAATCAGCATGGCGCCAAACTCACGTACGGCATCGACACTACCTGCAGAGGAACCAAAAGCCACGCCTGCATCGCCACTTTTTAAGATATCCGCATGTAGTAAACCTGCATCTTCCAATGCTTTTTCAGCACATACAGCAGACATTAAAGCAACACGCCCCATGCCACGGGTCACCTTACGGTTAAAGTGCTTCGGTACAGTAAATGACTCTACTGGACCAGCCAATTTACTGCGTAAATCAGGATAAATTTCCCAGTCAGGCATATAGCGAATACCGCTTTTCCCTTGTGCAAACTGCTCAAAAATTTGCTCTGCGGTTTCCCCCAAAGAGGTAATCCCAGACATGCCTGTCACAACAACACGTTTCATTAGATCAAGCCTCCATTGACTGAAATTACTTGGCGGGTGATATAACTGGCATCATCACTGCATAAAAACTTCACCGCTTTGGCGACTTCTTCCACCTGCCCCATGCGTTGCATCGGGATCATTTTCAAGGCGTGTTCTTTCACTTCTTCGGTGACCATTTCTGTTTCAATCAAGCCCGGAGCCACACAATTCACCGTGATTTTGCGTTTGGCCAATTCCAGTGCCAATGCTTTGGTCGCACCAATCAAGCCTGCTTTGGCAGCACTATAGTTCACCTGACCACGATTACCCATGATTCCAGACACTGAAGACAAGGTCACAATACGTCCGCCCTTTTTCAAGCGAATCATCGGCATCATCAAGGGTTTCAGCACATTATAAAAACCGTTCAGAGAGGTCGAGACCACGTCATCCCAGTCTTCATCAGTCAGTGCGGGGAAAGCACCATCACGGGTTAATCCTGCATTCAACACAGCGCCGTAATAAGCACCATGCTGTGCTATATCTTGCTCTAAAATAGCGGCAATATTTTCACGCTCATTCACATCGAACATCAGTACATGGCTGGCCTGTCCAAGCGCTTGAATTTCCTGAGTCACCGCTTCGGCCTCAGACTGTCTTGAACGAGCATGGACCGTGACATCAAAGCCTGCCTTTGCCAACTCCAAAGCAATCGCTTTACCTATTCCACGACTCGAACCCGTGACTAAAACTCTTCTGTTCACACTAATTTTCCAATGATTTCATTCATATTTTCAGGCTCAAATACGCTCAACATGGCGCTGAACCGATGTTCTTGATATTCAATTTCACAATTAAACTGCCCCAGACCTTCGTGCAGATAACTTTGTTCTACTCGAATACGTACGGTTGTGCCCAAACTAAAATAAGCACAAGGCAACTGCATTTTACGCGTTCCCAATAAAAAGCCAATTTTCGGTGGCAAGCCCTGAGTTTGTCCTTTATAACCGGCATAGGCACTAATGGTCTGCGCCATCAACTCAATGCTGCTCCATGTGGGCAAGCCTTCTGGCTCACAAAACATCAAATCAGGTGTGATGTGAAGTTCTGCAATAGCAAATTCATCATTGGCTTCAATCAAATGGCTCACGAAAACCATTGGTTTTTCATGTGGAATAAACTGTACTGCATCCATCATGGCAAAGCCGTCCCGAAAATTAAACTGATATTGCTGCCACCGAAAGCAAAAGAATTACTCATCGCATAGCGAATCGGTGTATTCAAATGCGGTGTAAGCACATAATTTTGCTTAGCCAAAGTTTCATCCAATTCACCTGCATGATGCAGCGGCAACCAGGATTGATCTAATAAAACCTGCTGGCAAATAAAGGCTTCGATTGCACCCGCTGCCCCTAGACAATGTCCCGTTTTATGTTTGGTGCTGCTCAAGGCCACAGCTGCATCTGAGAAAACGGTCTGTACCGCCTTAATTTCCATCGCATCATTTTGCGGTGTAGAAGTTCCATGTAAGTTCAAATATCCAATATCGCTTGCTTGCAGCTGTGCAGCGTCTAAAGCTTTTTGCATCGCCTCCGCAGCCCCTTTCCCTTCTGGATGTGGTGCTGAAATATGCCATGCATCCATTGACTCGCCGCTCGACAGTAACATCACAGGGGCAGGCGCTTTAGAGAGTAAAAACAGTCCTGCGGCTTCACCAATATTGATACCGTCACGGTTGGCACCACAGGGCTGACAAATTCCGCTCGATAAGCTTTCTAAACTATCAAAACCATTTAAGGTCAGCTTGCAGAGGGTATCGACTCCACCCACTAAGACAGCATCGGCCAAATCGGCATTGAGCAGACGTTGCCCCGCCGCCAGCGCTTTAGCTGCCGAGGAACAAGCGGTAGAAATGGTATAGGCAGGCCCTTCCCAGCCCAAATACTGTTGTAAGGCTTTCGCTAAACTGCCCATTTCTTGCTTTTGGTGCTGTACAAACTGCGGTACAGACTGTTGAAACTGGACTTTTAAAACAGGCTCATTATCCGCGATGCCTGAGGTTGACGTGCCGATAATCACAGCAAGACGTTGTTTAGCAAACTGTGCTGTATAAGCATGAATTTCAGTTTCAATGTGCGCCAAAGCCGTCAGGGCAAAGCGTAGATTCCGTGAATCTGCACCACTCAAGCTTTCAGGCACTGCTTGAAGCAAGGCTTGATCCGATGCACCGACCCATACTGTACGCCCCGCGATCAGATCCTCTCGTTGGGATAAGGTATTTTTGGTGTTGGTTAAGGCATGTTGAAGCTCAGCAGTATTGTGTCCCAAAGCCGACAGCGCCGCACTGAACTGAATACCAACGGCTGAAACATGCTGTAGATTTTTAGTCATGATGGTCACCTTGATCATCTTCCAACGTATTGCTCACCGCGCTGATCACCATCTGATAAGGCACTTGCAGATTATCTAGCTCAATTGCCCCCTCATTTTGCTGAATTTTCAACACGGGCTGCTGCTGCATATAAATGGTATCGTCTTTCTGTACGACAGCATTTTGAGCAGCATGTAATGCAGCAAAATTTGGATAAGTTGCATACAGAATATCGCGCACCACATAATCAAAAGGCAACCGTTTCATTGGATCAATCCGCTGTTCAACGTCTACCTTTTGGCCATCAAAACTGAGCTTAAACAACTGCTGCCCTGTAAGGCTGAGCGCCAGCATGTCAAGCGACTGTCCCCGCTGCTGCTGGTACAGTAAAAAGCTGAAACTCTGGTTTTTCCACTGCACTTCGATTTGATCTTGGCGCTGGTAATTCTGCGCAGCCCACTCTGGGGTCACGAGTCCTTGCGCTTTAGGGATCCAACTTTGACAGGCACTACAGAGCAGAGCACTGGCTAAAACCCAACTGACGGTCTTTAAACGCAGCTTAAGTTTCATCAGTCAGCGGCTCTTTCTGTTGTTGTGCTTCTCGGCAATATTCTGCCAAAGTACTCAAGCGTTGCTTGGCATTACGATGAATCGGGTTGCTCGCATCCCACGCATAACCTGCCAGTAAAGATGCAATCATGCGGCGGATTTTCTCATCTTGATTCTTTGAAAACACCACATCCTGAAACTCACCCGAATACCATGATTCGACATAGGCACGGAACACTTGAATACCTTTACGCAACGGCTTTTCATATTGCTCCATCCAGTCGATCGCCTGACCTTGCAGCACTTGTTCGACCAATGGCACCGCTAGACTGGACGATTTTAAGGCAATGGTGACCCCTGAAGAAAAGACAGGATCGAGGAACTCACCAGCATTGCCCAGCAGTGCATAGTTTTCAGATGCCAAGTGTTTCACATCGGCAGAGTAGCCCACCAAAGTACGCACAGGCGTGTCATGTTTGGCGTGACGTAGCACATGCGACAAACTGGCATCATCCGCCAAAATACGTTTCTGCAAGGCTTCTAAGTCATAGTCCGCACTGCCGTCATAACCATATTTTTCAAAGAAATCTTGCTCCGCCACAATACCAAATGAAGAGCGTCCATCAGCAAAGGGAATCAGCCAATACCATGCACGATGGTCTTTTTCATGTACGGTAATTAAAATTTTCTCACGGTCAAACTCAGGCTCATTCAATAGGCCGTCTTCAATATGGGTAAAGACTGCACGGCGCACAGGAAAGTCCGATGGACTTTCTAAGTCGAGAAACTTTGGCAAAATGCGCCCAAAACCGCTGGCATCCAATAAAAATTCACCCTGAATTTGATAGCTGTCACCTTGCGCATCTTTGACCGTCAAAATCGGCTGTGTGGTTGCGACATCGACCGCCAAAACTTCATGGCCAAAACGGATATCCGCGCCCATTTTTTCGGCTTGCTGTGCCAAAAGCTGGTCAAAGTTGGCACGTCGTACCTGCCATGTAGTGCCTGGGCCTTCACTAAATTTTTGGGTAAAGTCATAAAAACTACGCTGTGTGCCTCTTAAAAAAGCTGCGCCATTTTTAAACTGAAAGGCATATTCATCAGCATGGGTACGCACTGTCTCCAACAAACCCGCTTCTTCTAAAAACACCATACACTGTGGCAATAAAGACTCACCGATGGAAAAACGCGGAAAAAATTGCTTTTCGATGACCGTGACTTGGTAACCTTTTTGGCGCAGCAAAGCTGCGGCCGAGCTACCTGATGGCCCCGCCCCAATAATTAAAACATCTGTCTGTTGCATGGTGCTCATTGCACTGTACCCTTTGACTCAGCTCTTTGGCTGATATTGTTGAACCACCACATGTTTTGCATCGGAGGATGTAAAAAGTGTGGCATAAATAAATGAAAAAATAACGCCCAACAACACCGTTAAGCCAAAACTGTGAATGGCATAGGTATGACTAAAAGACAGCAAACCAAAACTAAAAAACGTCGACATCATGCACAGGAACAAAGCCATACCCACCACCTGCGGGTGATCATATCCGTGGCGGTAGAAAATCGCATAATCCACCCCAATCCCAATAATCAGGAAGGTGCCCATAATGCTGAATAAATTAATCTCGACACCGAGCCAGGCTTGAATCGCAAACGTGGTCATTAGAGCCATACTGACAGGCAACACCAAAGGCAGAATTGATTTTTTGCCATAAAGTGCGCCTAAGCCAACAGCTAACATCAGCAAAGCGCTGAGTAATAGCCACTGTGCCTGCACACGATGCTGTTTGAATAACTCAGATAATTGATGAACGGGACGTAACAGTTGTACATCCGCATCTTCAAGCTGCTGTATGGCTTTAACATCATGCACATTTTGCAGCATCACCAAACGCTGTGTCGGGCTCATCTGCAAAAAATGCAGGGGATGATCTTTAAAGACTGCTTCGGTCAGCAACGGTTGGTCTTTTAAATGCGCTTGCCAGTTTAAAACATCGCTGGTATTGAGCTGTAACGCCTGTGCATATTCCACTAAAGCGGGCTGAGGAATCGCCTGCAACATCGCGATATTGTGTTTTTGCTGCTCAAGCGAGGGAACCCACTGCCCTAAAGCCTGCACAGCATCTAACTTGCCAGCCTGCTGCAAGGGCGTAAGCTCTGCCAACAGTTGCTGTTCATGCTGTTCTAACTCTGCTAGGGTTCTGCCCTGTACCACAAAATATTCGCTGCTTTGCTGTTGCATAAAACGCGAACGAATATATTGATCTTCCTGCTTTAAGGTAGCATCCATACTTTGCAAATTGCGGATGTCATCATTGCTTTTCAGGAGGACGAGGCTGCTGCCTGTCAGCAGTAGAATTAGTGCAATCATGCCATAACGCAGTGTATTTCGACTCTGCACATAACTGCGTGCTTTGCCAATAAAGCCCAAAGCACGTATCGCAGGTTCCGCATTCAGCGCAGGCAAACGTGGTAGCAGTAAAATACTGGTCACCCATGCAGCACTCAATCCAACCATGGAAAAGACTGCAATTTGTTTAAAGCCCGGGAATGGGGTAAAACTCAGCACCACATAGGCCAACAGCGTGGTCATTAGCCCCACAAATAAACTCGGCAATAATGGCTTTAGAACAGCAAATCCATCCACCTGTCGGTGCTGAGATTGCATGGCCATAAAGTAAAATGAAAAATCGACACAGACCCCAATCAGACTGGCGCCAAAGACCAATGTCATCAGATGAATTTCGCCGAAAATCCAATAGGTCACCGCAAAGGCCACCAAGCTGCCTGTGCCGACCGCGACCATTTCCGTCAGCATCGGTCGTATCGAACGGAAGCCAAACCAGACTAGAAGCAAAATCCCGATGGTCGAACCCACGCCAATGGTGGAAATTTCCTCTTTGGCAGAGTTAGTGCCGAACTGTGCAAACAGCAGCGTACCTGTCCAGTGCGGTTTAACTTGCAACTGTTTGAGCTGCTGATTGATATTTTGGATAAACGCAGCGGTCTGCTCTTGGTAGGCAATATTATAAGGGCTGTTATTAAGCTGAAGTACCATCAGGCGTGAGATGCCTTGCGTATCACGAATCGTGGCAAAGCCCTGCTCTAAATTGATATCAGCATTGCTATGTAAAGCGCTTAAACCCACTGCATAACGCGGGAACAGCAGCAAGGGATCTTGCTTGAGCATTTCAGCCGTGATCGGCATGCCGGGACTCATCAGTTGCAATAAGCCCTGCTCTGTCAGTGCGGCATCATCCTGCTCCTGCACCATCTGTTGATCAGTCTTGGATAATAACCCCGCCTTGTGTTGATACAGCGCTTGGGCAAATTGATCAGGATGAAGCTGCGGACGGACAGGTAAAAATAGCTGACTTTGGTCGGCTTGGGTTTTGAGTGCTTGCGTTGCCTGTTCTAATTGCTGATCCGTTTTGGCATCCAACACCACAAAAACTTTGTCATTTAACTGCTGACTCACGTATTGCTGTGCTTGTTCCAGATGCGCATCTTGATGTGCCTCAGGCAGCAAAGCAAAAATATTAGTCTCAATCTTAATGCCTTTATTCAGCCAAGCCACGCCCAGTGCCAAAGCAATGACACACAGCACCAACAGCCACAGGGCGCTAAATTTATTTTGCCAATTGGAAAAGCGCATTTTCCGCAGCCGTTAAAGTTTGAGGTTGAGCCGTTTGCTGGCTAAAACGAATGATGGTGCGGTTATTGGCTTGTTCCAAAATCGTGATACGGTCCACATAACGCTGGCCTTGCGCATCAACTTGGACAAAAAGCTTTTTAAATAGACTGCTTTTCGGCGTCAAGCTGACAATCCACTGCGTCGGGCTGTAGTTGGCAGATACCACATTAAAGTTTTTAGCGAGCGCCGCTTCATTGCCCGACATCAACTGTAAAAACATCGTCGCGACTGAGCCATAGGGCGTCTTATCGACTTCAATTTGACTGGACGTACGCTGTGTCTTTTGTACCAGCTTACGTGGTGTCACCACCAAATCGGCTTTGACTGGACTTTGAATCTGCCACAGCACGCCTTGGTTTTTGCTGAACAGCACCGTGCCTTTGGACACATAGGTTTTATTCAAAGAGGCCAGTTTTTTCTGCTGCTCAAATTGGGCACGCACCACAGGCGTTGCACCGAGTTGAGCAAACACCTGCTTCAATTCAGTATTTTGTGCATTCGCTGCGGGAGCAAGCAAAGTCATCGCACTTGCCATACACGCAACGGAAATCGTCTTAGAAAATTTGTATCGAATCATACTTGCATTACTCCGCCTTAAACTCAGGCCATGCATTTAAACAGTCCAACAACACCTGTGGTGACTGGAAGCACATTTCACGTTTTTCAATGTGTACCGCCACTTGCGAAGTAAAGCCCTTGGTCAACTTTCTGCCTGAAACCGCATCGAAAATAAGATATTCAATTTTCAAACGATTTTCCCATTCTTTCAAAACAGCACGCACACGAATTTTTTGCTCAAACTCAATGCCTTGCACATAACGTACATAGCTTTCAATCACAGGCCATGCATAACCCGAGTCGCGCATTTGGTTATAGTTATAGTGAAATTGATCCAGCAGTTTGCATCGTGCAATTTCAAAATATTTTAAATAATGCCCGTGCCATACCACATGCATGGTATCGACATCATGAAATGGCACTTCAATAATTACATCTGCATGCATAATAATTTCCTATGCGGATTCAACAGCAACACGATTTAACAGCTCTAAACTCTCAAAACGATTAACCAAGATCTGGAGTTCCTGTTGCAAAGGACGATCTTCCTCCACATAAGTGAAACTCTGAAGTACCCAATGTTGAAATGCGGTTAAAACAGGACTGAGTTCTGTATCTACGCCTTTGAGTTTAACAGCCTGAACCGCTGCACAGCTGAGTGCCGCAATCACTTGTTCGGTCAGGGTAATCACACGGCTGGCATCACGCGCAGCAATAGTGCCCATGCTAACTTTGTCTTGATTATGACATTCGGTTGAACGTGAGAAAATCGATGCAGCGAGTGTTTGTTTCAAGGCTTCTGCCGTCCATGCCGAAACCCCGATTTGCACCGCTTTAAAGCCATGATTCAGCGGCAAGCGCTCAGCACTTGAACCGGTTAAATTACGCGGTAAACCATTGTTCATTTTATAGTCCACCAACTGTGCCAACTGACGATCCATCAAGTCAGCAATATTCGCGATCATAATTTTCAGGCTGTCCATGGCTTGGGCAATATGTCCGCCATAGAAATGTCCACCATGCAGTACCCGCAGGTTCACCGGGTCAATCAATGGATTATCATTGCTTGAGTTCAGCTCATTTTCAATAAACTGACGCAGCCACAGTTTAGAGTCTTCAAACACCCCAATCACATGCGGTGCACAGCGCAGTGAATAACGGTCTTGCAGGCGTGAACTTTGGTGTTCGGTTTGTACTTCACTATTCAACCAGTCACGTAACTGAGCTGCAATATGTTGCTGTCCTGGATGTGGTTTTTGCGCAAACAGCACTTCATCAAAATGGCTTGGATTCCCTTCTAAAGCCAAAACATTTAGTGCTGTAATCAAAGTACTGGCAAAAGAAATCTGTTCGGCTTTTTTATAATTCAGGCAGGCAATCGCGGTCATGACCGCTGTACCATTCATCAGCGCCAAGCCTTCTTTAGGACGCATCACCAAAGGCTGCACACCCTTTTCGGCATACACTTGTGCAATCGGCACGATCTGACCTTGATAGTACACATCACGTTCACCGACCAAGGCCCCAGCGATATAAGACAAAGGCGTCAAATCCCCACTGGCACCCACCGAACCTTCCGAGGGAATCACAGGAATCACATCTTCATTCAGCATCCAGACCAAACGCTGTAACAAGGCATGGGAGACACCCGAATAGCCACGCGCTAAAGAACATAAACGCACCACCACAACAGCACGTGCGGTAATTAAGTCTAAGTTTTGTCCCATGCCGCAGCCATGAAAACGCGACAAATGCAGCGGCAGCTCATGCACTTGGTGGGTTGGAATTTCAACCAAACACGAGTCGCCATAACCCGTGGTCACACCATAAATAACGCCTTCGTCTTGCAACAGCTGATCGAGGAAATCTGCACCGCGTTGAATCAATGCCGTCCATTCAGCAGAGGTAGGCAATGCCACCTGTTTTTCTTTACGCGCTACAGCCACAACATTTTCAATACTGAGCGGAGTTTCCCCAACAATTAACACAAGACTTATCCTTTATTCCAAAAATTATAAAAATTAAACCATTGATAGGGCGCGCGTATGCAATGCTGTTCCAACAGTTCCACATACTGTCGTGTGGTCTGTTGCATGGCCTGTAAACGCTCTTTACGTGGCCAATTTAACTGCTCCGCTACTTGGTGAATATGCACTTCAAAATGTGTATTAACTCGATAGCAAAACACCGCCAGCACAGGAGCTTTTAATAAACTGGCCAAAATCCATGCACCCTGAGGCCACAGCGCTTGCTCACCTAGAAAAGCAACCGATTGTACCCGATCCGACTGCACGGGTACGCGGTCTGCTGCCACAATCACCCATTCACCCTGATCCAATTTATCCTGCAAAATCAGTGCTGTTTCGATTCCTAGCTCATCCACCGAAACCAAATTAACATCGGCATGTTCATTCAGTTTTTTTAAAAATTCATTGAATTTGGTGGCATGTTTTTGATAGACCAACACATTAATTTTCTGCGGATGCTCTGCTTTGATGGCGCGAAGCAATTCAATATTGCCAAAATGCGACACCACAATTACCGCACCTTTTTGATAGTGCGAACGAAAGTGCGCATGACCATGCAGCTTTAAGTTTTGCTCAGGAATATGCCCGAGCCAGCCTTCAATTTTATCTAAAATACATTCGCCAAATTGCATTAAATGCGTATAGCTGTGCCACAGCTGTGGCTCAGCCTGAAACGGCGACTGCGCACCTGCAAAATGATGCAGTTTTTTTAAGTACAACAGTGAAGCCTGACGCGCGGTATTGGAAAAGAGCCAGTACCATAAAATCACAAAGTATAAGATGACGCGGCACAGCCAGCGCCCACCCAAACGGTAGAAACCCAGCATCAGCATCAGCGGCAACATCCCGCCCCGCTCTTTCACGGCGCTCCATTTCTGCATATGCTTCTCTGACCGCCTTAGCCTTTGACTTTCTGATAAATCAGTTTGGGGAACCGCAGCAGCATGCCACCCAATAAGCGGCTATGCGCGCGCGCCATGCCCAAATTGTCACGCCAAACATCAAAATGTGAAATGCCGCCTTCAGGGTAAATCACATGCGTGGGCAGATTGATAAACGGCACATTGTCCCATTTCAAACGCACTAAAATTTCCGAGTCAAAGCCCATCCGCGGTTGAAACTTGGCTGTATTTAAAATGTTCACCGTCTGCGCCAGAGGATAAACGCGAAAGCCACACATGCTGTCTTTAATGTCAAAAGATAGGCTGTTAATCCACACCCAAATATGTGTTGCATAACGGCCATAGAGACGTTTTTTCGGAACAGTCGCATCAAAGATTGGCTGGCCAATAATCATGGCTTCAGGATGCTGGATAGAGGTGTCTAAAAAGCGTTGTACGTCCTGCCAGTCATGTTGACCATCGGCATCCAGTTGCAAAGCATGGCTATAACCACATTCAAAGGCATGTTTAAGACCCGTGATCACTGCCTGTCCTTTGCCCTGATTATGGGTATGTTCAACCAAATCGACCATTCGATAATCCTGCGCGAGCTGATGTAATACCGCCGTACAATCGGCATCACTGCCATCATTCACCATAATGATAGGCAACTCAAAAGCGCTTAAATGTGACAATAACGCGTCCAAATAATGCGGATGGTTATACACAGGAATCACAAAGCAGTGTTTCATTTTGTCTCTCGGCTTAAACGTCTGAAGGGACAGCAAACAGCAAACGTCCTGATGCCAATATTTTGTCATGATTTTTCAGCTCAAAACTGACCTTATGCGCTTTACGGCTAAGCACCAGTTCCACCGTTTGATAGGGTTGAATCAGTCCTTGAAATTTTAACTGCTCAAAACCATTGCACCACAGTAAATCCGCCCAGTTATGTTTGGCAAAATGTTGAATAAATCCTATTTGCCCTACGCCCGGATAAATCGGGAAGTTCGGAAAATGTCCTTTAAAGCATTCCAATTCAGGAATAAATTCCAAAGCATAACTGATCTGCGTATCCTGAGATTGCTGCATCAAAACCACAGGCAAGCTCATCGGTTGAAACAGCGATTTTAAATACTGTTGATTCAGCTTAGATTGTGCATTTTGTGGCATTTGCGTTAAGAACCGCCACTGTCGCGGAATCGCAATACTTTCCAGTTTTTGTTGTAATTGTTTTTTCAGCTCTGCGGTAAAGGAAGCTTTGCCCTTTTCAATGAGTAGCGCCCGAGCATCTTCTGTCAGCACAGCCACCACCGCCAAAATCTGACGCTGTTCTTTTTCGTGAATTAGGACATGACATTGTTGTATTTCGACCAATTCAGCGATTTTCGCTTCAATCGCATCGAGACTTAAACGCTTTTCTTCAAGTTTAACAATGCGGTCCAAACGTCCCAATAACTGAAACGGACTTTTGGAATTCTGTGCATCCACGACCTGCACTTTATCCCCAGTTAAAATCCAATCCGCGCTAAAGGCATGGTTGGTTTTAACGGCTAACTCTTGCTGCTTGGCGCACTGAATTTCGACATTGGCAAAGGGTGTCCATAGCGCATCATCTGCCTGACGGTGGGCGATCCCGCCTGTTTCAGAACTGCCAAACACTTCAGTAATCGGACGGTTCAGCAAAGGACGCACGCCAGCATCCAACTTTCCACCAGAGGAATAGACCATCTGACAGTCTTGCAATACCACATCTGTAGTCCAGCGCTTCAACAAAGCGGGGCTGGAAATCAGATAATTGGGCAGCTGCACATGGGCAATTTTCTTTTGAAGATCGACCACATCTTCAGGAAAAGCCAGTTGTTTTTGATAGAAACTGCGCCCACTGGCTAAGGGCCACAACAACTTAAACAACAAACCATAAATATGTTGATGGCTCACCGTAGCAATCGCGACCGCCTGCTCAGGCAAGTCAAAACTGGCCTCTAAACCGCAGACTTCATTGAAAAGCTGTTGCAAGGTGCGCGGAATCTTTTTCGGCTGCCCAGTTGAACCCGAAGTATAAAAATACAGCTGGGCCTGATTGAAAAAGGCAGCATCAAATTGAAGCTCGAAGGTTGACGCTACTGTCGATGGCAAACGTTTTAAAAAATAAATCTGCTGCCCAGCCAATTCTTTTTCTAAGTCGCTGACCCGATGCGGTGGCAACAACACTTGCTTACCTGCTTGCAAGGCCGCAAACAACAATACTAAAAACTCATAACTGTCTTCTTGCCAAAGCGCCCATACAGGCTGTTCCAACGGCTGAATTTGCGCAGCCTGTTCAGCCACATCCAACCAAAAAGTGTGAAAGGAAACGAAACTTGAGTCCGCCTGAATACACAGGGGACGCAATGAATGGAGATGGTGTTGAAAATGACAAGACATAAAATTTGTTTTTAAAACCGTATTTCTAATCGCTATAGTTCGAGGTCGCTGTTTCAGCTGCCCTGACGGAAACGCTGTTATTTCTGTGCCTGATGCAATCGCTGCTGGCGTTTGCGCAAGATGAACTCACCCAGTAACAGTCCACCCATCAAGACATAAGAGATCAAGCCGTTATACATCACCCAAATCTTCATCGGTGCAAAGAAAACAGTAATCAGGGCAATGACCGCATTGATGCAGAAAAACCCACACCAAACTTTGGTCACTTGACGGGTCCATTCTACCCCTTCTTCGGGCAAATTAGGCTCTGCCAAACGTGCAAAACGTTCAATCATTGAAGGCGGTCTAATCAAAGTGCTGGCAAAAATAAATAGCGCCCCGAGACTCATAAAGACAGGATAGAGTTTAAGCCACGCATGATCTTTTAAAATCAAACTCAGCCCGCCACATAAAATGGCAAAACCTGTCAATGGCCACAGCAGGGCATTGCCCTTACTCAATAAGCGTAAAATGCCCAGTGCAATCAATACCACACTGACCCAGACATACTGTCCATGCGCTAAAGCATAAGCCACAAAAAAAGGATAGAGGATCAATCCGACCCCTGCTATCCCTTTTAAAATGTTGTTCATGCAGCCGACATATTCTGAATCACGAGCACCACATCTTGAACGGTACGCACGTTTTTAAAGTCTTCAGGATTAACTTGTTTACCTGTCAGCTCTTTAATTTTTACAACCAAATCAATGGCATCAATACTGTCGACATCGAGGTCTGAAGCTAGGTTTGATTCTAACTGCACATCTTCAGGTGCAATTTCAAACAGCTCTTCCATCCACTCACGTAATTTTTCTAACACGGTTTCTTGTGCAAGCATAGCAACCTCTTATGCTGTTTTCTGTGCTTCAACCAAAGCCACTAAACTTTGAATTGATTTAAAATGTTCTTTGGTCTCTGCAGATTCTGCATTCAAATGAATGCCATAACGTTTTTTTAATGCTAAACCTAACTCTAAAGCATCGATCGAGTCCAAACCCAGACCATCACCAAACAAAGGTGCGTCTGTATCAATGTCTTCAATACGGATATCTTCAAGGGCGAGGACATCAATAATCATTTGCTTTAATTCGTCAGCAAGATTGCTCATTTAGGGATAACTCTTGGTTAAAAAACCACTGTAATTGTTGATTTAATTGACGCACATTTTTTGGATTGACCGTTACATCATCCAATACGTCTTCCACTCGGATCGCATCCAACACCTTCACATGAATATGAAACGGCTGTTCAGGAATGTGATACCACTTTTCATTTTTGGTCAGGGTCGATGGCGTACAGCTAATCAGCACAGGACGAATTGGTACGCCTGCACGTAAGGCAATATTGGCCGCACCGCGCTGAAACTCGTTCAACTGCTCACCTTTTGCTGTTCTTGTTCCCTCAGGAAAGATCAACAAGGACGCGGCATGATCCTGCTGCAATTTGTGTACACAGTCCTGAATAAATTGTTCAGAACCCGCATTTAAAATATAGCCCGCACTTTGCACAGGACCTTTGGTAAATGGATTTGACCACAGTGCCTGCTTAACGACACAGTTTGCTTGCTCCATTAAACCAATTAAAACCACCACGTCAATCAGTGTCGGATGATTGGCAATCACCAACTCCTGTTGACTGTTTTTTAATTTCTCTAAACCTTCAACCGTGTAAGTCATAATGCCCAGTTTCACCATCATTTCGGTGAAACCTTTAAAACTGTGTTTAATCACCTTTTGAGTGCGCTGTTTTCGGACATCCAGATCAGATGAACTCAGCTTAACTAGCGGCGCAACCAAACCACCAATCGCCACGCCGCCTAAGCCAAAGCTGGCAAAGCTAAATCCTGTCGCTCCAACCCGCCATGCATAGTTAGCTTTTTGCTTGATTCGATTTAATTTCAGCATTTCGTCCACGCTTCAGATTCAGTTTGCTCAGGATTAGTCCAAAACGTGTTAAATGCTAAAGCTTGCTGATAGGCTGGCGTTGCATTCGTATGCTTTGGCGTCAATATCAAATTTGCAGGCGCTAATGAAATCATCGCTGCCATCGCAAAAGCAGAAAATGGCTGATGCTCGATATAAATGTCCGGCAAGGCTTCATCATAATACACCAGCAAAACCTGACGAGCTTCTGGCCTTGTTTTTAACCATGCATAGGCTTCAATCAACCCATCATTCCACGAACCCGCCAAACTGGTCGCAGGTGTCGCATCCTGACATAAAATAGAATATAAGCCTGAAATTGCATTATGTACCGACGTTGAAAATTGAGTCGGTGAAGGGGTTTGCTCGCGTAACACATCTGCTAAAATATTCAGTGTTTTTGCTTCATCGCCATATTGCGACACCCACACAATATAATCGACTTTGTGGGTATCTAAAGTCTGCATTGCGCTATTCAAAGCCAGCTTTGCCAGACGCGATAAGCGCCGGCGTTGCATCGCAGGAATGTACTCTATAGCTGATAATTCTTGATCAACCAAGCTCATATTCAAGCGGGATACGTGGAGTTGCATCATCATGATCAGTGTTTAAAAGTTGACAAATTATCAGGCGCGCAATTATAGCACTGAGCCACATTTTTCACAAAAAATAACAAGCGCTGATAGGTTCAAAAAAGGAGGATGCAGCAACACTGATCCCCCTCCTTAAAACAAGAGCAACTAGATATAATATTGCGTTCTTTTCTTGGCAAATTTATCCAGTTGTTTTAAAAAGCCTTCGAAATAATCCTTCTCTTTTTCCTCAGTACGATAGCCTGCATAAAGAGTACGACGCAAACCTTCAGGCGCTACGCAGTCCAAACGACGCGAAGTCACCCAACCCTTTTGTTCATATTCGTTCACCACCCAATCGGGTAATGCCCCAATACCACGCCCACTTGCCACCAGTTGAATCAACATTTGGGTGAGGTCGGTGGTGCGGATCTGTTTCGGCAGGATATTGGCCGGAATAAACAGACGCGACATAATATCTAAACGGTGCTTATCCACTGGATAGGTCACCAAGGTTTCTTCTGCAAGTTCTTGCACGGTAATGTCTTTGGCACGAACCAAAGGATGGGTATTGGATAAGACCAAACGTGACTCGTACTCAAAAATCGGAAAATACTCCACCCCTTTTAACGCAATCGGGTCGGCTGTAATCAATAAATCAAACTCACCCGTCTGCAATAACTCATGCGGGTTCGCCTCAAAGCCTGAAGCAAAGTCCAAATCAACATCAGGATATTGCTGACGATATTGATTTAATAACGGCATTAACCAATCGAAACAGCTATGACACTCTGAGGAAAAAGTAATACGTCCAGTTTGACCATGCACAATACGGGTGATGTCGCTTTGTGCAATTTGCACCTGCGGCAACACTTCATCAGCCAGTTTTAACAAACGCTGTCCCACATTAGAAAAGCTAACGGGACGGCTACGACGGTTCACCACTTCAACCCCAAACCACTGGTCTAACTCACGCAACTGGTGCGACAAAGCTGAAGGCGTTAAGCATAGGTCTCCCGCAGCAGCCACCAATGAGCCATGCTCTCTTAAAGCGGTTAAGGTTTTTAAATGGCGGAGTTCTAACATCTGGCGCGGCCCAATTTTTTAATCTTGATGAATACGGTATAGCTTAACCTATAAAAGTGAGATTCACTTATTTTTTTTCACCTTAATATATTTTTAATTAGTTTATTTCATTTTAATATCTATGATCTGCAACAAAAACACTCGCCCCATTTACAGAGAATGAAAAAATTTAAGCATTCAAATTCACAATCTTCATGATCCGTACATGTGCGCCAATCGAGAAGTAAGGCTTTCTTTTATAACTGTGGATGACTTTTAAGCCCATCTCTTAATCATGCCTAGGTTGAAGCGTGATTCCTTCAGTTTTTTGAGAGGTACAACGACCGAATCCAGCCCACCAACTGTCCTATTTAACTCGTGGCTATGCATCGAACTCTTGTGATATCTCTACTTTGATACAACGAAATCATGTGAGAGCAAGCAGCATGCTCTTGTACCTGAGTTAAATTCAGCTCAAATATTGAGAACTGATGATTCTGATCTTCTATCCAAATTGAGCAGGCTAAAGCGCTGAAAAAGCATACAGTGCTGACAGCAGAACTTCTCACCACCCTAGTCTTCAGGCTTTTTTATGTTCCACGTGAAGCATTATGTAAATATCGAATCAAAGTCGCTTGTCTCTCAAACTGGTGCGATACAAAACAGAACATGTAAAAACAAAAAAGCTTCCGACTAGGAAGCTTTTTTTAGATCTTAGATTTAACCATCAATCGTGAGCTTTAAAATCTCAGCTTTGGTATAACCCCGTTCTTTTAAAAGATGTTGAATGGCTTTTTTCTCATCTTGATCTTCAAGGAATTTACAGCGTTGGATCAAACGCATATCGGTCTCATACTGAAAGTTATGACGACACTCCAATTCCTTATTGGAAGGCGTAGTAAAAAAATGAAGCACAGCTAGATACTCTCTTTCTTGCTGTTGAAGTGGCCCGCCTTCAACGAATACCTATCTAACACAACTGTTAAACACCCTTTGTGTAAATGATGACGAATCTCGCTCCATTATGCAAGTTTGGGCCTCTCAAATGTTCTCTCTCTACTCATCTACAGCACTCAAAACAGCTCTTAATCATCTGCCAAAGTCGATTTTAATCATGAAAATTCATCAGCTCATCCTGAGAATTCTTCATCCAATCGCCGTTGATCCGCTCGTTAGACGTTTTAAACTGTCTGGTTTAAATAGATAAAAACCATTCAATATGTCGAAGCTCGAACGTCAGAAACTTAGCCTCCCCACAGGTCATGACAAACTGCTCTTGCATTCCTGCTGCGCGCCTTGCTCAGGTGAAGTCATGGAAACCCTGATTGAATCGGGTATCGATTTTTCTATCTTTTTCTATAACCCCAACATTCATCCTGTAAAGGAATATCTGATTCGCAAAGAAGAAAATATTCGCTTTGCAGAAAAACATCACATTCCATTTATTGACTGTGATTACGACACAGACAACTGGTTTGCACGTGCTAAAGGTATGGAAAATGAGCCAGAGAAAGGCATTCGTTGCACCATGTGTTTTGATATGCGGTTTGAACGGACAGCGTTATATGCGGCAGAACATGGCTTTAGCCTGATCAGCAGCTCTCTCGGTATTTCCCGTTGGAAGAATATGCAGCAGATCAATGAGTGCGGGCACCGTTCTGCTTCACATTACGCAGGCATTCACTACTGGGACTATAACTGGCGCAAACATGGCGGTGCGGTACGCATGCTGGACATCAGCAAACGTGAAGAGTTTTATCAACAAGAGTACTGCGGCTGTGTGTATTCACTGAGGGATAGCAACCGCTGGCGCATGAGCCAAGGCCGTGAGCGCATCAAACTCGGAGAAAAGTTCTATTCAAATGCTATGGATCAGGACAGCTGATTTTAGTCTGCAGACTCCACATACCAATTTTTCCAAGAGCTGGTTCCACGTACCGCAATCGACACGGTCGGAATCAGCTTTTCTTTTAAAATCGCTGTTTGTCCAACCGCTTTGGCTAAGCGTGCTTTGACGGAATGAATGCATTCACGGTCACCAAATTCACAGCGGTCTAAGCTGGTTCCACCACAAGGCCCATTAGCCAAGCCTTTGGGGCAAGTTTCTGGGCAAATGTACAGGGTCTCGCCTAAACGGCATTGACCACAACTCTCACAGCCCACCACCGCATGCTTACTCAAATGTTCCGTTTTCAGTAATGCATTGTTGGCTTTCGTTCGATCCCAAACATTAAAATTAAAAATAAACCGCCCTACTCCTTTAGCCAGTTTAGATTCAAATAAAGCATCGTGCATCAAATGCAGATGTTGGTATTTAATAATCTGACTTGAAGTCGCAGGCCGTGAATAATAAGCCAGCTTTGGATGAAACTCTGTACTGGTTTGCACCTGCCAAAGCGTATTCCAAAGTTGTTCACACTCAGCAAAACTCAAATGCCGATATTCTTCAATATAGCTTTCTAGCAACACTTGCTCTTCAGGCTGATGGCAAGCCGATAAATGCACCCCCGCAAAACCCAAATGTCGACACATTAGAATCTGCAATGCACAGCGCACATAAACACGATCACTTAAACCCTGTTCTTTTTCCTGTTGCAACACCTGCAACATATGCGGGGTGATCACAATGCCAGCCACTTTATGTTTCAGCATAAACTTAGCCCGTGCCAAGGTCAGTGGCATGACACAGGCTAACATTTTTTGAGCATACTGATGCCGCGCTAAAAATGCATGTGCATCTTGTAAAGCAGCCATGTCATAGCCCAATTGGGTAATCACATAATCGGCCCCTGCTTTCATTTTTTTATGCAGTTTTAAATATTGCGCCTCTTTTTCCGCTTCCGCATATTTAAACGGGTTAAACGCGACACCGATATGAAAACCGCCTTGGCGTTTGGCTTCCATGACAGCATTCACCGACTCCAAATAACGTGTTCGGGGTTCTAGGTCGTGGCTATAGCAGTGCTGTTTTAATTTATCACCTGTTAAAAGCAACAAGTTCTTTTGACCCCGTGTTTTTGCATCTTGCAAAAACTGCTCAAAGTCTTGTATATCGCGTGCCTTCCCCGAAAAGTGAATGACTTTCTCAATCTCTTGTGGATACTGTTTGGCGACTTGCAAAGGCGCTTCATCATCATCCGCATGCACCCGATCAGCCAGAGTCATAGCCGCAGGAAAACCTGCAAATTGAGCTTTCACAGGCCACTGGGCTTGGTGCGAGCTTAAGTATTCAACCAATACGCAAAATTGTTGCTGTGCAAAATATTGAGCAAGTAAGGACATCACAGAAGAAATAATCCAGAGGATTAAAAAAGAAGAATTATAGTACAAATCAAAAATAGATGACGAATCGTCTGATTATTCACTCGGCATATTCAATATTTTTTGACTCATCCTCCACCCGATGAGTGAACGCAAATATCCACCCCGGTCTGATTCATTAGTTGCAGTACCCTGCTAAAACTGAACCTGATGGTCAAATTCAAAAAAGAAGGTACTCCAACGCTCAACCACTCGCCATCAATAGCGCAACATTTGTCTAGACCCCTTATTTACTACACCGATTGACTTATTTTCGATAAGATTGTTCTTTTTTATGCTTTTCAATCGCTTAAAGACTAAGCACATTTCAGCTTTTTAAAATAAAGGCATCTTTTCAAGCTGGGACTGACTGTGTATAACAATGGACGACTCAAGGAAATGATTCGCACATAGGCAAAAGCCTGAAAAAAGCTTAAACTATGTGCCAATGAAAACAAATGATATGTCGTCCATGGCGACAACGATGAAGGTGAAGGTTGATGCCGCTCAATACCGTTGAAGAGCTAGTTGCAGATATCCGTGCAGGTAAAATGGTCATCCTGATGGATGACGAAGATCGTGAGAATGAAGGTGATTTAGTTATCGCAGCGACCCATGTTCGCGCAGAAGACATCAACTTTATGATCACCCACGCACGTGGTTTGGTGTGTTTAACGCTCAGCCGTGATCGCTGTAAACAATTGAATCTTCCATTGATGGTCGATGCCAATGGCGCACAACATGGCACCAACTTCACGCTTTCAATTGAAGCGGCAGAAGGTATTTCTACAGGGATTTCACCTGCGGAACGTGCGCATACCATTCAAACGGCTGTAGCGGCACATGCCAAACCATCAGATATCGTTCAACCAGGACATATTTTCCCATTGATGGCGCAGCCTGGTGGTGTTCTACACCGCGCAGGTCATACCGAAGCAGGTTGTGATTTATCTCGCCTAGCAGGTCTAGAGCCGGCATCGGTCATCTGTGAAATCATCAATGAAGATGGCACGATGGCGCGCCGTGCCGATCTTGAAATTTTTGCTGAAAAGCATGGTTTAAAAATTGGCACCATCGCGGATCTGATTCACTACCGTATGACCAATGAGCAAACAGTTGAACGCATTGATCAGCAAAGCATTGATACCGAATATGGGACTTTTGACTTATATCGTTACCGCGAATTAGGCAATCCAGATATACACTTGGCTTTGGTGAAAGGCGAACCAAAAGAAGGTGTAACGACCGTCCGTGTCCATGGTTTCAACCCTGTTCGCGACCTGCTCAAGCTCAACAAAAAAGACGGTGAGCCAGCATGGAATCTCGACAAAGCCCTGCAAGAAATCGCAAGTAGCGATCGTGGTGTTTTAGTCTGGATTGGTCAGCGTCATTTACAAGACTTAGGCCCAGCCCTAGACAGCCTTACAGCACCAAAACCAACCAAATCCAATGCTGCTTTATCTCAGCAGTACCAAACCATTGGGGTAGGCGCACAAATTTTACGTGATTTAGGCGTAGAAAAGATGAAGCTTTTGAGCTCACCTTTACGCTTTAATGCACTCTCTGGGTTTAATTTAGAAGTGGTGGAATATATCACCGCACATCAAACAACTTAAAAAATCATCGAGGTTGCTATGGCAATTCGCCGTATTGAAGGTATGTTACATCTCGCTAGCGAAGGCCGTTATGCGATTTTAGTGGGTCGTTTTAATAGTTTTGTTGTCGAACATCTATTAGAAGGTGCAATTGATACATTGAAACGTCATGGTGTATCAGAGGATAATATCACTGTTGTTCATGCACCAGGCGCGTGGGAACTTCCTGTCGTGGCTAAAAAATTAGTGGCGTCTGAACGCTTCGATGCCATCATTGCACTGGGTGCTGTGATTCGTGGTAGCACACCGCACTTCGACTTTGTTGCAGGTGAATGTGCCAAAGGTTTAGGCGTGGTTGGCCTAGAATCTGGTCTTCCAGTGATTAATGGTGTATTGACTACGGATAGTATTGAACAAGCGATTGAACGCTCGGGTACAAAAGCAGGTAATAAAGGTGGCGAAGCTGCTCTTACTGCAATTGAAATGGTTAACTTGTTAAAGGCTATTTAACGCTATGTCGCAAACATTGCAAGCAACTTATGCAGCAAAACGTAAAGCACGTCGCTTTGCTGTACAAGGAATTTACGAATGGCAAATGAGCCACAATCCAGTCCATGAGATCGAAGCACGTACGCGTGTGGAAAATGCCATGCACAAAGTGGATCTGAGCTATTATCATGAATTGTTAACCCAAGTGGTTGCCAATCATGAAGCATTGGATGCGCTCTTAATCCCTGTGCTTGATCGCGAAGTTTCTGCGCTTGATGGCGTTGAACTTGCGACCCTTCGTTTAGGCGCATATGAACTCAAGGAACACCTTGAAATTCCATATCGTGTGGTTTTAGACGAAGCGATCGAGCTTGCTAAACATTTTGGCGGTGCAGACAGCCATAAATACATCAATGGTGTATTAGATCGTTTAGCAACAACTTTACGTGCAGCAGAAAAGCAACAAGCGAACTCACAGTAGTAGATTTGTTGTATGGCTGAGTTTTCGATCATTGATACCTATTTTAATCGTAAGAGCCCTCATTCTGTCGATTTAGGCGTCGGTGACGACTCAGCCTTGCTCACCCCACCACCGCAGCAACAATTGGTCATTTGTGCCGATACCTTGGTTGCTGGACGTCACTTCCCGCTTGATACCAGCCCACATGCGATTGGCTGGAAATCTGTCGCAGTCAATTTATCTGATATCGCCGCAATGGGCGCGAAACCTCAGAGTATTTTACTGGCCTTGAGCTTACCCCAAATTGATCATGACTGGCTCAAAGGCTTTAGTCAGGGTTTATATGATTGCTGTGATAAATTTGGAGTGAGTTTAATTGGTGGAGACACCACCCAAAGCCCACATCTCACCATTTCCGTGACTGCACTGGGCTGGGTCAATATCGGTCAAGCCGTCACCCGTTCTGCCGCTCAAGTGGGTGATTTGATTTGTGTCAGTGGTACTGTCGGCGATGCTGCTTTTGCCCTGCAGCACTTAGGCCACCCTCTCCAACACCGTTTGGACTACCCTACCCCACGCTGCGAACTGGGGCAAGCACTCAAAGGCTTAGCGCACAGTATGATTGATGTGTCGGATGGCTTAGCACAAGATCTCGGTCATATTTTAAAAGCATCCCATGTGGGCGCGACCCTACAGCTTGATCAATTGCCCATCAATACCACGCTACAAGATTTAACACGAGAACAACAATGGCAATATGCTTTGGCGGGTGGCGATGACTATGAATTATGCTTTACAATAAGTCCGCAGAATTATGAAAAACTTTTGCAACAACAAAACCATAGCAGCATCAGTGTGATTGGAAAAATTGATGCCGAAAGTGGTCTGCGTTTTCAACAAAATGGCTTAGACCATTCCTTGCAATTTAATGGATATCAACACTTTGCATAAGCCCCCTATCCTCTTTCGTCAGATGTCTTGGTATGACCGTTTCATCGTATTTTGTGGTGTAGGGTTTGGCTCAGGGCTAGCACCCAAAGCACCAGGAACGTTTGGTTCTGCATTCGCACTGCTGTTCGTCCCGATTTGGCTTGCAATTGGCTTATCGAACACCATTATTGCCATCATCCTCATGTCTCTAATTGGCATTTATATCTGTGGGCATACTGCCAAAGTGATGGGCGTCCATGATGATGGGCGTATTGTATGGGATGAGTTTGCTGGCCAGTCCATCACCTTTTTGCCTGTCCTGTATTTAGGGCAAATGAATTGGCTCTGGCTGCTGCTGGGTTTTATTTTATTTCGTATTTTTGATGTGTGGAAACCGTGGCCGATTCGTGTCATTGACCAAAAAGTCGAAGGTGGCTTTGGTATTATGCTCGACGACCTGATTGCAGGACTTTGGGCTGCACTTTGTATTTGGATTTATTTTTATTTCACTGTGGCTTAGGCCATTTTTAGGATTAGAACATGTCAACGACTGTTATTATTCTTGCTGCAGGTAAAGGAACACGTATGCGTTCTTCTTTACCCAAAGTACTACAACCACTTGCAGGACGTCCTTTACTTGGTCATGTCATCGACACTGCAAAAAAATTAAATGCAGCCAATATTATTACAATTTATGGGCACGGCGGAGCACGAGTTCAAAAAACATTTACTCATGAAAAGATTGAATGGGTGGAACAAACTGAGCAACTCGGAACAGGTCATGCAGTGCAAATGACACTCCCCGTCCTTCCACAGGAAGGCAGCTCACTGATTTTATCAGGTGATGTACCTTGCATCTCTCAAAACACGCTACAAAAATTACTCAATGCGACAGCCGAGACAGGCATTGGCTTAGTGACTTTAACTTTAGCCGATGCAACTGGTTATGGCCGTATTGTGCGTGAGAATGGGAAAATTCAAGCGATTGTTGAACATAAAGATGCAACCACAGAGCAGCATCAGATTAAAGAAATTAATACGGGTATTTACTGTGTCAGCAATGCCAAATTACATGAGTGGTTACCTAAACTCAGCAATAATAATGCGCAAGGTGAATATTACCTGACTGATATTGTAGCAATGGCCTTAGCCGATGGGATGCAAGTCGCATCGGTTGAGCCTGAACAAGCCTTCGAAGTTGAAGGAGTGAATGATCGTGTTCAGTTCGCCGCATTAGAGCGTCAATTCCAAACCGATCAAGCCAAAAAGCTGATGCAGCAGGGTGTTCATCTGATTGACCCAAGTCGCTTTGACCTTCGTGGAAATTTAACCGTTGGGCAAGACGTACGCATCGACATCAATGTGATTATTGAAGGCGAATGTGAATTTGGCGACCATGTAGAAATTGGTGCAGGTTGTATCATCAAAAACACCAAGATCGCAGCAGGTACAAAAGTTCAGCCGTATAGCCTCTTTGATAATGCTATGGTCGGCGAAGATGCGCAGATTGGTCCTTTTGCTCGTTTACGACCAGGTGCAAAACTGGCTGCTGAAGTGCATATTGGTAACTTCGTTGAAGTCAAAAACACCAGCGTTGGCTTCGGTTCAAAAGCCAACCACTTTACCTATTTAGGTGATGCTGAAATTGGTGCAGGCTCGAACATTGGTGCTGGGACTATTACCTGTAATTATGATGGTGCAAATAAATTTAAAACCATCATTGGTGATGCTGCATTTATTGGTTCCAACAGCTCATTGGTTGCACCTGTCACCATTGGCAATGGGGCAACCGTCGGTGCGGGCTCCACCATTACCCGTGATGTTGCAGAGAATAGTTTAGCGGTAGAACGCTCTAAACAAGTTGAAAAAGAGAACTATCAACGTCCACAAAAGATGAAGAAATAAGAGGATTAGATTATGTGCGGTATTGTCGGTGGCGTTGCAGAACGTAGTATTACAACTATTTTAATTGAAGGTTTAAAACGCCTTGAATATCGTGGCTATGACTCTGCGGGTTTAGCGCTGGTCAATCAAGGCCAAGTTTTACGCGAAAGACGTGTCGGTAAAGTTTCAAATTTAGAAGAAGCCGTTAATCAATCCAATATTCTCGGTTCTCTGGGTATTGCGCATACCCGTTGGGCAACCCATGGTAAACCCACTGAAGATAATGCACATCCGCATATTTCTGGCGATGTTGCTGTAGTCCATAACGGCATTATTGAAAACTACCAAGAACTTAAAGATGATCTTGAAGCTTTAGGCTATGTATTTACCTCACAGACCGATACCGAAGTGGTCGCTCACTTGGTTAAGGATGCCCTAAAGTCAACTCCAAGCTTGCTGGAAGCTGTGCAACAAGTCGTGCCTCAGCTTAAAGGGGCTTATGCACTGGGTATCGTACATACCGACCATCCAGATGAACTGATTACCGTGCGTGAAGGTTCACCTTTGGTCATTGGCGTCGGCATTGGTGAAAACTTTATCAGTTCAGATCAATTGGCTTTACTGCCTATTACCAATCGTTTTATTTACCTTGAAGAAGGTGATATTGCTCGTTTAACCCGCAATAGCATTGAAGTTTTTGTCGCTGGTCAACTGGTCGAGCGCCCAATCAAAGAATTAGATGCTGCCGTCAGCAATGCATCTAAAGGTGAATATAAACATTACATGCTCAAAGAAATTTATGAGCAACCTGAAGCAATTCAACAAACCATTTCTCAAGCTCTAGATGGCAATGCACTGCGTGAAGACTTTCTTGCCAATGCAGTTGCTGATTTCCAAAAAATTCAGCAAATCCAAATCATTGCCTGCGGGACAAGCTACCATGCAGGCATGATTGCCAAATATTGGTTTGAACAACTGATTGATTTACCGTGCCAAGTAGAAATTGCGAGCGAATTCCGCTATCGCAGCCCTGTCATTGTCAATCACACGCTTTATGTCTGCATTTCACAATCTGGTGAAACCGCTGACACTTTAGCCGCACTGCGTGATACCCAAAAGCGTGCTGCAGCAAAAGGTGCTGACATTACCACCATGACTATTTGTAATGTCGCAACATCGTCTATGGTACGTGAGACCAATCATAGTCTGCTTACACTGGCGGGTCCTGAAATTGGTGTAGCATCGACCAAGGCATTTACCACACAGCTTGCAGCACTGATGTTATTGGTACTCAAAATCGGTACAGTTAAGAAAAGCATTTCTGTACAGCATGTGGCTGAGATTACGTCTGAACTTTGGCATACCCCTAAAGTAATTTTAGATACCTTACGTAATGACCCTGAAATTTTACGTTTATCTGAACTTTTCGTAGAGAAGCAGCACTGCTTATTCTTAGGTCGTGGCACGAATTTCCCGATCGCACTCGAAGGGGCGTTGAAACTCAAAGAGATTTCATATATCCATGCTGAAGGCTATGCCGCAGGTGAACTTAAACATGGTCCGCTCGCTTTAGTCGACAATGACATGCCTGTGGTCATTCTCGCACCGAAAGATGACATGCTCGATAAACTCAAATCGAATATGGAAGAGGTTCAAGCTCGTGGTGGTGAACTCTTTGTCTTTGCCGATGAAAATAGTGGCATTAAAGCCAAAGACCGTCAGCATGTGGTTTATGTACCAAGCATTAGCCCAATATTGGCTCCAATTGTTTATAGCGTACCTGTACAACTGCTGTCTTATCATGTTGCAGTTCTTCGCGGTACGGATGTCGACCAACCTCGAAACCTCGCTAAATCGGTCACCGTAGAATAATTATTTAAATAAAGGCTGGGTATCCTGTTTTTGGACAATATAGTTTTAAACCTACCATTAAAGTTCTAAACTGTAACAATATAGTTCTAAACTATACATTAAAGTTGTAAACTGGATAAACCCAGCTATACTGATTAAAAAGTAGGCTGGGTTTTTCTATGAGTAGAGCACCGAGATTCTTCACACAAGAACAAATTAGCAAAAGAATAAAAGATGGTCGTGGACAAGGTATGGGAAAAGATTACCAACCATGGCTGACTATTCAGGATGTACCCTCTCGTGGGGTCTCTCATCGTATTTACTCTCATAAAACTCAAAGAGTTCATCATTTACTTTCTAATTTAGAACTGTATGTTTTTTTGATTTTAGATTGGTCTAGTTCTGTTCAGGATATTCGGGAACAATTTCCTTTGAATATAGATGACACAAGAGAAATCTGTTTAGAGCATGGTTTGAGACATCCCAGCATACAGGGCTCAGAACAAGTCATGAGTTCCAATTTTCTGATTGATACAAATGATAAGAACAAGCCTCAGTTTGCGATTCAGGTAAAGCCTTTAAAAGAGCTATTAAAAGAAAGGACAATTGAAAAACTTGAAATTGAACGTCGTTACTGGAAACTCAAAGAAATCCCGTGGAGTATTGTGACGGAACAAAATATTCCTATAACTGCCCGAAAAAATCTCGAATGGTTAAGTCCCTTTATTGTAGAACATTTAGATCCTGATATCTGGGATAAACTACATTCAATTTTCTATTATTTTTCAAAAAAGCCAGGGATTTCTATCATTAAACTTTGTAAAGAGGTTGATATTCAGGAAAGAACTACGGCTGGAATGACCCTACAATATTTAAGAACACTTATAGCAAATCGTTCAATTAAATTTGATATCCAACAGCCATTCGATAAATTAAAAGGGTCTGACCTAGTGTTTGATTTAGAGGTGTCTTATGTGGCAAATCAATGAGGTCGTTAAATTTGATGAAAGCCACTATCGGGTTTTATTCTTTCAATCTGGCGAAATCATATGGATTCATATGGAGGAAGCCAAAGGCGTTCCCTCTTTAGTTCTTGAAGAGCAACTTTCAAAATGGATTGATGAAAAACGCTTATTTAGAAGTTCAGACCCTTTTGAGTATCTTAAGTCTCTAGAGCCACCTGTAAACTCAGTCACTTTTGAAAAACGTGATCAGGCTTACCGAATTATTGAACCAATTGTATATGATACAGGCTGTTTTGATGAAGAGATTAGGGCTAAGCGGATTCGTTTGGTAGAACAGACAAATATTGTAACTAAAGCCACAATATACAAATACCTACGCCGCTATTGGCAAAGAGGTCAAATTCCAAATGCTTTATTACCAGATTATAGAAATGCTGGTGCACCAGGTAAGCCAAGAACCTTGGTAGGTTCTAAAAAGTCAGGGGCAAAGCGTAAATTTGGTGACGGAACTGGTATTAAAATTACGCCAGAAATTGAAAGGCTCTTTAGGTTAATAGTTGAATCTGAATTATTAAATGACAAGAAAATTAATATCACATCTGCTCATCGACAATTTGAAGAACTTTTTGTCCAACATTACCCATGTATAAAACAGGCAGATATTCCAACACGTAGACAGTTTGATCATTTCTACAAACGTGAATACAAGCTTCCGCAAAGAATAGAGGCCAGAACATCTGTCCTAAACTTTCAAAAAGATGTACGACCATTAAGTGGGACTGCTACAGCGAATACAATTGGACCTGGTAGTCGTTATGAGATTGATGCAACTATTGCCGATATCTATTTAGTTGCTGATGATGATCGAAGCAGAATTCTAGGTCGTCCTATCCTATATGTAGTGGTTGACGTTTTTAGCAGAATGGTCGTGGGATTCTATATTGGGTTTCATAATCCATCATATGTTGTTGCCATGCAGGCAATTGTCAATGCTTGCAGTGATAAAGTCAGTTTATGCAAATTACTTGGAATTGATATCCAGCCAGAACAATGGCCGACCATAGGTTTGCCTGATACCATTCTTGCTGATCGTGGTGAAATGATGAGCCATCAGGTCGAGCGCTTAATCCATGGTTATAATATACGTATTGAAAATGCACCTGCTTATCGAGGGGATGCGAAAGGTATTGTTGAACGTTATTTTAGAACATTACAAGCAGAATTCAAACCTTATGCCCCTGGTGTAGTAAAAGGGAATCGTATTCAAAAACATGGCGAAAGTGATTACCGTCTTGATGCGGTTGTACCCATTTCTGCCTTTTCCAAGATGATTTTAAAGACAATACTTTATCGGAATCAGCATCATGTATTGGATACTTATGACAGAGATGCAGATTTTCCACCAGACTTACCCTCTATCCCATTACACATATGGAACTGGGGAATTCAAAACCGTACAGGCCATCTTCGTACTGTAAATCCAGATACTTTACGGATCATGATACTGCCTCGTAAGAAAATTTCTATTTCCACTTCTGGCGTCAATTTATGGGGACTGTATTACATTGGATCAGAGATACTCAAAGAAGGCTGGTTACATCGTAGTAAAGAAGTCACTCGCCCACAGGATCTCCAAGCTGCCTACGATCCCAGTTGTGTAGATAAGATATATTTATTCCCAAAACATGATAGTACGATCTATTGGGAATGTTCTTTATCAACTAAAAGTCGTCAATTTACAGGTATGTCATTTTGGCAAGTCTGGGAAATACAAGATCAAGAAAAAAATCTACATGCAATTGAAAAAGATAATAGTAAAACTGCTCGTAGAGAATTAGATCAATTTATTCGTGACACCATTGCAGAAGCCAAAAAAATGGCGACCAACTCTGGTGTATCCAATCGCCAGCGTTTATCTGAAATTAAATCGAATAAAAATTCTGCTCGTGAAAATGAAAAACTTTCTAATACTTACTTGAAACCTGATAAGCAGCCTAAAAATCAGGGAACAATTATTTCATTTAAGCCGAAACAAGATGAGTCAAGCTACCCACAGTTCGTTCCAGGGCTTTTTGATGATGAGGATGATCAATCATGACAATTGATATAATAAGAAATGCAGAATATCAGGACACAGGTGTTCAGGCTTATAAAGATAACCCGCTCATCGAAGCTTTACCTCCTATTCAGGAACCTTTTGAAGATACAAAAAATCTCATCTCAAAAGTAACGCCTACCCTTGACGATCTAAAGCAAAAACGAGTTATTCGAGCCCATAATATCCATCAGATTACAGGCTCATTTTTCCAACCTTTAGCAATGCATATGCTACTGAGTGAGCGTATTTCTCTCATGATTCGTGGAGGATATGTCGGCCGTAATCCAAACACAGGAAAGTTGCAACAGCACCTACAAAATGGTTATGAAAGATTGCAAAAAGGTGACTTAGATGCCAAACGCTTTGATGGAGCTGAATCAACTGCTCATAGCATGGCCATCATTGGGTGTTCAGGTAGTGGTAAAACGACATCTTTACGAAGAATACTAAACACATATCCTCAAGTCATTTTTCACCCTACATTAAATCGTCATCAGATCGTCTACTTAAAAATAGATTGCTCCCATGATGGATCGCTTAAAGAGCTTTGTCTCAATTTTTTCCGAGCAATTGATAAAGTCATCGGTTCAAATTATGAGAAAAAGTATGGTATGAAAAGACATGGCGTAGAAACCATGCTTGCACTTATGGCTCAAACAGCTAATATGTTTGCTTTAGGTCTCTTAGTCATTGATGAAATTCAACATTTGAGTCGGGCAAAGTCTGGTGGTTCAGAGAAAATGCTCAACTTTTTTGTCACCATGAGCAATACCATTGGTATTCCTGTACTTTTTGTGGGGACACCTAAAGCAAGAGACATTTTTGATCTTGATCTACGTTCCAGTCGACGTGCTGCTGGCTTAGGATCTATTTTTTGGAACCCAATATCACAATACCTACCTGATCAAACTAGTCAAAATCCTGAATGGATTGGATTTACCAATACGCTTTGGAAATTGCAATACTTGCAGAAAAGAAACCCTATTTTAAGTGATGAGATTCGTGATACTTGGTTTGATCTAAGCCAAGGTATTCTCGATATTGTAGTGAAAATTTTTATTTTAGCTCAATTACGTGCTCTCGCAACGGGAGCAGAAACGATTACTGTAGAGCTACTGAAACGTGTTTATGAGGATGAACTGAAACTTGTACATCCTATGCTCAGTGCATTACGTTCAGGAATACCTGAGCGAATCGCTCAATTCTCTGACTTGGCTGTACCCGATATGGATAAGAAAATTATTCATCTTATTCAGAAAATCTCCGCAACTACCGTTGAATCTGAAGAAGACCGAGCCTTAAAACAGCTTAGTAATGATGATCAACGACGTGTCTATCTGATGCTAAAAGATGAGTTTCCATCAGACTCTATCCTCTTTGCCATTCAACAAATTGTAGCGTTAAAACCCCAAATATCCAGACAACAGCTCTTAGCTGATATTATTCAGACAATGGAGATAGATAATACAACGTCTCAAATTCCAGTAACCAAAAAGAAAAACCAACGGATTAGCTTAAAACACTGGAATGAGCTGGAGGATATAGATCTTCGTCATATTTTTTCGATGAATCAAACCAACTCAGAAAATATTTATACCCAATTAGACCATCACGGTTTAATTCTGCAAATGTCAGACCTATTGTCATAGCATGGGATAAGAATCATGTGGAATTTTCCAACACCGCTCCCCGATGAACTAATTTACAGTACCATCGCCCGTGCTGGATTACACCATGGTATTCAAAGTCCTAAACAGCTACTTGATGAGGTCTTCAAAGATAGAAAAGTCGTTGCTACATTAGATTTGCCTAGTCATTTAAATGCTATCGTACATTTATTACAGCGAACTGGTCATTTTAGTTTAATAGACCTAATTTATAAACACACTATGTTTGGCGTATATGCTCCCTTTGTTCAGGAATCCCATCGACAGAAAGCAATCGCTTTAATGGCTGAGCAGGCATCTGGATCTATTCATCTTATGCTTGGTCTGAATGCTTCCCGAGTCCCCAACAACACCAAACTCCACTACTGCCCAATCTGTATACAGCAACAACGAGAAACTTATGGGGAGTATTTCTGGAATAAGGTCTGGTTTCTACCCAACCTTTCAATATGCCTGAAACATAATTGTTCACTTCTGTCTCAGGATTATATTCAACAACAGCATCGACATCTTTTCTTACCCTTATTACCCAATCAAAATCAGGACACTCCTCATCCCTATTACAAGGAAGATTTCATACTAGGGCAAATGGCTGTAGAGTTATTACGACTTGATCCTCAACCAACTCCAAGCCACGAAAAATGGACTAAATTCTATTTGGAAATGGCTGATGCAAAGAATTTTCGTAGAGGGAATCATGTTTGTCATGAGCAAACTTATGAGCAAGTGATTAAGAAATTTACATGCGATTATCTTGATTCTAAAAATTTAGGTATTGATCCTGATCAAGATTCTTCTTGGCTCAAAACTATTTTTAGAAAGCATCGTAAAACCTTTAGTTTTTTAGAACATTGTATTGTATGGTCCTCGTTTATACCTGAGATGGCACCTAAAGACATTCTGCAATATGTCAGCTCGATTCCAGCAAATCTATATTTTGTAAAACGACCTATTTTTGCTGATGATGCCCCCTCTATAAAAAAAGAAGAGATACGACAGAAGTGGCAAGATATCGTACTACTGCAGGGTGTAAAAACTGGCCGTAACATTAAACCAGGTTCAGCAATTTATATGTGGCTTTATAGAAATGATCGAAATTGGCTATTGGCATTTAATTCAAAACATATATCATGCCCCCCAATTAGAAAAAATAAAATAAATTGGTCCATACGTGATTTTTCAATAACCAAAGAATTATTTAAAGTTTTATACCGTTCAAATGATGACTTAGCTTGTCCGAGAATGTCAAAGAGTTGGTTTCTCCATCAATTATCCAAAGGAAATTCCATTTCCAAAAATTTGCACCAACTACCTTTAAGCTCCAAATTTCTTTCAACTTATTCTGAAGATACAATTGCTTATCAAATACGGAGAATTACCCATGCTATGATCAGGCTTGGTTATACAGAATCCAGTACTAAAGATAAATGGCGGATTTTGCGACTTGCAGGATTAAGTAAAGAAAGGATTACGCAAGAAGCCCAAATTTTCCTAAATATGATTTGTGAGAAGAAGATTTATGCATATTAAAAGCTTTCCTTTAGATACATTGATTACAGGCATAGGACAACTATTTAAATATGATGATAAACCCTGGTTTATTAATCTGTGGGGAGAGACCCAAGAGTCTAAAGCAAAATATAACACCTCATTTTCCCACATGCATTTGCTGGCCAAACGTCGAATTATCAACTCCACCAAAAATGAGCATCGAAAGTCTGGATTTCACCTAAAATTTAGATGTCCTTTACCAGCAGAGTGGATGTCTTTTGCCCAGTCTAAATCAAAATTTCAGTTTTTCGGGTTTGATGCTCTGGCAACCTTTTCAAATGAAGCACAAACTGTCAAGCAGGTCCATATTCAATTGCCACAGCTTGAGTTAGCAAGAGCTTTGTTCTTCCGGAATGCTTACCTCACTCGATCTGCGCTTGAGTTGAACGTGCTGGAAGACGACTTTGATATTCAGAACAAGACTGATCATTACCTAATTAATGTTCTTCCATCATGTGAACGTTCACTTGCACTTTCTCATTTTAATAAACCTGGGTTTCGTCGATTCATTGCATATCTACTTCTAAATAAAAATATAAGAGCTTCATATGAAAGCATCGCTCAACAGTGTCAAGCCTTTGAAAGCATTAATAATAAGGTAAGAACATGGAACTTTAGTTTCATTCCTCCAAATTTAACAGACGTAAACATCGAGGCACATGGTTATTACGACAGTTTAACCAATACATTTAAGATTGATGAAATCATTGGCTTTTCTGGGCTCTCTACCCATATTAATAAACCAGTTTATTTTCATAATGATAAATTTTCTAAAGCAGCAAAAAAATCGGGTAATACCAGTACCATACCACCGAAACCGAATCATGCAGAACCCAAACTCAATGATGAGGAAGAAGCAACGCCTAGCAATAAGCCTACTATTGTAGATGGTCCAACCACTTTACTTGATTTTGATGATCCATTTGAAACTGGGAAAGTTGCAGATAAAACTGGCTCAAAAAATGCTGTTATCGTTGATGATGCCCAAGAGTATATTGATGAATTGATCGGCGATGTTAATGCAGATGAACCAGTGATAGGTGGTTCAGTTAAAGCTGGTGATTTTGAGGGTGCAAAGGATCAAACCAATGATGCTCATTTATATCTAGACCGTTTCTCAGCTTTTATACAGATGCTTTATAAACTTGAGGAAAAGTACGGAATTCAATACACACTAACTTTAAAGGTTTTGCCTGAAGTAGAAGGATTTACCAAACATCTAAAGGTTGATGATAACCCACGCTGTATTGCTGAAGTGCATTTTCTTCATCAAGGCCAGCACTTCATTTTACTAGAGGTTGATACATCTGATAATGCGACTCGTCTTTCAACCCAATTATTAAAGCTAAAAGATCTGAACTGTTGGGAAGAAGATTATAAAAAAATTCGTAAATTTGTAGTTCAAAAAACCCTTAATTGGCCGAATAGCTTTATCAAAAAAATAGCAATTCAACACGTCAGATTTAATCATCCACGTATTGATGAGGGTCAAAAAGTCGCTATTGAAGATTTAGAAAGATGGGCAAATCGCATTTATAAGCATCTACATTCTTAGTCTAACTATAACCAAAATTATCTCCGGACATAGATGAAATGTGTTATTTATTGATTTTACTGTATAATTTTTGATAATTAGATTTACTGGAAATCAAACGAGTGTAATTGTAGCTTTAAAAAATTCAACTAGAAAATGTCAAAGGTATATCTAATCGAACTTTTGAACCTGACATCTTACCTAATAAGGCCTAGTTTACTTGTTGTTCCAAACGGTTTTGGAAAGAGCTCTTTTGCTTGCGCCTTTATTAGCTTATTATGAGCCTGAAAGTGAGAATGATATTGCTCTTAGTTGTTCAAATCTTAAGGAGATGTTTTATGTTTACCTTATAAAACATCATAGAACTAATAGCCAGATTATTATTGAGAACCAACATCCACTATTAAATGTTCAACGCCAAATATCATTGACTGTTTTCACAAAAAATCCACATGAAGGGTGCTTTGGTCTTCTTTAGTTTACAACTTTATTGTCTAAAAAAGAATTAAAACCTTGAACTTAGTTTAAGACTTTAATGTAAAATTCTTAATGATCTAATTCTTTAACTCATTGATTTTATTAAATCATAAGTTTAAAACTTTATTGTTCAAACACATCAAGCGACAGGATTTATCTAGAACCAAATATAGAAGGAAAAGTGAGGTTCAGCAAATGCTTACCATATGTTTAAATACCTTAAAGTTGGAAATTATTTTCAGGAATCTCGAGAGATCACATGACTAAACTCACATGCTTTAAAGCCTACGATATTCGTGGAAAATTAGGTGAAGAATTAAATGAAGACACTGCCTACAAAATTGGCCGGGCTTATGGACAGATCTATCAACCTATAACAGTAGTAATCGGTTGTGATATTCGTCTCAGCAGTGAGGGCCTGAAACAGGCCACTATTTGCGGTTTAAATGATGCAGGTGTGAATGTCTTGGATTTAGGCATGACCGGTACGGAAGAAGTTTATTTTGGAGCATTCCACCTGGACGTTCAAGGCGGTATTGAAGTCACTGCCAGTCATAATCCAATGGATTACAACGGCATGAAACTGGTGCGTGAAAATGCCCGCCCGATCAGTGCCGATACAGGTTTAAAAGAGATTCAAGCGCTGGCTGAAACGGGCACTTTCAAAGAGGTTGCAGAAAAAGGCACAAGCAAAAAATATAATATCCTGCCTGAATTTGTCGATCATCTAATGACCTATATTGACCCGAAAAAAATCCGCCCATTAAAACTGGTCGTCAATGCCGGAAACGGTGCTGCAGGGCATGTGATAGATGCAATTGAAGACAAATTTAAAGCTGTAAACATTCCGGTTGAATTTATCAAGATTCACCATGAAGCGGATGGTAACTTCCCAAATGGTATTCCGAATCCAATTCTGGTTGAGAACCGTAATAGCACCCGTGAGGTGGTCATTCAGTATAGTGCGGATATGGGGATTGCTTGGGATGGCGACTTTGACCGCTGTTTCCTGTTTGATGAAAAAGGACAGTTCATTGAAGGTTATTATATTGTTGGCCTTTTAGCACAAGCCTTCTTACTCAAACAATCAGGCGAAAAAATTGTCCATGACCCACGTCTAATTTGGAACACCTTTGATGTCGTAGAGAAATATCAAGGTATCCCTGTTCAGTCTAAATCAGGACATTCCTTTATTAAAGACAAAATGCGTGAGCACAATGCTGTTTATGGCGGTGAAATGTCTGCACACCATTATTTCCGCGATTTTTCTTATTGCGATAGTGGAATGATTCCATGGTTGTTGGTTGTTTCCGTACTGTCTGAAACTGGACAATCATTGTCCTCATTGGTTGAAGAGATGATCACTAAATTCCCTTGCTCTGGGGAAATCAATTTTAAAGTCGCAGATACTCAAATCACGATTCAAAAGCTTTTTGACCATTTCGCAGATCAAAATCCAAGTATTGACCACACAGATGGCGTAAGTTTAGATTTTGGTGCTTGGCGCTTTAACGTACGTGCTTCAAACACAGAGCCCCTGTTACGTTTAAATATTGAAACTCGTTTAGACCAACATCCAAAGCCGATGCAAGACTATGTTGATGAATTGACTCGGTTGATTCAAAATTAATTTCTCGGTTTTAAATATAAAAATAGGCACCTTAAGTGCCTATTTTATTGTGCGGAAAAATATTATAGAAAATTATGCTTTGTAGCCTGTGGGATTCTGCTTTTGCCAATTCCAACTGTCTGCCAACATATCTTCTAGTTTATATTTTGGTTTCCATCCCAGTTCACTCACCGCTCGAGCATTATTCGCAAAAGATGTTGCCACATCACCTGAGCGGCGTGGTGCAATTTCATAAGCAACAGCAATGCCGTTCACTCGCTCAAAAGTATTCTTCACTTCCAGAACAGACGAACCATTACCGGTTCCCACATTCCAAGCTCTACAACCTTTAGCTGCCAAACGATTATTCAATGCACATAAATGCGCATTTGCCAAATCTACAACGTGGATATAATCACGAACACCAGTACCATCAACCGTATCGTAATCATCGCCATAAATTGAAAGTTTTTCACGACGACCAACCGCAACTTGCGTCACATAAGGCATCAAATTATTTGGAATACCTTGTGGGTCTTCGCCAATACGACCACTTTTATGCGCACCAACTGGATTGAAATAACGTAAAAGTGCGATTGACCAACGCCCATCAGCAATAGAAAGCTTTTCTAATAATTGTTCAACAATCAGCTTGGTATAACCATAATTATTGGATGGCATACCTGTTGGCATTAATTCATCCAAAGGAGAAATATTCCCTTCATCATAGACTGTTGCTGAAGAACTAAATACCAAATTAAATACATTGGCACGTTCCATTGCTTGAACCAGCTGTATTGATCCTGAAATATTATTATCAAAGTAAGTCAGTGGTATTTGCTGGCTTTCACCTACCGCTTTTAACCCTGCAAAATGAATCACAGCATCAATAGCATACAGAGAGAAAATTTGATCTAAATCACTTTGATTACGTATATCGCCCTGAATAAACTTAAGCGTTTTTCCAGTTAACTCCTGAACACGTTTTAATGACTCTTCCGAGCTATTTGAGAGATTATCTAAAACAATCACATCATGTCCAGCTTCAAGGAGTTCAACACAGGTATGTGAACCGATATAACCTGCCCCACCAGTCACTAAAATATTAGCCATCTAATTTTCCTAATAAAATTTTTAACAAACCCTGAGTCGAAACATCTAATGCCGATAGATCTTGTTGTTGACGATTTAAAATGGGCAATAACTGGTTGGCAATTTCCTTGCCCTTTTCAACACCCCATTGATCGAAAGGGTTAATATTCCACAGCACCGATTGTACAAATACTTTATGTTCATACATCGCGATGAGCATACCTAAGCTATAAGGATTCAGCTCCTGCATTAAAATTGTTGTGCTTGGTTGATTTCCATCATATTTTTTATATTCAGGCAAAGAGGCTAATTCGCTCTGATCTAGTGCTTGATTGCCAAACGCTAATAAACGTGACTGTGCTAAACAATTGGAAAGTGCCAAATGATGTTGTTCAATTAATGCCTCAGCATTATCCACATAGGTAAACTGATTTGCGTTATAACGTTGTATTGGTGCAATGAAGTCACAACTCACCGAATGTGTCCCTTGATGCAACAGTTGATAAAATGCATGTTGCGCATTCGGTCCCACCTCGCCCCATACAATCGGACAGGTATCCCATTCAACTTTTTCACCATTGCGTTGGATCGACTTACCATTCGATTCCATCTCAAGCTGCTGTAGATAGGATGCAAAGTACTTGAGGCGACCGTCATACGGTAAAACAGCATGGGTTTGAATGTCTAAGAAATTATTATTCCAAGCGCCTAAAAGCCCCATCAAGACAGGAATATTCTGCTCAAAAGGAGCATGTTGAAAATGCTGGTCAATGGCATAAGCACCCGCTAAAAACTGCTTAAATCCATTAACTCCAATAGTTAAAGCAATTGGAAGTCCAATACACGACCATAAAGAATAACGACCACCCACCCAATCCCACAATAAAAATTGATTCTCTGGCGCGATCCCCCAAGCAGTCATTTTTTCAGGCTTGGTCGAGACACCAATAAAATGGTGCTTTAAGGTTTGAGCCTCTTGACCTAATGCTTTTTCAAGCCACAGACGTACCGTTTGCGCATTGGAGAGGGTATCAATCGTACCAAATGACTTTGACGAGATAATAAATAATGTTGTTTCTGGACGCAGCTTATGCAGAAGTTCTGAAAGCTGACTGCCATCTATGGTTGAAACAAAATGCAGATTTAAAGGCTTTTGTGTCGATTTTTTAAAGTCAGATAATGCATGGCTGACCATCAGTGGTCCTAGGTCAGATCCCCCCACACCAATATTCACCACATCTTGAATCACTTCACCCGTCGCACCCCGATATTGGCCCTCGTGAATTTTGTTGACCAATGCATACATTTTTTGCAGTTGTTCATGAACCTGATCGGCAATAGCTTGATGCTGTTGATCACATTTTGGTAAACGTAACGCCCAATGCATGGCTGAACGGTGTTCAGTATAGTTAATCGCTGTACTTGAAAATAAGGTTTTAATCCAATTGGTTAAATCTCGTGCCTGCGCCCACTGTACTAAAGAATCAACTACGGTTCGATCAATACGATGTTTACTAAAATCAAAAATAATCGGCTCTAATACGACAGAGAGCTGCTCAAAACGAGTCGAATCATCTGCAAAAAGATCATTCAGATGATGCTGTTCAAAATGATCTTTCAAGCCCTGCAGTCGGGCAATGGCTGTATTAATATCTTCAACGGGATATGGTTTATTTTGATGCTTCATCGCCCTACTCCCTGATAGGCAAAGCCTTGGGCTTTGACATAGCATGGATCATAAATATTGCGACCATCTAGAATCAGTGGGTGCTGCATTTTTTTGAGTAGTTCTGGATAATTAGGGCTACAATACTGCTTCCAAGCGGTTAATAAGCACAAAGCATGTGCTCCCTCAACTGCTTCATATTGATCGGTACAGTAAATCAAATCTTCTCGATGCCCATAATGCTTTTCAATTTCTGCCAATGCCTGAGGATCATGCAATTTGACCACCATATTTTGTGCCCAAAGCGCTTTTAACATGGCATGAATTGGAGACTGCTGAATGCGAGAAGTGTTTTCTTTAAATGATGCACCCCAAATCGCAACAACTTTACCCGCTAAATCCCCATGATAATAATTCCATAATTTACGAAAGAGAATTTCTTTTTGCTGCTCATTGATATCCCAAACTTGTGCCAATAATTGGCTCTTCGCTCCAGTCCCCGAAACAGTATTTGCCAATGTTAAGACATCATGAGAGAAGTTTTCACCGCCAAAGCCAGCACCTGGATAAAGATATGAAGCCCCGATTCGACTATCCGCCGCCAAGCCTTGACGTACATACTCAATATCGATACCTAGCTTTTCAGCCACCACAGCTAAATCGTTAATATAACTGATGCGGGTTGCCAACATGCCTGAAACACTAAGTTTAGTAAACTCGGCATCTAAAACGGGCATAAACAAATATTGTTGTTCTCTTGGAAATAATGGGCGAAGTAACTCTCGAATTTTAATTTGACTCGTTTCACTTGAACAGCCCACTGTCAGTTGTTTTGCCTGCACTAGGCTTTGTAAAGCATTACCTTCTTGGATTACGTCAGGCAAATACACCCAATCATCGTCCGATAATATTTTTTCAAATTTTTCAGTGCCATGTAACCCTAAAGTCGAGGCATTGATCATCAATTTAGGATGAATAATAGGCCGCTGTTTGAGTTCTTTTAAAATTTCAATGCCTTGTGATTCTTCTGTCGGACTCAGACTAAAAAAGTAAGCATCGATATCGAGAGGAATCGCATTAAAATTGCAGTATTGCAGAAATCCACTTTTTTCTTGCTTATGGAGTAGATTGATCACAGCATCATCTTGGGTATAGGCTTGCTCTGAAGCCGACCTTTTTAAGATATCGCACCAAAAGACCTGATGTCCACATTCAGCTAGCAATGCCGCCATAACACCTGAATACAGGGTTTGTCCAAATACTGCAACTTTCATAAGAGTTTCCCGCTGATCATTAAAGCTCTTGGATAAGCGCTTTAAATGCCTCACCCAAAGTCGGGTGATCAACCCCATAATGTAGAACGGCTTTTAAATAACCCAGTTTACTACCACAATCAAAAGTTTGACCTTTCATACGATAGGCTTCAACCGTATTGGTCTGTTGTAGCATGGCAATTGCATCGGTTAATTGAATTTCGTTACCTGCACCTTTCGGTGTTTGTTCCAAAAGTTGCATAATCTCAGCGGGCAAAATATAGCGTCCGACCACGGATAAATTAGACGGTGCTGAACCCACTGCTGGTTTTTCAACAATACCTTGCATCACTACACTTTGACCTTCATTGGGTACAGAAGCTACATCAACAATACCATACTGATCAACCAAATGGTCAGGCACCGCTTCAACCATAATTTGTGAAGCATGTGTTTCATTGAAACGCTGAATCATTAAGCTCAAATCATTAGTTAGATCAGCATCTTTAACTAGAACATCAGGTAACAGCACAGCAAAATCATCATTTCCCACAATCGACTTTGCACATAAAACTGCATGTCCAAGTCCTAAGGGTTGCGGCTGGCGCACACTGACTACGCTGACATGTGCGGGCAGAATATCCTTAATCTCTTTGAGTAAATCAAATTTTTGCTTCTGCTCGAGCGTTGTTTCAAGCTCAAAGTTACGATCAAAATAGTTTTCAATCGATGCTTTAGATGAATGCGTGACTAAAATGATCTGCTCAATACCCGCCGCTACAGCTTCTTTCACAACGTACTCAATCGCTGGGCGGTCAACGACTGTCACCATCTCTTTCGGAATAGACTTACTTGCAGGTAAAAAACGGGTGCCAAGACCCGCAACAGGAAGAATGGCCTTTTTAATTGTCATCATAAATCCAAATATGTAAGTTCATAAACTATTAAATTAAGGCTTAGTTTACCTTAACTTCTCGACTTCGGTGATACCCATCGACATAATGCTCAAGTTGAGACAATGCCCAGTCAATGTCTTGATCAATTGCAGTTAAGCCATAAATGCGTTCGAAAATCGGCAATAATTCATCTAAAGAGAAATGCTTTTCAAATGAACGTAAGATTCGACTATGCTCAGTTAACTGTGTATCTTCATGATCAATTAGTAACTCTTCATATAACTTTTCACCTGGACGTAATCCAGAGTATTCAATGGCAATGTCGCCAATATCCGACCCTTCTTCACGCATTTTTAAGCCACTCAACGCGATCATTTGACGTGCTAAATCTTGAATACGAACAGGCTCTCCCATGTCCAGTAAGAATACATCTCCGCCAGCACCTAGAGCACCAGCCTGAATGACTAACTGTGATGCTTCTGGAATAGTCATAAAATAACGCGTCACTTCAGGGTGTGTCACTGTAATTGGGCCACCTTTTGCTATCTGCTGTTTGAACAGAGGAACAACTGAGCCTGAAGAACCTAATACATTCCCAAACCGGACAATACTAATTTGAGTTTGCTGCTGTGCTTCTGCCATCGCTTGACAGTACAGCTCAGCCATTCGCTTAGACGCTCCCATTACATTGGTCGGACGAACAGCCTTGTCTGTTGAAATCAGTACAAAAGTCTCTACACCTTTTTTAATCGCAGCATTCACACTAAAGGCTGTACCAATAGAGTTATTTTTTAGTCCCGCAATGGGATTACACTCGACCAATGGAACATGCTTATAAGCCGCTGCATGGTATACAGTTTGTACATTATACTGCTCAATCACACGCTCAAGTTTAGCTTCGTCGAGGACTGTTCCTAAAATCGGAATAATTTCTACTTGTGACTTAAGACGTAACTCTTTATCAATACTATACAGCGCAAATTCACTAAGCTCATAAATAACCAATTTCTGCGGGTTATTCTTTATAATTTGTCGACAAAGTTCTGAACCAATAGAACCACCTGCCCCTGTGACCATCACTACTTTATGTTGAATATTTTTGGCCAATAATTCAGGGATCGGCGGAACAGGGTCACGTCCAAGTAAATCAATAATGTCTACTTCTCGGATGTCTGAGACTTTAATGTCGCCATCTACAAGCTTGGTAAGGCCAGGAATTTCGGTAATTTTAATATGTGCAGGTTCAAGAAATTGAACTATTTCACTTTTGCGCGTACGCCCTACAGATGGTAAAGCAATGAGAATTTCATCAACTGTTTCTCTTTCCAGACGTTTAAGCGCATGTTCAGCATTATAAACTTTTAAACCACCAATAATTTGCCCTGATAACGACTGTTCATCATCAATAAAAAATAAAGGAAAATGTTCATCTGAACGATTCAACATTGCCGCAATTTGTTGGCCTGCATATCCAGCCCCATAAATCACGATTTTTCTTTTTGGAATATCAGTCTGCAAACATGCCCGCACAATAAATCGAATAACACCACGACTGAACCAAACCCAAGAAAACATAAAGAAACCAAACATCAAAGGAATTGATGTCGGAATAAAAGCCTCTGTACAATATGCCAGCCCGAAAAGTCCAAGGACGGTTAACCCTGTTGCAATCGCTAAGCGTGTAAAGAACACCTCATTGAATGTACGAACAATAAAATTATATGTTCCACAAATCAATAACATAGTTATTGCTAAAACACTTACCCAGAGTGATCCGAATGAGATATTAGGAACAACTTCTGCCCCTAGGTTAAATTCACGTAATGCGTAGCTCAACCAAATCAAGACAGGAAAAACTAAAAAATCCAAAAGGATTAAAAATAATTGTTTGGCATATCGTGGCGATGTAACCAAAGGCAGAATGACTGATTTCACAGGGTGAGTCTTCTCTATGCTATTTATATAAGTAAACTAAATGTGTTTTTAAGTTATTTGCTACCCACAAACAAATGTAAAAATGTAAAGTGAATGCAAAACCGAAGCATTCACTTTACATCAGAGCATTTAAATTCTAGTAAGTACTTGTTCAATAGCAGAAATAGTTTGATTAATACTATCTTCACTCAAAGTTGGATGAACTAAAAACATTAAACTATTTTCACCTAGTTTTTGTGCGTTCTGAAGTCGTTGAGTAGGGCGCCAAGGCGTATTGTCAAAAGCATGCTCTAAATACACTTCTGAACAAGAACCACTAAAGCAAGGAACACCTAATTCAGCAATTTCATTCATAATACGATCACGAGACCACCCTTCCGGTAATTGATCTACATTTACTTGAACATAACACTTATAAGCAGCATGTACATAATCATTCGAAGGCTGAAAAAAGGTTATATATGGGGTCTTTTCAAATGCTGAATAAATGCGCTGCATATTTTGATTACGAATTTCAGTCCATTCAGTCATTTTTTTCAATTGAATGCGACCAATAACCGCTTGCATTTCCATCATACGCCAGTTGGTACCAAAAGAGTCATGTAGCCAACGAAAACCTGGTGGATGCTGCTTGTTATAAATACTATCGAAGTTTTTGCCATGATCTTTATAAGACCACATTTTTTTCCACAACGCTTCATCATTGGTGGTGACCATGCCGCCTTCACCACCCGTTGTCATAATTTTATCTTGGCAGAAAGACCAGGCAGAAATATGCCCAATAGAACCCGCAGGTTTGCCCTTATATTGTGCGCCATGTGCTTGCGCACAATCTTCAATCACATATAAACCACGCTCAGCTGCAAGTTGCATGATTGGATCCATATCACACATCCAACCTGCCAAATGGACACAAATAATCGCTTTAGTATTGGGCGTTAGTACAGCTTCAATTGTCCGAGCCGAAATATTTTGTGAATCCAACTCAACATCTGCGAATATAGGATTAGCACCAGCAGTCACAATTGAGCTGGCAGAGGCTAAAAATGTCCGCGAAGTAACAATAACATCATCACCGGCACCAATATTTAAAGCCTTTAATGCAACATCAAGCGCTACTGTCCCATTTGCTAAAGCCACTGCATATTGTGTTCCTGCAAATGTTGCGAATTCTTTTTCAAACTCACGGCATTCTTGCCCTGTCCAGTAGTTGACTTTATTCGACAATAAAACCCGGGAAACCGCATCCGCTTCTTTCTGGGTAAAACTTGGCCATGGTTCAAATGCAGTATTTAACATGATGTTTCCTGAATTTTTAAAATTTAAAAGCTTATTTTTTCTCTAAAATCCGTGCCGGATTACCAACGACCGTCACGCCCGGTGGCACACTTTTGGTGACGACAGCGCCCATGCCCACCACTGCCCCCTTACCAATCATTAAAGGTTGGTCTGGTGTGCCCTGTTTAATCACGGCACCTGTACCAATATAGGCATGGTCTTCAATATGGATATTGCCATTGCATTTTACACCTGGCGCAAAGGTAACGTAATCTCCAATCACACAGTCATGCTCAACATAACTATATAAATTGGCATGAAAGCATTTGCCAATCTTAATATTAGAAGTGAGAGTCACAAACGGACTTAAAGCAGCACCGGGGGCAATTTCTATTGCATCCATACGCACGACATTATCTGCCTGAACCGTCCATAGCTCAATTGCATCTTGTTCAAGTTTTTTAGCTATTTTTTCACGAATCTGACTATTGGCAATCGCAATGAGAACTGTCTTTTTATCCGCCTTTAGATTTTTAAATGCTGCATAATTTAATGCGATATGACCATTGATCATTATTTCTTCGATCAAGCTGTCATCAATAAAATAGATTTCGGCATTTATATTCTGACGCTGTAATTGCTGGCGGGCGACTGGCATCAAACTGCGTCCACAACCTGAAGCACCATACACCGCATAGATTTCAGTCATGAAGATTATCCGTCTTTGTACCGGTAAATTTGGTCATGGTCGCTTCACCCTCGGCACTGATATCATCTTTTGCTAAAACTTTATGTACGGTTTTAAACATGATTTTAAAGTCGAGCCAAGTGGATCGATTTTCCACATACCAGGTATCCAGCTTGAATTTTTCTTCCCAGCCTATGGCATTGCGGCCATTGACCTGTGCATGACCGGTCATACCCGGGCGCACGTCATGGCGTTTGGCTTGTTCAGGGCTGTAAAGCGGCAGGTATTCCATCAGCAATGGGCGTGGGCCGACTATACTCATATCACCTTTAATCACATTCCATAGTTCCGGCATTTCATCCAGACTGGTAGAACGCAGCATTTGTCCAAAAGGCGTTAAGCGTTCACTGTCCGGCAGTGGATTGCCCTGTTCATCCACAGCATCTTTCATAGTTCGGAACTTGATCATTTCAAAAGGCTTGCCATGTAAACCGGGACGCACCTGACGGAATAAGAGGGGAGATCCCAGATTTTTTTTCACCTTGTAAGCGACAAAAGCATATAAAGGTGACAATAAAATTAAAGCTGTAGTCGCAATTATAATATCGAGTAAACGTTTTAGCATTTAGATCAAACCCATTTCTTGCATCATATGTGTGTTTACCTGATGTACATCGTATTTATGAAGTGCGATTTGTCGGGAGCGACTTCCCATTTTAGCGATAAGCTCTGGCTGAAGAATGAGTTTCTCCATTGCTTTTACTAAACTTTCCACGGATTTTACTTCAACCAGAAAGCCGTTATCGCCATCGGTAACAGTTTCACGACAACCTGGTGCATCCGTGGTTATAATTGCCCGACCCATTGCCATGGCCTCTAAAACGGTACGGGGTGTGCCTTCACGATACGATGGCAACACATACACCGAGCTTTCTGCAATTGCAGGGCGAACATCGGATAGTTTACCCCAGTAGTTTAATGTATTACCGGCTATCCATTGATCCAATTCTTGCTGGCGAATGGCCGACGGATTTTCATCAATCCAACCTACCAGATTAAATTCCACATGCGGATATTTATGTTTGATGATTTTTGCTGCTTCGGCATATTCACGGATACCTTTATCTACCAGTAGACGAGCAATCAGTAAAAAGGAGATTTTTATTTTTTGATCAGCCGTGACAGGTAAAGGTAATACATTAAAGTCGGCAACATTAACCCCAGAACCGTTCACTACCACTGTAGGTATTTGAGCTTTTAGAAGCTTTAAATCATGAAAAAGTTTTAGGTCATCCGGGTTTTGGAAAAATGCCTTATGACTGCATGATAATGCCTGCTGGTATAAACCATGAACCACTTGCTGAAAAATACTACGCTTACTCTGAGTTTCTACATTTTGAAATGCATAACCTAAACCTGTAATTAAAGCGTACCGATTTGGCACTTTTGCCAGCCACGCAGCCAGTGTTCCGTAAATCACCGGCTTAATCGTATAAGATAGAACATAATCAGGTTTGATTTTTTTTATAAGCGTATATATGCTCAATAAAGTTTTTAAATCGGATGCTGGATTGGTACCTGTACGCTGCATGGAAACATCATGTACGAAATAACCTAAAGCTAAAAGTTTTTCATGCTCGGCAGAAAAAGAAATCAGATCAGGTGCAATAATATGAATTTCATAACCTTGTTGATGGATCGCTTCAAGCAACTTTCCACGGAAGTTTAAGACTGAAGGGAGGAAGCTAGAGATAATTAAAAATTTCATTCTATTACTCAATTTTCAAATTATTTTTTACAATTCTAAACTTACCACTTTTTTCTTTTGCAATATTGTCAACATAGGTAATATTAATACCAATTTTTTCCCCAACACGTTCGCGTAAAGAAGAAATAAACTTATTTTCTTCCAATTTGTTGAATTTATTATTTTTTACAATAAATAAATCAAGAGAATCATAATTATCTTGTAAAATTTGAAAACAAATTATTCCTTCAACATCTTTTGTTGAATTACTAAGATTGCCTAGGTTAACTTTTCCACATTCTTCAGAATAAATATAATCAGTTGTTCGTCCTTGAATGCTTTCAATAATTGGAAATTTTGAACCACAAGCACAAAACTCCATACTAGAACCTAATTCTACCGAATCCCCTATTCGGTATCTTACTAAAGGCGTTCCATGTGTAGTAAAGGAGGTAACCAATAATTCACCTTTACTAGAAGGTTTTAATTCACTATCTACTACTTCAAAAATCCCTGTTAAAGGATGTAAATGCAACTTTCCTTGATCGCATTCGAGTATAAAGGGTGCACCTTCAGAAGAGGCATATTGATCAACTAATTTACACCCCATAATCTCACCAATGACCGTACGATGTTCCTGTAATACAGTTTCAGCTGTTGGGAAAAATACCTTTACAGGTGTTTCAAGCTTTAATCCCCTAGACTTAGCTATTTTACAAAGCTCATATACACTTGAAGGAAATCCTACAATAAACTCTGGTTTAAATTTATTTAAATCCTGCCAATAAATATCAAAATTTTCTACATTAATAGGACTTACGCACTGTTATTTATAGACTCTCTGTGGTAGCAGATGATTTTTATCGAGAATAAAGTCATCAATGAAGTTTTTGATCATTGGTCTAAATAATTTCTTCTGCCAACGATATACATTTGCAAAGATCCCCTCAAACTGGTTCTTTTGTATCTCAACGTAGGCCATCAAGGCTGAAAAAATATGATTCAAAATCAGTTTAGATCGTCTTACTTGAAACTTTTCAATATGACAAACCTGTTTAATCACTCGGTGATATTGTTCTATTTTCCAATGACTTGAATGTAATTCATGAAAACCCTCAAAGGACAATAAATCATCTTCATCTTGATGCACAATATAAAACCTCTGCTGTTCTTTTAACTGAGTCTTAAATAATTGTACAAAGCCAAAATCTTTGAGCCAGACCACTTGACCCTGATGGAAATTCGGCAATAAACGCAGTTGAAACCATTGTCCTTTTTCTGGGGAAACCTTACGGTTACAGTCGATACCAAACATAAATCGAATACCATGTTTTCTTATGGTTTTTAGATTTGCAGTCGATGAATACCAACTATCACCTGTAATAAATTGAATCTTTGCACCCCAACTAAGTACTTCACTTAACATATCCATAAAGTAATCATTCTTGGTTTTACCCTCAGATTTGTCATAAATTCGGAAATTAATTGGAATATTTTGACCATTCTGATCTGTCGCATACAAGGTAATGAGATTAATCCCCTTGACGGATCGGTGGTGTTTGCCTGACCAAAAATAGCCAACCAAGTCCATATGTTGACTATATGGTTTATCTAAAACAGTATCATCAATACTGACTATAAGTTTATTATTATCAATATGTTGAATTGCTTCTTGATATAGGTCGTGAGGTGTGTAGTCTTCACGCTCTAGAAAGCGATTTACACTATCATGCGAGATATTATAAGTCTCGGCAAGTTGTGTGCAGCTAATAGAGTTCGGTTCTGTCATGAGAAAGCCCATATAAATGGGTAGAGTACAAGTTGCTGTAGAAGCATTTTTAATTCGTCTGATCACAGATACTTTATAAAGTATTTTAATACTTTTTTGAATCCGTCAATGCGTAAGTCCTAATTAATTAAAAAAGTTGAATAAAACCTAATTTTATTTATAAAATCATAATGAAAACAACGGCTTTTTCGCAAGTCCGATTTTGTAATAAGATTTTTCCCAGAAAACCATGCCGTTTTTTTCCCTAAAGTATAACCATGTTTAGCACGAAAATGATCAAGTATTGCAAAACGCTCCTGCATATCTTCTTGAGTATAAATCACTTTCATAGAAGCACCCGTAGTACCTCCTGTTAAGCTAATAATACCTTTAGCCTCGTCAATAGTTTTTATATCATTTAAATTATTAATAAGATCAACCTTATTTAAAGGTGGAATATCACTAAAATTCATATTTTTATATGTAGAATACCACTTAGATTTATTTACAGAGTAATTTAGGAAATTATCCTTTTTTTCATTAATAGCCAATTGCAAATCATTACTATTTAAAAAATCAGCCTTTTTATAATACTCTCTAAACTCGTCGTATTTTCCACCATGTCGCATAATATAATTTTTATTATTTAAAAAACTTATAATGCAATTCTGCAAAAAATGAGGAATGAACGAAAAAAACTTATACTTTAAACTCATATAATGCACCTTTAATTCTTACTAGAATTAATTCTCTTTGCGAAATAAATAACAACAAAAACAATACTTAACATAAACCAATATTCTCTTTTCCTAAGATGATTTGTATAAGACCAAGAAACCATCAAACCTATAAACAAGGGAAGAAAATAATAAAAAAAATCTCTATATTGACTTTTATGCAAATATTGTGTATTAAAAATGCTATACAAAATAAAAAACATTGAAATAAAATAAAAAATAGCTCCTAATAATCCTGACGTTGCGATTATTGACATATAACTTGAATGTATTTCAAAACCAAAATCAGTGAGCTCCACATTTCCAAGACCAATTCCTACTAATGGAGACTCATTAAAAGCATCTTTTAATGCTAAAATATTTTCACTTAGAAAACCAGTTTTAAAGTCTTCAACAGAATCTTGAGAAAATTTACTTTCAGCACGCCAACTCAAACCTTCTACATTCTCCTTAGCCCAAAGGAATAAGATGTAAAAAATAGGAAAAAAAATACCAACAATAAGACTTGAATATAAAAATAATTTCTTATTTAAATAACTTTTAGAGAAAAATAGCTTAAAATAGAGCAAGCCATAACCTATTAAAAATCCTAAAATTGCAGCTCTTTTAAAAGTTAAAATAAGTGCAGAAAAAATAATAAGAGTAAACAATATGTTTCTAGAATTAAAACTAATTATTTTTGACAAAAGCAAACTTAAAATTATTGCTAAATGCACTCCCAAAAATGAGCCCGCTTGACCAGTATTTCTGAAAGTTCCAGTTAATCCCCCAATGTTTCTAGAAAACACATTAAAAAATAAAAAATCCAATATAAATACTAATGATAAACAACCTAATAAAAAAACATAAGAATTAAAAAAGGACTTCAATATACTGTCTGGAAAATCCTTTAAAATATTCATTATTGATATGGATAACAAAACTCCTAATAGAATAGCTATTATTTCAACTACAGACCTTTGTGGTGAGAAGGCAAATATGGCACTTAATAAAAAAATAAAAAACAAAGGCAATAATGTTATATAATATTTATTTATATAAATATTTTTTTTTATCCCATAAAAAGAAAAATAAATAAAGATTAGTAATGCCGCTATACCATCAGCTAAAGCAATCCTATCAGCAGAAGACTCTATCGCCCCGCTACCTGAAGTTCTTAAAATTGATGACATTAAAATATATAATAATATCATCCCTGAAAAAAAATAATATTTTTGCATATATTAATTACTTAGAAAATTATTCCACATATTGAGCCCATTTAATGATAATTCAGTCATATTATTAGACTCAATTACTCCTAGATTTAATGAATAATTAATTGCCTTTTCAAAAGAATACGGGCTAATAAATTTTAGATTTGCCTCATCAAAAGAATAATTAATATCAGTTAAAAAGTCTTTGCATTTTTCATGATGAACAGACATTAGAAATGGAATATTTAATTTATGACTTAATATTGCTCCATGAAGCCTATCAGATATTATAAATAAATTTTCCGACAAACTACATATTGTTTTTTCAACAGTCTCATGAATAAATACTTCACAAGTAAAATCATACTCATTAATTTTAGAACAAATTAGATTACCTAATGTTATATCTTGCGGCATTATTGATTGAAATATATACACATTAATAACTATATCTTTATCAAAAAAATCTTTAATACTATGCATAATTTTATCTAAATTGTGAATATTAGAACCCAAGAAACCTACTTCTGTTATAATTATTCCTAAAGATTTCTTTCTATTATTTTTTATATCCTTTATATCATACGCATATGCTAAATCTGAAGTATAGTAGCATTGAGAATTAAGCTTCTTAACAATATTATAATCTTTCTTACTACGGATACCTATAAATCCCATCTTAGCTATTAAGCCAACATCAATATTATCTGAGTTATGTAAACCCACACCAATAGCACTGTATTTATTTTTTTTAAAATTATGAATTATTTTTTCAAAATTTCTAACACTCAAACCGCCTACATTTCCTAAAATTGACCCACCAGCTAATGTAATACTTGAGCTTTCATCTATCTTAAATATTCTTGTTACAAATTTAGAAAATTTACCATTATTTGATAATTCAATATGATAATTTATATTATTAGCAGTACAATAATTTTCCATTACTGCAACAAATAAGTCATCACCAAAATTCTTAAATCCATAATAACCAGTAATAAGATTCATAGTATTTTTCCCATTTTTCTAACTTCTCTAAATATACCCTTTATCAACCCAAAAATTAACCCTATTATACAATAAATTTTTATTTTAATAGTGGATCTCCTATTTTTCAAGATTTTAAGAAGCGAGTAATTAGCACCTTTTGTCATCATTAGAGTATTTGAGCTAAGACCATTTCCACTTAGATATGCATGTTTAAATAGATATGAACCACTTTTAGAAAGTTTTGCAGCCTTCCCTTCAAGCATAATAATCCTTCTCCAACAATCAACATCTTCAGCATATCTCATATTTTCATCAAATAAATGTTTTAATATTATCTCTTTTTTAACACATACTGAAGATGTACTATAAGGGTTAAAAAAAATCGCATCTTTAATACTAATAGGCTTGATATAATTTTCTTCCTTTATATTTTCATATCTTTTCTGTTTAAATTCAAATTTATCACAAACTTCAGCATGCCCACCTATTATATTTAAGTTTCTTGATTTACAAATATTATAAATTTCATATGCTCTATTTTTACACCACCCATCATCTGCATCTAAAAAAAATAAATATTCACCTAATGCTTCTTTAATTCCATTAATACGAGTTCTTGCTGGGCCAGAATTAATATTATTCCTAAGCACCTTTACATTAGAAATTCCATTAACCCTATTTAAAAGCATGAAATAATCCCCATCATTACCCTTATCTTCTATAAATATAATCTCTACTTCAGGATCATCTTGGTAATCATTTAAAACTACATCCAATATACCCAAAGACTCTCCATTATTATAAAATGGAATTATGATGCTAAATTTCACTCAACTCTCTCTACTAAATAACGTGAAGAAAAAAAGAAACATATACTTAATAAAAAATAACTAAATACAGTTACATAAGCAAAAACCTCTACACCATAATATGGTTGAAATGAAAATATTAAAATTACATGCAATATTGCAATGAAAAGCATTATGTACACCTTGGTATAAAGATCCTTTTTTCTAATATGAATGGATGACATTGGGGTAATAACAAATGCAAATGGAATAAGAAATGCGAGTATTTTTATTAACTTTATACTTTCAAAATAATTTTCCCCAAAAAAATATTTTACAATAAGTGGGCTTAATAAATAAAAACACAATGTCGTAAAACATCCAGAAAAAAACATTATAATATTAGATTTTTTTATTATTTCTTTTAATAATTTCTTATCATTATAAAAAACCTCATTAATTCTAAGCGCAAAAACTTTCTGAAACAGAATTGTTGGAAACATTAATACCACAGTGATTAACAATACAGGAATATTAAAAAGACCAACATACTTAATATCATAGAAATAAGGTATGATTAATGAATTACTTTGTAAGTAAACCAAATATAAAATTCCAGAAGCACTATACATCCAACAATTTTTAAAAACATCTAAACTATTATAGATAGTATCTTCACTTTTATATTTTTTTATTTTTTTGAAAAAATAGTAGACAGGAAAAATACAAGATACAAAGTATACTAACCCAATATACAATAAATCAATAAGCCCTAAAACAATCAAACCTAGCACAAGCAGTAATCTTAAAAATGGTGCGAAACACCTCCAAAATATATAATTTAATGTATCTTTATTAATAATATTAATAGAATTAATTAAATCAATTGCCACCTGTGATAATATAAAAAATGTGATTAAAAAATAAACTAAATAACTTCCTTCTACATAAATAACACAAAACAATACATGAAAAATCAAAGATATTAAAAACGTTATTTTTATGAAGTTTAAAGATGGCACAACCCAATATATAAAATTTTCTGGTTTTTTAGCACTACATTTAATCCAAAAATTTTGAACTCCTGCTCCTACTACTGGCATGATTAATAATATAAAATTTAAATATAAAGAGAGTTGACTGTAATCCTCTATACTTAAATTTCTCGCATATATTATTTGCAATATAAAATTTAAAAAAGCAGCTCCGACTGTTGAAAAAACAATTAAAGCTGCTTTTAATATATAGCTTTCTTTCAGTCTATTCATCTTATTTATAAATATACCAATATACTGCTAATAAGATACTTTCATTAATTCTAAACTGTGGTTTATAACCCAAATAGTACTGTATTTTAGCAATACTGGCTTGAGAATGTCTGACATCTCCAGTACGGAAATCACGATATACAGGTTCCTTAGTATAAGTCACACCATTTTCATTTAAAGCTGCTTTAATAGCATTAAACAAATCATTGAGTGTTGTACGATCTCCGACTGCTACATTATAAACCTGATTTTTAGCTTCATCATTTTGTGTGGTGGCTGCCAGAATATTGGCCTGAACAGTATTTTCAATAAAACAGAAATCACGACTGGTTTCACCATCACCATTAATGAACACATCATCACCGGCAATCATGGCCGCCGTCCATTTTGGAATCACCGCTGCATAGGCACCATTCGGGTCCTGGCGCTTGCCGAACACATTGAAGTAACGCAAACCGATGGTTTTAAACCCATAAGTCCGTGCGAATACTTCAGCATAAAGCTCATTTACGTATTTGGTGACAGCATATGGCGAAAGTGGCTTGCCGATATTTTCTTCAACTTTAGGCAGTGCCGGATGGTCACCATAAGTTGAACTGCTGGCGGCATAGGTAAAGCTTTTTACTTCTGTATCACGTGCAGCCGTCAGCATATTTAAAAAGCCGGTAATATTGGCTGCATTGGTGGTAATTGGGTCGGCAATCGAGCGCGGCACAGAACCTAAAGCAGCCTGGTGCAAGACATAGTCCACTCCTACACATGCTTTCTGGCAATCTTCAAAATTACGGATATCCCCTTCATAAAACTTGAAGTTTGCCCACTGGTCAGGCTTGACCAGACTTTGCACTTCATCCAGATTATGCTGATGACCTGTAGCAAAATTGTCCAGACCCACCACATTTTGATTTAACTTTAGAAGAGTTTCCAGTAAATTTGAGCCAATAAAGCCTGCCACACCGGTAATTAACCAGGTTTTAGGTGCTTGTTCTAATTGCTCACATACAGTTTGATATTGGCTCATGTATAGAATCCCTATAAATTACAGACGAAGGTCAGATTCAGATTGATCCAGTACATATTTCAGATCATACAAAATATGTGCTGATTTACCCAAGGCATGTAATGCATCGGCCCCCATAGTTTTAAATTGATCATGGGCAACAGCTAAAATCACCGCGTCATACTGACCCTGTTCAAGATTTGTGACTGGAGTAATTCCATATTCATATTGAGCTTCGCTTGTATCTACCCATGGGTCATACACATCGGCAGCAATATTGTATTCTGTCAGTTCATTAACAATATCAATAATTTTGGTGTTACGAATATCCGGACAGTTTTCTTTAAAACTTAAGCCTAAAACCAAAACCTTGGCACCTTCGACCTGAATTTTTTTCTTGATCATCGCCTTGACCAGCTGGGTAACCACATAAGCGCCCATACCGTCATTTAAACGGCGACCTGCAAGAATAATTTCAGGGTGATAGCCAATAGACTGTGCCTTATGAGTCAGATAGTACGGATCGACACCAATACAGTGTCCACCTACCAAACCTGGACGGAACGGTAGGAAATTCCATTTGGTACCGGCAGCTTGCAATACGGCTTCGGTATCAATTCCCATTTTATTAAAGATCACGGCCAATTCATTAATCAAGGCAATATTGACATCACGCTGAGTATTTTCAATCACTTTTGCCGCTTCAGCCACTTTAATACTGGTTGCTTTATGCGTACCTGCTTCAATAACTAAGTTATAAACTTGATCAATAAAGTCAGCAACTTCAGGTGTTGATCCTGAAGTAATTTTTAAAATATTCGTGACTCGGTGTAATTTATCACCCGGGTTAATTCTTTCTGGGCTATAACCTGCAAAAAAATCCTGGTTAAATTTTAAATTAGACACTTGTTCAAGTACTGGAATACATGTTTCCTCAGTAGCACCTGGATATACCGTTGATTCATATACTACAATGTCACCTTTTTTAAGCACCTTTCCAATACTGGTTGAAGCCTTTATAAGGGGTGTTAAATCAGGTTGTTTAAACTCATCGATAGGTGTTGGTACGGTTACAATAAAAAAATTGCAACTATGTAAATCAGCCAAATCAGATGAATAACTTAAATAAGTTGCGTCTTTCAACTCATCTGAAGAAACTTCTAAAGTATGGTCTTGGCCACTTTTTAATTCTTCAATCCGTGTTGTGTGTATATCAAACCCAACAACCGGCACTTTTTTACCAAATTCGACTGCCAATGGCAAACCAACATAGCCTAAACCAATCACTGCTATTTTCAGATCAGAGAGTTGTAGCATTTTAACGCCTTATTTATTTCTGTTATGAACATGAATCTTATCGGCGGCCATACTACCAGAAAAACATGAATTTTCTGTTATGATTTTTTACCAAACACTAAGCATGGTCTTTCATTTTTCCATTTTTCCATTTTTCAGTACGATTTAGCAATGTATTTACCTATCTTAGTACGATAAATTTCACAAAATGTATAACATTGATAGGCCGAGAAGAACCTTTACTATAAAATTGATTACAATTTGTTATATACCCCAAAGCGAACTTCGGTAAAATGTTGTTTAATTGAAATGATTTTAAAAAATCTAAAATGGGAATTTTTGTGCGACATTTTAAATCTATAATTCTATTGTCCTTTATCATGACATCTACTGGATGCGCTCTTACATCTGGACTACAAACTTATGATTTACCTGATGAAGGTATGTATCAAACAGAGTTAGGTACACAAGTCAATGTTGTGAAACTCACCCAAACATCATTACCAGCTGTCCAACTTGCCCAATACAATCAAGAATATTTTGCTCATTTGTTCAGCATTCCTCAAAAAAATTACAAGCTCAGTGCTGGAGATATTCTTTCAATTTATCTATGGGCTTATCCTGAGATTACACCTCCAACAAGTGCCATCAGTAATGAAGAAGCTATTAAATCGAATGGTTATCAAATTGATCAAAGTGGTTATATCCAGTTCCCTATTATTGGTCGCTACAAAGCCGCAGGAAAGCCTTTAACACAAGTCAACCAAGAATTACGTAGCCAGCTTTCACGGTATTTAAAAACTCCCGACGTCATTGCTCGCGTTCTATCTTACCAAGGACAACGTTACTCTGTACAAGGCAGTGTCATGAAAGGTGGACAGTTTACTTTAACTGACCAACCCACCAGTGTTTATACTGCATTAGGTTTAGCTGGCGGTGTTAATACCCAACTAGGTGATAACACCTCTATTACACTTGTCCGCCAAGGTAGAACTTATAATTTGAATAGTATTTCGCTTGAAAAAGCTGGGTATTCACTACACAATTTATTGATTCAACCTAACGATACTCTTTATGTAAACTCAAAAGAAAATCAGAAAATTTATGTTATGGGTGAATCTGGACAAAACAAACCGATCCCGATGCGAGATCAGGGTATTAGCTTAAGTGATGTCATTGGGGAAAGTCTCGGTTTGAATCCACTTTCAGGAAGCCGAAGCAAAATTTATGTGGTTCGTAGTCATCGTGATGCAGGGATCACTGATGTCTATCACCTAGATTTAACCAGTATTGGTGATTTTGGATTGGCAAATAAATTTCAAATGCAAAGCAATGATATTGTGTATATCGATGCCTCAGGTTTAACGCGCTGGCAACGTGTCATCAATCAAGTCATTCCATTCTCAAACGTGATTTATAATATTGATCGTGTGGGGCAATAATGCAGTTCAAAAATATTTTGGTCGTTTGTATAGGTAATATCTGTCGTAGCCCTATGGCAGAGTACCTACTCAAACAAAATTACCCTCAACTCACCATTCATTCTGCAGGCATTTCTGGCATGATTGGATATGCGGCTGATGACAAAGCAAAGCTTTGCATGGAGCGAATTGGAATTGACATGAGTCCACATATTGCCAGAAAACTTAATGCTGAACTGATTAAGCAAGCAGATCTCATTTTAGTCATGAGCCAAAATCAACAGAAGCATATTGAGCAAACATGGCCATTTGCGAAAGGAAAAACATTTCGCTTAGGTCATTGGCAAGGAAAAAATATTCCTGACCCCTATCAACATGATCAAGCTTTTTTTGATGAAACTTCCCTGCTTATACAAGCCTGTGTAGCAGATTGGACTAAACATATTTAACTTTGATGTACGATTATGAGCCAAACTACAAATACAGAAGATACTATTGATTTAAAAGAATTATTTTTCTCATTGATCGCACAATGGAAGTTAATTGCGCTGTGTATCCTTTTGAGTCTAATTTGCGCCCTACTATACTTAAGAGCAACTCCGGATACCTATTCGGTCGACGCCTTGGTACAAGTAGAAGAAAATAAAGGCGCTTCCGCAGCTCTATTAGGTGATCTCTCGAGCATGGTTGAGCAAAAACAACCCGCTCAAGCAGAAATCGAAATTTTAAAATCGCGTTTGGTATTAGGCAATGTTATTCAACATTTGAATTTAGATCTTAAAATTTCGGGCACGCAAAATTCATTTACTGATCGTCTATTATCTCCACACCATTATCAAACAGAGTACCAGCCGAAATCGGTGTTGTTTAAAGATGATGAAAAAGCATTCGATATTCGCCAGTTTAATGTTCCATCAAACTTCCGTGATAAAAACCTTGAACTTCGCTTTAAAGATGGTCAGTTTAGTTTAACGAATACACAAACTGAACAAGTCATTTTAACAGGAAAAACGAACCAATCGAATACCTTACGTACAGCGGATGGCTTGTGGAATATTTCTATTTATACACAAGACCAACTGAATGATGTTTATCTCATTCAAAAACAATCTCTACCAGCTGCTGTCAATAATATCTTGACAAATTATTCAGTCGCAGAAAAAGGAAAGTTAACAGGTATTCTTGGGCTCAATTATCAAGGTACAGACAAAACTCATATTACCCAAGTACTCAATGCTATTCTGGTTTCTTATAGTCAACAAAACATTGAACGTCGTTCAGCTGAAACAGCGCAAACACTTAAATTCTTAGATGAACAACTACCAGAGCTGAAACAACAACTTGATGTAGCAGAGCGTGAATTCAATAAATTTCGCCAACAATACAACACTGTAGATGTCACGAAAGAATCTGAGTTATTTTTAACCCAAAGCGTAACCTTAGAGACACAAAAAGCACAACTTGAACAACAAGTGGCTGAAGCTGGTGCCAAATATACTTCTGAACATCCCGTCATGCAGCAAATGAATGCGCAACTAGGAGCTATTAATAAAAAAATCGGGGAGTTAAATGCGACATTAAAAGAACTGCCAGATTTACAACGTCGTTATTTACAGCTTTACCGTGAAGTTGAAGTCAAACAGCAATTATATACTGCCCTACTTAACTCTTATCAACAGCTACGTATTGCTAAAGCAGGTGAGATTGGTAATGTTCGTATTGTCGATACAGCTGTTGAACCAATTGAACCAATTGCACCCAAAAAACTACAGATTTTAATTCTCTCTATTTTCTTGGGTGGTTTCCTCGGTACACTCTTGGCATTATTACGTAATATGATGCGTTCAGGGATCAAAGACTCCACACAAATTGAAAATGAATTGGATCTTCCCGTGTATGCAACGGTTCCACGTTCGCCTGTACAAGAAAGCCGCATTAAGATTTTAAAGAAGAAAAAGAATATTCCTATTCTGGCTGTTAAAAATAGTGATGATATTGCTATTGAAAGCTTAAGAAGCATGCGTACAGCCATCCATTTCGCGCTAAGCTCTGCCCGAAATAATCTGATTACGATTTCAGGTCCAGCACCTGAAGTTGGTAAATCCTTTATCTCAACCAACTTAGCCACAATTTTGGCACAAAGTGACAAACGCGTATTAATCATAGACGCAGACTTACGTCGTGGTTATTTACACAAGTATTTTAATCTCGACACACAACCTGGCTTAACAGAGTTACTCAATGGTCAACAAAGTTTAGACACGGTTATTCGTCCTACAGAAGTGCCAGGTTTAAGTGTAATTTCTCGCGGGAAAAGTCCTACCAATCCTTCTGAATTACTAAGCTCTAACCAGTTCAAAAATCTATTAGAGCAAATGTCAGAGAAGTTTGATCATGTGATTATTGATACCCCACCAGTCTTAGCCGTGACGGATGGCATCATTATTGCTCAATACACAGGGGTTAACTTAGTGATTGCCCGTTATGCGAAAACGCAGATGAAGGAGCTTGAATTGACCCTGAATCGCTTCGAACAAGCTGGTGTGAAAGTGAATGGCTTTATCCTGAACGATATTCAGCGTTCAAGTGCAGGCTATGGCTATGGCTATGGCTATAACTATGCTTATGCCTATAAAGCGAATAAAGAATCAGACTAAATACATTCTCTAACCGATAAAAAGCCAGAACTTGATTTCTGGCTTTTTATTTTGTATGACAAACGTTTATATATTCAAATCCTTATAGTTTTTTTAAGGACTTCGGCATATATTAATTTGAAAATGTACTGGTGGTACAAAACACGTCATTCATGAAGTCTGCTAAGATGCTAAAAAACTTTTTGAATGTAATAGAATTAGGAAAAATTTCACATGAGTAAAGCCTTACCCATTGCTGTAGCTGTTATTCTAGGCGGTGCTGCACTTGTTCCCGTTTATTATGCATCTCAACACCCAGCTTCAGCCGAAGCCCAAGTTTCAAAAAATGCATCTGCCGTAGAAAAAATTAGCTATGCACTAGGTTATGAGGTTGCTCATCAAACTCCACCAGAACTCGATATTAACAGTTTTGTAACCGGTGTCCGTGCTGGTCATGCCCGTAGCCAACCCGCCTATACCGAAGAAGAATTAAAACAAGCCTATGAGGAGTTCCAACAAGAAATGCAGCAAAAGCAGGCCAATGATGCGAAGCAAGCACAAACAACCAGTGACAGCTTCTTAACTGAAAATGCGAAAAAACCTGGGGTGAAAACCACAGCGTCAGGCTTACAGTACAAAATTACGCAAGAAGGCACAGGCAAGCAACCCACTGCCAGCTCTGTCGTGACCGTGCATTACAAAGGCCAATTGGTCGATGGTAAAGTCTTCGATAGTTCGCTTGAACGTGGCGAACCGATTGAGTTTCCTTTAAACCAAGTGATTCCGGGTTGGACTGAAGGTCTACAACTCATGAAAGAAGGTGGGAAAGCGACACTTTACATCCCTTCTAACTTAGGCTACGGCCCACAAGGTGTACCCGGCATGATCCCCGCCAACAGCACGCTTATTTTTGATGTTGAACTGATCAAAGTAAAATAAGACAAGTCAATCAAAGGAGAGCTTTTGCTCTCCTATTTTTATTGAGAATACAATATGAAAATTCAAACAACATTACTCTGTGGCTTGTTACTTTCTACACCTGTTTTTGCTGCACCGATTAATAATAAAAGCAGCATCAACCAACAAGTCGGTTATAGCTTTGGCTATCTCATGGGTCGTAGCAATGCCGAATCAATTCAAGATTTAGATCTCGATGCTTTTGTGCAAGGGTTACGTGAAGCATCTAAAGGTCAAGCTGCTTCATTAAGTGATGAAGACATGGCGCGAGTACTCACCCAATATAAACGCCAAGCTGAGGCAAAACAGTTATTAGAAGTTAAGCAACTGGCTGATAAAAATGCCAAAATTGGTGCAGCCTTTTTAGCTGAAAATGCGAAAAAAGCAGATGTAAAAACTACGGCTTCAGGCTTGCAGTATATGGTTTTGCAACAAGGCCAAGGCAAGTCACCTAAGGCCAACAGCAAAGTCAAAGTCCATTATGAAGGACGTTTGATTGATCAAACTGTTTTTGACAGCTCGATTGCACGCCAACAGCCTGCGGAGTTTCAAGTCAGCCAAGTGATTCAAGGTTGGACTGAAGGCTTACAACTAATGAAAGAAGGTGCAAAATATCGTTTCTTTATTCCCGCTAAACTGGGCTATGGCCAAATTGGTTCAGGTGATGTGATTGAACCGAATAGCACCTTGATTTTTGATGTGGAACTGATTGAAGTGTTGCCAAAATAAGGTAGCAATGCAAAGGTAATGCTATTGTCTTGTCCTGAAATAGATTGACAGTATTCCACTTCAAACCGAGTTAAGCAATTAGCTCGGTTTTAGTTTGCTCATACATCTGATTCGGGGTGTTCATATTTAAACTTAAATGTGGTCTATAGTAATTATAAATCATGATAGATTCCGTAATTAAGTGATCTAACTCCTTCATGGTTTGACATCGTGTAGTTAAAAACTCCTGCTTTAATATTCCATTAATCCGCTCTGCTAATGCATTTTGATATGAGAAACACTGTTTCGCAAGGTATCCATCTGTCATGGAAGGACATATCCCATAATGGCGCAATGCCGATTGATATAGCTCAGAGCAATACTGAGAGCCTCTGTCTGAATGATGAATCATCCTAGTCGCTCGATCCGTCACATGCTGCATCGCCATATGTAGAGCCTGCATAACATTCTCCGCACGCATATCATTCGATAACTTATAACCTTTAATCTGACGGGTATAAGCATCTGTCACCAATGATAAATAATGTACGCCTTCAGCACTCTCAACATAAGTAATATCACTAACAAAGACTTCGTTGGCTTGCACTGCTGAATAATCCTTTAATAAATTTGGATGCTTCTTCATCCAATGCTTGCTATCCGTAGTTTTTGTATAGCGACGCTTGGGGCGAATCAATAAATTATGCTCTTTCAATATTTTAAATAACTGATCCCGTCCACACTTTAAACCACGCTGCAACAATTTGCCTTTAATAAGCCAATACAACTTACGTGTTCCGATACTTGGCATGAGACAACGATATTCCATAACCAACTCAAGTATTTGTTCAGTTGCTTGTGCAGTCATTTGAGCACGTTTTTCTGCTTGATAATAAGCTTGTCGGGTGATTCCCAACCACTGACAATAACGTGAAACGCTTAGTCCTCTTTGGCTTTGCCAATCTTTGAAACGTGCTCGGTATACTTTTTTCCAAGATCAGTCCCACATTCTTTATCAATGTGATAAATCACATCCTGAATAAATTCAGTTTTAAGCTTTTCTGCGGCTAACTGCTTTTCTAATTGGCGGATTCGTTGTTGGGGTGTTAATTGGCGTTTAGAAGAAGGCGGCATATTCGAAGTCCAGTCCTGTTGTCCGTGCTTGCGTAACCATACCAGCACAGTTGATCTTCCTTGAATACCATATTTTGCCTGAGCTTGTTTATAAGTAATTTGCCCTTTTTCTACTTCATGTACCACCATCATTTTAAAGGCAAAGCTATAATCACGTTGTGTACGCTTAACTCTTTGTTCTCGTTCATGTTCCATAAAATAAGCCTCTTAAAGGTGTAAACTTATTTCAGGACGGGACATATATACAAAATAAAAAGCCTGATCTTCGTGATCAGGCTTTTTATTAATTTCAATCTATTTTCAAATCAAGCACTGCTTATTTTTAAGCTACGTGCTTCGCTTGTCTTTTGAAGCATAAAACAAAGAAGTACCTTGTTTTAGGCTTCATGTTTGAGGTGACGTGGCCTAAAGCCTGTAAGATGCAAACCAACCGCATAAGCCACAACGCCGACTACGCACAGCCCGAGCACTTCTGCAACACGGATCCATTGTGAAACATCACCATTATACCAAGTCAATGCATACCACAATGCCGCAATCATCATGGCGTTAGCAATACCAAACTGGATAAATAGTTTTTTCCAGTGTACACCAAAACGGAAAATATCGCGCTTGTGTAAATAGAAATACAGCATCCCCGCATTCACTAGAGCAGAGCCCGAAGACGCTAAAGCCAGCGCCATATGCTCTGCCTGCCAGTCAATCAGTTTAAAGAAGCCAATAAACACCACGTTTAAAATCGCATTTGCGGCAACGGCCATTAAACCGACACGGACTGGCGTTTTGGTGTCTTGCTGCGCATAAAATCCGGGTGCAAAGACTTTAATCAACATAAATGAAATCACCCCAGCACTCATACATTGCAGCGCTAAAGCCGTCATTTGTGTATCTTCAAGGGTGAATTGACCGCGTTGGAACAGGGCCTGAATAATGGGGGTCGATAACATAAACAGCGCGATACTGGCAGGTACCCCCACCAGAACAATCACCTTTGCAGCCCAATCCATCATGCCACGGAACTTCGACATATCTTGCTCTGCATGACGGGTCGACAATGCAGGTAAGATCACCGTACCAATCGCTACCCCAATCAAGCCCAAAGGTAACTCAGTCATACGTTCCGCACTGTACAACCATGACACTGAACCGTCTTGCATAAACGAAGCCCAAATGGTGTTCAGGAGTAAATTGATTTGCGTGACAGAAACACCAAATAGCGCAGGCAGCATCAATTTCATGATGCGATCCACCCCTTCATGTTTAAAATCAACTTTCGGCGGAATCAGTAATTTTTTATGCCAAAGTTCAGGAATTTGGATCGCCAGTTGCAATACACCCGCAGCAATCACCGCCCAACCGAGTGCCATAATCGGCTCCGCCATATACGGCGTCAACCACCATGCTCCTGCAATCATCGCAACATTCAGCAATACTGGTGAAAAGGCGGGTGAAGCAAAGGAACCATAACTATTTAGAATACTGCTGGCAAAGGCTGTCAGCGACATAAACAATAAATAAGGAATAGTGAGGCGGAACATCGAAACTGCAAGATCAAACTTTTCGGGGTCAGCATGGAAGCCCGGTGCATAAATATACAATACGGCAGGCGCCGCAACCATAGCCAAGAAAGTCAGAGCCGTCATAACCGTCATTAAACAACCAAAGACACGGCTAATCAGAATTTGAACTTCCGCATGGGTACGGCCAGTTTTATATTCGGTCAGAACTGGAATAAACGCCTGTGAGAATGCTCCCTCAGCAAATAGCCGACGGAAGAAGTTCGGGATACGAAAAGCAACCACAAAGGTATCGAAATCTTTCCCCGCACCAAAGACATTCAGTAAGACAATGTCTCGTACCAAACCCAAGACCCGAGAAAGCATGGTCATTGCACTTACAATTACGGTTGACCGCCACAGCGCCATCGTATCCACCTAGTTTTTCATTTGCCGCTATTGTAATGAAACTTCAGCGAATATTTGATTGTTTAATGTTGTTGTCGACTCTCAATTCATTGACTTTTTAACTGCTGCAAACGATTTCGATAGTCTAACCAATCAAAAAATGTGCCTGGGTCGGTCTTACGTCCTGGCGCAATATCGGAATGTCCTGCCAAATGCTGTTGAATTTGAGGATAGGCCTGTTGTAAACAAGCCGTCACGTGTACCAATGTTTCATATTGGGCATCTTCAAAAGGCAAGTCATCACTGCCCTCAAGCTCAATGCCAATCGAATAATCATTACACTCTTTCTTGGCCAAATAGCTTGAACGCCCTGCATGCCATGCACGGTCGTTAAAATTGACAAATTGTAAGACTTCGCCACTTCTTAAAATCAGTAAATGCGCTGAGACTTGCATGCCTTGAATGGTTTGAAAATATGGATGTACTGACCAATCCAATTGATTTTGAAAAAATTGTTCAATATAACCGCCACCAAACTGTGAGGGAGGCAAACTGATATTATGGATGACAATCAGTTGAATCTCAGTATCCACAGGACGTGCGTTAAAATTAGGCGATGGAATTTGTCTTGCTCCCAGCAGTTGCCCTGCTTGCACTTGAAACGACGGAATGACCTGCATATTTTTATTCCTCAAACCCATTACGCCCTTTGGACAATCTTTTTTAATGTCTCTCATGCTAAATCTTTCCCCGTCATTTCTCAAATTGATCAGCGTTTGATTCTGAAATTTTCACGCCTTTTTCAGGAAAAATGCTAATATATTGCGCAATTTTCATGGCTTCTATAAAGATACGGACAATCGGATGAGCATATCGCAACAACTGCTTGAACAATCTATTCAACTGAATATTCAACAAGCATTACAAGAAGACATCGGTGATGGCGATATTACGGCACTTTTGACGCCTGAAGATGAACAAGCGACTGCGACCATTATTAGCCGTGAAGACATGATTCTTGCAGGTCAGCCTTGGGTCAATGCATTAATTGCAGCTTTTGATCCAAGTATACAAATCACGTGGCTCAAAAACGATGGCGATCTGGTTCTTGCCAATGAAACCATTTTTAAATTGGCAGGTTCAGCACGCAGCTTACTTACGGTTGAACGCCCTGCGCTCAACTTTGTACAAACGCTATCTGCTGTGGCCAGCAAAACGGCGGAATATGTCAAACAACTCGATGGCTTAAACACCAAATTGCTGGATACCCGTAAAACCCTCCCGGGTCTGCGTATTGCCCAAAAATATGCTGTCGCTGTCGGTGGCGGTCAAAACCATCGTTTAGGTTTATTCGATGCTTTTTTAATTAAAGAAAATCACATCATGGCGGCAGGCGGCATCGCACAAGCCATTACCAAAGCACATCAAATTGCCCCAGGCAAACCTGTCGAAGTCGAAGTTGAAACCTGGGCGGAATTAGAGCAAGCATTGGAAGCCCAAGCCGATATCGTGATGTTAGATAACTTTGGCCAGCAACAAATGATTGATGCGGTCAAGCATGTTGCAGGACGGTGTAAATTGGAAGCGTCAGGGAATATTACCATTGCCAACTTGCGCGAAGTCGCAAGCACAGGCGTGGATTATATTTCGATGGGTGTATTGACCAAAGATGTCAAAGCAGTCGACCTTTCTATGCGTTTTAATGCTTAATTCCAATAGTTCGCATTCAATCCACACCCAATAAAAAACGCACTCTCAAGTGCGTTTTTTATTGGGTTAAAACTTACCAGCCCAGTGCTTGCTGCTGTTTTTTCACCAATTCTTGAATGCCCTTTTCCGCCATTTCTAACATGGCATTGCACTGTACACGGGTAAAGGGTTTATCTTCTGCCGTGCCTTGAATTTCAATAAACTCGCCAGCTTGAGTCATCACCACATTTAAATCCGTTTGGCAGTTTGAGTCTTCTTCATAGCATAAGTCTAAAAGCACTTCGTCTTGGAAAATACCGACTGAAATTGCAGCCACTAGGCCTTTTAATGGATCTTGCTTAATTTTCTTTTTCTCAAGCAACGTGTTCATCGCATCAATCAGGGCCACGGCAGCACCGGTGATCGCAGCAGTACGTGTACCGCCATCCGCCTGAATCACATCACAGTCGATGGTGATGGTGTTTTCACCGAGTTTTTTTAAATCCACCATGGCCCGTAGACTACGGCCAATCAAACGTTGGATTTCTTGCGTACGACCACTTTGCTTACCACGCGCAGCCTCACGGTCACTACGGGTATGCGTCGAACGTGGCAACATGCCATATTCAGCGGTTACCCAGCCCTGACCCTTGCCTTTTAAAAAGCGTGGTACGGAGTTATCAATACTTGCCGTACAAAGAACTTTGGTATGACCAAACTCAACCAATACCGAACCTTCCGCATAACGTGTGTAGTTACGAGTAATGGTGACATCACGTAATTGATCTAATGTTCGTTGGTCGATACGCATAATACGCCCTTCATCTGACTAAATAGGTTGGCGCATAGTATAGCAGAAGCAGACCCAAAGCATTTGTCTGACTGCATTGCATTTGTAATTGATCGCCTGTTTCCCTACCCATCCATATTCTTTGTTAAACTGAAGCTTAAAAGAGGCTGAGGCAATCATCTATGTCGATTCGAAAAGAACGTAAACAACAAAGCCGCCAAGCTTTGCTGAATGCTGCATTACAACTCAGCACCTCGGGACGTTCCTTTGCTCGCATTAGTCTCCGTGAAGTCACTCGCCAAGTGGGTTTAGTACCGACCGCGTTTTATCGCCACTTTAATGATTTGGATGAGCTGGGACTTGAACTGGTCGACCAAGCGGCGCTCCACATCAAAAGTATGTTGACCCAATTGGGACAAAGCTATGTTTATGGTCCACATGCCACGATTGAGCATAGTTTAGATCTATTTTTTCATGCTGTAGAGCAACATCCTGAACAGTGGATTTTCTTGATTGGAGAACGTTGGGGTGGGTCAGCCTTGATCCGTGCAGCCGTTGAGCGAGAAATTGCCTTTTTAATCGATGACTTCGCCCATGAATTAACCCGTATTGAAAGCATGCAACATATTCATGACAGCGAAGACCTCAAAGTTTTGGCCAATATTCTAATGGATGCCTCCTTTAACTGGGCCATGTGCTGGATTGGTTTGAGTCGAGATGTGGCTCCCGAGAAACTACGCCAGCAGCAGACTGAATTTAAACTGCAAACCATCGTGCAGATTCAACTCATGTTCCGCGGAATCTCCAATTGGCAACGACCATCTACTCAAACCAAACACGCCAATCCGACTTTGCATTAAGCCGCTCGCAGACGTAATTTTTGCTGTATTACAAAATTTTTAATGCGCTTTGCTCAAACTTGGATGCTTTTTCACTATCATAGAGCCAGTTTTTTCATCTGTAGCTCCTATGCGTTTTTTTCTTTTTTTAGCGGCGAGTGTCTGTATTGTCTTGGCATGGCTATTGCCCATTCATTATCGACCTTGGGTCACCTATACAGGTGAATTGTTTGCATTTTTATCTTTATTTGCACTCTCTGCCTTATTTTTAAAAGAAAAACTCTTGCTCCCGAAAGTGAGTCTGCCACTATTGCTATTGAGTCTGGTGCCCTTCATTCAGTACGGTTTTGGCGAGCTGTTCTTTTTCAGCAAAGCACTGATGTGTGGCTTATATATCTTTGCATTCTGGCTGAGTATGGTTTTAGGTTTTAACCTGAGCCAAAAACCCTTAGAACGTGAGCAATTATTTAGTGGACTGTGTACAGTCTTCTGGGTGGTAGGCATCGTCACAGCAATTATTGCCGTCTGCCAATGGCTCAATATTGAACAGTACATTCCTGGCATGACCGCTTTCAAAGGAATAAGGCCTTATGCCAACTTTGCGCAGCCGAACAATATGGCGAGCTTCTTAATTCTGGCCTTACTCGGCACACTGTACCTATTTGAAAAGAAAAAATTTAACTCAATTCTGCTGTGCGCAAGTGCGGCATTGATACTATTTGCGGTAGCCCTGAGTCAGTCACGCACATCATGGGTCGCTAGTATCTGTGTGCTGCTGTATTTGCTCTATCAGCAGCACAAAGGTGCTATTCAACTGAAGTGGTATAGTGCCCTAGCATGGTTTGTATTGTTTATTTCTTTTATTATCCTACTTCCCCAGTTGAACCAACTTTTGATTCAACTATCGAATGTCGATGTCACTCAAACGAAAGAGGTTATCGCTCGTGCAACAGGTGATATGTCACGTATCGCCATTTGGCAACAGATGCTCCATGCCATTGCTGAGCGACCTTGGTTTGGCTATGGTTGGCATCAAACCAGTGTAGCTTACACCCTAATCAGTGATCAATTCCAAGGCCCCGTTTGGGTAAAAAGTGCGCACAACTTCATTCTCGACTTTATTGTGTGGAATGGGTTAGTGATTGCGATTCCATTTTTTGCCTATCTCAGCTATTGGGGCTATCAACTGCAAAAGTATGCGACATCGCTCGAATCTGTGATTGGACTTCTGATGGTCGGCGCTTTACTGATTCACGGTATGCTCGAATTTCCGTTGTTCTACGCTTATTTCTTGCTGCCACTCGGATTGATTCTAGGCATTATTCAATCTCAGCAAAAAGTAAAAACATGGACTTTACCGAGCTTTGCCATGCCGATCACATTCACTGTCTGTGTGGTCTTGGTCGCACTGATTATTCGTGACTATGAGTTGATGGTACCGAAGCTGAATGAGGCTTCACGTTATGAACACACCCCTGAAAAGTTCACCAATCAAGATCACATTTTACTGCTCTCTGAGTTTAACCGCCGCATTGAATGGATTCAGTTAAATCCATACAGCAAAGTCAGCCCTGAGCAAATTCGTGACTATGAGGAAATGGTGCTGAACTACCCGATTCCCTATGATTTGACCAAATTTGCCAAACTCTTGGCCTTTAATGGCTATGAAGCCGAAGCCCGTCATGAACTTTGGCGCTTAAAAACCTTAAGAAAAATTGAGCTACGTTATGAGGATTTATTGCAGCCAGCATCGAGTGTGCAATAAACATCGTTAATCCATAAAAAAGCCTGCATCAGCAGGCTTTTTTAACTGAATAAGGACTTAAAACAGATTCAGCTTATTTGGCAGCCCGTTCTTTTTCAATCAAGTAATCCACGACTTGAGTCACTTTAGCATCTTCACCTTGCACAATATATTTACCATTCACCGTCACCGCAGGAACACCACTGAGTTGATAGCGCTTGGCTAAGTCTTGTGCTTGGGCAATTTTTGAAGTGATCGCAAATGATTTATAAGTGCTGTTAAATTTCGCTTCTGGAATACCAAACTGAGTATAGAACTTGGCTAAAGCAGGTTGCTCTAGAATCGGTTGATTTTGATCATGAATGGCATGGAATAATGTCAGATGAGTCTTTTTACGCACACCCAAGGCCTCAGACACATAATAAGCTCGCGCCGCTTGCTCCCACACTGGATTCATGGCTGCTGGCGTACGCACAAAACGCACATCTTTCGGTAGTTTTTTCAACCAAGTCTGCATATGGGGTTCAAGTTTAAAACAGTGACCACAGCCATACCAAAAAAATTCGCGGACTTCAATTTTTCCTGGCACTTCCACCTGTACAGGTGTTGGTACGACGATATAGTCCTGACCTGCCACAAAATTTGCAGCCAATGCACTGCCCGAAATTGCGAAAACAGCGGTTGCTAAGCCACTCAAAAGGAGTTTTTTCATTGAACTTATTGTCCTCAAAATCATTATGATAAGTTTATGCAAATACTATAAATCAAATATGCCAAATTCGTTTTCATTCTGTGAACTTTTTTCAGGCTTTTATCGCTTTTTCTAGAATAAACGCTACACTAAGCCCTATTGAACATTTTAAATATCATGACTTAAATTGAGGTGCCGACGATGTCGCAACTGAATGTTGATCCACAAGAAATTGCCAAATTTGAAGCATTTGCTGCCATATGGTGGGATCAGCACTCGGAATTCCGCCCTTTACATATGATCAATCCACTGCGCTTAAACTGGATTGATGAACATGCAGGTGGACTCAATGGAAAAAAAGTCCTTGATGTCGGCTGTGGTGGCGGAATTTTAGCTGAAAGTATGGCACGTCGTGGTGCAGATGTGCTCGGCATTGATATGGGCGAGGCCCCCCTGAATGTGGCACGTTTACATGCAAAACAAGAAGGTGTTGAGCATATCGAATATCGCCAAATTCCAGTGGAGCAGCTCGCAGAAGAACAAGCAGGACAATACGATATTGTGACCTGCATGGAAATGTTGGAACACGTACCCAATCCAGCCTCAATCATTGAAGCCTGCCATAAACTGGTGAAACCAGGTGGTCATGTATTCTTCTCTACCATTAACCGTAATCCCAAAGCCTACCTGTTTGCCATTATTGGCGCTGAATATGTACTGCGCATGTTAGCCAAAGGCACCCACGATTATCAAAAATTCATTAAGCCCTCAGAACTGGCACATGATATTCGCGGCGCAGGGCTCAAACTGAAAGACATGACGGGTTTACATTACAATCCCTTGACCAAACGCTATTGGTTAGCGCCAAATGTCGATGTCAATTACATGGTCTATACCGTCAAAGAAGGTGCTGCATGAAAGCCGTCCTATTCGACCTTGACGGCACACTGATCGACACGGCTGCCGACTTTATTCGTATTATTCAAGACATGTGCCGTGAAAAAGGCGTCGCTGTGGTCGACGCAGACCTGATCCGCAGCCAAGTCTCTGAAGGTGCACGGGCGATGGTGAAATTGGTTTATCCAGAGCTGGAAGTCGAAGACCCGGTTTTTCTGGCACATCGTCAGCGTTTTTTAGATATCTACGGTGCCGATATCGCAGTAGATACTGACCTGTTTTCGGGCATGTATCCGCTACTTGAAAAACTTGAAAACCAAGAGATTCCTTGGGGCATCGTCACCAATAAACCGCGCTGGCTCAGTGAAGCATTATTAAATGCGCTGAATTTGACAGAGCGCTGTGCGGTTTTGGTCTGCCCTGAAGATGTCTCTCAGACTAAGCCTGATCCTGAGCCGATGTATTTGGCTGCCAAGCACATCGCGATTGCGCCTGAAGACTGTATCTATGTCGGCGATCATCCACGTGACATCGATGCAGGTCGTAACGCACAAATGTATACCATTTTGGCGGCTTATGGTTATTTACCATTCGCGCACAAAGATGACTTAACAGCGTGGCAAGCAGATTGTATAGTGAAGACTGTGGCTGAATTGGACGATGTTATTCAGTCTCTTGTGAGTCAAACTATACCGTCCACTTCACTGACTTGATCACAATTAAAAAATCAAAATAACGAGGAGGTAATGATGAAATATTCAGAATATCAACCTCGCCCCGATCTGCTCAAAGATCGCATCATCTTAATTACAGGTGCGGGCGATGGTATTGGTCGTGCTGCGGCATTAAGTTATGCCCTACACGGCGCAACTGTGGTGCTGCATGGGCGTACCTTAAATAAGCTCGAAGTCATTTATGATGAAATTGAAGGCTTAGGTGCGCCGCAACCTGCAATTTTACCCTTGCAGCTGTCGAGCGCCTCTCCTCGTGATTATGAATTATTGGTCGACACTTTAGAGCGCCAATTTGGGCGCCTAGATGGCATTTTGCATAATGCGGGCATCTTGGGTGAGCGCACAGAACTGGAAAATTATCCTGTCGATGTCTGGGATGATGTCATGGCCGTCAACTTGCGTGCGCCATTCGTTATGACTCAAGAGCTAATGCCACTTCTGAAAAAATCTGAGCATGCCTCCGTAGTTTTTGCCAGCTCAGGTGTCGGACGTGAAACGCGTGAACGTTGGGGCGCATATTCCGTGTCTAAGATCGCGATTGAAGCGGTCAGCCAACTATTTGCTAAAGAAAATACCTCACCGAATATCCGCTTTAACTGTATCAATCCAGGGGCGACCCGCACTGCAATGCGTGCAAAAGCCTATCCCGATGAAGATCCAAAAATATTGCCAACGCCTGAAAATATCATGCCTGCCTATCTGTACTTGATGGGCGATGACAGTTTGCATATGAATGGTCAAAGTATTGATGCACAAGACTAAAATGTGTCACTTAAGAGGAAGCTTCGGCTTCCTTTTTTTATGCGTCAAACTGAAGCTTAGTCATCTGCAACATGATCTCAAGTTCAGAAAAGGTTGTCTTTTTTCAATTTTTGCGGATACTGATGTCCAACTCCATTTTTGAAGCATATGCCATGACGGACTTGAGTAACATCACTGTACAACCCACTGAAGATGGTATGGTTAGCCTGTTGATTGACCAACAGCCGATTTCAGAAAAATATGGAATGAAGTTTGAAGCCAGTATTGTGGAGGAACTTCAAGCCCTGGAAAATGGCGCCACACTGAAACTTTTCGACCAGTTTGTTTTTGCCCATACCGACTTGAACTTTGAACATAGCTATCACTACGTCACGGTCATTGCTAAGAATGATGAACAATACAGAGCCAAGAAAAACTTTGTTTATCGCATCAAAATTGAGGGTCAGCCCGACATTGAGCATGCCATCAGCAAAAATGGTGAACCGATGACCACAGCCGATGTACGTGAATTTATCCAAGCGCATGTACAGAAATCATTGAGTGATTATACCGACCTCAACTATGCCTATTAAGCCGAATCAGCCAAGTTGAAAACTCAGCTTGGCTAGCTCGATATTTTAAATCGTATTTTTAAATTACTTTAATAAAAATATTCGGTTTTTCAGATTTAAATTTCCTATTTATCATCCTAATTCATCAAAAATTGAAAATAAGGATGCAGCATGGCTGATTTGCAACGTAAACATGACACCATTCGTCATATCCATAATTTACAACTACCCGAAAGCCTGATTTGTGCTTTGGAGGATGCCAACCAAGCTGAAGCAGTGGTTCATTCAATCTATTCATTACAACATCTGACGCAGCAGTGGAATTAAATAATGCACTATGCGTTCTTTGACAAAGGGAGATATGAGCCCTCAAAATGAGTCAAAAATCAGAAGATACAGACTGTTTGCTTTGGACTTTAGCGCAATTGATGATTTAATTCAGGCTTAGAATTGGGCATAATCTTCTTAATATCTCTGCATTTGTTAATAAATACCCAATTCATCTTCACAGTTTCTCTGCATTTTTTTCGTACATTATAGGAAAGAATGAAATTACCTTAATGAGGATTCAACATGAAAAAGATTTTGACAGTATTGGCAATCTCTTTCAGTGCTTTGATGGCAAGCAGTCTCAGTACTGCTGCCCCTCAGTTTGACCACGATCATCCACGCTATGGTAATGAGCCCCGCGGACGTGACTTTCGCGATTCAGATGATGACGATCAACAAGATCGTCGACGTATGCGCGAAGAGCGCGGTGTCAAACGTTTACAACAGCATAAATGGCAACAAGGTTATGTCATGCCACAGCATTACCGTGGTAACGGCTATAAAGTCGAATATAAAGACCATAATCTTCCAAAGCCAAACCGAAACCAGCAGTGGTACAAAATCAATAACGACTACATCTTAGTCGATGCAGACAGCAACAATATTCTGCGCATTATGGGGCTTTAATCTGCGCTTCGTTTTGTATAACTCAGCAACATTATTGAGACCTGAATCAACACCCTTTCACCCGCTTTAGTACGACTGCATACTCCTCTTAAGAGACCACAGTCAGGCACAGCAAGAAAGGCGTTGTTTCAGGTTTTTTTATGTGCCAAAGCTTTTGTTTGAAAACATTGCAGAAAAACAACAATCTCCTCAGTCTCTTCATACATTTCACAATTCACCTAAATAGCCCTCACGCTTTCTCTAGAGTTATTCGCTAATTTTGAATGATCGAAACAAGACTAATACTGGACGAAAGCAATGAAAAAAATTCTGACTGCAATCACGCTCTCTTTAGGCGCACTCATGGCCACATCTGCAATGGCAGCTCCGCAGTACTATGACCGCTCGCATGATCATGACTCACGTTGGGATCATCGCGATGACCGTCGTTGGGACAATAACAACCGCTACCAAAACAAACGTGTTAACCCAAGCCGTGACTGGCGCTCAGGTCAAACCTTACCACGCGGCTATGACTCATCGCGTTACCATGTCAGTGACCGCGAAGCGCGTCGCCTACCCAACACAGGGCGTTACCAACAGTGGTACAAGATCAATGGTGACTATGTTTTAGTCAATGAACGCAATAACCGTATCCTGCGTATTATCGGTTAATTCTGACTTGTGTCGCAAAACCGATAGAACACCTGAACGTTGCTTCAGGTGTTTTTCTATTTAAGACTTCCTCTTCTGCATTTTTTGATTAAAATCATGCTAAGCAGTTCATTTTGAGACAGGCATGCAAACGAATTCGATCGAAACACATCACAGTACAACTTTGCAGTATGTGCATTGGTTTCGACATTCTGCGCCTTATATCAATGCTCACCGTAATAAAACCTTTGTGATTATGTTCGATGGTGAAGCCGTTCAGCATGATAACTTTCAACATATTATTCACGACATTGCCCTGCTGCATTCACTCGGGATTCGCCTGATCTTGGTGCATGGAGCGCGTCCGCAAATCAACCACAACTTAAAACAAAGCCAACTACAAACGCCATTTCATCAGTATCGTCGCGTCACCACCCGAGAATCTTTGGGCTGTGTGATGAATGCGGTGGGCTCGATTCGTTTGCAAATTGAAGCCTTACTGTCGATGGGACTGGCCAACTCACCGATGTACGGCGCACGCATTGATGTAGTTTCAGGGAATTTTGTCACAGCCAAGCCCTATGGTATTCGCGATGGGGTTGATTTTCAGTTAACCGGCGAAGTCCGTACGGTCGATACCGACGCCATTCAACGCCATTTGGATAATCACAATATTGTGCTGCTCGGGCCAACTGGCTATTCCACCACAGGCGAAGTGTTCAACCTACTGGCAGAAGAAGTAGCGACCCGCACGGCGATTCATCTTAAAGCGGACAAACTGATTTTCTTGGGCAGACAGCATGGTCTGCTCAATGAACATGGTCAGTTGCAACGCGAAATTTCGCCACACAAGCTCGATGCACAAATTGAGAAATACCAAGATTCGAATCCAGACATTGCGGTACATTTACGCGGTGCCAAAAAAGCCTCGACGCACGGCGTACATCGCGTCCATCTGATTTCCTATGCTTATGATGGTGCCTTGGTTGAGGAGCTCTTCACGCGTGATGGTTCGGGTACCATGATTACCGATGCCCATTATGAAGAAGTCCGTATGGCCAACATTCAAGATGTCGGCGGGCTGATTAACCTATTACGCCCACTTGAAGAAGAAGGCATTTTGGTTTATCGCTCACGTGAACGTCTCGAAAACGAAATTGGGCAATTTGCGGTAATTGAACGTGATGGCATGATCTTGGCCTGTGCTGCGCTCTACCCACTGCCAGCGGCAGAGGGTGAAATCCGCAGTGCCGAAATTGCCTGTGTCGCAGTCGATCCTAGCTATCGCAAATCAAATCGCGGCAGCCAAATTTTGCATTATCTCGAAGGTAAAGCCCGCAGTATGGGCATTCAACAGTTGTTTGTACTGACCACACGTACTGCACATTGGTTCTTAGAACATGGCTTTGAAACGGCCAATGTCGATGAACTTCCCAATGCACGCCAAGCCTTATACAACTATCAGCGCAACTCGCTCGTCTTTAAAAAGCCACTTTAAGTGGCTTTTGCAGGATTATGGATATCTTTATTTCTCATATCTTTATCTAGAAAACACCGCAAAAATCGCTCAAATCTATATTGCGTGAAACACTAAGCTTATTCCAAAAACAAAAATACCTTTTAAATAATAAATATCAATAATTTAACCTCAATAAATTTTATATTTTATGTTTTTTATATTGCTGTTTTTTGCATAAGTTTTGCACTTTTGTTTTTATCTTTTTTTTTCATGTCTAAAGCCCGATTTCTTATTTTTTCTGAAAAGAAATGCCCATTAGCGTATGTGTTCACCAACTCACTCACCTTATTTATTTGGAGTTATGAAACACATGAGCACTTCTCGAGCACAGTTCTGGATCAAAACAAGCGTTCTTTCTGCAGCAGTCGTGGGTGCCATGATGTTATCTGGATGTGGGAAAAAAGAAGCTGAGGCCGTCACACTCAATATTGGCTTTCAAAAATATGGCATTTTGCCCATCGTCAAAGAGCGTGGCGCTTTAGAAACGGTGCTTAAAGCACAAAATGTCCAAGTGAAATGGGTCGAGTTTCCTGCAGGTCCACAGCTCCTCGAAGGCTTAAATGTCGGCAGTGTGGTCTTTGGTGAAGCAGGTGAAGCGCCTCCGATTTTCGCACAAGCTGCAAATTCGAACTTGGTTTACATTGCCAACCAACCTGCTGCACCTAAAGCAGAAGCACTGATCGTACAAAAAGACTCAAAGATTCAAAGCATCCAAGATTTAAAAGGCAAACGGATTGCACTCAACAAAGGTTCAAATGTGCATTACCTGCTACTCAAACTGTTAGAAGCGAACAATCTGAAACTTTCTGATATTGAAGCAGTCTATCTACCCCCATCAGATGCACGTGCTGCGTTTGAACGTGGTGCAGTCGACGCTTGGGTCATTTGGGATCCCTTCTTTGCTGCCGCTGAACACCAAATCTCAGCACGTGTGATTGCTACGGGAGAAAACTTAGTCAGTAATCATCAGTTCTATTTGGCCGATCGTAAATTTTCCGAAACCCATCCAGAAGTTTTAAAAACGGTCGTCCATGAACTCAACACCACCACACAGTGGGTCGAACAAAATCAACAACAGGCAGCCAAATTGTTAGAAAAACCGACAGGCTTGTCTTTAGACATTTTACAAAGCTCGATTGGGCGTATGGGCTTTGGCGTTCAACCCATTTCAGCCGAAGTCGCAAAAAAACAGCAGTACGTTGCGGATGCTTTCTATCAACAAAAACTCATTCCGAACAAACTGAATATTGACGCTGCCATTATTAAACAAAAATAACGAGATCATTATGAAAACACTTAAAACAGTTTCCAGTATTGGTATCGTCACCTTGAGTCTTGGACTCGGGGGATGCCAAAAGCAAGACACGGCAGCAACAAATACTTCTGAAAAGCAGGCAGCAGATCCAGTTAAAACCCTGTCGATTGGCTTTCAAAAGTCATCTTTGAACCTATTGGTCGCACGTGAGCAAAAATTATTTGAGCAACAATTTCCTCAAGCCAAAATTGAATGGAAAGAATTCCCCGCTGGCCCACAAATGTTAGAAGCCTTGGCCGTCGGCGCAGTTGATTTTGGCTCTGTGGGCAATACCCCACCGATCTTTGCTCAAGCTGCTGACAAAGAGCTGAGTTATGTCGGCTATGAACAGGTTCCGGCGAATGCTCAAGCGCTGTTGATTGCTAAAAATAGTTCCATTGATTCAGTACAGGCCTTAAAAGGCAAACGGATTGCGGTACAACGCGGTTCAAGCGCACATGAGTTACTGGCGAAAGTCTTACAAAAAGCAGGACTCAGTTGGCAGGACATTCAACCGATTTGGCTGCCCCCTGCGGATGCGCGTGCCGCGTTTGATAAACAATCCATAGATGCATGGGCCATTTGGGAACCCTACCTCAGTGCAGCAGAGCAGGATGCACAGGCCAAAGTCTTGATTGATGGCACAGCATTTCCGCAAACCTATTCTTTTTATATTGGCAACCCGAAATTCATTCAGACCTACCCTGAAGCCACCGCTCAGTTCATTCACGGGCTAAATTTGGCCGATCAATGGGTGCTAAAAAACCAAGCGCAAGCACTTTCCGTCTATACCCAAAGTACGGGTTTACAGCCCTCTATTGCCCAACGCGTCATCGACAAACGTCTGAAGCCTTCACCAATTCAAACCCTGACGCCTGAAGTGGTGCAAGCACAACAACAAATTGCAGATTTGTTCCAACAAGTCCAGCTCATTCCGAAACACATTCAAGTTCAAAGTACCGTTTGGGTTGCACCGAGCAAACCTTAAACGACTCTATCTAAGGATTTTTTAAAATGAAAATTTTCTGGTTTATCCCAACTCACGGTGACAGTCGCTACTTAGGTACCAGCAAAGGTGCTCGTCAAGTGGACCATGCCTATATGAAACAGATTGCTGTTGCCGTGGATAATTTGGGTTATGAAGGTGTGCTGATTCCAACAGGTCGTTCATGTGAAGACCCATGGTTGACCGCAGCCAGCCTGATTGATGCCACAAAAAAATTAAAATTCCTAGTTGCACTGCGTCCAGGCGTGACCACTCCGGCACTGGCTGCACGGATGGCAGCCACCTTTGACCGTCTCTCCAATGGTCGGGTTTTATTGAACTTGGTGACAGGTGGCGATGAAAAAGAACTGCAAGGCGATGGCGTTTATGAAGACCACTCCACTCGCTATAAAACTGCCAATGAATACGTCAAAATTTGGCGTGAGATTTTAACCCGTTCCCATACAGGTGAAAGCTTTACCTTTCACGGCGAACGTCTAAAGGTAGATGATGCCAAACTGCTATATCCACCGGTGCAACAACCCTACCCTCCACTTTGGTTTGGCGGTTCATCGGATGATGCCATCGAGTTAGCCACTGATCAGGTTGACACATATCTGACATGGGGGGAACCTCCTGCGGCAGTCAAAGCAAAAATTGACACTGTCCGTGCCAAAGCCGAGGCCAAAGGTCGTACGCTCAACTATGGTATTCGTCTGCATGTGATTGTGCGTGAAACCAATGAACAAGCATGGCAAGCGGCAGAAGAGCTCATTCAATATGTCGATGATGCCACCATTGCTGCGGCACAAGCCAAATTTAAGAGCATGGACTCGGTCGGTCAACGTCGCATGGCTGAACTGCATAATGGTGACCGTAGCAAACTGGAAGTGTCCCCAAACCTTTGGGCTGGCGTAGGTCTGGTTCGTGGGGGTGCAGGTACGGCATTGGTCGGCGACCCTGAAACGGTTGCAGCCCGTATTCAAGAATATGCAGACTTGGGCATCAGCACCTTTATTTTCTCAGGCTATCCACATCTTGAAGAGTCGATTCGTTTTGCCGAGTTGGTGTTCCCACTCCTGCCGCTTGAAACTCAAACAAAGTTGGCACAACCAAATTTAACAGGCCCCTTTGGTGAGATTGTGGCAAACAACTACACACCCGATGAAAACAAAAAAACAAAAGTGATTCAGGAGCCTGCCTAATGTCCAAAATCGTTTCAGTGCAAACCCTCCAGCAGGAAAAGGTTTCACGTGGAACTCAGTTAGGGCAGCTATTGCTGCCTTGGCTCTTTCCTATCGGCTTGATTGTGCTTTGGCAAATTGCCTCCAGCACAGGACTTTTAGAAAGTCGGATTTTACCTGCACCAACGGCAGTGGTTACTGCTTTTTGGCACCTGCTAATGAGTGGTGAACTATGGAAGCATGTGCAAGTTAGTGCAGGCCGTGCCTTACTCGGCCTATTGGTGGGTGGGGGGTTAGGGCTATTTCTGGGTTTGTTAAATGGTTCATCGAAAACAGCGTCAACCCTGCTCGACACCACTCTACAGATGATCCGAAATATTCCCGCACTGGCACTTATTCCGTTGGTGATCTTATGGTTCGGGATTGATGAAACCGCCAAGCTGTTCTTGGTTGCGGTCGGGGTCTTTTTCCCCATTTACATCAACACCTATCACGGCATCCGTTCGGTAGATCCACAACTGATTGAAATGGGGAAAAGCTATGGTTTGACCCGTTGGCAATTGTATAAAGAAATTATTTTACCGGGTGCGATGCCGTCTATTTTAGTCGGACTGCGCTTTTCACTGGGTTTGGTGTGGGTCCTGCTGATCGTTGCTGAAACCATTTCTGCCCAAGCGGGCATCGGTTATATGACTATGAATGCGCGTGAATTTTTACAGACCGACATCGTCTTGGTGGGGATTTTACTGTATGCCCTACTTGGAAAATTGGCTGATGTACTGGCCGTCACATTAGAAAAATACCTGCTGCGCTGGCATGCAGGATACCAAAAATAAGGAGCCTGAGATGACTGATTTAAGCCTTGGTCGCCATGCCAACATTCCATCGCCGCCAAATCACAATCAAGACATTAACCCTCAAGCGGTGCTTGGGGCCGAAATTATTATCGAACAACTGCATAAGTTTTATGGTTCAGTTAAAGTCCTTGAAGACTTAGATCTGCATATTCAGCCGGGTGAGTTTTTAGCCATTGTCGGACGCAGTGGTTGTGGTAAAAGTACCCTCCTGCGCCTGATTGCCAACTTAGAACAACAAAGCTACGGCGAAATTAAGTTTAAGTCCGCACGACACCTCCGCGAAGGGATTACCGCAGACGATATACGGGTCATGTTCCAAGATCCACGACTGTTACCATGGCGCTCCATTGAACAAAACGTACAACTGGGGCTGCCGAAACAACAACATGCCACTGCCTCGGGTTTGCTAGAAAAAGTCGGACTCAAAGAAAAAGCGGGACTTTGGCCTTCGCAGCTCTCTGGGGGACAGCGTCAACGGACCGCTTTGGCACGGGCTTTATCGCATAAACCACGGATTTTATTGCTCGATGAACCTTTGGGAGCACTCGATGCCTTAACCCGCTTAGACATGCAGAATTTGATTGAAAAATTATGGACGGAACAAGGCTTTACCGCCATATTAGTCACCCATGATGTTAGTGAGTCTGTTCAACTGGCCGATCGGATTATTTTGCTAGACCGTGGCCATATTGCCAAAGAGTTTCAAGTCGACCTGCCCCGCCCTCGCGTCAAAGATATGCAGTTCAATACCCTTGAACAGCAGGTGTTAAATGCGGTTTTAGCCACATAAGTAGACTAAAAAATCCTTAGCTTGGGGGCTAAGGATTTTTTATGCTGAATTTCAGTAAAAAAACACAAGACCATCATATAAATTGAGCATACTTTATTTTAAATAATGTAATAAATTTCACGTTATTTTTATCAAAACATACCACTTCACATTGAATCATTTCATATAGTTTAGACAAAATAGTTTTTATATAATTATATTTTATTGGACAACTTTTAGAATTTATCGCAATTTAAGAGCCAATCTACAGAATAAATGATCATTATTCAAAAAATTAAATTTCCACTTTGTGCACAAATCTGATGATTTGCCGTACAATTTGTCCTTCCCCCTTTTTATTGTTTTTTAAATTAGAGAATGGAACAGAAAAAGAGTACTCAAAAACGCCACCAGCTGCTGAATGCTGCACTAGACGTCTTCTCGCTCTATGGATTTAATGGAGCAAGCTTAGATGAAATCGCACAGATTGCTGAAATGCACAAATCGAATATTTTCTATTACTATGAAAATAAAGAAGCTTTGTACGTTGAAGTTTTAACGACGGTTCTACAAAAATGGTTAGCCCCACTACAAATGTTAGAAGCTGACTTAGAGCCAGAAGAAGCGATCACCAACTACTTATTGCAAAAGATTGAGGTTTCTCGGACTCAACCGAAAGCGTCTCGCTTGTTTGCGTTAGAAGTGATCCAAGGGGCTCCGCATATTTTGGAAATCCTCAAAGGGCCTTTAAAGAAGTTGGTCAAACGTAAAGCCAAAGTCATTAGCAATTGGCAAGAGCAAGGTAAAATTTCAACTGAAATAGACCCTGAGCTGTTAATCCTCAACATTTGGGCATTAACGCAAAACTATGCTGACTTTGCCACGCAAATGGAAATGGTGACAGGTAAAACCCTACGTAACCGCAGCATGCAACAACGAGTCATTCAACATACCGTGCATATGATGCTGTATGGCGTGATCCCGCGAACACCGTCTGCATTATTCAAAGCTGAGTAATTTTGGCATACGACCATAGCACTCTATGGTCGCCGAATTGAAAAAGACAGAATCAAAGCCTCAGATACTTTCAAATAATGCTAATAATTTCTGAGCTCCCAATAACAAATTGTCTTCCCAGTCCAAATGCGCGGTGTCGTTGGCACCGTCTGAAATATATTTGACCGAAATCAGACGGACACCCTGTTTTTTACAGACCTTTGCCAGCGCATATCCTTCCATATCAACCAAATGACACGGTACTTTGGATTCACCCGTTTCAAAGCTATCCCCTGTTCCACAGATACCAGTGCGGAGTTGTTGGAAAAACGGTTCTAAATGAATTTCCGCAGGATGCATGGTGTCAAATGGGGTAAAACCGACAGCGAAACCCAGTGGAGAGACATCCATGTCGCGTTGTACAAATTGAGAGACTTCAACCAATTCGTGCTTATCAAAATACGTACTGCCTGCTGTGCCTAAATTAATCAGGGTTTTACAGCCTGTTTTTTGAATCACTTCAAATGCTTTATAGGCCGCGTTGACTTTACCAATACCGCTGTAATGGACTTCAATCCCTGCTTGCTCAAACAATCCTTTAGACTCATTCGGCAAAGCCATGATTAGTGCAACATCCGACATAAAATACTCAATTAACAGACTTCATGCGTGCCATTAGAAAACAAATCGATCCGAAAGAAAAGCGCCTCTGGTCTCTGCTCAAACAACATATATAAGATCAAATGGCGCTTTAAACTGAAAGGATTGCAGACCTCATTTATACTGCTGTTCTAAATAGGTTTTTAAGCACGGCGAAAAGAACAAATGACCTTGATAAAAACCCTGTGCCGTCTTGGTTGCGACCAAACTCCATAACAACATCAGGATGGCTGCAAAAGCATAACCAACGGCATACAGGAAGGCCAAATTGAGTTGTTGGGCTAAGGTTAAGATTGCCAGTGTATATACGCCCAACGGAAATGTCAGTCCCCACCAGCCCAGATTAAACGGCAAGTCCTGTTTGGCATGGTGTAAAGTGGTCATCACAGCAATGCCTAACCACCATAACCCAAAACCGAGCAGAATGAGACTACCGAAAATTCCTGCATATTGAAAAAGCTGGCCCATTTCAGCCAAATCTATGCTCACCAAAACTGTCGGTGCTTGCTGTCCTAAAATCAATAAAGCCAAAGCCCCCGTACCGATCGGTCCCAAAGCCAACCAACTGCTGACTGCCAGCTCTTTTTCGGGTAGTTTATGTAAGACCAAACGCAACATTAAAATCGTTAAAATTGCAAAGGCGGGTAATACTGAAACACCCCACAATACATAACTACCCAATAAAATCGCAACGGCATAAGTATCAGCTGCCAAATGCCCCAGCAATAAACCACCACTGCTGGCTGCAACTTCACAGGCCACGATCGGCAATAACCACACTGCGGTCATCTGCTGTAAAGCATGCTCCTGATGTCGATACATGGCAAAAGGAACTGCCCACGCCACCAAGAGCGCCAAGACCACATCGGCATGCCAGAACGTTTGAGCAATCTGTACTGCTATGTCGCCATAAATAGGCTGACCATACTTTAAAAAGCCATTGAGGATGGTGGCCAGCGCCATCGGGATAGTCCCTAAAAATAGACTCATGCTTGGATGTTGAAAAATCTGTTTGGCTTCGTGCGGATAAAATGCCCAACGTAAGCCATATAGCACACTAAAAAGTACGAACAGTAAAATATTGAAATACCACAGCCCTGTGCCGAGTTGCCATGTGAATGCCTTTAACATCGGAAACTCTGATACAATTAATGCCACAACACCTGTTCCCATACTCACAGTGAACCAGTTGGGGGTGAATTGACGGATCAGATTGTGCCGCTGTCCAAGTTGTGTAAATGGTTTTTGCATGAGTTCGGCCTCATTTAAAATCTACATTTATACTAATCAAATCTATAAATAAGAAAAATTGATTAATTTATATTAAATAAATCAATAAAAACAATATAAGTATACTTTGCACTAAATTTTGCGTTGTCAAAAAACAACCACAAGACGAATGCCCAAGAATATGGCAATATATAAGCCGTTCTTAATTCCAAGCACTTGATTTGCCCATGAAGCTGCTCCGTCTAAATGCTTTGCCTTCACATACCCAATTAGAAAAAACCGCTGTCACTATCGGTAATTTTGACGGGGTGCATTTGGGTCATCAAGCCATGATTCATCAGCTCAAAGCCGTTGCAAAACAACAAAATCTAAAAACAGTGGTGATGATTTTTGAGCCTCAACCACTTGAATTTTTTAAAGGTTATGATGCTCCACCGCGTATTTCATCATTGCGTGAAAAAGTCGAATATTTAACTGAGCTGGGTGTGGACTATATTGCGGTCGCGAAATTTGACAACAGCTTCCGCAGTTTAAGTGCAGAACAATTTGCGGATATTTTAAAAGAAAAACTCAATGCCCAAAGTTTGGTTTTAGGCGATGACTTTCACTTTGGTAAAAACCGCCAAGGCAACAGCGAATTTCTCAAAAACTATGGTTTTCAAGTCCACAATCTAGAAACCATCCTCGCAGAAGGTGAACGCGTCAGTTCAACTCGGATTCGCCAAACACTGGCCACAGGGGACTTGGCGCTGGCTGCTCAGTTATTAGGGCGCCCTTATAGCATTACGGGTCGCGTACAATATGGCGACCAAATTGGCCGAACCCTTGATTTTCCAACCATTAATGTACGTTTAAACCGACATAAACCCTGTTTAAACGGCATTTATGGTGTAAATGTGATGTGTGAAACCACGTCTTTACGCGATAAAGTGAAAGCAGACCACCCTGATCGATTAGGGGTTGCAGGATATGACCATTCAGCGCTTTTTGGTGCGGGTCATGTCGGAACACGTCCAGCCATTCAACAAGCACAGCCAGAATGGCGATTAGAAGTACATTTCCCTGATGTTTCTGCTAATCTGTATGGTTTGTTAATGCGGGTCACTTTCTTAAACTATTTACATGGTGAAAAGAACTACCCTTCGCTGGAAGCACTAAAAGCGGGAATTGATGATGATGTGGTGAAACTGCTTGAGTTCCGCCAAAACACCCCCACATTTCCCTTTTAAATACCAATCAATTTTATGTAAAACGCGTCAGCCGAGCCGCTGATTAAATTGGAAGACATCTTGCATGAGCGATAAGCAAACTACTGAAAATGCAGTGGATTATAAAGCCACACTCAACCTCCCAGGTACCGAATTTGCCATGAAAGCAAACCTTGCGGTACGTGAAGCAAAATGGTTAGAAGAGTGGTATGCCGACAACATTTATCAGCAGATTCGCGCGTCGCGTATTGGCAAGAAAAAATATGTCCTGCATGACGGCCCTCCTTATGCAAATGGCCAAATTCACTTGGGTCATGCAGTCAATAAAGTTTTAAAAGATATCATTATTAAAAGTCGTATTCTCGACGGCTTCGATGCCCCTTATGTACCAGGTTGGGACTGTCACGGCCTTCCGATTGAACTGAAAGTAGAAGAGAAAGTCGGTAAAGTGGGCGTGAAGGTGGATGCCTCTACTTTCCGTAAAGCCTGCCGTGAATATGCTTACACCCAAGTTGAACTGCAAAAGAAAGACTTTGTGCGTATGGGTGTGTTTGGTGATTGGGACAACCCTTACCTGACCATGAACTTTAAGCAGGAAGCGGACATTGTGCGCTCTGTTGGCGCAATTGCAAAAGCAGGTCATATCGAACCAGGTCTTAAACCTGTGAACTGGTGTTTAGACTGTGGTTCAGCTTTGGCTGAAGCTGAAGTGGAATATGAAGATAAAAAATCTGACGCGATTGACGTTGGCTTTACGGTTGTCGACTTAAAAGACTTAAGCGCACGTTTAAATATCAACGTAGAAGCCGCAACAGATATCGTAATTTGGACCACCACACCTTGGACTTTGCCTGCAAACCAAGCAGTTGCCGTCCATGCTGAAATTGACTATCAACTAGTTCAAGTTAGCACCGACCGTGGCGTGCAAAACTTTATTTTAGCCAAAGACTTGGTTGAATCTTCAGTTGAGCGTTATAAGCTTGAAAATCCTGTGGTTCTCGCTGATTTTAACGGCTCAGTAATCGAAAACCTATTATTACAACACCCGTTACTGACCGATCGCCAAGTGCCTGTGATTTTAGGTGAACATGTCATTGCAACCAGCGGTACAGGGGCGGTACATACGGCACCGGGCCATGGTGTAGACGACTATAAAGTTGGCTTACAGTACAACTTAAAAGTTGAAAACCCAGTGGGTGGTAATGGTGTGTATTTACCAACTTCACCGATTTTTGCAGGCGAGCACATCTACAAAGCCAATCCAAAAATCATTGAAGCTTTGGGTGCCGTCGGTCGCTTATGGGCACATCAACCGATCAAACACAGCTACCCGCACTGCTGGCGCCATAAAACACCGATTATCTTCCGTGCGACCCCACAGTGGTTTATCAGCATGGATGCACAAGGCTTGCGTCAAAATGCGTTAAATGCGATTGAAAACGAGATCAGTTTTGTGCCTGATTGGGGTAAAAATCGTATTCAAGCCATGATCGAAGGTCGTCCAGACTGGTGTATTTCGCGTCAACGTACATGGGGCGTGCCAATCCCATTCTTCGTGCATAAAGACACCAACGAACTCCATCCGCGCACAGCAGAGTTGATCGAAGAAGTCGCGAAGTTGATCGAACAAGAAGGAATTGACGCTTGGTATAACCGTGAAGCGAAAGACTTTATCGGGGATGAAGCGGAACAGTACAATTGTGTGCGTGACACTTTAGACGTGTGGTTCGACTCAGGCACAACGCACTATGCCGTGCTGCGTGAACGCGAAGAACTCACCGATCCTGCTGATTTATACCTTGAAGGTTCAGACCAACACCGTGGTTGGTTCCAGTCTTCATTGCTCACCTCGATTGCCATCAATGAACGTGCACCGTACAAAGGCTTACTGACCCATGGCTTCGTGGTGGATGAAAAAGGCCGTAAGATGTCAAAATCTTTGGGCAACATCATCACCCCACAAGACATCATTAAAGATATGGGTGCGGATGGCTTACGTTTCTGGATTGCATCGGCCGATTACCGTTATGAAATGACTGCTGGTAAAGAAATCTTTAACCGTGCATCAGATGGCTACCGCCGTATTCGTAATACTTTGCGCTTCTTGTTAGCGAACTTAAATGGTTTTACACCATCAACGGATGCACTTCCTGTAGATCAATTGATCGCACTTGATCAATACATCTTGCAACGTGCAGCGGACGTGCAGAAAACCATTCAACAAGCCTATGAAGATATGAACTTCCATATCGTGGCAAATGCACTAACCAACTTCTGTATCAATGACTTGGGTGGTTTCTACCTCGACATCATCAAAGACCGTCAGTACACCACCAAAGCCGATTCACAAGCGCGCCATTCAGCTCAAACTGCGCTGTATCATTTGGTTCAAGCCTTTGTACGTTGGATGTCACCAATCTTAAGCTTTACTGCTCAAGAAGCATGGCCATTGATTCCAGAGCAAACTGAGAAATACGTGTTCACTGCGGAATGGTATGACATTCCTGTGGCTTCAAAAGCAAACTTGTTGTCTGAAGCCGATTGGCAAACGCTGATTGCAGTGAAGTCTGCGGTGAACAAATTCATCGAAACTGCGCGTACCGCGAAAATTGTGGGTTCAAATCTCTCTGCCAAAGTTGAACTGTGGGCAGATGCAGAACTCAAAGACGTACTGGATCGTCTAGATGATGAACTTCGCTTTGTTATGATCACTTCACAAGTCTTGGTCAATGCATTCGATGCAACTCAAGGTGAAGCCTCTGATCTGACAGGTCTGAATGTTCAAGTCTCGGCTGCTGATGGTGAAAAATGTGTACGCTGCTGGCATGTTCTGCCAGATGTGAATACACATGTTACACATCCAGGTCTATGTGGTCGTTGTATTATCAACCTTCCTACAGGCCAAGGCGAAGAGAGAAAGTATGCCTAACCCTCAACAGAAAAAGGGCTTATTCCAATTCTATCCGCACAATTTGGTGTGGGTAGGTTTGGCGATTCTAGCGATTGTCTTAGATCAATGGACCAAATGGATTGCCAGTACCCATCTGAATTATGCAGATCCAGTACCAGTCCTGCCCTTTTTAAATTGGACTTTATTGCATAACTATGGCGCAGCCTTTAGTTTCTTATCCGATGCAGGCGGCTGGCAACGTTATTTCTTTACCTCTCTTGCAGGTATTGTGTCTGTCATTTTCCTGTTTTGGCTGATGCGTATGCCCAAAACTGTGAAAGTGTTGCCCATCGCGATTGCCCTTATTTTAGGTGGTGCTATAGGGAATTTAATTGACCGTGTAACATTAGGCTACGTGGTTGATTTTATTCATGTGTACTATCAAAACAGCCACTTCCCTGCGTTTAATATTGCAGATAGTGCGATTACGCTAGGAACGATCCTTTTGTTGATCGATACCTTTTTTCTCGAAAAAAACCGTATCCAACGTGCCGAAGTAAACCATGACTGATTTTATTAATCCCAATGAAGAAACTCGCGTGAGCGAAGGTTCAAAAGTAGAGTTACATTTTTCTGTTTGCATTGAAAATGGTGTAGAAATTGATAACACACGTAGCCGTGAAGAGCCTGTGAGCCTGGTGATGGGTGATGGCAGCTTACTGCCTGGTTTTGAAAAAGCACTGTTTGGTTTACGTGCTGGCGACCGTCGTACGGTGAGCCTACCACCAGAAGATGCTTTTGGCCCTTGGAATCCTGAAAACGTACAACAGTTTGATACTGTCAAATTTGAACAGCGTCCTATTGAAGGACACATGATTGAATTTGAAGACAAAGCCAAACAAAGTCTTTATGGCGTGGTTAAAACTGTAGGTGATGACATCACCGAAGTCGACTTTAACCATCCATTGGCAGGTAAAGATATTACCTTTGAAGTGGAAATCTTCAAAGTGACCCCTGCCGGCCAACAAGGCATCAAAATTATGTAAAGCCACAGATCGACTGTCTGTGTGTCAGCCAAAGCTCCTTCGGGGGCTTTTTTAATGCCTCAAACATTTGTCGATCAGATACACATTCAATCTATGCAAAGCCTAATTTTCATACTACCGTAGCGTAATCACATTTATTTCCCAAGGATTTTTCATGAAAATTCAGGTCATTATAGGCAGTGTTCGCGAAGGTCGGACAGCCATTAAAGTTGCGCGATGGGTACAAAAAGGCTTTGAACAACTTGGGCTCAATACGGTCCAACTCGAATTGGTCGACTTAAAAGAGTGGGATTTACCGATTTTTTCAGGTGCAAATCCCCCAATGACAGGGATTTATGATCAACCCAAACAACAAGCATGGGCTGACCACATTGCCCAAGGTGATGCCTTTATTTTCATTAGCCCCGAATACAATCATGGTTATAGCCCTGCGCTTAAAAATGCCCTAGATTACTTAGGCAAAGAATGGCAAGGTAAACCTGCGGCCTATATCAGTTATGGTGGTACCAATGGCTCACGCTCCATCGACCAAATTCGCCAAGTCGGTACTCAACTCGGTCTGGTCGATACCAATGCGGTGATTGAAATTCGAGATATTTTTTCACGCAATAAAACCGAAGATTTTGAACCAAATCCTTTTGATGAGAAGAATCTAAAAGCAGCAATTGATAAACTCATTAAATATGTCAGCGCATAAGCATGAGATTCTTCTGTACGCTATTGCTTACAGTAACTTAAGTATTTGTCGGCTGTTCAATAAGCAGCATCGACGTTATAGTTAAACCATACAGAGACAGGATGTCTCAGATTAAAAACAAAAATAACAACATACACAGCAGGATGCTGATCGGTAGGACAGGAGTTATACCGCTTGAAAGAATTTAAAAAACCCTCGACAGGATGTCGAGGGCTTTTCAATTGTAGTGATTATTAGCTCAATATTTCTCTAACAGCCCAAATCACGATCAGATATTAACGAACCTCTTATATGCTTCAATACTTTAGAAGAAGCTCGTGAATACAAACTAAACTGGTCTACTTGGATGTCTATCTCAATTAAAAATTCATAAAATAATCATATAAAACAAATATAAATGCATGTGAAATTTAAAAAATGATCACTTGCGTCCAACGTACATATTTAAGCGCTAGTCCATAAAGTAAATCCATCAAATATTAAGGCTTTCAACATTTGTCGGTATGTTCTTCTGCACCACAAAATATTACATCTTATGCCTGAACTACACTTATACTCTCCCCCACTGAACATTTGCTGATTCAGCCAAAAGGCTTCAGTCCAATACAATAAATTAAAAAAATAACTATAGAGACCATTCCATGCAACTAAACACCACACTTTTAAATAATTATTGCAAAATTTATGTCACAGACCCCGAATATACAGATGTAGACGTTCTAGCCGCCTATGTTAGAGTCCATCGCACAGAACTTATGCAAGAGTTGCATCAGTACGGCATCTTATTATTTCGTGGCTTTAAATTACAACGTCACTATGAATTTCATGAGTTGATCGAACATCATTTTCAGCTTGAACCTTGGCATCCATTTACGCCTAAAAAATCAGGTTGGTTTGCCTCTTTCATGCGTAAATATAGCGAAAATCGTGCAGGTGATGATAGACCTTACCTCAACTGCAATACGGTACAATTAGGCTCTGTTGAAAACTCAATTCAAGGTCCACATGTCGAAGGTGGCCTATACTCGACTCGCTCGCGTTATATTGCCTTGTTTTGCCAAGAACCCGGGGACCACTTACTCGAAACCGGGTTTAATAACCTCGAAAAAATTTGGACTCATTTTCCAGTCAGCATACAACAAAAAATACTTAGACGCATGGAATCATTTTTCTTATATTTCAACATGTAAGCTTAATCTATTTGATCGCTTGACCTTCAATAAAAGCTCATTTAGTTTCCAGAAACAACCAAATAAAAAAACCAAACTTACCTCAAAACGCTCACCTTTCGTTGTCATACACCCGAACACGCAAAAGTTGATGATCGAGCCGTGGGCTTTTGCAAACAATACCAACGCTTTTGCCCACCAAGCTGCACAAAAAAGCTTTAAGAAGTGAGGAAAGCTTCAACTAGACCCCACGGCTAATTGCATACAGCTGTCATGGGAACTTTTCACCCATGAAGGTGAAAAAATTGAATGGACCGATCAGGAAAAACAACACTTCTTTAAAGCCTTATATCACGATGCACTCTTGCTCCAATGGCAAAAAGGGGATGTCGCCTTGATCGATAATATTAAAATTGACCATTGGCGGATGAATGGCAAACAAGGACAACGAAAACTGATGCAGATCCAAGCCAATGTCTTCAATGCCGATTCTGTCAACGGCATTCTAAAATTGACCCCTTTTACCTTACAAATGGCAAAGTAAAATTGACCCCTTTGATCTCGTATTAAGTTTCAACCTGGGGCTGAATCCCTATTCTTTTTTTATCCTTCAAACGATAACTCTCACCCGATATTTGTACCACATGACAGTGATGCAATAACCGATCTAACATCGCAGCGGTCAACGTGACATCATCTGCAAAGGATTTGGACCACTGGCTAAAGGGTAAGTTACTCGTCAATATCGTACTGCCTTTTTCATAACGCTTGGCAATCACATTAAAGAACAGATTCGCTTCTTCACGTCCAAACGGTAAATAACCAATTTCATCCATAATCAGTAACTTTGGTCCCAGTACCGCACGTTGCATATAGGTTTTCAGTTTACCTTGCTGATAGGCTGTACTCAGTTGCAGCATTAAATCCGCTGCGGTAATGAACTTGATCTTAATGTTGTTCATGATGGCCTTATAGCCTAATGCCATAGATAAATGCGTTTTTCCTACTCCGCTAGCCCCCAGAAACACCACATTTTCTGCTCTAGCAATAAAGCTCAGATTGAACAGTTCAAAATGACCGCTATATTAACCAAGGGGGTCAGTTTTTAAATGCCATTAGGGGGTCATTTTTACACTGCCGCTAACACCGATCAACATGCTGCGCTTTAAGACCATCTTTCTTAGCAACACTCTGTTCGGGTGATTAATGTGAAAGTAGCTGAATTAAATCAGCATGTTTCCCATCCTCAATCACCCAAATACTGCCATCTTTCGCTTGTTGTAAACCACGGATACGTTCTTTCATATCTATCCGTTGGATTTCTTTTACTGGCTGTGCTGTGGTGTCTACAATAATTAATGCTTCAGATGAAAGCCCGCCAATGATGGCTTTATCCTGCCACTTTGGAAACCTCTGTCCCGTATAAAAAATCAAACTCGATGGAGAAATCACAGGGGTCCAATCTAATGTCGGCGCTTCAAACTCAGGCCGCGTGGCGTGGTCAGGGATATTCAAACCACTATAATGATCACCATTCGAAACGATTGGATAACCATAGTTTTTAGCCTTTTGAATTAAATTGAGTTCATCCCCACCTTTAGGGCCCATCTCAACCACCCAAAGTTGTTTTTTGGCATCCAAAGCCATTCCTAAAGGATTACGATGCCCCAAACTCCATATTTGTTTTGCGATATCCCCCTGCGCCTGAAATGGATTATCTAAGGCAACCGAACCATCATCATTCAAACGAATCATTTTTCCAAGGTTCGATGTTAAATCTTGTGCAGGATCAAACTTTTGCCGTTCTCCCGAACTAATCCATAATTTACCTGCGCTATCAAATAATATTCGATGTGCATAATGTCCCTGCCCGCGCACCTTGGGTACTTGTTTCCATATCGTTTTAAGGTGATCTAATTTTGGCTGTGTCTGATCTAAATTCAAATCAGCACGAATCACAACCGCACCATAACCACCTTGCCCTGCTTCTGCATAGCTAAGATAAATTTGATGATTTTGTGCAAACTCAGGATGTAAAACAATATCACCTAATCCGCCCTGACCACCATAAGCCACTTTAGGTATATTCCTAATGAGAGTCTTTGTCTGATCTATAGGATTAAATAAAATCAACTGTCCTGATCTTTCAGTAATTAATAATCGCCCATCAGGCAATACCGCTAATGCCCATGGCTCATTAAATTCAGCAATACGCTTTAGCTGTATAGATGTGCCTAAAGAAGCAAAACTGTCCTGTTGTTCATGTGCTGCTGACTCCGCTGGTCTTTGTGCGTGACATGCCATTAATCCAAAAAATGCACTCACTGTCATCAACAAACAAAAAGCTTTTTTTCTCAACATTGCCTTCCCCATTAAATGCACGATCACCATTGATTGTAGAGAAATCATAAGTACAAGGTTATCCGCTTTGGTAACAAGATGAATCTGTGTAAGTCAAAGCTTACAAATACTGAGGAAAGCGACCACTAGCCTTAAAACAGCTTACCGCATATATTAAACAAATCAGGAAACAGGACGTTTCCCAAACTTAAAACAACAATAATCAGTTTGAGCATCAGGATGTGAGATATGACAGGAGTTATATCTAAGCACTGAAATACAAAGAAACCTCGACAGGATGTCGGGGTTTCTTTTTTATTAAGCACATTAAAATCTAAATCAAAACCTGTTTTGGCATATTTTGCATGATCACGAGTTAACTATAGCCCTTCTTTTCCAACGGATATAGATGAAATAGCTGCTCAATTGCTTAAAATATATATAGATACTTAGTTAAAATTTCTTTTAGTGAAGAAGAAACCATCAAATTCAAGTGATAAAAACTAAACCTATTAAATATTAACGGCTATTTTTAGCTAATATTCTTCTTGTATCTCGTTTATTATTTAATATTTTCAGCATAAAAAAATCCCCCTCAGCGATTAGCGGAGGGGGATTTAGAATTAATGAGCTGGCGATGACTTACTCTCACATGGATAACTCCACACTACCATCAGCGCTAAGAGGTTTCACTTCTGAGTTCGGGAAGGGATCAGGTGGTTCACTCTTGCTATTGTCGCCAGCACAACTGTTTATGACTATTCGTTGGGTCTAACCTCAGAGCAGTGCTCTTCGTGCCTAACTTTCATCAAATGAGTTATTAACAGGTATATTTGAGTTGGATATTGTATCTAGCTTTATAACTAAATCAAGTTGTTTGCAGTGATTTGAACCACAACACCAACTGTTTGGGTGTTGTATAGTCAAGCCTCACGAGCAATTAGTATTGGTCAGCTTCACATATCACTATGCTTCCACATCCAACCTATCAACGTCGTAGTCTTCAACGGCTCTTTAGAGGACATAAAGTCCTAGGGAAATCTTATCTTGAGGTAGGCTTCCCGCTTAGATGCTTTCAGCGGTTATCCCTTCCGAACATAGCTACCCGGCGATGCGACTGGCGTCACAACCGGTACACCAGAGGTTCGTCCACTCTGGTCCTCTCGTACTAGGAGCAGATCCTCTCAAATTTCCAACGCCCACGGTAGATAGGGACCGAACTGTCTCACGACGTTCTAAACCCAGCTCGCGTACCTCTTTAAATGGCGAACAGCCATACCCTTGGGACCTGCTTCAGCCCCAGGATGAGATGAGCCGACATCGAGGTGCCAAACACCGCCGTCGATATGAACTCTTGGGCGGTATCAGCCTGTTATCCCCAGAGTACCTTTTATCCGTTGAGCGATGGCCCTTCCATACAGAACCACCGGATCACTAAGACCTACTTTCGTACCTGCTCGACTTGTGGGTCTCGCAGTTAAGCGCGCTTTTGCCTTTATACTCTACGCGTGATTTCCGACCACGCTGAGCGCACCTTCGTACTCCTCCGTTACTCTTTAGGAGGAGACCGCCCCAGTCAAACTACCCACCAGACATGGTCCTCGCTCCAGATAATGGAGCAGAGTTAGAACCTCAATATTACCAGGGTGGTATTTCAAGATTGGCTCCACCGAAACTAGCGTCTCGGTTTCAAAGCCTCCCACCTATCCTACACAAGTAAGATCAAAGTTCAATGTCAAGCTGCAGTAAAGGTTCACGGGGTCTTTCCGTCTAGCCGCGGGTACACCGCATCTTCACGGCGAATTCGATTTCACTGAGTCTCTGCTGGAGACAGCGCCCCCATCATTATGCCATTCGTGCAGGTCGGAACTTACCCGACAAGGAATTTCGCTACCTTAGGACCGTTATAGTTACGGCCGCCGTTTACTGGGGCTTCGATCAAGAGCTTCGCTTACGCTAACCCCATCAATTAACCTTCCAGCACCGGGCAGGCATCACACCCTATACGTCCACTTTCGTGTTTGCAGAGTGCTATGTTTTTAATAAACAGTTGCAGGGGCCTGGTTTCTGTGGCTGCCAATAGCTCAAGGAGTAAATCCTATCACCGTCGGCAGCGTACCTTCTCCCGAAGTTACGGTACCATTTTGCCTAGTTCCTTCAGCAGAGTTCTCTCAAGCGCTTTGGTCTACTCGACCTGACCACCTGTGTCGGTTTCGGGTACGATTCCTATGTAACTGAAGCTTAGAGACTTTTCCTGGAAGCATGGTATCAGCCACTTCACTGTACAAGTACAGCTTGCTATCAGTTCTCAGCATAGAGTACCCCGGATTTGCCTAAGATACATGCCTACAACCTTCCACCTGGACAACCAACGCCAGGCTGACTTAACCTTCTCCGTCCTCTCATCGCATTACATAGAAGTATTGGAATATTAACCAATTTCCCATCGACTACGCCTCTCGGCCTCGCCTTAGGGGTCGACTCACCCAGCCCCGATTAACGTTGGACTGGAACCCTTGGTCTTTCAGCGTGCGAGTTTTTCACTCGCATTGTCGTTACTCACGTCAGCATTCGCACTTCTGATACCTCCAGCATACTTCTCAATACACCTTCATCGGCTTACAGAACGCTCCCCTACCACTTGCAATAAATTGCAAATCCGCAGCTTCGGCATATAGTTTTAGCCCCGTTACATCTTCCGCGCAGGCCGACTCGACTAGTGAGCTATTACGCTTTCTTTAAAGGGTGGCTGCTTCTAAGCCAACCTCCTAGCTGTCTATGCCTTCCCACATCGTTTCCCACTTAACTATAATTTTGGGGCCTTAGCTGGCGGTCTGGATTGTTTTCCTCTTGACTACGGACGTTAGCACCCGCAGTCTGTCTCCCGGATAGTACTCATTGGTATTCGGAGTTTGCATCGGTTTGGTAAGTCGGGATGACCCCCTAGCCGAAACAGTGCTCTACCCCCAATGGTATTCGTCCGAGGCGCTACCTAAATAGCTTTCGGGGAGAACCAGCTATCACCGAGTTTGATTAGCCTTTCACCCCTATCCACAAGTCATCCCCTGGCTTTTCAACGACAGTGGGTTCGGTCCTCCAGTTAGTGTTACCCAACCTTCAACCTGCTCATGGATAGATCACCCGGTTTCGGGTCTACACCCAGCAACTAAACGCCCTATTAAGACTCGATTTCTCTACGGCTCCCCTATTCGGTTAACCTCGCTACTGAATGTAAGTCGCTGACCCATTATACAAAAGGTACGCAGTCACCGAACAAGTCGGCTCCCACTGCTTGTATGCATGCGGTTTCAGGATCTATTTCACTCCCCTCACAGGGGTTCTTTTCGCCTTTCCCTCACGGTACTGGTTCACTATCGGTCAGTCAGGAGTATTTAGCCTTGGAGGATGGTCCCCCCATATTCAGACAAGGTTTCACGTGCCCCGCCCTACTCGACATCATCATATAAGCCCTTTCGTGTACAGGACTATCACCCACTATGGTTGCACTTCCCAGAGCATTCCACTAGAACTTATATGACTTAATGGGCTTTTCCCCGTTCGCTCGCCGCTACTGAGGGAATCTCAATTGATTTCTTTTCCTAAGGGTACTGAGATGTTTCACTTCCCCTCGTTCGCCTCGTATGACTATGTATTCATCATACGATACCTGCCTTATGACAGGTGGGTTTCCCCATTCAGAAATCTCCGGATCACAGGATATTTGCCGCCTCCCCGGAGCTTATCGCAGGCTATTACGTCTTTCATCGCCTCTGACTGCCAAGGCATCCACCACATGCACTTAATTACTTGACTATACAACCCCAAACAGTCGTAGCACCTACAAGTAGTACTAGGACAGATCGATTGCTCGATCATACAGTTTGTTGCTCTGTGTACTTAAACACCGTACAGCTTCAATTCAATTCACATACCAAAACGCTTGATTCAGTTAATTTCGCTAGTAACTCATTTCTTTAATCTTCATCATCCAGTAATAAATCACTGTTAATGTCGATCTTAAAAACGAGTATGAACAAATTATTTCAACTCAAATATATTCTGTTAATGATTTTTCCAGCCTTCGTCAGGTCAGGAAACTGTGATAAATCACAGAAGTTAATAAGCTTTAACTTACTAAGTTCTATAATCTATGGTGGAGACTAGGAGAGTCGAACTCCTGACCTCCTGCGTGCAAAGCAGGCGCTCTACCAACTAAGCTAAGTCCCCAGCTTATCAATAAGTCAATGTTTCTGTTTTCTGTATTCAGCATTTAACAATGCTTGTTAGTCAGATTTGGTGGGTCTGACAAGACTTGAACTTGTGACCCCACGCTTATCAAGCGTGTGCTCTAACCAACTGAGCTACAGACCCTCAGATACATCGTCATGAAGAACAACTTGTTGTGGATTCTTACCAATCGTCAATCTTTCGTTAAGGAGGTGATCCAGCCGCAGGTTCCCCTACGGCTACCTTGTTACGACTTCACCCCAGTCATCGGCCACACCGTGGTAAGCGTCCTCCTTGCGGTTAGACTACCTACTTCTGGTGCAACAAATTCCCATGGTGTGACGGGCGGTGTGTACAAGGCCCGGGAACGTATTCACCGCGGCATTCTGATCCGCGATTACTAGCGATTCCGACTTCATGGAGTCGAGTTGCAGACTCCAATCCGGACTACGATCGGCTTTTTGAGATTAGCATCCTATCGCTAGGTAGCAACCCTTTGTACCGACCATTGTAGCACGTGTGTAGCCCTGGTCGTAAGGGCCATGATGACTTGACGTCGTCCCCGCCTTCCTCCAGTTTGTCACTGGCAGTATCCTTAAAGTTCCCGGCTTAACCCGCTGGCAAATAAGGAAAAGGGTTGCGCTCGTTGCGGGACTTAACCCAACATCTCACGACACGAGCTGACGACAGCCATGCAGCACCTGTATGTAAGTTCCCGAAGGCACCAATCCATCTCTGGAAAGTTCTTACTATGTCAAGACCAGGTAAGGTTCTTCGCGTTGCATCGAATTAAACCACATGCTCCACCGCTTGTGCGGGCCCCCGTCAATTCATTTGAGTTTTAGTCTTGCGACCGTACTCCCCAGGCGGTCTACTTATCGCGTTAGCTGCGCCACTAAAGCCTCAAAGGCCCCAACGGCTAGTAGACATCGTTTACGGCATGGACTACCAGGGTATCTAATCCTGTTTGCTCCCCATGCTTTCGTACCTCAGCGTCAGTATTAGGCCAGATGGCTGCCTTCGCCATCGGTATTCCTCCAGATCTCTACGCATTTCACCGCTACACCTGGAATTCTACCATCCTCTCCCATACTCTAGCTTCCCAGTATCGAATGCAATTCCTAAGTTAAGCTCAGGGATTTCACATCCGACTTAAAAAGCCGCCTACGCACGCTTTACGCCCAGTAAATCCGATTAACGCTCGCACCCTCTGTATTACCGCGGCTGCTGGCACAGAGTTAGCCGGTGCTTATTCTGCGAGTAACGTCCACTATCCTAGAGTATTAATCCAAGTAGCCTCCTCCTCGCTTAAAGTGCTTTACAACCAAAAGGCCTTCTTCACACACGCGGCATGGCTGGATCAGGCTTTCGCCCATTGTCCAATATTCCCCACTGCTGCCTCCCGTAGGAGTCTGGGCCGTGTCTCAGTCCCAGTGTGGCGGATCATCCTCTCAGACCCGCTACAGATCGTCGCCTTGGTAGGCCTTTACCCCACCAACTAGCTAATCTGACTTAGGCTCATCTATTAGCGCAAGGTCCGAAGATCCCCTGCTTTCCCCCGTAGGGCGTATGCGGTATTAGCATTCCTTTCGGAATGTTGTCCCCCACTAATAGGCAGATTCCTAAGCATTACTCACCCGTCCGCCGCTAGGTCAGGTAGCAAGCTACCCTTCCCCGCTCGACTTGCATGTGTTAAGCCTGCCGCCAGCGTTCAATCTGAGCCATGATCAAACTCTTCAGTTAAAATCATTAGTAGCTTATGGCTACAAATCTTGGCTCATCAATTTTCTGACAAATATTTCTCAAATAAACTTCGAGTAATTTTTACCTTCAATCAATGAAATATTTTCGATCGATCAATCAGTAAAAATCCACACAAGTTGTTCTTCATAATCTCTTAATGATCTTTCTAACACCTCGTCAGTGCTAGAAGCTGGACTCAATATACTTAACAACTCAGCACTTCGTGCTTCGTTCGTTTCCGTCTATCTCGTCGGTATGGGGTGCATTCTAGACCATTACGAAATCTTTGCAAGCGCTTTTAACTGGTTGTTTTATCGGGTGTTGTATTTTTATGCACTAAAAAGGTTCAAAAACACACAACCACACACCTAACCCAATAATTTTAAAGCAGAAATATAGATTTAATATTTCTGCTCTCTTTTTTCATTACTTTTGCACTGCTGCTGCTTTAATATTCACACTGAGAATTTTAACAGGTTGTTTCGGTACATCTTGATGTGGTCCTGCACGTCCTGTCGGTACTTTAGTGATTTTATCTACCACATCCATACCTTTAGTGACCCGACCAAAAACCGCATAACCTGCGTTATTGGTACTTTTATCTAAAAAGTTATTATCCACCACATTAATAAAGAACTGACTGGTTGCAGAATGCGGTAAGTTGGTTCGTGCCATCGCCAAAGTGCCACGTTTATTAGATAGACCATTACTTGATTCATTTTGAATGGCTGGTCGTGTTGGTTTTTCTACAAGGTCCGCAGTCATGCCCCCACCTTGCACCATGAAACCCGGAATGACGCGATGAAAGATCGTTCCGCTATAAAACTTAGCTTTCGTATAGTCTTCAAAGTTTTTTGCTGAGATTGGTGCTTTATCATTAAACAGTTCAATTTCGATGTTACCCATTGATGTTTTCATTTCAACAATCGTGTTATTTGCCATGACCGCCATACTCATACATGTAGCCGCCACTGCAACTAAACTCTTCTTTAACATTTCGTTACTCACAGCATTCAGATGTTATTAGATTTCGGTATATTAATCGTTCAGTATAAATAAAACACTACTTCTTCTAAGAAAACGAGAATAACGATGAATGAAGCTTTAGCCCTGTCTCAATTGAGTCAATTCCCACCTTGGCATTTACAAGGTGAAGCCTTTATTTTGAATTATTGGATTAGTCCGCAATTTATTCGACAATATAACGCGTTTCGTATTGCCCCGTCCCCGATTGGTCGTGTGGTTCAAGTCATGTTGGTGCGTTATCATCAATCCCCTGTTGAACCTTATGATGAACTACTTTTACTCGACCATCCTTTACTGAGCAAACGGCGTTTAAGTTCGATTCCTAAAATTTATGTGTCTACACAGATTTCAGTTGAACATGGTCAACAACTTTGGGGTATTCCGAAAGAGTTCGCTCAGTTTGACTGGCATACGCAGCACGAAACAACACAATGTCAACTCAGCACTCAAGACCAAACCCTGTGTTTAACACTCACCCAGTGCAAAAAGGCACGTCCGTTTTATATTAATAGTCATCACATTCCACGTTCTATGCTCAAAATACAGCAAGCATGGCAAGGTCAACGTTATGAGTTTTCTCCACAGTTTCGCGCAAAGCTAATGAAACTGAAAAAATTTGAATGGCAAAACCATACCACTCTCTTTCCAGACTTTGGCCAAGCCAAGGCTCTACAAAGTTTTTATGTCCCGAGCTTTCAGCTCGTTTTTCCAGAAGCCAAAGTCCGCTCTAAATAAAAAAAGAATGTTCCACGTGAAACATTCTTTTTTTCCAATTCATGCATCTTTATTTGGCATTCTTATCCCAAAATTTTCTAAAGTTCTTTGCCATTTCTATGGTGATTTTTTTTGCTCGGCGAGAAATGATGGTGAAGTTCACAAACCCATGGGGTTGATCTAGATAATTCTGATAATAAACCTTATTGCCCTGCTGCTTTAATTTGATGGCATAAATTTCACCTTCATCATGTAATAAATCATGACCTGCGGTGATGACAAAAGCGGGTGCGACACTTTTTAATACGCCATAGGTTGGCGAAACAATAGGATTATCTAAAGCTACCTGATGTTGTTCAGCATACAACGAGGTCACTCTATCGACATCTTGCCCAGTTAAGGTCAGTCCATCTTTGTAAGCAAAGAACGATGGATGGCGACTTTTGAAATCAACCACAGGGTAAATTAACAGTTGTGCACTTGGCGCATAAGCTTTTGCAGCAGTTCGCTGCGCCACCACGGCACTGATATTGCCACCTGCACTATCGCCTGCCACCGCAATTCGGTTTTTCAAAATTTTGAACTGACGACGGTTTTGATAGACCCAAGCCAAAGCATCTTCACAAGATTGAATTAATAAATTCGGGCCAACTTCTGGCGCCAAAGGATAGTCAATACTGAGCACCTGCACTTTGGCATGGATCGCCAGTAAGCGACAGACTTCATCATGACTGTCGAGGCTGCCAACCACAAAGCCGCCACCATGATAAAACACCAGCATCGGCAGCTTCTTATTCGGTGCAGGATGATAATGCCGCGCAAATACAGTTCCACTTTGTAGAGGTAGACGTAAATCTTCCACTTGTTTTACCGCACTGGGTTTGGCAGTCAACATTTGAATTTGATGATCAAACAATTTACGCGAACGATGGTAGTCTTCAAAAATAAAGCCCGATTTACCCTGCTTATATTGAGCTGCCATTAAGCATTTAATAAAGGGATCTAATTGCTCAAACTGGTGAGGATAACCCAGCGCTTTCACCAAGCCTTCTTGTGCTACTGTCGGTAAGCGATCAATCACTCGTGCCGCACTGCCTTGGCCTTGTTCCATCCATTGTTGTAAAGTTTGATTCAACACGCCCATGTCAATAATATCCTTTTATCGTTCTTCATATTCTCTACATGATCAGCACTTACGTGACCATTCTCTTATATAAGTCTTCACATCAAGATACATAGCAATACGCCCTATACGCTAATCTTCTTTTAAGAGCTTGTCATTGACAATTTTTATGCCGATTTAGGAGTGTTTTGCTACTCCGTTTTATGAAGGAGACCTGCCATGACTAAAAAAATAATATTCCTCTCACTCATCAGCACCTTGTTTGTTGGTTGTGTGGCTTTTCCTGAGGATGGCTACTATGACGGACGCTATGACCACCGCTATGATTATGATGATCGACGCTACGACCAGCATGATCGCTATGAAAGTGAACGAGACCGCCAACGTTGGGAATACCAACAACGACAAAACCGCATCGAGCGTGAACGTCGCGAGGCAGACCGAAACCGTCAAAGACATGCTGAATGGGAACGCCAAAACCGTGAACAAGAACGGCAACGTATTGAAGCTGAGCGCAAACGGATCGCCAATCAACGTCATCAAGACTGGCAACAGAAAAAGCGTGACCAAGAGCGATTAAACCAAGAACGTAAACGTTATGATACTGAGCGTCAGCAACGACAAAATGCCGAACGCCAACGTCGTGAGCAAGAGCGTCAACGTACTGAAGATCGACGCAAACAATCCAATAGCGATCGGAAGCAACGTCCCGATGATCAACGCAGCGATCAAAACAAAGGTTGGGATAACTCACGTCAAGAACGATAAAATCGCCATCGTACATCAGACTGATCAAATAACACGGCTGAACAGCTTCTAATTATTTACTCCCTAAAAAAGACCTTCACGGCATCCTGTGAAGGTCTTTAACAAAGCGAATGTAAGAGAAGTTCTCTTTTAAGCTTTATTGTTGTGTTGTCGCAGGTGTAGATTGGATGGGTTCAATCTGAGCCGCAGGATCTGCTTGAACCTCGACTCCAGCACTCCCCTCAACGGTTGCTGTTGCATCCGGTGCAGTGGTCACTTGAGCGGACTCAGGCGCTGTATTGGTTTCATTTGAGCTACAGCCCACAATGGCAAATGCTGAACCTAAAAGCGCTAGAGACAATAATGCAGTTTTCTTATTTAACATTCTTCCATTTCCTTTTACGTCATACAAAAAATAGCAAAGCCAAACTTTGCCCTGCCTATCTTTGTCAAATCCGAAAACTTTTACACACGTGCTGAGTTGTAGTTTTTGCAGACTCGAGTACAACTTGTGCAATTTTTTATTAATTGGGCACAAATATCACCTTAGCACTACATCTCCACAGCAGCTCAAGTTAATGTGCTGATTCTTCATTATTTCTCTCTTCGGTGAGCAGCATAAATAGGAACTCTATGCTTAGCCCATCAACTCTTCAGCATTGCAGAACTCTTGTATGCTGATACACGATTAAATAATGTTATTTTTAAATTTTAAGCAAAAAAAAGCTTAACCCAAGGCGGATTAAGCTCGAAAAAGCATACAAAAATAAAGAAACCACAGCCTTAAAAATCGAATTTTGAGCGCAAAGCTGGAAGCATCCTGACAGCATTATACCTTTGCACCGAATAGAGTACTTTTGGGAGACGTACTATTCAAAAACCTAAATCTCTAAATTGGGAGAGTTCTCCCAAGCTATGCAAATAGGTCGCAGTCACCATACTTTGCTCTCTCCACAAAGTATGATCACCGCTAATAAATTCATTATGTGGTCAAGCGAAAAATTAGTAAAACAGATAAATTTGATTAAAATAATTCAATGTAACGATTAGACTTTTTCAACATCAAAAAACTAAAGCCAGATTGGAAATGAACCTTCGGACAGAATAAGCGCCAAGAAAGCCTGATTTCAGCAATTTTTTACCAAAAATACATGAATTAATCACTGAAGCCGCTTGAATTTTTGGCTGTTGCCCCGACCTTTTGTAGTAATCCTGAATTCAATAACGCATGGCAGTTCAGATTAACCCAGTTAACACTGATGCCTGAAGGACTGTACATGTTTAAGAACCCATTTAAACGGAGTAAATCAATGGCGACTGAGCACAATCAAGAAGCTCAAGATCTAGGGCAAGAGCAAGCGGATTCACAAACAGCGCAAACTCAAGCTGAAACGGAGCAAGCTGAAGTTTCAGTTGAGGATTTACAAGCTCAAATTACCAATCTTGAAGAAAGCTTAAAGCTTGAAAAAGCACGCACTGCAAATGCTGTATACGAAGCACAAAAAAGTGTAGAGCGTATTCAACGTGAATCAGATAAGCATAAAGACACCGTTCTCGAAAAATTCGCAAAAGAGTTACTGGACTCAGTGGATAATTTAGAACGTGCCCTTAGCGCATCGGGTGAAGAAAAAACACCAATGTTTGAAGGTGTGGAACTGACGTTGAAATCGTTACTGACTGCACTGGAAAAATTTGGTGTGGTGGCAGTTGATACAGCAAATGGTTTCAATGCGGACTTGCATCAAGCAGTCGGGATTGATCCAAATGCAAAAGCCAACGAGATCGGAACGGTATTGCAAAAAGGTTATACCTTAAATGGTCGTTTGCTTCGTCCAGCAATGGTCATGGTTGGCGCATAAGCCCTATAAATTCGAGAGTTTGTAAAATTTTTTCTTGATTATCACTTGAAAAAAATTGAACGGCTCTCATATCGAATAACAAGCAAAAACATTGCAAAAATTTTTGAGGAATCATCCAAATGGCTAAAATCATTGGTATTGACTTAGGTACAACAAACTCTTGCGTCGCTGTACTTGAAGGCGACAAAGTTAAAGTGATCGACAACGCTGAAGGTGCACGTACAACACCATCAATTATTGCGTATAAAGATGGCGAAATCTTGGTCGGTCAGTCGGCAAAACGTCAAGCAGTGACTAACCCTAAAAACACATTATTCGCAATCAAACGTTTGATCGGTCGTAAGTATCAAGACCAAGCGGTTCAAAAGGACATCGGTCTTGTCCCTTACAAAATCATCAAAGCAGACAATGGCGATGCTTGGGTTGATGTAAACGACAAGAAACTTGCACCACAACAAATCTCTGCTGAAATCTTGAAAAAGATGAAGAAAACAGCAGAAGATTACTTAGGTGAAACGGTTACTGAAGCGGTGATTACTGTTCCTGCTTACTTTAACGATGCGCAGCGTCAAGCAACTAAAGATGCGGGTAAAATCGCAGGTTTAGAAGTTAAACGTATCATCAACGAACCAACGGCTGCTGCACTTGCGTTCGGTATGGACAAAAAAGAAGGCGACCGTAAAATCGCGGTTTATGACTTAGGTGGTGGTACTTTTGACGTATCTATCATTGAAATCGCAGACCTTGATGGCGACCAACAAATTGAAGTATTGTCGACTAACGGTGATACCTTCCTTGGCGGTGAAGACTTCGATAACGCTTTAATCGAGTTCTTGGTTGAAGAGTTCAAGAAAGAACAAAACTTCAACTTGAAACAAGATCCACTTGCATTACAACGTTTGAAAGAAGCAGCTGAAAAAGCAAAAATCGAGCTTTCTTCGTCAAATGCAACTGAAATTAACCTTCCGTACATCACGGCGGATGCGACTGGTCCTAAACACTTAGTGATCAACGTAACGCGTGCGAAACTTGAAGGTTTAGTGGCTGATTTGGTTGAACGTACAATCGAGCCTTGCCGTATTGCACTTAAAGATGCAGGTCTTTCAACTTCTGAGATTTCTGATGTGATCTTGGTGGGTGGTCAGTCTCGTATGCCACTTGTACAACAAAAAGTACAAGAGTTCTTCGGTCGTGAACCACGTAAAGACGTGAACCCTGACGAAGCGGTAGCAATGGGTGCTGCGATTCAAGGTGCGGTATTGTCTGGTGACAAAACTGACGTACTTCTTCTTGACGTTACTCCGTTGACACTTGGTATTGAAACCATGGGTGGCGTGTTAACAGCAATTATTGAGAAAAACACCACGATTCCTGCGAAGAAATCTCAAGTGTTCTCAACTGCTGCGGACAACCAACCTGCTGTAGACATTTCTGTGTTCCAAGGTGAACGTAAAATGGCACAGCAAAACAAATTGTTGGGTAACTTCCAATTGGGCGACATTCCACCTGCTCCACGTGGTGTGCCACAAATTGAAGTATCGTTCGACATTAACGCTGACGGTATATTAAAAGTATCGGCTAAAGATAAGAGCACTGGCAAAGAGCAATCCATCCAGATTAAAGCAAACTCAGGTTTGTCTGATGCTGAAATCGAAGCAATGATCAAAGATGCTGAAGCGAATGCTGAAGAAGACCGTAAGTTCGAAGAACTTGCGAAAGCACGTAACGAAGCGGATGCATTGGTATCTTCTGCTCAAAAAGCAGTGAAAGATCTAGGCGAGCAAGTAACTGCTGACGAAAAAACTGCTGTTGAAACTGCAGTCGCTGAGCTTGAAACTTCGACTAAAGAAAATGATGTAGAAGACATCAAAGCGAAAACTGAAGCACTTCAAAACATCATCATGCCGATCACGCAACGTGCTTATGAAGCTGCGCAAGGTCAAGGCGGTGCTGAAGGTTTCGACCCGAATGCATTCGGCGGTGACGCTGGTCAACAACAAAAAGCGGACGATGGCGTTGTAGATGCTGAGTTCACTGAAGTAAAAGATGACAAAAAATAATTTGTCTCTTTAATAAAAAACCGCGCGAAAGCGCGGTTTTTTATTACCTAAATATTGTTGTTTCACATTCCACTTTTACATTAGGCTGATAAAAAATTTAGATCTCAGCCTTCAATGAAAAATTTACAATTGGGCCTCATCGCCCTCATTACAACCTTCGCTTCCGCATGTACCACAATAAGCCCCTCCGTAGAAACAGCTAAAAACCAACAGCAACAAAGTGTGCAGCAGCAGATCCATCAGGCCTTCAATCAACTCCAAACCACGGGGGTGATTGTCATAAAGGATAAGCATGGCTTACGCAGCTACGGCAATGACTTGAGCCGTGCTCAGACACCCTATGTACCTGCCTCTACCTTTAAAATGCTGAATGCCTTAATCGGACTAGAACATGGTAAAGCAACCAACACCGAGGTGTTTAAATGGGATGGTCAAAAGCGCAGCTTCCCTGCTTGGGAAAAAGACATGACTTTAGGGCAAGCCATGCAAGCATCTGCCGTTCCCGTTTATCAGGAGCTAGCACGGCGCATTGGCCTAGATCTAATGAAAAAAGAAGTACAGCGCATTGGATATGGCAATCAACAGATTGGCACCGTTGTCGATAACTTTTGGTTAGTCGGTCCACTGCAAATTACGCCTGTTCAAGAAGTCCTTTTTGTAGAGAAGCTGGCCAATACACAACTAGCTTTTAAACCAGATGTGCAACATGCAGTACAACACATGCTGCTGATTGAACAAAAACCGAATTATAAACTCTACGCCAAATCAGGCTGGGGTATGGACCTAGAACCGCAAGTGGGCTGGTGGACAGGCTGGGTCGAAACAGCAACAGGTGAAAAAGTGTATTTTGCTTTGAATATGCAGATGAAAACAGGGATTTCAGCCAGCGTACGTGAGCAACTGGTCAAACAAAGTCTGACAACACTGGGGATAATTTAAGTCCACAGAGAAGACGCATTTTTTATGTTGCAAAGGTATTTTTTACGCTAAAGTAGCTAAAAATAAAGATATATGAAGAAATATGCGTCAAAGTCTCTTGTTTGCTTTACTGGGCTTTTTAGGGTTCATTCTGTATCAAAATATACAACAGCCCCAGCTGCGTCTCAATCCACTGCTGGATCGGCTCACCCATCCTTTCGATCAGCGTATTCGCTATCGTATTGCGGAAGTCGATCCACGTTTTGGTCTTAGTGAACATGAGTTAAAGTACATTAGCCAGCAAGCCACGGATATTTGGAAACAAGGTTTGGGCCAAGACTACTTTGTCTATGACCCCAATGCTCGGCTCCGTATTCGACTCATTTATGACCAGCGTCAAGATGAGTCGGTACAACGCCGTGATCAACTGTCTAAACTGACACAAAATGAACAAGGGCTGAGTCAGAAGAATACTGAACTCAAAGCCATGCAACAAAATCTGGCACGTCACTCAGGGGCTTTAGATGTGCAAAAACAGAGTCTACAGGAACTTAGCCAAAAGTATAATGCCATGATCCGTCAGTATAGCCAGCACGGCGGAGTCCCTGCTTCGCAGCAGGCGGCTGTACAACAGAGTTTGGCGCAGCTGCGCCAACAGCAACACGTTTTAGACCAACAAATTGCCAACTTTAACCTGCAAGTGAATGCCTACAATCAAAAGGTAGATGAACTGAACCGCTTAGATCAAGGCCATAATCGGGCCATCGACCAGTTCAACCAACGCTTCCAACCCCGTCTATTTGATAAAGGACTGTTCAATGGGCGTGAAATTCATATTTATGAGTTTGAGTCCAAAGAAGACTTACGTCTGACTTTAGCGCATGAATTTGGCCATGCCCTCGGAATGAAACATCATAATGATCCGAAAGCCCTGATGTACCCAATGCTAGAAGAGCAAGATATGCAGCATTTCCGTTTACAAAGTGCCGATATTGCATTGTTTAATGCCCGTTGAAATGATGAATTACTAAAAAAATCCCCTAATTTTAATATGTGTATGAAATACAATCACAGCACATCTTGACTCGGGTTCGTGTTATTGTAAATAATTGAATATCCACTAGAAGCTTTGGAGACGAATGTGAGTTACTACCATATCTTAATCGAAGTAAATGACCACATCAGTACGATTGAAGAAACTCGTGATATCGAAATCTTTGATATTGTTGAGATTCAACCTTATCTCCATTCTATTCTATTGCCCTATTTTAACGAGCAGCTGTTAGAACTTGAAGATGAAAATTTAGAGTTTAAGGATGTTTTACATCTGGAAGTGAAACAGACGCTTTTACCGATCAATGACTTGATCGAAGAAGAACAGAAACTGTTACCGAGTGACACCGATGTCACCATTACTGCCTATGAAGTTTTTAATAACCGAGACTTAAGCCAAGATGTCACCACGATTATTTTTGACTTACTCGATGCAATTAAACTCGATTGAAAGTGAATGATTGCACATAAAAAAGCCCTCATCATGAGGGCTTTTTTAATCAGATCAGGCTTAGATCGAGAAAGATGAACCACAACCACAGGTCGTTGTTGCATTTGGGTTTTGCACGATGAAACGTGAACCTTCTAAACCTTCAATATAATCCACCACTGAACCGACCAAATATTGATAACTCAATGAGTCAACCAACATTTTCACATCACCATTGATAAATTCTGCGTCGTCTTCATTTTGGTTTTCAGCAAAGTTAAAACCATAAGAAAAACCTGAACAACCACCGCCCGTGACATATACACGAAGCATTAAATCCTGATTCCCTTCACTGTCACGTAATTGACGTACTTTATTTGCGGCATTGTCGCTTAGTTCAAGTGCTTGGGCATTCATCTTAGATTCCTCAGTTCGGTTCAGCTGTCTTTCAAATCAAAAAGACAATATTTCGAGTATAGCATACTCAATATATGGTCCCTATTTGAATATTTAAAGTCAAATCAGACTAATTTTCTCAAGATTGTTTGTAATTTTCATCCTGTAGTCCACATTCAAAGTTTTTCGCCGCTTGCTTACAACGGAATTGCCATAACAGTTTCATCATTCGCTTATCGTAAATACCGCGGTTGGTAAGATCAATTCGTGCTTCCCGCATCATCTTTTGATAACCGGGTTGATCTGCAGCGGGCACCTGCATCCAATATTTTTGCGGAATTTCGGCTTTCATTTTACCCAAGATACCGAATGCACGCGGCAGCTGGCCTTTGACCCATTCCCGTGATTTTTGTCCATAACCTGCAGGAAATTTATCTGGACGAATGATGATATTACCTGTGACCTGTAAAATCGGATAATTCACAATCGCCCCTTTCGTCCCCAAGCCTTTATGTAATTCCAACGGTTTAAAAACCGCTGCAGGCGCACCAATAATATCGACTTGACCATTATTGAACTTTGCACCAAAGTTCGTGACATCGGCACTCACAGCTTGCGCACCAATTTGTTGAACCATAACCTTTTGCGCTTGGTCATAGTCTAAAACCGCAATTTTCTTGCCTGCGGCTTTCGCTACGGTATTGATGCTACGGTCATTCACCAATAAAAAGGCATCCCCCACAGGAATCACACCTGCGACCTCGTACTTACCATTGACCATATGTTTAGCAAAAGTTGGACTGGCCAAGCCTTGCATCACTTTAACCGCTAAATTGAGATCGGGAATCGCACCAATCGCGTCAAGTGAACCTGTAAACGCGTTAAATTGGCGCCCGCGCATGCCCGTAACACTAATGGCATCGCATTTTCCTGCTTTAAAATCCTCAGCAATCACGGCTTCGTTTTGTCCGACCCGCAGTTCAATATCCGCGCCCCAGTTTTTAGCCGCCAACTGATAATCTTTCATCAGGCTATACACATCACCATTTTTACCGACCAAGTCGAATACACAAACCACTTGTTTGGCTTGCGCCATCGCTGTTGCAGAAATGACTAATGTCCCGACACTCAGGCTTTTCATCCACTGTTTCATGTATCTTCCTTTTGACTTATTGTTGTTTATTGTGATGAGCCATTCACTTCTGCTCTTTGTTATTTTTTAATGCCCCGAATGACAATGCACTCGGTTCAAAACCACTCATTTCCTGCGCGCTATACAAATTAGCTGCTTCAAATCCATTTAAATCGGTCGATTAAAAGCAAAAAAGAAAGCTCAATTTAAACTGAGCTTTCTTTGATTACACTCGGCAAATTACTCACCGCCCAGTGAGCATTCAAAGTTGGCTTTATCCACCGAGCAACGGGCTTTTTTCAAGACCGACATCATTGCTGGATCATAGATGCCTCGTTTGGTCATATCCATCCGACCATCACGTAACATTTTTTGATATTTGGTTTTGTCTTCTGCTGTAAGATTCATTTTGTATTTTGCAGAAATGCCTGCTTCTAAACGACCAATCATCGCGATGCTTTTCGGTAGGTTTTTCACAAACCAATCTCGCGATTTTTGTCCAAAGCCTGCGGGAAATTGATCTGGGCGAATCACAAAGTCAGCTGTCACTTGTAGTACAGGGAAGTTAAACATGGCGCCGTTCGTGCCTAAACCTTTATAAATTTCTAAAGGTTTATAAGCATAAGCCGGTGCCCCGACCATATCAACTTGACCATTATTAAACTTCGCCACAAAGTTAGACACATCGGAAATCACAGCTTGCGCACCGACGCGTTGTACCATGATTTTTTGGGCATCGTCATAGCCCAAGACTGCAAACTTTTTACCTGCCGCTTTTTCAATGGAATTAATACTTTTATCGCGCACAAAAATAAAAGCTGAACCTAAAGGTGCAATCCCTGCCACTTCATATTTTTTACCCCCAAGATTGGTCACCATTTTGGTCGCATTACGCTGATCCAATGCAAAAGTAATCGCACGTTGTGCAATGGCATTGCTTGGCGCTCCGCCCAATGCATCAATAGAACCGACAAATTTATTGTACTGGCGCGCACGCATAGCGGTCATAAATACGCCATCACACTTGCCTGCTTTAAAGTCGTTGTCGGCAACGGCTTCATCTTGACGAGGGATTAAATTAATTTCAGCTCCCCAGCCTTTTGCCGCCAAAGCCCATTCTTGCGCCATTTGATACGACTCACCAGATTTGCCAAGCAAGTCAAATACACAGATGTCCACTTTGGCCGCTTGTGCTGTTGACGCCACACCAAAAGCAGAAAAAGCAGCGAGTGCGAGGGTTAATTTTTTCATTCTTGTGTCCTTGTTCGTTTTGTTGTTTGACAGGTGTCCATACACATGCAAAATATTAAGCAAGTTAAAATTAAAAAAATAGTGCATTTACTCAAAAATCACTGTCAATTGGGCAAATTTTTTTCTTTTCTCTCATTTTTATTTTCAAAGGATTTATAAAAGTATTTTAAATTCATTATATTAAAATAAAAAGCCTGCATCATTCATTTACATGAATGATGCTTAATATTACAAAGAAATACAGATTTTCGCCTTATTCACCGCCCAATGAACATTCAAAATTGGTGCGTTCAACCGTACAGCGGGCTTTTTTCAACACGCGCATCATCCCTGGGTCATAGACCCCTTGTTTGGTTAAATCAATGCGCCCTTCTCGTAACAAGCGCTGATATTTTTCTTTGTCTTCTTTGCTGAGTTGCATCTTGATTTTACTGGGAATAGCAGCTTCAAGTCGCTGGACCATAGCAAAGGATTGCGGAATTTTTTGCAAAAACCATTGCCGTGATTGCTCGCCAAATTGAACAGGAAAACGCTCGGGTCTTACAATTAAATCTGCAGTGACATTGACCACGGGAAAGTTAAGCATAGCCCCTTTAGAACCTAGACCTTTTTCAATTTCTAAGGGTTTATAGGCATATGCAGGTGCAGCAACCACATCGACTTCGCCTGTATTAAACTTTTTTATAAAGTTGGAAATATCCGACATCACAGGTACAGCGCCTACCCCCTCCACCATCACTCGTTGTGCTCGATCGTAGTGCAGGATGGCAAATTTTTTACCTTGCGCTTTTTCGATGGTATTCAGACTTCGGTCTTTTACAAAAATATAGGCTGAACCAATCAAGGCAATGCCTGCCACTTCATAACTGTCCCCTTGCAGCGTAGTAATCATGCGCTTGGTATTTCTGGGATCGAGTACATATTCCACCGCCTTTTGTGCAATTTTATTGCTTGGTACTCCGCCTAAGGCATCAATCGAACCTGCGAACTTGTTATAGGTGCGCGTGCGCATCGAGGTCATATACACCGCATCGCATTTATCATTTTGAAAAGCTTTATCGGCTAAGTCTTCGTCCTGAAACGAAATCAACTGTACCTGTGCACCCCATTTTTTACTGACCAAAGCCCATTCTTCTAAGAATTTATAAGATTCCCCTGCTTTACCCAATAGGTCGAAGACACACACCTGCTGCTTCGCCTGCACCATACTTGAGAAGCCGCACAGTGCTAGCGTCGATAAAATAAAAAATCCTTTTCTTTTCATTATTATCCCTTCATATTTTTTGTTTTACTGGGGAAATATATCTGTGTGCTATTCCTCAATATAGGTCAAAAAAGGTCAATTTTTAGCTTTCCGACCAAAGGTCAAATGGCTTCATCCTCCCCTTAAAAGCAGCTATTCAAGATTTCAGTTCAGATAAATTTTGAATGTTTAGTCTTTTGCTGACGCATCCATTAGAATAGGCGCACCTTTTTCTGATATTTGATAGTTCCATGATTCAGCTTGATCAAGTTTCATTGCGCCGTGGTGGACGAGTGTTATTTCAAAAAGCCTCCATGCAAATCCATCCGGGTTGGAAAGTTGGTCTCACCGGTGTCAACGGTGCTGGAAAATCAACCCTGTTTGCTGCGCTCTTAGGCTCGATAGGTCCTGATGATGGCACCCTAAGCCGCCCTGCCGTATGGACGGTGGCGCACATGGCACAGGAAGTAAAAGCCTTAGATATGGCTGCAATTGATTTCGTCCTGACCGGTGATGAAGAATATTGGAACATTCAACAACAGCTCAACCATCCTGAACAGTTAACTGACACTGAACTGGCTGATTTACATGGCCGATTCGACGAAATTAACGGTTATTCCGCACCCGCTAAAGCCGCTCAGCTTATGGCGGGTCTGGGTTTTATGGAACATCAAAACCAACTCTTAGTTTCGAGTTTCTCTGGTGGATGGCGAATGCGTTTAAACTTAGCGCGTACTTTGATGAGCCGTTCGGATCTATTATTACTGGATGAACCAACCAACCACTTAGATCTCGATGCTATTTTATGGTTAGAAGATTGGTTAAATGCCTATACGGGCACCCTAATTTTAATTTCGCATGACCGCGATTTCTTAGATGCGATTACCAACCGTATTTTGCATATCGAAAATCAAGAACTCACCCTCTATAGCGGTAACTATTCTACCTTTGAAACCACTCGTGCAGAACGCTTAGCACAACAACAACAAGCCTATGAAAAGCAGCTCGAAACACGGGCACATATTCAAAAATATATTGACCGTTTTAAAGCCCAAGCCACTAAAGCACGTCAGGCACAAAGCCGAATTAAACAATTGGAACGGATGCAGCTGCTTGCGCCTGCACATGTCGATACCCCTTTTACCTTTAGCTTCCGTGAACCCACCAAAATGAGTTCACCATTGCTGACTTTAGAACAGGCTGATATTGGTTATGGTGATAAACTGATTGCCACCAATATCAACATACAAATCACCCCGACGAGCCGAATTGGCTTATTGGGGATGAATGGTGCAGGTAAATCAACTTTAATCAAATCCTTGGTCGGTGATTTACCTTTATTGGCAGGACAACGCAAAGCCTCAGAACTGCTGAATATTGGCTATTTTGCACAGCATCAAATGGATTCACTGGATGAGTCGGCCAGCCCAATGCTGCAATTGGCACGGATTGCGGATAAAAAAATCAGTGAAGCGACCTTACGTGCCTTTTTAGGCAGTTTCGGCTTTAGTGGCGAGCGAATGGATACCCCATGCGAGAGCTTCTCTGGTGGTGAACGTGCCCGTTTGGCATTGGCTTTAATCGTATGGTTACGTCCCAATGTCTTGATTCTAGATGAACCGACCAACCATTTAGACTTAGATATGCGCCATGCCCTGACCATGGCTTTACAAGACTATGAAGGTGCAGTGGTCTTGGTTTCGCACGAACGCCAACTGATTGCTAGCGTGTGCGATGACCTAATTTTAGTCCATGCTGGAAAATCCACCGAATTTGAAGGCGATCTACACGATTATGCCAACTGGTTACGCCAAGCACGTCTAGAGATGATTAAACAAGGTGGAATCGTAGCGCCAATCGTGTCTAAAGTCAGCACTCAAAAAACCATCGTTTCAAAGGTTGATAAAGAAGCGCAGCGTAAATTGGCCGCACAACGCCGTGAACAAACGCGTCCGATTCGTAAAAACATCGAAAAATGTGAAAGCCTGCTGGCAAAGCACCAGCCACGTTTACTCGACATTGAACATTTACTCGGTGATGCTGGCCTATATGACGCTGCACGCAAAGATGAACTCATGAAACTGATGAATGAGCAAACCGAACTTAAAAACCAAGTCAGTGAAGCTGAAGAACAAATGCTAGAGCTGATGATGGAACTTGAAGAGCTCGAAAGCTCATTCGAAAACGAATAATCTTTCCTCATACACCCTGCCCGCTCTGTTTATGCATGGCGGGCATTTTTATGTCTTAACCATTTTGATTGATTTACTTTGCTGCAACACCAATCGATCTCGAAAAACGTGCCTTTTCGGTCTATGCATATAACTCAATAGGAAATGCACGCAAATAGTCTGAGCATTTTAAGAAATCATAAGTGATTGAAATTAAAATTATTTCTTAATAAATAAAGCGATAAATTGATTGATTTTTATTATTTAGATATTCTTAAAAAGCAAAAAATTAGATTGTTTAATTTAGCTTAATTAATTGAATATTCAACTATATACAGTCCTATTTCCATGCATTTCACAGCTTAAAGCCAAATACAACCTTCACAACAGACAGCGAATATCCATCATGTTCAGACATGCACCTTTCAACACAACAAGTTTTGAATTTAAAAAGAGGGAATAAATTTAAAAGATCCGATTTAAATTTAAAAAATAACGTATGGTTTTAAATTTAAAAACCACACTTAAAGCAGCTGTGGATAAAATTATACGTATTTTAGCAACTGATATAAAGTGCTATTTTTATTTATCCACAGGCTAATGTTGTTTATTTATTCAGTTGTTTTAGGCAAATCCATCCTCTTTTTTGCGCTCTTTTTCCTTAATTTAATACGGCTCTTTGCGCCTTTAAAAAACGTAATTCTTGTATTTTCCATCCCTGATCGAATACCCATGTTTCTTGGATTTGTTGGCGATTTTCAACCAAACCGATCAAGACCTGACAGCGTGTTTGGTCACGATCAAACTCAAATTCTTCAAATTCGACGTCGGGTTTTTGAGGTTTCCAAACGCCATTTTTCACAGCATGCGCGATCTTTTCATAGCGCGTATAGTTACTCTCTACACGATCAGCTTGTTCATAGACCACTTTAAAATGCTCATCTTCATATTGAGCTAAAACCTCATAATTACCTGTAAAAAAAGCATTCACCCAAATGTCGCGTACTTGTTCTAGTTGATTATCCATCATAATGACCTCACATTTTGCACTGTGCAAAAGACTTGATACTCACATCATGACATCGCTATAAGTCAGTTTAATAACAGTGTGCACTGCTTATATTTTATTCAAAATCATAAAAAATGCTGTAAAAAAAAGCACCTCGTAGGGTGCTTTTTTGGCTTATTTTGTAAAGCGCTTAGGCATCAATATCCGCATTCAATGCATTTTCTTCAATGAATGCACGACGTGGTTCCACATCGTCACCCATCAAACAAGAGAACATTCTATCGGCTTCAATCGCATCCTGAATGGTAACTTGCAACATGTTGCGGTTTTCAGGATCCATGGTGGTTTCCCAAAGCTGGTCCGCATTCATCTCACCCAATCCTTTATAGCGTTGAATCATCATGCCACGACGGGAGTCAGATAAAATATGCTGCCATACCTGATGGAAGTTAGTAACTGCAATCTTGCGATCACCTTTTTGTAGGTATGCGCCATCTTCCAACAACGTGAACCAACTCTTGGAGTTTTTCAACAAACGGGCATATTCACCAGAACCCAATAAACCTGCATCTAATAAGTAGCTGTGCGGCAGATTGTGTACATAAATGGTGATACGAGGTAAGTAAGTCTCGATCTTTTGACCATCTGCCAGTTCTTTTTCAAACGTTTCTAAGCTTAACTCAGGACGCAAGCTCGGTTGAATCTCTGCCACAGCACTGCGCACTTGTTCAGCCCATTGCTCGACATAAGCTCGGTCATGGTTTTGATCAAGCTTAAAGCCTTCAACCGAAATCAACGCATCTAAGACACTGGCAGGATAACGTACAGTTAAACGCTGTAAGCTCTTCTGAGACGTTTGATAGTCCGCAATCACATTCGCCAAGGCTTCACCACGGATTGCAGGTGCAGCATCGCTGATGTGCAATTCAAGCTCATCAATCGCGTTTGAAATTAAATAGGTTTCAAGCGCATCATTATCTTTCAGATACTGCTCTTGCTTGCCTTTTTTCAGCTTATACAGCGGTGGTTGAGCAATATAGATATAACCACGCTCCACCAGCTCAGGCATTTGACGGAAGAAGAAGGTCAACAATAGGGTACGAATGTGCGAACCATCCACGTCAGCATCGGTCATGATGATGATCTTGTGATAACGTAATTTGTCCGGATTGTACTCTTCACGACCAATACCACAACCCAATGCCGTGATCAGGGTGCCGACTTCTTGAGATGAAATCATCTTGTCAAAACGCGCACGCTCCACGTTTAGGATTTTACCTTTCAACGGTAAAATCGCTTGCATCTTACGGTTACGGCCTTGTTTAGCTGAACCGCCTGCAGAGTCACCCTCGACCAGATACAATTCAGATAATGCTGGATCTTTTTCTTGGCAATCCGCGAGCTTACCTGGTAAGCCTGCAATGTCTAACGCACTTTTACGACGCGTCATTTCACGCGCTTTACGTGCTGCATCACGAGCACGTGCAGCATCAATGATTTTGCCTGCAATTGATTTTGCAGCTTGCGGGTTTTCAAGCAAATATTCAGAGAATGATTTATTCATTGCCTGCTCAACCGCAGGTTTCACTTCACTGGAAACCAACTTTTCTTTGGTTTGTGAAGAGAACTTCGGATCAGGCACTTTCACTGAAACAATCGCAGTTAAACCTTCACGTGCATCATCACCAGAAACCGCTACTTTCTCTTTTTTGAGTAAGTTTTCGTTTTCCATGTAGCTGTTTAGACCACGCGTTAATGCCGCACGGAAACCCGCTAAATGCGTTCCACCATCTTTTTGTGGAATGTTGTTGGTAAAGCAACGTACATTTTCTTGATAGGTATCATTCCACTGCAACGCCACTTCAACACCAATGCCATTTTCAGCCTGTACGGTGAAATGGAAAATGTCGTTCAGATGGGTTTTGCCTTGGTTAATATATTTCACAAACTCAGACAGACCACCTTCGTAGTCAAACACATGTTCTGCATGAATACGCTCGTCACGCAAAACAATGCGCACGCCCGCGTTTAAGAAAGACAATTCACGTAAACGACGCGCTAGAATATCGACATTGAAAATGGTTTGGCTAAAAGTTTCAGCACTTGGCCAAAAACGGACAGTTGTTCCTGTCGTATCCGTATTCCCCACAACAGTCAGTGGGTAAACCGGATCACCGTGTTTATATTCTTGTTGATGAATATGACCTGCACGATGAATCGTCAGTTCCAACTTACGCGACAAGGCATTTACAACCGATACACCTACACCATGTAGACCACCTGAAACCTTGTAGCTATTGTCATCAAACTTACCACCTGCGTGCAGAATGGTTAAAATCACTTCTGCGGCAGAAACCCCTTCTTCAGGGTGAATATCGGTCGGAATACCGCGCCCATTGTCCGATACACTTACAGATTCATCTTCGTGAATCGTCACCAAAATTTCATCACAGTGACCTGCAAGCGCCTCATCGATCGCATTATCCACCACCTCAAACACCATATGGTGTAAGCCTGAACCATCATCCGTATCACCAATATACATACCCGGACGTTTACGTACTGCGTCCAATCCACGTAATACTTTGATACTAGAGGAATCATAAGCTTTTTCTGTGGTTTGTTCCGTTTGAGAAGCAGCTTGTTGATCTTCTGAACTCATGGTTTCTCCCTAGCGAAAAATAGGTCTATCCCGTGATGGGTAAAATCTAAAATCATTGTGCGACAACTTGAACTTGACCGTTTTCAACACAGAATAATTGATAAGAAATAGATAAATCATGTAAGTGATTTTTGACTGATTCATACTCTAAAGTGGTAATAAAAACTTGACTACCCAGTTGGCTCAATCGCTCAATTAAACGTTGTTGTGCTGTTAAATCTAATTCTGCTGTCAGATCATCTAATAATACCACAGTTTCCTTATTACAAGCATGTAGCATTGCAATCTGTGACAGTTTTAAGGCTATGATTAACAGCTTTTTTTGTCCACGTGACAGCACGACATCGGCATCGCCAAGGCTTGTTTTTAAACGCAAATCTGCCTTGTGTGGACCATACTCGGTATAGCGCCGTTCAAGGTCTTTTTGATGATGACTTTGCAGGTCATTCAGTAACCCTAACTCGGTATGAAAGCCAGGGCTATATTCTAACTGAACCTCGATATCTGGCAGCAGGTGTTTTAAATCTTGCTCAAAAAAGCCCTTCCACTGCTCCACAATGCTGACGCGCTGCGAATGCAGCATTTCCCCATAATCACCAAGCATTTTGTTCCACGGCTCCAAATCTGCCAGACTTAGATTCCGTCGTGTTTTCAGTAAACTATTACGCTGTTTTAATGCCCGTGAATAATATTGCCATGCATGATAAAAATCAGGTTCCACGTGGAACATCAGCCAATCTAATAGTTGCCGTCTAGGCTTGGCACCATGATCAATAATATCGGTACTTTGCGGATCAATCAGTTGCAAAGGAAGAATCTTAGCCAACTGGCCTTGAGTGGCAATGTTGTCGCCATTGACCTTGATGAGCTGTTCACCAGACAACAGCTTTTGCATCCCTATTTTTTCAGAACTGGATTGGGCAAAGACAATCGCGTCTTGGGTGTCGGTTTGAATATAGTGTTTCGGAATATGGGTCCGAAAGGAACGCCCAGTCGCCAACAGATGAATGGCTTCTAAAATTGAGGTTTTACCTGAACCATTTTGTCCATAAAAAACATTAAACGGTTGCAATCCATGGAGAGCAACCGTTCTGAGATTTCGAACACGTTCGATGTTTAAACGCGTGATTTGCATGCCTGAACCTAGGGCTTAAACACGCATTGGCATGACCACATAGGTCTGATCTTGATGAGCTGGATCTTGCACTAGAACCGATTGATTTGCTTCGGTCATCGTCATTGACACATCATCACCATCCAATGCGCCTAAGACTTCCAAGATATATTGGGCATTAAAAGACATTTCCATTGGCGCATTATTATATTGAATCGCCAAATCCTCTACGGCTTCGTCTTGCTCTGGGTTATTGGCACGCAGCTGCAAAGTGTCTGCGGCAAAGTTTAAGAACACACCACGTAGTTTTTCATTACTTAAAATCGAAACACGTTGTAAAGATTGCTTAAAGACATCATGTGCAATTAACACATTTTTATCCCCACCACGTGGAATCACACGGCGATAATCAGGGAACTTACCGTCAATCAGTTTTGTGGTGAAACGAACCGTGGTATCCCCTTGTTCTTTGTCACGACTGGCAATAGAAATAGTCACATTCAATAGTTCACGACCGATTAACAACGCCAATTGTTCATCTTCAATGCTCAATAAACGTTGTAATTCGCCCACTGCTTTACGTGGAACAATCGCTTGAATCAATTGAGTGGCATTTGAGCTAGCGACAGTTTCACACAGAGCTAAACGGTGGCCGTCTGTGGTCACTGCACGCAGTTGATTATTATCAATTTCAAGTAAGGTTCCCGTGAGATAAAAACGCACATCCTGCACCGCCATAGCAAATGCAGTTTTTTCAAATAGGCGCTTTAATTCACGCTGTGTCACCGCAACTTGCGTGCCTTGCGTGTTCTCTGTGGTCAATAACGGGTAATCTTCAGCGGGTAAAGTCCCCAACACAAAACGGCTATTACCGGACTTTAAGATACAACGTTGATCTTCAGTAATTTGTAAGTCTATCAGTGCTGCAGTCGGTAAAGATTTGCAAATATCCATCAACTTACGTGCAGGAACTGTGGTTTCACCCGCTTGTAAACACGCCCCTTCAGCAAGCGTGGTACTTGCAACCAATTCAACTTCTAAGTCTGAACCTGTAATCGTCAACGACGCTTGGCTCACTTGCACTTTAACATTTGAAAGAATGTTTAAAGTATGGCGACGTTCAACCGCTCCTACGACATGTGATAGAACATTAAGTAAGCTTTCTTTCGCGATTTTTAAACGCACGATACATTCCTCGAAAAACTGAAGATAAAATAATAAATAAATGTGTTTTTAGCAGTGTACTATGCGGCAGAACATGCCGCATTGCAAGAATAGAATTTGAGCAATTTTGCTTAACTTTGCAGCAAGCGTTGCAAGTTTTTATAGTCCTCATTGAAGATCGGATCTTCATCGCGCAGACTTAAAACTTTTTCACAAGCATGCATGACGGTACTGTGATCTCGACCGCCAAAGGCCATACCAATTTCAGGGAAACTGTCTCCCGTTAACTCACGTGCCAAGCCCATTGCCAATTGGCGTGGACGAGCATAAATACGGGTCCGTTTAGGCCCAACCAACTCTTTGAGTGGAATTCTAAAGTACTCACTCACCACACGTTGAATATTTTCAGTACTGATGGTTCGTGCACGAATGGCCAAGACGTCTTTTAATGACTCACGCACAACATCCAAATCAATAGCGGTACCCTTAAAGCGTGAAATGGCCACCACTTTATTCAGCGCACCTTCCAATTCACGTACGTTTGCAACCACTTGTTGCGCAATAAATAACGCACAGTTTCGTGGTAATTCCACATCATTGCTTTCTGCTTTTTTCAGCAAAATTTCAATACGGGTTTCAATATCTGGTGGCTCAACCCCAACCGACAAGCCCCAAGAAAAGCGTGAAACCAAACGTGGATCTAATTCCGTTAATTCTTTTGGATAGCGATCTGAAGTCAGAATAATTTGCTTAGATTCATCTAAAAGTGCGTTAAAAGTATAGAAAAACTCTACTAAACTCGCCTCTTTACCCGCCAACAAATGAATATCATCGACCAACAATAGATCTAAAGATCGGCAATTTTTTTTAAATTCTTCCACTTTGCCTTGTTGTAAAGAACTAACAAAATCTTGAACAAAGCTTTCTGCCGTCATATACATGACACGTGCATTGGGTTTGGCTTGCAACAAGGCATTGCCCACTGCTTGCATTAAGTGTGTTTTACCTAAACCAGTCGGGCCATATAAAAATAAGGGATTGTGCTGAGAAGCACCTAACTGGGTTAAAACCTTACGACACGTTTCAGCAGCCATTTGGTTTGAACGACCTTCCACAAAAAGTGAGAAGGAAAATAAAGGATTTAACTGCCGTTTACGGCTGTTTTTAGAATTCCCCTCTTCTTTTTCTTTTTTCGGACGTACAACAGGTGCTGGAGCAGACTCTAAAGCCGCAGTCGTCGTTGCAGGTTGCTCACTCGCAGATAAAATTGCACCTGGGCGTGAGTCGACTAAAATTTCAACTTTACGTACACGCCCTTCAGAGAGCTGCTCCACTAAAATTGTAATCAGCTCTAGGTGATGTTCTTGAATGTAACGTGTCCAATAGGGATTGGGAGCATAAAGACGTAGTGTGTCATTTAACTCTTCTGCAACTAAAGGGCGTATCCACATTGTAAAGACATTCCCAGAGAGCTCTTGTCGCAAGCGAGTTAAGCAGTCCGTCCAAAGCATGTGAAACCCCTATTCATTCCATCAATAATTAATAAAAACACTATGTACCCACCGAAGCGGGTCGCCATTCTAACCAAGTTATCCACATCTGTCATGGAAAATTCTGCAGATATTGCTCAAAAAGCCTGCTTATGAAAATAAATTTAAATTCAAATAGTGGTGTGGATAAGTTTATCCGCAAACTGTGGATAGAATATAGCACAAAGTTATCCACAAACTATTAATTTTATAAAAACAATCTTATCCACACCATATTTTATTGTTTTATAATTAAAAAAGTGTCATTTCCACAGAAAAACACCTCCCTAATAGTAATAAATTTAAATTTATAAATTTGAATTTATTTATAAGAGGCCTGTTTTCTGGGGATAACTGGAGATCCAAAATGAATTTAAATTTAAAAACATGCGTAGCAAGTGAATTTAAAGACTTGTGGATAATTGTGTGGGTAATCTTGTTGGTAACTTATATCACTTTAATAAACAATAATCTAGGTTGTGTATAAGAAAAAAGTGCAGTTGTTTAAATGTTATCGAGAAAAGAGCAAGCTCAAGCTGCTGTTACAAATAAAAAGGCTTAATTTCACAAGAAAATCGGTTTTCCATTGACAGCTCAAGCAATGAACACTAAACTCGCGAACCTTCATTGAATGATCATTTTTGGAGTTTCGATATGAAACGTACATTCCAACCATCTGAATTAAAGCGTAAGCGCGTTCATGGTTTCCGTGCTCGTATGGCTACTAAAGCTGGTCGCCAAGTATTAGCTCGTCGTCGTGCAAAAGGTCGTCACAGCTTAACTGTTTAATTAATAGTTAACGCTTAAACGATTTTGGGTGTTATGACTACACTTTATGGCTTCAGCACAGAGGTTCGTATTCGCTGTGCTGCCGATTATAAGAGTGTCTTCGATGGTGCGCTTTTTAAAGTGCATCAGCCCCATTTCTTATTTCTAGCAAAACTGACCGAACAACCTCAAAGTCGTTTGGGTATTGTTGTTGCTAAAAAGAAAGTGCGTCGTGCACACGAAAGAAATAGAGTAAAACGTTTGGCTCGTGAAAGTTTTCGCTTGCATCAACAGCAATTAACTTTAGATATTGTGGTTATGCCTAAAATGGGGATAGAAACAGTGCCTAATGCAGAGTTGCACCAGCAATTACAATTTGCTTGGCAAAAATTACAACGTCTTGCCAAAAAGCATCAAAAAATAGCTCCCTCCCTGCAAAAGTAGAGATGGCCAATGGTCCGGTTACTGCATTGGTTAATTCGATTTTATCAAATTGCGATTAGTCCTTTACTTGGACCGCGTTGTCGTTATATCCCTACATGTTCTCAATATTCATTGGAAGCAGTCCATACACATGGTGCTGTGCGTGGTGTGTGGTTGGCTACTAAACGTATTTGCCGTTGTCATCCTTGGGGTGGATCGGGGTATGACCCTGTTCCAAACAAAAGGATTCGTTTTATCTCTTTTCAGCAAATAGATTCTCAAAAGCATCTGGTTGCTGTACCCTTTCGTGATTGTTTCTTGAACCAAAATCACTCTAACCACTTGGGGTAATCGATATGCAACAATGGGCCAGGTTTGCCATTCTCGGGGCCATGTTTGTTGTCGCTTATTTGCTCATTTTGGCTTGGCAAAAAGATTATGGACATGCTGAGACTCAGCCACAGCCACAACAGGCTGCAGCAGTTTCACATGAAGTATCTGCAGATTTGCCAAATGCTCAAACGGCTTCAGCAGCGTCTGATATGCCACAAGCAAATATCGCGACTCAGCAACCAGTTACAGAAGCAAAAGTATCTGTAAATCAACAGCTTATTTCAGTACAAACTGACCTTTATCATCTTTGGATTAATCCTAAAGGTGGTGATATTGTTCGTATTGAATTGTTAAACCATGACAAGAGCAAAGACAGTAACGAAGCATTTGTCATGCTTGAAAGTGATGCAAAACGTACTTATGTGGCGCAGTCTGGTTTAATTGGTCTTAATGGTCCAGACAGTAACCGTAGCGGTCGTCCAATGTATGAGATTGAAAAATCTGCTTATACATTGAATGATGCCAAAGCGGTTCAAACTGAAGATGGAAAAAGCATCAAAGTGTTAACCGTACCGATGGTACTGAAAACAGCTGATGGTGTGGAAATCATTAAAACCTTTACCTTTAAGCAAGGTGAATATCCTGTTGTTGTGAACCATAAAGTGGTGAACCGCAGTGGTCAAAACTGGCAGGGTCAAATGTTTGGTCAACTCAAACGTGACAACTCTGATGATCCAGGCAAATCGGATCAAGGTATTTTCACGCTGGGCACTTTCTTAGGTGGTGCTTGGGGTTCGCCTGAAGAACATTATAACAAGCTTAAATTTGCTAACTTCAATGAAGAAAAATTGAATGTTGAAGCGAAAGGCGGCTGGGTTGCTATGGTTCAGCACTACTTTGTGAGTGCTTGGATTCCAGGTGACTTAAAATTGACGCAAGCCAATGGTCAACCTTATGTCGCGAAATTAGAGTCGCGTAAGTCAACGGATGATATGAATATCATTGGTTTTACTTCGCCGACGATTACTGTGCCTGCCGGTACAGTGGCTGAGATTGATGCGACTTTCTATTCAGGTCCTAAAGTTCAATCTGAGTTGAAAGAGCTTGCAACAGGTTTAAACCAAACTGTTGATTACGGTTGGTTATGGCCAATTGCGAAATTATTGTTCTTGGGTCTTGAGTTCTTCCACGGTTTAGTGGGTAACTGGGGCTGGGCAATTATTTTGTTAACGGTCTTGGTGAAACTGATTCTTTGGCCATTGTCGTCTAAGAGCTATCGCTCAATGGCGAAAATGCGTGTCATTGCACCTGAAATGCAGCGTATGAAAGAAGAGTTCGGTGAAGACCGTATGCGCTTCTCTCAAGAAATGATGGCACTGTATAAACGTGAACAAGTCAATCCGCTTGCGGGTTGTTTGCCATTGTTATTACAAATGCCAATCTTCCTTGCGTTGTACTGGGTGTTGATGGAGTCTGTTGAGCTTCGTCATGCGCCATGGTTACTTTGGATTCAAGATTTGTCAGCGATGGATCCGTGGTTTATTTTACCGCTGTTAATGGGCGCAACGATGTTCATTCAGCAGTCTTTAAACCCACAACCGGCTGATCCAATGCAAGCGAAAGTTTTCAAAATCATGCCGATTGTTTTCACAGTCTTTATGTTGTTCTTCCCTGCGGGTCTCGTGTTGTACTGGATTGTCAACAACAGTATCACGATTATTCAGCAGACCTTGATCAACAAATCTGTTGAAAAAGACCGCTTGAATAAGGAAAGTGCGTCGAGTTAATCGAGGCAACTTTTCGCGAAAAGCTGAATAAATCCGCTTAAGATGGTAATCTTAGGCGGATTTTTCATTGTGTGACTTTTAAGATTTTAGGTGAATGTTATGTACAACCGAACCACGATTGCTGCCATTGCAACACCACCTGGGCGTGGTGGTGTGGGGGTCATTCGCCTATCTGGTCCCAAGTCTTATGAGATTGCACAGGCCTTGACCCAAAAAGACTTACCGAAAGCGCGTTTTGCTGGTTTTCGCCAGTTTTATGATGCATCTGGCGAAGTGATGGATGAGGGCTTAGCGCTTTGTTTTCCGAACCCGAACTCGTTTACTGGTGAAGATGTGGTTGAGTTGCAAGGTCATGGTGGCCCTGTCATTCAAAATGCTTTACTGGGGCGTTTGTTGGAGCTCGGTGCGATTGCAGCAAAAGCCGGTGAGTTTTCCATGCGTGCTTTTGAAAATGGCAAACTGGATTTGGTACAGGCTGAAGCGATTGCTGACTTGATTGATGCGACGTCTCAAGCTGCTGCACGTTCTGCGGTACGTTCATTACAAGGCGCATTTTCAACTAAAGTGAATCGTGTATTGGAGCAATTGATTCATCTACGTTTGCATGTGGAAGCTGCGATTGATTTTCCTGAAGAAGAAATTGATTTTCTTGCGGACGGGAAAATTTTAAATCTTTTAGATGGTGTTACGGCTGCTGTGAACCAAGTGCAACAATCGGCTCGTCAAGGACAGTTGCTGCGTGAAGGTTTACAAGTGGTAATTGCAGGAAAACCGAATGCGGGTAAGTCATCACTGCTCAATGCATTAGCAGGCATTGAACGCGCCATTGTGACGGATATTGCAGGCACTACACGGGATGTCTTACATGAAAAAATTACCCTGAATGGTTTACCCATTACCTTAACCGATACCGCGGGTTTACGTGAAACCGGCGATATAGTAGAAAAAGAAGGGATTCGTCGTGCCATTAAAGAAATTGAGCAAGCTGATCTGTTACTTTTGGTTTATGACTTAAGCCAAGGCGAAGACCCACTTAAACTGGCGCAAGAATATTTTGCTGAGCATATTGAACCGAAACGTTTAATGCTGATTGGTAATAAGTGTGATTTGATGGAAACGACATCGCATATCGAAGACTTTAACGGCTTCCGTCATATTATGGTTTCGGCAAAGCAAGAAACTGGCGTTCAAGCGCTCATAGAAGCGATTACAGCGCATGCAGGCTTCCAGCCTGAAGAAGATACCTTTATTGCGCGTACACGCCATTTAGACGCAATGAAACGCACTCAGCTTTACCTTGCTGAAGCTCGTGAACAATTGGTGGTGTATAACGCAGGTGAGTTGGTCGCAGAGTCGCTCCGTTTGGCGCAAAATGCCCTTGGCGAAATTACAGGGGATTTTAGTGCGGATGATTTGCTTGGGAAAATTTTTGGATCGTTCTGTATTGGAAAGTAATGCCGACATTTAGCATCGTGCCTATTTAGGAAGATGGATATAAAAAAGCACTCAGTTTTAAAGGCTGGGTGCTTTTTTATACATAGGGTGGTTAGTGCTGCTATTGAGCTTCTCTTTGGCGCAAAAAATTTATGAGATTCCTATGCTGTAAGAAGCCAATCAAAAGGTAATTCGTCGGTAATCTCGATATTCGGGTTTCCACACATGCATCTCAATGGCTTTTTGCAAACTGGCTTGGTCCATTAATGGGGCAACCCCTTCCCGTATCGCGGCAAGCCCTACCTGCAAGGCGATAATTTTAGAGATGTTCTGAATGGCATCAATACTTGGCAGTAAATCATGGTCTGGGTTTTTCAGCATGGGTGAACAGCTGGCTAAAGCATTACTCGCGGCCATTAACATCAGGTCGGTCACGCTTTGCGCACCTGCGGCAATGACACCTAGACCAACCCCAGGAAAAATATAAGCATTATTGCACTGAGCAATGGGGTAAATATGGCCTTGATGATGTACTGGTGCAAATGGACTGCCTGTTGCGATTAAGGCTTTACCCTCTGTCCATTGAATAATATCTGCGGGGAGCGCTTCGACCTGAGAGGTGGGATTGGACAAGGGAAAGACGATCGGGCGTTCACAGTTTTCAGCCAGTGCGCGAATAATCTCTTCACTAAATAAGCCAGTTTGTCCTGAAACACCGATTAATACTGTGGGTTTGGCATGCTGAATGACTTCGAGCAGAGAAATCTCTGGCGCTACATTTGCCCATGTCTCAATGGCACGCAAAGGCTGCGCCAACTTGCTTTGAAAATCGAGTAAGTTGGGTTGCTGTTCAGTCATTAAACCAAAGCGATCCACCAAATAAAGACGTGAGCGTGCTTCATGGTCGCTGAGCCCTTCAATTTTCATTTGTGCAATAATTTGTTCTGCAATACCACAGCCTGCTGAACCTGCACCTAAAATAACAATCGTTTGATCTTTTACCTGCTTTTTCACCACATGAGATGCTGCAATCAGGCTAGCTAACGCTACAGCCGCCGTACCTTGAATATCATCATTAAAACAACAGATTTGTTCACGGTAGGTAGTTAGTAAAGGCATGGCATTTTGCTGAGCAAAATCTTCAAATTGAATCAGAGCTTTCGGCCAGCGTCGTTGAATGGCACGAATCACATCATCGATAAATTGATTGTATTCATCGCCACTAATACGGGGGTGGTTCCAACCCAAATACAGCGGATCGTTGCGTAACTGTTGGTTATTGGTCCCAACATCCAGCGTAATAGGCAAAGTATAGGCTGGACTGATGCCTCCACAGGCGGTATAAAGCGACAGTTTGCCAATGGGAATCCCCATGCCGCCAATGCCTTGATCACCAAGACCTAAGATCCGCTCTCCATCGGTCATCACGATAACTTTGACATTTTTGCGGTTGACGTTGTATAGAATTTCATCAATATGCGCGCGATCTGGGTAGGAAATAAAAATGCCACGATGTCGGCGATAAATATCGGAAAAACGTTGGCAGGCCTCACCCACAGTTGGGGTGTAAATGATCGGCATCATTTCACTTAAGTGATGTTTGAGCAGATGATAAAACAGGGTTTCGTTGGTATCTTGGATATTGCGTAAATAGATATGTTTGTTGATGTCATCATTAAAAGATAAATACTGCTGATAGGAGCGGCGACTTTGTTCCTCAATGGTTTCAATCACGTGTGGAATTAGGCCGTGTAAATTGAAGGTATTGCGTTCTTGTATTGAAAATGCAGCTCCTTTATTCAACAACGGCAGTTCTAAAAGTGAATGAGCTGCATAGGGAATATAGAGCGGTTTTTTTATGGTTACATGATCCATCATGAGCTTGATCTCGTTACATCGATTGCAATGTCCGTAGTCTACTAAAAGAAGTATGGATTAAACGTCGAGACGTTGTGGTGAATAGGGACACAAGTGAAGAGAAATGCCTGATTTGGCTGTGATGTGTCTGACCAAATGCAGGCTTAGAGTTAAAATAAAGAGAGATAGACAACACCAAACAGGATCGTTTGAGGTGCTGTCTGTAAAGCACTATTTAATAAAACTCAGTTCATTACTAATCCGATCCAGCACTGGTTTCTTTTTGGCTTGGAACTGGGTTTTATTCTGCTGAATAAGATTATTGCCATGAGTATCAATCGAGATGATCAGCGGGCCAAATACCTTGACGCGGTTAATCCATAAGGTTTCAGGCATCCCGAGGTCTTGCCATTCAGCGCCTTCAATTTCCTCGACTTGAGTGGCTGCCAGTACCGCACATCCTCCAGGGAAAATCGCATGGACTGCTTTGTGTTCCTGACAGCCTGCGACAGTCTCAGGGCCCATGCCACCTTTACCCACAATCAGTTTCACCCCAGTTTGTTTGATAAATTCGCGTTCAAATTTTTCCATACGCATACTGGTGGTGGGCCCAATAGAGACCATTTCAAAACCGCCATCATCCTTTTTACGCACGATTGGACCGGCATGGAAAATCGCACCGCCTTCTAAATTCACGGGAAGTTGTCGACCTTGTTCAATTAAGCGGCGATGTGCCACATCACGACAAGTAACTAGACGTCCAGTTAGATATACCACGTCACCAATTTTAAGATCGGCTAAGTCTTCATCACGTAATGGGGTGGTCAGTACTTTTTTCATAGCACAACTCCTTCGTGTGACAGAATTTCATAAGACATATCAGGGTTAATTTTAATTTTGCCACGGCGGTGTGCCCAGCAACCGGTGTTGACTGCCACGCCAATGGTGGATGGGTGACGAGCCGAAGACTCAATATTGACGCCCATGACGCTGTTATTGCCTGTTAAGCCCTGTGGGCCAATGCCAATTTCATTCAAGCCTTGTTCCAGCAAGTCTTCCATCAGCGCAGCGCGTGGGTTATCACTTCTTGAGTCTACAGGGCGCATAATGGCCAGTTTGGACAAGCGTGCAGCGGTTTCAACTGAAGTGGACACCCCGACACCGACCAGTAATGGCGGGCAAGCATTCACACCACGCTCGGTAATCACATCCATCACGAACTCGGCTACACCTTCATAGCCTTGACCTGGCATCAAAACTTTAGCTGCACCTGGCAAGGTACACCCGCCGCCTGCCATATAGACATCGATGGTACAGGTATCCTGTTCCGGGACGATGCGCCAGTCTAGCCACGGAATTTGGGTGCCCGTATTGGTGCCGGTGTTTTTCTCATCAAAGGTTTCAACTGCATTGTGGCGCAAGGGGCCTGTACGGGTTGCCTCTTCGGTCGCTTCACGTAAAATTTCCTGCAATTCGCCCAACAGTGGGAAATGCGCACCCGCTTCAACAAAATATTGAATCACGCCTGTGTCTTGGCAGCTGGGACGGTTTAGTCGATCTGCTGCTTCTTGGTTTTCATCCATTGAATCATAAATTGATTTGGCCAATGGGTTGGTTTCCAATGTTTTCAGCTCAATCAGTTTGCTTTTGACATCTTTGGGTAAACGTTTGCCAATATAGGCTGTAAATTTGGCCATGGTGTCCGTGAGGGACTGTACGGCAAGTTCTTTGTCCATGGGAGGCTCCTTGTTAAGCGTTCAATTCGCTCGAATATCGAATAAGGTAAAAATGAAGATCATGAATTACTCAATTCAGCCGAACTGGCTTTGTTTTTTTGAGTAAAACTTAAAACGAGGGTCAGGACGGTAGATAAAATCAGCAGACCTGCAACGAAATACAAACCGCCTGCAAAGCTTCCAGTTTGATCTTTAACCCAACCGATCATGGCTGGACCCGCAAAGCCACCTAAGTTCCCAATCGAGTTAATGGTTGCGATGCCTGTCGCTGCTGCTGCGCCCGATAGAAACATGGTTGGCATGCTCCACAGTGGCGGTTTAGAGCAACTGATGCCGACGTTGACAATGGTTAATGCTGCAATCAGGCCAAACATACTGCCAGTACTGGCTGCAATCGCGAGCCCCACAGCTGCGGTTAAACAAGCCAAAGCCACATGCCATGTGCGTTCATTGGTTTTGTCGGAGTGACGTGACCACAAAATCATGGCAACCACAGAGATAATAGGAGGAATAGCGTTCAATAGACCGACGGTCATTGAGCTGACACCCAGTTCTTTAATGATTTGAGGTGCCCAAATGCCAAGGGTATACAGCCCCGCTGAGGTACCGAAATAAATGAGTGCCAGAGCAAGCACGCGTGGATTGGCGAGTCCGCGTAAAATACTGTGCTGCTGTTGCCCTCCTTTATTGGCATCTTCTGCTTGCATGGTTTTAACCAACCATTCACGCTCATCGGGTTTTAACCACGCGGCTTTTTCAGGTCGATCTGTCATATAGAAAAACACTACGACGCCTAGGATCACCGCAGGAATGGCTTCAATCAGGAACATCCGTTGCCAACCTGCTAAGCCCATGATGCCGTGCATTTCCAGTAATGCTGCTGAAATAGGAGAACCAATCGCCGTGGCTATAGGGGCGGCAGCCATAAATAAGGCAATTACCCCTGCTCGGTTTCGTGCAGGGAACCAGTAGCTTAAATACAAAATAATGCCGGGGAAAAAGCCTGCTTCGGCGACACCGAGTAAAAATCGCATAACATAAAAGCTGGTTGAGCTTTCGACAAAGGCCATCCCGCCAGCAATAATGCCCCAAGTCACCATGACCCGTGCAATCCAAATGCGAGCGCCGACTTTGTGCAAAATAATGTTGGAGGGAACTTCAAAGAGGAAATAGCCCAAAAAGAAAATTCCTGCGCCAAAACCGAGAATCGAAGCGGTAAAGCCCAAATCTTCTTTCATGGTAATGGCAGCAAAACCAATATTGACCCTATCAATATAGGCAATTAAATATAAAATCATGATAAACGGCACAATACGCCAAGTGATTTTGCGTAGCGTCCGTTTCTCGATATCCATGTCCATGGCTTATCTCCATATCAGTAGCGATTACCTCCCGATTCGGTCGAAGTCACACCGCAATCGAGTTTGGCGAAACAGCTCCCCGTTTGTGCACCGTTGTCCTTACACGGTGGACTTTATGACTCACTCAAGTTTCCTTGCTTGGGTGAGATATGTTGTTTGGGGGGTAACGTGATAGGGATATTAGAGACTTTGCAAAACCGATGAATCGATATAAAGTTAAATCACTCTTGCAAAAAACTGAATAATCATGAGCTCAGATACCGAATTAGCATTTTTTTGTTTACTAATAAAACAGGGCAGTCTGGTTGCAACAGCGCGTGAGTTGAATTTAACGCCCCCTGCTGTGTCCCGACGTCTGACACAAATGGAAGAGCGTTTAGGGGTTCGGTTGTTGAATCGGACCACCAGGCGCATCAGTTTGACCAATGAAGGCGAAATTTATTTTGAGAATGCTTCGCGAATCTTGAAAGAAATTGAAGAAATGGAACAGCAAGTAGCGCGCAGTCGCACCACCCCTAAGGGCTTACTGCGAGTGAATGCACCGTTTGGTTTTGGTCGAACCTACATTGCTCCTGCGATGTCAGACTTTGCGCGAAAATTTCCAGATATAGAGGTCCAGTTACATCTGACTGATCGCCCGATTCATCTGCCGAATGATGCGATTGATGTCTCGATTCACTTTGGGCAGGTACCAGACTCACGACTAATTGCGAAAAAAATTGCGGCCAATCGACGGCTTCTATGTGCTTCTCCGCGTTATTTGGCGCACGCTGGGGCACCACTTACGCCACGCGAACTGACCTTGCACCAATGCATTGTGTTAAGACAAAATGATGCGGCATATGCGAACTGGCGTTTAACTCAAGGGGATAACGAAGAGACCGTTAAAGTGCATGGAAAATTGAGTAGCAATGATGGCCAAGTCACCATTGGTTGGGCACTCGATGGTCATGGTATTTTAATGCGCGCTGAATGGGACGTGGCTAAGTATTTAAAAAGTGGTCGTTTAGTTCAAGTCTTGCAGGACTATGAGACGCCCCCTGCCGATATCTATGCGATTTATATGGATCGGCTCGAGCACTCACCAAGAGTGTCCTATTTTTTAGAACATTTAAGCCAGTATTTAAATGAACATACGGACTTAGCCCATGCCAACAAGAAAAGAACCTAAGTTATAGCAAGGGTAGACTGAAAAATGGCATCTGAAGAACGATCTAAATCCAAATGATTTTGACTTCACTCTTTCTATGCAGAAGCTAGACGTATACTGCTTTTATGCGCAAACCACAGATAAAAACACAATAAAGCGATGACAATGCAAAAGCTAATGACCCCGAAGCTTAATCCAAAGTGATCTGCCAAATAACCCACAGCTACAATGGGCACAATCGTGCCCAAATAACCAATAAAAAGATAAGTCGACATTACTGCAGCACGATTCTCTAAGGTGGTCATGGCATGAATGAGACCAAAGGAACCAATCAAGGTCAGGCCATGTCCGACACCAACGAGAAAATCACTGATAAAGAAAAATGCACTCAGTTGAAATAGCATACACAGCGCCAAAATGCCTAAGCTTGCAATCAAGGTAATTAAGCCATAGTTGAGGCACTTATAAGCAGGAATACTTCTGGCAAAATACTGCACCACGGCAGAGACAATTAAAATACTGGTAATGGCTGAACCGCTAATGAGGGGGCCGTGCCACGGCAAAATATCCCGCACAAATGACGGGGATAAGGATGCAAATAAACTAAACGCGGCAAAGGCACTAAATGCGGTAAATCCAACAATGAAAAACAACTGATGATATTGCACTTCTGGTCGGAGTAGCTTTGGGGCGATACTAAAGGGCTGTGCGGTAAATGTAGGAGACTCAACCCAAAATAAACCAAAGAAACACAGTACAGCGCCAAGAATAACGGGTAGATAAGGACTGACCAACGGATATTCTGAAAATTGAGCTATCAGGCCACCAATCAGCGGGCCTAAGCCAAAGCCTACTGCGGTAATAATCGAACTCAGTTGTGGTGCAATCTGTTGATGGCTTTTGGGCACGGTATACATCAGTCCCAGTAAGGCCGAAGTGGTCATCAAACCAGATGCAATACCAATAATAAAGCGCCCCAAAGATAAAATGAGAGCATCAGAAGCATAAGCGGAAATCACCAACCCGATGCTAATAAACACCAACCCTACTTGTAAGGTTCGTAAATAGCCAATGCTATTACTGGTCCGGCCGAGAAACAGTAAAGTAGCGAGACAACCAAACATATAAGCCACAAAAATATAGGTGATCTGACTCGGCACCAGATGCCATAAGGCTTGATACAGCGGGTAAAGTGGACTGGCTAAGGCAGTCCCCATCGTTCCCATCATTAAGGCGAGGCTGACCATACAAAATGGACGCCAAGAAGTGGTTGTTGTCATGCAAATGCCATGCGGCTCTCTCGGTCAAAACAAGAATATTTTGATGCCCAAGAGAAAAAGGATAGAGAGCAACAGTGTATCGGTTTGTGGAAAAAATGGTCAACTAAAAACTTGAAAAAGAACGCAATAAAACTTAGCCATAGCGTTTCAGCAGTTTTAAGAACTCAGCCAACTCTTCTTCATTGACCTGTTCAGCTTGTGCTAATACATGATGGCGTAAGTGTGCTTCAACCAGTTCATTCATCAGCCCATTGACCGCGCCTTTAATAGCAGCGACTTGTTGTAAAACGTCGATACAACTGGCATCGGGATGTGTGATCGAGAGTTCAACGGCCTTGACCTGTCCTTGTAAGCGTTTCACACGGTTTAAAATTTTTTTATCTTCATGCAAATGACTCAACACATTGCTCCAAAAATAAATATACTAAGGGGGAGTATATTGGTGAATGATTTTAAATGCAAAATACCCCATCACGTCAGCATACGCATCATTTTGATGACGGTAATCCACTGGCACAAAAACGGATTTTAATGGCGACCATTTTAACGGCAGTCATGATGTTATTAGAAGTGATTGGTGGATGGATTTTCCAATCAATGGCTTTGCTGGCGGATGGTTGGCATATGAGTTCGCATATGTTGGCACTGGGTTTGGCTTATTTTGCCTATCGTGCTGCACGGCATTATGCCCATGATCAGCGCTTTAGTTTCGGCACATGGAAAATTGAAATTCTTGCAGGTTACAGCAGTGCTATTTTGCTGATGGTAGTAGCAGGTTCTATGGCTTTTCACTCGATTCAGCGTCTATTCTCGCCTGTACAAATTCATTATAACGAAGCGATTCCAATTGCGATTTTAGGCTTATTGGTGAATTTAATCTGTGCATGGTTGCTGCACGATGGTGACCATCACCATCACCATCACCATCACCATCACCATCACCATCACGCTCATGATCATGCATCAGAAGTACATAGCCATCATCATGATTTAAATCAGAAAGCTGCATTTATGCATGTGGTGGCAGATGCAGTGACTTCTATTTTCGCGATTATCGCACTGATTTTTGGTAAATATTTGGGTTGGGATTTTCTCGATGCTGCTCTTGGGATCGTAGGTTCAATACTGGTGGCTAAATGGGCACTGAGCTTAATGCAAGAAACGGGAAAAACCTTGTTAGATGCTGAAATGGATCATCATGTGGTGGATGAAATTCGCGAAGTGTTGGCAGAACTACCGCATACGACCTTGACCGATTTACATGTTTGGAAAGTAGGCAAAGGCAAGTTTTCCTGCATTTTGGCTTTAGAAACGACGGTAGACTTAACTGCGGATCGCGTGCGGGCAATGCTCTCGATTCATGAAGAAATTGTTCATGTCTCGGTGGAAATTAATAGCACAGCCCTCACTGTTCCACGTGAAACTTTGGCCAGTTCATAAGCAAGGCGTGTTGGGTTTCGGTAAAGCCAAGGAAAAAATGATTCAATGCTTGAATAATACGCTCTACACTAGCGCCGTGGTTCTCCGATTGAAAGAGCAAAAAGTGATGATAAAAAAACTGGGTTTGGCACTACTCACAAGTGCAATTGCAAGCATGAGTATGGCCAGCGTAGAAAGTGTTCAAGCCAACTTAAAAAAGAATTATCCAAATATTCATGTTCAAAATATTCAAAAAACAGAAATGTCGGGCATTTATAGCGGATCTTTAGATGGTGAAATTGTGTATTTAGGCGAAGCGGCTGAGCATGTGATTGCAGGTTCGATGGTGCGCTTAAAAGATCAGAAAAATTTAAGTGCTGCCTTATATGTGCAACAAAACTCGCTTGATTGGAACAAGCTGCCGCTAAAAGATGCCATTAAAAGCGTTAAAGGCAACGGCAAACGCCAATTGGCGGTTTTTTCAGACCCAAACTGTCCTTACTGTAAGCAGTTAGAGGCTGAGCTGAATAAACTGAATGATGTGACCATCTATACCTTTATTTATGCTATTAAGGCGCAATCGATTGCACCGTCGAAACAAGTGTTTTGTGAAGCAGACCCTGCCCTCGCATGGAAAAATTTGATTGCAAAAGGGACTCAGCCAACGTCGAAAAAACCGTGTGCCAATCCAATTGAGCGCAACATTCAACTCGGTCGTAGTCTGGGTTTACAAGGGACGCCTGTGGTTATTTTCTCAAATGGCTTTAAAGTGAATGGTGCTGTGCCTTCAACCACTATTGAAAATATGTGGCGTGAACTGGGCTTATAAGAGTTCAAAGATACATAAAAAAAGCACCTGAAACGGTGCTTTTTTTAATGGATGAGTTTAGGTTTTTTTGGTGACCATGTTGTAAATGAATAGAATAACAATGGCCCCAATAACTGACGCAATAAAGCCTGCGGCAGAGCCTTCACTATATAGACCAAGTAAACGACCACCATAAGTGGCTACGAGAGAACCTGCAATCCCCAGTAAAGTAGTGACAATAAATCCCGCTTTGTCATCGCCAGGATGGATAGCACGTGCGATGAGACCTGCAATAAAACCAATCACGATTGCAACAATAAGTGACCACATGAGCCAGCTCCTTTTTTATCATGTCTTTGTTTTTACATCATGTGCAAAAATATCATCAGGCATAATGCGACTGTGCAGTAGAGCGAATCTGCTAAAAACTGTATGTTTTATGTACTTGGCTAACAGTAAAAATAAAAAAAGTGGCCTTTGGCCACTCTTTTATCGATTGCTCTTAAAGACCAATTTCACCAATAAATGGCAAATGACGGTACTTTTGGTCGTAGTCTAAGCCATAACCCACAATGAATCGATCTTCGACATTAAAACCTAAAAACTTCACATCGAGTTCAATTTCACGGCGTGAAGGTTTGCTGACCAAGGTGCAAAGTTCAATTGAGTTTGGAGAGCGTGTTTCTAAAATTTCGAGTACTTTGCTCAAGGTGTTGCCTGAGTCGATGATGTCTTCAATGACCAAGACATCTTTACCGCGAATTTCGCCGTCTAAATCTTTTAAAATTTTTACATCACGTGAAGATACCGTACCGCCACCGTAGCTTGAAACCGTCATGAAGTCGAGTTCATGGGGTTTTGAAATCGTACGACATAAGTCTGCCATGAAAATGACTGAACCACGTAATAAACCAATCAGTACGAGTTCCTTATCACTGTTTGCATAATGCGCATCGATTTGTGCACCAAGCTCTTTTACTTTCGCTTGAATCTCTTCAGTAGAAATCATTACGCTCATTTGAACGGTCATGGGTAGATACCTAAAAATTAAAAAAATCAAAAATAAAAAAGGCGTTGACCTGCAACACCTCTATATATGCATTAATTTTAATATATCTCTAAACGAGATGCACCCCCTTTTGCCCGCTGGAAATGTAATCATTTCATTGCAGGCGGGATGCAGCTTGGTTTAGAGGCGAAAATCACAGTTGTTTCAAAACTCGATTAGCTGCTTAAATTTTCGCTATTTGCTACTTAGTTTTGCACATAGGCTTTCTGACCAAAAATATAAGTCGCATGAATATTACGGTCATCACCCATGGTCATCAGGGCAAATAACGCATCTTCAATCCCTTTTGCACGTTGCTGACGTAATGCTTGCAGCGCGGTTGCTTTGAGATCGAGCACCACAAAGTCGGCTTCTTTGCCCAAATTAAAGTTACCGAGTTTATCATCCAAGCTCAGTGCTTTGGCACCGCCCAGCGTAGCGTGGTAGAGCGACTCAAACGCGGACAGTTTATCGCCCTGAAGCTGCTGCACTTTATAGGCTTCATTGAGGGTTTGTAGTTGGTTAAAAGAGGTCCCCGCACCAATGTCTGTACCCAGCCCAACTTTTACCTGCTTTTCCCAAGTCTTGTTCAATGGAAATAAACCGCTGCCTAAAAATAGGTTGGAGGTCGGACAAAAAGCAATGGCTGAATCCGTCTGATGCATGCAGTCCCACTCAGCATCTTCTAAATGCACGCAGTGGGCAAAGACCGAATGCGAACCGGTTAAGCCAAAGTGATGATAAACATCGAGATAACCTTGCTGTTCAGGGAATAAGTCTTTTACCCAAGCGATTTCATTTTTATTTTCACTTAAATGCGTATGCACATACACATCTGGGTATTCAGCTTTGAGCTGCCCTGCTTTAGCCAATTGCTCTGGTGTTGAGGTTGGAGCAAAACGTGGCGTAATCGCATACAGGTTACGACCCTTGCCATGCCATTTCTCAATCAGTGCTTTAGAGTCCGCATAAGCACTGTCAGGCGTGTCGCACAGATCTTCAGGTGCATGACGGTCCATCATGACTTTACCTGCGATCAGACGCATCTGGTGCTGCCCTGCTGCTTCAAATAAAGCATCGACTGATTCGGTATGCACAGTACAGAAGACCAAGGCTGTGGTGGTGCCATTTTTTAGCAGTTCTTGCACAAAGAATTGGGCAATCTGGTCGGCATAGGCTTTATCTGAAAATTGTAATTCGGTTGGGAAGGTATAGGTATTGAGCCATTCGAGTAGCTGTTCACCATAGGCCCCCACCATTTCTGTTTGTGGAAAATGAATGTGGGTGTCGATAAAACCCGGCACAATCAATTGTTCAGGATAGTGCTGAACCTCGATGCCAATAGGAAGGTGCTGTTGCCCCTCCTGCCAAGATCCAAACCATTGGATTTTGCCATTTTGGCTAATCAGTAAACCATCTTCTACGTAACGCACTTGGTCGTGAATTTCACGCGCTTGGGCAACCGTATTCTGAATATCTAGGAAGCGACCGCGAACCGCCGTCGTTGCAACTACAGAAGACATTTTAAACCTGTGTTTTGACTTTTTTTCGATTGATTGTACCGTAAACTGGATTTTTTTCACGGCTATTTAATGAAGTTTTTATGTGTGTTGTGAACGCTAGATTTTAAATGAAAGACTGGAGCAGTATTTTCTAAAAAATTGAACTGTTTTGAGGCCATACATGTATCCATGCCATCGATAAGATCATGATTTTTTATGTCATACATAAGCACAAGCTTTGCGCTTAAATGATTCAATCTATTCGCAAAATTTTGTTGAGAAAGTCTTTATCTTTAAATGCTGAGTCAGTACAGTGTCGGCATTGATAAAATAAGAGACAATGACCGGCATGTATTTTTGGAATACCAAAGCATTAGCACATGAATTATCTAGCAATACCCTCGATAAAAAGCATTATAAAAATTATTACTTAGTCACCGCCTTACTGGTTTCAGTGGTGTATTACTACGGTATGTATTCACCCTATGGGGATGTCCGTGTGATTGGTATTGAGGGACTTCTGACTTTATTGATTATGTTTATCGGGATTCAAAGTGCTTATAAAGCCAATGGCGGGGATGAGGGTGAGCATTTCCTAGGTCGAATCACAGCGTTGTCTTTTCCCATTTTGGTACAAACCACCGTGGCTGGTGTTGTGTTTGGTGCAGTGTTATTGGGCCTTTATTTTGCTTTTAATCTAGAAGGCACAGCATTTGATGATTGGTATGAATGGACTATTTCGCTATTTACCATCTTCCTGCAAATCTTGTTTTTCACGCGTTTGGTGTCTTATATGAAGCGGGTTAAAGCGCATACCATTTAAGCTTGAAAAAAATATTGTTTTCGAATGTATGCCTGTCAGTTTTAGATTTGACAGGCATTCTCTTTTTCAATTTAAACATTTTTTGATACTCGGAAGCATCATTCACAACCTGCGTAGTGTTTGGAATAGATTGTTTTTGCAACACAAATTTTTAAATTATAGAAAGTGAACAGGTTTTGCGGAGGACAAATGCTTTTCTTACGAAGCTTCGCTTCTCATTTGGCGAAACAAAAGAAGAATTGAGCTCCCAGTATCGAACTTAAAAAAGATAAGACTCCCTCGTGAATAACCCAAAAGTGATAGTGCTTCTACTAAAATGCCTGAACAGACCCGCATTAATCTTTGGACATCTATTTTAAATAGGTGATTTAGAGCGCCACTTTATTCCACAAAATAATGTGCAGCAAAATGCGCATCATTACCAATCACATCAAACACATCTTCACGCAGTGACATCCCCGCACATTCATCTCCGACCATCCAAAGTCCCAAGGTGGGCAGCATGCCTTCATGCAACGGAGTTTTTACCCAGCGCTGCATGACATAACCATATTTGTCGTAGTCATCGAAGTAAAAACTACCTGAGGCTGCGCCGCAATCGACATTGTTTTGTAAGATATTAATATTTGCGCCTTCGCGCGCTAAGATGGGCTTACGCACCCATTTCCCTGCGTAGTGGGCGTGCGCATCATAAGCGTGGGTTTCTAACAACAATGGATGATTCGGAAAGCGTTTCCATAGCTCGATCAATAGGGCTTTATTCGAGAGTAGCATTTTCCAACATGGTTCAATCCATTCGGTTTCAGGTTTGAGAAACTGTGAAAAATTTTCTTCCCAAATCCATTCCCACGGATACAGCTTAAATAAATGCTGAATCTCTTGCTGATGCAAATCGACAAAGGCGGTGCCATTCCAACCAATGTTTTCCATCGACAGTTCGCTGACATTTAAGCCTGCCTGAAAAGCGGTATCCATGAGGTATTCTAAATTACCCCAATCTTCACGCCCTGCTTCTTGGCAGGCTGCGAAATGGACACGGCTACGCGCAGGATAGAGCTGTTTCCAGCGCTCAATCAGCTTTTCATGAATGCTGTTGAACTGATCACGGTTTGCAATATTTTCGACCTGTTCAATCCAATGCCACTGTGCAACTGAGGCTTCGAGTAAACCCGTTGGCGTATCGGCATTGTATTCCAGCATTTTGATGGCTTGACCATCATAGGCAAAATCGAAACGGCCATACAGCATCGGCGCTTGGTTTTTCCATGAGTGCTCAATCAGAGGAATCGCTGCTGGGGGGAGTTGAAAATATTCGGGATAATGACCGCGTTGAATCATATCCCCTGCCACTTCAAGGCACATCTGGTGTAATTCGTTCGAGGCATCTTCAAGCTGTTCAATTTGCTTGAGGCTAAACTCATAAGCCACCCCTTCTGACCAATACATTGAACCATCCCGCGACGGCAAGTTGTAGTAGTCAAAACCAATCTCTTGATGCGCCTGTTGCCAGTTTGCACGCTCAGGGAATAGAACTCGTTTCATGTATTAACCTCCGAATGAGCCCCCGCCACGGCCGAAGCCTCCACGAATGGGTTGGGATTTGGCATGGCTAAAAACGTGAGTCGAGATTCTGGGTGTGCCCATCGAATGACGTCCGCGAGCTTTCAAGACTTTGCCCATGTAACGGACTTTACGGTTGTTTTTATAATATTGTGGGCCGATATAAACCCCAGTAGAGCCACTATAGCTCGATTCACTATTTTCGTTAGCAGGTTCGCACAGTTCAAAATGCCAGTCTTGGTAGCAGTTGTATTGGTTATTGTAAACATCCTGTTGTAGGGTTTTAGAACCGCTACATGCCGTGAGTAAAACGGGCACTACAACAAGAGTTAATTTTTTGGTACGCATGGATGAGCAACCTTCAGGTTCTTTTATTTTTACAGGTAAAACCAAGGGTTTTAAGCCCGCTTATCATAGGGAGCTGTTTGCATAAAGTACAGTACATTTGCACAGAAAATCATAGGATTAAGTCTTGTACAATTTAAGATTTAGCCATCAAAAAAGCCTTCACAGAGGAAGGCTTTTTTAAAACATTAGAGGGTGGTTTGATGATGTTTCTTACTGTATCGAATCGACAAGATCGCAGTAATGGTCAGCACCAACACAATAAAGCCCAGTGAAATCCAAATTGGCATGTGGAACACATCCAGCATGAGCATCTTAAAGCCGATGAATACCAAGATAATACCTAAACCATACGGTAGGTAATGCATCTTGGTTGCTGTACCAGACAACAAGAAGAACATCGCACGTAGACCCAAAATTGCCATTAAGTTTGCAGTCAACACAATAAACGGATCAGAAGTCACCGCGAAAATTGCAGGAATGGAATCCACCGCGAAAATTACATCCGACGCTTCAACTAAAATTAACACCAAGAACAGCGGCGTTGCCCACAACATCCCGTTTTGACGGACAAAGAACTTATTGCCATGCATTTGCGGGGTAATCCGCATATGTTTACGCAACCATTTTAAGATCGCCATATCTTCGATATTGGTTTCTTCTTCGTTTTGCCCTTTGAAGAATTTGAAACCCGTATACACCAAGAACGCACCGAAGATATACAGAATCCATGAGAACTCTTGCACGAACCACGCGCCAATAAAAATAAAGATGGTACGTAGAATAATCGCGCCCAATACACCATACAGCAATAATTGGCGTTGTAGTGCAGGTGGGATGGCAAAAGCAGCAAAGATCATCAGCCAGACAAAGACGTTGTCGACGGCTAAAGATTTTTCAAGTAAATAACCTGCGAAGTACTCCATGACCTTGGTATTGGCCACAGTGACACCTGCAGTTTGTTGTAAATACAACCAGAGACCTGCACCAAAGAGTGATGCGACGGAAACCCATGCAATACTCCATAACGCGGCGGTTTTGATTTTAACTTCTTGACCTTCTTTTTGTTTAAAGCCTAAAAAGTCGATCAGTAGCATCACGGTAACAATGCCGAAAAAAGCAAGGTATAGCCATAAATTGCCGATAGATTCCATGAAATCCTCCACATCCAGCAATCGGCCACAAAAAAACCTTGACCTGCTGCCAGATGAAATAAAACATCTGTGACAACATGATCAAGGTCTTGCCTACATTTTAGCGTATGTATTTTGTGCGCTAAAATGCTCAGATACCGACTTTTTGCAAAGTGTAATGACGATAATCTGACACGTGAACGTTATGCATGGCATTGATTTTTCACGTTTGGAGGAGGCTACTCCCCTTGTTCAACATAAATTTGGTTTTGGATTTGATCCAAAAGTGAGCTAAGCATCGCATATTTTTATGGTTTGAGCAAATATTAAAGAAAATTGTAGATGAAATATAAATGAGACAAAATTTTGCTTCAATTTGTGGCAAGCTAAAAAAGCAGCATAATCAGCTAGAGGAATAATAATGAAAATTCAACATCAAGAAACAGATAGTAAAGGCGAAGTTTTTGTTGAGCAAGAAAACGAGCGTGTGGCGGAAATGACTTATAGTTGGGCTGGGGATGATAAATTTATCATTGATCACACTTGGGTCAGTGAGTTGCTCCGTGGGCAACATGTGGGGCGTCAGTTATTGGATGTTTTGGTTAACTTTGCCCGTGATAAGGGCGTGAAAATTTTACCCCTGTGTCCGTTTTCCAAATCGGTATTCGACAAAGATCCATCTATTCATGATGTTTTATTCCACTAAGATAGAGAACGATAAATCAATCCATTCAACGAGTATGCTATGCAATTTCAACATGTAGATCGTGATCAAAAAGGTGAGTTTTTTTTAAATAATGCAGACGGTCAGCGCATTGCTGAAATTAGCTATATTTGGCGGGACGATACAACCATTGATGCCAACCATACTTGGGTCGATGATTCACTGCGGGGTCAAGGTGTGGCGCGTTTGCTGTTGGATACTCTGGTTGATTTTTCACGTGAGAAAAACCTGAAAATTATCCCGACCTGTTCTTATGTCGATGTGATGTTTCGCCGTGAGAAAAGTTTTGAAGATGTCGCGGCTTAATTGTACATAACATTCATCGCGGTTCTAAGCGTTAAACTAAAATGAGATCGATATAGCTGCCATTGCAGTTCTAATTTGGACTTTGCAATGCTGAACATGATGGAATTAAAGTATATGAAGACGCTTTTATCTATGGGCCTATTCTGTTCAGTTGCCCCTTTATTACATGCTGAAGATTGTGTAAAACTTGAGGAAAAGGCAGAACAAAAAGAAGTCCAGATTATTCCACGTTGGGGCATGAAAGTGATTGCTCCAACCAGAGTGTATTTTCATTCAGCACCGAGCGATGCTTGTAAAATCAAGGATCTGTTTATGATTAAAAATGACCATATCACTGCTTATAGCACCTATGATGATGGCCAAGAACAGTGGGTTTCGATCATGTATTTTAGTAAACGCTTGGGAGACACGGTTCAAGGTTGGTCAAAACTAAAAGACTTTGAATATACGGGTACGATGTCTGGTTTTTAATTAGATACGCTTGTAAAAAAACCCGCCATATGCGGGTTTTTTCTTCTAATCGGACAACTTATTCTGCGTTTAAGGCACTGATCAATTTTTGGTGTAAACCACCAAAGCCACCATTGGACATGATCACGACAGCATCGCCCTCGCCTGCTTCACTGACGATGGTATGGATAATGTCATCTAATGTACGTGCGACCACGGCCTTGTTGGGTGCAGCTGCAATGACAGGTTGCAAGTCCCAGTCCAAACCTTCTGGTTGATACCAAATCACTTCATCGGCCAAACGTGCAGAGTGTGCGAGTCCATCTTTATGGCTTCCCATGCGCATGGTATTTGAACGAGGTTCAATAATTGCCCACAACTTACGCTCGCCTAAACGCTTACGTGCGCCTTCTAGCGTAGTATCAATTGCGGTTGGGTGATGGGCAAAGTCATCATACACTTCAACACCACGCACCGTGCCTAAAAGCTCCATACGGCGCTTCACGCCGCCAAAGTTAGACAGTGCTTCGCACGCTATTTCAATGCTTACGCCAACATGTTCAGCCGCAGCGATAGTCGCCAAAGCGTTGGCTACGCTGTGCTGCCCTGTCATGTTCCATTGCACGATGCCTTTCACCACGCCGTGTTGGAGCACTTTAAAGTGTGAACCATCAGCACTTAGTTGTTCGGCATACAATTCAGACTTGTCGTGGGCCTCTAAAGAGGTACGAACCACGGGTGTCCAACAGCCCTGCTCTAAAACTTCATCAATATTGCTTTCAGTAATCGGAGCAATGATACGACCCTCACTTGGAATGGTACGAACCAAGTGGTGGAATTGTTTTTGAATCGCTGCTAGATCATCAAAAATGTCGGCATGGTCAAATTCGAGGTTATTTAAAATGGCTGTTTTTGGGTGGTAATGCACGAACTTCGAACGTTTGTCGAAAAAGGCAGAATCATATTCATCGGCTTCGACACAGAAGTATTTGCCAGCACCTAAACGTGCACTTTCAGAAAAACCTAAAGGTACACCGCCTATCAGGAAACCTGGCTCTAAACCTGCCTGATCCAAGACCCAAGCCAACATGGTGGTGGTGGTGGTTTTACCGTGGGTCCCTGCTACACCAAGTACGTGTTTGCCTTGGAGCACATGATCGGCCAAAAATTGTGGGCCTGAAATATACGGTAAGCCTTCATTGAGCATGTATTCAACGGCATCAATCCCACGTTTCATCGCATTGCCGACGATGACCAAATCAGGATGAGGTTGTAAATGACTGCGGTCATAACCTTGCATTAAGGTAATGCCTGCATTTTCGAGTTGGGTCGACATGGGAGGATAAACGTTTAGATCCGAACCCGTCACTGTGTGGCCAAGATCACGTGCTAAAAGCGCTAAAGACCCCATAAAGGTGCCACAAATACCCAAAATATGCAGATGCATTCCGCCTCACTCCACTGCTTTTATAGACACATCACGTATTGTTGGTGCTGTTGTCGTGATTAATTCGATGTGAAAGCAACCATAGCAAGGCGCTTAGCGAAAAGATAGTGATTCTTGTATCTAATCGTTTAGGGTCTGTTGACATTTACTGTTCATAATTAACCCTATAAAGGTAGCCATAAAAATATACAGGCTAAAGCAACAGAACTTTGATAATTTCTTTTGAGCTTGTCATATCGAGTAGCTATTCCTCTAAATTGCTTTAATCTACAAAACATATTTTCAACTAAATGCCTGATTTTATATAAATACCAGTCCATATGGTCATTGTTCGATTGGCTATTTGTTTTCTTTGGTATATTCGCTTTAGTCCCTGTTTTCCTGATCTGTTCACGCAGTGGTTCTGAATCATAGCCTTTATCTGCACATACCACTTTTGTCTCTTTTAAATCTAATGTTGATATTAAATCAGGTGCAACTTTAACATCATGTGTGGTTCCATCGGTAATCATGAAATCAATAGGATTGCCATGTGCATCAACAATCAAATGTATTTTTGAGGAGTTTCCTCCTACACTTTTAGAAATAGATTGATTCGCTATGCCGGCAGAATGTTGATGAGCACGTACATGAGAGCCATCAATAAAAATCCACTCCATATCGGGGCATGAGGCTAGTAATTTGAATAATCTAAGTAACTTACCGCTGCTTGACCAACGATTAAAACGTTTGAAAATAGAGTTTGAATGACCAAAACAACAAGGAATATCTCGCCACGGACAGCCTGTTCTAATTCTATAGAGAATAGCTTCAATAAAATTGCGTAAATTTGAGTTGTGGTGAATGGATAAATTACGCAGAATAACTTTCAACTTTTGCCAGTGTTGATCTGTCAGCATGGTACGAGGCATAGCGAATAGTAAAATTGGGTTTGGCGATTTGATTTTACTACTTCGCTATTTTTTTAAGCTAAAAGTGTCAACACACCCTAATTATTCTGCGGCTTGAACAACGCTTTTATTTTGTAAAAAAGCTGGCTGAAAAGTGCAATATTTGCTGAATTTCCTCGCAAAAAACGTAGAATAAAATGCTCCTAAATTTGGCGATCTTGCTTCATGTCTCTGCCCTTTATTTTATTGATTATTTCCAATTGCTTTATGACCTTGGCTTGGTATGGTCATCTTAAATTTTTGCATGGTGCGCCGCTTTGGCAAGCCATTTTATTTGGGTGGGCCATTGCGTTACTCGAATACAGTTTTATGATTCCAGCAACGCGATTGTTGGCCAAACACGGGTGGTCTTTGGGTCAAATGAAAATCACACAAGAAGTCGTGACTCTATTGGTCTTTGTCCCATTTATAATTTTTCTTTTTAAACAACCCTTTAAATTGGATTATTTGTGGGCAGGTTTATGCCTTTTTGGTTGTGTTTATTTCGTATTTCGCAGTGCTTAATTGATTTAATACAGCACAGGTCTCATCATTTAAGAGATGCGTGTTTGCAGGCGTTTTTTAGGACTTTACTAAACTCACGGTCTCGTGCAGTGGGATCCTCATAGTCAAAGGCATAATCACTATCACTGGTCAGCACACTCATTTGACCGTCTGCTTCAAAGTTGATGAGTGCATAACCATAGGTTTGGTCATCACAAAACACACGATATTCTGAAATAGAATACATTTTATCTTTGCCATCATCTGCTTTGTAATAGCCTGTCATCATGACCGGTTCACGTTCATCAATGACCGACTTTCCGGTCACTAAAAACTTTTCTTGGATGTAGCCATTACTCTTAATTTGGCCGTTATAGCCTTTTTGTTTCTGTAATAGGCTAAAGTCTTTTTCAAATTGGCTAGTATTGAGTTGAATTAGTTGGGCAAAACTCTGTGAGCTTATGGCTAAAGCGAGCAGGATGAAGATCTGTTTCATGTTTAAAGGCTCTGATGAATATTGATTTAATAAAAGTTTTTATAAAATTGAAAAAAATAAAAATATTTTCATAAAAATATTATGGAGTTTTCTCTTTAAAGACAACCGTTAAATTTTATTGAGATGAATTTTCAGTCTATAATACGGGGCTCTTATTAAAGCTTGGCGCTAGTCGAGATTTATCTCTCTTAACTATCTCTGGAAACATTGCAATGAATGCGGCCGCTTCACAAGACACTCCTCTCGTTGGAATTATCATGGGTTCTCAATCAGATTGGGCCACTCTCGAACACACTGCCAATATGCTTAAGCAACTTGGTGTCCCATTTGAAGCGGAAGTTGTGTCTGCGCACCGTACGCCAGATCGTCTTTTTGAATATGCTGAGCAAGCACGTGACCGTGGTATCCAAGTGATTATTGCGGGTGCAGGCGGTGCGGCGCATTTACCAGGAATGTGTGCGGCGAAAACTGATTTGCCTGTACTGGGTGTACCAGTGAAGTCTTCGATTTTAAACGGTGTCGATTCACTGTTATCGATTGTGCAAATGCCAGCAGGTATTGCAGTGGGTACCTTGGCGATTGGTCCAGCAGGTGCAACCAATGCCGCGATTATGGCAGCGCAAATTTTAGGTCTGACACGTCCTGAAATTGCAAAAAATGTAGCCGATTTCCGTGCTGCACAAACTGACAAAGTCGCAAGCAACAATATTCCAGGCCAAGCTTAATACGGGGCATTCCTCATGAATAAAACCATCGGTATTTTTGGTGGTGGGCAGCTGGGTCGCATGATGGCGCAAGCGGCTTTGCCACTGAATATTCAATGTACGTTCTTTGATGTGAGTATAGACTGCCCTTCAGCGGCTTTAGGAACTGTGATTTCAAGCAAAACTGAAAACGGTTTACAAGATTTTATTGCCAGTGCAGATGTCTTCAGCCTTGAGTTTGAAAATACGCCTTTGTCTGATGTTGATGTTTTGACCAAGCAAAAAGATATGCATCCGCCGCGTCAGGCCTTAGCCATTGCACAGCATCGCTTGTCTGAAAAAGCATTATTTGATGAGCTTGAGATTCCTGTTGCGCCTTATAAAGCGGTAGATTCCCTAGAAAGTTTAAGCGCTGCTGTTGCTGAGCTGGGTTTACCGATTGTGCTGAAGACAGCCACAGGCGGTTATGATGGTAAAGGTCAGTTCGTATTGCGTTCTGAGCAGCAAATTGAACAAGCATGGGCTGAATTAGGCCCTGCTGGAAGTTTAATTGCAGAAAGCTTTGTGACCTTCTCGCGTGAAGTTTCGATCATTGCGGTACGTGGTCAAAATGGCGATGTGAAAACGTGGCCATTGGCTGAAAATCATCATCATCATGGTATTTTGTCGCACTCGATTGTTCCTGCACCGAATAGTGCGGACTTACAACCCGTTGCACAAGACTACATCACTCGTCTATTGAATCATTTGAATTATGTTGGCGTATTGACTTTAGAACTGTTTGTCACAGACAAAGGTTTATATGCCAATGAAATGGCGCCACGTGTGCATAACTCAGGACACTGGTCGATTGAAGGCGCAGTATGCTCTCAGTTTGAAAACCATATTCGTGCAGTCGCAGGCTTACCCTTGGGTTCAACTGAAGTGGTTCGCCCTACGGTCATGATCAATATTATTGGTCAGTATCCACAGTCTGAACAAGTCTTGGCCTTAGAAGGTGTACATCTACACCTTTATAATAAGGAAGAACGTGAAGGCCGTAAGATTGGTCACCTGACTTTAATGCCGAATGATACCGCTCAACTCACGACGCTGTGTCGTCAGTTAGCGAAAATTTTACCGAACCCATTGGCACTGAGCGAAGATATGACCATCTAAAGCTTCAGTTGTTGTTAAAAAAAGCGATCACAAGAGTGGTCGCTTTTTTATTTAGATTCATTCAGGCATGATTGCGCCTCTTTGAAAAAAGTGACCGTTAATCGGATCAAAATTAAAATAAATTGCGTGTTTTTTATCCGTTTAGATAAAATTAGCGCATAGAAAAATAAACTGAAAGCAAAATAAAGCGAGTTTTGTGCAGTGAAGCACGTTTAAAACAGAGCCCACAATTGAATGTGACACTGGTTTTCACCTAAAAGAAAGTGAAACAGCAGAGATCTCTATCAACTTGGGTTTGTGGATATCTTTTTAAGTCTATTTTGAATTTAAAAGTGAGTTTTAAATTTAAATCGAGTGTTTAAATTCAAAGTTCTGATGCTATTTGAATTTAAATTCAAAACAATAAATTTAAAGACTACTGAATGAATTTAAAGTTTTGAATTTAAAAATATTGAGCTTGGATTTTGATGTTTGAATTTCTGTATATTATTGATTATTAATATTAAATATAAATGTGGATAAAATAAATTTAAAACAAGATGATTGAATTTAAAGTGCTTGCTGAACTAGAGGTTGTTTTTGAATTCAAAAGTTGAGATGTGGGGTGCTGTGGATAAGTGGTTTTAAATTTAAAAGATGGTTTTTAATTTAAACCAGAATGAATATTCATTTACGTTTTGATTCAGAAAAGTGAAATCGAAAGTGTTAAGGTAAAAAGCATAATTTAGAGATAAAGAATCATTAGGGATTTTATGCACCGTTTTGCTTTTCTTTTAGGTTCATTTTTTTTAGCGGCGACTCAGGCGAATGCTGAGCTCATTATTAATGGTCAAAAAGTTACAGGCAGTTCAAATGTCGCAACTTCCGATTATAGTCCTCAGAACTCATTTCAAAGCTGTATTGCCAATTTAAAAAGCCAAGCGATGGTGAATGGTGTGTCTGCATCCGCTTATGATCGCTACACGCAAAATTTAGCGCCTGATTATTCTGTGATTGAAAAATTAAATTACCAACCTGAATTTTCCACGCCGATTTGGGATTATTTGTCAGGATTGGTGGATGATGAGCGTGTTGCAGTAGGTCGGCAAAAATTGGTGCAGCATCGTGAAGTGTTGAATCGCGTTGCGGCAGCGTATGGTGTGCCTGCGGAGACCGTGGTTGCCGTGTGGGGTGTTGAAAGTAATTTTGGCGATATTTCAGGTAAATATCCATTATTACAAGCTCTGGGCACGTTGAGCTGTGAGGGGCGCCGTCAAAGCTATTTCCGTGGTGAGTTTTTTGCCGCTATGCGCATTTTACAGCGTGGTGATTTAACTGAATCACAACTGAAAGGCTCGTGGGCAGGCGCATTTGGCCATACCCAGTTTATGCCATCGACGTATGAAGAGCTGGCCGTTGATTTTGATGGCGATGGACGCCGTGATTTGGTGTCGAGTACCACAGATGCTTTGGCATCAACAGCCAATTTTCTCAAAAAACGCGGTTGGCAAACTGGGCAGCCTTGGGGATTTGAAGTGAAAAATCCGCAAGCGATCTCTCTGAGTGGTGAAAGTCGTCGCAATAAGAAGTCCTTGTCTTACTGGGTGCAGAATGGTTTGGTACGTGCAGATGGCTCAGCGTTGGTTCAAGGCAATTTATCCTCTAGTTCGCAAGCGGGGTTGATGGCGCCCGCTGGCGAAAATGGTCCACTGTTTTTAGTGTTTAAAAACTTTGATGCAATCTATAGTTATAACGCTGCAGAAAGTTATGCATTAGCGATTGCACATTTGTCAGACCGCTTACAAGGGCAAGGCGGGTTTAGTACAACTTGGCCAACCGATGATGCAGGCACTTCGCGTTCTGAACGTCGTGAAATTCAGCAGTTTTTACTGAACCGTGGCTATGATATTGGCGCGGTGGATGGTTTGATTGGTGATAAAACTCGTCAAGCGATTCGACAGGAGCAAATCCGTTTAGGTTTAAGCCCGACGGGGCGAGCGGGACAGCAAATTTTAAAAGCCTTTCGTCAGGAAAATGCCAAGTTGATGATGCGTTAACATTAACAGCAAAAAATCGCTGAGATAGATAAAAAGCCAGTCGGTTATTCACCTGACTGGCTTTTTTTGATTTGCTCGGGTTGCGACTAAAAGGTCAGAAGCGCTTTGATGTTTAAACCGCGGTAATTGTCCCGAGAATACGGTTACCTTGTGCGCCTGTCACTGTCGGTAAGTTGCCGCTGAGTTGATGGATAAAGCGCATAGCCAACCAAGCAAAGGCAGTCGCCTCCACCCAAGTTGGGGCTAAGCCAATCGCGGAGGTGGTTTGTACAGACCAATTATGTTTACGTAAGCGCCAACGTAACTGTTCTAAAAGGTGTGAATTATAGGCACCACCACCACAGACGTAGACTTCACCCGTATCCATATCGGAGCGATAGATGGCTTTTTTAATGGCGCGCGTGGTGAGCTTCATTAATGTAGCCTGAATATTTTCAGGACTGTCTTCAAGCTCGTCGTATTCAAGGTCATTGCGCCAGTCGGCAATTTGTTCATCTAACCATTCGAGGTTGAAGTCTTCACGGCCAGTACTTTTCGGTGGTTCTTTAGAAAAATACTCATGTGCTTGGAGCCGATCGAGCAGGCTGCGAATCGGATGGCCGTAAGCTGCCCAATTGCCATTTTCATCATAGGGCTGTCCAGTAAAACGTTCACACCAAGCGTCCATTAAAATGTTGGCTGGGCCTGTATCAAAACCGTAGACCTGATCAGGTTGGCCTGCGGGCAACATGCTGACATTGGCGATGCCGCCTAGGTTTAAGATGACACGATGTATGCTCTCATGTTGGAACATATCTTGGTGAAAAGCAGGAACCAGTGGGGCACCTTGTCCACCTGCGGCCATATCACGACGTCGAAAATCTGAAATCACAGGAATTTGGGTGATTTCAGTGATGATGTTTGGGTCACCAATTTGCAAGGTAAAACCGTGCTCTGGACGGTGGCGAATGGTTTGTCCATGTGAGCCAACAGCTTTGATTTGACTACGATCTAAATGACTTTGCTCAATCAGCTGATTGATGCCTTCGCCAATCATCTTTGCTAAAGCCACATCTGCCTTGCCCATACGGTCGATTTCGTTGTCACCGGGCAAAGTGAGTGCCATCAGTTCATCGCGTAAATCTGGGTCGAAAGAAAGAGTGAGGGTGGCGTGAAGCTGCAATGGATCAAAAGAAGCAGCAACAATATCAACACCATCCATGCTGGTGCCGGTCATTACCCCAATATAGATCGCTGTCATGATTATTCTAAAGCCTGCAATGTGCTGAAAAAGTGTTAGTATATCGCACAAATTGAATAACTGATGTGTTTGGGTTTTGTGATGTCAAATTTCCTGCCGGCTGAAGAACAACTTGCTCTCATTCAACGAGGCACGCATGAAATTATTTCTGAAGAAGATCTTCTGAAGAAATTAAAAGAAAATCGTCCTTTAAAAATTAAAGCGGGCTTTGACCCGACTGCGCCTGACTTGCACTTGGGGCATACGGTTTTAATTAATAAACTGAAAACTTTCCAAGACTTGGGTCATGACGTGACCTTCTTGATTGGGGACTATACCGCGATGATCGGTGACCCGACTGGAAAAAGTGCAACACGCCCACCATTGTCGCGTGAGCAAGTGCTTGAAAATGCAAAAACTTATCAAGAACAGGTGTTTAAAATTCTTGATCCGAACAAAACTAAAGTGCGTTTTAACTCAGAATGGTTTGCCGAAAAAACGGCTGCTGACCTGATTCAGTTGGCATCACAGCAAACGGTTGCACGTATGCTTGAGCGTGATGATTTCACCAAGCGTTATAACAACCATCAACCAATCGCAATTCATGAGTTTTTGTATCCATTGGTTCAAGGCTATGACTCGATTGCCCTTGAAGCGGATGTTGAATTAGGCGGTACAGACCAAACCTTTAACTTATTGATGGGGCGTACACTTCAAGGTCGTTATGATCAAGAAGCACAAGTCTGCATTACGGTGCCAATCCTTGAAGGTTTAGACGGTGTGAACAAAATGTCTAAGTCTTTGGGTAACTATATTGGCGTATTTGATGCACCAGGGGCGATGTATCAAAAAGTCCTTTCGATGCCAGATGCATTAATTGAACGCTATTTCGATTTACTCAGCTTTAAATCCGTTGAAGACATTAAAGTCCTGCTAAACGAAATTGCTGAAGGGCGTAATCCACAAGAAGTGAAAAAGATTCTTGCGCTTGAGTTGGTAGAGCGTTTTCACGGTGCAGAAGCGGCAGAAAATGCACATAAAGGTGCAGGCAATCTGATTACTGAGGGTGAACTACCAGAAGGGACACCTGAAGTAACGATTTCACGCGCTGAATTTGGCGGCGAGTTGTTTATTGCAACGATTCTTCGGGTAGCGGGCTTAAACCCAAATGCAGCAGCAGCAAAAGATGCCGTGGGTCGTGGTGCGGTCAAAGTTGATTGGAACGTGGTCGATATGAGTTTCTCTGTTAAAGAAAATGTCACTTTAATTATCCAGTCGGGTAAAAAAGCCATTGCCAAAGTCACTTTTACAGACTAAGTCAGTGCATATATATGCTTTAAGTTATTGATATAAAAGCAGGCTTCGGCCTGCTTTTTATTTTTTTAATCTTTATAAAAAAATCAAATAAGTAAATTCAAAAAAAACCTTATAAAAACAATGCTTAATTTTTTCCAAAAATATTGCAATTTAAAATGAGTGTGTATAAGATTTCAACGTCTAGTCGATGTTTTTAACATCGCTAGCAGGGTCAATAAGAATAACTCTCCACAGTTTTCAAGTCTTTTCCCCAAGGGACTTTTTTTAAGATAACTATAATAATGACATCTATGGATCAGATAACGATCTAACTCCGAGGAAGAGGTTTTGGGAGAGATCTCTTCCTTTTTTATTGGCAAAAATTTAGTTTTTTAAAATCAATTTCTCGCAGACAAATAACGAGTTGTCATAAAAGTTAGGTGCAACAGACTCTTAAATAAATATGGTCATCACCTTCACAGGTATATAACACTGCGTTTTCTACTTATATTCAGATGCTTCTTATCATCCAGCTTTATCGTGGCTGTTATTTCAGCTCTGTCTTGAATTATTTTGATTGAGATGTGGGTAGAAGAGGGCTTTGCTATTACGCAAATGAAATAAAAACAGACTAAGTATTCCATTCTTGCTAAATATTAGGTGCTTTTATAGCGATGTGGCAGTTTTTCAGCTTAGGCGCGTATTAAATATAAAAGAACTACGTCTTTAGAAAGATAATTTATCAAAAACACAGAGATGAAAGAAATACAGAGTGATTTTAAGTCCGAAAATGTTGCTAGAAGATTGATAAGACTCATCCTAAAGAAAAAATAAATGTTAAGGCTTAAATTTTAAGCTTAAAAGACTTTTAAAGATTGGAAATGAAAGGCTCATATTGAAAGAAATAAGAGAAAAAATTATAAATATGATCAAAAAATAAATGAAAAATACGGTTTTTCTTAGATTTTGTAGAAAAAACCAACGCCCGTTTCAAATAAGTGAATTTGGGGG
>NZ_JBZYAE010000004.1:0-17094 GCF_058890445.1 Acinetobacter sp. CAU_H_S170_2
GGTGTTATCAAAAACGCAGCCTTTGAGCTGCGTTTTTTTGTTGCAAATTTAAGCGAAAAACGATGAGCGGTCAGTAAAAAATGTCGATAAAAACAACGATCAAAAGAATTGGAAAAAATATTTTTAAGCGCTGAAAATACGGGTTTTATTTTGTAATGACACGCCAAGACTCAGCGCGTCTTTGTTTTGGAAAAGTTCAAATCTAAAAAAATGTAATGACAATATAATATGGCGACAAGGTGTGTCGCATTCTAAAAATACAAGCCTTTTTTTCTTTTCAAAACTGCTCATAATGCATGCATAGAGTTTGAAAGCTACACAATCCATTAATTTTAAACGGTATCGGGGATGAGTTCAGCACAGTGTATCAGTCGCCTGAATTTATCTTAGACGGAGGTTTTTATGGTAACAGCGAATTTAGCAACCATCGTTGGCTTAAGTTTAGTCGCCGCTGCGTTAATTGCTGTTTTCTTTTCGCCTTATCGTCGCTGGTTGAGTTTTATGGTGGCGGGTATGGTGTTTTGGGGAATCTTGGAAGTCATTCGCCTAGGTGTGCAAGCAGTGTTTGAAATGCCGATCACTTATAGCTACTTAACTGCTTTAACTTCAGCGATGCTTATTGTGACGATGTTGCTTCTACGTGAAGACCGTCGCGCAGAACGTGCACTGGCGCAGCGACGTTGTATTGAACATACACCTGTATATGAAGATGACCAACAGCAGTGTTCTAGCCGCTAAGTCATAACCTCATACCGTAAAAGAAGATGCCTAGAGCATCTTTTTTACGTTCTTACATGATTGTTATACAAAGCCTAGCGGTAAAAATGGCAACTTGTGGTAGCATTGAAAACAGTCAATTTATCAACAATTACAATAGGCTTTCATGTCATGAAACTATCTTCAATTCCTGTGGTTAAACTTCCATTGGTTGATGTCAGCACGGATCCGCTGGATTTAATGGTTACTGGTTTGGCACTTCGTATGAAACAGCTGGCGCGTACCAGTCCAAAATTTATTGAATTAGTTCATGAACGTCAGTTCCGTATTCAAATTGGTACGGATCTGGGTATGGCGCGCCAAATTATTGTGAACAATGGTCAGATTGATACCGTTTCAGGTGATGCCGAAAAAGCAGATTTTATTTTACAGTTTGCGGACAGTGAGCAGGGTGTGAAAACTTTAATCAAAGGCGACCCAACCGCATTTATGACGGGCATGCAAAACGGCAGCATTAAAATGGAAGGTGATTTTGGTCTATTGGTTTGGTTCAACCAAGTTGCAAAATTGGTTCCACCAAAGTTACCAAAGCCTGTGAAAGCAAAAATTAAAGCCGCGCGCGCGTTTTTGAAAGAAAAAACGGGTAAGTAAAAAGATTTTTTCAACTTCTCGATTTCTGCTCCTTTATAAAAGGGAGATTGAGAGCGATGAAATCGAAAAAGCCCTCTATCGAGGGCTTTTTTATGCATGGTACTTTATTCGACTTCTAAATTGAAAGTCACGGGTCCATCATTGACCAAATGTACTTTCATGTCGGCAGCAAAAATACCTGTTTGCACATGCTCAAACTGGGTCTTGGCATATTCAACCAGTTGTTCGTATAAGGCTTGGGCATCATTTGGTGGCATGGCTGGTCCAAAGTCAGGGCGTAAACCTTTTTGGGTTTGCGCCATCAAAGTAAATTGAGAAACCAGAAGAATCCCACCACCGGCTTGGCTGACATTCCAGCCCATTTTGCCTTGTTCGTCGTCAAAAAAACGATACTTTAAAATTTTATCGATCATTTTTTTGCCTTTGTCTAAAGTGTCTTCTTTCCCAAGACCTAAGAAAACCAAGATACCGTGTTGAATTTCACCTGTGGTTTCACCATCGACCACCACTTTGGCTTCGAGAACGCGTTGTAATAAGGCCCGCATGACTGATTCTATCTACCATTTGATTGTGCAGACTGAAATTGTAGCAAACCTAGTGCATCACAGGAGAAACATCGATTGAAAAAACAAGGCAATTGCGTTGATATCCATAGCAATGTTTCAGGAAAAGAGCATAGGCCAAGAGCGATGACAATAAAGACATCAACACTTGGATTCTGAATCAAGAGAAATAAGAAATGTCCCGAGTAATTGGTCGAATAGCAAGACCGAATTACCAAAACATGGCTATGCAGCTTAAAAAAATGTGCTTTAATGCAATAAGTTGCTAAAAACCGAAAATGATATGTCTGCCATCATCCAATCCTTATTAGATACTGATCTGTACAAATTTACGATGCTACAGGTGGTCCTGCATAAGTTTCCCCAAGCGCATAGTGTGTACCAGTTCCGTTGTCGCAATTTGGATGACACGGTCTATCCTTTGGTCGACATTCTCGATGATTTAAATCACCAATTAGATTTGCTCTGCCAATTACGTTTTCAAGACGATGAGCTGCAATACCTGCGTGGTTTGCGCTTTATCAAAAGTGATTTTGTAGATTATTTAGAGTTGTTTCAGCTCAAACGCCGTTTTATTGTGGCCAGTATTGATCATCAAGGCCGTTTAGACATTCGAATTGAAGGGCCGATGGTTCAAGCCATGATGTTTGAAATCTTTGTGCTTGCTATCGTCAATGAGCTGTATTTCCGCCGTATTCGAAGCGAAGAGGTCATGGCTGAGGGCGAACGTCGCTTACAGGCCAAAGTGGCTTTATTAAAACACTATGAAACATCGCAAACGCCAAATGACCCCCCATTTTTAGTTTCTGACTTTGGTACACGGCGCCGCTATAGTTTGGCGTGGCAAAAACATGTGATTGAAGTGTTTAATCAAGCTGCACCGCATATTTTCCGTGGTACCAGTAATGTCTTAATTGCAAAGCAATTGGGTCTTACCCCGATTGGGACCATGGCGCATGAATTCCTACAAGCATTCCAAGCGTTGGATGTACGTTTACGTAATTTCCAAAAATCAGCACTGGAAACCTGGGTACAAGAATACCGTGGTGACTTAGGTATTGCTTTGACGGATGTGGTGGGGATGGATGCATTCCTGCGTGATTTTGACTTGTACTTTGCTAAATTATTCGATGGCTTGCGCCATGACAGTGGCGACCCGTATGAATGGGGCGATAAAGCCTATGCTCACTATAAAAAGTTGAAAATTGACAGTAAAACCAAAATGCTAACGTTTAGTGATGGACTCAATTTAGAGAAAGCATGGGATCTGCACAACTATTTCAAAGACCGTTTCCAAGTCAGTTTCGGAATTGGTACCAATTTGACCAATGATATGGGACAAACTCCTTTAAATATTGTGCTTAAACTGGTTGAGTGTAATGGCCAGTCGGTTGCGAAAATCTCAGACAGTCCGGGTAAAACCATGACGGATAACGATACTTTTTTGGCGTATTTACGTCAGGTTTTTGAGATTGCTGAAGCAGAAGTCAATTAATCCAGAATATATACCATGCCAGAATCCGTTCTGGCATTGCGCATTAAAAAACTGGTGAATAGTGATATCTCTAATTCTGCTAAAAGAATGCAAAAAATCAGAATAATTGTAAAAATGAGTTGTGCTAAGATCAAAGCATGATCTGAAAATATACGAAATAATATGACACATTCTGCCTTTGATTTTGGCTTGTTGATAGACGCAGAGCAGTTGGTTCCGCATTTAGGGAATGACAAATTACGCATCGTCGATTTAAGTCGTGCTTCAGTCTATGACCAGTTACATATTCCACATACTTTGCATTTAAAGCCGAAATTTTTGGTGCGCCAAGACGAACAAGCCACCGGTCTACTTCCTGATGTAGAAGGTTTACAGGAACTGATTCGTTATTTGAATATTTCACCCGAGCATCATGTGGTGGTTTACGATGATGAAGGTGGCGCTTGGGCGGGGCGTTTGATTTGGAATTTACACTGCTTAGGTTTTGAAAATACCAGTCTGCTGAATGGTGGAATTCATGCATGGCTTGCGGCAGGACTTCCAACCACTTCCGAAGTGGAGCAGTTTGAACCTGTCAGTGCTTTAGTACAGGTCGATCAAGCTAAAATACAGCAGTATCGAATTGAATATACTGAGTTATTAGAGAAAGTTCAAAGCAGCCAAGTCCAACTCTGGGACTGCCGCACAGAAGACGAATATACCGGCCTGCGTCTTGCAGCGCGACGCGGCGGTCACATTCCAAATGCACTACATTTTGAATGGAGTACTGCCCTTAACCGTGAAAATCATTTAAGATTGCACCCTTTAGAACGCACGCAGCAACGCTTAGAACAATTGGGTTTTAACTTAAATGAACCTGTGGTGGTGTACTGTCAGTCACATCACCGATCAGGACTGGCTTATATTTTAGGTCGTTTATTGGGTTGGAATATTCAGGCGTATGACGGTGCGTGGAGTGAATGGGGCAACCGCCTCGACAGTCCTATCATTACCGGAGAGATGCCGTCTTGAGCCTCACATCACGCTTAAAAAAACAAATTTTCATTCAAGCTCAACGTGTTGTACCCCAACATCAGTTATCACGTGTCGTGGGCAGAGTCGCAGCCAGCGAAAATCCGATTGTGAAAAATGCGGTCATCACTGCGTTTAAAGCGCAGTATGGCATTGATATGTCGATTGCTGAGCAGAGCAATGCACTGAAGTTTAAGTCCTTTAATGAATTCTTTACCCGTGCATTAAAAGAGGGTGTACGTGATATTGATACCGATGCGACCAGTATTGTATCGCCTGCGGATGGTGCGATTTCACAGTTGGGTCCCATTGTGGAAGGTGATATTTTCCAAGCCAAAGGGCAAAAATTCACCGTTGATAACTTAATTGCAGATCCGCAGTTGGCTGAACCGTTTAAAAATGGTCAGTTTGCAACGGTGTATTTATCGCCTAAAGATTATCACCGTGTGCATATGCCATTTGCAGGCACATTGACGGAAACCTTATATGTGCCGGGTGAATTGTTCTCTGTCAATCAAACCACTGCTGAAAACATTCCAGGCTTGTTTGCCCGAAATGAACGTATGGTCTGTTTATTTGATACAGAAATCGGCCGTATGGCCGTAGTTCTCGTTGGCGCCATGATTGTGGCGGGGATTGAAACTGTTGCAACAGGAAAAGTGAAGCCTACTGGCCGTTTAGAATTAAATCAGCATAATTTATTCTTGGACAAAGGAGCTGAACTGGGTCGCTTTTACTTAGGCTCAACCGCTGTGGTACTGTTTGAAAAAGACAAAATGACGTGGGATGCAGCCTTTAAAGCCAACTCGACTGTGGTGATGGGTGAAGTGATGGGACATACAGTTTAATCGTTTCAGCTCTCGGTCACCGTCCTTGTTAAAGGGACGGTGAGAGACAAAAAAGCACCGATATCGGTGCTTTTTTCATGCTTTTGAAGAAAGGTTTATTCAGGATTATAGGTGCGTTCTTTGGGGAAAATCACTTTAAAAATAGAGCCTTGATTTTCTTTGGATTCAATTTCTAAATGTGCTTGGTGCTGCATTAATACGTGTTTCACAATTGCGAGTCCTAAGCCTGTGCCACCCGTTTGTCGACTGCGCGCGCTGTCAACACGGTAGAAGCGTTCGGTTAAACGGGGCAGGTGCTTAGGATCAATGCCTATACCAGTATCTTCCACAGTAAAATAAGCCTGTTCACCATTGTCATGCCAACCCATGGTCACCGTTCCACCTTTCGGCGTGTATTTGATGGCATTGGTAATCAGATTACTAAAAGCGCTGGCTAACTCCATATCTGAACCGATTAAGTCGCAGTGACTGTCGATATCGAGATTGAGCGTATGCCCATAATCAATATTATAGGCATGCGCATCGTCATAAAGTTGGTTCATTAAGCTAGGCATATCAATGATTTGATTTTTAGCAATTTGCTTGTCATTTTCTAGGCGTGACAGTAATAGCAAATCATTCACCAAGGCATTCATGCGTTTGGCCTGTGCCTGCATTTGGTCAAAGGCCCGCTTCCAACGTGGGTTGAGATCTTCTTGGTCTGTAAAGGTTTCAATATAACCACTGAGTACTGTGAGCGGTGTGCGTAGTTCATGTGAAATGTTATCGACAAAGTCTTTACGCATTTGTTCGAGATTGTGCATGCGGGTCACGTCATAGGCGACCAGTAAGCGACTTTCTCCACCAAATCGAGTCATTTTGACTTGAACATAATGTTCATCAAAACTGGATGACTTCATTTTTAAGCCATCTGGTGCAGCATCAATATTATTGTAATAATCCACAAAACTTGGTTGGCGTAATAAAGTCAAAATATTACGGCCACGGTCATTTTGTTCGATGCCTAATAACCGTTCTGCAGCAGGGTTCCACCATTCAATTTGTTGCATGTCATCTATCAGCACCACGGCTTCTTGCAAAGCGACCAATGACGACTGCGCGCGATCAATCAACCCGACCATTTCCGCTTGTACAATCCGTTCTTGGCGCTGTGCACGATAAACATTGAACAATAATGCCCCCCAAATGCCCCCAAGGTTGGGTGGAACTTCGTAGGGACGATTGGAAATCCAGTCATTGACCAAATACAAAGAGCGCATTTGCAGAATGAAAAAAACGGCAAAGGCAAAGGAGATACACGTCCAAAAATAACCAACGCCAAAACCAATCAAGCTTGCAATCAGCAAGAAAAAGGCAAGGAGACGTAAGTCCTGTTTGGCAAAGCCCCATAAACTGCTATATCGCGTTTTTTTATGCTCGCGCGCAAGTTCAGGGACCGGGTAGGGTTCATACATAAAACAAAATTAACCTAGGGCGATATCCGCACGTGTAGAGAATCGATAGCCTGTACCGCGAACTGTTTGCACAAAGCGATCTGCAGCATAAGGCTCAAGTACTTTACGTAAGCGGCGAATATGCACGTCGATGGTACGGTCTTCAATATACACGTTTCCGCCCCAGACTTGGTCAAGAAGTTGCGCACGGGTGTAGGCACGCTCAGGATGAGTCATGAAGAAGGCCAATAAACGATACTCAGTTGGCCCCATGTCGAGGAAATTATTGCCAAAGCTGACCCGTTGGCTGACAGGGTCTAAGATTAAACCATTGGCATCAATCGATTTTTCACCGCTGAGCGCATTAGCACGGCGTAAAACAGCTTTAATGCGGGAAACCAATTCACGGGTCGAAAACGGTTTAGTCATGTAGTCATCTGCACCAGCATCCAGACCTTGCACTTTATGGTCTTCTTCACCACGTGCTGTGAGCATAATCACTGGAATTTCAGAGAGATTTTCATCGCGCTTGAGACGGCGACATAAATCTACACCACTGACGCCACCAGGCATCATCCAGTCGAGCAAGATCAAAGCAGGACGCTGATCCACAATCATTTGGTGGGCTTGTTTTGCATCTTCTGCTTGTAAGCATTGAAAGCCTGCCATATCCAACGAGGTGTGAATCATTTCTCGAATGGGAAGTTCATCATCGACGATTAAAATGTAGTCATCTTTCACAACGCAATATCCTATTGTAGGTAACGGCAGGCCGTTTTAATTTTATGACAGGCTTATTACAAAGATTAATTATGACAGTATCATTGCAAAAAACAGACGATTGATGAAATTTGCAAAAAAATGTGACAAAAAATCGTCATATTGGGATTCAAAATTAATGGAAGTTTAATCTAAATTGCATTCGAAAATTCCGATCTCATCCAAGTGAAAAGTCTTAGACATCCAATTTTGCCCGTGTATTGGGGTCTGAAAAGATTTCTAGAAGTGAAATAAATACAATACGGCTGGAGGATAAAACTTCTTCAAAGGATTGTTTAAACCCACTAACCACCCAACGGATCGCAATTTGTGTGACATAGCCATTGAGGCCTGTGGCGACCAGCGAAATTTCACGTTCGGACCGGTTAATTTGCGGCATCATCAGCATCACAAAGGCTTGAATCATCCGGTCAAAACGGGTCATGGTTTCATGAATCGTGGCTTGGTTATGTAATTCTTGCACCAACATTGCATCGATATAAATAATACGCGCCATGCGGGGATTATCTTTTAGGGTGGTAAGCAGGGCACGCAGTCCAGCATCAATCATTTTATGTGGATCTGAAGAGGCTTGCATGATGGCTTGCATGACATTGTGCTGTAACTCATCGATCAGCTTTAAAAAAATGGTTTGAAACAGTTGCTCACTTTTTTTAAACGACTCATAAAAATAACGTTCAGTAAGTTTGGCTTCATTACAAATATCTTTCACCGTCACGGCAAAAAAGCCGTGAGTGCCGTAGGCTTCAATGCCAGCTTCAATCAATTTTTCACGACGCAGCTGTTTACGTTCAGAAAGCGATAAGCCCTTGAATTGTCTTTCTTTGGTTTTATTATTATTATCGCTGTTTTGTTGTACTGGTTCAGATGCCGTCATCAGATTTCATCGCCCTATTTGAAAGCCAAGGTTTTGCATAGTTTAGCAATAAACCACGACTCTACCTATGCGTAGGCTTTAATCTCTAGCTGGTTTTCATAGACTTGACACTTTTGGCTATTAAATTTATGACAATTGATATTGTCAATTATAAAAAAAGCATCTACAGTCGATGTACAAAGATAAAGGACAACCACAATCTCATGAAGAATTTTAAAAATAAAGTTGCGGCAATTACAGGTGCAGGATCGGGTATTGGCCAACAATTGGCACTTTTATTGGCCAAGGCGGGCTGTCATGTATCATTGAGTGATGTCAATGAACAAGGGTTGGCGAAAACAGTTGAACTGCTACAAGGCACCAATGTACGTGTCACCACGAAAAAATTAGACGTCTCAGACCGTTTAGCGATGCAAGCGTGGGCTGAAGAAACCGTACAAAATCATGGTTCTGTGAATATGATTTTTAATAATGCCGGCGTTGCTTTGGGTTCAACCGTAGAAGGTGCATCCTATGAAGAGCTGGAATGGATCGTGGGGATTAATTTCTGGGGTGTGGTCTATGGCACCAAAGAGTTTTTGCCTTATATTAAGAAAACAGGCGATGGGCATATCATCAATATTTCCAGTTTATTTGGTCTGACCGCTCAACCGACTCAGTCTGCTTACAATGCCACTAAGTTTGCGGTGCGTGGCTTTACCGAGTCATTACGCCAAGAGTTAGATATGGAAAACTGTGGCGTGAGCGCATTGTGCGTGCATCCGGGTGGGATTCGAACCAATATTGCCAATGCAGCCAAAGTGAATGACAGCTTGCGTAGCATCGGGATGAACCCTGAGAAATCTGCACAGACCTTTAATAAATTATTACGCTGTCCACCCGAAGAAGCGGCACGTCAAATTTTAGAGGCGGTACAAAAAGACAAGCGTCGTTTATTGATTGGCAATGATGCGAAAACGCTAGATTTGATTCAGCGTATCTTACCGACGGGCTACCAAAAAGTGACGGCTTTTGCGACCAAATTAAGCCAAAGAAAGTCTTAATGTTGTGATGTAAAAAAACCCGCATTGGCGGGTTCTTTTATGCTTAATTTTAATGAGTGTCATGATCAAAAAACTGTTTTATTAAATATCCGTTTAACTTTAAATGAGCGTTTCAATGGTCTTTTTCTTCCAAATAAATTGATAATAAAGCCCCTGCATAATGCATAAGCTGACAAAGGCCAGTGCATAAGCATACCAAATCCCTTGGAGTCCCCACCATTCACTAAATAAGTAGGCACAGGGCACTTCAATCGCAATAATCGCAATGATATTGATGATCATGGGCATGGTGACTGTACCGCTGGCCCGCATAATGGAGGCAAAAATGGCACTGGCACCAAAGAATAAAATGGACCACAGCACAATAAATAACAGCTGTTGTCCTAGCTCGACCACCGCATGGTCCGTGATAAAGAGTGCCATGAGGTATTTGGAGAAAAGATAAGCCAAGACCACCAAGGAGCCTGTAATGATGATGTTCATGCCGAGCGCTGTACGCGTGACTTTGGCCAATAACTCGGATTTGCCTGCGCCAATGGCTTGTGCACCAAAAATCGATGCAGCAATGGCAATAGATAGGGCAGGGAATTGAATATAATTCAGAACCTGATTGACCGCGCCATAAGCTGCGGTCGCATCGGCCCCGTGGCGGTTGACTAGACCTACAATCACAAGGCCTGCGACGGAGGTGGTGATCATTTGAATGCCTGTTGGAACTCCTAAGCGGAGAATGATTTTACTCAACTGACGGTCAAAGCGAATATGACGTAGCAGTTGTGCATCAAGCCTGAGTGGGTGCTGTTTATAGTTCAAATAGAAATACAAAAAGGCCAACACGGAAACAAAACCTAAAATGGTCGCAATGGCAGGCGCAACAATCCCCAGTTTGGGAAAGCCAAAATAACCCGCAATCAGAACTGGCGTGACACAAAGCCCAATCAAGATGGTCATGCCAGAAGCAATCAGAGGTGTCGTGCTGTCTCCGACACCGCGTAAAATTGAGGTATAAATAATATATACAAATAGTAGGGGACTACCTGCCAACATCCATTGCACATAAGGTAGCGAGAGATGCATGACGTCTTCATCGATACCCAAAGCCGATAAAATTGGTCGCGCAAAAATCACCCCTAAAAATGCAATAAAGCTGCCACCAATGAGGGTCATAAAAATAGTGGATCCGACCACCGCACGGACTTTTTCAATATTTTGTGCGCCCCATGCTTGGCCAACCAAGACGGTAGAACCCGCAGATAGTCCAATTACGAAGGCCATTAAACAAAACAGGATGGGGAAGAACACTGCAACCGCTGCAATCGCCTGCACCCCCATCATCTGTCCGACAAATATGGTATTAATCGTACCCGACAGATTTTGCAGAATATTGGTGGCAATCAAAGGCATCAGGAAAATAAAAAAGGCTTTCCATAACTTTTGCTGTTGCACCAATGGGGTGTGTGCTGACATAAGTCATCCCGAGGTTATTTTTATTACATTTCTAAGGCTTACCCTAGCATAGTTCGGAGCTGAAAAGCCGATGTATTTCATTAAGCGAAGCCTGTTTTTGTACAAAAGCAAAGCTGAAAAAGATTTAAACGCTTTGCAAAATTTCAGCTGCCTGAGCTAAGGTTTGATCGGTCTTGGCAAAGCAAAAACGAATCATGCGCAAAGCCTCTGGGGCCTGCTGATAAAACACCGAAACAGGAATGCCAACAATGCCATGCTGCTCTGCCAGAAAGCGGCAAAATTCAACATCGTTTAAATCGGGACGAATGTGGCTGTAGTCGACATTTTGAAAGTAAGTGCCTTGCGAAGGCAACCATTGAAAGCGTGAACCGGTTAAACCCTCAATAAAACGATCGCGTTTTGCTTGATAAAAGCCCGCTAAGTTTTGAATATGCTCAGGATGTTGCTGCATATAATTGGCCAAAGCCAGTTGTACAGGGGTCACTCCGCAGAAGTTGGCAAACTGATAGACCTGTCGGAACAGTTGCATGAGCGCAGGTGTAGCCACGCAGTAGCCGGTTTTCCAACCGGTCACATGAAAGGTTTTGCCAAAGGAACCCACCACCACACTGCGCTCACGCAGTTCAGGAAAAGACAGTGCCGAATAGTGACGTTGGCCATCAAATACCAGATGTTCATAGACTTCATCAGACAGGACTAAAATATTGGTGTCGCGAATCAGTTCAATCAGCGTCAACCAATCTTGCTTGCTCCAAATGGCACCACTCGGGTTATGTGGTGTGTTGATAATGATCAGTTTGGTTTTGGCAGTGATGGCTGATTTAACCTGCTCCCAATCGACCGAAAAATGCGGTGCTTGGAGCGCAATATGAATGGCCTTACCCCCGACCAAAGCCACACTTGGCGCATAGCTGTCATAACTGGGGTCAAAAATGATGACTTCATCATCCGCATGGACTACGGCTTGAATGGTAGCAAAAAGGCCAATGGTTGCGCCCGGAGTGATGGTAATTTCGGTCATCGGGTCGAGCTGAATCTGATCGCGTTGTGCAAATTGCTGTGCCAGTTGCTCGCGTAATAACCAGACCCCATCGCCTGGAGCATACTGATTGAAACCACTTTGTGTGGCTTGTGCTAAAGCATCTAGCAGTTCAGCGGGGGCTTCGAAGTCTGGAAAACCTTGGGATAGATTTAGGGCATTTAAGCGCTGTGCCATGGCAGTCATGGTGCTGAAAATAGTGACGCCTTGTGCAGGCAGTTTAGATGAAGGCAACTGAATCATGAATGCTTAAAAGTGTCTAAATATCAGCCCAAAATAGCATATTCATCCCCTTTTACTTATGCAAATTTTGCATGTAGGACAGGGGTAAAGCATGCATTTTTATGGATTGCTTTTATAAGAGCTGTTCAACTGCCGCGCGAATAATCCCCAGTGCTAAGCCAATAAATGCACCGACTACCACACCATTGACCCGAATCATATGCAAGTCGCCACCGACTTCATTTTCGATCTTGTCAATCATCACACTGGAGTCCCATTCGTGAATACGTTCGCTGATAAAACGAATGACTTTTTCGCTGTATTGGTCGCTGAGATTGACCGCAATGCCGCTGAGGCGTTGATTGAGCAAGTCTCTGACGGCTTGATTGGAGATGATGTTTTCCCCGATTTGTTGAATGGATACACGGATGTTGTGAGCAATGCCAGAGTCTGGTTTTTGTAGGTCTTGTTTAATGGCATCACATAAAATGACCACTGCACCGCTAATAAAATTCAGCACTTGTGGGCTATCTAGCAGGGCATCTTTGGTTTGGTTTAAACGCTGACTGGCCCTACTGTTGGTGTCTGCCAGTTCGAGCATAAGCGCGTGTCCTATCGCTTCAATCTTTTGACGCCACGGATGCTCAGGATCGGCCAACATCGACTCGACTCGTTGAATGAGTGAGTCAATGGTTCTTTGCTGCACATCGATGCCAATCCAACTGGCTCCTTTGGCCAGTTTCCAGACCCCGAGTTCTTTGAACAAGGTTCGGGTCAACTCACGACTTTGTTCAGGGTGTTGGGTCATCCAGTCATGTGCCAAGTCGAGTCCGCGTTGTAATACATCTTGATGGAAATCATTTTCTAGCACTGCACGCAGCATTTCACTGGCCAAATGATTGACTTGAGTGTTGCGCACCCACTGCACGCTGTTACTTTGAATAAAGCGTCCGATTTGTTCTTGGCCCACAAACTCAAAGACTTTAGGCACCGTTTGTTGAATGACTTGGGTGACTTGTAGATTGTTTTGTGGGTTGGCAAGCCATTGGCCAACGGCCAAAGACAGGTCGGTACTTTGCAGGCTTTTTTCCACCACTTGTGGAGAAAGAAAGTTTTCTTGTACAAAGCGGCCCATAGACTCTGCAATACGGTCTTTGTTACGGGGAATAATTTCGGTGTGATCGCGTAAAAACTTTGGAATTGGCATTTTCCCAAAGGGATTACGGAACAGCACAGTAATGGCATACCAGTCAGCCAAGCCGCCGACCACACCTGCTTCGGCGGATAACATTAAAATATGAATGACCCAGACTTTGTCTGTGGGGACAAACTTGGCAACGACCATCAGCAGCAGCCATGTCACCACTGCCGTGATTAGGGCAATGGTGGCAAAACGTTTGCTGCGTTTCAGACTCGATGGGACGGCTTGAGGTTCATTCATCGGCAGGCTCTATGCTTTATTTGCTGGTCGACGCTGGACTGCTGGGTTCAGGCGGTGGGAGCACTTCACCGGTTGGGCTCAAACCGTATTTTCCACCCAGCGATTTTAAAATCAGCGTGGCATCAAAGGCATCGCTTGGTGCCGATTTTTGGTCTTTAAAGCATTGAATGCTGTATGACACTTGCACGGGGTCAATGTCGACTACACGTGGGACATCGTAGAACGGGTCAGGCCAAAAGGCTGGATGGCGAGAATAATAACCATATGGGTAGTAAGGCATTGGGTTTGAATATACCACGGCTTGCCTTGGTGGTTGGTTTTGGTTGCTCGGGTCATTTAGCACTTTAAAGAAGCGATAACCATTTTGCACTGTGGTTTGCGCAGCTTTGACCAGAGTGATTTCTTCAGCCGTGCCATAGCTCATATTTGGACGAGCTTGGAAACTGATACGATAAGTCGAGGTGTTTAATGGCGTATTACTAAACCGACCTAACTGGTCGAAGGTTAAGGGCTTTGAGGGGGTAGAGGCACAGCCGACTAAACTCAGACCCGTCGCCAGTGCACAGGCGATTAAAATTTTCTTCATGAGATAGACTCCTTAGCACAGAGGGAGAAGCCGAACAGTTAAAAATGGCTGTTGGGCTGAGTCAAAAAATCCAGTTCTTCTTGGCTTGAGTTGCGGCCAAGGACTTGGTTCCGATGCGGATAGCGTCCAAAACGATCGATAATCACTTTGTGACGCTGTTCAAAATCGAGGTTAATCGGATTGCCTAAGTCTTCGAATAATTTTAAAGCATATTGATGAATAAGTTTCGATTCACTATGCATAAAGGGCATATATAAAAAACTACGTTGTATGGGTGGCAGTGCTGCATCCAGTTTTAGCGTGATGGCTTCTTGTGCCAAAGCCAAGGCCAAAGCGTCCTGAGCAAAGGCCAAAGAACTGTTGCGATACAGGTTTCTCGACAGTTGGTCGAGCACAATAATTTCAGCCAAACGCCCTTCAGCACTACTGCGCCAAGACCATAGCTCAGCATGCGCCGCTTGTTGATGAATTGTCTTAAATTTTTCTTCGATGAGTGCATCGAACGCATCATTTTGGCTAAACCACCAGCTTTGGTTTTTGGGATCGAACCAAAAATCTAAAATTTCTTGATAATTCATAAAGTTTACAATTCTTTAGCATTTATTCTTCAATACAATCACACTTTTGACATGTCTAATAGCGTAACTTTGTGATAAATATTTTCCGAAAAAATAGAACAGATGGTTTACTTGAAAATAGGACTGGGTGTAATGTGCCGAATTAAAATCACGTTATACTGATATAAACTGATGATTTTATTTTATTCGTCGTTGTAATTGTTTCTTCCAAAAAGTGAGATTGTAATGGGTCAACCCGCATCTAAATCTACAGCTGTGTTACCGACTTGGGTCAATTCATCACTTTTGCAAGGGATGTTACGCGGGATTGAGCGTGAAAGTCTGCGCATGCAAAGTGATGGTTTTTTATCACAAGCCGACCACCCTCAAGCTTTGGGTTCTGCGCTGACTCATCCACATATCACGACGGATTATTCGGAAGCTTTATTAGAATTTATTACACCGCCCCAGCCTAGCATTACCGAGGCGTTGCATTATTTAAAAGACATTCATAGCGTGGCGCATCGTCATTTGGAACATGGTGAAAAGCTCTGGCCGCTGTCGATGCCATGTATGTTGGATGACAATGACGATAAAATCCGTTTAGCCCAATATGGCAGCTCAAATATTGGGAAGTTCAAGACCTTGTACCGCCATGGTTTAGGGGTACGTTATGGTCGTCGTATGCAAACCATTTCAGGTTTACACTATAACTTGTCTTTTCCTGATCAACTGTTTGAACAATTACAACAACACGAAACAGATGAGGCACTAAAAGCTTTATCTGCACAAGACTATCGTAGTCACCGCTATTTTGGTTTGATCCGCAACTTTATTCGCCTTACGCCGTTGGTGATGTTTTTGGTCGGGGCAAGTCCATCGGTCTGCCAGTGTTTTATGACAGGGCGTGAACATCATCTGTTGCCATTGCTGCGCGGGACCTTGTATTTACCGTATGCAACTGCTTTGCGAATGGGACGTTTTGGTTATCAAAACTCAGCACAAAAGCAGCTCGGGATTCATTACAACAATATCGACGGTTATCTCGAAGGCCTACAAAAAGCAGTCAAAACGGCTTATGCGCCGTTTAGTCGCTTAGGCCTCAACGATGCGCAGGGCGAACCGATTCAAATTAATGATCATGTCCTGCAAATTGAAAATGAGTACTACAGTTTGGTGCGTCCAAAGCAAGTGCCGCAAGCAGGGGAAACACCATCACAAGCGCTGAGCAATCGTGGTGTCGGTTATGTGGAACTACGTGCGGTGGATGTGAATCCGTATAGCCCAATTGGGATCAATGAAGATACCGCAGGTTTCTTAGAAGTATTGGCGCTGTATTGCTTACTGCTGGATAGCCCAGATTTATTACCTGCAGAGCAAGATCAAATCGAGAAAAACCAAGCGGAAGTGGTCAATCGTGGTCGTGCACCGAATGCTGCAATTGCTGTGGGTGAGCAATCGTTCCCGATTGAAGCATGGAGTCAGTCTCATTTAGAGGCGATGCAAGAACTGGTTGTATTGTTAGATCAGTGCTATGACACCACACTGTATAGTAAAGCGATGACAGTCATGCAACAGAGAGTTGCTGAAGTTGATGATACTTTGTCGGCGCAGATGATTGAAGATACTCTGGAAGCGGGTGGGACATGGGGCTTTGGTAGCCAAATGGCTGCACAACATGCATCGAGTTATGAGCGTCATCAGTTGAGTGCAGAGACATGGGCTTATTTTGACGATTTAGCTACGCAATCACTGCAACAACAACAGCAATTAGAGCAAGACAGTCAACTGAGTTTTGAACAGTATCTTGCACAATTTAGATAAAAAATTAAGAGGATTGACCATGCAATGGAGTTATCGCTTCGTGAGTGGTGTTTTGGTTTTAGCCAGTATCATCGGGATGGCCTTTGCCTTGTATTTAGAGCACGGCCCGCTACAGTTAAACCCATGTCCACTCTGTGTGTTCCAACGTGTGGGACTGATTGGACTGGGGATTATTTCGCTGATTGCCTTTTTGCATAACCCAGCATCGAATGGTTTTAAACGCTTTTATGCATTTTTAGGCAGCCTCTCGATTTTATGGTCGGCCGGTGTGGCAGCACGTCACGTTTGGTTACAGAGCTTACCGCCTGATCAAGTGCCGAGCTGTGGCCCAGGCTTGGATTATTGGTTAGACACGTTGCCGCTGCGTGCTGTGTTTGAGCAAGTCTTAACGGGTTCAGGTGAATGTGCACTGGTAGATTGGACTTTCTTGGGTCAGTCTTTACCTGTGTGGTCTTTGGTGTTTTTTGTGGCACTGGCGTTGATTAGCCTGTGGCAACTGTTGCGTAAATATCCAAGACACGCGAAGAAAAAATAATAAAG
>NZ_JBZYAE010000005.1:0-11233 GCF_058890445.1 Acinetobacter sp. CAU_H_S170_2
TGCTTCAAAAGCATGTGTGACATTAACCAGAGATATTGTGAATGATGCTATTTTTACTAAATATAATCTCCCTCCTTTAGACATTGGAGTGGGCTTAGCTTTATCTCCAGCAATGATTAGGGTCGTCACTGAGAATCATGTTAAAGCTTTTGGAGAATGTGTTTGGAAAGCTAGCAAACTTTCAGATGGAATTAATATTGTACAAATTGATGAAAAGTTGAAGTTAGAATGGCCCGTTGCTAAGAGTGGTGGACTATCATTTATTCAAAGAGATATCGGTAAGGGACATAAAGGATATAAAGCATTTCCTTTAAAATGATTTTTTTAGTTTCCCTAAAATTAACATAATGCAGATTAGCCAAGTAAATAAGCAATAAAAAAGCCCGACATCCTGTCGGGCTTTTTCGTATTTGATGCGTTAGGTATAACTCCTGTCCTACCTGCATTCTCCATTGCTGTCTTTTCTTATTCTTATCTGGAGCATCCTGCTCTCTATGTCCCCATGATAGGAAATTGATGAAGAATGGTATAGACGCAAAGCACCTGAATGGATGTGCGCCAAAACGTACAAGTCTGGCCAATTTTTATCCCAAGAGTTGTCCGCAGAAATTGGGGATTGTTTAGGCTATGTATGGCTTGATAAATCACAACAATGCGTCACATTGATTAATTTCTGATCGATTTCATTGGCAAGAAGTATCAAACCTGCTCATAAAAAAGCCGACTTGTTTCTAAGTCGGCTTTTTACGGTTTTTGAGGTTGGTCAAAAATATTTAACTATATGAAAAACAATAATATTTAAAAGTGCGTTTCGTATAAGCTCTATTATGTTAAATGGGATTATATGAAAAGTAGTTTTAACACGACAATCTATGTCGATCCTACCTAGATTTATCATCTTAATATTATTAAATTATTCTTTTATTTTTAAGATTATAAGTAAATGGGAAATCAAATTTATCGTGTTGTAGGTCATGTAGATGGTTGGACAGGATTAGCTCAGTATGAGATTCGAGGAAACCAAATTTATCGAGCTGTAGGTCATGTGAATGGTTGGACGGGATTAGCTCAGTATGAGATTCGAGGAAACCAAATTTATCGAGCTGTAGGTCATGTGGATGGTTGGACGGGATTAGCTCAGTATGAGATTCGAGGAAACCAAATTTATCGAGCTGTAGGTCATGTGAATGGTTGGACAGGATTAGCTCAGTATGAGATTCGATAAACTAAGAAATTATTCAGTAGTTATTAATTTATCTTAAATTAACATAATGCACGTTATACGAAGTTAAAAATGGGAGCTAAGCTCCCATTTTTAATGCCTTTTTTTAAATAAGACTAGGATGTGCATCTAAAATTCGAATCAATGTTGCTGCTGGTCCTGTTGGATAGCGCCGGCCTTGTTCCCAGTTTTGTAGAGTACGATGGCTAATGTGGAGACGTGCTGCAAATTCGCTTTGACTTAAACCAGTTTTTTCTCGCACTTCCTTAATATCTGGTAATTCAAGTTCGGTCGTTCGACTAGCTTGGATCTCTTTGCGCTTGATTGCTCCTGCTTCTTTAATCGAAGCAACTAAGTCATCAAATAAGTTGTTATCCATGAAATTGCTCCTTCACGAGTTGGCGCAGAATGGTGGTTTCTTTATCCGTTAGATTATCTTTTACAGATTTTGGATAAGCCACCAAGAAAAAGATTTGATCATCCTCATTTACCCAATAGTAAATTACTCTGATACCGCCACTTTTGCCTTTATTCCCTTGAGCACAACGTACTTTTCGAATGCCACCGCCATTCTTGATTAAGTCACCTTTATCTGGCTGAACCAATAGATCTTGTTGAAGTTGACGATATTCTTCATCAGATACAAGGTCTTTGATTTGCTTGGTAAAGATACTGGTTTCAATGAATAACATAGATTCTTTATACGTCAATGGCGTATAAAGAATTCTATCAGTTTCCGTATCAAAAAACGAGAGTTGTGGCTCTTACACCTAGACCCAGTGCTATACACGCTTAGTTTTTTATATTTCAAAAGAGTATTTTAGCAAATATCATAAAAGACCGGTCTATTCTCAAGCCGGTTTTTTATATCGCAGAGCATCATGGCTTCATCATAGATATATGAATATTAAGATAAATAAAAAGCCCTATAGTCTCTCCCGTTACTATAAGGCTTATAAAACGCTGTAATTTTTTTCTTAATTACCTACTTTTCGATGTAGGTTATGAATATATTTTACCTATTGATAAAAATAAAGATATAAGACAAAAGATGAATACGTTAGGAATTCCGCGTAAAAACTACTAATTTCGTATAACAGCCATTATGTTAAATTGATAGATGGTTTGATTATGGCTTCCTTACCCACTTGAAAATGTTTTACCCAACTAATGACTAACAATTTTACTTTTATTACTATGACAAATAGTTTTTTTAAGAAAAATTTGACATGAAAAATATATGTGCACTTACGATAGCTCTTATAAGTATAGGAATTATTCCAAACGTAAAAGTTGAAGCGAATGTTCTTGATATAGTGGAAGCATATAGAGACCAAATTAATTATAAAGAAGAAAAAATTCAAAGTCTTGATTCAAAAATACTAGCACTTACTTTGAAACCTGAAAATATGGAGATTTGGAAAGAGCTTAGCTGTGAAAGAAGAAAGGCTATGCGAAGCTACATTCATTCAGCAAATAAGATACTTGAATCTAAGGAGTTGAAAAGTCCAGAACTTAAAAATGCTGAAGAAATAAAAAGCTATTTGGTAGATTCGAAAAATTACTATTTACTCTTTATAGCAGAAGAGGATCAGGTATTACAAAGCTCTGCTTTCGGGACCAATACAATAGGATTTGAAACTTTCACATTAGATAATCTTTGTCAGGGTTATGAAGACTATGAACTAGAACCATAGACATAACCTATGGTTGATTTTTTATGTACTTTACAGGTCTTCAAAAATCAACTACTCATAAGTATTAAAAACAGTAAAACTTGAAACAAGTTACTATTTCATTTTTTTAAAATTAAAAGCTGAATTGTATATTTAATTCCAACTTAAAGGACTACCACAGGCTTGAGTCGATATATTTTCTAAATCATCAGGTTTGCCATAGAGCAAAATCATTTCTATGCAAGTCGCTAAATATACTCTAGCTTGTCTTTCATGAAAGCATTGTTTTAAAGTATATTGTTGATTTTCTGGAATAATATTTGGAGCCGTACTCATAATTAATAGCACAAAGTTCGACTTATTTAATCCTGGCTTAAGCATTAAATCTCTGAGCTTACGTAGAGGAATAACATTTAGACCTTCAAGAATAGTACCGGCTTGAATTACTAGGCTATAGCACATTCTCTCTCTATTATTTTGTGTAGAGCTATTAGCTATAATTGCCCATTCAGGCATAGGTCTTAAAGTTTTTTCATCGGCTTCTTTGTGTTTTTTAAAGTAAGCAGAAATGATTAAAAACAAAATGATGCCTACTACAACTATCCACATCATTATTATTCAACCTTTAATTTATAATTGATACACCAATAACAAGTTGATTATAAATGAATTTTGTTGCGAATACCTTATAATTCACATTTTCTATTTGAACTGTAAATACTACAGAGTCTTGCTTTCTTTCTAGGATATGTACTCGTGTGTTTCTATTAATATATTCTTCCAAATCTGAATAGAATACGTCATCAAAAGAAATTGTTGGATTTTGAGGATTTGTGAACTTAGATGTGTATTGAATTACTTTAGAAATGTCTTTTACCTTAGGTTTCTTTTTCTTGATTTTAAGAAAAATAATTAAAACAGCAATCAATAAAATAAAGATCAAAAATTCCATAAGTATCCTTTAAAATTCTTTAGTTTTCTTAAAATTAACATAATACACCTTATACGAAATGCGTTATAATTATCTATAGAAATCAATGCTGTAGTTACATGATTTTAGCCCACATACCCTCTGGTGGGCTTTTTTTATGATTTTTCACGTTCCACGCCTATTATTTGATCAATGTTTCACAACTTTGTTCATATCAGTTAAACAATCGTGGTTAATCATAGGGTCTAAAAAAACGGCTCCAAAAGCCTCTTTTTTCCGGTTCCTGTTCAACTTGCTCCGGCACTGGAATCCGCTTATTTTCCCTCTGCTCCAGAGTAGTCAATCCGTCATGTTTAGCTTCTGCTGTGTCAGGTTCGGGATCTGGTTTGACTATGCTGGGTTGCACTAATTCTTGATCGGTAAACGTAGTCATATTAGGTTTTGGGGCTTCTAATAGGCGTTGCATCGTTTCAATTTGGTTTTGATAGAAAGATTCCCGATCTTTGGCATCATCAAGCTGATTTTTCAACATGTCTATCTGCTGTCTAAGCAGTAAAACTTCTGCCGAATTTGGACTGTCTACTTTTACAAATTCTTTTACATCCTGTTTTTTGACGGGTTCCCCAAAAACACGGATTGCTTCCGCTAGATCAATCTTATTCTCAGAATTTTTACTTAAAATTCCTTTCTTTATGTTATTGTAAATCGTTTGTCTATTGATGTTGTAGAGCTTGGAAAGTTCAAGAACTGTAAGGGTTTTCATCCTGCAAACCTATGCCTAAACTTGTAAAATGTTATTGCCTATTAGACTGTCTAATAGGCAAATGATCAAGTTTAAATTTTAGGCAGATTGGAAACCAACTTTTTGAAGATAAGGGAGTAATTCTTGGAATTTTTCACTATCTTGAAGCATTTCAGCAATACGTATAGCGAATTGTGGGTAGCTTTCTGTCCCCTGAGAATACTTCCCCATTTCTGGTAGTTCGGAAAGTTTAGTAGCGAATAAGTGGCGTTGCTTATCTGTCATTCTAGAGAATAGATCAGTTGTATTAGGATCTCTATTAGTTTCTATAAATCGAATAGTTGCTTTCTTTGGCTTAAAGCTAAAAGAAAATCCTGAGATTGAACGACCCTTTTTATGCTGTTCGTATTTAACAGTTATATCTGAAAGTTCGTTGATTTGATCTACTGCAATATCTAAAACACGTCTCTTAAATGCTTCCATTCGAATGTATTCGTTAACACCTATACCAAGTTGGCTACGAAATTTATTTAATTCATAAACAGGCGTTTTCCCTACAGACTTCCATTGCATTAAGAGTTCATAAAGACGTACTGCATAGACGCTTTTGAAGTCAGCAGTTTTTTTCAAATGATAACTAGTAAAGTACTGTTCAAACCCATCTATTTTAGTGACATGTTCAATTACCACACGAGTTAAGGTAACTAAAATTCTTCCTTCACCTTTCCGATAATTAGCATCTTGAATCCAGCGACTTTTTGTTAAAGTTCCATCTTCATTGGTAATAGTAAATTGTCTTTTAAAAAGAGAATCTTCTGCTTCAATTAATGCTAAATAAGCTGCATCTGGAGAAACGTTAAATGCTTTAGCATATCTAAGAGCATTTAATTCTAAAGGTTCATCTGTTGATAATCCTTGTCCAGTCTCACGAGCGTCTACAATTGCGAGCTGAAGTAAGCGGGTTTCGCTTAAAGTAAGTGTCTGTAAAGCTTGTACAAGTTTATTAGATTTTACGACTAAGTCTGTCATGTCATTCTATTTAGCAACAATTTTATTATGTTGCTATAACAACATAATAAATATTTGTTGTCAAATACCGAGGAAACGTTGCTATATAACCGAGGAAACGTTGCTATATAACCGAGGAAACGTTGCTATATAACCGAGGAAACGTTGCTATATAAAGTTTGAAAGCCTTATAAATAAAAGAATTCATTAGAGTTAAAAACATTTAAAAACTTTAAAAATAATTAAAAGCACAGGGAATGAAAAATTGCCCTTGGTTTTCGCTACGCTCAAACTCTATTGAATCTCGCTTTCGCTCGATTCGTTGGGGCAATTTTTTGGTCAATATTCCCGTGAATTTGAGGAAAAGCAAAAGCAAGATCAAAAGCAACTCGGAATTCGCTTCGCTCATAAAGCCTTTTTACTCGCTACGCTCGGTCTAGGCTCAATTTTTTACATGTGATTTACGCTTATTTAGGCTTCACAGCCTAAAAAGCTGTTTTTCAGAGAGTCTAGGCGCGAATTTTGCTGATGTCGCTCGTAGACACTCGCTTTGCTCATCTTGGTTTTTACATCGAAAAGTTAAAGCCAGTGTCTTTTTTAATAGTCGGTGTTGGTTTATTTTCAGGAGTGAGATTGAGTTCTTGATTTTTAAAGGATGGATCAACTAAAGCTTGTTGCTGTTGAATCGCGGTTATTTCTACTGAGTGGGTATCTGGATTTAAACTCTTCAATAAGGCTGTTACTTCTAAACTGCTATACGGCTGGTCATTCACACTGTAAAAAGGTTTAGCACTGAGGTTGAGTTCCTGGTGTTTCTGGAGTTGTTCTCGTTCAAATTCTTGTTGGTTATGCTCGCGGATTTGTTTGATCTGCTCTAAATATTCAGGTGTATTGTTTTGATTGCCAACTCCAAGCTTGGGTTCGGCAATGTAAAAGGTGCCGTGATCTAAATTATATTGTTTATAACTTGAAGACGATACTCGATTGGGGATGTTGATCTCTTGTCCATCGATTTGGTAAGTCAAGGTCGGGGCATGTTGGCGTAAGGCATCATTCATATGGTTTTCCCACTCCTTGCGGATATACAGTAAGAATGAACGGTAGTTGTCAAAGCCTTCATCAAGTTGTCTTTTTTTCGCCCCGCCTTTCTCCGGGTTTTTCGGATTAAAGCGTTTGAAGTAGGTTTCTGGCGTGCGGTCAAGGCCATCATTGGCTTTCAAAGACAACATGAGATGACAATGCGGTTGATCAATGCCGCCAATTCTCGATTTAACGTTGTGTATGGCGTAAGAATGCGGATATTCGTGACTGGCTACGTGTTCGTTTAAAAACGTCTCTACCAACGTTTTACGTTGTTCTGGTGTGAGTTCATTGGGGAGGGCTAATTCATATTCCATATACACTTTGGCATTGGCCCGCTCATGGGTATCGGCTGCTTTCCAAAAATCAGCAGGATCTTTCGCCCAGCTTGGCATACAACCAGCCGGTTCAATATGTTCTAAAACTTCTTGGCTTTTGACACGCACATGCTGATATTTTTCTAATCGAGCAATATAGAAATAATGTTCGAGTGCATAGCCTTTGGGTTTGTCTCTTAGTTGCAGGTGATAGCTAGCCATTTTCTGCCATTGTTTTAATAATTTGCTTTAAGTAAATAGGCAAACCATCTTCGTCGCGATAGTCTGTGAGTTGATCTAAAACCAGTGGAAATAAGTCCTTGGCTTTAGTGTCACTGAGGCCAACATTGAGCATTTCTTGAAAAATGATCGTATTGCGATTGGCTAAATTAAATTGAATATCTTCATTAAAAATGGCACGAATCATTTGTGCTGCGGTCAGTTTGGTGACATCAATATTTTTTGTTTTTAACAAGGCTAATAGTGCTCCTCCTAATTCAAATTTTTTCTTGTTATCAGCATTCCGTTTTGCTTTATTCTCTTTTTTCTCTAACTGACTAAGATACAGTTTTAAGCTATTTTCATCGACTTTGTTGTCTTTAAAACGAAGATATTGAGTTGCCATTGTTTTAAGCACATTCAGTGTCTGATCTTCACGAGTGCTTTGGTATTGTTGATATAACTCGACGAACTTTTTTTGAAAGAAATCATGCGATGTAGTTTTACAAAGTTGTTGATAAAGCAGTTCAACTTTTTGAAGCTCTCTAAATGGTTTAATGGCTTGTTTTACGATGACTAATGCAGTTGGTGACAAGTTCTGCATTTCAAATTGAGATGCTTGAATTTCACGAACTGCATTTTGAGTGACTTGATCCCAAATTTTATACTTTCTCACATAGTCGACATAGGCCTTTAACTCTAGTTGATTGAGTAAAAGGGCTGGTCGTCCACGTTTTTTAAAATCAGAGTTTTGCATTTTAACAAGAAATCCATTCGCTTCAATTTCATTATGCTTTGTAGCATAACTTATTGGGCGAATGGATTTAATTAATAAAAAATAAAATTAATTTTATTTTTTATTAATTCGCACTTAACAGTTTCTCTTCGAGAAACTACAGTCCGTGAGGGAATCCTTCCCCTCAACCCCTGGGCATCAGCAGCTTAGGTATTGAACCTAAGCTGCTGATATTTAAGCAATATGCTTAAATTTTAAAATCAAAACAATCCTGTGCTTTTCGCTTAAATTGCGCTTGTTTCCGGCAAAAAAGATGTCCGTTGCTGCATTTTCAGTTTCGTTTCTACAAAAACGGTTCTGTTACCGAATTTTCAGTTTTATTTCTGCAAAAAAAAAGTCTGTTGCTGCACTTTTAGTTTCGTTATTACACTTTGCTTGATCGTGTTAGCAACGATTAAAACAAGTCTTAGATTTATACGTGACAATAAAAAGCCAGTTGTATGAACTGGCTGTTATTTGGGATTTACTTACCAATTGCGATTTTTTACCGTGCCTCTCATAAATTAACAGTCAAAGCTGAAGAAGTGTTCTGGGAAACAAGAAACAAAGGCTTTTTGAATATCGCTGTACTCACACTCAGGATGCTTCTCTAAATAACGTCGAGTCCAAATCAGTGTGGCTTCATAATCATTAAAGCACTGATCGAGTTGTAAAAAAATCCACAGTTCATGGGCTTTTTGAATGAAAAAGTCATTGATGATCATGAGAGCAATTTTCTTTTCAGTGTTTGAATCCGGGTATGAGTACATATTACATTTCTCCGATAGTAAGGATAAATAGGTTAGTTGATAAGCTATTTATAACACATAAAATTATGTGTTTACCACATAATTTTATGTGTTTTTATGTAAGTATAACCCTATGCTATAATCTCAAAACACCATTTCTATAAATTTAATTAAATGCCATATACTGAATTTCAACGTCTTGTCGGTAAAGCAGGGCTTTCAATTAAGGAATTTGCTGCCTTATTGGATATGAAACCTAATTCGATTACGAATTACAGTAAACAAGGTGTGGTTCCTACACATATTGCTGTAATCGTTGCGTTGATTTCTACGATGAAAGATGAGGGATTAGATTTCTATCCAATTTTTGAAAAAGTTAAGTCGTATTCACAAGAATAAAACTCTCGTTTTTTGATTGTTGTAAGCTTTTTAGTAGATATTGATGATGTAAAAAATGCCTGAACTTCAGGCATTTTTTTGTTTCAGGAACTTATAAGCCTCGATAGAACTTTTTAATAAAGTATCGAGTTTTGAGAACCAGGGGGATCATCAAATTCTTATGTTCTGAGATCTTAGGTCGAGCATTCGGTAAACCGGACATTTCTATTTTGGGCTTACAGATGAATTTCGCATAAGAGATTTTATGTTAAATGAGGGAAAGAATTAGATGATTTATTTAAATAAATATTTTTTATAGATACAAAAAAGCCCTTAGTCTTTAAAGACTAAGGGCTTTTTTTAGTAATGAAAACGACATTGAACGATGTAAATACGCTCATCCGTAACTTCATAAACTAATCTGTGCTTCTCATCAATTCTACGACTCCAAAATCCAGAAAGATTAGCCTTTAATGGTTCGGGCTTCCCTGTTCCTTGAAATGGAGTTCGTTGGCATTCTTTGATTAAAGCATTTATCCGCTTGAGTATTTTTTTGTCCTGCGTTTGCCAGTAGATATATTCTTCCCAAGCGTTGTCAGTCCATTCAATATTACGGTTCGTCATCCTCTATTAGCTCCATTCGTTTCGTCTTTGACGCACGTAACTGAGCAATTGATTCGTTTAAACGAGTAGCATTATTAGGAGATGAAAGAAGATAAAGCGTCTCCATTAAGCTGTCATAGTGCTCTTGCCCCATAACAACGGCATGTTGACCTTCTTTGCGTGTAATTACTGCTACATCTGCATCATCAATTACTTTATCTAAAACGGATTTTAGATTGTTACGTACATCGGTGTATGTAAATACATGCATTTTTGTACTCTCTTGGTGTGTGTCGTGACTGATGAATAATTTGCAGCTCACAGGGTCGAGCCTATTGTACATAATTCTGTACATGTGGTAAAGAGGTATTATTTTAAATAGATTGAGAAAAGTAACTTTTATATCAATAATACATCCAGAAAATTTATAAATTATAAAGAGGTAACTGGTGGATTTAGAAAAAAGTAAAGAAACATTACTACTTGAGAGTATTAAAGATATACAAAGCACGATAAGAGCTTTAGATGTAAAAACTGGATTTCTATTTGTATTCCTTTGCATACCGTTTAGTCGGATTGAAGCAATAAGTCCTGCTTTTTTGATATTAATTCAAAAAAATATTCTTTTTACCCTAGTCATAATTTTATTTTTTCTTATTTGGGGATTTGCTTTATTCATACTTTTCATGGCTGTTTCACCACAAAATAACCCAGCTGATAGCGTTGATTTTAATGGTATTTCTAAGCAACCTAAGGGATTTCTCTTCGGAGGTTATCTTTTTCAAACAATATCACCTATGAAATATTTAAACTCTTCGGCTATGCCTGATAAAAAAAATAGTTTAGTTGATGAAATTACTTACTTCAAAAATTTAACTGAGGATGAATATATTGAAGAGTTGATGTTTGAGCGGTTAAAGCTTATAACCATCCGCAATTTAAAATTACAGAGAATAAGTATTTGTATTAAAGCAATATTTCTATTAATTGTTATGACTGCTGTAATTTGGATTTGTTATTTACTAGTTAAGGCATAGTTTACATGAACGTAAGTGAGTATTCGCGAATCATTGGAATTGACGAAAGTGAAGTAAAAAAGTTAATGCTTCAAATTTCTACAATATGTGATGCCCATCTTAATAAGGCTGAGTATGATTGGATCAAAACTGATGCTAAAAATCGAATGGCATTAGATGAAGCATTATCTAATTTATCTATGGAAAAATTTGAGGATAGTAAGCCAAGCTTATTACCAGGGTACGACAAAGTGAATTTGTTTGATCCGAAAATTGATGACTTCATAGCTATTGTTTGTGACATTAGAAAATCTACTGAACGACTAAAGACATCGAGAAATGGGTTTAAAGGAATAGATAGTGGAATTCAACGTATCTTCTACGAAACATCAGCTTTATTACCATCATTAGAAGTCACTATTAATTTTTTTGAAGGGAAAGTAACAGAATATTTAGGAGATGGAATTTTAGGTTTTATACAATATGGTGACAAGAGACATATTTATGATGCCTTCCA
>NZ_JBZYAE010000006.1:0-1986 GCF_058890445.1 Acinetobacter sp. CAU_H_S170_2
AAGATCATTAAGAGATTATGAAGAACAACTTGTGTGGATTTTTACTGATTGATCGATCGAAAATATTTCATTGATTGAAGGTAAAAATTACTCGAAGTTTATTTGAGAAATATTTGTCAGAAAATTGATGAGCCAAGATTTGTAGCCATAAGCTACTAATGATTTTAACTGAAGAGTTTGATCATGGCTCAGATTGAACGCTGGCGGCAGGCTTAACACATGCAAGTCGAGCGGGGAAGGGTAGCTTGCTACCTGACCTAGCGGCGGACGGGTGAGTAATGCTTAGGAATCTGCCTATTAGTGGGGGACAACATTCCGAAAGGAATGCTAATACCGCATACGCCCTACGGGGGAAAGCAGGGGATCTTCGGACCTTGCGCTAATAGATGAGCCTAAGTCAGATTAGCTAGTTGGTGGGGTAAAGGCCTACCAAGGCGACGATCTGTAGCGGGTCTGAGAGGATGATCCGCCACACTGGGACTGAGACACGGCCCAGACTCCTACGGGAGGCAGCAGTGGGGAATATTGGACAATGGGCGAAAGCCTGATCCAGCCATGCCGCGTGTGTGAAGAAGGCCTTTTGGTTGTAAAGCACTTTAAGCGAGGAGGAGGCTACTTGGATTAATACTCTAGGATAGTGGACGTTACTCGCAGAATAAGCACCGGCTAACTCTGTGCCAGCAGCCGCGGTAATACAGAGGGTGCGAGCGTTAATCGGATTTACTGGGCGTAAAGCGTGCGTAGGCGGCTTTTTAAGTCGGATGTGAAATCCCTGAGCTTAACTTAGGAATTGCATTCGATACTGGGAAGCTAGAGTATGGGAGAGGATGGTAGAATTCCAGGTGTAGCGGTGAAATGCGTAGAGATCTGGAGGAATACCGATGGCGAAGGCAGCCATCTGGCCTAATACTGACGCTGAGGTACGAAAGCATGGGGAGCAAACAGGATTAGATACCCTGGTAGTCCATGCCGTAAACGATGTCTACTAGCCGTTGGGGCCTTTGAGGCTTTAGTGGCGCAGCTAACGCGATAAGTAGACCGCCTGGGGAGTACGGTCGCAAGACTAAAACTCAAATGAATTGACGGGGGCCCGCACAAGCGGTGGAGCATGTGGTTTAATTCGATGCAACGCGAAGAACCTTACCTGGTCTTGACATAGTAAGAACTTTCCAGAGATGGATTGGTGCCTTCGGGAACTTACATACAGGTGCTGCATGGCTGTCGTCAGCTCGTGTCGTGAGATGTTGGGTTAAGTCCCGCAACGAGCGCAACCCTTTTCCTTATTTGCCAGCGGGTTAAGCCGGGAACTTTAAGGATACTGCCAGTGACAAACTGGAGGAAGGCGGGGACGACGTCAAGTCATCATGGCCCTTACGACCAGGGCTACACACGTGCTACAATGGTCGGTACAAAGGGTTGCTACCTAGCGATAGGATGCTAATCTCAAAAAGCCGATCGTAGTCCGGATTGGAGTCTGCAACTCGACTCCATGAAGTCGGAATCGCTAGTAATCGCGGATCAGAATGCCGCGGTGAATACGTTCCCGGGCCTTGTACACACCGCCCGTCACACCATGGGAATTTGTTGCACCAGAAGTAGGTAGTCTAACCGCAAGGAGGACGCTTACCACGGTGTGGCCGATGACTGGGGTGAAGTCGTAACAAGGTAGCCGTAGGGGAACCTGCGGCTGGATCACCTCCTTAACGAAAGATTGACGATTGGTAAGAATCCACAACAAGTTGTTCTTCATGACGATGTATCTGAGGGTCTGTAGCTCAGTTGGTTAGAGCACACGCTTGATAAGCGTGGGGTCACAAGTTCAAGTCTTGTCAGACCCACCAAATCTGACTAACAAGCATTGTTAAATGCTGAATACAGAAAACAGAAACATTGACTTATTGATAAGCTGGGGACTTAGCTTAGTTGGTAGAGCGCCTGCTTTGCACGCAGGAGGTCAGGAGTTCGACTCTCCTAGTCTCCACCATA
>NZ_JBZYAE010000007.1:0-1795 GCF_058890445.1 Acinetobacter sp. CAU_H_S170_2
AAGTGGTAGGGGAGCGTTCTGTAAGCCGATGAAGGTGTATTGAGAAGTATGCTGGAGGTATCAGAAGTGCGAATGCTGACGTGAGTAACGACAATGCGAGTGAAAAACTCGCACGCTGAAAGACCAAGGGTTCCAGTCCAACGTTAATCGGGGCTGGGTGAGTCGACCCCTAAGGCGAGGCCGAGAGGCGTAGTCGATGGGAAATTGGTTAATATTCCAATACTTCTATGTAATGCGATGAGAGGACGGAGAAGGTTAAGTCAGCCTGGCGTTGGTTGTCCAGGTGGAAGGTTGTAGGCATGTATCTTAGGCAAATCCGGGGTACTCTATGCTGAGAACTGATAGCAAGCTGTACTTGTACAGTGAAGTGGCTGATACCATGCTTCCAGGAAAAGTCTCTAAGCTTCAGTTACATAGGAATCGTACCCGAAACCGACACAGGTGGTCAGGTCGAGTAGACCAAAGCGCTTGAGAGAACTCTGCTGAAGGAACTAGGCAAAATGGTACCGTAACTTCGGGAGAAGGTACGCTGCCGACGGTGATAGGATTTACTCCTTGAGCTATTGGCAGCCACAGAAACCAGGCCCCTGCAACTGTTTATTAAAAACATAGCACTCTGCAAACACGAAAGTGGACGTATAGGGTGTGATGCCTGCCCGGTGCTGGAAGGTTAATTGATGGGGTTAGCGTAAGCGAAGCTCTTGATCGAAGCCCCAGTAAACGGCGGCCGTAACTATAACGGTCCTAAGGTAGCGAAATTCCTTGTCGGGTAAGTTCCGACCTGCACGAATGGCATAATGATGGGGGCGCTGTCTCCAGCAGAGACTCAGTGAAATCGAATTCGCCGTGAAGATGCGGTGTACCCGCGGCTAGACGGAAAGACCCCGTGAACCTTTACTGCAGCTTGACATTGAACTTTGATCTTACTTGTGTAGGATAGGTGGGAGGCTTTGAAACCGAGACGCTAGTTTCGGTGGAGCCAATCTTGAAATACCACCCTGGTAATATTGAGGTTCTAACTCTGCTCCATTATCTGGAGCGAGGACCATGTCTGGTGGGTAGTTTGACTGGGGCGGTCTCCTCCTAAAGAGTAACGGAGGAGTACGAAGGTGCGCTCAGCGTGGTCGGAAATCACGCGTAGAGTATAAAGGCAAAAGCGCGCTTAACTGCGAGACCCACAAGTCGAGCAGGTACGAAAGTAGGTCTTAGTGATCCGGTGGTTCTGTATGGAAGGGCCATCGCTCAACGGATAAAAGGTACTCTGGGGATAACAGGCTGATACCGCCCAAGAGTTCATATCGACGGCGGTGTTTGGCACCTCGATGTCGGCTCATCTCATCCTGGGGCTGAAGCAGGTCCCAAGGGTATGGCTGTTCGCCATTTAAAGAGGTACGCGAGCTGGGTTTAGAACGTCGTGAGACAGTTCGGTCCCTATCTACCGTGGGCGTTGGAAATTTGAGAGGATCTGCTCCTAGTACGAGAGGACCAGAGTGGACGAACCTCTGGTGTACCGGTTGTGACGCCAGTCGCATCGCCGGGTAGCTATGTTCGGAAGGGATAACCGCTGAAAGCATCTAAGCGGGAAGCCTACCTCAAGATAAGATTTCCCTAGGACTTTATGTCCTCTAAAGAGCCGTTGAAGACTACGACGTTGATAGGTTGGATGTGGAAGCATAGTGATATGTGAAGCTGACCAATACTAATTGCTCGTGAGGCTTGACTATACAACACCCAAACAGTTGGTGTTGTGGTTCAAATCACTGCAAACAACTTGATTTAGTTATAAAGCTAGATA
>NZ_JBZYAE010000008.1:0-1177 GCF_058890445.1 Acinetobacter sp. CAU_H_S170_2
CGACTGTTTGGGGTTGTATAGTCAAGTAATTAAGTGCATGTGGTGGATGCCTTGGCAGTCAGAGGCGATGAAAGACGTAATAGCCTGCGATAAGCTCCGGGGAGGCGGCAAATATCCTGTGATCCGGAGATTTCTGAATGGGGAAACCCACCTGTCATAAGGCAGGTATCGTATGATGAATACATAGTCATACGAGGCGAACGAGGGGAAGTGAAACATCTCAGTACCCTTAGGAAAAGAAATCAATTGAGATTCCCTCAGTAGCGGCGAGCGAACGGGGAAAAGCCCATTAAGTCATATAAGTTCTAGTGGAATGCTCTGGGAAGTGCAACCATAGTGGGTGATAGTCCTGTACACGAAAGGGCTTATATGATGATGTCGAGTAGGGCGGGGCACGTGAAACCTTGTCTGAATATGGGGGGACCATCCTCCAAGGCTAAATACTCCTGACTGACCGATAGTGAACCAGTACCGTGAGGGAAAGGCGAAAAGAACCCCTGTGAGGGGAGTGAAATAGATCCTGAAACCGCATGCATACAAGCAGTGGGAGCCGACTTGTTCGGTGACTGCGTACCTTTTGTATAATGGGTCAGCGACTTACATTCAGTAGCGAGGTTAACCGAATAGGGGAGCCGTAGAGAAATCGAGTCTTAATAGGGCGTTTAGTTGCTGGGTGTAGACCCGAAACCGGGTGATCTATCCATGAGCAGGTTGAAGGTTGGGTAACACTAACTGGAGGACCGAACCCACTGTCGTTGAAAAGCCAGGGGATGACTTGTGGATAGGGGTGAAAGGCTAATCAAACTCGGTGATAGCTGGTTCTCCCCGAAAGCTATTTAGGTAGCGCCTCGGACGAATACCATTGGGGGTAGAGCACTGTTTCGGCTAGGGGGTCATCCCGACTTACCAAACCGATGCAAACTCCGAATACCAATGAGTACTATCCGGGAGACAGACTGCGGGTGCTAACGTCCGTAGTCAAGAGGAAAACAATCCAGACCGCCAGCTAAGGCCCCAAAATTATAGTTAAGTGGGAAACGATGTGGGAAGGCATAGACAGCTAGGAGGTTGGCTTAGAAGCAGCCACCCTTTAAAGAAAGCGTAATAGCTCACTAGTCGAGTCGGCCTGCGCGGAAGATGTAACGGGGCTAAAACTATATGCCGAAGCTGCGGATTT
>NZ_JBZYAE010000009.1:0-668 GCF_058890445.1 Acinetobacter sp. CAU_H_S170_2
TAGGACTTACGCATTGACGGATTCAAAAAAGTATTAAAATACTTTATAAAGTATCTGTGATCAGACGAATTAAACATGCTTCTACAGCAACTTGTACATTACCCATTTATATGGGCTTTCTCATGACAGAACCGAACTCTATTAGCTGCACACAACTTGCCGAGACTTATAACATCTCGCATGATAGTGTAAATCGCTTTCTAGAACGTGAAGACTACACACCTCACGACCTATATCAAGAAGCAATTCAACATATTGATAATAATAAACTTATAGTCAGTATTGATGATACTGTTTTAGATAAACCCTATAGTCAACATATGGACTTGGTTAGCTATTTTTGGTCAGGCAAACACCACCGATCCGTCAAGGGTATTAATCTCATTACCTTGTATGCGACAGATCAGAATGGTCAAAATATTCCAATTAATTTCCGAATTTATGACAAATCTGAAAGTAAAACCAAGAATGATTACTTTATGGATATGTTAAGTGAAGTACTCAGTTGGGGTGCAAAGATTCAATTTATTACAGGTGATAGTTGGTATTCATCGACTGGAAATCTAAAAACCATAAGAAAATATGGTATTCGATTTATGTTTGGTATCGACTGTAACCGTAAGGTTTCCCCAGAAAAAGGACAATGGTTTCAACTGCGTTTATTGCCA